>JABTTW010000001.1:0-2400000 GCA_015075745.1 Planctomycetia bacterium
GAGTCCGTTAGGCTTCCCGCATTGAACGCAATACGCTCCTTGGCAGCCACCGACTCGTCCACGAATAATTCAAACGGCAGGAGAGGCGGCCCGAACGGAGGCACGCTGCCGGGCACCAGGCCGGTCAATTCCATGAGCTCTTCCCGGGTCGCGAATCGCACTTTTTTGACGGCGCACAGCCTTCGTACGGCATCAGAATCCAGCTTGGCAGCAGCGCTCAGCACGAACAGCCTGAATACGTCGCCTGTCTTAATAAGCAGGGCCTTGCCGCCGATCCGAATGTCCTCTCCCCGGGCCTCGGCCGATGCCTCGGAGGTCAGCGTCGGCCCGTGAGAGGCTGTGCGGTAGGTCACGGCCTGCTCATCGAGAAGGCCACGGATTCTGTCGAACAACGACTCTCTCAACTCAGTCCCCGCAATCGAACCCGATCGACTCGCTTTATTCGCAGCGATAAAAGCACCGACTCGCGGAAATACGCAAACACGCGAACGTGATAATAAAGCAACATCAGCGGTAACAGCCATAATGTCTGGAGGGTAGACTTACCCTTTCGTGTCCGTTCGTTAAACCCGATGGCGGCAATCGAGGCTGCAATGAACACCAACGGAGTCCACCGGGCAGGTCCAGTCGTCAACGCCAAGGGAGCCGTGATGTATGCGAATAGGAGCGGCAGGATGTCGACTCGCGGTGGAAGGCGATACTTGTGCACGAGAAAGGCGGCGGCTTTTCCCCCGGCCAGGGCATGCCGAAAGAAACTCATCCGATCATAAGCGTGCACATGCATCACCGTTGCTTCCGGCACGACGCGCATTCGGCGTCCCTGAGCGCGAAACATGAGAAACAGGCTCTCTTCATCGCACACCGGTGAATCGACCGACTCGCCGCGCAACTGGGATCGCCATTGTCCGTCCTCATCGAACCCATGTCCTGCTAACAGGGCTCGGCGCACCGCCATATTGCCGCCTACCAGTCGCGGTGCATCGCCGCGTCCATGCACCCGGCAGGTGCCTGCGAGCGCCAGTTCATACACGTTTTCCGGCGGTGGCTCCGTGACGAGACCCGTCACGGCCGCGACATCGTCCGCGTCGAACCCGGCGACGAGTTTTTCCAGCCAATCCGCCTCGGCAATGCAGTCGCTGTCGAGGAATGCAACAATCTCGCCGCGGGCCTCCTTTATTCCGCGATTCCGGGCGGCGTTCGCGCCGGCGTGCCGCTCGTTACGCAGCCATCGCAGCCGAAGCGACGGTCGATCGTTCGAGAATGACGTCAGCATCTCAATGGTGTTGTCGGTCGAGCAGTCGTCGACGACGATGACCTCGAAGTCGGTGAAGGTCTGTTCCGCAAGTGCCGCCAGACATCGCGATAGAATCGTACGTCGATTACAGGTCGGGATGACAACACTGACCATCGGAATCTGATCCCTCGGCGGTGCGTCTACGATTGACCCCGCTGGTCGAAATGGCCGTGGAGCCGGCCGGCTTCTTTGACGATAATGAAAGCCGGCGATTCGGTAAACCGTTGCCACCCAATCGGCGCATCATGTAATCGGAGCAAACACGTGCATCGCCGATCCTACAGGCACTGGACCCCGCGATATCTCGTCGATCGACTTCGCCTGGAATTCTACGAGCGCCTTCATCCCGACCATCCCTGGCTGACGAAATCAGCAAACGCGATTCTGCAAAGCCAATTACAGAACGACTTTGTCGGCCTGGAATTCGGTTCGGGCCGCAGCACGCTGTGGCTGGCCCGCCGGGTTCGATTCCTGACCAGCATTGAACATGACCCGGTATGGTTCCAGAAAGTCTCCGCAATCCTCGCGGCGAATGATATCTCCAACGTCGCGCATCTGCTCAAGGAGGTCGATCGTTGCGAGCAGGAGGCCGCGACGACCGGCTACCTGCGAGTCCTCGATGACTTCGCCGCCGAAAGCCTCGACTTCGTCCTCGTCGACGGCGTGTACCGCGCGGCCTGTGCCAACGAAGCGATCGACAAACTCCGTCCCGGCAGAATGATGATCATCGACAACATAAACTGGTACCTCCCGTGCGACTCTCATGCTCCCAACAGCCGCCGGCCGGCACAAGGCCCGGTCAGCGATGATTGGGCTCGGTTTGAGCATCGCGTCTCGACATGGCGACGGGATTGGACGACCAGCGGCGTGACCGACACCGCGATTTTCTACAAACCCTGATTAACCAGCGACTCACGGCGCAGCCGATGCCGCGGACTCAGACAGGTCCAGCCGCGAAATTACCCACGGTCGCTGGAGCCAGTACTCCGCGACATGCCCGACCGTCCACTCGATCGGGCAATTCATGGGAAAGAAGAAAGTGACCCCGCGCTTCAGAAACAACTCCCGCCGTCGCGGCCACGGCGTCTGAGGCGCGATCATCTCCTGCACATCCTCAAATCTCGCCTGCATATCCGGCACGCCATTGCTGGCGCTGATCGAGACGACAACGTGGCAGTCATACACCTGTACCAGGTCCATGCCTTCCAACGGGTCGGCGATGATGATCGCGCCGGGCGGAACATGCGCCGCCAGAAAATCGCGCAATTGTCGCATCCGATATAGATAGCCGAGTCGTTCCTCGGCCGGTTTCGCCGCTGCTTTGATCGTCTCCGACCACGTGAGCGGCGACTCGTGTCGGGCGTAGAGCAATCCAGCAGGCAGTGCGAGGAGGCTAAGGAGCGAGCACAAGAACCGTCGCTTGATGAGCGGCTCGATGCGTAGTACGAATGCCGGAATAACCAGCGCGCAATACCCCACGATGAAAAATGCGTCCAGCCGCTCAACCACCCACGCCTCGCCCGCCTTTTGAATGAGAAACGAACAGACCAGCGGTATCACCAGCAGCAGCGCGCAGATTCCCATCGGGACCAGCACCACCCACGCCTCCCGCCTGCGCCCGCCCGAGACAATCAAAACGCCCGCGGCGGCAAACACCATAGCGCCGGGAACGCCGCCAAAGGCATCAAGCACCGCGGATGGGCTTCGCGTCAGCGTACCGTCTTCGCGCGTCACGAATCCCGCCGGCACGGGCGGCGCCGCTGCTCCGTCGGTAGGCGGAGCGCCCATCTTCGTCGTCCAGCGCGTGACCGCAACAAATGGCAGACCAACCAACAACGTCAAACCGATGACGACAAACCGTCGCCCGACAGGTTCCTTCCGCATCACAGCAAACATCCATCGTCCGGCAAAAAGTGGTCCAAGCGTCATGACCGCGAAGACCGAGTAAAGCCCGTGAGTCTGCCCCATGACCAGGGCCGCCGCCGCCATCTTGATCGCAATGTGATTGCCGCGTTGCGACTTAAGCGATTGAGCGGCGAATCCCAGCATCATCGGCAGGAGCCAGAAGGGCGCGAGTTGGTTCGGATAGATGGCCCACGAAGTCGGCCCGCGTGCCGCGACGCAGAACAACGCCGCGGTCCATGCAGCCCACCTGCTTCCAAAGACTCGCCACGCAAGATAATACGCGCCGGACGCGCAAAGAAGCTTGCCCCACGCCAAACTGACGAACCACGCGCCAAATGCATCCGTCCCGAAAAGCTTCGCGCAAGCAGCATACAAGGCGTGGATGATATTCGTGTGATACAGCGGGAAGAAAAACGGCTCCGCCATGTAGGGGTCGGTGTTGGACAAGCCGTGGTCCAGCAGGAATCGAATTCTCGCCAGGTGCACCTTGGCATCGCCCCCAAGAAAAGCCCCCATCCGCAGGCCGATGACCGCATCAGCAATGACGATGAGCGCCTCCAGGCGGATGACGCCAGCGCAAAGCCTGCCGATCTCCCGCCACGCGCCCCCACGACTCAGGTCAATGATCCCCCATGCGATCATTGCGACGATGACCGCGCAAAGCACGACAACCGGCGCATGCAGGACGTAGCACAAGATCGTTACCGGCGATAAGACCGCAAGCACCGCCAGGAATGACACGGCAATGACGCCGAGCAAACCCGCGTCGGCTTCCTCCCGGTCCACGCGACGCACAATCGCATAGCCCGGCAGGCAAAGCAGCGGCCAGAAGAGCAGCGAAAGATACATTTACGCACCGCTCCCCGTACGATGCGCCTTTGAGGTTAGCAAGTAGGCGACCACACCCTGCACCATGCCGATGCCCCGCCAGATCGACCTCAGGAAACCAATCGGAACAAACGCCAGGTATCGAACGTTCCGCATCCGCCCGAACAGTCGCATAGCCAGGGGCAGTTGAAGTGCGGCCAGTCCCCCGGCGAGCCCCACGGGTATCGTCCAATAGCGATCAGTCGCCAGCAGCGGCAGGCAGGCGAGCATCAAGATGGCCAGCGGCGGCTGCGCATGATCCACCCATGTGCTGTAGTCGTCGCCCATGGCCGTATGGCGATGGGCAATGTGCAGGAAAACTCGCCAGTAGCCATGATGCCGCTGAGAACGGAGATACCGCGACAGCCTTTTCGGATGAAAGTGCCGAACCAGCGAACGCGGCTCAAAGCGCAGTTCATTCCCCGCCGCCGCCACGCGATACGACAGTTCCGCATCCTCCGCACCCGGCGAACCGCGGCCGTTGAATCGGCCCTCGTCGAACCCCCCGACCTGCTCGAGCACATTGCGCCGATAAATGACGTTGAACCCCCCGAGAAAATTCACCCGTGACGACATACGTGCATGCCGCAGCATGATCTCCTCATGGATCACACAGGCCAACAGCGACTCTGGGCACATGTTGCCGTAACTGCCGCCGACACCGCCGACCCGCGGATCGGAAAGGTGCGGAAGGAGCAGGTCCAGCGCGTCCGGCCTCGCGACACAGTCCGAGTCAATAAACCAGACCAGCGGCGTCGTCGCCGCCCGCCAGCCGACGTTCCTCGCGGCGCCCGGGCCTCCGCCCGAACCGGTCAGGACCCTCACAGGGAATTCGCCCGCGATGCGAGCGCTCGCATCGGTCGAGTCGTCGTCGACGAAGATAATCTCCTGCAGATTACAGCGGCCCGCCTGCAAAATGGTGATGACGGCCTCAAGGCAGTCGTGCAACGTGCCTGCGCAATTTCGACCGGGAATGACAAGAGTGACAGCGTCTTCGTCCACCATGTACGGAATGTAATCAGTTCGCGGGGTCCTGCAATCGCGTGAGCGTCTCCAGGCTCCTGAGCGCGGGAACGTATTCGGGGTTGATGGCCAGCGATGCTCGATATGCGTCGATCGCCTCGGGAATCCGACCTTCTGTTTGCAGGGTCCAACCCAGACCGTAATAGGCGGCGAAATGCGACGGGTCGTTTCGAACGGCAGCGCGATAGGCGTCGATGGCATCAGGTCGGCGGCTCACCTTGGCGAGCGTGTTTGCCAGATTGAAGTATGCCTTCGCCATGACGGCAGGCGGCGTGGACGGCTTGGCCAACTGGATGCCGTCTTGATACTCGGCAATCGCCTCGTCGTGGCGGATCATGCGCGTCAGCGCATTGCCGGTGACGATATATGCCTCGATCTCCCCGGGGTCGATCGACTTCGCGGTGGCCAGTGCGTCAATGGCCTCCTGATCGCGCCCGGCCTCGTAATACCCGTTTCCCTGATTGAATGCCGTTGTCCACGACTCCGGCTGCAATTCCGCGACCTTGCCATACTCCTGCGCCGCCTCAAGGCTGCGACCTAGCTTGTGCAGCGTCTGCGCCAGGTTGGAGCGTGCCTTGGTATCGTTCGGCACGAGGCGAATCGCTGCCTCAAAATGCGGTATGGCCTTCTCGTATTCTCCCGATGCGTAGTATGCGACCCCAAGGTTGTTTCGCGCACGGGAATGCTCGGGAAAGCGGCTCACAACCGAAGACCACATGCCGATCGAATCGTGATAGTCCTGATTCCTTGAATAACTCCGCGCTCCGAGAGCTGCCGCGACGATAAGAAGCGTCCCGACGGCGATGGGTCGCGCGGCCGACGGAATTAAGAGGCCCGCCTGGCACAATCGCCCGAGAATCCATCGCGCTCCAATCACGAAGAGAACCGACACCGATGCCAGCGAAAGGTACATCCGGTGCTCGAAGATAACATCCTTAAGCGGAACGAAAGAAGAAGTCGGCAGAAGCACCAGAAAGAACCACACCAACACAAACCCCAGAGCCGGCCTCCGCAGGAACAGGACCACCGAGCTAACGAGGAGTGCAATGACGATGGTGATTGACCCGATCGCTTCGCCGGGTGAACTCACGACGGGCCATTGATAATCCAGGCACAGCGCATCCGGCCAAATGGCGAGACTGAGGTAATGAAGGATCACGCCGGGCTGGGTGAGCAGATATTGAGTCGGCGTCATGCCGGCAATAGAGAACCCGACAGTCTGTTTTGCATCAGGCTCGCCTGCGAACACGCCGTGAAAGACGCCTGTCCCCAAAAGGATGAGCCACGTCGCCCCAAGCGCCAGATGCAGCCATCCGCGCCGCCGCACAACGTCCCGCCAGCTGTCCGCCAAAAACGCGCGGTCATAGAGCACCGCCGCCGCCGGCGCAGTTACCATCACCGGTTTGCACACCATTCCCAATGCGCAGGCGGCGACCGTCGCAATCGCCCAGCCGGTCCGGCGCGCCGAGGTGGCAGAGCGAACCAGACAATAGAGCATCAGCAGGTAGAACAGCCCCACCATCGACTCGCTGCGCTGGATGATGTACGTCACACTTTCGGTCTGGATCGGGTGGACTCCCCACAGCAGTGCGATGGCAAATGCGGTCCATAGCGTGGAGTCTGGCGCACGCAGACTGTCGTTGGATGCCGGGTCGCCAACGCCTGAGGACTTGTTTTTGACGAGCGCGATGCTCCGCCGAACGAGACCGAATAGGACAAGTGTCGCCAGGACGTGAATGACGAGATTCACTGCATGGTATCCATGCGGCTCCAGTTGGCCGATGGCATGATTCAGCGCGAACGAAATATCGACCAGCGGGCGTGCCGAGTGAATCGCGTCACTAAAGGAGTACGAGCCCTTTGACTGCGAGGCCGCGACGATAAGGTTGTCGTCCAGCAGCATGGCCCCGTCAAAGCTGTTGACGTAGCAGGCGATGACTGCAAGCGCCAGCCCGACGGACGCGACGAGCTGCAGCCGTTTGCCGTCATTTACTGATTGAGACTGCAAGCCTTGATCCTCGCGCGGTCCCATCGACTTAGTCGATGCCATCATGCACGAGGAGTGTACGTCTCGTAACATGGATTTGCACCCCCAGGGCCCCACCACTTCGATGTGGATTCGCGCGTTTGGGTGCGGTAGCATCAGGTGCCGACTACTCACATGACGTTCGTCCGAGAATTGCAAGAACCATGCACAAGAATTCGGAGAATCCTGCCGGTCGCCGACCAGAAACGGGAGATGTCTCGGTCTTCGTCGTCGTCCCGGCCTACAACGAATCCGAAGTGGTCGGCCAGGTCGTCGAATCGCTCAAGCGAGACTACCCCAATGTAGTGGTCGTCGATGACGGCTCCACAGACCAAACGCGTGAAGCTGCCAAGGCCGCCGGTGCCATCGTCCTGCGCCACGTGATCAACCGGGGCCAGGGCGCGGCGATTCAGACCGGCATCGAGTTTTCTCTTCTTTCCGGTGCCAGCCACATCGTGACATTCGACGCCGACGGCCAGCACGATGTGGCGGACATCGCCCGGCTGCTGGAGCCCATTCTTCGGGGCGATTGCGAGATCGCGATGGGCTCGCGCTTTCTCGGCGAGGCGATCGATCTTCCCGCATCGAGACGGATGACCTTGAAGCTGGGCGTCCTCTTCACCAGATTCACCAGCGGCGTCAATCTGTCGGATGTTCACAACGGACTGCGTGCCTTCTCTCGAATGGCGGCCGAGCGAATCCACATCCGGCTCGACGGCATGGCCCACGCGAGCGAGCTGATCGATCTCATTCACCGCAGCGGTCTGCCCTACAGAGAAGTTCCCGTCACCATTCGCTATACCGAGTACTCGCGCGCAAAAGGGCAGTCCACCCGTGGCGCGTTACGAATCGCCTGGCATTATCTGCTCGGAAGGGTTGTACGATGAATGGATATCAAATCATCGCCGTCAGCATCCTCGGTCTGTTACTCCTGATCAGCCTCACGGCCATGTTCCGCGGCTGGGCCACGAGGCGTGAGGGCGCTGCATGGTCCGCGATTTTTCTCGCTGCGATCGTGGCCACCATCAGGCCGCAAATCACCCAGGACATCGCCAACGCCCTCGATATCGACCGCGGCGCGGACCTCGTCTTTTACTGCGGTGTCCTGGTCATGATGGTGGGCTTCTGGATGACCTACCTTCGCATGCGCCGTCTCCGCCGAGACGTCACGCTCCTGGTTCGCCACATCGCCATTCTCGAGGCACGCGGGTCGCTTGCCCCCGTTGATCGTCCATCGCCTGACGGCCCATAAGCCGGGAATCGCAGGTTTCCCATAAGCCTTGCCACGCTTCCCTTTTACATCTATATCTGTGCGTCGCGGTCGAGCGTTCGACCGCCTGTTTTGGCACTGGAACTCCATTCCATGACAACCGCCGCCATGAAGCCTCCCGCCGTTCAAACTCCCATCCCGCTGCTCGATCTCAAGGGGCAGTACGCTCCCATCCGAGAAGAGATACGCAGGGCCATCGACGCCGTCTGCGATTCTCAGCGTTTCATCGGCGGCCCTGAGGTGGTTGCCTGTGAGGAGGCCATCGCCGCCTACTGTGGCTGCAAGTACGCCATTGGAATGAGCAGCGGTACCGACGCGCTGTTGTGCAGCATGATGGCCATGGGCATCGGGCCGGGTGATGAGGTTGTCGTGCCGTCCTTCACCTTCTTCGCCACGGCCGGCTGCGTGAGCCGACTCGGCGCCAAGCCCGTCTTTGTCGATGTCGATCCTGACACCTGCAACACAACGGCGGACTACATCGCGAAGGCGATCACCCCGCGAACAAAGCTCATCATCCCGGTGCATCTCTTCGGCCAGTGCGCGGACATGGACCCGATTATGGCCCTGGGCAAGTCTCGCAATATCCCCGTCATGGAGGACGCCGCTCAGTCGATTGGCGCCACGTACAAGGGCAGGCAGGCTTGTTCGATGGGCGACGTCGGCACGCTCTCGTTTTTCCCCAGCAAAAATCTCGGCGCTTTTGGCGATGCCGGCATGGTTTGCACCAACAGGTCCGACCTCGCCGATCGCATCCGCATGTTCCGCGACCATGGCGCATCCCCGAAGTACTACCACAAGTGGATCGGCGGCAATTTCCGGCTCGATGCCCTCCAGGCCGCCGTGGTGCGGATCAAGCTGCAGTATCTGTCCGGCTGGTCGAAGCAGCGCGGCGAAAACGCCTGCCGATATGGTGGGCTCTTCGCGGGGAGCGTGGTTCGGCCGCCCGTCATCAATGAGTCGAACATCTCCATCTTCAATCAGTACTGCATTCGCGTGCCCCGGCGCGACGAGCTGCGCAAGCACCTCGACGCCCATGGCATCGGCAACGAAGTCTATTACCCCGTCCCGCTTCACATGCAGGAGTGTTTCGCCTCCCTGGGCGGCAAGCCCGGCGACTGTCCAAACGCCGAGGCGGCGGCCCGTGACATCCTGGCCATTCCGATTTACCCGGAGCTCACCACCGAGCAGCAGGAGCGCGTGGCGGCGACCATTCTCGATTTCTATAAGTCCGGGGCCTGAGGAGCTGCCTTGACGTTGACTGCCGGCTCGACGGTTGACCTGCTCAAGGCCTACTGCTGGCCGCTCGCGGTTGCGCTGGCCGTTACTCTCGCTGTCTGCCCTCTCGTGAAGCGCATCGCCATCAAGCTGGAACTTTACGATCGTCCCGATGGCGGCCTCAAGCCGCATCAGGTTCCAATTCCCTACCTCGGCGGTGTGGCCATGTACGTCGGCTGGGCCGCGGCCCTTGCGGTAACGTACGCATTGGTCCCCGAGGTGCGAAAGACGCTCCCGTGGATCATGATCGCCGGGACGGTTCTCATGCTCACCGGCCTGATTGACGACATCCGTCACCTCTCGCCAAAAGTCCGTTTGCTGATTCAGGCCGGCATGGCCGCCATGCTCGTCTACGGCGGCATCGGGCGTCACGTGTCACGAGCCCTGCTTGTGCCGATTCAATCCATTGCGCCGGACCTGTTTCTTTCCGAGCCGTTTGTCGCGGCGGTCAGCGTCGGCGTCTGCATATTTGCGCTGGCCGGCGCCATGAATGCGACCAATTTTATAGATGGTCTGGACGGCCTTTGCGGCGGCATCCTGGCCATTGCCTCCGTCGGGCTGGCCCTGGTGAGCCTCGTCGTGCATCGGCTGGACCCCTCGCATGATCCCAGCGCCGCCGTCCGCTTCGCCCTTTGCGCCGGCGTGCTCGGCGCGTGCCTTGGTTTCCTCCACTACAACTTCAATCCGGCGTCCATCTTCATGGGCGACAGCGGCTCGCTCCTGCTGGGCTTCAACGTGGCTGTGCTCCTGCTCCTGCTCGCCGAGCAGCCCCATCACGCCGGTTATGCGACATGGCGCTGGCTCGATGCAGGTCTGATCGTCTTTGCGTTTCCGGTTCTCGATACAGCCGTCGCAATCACGCGGCGATGGCTGCGCGGCCGTCCGCTGTTCGTCGGCGATCGCAGCCACCTGTACGATCAATTGCGCGATCGCGGCCTATCCGTGCGCCGGACCGTGTTGACCTGCTATGCGATCGGCCTCATCTTTGCATTGCTCGGTCCGGCCATCTCGCGTTTGCCGGCGATTCTCCTCTTCGCGGTCCTCATTGGGATTCCCTCGGCGGCCGGTATTCTCTGCAGGCAGTTCGGACTGCTCCGCGTGGACGACACGGCCTCACGTTCGGCGGCCGCCCGGCACGGTGATTCGCGCTCGGGGTTGTGACCCTCGCGGGTTTTGGGCTACAATCCGGCGGCCAGGGTCGGTGTTCCGATTGGGCTGCCCGCGGCGATCGGGCGAAAGGAAGCGCTGCCGTGACCAGCAATGTTGCCTCACTTCGCAGGCGTCTCTCCGAGAATTTCAAAAAGGTCAGGGATCGTATCTCCGCGGCCTGCGAGCGAGCCCGGCGCAGTCCCGACGACGTCCAACTCATCGCCGTTACCAAATCCGTTGATATTGAAGTCATCCGCCAGGTGCTTGAGCTCGGCACCATCGACATCGGCGAGAGCCGGCCCCAGCAGCTCAACCAGCGCGCCGGCATGATGCACGAATTCATCGAGCGTCGGGCCGTTCTGGGTGGGAGGAGAGAGGGCCCGCCCGCAAGGCCGCGCTGGCACATGATCGGCCACCTCCAGCGCAACAAGGTCAAGCTTGTCGTCCCCTGGGCGGAGATGATCCACAGCGTTGACAGCCTTCGTCTTGCCGAGGATCTCCATCTGCAGGCGACGAGGCTCGGCCGGGTCGTCGACATCCTATTGCAGGTGAACACCACCGGTGAACGCTCCAAGTTCGGCGTGGCCGTCGGCGCGGCGCCGCATCTGACTGAACACCTTGCCGCGTGGCCGGGCGTTCGACTGTGTGGTCTCATGACCATGGCTCCGCTCGATTCGACCCCCGAGGAACTTCGTCTGGCCTTTTCCCGGCTCAAGGACATCTTCGAAGACATGCGCGGCGACCGATATGTCGGACCGGCGTTTGAGCATCTATCCATGGGGATGAGTAACGATTTCGAGTACGCCATTGAGGCCGGCGCCACCATGGTTCGGATCGGCAGCCTCCTCTTCGAGGGGATGACATCTTCGGTTGCGGACAAGGATGATGACGACGAGTGAGTATTCTCGATCGCGATTTGTTTGAGCTCTGGCGTCTCCTTCTCGGCATCCTTTGCGGGACTTACGCCACCGTGGTAACGGCTCGATCTCTCTGGGGATGGGTCGTTCATCTTTCCGTTCCCGGCCGCCACACCACGGTCATGCGCAATTACGTCCTTGTCCTACTGCTTCGACTTCGACCGGGCCGATTCGCCGGCGAACTGCTTCAAATCGGCGGACTCTGTATGATCCTCATCATCCTCTTGCGATATCACGCCTGAGCCGATGCAATCCCCTTGTGCCGGGCGGTTTCCGGCATTGGAGAAACCTCCCGCATGTTGACCGTCCTCTGGTTCTGGCTCGGCTTGACGCTTGTGACCGGCATTGTCTGGTTGATCCGCCACATCCAACTCAGCAAGGCGGCCCGGGTGATGCCCCCGCTGGATTCGTCGATGTATCCGGGCAAGCCGGCGTCGACGCCCACTGTCAGCTTTCTCGTCGCCGCGAAGGACGAGGAAGCGAACATTGAGGCCTGCCTTCGCTCGATGGCCGAGCAGGACTATCCCCAGCTCGAACTCATCGCGGTCAACGATCGCAGCACCGACCAGACCGGACAAATCATGCAGCGCATCGCGGCCGAGACCGGGCGACTGACGGCGCTCAACGTCACGGCGATTCGCGACGGGTGGTTCGGCAAGAACAATGCGATGCGCGAGGGCGTCGAGTGTGCCACGGGTGAGTGGCTCTGCTTTACGGATGCGGACTGCGTGCAGGTTTCGCGTCGGTCACTTTCGATCGCCATGAGTTATGCCCTTGAAAAGAACGCCGATTTTCTGAGCGTGCTGCCGGCCCACGAGACGGGAAGCTTCATGGAGAGCGTGATCCAGCCGGCGTGCAGCGGGATCATGATGATCTGGTTCAACCCGCTGCGGGTGAACAATCCGCGTCGTAAGACGGCGTATGCCAATGGGGCTTTCATGCTCATGAAGCGCTCCTGTTACGAGGCCATCGGCGGCCACGACGCGGTCAAGACCGAGCTGAACGAAGACATGCACATGGCCCGCATCGCGAAGGAGCGCGGGCTGCGGCTGCGTGTCGTGTCCAACGTCGATCTGTACACGGTGCGGATGTACGACGGCTTCAAGCAGACCATCGCCGGGTGGAGCCGCATCTTTTTCGGCTGCTTCGGGACGCTGGGGCGGCTGGTGGCGACGGGGGCGGCGGTCTTCGTGTTCAGCCTGGTGCCGTGGATCAGCCTTGCGGCTGCGGCGGCGCTGGCGCCTGGGGCGAGCGGTGAGATGGCCGGGCCTTTGTCATCCGTCCTATGGGCTTCCATCGCGGTCTGTCTCCTGCAATGGTCCGTCATGTTTCGCTTTTATCGCCTCAACCGGCTGAACCCCGCCTACGCCATCGCCTATCCGATCGGCGCGGCGGTGGGGCTTTACGCCGTGTATGGGGCGATCCGCCGGCTGGGCGGGAAGCGCGCCATCACCTGGCGCGGCACCACCTACCGGAGCAACCGCCTTGACACAGTGCAGGCTGAAACGCGCCTCGAACAGCCGGTTGGGTGAGACACTTCGATTGACGCATTTTCTTCCTCGTTCGGCGCTATCCGGCGGCCGGGATTCTCCACAAGACCAAGGTGACAATAGGCGAAAAAAGGGGCCGAGGGACTGAGGGGCCAAGGTGTCGAGGGGTCGTGGATGAAGACAAGGGCGCTGATCGCGCGCAACTCTTGCAAAATTGAAGGTGACATACGGTGACACACGCGATTTTTTTCGTTTGCAACTCTTGTGGCGGGCATGTGTTGGGGCGCTTCGCATTTCCGGCGGTTTTGCGTGAAAACGCGCAAGGTGAAACACGACCGGTGTATGCCCGAACAGGCGCGGAAAGTCTCGGGGAATTTCGTTTGTAAGTCCTTGAAAAATGTGCCGGGAAGGTGACACAAGAAGGGGCCAAGGTGTCGAGGTGCCAAGGGGCCGAGAGTGATGCAAGGGGCTGCGGGGCCGAGGGACTTTTTCTTGCGTGTTCATCGCGAGCGTCTCTGCGGGGCGTGGATGGATTGAGCTCCATTCGTTAATCCTTGCTCCGCGCCCGCGCGGGAGGACGCCGTTCCGCTCGACCAAAGGGCCCAAGCGGCCTGGGTATTTCGCCCGGAGGGCGCACGATGGTTGCCAGTGACTTGAGTCACTGGTAAAAAGTCGCCTCTTTATTTCCCCGCCCGGAGGTCGGACGAGGCCAGCGATGCCGACCGCGTACACACAGAACTATTACCATCTCGTCTTCAGCACCAAGGGCCGGTCAAACTACATCAAGCTGGAACTGGAAGCGCGCTTGTACGCGTTCGTCGGCGGGATCGTCCGCGACCTGCGGTGTCAGCTTCTTGGCATCAACGGAATGCCCGACCACGTCCATCTGCTCATTCGCTACCGCGCGGACCTGTCGATTTCGGATTTGGTTCGCCACATCAAGGGGCGATCATCGAAATGGATACATGAGACCTTCCCCGCCTATGCCGATTTCTCGTGGCAGGAGGGTTACGGCGGTTTTACCGTCAGCCGGTCCGCCGTGCCGGAGGTTGAGGCCTACATCGCCCGACAAAAGGATCATCACCAGCGGCAGAGTTTCAATGACGAGTTTCTCGAACTCCTCTGGCGACACGGAATCGAGTTCGACGAGAATGAAGTCTTCCGGTGATCGTCGTCCGCCCTGCCGGGCGGTGGGGAAAAAAAGAAGGGGGTGGTGGTTGGGCTCGTTGACCAGTGGCTGAAGCCACTCGCTACCATCGTGCGCCCTACCGGGCGTGGGGCGTATTCGTTGGCTTGGATAGCCCATGAACTGCTGAGCGCGATCGCGCTTCAGACATTGTCCTGTTGTTCAATTGCGGCAGCGATGTGTCGGGCGAAGGATTGAAAGTCGCATGCCGCGATAATCCGCCTTGATGGGAGCCAGCCACTTTGTACGCCGACGATCCAATAGGCCATACCCTCCCGCCCGCGCCGGATCCCGAGCACCGGACCACCGCTCATTCCCCGTATATTTTGTCCAATTGCACTCCACATAGGAGAAGATTCACTTATGAGTAATCTTCCACAAAACCGGGGATTGGATGTACGCAATTCATCTGGAATATCTGTTACTTTTTCCAAGTGAATCACGTATGTAGTTTGTGTTAGCATAGTTGACCTGTCGCCGCATGCCTCAAGGGACACTGTATTTGCTGCGGTTCCGATCATCACATATGCCTCGAACTCGTCTGGCCAGGTTTTTTGAAAGTGTTCTTCTCCTATGGCTACCACGCCGTTTGCGGAGATCAGGTCAACATAGTTCTCACGCAATTGAATAAGGCCATAATCAAGCCCCTCTCCACGCAGACAGTATTTCGGCGCGTCATCGAACGCGAACGGTACAAAGTGCCGGTCGACTGCTTCCGTGGACCATCCATCCCAAAGTCGAAAACTGTCTATCTGAATCCCACTTCTTCGCTCTTCTTCGATCTCGTCCAGGACATGGCCAGCCGTAACAAGAAACCAATACCGCCTAGTTCGCATTACGAACGCGGAGCAAACGCATGCCTGAGCCAATCCACCTCGAGTTCGGCTGATTTCGGGAGAATGTGCGTAGTAGGAAAAATGAAATGTTTCACTCAAAGTGAGACAAATTGCCTTTCGGAATTAAGGATGGTTTCCTCTGCCTGGTAGGGCAGTCGTTTTTGTCGCAGTTTCAAGTTCTCCTGCTTTCGCAGTTCCCTGGCCGTTTTTAATTTCCGGCGTCGCTCGGCCAGGAGCGGCTCCGGATCACCTCGATAATAGTCCACCGGCCGCAGATAGTTCAGGCTGCTGTGCAGCCGGTGGTGATTGTAATGGTCGATGACGCCGTCGATGACAGCCTCGGCGGCGGCGAAGTCGGCAGTCTCCAGCACTTCCAACGCCTCATCAATCTTCTCGCCAATGGTCCGGTTGCACCGCTCGATTTCAGCATTGTCGGTCGGCGTGTGCGGCCGGATCAGATGATGTCCCACGTCCATGGCGTCCAGGGTCTGGGCGAACTCCCGGGCGATGTAGCAGGAGCCGTGGTCGCTCTGGATGGTCGGGCGAATACCGGCGGGAAGCTTTCCAATGGCCGTGGCCGCGGCGATCGCGACGCTGCGACCATCCATGAAGCGCAGGAGTTCGTGATGCACGATGTAGCGCGAATACACGTCCAGAAATGCCAGCAAGTAAAAGTTCCGCAGCCCAACCTTCACATAGCGGAGGTCGGTCTGCCACTGTTCGTTGGGTCGGGTCGGCCGGTCGCCCCGACCGACGCCTTTTCTCTTACCCCGGGGAACCCAGCGGCACACCAGATTCTCTTCACCCAGGACGCGATAGACCGTCGAGGGACTGAGCGCGACCACGTTTTCATCCAACATTTTCCAGGCCAATTCGCGGTGTCGCAGGTCTGCGTGGCTCAGGGCATAGTCGATGATCTTCTGCCGTTCACAGAGCAGAATTTCAAACAGCGACCCTGATGCAGCGCGGGCCGTCGGCGCGGAGGCCCCATCGCCGGCTCTGGTGAGCCATCGGTGGTAGGTGGCCGGGGCGATCTCCAGATGGCGGAGGATTCGCCGCAGGGGCCATCGGATGCGCTGCTTTGTCTGCGTCACCACTGCTTGCACCTCGCGCTGGAGTTCTGTCGGAAGCTGGGCATGGTCGCTTAGTCCGAGAGCGTTTTTTTTAGTTCGAGGTTCTCGGCGATCACCTCGGCGATGACGCTCTTCATCCGCGTATTCTCGGCGGCCATCTTTTCGATCTTGGGGTCCGGCCCACCGTCTTTGGTCTTGCGGGCGAAGACGCTGTCCGCCGACTTCATCAGGGCCTTGCGCCACTGATAGACCAGGTTGGGCGAGAGACCCTCGCGGCGGCAGATCTCCGCCAGCTTGGCGTCGGAGTTCATGGACTCCAGCACAATGCGGAGCTTGTCCGCCGGCTTCCAGCTACGACGTGGCTTACGATTGGACACGGTACGTTCCTCCGTGCGACCAAACCTGCTGCCCTCTCCAACAAGGCCTCCCCGCGGAGGGGAAGAAGCTCAAGGAGGGGGAGTCTGAGGGGGAACCTGCGAAGCTGGTTCTCCCTCAGGGGACTCGGAGCATCCATCACTATACCGGAAGTGCCGACTGTCTCATTTGGCGTGAAACACTACAGAAAACGGAACATAGTGGCGCTGAGCGAATAAGGCCGCACCGTTTATTTCATCAATTGAAATTGGCAGCATAGGGCACATATTACCAACCGGTGGTTCAATTGTCGTCGATGAAAGCGGTGCAATTTGAAGGGCTGGATAATTCGACCCAATTGGAAAATAGGCGACATGATGCAGTCTCTCGATTCCAAATCAAACACGCAGAAGGCGCGGACGCTGAGCAATAATTCATACATGGAGCCCAATCTGGCCAAAGCCCATGAGGTGCCGCGCGATGAACGAGAATTCACTGACCACGGGCCTGCGCCGCGCGGCTACGAGCCAGCGCCCTTTCAGGGCTGACAGGAATCCGCCTACAGCCTACCGCCTCATGCCCCGGGCCTTCCGAATTTCGACGTTTCGACGTTTCGATTTTTCGCCGTTTCCGCCCAAAAACCGCCGGAAAATCGAAGCGCCCCAACACGTGCCCGGGGCAGGATTTGCGAGCGATTCGCGAGGGCTTGTGTCACCTTATGTCACCTTCGATTATGCACGACTTGCGCGCGGCCATGGTGCTTGTCTTCACCCTGGACCCCTCTGCCCCTTTTTCCCCTTATGTCACCTTCGATTTCGCACGACTTGCGCGCGAGAAACGCAATTGTCTCCACCCTCGGCACCTTGGCCCCTCAGTCCCTCGACCCCTTTTTTCGCCTATTGTCACCTTCCATCCGCGGCCCTTCGTTCCGTTTGCACAGCGCCGGAAACTGCTATACTGCCGGTCCTTAGGAAGTTCGACGAGACGTGTTCACCCCACAGGCGGTCCTATGGCGAAGTTTGAACCCATCCTGCTGAAAAACCGCGGCGTCGAGGGAATTCGCACCCTGAAGACCTATCGCGAGCGCGGCGGATATGCCCGAGCCGAAAAGGCCCTCAAGAACTACAAGCCCGACGAGATTGTCGAGATCGTCAAGGCCAGCAATCTTCGCGGCCGCGGCGGCGCCGGCTTCCCGGCCGGCATGAAGTGGTCCTTTTTACCAGCCGACCGCAAGGTCACCTACCTGTGCATCAACGCCGACGAGTCCGAGCCGGGCACCTTCTGCAATCGCGTCCTGATGGAGGAAGACCCGCACCAGCTATTGGAAGGCATCATCATCGCCGGCTACGCGACGCGGACGACCGTCGCCTACATCTACATGCGCGTGGAGTTCCACGAGCAGTTCCACATCCTGCAAAAGGCCCTCGACGAGGCCTACGCCGCGGGCCTGTTCGGCAAGAACCTGTTCGGCACCGGCTACGACCTGGAGTGTTACATCCATCGCGGGGCCGGGGCCTACATCTGCGGCGAAGAGACCGGCCTGATCGAGAGCCTGGAGGGCAAGCGCGGTTGGCCGCGGATCAAGCCGCCGTTTCCGGCTATTGAAGGATTGTTCCATCGCCCCACCGTGGTCAACAACGTCGAGACGATCTGCTGCGTGCCGCACATCATCGAACGCGGCGCCGACTGGTTTAAGTCCATCGGTTGTGAAGGCTCGGCCGGCTCCAAGCTTTATACGGTGAGCGGCCCGGTCAAGCGGCCCGGTTGTTTTGAAGCGCCGCTGGGGCTGACCTGCCGCGAGCTGATCTTCGGCGACGACTACGGCGGGGGCATGGTCGACGGCAAGCGCATCAAGGGCTGCATTCCCGGCGGCTTGTCAGTGGGTGTCCTGACCGAGGCCGAGCTCGATTGCAAACTCGACTTCGACGACGTACGCAAATACGGCCTGCTCGGGCTGGGCACCGCCGGCGCGATCGTCATCCCGCACGATGCCGACATCCGGCAGGTCCTGGCCAACATCGCCCGATTTTACTCGTACGAAAGCTGCGGTCAGTGCACCCAGTGCCGAGAAGGCACCAGTTGGATGCACAAGATCGCCCTGCGCATCGCCCTGGGCGCGGGGCGCATCTCCGATCTCGACTTGATCTGCGAAGTGACCCGCAACATGGGCATGATGCCGGGGCTGTCGATCTGCGGTTTACCTGACGGAGCGGCGTTTCCGATTCGCACCATCGTCGAGAAGTTCCGCGACGAGTTCGAGCAGCACATCCGCCGCCAGGAACCCGGGCGCGTCGAGACCGTCCTCAAACGGCTGAACCCCTCGGTTTATGAACTGCCGATCCTCGGACAGTACGGCCACGCCGTCACGGGGTAGTCGTTGCGCGTCTGCCGTCGAGGACTTGCTGAACGTAGCCCGAGATGGTCGCCACCTTGGCCCGCCAGGTCTCTTTTCTCATCGCCGCCGCCCTCGCCTCGACGGCCTCGAGCGTGCTGGAAGTGACAGCGCGCTGGCACTCCGTGACGAAGTCCCCCGGGCTCCGGGCGATCCGAACCCAATCCCGATAAGCCTCCACCTCCGGCAGCGGCGTCGACACCACCGGCAATCCGGCGGCCAGATACTCGCGCAGCTTGATCGGGTTCACCGCGCGGGTGAGCTCGTTGGCCCGAAACGGAATCATGCCGACATCAAATCCGGCGGCATAAGCGGGAAGCCGGGCGTAAGGACGACGCCCGAGCATGTGTACATTCGGCAGCGCGGCAAGAACTCCCGTATCGACCAAAGACTCACCGATGAGAACAATCGACCACTCCGGCCGGGCACGCGCCACGCGCGCGATCAGGTCGAGATCGATCCAGTCCTGAATCATTCCCCAGAAACCGACAATCGGTCGCGGTAGCTGCGCGATGTCCGCCGGAACGGTCTGTTCCGATGCGGATGCGAAGTGATCGAAATCAACCCCGTGCGTCACCAGCACCGTCTCGTTGCAAAGGCCGCGCTTGGCGTCGTAAAGGGATTGAGAAGTGGTGATCGTCAGATCGGCGCGGCCGGCCAGCTCCGCCTCGGCGCGAAGAATCGCCGCCTTGTCGTAACCGGCGAACTCGCTGAACTCATCGACGCAGTAATAGACAAGGCACTCTTCATCGAAGCGCCCGGCGAGATAGTCGACATCCGGAGCAAAGCTCCACAGTTGCACCGGCGCGGAAGGCAGAGTCCGCAGCACGGCCCGAATCTGCCGGGTGAGCAGCTCCTTGTTGAGGTGCAGCGCCGCGCGACTGGCCGGCAGCGGGATAACGAGCGGCGTCACGACGGTGATGTTGTCGGCCACGCGGCGCGGCCCCCGTACAACCTGCGTGAGCTTTCCGGCGATCGCCCGCGCATCGGCCACGGCGACACGCGGACGGCGAGAACCGTGGTAGTTGACCCAGATGACGCGATTGCGCTCCGCGAGGAGTTTCATCACGTGATGTTTGCTGGTGGGGTCATACCACCAGTTACTGGCGATGCAGATGATGTTGCGATCGGCGATCATTCATTACCCGGAGTGCGAGGCGAATCGCGTTTCAATACGCCATTGAATACATCGACGCATTCCTCGGCGACCTGTTGCCATGTCCGCTTCCCCCCTGTCTCCGCAATTCGGGCGCGATCCCACGATCGGCTCAGGGCGTCGACGATGCAGGGCTCCAGTTCCGTGCCGGCCTGCTGGTTGACCAGTAGCCCGAGCGAGGGATCAACCACGATTTCACGGTTGCCGCCGACATCGGTGGCGACGACCGGGCAGCCGCAGGCCAGGGCCTCGGCAATCGCGTTGCACCAGCCCTCGGACCGACTGGCTAGGACGAACAGGTCGGCGGCATTGAGCATCATGGCCACCTGCTCGGGCGGGATTCGCCCGGCGAGCGTGATATGGTCGGCCATGTTGAGCGAGACGATCTGGCGATTGAGCCGCCATTCGTAGTCCGGCTCACCCGCCGAGCCGCCGACGAGAACGAGCCTGGCGTCGCCGATCTGACGTCGAACGGCCGGCCAGATTGAGACAAGCCGGTGGAATCCCTTTAGCTCCTGAAGATGTCCCACGGAGACGCAGACCTTCGCCCCGGCGGGCCAACCCAGGGCCATTCGTGCATGTGGGGCGGGCTGATTGTCGTCCTGATCCTGGTCGATACGGTGAAAAGCGGCGGAGTCGATTCCGTTGGGGATGACGGCGATGTCGAGCGGCCTGCCGGCGACCTCGTTCGCCAGGTCGGCCAGCGATTGGGAGACGGCGATCAAGGCGTCTGCGCCGTGCAGCATCTCGACGATCCGCTCACGCTTGCGATCGTCCTTTATCTGGCTGACCAACTTGCCACGCAGGGTACAGACGAACGGGATGCCCAGTCGCTTTGCCGCGCGAAAGGCCCCCACTCCATCGGGCCACTCGAAATGGGCATCAATGATTCCAATGGTGCGCTGATCCGTGATTTGATTCAGGGCGGAGACCAGGGCGGATTCATAGAATTTTGCGTCCCAGTGCTTGGCCAGCTTCGGAAAGTAGAACATGCGCGGCTGCCAAAGCGGCGGCTTTCGCGCGTTGTCTATCTCGGTCGGCACTTTCGTGGGGCGGATCAATGGAAACCACGGTTGCGGGGCGATGACGCACACGCGCGTCCTCTCGGCGATCGCCTGCAAACGACGCTCCACAAAAACACCGAGCGTCGGGTGTGCCGCGTTGGGGTAACAGAGCGTCGTGGAAACGACCAGCATGTCGGACAAGATAGTATCCGCGCCTCAAACCGCCAAGTTGCGCAAGTAGACAACGTAGGCAGCGTTTTTTTTGGAGCGGCGAGACAGATTTCGGCGGGTCGCTTATAATCCCGGCCTTCACACGATTCTTTAACTGCGCGTGTCTTGAGTTCTTTCGGGATTCGCACTGTTTGGAGTAACGAATTGATTCCGACGCGATGCATCAGGTCGCTCACATATCGTAGAACGGAGTTCACATCCGCCGGATCGCGCCGATTTCGCCAGAATGTCATGCCCGGCGCGATACTGAGACGCCTTTCGGATGTGACTTCGGGATTTGGCTTGTTGAGGAGCGTTCAAGAAAGTCTCAAATCCTGCATCGCTGCGGTCATTCTCCTTACATCCTTTTCGATTGCGTCCGGGCAGCAGCCGACCACGAACAGTTCGGTCACTCCGACGGCCCAGCCTGATGAAATCAGGGAACTGCCGCTTGAGTTGCGATACAAGACGGTCCCGAGCACGGAGGCGGAGATCGCCAAGGCCGTCGCTGAGGTCCGGGCCAGTTTAGAAGCGCTTGCCCCCACGACGCAGCCCGCCACGTCTCAGCCGACAACGCAGCCGGACGCCGACCCCGAATCTCAACTTGATGGGTGGCGCCTGGAGCATTGGTCGAGGATGCAAGAGTTCCTGGGGCAGCTTACGGAACTCGACACGCAAACGACGGCCCTCCGGCTCATGTCGCAAGACGAGGAGGTTCAGCGACTTACGGAGACGCTGGCCGAATACAAGCGCAAGCTTGGCGAGGTTGAGAGTCGCTCGCTGCCGGACGAAATCACCGATGACGATGTGGCCAAGGCGAAATCGGAATACGAGGAGTACAACCAGAGCATTGATGCGCTGAACGGCACGCTGACTCAACAGGAAACCTTGCTCCGCGAGGGATTCATCGCGCAGCGGGCAAAGATCAGCGAAGATCTCAAGGCGGCCGCCACACGACTTGAGAAACTCGAGACCACCTTCGAAGTGGATATGAAGGCGGCGGACACGGATCTGACTCGCAAGATCGTTGAGACCCGTCGCCGAACCGTTGCCGCCCGTGTCGCCGCGCTGGAAACGGCCCGGGCCGGGGTGGAATTGAAGGAGAAGCGGACCCAGCAGGAATTGGGTCAAAACAAGCTGAAGCGCGACGCGATGGCTCCCTTCGTGGTCGCGCTGCGCGAGCGAATGAATGCGCTGATTGAGGCCAAGAGTCGCAGCAGCGCGGACCGTCTTCGGGCGAGGATTGAAGACCCAACGGTTCCACCGCTTAAGAAGGTGTTCTATCAAATACAGTTGCTTCGCGATGAGACCATCGCGACGCTGCAAAAGGATTACGCCAACAACATCAAGGATCGGTTTCGGCAGAGCTCGCTCACCATGCGCGAGAGCATGGTCAATCGCGACAAGCAGTACTGGGAAGATTTTCGGGATTCACTTTCGCGACGCTCCTCCTCTGAAGTGCTGTCGGCCTACCAAGAAGCCGGCGGCGAGTTGAATCAGGCACAGCGCGATCTTTCGACGTTTCAAGGATTGCTGGATCTGAGTATTTCGGAAGGCCGTCATATCGAGCTGTTCAGCACGAGAGTCAACGACTCGTACCGGGAGCTATCCGCTGAATTTGACAAGCTCAAAGCGGACTCGATGGACGTCGAAACGATCAAGCGTCAGCAGGAAATCGACCAGGTTCGATTGGACCTCCGGAACGCGGTCGACGGAATCCTCAAGGAAGAGGAGGAACTCATCGATCGGCTTCGTACCGCGGTCACGCTTACACAGGAAAACGCTGCCCTTTGGGAGGAGGCCGAAAGCAAACTTTATTGGGTGCATCTGATCACACGAGGACCGACCATCGTTGACCCCGGTACCCTCAAGGCCGCCCGCGCCGAAGCGAAAGACCTCTTCGAGAGCCGACTCACCGGCAAGCTCGATGAGGTCAGCCGGTTGGTTCGGCGGCGGCTCGAAGTCATCACAATTGTCGATTGGCTGGTGCTGGCCCTTTCGATTTGCGCGTCTCTTTATCTCGGTGTCGCGGGAATCTCCCGCTGTCAGGCGTTGGTGAACCGCGGCCTTGGTGACGCTTCAGCCGGAGCCACATCCGAGGAATCGGCACAGGCGATGACCTTTGCCAGACGACTTCGCTACCATTGCGCCCGTGTGGCGAGGGCCATGCTGCCCGCGGTGATCATCTCCGTTCTGATCATCATATTTGCGTCGGCCATCGACCTGACCGGGGGGCCTTACAACCTCGCGCGAGCCATCGCCGTCATCATCAGCGGCACGGCCATCAGCTTTGGGATTCTCAATGGCGCGTTCAAGGCGCCGAAGCCACGTTATCGCCTGGTTCCGTGCAGCAGAACAGTTGCGCGACATTACCGTCGTAATGGATATGCCCTCGCCCTGCTCGCCCTTTTTCTGCTCGGTCCCGCCATCCTGCTTCGGGCGATGGAACTTGCGCCGTTGACGGTTGAGCTGCTCCCGGGTTGGTTTGTGTTTGTGGCGACTGCGCTGGCCATCGTTTTTCTGGTTCGACGGGAAACGGTGCTCAACGTCCTTCCACGTGCGGAGCGCGGGCGTCTCGCGGGCACGGTGACATTGCTTCGGGCCGCGCATCCGTTCCTCGTGCTGTTGTCGCTGGCGCTACTCGGCATGCACTTGATTGGGTATAAGGCCCTTGCGATTTACATCACGGTCGGACTTTCTTCAACCATTGCCCTGATTATTCTGGCGACACTCGTATATTACCTGACCGAGGAATTTTCCCGGTGGGCTGCAGATCATTTCGCCAAGATTCGCCCGACAACTCCGACTTCGGAGGAGCAGAGCGCAAAACCCGACGAGGCTCCAAGTCTTACGGAAGCAGCGTCCTCAGCGGACACGCAGAAGCAGCAATTGAAAACATCCGCCTTCACCCGAGCCTTCGTCGGCGTGGTCCGATGGCTGCTCGCGGCCGTAGTGATCGTCGCCTCTTTGAGCATTTGGGGCGTTCGCCCGTATGAATTAAAGCAGCTATTGGACCTGGAGTTGTGGAGTCAGGGTGATCAGAACGTCACGTTGTGGCGTGTGGTCGGCTCGCTGGCAGCACTGCTGCTGACGATCGTCTTTTCCCGCACACTGCGCCAAACGCTTAATTCTCAGTTTTATCCGCACCATCCGGCCATCGATCGCGGCGCCCAGGCGGCGATCAATACCCTCCTGCATTATGTGATGATTGTGATCGGCATCTATGTGGCGCTTCAGACTCTGCGGCTCGACTTCGGCGCGCTCGCGGTGCTTTTCGGCGGATTGGGTCTTGGAATCGGTCTCGGCCTTCAGCCGCTGATCGTGAATTTCATCAGCGGCCTTTTCATGCTCTTTGAGCGGCATGTCAAGGTTGGAGACGTTGTGATCGTCCATGACAAACTCGGCGAAGTCACCAAGGTCAGCATGAGGTCAACGACGATCCGTACGCCGGACGGGATTTACATGATTGTCCCCAACGGCGAGTTCATCAATCAGAAGGTCGAAAACTGGACGCTGTACAACAAACCGATCCGCGGCATCGTCGAGGTGGGCGTCGCCTACGCCGTCAATCCTCGCCGGGTCAAAGACCTTCTTCTCGAGATTGCCTTTGCCGAAGCGAAGGTGCTGATGGAACCGCCGCCGGACGCACACTTTACTAAATTCGGCGACAACAGTCTTAACTTTTCCCTTGCCTGCTGGTTTCCGAATCCGGCAGAACGCTGGGCCGGCATGCTTGCCTTGAGATATACGATTACGGAACGATTCCGAGAGGAAGGCATCGACATTCCGTTCCCGCAGCGCACGCTTAGCTTGATCAGCGGCGAACCTCTTCGGGTATCGATCTCGCCGCCTGCGCAGGACGCGAGAACGCAACCGTCATCGCCAAGTCCAACGACCGGGTCTTGATGTCGATCCCGATCGATATCAAGTTTGGGAAGCGCTTATCTATCGCGGCGAGCGCGTGAGTGCGGCCTAATTCTTTCGCTTCGAGGGTACCTTAGTTGCTCTTGGATTGGGAGATTTCGTAGATGGGGATCTTCTTGTCGTAAGACGCGAGCCTTTTTCGAAAAGTCGCAAGGGAAGTTGTCAGGCCGATTCTCGATGCCAGCTTAATGGCATCCTGCTGGATCTTGGAAGCACGAGAATAATTACCGGCAGTTGAATAGGCCGCGGCGAGGGTGTCGAGCAACTCGGGATCCCGGTATCCGGTGGATTCACATGCCTTCGTCGCCCAGGCGACGGCTTCTTCGCCATTCCTGGCCGACTCGTCATTCGGCGCTGCGAGTGCCCATGCAAGGGCATTGGCCAACAGGGGCGAATCAGGATTGTTCTTCAGGCCCTCACGGAGTAATTCCTGAGTCTCCTTGTAGCGTTTTGCGTCCATCAGATCGATCGCCCATGCGAGATAAGCCAACTCAAAACTGGGCGTGGCCGTCACTAATTGGCGCCATTCGGACGCCGCCGCCTGCTTGTCCCCGGCGGCACTGAGCGTTGAAGCCAGGATGTGGCGAACGCCGGGCGCGTCGGGGCTGGACATTGCGTGCTCGCGGAGGAGCGCGACGACCTTGGGCTCGCCATGCTTGTGATCGATCAAGCCGACCTGGGCAATCCGCTCGGCCTCGCGATAGGCGCCGTATGCCGCAAACCTGGCTGCGTTGGCGGCAATGAGTTCCAAGTGTGCCGCGCAGGCCTTTGATGCGTCGCTGATCCCGGCCGTTTCGAAGGCGTGGGCGAGCTCCGTCAATTGACTGAGCTGCAAATGCTGGCTGACTTGAGAGGTGGCGACTTCTGCGCGACGCTGATCGGCGAGCAGGCGGATCAGTTGCCAAACGTAGTCTCGCGGACCGGACTGATCCTTACCGGAAAGATCGCGCCAACGCCGGTACTCCTTGACGGCAACGTCATATTTCTTGATGCATACCATTGCCTGGGACAACCGCAGGTGCAACTCGGGGATGTTGGGCTGGGCTTTGACGAGCCCCTCGTAGTATCGGCCGGCATCCGAACACCGCCCCATCTGCAAGAGCAAGTGGCCGTACAACATGGACGCGCGGACATCATTGGCATTGCCGCTGAGGATGTCGCGGAGAAGCTGCTCGGCCTCGGAATAATTACCGAGGCGCGACAGGGCCTGGGCAAGATCGACGATAGTATTGAGGTGGTATGGGTTCTTTTCCAGTACGGCGCGGTATTCCTGCACCGCCTCGGCGAATCTTCCCTTTGCGGTGAGCAAGACCCCCAGGGCGTGACGAGTACTTACATCCGCGCTGTTGCGCTGCGTGGCGTTTCTCAGCAAGACGATTCCGTCGTCGATGCGACCGGCCCGCGAAAGCCGTTCCGCAAGCACCAGCAGGTCTTCTCCACCGGGCGCTTTTCCAAGCAGGTCCACCAGCAGAGGGTCGTTGGCCAGGGGCGCTTTGGCGCCGGCGCGCTCCAGCTCCAGAAAGCTCTCGGCGTGGGCATCCTCGCCGGTCGCCTTCAGTAGTCTCGCCATCGCGCCATTCGCCGCGGCGTAGTTCAGGCTCAGTCGCAACGACTGTGCCAGATGGGTGCGAGCGGCTGAATAATCCTTTGACGCCAGGGCGCATTCTCCGAGCCCCAGGTGAGCTCGGGCATCATTCGGCGATACTTCAATCGCGCGATGATAGAGGTCCTGTGCACGCGCCGGATCGCTGCTTCGCACGAGATCGGCGAGCTCGATCAGGATCGGCGCGTATTGGGGGTCCACCTTCAGCGCAGATTCAAAAGCGAGTTTCGCCAGGTCTTGATCGTAGGCCTCAAGGGCCGCCAAACCGAGGTAGTAGCACCAGCGAAGGGAACTCGGATCCAACTCTTTGGCTTTTTTGAAACATGGGATTGCGGCGAGATGGGAATCCGCGGCGTAATAGAGCATTCCCAATTCGCCCAGTAATTCGGGCTTATCTGGCGAGGCACACGCCGCGGTGTAGGCCGCCTCAATATCGGTACGAAGCGCGGCTGGAAGGCCGATGAGATCAATGCGCGGAATTTCTTTTGCCGCAGGTGAAAGCGTCTCGGGATCAGGAAGGGATACCTCCGCATTCGTATCCGGGCGCCTATCGGGCGGCTTGGGTACAGTGGACCGTGCCGGACTCGGATCATCGGAGACATCCTTGGGGACGGACCGGGGAACGACGGGAGCAGAATCCGTAGTCGAAGGGGCCGGCCGATCTTCATTTTGCACAACGTCCCTTGCTGAGCCGGTTTCGGCGGTATCCTGCGACTTGGCCGTACTGGGCGCCGCAACCGGGGCCTGCGATGCCTGGGGGGTGTCCGATTCCGGTACCTTTGAGCGATCGCAGGCGAGACCTGGCAATAGGAGGCCGATCGCCATTAACAATCGGCATTTGCTGATACATAAGGATTTACAAACTCTGGTCATTTGATACGCACCGCGAGGTACCCCCCAGACATCCGCCTAATCTGAAACAGGAAGCGATAATAACGTGTTACAACCAAAGCCGGAACGCCCCGGTGATCGGAAATCGTGCAATCCGCCTCTGGCCCCCCTTCCGGGCAGCCGGTCCCGGTTGGGACCTCAAAAACGCCCCTTTCGGGACGGCTGTGAAATTTTTTGGAAAAAGAGAAGAAAGCACTCGAAACCCTTGAACTGCACAGTTAGTTCTGTTAAGCTCGCTTTCTGCGTGGAGGAAGGTAGCGCAACGGCGCTCTTCATGCATTGAGCCGACGTTTCATAGCTTTGATCAGTTCTTGCTATTGGATCGTCCTCAAGACTCGAACGTCGTAGAAATTGATGCAAATGGCCTTTTGGCTGTATGTGCAGCATGGCTTTGCATGAAGTGGGAAGGACTGGGTCACTCGACATAGGAGTAAGGAAGATGCAGAAGAAGACGATCATTGGATTAGCTCTGGTAGGCGCGATCGCCCTAACCAGTGTTCCGGCGATGGCTGATGTTGTTTGCCCGGATCAGACACCGAAGGTTTACGTGGTTCGCCCGACCCCTTCGGTCACGATTCCTGACAACAACCCAGCGGGTGGTAACGTATCGATCATGGTTCCCAATGACGATCCGGCCTGTCCGTTGATCTGGGACCTCAACGTTGACGTCATCGTCCGCCACACTTGGCAGGGCGACCTCCGGCTCACGCTGACGGGGCCGGGCGGCCAGCAGGTCGTTCTCATGGATCGCCCTGGTTACTCGGGAAGCGGCTTCGGCTTCTCGAACAACAACCTCGGTAATCCGGCCGCGCAGACCCCGTTCATCTTCGACGATGAAGCGGCTCTGGTTTATGACACCGGTTCGGCCGGCACGAACGTCAACAACCCGGTCGGCAGCTGGCGCCCCGAGAACCCGCTGAGCGGTTTCGACCAGCTCCCGAAGGCCGGTCTGTGGACCCTGAACATCACCGACAATGCCGGTGGTGATACGGGCTTCATCGATCAGTTCTCGCTGCACTTCGTGAACAAGGTTCCCGAGCCGGCTTCGCTGGCCCTGCTTGGCTTCGGCGCTCTGGCCCTCATTCGCCGCCGCCGGTAAGTCGCTCGGTTGGAATCTGACGTCGGACTTGCTCTGACGTGACAATTCAGTAGCTATCAAGGCCTCGGTGGAAACCCACCGAGGCCTTTCTATTTCCTGAGTCTCGGATCCGGAGGGATCTCGGCGCCTGAAGCGACCCATTTGGCTCACCGGAGAGCCGTGCCCGGCCCTTGGCTTATCGGGGTGCTCTTTCGCGTCGGACTGACCTGTTGAATTCGCTCCTGCGGCGATGTGACGCTCTCCAAAGCGTTTTATGGCGATTAAGTGCCATGCACCGCCCGTTTCGACTCCAATTCAATCAAACGGCAAAGAGGCCCTGAATTGCTTTGGAGCATGCCGCTGTCTGGACCCGTCGGCCGTTCTGCGGCAGCGGCCCCCACGCAAAAAATCCGGCGCTATTCGCTTGCACTGATTGTCGACGGGCGGTATATTAGTTGACTGTTCAACTAATAGGTCTCATATGCCCGAGGAACACATCAGTACGAAGGAACGAATCGTCCTTGCGGCGAGGGAGCTTTTTCACACGCAGGGATACCACGCCACGAGCATGGCGGAGATTCTGAAGAAGGCGGAGGCCAACAGCGGGAGCCTTTACTACTACTTCAAATCCAAGAACGAGCTACTCCTGGCGGTGCTGGGGTGGTACGAGCAAATGCTCCATCCGATGGTCATGGACCCCGCGTTTGCCATTTCAGAGGACCCGATCGAGCGCGTGTTCGCGGTGCTGGCCGGATACCGGGAAATGCTGCTGATGACGGAATGCACCGTTGGATGCCCCATTGGCAATCTTGCGTTGGAACTGACTGAGTGCGAGCCGGAAGTCCGAGCCAAAATCGAATTGAATTTCTCCAATTGGTGCAAGGCGATCGAAAACTGTCTTCGGGAAGCGGCGGATCGGCTTCCGCGGGACATCGATTTCGAGCGGATGTCACGATTCGTCTTGACGGTGATGGAGGGCGGGATCATGCAGGCCCGCGGCCATCGCGATGTCAAGCGTTACGACGACTCTGTGGCACAGTTGCGGGATTACTTCGATCGCCTGCAAGCCAAAAGTGCGGCCTGAAACGTGTTCAAGAAGTGAGTGAGCCGGGCGACGGCGAAGCGGTCCGTCGGATGTAATCATGAAAGGGAAATGCGATGAGTCGGAAATCGATGAAGTGGCAACGCGTGGCGATCTGCCTCACGGGGATCGGGTGGTCGGCAGCCGCACAGGCCGGCGAGCCTCGAATGATCCGGAAGGATGTCGAGGTCAAAGGCACGGCGGAACAGGTCTTCAAACTATGGACGACGCCGGAGGGGATTGCCAAATTCTTCTCGCCCGAATCGAAAATCGAGCTGAGGCTCGGCGGGGCATATGACCTTTACATGAGCATGGAGGAGCCCGACAAGCAGGGGAAGCGCGGGGCCGAAGGTTCGCGGATATTGGGCTACATCGAAAACGAGATGCTGGCATTCGACTGGACGTTTCCCCCCGCCGTTGAGAGCCTTCGCTACGCCGGCGAGAAGACGCAGGTCGTGCTTCGCTTCATCGACCTGGGTAACGGCCGAGTTCGCGTCAAGCTCGTGCAGCACGGCTGGGGCGAGGGGGCCGAATGGGACAAGGGGTTTGAGTATTTCGACGCCGCGTGGGGCCATGTCCTTCGACAATTGAAGGAGTATAAGGACGCGAATCACTCGGCGGCGGACGCCTCGACAGCGAAGTCGAAGACATGGGATGACCGGCACGTGACGATCACTTCGACGGACAGCCCTATCAAGCGGCAGGAATTCGAGATGAACGTGCCGGTGGCGGTTGAGGATGTCTGGAACCTGCTGGCGACGACCGAAGGCTTCAAGATGCTCGGTGCGAAGGAGCCGCTGGTCGAATTGAAGCCCGGCGGGGCCTATTCGTTCTGGCCAGGGGCGCCGAACAAGGTCCTGTCTTTCATTCCCGGCGAGATGCTGTGCACGAGCGGCAGCGCGCCGCCCGAGTTTCCCAACGTGCGCAAGGGCGGCACTTGGAGCGCTTATTACTTCGAGTCCCTCGGGGCGGGCAAGACGAAGTTGCGCCTCTCATGCACCGGCTGGCGTCCCGGAGAGAAGGAATGGGACGACGCCTATGACTACTTCCTCAAGAACAACCCTGTGTTTCTGAACAGCGTGTATGGATTGCTGGTCAAGAACGCGGCACAAGCTAATTCGGCTAAGTGAACATGGAATCGTTTTGATTCCTTGCACGAAATGGATCGGGATGATGCGATGAAACGACAGCTTCTTCTCATTGGCACTATCACGTTCGCCGGACTCGTCGGCGGCCCGCTCCAGGTCAGTCATGCCGGTGATCCTGTCGGCAATGCGCTGCGAAGCGAGGGAATCGTCGATGCGCCGATCGAGGCCGTTTGGGATGCGTTCACCACGAAGGAAGGCATTGAGTCGTGGATGGTCCCGCACGCGGAGATTGACCTTCGCGTGGGCGGGAAGATGCGCACCACTTATGACCCGAATGGCGTGATCGGCGATGACAGCACAATTGAAAACACCATTCTCAGCTTCGATCCGCCGCACATGCTGTCGATCAAGGCGACCAAACCGCCGGCCAATTTCCCGATGAAGGAGGCGATCAAGAACATGTGGTCGGTGATCTATCTCGACCCCGTGGATTCGAAGCGAACGCGGATCACGGTCGTCGGCATGGGCTATGGCGACGACGAGGCCTCGCAGACACTTCGCAAGCACTTCGACGCGGGAAATACCTGGACGATCAATAAGTTGCAGGAGCGGTTTGGAAAGGCGCCCGCGACGCAGCCGGTCGACATCTCCGGCCTGCTGCCGGACAAGACTCACTTGCAGCGGCCGGTGTCTGCCTCGTCGGCGGCGAACTCACATGGGGCGGATGATGACCTGTTCGCTTCGTATCTGGCCCACATTGCAGCGGCGAGCGCCGCTCTTGTGGCAGGTCAGGTCGCGGAGGTCGATCGATGGCTCAGCAGCGCACCGTCTAGATTCCGTAACTGGGAATGGCGCTATCTCAAAGCGGCCATGGATCAGAGCGTCCGCACAAGTGTGGATCAGGGAGCGGCCGTCATGTCTGTGGCAATCAGCCCGGACGGCAAGCTGCTGGCCGAGGCGCTCGCGGATGGGACGACGATTCTGCGCGATGCCGAATCGTGGAAGGAGCTTCGCCGGGTCAAGACGAATGAGAAGTCACTTTGGCATGTCGCCTTCAGCCGGGACGGCCGGCGCATTGCCGCTTCATCGTCTGACGGGGCTGCTCGAGTCTATGAGGTTGAGACCGGGGAACTGGTTCGCGAGCTTAAGCACGAGAAGACGCAGGTGTACTCCGCGTCATTCAGCCCGGACGGCGAGCGACTGGCGACTTCCATGCTCAGCTATGTCAAGGTTTGGAACCTCGAGACCGGCGAGAAAATTCACACGCTCAAGGGACATGTCGAGCGTCCTCCGGTTCCGTGCGTGACGTACAGCCCGGACGGCAAGCTGCTTGCCTCGGCCTCGTGGGACAACAACGTGATTATCTGGGACGCCGAAACCGGAGCTGAGCTGCACAAGCTGGGTCCGGGCTACGGCGGCGCCAAGTACACGCCCTACAACGCCGTGGTCTTCAGCCCGGACGGGAAGGAGCTTTGCGCGTGCAGCGGGAACAAGGCGATCACGACATGGAGCGTGTCGGACAGTAAGCAGATCAACCAATGGGAGGCGCACGATCAGACGATCTACGCCGTAGCTTACAGCCGTGACGGGTCGCACATCGCGTCGACCGGGGCCGACGGGCGAATCAGGCTCTGGAATTCGAAGACCGGGGCGATTGAGTTTGAGGCGATCGGCCACCGCGACGTTGTCCGCTCTTTGGCGTTCGGCGCGGACGACCGAACGCTGGTATCTGCCGGGGCCGATCAGCGGATCAAGCAGTGGGCTATTAAGGACCAGCCGCCGTCCGCCATTAAGTGCGCCAAAGGTGTTTGGGGCTCTCCCTTCTGCACGGATGGGAAACGAATCGCGACCGCATCGTCGGATATGAGCGTAAGGGTCTGGGACCTGTCCAATGGGAAAGAACTGGCGTCGTTCATCAACCTGCCCGAGCAGGCGACGAGCGCCGCGTTCAGTCCGGACGGCAAGCGGCTGGCCGGTGTGACGAACGATCCGACGGTGCTCATCTGGAATCTTGAGACGCAGGAGCTGATTCACGAACTCAAGGGACATACAAAAGGAAATCCGTGCGTCATCTGGAATTCAAAAGGCGATCGCATCGCCACGGCGTCGTACGACGGCACGATTCGTGTGTGGGACCCGGATCGCGGAGAAACGATTCTCGTGATCGATAAGAAGGAGGCGGGATCGTACCGCATCGCATTCTCGCCCGACGACAGCTTGATCGCCGCCGCGGGCAATGACGGCATTGTTTATCTCTGGGATGCCAAGAGCGGCGAGGAGAAAGCGGCGATGAAAGGCCATTCGGCGAAATTGTTCTCAGTGTGCTTCAGCCGCGATGGTTTATTGCTGGCCTCTGCCGGAAACGACAGGGCTATCCGCATCTGGGATGTGAAGTCCCGGGAATGCCTGCACACGATGACAGGACACGCGCGAGAAATCTGCGGGCTGGCCTTCTCGGGGGACGGCTCTCGGCTGGGTTCAGCCTCATACGACCAGACGGTTCGACTTTGGGATGTGAGGCGAGGCGTCTGCGTTGCGAAGTTGATCGACTCGGGGGAATCCGCCTATGCGCTGGAATTCGGCCCGGACGGGACGCAACTGGCGGCAACTTTCGTGGATGGGACGGTTCGATTGCTGGACACGGTATCGACGGCCGATCGGCAGGCCGGTGGGAATGATGTGATTTCGGCGCGGACGTCGGGTCCATAGATTGCAAAGCCCTGGCGGACGAAGAGCGGAATCGGAAGTGACGAGTAAAGATTCTGAGGAGAATGCCATGAGCACAGTGAATCAAGGTAACGGAGCAATGGTCAAGTACACGGCGATCGGGACGGTGCTTCAGATCGCTATGGTCGTCGGCGGACACTACAACGAATTCATCCGCATGAACATTTTTGCCCCGGGCGGCATGGCGATCTCCATGCTCTTTGGCGCGCTGTGGGCGAAGTCCGCGGCGACATCGAAGGGCGGAGGATTCGTCGGCGGGGCAGTGGTCGGTGGGCTCTGCGCAATCATCGGCATCGCGGCATCCGTTGCGCTGGGCGACACGGAGGCGGCGGTGCTGGCCTTTGGAACACTCGGTTCGGCGGTCACGGGCGGGCTGGGCGGCCTGGCGGTCTTGGCGATTTCCGGAAAGCGTGCGGCCCCGGCAGCGTGACGCAATCCCGGCGCAATCATAGGATTCGCGGCGACGGTCGGTAATGCGTCATGCTGCTTACGATTCACCAGAGCGCTTCGGGAATTTGACGTGTTGGACGGCTAATGACTGTGCGTGAGCCTTGCATGGGACGCCGTCAAAATCGGGTTGCTAACTATGCGGCAGGTTGCATTGACCGGGATAAACCGTTGGGCGGCACGGAGTAAGCGCTTGTCGTGTTTTTACAATCGCTATGCCCGAGGAGTGTTGTTAGAATACCGGGCTCGGCGGGCAAGAAAACACCTGACATTTAGGAGACAAATCGGATGAAGACCAAATTGTAATTTCACTGTGATCGTCGCATCGGCGGTGGCGATGTTCAGTCAATCGGCGGTTTCCGAGGACAAGCCGGGCGGCGCGCCGGACCCGGAAATGATGAAGCAGATGATGGAAGGGATGAAGCGCTGGATCGAGACGACCAAGCCCGGCAAGCATCACAAGGTGCTCGATTCCCACGCTGGAACGTGGGACGTCACGTTCCGCATGTGGATGGACCCGTCGGCGCCGCCCATGGAGACGAAGGGCGTGTCCGAGGTGAAGTGGATCATGGGCAAGCGGTTCCTTCTCGAAGAATACAAGGGCGAGATGCTCATGCCTGATGAGACGGGCATGCAGATGAAGAAAGTCCCTTACGAAGGCATGGGCACGCTGGGGTACGACGTTTATCGCAACATGTACACTGGCACGTGGCTGTCGAATCTTCAGACAAACGTGCTGACCATGAACGGCAGCATGGAGCCGGGCAGCAAGGTACTTCGAATGTTCGGCGAGATGGATGAGCCGATGCTGAATGTCATCGGTCGAACGGTCAAGTATGTGACGACCATCAAAGACAAGGACACGCGGATGTTCGAGTGCTTCGATCTTCATGCCTCTGACACACACCGGGTCTTTGAGATCGAGTACAAGCGCAAGAAATAGGCAAACCGCGAAGGAGCCGACCTACGGGCAAGGACGCCTTGCATTTGAAACGATGAAGTTGCACAGAACCTATTTACATGAAAGGAAGAAACATGGCAGGCAAGGTAAACCCGATTCCAGAGGGATTTAACTCGGTCACGCCTCACATCGTCGTGAAGGGCGCCAAGGCGGCGATGGAGTTTTACAAGAAGGCCTTCGGCGCGGAGGAAGTCATGTGCATTCCCGCGCCGGACGGCTCGGTCATGCATGCCGAGATCCAACTTGGGAATTCGCGCGTCATGATCGCGGAAGAGAACCCGCAGATGGGCTGTCAGTCACCCAAGAGCCTCGGGGGCTCGCCGATCACGGTTCATCTTTACGTCAATGACGTCGATTCGGTGGTGAATCAGGCGGTGAAGGCGGGGGCAACGTCGGTCATGCCCATTACCGACATGTTCTGGGGCGACCGGTACGGCATGGTTACCGATCCGTTCGGTCACAAGTGGTCAGTGGCGACGCATACGGAAGACCTGACTCCGGAGCAGATCGGCGAGCGGATGGCCAAGGCCTTCGCCGGCGGCGGTTGCGGCGCATAAAACCGGACGAAAGTCCGACGATAACATTCAAAGCCCCGGGCAATCGCCTGGGGCTTTCTTTTGGCGCCTCGCCCCTACCGACGCAGAGCCCGGCGACGGCGGCGGCGCACAACGATTTGAGTACCGCGCTCAAAAATCGGTGGAAGACGAGGGACTGCTGACGTAGGCTTGTCCTGTGGCGAGGGCGAATGACACTCGTAGTGTTGCCGGGTAGCGAGATACGGGCATGGCGACAAGGTCGAATCAGAAATCCGCAAAGGCGCGACCCACGCAGCGCGAAATGCTCCGCGCATTCTCGCGCGGCGACGCATCGTACGACGGCATCTTCTTTACGGCCGTTCGAACCACCAGCATATTCTGCCGGCCCTCTTGCCCGGCGAAGAAGCCGCTTGCCAAGAATATTGAGTTCTTTGCGACTGCGAAGGATGCCCTGTTTGCCGGGTATCGTCCGTGCAAGCGATGCCGCCCGATGGACACCAACGGCCGTCCGCCGGAATGGGTGCGCAAGCTCTTCCTGCGTGTCGAGTCGCAGCCGGATGAGCGGATTCGCGATCAGGACCTTCGCGGCATGTCCATCGACCCCGCACGAGCCAGACGCTATTTCCAGGAGAATTACGGCATGACTTTTCAGGCGTACGATCGGGCCCGCAGACTGGGACGGGCATTCGCGGCGATTCGCGAAGGCGGCGATCTGACTGATGTCGCCATCGGGTCGGGCTTCGACTCCCCCAGCGGGTTCCGAGACGCGTATGTCCGGGCCTTCGGCAAGCCGCCGGGCCGCAGTCGAATGAGTACCAAGAATTGCATTGTCACGGCGATGATTGAGAGCCCGGTGGGTCCACTGCTTGCCGGGGCGACGGATTCGGCGGTGTGCCTTTTGGAGTTCTCCGATCGGCGGATGCTCGAGGCGCAGATGACGACGCTGCGAAAACGATTTGCGAGGCCGATCGTGCCGGGAAAGAATCGGTTGCTGACGACTCTACGGAGCGAGCTGGACCGGTATTTCGAGGGCACACTCAAGAAGTTTTCAGCACCGTTGGAGTACCCCGGAACGGCGTTTCAGTGCAAGGTATGGGGCGAGCTCCTGAAGATACCCTACGGTGAGACCATATCTTACGAAACGCTCGCGCGACGCGTCGGGAGCACAGGCGCACAGCGTGCGGTGGGCACGGCGAACGGCGCGAATCGCATCGCCATTATTATTCCGTGTCACCGGGTCGTGAATAAGGACGGGAAGCTCGGGGGATACGGCGGGGGCTTGTGGCGAAAGCAGCATCTTTTGGAATTGGAGAAGGCTGCCGTGGTCGGCCGTGAGCCCCTGCTCTTCGAATCTGCGATGGCAAAGGCCTGAAAAAAACGTCTTCCTATCGCCGCAAACCATCCCTGCTGAACCGCGCGCTGCCTGCGTTCGTAGCACTGAAAACCGGAGGCGAAATGCCCTTGTCTAGCGGTGCGCGATTCCATCGTGTGCACGATTCACGGAGTACAGCCATGTGCCCCCTTGGCGGCACTCGCAGACGTGCCCTATCATGGCATCAAGGTACGTCGTTGGCTTTTTCGTTGAAAGTGATGTGCTGATTTGATGACGGATTCAAGCGGCCTTCCCGCACCGCGCCTACTGAAGGTGATCCTGGCGTTTCTTGCCATTTATGTCATCTGGGGCTCCACCTACCTGGGGATCAAGTTCTGCCTGGAGACGATCGATTCGGTGTTTCTGATGCCGGGCGTTCGGTTCGCGACCGCGGGCGCCATTCTTTACGCGTGGGCGCGAAGGGGCTCGACAGCGCCGACGCTCCTTCACTGGCGGAATGCGACCATCATCGGCGGAGCGCTTCTATTCATCGCGAACGGGGCCGTGGTCTGGGCGGAGACGCGCGTTGCCAGCGGCCTGACGGCACTCCTGATCGCGGTTGTCCCGATGTGCATGGTCCTGATGAATTGGCTTCGCCGAGGCGGCAATCCGCCGACACCGATGGTCATCGCCGGACTGATTCTCGGTCTAATCGGGATCGGTGTGCTGACCGGGCCTGACAGTTTCGCGGGCGGCAAGCGCGTGGACCTTCTGGGCGCCGGGGGCTTGATGCTGGCGTGCGTTGTGTGGAGCGCAGGCTCGCTCTTCTCAAAGAATGCCGCACGGCCGAGCTCGCCTTACCTGACCGCGGCGATGCAGATGATCGCCGGGGGGGCGCTGCATCTGGTGACCGGCACGGTCGTCGGTGAGTGGTCGCGGGTGAACTTTGCGACGATCTCGCCCAAGTCCATTGCCGCGCTGATCTATCTGATCGTGTTCGGCTCGATCGTCGCATTCACGGCGTATATGTGGCTGATGCAGGTCAGCGACCCGGCGCGCGTGGCGACGTACGCTTACGTTAATCCAGTCGTCGCAGTGCTGCTCGGCTGGGGGTTTGCGGGCGAATCGCTGAGCGCGCGAACGTTCATCGCTACGGGGATCATCGTGACCGCTGTTGCATTCATCACGCGAGCGCAAGTTAAGAGGTCAACGAGCGATGCAGAGACGGTAAGTCCGAATGCCGCAGAATCGGTAGAGAGCAATAGATCAGAGTCCCGGGACATCGTCGCCTCCGCTGCGGCGTGCGCCAGTTCATGTGATTGATTTTCAGCTCCTGCGCCTGTTCCAGGCCGGATTGCGCTTGCGAATTCTCCAATTTCGACTAGAATCCGTATAGATAGAACTTTTTGACGCCCGCGCTTACGGCAATACATACGCCGATCGCCGGCAGACTGAATCACAGGGCTCGGATCGAATTCATTCGGGGTCAGGCCTGCCCTATATTTGTGCGACATCGTTGCCGGATCGCCATATGGCCATCAATAAGGCCGGTCGTTGAAGAGGGCTTGACCCATGAACCGATGAGGCTTCCGGCAGAGAGAAGCCAATTGGCCCGAAACACCGGAGTCGGACCATGACACAAATCCAATTACCGCAAGCCGGCGGCGGCATCCAGTCACCCCAACGGGTGAAGTATGTCCGCGACATCGACAAGATTCCAAACATTCCGTCGCGCGAGCGCGAGAAACTCAAGCGCGTGGCCGAGCGATATGTCTTTCGGGCCAACGATTATTACCTCGGCCTGATCAACTGGGACGATCCGGATGATCCGATCAAGCAGTTGATTATTCCCCGTGAAGAGGAATTGAGCGACTGGGGCAAGCTCGACGCCAGCAACGAGGCCGCCGTCACGATTACGCGGGGCGTACAGCACAAGTACCCGCACACGGTTTTGCTTCTATGTAACGAGGTGTGCGGGGCTTACTGCCGCTACTGTTTTCGCAAGCGGCTGTTCATGGATGAGAACGACGAGGTCACCAACGACGTCTCCGAAGGCATCCGCTACATTGCCTCGAATCCAAATGTCACGAATGTCCTCCTGACCGGCGGCGACCCCCTGCTGATGAGCACGCGCCGGCTGACGGAGATCATCGAGGCACTGCGGGCCATCGATCATGTGCGGATCATCCGTATCGGATCGAAGATGCCCGCGTTCGATCCCTGGCGTCTGACGAATGATGCCGCGCTGCAGGCACTCCTCCGAAAGCACTCCCTGCCAAGAAAGCGCATCTATCTGATGGCGCACTTCGATCACCCGCGTGAATTGACTGATGACGCGGTGAATGGGATCGACTGTTTTATCAAATGCGGCGTCATCTGCGTGAATCAGTGTCCGCTGATCAAAGGGATCAATGACGACCCGATGGTCCTGGCGGATATGTATCGCGAGCTTTCCTGGATCGGCTGCCCGCCCTATTACCTGTTCCAGGGCCGGCCGACGGCAGGCAATGAGCCATACGAAGTGCCGATCGTGCGCGGCTGGAACATCTTCCGCGAGGCGCTTCGACACGGCTCAGGGCTCGCGCGGCGTGCGCGTTATGTGATGTCACACGAGACCGGCAAGGTCGAGATCATGGCCGTGGACGAAAAGCATATATACCTGCGGTATCTGCGGGCCAAGGATGCGAGCAACCGCGGCAAGTACATGGTTTACCAGCGCAACGACGATGCCTATTGGCTTGATCAGCTTGAGCCGGCCGAGGGGATGGATGCGCCGCGATTCCCTCCGGAATCTATTCCGAGTGAAATGGACGGTCCTGAGTGACCCTGAGGAGACCTGACCCATGAAACCTCGAGAAGTCGCCAAATGGATCAGTGAAGAGCATTCCCATGTTAAAGAACAGATGTTTCAGCTTCGCAAGTCGCTCGCCATCCCGCCTGAGACGGGTCGCGCCGCCTGGCTTCCTGACCTGCGGAAGTGCTTTCAGCGACTGGCGACACATTTGAATCAACACATGGAGCTTGAAGAATCCGGCGGCTATATGCAGGAGATTCTTCAGCTCCGTCCTACGCTGACAAGAGAAGTTGAGCGGCTCTCCCACGAACACGTCGAGATGAGGCGGTTAATTGAGCAAATCGACGCGGCCCTGGGGGAGCTCGGACCGAAGGACGCGCTTTTGATTCGCCATGCCATCGCCCGCATCGGGATGTTTCTCGCCTATGTCGACCAGCATAAGACCGAGGAGGAACACCTCGTGATGGCGGTCTTCACGAACGATATCGGCGTGGGTGACTAGCCCATATGTCAGGCGGGCCGGTTTGGCGGCGATTCCTTCGATAGAGGCGTCGCCGAGCTGGCGCTGCCTAAAAAAATCCGGCCCACAGGATGCGTCGAGCGCGTTATCATTGTGCTCGGCAAGCGGTATACATCGACACCGCCCCGGAGAGTGCCCAGTTCATGGATAACGGAAAGCCGGTCAGCCTTAATCTGAACGTTCGCGGCATGGGCCAGTCGGCGACCTTAGCCATCAAAGACAAGTGTCGGGAGCTCCGCCGCCTGGGTCGATCGGTCTATGATTTCGGTTTGGGCCAGTCGCCATTTCCCGTGCCGCCGTCCGTGGTTGAGGCCTTGCGGCTCGCCGCGCCCGAGAAAGACTATCTTCCGGTCAAGGGACTGCCCACTCTTCGCGAGGCCGTCGCCGACTATCACCTTCGCAAAGATCAAATTGAGTTTCACCCGGACGACGTCATTGTCGGACCGGGCTCTAAGGAGCTGATGTTCATTCTTCAGCTCGTTTATTACGGCGAGATTCTGCTGGTTCCGCCATGCTGGGTATCGTATTGGCCGCAGGCTCGCATCATCGGTCGGCGCATCAGCCTGATCCACGCGTCGCATGCGGCACGATGGCGGCTGACTGCAGAGCAACTGGACAAATCGCTGGACATCGTCGGTGATGATCATCGGCCTCGCCTGCTCGTTCTCAACTATCCGAGTAATCCGACCGGTCAAACGTACTCGCCCGATGAATTGAAGGAAATCGCCGAGGTCTGTCGGAACTACAGCATCATCGTGCTTTCCGATGAGATTTACGGGCAACTGCACTTCAAGGGAGAGCATGTTTCGATCGGCCGATACTATCCCGAGGGCACGGTCGTTAGTTCGGGCCTCTCCAAGTGGTGTGGGGCGGGCGGCTGGCGGCTCGGGACATTTGCGTTTCCGAAGGACCTTTCCTGGCTGGTGAACGCCATCGCGGCGGTGGCCAGTGAAACTTATACCTCCGTCAGCGCACCCATCCAGTATGCCGCCGTGACGGCTTTTCATTGCGGCGTGGACATTGAGCGCTACCTCTGGCACGCCCGGAGATTGCTCGCAGAGATTGCTCGTCGCAGCGTCGCGATACTTCAGGATTCGGGCATCCAGGTCTTTGCGCCGGCTGGTGGGTTTTACCTTTGGCTGGACTTTTCCCGGGTCGCGGCCGAACTCGCCGAGCGCGGTATCAAGGACGGTACGACGCTCTGCGATCGCATTGTCGCCGAAACCGGCGTTGCCATTCTTCCCGGGGCAGCATTCGGCCGTGCGCGGTCGGACATGTCTGCGCGGCTCGCGTTTGTGGACTTCGATGGCGCCAAGGCCCTGGCGGCATCTGAGACGATTCCGCTGGATCAACCGCTTCCGGATGAGATGATCGAGCGGCAGTGCGGGCATCTCTTTGAGGGCATGCGCCGACTCGCCTCATGGACTCGCGAGGACGCCGCGGTCCCCGAGCCGACGGGCTCGACTTCTCGAGAAGCTCACTGATCACACCACCTGCCATGATCCGATCCACGGAGCATCGGGCTACTTCCCCTTCGGCCAGCGAATCGCGTTGCGTTCATTGATCTGGTAGATCAGCACGCGCCCTGCCTCAAGGAGTTGTTCCAGCGACTCCGCGATGAAGAGTACATCCTGGAACACGTCGATCCTAAACGGCTGGGCGATCACTTCGGCAAGTCGAAACGGCCTTCGCTCGACCTTGTCGGAAAGGCAGTGCGCCGCCTCGCCGGGTGATGAGAGCAAGCCCGACCCGAGCAGCCGGGTCTCGCCGCCCTCGCGGATGAGTCCAAACTCAATCGTGAACCAGAAAAGCCGGGTCATCTCGGTCAGATCCTGATCGGTGGTGATGGCGTCGTGAATATCGCCGAAGTGCTGCATGAGGCGACCGTATGCCGGGTCGGCCATGAGGGCCACGTGACCGAAGACATCGTGGAAGATGTCCGGTTCCTCGACGTAGTCCATGGAATCGGCGCTGCGGATGCCGATGGTCGTCGGGTAATTTCGATCCCGAAGACATTGGAAAAAATAGCGAGCATCGAGGTAGCCGGGCACAGCCGCGGCCCTCCAGCCGGTTATCGGGGCGATGCGGTCGTTGATGTCCGACAGTCGCGGGAGGCGTTGGAAGTCCAGCTTGATCTGGTCGAGTCCCCGGTAGAACTGTGAGCAGGCCTTGCCGCACAGAGCCGCCTCCTGCCGGCGACAAAGCGCCTGCCACACTTCGTGATTCTCGGGGGTGTATGAATCAGGGTCTTGCTGAATGAACAGGTTCTTGAGTTTCATAAGAGGATTTCCCTTGCTGGTTGTGGGTAATCAATGGCAATAAAAAAGCCCGCCGGACCGGGCGGGCTTACACGACTTGAAATGCGCGTCTCTGGTCTCTTACCAGACGGGTAGCCCGCCGGAATATCGTGGATAACGATAATAGAGATAGGACGCGTGGGAATTCATATCAGCCTACTCTAGCAAGCCGATATTTAGAATGTCAAGCTTTACAGCTATTACTTGGCGAGAATGTGTGCGAAGCGATACGATATTGGATTCGCCCGAATAAGAGAGGACCTGCTTGCGTAGCCTGCTTCTTGTCATTGCCCTGACGCTCCTGCTCGCACTACTTGCCCCCGCCCATCAGAGCGCTGGGCTTGAGGCACGCGTGACCTCCATGGCGTTGCCGGGACGATCCCAGGAGCCCGCAGTGCTGGCCACGATGTACCACCGTTTCGTGTCATCGGAAGAATACGGCGGGCTTTCAGGCGACGAGCGCATCTACTCCATCGGTACGGACCAATTCGAGGCGCAGCTTGCAGAACTTCGTCACTGCGGGATTCGCAGCTTGTCGCTAGCGGAGGTTCTCGATCACGCGACAGGCCGTATGCCCGTGACCGTTGCCTCGGTATTCTTAACGATTGATGACGGGAACCGAAGCGTATTGACGCTCGCCCAGCCGCTCCTGATGAAATACGGCATGAGGGCGACGCTGTTTATCACGACAGACGCGTCGGCATGTGTATTCGATCCGGACCGGCCGGATCAGGCCCGGTTGTCGCGCGAGGAAATCCAGCGGCTTGATCCGATGGTGTTTGATGTCGGCGCGCACGGCACCACACATCGCCCCTTGAGAGAGCTGACTGATTCAGAACTCATGGGGGAGTTAACGACTTCCCGGGGTAAGCTGGAGCGATGGCTCGGCAGGCCGGTTCGCAGCATGGCGGTTCCCGGAAACTGGTATGACGAACGGGTGCTGCAATTCGCCCGCAGTGCCGGGTACGAGGCTGTCTTTACGTCTGACAAGGGCCTGATTGTTGAAGGAAGTGATATGTATCGCCTTCCGAGGTTCACGGTCCAGGGGTACAAGAAACTGGAGGGGTTTCGGCGGTTGATCGCCCGAGCGATGAATGTCTCGTTGCCTGGAAACGACCAGTTATCCTCATCTTCTCAATGAACCTGCCCGTCATCCTTCCCAAGATTAAGACGCAGCAGTGGGGCTGCCATGGCTGCACGAATTGCTGCCGCGAGTTGGTCGTACATCTGACGCCGCGCGACCGGCGCGAGATTGACCGACAGGAATGGGGCGACAAGATTGCCGGTCCGGCCTATGTCAAACTGGGCGGCGAATACGTCCTGAATCATGCGCCCCACGGGGCCTGCGTCTTTCTCGATGAGGCCGGGAAGTGCCGCATTCACGCGGCCCATGGCTCGGAGGCCAAGCCCCTGGCCTGTCAGCTCTATCCCTTTTCGCTCCATCGCGCGGGAACGGCAATTCGGGCCAGTCTTCGATTTGACTGCCCATCAGCCGGACGGAATCAGGGCGACAAGATTTCCACGCATGGTCGAGAAGTGAAGCGCCTGGCGAGGGAGCTCGACGAAGCTGCACCGCTCATGTTCGCCGGTAGCCCCCCCGCTACGCTACTGAACAAAGATCGAACCCTCAGTTCAGCGGAGGAAGACGCCCTGTTGGAACGGCTCGACGAGTGGCTTCGAGATACCAACGTCCCGTTCGCCCGTCGACTGGTCGGTTTGGCGTCGATCACCGAGACGCTCGCCACTGCGAAGCTGGGCGGGTTCGACGAGGACCGGTTTGTCGAGTTGATGTCGCTCCTTTTCGACGACTTGCCGGCGGCTGTCGACGAGATCCACTCCGGTCCGCTGCCGCCCCCCACCGCAAGACAAATACGACTCCTGCGGATGACGATCTTCGCTCATTGCGAATTCCTTCGATTTGAACAGGCACGCCAGGGATTCTTCGCGAGCATTCGATATCGCTGGGGACAATTGGGTCGTGCGCGGAGATTCGCTTCCGGCGACGGCAAGATTCCCGGGCTCTGGGAGAAGTGCCGGAAAGTGCAACACGCCGACATTTCACCCTTGTCGAAGCTGCCGCTCCAGAAAGACGCTGACGAGCTGTTGACGCGGTATCTTCGCGCTCGGTTGGCGGGGCGTACGGCGTTCGGCGCGGGCTATTACGGTTTGAGTTTCATCGACGGGATGCGTGCCCTATTGCTGGCGATTTGCGGCGCTGGTTGGCTTGCGTCCTACGCGACCTTTCAGCGGGAGAAAAAAGTTCGCGACGTCGAGGATTTCGTGCGCGCTGTTGCCGTGGTAGACCGGAATGCGGGGCGCTCGCCGGAGTTGGGAGCACGGACGGCGATTCTACGCGGCCGATACCTATCGGCGGATCAGGGAATCATCCGACTCATTCTGGCCAACTTCCCATAGGAGAACCACGAGGTGCGACGAGCAGCGAGTGTGCGGTCGTTACTTCGACTTGGGTGACGAAGCAGCCCGATCTGCATCACGGGCGATCGTATCGGGGCTCGGCTGGGTCGGGGCGTAATCGGCGCGAAGCGCCTGAGTGATGATGATTTCGACGCGGCGGTTGGCGGATCGGCGCATGTCGTCAAAGGTCTGACTGACGACCGGCTCATAGGCTCCGGCGGTTGATAGGCGAAAGGCGCGTGGATCTACGCCTGCCTCGACGAGGCGATTTCTCACGGCCCGTGCCCTGGCGTATCCGAGGTCTAGCGGATCCTTGAAGCCGGAATCCAACGGAAGCGGTTCGTTGGTGGCGTGGCCGCGAATCTCGATTTTATTACTCTTTCCGATCAGCTCGGGGGCGATTTTGGTCAGGATGGCGTCGGCCTCCGGCTCAATTTTGGCACTGAAGGCGCCGAAGGCGATGGGGCCTCCGACGACGACCTCGACGCCATCTCGAACCGCCTTCACCCTCGAATACTTTCCATCTATTCCAGGCTCGTCGCTGAATCCCTCGTTCTTGGGTTTGTCAGGCGGAATCAGACTCTGAAGTCGTACCAGGAGTGACTTGAAATCGACCTCATCATCCGGGAACCAGCCCGTCTGACCGGGTGCGCCGAGGGCCTCGCGGATCGACTCGATCGCGGTCATGAACATCTTGTCCTGCTTGTCAAAGTTGGCGAACGCCGCGAGCAGAATGAAAAAGCAGAGCAGGAGCGTCATCATGTCGCCATATGTGACGACCCATTCCGGCGCGCCCTGAGGCGATTCTTTTTTCTTCAGTGCCATGGGTAATTCACTACGACGCCTTGGCGGCGTTCATGCGAGCTCGCTGCTTCGGTTCGAGGAATGCGGCCAGCTTCATTTCCAGCACGCGCGGGTTGTCGCCCGCCTGAATGCCGAGGATGCCGGCCTGCGCAATGGTCAGCGACATCATTTCGTGCGAGTGGCGAAGATTGAGCTTGTCGGCCATGGGCAGACACAGCATGTTGGCGAAGATGGCGCCGTAGAGAGTCGTCAAAATGGCGACGGCCATACCGGGACCGATGGCCTTGGGGTCGTCCATGTTCTGAAGCATGATGACCAGTCCGATGAGGGTACCGATCATGCCGTAGGCCGGGCCGTACTTGCCGAGCAGGTCGATCACCTGCTTGCCCTCGCCATGGCGCATGTCGATGGCGTCCATCTCGAATTGCAACAGCGTCTGGACGGTTGCGGCGTCGGTGCCGTCGACGATCATCTGAAGCCCATTTGCCACGAAGGGATCCTTGATCTGCTCGACTTGCGATTGCAGCGCGAGGATGCCTTCGCGACGGGCAGTCTCAGCGAGACCGACGAGCGTCTTGATGAGGACCTCGGACTGCTCAAGCTTCATGAAGAAGGCGTTCTTGAGAATGTGAATGCACGCCAGGAAGCGTTCCAATCTTACGGAAAGCAGCGTGGTGCTGATGCCTCCACCGATGACGAGGACGACCGAGGGCGTGTCCCAAAAGCCTGCGACATTTCCGCCGGTGCCGCTGACCAGCGACCATCCGAAGAGCCCCAGGCTCGCAATGAAGCCAATAAGTGTTGCAAGGTCCAAGGAACGCCCCCTCTAGGACTGATACGACGCAGGTGTCGTTTCTTTCGGCCGTGGACCTGTTGAACAAGTCCGCGGAATTGTGCTTCTAATCGGTCCATTCCCGTCTCAGGTAAAGCTTCGCCCTTGCGAGCCTGCGGGCGGGCTGTTCACTCAAACGGCCGACCGATAAACTGTCGCTGAATGCAAGACTGCCCAAATGACTCACCTCGCGCCCTGAGTTCACCCATAAATCGACCTTCGATGGCGGCGCTTCTTGCGCCAGTGGGCATCGTTCTTGTCGCGCTGGCGGTGAGGTTGCCGTTATTGGACGCGCCGGGATTCATGCACGATCAGGAGCAGTTCATCATCTGGGCATATGTGGCCCAGGAAGAAGGACTTTCGGGCGTTTACAACTTTGTCGAGACCACCGGCGGACCGAGGCGGCTTTCGAATTATCCGCCCGTTCAAATCTACATCTGTCGAGCTCTAGCCGCGTTATATCCAACTGTGGCAGGTCGGCCGCTTGATGCCGAGGTAATCACGAGCGTCAGCCAGCGGACTCGGACGACAGAGGCGCGGGCGGCGTACACGCTCTTCAAATGGCCGGCGGTGATGGCGGATGTGGCGTGCGCGTTACTCTTGTTTTACGGCATTCGCAGGCGTACGACGGTGTCGTTTGCGGCACTTGTCGGCCTGACATTTGCGCTGTTGCCGAATGTCTGGCACAATTCGGCCGTTTGGGGTGCAGTGGATTCATTACCAGTTGTGTTCTTACTAGCAGCGCTGGAATGCTTCACTCGGAAGCGCCCGGGATGGATGGGTGTTTTTGCCGCACTGGCGGTTCTTACCAAGCCACAGTCCACCATCTTTATCCCTGTCTTCATCATACTTGCTCTCAAGGACAATCCTTTGCATAGGGCACGATCGCTCGGCTCCGGAGCACTCGCGGCCCTGATCACTGCCTCGGTGATAGTTATTCCATTCCATGGGGCACTTGACGGGGTGTGGGATGCATATGTTGGCGCGCCCGGTTTTTATCCACTTACTCATCTGAATGGGTTTTCGGCGTGGTTCCTCGGCGCGCCGCTTCTTGAATCACACCTCCAGGATAACCTGTTGGAATACTACGTGCGCGACGACCTGGGATTGATCGCATCAATTACGGCGCGACAGTTGGGCCTGATTGCCTTCCTCGCCATCGGCAGCTTTGCCCTCTACCGACTCTGGGTCCGCGGCACCGACTCATGCGCCATGCGATGGTATGTGCCGATTATCCCGCTTGGCTTTTTTGTGTGCTCGACCCAGATGCATGAGCGTTACCTGTATCCCGTCGTTGCCATGTGGGCGTGGTCGGCGATGCCGACGTGGCGATGGTTGGGAGGGTTTTGCGCCGTGAGCTTTGCCGCGGCCGTCAATGTCCTTTGGGTCTGGATTGGCCCGTTCGACAACGAGGCAGTCCAGGGCTTGTCGCAAGCCCTGCATCGCCCCTGGCTCGGTATGTCGCCGGGGACGATCTGCGCCGGTCTGCTCGTCTGGATTTTGCTATGGATGGTAGTATGGGAAATTCGCCGTATGATGAAGCCTCGCGCGGCAGCGCCTGTGCCGGGCTGAACCCTGTCACACCATGATGCATAGAGCATTGACACTCCTGCAGGATGAATCACTTCGGCGGGAAGTCTTCAGGCACGCGGTGGAGGCATATCCGCGAGAATGCTGTGGAATGATCCACGACTCGGGCGAACCGCGAAAATGCGAGAATGCCATCGACCGGTTACATGCAAGGGATCCCGAATCATTTCCGAGGACCTCGGCCGACGGATATGCCTTCGACTTCGGCGACCTTCGTTTTCTCGTCGAGTCGTTGGCCTCGGCCGATCCTGTGCGGATTATCTATCACTCACATCCCGACGGTGACACGGCCTTCAGCGCGGCGGACCGGGAAGCGGCGATGCCCGACGGCATCGCGATTTATCCCCAACTGGCGCATTTGGTAGTTGCGGTAAGTCACGAAGGCGTGCGCGAAGCGAAGCTCTACGCCTACCTGGACGACGACTATCGCGAAGTGTTTCAGTGGCCCGCCGTTGGCGTCAGCCCTTGAGCAAGCCGGTTTCGTGGTTGAACTGCTCGATTTGCTTATCCCACTCGTGAACTTGGTCGAACGTCTCGGTCCAGAAGTCGGGATCCCACAAGCGACGCAGGTCTTCGACGCTCCGCTGCTGCTGCTCCACCCAGGTGAAGTATTTGAAGTTGTGCAGGGCCTTGCGGTCGAAGTAACTCAGTTCTCGGATGTGCTCCACCGCCGCGCCCCGCAGGTATCGCTCGTAGTGCCGGGCAGCGTGCATTTCGGTATATGCGCCGCGCTGCTGCCGGTATTCCTCCATTCGGCTGCCGTAAAGCTCCATCGAGTCCGTCAGGGGAACGAAGATGACGTCCCGCGCATCCATCTCGAACATCTTCGCCGCCTTGATCGCCGCGAGCATGTTGCAGATGCCGGAAATGCCGACCAGCGGCAACGATTTGATGACTTGTGTGGGAACGCCCTCCTTGCTGAGCAACTGCCGGCCCGCAGGCTCGTTAAAGAGTCGCATAAGCTCAATGCAGGCCTCGTCATCGATCGCGGCGATGACGTCTGTATTGCGCACGTTGTGAATCCACGGAATGTGCTTGTCGCCGATGCCTTCGATGCGGTGGCCGCCGAAGCCGCATTGCAGCAGAGTCGGACACTGCAACGCCTCGGTGGCGACGACGCGGATGCTTGGCGAAATCGTGCGGAGGAAGTCCCCCGCCGCGATCGTTCCCGCCGAGCCGGTCGAGGAGATGAAACCTGACAGGCGGTCGCGTGGTCCGGCGATGCGCCGAAAGACTTCTTCGATGATGCCGCCGGTGACGTGATAGTGCCAGCAGGCGTTTCCGAACTCCTCGAACTGGTTGAAGATGACGCAGTCCGGCCGGGTGCGCTTTATCTCCCAGCACTTGTCGTAGATTTCCTTGACGTTTGACTCGCAGCCGGGCGTGGCGATGACCTCTGCGCCGATCTTGTGCAGCCAGTCGAAGCGCTCGCGGCTCATCTCCTCCGGAAGGATGCCGACAGCGTGGCAGCCAAGCAGGGCGCAGTCGAAGGCTCCGCCGCGACAATAGTTGCCGGTGGACGGCCAGACGGCCTTCTGCGCCGTGATGTCGAATTCGCCGGACACCAGTCGCGGCGCGATGCAGCCGAAGGCCGCCCCGACCTTGTGGGCACCCGTCGGAAACCACTTGCCGACGATGCCGACCATGCGCGCGGGAACGCCGGTGAGGCTGGCGGGAAACTCGATCCAGTTGCCATCGTTGTAGAGGCCGCCCTTTTCGACCGGCTCGTTCTTCCAGGTAATGCGGAAGAGATTGATCGGGTCCACGTCCCAGAGGCCGACGCCCTTGAGGCGATCTTTGATCTTCTGTTGAATCTTTGCGGGATCGCGCATCTGGGCGAAGGTGGGAATGATGACACCGCGTTCGCGACAGCGGGCGATGGAATTCTTAAGGACGGCTTGGTTGGCTGGCATGGAGTCTTCCCCAACGATTCGAATTTATTAGAGTCAAGCCCAGTATTGGAGCGGATTGGTGAAGGATTGAAAAGAGCCGGACTACCGGCCGGGCCGCTGGGGCCATCCACCATGCTTGGCGACAAACCGCATCATGCTGCGGAAGTGATGCCACCCCGCGGCGGAAAGCGGATTGCCGCTGGAGCGGCGGTGGGCGTGGATGCACTCGATGCCAGGGGCGAGGACCACGCGCCGGCCGCTCTGCCACGTACGCAAACACAAGTCAACATCCTCAAAGTAGAGAAAGAACCGCTCGTCGAAGATTCCACCGGACTCGCAGTCCGCCCTTCGAAGAAACATCGCCCCGCCGAGGCCCCAATCGACATCGACCGGCTCCGAATTCGCCGGCAGCGAGGTGAGTTCCTCGCAAAGATACCGCCGAAAAAACTCAGGCCGCCAGCCGAGGGCGCGGAATGGGGATCGCGCGTACAGCACGACCAGCCAGGTGTAGAACCGCCGAACCGACGGCTGCACCCGACCATCGGCGTAAAAGAGTCGGGGCAAAACGATGCCGACATCCGGGTGAGACTTCAGCAGGGCTACAGCGGAATCGAGGGCATGTGCAGTCACCTGCAAGTCGGGATTGGCGAGCATGATGAACTCGCCCTTCGACGCGCGAAATGCACGATTGATCCCGGCGGCGAAGCCGGGATTGTCGGCATCAAGCACGGTGACGGCCAGATCGTTTCCCGGGAAGCTCAGATGCTGCGACGGCGAATTATTGGTGACGATCAACTCGATCGGCTCGGCGGACCGATGTGCGCGCAGCGACTCGACGAGTTGCGCGAGATCCTCGGCGGAGTGGTAATTCACGGTGAGCACGCTGATCATCGTGGGCCCCCACCACGCCGCCGCGAGCGCACGTGAAGTCCCCACCAGTCAGTTTCCAGTCGCGATGCAAGCTGTTCATCGCTGATCCGCGATAATTCAGAAATCGCGCGACGCTTCCTGAGGATGTGCCCGACCTGTGCGAATGATGCGAACTTGCCGCAGACGTACGCCGGGCCGACGCCCTGGATAATCTTGCGGCCGCACTGCAGGACAAGGAAAAGAATATGCGCGGGCAGGTATCGCCTGCGAAGTCGGCGTGGCATGTTTGCCCACCAGACAACCTCCGCGTTCCTCGCCGAGTTGAAGTGATATCGCCAGCCTCTGGGACTATACGACGAACTCAGGTGGTGATAGCAGATCGACTTCGGCGCGAAGACGCAGCGGTATCCGGCCCGGGTCAGGCGGAACCCGAGGTCGACGTCCTCGTAGTAGCTTTGAAATGATTCGTCGAGGAAGCCGACCTGCGCCACAACCCCCCGCCGGTAAAAGGCCGATACGCCCGATGGGCTGAACGCGTCGGGCGGCAGCCGCTCTGCGTCGGCGCGCGTACCAAGATGCCCCCGCTTCATGGCCCCGCCCACCACTGAATAGACATCGCCCGCCGTGTCGACGATGTCAGGCTCGCCGGCCAACAGGGTCAGCGACGCAACCGCTCCGACATCCGGCACATCGAATGGGCGAAGACCCTCGGCAAGCCAGTTTGGATCGAGGTGAGTGTCGTTGTTCAGCAGCACGACATACGGTGTCTTCGCGGCACGGAGGCCGACGTTGCACGTTCCGGCGAAGCCCCGATTCACCCGATTGACGAGAACCTGGACCGTCGGCCAGTTGGTGTGCAGATATTCGACGCTACCGTCGGAGGACGCGTCATCCACGACAATGGTCTCGAACCGCTTCTCCGCCTGATCGGCGAGGGACTGCATGAGTCGCGGCAGGAACGACAGGCCGTTGTAGTTTGGGATGATGACGGTGGCGATGGAGTCGGACATGGGTTCTTTGCTGCACGCCGTCCTGTACGAAAAGCCGGCAACGACCGGCATCGGCAATATAATGCCACCCGCGGCAGGATGCGATTACGAGGGCAGGTCCGACGCGCCGGCTGGAGATTCCACGATCTAGCCGTTAGATTCCTCGGTTATGGCGATACGCTGGATCATCGTGGGCCTCCTGACGGCCTGGGCCGCCGGCTGCACCGACTCCGACGGGAATCGCATCACCATGCAACAATGGTGGAATGGGGGATCGGCGTCTTCGGCTCCAACGTCAGAAGAGGCGGACTCGGCTCGTGCCGTGGGTGAGAGGTCGCCGGAGGAATCTCGCACCGCATCGGATTCAGACCAAGCCCGTCACAGCAAGGAAATGCCGACCAAATCGACGAAGTCCGCGCCACGGCGCCCCCCGCCCGGCGCGATCTTCGCCGATACTCTGCCGATTCATGGCGAGACGATTCGCGTCGGGGACATCCTCGAACCGATCCAGCCGAAACTGGAGAAGATGGCCACGGAGCTTCCCGCCCAGGCTTACTACCAGCGCGCGGCGGATATCGTGCGATTGCAGATCGTGGAAAACGTCGCCCAGCAGCTCATCTGGCGGCGGGCATCGGCCCAGATCAACGACGATATCAAGCCGCAATTGGAAAAGGCGATTGACAAGACTGAGAAGGACCGCATCAATCGCGAGTTTCAGGGAAGAGAGACGCTCTATGAGCAATTTCTCTCGAAACACGGTAAGACACGAACGGACGTGCGGGAGCGGCTTCGCAGGGCCATCGTGATTGACAGTTATCTGCGCGATCGGCTGCTTCCCATGGTACCGCAGCCCCGGCGCAGCGAGCTTCTGGAGTATTACGAGTCGCATCGTGCGGAATTCAGCAGGCCCGAACAACGTGAGATGTGGCTCATCGAAGTGCCGGTCGAGGCATTTCTTGACTTTCGCAAGCCAGTCTCACGCGCCGACGAGCAGGAAGCCACGCGGAAAGCGCGCGAGAAGATTGAACAGGCTGCTGCCGCCCTGGCGCGCGGCGACGCCTTCGACGTGGTCGCCCGGGAGTATTCCATGGGCCCGCACCGCGAGGACGGCGGGGCCTGGGGTTCCATCACCGCCGCTTCGGACAATTCGCGCAGCCCGCTTCAAGGAAGATGGGCCGAACCCTCGCGGAAGCTCTTTGAGCTTTCACCGGGCGGCACGAGTGAGATCGTCGAGGCGGACAAGTGCTTTTTCATCGTGCGCACGGGCGAGATCAAGCCGGGCAAAAACGCGTCGTTTCAGGAGGCCCAGCCGCACATCGTTGACAGCCTGAAGCAGCAGCGCTTCGCCCACCTTCGCGCCGACTTTCTTCAGAAGGAGCTGGACAGCGCGACGATTGGTTCGCTCGATGACTTCATGCGGATGGTGATGGACGCCATCCCACCGTCCACGGACAAGACGGCCCGACTCGAACGCGGCATGAAACGCTGACCGCCGCCAACTTTACCGCTTACGCCTGACCGAACAGCACGTCCTGCATGTCGTAAAGACCCGGTTGCTTCCCGGCGATCCACGCCGCCGCGCGGAGTGCGCCGCCGGCAAACGTATCGCGCGAATGAGCCGAATGACTGATTGAAATGGTCTCACCCAACGCCCCGAAAGAGATTGTGTGCTCGCCGACTGTGTCGCCGATTCGCAGGGCGTGCATGCCGATCTCGCCGGCCTTGCGCTCTCCGGTGTTTCCCTGTCTACCGTGCACCACATTACCAGGCTCTTTGCCCGCATCGGCGCGACCGGCTTTGACCGCGTCTCGGATCGCCAGCGCCGTGCCGCTGGGGGCATCCACCTTGAAGCGGTGATGGGCCTCGATGATCTCGATGTCGTACGAATCATCGAGCGCCGCGGCTGCCTGTCGAACGAGCCGAAGCATGAGGTTCACGCCCACGCTCATATTCGCGGCTTTGAGGATCGGGATGGATTTGGCTGCACTGCGGAGCTTTGACATCGCCGGTTCATCGTGCCCTGTCGTGCCAATTACGAGGGCTCGGCGAGTTTCCTGACAGACTCCAATCCACTGGATCGTTCCCGCCGGGCTGGAAAAATCGATTAACACGTCGAATTCTCCGGGCGGCGCGATCGTAATGGCAAGGCCCAACTGACCGATTCCCGCCAGTTCTCCAGCGTCGCGCCCGAGCAGGTCTGAGCCCGGCGATTCCAGGGCTCCGACCAAGTTGAATGCCGTATCCGCACAAGCCAGGGCGATGATACGCCGGCCCATTCTGCCGGCCGCGCCTGCTATTGCTATCTTCGTTGCCATTCGCCGCCTCCTGCGCTTTCGACTCGTCAATTAGGCGCGCTCTTCAATGATTGCGCAAATCGCCTCAAGATCGTCAGCGACCTTTATTGGCTGATTGGCCAGCCGCCCCAATTGTGCGCCGGCTGACTCGTCCTTCATGGTCAGACCGGTGTGGTAACCGACGGTCGCCCCCGGGTCCTTCAGGCCGTGGCCCGTCAGGATGCAAACCACGCGGGCATCCCGGTCAACGACGCCGCGAGAAACGAGTTGACGTAGGCCGGCAAGCGACGCGGCACTCGCTGGTTCACATCCATAGCCGCATCGTCCGATCCGGGCCTTTTCCTCGAGAATCTGCTCGTCCGACACCTCGCACACGATACCGTCCATGGCCTCGATGGCCCGCAGCGCCTTGGGAAGGTTCACCGGCCGCGCAATCTCAATGGCGGTCGCCACTGTCTGGGCCTTCTTCCCGGATTTGGTCAGTTCGTCGTAGAGTCCTTCGACGGCAGGTTGCTCCCAGTGGCCCCGATTCCACTTGAGGCCCCGGCGCGTAACCAGTTCGTTGAGTGTGTTAGCCCCCGTCGCATTAACGACGGCCAACTGCGGTATTCTGGTGATGAGTCCGAGTTCCTTGAGCTCAATGAATGCCTTGCCGAAAGCGCTGGTGTTCCCGAGGTTGCCGCCGGGAACAACGATCCAATCCGGCACATCCCAGCCCAGGCCTTCCAGGACGCGATACATGATCGCCTTCTGCCCTTCGAGGCGAAACGGATTGATTGAGTTCATCAGATAGAGCCCGAGCCGGTCGGCGACCTCGCGAATCCGCTTCATGCAGGCGTCGAAGTCGCCCTCGATCTGCAGGGTGAGCGCGCCGGAGTCGAGGGCCTGCGAGAGCTTGCCATAGGCGATTTTGCCGGCTCCCACGAAGACAATGGCGCGCATCGGTCGCCCGTCCGGAAGGCTCGTGAGCGCGGCGTACATGGCCAGGCTGGCGCTTGTATTCCCCGTGGAGGCGCAGGCCACGCGACCTCGTCCTAGACGGCGTGCCATCGTGAACGCCGCGGCCATGCCGTTGTCCTTGAAGCTGCCGGACGGATTCATGCCCTCGTATTGGAAAAAGACGCGACCGGCGGCGAGCGGCAGATCGAGCGCCGCGACCTTCGGAGCCTGAAGAAGCGTCTGACCCTCGCCAATGGTCACCAAATCCGCATCGCCCGCTAACGGGAGCAACTCGCGGAAACGCCAGACTCCCGAGAAATCAAGCGGCTGGTCCCGGCGAGCCCACCGCTCGGAAAAAAAACGGAGCGTTCCGGGAACTGGAAGTTTGTCCCAGTCATAAACGACGTCCAGCAACGATCCACAGGATCGGCAGGCGTATGCGACCTCATCGAGTGTGTACGTGGCCGCACACTCGGGCCGGATGCACCGGAGATGAGCAGTCTCGGTCATGGGAGCGATGTTATCCGCCCATCGCGACATTGTTTAGCCCTGATGCCCGACCTCGCAAAATGCACAGATATGGGAGGCAGACTCACGCCGTGCGACTTGAATGGTTGTGTGGAATTCCCATAGACTAGATCATGGCCTTGGACGGGTTCTCCGATTCAGGCCCGGTGAGAGGACGCCGAAGTCCATAGATTCACTGATTTTGGGACCGTCGGTCGATCTTTCAACAGGCCGAGCCGTCCGGAGTTAGCTCATGCGATGCCGATTGGCCCGTTTTCTTTCCGTCTGCTTCATATCCATTCTTGCCTGTAACGGAATTGCCACGGCCGAAAACGGTCCAATACTCGTGGACGGCGAACTGGTATATCCCGAGGGCGGGCATGTTCCGAGGTCCCTGACGGAAGCCGAGCAGCAATACATGGCGACTCATCCTTCGGCCGCCCCGCGCGCGGTCACACCGCCTCCGGAGGGCCCGATCCATTGTGTCGCCGAGTATGAGCCGATGGAAGGCATTCTGATCGCCTGGGAGAACGCCACCAACGGCATCGACACGATCCTGAAAAACATGGCGCTTCAGATCACCACCAACGCCGCTTCCGGCGGGGCGAAGGTCTATTGCGTCGTGGACACCGCAGGCGAACAGACTTCCGTGAACTCTGCTCTTTCCTCGTGGGGCGTCAACATGAGCAAGGTGTCGTTCGTCGTCCGCACGACCGACACCATCTGGATCCGCGATTACGGCCCGCGCTACATCTACCTCGGGCAGTGCCGAGCGATCATCGATCATGACTACAACCGCCCCAGGCCGAACGACGACGCCCTGCCGTCTTATTTCTCCTCCATCAAGAAGCATGCGTATTACGAACACCAGCTCATCCACGGCGGCGGCAATTATCACCTCGACGCCAACGACCGCTCGTATGCAACTGAGCTGATTTGGAACGAGAACCCCGGTCTGACGCATACACAGGTGCACGATATCTGGCAGGACTACCAGAACGTCGATACCCATATCTTCCCCCCCTTTCCGACCAGCATCGACTCGACGCAGCATCTTGACATGTGGATGCAGGTGATCGCAGACGACAAGGTCATCATCAGCGATTGGCCCAACAACGTCGGCTCTACGCAGGATGTGATTTGCGACAACGCCGCCACCTACATGGCCGGCCGGGGCTACACGGTCATTCGCGTCCCAGCCCGCAGCGTCAGCGGCACGCACTACACGTACACCAACGTCGTAATGTGCAACGATTTGGTCCTTGTCCCCTCCTACACGAACGCAACCGTCTCCCCGCACAATTCACAGGCGCTCGCGGCTTGGCAGTCGGCCCTGCCCGGCAAGACGATCGTGCAAATCAATTGTCAAGCCATCGTAACATTGGCCGGAGTGATGCACTGCATCGTCATGCACGTCCCGGTCAACCTCGGCGGCACGAACCCGACAGCCTATCTCCAGTCGCTGCGCGGTCCTGAAACGCTGACTCCCGGCCAGATGGCGGAAATCAAGTGGATCAGCGACGACGATGTCGGCGCTGTTGAGGCAGACATTCTGTTGTCAACGAACGGGGGCGCAAGCTACGACACCATCATCGCTTCGGCGACAGCGGACGACGGATCGTTCATGTGGACCGTGCCGAACGTCTATACGAATCAGGCGAGGATTCGCGTCGTCGTTCGCGATGCCGTTTTCAAGACGGGCCAAGACCAGAGCGAGGCAGACCTGATCATCGACGGCGCCGCCATGCCCGGCGACTTGAACTGTGATGTCGTTCTGGACTTGGACGACGTTCCGCCGTTTACGACGGCCTTGATCGACGCAGGGGCGTTTACCGAGTGCAATATCGACGCGGCGGACATGAACGGGGACACAAACTTCGACGGCGCCGACATCGCCCCGTTCGTGGACGCGCTGCTGGCCCCCTGATCGCGCAAACGATCAGTACGGTGGATGACAAGAGCAGGCGCCCTCGCCATCGTCGCAATTGACACTTTCAACTTCTGCAATGTTCGTTTCGAGCCACTGCGGTTCAGGAAATCTGATGAGCGGCGGCGACATGAGCCCGTCCGTAAACATCTGAATGTCGGCGCCATCAAGCAGACTATCGCCGTTTGCATCGAAGCTCAGTGCGTTCGGGCCAGGATCGAGCATCTCCGAGACGAAGGCGGCAACCATTGCGATCTCTGGGGGATTCTGAGGATCGCCGCCAACGCCCGGACCCAGCGTGAAGGGCTGCGAGTAAAGAGTCCCAAACTCGTTGGATATCTCGGCCCGCACATAGACGGCGGTTTCCGGCAGAGTAGTGAGGTTTAACACGGACGACTCGGACACCACGGCGCCGTTGCTGATCCACTTCACGGAGCCCGGCGTAGAGATCGTGATGATGCTCTGCGATTGAACGGAGATAGAATTGATAACGGGAAACTGGCGCTTGACGATACCGATGTCCTTTATGGCAAAAAAGGCGCCTCGTGTCAGGGCGTCCCGATACTCTTGCAGGCTCCAATCTCGCACCATGACAAGAGTCTTGCCGCTGTCTTTCACCTCGCGATATTGCCCATTGTTGTTCCATTGTGGGCCGTACCAATCGTTCGCCGCAATTCCCCAGATAAGCGTCGATCTGTTTTGCAATAGAGAGTCCCAAACCGAGAGAATTCTCGCGTTGCCGTTGTAGGTGCTCCCCCCACTGGCGTATGAATAAGCAAGGTAGGCACTGTATATCTCGATCCCGGAATACCCAGACAACGCATAGTAGTATGAGGGCGTTGGCAGGTTAATGGGGTGAGCAATGAATGCCATCCCACCATTGTTTCTGATCAGATCAATACATTCCTGAGCATTTGCATAGTGCCACGGCTCCCGTTGGGCGTAATAGGCGGGCTCCCACTTCGCGATGTAGGTCGTGAGAAACGGTGAGGTAATGTGGTCGTAGCCTACCTCCTCTGCATTTGGAATCAGCGTTCTTAAGTTTTGACATGTGGCAAGGAACGCCTCATCGGAATTGTAGTTGGGGAGATAGTCCGATAGAGGCCAACGCCTCCACTGCCAGGCGCTTCCCTGATAGGAGCCCAATACCCCCGAATAATGCATCACGCTTACCGCGTTATATCCAGCCGCGTCGTATGCTCGATAGTTCGATTCGGTCGTATAGACGTGGTCGTGCTGCTGCGACAGGGATCGATGGTTTTTCGTCCAATCCACGGCACCGTACGGATTATATGTAACGACCAAGTCAGCTTGCGCTGTCTGAAACATGTAGACCAAAACTCCAAACCCGATGGACCAAACAGCCAGACGCATGAAATCCTCCCTTGATTTCGTCCGTTTGAACTGACTCGTACCCGTCATTCGCGCGCTTGCGGCGCTTGTCTCGAACGTCGCTCAAGATGGGAAAGCCACTCGGCAACGCGACGGGCGCTCTCCGCCACCTTACCAGCTAATTCTCGGCTGGATCCGGGCTATTCTGCGTCCCCCGATGGGATGATTGGTGGATGGGGCGCGACGAGTCACCCGTTCGGGTGATGTTGAGCGGCATTGTCGCCGGGAGAATCCCGCCGAGCTGACCAAAGCCGTGCCAAGTCGACGCGCCTGTGCAGGCGAAGCTTACTTAGGATATGCGATAGATGCGTTTTGATGGTATTTTCGGATACAAACAACGCCTTGGCGATCTGGGAGTTGGTCAGTCCTTCGCTAACGAGCCGGGCTACCTCAAGCTCACGGGCGCTTAGTGGCGATTCGGGCGGCATGACCGCCGAATCAATGGCGGCGAGGTTTAACACCGTCCTGGTGAGGTGATCCGAGGCCGTCTGCTTGTCGACAAAAGCGTCCGCGCCGCATCGCCTGGCAATCTGCTCCGTGACATCAGCCGAGCCGGTAAAAACGACAATCTTGGCAGTCGCACACATCCCCTTCGTCGAAATAATGGTATCGGCCCCCTTCGAATCCGGCAGTCGAAGATCGAGGACGATGATATCCGGCGTTTGTTGCTGCAGGATGACTCGCAACTCCTGAAGACTGCGGGCGCGGCCCACGACCTCAATCTCGCGGGAGACCGCAAGTACCCTTTCGAGGGCTTCAATGACGATTGCATGATCATCCACGAGTATGACGCGGACAGTTCTCATCCCACTCCCTCGAATTCTGCCCGGAGGACCGCTCCGCGCGATTTGACAGGGCTAAATGATAACCGCCCTCCCTGCTGTTCAACAATCTGGGTCAGGCGAGACAGGCCGTGGCCATGCCGAACCGGCGCTGCGAACTTTGCCCCGTCGTCCGAAAGCGTGCAAATCGTTCGGCCATTCTCCTTGGTGATGTGAAGGATGATCTTGCGAGCCTTGGTCGCATGCTTCGCGACATTATTCAGCCCCTCGCGCACAAACATTTCAATGACGCGCCATCGCTCGTCCGACAGCTCCAAATCGGCGGCGATTTCAACGTCAGAATCCCCAAGCCATCGCTCCGACAGCACGGAACGAACGGCGTCCGGCCCGGGCGGCAGCGGATTACATAGAATCTCGGTGATCTCCCGAGCCTGCTTTCCCGCCACTCGAATCAAGTCCTTGATCTCTCGCAGCTCTCCTTCTGATGGATCGTTGGTGGCTGCGGCGTGCTGAATAATGGCGGCGGTCCTCAGGTCTATCGCCGCGAGAGTCTGCACATAGGTGTCATGGAGATGATCGGAAACACGGAGCCGTTCGGCGGCGGCGGCCGACCGAACCAGCGACTCCGAAAGATCGATTCTAAGAAGCGCAGAGGCAGCCCGATCGCAGCAAAGCCGCAAGACGGAATCCTCTGTACGCGCCAACGCCGATTGTCGCCAAACCCTCAGCGTCCCGAATGACCGGCCGCCCGCGCTGAGAACCACGGTGTCCTGCAGCGGTGACTGATCGATTTCGCCAAAATCGATGCTCTCGCCATCTGACAATGTTACGCTGGCCCCATCGGGGCGCAACCTCGCCATGATGACTTCCAACAGTGTCTCGCAAGCCGATCTCGGCGTCCTCGAATCTGAGAGCCTTCTGCCGATTTCCTCAAGTGAGGCCAGAATCAACGATTGCCTGGACTGATATGTTCCAATTGTTGAAAGGACGCCCGCAACACCAAACAAGAACCCCGTTCGCACGATAAAGATCGCTTTGTCGAGCGGTTCAGCCTGGGGAATAAAGGCAATCAGACAATGTGCCAGCAGTCCCAGGAGCGCCGTTGTCCAGGGCAACAATCGTTGACCGCTGGTTGCCGATGCGACGACAGCAATCACCAGCCAAAGCGTAAACGGACTCTGGTAACCTTCCGTGCCAAGGATGAGTCCTGCACCGAACAGTACATCAAGCACGGCCGCCGCACGGTACCACCTTTCAACGTCTAAATAGTCGGCCCTCAAGGCCAGATACATCAAACCCGCGTAGGCGACGAGCAGAACTGACGCCGATAGCGCCGACTTGTGTGAGGCAAGCGTCTGTAGCGCGGGAAGAGCCCAATCCAAAACAACGACGATAAGACTTGCCGCCGCAAGGAACAGGCGAACAATTGCCACATGAACGGCCATTGCCTGTTCTGCGGCGAGCCCGGATTGTGGTCTCGTATCCAAGTCAGAGACTCAACGGTTCAAGCCCTACGCGGCGCTCGCGCCTTCGTTTTCCGCGGAGAGGCTATTTCACGATGTGCCTATTCGCAAGTAATCCCTCGAACCGTCCTATGCAGGATTGAATTAAAGCGGCCCTTTTTCCCGACGCGTGCGAACGCCATTGCAGACCACATGTAATAGAGGACAATCGCCGATTATGCCGTCGCGTGAATGGACTCGGTTGCTTCCAGTCGCAGATTGCCGCCAGGGCTGCGCCCGATTCGTCGCCGTCGGCGACTTTGAACTTGCGGTCTTCAGGCTTTCAGACCCGGATCGATTTGTGGTCACGCCGAACAGTTGCCCGCACGCCGGCGGCAACCTCGCGGCAGGAGAGGTCGCGGATGGGAAAGTAACGTGCCCCTGGCATCATTGGGAATTCGACCTGGCATCCGGTCATTGCACCCTCTCCGAATCAGTCTCGCTGATTCGCTACGAGACCTGTATTGAAGATGGGGTGCTCTATGCAAAGCTTCCGGTCTGACCGAAGGCGGACGCGGAACCAGACGAAGGCGATGCGACTGCGGCTTTCGTCAATCTCCGGGACTGTCGTGTCGTCAGGACGCGGCCTTTGCTTCGCCGGCCGCCGTTGCATAGGCCTTGCTGCCCAGTTCGAGCGCGACGAGTTTCTTCTTGTCGCGTAGATAGAGCTTCGCTCCCACGAGCGTCGGCACGGTCCACGAGACGCGATCCAGCACTTTCGCCTGCGCAAGGATATCAAACTTTTCCGGCGTGGCCTCGACCAGTCCAAGCTTGCCGTCCTCGTCGAGCAGAATGAATTTGTCCCCCGCCATCAGCAGTGTGGACTTTGAGAAGCCACGCTTTCGATAAGCCATGTCGCCCGTCTTCGCATTCACCGCGAAAAAAAGGCCCGGCCCCTGCCCGCCGGTCGAGGTGTAGATGTAGTCGCCAACGCGGATCGCGTTGCTGTGATGCACGGCCACCTTTCGATTCGCCCAGACTTCCTCAACTTCAAACTTGCCGTCCTTTTTGGAAAGCTTGAGTCCCTTGCTGCCCGCAGTGTCGACCGAGGTAATGAAGACCATGTGATCGTCACCGATAATCGGCTGACAAATATTCTGGCCCCACCGATTCTTGTGCTCAAAGCTCCACAGCAGCTTCCCGTTCTTGGGGTTGATGGCGATCACTTCCGAAGCCATGAAGCAGACCAGATGCTCTTCACCATCGACCTTGATGAGCTTGGGGGAGGAATAACTGTTATCGAAGTCCAGCCCCTTCCAGACTTCCTTTCCCGTTTTCTTGTCAAAAGCGACGATCGAATGACCCTTGCCGCCGACGAGGGCGATCGCCGTGTCGCCATAGACAAAGACGCTCGACGAGTAACCGTGATTCAGGAAGTTACCCTTGTACTCTTCCCAGAGATCGTGCGACCACAGGATTTTCCCGTCTTTCATATTCAGGCAGTGCATCTTTCCCGATACACCAATCGTATAGATCCGATCACCGTCGATCGTCGGCGTGCCGCGCGGGCCTTCGCCGAATTCCCTGACATGCCCCTCGCGTGGCGGCGAGTCGTATCCCTGCTGCCAGATCGTCTTGCCGTCCTTCGAATTGATCGCCAAGACCGATTCCTTGTCGCCCTCGCGGCCCATGGTGTAGAGCACATCGCCATCCATGACGATACCGGAGTAACCCTCGCACAAGTCGCGGCTCCAAAGTTGCTTCGGTCCTTCGTCAGGCCACTCCATGGCCAGCGTTCCGCAACTCGCCTTGAAGTCCTGCGCCGGGCCGCCGAACTGGCCCCATTGTCCGTTCGCAGGGCTGGCCACCAACGCTACCGCTGTAAGTGCTCCCATGGAAATCAAAGTCTTCGTCGTCATTTGGATTCTCTCTTTATGGGTTGAAAATGCTTCGTGGGGCGGCCTCGGGCAACTTTAACCAGCTTCAGCGCCGCTGGTCCAATCGCCGTTATCGATCGCCAAACCCTCCGCTCCGGCTCGCAACTTCCACATGCTAAACGATTGGCCGGATCGCGCCTAACTCCCATACCCGACTGAATGGCGGTTTGCTGTGTCTTTCCTTCTTCAATCCTGTCAATACTTTGGATTAGTTGCCCGCCAGGACCGCGAAGAGTGATACCCCCATTGAGTCTGACCATTTTATCGTCCGACTTGACCAGCCCGGTATTCACGCCAAACTGCCCTCATGAGCGAAACCCCCGCAACCGCGTCCAACCGGCCCCTGGCCATCTTGCTGATCGTTTGCTTAACGGTCTGGCTGATTCGCAGCGGAGGCGGATGCGATCCCGCACTCTACGAGCAAAGCGTCAAGCCCGGCATCAACGCAGACTATGCCAACCCGGACATCCCCCAATGGATGGGCCGATTCGAAAGCGAAAGCCGGGAGATCTACAAAGCTCGGCATGAGATCGTCGGCGATTGCCGCATTGCTGAAGGCGATGTTTTGGCCGATATCGGCGCTGGAACGGGCCTATTTACCCTCCTGTTCGCCAGAGCCGTCGGTCAAGATGGAAAGGTGATGGCGGTCGACATCGTTCCCGAGTTTCTCGACCTCATCCAACAACGCGCAAGCGATGAGTCGATCACCAATGTGTCGACCGTTCTCTGTACAGAGCGATCGGTCGAGCTTCCACCCAACTCGATCGACCTCGCCTTCACCAGCGACACGTACCATCACTTCGAGTACCCGCGCAGCACGCTCGCCTCCATCTATCGGGCGTTGAAACCCGGTGGGGTATTCATTGTGATCGACTTCGAACGCATCGAAGGCAAGAGCCGAGACTGGATTCTTGGGCACGTCCGCGCCGGCCGGGAGACGGTGATTGATGAGATTACTTCAGCAGGATTCGAATTGGAGCAGTCCCCGCCGGCGCCATACCTCGCCGAGAACTATTTCCTTCGCTTCAAGAAGCCCTGAGATCCAGACTAGTAGATGCCAAATTAGCGAGTGGTCAGTCCGACCGCGCGCAGATCACCTGGAACGAGAGCTGTTCCAATTGAACGGCGAGATCGACGGCTGAAACCGCCACGTCAGCGGGCACATTCAGGTTCACTGGTGCGAAGTTGAGCAGCCCCTTCACGCCGGCGGCCACGAGCTTCTCGGCCACCGATTGAGCCGCTTCGGCCGGGACCGCCACGATCGCCAGCCGCACCTGACGCTCTTCCACGACTCGGCCGATTTCCTGCATGGAAAGAACCTGCAAGCCCGGCACGCCCGACACCGGCCTGCCGACCTTGGACGGGTCGTCATCGAAGACGGCTGACAACTTGAAGCCCTTGCGCGCGAAACCCCGATAGGCGGAGAGTGCCATGCCGAGGTTACCCGCTCCAACAAGAATGACGTTCCAGGTGCGATCTGTACCTAGGATGCGGCGTATTTCTGAAGTCAGCTCGTTGACGTCGTAGCCGATCCCCGGCTGGCCGAATTGCCCAAAATAGGCCAGGTCCTTGCGAATCTGCGTAGGAGTGACGCGCAATGCCGCGCCCAGCTGCTTGGACGAGACGGTTCGCTGATCGCTCGTCCGCATCGCCTCTAACTCACGGAGGTAGAGACTGAGTCGACGAACAGCCGGAGCTGGAATGCTGCTGGCTTTCATGAAGGACCCCACGGCGAGCAAGACTTTCGGGTGCCCGGCCTTCACGACTGATAATACTACTGCGGGCCCAATGACTCAAGCCGCCGGACTTTCGTCAATCGCCGTAACCCTAGGTTGGCAAACGTTTTTTGGCAGGCGAGCCCTTGACATGCCAAGCCGCCGCCTGATACGGTCTAATAGGCGGAAAACCGCAACGGCATCGCATCAATGGCGGTGCTCCGTTAAGATAACATGCCTGCAAGCGAACACGCCCTCAACGCCGGCAGACCGTCGACGCATCACGATGAGGGCCTGGCCCGGCGGCGGGATAATCATCAGGTAAAAGTAATGCACAAAGGCACATTCTCGCTCGCCATCGTCGGTCTATTCCTTGTCCTGCCGGGCACCGCCCTGGCACAGGACGCGCTCGAGAACATCATCAAGAGCAAGGACATCTCCCGCACCCAGGCGGCGACCATGGAGGCGGAAGTCGCCCTGCGATTTCGCCGGCTCATCGGTGCGAAGTCGACGGATAGCCGCGCAGATGCGCGAGATCGCATCACCAAGACCGCCCAGATCCCCGGCGCCAGCCCAGCGGGCCTTGCCACCTATGCAAGGACCTGCGCAAACGAGGCTGCCGGCCTTGTTTCGAGTGAGACGCTGGATCGCGCGACCGATGGCGTCATGGTCCTGTCTGCCCTCGACCATCCCGACACCGCCGACACGCTCGCCGACGCGCTCAAATCTTCCCACGCCGCAGTCAGGCTGATGGCCGCGCGCGTCATCGTGCAGTTGCACGACAAGCTCAAGGACGACGCCGGCCGCTGCCGATCGTTACTCTCCGCATTGGGTCGCGCCGGCGCTGCGGAGCAGGACGGCATTGCCCTCCGCGTCATTTATCAGGCGATCGACTTCAAAGCGAATGTGGCCTCCTTCAAGAACGGCGCGGAGAGCGCAGACGCTTTGGCAACGGTCCTCGCGGCACGCATCTCGCAACTTGAGTCCGGCGGTCGCGACGAAATGAATGAAGAGATCGCCGTTGACGCGGCAGTTCGGTGTTATCCCGATGCGAGCAAGTCTACTCAATCGAAGCTGATATCATTGATGTCGCGCCTGCTTGCGGTGGGCATTGAACGATTCTTCGCGACCGACACAGCCGCCGATTATCTCCCCACGCTCGACCGATTTTTGGGCCGCGTTGACGATGCCATTCGCAAAATGGCGGAAGCCTCGTCTTCGAATTCTCTCAAGGACTGCCCAAAGCTAAGACTCAGTCCACGATCTGTCGGAAGCAAGAAGCACCAGGAAGACGCCTTGAAAGTCCTGGACTGCATCTCCGCAGCCATCGCCGGCGATCCGTGGAACGCCAGATAGCCGATCATTCGGCCCAATCCTGACTCATCAAAATCGGGTTTCGACGCGTATCCAATCCTGTCTATAATCCATTCGCGATGTGGTTGGCGGTTCTTCATTCACCTGGCCCAACCCTTCCCATCTGCTCAGGGACTCGCCAATGATTAACACCAAGCACGTGACTGATCGTCGCACGCTTCGATTCAATTCCGTCGAGGACGTGCTGGCCGACATCGACAGAATTGTCGCCGCTGAAAAGGCCGCCAAGCTGCGCACCACAGGCAACTGGACCGCCGGACAGGCCATGGGCCACGTCGCCGAATGGATCAATTACGCCTACAAGGGCTATCCGATCGGTCCGCCGCCGTGGCTCATACGTGTCATCCTCGGCTTCCTCAAGAACAGGTATCTCCGCAAGGGCTTGCCAGCCGGCGTGATGATTCCGAAGGTCAAGAATGGCACATTCGCAACGGACAATTTGAGCATCGACGATGGCGCAACCCGGCTGCGCGAGGCCTTGAGACGTCTGAGCAGTGGCGAGCCTGCGAAATTCAAGAGCCCCGCGCTGGGAGACTTGCCCGATTCGGAGCGAATCGCCCTGAATCTTCGTCACGCCGAACTGCACCTCTCATTCCTGCATCTCCAGTAGCATCACCCGGTTCTTTGCAGACCGCGTCGCCATTGGAAAAAAACGACACTCACTTTCGTGTACACCCGTCATCACGTGTGGGTAGAATCAACGAAAGTCCTGGCGAGCTGAATGAACGATGCGTGGCGGCCCGTGACGCCGCCATTAACGCAGGAGAAAAAGCCATGAATCGGTATGCAGTCGTCTTAGCCTTGGTGGTATCAGTCTGCGCACTTTCACTGCTTCAAGCCGAGTCGCCCGCGAGAATGGCTGACCCGGGCGGCGACAAATCCAAAAAGGCCTTCGAGCATCTGAAGAAGCTCAGCGGCGACTGGGAAGGCAAGAGCACCAAGGGCTGGACCGAGCGAATCAGCTACCGCGTCATCGCCGGCGGATCGTGTCTCATGGACCTGTCCTACGGCGCGCATCCGAACGAGTGGATGGCGTCGATGATACACATGGACGGCGATCGACTGATGCTCACGCATTACTGCGTCGCCAAGAATCAGCCGCGACTCGTCGCCACCGAGATTGCGGACGACCTGAGCAGCATCACCTTCACCTACCTCGACGCCACCAATCTGCCATCGCGCGACAAAGGACACATGGACAAGTGTCTCATCCGGTTTGACGGGAAAGACAAGTTCTTCTCTCGCTGGACTTGGTACCAGGACAGCAAGGAAAGCTGGATGGAGGACATTGAGCATCGCCGTATCAAGGGCGAAGCGGCAAAGGACCCGCTTACTCCCTCGGATGCGGGCAAGTAGCCGCACAACTTGACGCAGGATTCGTCTGACGTACAACCATCGACATGTCAGACCAAAGCCAAGGCTCCCCGCTCTTTGTTCAAGAATCCGGCGACGAGTCCGGCGCCCCGATTCTATTCATTCACGGCTTCCCGCTTACCGGTCAAATGTGGGAGCCGGCCATCGCCCAGATGCCGGAAGAGTATCGTTGCATCATCCCCGACCTGCGCGGGCTGGGTGAGAGCGACGTATCCGGCAGGCCTTCCATGACAGCGTATGCGGACGACCTCGCCGGGCTTCTTGACGACATCGGCGAGAAGCGGCCGGTCGTGGTCGTGGCCTTGTCCATGGGCGGCTATGTCGCCTTTGAATTCTTCCGCCGGCATCGTGCCAGCACCAAGGCACTCGCCCTCATTGACACCCGCGCCAATGCCGATTCAGCCGAGGCTCGCGCCGGGCGCATGAAGATGATCGAGAGTGTGCGCACCTCTGGCAGCAAGGCCGTCGCAGACGCCATGATCAAAAAGCTCTTCGCCGCGAATGTTGATCCTGAGTTAAAGCAGGAATGGTACGAGATCATGTCCTCCCAGCCACCCGAGGGCGTCATCGGCGCGCTGCAGGCAATGGCCGATCGTCCCGATTCAACCCCCACCCTCGCCTCCATCGACTGTCCCACAGTGTTCATTTGCGGCGAGCACGATGTCATCACCCCGCCCGATGTCCATCGCGAAATGCACGCCGCCGTCCCCGGCTCCAGGCTGGAAATCGTCGCCGAATCGGGCCATTTGACCCCGCTGGAGCGAACCGACGAATTCACGAATATCCTCTGCGAATTCCTCGAAACGCTTGAATAAGGGCCTCCGTCACACAACGTGGAGATTTCCACGAGTCCCCCCTGCCCCAGCGCGCATATAAGAATGAACGAACGGCTCGTTCGCCGGGTACGGCCGTGCCCGGTTCGGATGAACGGACAGGCGCCTGAAGACTTAGCTGGACCCCCACAATCCAAAAAGAAACGGAGTTTCAAAATGCGAAAAATCGCAGCCACTCGCGCCGTCGCCGGTCTATTGATAATTGGCGCCCGCGCGATCGCTGGAGAGAAAAGCGCTGAGTGCAAGAGCACAAAGACCTGCTCCTCAAGCAAGCTCTGCTGCAAGAGTTCCTCTGGAGCAGCCTTGAGCATGCTGGCCCGACTTCCTGCTGATATACCCAAGATGCGCTGCGAAGGTCACGCCGGCCTTAAAGGAGCTTCAGAAGCGACACAAGGGCGAAAGGGTCCTGTTCGTGACCTTTGACGTGACTGCCGCGAGCCTCGCCGACACCATGAAGCTCGCCGACCAGCTCGGTATCAAGTGGGTCTTTGACGACCCCGGGCTGGAGACGGGCATGGTCAAGCTGGTCGACACCAAAGAGCACCGCGTTGTTCTTGCCGCTCTTGGCCAGAGCGAACTGTCCAGGCTGGAATCAGCCCTCCATCGCGAGATTTCGCCGGTTAAGAAGTAGCCTGCACGGGGGACCCATTCCATACCCCGACCTCGCAAATGCGCGTACAATTGACGGGCCATGCTTCGAATCGATCATGCCACGATCATCTGCCACCGCGCCGGCGTACCGGTCGTCCTGAACGATCAGAGCATTCTCATCGATGGGGGAATGATTACCGATGTTCGGCCTTCGAAGGAGATAGACTCGGCTGCATCCCCCCCGCCGGCCGAGGTGATCGACGCCTCACGACATCTCGTCATTCCCGGCCTTATCAACACGCATCACCATCTGTATCAATCCCTCACCCGCGGGCTCAAGAGCGTGCGGGACGCCCCGCTGTTCGGCTGGCTGACAGCACTCTATCAAAAGTGGAAGCATCTCGACTACGAGGCGGTCAAGCTGGCCAGCCAGATCAGCATCGCCGAGCTACTCCTGTCAGGCTGCACCACGACCAGCGACCACTTCTACATCTTCCCCCAGGGCACCGATGTCCGCATCGAGGCCGTGCTGGAGGCTGCCGAGTCGCTGGGCATGCGCATCCACGCCTGCCGGGGCAGCATGAGCGTTGGCCAATCTGCGGGCGGTCTGCCGCCGGACGTCTGCGTGCAGGATGAAAAGACCATCCTCGTGGACTCTCAGCGCGTGCTGGAACAATTTCATGATCCGAGGCCCGGCGCCATGCGCCGCATCGATCTGGCCCCATGTTCGCCGTTTTCCGTGAGCGAGGGCCTTTCGCGCGACACCGCCGCCCTGGCCCGCGAGCGCGGCGCCCTGCTGCACACCCACGCCGCCGAGACCCTTGACGAGGAGCGTTACTGCGTCGAGCGATTCAAAATGCGCCCCATCGAGTGGCTCGACAAGCTCGGATGGCTGGGCGCCGACGTCTATCTGGCCCACTGCGTTCATCTGTCCGACGGCGACATCCGCCGCATCGCGGACACCCATACCGGCGTGGCGCACTGCCCCTGCTCCAACATGCGCCTCGGCAGCGGGATTCCGCCGCTTCGTCGATTGCTCGCCGCCGGCGCTCGCGTGGGCCTCGGTGTGGACGGCAGCAGCAGCAACGACGGGAACCACCTCCTCGCGGAGGCGCGACAAGCGATGCTTCTTGCCCGGGTAGCCGGCGGCGCCGATGCCATGAGCGTGGCAGAGGCGTTCACGCTTCCGACTCTCGGCAGCGCCGCGGTGCTCAATCGCCCCGAACTCGGCAACATCGCCCGCGGCTCCTGCGCCGATCTCGCCATGTATCGCCGTGACGACATCGCACTCGCCGGCGCCGTCGAGCAGGATCCACTCGGCGCGCTTCTGCTCTGCCACGTCGCCCGCGCCGACCGAGTCTTCGTCCACGGCCGTACCGTTGTCCAGGACAGCCAGATCGCAACGTTCGATCTGCCCCGCCTCATCGATAACTTCAACAAGTTGGTCCACAGTCGGTTTACCGACTGAATCCCGCCTTCCGCGCGTTTCATGGCACGGCGGGCTCTCCGAACCTATACTCGCGTATTAACATGAAGGCCGGAATCGCCATCAAGAGTGCAACGAATCGCCGTTCACATCGTCCATCGCGCGCGGCATGGCTCGTGCTGGGCACGGTGCTTTCGATGAACTTCGTTTCCGCTCAGACTCCCCCCACGGAACCCCCAACAACAACGGAGAGCGGTATGACCACCACCACACACCCGCACACCAACCGCCTCGCCAACGCGACCAGCCCTTATCTGCTGCAGCATGCTCACAATCCCGTCGATTGGTACGAATGGGGCCCCGAGGCGCTGGACCGCTCCAGGAAGGAAGACAAGCCCATCTTCCTCTCCATCGGCTACTCCGCCTGCCACTGGTGCCACGTCATGGAGCGCGAGAGCTTCGAGAACGAAGAGATCGCCGCCGTCATGAACAAATACTTCATCTGCATCAAGGTGGACCGCGAAGAGCGCCCCGACCTCGACAACATTTACATGATGGCGACCCAGGTCTTCACCCGATCCGGCGGTTGGCCGATGTCCGTCTGGCTCACGCCGAAACTCGAGCCCTTCTACGCCGGCACATATTTCCCGCCGACATCGGCCTACAACCGCCCGGGCTTCAAAGAAGTCCTCGAATACCTGGCAAAGGCCTGGCGTGAGCAGCGAGAGGACATCACCAAACAAGCCAAGTCGCTGACCGACGCCGTTCACCAGCTCACAACCATCGAGCACGGCGACACGATCCCCCCGTTTGAAAAGGTCCTGGAGGCGGCCAACTTCCTCACTCGTGCGTTCGACCCGGTCAAGGGCGGCATGAGCGGCGGAGGCACCAACAAGTTTCCCCCGTCGATGGCCATGGACCTCATGCTCCGCGCCTATCACCACAGTCTCTCACAGGACAAGCCCAATGCGAAAATGCGCGAGCTCGTCGAGCTCACACTCGACAAGATGGCCTACGGCGGCATTTACGATCAACTCGCCGGTGGCTTTGCCAGATACTCGACCGACACCGACTGGCTCGTCCCGCATTTTGAAAAGATGCTCTACGATCAGGCCTTGGTCAGCGACATTTACCTGAAGGCTTATCAACTCTCCGGCAAGCCGCTCTACGCCCGCGTCGCCCGCGAGACGCTCGATTACGTCATCGCCGATCTGCAAAGCCCCGAAGGCGGCTATTACTCCTCGCGCGACGCTGACAGCGAGGGCGAAGAGGGCCGCTTTTGCGTCTGGTCCAAGCAGGAGGTCGATCGAGTCCTCGGCGAAAGCGATTCAAGGCTCTTTTGTGACTATTACGACGTCTCAGACTCCGGCAATTGGGAAGGTCACAACATTCTCAACGTGCCGCGACCTGCCGACGTTGTTGCCAAGTTGCACGGCGTCTCATCCGACGAGCTGGACACCCGACTTCAGTCCTGCCGAAAAAAGCTCCTCACCGTCCGCGCCCAGCGAGTGGCGCCCCATCTTGATGACAAGATACTGGCATCCTGGAACGGCCTGATGATCGCGAGCATGGCCCGCGGCTATCGCATCCTCGGCGATGATAAATACCGCGACTCCGCCTCAAAAGCGGCGGAATTCATCTTGTCTTCAATGATCAAGAATGACCGACTCCAGCGTTCCTATCGCAAGGGAAAATGCCACACGCCGGCATACCTTGACGATCATGCCTTCCTGATCGATGCACTGCTTAACCTTTATGAGTCGACCTTTGACGCGAAATGGCTCGATCAGGCTACCCGACTCAACGACGCCGTGATCAAACATTTCCGCGATGAACCGGGCGGCTACTTCTTCACCGCCGATGACGCCGAAGTGACGCTCGTCCGTACCAAGGATGCCAACGATGGAGCCATTCCGTCCGGCAACTCCGTGCAGATCATGAATCTCCTCCGCCTCGCCACGCTCCTCGACGACGGAAAACTTCGAAGCGAGGCCGAACAATCGCTCAGAGCATTCGGCAAACAAATAATCGACTCGCCATTTCGCAGTGAACGAATGCTCTGCGCCGTGGACTACTTTCACCGTCGTCCCAGAGAAGTGGCCATCATCGTCGCAAAGGGCGACGAGTCCGGCGGTCGGGCGCTCGTCGACGCCGTCTGGCAATCCTACATTCCCAATCTTGCCCTGGCTGGAGTAGAACCTGGCACGTCCGAATCCGTCGTAGCCAGAATACCCCTCCTTGCCGGCAAGAAGGCGCTCGATGGGAAATCCGCCGCCTACGTCTGCAAGGACTATGTTTGCAAGGCTCCCACGACCAGCCCGGAAAAGCTGCGGAGCGAACTCAGCCGATAGAATGAAAATACCCGCGAAGATGAAACCGTGCGGAGGCACATGACATGTTCACAATCGCCAGCCAATCGACGACCCTGAGACTTTGGCATTTTGCCGCTGCATCGTGGTTCGCGACCTGCCTGATCCTGCCGGTCCTCGCTCAACAGGAGCCGACTGGCGCAGCATCAGATCAGCCCAAGGAGAAGAAGGCCGCTGCCTCCACTCAACCGTCCGAACACGAAGAGATGGAGCCGCCCCGCGAGCCTTCGGCCTCTGATATTCTAAGAGCGCTCACCAAGCCGGAGGACGCGCCGCCCAAGCCCGTCATCCTCCCCACCCAGCCCGGTCAGACGATCGAGCGCAAGGAGATTGATCTGTCGGTCATCCCGCAAAACAGCGTGGCCCCCATCACGCCGCGACTGTACCCCGACGGCTACCGCATTGTGGATCGGCCGGGACGACTGGCCCGCGAAGGAGAGTACTACGTCTTCGCGTTTGAAAGCAGAGGCCAGGCCGAGGCGGAGTTGCCGATTCGACTCCTGCCGAACCGTCTGCTTGAGGACATGGAGATCGCATCAGCCGGCGGCACGAATCCGATTGTCTTTCTCATCAGCGGCGAGCTAACTGAATACCACGGAGTCAATTACCTGCTGGTCCAAAAGCTACTGACGCGCCCGAATCTCGGCAACTTGAAGTAATCAATTGCTTCCGCCTTCATACTCGCCAGGCCCCGAAAATACGACGCGGCTGCCGGCGCCTTTTGTCATCGCCGACGCCTCGCTTGTTCCTCACCAACAGGCATAGTAGGATGCCGCAAGCTTGGGCGAGATTACTCATTATCTAAGGCTGTACCACAATCGGCACTGGAACACGACTTGCTAGACGCATTGAGCATCAGCGTTGAGAGAACAGGCGTCCCATCCTCGCCGGGCGGTCCCGGCCGGACGCATGAAATCCCGGGAATAATTAGGTTGTGATGTGAAGGAGTGTCGTTCATGTCGGTGATGAATCCGTTTCAGATCGCTCAGCAACAACTCGACGAAGCCGCCAAGAAACTCGGCCTCGACCAGGCCACCCACGAGTTGCTGCGATGGCCCATGCGGGAATACCGCATGACCCTGCCGGTCAAGATGGACAATGGCCAAACCCGCATCTTTCACGCCTATCGCGTGCAATACAATTCTTCGCGCGGACCCACCAAGGGCGGCCTCCGCTGGCACCCTGACGAGACCATCGACACCGTCCGTGCCCTCGCTGCGTGGATGACGTGGAAGTGCGCCGTTGTAAACATCCCCCTTGGAGGCGGCAAGGGTGGCGTCACCTGCAACCCCAAGGAAATGAGCGAGGCCGAAAAGGAGCGCCTTGCTCGCGCATATATCCGGTCCGTCGGCCATGAGTTTGGCGTCCACCGCGATGTCCCCGCGCCGGACGTATACACCACGCCGCAGATCATGGCCTGGATGATGGATGAATATGAGGCCATGAAAGGTTACAGCCACCCCGGCATGATCACGGGCAAGCCGATCGCCCTCGGCGGATCGCAGGGACGCGGCGACGCCACCGCGCGCGGAGGCGTCTACGTCGTTCGCGAAGCGTGCAAGCAGATCAAACTCGACGCGACCAAGAGCACCTATGCCATTCAGGGATTCGGCAATGCCGGCCAGTTTGCCGCAACGCTCCATCCGGAGATTCTCGGCGGCGGAAAACTGATTGCCGTCAGTGACTCGCGCGGCGGCGTCATGAGCAAAAGCGGCATCGATCCGGCAGCCGTCGTCAAGTACAAGCTGGAAACGGGCAAGGTCGAGGGCTTCCCTGGAACCTCGCCGATCTCGAACAACGAACTGCTCGAACTCGAGGTTGACATCATGTACCCGGCCGCACTCGAAGGGGCGATCACCGCCGCCAACGCCGGGAAGATCAAGGCAAAAGTCCTCTGTGAACTCGCCAACGGCCCAACGACCCCCGAGGCCGATATGATCCTGCACAAGGCTGGCGTCCTCGTCCTCCCGGACTTCATGGCCAATGCCGGCGGCGTGACCGTCAGTTACTTCGAGCAGGTGCAGAACACCTACAACTACTATTGGTCGTTGGAAGATGTCCACCAGCAGCTCGATCGCCGCATGACCGATGCATTCAACTCAGTCTACTCCACCCGCGAGAAGGCGAAGGTCCACATGCGACTCGCGGCCTACATGGTCGCCGTGACGCGCGTCGCCGAGGCCTGCAAACTCCGCGGCTGGGTATAGTCGAATAGTTCGCTGCACGCACAAAAAGAGGGGTGGGCATTCGTTGCCCACCCCTTTTCATATCGCGGTGACGGCGCGCTATTCGAGAATCTCGATCGCATTTACGTCGGCGCTGGTGCCAATCCCCAGCGTGCTCAGGTCCATAAACGCCCTGTAGGAGCCGGCCGTCACCGTACCCAATGAGCTGGGCGTGAACTCAAACACATCTTCATCGTTACCCGATACTCCGGTAACCGCGAATGACCCGAGCGTCGAGAGCAGGATTTCTCCGGTTGAGACAGAACACGCGGCATCGACATCCTCATTGCTGCTCGTCGCGAGTTCCACATCGCTGCCGTCGAAGTAGTAGCTCCAGGTGCCGGTCGTCACCGAACCCAGCCTGGTCGGCGTGAAGGCAATTAGGTCTTCGTCCTGCAAGCTGCTCAGACCCGTGACACTCGGTGCATCAAGCGTCGAGATGACCAGTTGTCCACTCGCCGAGATGAACAAGGCATCGATATCTTCCGCGGTTGTAGTCAGCCCGACATCACTCCCATCAAAATAGAAGGTCCACGTACCCGCGGTACTGGCGCCCAGCGACGTAGGTGTGAACTGAACGATGTCCGAATCATCAATCGATGTACCGCTGGGACCGCCCGTCAGCCCTGCAAGCGTTCCGTCCACGTCAACGCTGATCAGGAGTTCGCCGCCGGGGAGTACCGTGAGCGCATCAATGGCAAAAGAAGACAATCCGACATCGCTCCCGTCGAAGTAAAGCGACCACGCGCCCGTGCCTGTGTCGTAGGCCACGATGTCTTCATTTGCGACCGTGCCGACGCCGGGAACCGTGGTATTGCCGAGGAACGAAATAAGCACCGTTACGCCGGCGGAAGGCGTCGCGAAGGCCTCGTTGCTGTCGGCGCTCTCATTGCTGGATGTGTCTATCGCCGTGACCACGTAATAATACGTGACGCCGTTGGTCACGGTCCCGTCGGCGTAGAGGCTGCCGACCACCAGTGAGACGTTCAATTTCGAATAGGGCCCGCCGCTCGCGGTCGCTCGGTAAACATTGTAACCGGCCAGGTCGCCTTCGGAATTGTCGCTCCAATCTAAATCCACAATCGCGTTCCCCGCGGTAGCGCCAAGTCCGCTTGGCGCCGCCGGGGGTGTCACATCGATACAAGACGGGTCGTTAAAAGTCTGGCCGCCGTTTGGCTGACCGGCGCTAGTGGTGGCCGGCGGCTGCCATGCAAAGTCGGAGTATTGCTTGCCGGTCCCTGTCAGTTGCAGCGACTGACCCACGGGAGTCGTGGTTAACTCACTCACGCCGATATCCACGGAGAGCATGCCCAGTGCCGGGCCGTCCGTGGCCGTGAACGCGCCTTCATAACTGATGAATTGGCGAACCGTGCTCGCGGTGTCGACCAGCGCGAGGCCGTCAGGCGAGCCGTTCTGCATCGCCGCAAAGCTGAAGCTCAGTGCCCCGATGCAGCTCTGCTGATCGGGAATAATTCCGGAGAGATTGACCGTGGCGTAAGTCGCGCCGCCGCTTCCGTTGTATCCGATGACGCGCCATCCAGTTAGATCGGTGCCGGCAGGACCGGCGATCTCAACGAACTCCCCGGTGTCAGTTCCATCATTGTCATAGTGAAACTCATTGATCCACGGACCCGATGTCCCGCCACCGCCTGAAGGCGTCGCCGAAGCCTGATTGCTGTTGCCGGATTCGTTGCTTGACGTGTCTACTGCCGTGACGACGTAATAGTACGTGGTGCCGTTGCTCGCCGTGTTGTCCGCGTAGGAACTCGTCGCGATAAGCGACACGTTGAGCTTTAAATGGGGGCCGCCGCTCGTTGTCGAGCGATAGACGTTATAGCCGCCGAGGTCTGACTCCAGGTTGTCGTTCCAATTGAGATTGACGACAGCGTTTCCACCGGTGGCGATCAACCCGGTCGGACCGGCAGGCGGCGTGGTGTCGCCGCTTCCGCATACGTTGTTCCAGATGCACTCAACCCACTCTGGGTGATCGATGAAGGGATTACGATTCCCTTGAAAGCTGAAGACCACGTCGTTGCGGCTCATCTCCTTGGCGTCCACTGGGTCCTGCTGATGCCACTGGAGAAGCACAGTGAGCATTCCCATGTACGCAACCGACTCATTCGCCCCCGTGTTCGACGCGGCAATCAGGGACTCGTTGTCGGTCAGAATCATGTCCGGCTCAGCCGCGCCGGTGATCCCATGGGTGCCGCCCTCGTATCGAAGATCAAGATAAAACAGGGCCCGCGCCACATCCCCGCGCCGTCCGATCCAGGTTTCCCACGTACCTGTTGTAAAGGAGCCCGTCGTCCAGTTCGAGTTACCGGGATAGACGCCGCTGCCGCCACCCTGTCCATTCGTCAGCAGCGTGATCTGTTCGGCGCAGGCGGCGCTGCAAAAGCGATAGGGCTTGTTGCTTCGACTGGAGTTGTAAGAGTCATCGGCGATGAACAGCGCGTGGCAGTCTGTGTAAGGATAATTCGTTGAGCCGTCATTGGGATAACCATACGAATTGGGCCAGGAGTGCTCACGATTGTAATTCGTATTGCCGGCCCCCACCTTGGCGTAGCTGGCATTCCTGTATATATCCAGAACGTTGGATGGATTGCTCGGATCCTCATCCGCCAACTCGAGGATATTCCAAGTGTCCGTGGACGAGGATGTGTATGGAAACCTCGTGTGATCGTCGATTATCGGGTGAAGTGTTGCGCGTAGCGTAGAACTATTCGTCGTGTCCACGGAACTGTAATAACCGGGCGGTGGATCAGCCGACGCCAAGTATGCAATCGACAATGTGACCATCATGACGGTAGCCGGCAAAATCCATCCCTCCGTCTTTACCGGTGCGTGTCGAGCTTTCGTCATCTCCATCGCGAAAAACTCCCTTTATGGGCCGGGGTGAGCCGCATCGCGGGCTGTTTCGCGCGGGACCACCCGTCCCACAAGGTTCGATCGATTCAGCCTCGCTTGAGGTGATTCTGCTAACCGCCCACCGCTTATTCAAGTAAAATCCTCGCTAATGAAGCAAGACAACCACCGATTTTTAGCGAGCGCTGCAAGAAACCGTACAATCGGTCGTTGTTCAATGTATCGGGCCGATCGGAGGGCCGACCATGCCTTCAAGTGGTGGGAAGAGTCCGTTGATGCTGATGACCCTTGCAGTGATTCTCATTGCGGGACCGGCACAGACTTTCGCCCAGGACAAGGTCCCGGACTTTAGCTACTCCCGTCCCCAGGGTGAACCACAGATGCTCAAGGCCCTCCCCCGGGAACGCCCGACCGTCCCGCAGGTCCGCTTCGGCAACTTTCGGCCCTTTAACGAAATCGACAATTTCATCCTCGCGCGCATCAAGGCGGAGAAGGTCAAGCCTGCGAAGCTCTGCGATGACTGGGACTTCGCGCGCCGCGCCAGCCTCGATCTGGTCGGTCTCATCCCCACCGCCACCGACCTCGAGCGATACTTCAAATGGAACGAGAAGGAGCGACGCTCCAAGTGGATTGATTTCCTTCTAAAGCAACCGCAGTACGCGGATCATTGGACCATTTTCTGGGGCGACCTTCTGCGGGAGCGCGATCGCGTCCGCGGTGCACCCAATGGCGCCCTGAAGCGTTTCATCCACCGCAGCCTCATCGAAAACCGTCCTTACGATCAGTGGGTTCAGGAGCTGATTACCGCCCAGGGCCCGGCCGACGAAAATGACGCGGCCGCCTACATCCTCAGAGACCGGGGAGACCCGGATGTCCTGACCGTCTCCGTCACCCAGAGTCTCCTGGGCATCCAGCTCAAGTGCGCCCAGTGCCACGACCACCCTACCGACTGGTGGACGCAAAAGCAGTTCCAGGGAATGGCAGGATTCTGGCATGGCAGCCGTCCGCGACCTTATCGCACGCAGGAAGTACGCGTCGGCGACCGGGTCGTCCCGATGCCCATCTTCCGGCTGGAGGACCGCGAGCGCCGGGCCGACGGCACCTTCATCACCGGAGCTGTCTCCGAGCTCGGTCGCGGTCGAAGAGCTCTCGCCGACCTCATCACTCGGCGCGATGACCCCTTCTTTGCGCGCGTCGCCGTCAATCGACTCTGGAACAAACTCATGGGCGCCGGCCTCGTAATGCCGGTCGATAATTTCAGCGCTCTCAATCCGCCCTCTCATTCCGAATTGCTCGACTGGCTGGCCCTCGAGTTTGTCGATCACAACTATGACCTCAGGCACATTCTTCGATCGATCGCCACCTCGCGGACTTATCAGCAGATGTCCGCACGCAAGGTGCCGAAACTCGTCAGGAAGGTCTCGGACAACGGCGACGAATCCGCTCGCGAGCCCGGCGCGATGTTCGAGATCATGCCGCTTCGTCGGATGAGCGCCGAGCAGATTCAGGACTCGATCCTCGCCGCCACCGGCAGATACCGAAGTCAGAACTGGCTTCGCGCATCCATCCTCAAGCCGTACCCTCCCCCGCCGCGCGACTTTCTCACTGTCTTCGGCGCCTCCGACCGCGAAACGCTTCTCCCCCGCCCCACCACCGGCAGTGTCCAGCAATCGCTCACACTCATGAACGGCGACTTCGTCAGCGCGGCCATCCGCATCCACCCCGATCATCCGCTCGTCTATTGGGATCGACAAAGCAGCCTCACAAGTGCGCAGCTCGTTGACGCACTCTTTGTCCAGTTCCTCACTCGGCTGCCAACGGTCAAGGAGCGACAATGGGCCTTGAACTACGTCGGCTTTGGTCAAAACGAATGGGCCTGGGAAGATCTGCAGTGGGCCCTGATCAACACCCGGGAGTTTCAGTACATTCGTTAACGCCAATGGGAAGCGTGCATCCATGAATTCATGCCGGGGCTGTGAGAGCTACCAGCGAATGACCCGCCGCCAGTGGCTGCGCTCCGCTGTCGGGGCTGCCGGCGGCGCGACCTTCCTCGGCCTTCTCGACCCGCGCATCCTCTACGCCGCACCGAAGAAGAAGCCTGACCGAGCCCAATCGGTCATTCTCCTCTGGATGGGCGGCGGCATGAGTCATCTCGACACCTTCGACCCTCAGCCCGGCTCAGAGTTCGGTGGCCCTTTCGAGGGTATCAAGACGACCGCCGACGGCGTCGTCATCTCTCAGCACCTTCCGCGGATCGCGAGTCAGTTCAAGCACCTCTCCCTCATTCGCAGCATGACCAGTAACGAATTCGATCATGACCGCGCGACGTACCTCATGCACACCGGCTATCAGGTGCTGCCGAGCATGAAGCACTCGACCCTCGGTTCCATCACCGCCAAGTATCTTGGCCCTTCGCCGCGCGATGCGAATCTTCCGCCGTATGTCTCGATCGGCATTGACTGGGCCGCGGGCTATCTGGGCCCGAAGTTCGCTCCCTACTACGTCGGCGCGGCGGAGCGCGCCAACGAGAACCTCGTCGTTCCGCAGGGCGTCGGCGAGCGCCGGTTCAACGACCGGTTGAAGCTGCTCAGCGAATTCGACCGCAGCTTCCGGGCGAAGTACCCCCGCCATCCTGTTCTCGACGGCTTCGCCGAACACTACAACGCCGCCCTGCTCATGATGCGGCCGCGCACCGCGAAGGTCTTCAACCTCGACGCCGAGCCGGATGCCGTGCGCGCTGCCTACGGCGAAACATCCGGATTCGGGCAGGGCTGCCTGCTGGCGCGGCGACTAGTGCAGTACGGCGTACGCTTTATCGAGGTTGCCCTTCCCGGATGGGACACGCATCAGGACAACTTTGAGACGGTCAAGGCCAAGAGCGGTGAACTGGACGTTGCCGTTTCCACACTCATCGAGGACCTTCGCGCCAAGGACCTTTGGGACCAGACCGTTGTCATCCTCACCAGTGAATTCGGCCGGACGCCGAACATCAACGGCAATCAGGGCCGCGATCACTGGCCGCGCGTCTGGAGCACCGTCATCGGCGGCGGCGGCCTTGTCGGCGGTCAGGTCATCGGGGCGAGCGATCGGGGCCATGAAGTGGCCGACCGGCCCATCCGCGTGGGCGAGCTGCACGCCACTATCTGCCAGGCACTCGACATCGACTGGACGCGATCCAACAAGTCGTCCGAAGGGCGGCCGTTTCGCGTGGTCAATGACCACTCGGCCGCACCCATCGCGGAGCTATTCGCCTGAGTCTGGCTCAAGATTGCCGCCTCCTCTTGTCCATTCCGCCTTGCTGTCGCCATTCGCTGCCCTCTGCTAACATCCTGCGTCCGCTGCCGCGTCCGCGGCGGCATGAATCTTGCACCGGGTATGGATGTGACCGACGAACTTGCCAAACTCACTCTTGCCGCCCTTTCGATCGGGTTCTTCCATACCCTGCTCGGACCGGATCACTATGTCCCCTTTGTCGCCATGGCCCGTATCGGGCGGTGGTCGCTTCCGAAGACGATTGTAGTCACGGTGCTTTGCGGGATCGGGCATGTCGGCAGCTCGGTGATCCTGGGTTTGATCGGCGTTGCGGCGGGGGTGGCGGTGTTCAAGCTGGAGACGATTGAGGCGGCGCGCGGGTCGATCGCGGGGTGGATGCTGCTGGCGTTCGGGCTGGCGTATTTCGTGTGGGGAATCTGGCGGGCGATTCGTAACCGGCCGCATACGCACCTTCACGCACACGAGAACGGCACGGTGCATGCGCACGAGCATACCCACGTATCCGAACACGTGCATGTCCATGGGGCGCATGGGCACGATCATGCGGCTGGCGGCGGGTCGATGACGCCGTGGCTGCTGTTCACCATCTTTCTATTCGGGCCGTGTGAGCCGTTGATACCGCTGCTCATGTATCCGGCGGCGAAGGCCAGCGTGTTCGGGGTCGTATGGATCACGGCCGTGTTCGCGATGGTGACGATCTGCACCATGACGGCGGTTGTGGCAGCGATGCACATGGGCATTTCATTTGTGCGGCTCGGGCGGGTCGAGCGATACGGCCATGCGGTGGCCGGGCTCGTCATTCTGGTGTGCGGGGCCGCCGTGAAGATGGGCCTTTAGCGGCGAGTGCAACATCGTTTGCACTGTCGATTCGCATGCCGGGTCGCGGGGCGTTTTTCAAGGCCACCCATGCCCTTTGATCGGTCTTGCTGATGCGCATCGGCCGGATGGCGATGACGGCCTTCAGCCAGACGAGGGTGGCGAACCTGACCCAGTCCGCCGCGTCGCTATAGAACGCGGGTTCGGCGTGGATGAGTCGATCGTGCGACTTCACCCAGCGGACGAGATCGGCGCCGGAGTCCGACGTCCGGGACTCGGCGCGCTCCACGACGGCGACGGCCAGGACGGGGCCGGACGACAGCTTGAACCAGAGCAGGTCGCCCTCGGCGACGGCCTGGTAGGGAGCGCGGCGGATGGCGGAGAGGCGGCACTCGATGCGCTTGTGACCTGAGAGCAGCAGCTTCAGGTATTGCTCGCGCACAACGACCAAATGATGCTGCATCCGTGCGACTCCGGACTTCGCTTTCGGCGAAGACCCCCTCCAACCCATTACTTCCTCGTCGCTATTCGTCGGTCGCGGCCACTTCGTCGAGGTATTTCTGGAACTCTCCCATCTTGTAGGAGATGAAGCAAAAAGCGTGATGCAGGGTGAGCCATTCGATGTCTGTCTCATCGCCTTCGGCCTCGTGGCGGAGCTCGTTGAGTTTAGCGAGTAGTTTTTCGGCTTTCATGGTTTGTGTCGTCCTGTTGGGGGCGTCGGTGAATTTCTTGTCGTCGGTGCGGAGTATCGCGGATCGCGCGGGCCGCGCCAACGGCGAGGGGCCGACCGGGGTTGGGGCCAGACACGCCCAAGTCCTGGAAAGTCGAAGGTGACATAGGGTGAAAAAGGGGCCAAGGGGCTGAGGGAAATGCAAAAAGGCGGCGGTACTGATTGGGTCGGCGGTTGGTTTTGAATGCGATCGGCATACGAATTTTCTGGTACCGCTTGCTGACGCGCGCGGCTCGGATTGGGGCGCGGCGAGCGCGCAAAACCAAGGTGACATAAGGTGACACAGCTGGATTTTTTCGATTGCAAGTGTTGTGGCGGGCATGTGTTGGGGCGGTTCGCAAATCCGGCGATTTTTGGATGACACAGGCCTGACACGAGCGGGGGTCAGGTGCTCAGAACGCGAAGGGGCTGGTTGGTTTGGATTGAACATCGCGCGCCGTCCTGCCGAGCAATTCTGGATCGATCTCCATTCGTCAATCCTTGCTCCACGTGCGCGCCGGACAAACGTCCGGGAGGGAATGGGGATCCGATCGCTTGAGTGCGAGAAAGGATTCTCACACTCGCCGAGTTTCGTCTCAAGCGATGCCGAGCGTTCCGCCGATCTGATTCGCCTCCGCGGTGTTAACGATCCGCTTGGTGATCACCGACTCCGACTAAGCTGTTTTTCATTCGGTCGTCTCGGTCCTGGGGGTCGGCGCTTCGTGCGGGCGGGACGCCCACGCTACCCCGGGCGCGGCAGGAACGCTACGACCGAACGAAATACGTTCTCATTCGAAAAGAGAGGGCTTTGTACCGCGACCGCGACCAGACACCATTTAGTCGTCTTCATCCTTCACTTTGTGTTTTGCATCGCCGGGATCATTCCGGTGTCCGTCTTTGTGTTCCGCCTCACTGAGCTGCAACGTGACGCCGAGGATCGGCAGCCGAGTGGTTTGGGTGGTCGGGTCGAAATCGCGGATGAGTCCGAATGCAAACGCCCCGGCGATGGCCAGGAAGCCGAGCGCGACGACCGGATGCGAGGAGCGAATCGCGTCACCAGGCTTGGCATTCTTTTGGCCGTGAATCATGCTGGCGATGATGTTCTCGCGTCGTCGAACGGTGTGAATCACGACGCCAAGGATGTGGACGATGACCATGCCAATCATGATGTACGCGAGGATCTCGTGCAGATCCTCCGCGCTCTCGCTACCTTGCCCGATCAGGATTCCCGTCGCGACGAGGGCGAGGACCAGGGCGAGCATGACGAAGATCGCATAAGCCGAGCCGGGGTTGTGTCCGATGTGCAGTTTGCCGGTGCGGGCCAGCACGCCCTTCATGTATTCGAGAACCGCGCGGGGCCCGAATATGAATGAACTGAATCGGGCGTAGCGCGTACCCACGAGTCCCCACACGACGCGCAGGCCGATCATCAGCGCAATCACCAAACCGATGATCGCGTGATACGGAAAGAGCTTGCTGTGTTCACCGAACCACAAGGCGATGACGGTCGCGGCAATGAAACCGCCGGCCAACAACCCGTGAAAAATTCGTGTTGGAAGATCCCAGATTAGAACGTTTCCATGGATCCGCTCACCGCGCGCGTCCGTGGCCCCGGTTGTGCTTTTCAATTCCGCCGTCGGATTTACAGTGTGGTTCGCTGTCGTTGACATCGTAAGGTGCTCCTTATGCATCCATTGGCTGGTAAACCCATGTTCGTTAGGCGCTTTTGCTCAACATGAATCGCGATCCACTCATGCCGCGAGCCATGTGCATTGCACGATGAGCGTCACCTCGGGGACATCTCCCTTGAGCAGGTGCAAGACGTGCAAATCGCCGCCGCAGATCGTGGTGTGCGTCATGCGCACAATGGCGTCAGTCGCGTTCTGAGGCCTGGGAGCAGCGACATCCTGCAAGGGCTTCTTTTCCGAGTCGAGATAAACGAGGACTTTGATGGTCTTTCTCCGCGTCGTCAAACCAGTTGCCAACCTGAAAAAAAAGCCGACGCGCTTGAGTGCCTTGGGGGCACCCGAACACGTCGGCATACTCGTTAATGGGCTTCCCGGAGTGTCCGAGCTGCCCTTTAATTAGTCATCCGATGCTTTCGTCGCGGCTCTTTGGGCGAGCTGTCGCAGGCCCGCCGAAGCTCCGCGCCTTGCTCTCAATTGTACTGCCCGGTTCAGTGCAAGCCAACGCGTGCTCGTTCAAAGCGCCGTTCGCCGGTCTGCATCGGGTCATTACGCCGCACTTCCAACGCCAAGAACCGAAATCGTACCGGGTAAAACGTCAGCATCCCAGAAAAGGCTGCCACTATTTCAGCGCGCCAGAAACAGCCTTGGCGCTATCAGGAATGCAGTTTCCTGGAATTCGCCCGAACGACAAATTGACCCATGGAGCGTTGAATCGATCGCTTCAGTCGAGCAAGCCACAATTCTGAAGAGAATCCGAAAAAGATAAGCGTCTCGCCGAAAAGATTGAGTTCGAGATCAGGTTTCGTTTTGAGATCGCCGTCCGGCGCGCGGTGAGCCCATTGCGCGGGGCTTCCCGCCTCCAGCCTGCCTATAGTAATCGCCTATAATCGTTGTAAGATGACGAGCCGCGTGCCTGTGAACGCGGTTGGCACGATCTTGGTGTGGATCGGATGACTAGGTGACGGGCAACCCGATTTGGGGGGCTCGGCAAAGAGTAAGCCGGCGTGGATGATTACCCAGGGGGTATTTCTTCACGTCGGCTTTTTTTTTGTCCCTCTGAAACGGACCGGAAAAAGCGATGCCCTCCAATACGCCGCCTGCTGCACACATCCTGACGATCAACGGCGGCTCGTCGAGCATTAAGTTCGCGTTGTTCGAGGAAGGCCAATCGCTGCCACGACTCCTTGAAGGAGTGATCAAGCGCATTGGCCTGTCCGACGCGAGCTTTCATGTGAAAGGCGTTGATCCGGCGGACAATTTGTCGCGGCGGCTGCGGGCGCCGGACCATGCGGCGGCGGTTGGCGCGCTGTTGGACTGGATCGAGGAGCGCATCGGTCGCGATGCATTGGCGGCAGTGGGTCATCGCGTGGTACATGGTGGACCGGCGTATCGCCAGCCGCAACGCATCACCGCGGAAATGCTTGAGGAGTTGCACCGGATCAGTCCATTTAGTCCTGAGCATCTGCCGGCGGGGATTCTGTTGATCGAGGCCATTCAGCGCCGATTTCCCGACTTGCCGCAAGTGGCGTGTTTCGACACGGCGTTTCACCACGATCTGCCGCGCGTTGCCCGATTGTTGCCCATCCCGCGCCGCTACGAGGCGCAAGGAGTTCGGCGGTACGGGTTTCACGGGCTGTCATATGCGTTTCTCATGAAGGAGCTGGCCCGCGTGGCCGGAACGAGCGCGGCGCACGGCAGGGTCGTCCTTGCCCATCTCGGCAACGGGGTGAGCCTGTCGGCGATGCATGACGGGAAGCCCATGGACACCAGTATGAGTTTCACCCCGACGGCCGGCACACCGATGAGCACTCGCTCGGGCGATCTCGATCCCGGACTGGTGTGGTATCTGGCGCGCACTGAAAAAATGAGTGCGAATCAATTCAACGAGATGGTCAACACTCAATCCGGGCTGCTCGGCGTATCGGAGACCAGTTCCGACATGCGCGACCTGCTCGATATTGAATCGCAGGACGTGCGGGCGGCCGAGGCGGTCGGGCTTTTCTGCTACCAGCTTAAGAAATGGATCGGCGCGTTCGCCGCGGCGCTGGGCGGACTGGACACGCTGGTGTTCGCGGGCGGCATCGGAGAGAACGCGCCCGTGATTCGCACGCGGATCTGCGATGGGCTAGGGTTCCTTGGAATCCACCTCGACGAGAAGCGAAACGCGGTGAACGACGGCGTGATTTCGGCGGCGACGGGCCGGGTTGCGGTTCGAGTCATTCGCACGGACGAAGAGCTGATCATTGCGCGCTTTGTGTGGCGTACACTCGGACCCGGCGTGGATCTTGGAAAAGAGAAGCCGGACCACGAGAGCAATTAACTGCATCCCCGATCGAATGTTCGGCAGGTGAATCATGAAATGGTCCTGGAAACTAGCAGAGTTTCGCGGCATTGGCGTTTATATGCATGCCACGTTTCTGATCTTGATTGGCTTTGTGATCCTGAGTCACTGGTCGGCGGGCCAGAGTTTTGGAAAAACGCTGGAGGGGGTGGTTTTCATCCTCGCCCTGTTCGTATGCGTCGTGCTGCACGAGTTTGGACATGCGCTGATGGCGGCTCATTACGGCATCAAGACACGAGATATCACGCTGCTGCCCATCGGCGGTGTCGCTCGTCTGGAGCGCATGCCGGAGAAGCCGGTGCAGGAGCTCTGGGTGGCGCTGGCCGGTCCGGCAGTCAATGTGGTTATAGCCGCGGGAATCTTTCTATGGATTCGTTTCACGGACGCGTTCGTGCCGCTGGAACAACTCAGTGTGACCGGCGGTTCTTTTCTTGAACGGATGATGGTGGTCAATGTGATCCTGGTCGTGTTCAATATGCTGCCGGCTTTCCCGATGGACGGCGGGCGCGTGCTGCGGGCCCTGCTGGCAACGAGGCTCGAATACGCGCGCGCCACGCAGATCGCCGCGAACATCGGTCAGGCGATGGCCTTGCTGTTTGCCTTTTTGGGGTTCTTCACCAATCCATTCCTGATTTTCATCGGACTCTTCGTGTGGATCGGCGCGGCTCAGGAAGCGAGCATGGCGACCATGAAGGCCGCTCTGGGGGGCATTCCCGTGAAGCGGGCCATGATGACTGAGTTTCGCTCGCTACAGCCGGGGGATGTTCTGCAACGAGCGATCGAACTCGTTCTGGCGACCCCGCAGCAGGACTTCCCGGTCATCGAAGACGCTCGCGTGGTCGGCATTCTTCCCAGTCGCGAGTTGATGGTCGCGCTGCAGCAGCGCGGGCCTGACGCGCGGGTGGAAGATGTGATGCGTCACGATTTTCTCTCGGTGGACGCGAACGACATGCTGGATGCCGCCCTCGCTCGAATACGCGCAGCCGAATGTTGCATGACAGCCCCTGTCATCCATCACGACGTACTGGTCGGACTTTTGACGGCGGAGAATGTCCGCGAGTTTTTGCTCATTGTTTCAGCGTTAGGGGAACGACGTGCCCAGAATGCGGCGGTAACATCATGAATACTAAAAAGAAGCCTCTCAGCCCGGAACTGGTAAACAGGATCGACGCGTACTGGCGCGCATCCAACTATCTTTCGGTCGGCCAGATCTATTTGCTCGAGAACCCGCTTCTGAGAGAAGCGCTCAAAAGAGAGCATATCAAGCCCCGGCTGCTCGGCCACTGGGGTACGTCTCCCGGGTTGAACATCATTTACGTCCACCTCAACCGGATCATAACTGAACACGATTTGAATATGATCTTCATCACCGGCCCCGGACACGGCGGGCCCTCGCCCGTCGCTCACGCTTACCTCGAAGGCACATACAGCGAAGTCTATCCTAATATCTCGCAAGACGAGAACGGGATGCAGCAACTTTTCAAGCAGTTCAGCTTCCCCGGCGGCATCCCGAGTCACGTCGCTCCGGAGACGCCCGGCAGCATTCACGAAGGCGGCGAGCTGGGGTACGCCTTGTCGCACGCCTTCGGGGCCGCGTTCGATAATCCCGACCTGATCGTCGCGGCGGTGGTCGGCGACGGAGAGGCCGAGACCGGGCCACTCGCCACAGGCTGGCACTCGAACAAGTTCCTCAATCCCGTGACCGATGGCGCGGTGCTGCCGATTTTGCACCTGAACGGATACAAGATCGCCAGCCCGACCATTCTGGCCCGCATCCCCAAGGCCGAATTGCAGAAGTTGTTAGAAGGTTACGGGTACAAGCCGTACTTCGTGGAGGGGAACGAGCCGGAGCCTGTCCATCAGCAGCTCGCCGCCGTCCTGGATACGGTGACGGCCGAGATTCGGCAGATATGGTTCAACGCCCGGACCAAGGGTGTCCAAGGCCGTCCCACCTGGCCGATGATCGTTCTCCGCACACCCAAGGGCTGGACGTGCCCGGCCGAAATCGACGGAAAGAAATGCGAGGACTATTGGCGGTCGCACCAGGTGCCGATGGGCGACATGGACAAGCCCGGGCACGTCGAGATTCTCGAAAAATGGATGCGCAGCTACCGTCCGGACGAGCTATTCGACGCGACTGGCAGACTCAGGCCGGAGATTGCAGAACTGGCCCCGAAGGGAGTGCGGCGGATGAGCGCCAATCCGCATGCCAACGGTGGACTGCTGCTCGAAGACCTGCGGATGCCCGACTACCGCACGTACGCGATCGAGGTGAACAGCCCCGGCGCCGCGATCGCCGAAGCGACGCGCGAAATGGGGAAATATCTCCGCGACGTCATGCGACTCAACCTGGCGAGTAAGAACTTTCGGATTGTCAGCCCGGATGAGAATAACTCTAACCGTTGGCAGGATGTGTTGGAGGTGACGAATCGGACCTGGGTGGCCGAGCGGTATGACTTCGACGACAAACTTTCTGCCGATGGACGAGTGATGGAGATGCTCTCCGAACACCAGTGCCAGGGGTGGCTGGAAGGCTATCTGCTCACCGGCCGGCACGGCTTTTTCTCTTGTTACGAGGCGTTCATTCATATCATCGACTCGATGTTCAACCAGCACGCCAAGTGGCTCAAGGTCTGCAACGACATTCCCTGGCGAAAACCGATTGCCTCACTCAACTACCTCCTGTCATCGCACGTCTGGCGGCAGGATCACAACGGTTTCTCGCATCAGGATCCGGGGTTTCTCGATCTTGTCGTCAACAAGAAGGCCGAGATTATCCGCATTTATTTGCCGCCGGACGCGAACACCCTGCTGAGCGTCACCGATCACTGTCTGCGGAGCCGCAACTACGTGAACGTGGTGGTGGCCGGGAAGCAGCCTTCGCCCCAGTGGTTGAACATGGATGAGGCCGCAAGGCACTGCGCAGCGGGGCTGGGCACCTGGGAATGGGCGTCGAACGACGACGGGGGCGAGCCTGACGTGGTGATGGGGTGTTGCGGAGACGTGCCGACGCAGGAGACGCTTGCGGCCGTGGATCTGATGCGCCGGTACTTGCCGGATGTGAAGGTGCGCGTCGTCAACGTCGTCAATTTGATGAAGCTGCAACCGCCGAGTGAACACCCGCACGGCCTGCCGGATGAGGAGTTCGATGCGATGTTCACAACCGACCGGCAGATCATCTTCGCGTTCCACGGATATCCAGCGCTGATTCACAAACTGACTTACCGCAGGACCAACCACAGGAACCTGCACGTTCGCGGATATAAAGAGGAGGGGACTACCACCACTCCGTTCGACATGGTGGTTTTGAACGATATGGATCGCTTTCACCTGGTTTGCGACGTGATCGACCGGGTTCCGGGACTCGCCGCCCGGACGGCCGACGTGAGACAAGCGATGCTGGACAAGCGAACCGAGAACACGCGTTACATCGCTGTGCATGGCGAAGATCTGCCGGAGATTCGGAATTGGAAGTGGGGCAACCAACCATGAAGGCAGAAGAGCCCGCCCATACAACCCGTTCGGCCCTGGAACAGCAGGCGCCGGAACACTGGGAAAACGAAGGCGGCGAGGTTTCCAGCGTCCAGCCCCAACGGGGACGAATGAGCATGCCCATCCAAGAAAGGCTGCGGACTCATCCAGGGGACGAGACGATGCCGGCGAATACCGGCGTGGTCGTCTCGGTGCGCGGCAGCGTCGTGGATATACGGTTCGATAGACAATTGCCGCCTATTTATTCGGTGCTGCACGCGGGGGCGGACAAGGAGATCGTCATCGAAGTGCTGTCACAGCTTGATGTGCATCGGGTGCGTGGCATCGCGCTGACCCCCACGCAGGGCCTCGCCCGCGGCGTCGCGGTGGAAGACACGGGCAGGCAGTTAACGGTGCCGGTGGGCAAGGGAATTCTATCGCGAATGTTCGACGTTTTCGGAAACACCATCGACCGAAAAGCGGCGCTGTCCGACGTCCAGTGGCGTTCTTTGCATCAGGCCCCTCCGCCGCTGGCGCGGCGCTCCACGAAGTCCGAGGTGTTTGAAACGGGGATCAAAGTCATCGATGTACTCGTGCCGCTGGAGCGCGGTGGCAAGGCAGGCCTTTTCGGCGGCGCGGGCGTGGGCAAGACCGTATTGCTCACCGAGATGATCCATAACATGGTCGGCCACCATGAGGGGGTGAGTTTGTTTTGCGGCATCGGCGAACGCTGTCGCGAGGGCGAGGAGCTTTATCGGGAGATGAAGGAAGCCGGCGTGCTGGCGCACATGGTGATGATCTTCGGCCAAATGAACGAGCCGCCGGGCAGTCGATTCCGGGTGGGCCACGCCGCAATGACGATGGCCGAGTATTTTCGCGACGACGAGCACCGTGACGTACTGCTGCTCATCGACAATATATTCCGCTTCATCCAGGCCGGCATGGAGGTGTCGGGCCTGATGGGACAAATGCCGTCGCGTCTGGGCTATCAGCCCACGATGGGCACGGAGCTTTCGGGGTTGGAGGAGCGGATCGCCAACACCGATACCGGCGCGATCACCTCAATCCAGGCGGTGTATGTGCCGGCGGATGATTTTACCGATCCGGCTGCGGTGCATACGTTCTCGCATCTCTCCGCGTCGATCGTGCTCTCGCGCAAGCGTGCCAGCGAAGGGCTTTTCCCGGCCATCGACCCGCTGCAATCGAGTTCCGAGATGGCCACGCCGGGCATCGTCGGCGAACGGCACTATAGCTTGGCGCAGGAAATCCGGCGGACGCTCGCGCAATACGCGGAACTCAAGGACATCATCGCCATGCTCGGCTTGGAACAACTGTCACCGGAAGACCGCAACGTGGTCGCCCGCGCTCGCCGGCTGGAACGCTTTCTCACCCAGCCGTTTTTCACAACCGAGCAGTTCACCGGCCTCAAGGGAAAGCTCGTCAGCCTCAATGAGGCTCTGGACGGCTGTGAGCGAATCCTGCGCGATGAATTCAAAGACTACCCGGAGAGCGCCCTTTACATGATCGGGACGATTGACGAGGCGAAGCGTAAAGCGAAAGGCGGTCCGCCCGCGACCTCAGCTACACCTGATTCACAAATCGAGCCCAAGGCAACCCCAGGTCCGCCGCCGATTCCAAGCCCACAGCCAGGTTCGAATCGCAGTTGAAGTCCGAGCCGCAACCTGCATCGGAGGTCGCACATGCCGTCGACACTCATGAAACTCAACGTTCTCCTGCCGTTCCGAATCTTCACCGAGACCACCGGCGTTTCGCGCATCGTCGCGGAGACGCGCGAGGGCTCGTTCGGACTCTTGCCAAACCGACTCGATTGCGCGGCGGCGCTTACGCCCGGGATTCTGATCTACGAAAACGAAGCCGAGGGCGAGGCTTACATCGCCGTGGATGAAGGGGTACTGATAAAGACCGGCCCTGATGTGCTCGTCTCGGTGCGCAACGCGATAGCCGGCATGGACCTCCGCAAACTTCGCGAGGCGGTGGAGAAGGAGTTCCTGGCCCTGGACGAGCACGAGCAAAGCGTGCGCTCGGTGATTGCGAGAATGGAGAGCGGTTTAATCCGCCGTATGGCGAGGTTTCACAGTGAATGACGAGCCCCTGAATCAGCCCTTGAAGCCGAAGCCGACGCTCAGTGAGGAGGTCGGTGCGAAGGCGACGCGCAAGCTTCGCGCGCAGCGCCATGTCACGCGCACGGTCTGGTTTGGCATGGGCATGATGGGACTGATCGGCTGGTCGGTGGCGATTCCGGCCTTGCTCGGCGCGGCCCTTGGTCTCTGGCTGGACAAACGCCGTCCAGAAAGCCATTCGTGGACGCTGATGCTGCTGGTCATCGGCCTGATGATCGGCTGTTGGAATGCCTGGCATTGGGTGGCCAAAGAGGACAAGGCGATGCGCGACGAACAGGAGGATGTCGATGAATGAAGCTGTGATTCTGGTGCTGGCGGGGGGTGCGGGAGTATTGCTCGGATTGGTATTTTTCGGCGGCCTTTGGTGGACGGTGCGAAGGGGTCTTTCGTCGAAACGGCCGGCGTTGTGGTTTTTCGGCAGCCTGTTGCTGCGAATGGGCATTGCCCTGGCTGGTTTTTATCTTATCGCGCACAGTCATTGGGAGAGGCTGCTGGTGTGCCTCCCTGGATTCGTCATGGCACGCGTTATCGTGACGCGGCTCACACGTGAGGCGGAAAAGCCAGTTGCCTTGGCAGGGGAGGCCAGCCATGCGCCTTAGTCCTGATGAGATCATCTTCTGGCAACACGGCGTTTTCAAACTCAACGCCACCATCGTGTTCACGTGGGGCCTGATGCTCGTGCTGACCGTCGGTTCCAAACTCATCACGCGCAGACTCTCGATCGGCTTGACACGTTCCCGGTGGCAGAATCTTCTGGAGATCGTCGTCACCGGCATCGAGCACCAAATCGAAGAGGTGGGCCTGAGTCAGCCGCGGAGATATCTCGGCTTTCTGGGCACGCTTTTCCTGTTCGTGGCACTGGCCAGCCTCTGCACTGTGATTCCCGGCTACGAGTCGCCGACGGGGTCGCTCTCGACCACGGCCGCACTGGCGCTGTGCGTGTTTGTGGCCGTTCCGTTCTACGGCATTGAGGAGCAAGGGGTGAGCAACTACCTCAAGTCCTACGTGAAGCCGACGTTCATCATGCTGCCGTTTAACGTCATCGGCGAGGTTTCGCGCACGCTGGCCCTGGCTGTCCGTCTGTTCGGCAACATGATGAGCGGGGCAATGATAATCGGTATCCTGCTCACTATTACGCCTTTCCTGTTCCCAATCGTCATGACGGCGCTCGGCCTGCTCACCGGCATGGTGCAGGCCTACATCTTCAGCATTCTGGCGGCGGTTTACATCGCGGCCGCCACGCGATTACGTACACATAAGACCGAACCTGATGCAGAACACTGACGCATGAACTACGACAACGAAAGGAAACACCATGGACAACATGACTATTGTCGCGGTGGCATCAATCGTCACCGCCGGTCTCACCACCGCTTTCGGCACGACGGCGCCAGCGCTGGGCGAAGGGCGCGCGGTCTCGACGGCACTGAGTTCACTGGCTCAGCAGCCCGATGCCGCAGCTACCATCACCCGGACCTTGTTCGTGGGCCTGGCGATGATCGAGTCCACGGCCATTTACTGTTTTGTGGTTTCGATGATTCTCATCTTCGCCAACCCGTTCTGGAATCACGTCATTGCCCAGGCCGCGGGAAAGTAAGTCATGCTCATCAACTGGTTCACTGTCAGTGCCCAGGTGGTCAACTTTCTCATCCTGGTGTGGTTGCTGAAGCGCTTTCTTTACAAGCCCATCCTCCATGCCATCGACGAGCGGGAGAAGCGCGTCGCCGCGGAACTCGCGGACGCCGATGCAAAGCGGGCCGAAGCCCAAAAGCAGCGCGACGAGTTCCAGCGTAAGAACGAGGAGTTCGAGCAGCAGCGCACCACGCTCCTCGGCAAGGCGACGGACGAGGCGAAAGCCGAACGTCAGCGGCTCTTCGACGAAGCGAGGCAGGCGGCCGATGCCCTGAGCGCCAAGCGACGGGAAGCGCTGAGAAACGACGCTCACCATCTTAATCAGACTATCACTCGCCTGACCCAGCAGGAAGTGTTTGCCATCGCGCGAAAGGCGCTGATGGACCTCGCCACGACGAGTCTGGAAGAACGCCTGGGCGAGGTGTTTACCCGCCGCTTGCGGGAGTTGGAGGGCAAGGCAAGAGAGAGCTTTGCCCGGGCTCTTAGGACATCGTCCGAGCCTGCGATCGTGCGGAGCGCGTTTGAACTGCCCGCGGAGCAACGCGTGGCGATACAGAATGCGCTGAACGAAACGTTCTCGGCTGAGATCCACGTCCGCTTTGCGACCGCGCCGGAGCTGGTCAGCGGGATCGAACTCACCGCTGATGGACAGAAGGTGTCTTGGAGCATTGCGGATTACCTCGCGTCACTGGAAAAGCGCGTCGGCGAACTGCTGAAAGAGCAGTCCAATCTCCATTCCAAGTCAGAAGCCAAGGCCGAGCCCAATCCGAAGTCCGGGACGAAACCCGCCGCTCCCGAGGAGGCCCAATGAGCGTGCCGGCCGATTCTCTGCAACGTGTCTTCGATCGTGCGTTCGATGACCTCAGGACGGGGCGCGAAGCCTTCGCGCCGCAACTGACGCCACGCGAGGTGGGCACGATCACCAGCATCTCCGCGGGCATCGCCCGGGTATCCGGTCTTCCCGGCGTGGGCTTTGAGGAACTTCTAGAGTTTCCCGGCGGTGTGTTCGGCATTGCATTCAATTTGGACGAGGACGAAATCGGCGTCGTGCTGCTGAGCGAATACTGGCACCTGCACGCAGGCGACGAAGTTGCGCGCACGGGGCGGGTCATGGACGTGGCCGTGGGCGACCGATTGCTGGGACGCGTCATTGATCCACTCGGCCGACCGCTCGATGATAATAGACCGGTGGCCGCGGGCGAGCGCCTGCCCATCGAACGCCCCGCCGCGCCCATCATGGACCGCGCGCCGGTCACCGTGCCGCTCCAGACCGGACTTAAAGTCATTGACGCGCTCATTCCCATCGGACGCGGCCAACGTGAGCTGATCCTCGGTGACCGGCAGACGGGCAAAACCGCTATCGCGATCGACACCATCCTTAATCAGCGTGGCCAGGATGTCCTGTGCGTCTATTGCGCCATTGGCCAGCGGGCGTCCGCCGTCGCGAAGGCCGTGGACATCTTCCGCGAAAAGGACGCGATGGATTACACCGTGGTGGTGGTCACCGAGGGCAACGACCCGCCGGGCCTCGCCTACATCGCACCCTACGCCGCCACCAGCATCGCGGAGCATTTCATGGAGGCAGGCCACGATGTGCTGATCGTTTACGACGATCTCACCCATCACGCCCGCGCCTATCGCGAGCTTTCTTTGTTGCTTCGTCGTCCGCCCGGTCGCGAGGCGTTCCCCGGCGACATCTTCTATATCCACTCGCGGCTGCTGGAGCGCGCAACGCACTTGCGCAAGGAACGCGGAGGCGGCTCGCTCACCGCGCTTCCCATCATCGAAACCGAGGCGGAAAACATTTCCGCCTACATTCCGACAAATCTGATCTCCATCACCGATGGGCAGCTCTATCTCTCGCCGTCCCTGTTCCAACTGGGCGTGCTGCCGGCGGTCGATGTCGGCAAATCCGTTTCGCGCGTTGGCGGTAATGCGCAGCGGGCGGCCTACCGCGCGGTGGCGGGCGACCTCAAGCTCGCCTACGCCCAGTTCGAGGAACTCGAAACCTTTTCCCGATTCGGCGCCCGCCTGGATGAGGACACCCGCAAGATCATCGAGCATGGAAATCGAATCCGCGCGTGCTTGAAGCAGCCGGAATTCGCCCCGGTGTCGGTGCCTGCGCAAATCACCGTCCTGCTGGCGTTGACCGCGGAACTCTTCGACGAGGTGCCGATTGACCGGATGACGAGCGCCGAGCACGCCGTGCGCGAGGCGGCGGCGAGCATCCCGGTGGCGGTGCGCGAGCGATTGGATACCGCCGACAAATTGAGCGACGAGGATCGCGAAACGATTATTGAAATCGCCCGCGAAGCGCTCGAGGAGTTCTTGCCCGAGCCCAGCTCCGAGTCTGAGCCTGGGCCGAAACCGCAGGAGGAGTGATGAGCGACACCACCGCAAGCCTGCGTCGCAAGATCGATGGGGCCGAAGACCTCCAATCCGTCGTCCGCACAATGAAGGCCCTCGCCGCCTCGAGTATCGGACAATACGAGCAATCGGTGCGCGCGTTGGCCGTCTACTATCGCACGGTCGAACTGGGGTTGAGCGTTTGCCTGCGGAAAAGCGGAGCGGCCTCTTTGATGGTCCAACGAGAAAGACAAACCGTTGCGGGCACCATTCGCGCGGTCGTGTTCGGTTCAGACCAGGGAATGGTGGGCCAGTTTAATGATGTGGTGGTCGATTATGCGGTCAATAAACTGGCGGGTCTGCCGGGCAAACTCGAGGTCTGGGTCGTCGGCGAGCGCGTTCATGCGCGCCTGGCTGACGCGGGTCTGCCGTTGATGGGACGCCTCAACGTGCCAAACTCCGTCAAGGCCATCACGCCGCTCGTCGGGCAGATTCTCGTGGAGAGCGGAAAACCCCACGGCCAGGGCGAAGTCACCGAACTGCATCTCATTTACAACTGCCGCGCGTCCGGGGCGGTTTATGCACCCGTCAGTCAACGTCTGCTGCCGCTTGGCGATGAATGGCGAAGCAAGCTAGTTGAACTTCCCTGGCCGACGAAAGCCTTGCCCGAGGTCGTGGGCGGCGACACCGCGACCCTGCGGGCGCTGATCCGCGAATATCTGTTCGTCTCTCTCTTTCGGGCGTGTGCCGAATCCCTGGCGAGCGAAAACGCCAGCCGACTGGCGGCGATGCAACGCGCCGACAAGAACATCGGCGAATTGCTGGAGGACCTCAACGTGACATTCCATCGTTCGCGCCAGAGCGCTATCGACGAGGAGCTGTTCGACGTGATTTCGGGCTTCGAAGCGCTGAGTGTCGAGAACAAGTAATGCGCGCTGTGAGCGCGATGGATTTTGTCGCGCAACGCAGATCGCATGCCGGGTCGAGATGATGAGCGACGCATTCCCAGGAAGGCCGGTTGGGCTACTGGTTTATCAAGTGCCGCGGCTGCGATGTGAGGATCGGTTATATGATCAATAAGTGTTGCGCGCGATTATCAACCACAGGTGATTCTTATGACGAATCGGCGCCCGGGCCTTTCAAAGGAGTTTGACCATGAAGCCGGTGATCAGGCTGTTCATATCGGGGCCGGCGTTGGTTACGACGGTACGGGGCTCCCAGGCGCGTCGCTTGCCGTACGGCGGTTACGGGTTTGTCCAATTGCACAACCAGGGCACTCCACGCTTGATTTCTCGGAGACAAAATGGCGAAAAGGAGAATTTCATGACCAGTCGTTTGGACGTCACGACGGGCCGACGAGTCCCGAGTTTGGATTCGCGCGGTGACGACGCGCTGCTGGGTTGGTAGTTGCCGTTGCGGCGTAGCTGGTCGGGTGAAAATCCGCCGGTCGAGGTTTCGCCGAGATTCCGCACGATTCCGCACACTGGGTCGGAGGTTTGAAAAGGCCCGTAGAGTGAAGATTTAGCGCGTTCGTTTATCGACGTGTTCCGCGGAGCAACTACCATCTTATACGGGCTCCGATGACCGGCGTGGAGTTTGTCGCTGCGGAGACGGCGTCACCGCAAGCCCATGAAATGAAATGATGGCATGATTGGACTTAAATTATGAGCATACGAAATCTTGATTCCATGTTTCGACCGCGATCGGTTGCCGTCATCGGGGCATCCAATCGACCGCTCAGCGTGGGCAACGTGGTCATGCGTAATCTGCTTCGCGGCGGGTTCAAAGGCGCCATTCTCCCGGTCAACCCCAGCGAACTGGCCGTCGCCGGGGTGCTCGTCTACAACGATGTCGCGAGTCTGCCGATTGTGCCCGACATGGCCGTCATCTGCACTCCTCCCCGGACGGTTCCGCAACTGATTCGCGAGCTCGGCGCGCGGGGTACGAAGAGCGTCGTGACGCTTTCGTCCGGACTTTCAAGAGAACGGAACGAGTCCGGCAAGACGCTTCAGGAGGAGATGCTCGAAAACGCCAAGCCTCATTTGCTGCGCATCCTCGGACCCAATTGCATCGGGCTGATCCTTCCGCATGTCGGGCTGAACGCATCATTCGCGCATGTCGAGGCGTTGCCGGGCAAAATTGCGCTCGTGTCCCAATCGGGCGCGCTTTGCACCTCGATTCTCGATTGGGCGCGATCCAATGACATCGGTTTTTCGTGTTTTGTGTCGCTCGGTGATATCGCCGACGTCGATTTCGGAGACGTACTCGATTATCTGGGAAGCGATGCGGAGACCAGCGCGATTCTGCTCTACATGGAGTCCATCGGCTCTGATGAAGCGCGCAAGTTCATGTCCGCGGCCCGAGCAGCCGCGCGCAACAAGCCGGTCATCGCCGTGAAATCGGGCCGGGTGGCCGAAGGGGCCAAAGCAGCCGCATCACATACCGGAGCACTGGCTGGGTCCGACGATGTATACGACGCAGCGCTGCGCCGAGCGGGCATACTTCGCGTATACGAAGTATCGGAGTTGTTCGATGCCGCGGAGACGCTGGCTCGCGCGCGCCCGATCAAGGGTGACCGCGTCGCGATCGTCACGAACGGCGGCGGCCCCGGCGTCCTGGCCACGGATGCGCTCGTTGAAGGCGGCGGGAGGCTCGCCGAATTCGGCCAGGATACGATGATCGCGCTCAACGGCATCCTGCCGGCAACCTGGTCGCATGGTAATCCGGTGGACATCATTGGTGACGCCACGGGCGAGCGCTATGCCAAGGCTCTCGACATCGTCCTAAAGGACTCCGGCGTCGACGCGGTTCTGGTTCTCAACGTCCCGACGGCCGTATCGTCCAGCGAAGAGGCAGCTCGTCATGTCGTGGAGGTCGTCGGCCACGCAATCACGCCGGTCCTGACGAGCTGGATGGGAAAAGACGGCGTCGCAAGAGCACGAGACGTGTTGCGTGCCGCGAACGTCCCAACGTACGAGGCGCCCCACGAAGCGGTCCGCGCATTCCTGCACATGGTCACCAACAAGCGAAACCATGAATCGCTGATGGAGGTTCCTCCGTCCGCTCCTCAGGAATTTACTCCGGACAAGGCAACAGCCGAGCGCATCATCCGCGAGGCCCTGTCCAGGGGAATCGAAATCCTAAGCGAGTTTGATGCGAAAGCCGTCCTGGCGGCGTACGGCGTCAATGTCGTGGAAACGCGAATCGCGAGTACCGCCGAGGACGCGGTGAAACATGCGGATGAGATCGGATATCCCATCGCCATCAAGATACTTTCACCCGATATCACTCACAAGTCCGATGTCGGCGGCGTCGCCTTGAATCTGGAAAGCCCCAACGATGTCGCCAACGCCGCAAAGATGATGCGCAAGCGGGCCGCGGAATTGCGCCCCGATGCGCAGATCGCCGGCTTTACGGTACAGCGCATGGTGCGGAGGCCGAGAGCGCACGAGTTGATCGTAGGTATGACGACAGACAGCATCTTTGGACCGGTCATTCTCTTTGGGCAGGGTGGGACGGCAGTCGAGGTCGTTGCCGATCGTTCGATGGCATTGCCACCGCTGAACATGACCCTGGCTCGCGACCTGGTCTCTCGGACGCGAGTGGCCAAGCTCTTGGGCGGGTATCGCGATCGACCGGCTGCCGACATGGACGCGATTTGCCTCACGTTGATGCAGACGGCTCAGCTTGTAGCGGATTTTCCTCAGATCGCCGAGCTGGACATCAATCCGCTGATCGCGGACGAAGATGGCGTTATCGCCGTGGACGCGCGAATTCGCGTGCTTCCCACCGACCTGCGCGGCCCGGAACGGTTCGCCATCAGGCCGTATCCCGCCGAATTGGAGGAGATGATTGAGCTGCGCGGGGGTCTGCGAATCCTGGCGCGCCCGATCCGTCCGGAGGACCAGCCCGCACATGAACAATTCGTCGCCAGGCTCACGCAAGAGGATATTCGCAATCGCTTTTTCGGCGTGATCCGACAGCTTCAGACATCGCAGATGGCGCGACTCACTCAAATCGACTATGACCGGGAAATGGCCTTTGTCGCGATGACGCTGGATGGATCATGTGAACGAGAGACGGTCGGCGTGGTGCGCATAATTGCCGATCCCGATAACATCACCGCGGAATTCGCGATCATTGTCCGATCCGATCTCAAAGGCCTCGGGCTTGGCGAGGCTTTGATGGAAAAGATGATTCGCTACTGCCAGGCTCGCGGAACCAGTGAACTGGCCGGCGAGGTTTTTCGCAACAATGAGGCCATGCTTGCGTTGATAGAGAAGCTGGGGTTTGAAATACAGGAAACCGATGATGAGACCGTGAAGGTTCGCCTGCGTCTGCGACCATAGAAATCAGATTGCATGACAGTCTTGGCGGGTCTGGCGTCGATGATGGTTTCGGGATCGTGGCCGGTGAGGGCTGCGATGGAACGGAATGGCCGGCGGGCTTCAAGGCGAAAGTGAATCATGTCTGCTCCGGCCACACGTCAAGATGCGCGGGAACGGATGCGAAAGGCGTTCGAGGGTGCATTGGATCAACTGATTTCGCCGGATGAATCGGTACCGTTGAAAGGATTGCGTTTCATTGATTTCGAGGATTAGGTGGAGGTCCTGGGTCGCGAGGCGTTGCCTGTGGCGTTGGAGGGCAACGCCGACGTAACGCATCCGGGCTGTTGTCGAAATTACGGATCGGCGCGAGTTTGTCTGGGAAAGAAAGCCCCAACCGGAGTAATTTTCGCCGCGGGGTGAGATGGCGCACTGAGGCGTCCGCCGAATTCCGCTCAGAACTGGTGAGAACATCGCAATGCAAAGGAACTTGGATTCACGCTTGCCCTGGTCTGCACTTATGCCGATGCCTATCATCTTTTGTTGATGGTCAGCGCCTCAAAGGCTTGGGAAAACGTCAAACAACTCCGCGTCGATAGCGCACAGGCGCGAACGATGGAATGTCACATTGAGGTCCTGCAGAAAGCTCTCCGCCGTGTCCCAAGTTTCTCGCTCGAAGACAAGAATCGCACAACCGTTTCCTCGCGTTTCAGGGTGACGGTTAGGATGTGTTAGATGACCAACAAGACCGCTGCATCCGATTCGGGCACGATCACCACCATGGGGACGTGGTGGGAGCGCAGCGCGCGACGGCTGTGGCTGGCGGTTCGGCTCGTCGCGGCGCTGGCCGCGCTTGTGGCGGCGGGATGGTGGTTCCTTCTTTCGCCGATCGTGGTCACAACCCACCCCGTCGAGACGGGGAACGTGACTGCGGAGGTGCTGGGCACCGGAACGCTGGAGGCCCGGGTGAGCGCGACGCTCGGGCCGAAGATGGCCGGGTTGATCGCACAGGTGGTCGTCGACCAGGGGGATATGGTCAAGACCGGCGACACGCTGATCGCGCTTGAAGACACGGACTTCAGACAACTGGTTGGCGTGGCCGAGGCGGACGTGGCCGCGGCGGCGGCGGGACTCGACCGGCTACAGGCCGACGCAAGGCGCGCGGAAGCGGTGCTGGTACAAGCGCGGCAGAACCACCAGCGAATTTCGGAACTCTATGCCGGGAATGTCGCGGCGATAGACGAGTACAACAAGGCCGTCGAAACCCTGTCGATCGCGGAGGCTGAGAGGAGTCGCGCCGACGCGGCCATCGTCGAGGGGACGAAGCGTTTGGCCGCGGCGGAGAGAACGCTAGGTTACCAGCGGGCGCGCCTGGACGACACGACCATTAAGGCGCCATTCGACGCGATGGTCGTACGGCGCGACCGAGATGCCGGGGACGTCGTCACTGCAGGCGCGTCGGTTCTGCAACTGGTCTCGCTCAACGAGATGTGGATCACCGCTTGGGTGGATGAGACCGAGTTGGCTCGTCTCGCCGAGGGTCAGATCGCGCGGGTGGTCTTTCGCTCCGAATCTGCGGCAGAGTATCCCGGCGACGTGGCCCGCGTGGGGCGCGAGGCCGACCGCGAAACGCGCGAGATCGTGGTGGACGTGCGTGTGGAAACGCTGCCGACGAACTGGGCCGTGGGGCAGCGTGCCGAGGTTTATATCCAGGTGGACCGCAAGCAGGGCGTCATCGTGCTCCCTGCCGGGCTGGTGCTGGTGCGCGACGGGAAGACGGGCGTCATGGTGGACGATGGCGGGAAGGCCCGCTGGCGCGAGATCGGCCTAGGCCTGCGAGGGCGCGAGTTAGTCGAAGTGACAAGTGGGTTGTCGCCGGGCACGGTGGTCGTCAGCCCGGCGGCGGGGGCCGGCAGTCCGCTGCGGGACGGGCGGAGGATCAAGACCCGATGAATCTGGCCGTCCGCGACATCCGCCACAACATAGGCCGCTTTATTCTCACGACCATTGGTGTGGGCATGCTCCTGATGGTCGTGATGGGCATGGGCGGCATTTATCGCGGCCTGGTCGATGATGCATTGGTCGTGACGCGCGGCGTCGGGGCCGACTTGTGGGTCGTTCAGCGTGACACGCGCGGGCCGTTCGCCGAGGTCTCCCGGCTGCCGCGCAACGTGGTCGATCGGGTGACGGCGGTGCCCGGCATGGTGGACGCGCGCGAGTTCGTGTACCACACGATCCAGCGTGAGCACGACGGCAAGGTGCTCCGCATGGCCGTGCTCGGCCTGGGCTGGCCCAATGACAAGGGCGAAGGCTTGCCGATTGTCGCCGGGCGGCCGCTGGCTCAGAACCACTACGAGATGATCGCCGACGAGACGCTTGGGTTGAGGTTGCACGAGAAGCTGCGGCTGGGGAAGGACACGTACGTGGTCGTCGGGATTACGCGATGGATGGTCTCTTCAGGCGGGGACGGGATCGCGTGCTTCACCAGCCGCGACGCTCAGGCGATTCAGTTCGACGAGCCGGGCGAGTCCGTCCGCCTGGAACGGCAGGCCCGCCAAGCTCGCGCGGGCGGGGTAGACCTCGGGCGCACGCAGCCCGCCGTCCTGGCGCGGGCCTCCGGTCCGTCGGGCAAGATTGTCGTTCTGCCGGGCCCGGCGATCAGCGCCGTGATCGCGCGGCTGGCTCCCGGGGCCGACTTGGACGCCGTGCAGCAGGTCATGGACGGTTGGAGCGATGTGTCGAGCTATACCGGGGCCGAGCAGGAAGAACTGCTTCTGAAGGGGAGCGTTGACCGCGCCCGCCGGCAGATCCTGCTCTTCCGGGTGCTGCTAACGATCATCTCCGCGGTTATCATGGCGCTGATCATTTATACGCTCACTCTCGACAAGCTCCATCCGATCGCGCTCCTGAAGCTCATCGGCGCTCCCAACCGCACGATTGTCGGGCTGATACTCCAGCAATCCCTCATCATGGGGACGCTGGCGTACGGCGTGGGGTACGTCATTGGGCTGCGGCTCTTCCCGATGTTCCCGCGGCGTGTGCTGGTGACGAATGACGATCTGCTCCGCGTGGCAGGAATCGTCTTTGTCATTTCGGTGTTGGCGAGTCTCCTGGGCATCTGGAAGGCAATGCGCGTCGCCCCCAACGAGGCCATCGGTTAGTCCGAACGGTTGCAGGATGTATTGAGAATGGGCGAGACAATGGCACTGGAGACCGAAGGGCTGACCAAGGTGTACGGCAGCGGGCACACCGAGGTAGTCGCGATGCGCGATGTGAGCATGAGCGTGCGTCAGGGAGAGGTGGTCGCCCTTCTCGGCCCGAGCGGCGCGGGTAAATCGACCTTCCTTCTGTGCGCCGGCCTCATCAACCTACCCACGCGCGGGCGCGTTACGATAGGCGGCAAGCCGGTCGTGGACAGCACGGGCGCCGTGGCGGATCTGCGCCGCTTTCGCCGCGAGAACATCGGCTTCATCTTCCAAAAATCCAACCTGATCCCATTTCTCAATGCCGTCGAGAACGTGCAGATCGTCGGCGAACTGATCGGTCGAACCCCGGCCGCGGCCCGCCGCCGCGCTATGCAATTGCTCAACGCGCTGGGTGTGGGGGCGCGGGCGCTCAACAGGCCTACCCAGCTCTCGGGAGGTGAACAGCAGCGCGTCACTGTCGCCCGCGCGCTGGCGAATCAGCCCAGCCTCATCCTGGCCGACGAACCCACCGCCGCCCTGGACAGCAAACGCGGGCGTCAGGTGATGGGACTGTTCCGCGATGTCGCCCATCAGCACGGCACGGGCGTGATCGTCGTGACCCACGACCATCGGGCCCTGGACGTTTTCGACACCGTCTATGAGATGGAGGACGGGGTGATTGGTCCCGCATCGCATGAACTATTGAGCTCCATCGCGAGTGCGCCTCCGGGTAATGAGAGTGGGGTTTCCCACGTTTCGTAGACACGAAGTCAAGAGAGTCTATGGCGCGGCTTCGTGGCCGGCCGGACTCCGGTAGCCCGGGCTCGAGCGCAGCCGCCACGCCGGCAACTGTTTCTGGTTGCGCATCAGCACGATGCCCGGCAAGGATTTGTGATTGCGCTCAGGGGGACTACCGAAGCATTACATCGTGGGTTTTCCGACAGCCGATCGTCAAAGTTTGACCTGGCCGCGGATTCCATAGACGACTGCCGTTTCGCGACCGCCGAAACCGTCAGCGGGGTCCACGATCACCTGCAGGTCGGGGGTGATGTGAAACCAGGGAGTGACTTCGATGCTGTAGAAAAGCTCGACGCCCTGCTCCCTGGTAATTCCAAGAACCGAACTGAGGTTGTTATCGGTGTGGGTGCAGTAGTATCCCGCGCCCCACGTATCGTTGTCGCGTCTTGGAATCGATCCCTTGCCGCCCAGACCGATGCTGTAGAACTCCTGAATGGGGTTTCCCTTGGTCGGCGCAAACCCGAAGCGTCCGAAGATTCCCCATCCCTGGGTGGGATCGTCCGCCTCGGTGTAAAGATATTGATCGAAATTGTAATAGAAGGCCCAATTGTCCGGGCGCGTATCGGGCTCCTCGGAGTCGAAGAGCACGTTGCCCAAATTCAATTTTCTAAATCGTCGCGGAAGCAGATTTCTACCCAGACGGGGCAACTCGATCCGCTGAACGGGCACTGGAAGGCGCGAATCGGAATCAAACTCCAGGAAGTCTCTTGACGTCCAGAGCCAGCCGAACTTCTGGTGTCCCGGCTTGTCGAACGGCTTCACCTTGAACGCATACTCCTGAGAGATAGTCGTCCAGTCGCGCCCGTGAAATGCAGTGTTGAAACCTGTCTTTGTGGCCGCGCCGTCCGGATCGTTGTCCAGAACAATAGTGGCGACTTCAAGCCAATCCGTCGGGATGAGAATCACGCCGGCCGCCATGGCGGTATAGGGCCCACCTGAAAAAAGGACAGGATTGACGTTAAAAGCCGTGTTCATGAACTGGGTCGTATGTGCGGCATCGCCGGCGAAGGTATTTCGGTCTCCCAGGGACGTCAGATCCAGCTTTCCCGCGATGATTGCGATTTTTTCGGAGAGGGCCTGCGTGATGTAGAACTCGGAAAGCGTGGTGATGCCCGGATCGCCCGGAACGGGCAGTAGCGACTTGAAGTTCGGCGACATCAGGGAGCCGGTATTGCCGTTGGCGCTTCGCCCGAACTGGGTCTCCCCGTGAAGGGTGATGAGGCCGCCCGGCCAAAGATTCATGCGCGCCGTGTCCAGCCGCAAGGTGTAATCCGCGGAACCGCCGTACTCAAAAGAGCCCTTCGTGTTCTTGCCCCCTCGCGCGTTCTGCTGCGTGAATTGAGTGACGTCCAGGTCGAACAGAATGCCGTGGTTGGCCAGCTCGGTCCGTGCCCCGCCCCAGTCCCCGGTCAGAACCGAACGACTCCAGAGGTCTCCCGTGTAATCGGGCAACTTGGGAATCAGAGACTGCAACGCCATGGGCTTCTCGCCCGCATCCGGCTCGGACTCGCTCGTTTTCGCGTTGCCTTCAGGCGGCTTAGCGTCGGGCGCGTCCGCCTTGTCCTGGCCCTGGGACGATTGAGTAAACAAAAAGCCGATGATCGTCACGACAAGTACACTTCGAAATCGAAACATGAGTTTCTCCTGAACCCAACATGCTCGCATTCTCAAGGCGACTCTCATTCACGCATCAATTTGTTTGATAGATCAAAAAGGGAAAATCCGTTTCCAATCGCGCTTCATGTCCACGACTACCCATCCACGCGAGGCGGCTTCGTCCAATGCCTTGTCCAATGTTCCCACGTGCGACTTGCGATCGTACGCCCATTCACGCTCGGCGTCCGTATGGTGGACGATGAGGCCGAACCGGGGATAAGTATTGCCGTCGCCATGATCCATCGTCGTCCACTGGAGCATTTGCAGGTCCCCGTCCGAGTTGCCGAAGGCCATGAGGGGCCGTCGCCCGATCTGCAAGTTGATGTTGATCGGTTTGCCCGTCTTGTCGTCAATGCTGCCGATTTCGGGCAACTTCACAAGGACCGGCTTGCCGGCGCGGAATTCGAACTTCGTCTTGCCGTTGGAGCCGATGATCTGCTCCGGCGGGATTCCATAGACGCGATCGGCCCAGGGGCGCATGAAATCCACTCCGCCACCGGAAACGATATATGTCTTGAATCCGTTCGCGCGGAGATAGGTCAGTAACTCAAACATGGGTTGGTAGATGCACTCGGTAAACGGCCGGTTGAAGCGCGGATGCTTCGCGGCGGCGGCCCAATCCTTGACCGTGCGCTCGAACTCAGCGACCGTCATGCCGGTATGAGTCGCCGCGACGATTTTGAGGATCGCCGGTTCGCCGCCTGCCAAGGCGCCCTTCACGTCACCCTTGAGCAGTGAGGCGAACGGCTCCTGATCCTTCCATTCCGGATGATGCGGCGCCAGCGCCTTTACGCGGTCCAGTGCGAAAAAGAGTTGGAAATACATCGGCTGCTCGGCCCAGAGCGTGCCGTCGTTGTCGAAGACGGCGATGCGTTCGGGAACCGGGACGAAACCCGACGACCCTTCGCGGGTGACCTTTCCGACAAAGCTCACAATGGCCTGCTTCGTCGGGCCGTCATTCCATAACGGCAAGGGATCCTGAGCGCCTGAAACGGGATTTACGCCTACGAAGATCAGCAGCGACGAAAGAGACAATCTTAGGTAAATCGATCGACGAAGCATAAATGATGTCTCCAGCCGGACGAATCGGCGGGCGGCCCGGGTGGACCGCCCGCCTCGGAGGTCACTTCGGTTATTGGCCTGGGCCTTTGCTTGCCGCTGCCGCCTGGTCCATCCTCTTTGCCATCTCCGCCTTGACGGCGTCCAGATTGAAGCTCGCGCCCCGCTGCATCGGCGGGTACTCGATGAAGGTCTGGATTTCTTTCGCCATCACCTGCTGGACGAACACGAATCGCCAGAATTGGAACTTGAACCAATCGAAGTATTGCTGCGATCCTTCCCTCGTACCGTTGTTGGGCCAGCCCATGCGCTCGAACGGATCGAGCCGCAGGTTGGTGATGTACGGTACGTCCGCATGGGTCTTCTCACCCAGCCAGCCCTGGGGCTGGTCGATGAAGCGAAACTTATAGTCGTCAATTCTCACGGCCCCGACGGTGCTCTCGCCGAGGTAGAAGATTTCATGGCGCGCGGACGGCCCCTTGCCGGTAATCATGTCCATCTGGTTGTAGCCATCCAGATGGTTCCTGTATGTCCGTTCGCCGATCTTCGCGCCCTTGAGCAAGTCGTCGGTTATGGTGGTGTTGCCGGCCGCGGCCAGGAAGGTGGGGAACCAGTCGAGACCGGACATGATGCCGTTTTGCACGGTGTCCGCCGGGACGTGTCCGGGCCAGCGCAGAATGCAGGGGACACGGAAGCCACCCTCCATGACCGTGCCCTTGCACTGCGCGAACGGCGTCGTTCCGCCGTCGGGCCAGGTGAAGAGTTCCGTGCCGTTGTCGGTGGTGAAGACGACGATGGTGTTGTCATCGACGCCCAGGTCCTTGAGCTTCTTCATGACCAGACCGATGTCGTCATCGAGCTGGGCCATGCCGGCTTCCTGTTCCGACCACCCATTTTCGCTGGTGCGCATCTTTTGGTACTTCTCCGACAGGTGCGTGACGATGTGCATGCGGGTCGGATTGAGCCAGCAGAAGAAGGGTTTGTTGTCCGCCTTGGCCCTTTCCATGAATTTGAGCGCAAGATCGCGAATTTCGTCATCGACGGTTTCCATCCGCTTGGGAAAGAGCGCTCCGGCGTCCTCGATCTTCTGCTTGCCGATCTTGCCCCATCGCGGCATCACCTTCGGGTCGTCTACGTCGGTGGCCCAGGAGTGAACCATGTTGCGCGGTCCGACTGTGTCCAGCAGCTCCTGCGGGTAGTTCGGGTGCGCAGGGTCTTCCATGGCGTCGAGGTGGTACAGGTAGCCGAAGAATTCGTCGAAGCCGTGCAACGTCGGCAGGAACTCATTCCGGTCTCCCAGGTGATTCTTGCCGAATTGCCCGGTTGCGTAGCCCTGCGCCTTGAGCGCGGTGGCAATCGTGCATGCCTCGGCGGGCATTCCGGTGGGTGCTCCTGCCTGACCGACGGTGGTCATACCGGTGCGGATCGGCAGTTGGCCCGTGATGAAGTTCGCGCGGCCCGCCGTACAACTCGCCTCGGCGTAGTAGTCGGTAAACAACATGCCTTCCTTGGCCAGCCGGTCCAAGTTTGGCGTTCGCCCTGCCATCATGCCGCGATGGTAGGCGCCGATGTTCCACATGCCGATGTCATCGCCCATGATGAACACGATGTTGGGCTTCGTTTGCTGGGCGTGGACGGCAGATTGTCCGATGGCCGCAATGACCAGCGCGGAGGCAGTCACACGACTGCAACAACCGCGCCAGAATCTCATACCAAATCTTTCCATCGTCAGTCTCCTTTATTTAGTTTTGCTTCTTACTACTTAGCTCTGTTTCAGACTTGTCCGTTTTGACGCACCGAAATCCGACATGCTGCGAGCCCGTGTCCGGCGGCATACCGCGGCGCGCGCTCGGGCGATAGCTCTCGCAATAGCTTGGATGACAAAGAAACGAGCCGCCCTTGATGACGCGCTCGACGCAATGCGGCACTTCGCGCACGGGATCATGCGAGGACTTCGGCCCGGTCGGATTGCAGCAGACGCCGGCCGCCTTCGCGGTTGCGTGCGTGTCGGCGCGGTACAGATCCGCGGTCCAGTTCCATACGTTGCCGCCCATGTCGTACAGGCCATATCCGTTCGGTGGAAACGCCTTCACCGGAGAGGCGCCCGCGAAACCGTCTTCGGCCGTGTTCTTGTGCGGAAACTGGCCATCGAACGTGTTGGCCATGAACTTGCCGGCGGGTCGAAATTCATTGCCCCAGGAATATCGCGTATTAGTCTTTGCCCCGCCGCGCGCCGCATACTCCCATTCGGCCTCGGTCGGCAGACGCTTTTCCGCCCACTTCGCATAGGACGCGGCATCATCCCACGAGACTTGCACGACGGGGCAGCCCTCCTTGCCCTTGATGTCGCTGTTGGGGCCCCGCGGGCGCCGCCAATTCGCGCCGGTCGTCCAAGTCCACCAGCCGGACATGTCGCGCAGATCAACCGCGTGATCCGGCGGCGTGAAGACGAGCGATCCGGGCCGCAGCATTTCATCTGACGGTTTCGGCGTGCCCGGGGGGACCTGCTTCTTGAGTTCCTCCCAATCGACCGGTTTTTCCGCCGTCGTAACGTAGCCGGTCGCTTTCACGAACTCGCGAAACTCAGCGTTGGTGACCGGCGTCGCGTCGATCCAGAAGCCGTCAACGCGGACTTTGTGAGCGGGCCGTTCATTGGGAAGGGAGAATTCGGAGTCTGTGCCCATCGTGAATTCGCCGCCGGGTATCCAGACCATTCCCGGCGGATCGGCGACCTGGGCGATTCCACTCATACATAGAATTGCGCAAACGACCATCGGTACCTGCTTCTCACGAACAACACGCTTCATGACATTCCCTCGAACGTGCTTCCCTGCACGGGTTCCTTCTGATCACGCTCCGCCTTTTCGACCGACTCGGCGATTGATCTTCCCTCCTGGCGCTTCGGCTTCGATTGGGCGGAAGGTTCTGCGCTCGCTCATGCATTGACGTCGGCGAAGTGCATCTCAACCATCACGGCACCGACTCGGCACGTAGTACCTTCAAAGGAGACGTATTCGGCGAGCGCTCGCCGCTGAAAACTCGATCGATGGAACGCCAGGTAAACTCGTCCGCGCCCGTGCGCTTCGAGAGAGTGAGACGATGAGCCGCCCCGCGATCACGTCCAACGATTGACTTTTTCTCAACGGGGTAATCCTCCGGCTTGAAGGCGCCCGCACCCATTGAGTTCGCGGACGAACTCGCGTCGCGGCAGTTGGAATCCAATGCGACTCGTCGCGGTAACGACATGCGCTCACCGACAGTCGCGGACTATATCGCCTGCCTCCGAAGGGCACAACGCTAAGTGGCACGCTGGGCGTCGGCCCCTCGACGCCCTCTCGGGCCGTTCATTGCGGCACTCCCCGGTCGATTGCTCAAGAACGCCTCTCGTTGTAGCATGGCAGCCGAATCGTCCAGCCCAGGAATGCTGTCCATACAAGTCGAAGGAAGCTCCGATGCGGAGAATGTGTTTGGACTTTGCCGCCTCGGGTGTGTTACTCGTTGCGTTTGCCGGCGTGGCAACGACAAGAGCGCGCGCCCATTCCCCCAATTACCGACAGGAAGAAACCCCTACGAAATCTACGCGGCAGGACGATGAACACGGCCCCATGTCGATTTCCGCGAACAGCGACGAACCCGCATCTGACGAAACGGAGCATTCCGCTCTGGGTGTGTCGGATTCCGAAGCACTGGCCAACAAGCTCGCCAACCCGGTCGCCGACCTCATCAGCATCCCCTTGCAAAGCAACTACATCATCGGCGGCGGACGCGATCTGCCGGAGAGGCAAGGCCCGTTGAGGAATCTCCGCCATCTGCCCGGTCCATTCGGGCGACAAGGTGAGAGATTTCTCGAAAGCCGCGCCGGGCGCATAGCATCACGGCTGCTCAGTCTGGGGAAGGGTGATAACCGCGACCAAGCATTCAAGTATCTCCTGAATGTTCAGCCGGTGATTCCGTTCACCCTGAATGAAGATTGGAATCTCATCAGTCGAACGATCCTACCGATCGTCGCTCAAAACGATGTCATCGGGACCACCAGCCAAGGCGGCATGGGTGACATCACGCAGAGTTTGTTCCTTTCACCCAAGAGCACGGAGCCGTTCATCTGGGGGGCGGGACCGGTGTTTCTCATTCCCACAGCCACCGACGATTCGCTCGGTTCGGAGCGCTGGGGGATGGGTCCGACCGGCGTTATCCTCAAGCAGAGCGGCCCCTGGACCGTCGGTGCATTAGCGAATCACATTTGGTCGTTTGCCCGTGACGACGGCCGCAAGGAAGTGAATAACACTTACCTCCAGCCGTTCATCAATTACACATTCAAGACGGCGACGAGTCTGACGTGTAACACGGAATCGACCTACGACTGGATCGACAACCAGTGGACCATTCCGCTTTATGCGGGCGTCGGTCAGATCGTCAAGATCGGCAAGCTCCCGGTCAGCTTGCAACTCGGCAGTCAATACTGGGTCGCCGGGCCGGAGACCGCTCCGGATTGGAGCATAAGATTCCAATTGGCGTTCTTGTTTCCGAAATTGGCGGAGAATTCTCCGCATCATAAATAGTTCCGAATTCCGAACGCAAAACGCACAAACACAAAGGAACACATCAATGCAATCGAATCCACTCGAAAGCATCAACAGAATCACCATTGCGCTCCTCGTAACTGTCATCGTTGCGATGATGACGGCGGCGGCGACGAATGCCCAGGAGACCAGCGGCGTTCCCGGCTCACCAAGCGCCACGACCACGATCAATGGGAAGCAGCTCCCGGCACCCGACCCGAAGTTCGGTGGAGTGATCAAGGGTGAAGCGCTCGAATCGAAACCCTGGTGGCCGCCGCGCGTGGTGCCGCCCAAGGACGCACCCAACGTATTGCTCATCATCACCGATGATTCCGGGTTCGGCGTTCCCAGCACCTTCGGCGGCGTGATCCCGACACCGGCGATGGATCGCGTGGCCAAGATGGGACTGCGCTACAACAATATCCACTCCACTGCCCTTTGCTCGCCGACGCGTGCTGCGCTGATCACCGGCCGCAACCACCACTCGGCCGGCTTCGGCGTGATCTCGGAGCAGTCCACGGGATTCCCCGGTTACAACAGCATCATTCCCACGGAAATGGCCACCATAGGCCGCATCCTGCTGGAAAACGGTTACGCGACCTCGTGGTTCGGAAAGGACCATAACACGCCGGTGTACACCGCCAGCCAGGTCGGGCCGTTTGATCGATGGCCGATCGGCCTGGGGTTCGAGTACTTCTACGGATTCGTCGGCGGCGACTCCAACCAGTGGCAGCCCAATCTGTTTCGCAATACCACGCAGATCTATCCCTTCAAGGGCAAGCCGGGATGGAACCTGGTCACCGGAATGGCCGATGACGCCGTTGAATACCTGAACCGCATCAACCAGACGGCTCCCAGCAAGCCATTCTTCGTTAAGTACGCGCCCGGCGCAACGCACGCACCGCATCATCCGACAAAGGAGTGGACGGACAAGATCAGCGCCATGCACTTGTTCGACAAGGGCTGGAACAAAGTGCGCGAGGAGATTTTCGAGAACCAGAAGCGCCTGGGGGTCATCCCCGCGAACACCGAGCTTGAGCCCTGGCCGACGGACGTGATCAAGAATTGGGACGATTGCACGCCCGACGAGAAAAAGCTCTTCATTCGGCAGGCCGATGTCTTCGCCGCTTTTGTGGCTTACAGCGACCACGAGATCGGCCGAGTGATCCAGACCATCGAGGACATGGGCAAGCTCGACAACACGCTTGTCATCTACATCAACGGCGACAACGGCACCAGCGCCGAAGGAGGCCCGCTCGGCACGCCCAACGAAGTCGCGTTCTTCAACGGGGTCAACATGATGCCCGTCGAAGAGCAGATGAAGTGGTATGACGTGTGGGGTACGGAGGAGACCTACAACCACATGTCGGCGGGCTGGTCGTGGGCCTTTGACACGCCCTTCACGTGGTTCAAGCAGAACGCCTCAAAGCTCGGCGGCATTCGCCAGGGCATGTGCATCTCGTGGCCGGCTCGAATCAAGGATGCCGGCGGTCTGCGCGAGCAATTCTGCCACGTGATCGATATCGTGCCGACGATTCTCGAGGCCAGCGGCATCTCCGCGCCGCAGTACGTGGATGGCATCAAACAGGCGCCGATCGAAGGCACGAGTCTGGCCTACACCTTTGACGCCGCCAACGCCAAAACACCTTCTCGGCACAAGACCCAGTATTTCGAGATGTTTGGTCAGTGGGCGTTGTATCACGAGGGTTGGCTGCTCAGTACCAAAGTCAACCGCGCGCCGTGGGAAGCCTTCGGCCCCGCCAATCCCGATCCGCTCAACAACCAGGTTCTCGAACTCTACGACCTGAACAAGGACTTCAGCCAGTCCCAGAACCTCGCCGAACAGTATCCGGACAAGGTGGAAGAGTTGAAGAAAATGTTCATCGATGAAGCAAGGAAGTATCAAGTCTTCCCGATGGATGCTTCGGTTGCGGCAAGAATCGTCGCCCCCCGGCCGAACATCACGGCCGGCCGCACCGAGTTTGTGTACACCCAGCCGATGGTCGGCCTGCCGCAAGGTGATTCTCCGGTGATTCTCAACAGCTCCTACACCATCACGGCGGACATCGAAGTTCCCGAGGGCGGCGCCGAGGGCATGATCCTGACCTCGGGCGGACGGTTTGCCGGCTACGGCTTCTATCTCCTGAAGGGCAAGCCCGTTTTCCTCTGGAACCTCATCGACTTGAAACGCATCAAGTGGGAAGGCCCCGAGGCGCTGAAGCCCGGGAAACATACGATCGAGTTCGACTTCAAATACGAAGGTCTGGGCGTGGGGACGCTCGCGTTCAACAACATGAGCGGGTTGGGCCGGGGCGGCAGCGGCACCCTCAAAGTGGACGGCAAGACCGTGGCAACCCAGACAATGGATAAGACGTTGCCCATGATTTTACAATGGGATGAGAGTTTCGACATCGGCTCCGACACCCTGACGGGCGTCAACGATGCGGACTATCAACCGCCATTCACATTCACCGGCAAGTTGAACAAGTTGACGGTGAAGGTGGACAGGCCGCAACTGTCGGAGGAGGACATCAAGAAACTCGCGGCCGCTCAGCGGAACAATAAGGTGAGCGAGTAGGCCAATTGGCGATTTTCGGCCAAGAGAATTGTACGACAGATGTACAATCCCGCAGGGCAATCATGACAATGGTGCTCAAGGAATAAACGCATGAACACTCAGATCAGATTCGCGATTGTTTTTTCCATCGCCACGATTCTCGCGCCGCACATGGGATCGGCCCAGGCCCCTTCTTCCGGGGGGAATCAGTCCGCCGCGGCCAAGCTTTCGAGCGCGGACCTGGACAACCTCGTTGCTCCGATCGCGCTTTATCCCGATGCGCTGTTGGCGCACGTCCTGCCGGCGTCGACCGCGCCGCTCGACGTGGTGCAGGCGGCTCGATACCTGAGCCAGCACGGCGGCAAGGTCGACAAGACGCCGGACAACAACTGGAACACCAGCGTCAAAGTGCTGATGCAATTCCCCGACGTGCTGGACAAGTTGAACGCCAACCTCGATTGGACTTCAGCGCTCGGCAATGCGGTCACCTCGCAAATGGACGACGTCATGAAGTCGATTCAACGGGTTCGTGCCCAGGCCCAGGCGGCCGGAAACCTCAATTCGAATGACAAACAGAATGTGGTGGTCCAGGGCGGCGCCATCGAGGTACTCCCTGCCGATCCCACGGTCATCTATGTGCCGACCTACAACCCGAGTACTGTCATCGTTCAACAGGACACGAGCTCGACAGCGGCTTATAGCACCGTCGCCTTCGCCACGGGCGTGGTCATCGGTGCGGCGCTGGCTGATGATCATTGCGACTGGTACGGCGGGGCGATCTATCACGGAGCTTATTACCGCGGCAGATACGCCTACGCCACGCCGTATCACAATTTTGATGACTACTGGCGAGACCGGGTTCATCGGCCGTTGAATCCACGGGGTGTTGCGGACCCCCGAGGACTTTACGATCCAAGGGGCATCGCCGATCCTCGAGGGAGATACGACCCTCGGGGTCCATATGATCCACGCGGCCGATACGATCCGCGCAGTGCGAGGCCAACGCCCTACACATCGCCGGGCTACGGCCGCGCCGGCGCCGGCGGCCAGGCGGGATTTGGCGGCGGCGCAGCGGGGCGCGGGGGATTTGGAGAATTCGGCGGCGGAAGTGAGGGCGGACGCGGATACGGCAGACGCGGATCCGGCGAGTTCGGGTCCGGTGGAAGGGGGCAAAGCGCGTTCGGAGGTCGCCAGGGCGGCTATTCTCAAACCCGATCGTCCAGCGAGCGCGGCCGTCAGAGTCTTTCGCAAGGGCGATCGTCTTCCGGTGGACGCTCATTTGGTTCCGGGAGTGGGCGCCGTGGCGGGTCCAGCATCTTCAGTGAGCGGGGAAGTTCGGGCGGAAGGCGTTCCGGTGGATTTGGTGGAGGTGGCCGACGCGGGGGTCGGCGATAGGCAGTTCAGTCATCCGTAGAAAAAAGAGGAGCTCATCATGTTTCGCAAAACGATCATCGTGCTCGTGATTGCGCCGGCGATCGGCTTTCATGCCGCCGGGCTATCCGCAGCCACGCCCCATGAATCCCAACAGGCGTTTGAGTCGCCGAAGGCCGCCGTTGACGGTCTTCTCAAGGCCTGCAAGGAGAATGACACGCCGTCGCTGATCCGGATATTCGGTCCTCGGCTGGAGAAGGCGCTGGGAACAATCGACGACGCCGAAGAGAAGCAGCATCGTCGCGAATTCTGGGAAGACGCGCAAGCTTATCTGACTCTGATCGAAAAGGGTTCCGATCGCGTCGAGTTGGTCGTGGGCAAGGAGCTTTGGGCATTTCCCATTCCGCTGGTAAAGCAGAGTCGGGGATGGGTGTTTGATACCGAGGAGGGCTTTGAGGAAATGCTCGCCCGCCGGGTCGGCGAGAACGAATTGAACGCCATCGAAGTTTGCCGAACATTTGTGATCGCCCAAGCCGAGTACGCCGCCGTGGACCGCGACGGTGACGAAGTTCTTGAATACGCGCCGCGCTTTGCCAGTACTCCCGGCAAACGGGACGGGCTCTATTGGAAAGTCGATCCGAATTCCGGTGATTCACTCAGCCCCCTGGGCGAGTTTCTGGCCAGGGCGGAAGCGCACACTTCGGATCGCAAACCCGGCGATCCCTACATGGGCTATTACTTCAAGATTCTGTCACGTCAGGGTCCCAACCCTCCGGGCGGAGAGTATGATTACGTCATCAACGGCAACATGATCGCAGGGTATGCCCTCATCGCCTGGCCCGCGGATTACGGCCACTCGGGCGTCATGGCCTTCGTTGTCAACCACCAGGGCAAGGTTTTCGAGAAGGACCTCGGCAAGGAGACGGTGAATCTCGTGCGGGACATGCACGAGTACAACCCGGACAAGAGTTGGAAGCTTGTGGAAAGGCCATAGACGCCCGTCCATTCGCCCTTAAATTGCGAAGGCATGGGGCAATGACGTCGCCAAAATGTCGTGGCTTTCATGTCTGGAGCGTCCTTCCCATGATCATGGACCTCCCGGCGAGCGTCTACTGGATCGATGGCTTTCACGAGGAATTCAACGGGAAGAACGGCTGCGGCGATCCCTGGAGCTCCAACGGCAGACGGTAGGTCGGCGTCATCGTGACACGGACGAATTCATCAACGTGAAACCGACGACGACGACATGCTCATTTTTCTTAGGGACTCAAGTCATGACATCGCATACAAAATGGATTGCGGCCGCGTTTTTGGGAATGATGGTGGCCGGCTGCGGCAATCCCGTGACCGACGCCGTCAAACTCGGGCTGCACGTCGTCGGAAAGGTCGTCGACGATGCCGAGGTGGATAAGCTTGGAGGAGAGCTGTTGGGGCAACCGCCGTCCCAAGCCGACGCCGTTCTTGGAGAAAAGATCGACGTCTACGCCGACGTGGACCACGACCGTGAATGGCGCGTCTACCCTGTGCCGGTCGATGTGCTCAACAATCATAGATACGTGGTGGAGACCACTGCCGACCAAATCGTGCTTGTCGAAAAGGTCGAATTGAACTCCGACAAACTCGATATCCCCCTTGAATTGGTCTACGACGAAAAGCTCAAGGGGAAAACAGCGGCCGAATGCGAGACCGCGCTCAAGATGGGCCCGCCCCTGATCGTACTGCGAAGCAAGTCGACGGGGCAGATGTTTCGGCTTTACGATGCGCGGTTGATCAAAGAGCTCCCCAAACCACATTACTTGGTAGTTCGGTTCGATGGAAGCGACCGGTGCGAAAAGGTCAAGTTTGCCGAGATAGCCGCCTCGGATTCCCAACCATAGGCTGCGAAAGAGAAGATGCGGTTCAGTATCAAGACCACGTTTACGTTTCTCTGTTTCGGACTGCTCTGTCCTGCCGGAAACGCCGCAGCTCAACCCGTTGCGATGCCCGTTACCCAGGTGTCGCCGACGACGACAAGTCAGCCCTTTCGACTCGGTCCACCTCAGAGCGACGGTCCCCTGGTGGTTCAAGCCAGTTTTAAGCTCCACAACATCAACGACATCGACGACGAGGCGCAGACGTTCGAATTCGAGGGCGTTCTCACTCTAAAGTGGCGCGACCCTCGGCAGGCCTTCGATCCGGCCGCGGCGGGAGTGGACGAGAAGATCTATCAGGGCAATTTCCAGTTTAACGAAGTTTCCCCAAGTTGGTTTCCCCAGGAAGTTCTCGTCAACGGTTCGGGCATGTACGAAAAGGACGGCGTTGTGCTTCGGGTGGAGCCGGACGGCACCCAAACTCTGATTCAGACGGTGGACGCTGTTGCGAAGTCGGAGTTCGACATGAGACGATTTCCTTATGATCGGCATCGTCTGGAGGCCGTTTTTGAATTACTGGGTTTGGACGACAGCGAGGTCGTGTTGAAAGCGGAGTCGGAGATTGTCTATCCGTCGGGCGACACCATTCGGGTGCCTCAGTGGATCTTCGGATCCATGGGCATGTCGACTCGGAGCCGTTCCGCCTCCTACGCCGGACGCAGCGGCGTCTCGTCCGCGTTCGTTTTGAGGTTCGATGTGGAAAGGGAGTCCTTTTTTATTGTGCGACTGGTTGTGTTTCCGTTGGCTGTGATCGCCCTGCTTTCCTTCTCAGTGTTCTGGATGGATCGGTCATCACTGGGCGATCGCATCAACGTCTCGTTCATCGGAATATTGACCGGCGTTGCCTACCAGATCGTCATGAGCGACATCCTGCCGCGCATTTCCTATTTCACGTTGATCACCGCTTTTTTGAACATCAGTTTCCTCACCATGTGCGCAACGGTGATAATCAATCTGGTCGTGGGAGCAATGGACCAGAAAGGCAGACACGACGTCGGAGACGGCATTGATCGCCGTTGTCGATGGATTTTTCCCGTCGTTTACTTCGGCCTAAATCTTCTTGCCACCGGGATTGCATTCACCTTTTATTAGGCCGGATAGCGCCGTTTGATCGGATTTCCGAATTGTCTTCGGCTGGTCGCGCCCATTCAATTCCGGTTTGCAGGGAGGAGGCGAAGGACAGCACATGGTTGCGTGTGTGCGCATCATTGCTCTTTCCAGGGCGCAACAATAAACTGAGGCCGCAGGAAACTGCTGTATCATCGGGGCGCAACCGGTTTCAGCGTCCGTCCATCGTATCGTCCTGAGAACGCCGACAGTTCGGCCTGGAGATGCGGCAAGTCGCGATGGTGCGGCGCCGGAAAATCAAAGGCTGCGTCAGATGTCCGTACGTTCCATGTTTTTGTTGATGTTCTGCGTGTTTACGATCCTGCTCGCCGGCGTGGTCTACTTCTCTTACGTTTCGACTAAGAACCAGGAGCATGTGGCAGCAAGCGAGATCCACCGATTGGATTCCTACAAGCTTGCGGACCTGTTGCGTCAAGGTTCCGACGATCTCACGCGGTTCGCCAGATCCTTCGTCGTGACTGCCGACCCCGTGTATGAACGTTTCTTTTACGACGTTTTAGCCATTCGTAACGGAACAAAACCGCGCCCGGAGAATTACGGAGGCGTCTACTGGGACATGACCATTGTGACCGGGGAGAAACCGGCCTCCGACGGCCCGCCCGTGTCACTGCATGAACTGTTGCTGACAGTGGGTCTTTCAGATAACGAATTGGCAAAGCTCGAGGAGTCCAGGGACCGTTCCGACTCACTGGCGCGACTCGAAGAGCGGGCAATGAACGCGGTGCACGGCCGATTCGATGACGGCACGGGAAAATTCACAGTGGTCGGAGAGCCGGACCTTGAGATGGCCCGGAAGATCATGTACGGAGCCGAGTATCACAAGGCCAAGGCCCGGATCATGGAGCCCATTGGCGAATTCATGTCCATGTTGGATGCTCGCACCGCCGTTGAAGTGCAAGCGCTCAGGGAGCAAGGGCGGCTCTATTCGAGATTGACGCTCGGCCTTGCGGCCCTGGCGATGGTGTTCGCCTTAAGTGCATTCTTCGTGATGTATCGGCGCGTCGTGATTCCGGTTCGAAAAATGGTTGCGGTCGCAGAGCAGGTGGAGGCGGGTCAATACGGCAAGCAAGTCGAGCACGCTTCTCCGGACGAACTGGGTGACCTTGCCCTTGCCTTCAACCACATGACCAGCGCTATCGAGCGGGATATTCACGAACGAGCGACACGCGAAGCGGCGCTGGCTGAAGCAAAGCAGGCTGCCGACGCCGCGAGCCAAGCCAAGGGCGACTTCCTGGCGAACATGAGCCACGAAATTCGCACGCCCATGAACGGCATCATCGGCATGACGGAGCTGGCGCTTGACACGGAACTCACGCGGGAACAGCGCGAGTACCTTAGTACGGTCAAATCCTCGGCCGACGCTCTGCTGTCACTGATCAACGACATCCTGGACTTTTCCAAGATCGAGGCGGGACGTCTCGAATTAGATCCGATCGATTTTGAGCTGCGCGACGCGCTGGCGGACATGCTCAACACATTGGCGATGCGCGCCCACAGCAAGGGCGTCGAGCTCGCGTATCACGTCGATTCCGATGTCCACGACGCGCTGGTCGGGGATGTGTACCGCTTGAGACAGATCATCGTGAATCTGGTGGGTAACGCCATCAAGTTCACCGAAAAGGGCGAGATCGTCGTAGGTGTCGAAACCGTGGAGCGCACCGAGAAAGAGATCACGCTGCACTTCTCGATCAAAGACACCGGTATCGGAATCCCCGCCGACAAAGTGGATGCCATTTTCAAGCCCTTCGAGCAGGCGGATGTATCCACGACGAGGAAGTACGGAGGCACCGGTCTCGGCCTGGCTATTTCCGTACAACTCGTCGAGATCATGGGCGGGCGGATCTGGGCCGAAAGCGAGCTTGGCGCAGGATCGACATTTCAGTTCACGGCCGTGTTTGGGCTGGGGACGCCCTCGCCGACTTCGGACGTGAAGCAGCGTCGCGAATTAGTCGACGGTTTGCCGGTGCTGGTGGTAGACGATAACACGACCAATCGGCGCATCCTTGAGGAGATGCTCAAGAACTGGCGCATGAAGCCGCATTGCGTGGACGGAGGCGAAGGCGCTTTGGCCGCGATGGATCGCGCCGCCCATGCGGGCGCTCGCTTTCGATTGATTCTCTCGGACATGCACATGCCGGGAATGGATGGATTCGACCTCTTCGAGCGCACGCGGTCGGCGCCCCAACACAAGGACTTGCCGTTCATTCTGCTGACCAGTGGTTCACGTTCGGGTGATGCAGCCCGGTGCAGGGAAATCGGTATTGCGGCGCATCTGCTGAAGCCGGTCAAACAGTCCATGCTGCTCAACGCAATCGTGACTGCCGTCGCGGGAAATGCGGCGACCGAGGAGCGTGCATCGCCGGCGCCATCGGCCCAATCCGCCGAAACCACAGGTTCGCTTCGCATATTGCTGGCTGAAGATAACGCAGTGAACCAGAAATTCGCCGTTCGCGTGATTCAGAAAGCCGGGCACTCGGTCATCGTGGCCAACAACGGCCGCGAAGCTGTCGATATCTGGCAGAAAGAAAACTTCGACGTCGTTCTGATGGATATTCAGATGCCGGAAATGGACGGGTTCAGCGCAACCGCCGCGATTCGCGATCTTGAAAAGAGCCGTGGTGCGACCGCTCGAACGCCGATCATTGCGATGACCGCTAATGCCATGAAGGGCGACCGCGAGCGATGCCTGGAAGCAGGGATGGATGGATACGTTTCCAAGCCCGTCAAGCGCGAATCCATGTTTGCTGAGATCGATCGGATCCTTGGACGATAGCGGTCCGTGTTCGGCAAGGGAAGGAGGAACAACCGTGAGTGAGATATTCGATCAGCAGTCCCTTCTGGACACCGTGGATGGAGACATCGAGTTTCTGGAAGAGACGGTTGGCATGCTCGACGAAGATGGACCTGCTTTGCTCGCCGAGGTTCAACGCGCCGCCTTGGCGCGGGATGCCGCGGCCCTTGTCGGACCGGCGCACGCACTCAAAAGCATGATGGGTAACTTCTGCGCCGCTCAGGCCCAGGAGGCCGCCCGCATTGTTGAGGCCATGGGGCGAGAAAATCGGCTCGACGACGTCGATGCCGCCGTGCAGGCGCTCCAGCTCGCCGCGGAACAACTGAATGAGGCGCTCAAAGCATTTCTGAAGGCCAACAAGCCATGAAAGTACTGATTGCCGAAGACGAGCGGATCACGAGGCGAAACCTCCAGCGGCAGCTTGAGTCGTGGGGCCACGAAGTGGTCGCTGTCGAGGATGGCGTCGCGGCGTGGGATCAGTTTCAGCAGGGAGAATTCGAAATCGTCGTGACGGATTGGGATATGCCCCGCCTCGATGGGCAGGAACTGATCAAACGCATTCGCGGCAGCGATCGTGTTTCCTACGCTTACCTCATCATGCTTACCGGCCGTTCTGAAAAAACCGATCTTGTGTCGGGCATGGAGGCAGGCGCAGATGACTTTCTGGCCAAGCCATTCGACAAGAATGAGCTGCGCGTTCGCCTGAGCGCCGGCGAGCGGATCATTCGGCTGGAGCGCACCCTGGCATCTCGTAACGAGGAGCTTTCCAATGCCAACGAGCGAATGAAGCGGGATCTGGAAGCCGCCGCCAGGGCGCAGCACGATCTACTTCCCAAGAAGCTTCCCGAATCGCTCAAGGCTAATTTTGCATGGTACTACAAGCCTTGCGACGAACTGGGAGGAGACATCCTGAATGTGCTGCCCCTCGACGAGGACCATGTCGCTTTGTACCTCATTGACGTGAGCGGTCATGGTGTTCCCGCGGCGCTCTTGTCAGTCACCTTGAGCAGAGTTCTGACCACGCGAGATCCCACGGCCTCAATCCTTGTCACGAAGGAGGAAGCGGGAGACGCACTCGTTGTAGCTTCGCCGCAAAGAGTCGCCGGACACCTGAATCGGCAATTCCCCATGGAGAGCAACTCCGGCCATTATTTCACGATGTCGTTCGCCGTTCTCGATACGAAGAAAAAGATGTTCCATTATATCAACGCGGGGCATCCCGAACCAGTGCTGATGCGGCGGGGAGAGGACCCCCGATTGTTGTCCGGTGGTAGTTTTCCGATTGGAATTGTCGCTGCCGCGGAGTATGAAGACGAGACCATTCAACTTGAGCCCGGTGATCGCCTCTGGTTTTATTCCGACGGCATCACCGAGGCAACGAATGATCGAGACGAAATGTTAAATATCGACGGACTGATTAAGATGCTTCGGAATCATCAGACAGGTTCACTGAGCGACGATCTGACTTCCTGCATCGACGAGTTCAGCCGCTGGTGCGGCCGCACGCAGTTCGGCGATGACGTATCAATGCTGGCTCTTGAATTGCCCCCGGCAGATTGAACCGAGTACTATGACAGCCCAGTTGAGCGATCGGAAAACCTGACCGAAGCCCTGCCGAAAACTGATTGAGATTCGAGATGGCCTTGTGGGTCATCCCGTGAGAACCATTCGACTTTGAGGAAACAATGAATATGAAAATACTATATCGTGTGAATGGCCTCTCCGGACGATTCCAAGTTGTCTGTCTGCTCGCGATGATGATGATCGTCGGATGCAGCCAGAACTTCGGAGGAACGCAAGACAACGCCCCGTCATCACATGGCGATGTCTACTATCTCGACGGCGCCGGAGGCGGCGGCGTCATCAGCAACTGGGGCCGCGGCGTCAGGTCCGGACTTGCCAGCGCCGGCTTCAACGGAGATTTCGTCGAGCCACATTGGGAAACCGGCATGGGCGTCTTCGCCGACCAGGTAGCGAGTGATGCTTACAAACGACAGAAGGCCGGTGAAGTGGCTGTAATGATTCGCGACGCCAAAGCGAAGTTTCCCGACGCTCCGATCACGTTGATGGGGCTTTCCGCGGGGACTGCCGTCGCGGTCTTCGCGCTTGAGGCGCTCCCGGTCGACTGCCAGGTCGACACCGTCGTGCTTCTCGGCGCATCGATTGGCAACGACTACGACCTCACTCGGGCCTTGCAGCGAGTCTCCGGCAGATTGTATGTATTCACATCCGAGAACGATGCCGTCCTGAACTTCGCCGTTCCCATGGCCGGCACGGCCGATCGAGAAGCCGGCGATGTACCGTCGGCCGGTCTTGATGGCTTCGTCGTGCCAGACGGGGCATCGATGACGACTCGGCGACTTTACTCTAGGGTTACAAATATCGCATGGCGTACTGAGTTTGAGCGGGACGCAGATTTCGGCGGACACACCGACACGACCCATCCGCAATTTGTCCGCGATCACATCGCTCCTCTGGTTTTACAGGATGGCCCGCAATACATGCATCCCAACTGGCGCGCGGGTCGTTAATGTGTTTTCGAAGCGATTCTCGAAGCCGACGAGCGCGATTGATCAGTATTTGATTGTCAGGGCATCGAGGCTTTTGGGTGCGATTGCAGTTCGGCGCGCCGATCCCTGGAGCAAGTCGCGGCATGTCTGAGTCTGAACTCCACGAATTGCAGACCGTCGAGCCCTCGCCACGTCCCCGGCGACTCAGAAAAGTCGCGCGGATCATTGGGGTCGCGGCGGCGTGTCTTGTTCTTGGCGGGCTGACGGGTTGGATGGGGCTCGCGGTTTATTACACGGACCTGCACGGCGCGCCGCCGCGCACCATGCGGGCCATATTGATTGTGGCAGCTTCGGTGGGTGTATTTCTTTTGACTCGCCTTCGCCGTTTGCGCTTCGCGCTTTTTGCATGCCTGTTCGCGGGCGTGGTGGCATGGTACTTTTCGTTCAGGCCGTCGCCGGAATTGGACTGGGCGACCGACGTTGCCGTATTGCCAACTGTCACGGTGAAAGGCGACCTCGCGCATTTCCAGAACATCCGTCACTTCGATTATCGCACCGATGCGGACTTCACCCCGAGATATTACGACAAGACGTTTGATATTACGAAGCTGCGCAGCATCGATTACATACTCTCCTATTGGGCGGGCCCAGCGATCGCACATGCCTTTGTCAGCTTCGGATTTGAGGACGATCAGTACCTGGCCGTATCAATCGAAACGCGCAAGGAAAAATCGGAGGACTACTCGGCGATACAAGGATTTTTTCGTCAGTACGAGTTGATCTACGTCGTTGCCGACGAACGAGACATCATCCGCGTTCGCACCAACTTTCGCGGAGAAGAAGTTTATCTCTTCCGCCTTCGAACGCCCCTCAAAAAGCTGCGGGCGGTCTTTCTGGACTACATTCGGACCATCGACTCGTTAGCCACGCGGCCGCGATTCTACAACGCGCTGACAGAGAACTGCACAACGAGTATCCTCGCGCACTTTCGCTGCGCTCCGCCTTATCCGCCGGCGAGCATTGACGTGCTGCTTAGCGGGTATTCGGCCCAATACGCTTACGACACGGGCGGGTTGGATACGAGCTTGCCTTTCGATGAGTTAAAGGCGCGCAGTAAAATCAATGGAGTCGCCCATACAGCCGGTCAAGGGCCTGAGTTTTCGAGACTCATTCGGAGCAATCTGCCCATGCCGCCGCCGAGAACGGATTTGCCCGAGTAACCAACGAGCAACGAGGATTCATTTATGACGACAAAAACAAGGCGCAACGCGACGACAGGAGTCAGATGTCACCTTCGGGCCGAGCGATCGATCCCCTGTAAGAATCGGGACAGGTCGCGCCGAATTGTGGGCGCTATGACGATCCTGTTCGTCGGCGGCTGCGGACCGAAGCTGATGCCGACACCCAACATCTACGTCGGCTCGACCAAGGACTGCCTGGATGACGTCCCGGAACCGTTTCGCAGCAACAAGGTGGAGTTGCTGTACGTCACTGACCGAAATCCGGTCAAGGCGGGCGATGGCCGGCTCTCCTACGGAGTCGAGCGGTCGAACTCAATTGGCTACGGTTTCTGCACCGTTTCGATCGGTAAGAATGTTTCATGGCCCGACCTGGTCAGCGACAGTCGAACGTCTTCGCGAAAACGTGACCTGACCCTTTCGTGCGTGGACATCCGCGAGATTGGGCGCTTACCGGATACGCCCGTTCCGCTCGTGCGAATCGACGGCGTTCTGCGGGATGACCCAACGGCGATGCAGGATGTGGCGGCGACGCGCGACGCCTTTTGCGATTGGATTTCGAAGCGTATTGCCTTCTCGCCCGACAAAAAGGAGGCATTTGTTCTCGTTCATGGATTCGCCAATTCGTTTGAAGACGCCGCTTTCGTCATGACAGGGCTATGGCACTTTCTGGGCCGCAAGGGCGTGCCGATCATCTACACCTGGCCGGCGGGCGGCAGCTATGCCTACGATCGTGAATCCGGAGAGTTCACTGTCTTTCATATGAAGCAGTTCCTGCGCGGCCTGGCTTCGTGTCCCAGCATCGAGAAGATTCATATCATCGCTCACAGCAGAGGGACGGACGTTGCCATGACCGCGCTTCGCGAACTCAATATCGAGTGTAAGGCGGCGGGGAAATCCGGAGGGGAGCAATTGAAGCTCGGAAACGTCGTGCTGGCCGCCGCAGACCTTGATCTGCAGGTGGTCCGGCAACGCATCTCCGCGGAACGGCTCCCATTAATGCCACAGAATATGACGGTGTATTCGTCAGTCACCGATCGCGCGATCGGTGCGGCCGATTGGTTGTTCGGCAGCCGTCGTCGCCTGGGCGACCTTCGCGCCTCAGACCTTACTCCACAAGAAAGGAAGAGCCTCTCCCACGCCATAAAGTTGCAATTGATTCAGGCATGCACGACCAACAATTTAATCGGACACGACTATTTTCACTCCAATCCGGCGGTCAGCTCCGATCTGATTCTCCTATTGCGCGACAACCGGCCGCCGGGCAAGGAGCATGGGCGCCCGCTGGAAAACATGTTCGAGGATTTCTGGGAGATTCACGATGGATATCCTTTATCAATGACGGCCAAATGAGTGTGAACGATCGCTCGTTCGCGACCGGCCCACGCTCTTACGCATGCTTCAATAGCATGCCGGTTTGAATGTCGCGATAGGATTCGAAATCGAGATTTGTACAATGGTTCAGGGAGGGTCATCCACCATTCACTGAGTTAGAAGCCACAAGTGGGCTTGCAAGCAGTACTAACCGATGTCGGCGCTGATGACCCGCAAGGTCTCGCCGGCCGGAAGATTTCTCGTGCATTGATCCGCCCGGTCTACGCACGGACGATCAGTGCGACGCTCTTATGACTTGGTTGATTGGAAACGACGAGCGTCGAGCATTGGATCTGGTTTGCATACCACAGAAGAACCTCGTTGATCTGATGCCATCGGCGCGGCGACATCTCGATCGCCGTGAAGTCGAAAGCGATGGACTTGGGAAGCAATCCCTTTCCAAGCACATCCAGCCGTTTCAAGAAGGCTCGAACGTCGCGGCGGGAGACCGAGGACTGAAGCGGCCTGACGTAGAGATGCCCGGCCTCGGAGAGAGAAAAGTACCAGGTATCGAGAAACTGCCTGATTTCAGTAAGCGAGGCACGCAGCGTGTCCGTGCGAAGCCAGGTATCAATCCGTTTCATCATGGCTACGGCATCTTGATCTAGGTAGATCGAACCAGGTGAACTCCGACGACGATGGATTCCGCAGCCAGGCGCCCCGGCTATCCGATCGCCCTACGACTGCAAGGCGAATCCTGCCGTCATCCACTTGCTCGACTCGACTGCGTGCACGATGACGAGCTGGCCGGGCAGAATCTCGCCGGTGCGCACCATCTGGTCCAGATGAACGAGTGTCGCTGCGCCGCCGACATAGCCGACTCGGGAACATCGAAACTGAATCTGGTCCTTGCTGATCCCGAGACGATCCAAAAACGCGGGAATATGCTCTTCATAGAGCTTTCGAGAAGGGATAGAAACGACATAGTGGTCGACTTTGTGTGGCGCTATCCCGAGCTTTTTCGTGAACCTCTCGAGTCCGCCTAGCAGCAGGGGTGCGGCCGAATGACTGACGGCGTTGAAATCCTGCCACAAATGATGTTTGCCGGCAGCGTAGAGCTCAGGAATCTGACAGGTGGTTTCGATCAAATCCGCTGCCGCGCCGCCGGCTGTCATGCCGGGCGGGCGACTGCCGCCGACCGACTCAACGAAGGTATCGATCAACAGCGGCGCCCCTCGTCTATTTTCGTCGGACGTGAGTACAACGGCCCCGGCCCCGTCGGCGAGTATCCAGCGGAGCGCGGCATTCACTTTGTTGACTTGCGATTGGTTGAAATAGCAGCTCCGCAGGTAGACCGAGGAAAGTTGAGCGTAGCAGACGAGCGCCGTCTTGTAGCGCCCTCTGGCGATCGCGTCAAAGGCGATCTGTACGCCTTTGCCGGTTCCGGAGCAGTTGGAGTGTATTTCCATCTCAGCACATGCATCGATGCCCAATCGCTCCTGCAGCAATGCACTGGTTGGCGGTGTGCTTTGGTCATAGGAGGGACAGGACATGACGATCAAATCGACTTCCTGCGGTCTGATGTCGGCCATCGCGAGCGCATTTCGGCACGCAACCTCGGCCATGCTTGCGAAGGTGTGCGTCAGCTTTCCGGTCTCCGGATCGACGGCGAAATGACGCGCGTTAATGCCGCTGCGTTCCAGCATCCGAGGACCCATGGCCTCGACGAAAGATCGCACCTTCGGCGGCGCGCCATCCAGTCGGCCGAGAACGTCTTCCAGGCGATCATTGGTTACTGGGCTGCCCGGCAGGAAGCTTCCGGTGCCGGCGAGGTGGACTGGTTGCGGTGGGTGCATGATTGACTCCGAGTTTATTTTGAATGTTTCATCACGCGTCACGTCCGAACCACGTGTTGTGAACTTCCATGAGGACCATGGGTGTCAAGAAAAAGGGAGGGAGAGACGCCCATTGTCGAGTTGACCACGGGACGCCTCCACCTCCTTAGGGGGGGCGACAAAGGGGAGAGTTCCTTTAAGCGTGTCGCCCACACCGCTCCCACCATCTTCTCAGTAGGCTGTTCGGTGAGTCAGCCGGGCGATTGGGTGGCCCAAGTTTCGGTGGAGTTGCAATTAGACGCCGGGCGTCGGGAAATTGGGCAGGAAGTCCTGAATCTGCTCCAGAAAATTACAACCCGCGGCCTGAAACGCCACGAATCCACCAGTTGCCATCAGCCACTTCTTCACACGTGAAAACTTCATAAACAAACTCCTTGAATTCCGCCGGCTCAGCCCGTCTTCCGCGACGCCGGGAACCAATCCCGACCTTGGTTTGCATCATTTCGCGGCATCCAGATTCACCGGGGCCGGAAGTAAACGCGACGGGGACTCATCTGATCCGCAAGAGAATTTCAGGAATTCCTGGCGGAGGCGGCGGCTGTTTATCGGAACCGATAGACGAGGCTAGACCTGAAGGGTGGGCTGTCGGTCCATGCGGGGAGGCCGAAGTGATTCGAGGACGCTCCAGGCGCACAGGCTCAGTACGCAGAGGATCGCAAGGAATCCGTATCCAGCGTACCAGGCGCCAAGCTGCGCGGTCAGCGGAAAGTTGGTCAGCAAGCAAAGGACGAAGAGGGCGATGATCAGGCTGAGGAGCCCCCATCGAACAACAAGATAAAGAGCGGTTGAAACGCATCCGACGGAGATCAAAAGCCACGCCGTAAACGGGTTCGATCCTGCGAGGGAATACATTGCCGAACAGATCAGCCAGGTCACGACAAGCGCGGCGCGGCGGTATGGGCCTGCGATGCGGGTTGCAAGCACGAGCAGGAACAAGACAACGAGGCTCTGGTAGATACTGTCTCGAATCGCGCTCAAGATGCCGGCCAACGCGAAACGGCTTCCAAACAAGTGGATGAACGTTCTGGCGGGAAATCGGCCGGACGATTCGGCGTTCCAACCCATCCAGCCAGGCAGTCGCTGTTCGAGATAGATCATCGCGGCCCAGAAGCATCCAAAGAGGCAGCCGATCAGAACATCGCGGCCGACGAAGGGATCGCGGATCTTGCCCAACAGGACCCGACTCCAGCAGCCAAGCGTCCTTGGCCAGAGTCTCCGCACTTGAGACTCGATTGCCAGGTAGAAGACGGAGACGATGAGCCCTTCGCAAAGCGCACTGATTGCGCCCGACGCCAAGGAATCGATCAACTCGTCGAAAGTGCTTACCTCAGGCATCGAAAGCTGGCTACCCACGAACCTCATGATCAGCACAAAGAGACCGAGCTTCGCTGCGCCAACGAAGTCTCCGCGATCGCGCGCCCCCTTCCATGCTCCCGGAATACCGACTGCAAGCAGGATCAGTAGAACGAGATTCCGCGTGGTACGCACAAATGTGTATCGTGACTCCGCGATGGATATCGGCGCGACCTCGCCTTGCTTTTCGGGTTCTTTCAGAATCGCAAACGATGAGACCCTGTCTCGCGTGCCGTCAATCTCGATTCTGGCGACGACGCTGGATTCGCCACAGGCTCGCCGCGCGCTAAAGGCCTTGTGAACTCCCCCGGCATAGTCCGCCCTGAGGATCGACGGTACCGAAACCAACGATTTTGGATCAAATCCTCCCAGCGCGCACAACCCCTCAAGTGTGAGCGGCGGCGTATCCGTCGGCGGGGCCTCACCGAGCGCCGCCTTGGATTGCATGAGAAGCGGCCTGCCCTGCCCGTCCAGAATGACCGTGGACACACCGCCCGTCTGCGATTCAAACCTGGCCGAGCTTGCGCCGAGCATGATAAAGGCAAGCGGGGCGCTGACGAGCGTGCGCAATCCCTCCTCGTCCCTGCGGTAGTAAAACAGCATTTGATCGGAGTCTTGCGCAGCCAGGCCGACTCGCGCGCCCAGGATAGACTGCACCGAGCCCACTATTTTGTCATCGGATGCGAGATAAATCCTTCTTTCTGAAATGCCACGAATCGAACCGCGGCCCGATTGGACAATGAGCTGCTCGCAGCGTTCTGTCAGCGCATCGGGAGACTTCGTGCCGCCATATGAGCTCAAAGGAGAATTCTCCAATCCGAGCAGCACCGCACTGACCAAAAGCGCGACCGTGGCCACCGCGACTTTCAAAATCGACGGGCGATCGGTGGGGCCGGTTGCGGCTGACTCCGCCAGCATCTCTCGAGTGGGAATCTGCCCGGCGGCGAGCGCTGCCGCCAATATGTCGCCTCCGGGTAGCGCCGCCGCGACAACCAGCGCGGAGGCTGGCCGCTCAGCGGGGTCCTTGCGCAGGCAGGCCATGATAACGGCTTCGACTTTCGGATCTATTTCGGGAACGATGGAAGAGGGCGCTACGGGCATGACGGACCGATGGAGCTGCGCGTACTCAACGACGTTTGCGGCATCAAATGCGCGCTGGCCGGTAAACATTTCGTAAAACACCAGGCCCAGTGAATAGATGTCACTTCGCTCGGTCACGGAGATTCCGGCGATCTGTTCCGGCGCCATGTATCGAGGCGTACCCGCGCAGATTTCACCGGACTGGACGTGTCCGATCATCGCCGCCAGCCCAAAATCGGTAATTCGGACGCGGCCCTCGTCGTCAATCATGATGTTCGCCGGCTTCAGGTCGCGATGGAGAACGCCGTGGATGTGCGCTGCCGCCAGGCCGGCACACGCCTGACGTGCAATGTCGATGGCCCTGTCTCCCGTCAGGCGGCCTACTCGTCGCAGGAGCGAGGCGAGATCCTCTCCGTCAACAAATTCCATGGAGATGAACGCCGAGCCATTTTCCTCGCCGAGATCGTGAACGCGACAGATATTCGGATGGCTGATCTCGCGAGAGAGATTCACCTCTCGTTCCACGCGCTGCCGCCATGCCGGGTCAATGACATGCAGCCGCGGGAGAAACTTCAAGGCCACCGGCTGGTGCAGCCGCACGTCTTCCGCCCGATAGACGCGCCCCATCGCGCCCTCGCCGAGCAGGGAGACAATCTTAAAACGACCGGCGACCATTGCACCGGTTTCAAACGTGGGCAATTCCGTGAGTCTCTGGGATTGGACCCTTACATTAACGCGGGCGCCGACTTCCCGCAGTTCTTCGATCGGAACATTGGGTTGCTTTCCCGGGATGACCGGCATGTGAAACGCCAGAAGGCGCTCGACCTCGCCGCGCAGACGATCGTCTCCGCGGCAAATCTCGGACACCCATTTCAATCTCTCACCGACTTGCAGCTCGCAAGCCTGGAGAAAAATTTCCTTGGCTCTACGATGTCGTTCCGCCGCCTCTTTCATTCATGGAACTCAATTGGGCACGAAGCCAGGCCTTGGCATGTGTCCAGTCGCCTTCAACCGTTCGTTTGGAGACCCCCAGGACTGAACAGATTTCCTCCATCGAGAGGCCCGCGAACAATCGCAATTCGACCACCTTCGCCTGCCGCTCATCCAGCTTGGCAAGAGTCTGGAGCGCATCGCGAAAATCGACGATATCGGTATCAAGAATCGCCAATTCGGAGACGACATGATCGAAGGCAACGCGGCGCCAATCCTTCCCGCCGCGCTTGGCCCGCTTTCTGGCGCGTGCGTGGTCGATCAGAATCCGTCGCATCGCTTCGGCAGAAACGGCGAAGAAGTGAGTCTTGCCCTGCCAATCTACTCGGGCCTGATCTACCAGACGAATAAACGCCTCGTGCACCAGGGCGGTCGGATCGAGGGTGTGCCCCTTCCTTTCGTGCCTCAGATAGTTGGCTGCCAAGCTGCGAAGCTCGGCGTAAACCAGCGGCAGAAGCTGTGCCGCGATGAGCGACGGGTCTCTGGTACCCGACGCGATCAGGATTTCCGTCGCTGGTGAGGACTTGTCTTGTGTCATGAATCCGCGGCAGGGCGACCAGTTATTGCCAATTCGCGGATTATCCGGTCACGCCGTCCGGAACACAAGCATACAGGGCGCAGCGTGGGCAGTCGCGAGTTGCTTCGGCAACGTCAGCAAAGGGCTGCCCATCGCGATGGTGCCGGCATCACTCGATGACCACGGAGATGCCGTTCAGCTTGACTGGCGGATGCTTTGAAGGCCTGGTGACCGACGATTGACGGCTCGGGCTGCTGAACTTGAAGGTTTGATTTTCCCGGCGACTCTTGCATTGCACAATGCGGCACTTCGTCTGGGTGGCCTTTGCAAAATTCTGGAACATTCGAACGACAATCTCCAAGTCGTCCGGGTGGGCTTCCACGCGATCGAAGTGGAAGACGACGACCCTGAATAAGTCGTTCTTGAATAGTCGCTGAGTCCGCTTCAGGATGGTGCAGAACTGCCGGAGACACAGTGCATGTCCTTGAGCTTGAATCCAAAGACAACCATTGTCCCATCCGGCCACATACCATCTTTCAATCAGCCTTTGTGCAATCTCGATTTCATGACCCCGACGATTATCAAATCTGCTGATCATGGCGATTCCCTTCTGTGGTCGGCAAAGAGACCTGAGAAATACGCTCGCGAGCCTTGTTTGCGTGTGCCGTTCATCCGCGACCGCTCTCGCACAACCTGGGCGGCTATACGCTCTGAAACGAACGCGACGAAGGGGCCCTGTATCCGCAAATAACATGCGCAGGCGACCTGTCGCCTCCGCAGTTAGTCATGTTCCACAGGGCGATCCCGACTCGGGATGACGACAATTGTTCCTGGGGCCGTGGACGCTCTTTACGCCGAACGCTTGTCCGGTCCGTTGATCAGGCCGAAGAGCATTTTGGCAATCGTCTCAAGCCTCTCTCGGAGAGCCAGGGCAGTTGCCTCCTCCACGAGTCCGCGCCGCCGGGCAATTTCGACGAGCGGTATGCATTCCTGCGCCGAGCCGCGAGCGATGGTGAAGAAGTTGCGACGGTCGGGCTTGGTGAAACGGCCGTTGCCCTCTGCGAGGTTGGTTGCAATTGACAACGCGGCGCGATTTAGTTGGTCAACAAGGAAGTAGTATCCGCGAGGGAACTTCTCGGTCAGACCGGCAACCTGGTCCGCGAAGTCCACGGCCTTCTGGTACACGTCCAATTTCTCGAACATGAAGGCCATGTGTGATATCCAAGGGGAATTGAGCAGGAGAGCAGGTGAACAGGAGACCGCAGGTGACGCGTCGACTTGGCCCGGACGCCCTTATTAGGGTTGGGGAGATTTTTCCCCTCTCCTGTTCTACTGTTCCACTTCTCACCTGCTCTATTGCCGCTACGCGGCAATCGGGGCGACAAGACACCAGTTGAACTTTTCTTGACTGGAATCCGCGTTTTTGACCCCGCCAACGCCGTTTGGCATCTTTGAGCCGATGCAAGGACGACGTTGACCCCTCGCGGCAGGTAGACGTCGGCATCGGCGCCCAGGAGTTGGTCATCTCTACGGGGCCGATGCAGCCTTGGCGATCGCTTGCTTCTGCTCCTCCGGGATCGTTGTACCGCATTCTGGACAACGATTGGATGACAGCCCGAAGAGCGAATAACCGCACTTCTCGCAATAGGGGCCGGGATTGCGTTGTCGCATGGACCGGGCCCGTCTCTTGTATATCAAGATGAATGTCGGAGCACTGAGGACGACAGAAACAAGCCACATGGGCAACGAGATAATAGAACAGTGCAAGCGAGCCACAGTCCAAGGATCCCCGCTCATCTGCCGAAGGTCGATCTGTACAAACCGCAAGTCGATTTGACCCGTCAGGGACAAATGGCGGCTGGATCCAGGAACTTCAGGCGAAAGCTCATTAATGATCCAACCGCTTGCTGGATCCGGTGTCCAGTTTGATCGGAAATACAGCAGGAAAGTCAACTGGCCATCGATTATCTCGCCGCCGAACTCAATCCGTCGAGCTAGTTCGTAGGTTAGTTGAAGGAAATTAAGTGAACCTGAGCACAAAATGGGCGTCCCAAACCTCACAGTTTGAGAGTAACTGAACACAGCCAACGCAATTGACGCCGCCGCAATTAACCCGAAGAAAAAAATCCCGACAGTGGATACGAGCCTCCTGTAGATGAGCTATAACCGAATTTCGTTGATGGTGGCGGGATAAAAAAAGGCGGCGTACTCTCGGGACTTGTTCGAGGTTCCGAGCCGCCCACGATGGGCAGAGGAGTACGCCGATGCAGGAGAGTAACGAGTCGATCGAGACGATTCCAGTCCCCAGCCGAGACGTTTTGACGGAGATTCTGCGGGACGGGGCCCAACGGCTCCTGGGCCAGGCGATCGAGGCGGAGGTCGATGGCTGGATCGAAGGGCACGCCGATCTGCGCGATCCGCAAGGCCGCCGGCAGGTGGTCAAGAACGGCCATCATCCCACCCGACCCTCGTCACCGGCGTCGGGCCGGTGGAGGTGACGCAGCCGCGGGTGTGGGACCGTCGGATCGTCGGCCGCGGCGAGGCCGGCGAAGCGTTGGATGCAAATGGCCAGGCCGTGGAGCGGTTCTGTTCGTCGATTTTGCCGCCGTACCTGCGGAAGACGAAGGCCATCGAGGAGTTGATCCCTGGCTGTACCTCAAGGGCATCAGCACCGGAGACTTCAGCGAGGCCCTGCAGGCGCTGGTCGGTCGGTCCCCAGGCGGCGGGGCTCAGCGCCACGACGATCACGCGTTTGATGACGAGTTGGCGGGACGAGTACCAGTCATGGAATCGCCGCTCCCTGGAAGGCAAGCACTACGTGTACCTCTGGGCGGATGGGATTCACTTCAACATCCGCCTGGAGGAAGACCGGCAGTGCATTCTGGTGCTGATGGGCGCGAGGGCGGACGGCCGCAAGGAGCTGATCGCGGTGGTCGACGGCCATCGCGAGAGCGAGCAGTCGTGGTATTCGCTGCTGCTGGACTGCCAACAACGGGGCATGACGATCGACCCGAAGCTGGCCACGGCGGACGGAGCAGCTGGCTTCTGGGCGGCGCTGCCGAAGGTCTATTCGACGACCCGGCGCGCGCTGCTGGGTGCACAAGACGGCCAACGTGTTGGACAAGATGCCCAAGCGGGTGCAGACCGGCGCGAGGCCAAGCTGCACGAGATCTGGATGGCGCCGACGCGGGAGAATGCGAACCAGGCGTTCGATCACTTCGTGGCCCACTACGCGGCCAAATACCCCGCGCGGCCGAGTGCCTGGTGAAGGATCGCGAGGTGCTGCTGACGTTCTACGACTTCCCGGCCGAGCACTGGCGGCACCTGCGGACGACGAATCCGATCGAAAGTACGTTCGCCACGGTGCGGCTGCGTCACCGCCGGACCAAAGGCAACGGCAGTCGGATCGCGTGTCTGGCAATGGTGTTCAAGCTGTGCGAGTCCGCCGCGAACCACTGGCGGCTGCTCAATGGCGCGACGCTGCTTCCCGATGTCATCGCCGGTGTGAAGTTCGTCAATGGAGAAAAGGCCGAGAGAAACGCCGCCTGATTACCGCGTCATCAACGAAATTTGACCATTACTCCCGGACACGTGCTAGTATTAACTCCAGGTGCAAAGCAACTAATGGGATGACAACTTGAGGGCACAGTGCCGTACGAACCTTGAGTAGTCTCGATACAACAGGTAGAAGCCCCATACCTTCCCGAAGGCCAGCCGCCAGGGGGCCCACTTTGGCAAATAGTGTCACACGTCGCTGTCAGTCCTGTTGGATCCTCTAGCGATAATGGGGACCCCCTTAACCCGCATATTTCATCAGTGATCTTCGAATGGTGATGGACGGAGTTTTTCGGCTTTGTGCGTGAGCGGAGGGATGAAGGTGGAGGTTGGGGCGCGCAGAGCCCCCTTACCCCCAAGCGGTGATCAGGTTGTTTTTCGGGTCATGATGGGGCGGGCGGGATCAGGCGGAGTCGTGGAACCAGGGATCGCCACAGGTCCTGCAGGGGGCAGCTGCTCGACAGTCGCAGTACGACGCGGCGCACGGAGACGACCACCCGCGCGGCGACCTTGAGGAGTTTCAGGCGAATGGTGTTCACCTGGGCCTCGGCCAGTTCGGTGCCGGCCAGGGCCGTGCGGCGCAGCGTTTCCACCAGGACGTAGGCCGCCGAGGACAACAGCAGCCGGAACTGATTGGCCAGGAAGGCGTGGCAACTGGTGCGATCGGCGAAGAGCCCGAGCTGCTGCTCCTTGATGCGGTTCTCCATGTCGCCGCGGGCCGTGTACAGACCGTCGTAGATATCGTTCGGCGTGCGGTCGGTCAGGTTGGTCACCACGAATCGAACGTTGGGCCCCTGAACCAGCCGCTCGGCCTTGACGATCACGCGCGCGGGGCGATCCCAGGTCTGCGCCGCGTACTCGATCTCGTGGAAGTTCCGCACCTTCTGCTGCGTGGTGGCGAACTGGGCCTCGGCCGCCTGCATGAAGGACTCGGCCGCTTTCTCCAGGACGGTGTTGCGGGCCAGGCCCAGCACGTACTTGACGCCGTGCCGGTCGCACCATTTCATCATTCGCCGGCGGCAGAAGCCGGAATCCCCGCGGACGATGATCCGCACCCCGGCCACGCCTGTCGCAAAGCTGCTGCACCAGCAGCTTCAGGATGGGCCAGGCGTGATGGGCCCCGTCGATGTTGCTGGGCCGCAGGTAGGAGACCAGCAGCCGCGAGCCGCAGAACACATACAGCGGTAGGAAGCAGTGGTGGTCGTAATAGCCGTGGAAGAAGCGGCCTTCCTGGTTGCCGTGGATCGGATCGTCGGTCGCGTCGAAGTCGAGGATCAATTCCTCCGGCGGCGATTCATAGGACGCGATGAACTGCTCCACCAGCACACGCGACATTCGTGCCAGGTCGCCGCGCGTGACGCGGTTCTCCAGCCGGCACAAGGTCGGACTGCTGGCCAGCGGCTCATCCGCGCTCGGCGGCCGCCCGGTCAGGACCGCCAGCACGGGATCGCTCCGCAGGGCTTGATGGTCGTTGAGATCTTCGTAGCCCATCGCAATGGCAAAGATGCGCTGGGCCAGCATGACCCGCTGGTCATGTTGAATCCGGGCCGGATCACGCGGGTCGTTGATGACCCCGGCCAGTTGATCGACCAGGCCCAGACGCCGCTCGACCTCCCGAAGCAGCAGACCCCCGGCGTCTGAGGTGAGCGTTCCGCCTGTGAAATCGGCCACGATTTTCTTGCGGCCGAGACTGGAAAAGAACATCGGTTTGCTGTTACAGTCTGTCACGAAAAAGCCTCCCTGCCTATGGACCGGAATGTTCTTACGAAACCCCAGTCTACAGGGCTTCGAGGCTTTTTCTATTCCTATTCAACGCCGACCTGATGAAATATTCGGGTTAAGTAGTCAAATAAATCCATTGGACGGCGGCGCATTGATACCGCCTGAAACTCAAGCAAGCTAGCTAGTTGCTTGTCATGCTTCAACCCCAACTGCGAATGACCAGCTCTGGTTGCAAAACTCGGTTCCTTCCAATTACTTAAATATCCAGCAGGATCTCTCGTCGTCCATCTTCCCGTGACCGGATCCGCGAACCGCGCCCGGTGGTGGTTGAGCATAAGCTTGCCTTCGGTGGCGGAGCTTTCGGTGTCGAGGGCGAAGTGAGGGATGCCCTGGAACATAAAGGGATTGCCCTGGTCGCTGAAGGCCTGCCGCGGGTCGACCGGCGGGCCTGCACCGCTCCAGTCGGAGTACTTGTTGTCGTAGAGGGTTTGATCGTTTGAATCGACGTCGCCGTCGTCGTCCATGTCTGCGCGCGGGTCCCAGATGGTGGCGTTCTTCGCCGCCGTGAAGCGCGTCGTGTCGGTCGAACTTAACTTGGTGTCGTCGTTCATGTCACCACGCCCGCAGGACTCGCGGATCCTCGGCCGGCCGTAGGAGTCGTAGGCGTACCGCTCGACGATGGCCCCGGCGCGGTCCAGGAGCAGACGCACATTATACCCTTGACATGCGAGTCGGGACAAACTGGATTCAAGACGCGCCTGTGGGTGCGACGCGGACCAAGAAAGGCCTCATCGAGACGTGGTCGGCGAAGGTGACCGATTTCTGATCGACGATGAGTTTCTCGAATGCGAAGGCCATGAGAGGAGAGAGTAGAGGGGAGACCGCAGGAGTCGGCAACGCCTGGGCGGCGGTCACTCCAATCGCGACCGCTACTTGCCTGCTCTACTTTCTCCTTTCTCCCTTCTCCTGCTCTATTGCCGCTACGCGGCGATTGAGCAGGAGAGCTGGTGAACAGGAGACCGCAGGTGACGAGTCGACTTGGCCCGGACGCCCTTATTAGGGTTGGGGAGATTTTTCCCCTCTCCTGTTCTACTGCTCCACTTCTCACCTGCTCTATTGCCGCTGCGCGGCAATCGGGGCGACTAGATTCGAACTAGCGACCTCCTGGTCCCAAACCAGGCGCTCTAACCAGACTGAGCTACGCCCCGGGGCTTCACGTTGTCGTGATGCGAATTCATCTTAGCACGGCCGACTGCCGTCAGGAAGACCCGTCGCGGGTGCTGGAACCATTTAACTCCAAAAGACACCGGCGATTAGCCGGCGCCACACCAAACCGAACGAGTACCCCATCGCGGCGTCGCGGGCGTGGTCGTGCAAATTCGTCACGTGGCCGTCACTTTTGCGATGGGGCAAACGGCGGCACAAAAAAAGCTACTGCCTCAGCCTCACTTGCCCTTGCCGTGGCACTGCTTGAACTTCTTGCCGCTGCCGCAGGGGCAGGGGTCGTTGCGGCCGACGCGCGGCTCGTCGCGGCGGATGGTCTCGACCTTCTGCTCGACATTCTGGGCCTGCATGGCGGCGGCTCGGTCGCGATCGGCCTGACCGGTGAAGCCCAGATTGGTCGCGTCGGCGTGCCGGACGGCGCCAATGTTGTACCTGCTGCGGGCGGCGCCTTCGTCGGAGAGCCGGGCCTTGAAGATGATGCCGGTGACGCGCTCGTCGATGCCGTCGCGCATCTCCTGGAACATCTGGAAACCTTCGCGCTTGTAGGCGATTTTCGGGTCCTGCTCGGCGTAACCGCGCAGGCCGATGGACTCCTTCAAGAGGTCGACCGCGTGCATGTGCTCCTTCCACGCCTGATCGTAAATCTGCAGCAGGACGAACCGCTCCAGCATGGTCAGCTCGCGACGGATGAGGTCGCGACCGAAGGTCTCCAGGGCCTCTCGCGGATCGGCGGCTGAGGCAAAGGCAATTTCGTCGAAGGCCGGGCCGAAGCGCTGGCGGCCCCATGCTTCGAGCTGCGCCTTGTCGGTCGGGGCGGCGTCAATCTCCGCCTTGAGCCGGCCGTTGGTGGCGAAGTCGCGATTGAGCTGGAAGAGTTCCTCGGCGACATCCTGCGCGGTCCGGCCGGTGATGTTGTCGACGGTCCAGCCGAGGCCGAACTTAAGATTCACCCATTGCGCGAGCGCATCGAGGGCGTAGGCGGAGTCGCCTCCTTCGCGAAGGATGGTGCGCTCCAGGACCCATTCGACGGGATAGCGCACCTCGCGCTCTTTGTAGGCGCTGCGGATGGCCTCGCGGAGCCGGGCGACCGTTGCGTCGTTGTCGAGGTCGGCGACTGTATCCAAGGCGATCTCGACGCCAAACTTCTGTCGGGCCCATTCGAGCAGCGACTTCTTGCCGAGGTTTTCGTCGTAGAAGCGCTCGATGGGGGCGAAGTCGGTGGCCTCGATCTTTTTCTCGCCGGCCTCGAGGAAGGCGGCCTGAATCTCTTCGGGCGACATCTGCCGCAGGTTGTTCTGCGAGATGGCGGCGCCGAAGCGCGTTTCGCCCCAGCGAGCCAGGCCGCGGATGTCCCACTGCGCCGGGTCCATGTCGGGGTCCATGTATTCGCCGACGGAAATGGAGATCTGATTCCGGGCCTCGTCGCGGGCGTCGGCCATGATGTTCCGCTCGGTACCGACGGCGTCGTGAATGTCGATGATCCTCGGATCGATCGTGCACTCCAGCGTGGCGCGGACCCAATCGACGATGCACCTGGCGTTGTAGTCCTTGGCGAGGAACTTCGCGGCCGCGGTGTCGAGCGTCGCGTCGAGCATGCGCCAGATGCGATCGACGAGGATCTTCGACTGCCCCGGCCGGCTGGCGCCGAGAATCTCCTGACGTTGCGAGTAGAACACCTGGCGCTGATGGTCCATGACCTCGTCGTATTCGAGCAGGTGCTTGCGCGAGCCGAAGTTTTTCTCTTCCACCTTCTTCTGGGCTCGCTCGATGCCCTTGTTGATGCTCTTGGCTTCAATGGCCATGCCTTCCTCGAAGCCCATGCGTTCGAGCATCTTGAGGGTCCATTCGCCCATGAACATGCGGAGCAGGTCGTCACCGAGCGAGAGGAAGAATCGACTGGAACCGGGATCACCCTGGCGACCCGAACGGCCGCGAAGCTGATTGTCGATGCGGCGAGACTCGTGCCTTTCGGTGCCGATGATGTGCAGGCCGCAGGGGACATTGAGCGGACAAACCTTGCGACCCAGGTCCGGGAAACGGGGGTCGACCTTGGGCTTCCAGCAGTGGGCGCAATTCGTCCTTGGATCGTAGTCGGGGCAGTTGATGCAGCACTTGGTCCCGATGACGCCGGACTCATTCCAGACGAACTGGCGCGCGTCGGCTCCGGGCGGGGCGCCGAGGTCGCCGACGCACTTGGGGTAGACGACCAATTGCTGGAGCTTGATGTCGGTGCCGCGGCCGGCCATGTTGGTGGCGATGGTCACGTTACCGACGAGCTCTTCGTCCTTGCCTTTCTTGCTTCCGCCGCCGCGCGGGTGGCGCTCGCCCGCCTTCTTGACGATCTCAGCTTCGCGGGCGTGCTGCTTGGCGTTGAGGACTTCGTGCTCGATGCCGTACTTGCGGGTGAGGGCGTTGGAGATCTTTTCGGAGTTTTCGATGGAGATGGTTCCGACAAGGACCGGACGGCCTCGCGCGAGGTCGCCCATCGCGTCGTCATAGGCCTCGGCCATGTACTTGCCGGTTCCGCCGTTCTTATCGTCGGTCCACTCGGCGAGGGCCTTGGTGATGAATTCGGTTGACTGACCCTGTCGCTGGAGAATGGGGAGCAGATTTCTGAGGATCGGTTCGAGGAGGAACGGATCGTTGGGGCGTCCCATGGAGTGGATGTCGTGGATTTCCTCGACGATCGCGTTGTACTTGTCTTCGACGGTTTTATAGATGCGATCGTGGGAGTCCTGGCGGTTGACCGGGCGATTGGTCGGAATGCTGACCACGTCCAGCTTGTAGATCTTCATGAACTCGTCGGCTTCGGTCATCGCCGTGCCGGTCATGCCGCTGATCTTGGTGTACAGCTTGAAGAAGTTCTGCAGGGTGATGGTCGCCAGGGTCTGCGTCTCTTCCTTGACCTTGACGCCTTCCTTGGCCTCGACAGCTTGATGAAGACCGTCGGACCACTGGCGGCCATGCATCAGGCGGCCGGTGAAGGAGTCGACGATGATGATCTCGCCGTCCTTGACGACATAGTCCACATCGCGCTCGTAGGTAACGTGACCGCGGACGGCATTCTCGATGAGGTGCGGCCATTCCATGTTCGCGCCGACGTAGAGCGAACCGACGCCGAGCTGTTCCTGGGCGAGGGTGATGCCGTCGTGAGTGATGGCGACGTGCTTGCGCTCCTTGGAGACGACGTAGTATTGCTTATGGCCGATGGCCTCGCCTTCGTCCTCTTTGATCCAAGTGGGATCGACCTTGAACTTGCGCATGGCATCGCCGAATTTGGGGAGCTCGGCCCATTCCTTCGGCGGCTTGTCGCCCCACTCCTTCAATCGGCGCGCGGTATCGGCGTTGGCCTGGGCCTGTTTGGCGATGAGCTGCCGGGCCACGGCATCGGCGGTGCGGTAGCGCGTGACATCGTCCTCAGCGGGACCGCTGATGATGAGTGGCGTGCGGGCCTCGTCGATGAGGATGGAGTCCACTTCGTCGATGATGGCAAAGTCGAGCGGCCCCTGCACCTGGTCCTCGACGGCGGTCTTCATGTTGTCGCGGAGGTAGTCGAAGCCGAATTCGTTGTTGGTGCCGTAGGTGATGTTACAGGCGTAGGCCTTGGCGCGGATGCCCTCTCGGCCGCCGGGGTCGACCTGCGACTGGATGTAGCCGACGGTGAGCCCCAGTAACTCGAAGACGGGCCGGGCAAACTCGGCGTCGCGCTGCACGAGGTAGTCGTTGACGGTGATGATGTGGACCTTGAGCCCCTGAAGGCACTTCAGGAAGGCGGCCAGGTGGCAGACGATCGTCTTACCTTCGCCGGTCTTCATTTCGGCGATCTTGCCTTCGTAAAGCACCATGCCGCCGATCAACTGGCAATCGAAATGCCGGTGATTCTGGGCTCGGCGCGATGCCTCGCGGTGCAGGGCGAAGGCCTCGGGGAGGATGGATTGATCAGACTCGCCGGCGGCGAAGCGCTCCTTCAGCTTGGCGGTGCGGTCGCGCAGGTCCTGGCTGTGCTCCACGCGCAGCTTCTGGATCGCGGCGGGACGCTCTTCTTCCGGGAGATCGGCGGGCAGCTTGGCGACTGCCGCGGCGATGCGGGCGTCGTAGTCGCCGCGCAGATCGCTCTCGAGCGCGTTGATTCGCGTCACAATGCGACCGTATGCCTTGAGGAGGCGGTCGTTGCGCGAGCCGAATACCTTGCGAAATCCTGTCCCAACAAAAGTCATGACGCCCATATGTGCACCCGGAAATATTCGGGAAGAATAGATTCAAAAAAGGCCGACGGAGAAAGTTCGAATCGATGCGGAATCGCGGAAGGGATCGTGCGAGCGCGTCTATGGGCCGTAGAGACCGCCGGAGCGGTAGGAGATGGAGAGCCTGCGGCGGCGGGACGCCTTGACGGAGTCGTCGATACGGGGCGAGTGTGATGCCGCGATTCGAAGCGGGACGCCTGCATCAGCGGTTCGCCGGCCCAGCCAGAGGAGCAGGGCGAGGGCGAGCGTCACGGCGCCGACGGAGCCGACGGTGATGGCGGCGTCGGCCGAAGAGACGAACTGAATGGCGGCGGGGACGCGGGCGTGGCGATGGCTGACGCGATCGGCGGAGACGAGATCGACGCCGATCAGGGCGACGGCTCCGACGAGAACACCGGCCAGGCCGACGCAGCGCATCGACTTGTCGGGTATCAGGCTCGTCGGGGTGGAATCCATGCCAATTCGTTTCAAGGCGGTCCTCGCGGCGGTGGTCGGTCGAGTCTTCTCAACCATCATCGACCGATGACGTCGTGATAGTCTAGCAGTCGGCTTTGACTTGGACAATGTCAAGGCTTTCCGGCTCTTAGCTCGATCCTGTGGGGCCAGTGTCGACCTGACGTCTCAAAGCACCGTCCAGAGCACGCCGGCGACGAGGCCGCCTAAGACCGGTGCGAAGAGCGCGGTGGCCCCGTGCATCAGGGCGAGCAGCAGGATCGCGATTCGGCGACTCGCGGATGGCGCCGTTCGCAGCTTGACGATGCCGCCGATCGTCGCGACTTGAAGCGATCCGCAACCCAGCAGAATGACGACGAACATGGTCACCATGGCCAAAGTCGGTTCGCCGCCGCTCCATTTCAGAAAGAGAAAGTAGAACGGCAACCCGGCCCCAATGAACAGCCAATGCGCCGTGGCATAGGCCGTGATGGCGTACCACGGGCCAAATTTCAGGCTTCCGTCATAGTGTGGACAGAGCAGCCAGAGGATCGCGGCAGAGAGCAGCGTCAGGCATACGAGCACAATGAGAATGACTGCGACGGTTAGCAGGCCGATGCCGAGCACGTCGTCGACGTCCACCGTCAGCACCAGATTCTTGCCGGAGCGAGAGACGGCCGCCCCGACCAGGACAGGCAAACAACTCAGCGCCGCCACGACCAACATGACGAGTATTTGAAACGATGCGGCGCGGGTGCGCTGCGGCTGGGCGCTGAACGCGAATGCGAATCGCCGGGCGTTGAAGAGGCAGACGGAAAGGGTGCGGCCGAATCGACGAAAGACGCTCATCGGTTCGGGGTCGTCCCAGGGTATCAGCGTGATCTGGTTGGCCTTCTGGGCCGCGAAGAGCGCCTCGCGATGAAAGATCCCCCCGCACTCGGGACAGCGCCCCGAATGAACGCCGGTGAGGTTGTAGTTGCAAAGGGGGCAGTAGATTTCTTCGTCGCTTACGGAGGGCTGCGGCCCGGCCATGGCAGTCGAATCGAGTTGCCGTCCAATGGAATCGGACATTGCTACCGGCTTTTTCGCTTCCGGGCCTTGCGCTTGTCCTTCTTGGTGGGCTGATACTTCGGCCGGGCCGGCGATTTGAAGGTCGGCATCTTCCCCCCGCCCATGGACATCTGCGCCATCTGCGAGCCGAATTTCATCCGGTCCATCATCGACAGGCCGGCCATGTGCTTCATCATGTCCCGGGCCTGGAGGAATTGCTTGCACAGGCCGCTGACATCCTCGGGGTCGGTCCCGCTGCCGCGGGCGATGCGTCGACGGCGCGAGGCATCGAGAATCTTGGGATTGGCGCGCTCAGTCAGGGTCATCGACTGGACGATGGCCTTCATGCGCACGATCTCGCCTTCGTCGATCTCCATGTCGGTGTCGCGCATCATGCCGCCGACGCCGGGGATCATCTTGAGCATGTCCTTGAGCGAGCGGCCCCCCATGACCTTTTCCATCTGGCCGATGAAGTCGTCCAGGGAGAGCTGGCCCTTCTTCATTTTGGCTTCAAGTCTGGCGGCTTCGTCGACATCGACCTGCTGCTGGGCGTGCTCGACCAGCGAGACGATGTCGCCCATGCCGAGGATGCGCCCGGCCATGCGCTCGGGGTGAAACTCTTCAAGGCGGTCGAGCTTCTCGCCGACGCCGATGAACTTGACCGGCTTGGAGGTGATGCTCTTGACCGAGAGGACCGCCCCACCGCGCGTGTCGGAGTCGAACTTGGTAAAGATGACGCCGTCGAGCTCCAGACGGTCGTTGAAGTGCTTGGCCGTCGTAACGGCGTCCTGGCCGGTCATCGCGTCGAGAACGAGATAGATCTGATGCGGCTGCACGGTCTGGGCGATGTTGGCGACTTCCTGCATCAAATCTTCGTCGATCGCCAATCGACCGGCGGTGTCGAGGATGACCACGTCCTTGAGCTGGCGCTGGGCGAGCATCACGCCGTTGCGGCAGACCTTGACCGGGTTCTGATGATCGCGCTCGGCGTGAACGGGAACGCCCAACTGTTGACCGAGAACTTCGAGCTGGTCGATGGCCGCGGGTCGCTTGAGGTCGGCCGCGACGAGGAGCGGCTTCTTGCCGCGGTCCAGGCAGTACTTGGCGAGCTTGCCGCAGGTCGTCGTCTTACCGGAACCCTGCAGGCCGGCCATCAGAATGATCGTGGGCGGATTCGCCACCCAGGGGATGCGCGAATCGACCGGGCCCATGAGCCCGATCAGCTCATCGTGGACGATCTTGACCATGACCTGTTCGGGGTGCAGGGTCTTGATGACCTCGGCGCCGATGGCCTTTTCGGTAACCTGAGCGCAGAATTTCTTCGCGACGTCGAGATGGACGTCCGCCTCGAGCAGCGCGGTGCGAACCTCGCGCATGATCTCGGTGATGTTTTCCTCGGTGATGCGGCCGCGGCCGCGCATCTTGCGGAAGACTTCGCTGAATCGATCAGAGAGTGCGTCAAACATAGGTCAACCATCTTAGCAAAGACTTTCGATTTCGTCGGAATGCGAACAGGCGGCGAATTTGAAACCAACTGAACCAGTCCCCTGACCCCCATCCAAAGTGGCGTTCGGCCCAGGAGTCACACCATGCCTCCCTTCTAATAGAGAAAGTGGAAACGCGGCTGGAGTCGGCTGAAGGCTCCGCGCGGGCTACCTGGGGGAGAACAGGCATTAGATTTCACATACATCCTTGTAAATACTAATCTTATGCGCATGCGTCTGCCATTCTGGCACCATTGCGGATTTTTACGCCCTATACTCCAAAACGCCTGTGTTTTGTGCCCCTTTACCTCCATCCCCAGCGGTAGGCGGCACTTGTAGACGAAGCGTTGGTGAAATTTGTTAACTAATTGTCTGGGCGAAGGTTATAGATATTCTAGCCCGTCTCAGAGTTTCGTTGACACTGCCGAATGCGTGTGATAGAGTCCCATTCGTCGATGGTATTCTAGTACGTCGGCCCCAATTTGAAGGCATTCGCCACGAATACGGCTGTTTAGCCGTGGCGCTCCTCCGGATCGAAACTCGGTTTTGATCCGGAGGTTATTTTTTGGGGGGACAGGTCGATCACTCGGTCCGCGCAAGACCACCCATTTTGTAAACCCCTGGCGTTCCCCGCCTTGAAGCCATCCTCATACACACGCTATCGTGACGCCCACTGCGATGACGAACACGACAACTGCCGCCCGTGGGATCTTTGCCGGCCGAGTCTTGCGCCGGCGCACGCTGTGTGACGAGCACTTCGAGCTGGCCATCTCGTTCGACCATTTTCCCGACGCGGCGCCCGGGCAATTCGTCCAGGTCTTGTGCCGCGATGCCTCGCCCGTTGCCGGCGACGTCGCATCTGCAATGCTGCGCCGCCCGTTCAGCATCGGCGGCCTGAGACGCGACTCGGCGACGGTTGAGATTGACCTGCTGGGCCGGGTGGTCGGGCCGGGAACGGCGTGGCTGGATCGTCGCAGACCGGGCGACGCGATCAGCGTGCTCGGTCCGCTCGGACGGCCGTTCATGGTGCCACCGGCTTCGCACCATGCGCTGCTCGTCGCGGGTGGAATCGGGCTGCCGCCGATCCGCTGGCAGGCGGAAATCCTTAGAAAAAACGGCGTTTCGTGCCACGCGATCTTCGGCGCGAGAGAGCGGCGATTCATCCCGCTGAGCCTCAGCAGCGCTCCGACAAGCGACGGCGAGATGACCTTATGCTCGGAAGAATTCGGTCGACTCGGCGTGCCGCTTGCCGTCACGACAGACGACGGTTCCATCGGTCTGCGCGGACAGGTGACCCATGCGATGGAGCGATTCTTCTTCCGCGTCGGTCAGACGACTCCGGTGGTCGTCTTCGCATGCGGTCCCAATCCGATGTTGCGCGCCGTGGCGTCGATGTGCATCGATCGGGGTGTGGCGTGTGAGCTCGCGATGGAGCGCGTGATGGCCTGCGGCATGGGAACGTGTCAGTCGTGCGTCGTTCCCGTGGTGGATCCGGCGCGGAAAGACGGGTGGCGGTATGCCCTGTGCTGCACGGAGGGACCGGTCTTTGCGGCAGAGGCGGTGAAGTGGAACTAGTCAGCAACCTTGCCACGCCAATCGCTCGAAACAAGTGACGAGATGGGTGGTGCCCCGAAAAATTTCATTCCAACAGGGAAAAAATTTCGAGCGGGTCGTCCAGAAAATGGTCGGGACCGGCGCTTTTGAGGAAAATTTTTTCCTGAAACCCCCAGGTCACGCTGACAGCGGTCATCCCGGCGTTACGCGCGGTCTGAATGTCCACGATGGAGTCGCCGACGAGCATGATATTCGCGGGGTCCATGCCGAACGTATCCGCGATGGACAGCGCGGCTTGCGGCGACGGTTTTTTTTCCGGTTCGGTGACGTAACCGCGGATTTCGACGAAGAACTTTTCCATTCCCAATTCGCTGACGACGCGTTGCGTCAACTCATGCGGCTTATTGGAAAGCACGGCCATCAGCGCACCCCGCGCTTTCAGTAAGTCAAGCATTTTCAATATGTTGCCGTACGGTCTCGTTTTGGCGACGCATCGCGCGCGGTATTGATCCGCGGCCATTGAAATGAATTTTTGGAGCTCGGCGTCGTCCGCATCCGGCCATGCGCGGCGACATAACGCGGGAAGTCCGTCACCGACCCAGCCGCGCACATCTTTGCGATCAACTTGCGCTCCGCCGACCGCGCTGCGTACTGCGTTGAGAGCGTCGGTCAGATCATCGAGGGAATCGACGAGCGTACCGTCGAGATCAAATATAATCGCGCGCGAACGGCTCAAGATCGTCGCCTCCGGGCTACCCTCGGAACGGATTCTGTCATGAGTTTCGCCCGTGCGCGCCGAAAAAACAAATATGGTCGCACGGAAAGTTTTTTGTTGACAAGTATTGAGGCGACTCTAGACTTTCCAACATTACATGAAAGGAGGTGACGCTGATGGCTAAGCGCAAGAAGAAAGCTGCTACGAAGAAGAAGGCTACCAAGAAGAAGCGGAAGAAGTAGTAGCCAACAGCCACCAAGCATGGGTTCCTAAAGCGGTCTCATTAAATTGAGACATTGACTTCGGAACCCGGGCCTTCGCTGAAGCGAGGGCTTACAAACCTAATGGAAGGTGCTCTTGCCACGGCGGCACCTTCCATATTTTTTTGCGCCGCAATCGCCGCAGCCGCCGCCCCCCTCGATCATCACTTCCCTTTCGATGGCATTTGGCCTTATCATTCCAGGGTCGCCCGTGAGTTTGGGCGGGCTGAGGGATCGCCATCGGCAATGGAATGCATCGCCATCATCAATCAGAAGGGCGGAGTCGGTAAGACTTCCACGACCGTTAACCTCGGCGCGGCGCTGGCCGAGCGAGGGCAACGCGTGCTGCTCATTGACCTCGATCCACAGGGCCACCTGACGACTCATCTGGGACTCGACGGCGAAGCGAAGGGCGCGGGCATCTACGAAGTCCTCACCACGGACATGCCGCTTGCTTCGGCAATCCACCTGCGCTCTCCCAACATCTCAATCGTTCCTGCACAAATTGATCTGGCCGCGGCGGAAATGGAACTGGTGAGCGTCGTCGGCCGCGAGGTGATCCTGCGCGACTTGATCTACGGCGCTGCGTGGCCGTTCGACATCGCCCTGATCGACTGCCCCCCATCGCTCGGCGTGTTGACGCTCAATGCCCTCGCCGCATCCACGCGCGTCCTGGTTCCTCTTCAACCCCACTTTCTCGCGCTGCAAGGCGTCGGCAAGCTGCTCGAAACAGTGAGCCTGGTGTCGCGACGGATCAATCCCGGTCTGACGGTCGCCGGCATGGTCATCACCATGTACGAGACGGGCACGCGTCTGTCGGGCGAAGTCATCGACGACTTGTCGGCCTTTCTGGAGTCGGCCAGGAATACGCCGGTCCCGTGGAGCGCCGCCAAGGTCTTTGATGCGAAGATCCGCCGCAATGTGAAGCTCGCGGAATCACCAAGCTATGGACAGTCCATATTTGAATATGCGCCCCGGAGCAACGGCGCGCTCGACTACCTGGCCCTTGCGGAAGAACTCGCGGTGATGCTCGCTGGTAACGTGGCGGCCGATCCAGTGGACGGTTCCGAAACGAGGCAATCGGCCCAGGCCGCCGTCGCGAATTATCGAGCCATGCCGACAGCGCCGACGACGGCCGCTGACAAGTTGCCCACGGAAGCGCTCCGCTGAGCAGTCCTCGTCAACATGGGACGGACATGGCCCCTGCCGCTTCGCCACAACGCCGTCAGGCAAGTCGCTTCGATCTTCGAACTCTGGTTTGGGCGCTTTGTCTGGCCGGTGCTTTTCTTGCGACCCATATGCCCCCTCCCGAAAAGCCTGCCCAGATGATCCTGAACGATAAGTTCCTTCATTTCATGGGGTTCTGTGCGCTCGGGATCGTCACCGTCTGGCGCGTTGTGGGCCCGACTTCCCGAATTTCCATCACGGTGTTGGCGGGATGGCTGGCGTTTCTCCTGGTCTATGCGGCGTTCGATGAGACCACTCAAGAACTTGTCGGAAGGGATAGTGAATTTGGTGACTGGCTTGCCGACGCCATCGGGGCGGTCGTAGGGATGAGCATTTGCGTGATGAGCGTCTGGTTTCGACGGGCTGACACCGCATGAACCGTTCTCATTGCATCATTGGGACCATTCGACGTGCCCGGCATTGGTCACGGATTGCGTGGCTCATCGCCTTGTGCGCCGTCGGAGCCGGTTGCGATGAGAACTCGGGAGAGTCCCGATCGCGGATCGAACCCACTCGCATCCTGTTTGTCGGCGAAGGGAAAGACGTCGCTTCCTGGCGGGTGATCGAGGCAACGACCAAGGCTTTTGGCGAAGCTCATCCCCATGTCACCGTGGAGGCTGTCGCGCCGCCCATTTCTTCTCCCGTGGGACAGAAAAACATCCTTGTCAGCCTGGCGGACCATGATGTGGATGCGATCTGTGTGATTCCAATCCAGCCCGATGCGCTGGGAGCGATCGTTTCGGAAATCGCCAACGGCGGAATACCGGTTGTCGTCGTGGGCCGCGATATCATCGGGTCGCGGCGCAGCGCTTATTGCGGGCCGTCGGAATCTGAACTTGGCGAAAAGACCGTCACGGCCTGCGGCATGGTATTGGAGAAGCGGTCGAAGACGCTCATGCTGCTCCATGCCGCCGGCGCTAATGAAAGGCAAGGCTTCAGGTATCGCGGGTTTCAGCACGAACTCCCCATGGCCGGCGGCGTTCATGTCGTTCGAGAAGTGGACTGCGGAGGCGATCCGGCCGAGGCCGTGCGACTCGCCAAATCGGAATCCCGCAAGTACCCCCGAATCGGCTGCTGGGCATTACTCGACGACTGGCCTCTGCGGTCGTTGCCGCCGCACGAGAGGCTTTTCGGATTGGGCATCACCATGGTCGTTTGCGATGCGGACCCGTCGCTGTGGCCGCGCATGGAGGACGGACAGATTCAGGCCATGGTCGGATACGATCTGCGCGAGGCGATTCGTGCGGGTTTGTCGATGGCCCTGCGACTGACCATGCCGGATGACCGGAGGTTCGTCACCGACGTTCACATCAAGGCGGAAGTCTTTACCGAGGCGAATTTGGCGCAGCTCAAGGCGAGATGGGCGCTCTGGGAACAGGGGAAGCGATCGCCCCAGGAATGACGGCCGAGCGCCGGCTATCGCGAACCGAGGAAGAACGTTCCGAAGGTTCGCAGCATGACAATCAAGTCCAGCTCGAGGGATGTGTGCTTCATGTAGTACAGATCGAGCTGGAGCTTTCGGCGGGCATCCGCGATCGTCGAACCGTAGGGATAATTGATCTGCGCCCAGCCGGTCAGGCCCGGCTTGATGAGGTGGCGCTCTTCGTAGTAGGGAATGATCGTCGAAAGCGGGACGACGAACTCGGGCCTTTCGGGTCTTGGGCCGACCAGCGACATATCGCCTTTGATGATGTTCCAGAGCTGGGGCAATTCGTCGAGCCTCATGCAGCGCAGGACGCGGCCCACTCTCGTGACGCGCGGGTCATTTGCCGTGGCCCACGTGGAACCGCCGGCTTCGGCATCGGGGATCATGGTTCGGAACTTATAAAGGGAAAACGTTCGCCCTCCCTGGCCGACGCGCGTCTGGGTGTAGAAGACCGGGCCCCGACTGGTCAGGCGGGTGGCCAGCGCGATGAGCAGCATCAACGGCAATGCCAGGATCAGCGCGGTCCCTGCAATGATGAAATCGAGCAGCCGCTTGACGATGGAGTGTTCCTGCCGGTGGCCCTTCAGGTCGGCCGCGAGGAACCATTGCGGCGTGATGTGCGAAACAGGGACTTCGCCGTAGGTGGATTCGTAAAACGTCGACTCGTCGGTCACGCGGCAACCAAGGTGCAGTCCCGCCAGCGCCGTCCGCTGAAACTTCGGGTTTCTCATGACGGTTTCGGCGACGACGATTTCGGCCACGTCGTGTTCGCGGCAGATCCTGTCGATGTCATCCACCTGGCCGACCACCGGGATATCGCAGACGCCGCTTGGGCTCGCGCCGCTTCGGTCGGTGTTCACGACGCCGACCAGTCGATAGCCGGGCACCGATCCGCGTCTGACTGAGCGAATGATCGAGCCGGTCAGTGGGCCCTGCCCGATGACGAGCAGGCCTCGTCGAACGTCAAGCACCGCCGCATGGCAAAGGAGTCGCACGGCGGACCCGGTGAGCAGAAACACGAAGGTTCCACAGGCGGCGGCTCTGCGGCTGAGATTCGAATACATGAACAGGTGCAGGACCAGCCAGGTGCCGAGCATCGCGAAGGTGACGGTGATGAGGCAGCGCACGACGATTCGAGATCGGACCCAGAGGGTGCTGGGCTCGTAGAGGCCGACCATGCTTCCGGCCAGGATGACGGAAATCGCCAGGACCACGTTGCCCACCCATAGCTGATATTGTGCAAGCAGGTTTGAAGACTCGCCCCACCAGACAAACAAGCTGTCGCCCAGAATCGTTCCACCGCAAACCAGCGCCATGTCCATGAGCATCCACACGATGCGCGGCAGGCTGAGCAAACAACCACCCAGCAGTGCGCGGCGAGACGGTCTCGACCTCGGCTCGGCAACGCGCGCCGGCGTCTGAGCGCGGCGGAATTCCAGGCTCGCTGCCAGATCAAATGGGAATGCGTTATGAGTCGTCACTTTGAGAGTTCCCCGACGGCCTTCGATTCTCGTAATGTCGTATCGGACTCCTCATGCCGCTCCGTGAGGCTGGAATGAAGTTTGCTTGCCGCGAAAGGCAATAGGGATGATTCGGAGCAGTTCGACCCGCGCAATTGTTGCCGAGTTCTGCCGCAACTCGCCGACTTTGATCAATTTGTCATCGGGGACACGCGAGAATCGGGCCATCCAGCGGCCGCTCGCCACTTTGACGCCGATATGCAATGGAGAAACCTCGCCCTACATAGCGGGGTATGTGCTGTCACGAACAGGAAGGCGCACGGAATGTCGCTTCGATCTGCGCGAAAAGCGGTCCGCAATGGCCGGCACGCATCATGGACGTGTCTGGCGATCGGGTTCCTTTTCGCCGGCGGCTGCGCAAGACCCGAGCAGGAATGCAGCGCGCCGCCGCTGGAGACGACGGCCGTCATGCCGGCCGACCTCGGCATTTCAGCGGACTCGGTCCAGTTGCCGGGGGAACATCCTCTGGATGCCACGCGCACGGTCGGGCGATTTCCCACGGGCCTCTCGGTCGCGCGAGTCGTCGCGATCGTTCAGGATTCCGGTGCGGGACGACGGCTTCGCCCGGGCGACATGCCGGTGGAGCGCGCCGCGTACTGGAACCAGGTGATGGACACGCTCCCGCCCATCCGCGAAGTGACGCAACTGCGCGATCTGGGCATCGACCCCCGCGGCGTCGAATACGGCGCGTTCCTCCGCGAATCATCGAACATCAACTGCAATCTGTGTCTGATCTATGGTCAGACCGAGGATGAGTCCGGCGAGACCGGGCTGGTCGGGGCGCTGTGGGATGTCAAAAAACGACAGCCGATCGCGGCCTATCGGGTGCCGATCGTGGTTGATACGGCTTCCATCGAGGATGAAGAGGACCCGGACGACCTGCGGCTGGCCTGGCAAACCGCCGAGGCGCAGGCTGAACTGGACATGCGCAACCTCGTGCGCGATTCCCTGTGGGGGCTCGTCGAATTTGATACCGCCGACACCACGACCCAGCCGAGTCCCTGGCGTGACGACGACCGGATCCTGCCGCGCGACCAGAATCCCTTCCGACGCCTGGAAGAACTTCTGAAGGACAAGAACTAAGCGATGATCCTTCGGGCAGACCCCACAACGGGCGTCGCGACGCCTCTTTCCAGTGAACCGCTCATCAACGCGATTCATCGCCGGCTGTTGGACTTCCTTCTGGCCGGCCTGACGTTCTTTCTCGTGTACGCATGTTTTGTGCCATTCGATTTCACAGCGCCCGTCGACCGGACGCACGACGCCTACTGGTACCTCGGGCTGCGACTGCGACCGATCAACCTGCCCGACATTCTCGCCAACATCTCGATCTACGTGCCGCTGGGCGTGATGGCGGGCGCCGTCCTGCGGCGTCGCGGAATGAGCCGAATCGCCACGATTCTGATTCTCCCCTTCTGTGGCGCGGCCCTGAGCCTGGCGGTGGAATACGGGCAGCACTTCGTGCGTTCGCGCGTGCCCTCCTGGGTGGATGTGTCATCGAACGTAATAGGCATCTCCGTAGGCGCTGCGCTCACCATCATATTTGAGGCGTGGATTCGACGGAGAGTCGCGGGTGCGATCGAAGAAGCGAGACGACACTGGTGGCAGGCCGTCTGCCGCATCGCGGTGTGTGCGGTCCTCGTCGTTTCACTGCGGCCCTACGACGTTGTCGTCGATTGCTACCACACGGCGGCCGAGGCCTATCGTCACGGCTCGGTCGATCCGACCCACCATTGGCAGTCGCTTGCCGGCCCGTCGGGTGAGACCGAGTGGAACCCGGCAGTCTGGACGCGGGCACAATGGGAGTACGCGCTGGACACCACCGTGGATGTCGCAACCTACGCCGTCATCGCCGCCATGGTGGTGCTGGGCCAATATCGCAATCGTCGAAGCGGCGCCGGCCTGCTCCTGTGGTCGGGATTCGTCACCGTCTCGCTCTCCGCCATGGTCACGGTCGTGCGCATCTTTCTGATCTCCTACGGCCTCGACACCGCCCACTTCTTCGCCAGCCTGATTGGGTGGCCCATCGGCGGCGCGGCCGGATTCATGATGGCGCGGCGGCGATTCAGGACGGCGGCGGGTCAGGCCACGAATCGACCGGCATGGGGCGCGGCCGCTGCCTGTGCAATGCTGGTTGTGGCGATGTACGAACTCGTTCCGTTCGACATTGCCCCAAACGGTTCTTCCGGCTTCAGCCGGCCCTGCCTCTTGCCGTTCTTCGCGCACTTTAACAGCCGCCCCAACGTCGCTCTTCTCGACATCAGCGGTGATCTGCTGCGGTACGCATTCTTCGGCGCAGGCATCGCCGTAATGCTGTGGGCGCGATTCGGCATCGGCGGATTGTCCGCACAAGACCCGCGGATATCGACATCCGGCAACAGGACATCGACCCCCACGCTGCGCTGGTGTAGTCAACTCGTCATCGCGATGTTCGGATCGGCCGGCGCGGCCGCGGCGTTTGAGACCCTGCACATGTGGATGCCCAGCAGGCAGTCGGACATCACCACCGTCTTCCTGGCGCTGTTCGGCTCATTCGCCGGCGCGGTAGCGGTGCGGTGGGTGATCGATGTTCGACGAGGCCTGGCCGTCGCCTTCGCCGATGACCTGCTTACGCATCAATTGATCGTGGGCGAGACCTACGAGCCGATTCCCACGCCTGCAGGCAAAAAGCAGGGAACCACCACGGCATCCAGCGTGGACAACGCTTCCGACGATTCGTAGCGAACTGCGGGGCTCGCGCCTGATAAAGAATATCAGCGCCTACTTGATCGACGAAATCAGCTTGCGGAAGACCGGCTCGTTCTCGCCGATCGTCTTCTTCGGGCCGACCGCCTTGAAGAACCATGACCCGCTGGGGGTCTCCACGATCGCCGCCAACAATCGGGCCTCGCCGTCAATCGGCTTACCCCCCGACTGAGCCATCATCGGATCGGAATACTTCCCGGCGACATCCAGCACCGTCACTTTCATGCCGGAGATCTCCGACTTCTCCACCTTCGCGGCATCATCGCCCACCGGGCTTCCATCCGCATTGGTAAAGAAGCTTCGCCATCGAGCGATGTTCATGTCCGTCGGACCGCCCTGTCCGGCCCCGAAGTGAAACACGATCATCTGGCCGTCCTGATCGTCGCCTGCGGCGCGGGGAATCAGATACTGGGCCACTCGCATGCTGCTGGTGACCTGCTCGGGCTTCCATTCGATGGGTTGATCCCAGTGAAGCGGCGCTGCCTCGGCGGCATCATCACCGACCGGCGGGTGCGACGGCGGCATGCCTTGCGCTGTCTGAGGCGCAGCGGTCTTGGCCGCGCCTTCAATCGGCGGGTGGCCGGGAGGCAGCGCGCTGCTCGTGCCCGCGGGCTTGTCCTTGCTCAGGAAGGCCCCCAGATCATCGCCGCCCTTGTCGCCGGTCGCGGCATCGGTTGCCTCTGTCGCAGGCTTTTCAGCGCTTTTGGCGGGCGGCGTTTCATTCTTCTCGCAGGCCCCCACCATCAACACGGTCGCCAAAGCACCTACAACCAGACCGCCAAACGTCTTAAGACTCATGGATCATGCTCCTTTGCTGACAATTGTGAGCGGACATCCTACTCGGAATCAATCCGCAAGACGATGCACGCGGGATTCGCCCCCTGATGCCCAATCATTCATGGCGCGACCCGCACGTTGATATCGCCGGATCGATCGACCGGGCCTCGCGGGCTGGAGAGCGGTCCACCACGTCGCAGGGGGTCGTGAAAATACAGAAAACGCCGCAGACCGTCCGCACCGTGACACGTGGTACAGAGATTCGGTGCGTTAAACGGCCGCAGAAGTAGCCGGGCGGCGCGGCGCTGCTGACGCGAACCCGCGGCCAGTCGGTCCGCTTCGTTACCGCTCATCGTTTGTCCGTGCGGCAGGTGGCAGGTCGCGCAGGCGATGCGACCGTCGGAACTAGCTCGCCCATTTTCGTCGTAGAGCGGCAGGCTCTCGCCGACCGGGAGCGACGCGATGGCCCTCATGACAATTCTCGGGTGACCGGCAATGACCGGCGGCTTCGCGGGACCATCGGCGCGATGGCACGCGGCGCAGTAACGATTCGCGGGATTCTTCGGCATCACCGGCGCCGTCAAATCGCGCGGCCAGAGCAAGCGATCGGAGAGCGTTGACTTGTTGGCGTGCATCGAATGGCACGGCCTGCATGATGCCGCATCGAAGCCGGCGCTCGTAAGGCCGGCCGTTCCGTGGGCGGTGAGCTGGATGTGCGATGTCTTGACATGGCACTGCTTGCACATGTCGACAGTCGTCTGGCCGTCGGCGATTCGCAGCAGGTGCGGATCGTGCTTGATCGACGCGTGCGGATTATGGCACGTCCGGCAACCGACGCCCCTGGTTCCCGCTTCATCCAGAATCGCGAGCGGCAGGTTCCCGTGATCCCTTCGCGGGTCCATTTTTTGCGAATGCGCGACCGCGGTGTCGCCTGTAGAACCCCAGGTCTCGGATGCATGGCACACGCGACAGCCGGCATCGGCTCCGACGCCTCCATCCGCGAATCTAAGAAGCCGCGTCTCTTCATCCCCGTGCGGCCGGTGGCACACCAGACAGCGGTCCTGTTTCGCCACGGATTCCTCGGGCCACGCCGTGGACGTCGTACGGTAATCGTGCGGACCGCCGACCAGGGCGTCGCTGTTCGCGTGACAATTCGAGCAGACGTCCGCCGCATGTCCGCGAAGGTAAGGCTTGAAGACCGGATCGTGCGGATTGTGGCAATCGACACAGTGCGTGCCCGGATGGTTCACCGGGCCCAGGATCTTGGCGCCGGCGCAGCGTCCTTCCTGATGGCAGGTGATGCACTTGCCGCCGCCGGGGTCCAGGGTGCTCGGCTCCGGCGCTCTCGCATATCGATGGAACATGTGACAGGCGCTGCACGGACCGCCGGAAGCAGGCGTCATGCCCAGGCGATTCTTCTCCTGCGGGAAATTCGTGCGCAGGTCGTGCGAGGAACCCAGCACGTTGGTCTTCTCTGAGTGGCAGCGAATGCAGAAGCGGCCGTCGGTCAGATCGTCGGCCAGCATGAAGCGCTCGCCCTTGCCGTGATGCAGCTTGTGGCAGGACAGACAGATGAGCCGCCCTTCGTCGCCGACTTTCGTCCCCAACTGGTGGATTGCCGTCAGTTGTTCGGAATTGACGGCGGGACTCAGCGGATGCTCGACGTGCGGCCCGTCGCGGAACATGCCCGGACGCATGCGATCGTGGCAGGTGAGGCAAAGCTGATTCGAGGTCGTCCCCATGACGAGCAGATGATCGACGGATGAGCCGTGCGGCGTATGGCAGACCTGACAGGTCAGCTCCCGAGGATTCGGCCCAACGCGAGCGCCGGCATCGACGAGTTTTTGCGGGATGACCCACGGCATACCGCCGACGGGATGGGTTCCGAATTCCGGCCCGCGTGTCATGTCCTGATGGCAACTGATGCAAAGCTCACTGGCCTGATTGGGAACGCGGAGGAAAACGGCCGTGCGAAAGTCGGCATCGAAGCGGCCGCCGGTATGGGCGGAATGACACGTCCGGCAGGCGATCTTTCCGCCGACCAGCGGCAGGTGGTTCGGCACTTTCATGTCTCTCGGCGGTTCGATGCCCGTCCGATGGCCGTGAGAGTCCCACACGCGATGACGCGAATCGACGACGGAGCCGTCGTGACAGGAGAGACAGGTCTCGCTTCGTCCGGCGGCAGGCTCTTCATCGCTCGTGGCCGGCGCGGCGGCAAGCGCGGTTGGCATGCCGCGCGAAAACGGTTCGATCCACTCGATGTGACAAACCGTGCAGGACCGCGCCTGGCCTCCGACAACGCTCGTGCGCCTGGCGGATGGCCTGGGGCGACTCTGGGCATCACCCCGATTGATCACAACGCGCGTCACTCGATTCGCCAGCAACTCAGTGACATAGAGCCGACCCTGCGCATCGAACGTGATCCCCATGGGAAATGCAAAGGTGAGCGGCCTTCCGTCGTTGCCGCGCAGCGCGTCGATCGGCGCGCCGTATTGGGTGAAGACCTGCACGACATTCAGCGTGCCGTCCGACACCCAGACGTTTCCATCCGCATCGGTCACAACGCCCTTGGGACGATACATCTGTCCCATGTCGATGCCATAGGCGCCGATGCTCTCCAGCGTCGCGCCGGCCGCCGAAAACGCGGCGATCCGGCCGTTCATGACGTCGGTGATCAAGACATCGCCCCCGGGATTCAGCGCGAGCATGAAGGGGTGGTACAACTGGCCGAGCGATTCGCCGCGTCGACCGACTCGAACCTGCCCGTCGTTTCCGAGGCTCCACCGGATGAGCCGATGATTGTCGTTGTCAGCCAGCCAAACGGTGTTGCCGTCCGCGGTGACGGCGATGTCGGTGACGTCCGCGGGATATTCATTCGCATCTGCGACGGGCGCCAGGACGCGGCCGGCAGAGCCATCGGGCTTCATCTGGATCGCCCGGTGATTTCCGCTGTCGGCAATCCAGAGTCCGCCGGTCGGGTGATAGTCCAGACCCAGGGGGTGCAGCAGAGACGAGCCGCCGATCTCGCGAATGTCCTCGATCCATTTGCCGTCAGCGCCGAAGCGCACGATCCGATTGTTGGCGCCATCGGCGACAAAGACGCTTCCGTCGGGCGCGATCGCCACATCAGTGGGCATCTGCAGGCCGGGAATTTCGGGGTGGATGAAATGAGACGGCGACGATCCGACGAATGGATCGTCCGCCTGTGCCGTCGACCCGGTCGCGGACCAGAATAGCAGCGAAGCGATCATGAGCCGACGAAGCAAACCCAGCCTGTCGTCGTGATCCATCAAAGCGGGGTACTCGCAATCGCTACTTGTCATGAAAGAAAGGTCGGGAATTCAGCCAGGACGCAGTCCGAATCGAATTATAGGTTGCGAACTGGCGCTGTCGAATGCACGATACGCTGCGGTAACTCTGGTTCGGCACGAGTCTTGCTGGGAACCGGCCATGTCAAATACCAAGCAGCAAAGTCCTAAGGGGAACTCAGAATCCAGTGACCCGGCAAATGCCGCGCCATCGTCGAAGAAGCTACCTCGACGATGGTTGCGAACGCTGGGGATTTTATCCCTAGCCGCGCTTGTCATGGGAGCAGTGACGATCGGAAGCGCGGAATACTACACGTCCCGGCCCAGTTTCTGCGGAACCTGTCACATCATGGACCCTTACTATCAGTCATGGTCGAATGATCTCCACGGGGCCAAGCTGGATGTCTGGTGTGTCGAGTGTCACTACGCGCCGGGCGAGCAGCACACAATCAATGCAAAGTTCAGGGGACTCTCGCAACTCGCGAGTTACTTCAGCGGGAGATACGGCGCGGGGCGACCACGGGCCCACGTCGATAACGCGAGCTGTATGCGATCGAGCTGCCACGGCGATGCGGCGCACATGGACAAGGTCTTTCTCATCGGCGAAATACGATCTGAGAAGCGAATCGTCTCCGGCCATGAAACAGAGATTCAACGATCGCCGACCGTGCGATTTGTTCATGGAAAGCACTTGCAGACTGATGCCAAAATGGCGGAGCTCAAGGCATCGCTCGCGGAATGTGAAAAGCGGCTGCGCAACCGGATGATCCCGGAGGCCGTGGCTGAAGTCTCGGCGGCTGCGCGGTCGGTCAAGCCCGCGGCCATACGATTGGCGACCATAAAGCAGGTTCTTCAGAAGCTAGGCGTGCCCGAGGCGACCGGAGACGCGATCCAGCTCATGGAGCTGGAACACAATATGCTCCGCCAAATGCAGTTGGCCGGACTGAGCTGTTCAGCCTGTCACACCTACGATGCGACCTCAAAACACCACTTTTCGGTGGACCAGCAGTCTTGCTTTGTCTGTCACTTCACCAACCAGGAGTTCAACCGCAATACCGGCGAATGCCTCAAGTGCCATGAGCCGCCGACCCGTAAGATCGCCATCCACGGCGCCACGCCCGCCGCCCTCGCCCGTCTGAGCAACACTCCGGCGCCCGCCGCGCCCGTGCTCATGGATCACCTGGATATCGTCAATCGCGGCATCGACTGCGAGAGCTGTCATGCGGATGTCATCAGCGGCGATGCGGTCGTCACCCGGCGCGACTGTGTTCATTGTCACGATCAGGAGCGATACCTGGAGGAGTTCGATCGACGCACGACCGCCGAGGTGGAAAAATACCACCGCGTTCATGTCGCCGGCCAACGAGCCAAGTGCTTTGACTGCCATCGCGCCATCGAGCACAAGCTCGTGGATGCGCTCCACGTGGGCACCAGCGAGGATTACCTCCAACCGGTCATCAATGATTGCCAGCACTGCCACGCCGGGCACCATTCCGAACAGGCCCAAATGCTCATGGGCATCGGGGGAAGCGGCGTCGCCCACGCCATGCCGAATGCAATGATCGGTTCCAGATTGAATTGCCGTGCGTGCCACTCACAGGAAGGCAGCGACTTCAAGGGCGCCGTTCTGGTCAAGGCGACCGAAACCACGTGCATCGCGTGCCACGGCGATGATTACAAGCGATTGTTCGAGCAGTGGCTCAGCGAACTGGACAACTCGGTCAAGGAAGTGGAAGCCTCGATCCATCGCGTCGATGCGCGAATCAAGGACGTCCGTGCGGCCGGCCAGACGGTTTCTCAGCGTATCGAGGACAAGGTGATACAGGCACGCACGAATCTGAACTTCGTCAAGGCAGGCAACGGCATTCACAACAAGAACTATGCGATGCAGCTCATGGACATCTCGATCCGCGATCTTGACGCGGCGATGGCGGAGTTGAGCCCGCAGTAAGCGTGAATACGTACGTCACTCTGAGCGACGGCTGGTCGGCGCCGGGGGCGGCAGCGGCTCGGGCCCGACAACTTCCGGCAGATGGAACGAGCGGCCGGCCGCGATGTGCTCGATCATGCGAAAGATGATGGGATTCACGAGCAAGTCGATCCTCGCCTCGGGATAACCGATTTGCGCGAAATCGATCAAGGATCCTTCACCACGATGGCAGTCCGTGCAGTTCAGCGCCTTCTCCCGGCGAAGCGGATGGACCGCCTTGAGCAACTTCTCCAGTTCGGCTCCGTCGGCTTGGTCCTTCGCGGCGAGATAAGCCACGATCGCGGCATCCGTGTTCGGGTGCCCCAGCAAGGGTTCCTCGGACGACTCGGTTCGAATCGCCAGTTTTACGCCGTACTCCCCCCGAAAGTGTTTGGGTAAGGTGTCCGCCGCCTCGTCAAGCAGCCTTTGAAAGGAATCGCTCGACGGATGTACGGCGGCAAAGTGATCGGCGAGACTGGCCAGCACCGGCAAGTCGTTTGCCGCCCGAGCCGCTCGCCGAAGCAGCGCGACCAAGCGTCTTTGATCCGCCTTCGTTGGATTGGCCCGTTGCCTCAGCGCCTTCTCCGACGTCAGCAGGTCAAAGGCCTGCAAGATCGCGGGCGAGGGCGCTGCAAGACCGGTTTCGAGATCATACCAGGTGAGAGGTCGAGGCGTCTGGGCAACATCAAAATGGCAAACGCCGCAGTGCATGCTCGTCGCGTGCATGTTCAGAAATGCCCGGACCTCTTTGCGTTTGGAATGGGGCATCGGGTTGTGGCAACCGCTCCTTGTGCAGTCGTTGAATCGGTCCGGCTGTATCCAACTGTCGAGGCGGTGATAGTGTGCCAGCGGCGAGCGCGGAAATTCCGCCGAGTCGATCGCGGCGAACTGCGTTCTCGATGCCGCCTGAACCGAGCGATCCAATCGCGTGGGCAGCCCCGTAATCTGGGCGGGCGGCCCCTCATCCGAGGCAAGTGACGAAATGAGATAACTGACGGCCATCCAGGTGAGCCAACTAATCAGAACGACCATCGCCACCGCATAGGCCCGCGGAATCGCCTCCCAAAGGAACCGCACCACGAGGCGAACAGCCCACCATGCCTGCCGAACCAGCGATTCGAGCTTTCGACTACTCATAGGTCGACTCGCGTTCTTCGGTAATGCCCATCTCCCGTGCGACCTGCTCGATCATCTCACCGTGCTCTTCCGCCAGCTTGGGCAGCGGCGTATTGCCGTCGATGGTCGCGGTGGATAACGGAAAGACCTTCGGCGAAAAGATGACGTTGTAAATGTGCAGGATTCCCACGTGAATAACCGCTAGAAACGCCTCGTAGGTGTGGGCGATCGTCGCCAGATTAAACGCCCGACCGGACAGAAAATGCGAACTGATCTGCTCGCCCCATAGAAGAATGCCCGTGATTCCCAACAGGGCCGTGCCCCAGAAGACCCCGAGGTATTCAAACTTCTCCGCCGGGCTGAATCGCCCGAAGGACGGCCTCTCCTTCCGTAGAAAGAGGAGATAAGCAAAAAGCTGAAACGTCTTCTTCACATCGGTCGGCGATATCCACATCGGCATTTCGAGCCAGGCCCTCTTCCAGCCCCCCTCGGCGGTTGCCTGTAACTCGCGGACACGTCGGCGGACCCCTATGAAAGCGCTTGCCATGTGCGCGAAGAAACCAACCACCAGCGCAATGCCGCACCAGTGATGCACCAGCCGGGCGTACTCAAGACCGCCGAAGATCGCGACCAACGGAGGCGCCCATGCCCGGTCAGCAAACTTCATCGGAAAGCCCGTGATCACCAGCGTCACAAATAGAAGGCTCAGCACCCAATGCTGGACGCGCTGACTGACGGTGAATCTCTTCAGGCGCGCAATGCCCGAGGGGGTGCTTATGATGCGCTTCGCCAGTCGATGGGTGCGCTCTTCACCATGGGCCTTGCGCCCGACGATCACCTGAAACAAATCGAGCAAAACCAGCACGGCCGACGGACCAAACGTCGTGATCGTCAGGAAAATAAACGTCGCCGCCAGGAAATACTCGATCGTCCCGTGCGCCGTGGGCAGGTTCAGGTGAACCGCCGTATCGGCAATCTGCTTATCGGCGCCCGGGTGGCACGTCGTGCTTCGGCACGAATCGGCGACATTGGCGGGATGAACGGAGGAAGCCGGGTCCTTCGGCGGCAGCATCAAATGGGCGTTCGAGCCGCTGCGGACATGGCAAGAGAGGCAATCGGCGGTCGAGAAATCACCGAGCAGGGCCGCCTTTCCGTGAAAACTTCGCAGGAAGCTCGCCACGGAATCCTTCATCTCCGTGTCGCGAAGCACCTGCGTGTCGCTGTGACAGACTGCGCACGCCTGGGCCATTTCCAGCGGCGTCCGTGCAGGCTGAAACCGCGAGGCAATGTGTCGAACGTAGTATTCGATATCCACGTCCACCTTGTCCGAATGGCAGACGTCGCATCGATCGAAAACCCGGCCGCTGATCTCATTGAAGTTCGGAATCGTCAATAGCGGGTCACGGAAGAGCGGCTCATCATGACAATAGAGGCACAACGATTGATTCTCGCCCAGCAGCGCTCCGCCGCTGAACGACAGCTTCGAGATCGCCTCGGCGCTGTGCGCGCTCTGCGCCAGCATCGGGAGAATGTTGTCATGGCTGAATCGCCGTTCAAGGCCGCCGGGATCGTTGAGGTGGCACGCTCTCGTGCAATTCACCGGGCTCACCGGCTCATGCGGAATGCTCGCAACCTCGGATCGCTCGTGACAGGCCGTGCAGGCCAACCGCGCATGCGGCCCCCGACGTGCCGCGGAATATCCCGGGTCCACAAAGAAAACGTGAACGCGATCCAGCGTCTCGTCGAATCGGCTCAGGCCGCGATAGCCGTGGCAAAGCAAACAGTTGTCCGGATCGTCAGCGTAAAGCGGGTTCGAGCCGAACACCGAGGCCAGAAACCCGATCGCCAGAATCATGCGCGCGATGCAGACGCCGACTGTCATGTGCAGTCGGCGCGTCAAAGAAAATTTGTTCGAATCCCGCACGGAGAGTCCTTGATTGCTCTGACGAAGACTTCTCATCAGGTCCCCGATACGCCTCAGCGCCGCCGCTTCAGTGCCTGAAGGCTTACATTCTCCGTACCACTTCTGTCAATCGGTGGGAATCCGCTCAATGCATTCACACCCGGCACGCCATGGCGATTTATGCCCCTATTTGGATAAATGCCGGCTTGGAGAGTTTTTCCACAAGCAAGACGGACATTTTCGGCACAGGCGATCAATGCGGTCACGAGAAATACCGAGGAACGCGAAAACCCACCCCAACAGTTGTAATCGGCGTTTTTTTCGCCTGTGGCATGATGCTTGCCGGATTTGGTACATGGCGACAAAGCCCATTTTGGCCGGTCGGCCGAATGAGAGGTCCAAAGTCGAGCAAATTGACGCGCTGCCTATTGCCAAGCGCGGCATACTTTTGGCAGACTCCCACTGGCTGTCAGGAAGACGTTGACCGGCAGGTGCCTTCAGACGAATCGAACAGACGCGAAAAGGAGTGAGAATCATGACTCAGAACCCGGCGCGGCGGAATAGATCGACGTTGATGGGACTTGGCGGCATTCTTGCCCTCTCCTGTTGCATGGGAGTCACCGGCACCATGTGTCCCTTCGGCGGCGGCTCCGTCGACAATCCACCCGGAAGCGGCAACAGCGGCTTGACCGGAAAATACGTGGGTGCAGAGCGATGCAGTCAGTGCCACGCCCGCATTCACCAGGACTGGAACGAAACGCTTCACGCCAACGCGCTGGTGACGCTCGAAGCAATCGGCCAGGGTAGCAATCCAGACTGCGTCGGCTGCCACACCGTCGGCTTCGGCGAAGAAGGCGGCTTCATCAGCAGAGCCCTCACCAATGCCCTCGCCGGTGTGCAGTGCGAAAGCTGCCACGGTCCAGGCGGAGAGCATGCCACGAATGTATCCGATGAGTCGCTTCGCCCGCCGAAGGATATTTCCGCCACCGTCTGCGGAAAGTGCCACACGGGTTCGCACCACCCGAACTTCGAACAGTGGCAGTCTTCCAAGCACGCGCTCGTTGAAGAAGATGTCGCAATGAGCTTCACCGCAGGCACCAGTCTCAACAATTGCGGTACCTGCCACTCCGGCGATTTTCGCTATATGTCCATCTTCGAAGGCGTCCCGCTTCAGGATGACTATCTGGCAGGCAAGACCCGCGAAGAGATGAACGGCATCACCTGCGTCATCTGCCACATGCCGCACAAGCGGACCGGCAACGCACCGTTTGCCGATGCCGGCCGCGACTATCAACTCAGGTTCCCCGAGGTTCGCTACCCCGTCGCCTCGAACACCATCGAAGACGCGACCAATCCCGAACGCTTCAACATCTGCGGCCAGTGCCACCGAAGCCGCGGTCGCGACTGGACCTCCACTTCACGCGGTCCGCACCACAGCGTGCAGGCGAATGTCTACGCGGGCGAGATGCCCATCCCGGCAGATGCGCCCCCGCTGACCCTCAGCGTCGGCTCGCCCCACTCACTGGTCCGCGAGCAGTGCGCTACCTGCCACATGTATCGCCAGGACTTCATGAGTGAAGTCGCTCCGGCCATCAGCGGACACAACTTTACCGTCAGCTTCGAGGGATGCGTCGATTCCGGCTGCCACCCGTCGGCCGCCAATGCCGAGTCGCTCAAGACCGTCCTGGAGAACTTCGTCACCGCAAAGCTCAACGGCATCAAGACGCGACTTGACACCTGGGCTACCTCAGCAGGCGGCGGAAACTTCCCGCAGGCGGATGACTGGGATTACAGTTGCTGCGGAGGTACCTCCAGCCAGTCCATGGTCCCGGACGCTATCAAAAAGGTTCGGTTCCTCTACTACTACACCCTTAACGACGGAAGCTACGGCCTCCACAACCCGACCTACGTGAAGAACATGATTGCCGAAGCGGAGGCCCTGCTCACCGGCATCGGCTTCTGATCCTCCGTCAGACCGGCCGCGAGCCCGTCCGCCCTTAGGACCAGGCTCCAACAATCTGACGGCGTCGGGCACTCGTCGCTCGACGCCGTCTCTCTATAATGCGGCCACCAGTCCAGTCGCAGCCTCGCCGGGAGCAAGATCGTGCGCTACCTGAAAACCGCTTTGATCGCGACGATCGGCTTGGCCGGCGCCATCTACTCACTGGGCGCCAATTGCATCCCCCCCATCGGCATCCCCCCCGGCACGCTGTCCATCTACAACAATACGACCGACCCAACCAATAAGAACGCCAACTTCGCCGGCAGCGCCGCCTGCAGCACCTGCCACTCCGACTACGCCGCCCTTCACGCCATCACCGGCCACGCCCACGCCCTGACGCGCGTTCAGGGTGCGGCGCCTTTGTTTCCCTTAGCGGGAGCCTTCGCCGGCGTTCCCAATCCTCCGGACGGATTTGCCTGGACCGACGTCTCCTATCTCCTCGGCGGCTACACCAAGAGCGCGCTCTTCTTCGGCACCGACGGAAACTACCTGACCACCGGCCTGACCGGCACAAACACCCAATGGGGCCTCGCCCTGCCGCACCTCGGCCACGCCGCTCAGTTCTTCGCGTACCTGCCCGATGCCGTCGCCCCCGTCCCGTTCGATTTTGACACGCTCCGCGCCTACGTCACCGGCGCCGTCGCTCAGGATCCGGCCAACCCAATGTTCCAGGAAAGCCGCCCCGGCTTTCTGGGCACGTGGAATGAAGCCGGCGTTCAATGCGAAGCCTGCCACGGGCCCGGCTCGAATCACATCCCGAGCTTTTTCCGTCGCGATCTCTTCGTCGATATCTCCAATCAGCAAACCTGCAAGACCTGCCACAGCCGCCCCGCCGGCACCGACAGCCTCGACATCCTCGCGTCCGGCGGCTTTATTCGCCCGCAATCCCAGTGGCAGGAACTCGCCGCCAGCGGAGGTCACGCCTCGTTCGCCTGCACCTTCTGCCACGACCCCCACCGCTCAATCGCCTACGACCGCGCCGCCGCCATCCGCAATGAGTGCGTCGCCTGTCATACTGACATGAACATGGCACTGCACGAGGGAAAGGTCTTCACCCGCCCCTCCGACGGCTACACCGAAACTCTCACCTGTATGAGCTGTCACATGCCCTTCGCCGTCACCACCGGGCCCTTCGCCGCCCCCACGGCCGTCGGCCCCCTCGCCCGCGTCGGCGACACGCGCTCGCACATCTTTCGCATCACGACGGACTCGGTCGACTTCTCGGGCTTCCTCACGCCCGACGGCTCAAAGGTGAAGCTCGACGCAAGTGGCAGGGCTGCCCTGTCGGTGGATTACGTCTGCCTCCGCTGCCACAACTCCCTCGCCCTGCCGACGCTATCCTTCAGCGTCGATCGCGCCAGCGAGATCGCCATCGGCGTTCATCGCGAATTCGACACGCCGTAAAGATCGCGGCCGCCGCAGCGCTGCTCTGCCGAAACTCCTCTGCGTCGCCCGATCGTCCCGGCTTTTGTTTTGCTCAAGCGGCTGTATGATGCCGACTGAGAATTAATCTCGCCGTGTTCGGGAGCCACAGAATTGACCCAATCGCGTTGGCCGAATGTGACGCTGATCCGACACCCCGTCGTGCAGGAGCAGCTCACCATTGCCCGGGACAAGAACACCAGCGTTGAACACTTTCGGCGGCTGGTCGGTCAGATTGCCCGGCTCATGGCCTTTGAGATCACCCGCGACTACCCCAGTATGCCGCGCACCGTGCAGACGCCGCTGGCCCCCTGCGAAGGGAGCAAGCTCGCCCGCGGCCTCACCCTCGTCCCCATCCTCCGCGCCGGCCTCGGCATGGTGGACGGCATTTTGGAACTCATCCCCACGGCGCGCGTCGGCCACGTCGGCATCTATCGCGACGAAGCGACGCTCAAACCAGTCACCTATTACAAGAAGCTGCCGCCCGACATCGCCGGGACCGACGTCATCGTCATCGACCCCATGCTCGCCACCGCCGGCTCGCTCAGTGCGTGCATTGACGTGTTGAAGGCGACCGGAGCGGTGAGCATCAAGGTGCTGTGCCTGGTCTCTTCGCCCGAAGGGATCGACGCCCTGCAAAAGCGCCACCCGGAGATTCCGATCTTCACCGCCGCCGTGGACGAAAAGCTCAACGAGCGCGGCTACATCGTCCCCGGCCTCGGCGACGCCGGCGACCGCATCTTCGGCACCGCCTGATCGCGTCGACCAACGCAACAAATCACAGTGTTGATCAAAAAAGGGACTTGGCATACGCTAGAGGCCTTGCTAACATAACCCTAACTTCACCTGATTTGTATTGGAAGAAAGCAGGACTGACGATGCCGACGCTGAACTTCAAGGGAAAAAGCGTCATCGAGACCTATCACCACACGGTGCCACACCACCGGCTGGAGTTCGACGCGAAGCTCTCGCTGCTGCCCAAGGGCGAAAAGCCGAGCCTGGAGGGCAACCTGATCATCGAGGGGGATAACCTCTTGGCGCTTAAGGCGCTGTTGCCAACCCACGCCGGGCGGGTGAAGTGCATCTACATCGACCCCCCGTACAACACGGGCAATGAGGGGTGGGTCTATAACGACAATCTGACACAACCGCAGTTCAGAGAGTGGATCGGACAGACTGTCGGGAAAGACGGAGAAGATGCCTGCCGCCACGATAAGTGGTGTTGCATGATGTATCCGCGGCTGATGTTGCTCAAGGAATTACTTCGGGATGATGGATCGATTTGGATCAGCATTGATGATAATGAAGTACACGCATTACGCATGTTGGCTGGAGCTATAACCGAATTTCGTTGATGGTGGCGGGATAAAAAAAGGCGGCGTACTCTCGGGACTTGTTCGAGGTTCCGAGCCGCCCACGATGGGCAGAGGAGTACGCCGATGCAGGAGAGTAACGAGTCGATCGAGACGATTCCAGTCCCCAGCCGAGACGTTTTGACGGAGATTCTGCGGGACGGGGCCCAACGGCTCCTGGGCCAGGCGATCGAGGCGGAGGTCGATGGCTGGATCGAAGGGCACGCCGATCTGCGCGATCCGCAAGGCCGCCGGCAGGTGGTCAAGAACGGCCATCATCCCACCCGGACCCTCGTCACCGGCGTCGGGCCGGTGGAGGTGACGCAGCCGCGGGTGTGGGACCGTCGGATCGTCGGCCGCGGCGAGGCCGGCGAAGCGTTGGATGCAAATGGCCAGGCCGTGGAGCGGTTCTGTTCGTCGATTTTGCCGCCGTACCTGCGGAAGACGAAGGCCATCGAGGAGTTGATCCCCTGGCTGTACCTCAAGGGCATCAGCACCGGAGACTTCAGCGAGGCCCTGCAGGCGCTGGTCGGTCCCCAGGCGGCGGGGCTCAGCGCCACGACGATCACGCGTTTGATGACGAGTTGGCAGGACGAGTACCAGTCATGGAATCGCCGCTCCCTGGAAGGCAAGCACTACGTGTACCTCTGGGCGGATGGGATTCACTTCAACATCCGCCTGGAGGAAGACCGGCAGTGCATTCTGGTGCTGATGGGCGCGAGGGCGGACGGCCGCAAGGAGCTGATCGCGGTGGTCGACGGCCATCGCGAGAGCGAGCAGTCGTGGTATTCGCTGCTGCTGGACTGCCAACAACGGGGCATGACGATCGACCCGAAGCTGGCCACGGCGGACGGAGCGCTGGGCTTCTGGGCGGCGCTGCCGAAGGTCTATTCGACGACCCGGGCGCAGCGCTGCTGGGTGCACAAGACGGCCAACGTGTTGGACAAGATGCCCAAGCGGGTGCAGACCGGCGCGAAGGCCAAGCTGCACGAGATCTGGATGGCGCCGACGCGGGAGAATGCGAACCAGGCGTTCGATCACTTCGTGGCCCACTACGCGGCCAAATACCCCGGCGCGGCCGAGTGCCTGGTGAAGGATCGCGAGGTGCTGCTGACGTTCTACGACTTCCCGGCCGAGCACTGGCGGCACCTGCGGACGACGAATCCGATCGAAAGTACGTTCGCCACGGTGCGGCTGCGTCACCGCCGGACCAAAGGCAACGGCAGTCGGATCGCGTGTCTGGCAATGGTGTTCAAGCTGTGCGAGTCCGCCGCGAACCACTGGCGGCTGCTCAATGGCGCGACGCTGCTTCCCGATGTCATCGCCGGTGTGAAGTTCGTCAATGGAGAAAAGGCCGAGAGAAACGCCGCCTGATTACCGCGTCATCAACGAAATTTGACCATTACTCCTGTTGGCTGACGAAGTCTTCGGTGCGCAGAACTTTGTCGCAAGCGTTGTATGGCAAAAGCGAACGTCTCCAGACATGCGTCTGATCGTGAGCGATGCCCATGAGTATGTTGTCGTGTACGCGAAAGACATTGGCAATTTGGCGTTAAATAGAATCCCGAAAACACCAGAGCAGATTGCACAATACAAGAATCCAGACAACGATCCTCGTGGACCATGGATTTCTTCTGATTATACAGCTCAAGGATTTCGGCCGAACCAAATGTATAAGATTAAGACGCCGGGCGGCACGGTTTACGAACCGCCTGCGGGTGTCTGCTGGAAAAACGTAGAATTAGTGTTTCGTAATCTCGTGCGCGAAGGGCGAATCTGGTTTGGCAAGGACGGAAACGCCATGCCACGTCGAAAGACTTATCTGAATGAATCTGAGGGAAACGCGCCTTGGACTTGGTGGGATAATGAGGAAGTTGGGCACACTCAAGAAGCAAAGAAAGAAATTGCCGAACTATTCGGCGACGGCGATGCTTTTCAAACCCCGAAGCCTGTGCGACTACTAGAACGTATCATTCAACTCGCAACTGACGACGAAGACTTAGTCCTTGACTCGTTCGCGGGCTCTGGCACGACTGGACACGCAGCCCTCTCGCTAAATGCGCAGGATGGCAAGTCGCGCCGCTTTGTGCTTGTTCAGCAACCGTTTGACAATAAAGAGGATGAAGCGAGCAAAAGGAATATCTCGCGATCTGTTACCGCTGAACGCATCCGATTGATATGTGCCGGGAAGAAGTCGAAGAAGAAGAAGAATGGGGGCACGAAGGCGGTAATCGGGAGTTTTAGCTATGCCTTCGTTGGTGCGCCTTTGTTTAGCGAGTACCGTGACCTCGGCAAGAAACTCCCGCCGTTCGAGGACCTTGCCAAGTACATCTTCTACACCGAGACAAGCCGCGAGATCGACCTGAAGGCGGTGGACGAGAAAACGGGCTTCGTCGGCTCAACGTCCGTCGCGGGCGGGACCAGCTATTACCTGCTCTATACGCCGAACAACCGCGAGGACCGCGAAGTGAGCCTGGCGTGGCTGGACGAGAACCTCAAGCGCGATAAGAACAAGACATGGGTGATCTACACGGAACGCATCTGGCTTCACCAGGAAGACCTGCGTCAATTTGAGCGCGAGCACGGCCGTCGGGTTCGAACAATGGTGGTGCCGTTTAACCTGAAGTAGCGCCACGGATGGAACTAAAGACCTACCAGCATCGAGTCATCGAAGAGGTGGAGCGCTACCTTGTCCGACTCGCCGCCGAGCGGGCCAGGGGAAATGCCCGCCACGCTGCGATGGACGCCTGGCGCGATTTAGGACTGGGAAAGTACGTCGACCGGCAAAACGGATTGGGCGAGGACCTGCCGACCTTTTGCATCAAGGTACCCACAGGCGGCGGCAAGACACTTCTGGCAACGCAGATTCTCGGCGCAATCCATCGCACAATTCATCGAGACCGCAACGGCGCGGGGCTGGTTCTATGGGTCGTGCCGTCCAGTCAGATTTACCGGGACACGCTTCGACGCCTTCGCGACCGAAATGATATGTACCGGATGATGCTGGAGCATGCCGTATCCCGGCGAATTGAGCTGTGGGAGAAGCATGAGATTGCAAGGCTGTCCCCTGCGAAACTCCGCGACTGCCTGAACATTCTCATTGTCCAGCTTGCCAGCACGAATCGGGAAACCAAGGAGCAACTGAAATTCTTCCGCGACTCGGGGGGCAACATCGTTCACCATTTTCCCGCGGAGGAAAATCCCGAGGCGCATCGGGCACTGAAGCAGGAAGTCCCCAATCTTGACATGATCGCGGATGACGCGGAGCGCGGGGAATGCCTAATCGCTACGTCTGTTGGAAATCTCGTTCGGTTGTGCAAGCCCATCGTGGTGCTTGACGAGGGTCACAAGGCCACGAGCCAATTGGCACGCGATACGATTGAGGGATTTAACGCTTCGGTCATCGTCGAGCTTTCCGCCACGCCACCCGGTGACGCCAACATCATCAGCCGCGTCTCGGGCGAGGAACTTCTCAGGGAAGAGATGATCAAGCTTCCGATGAATATCGCCTCGTCGGGCGTGAGCAACTGGAAGGATTTGTTAACGCGCGCCCGGGACAAACGGGGCGCTCTGGCTGAAAGCGCTGTCAAAAATGCAAAAAAAAGACCCGACCGCAGATTGATCCGACCTGTCGTGCTTGTTCAGGTCGAGCGTACGGGAGACGACCAACGAAATCAGAATCTCATCCACAGTGAAGACGTTCGCGAATACCTGATCGAGCGGTTAGACGTTGCGAAAGAGGCGGTGGCTGTTAAGACATCCGCCAAGGACGAACTCGTGGAGCACACCGACCTGCTGAGCGAAGGGTGCCCGATTGAATGGATCATCACTAAGAGTGCGCTCCAGGAGGGGTGGGACTGTCCGTTTGCATACATTCTCGTTTCGCTAAGCAAGACTGGGAGCGGGCAGGGCATGACGCAACTTGTGGGGCGAATCCTCCGCCAGCCGTTTCAGGAGCGGACATCATATGATGAGCTAAACGAGAGCTACGTTTATTGCCTGCATCAAACGTCGACCGACATCGCCCGGCAGGTAAAGGGCGCACTGGAAAAGGAGGGGTACGAGGGCGACCTGGAGGGCATGGTCCGCGAGGATGGCGGCAAGAAACCGGCGGACCAAAAGCGAAAGATCAAGATTCGGCGAGACTTCCTTGATTTCTATGGACGTGACTTTGACGGAAAAATCTATCTCCCCCACTTCTGCGTGAAGGAGAACGGGGGCTACGCTCGTTTAGATTACTTTCGCCATCTGGTCACTGAGGTCGACGACGATAAATTCGAGTATGGCTCCATCAACTGGCCGCTTTCAGACAAGATGAAAGAAGCGAAGGACCGATTCTATAAGATTACGCTCGGCTCGGACATTCAGAGACGGTATGAGACGGAGGCGGACCTTCTGGAATCTGACGAGCAGGTATGCGCTTGGCTGGTTGCGAGTCTGCGATTCGATTACCTGAGTTTTAAGCAGCTTAATCGAATCGTCGCACGAGTTTACGATTGCCTATGCAAGCCGGAATTGCAGCTTGCGGGTCGATTCGGACTCGTGAAGTTTGTGGTTCGGGATCATATCGAACGGTGGATTCAGGATCAGGTAGATAAGCAGACAGAGAAGGCGTTCGCGCGATTGTTCAATTCCGGAAAGCTGGTCTTCTATCTTGAGTGCGCAAAGTGCAGGTTTGCAATTCCACCGGAAATCGAGGTCCGCGCGACAAAGCGTTTGGTGCATGATAACGGTGACCAAATCGCCAAATCCTTGTTTGATTACGTGGAGCACGAGGCCCAAAACGAATACGAACGACAAGTTGCGCTTTGCCTTGACCGCGATGCCAATGTGCTTTGGTGGTACCGCAATCTCGTCGGCGCGGACCAATTCGCGATACAGGGATATCGCCGCAATCGCATTCATCCCGACTTTGTTTTGCAGAGCGGCAAGGACGGGAAGCCGATGCATCGAGTGATTGTCATTGAAAGCAAGGGAAAGCACCTCGCGGGGAATCTCGATACGACCTACAAGCGCAGTGTGGCGGAGTATTTCGAGAAAGTCGGCAAGAAAGTCACTTGGCAGCAACTTGGCGAGGGCTTTGCCGATCACGTGTTTCGATTCCAAATTCTGGATGAGGGTCAATCCGGAGGACGGGATTGGAAAGATGAACTTCAAGACATTCTGGAATCAAGCTGAGCTTACGGCCCTTCGATTCTGCGTTACTTCAAGTCTTTCCGCCGCAGGCGGCGGCCCGCTTTTTCTAACTCCGCGCGCACGCGGAGCAAGTATCCACAAATAGAGCCCAATCCAGGTGCACTTTGCGAAGGCAAACGAGATGAACAATTCAAACCTCAACAAAACCCGCAACCCCGCACCCGCGCTGTGTCACCTCCCCGGCACATTTTTCAAAGACTTACAAACGAACTTCCCCGAAACTTTCCGTGCTCATTCGGGCATACACCGGTCCTGTTTCACCTTGCCGTTTTTCACCAAAAACCGCCAAAAACTCGAACCGCCCCAACCCGCGCCCGCCACAAGTGTTGGCACAATTCCGCAAGGCCTTGTGTCACCTTATGTCACCTTCAGATTTGCAGCACTTACGCGCGAGCAACGAAGCGGCTTGCCGTTTGGCGATGGACGACCAGCAGCGCTGCCCCGTGTCGTTGCCCTTGCATGCCCCCGCGCCTCCTCGGCCTCACCGCGCCTCAAGCCCCAGGCCCCAGGCCCCTTTCACCAAAAACCATCCAAATCACGAACCGCCCCAACCCATGCCCGCCACAACACTTGCCAGCGAAAAAAATCGCGTGTGTCACTATATGTCACCTTCGATTTTGCAGCTCTTGCGCGCACCCGGAGCCCGGCCGAGCGCAAGAGCCAGGAGGATCTACGAATGCCCGCGCGCACCGCCCCCGCCCAAAGTCTTCATTTTTTTACTTTTTGGCGGTTTGACGTTTCCCCGTCGTCACCAATTGGTCTGGTCCTGCAGCTCCACGCCCGGCTCGAGGTGGAACTCGAATTGTTTCGGATCGACCGGAACATCAATCTGGATGTCGCTGATTTTTGTGACCTGCATGACATTGTCGAAGCGGTCGTAGTTGACCGTCTTGACCATGAGGGGAATGTCCTTGCGGAAGAAAGTGAGGGTCTTGAGTTGAAGCACTTCCTCGGTACTGATTTTGGCGGCGCGAATCACCCAGCAGTCCTTGCCGTCCACTTTCTCGTCCGGAAGGACCGTCAGGTCGTAATCCCGACGAAGAAAAAAGAAGAACTCCGGCGACGGGACCGAGGACTGCAACTTGTCGATCCGGGCCTTGTAGGCCTTCTTTTGACCTTTGTTCGTTCCGTACTGATACATGTACTCGCCGTCGCTCATCAGCGTCTGCGTCTCGGTGGTCTCCTCGTCCGCGCCGGCCCCGATCAGCTTCGTTTCAACGGTCATATCGATTCGGTAAAGCACTTTGTCGCCGTCGAATTGATAGGACATCGGTCCGTAGGTGTGGCTCTTAACCCAGGCCTCATTCTGCGAAGAGTCAAACTTGACATCGATCGTCGCCGTGAACGACTTGATTCGGCCGCGGAGGGCAAGGATTTTCTCTTCCAGCGAGTCGATCGTCTCCGCCTCGCCCGGTTGCGTCGAAGTCGCGGCCGCCTGCTCCGACGGTTGAGCCGGCGCATCGGCGGCGGCCTGACTCCCTTGGGTCGCTTCGGGCTGATGTGGCGCCGTCGAATCCGACTGAGCGCAGGCGGACAGAAACATCACTTGAGTCATCGCGGCAACAAGGAGCAGGTGCTTCATTGTTTACTCTCCAATTCCATTGGCCCTGATTCTCGCCCACTCGAGCGGGTAAGTCCACAGGAAAGGCATGCAGTTGGAGACAGCGGCGCATTATCGGGCACCGTGACGCGACCGGTTTGCATTGAATTGCGACGGTGCCATGGCGTAAAATGATCGCATGGCCGGTAGCGGCCAATTGAGCGAGGGGCCACGGACGGCGCGGCGCGGTCGCAACGATCGCGTCAGAGGGGGTCGCCGTGAAGCGCAAGGTGTTCGTCATTCTAATCGGCCTCACCACCGGCTGCGGTCCCGGCGGCGGTGGCGGTGGATCGGGCCTGCCCGCCGTGTTGCCGCTGCCGATCTTTCTGCCGGTGCCGGTCGGTCTGCTGAACGACACGCAGAGCCTGCTCGAAGGCCAGTGGGTCATCGCGGACTCCGCATCGGCGCGATCCTGCATCGTCATTCAGGAATCCCGCGTCTCCATCATCGACGTGAATTGCAGCAGCGACGGATCGGGCTTCGCCTCGCGCATCATCTCCGCGCCGCAGATCACGCGAGCCGGCGATGTGATCGTCCTGACGGTGACCTACAACCTGCGGTCAGACACATCCCGAAGGCTGCGACTCATCTTCACCGGCGTACTGCAGGATGACGGCACTTTCGTCGGAACCCGCCGCGACGAAGACCTCGTCGAGGAAACCGTCTTGCCCGAACGATTCGCCATAATGACACGTCCGTAATCCCCATCGTCCCAGAACGAATCTCCACATATGAAGACCAGCGCCCCTCCGTGCGCGGCCCGATTGCCGCCCCCGGGAATTGGGACGAAATAACGATATCAAGCCATGCAATAAAGGCGGCCGATTCATCGTTAATGCCCACATGGTCGCCCAAGCCACGGGAGGCACTGGGCCCCTGCCCGCCAGAGACTCATTCCATTCGAGGAGCCAGACAATGAACCGCATGTCAATGACGATGCTCGGCCTCGCGATCACCTCGATCTTGACGGTACTCGGTTGCAATGGCCAGTTCCCGCTCGGCCTCTTGGGCGGCACCGCCGCCAACCGTGACGTCCTGCCCGACGCCATCACCCTCGACATCAGCGAACTCGGCGATGAGGACACCAACGCAGCGAAGATGAAGGATGAGGAGGCGGCGCGCTGCACCGGCAACCCGGCCATCGATCGCACGCTGCGAGCCGGCATTGTCGTCACGCATGCCTTCCATCGCCTCGCGGACCGCGCCCTGGCGCTTGGCGCGAGGATTCGCAACGACATCGACGACCCGACGCAGACGCAGGTGGAAGGCACGTTCCCCGTTCTCGGCGGCACGACCGCGTACAAGGCGGACTTCGCGGCGTTTGACATCGACGGCGACGGCACGGCGGACGGCTCCGGAATGGCAAACGTCGAGCCGGTTGCGATTCGCATCTGGACGGACAGCGGCGCGGGCTATCAGCCCTTCATGTGCGCCCTGGTCACGACGCGGCCGACGACGTCCAACCTTGGCGCGGGAGAGTTCTTCACGATGCCTTCGGCGGCAATCCCCGACGCACCGGCCGATTTTTTCGTTCACGTGGTTTACGATCGCACCGACTCGGCGCACAAGTGGAACGAGGCCTTCACGACCGGCCACATGCGGCCTAACGTGAACACGTCGACGGCTCATCATCGCGTGGACGTCCGCACCAACGCCAGCGATCAGGTCGAGCGGACGATTCGGTCCACGTCCACCTTTTCGGAGCACCCACTGGGCTTCGCCGACTACTCATTCGCCGCACACTTCCGGCGCGGGGGCACGGCGGTGCTGCTGTCGGGCCTGTCCACCGGTGGCACGACGCAGGTTAACTTCAGCAATGCCTGTGTGGACATTTCCAGTTGCACGATCGACGCGGGCGGAACCGCGTGCTCCGATTTCGACACGCAGGACATGAGCTTCATCGATGCGGCCGCCGCGAGCCAACTGATGTTCCCGGCCGACTTTCCGAGTACGCCGACGTTCTGAACTTCGCCGTATCTGACAGAGTGACAAGCGCCCGGGTCGATTGACCCGCGCCTGGAGGGAGGGTGAGAGATGCGTTTGTGCCTCTTGCGTGCATTGCGCGCGACGGTGATATGCATCGGCGCCATGACATCCGGTCAGGTCGCTCTTGCCGGCGGCGCGAACAATCCGCCGATCCTGCTTACCGGGCCGGCCGCGACGCCGCTGAATCCCTATCAGGGCACGCCTGTTACTTTCTCAGTCGCCGCCGTTGATCCGGATGGCGATGCCCTCACCTTCGACTGGCACTTCGACGATGGACTTCATGCGACCGGTTCGGTCGTTTTGCACCGATTCGGGGCGATAAGCACATTCATTGTCACAGTGACGGTTTCGGACGGAAACGGCGGCACAGTCGTCGACAGCGTCAGCGTCGCGGTCGATGACTATCCGATCATGGATGCCGACATCGTGCCGCCGCGGGTCCCGGCGAACTGGACGACCGGGCCGAAGTCGGTCCTAGTGATGCTGGTGGATTTTCCGAATGCAGCGGCGATCGCGACCGTCCAACAGGCAACAAATATCATGAATCAGGCGGCGCTCTTCTTCGCCGAGAACTCCTACGGGCTGATGACGATCAGCTCAACGGTCACACCGATTCTGCACCTGCCGACGACGGCTGCTGATTATCCCATTGATCCACTCGATCCGGCGGTGGGCCGTGACAGTTTGCGGCGGCTGCATCTTGACGCGCGGAATGCGGCTCGCGCGGCGGGCTTCGACGTCGATGCGTTTGACCTTGACCTGACGTGGGAACCGAATGTGACCGGGGGCAACAGCGCCGCGAACGCAAATCGCGGGTCCAACATTGAAACGCCATTTGCGGGCACCATCGAGCACGAGATCGGACATAACCTCGGGTTGCGGCACGCCGATCAGTGGCGTCCCACTACAACGAACCCGCTTGGGCCGGGAACAGACATCAACTATGGCAACATGTTCGACGCCATGGGCGCTGCGCCGGTTTATTCCGGCTCTCACTTTACGACCTATGCCAAGCACCGCCTGCAATGGCTGCCGGATTCGGCCATCATCGACGTGACATCCAGCGGCGTGTATCGCATTCACGCGTTCGATCAGCCGAATCTCAATCCTGCTCAATTCAATGCGCTGCGGATCAACAAGGACATTCGCGACTACTGGGTCAGTTTTCGGCAGGCGATCCCCTCGAATCCATGGCTGATGAACGGTGTTGAGGTCTGCTGGAGCCCATTCGGTGGAACGGGCGGCCGGCCGGAGTTGATCGACACGACACCGGAGACCTTCAACAGCGGCTCCGCGCCTGACACAAGCGATTGTCCGCTGACGATCGGGAGGACGCTCGCCGACAACGTCGCCGGGATATTCATCACGCCTGTCGGCAAGGGCAGCACATCACCGGAGTCGATGGACGTGGTCGTAAACATCGGCAACTTCGCGGGCAATAGTCCGCCGACCCTGACCTCGATCAATCCGAGTCAGACGGCTGTGTCGCCCGGTGCGACGGTGCTGTTCAGCGCCTCGGCCTCCGACGTGGACAACGATGTACTCGCGTACCATTGGGATTGGGGCGACGGTGTCTTCGCGAGTGTGAACAGTCCCAACGCATCGCACACTTTCCAGGCTGTTGGGGAATACCGGGTGCGATGTATCGCGACGGACATGAAGGGCGGAACCGCGAGCAAGTCGGCGATTATCACCGTCGGGGCGCCGGGGACGTTTCGCATCAGCGGACAGGTGCTACGCAGTGGACAGCCGCTCGCGGACGTGAAGGTGTTCTCGTCCGCCAGCGTCTTTGCCATGACGGACAGCGATGGAACCTACACGATCGTAAGCATTCCAGCGGGGAACTATTCAATTTCGGCGAATAAGTTCGATCACGGGTTTTCGCCGAGCGGCTTTAGTAACCCGGTAGTTGTCGGGCCGTCGAATGCAACGGGCAAGAGCTTCAATGCCGTGCTCAACAACACCGCCGCCCCGGTGGTCGATTCCATTCCGGACCAGTTCACAGTCGAAGGCATCGCGACGACCAAGTTTTCGTTCACGGTGAGCGATGCCCAGACTCCTGCGGCCAACCTCATGATCACGCAGTCATCAAGCAACCCGGTTCTCGTTCCGCCGAAGAATGTCGCCAGCGGCACTCAGGGCGGAGATCGAACGGTGGCAGTCTTGCCCGAGCCGGATCAATTCGGGACCGCGACGATTTTGCTGACCGTTTCGGATGGAACCCTTGTCACGACAACCAGCTTCGACGTTACGGTTCTGGCCGTGAACGATCCGCCGCTCGCGGCCGCGGATGAATTCACGACTGTGGGGCCGCTCACAGTCACGAGCCCCGGGGTGCTGGCGAATGACTCCGATGTCGAGGGCGACTTTTTCTCGGCGGCCCTGACGGCGGGGCCGATTCATGGGAGCGTTGATCTCAGTACAGACGGCTCGTTTACCTACGCGCCAGACCCGCTGTTTGTCGGCGCCGACGCGTTCGCCTATACGGCCGAAGATGCCGATTCGTCGCTCCCGACCCAGGTGAGCATTGACGTTCCTTTTGCCCGACTGGACTTGAACATGGACAGCGTCGTCGACATTCTGGACGCCATGATTTTCGGCGACGCTCTGCTCGACCCGGCGGCCAATCCGAGCCTTGTGCCACGAGGCGACCTGACCGGCGACGGCGTCCTCGATGGACTGGATATTCAACGTTTTGTGGACGCCATCTTTAGCGCAGGCCCCTAGCCCGCATATTTCATCAGTGATCTTCGAATGGTGATGGACGGAGTTTTTCGGCTTTGTGCGTGAGCGGAGGGATGAAGGTGGAGGTTGGGGCGCGCAGAGCCCCCTTACCCCCAAGCGGTGATCAGGTTGTTTTTCGGGTCATGATGGGGCGGGCGGGATCAGGCGGAGTCGTGGAACCAGGGATCGCCACAGGTCCTGCAGGGGGCAGCTGCTCGACAGTCGCAGTACGACGCGGCGCACGGAGACGACCACCCGCGCGGCGACCTTGAAGAGTTTCAGGCGAATGGTGTTCACCTGGGCCTCGGCCAGTTCGGTGCCGGCCAGGGCCGTGCGGCGCAGCGTTTCCACCAGGACGTAGGCCGCCGAGGACAACAGCAGCCGGAACTGATTGGCCAGGAAGGCGTGGCAACTGGTGCGATCGGCGAAGAGCCCGAGCTGCTGCTCCTTGATGCGGTTCTCCATGTCGCCGCGGGCCGTGTACAGACCGTCGTAGATATCGTTCGGCGTGCGGTCGGTCAGGTTGGTCACCACGAATCGAACGTTGGGCCCCTGAACCAGCCGCTCGACTTCCCGAAGCAACAGACCCCCGGCGTCTGAGGTGAGCGTTCCGCCTGTGAAATCGGCCACGATTTTCTTGCGGCCGAGACTGGAAAAGAACATCGGTTTGCTGTTACAGTCTGTCACGAAAAAGCCTCCCTGCCTATGGACCGGAATGTTCTTAAGAAACCCCAGTCTACAAGGCTTCGAGGCTTTTTCTATTCCTATTCAACGCCGACCTGATGAAATATTCGGGCTAGCTTGTTGCGCCCGATATCTGACCTTTTGCCCTCTGGGGATTGGCGAGTTTGGAGAGGAAGGATCTGGGTAATTGGCGGAAATCCGTGCGCTTCGGATGCGTCTGGTGTGCCTCTATCCACATGAACCAAGGCCGGACGGCAGGACCTGATCATCCGGCCGTGCCTGCCCACGGACTCTGTCTGCACTTTTATTGCACTTCCCAAACCGGTACACTGTTACAAACGGTCAGGTCGGTGGGTGGACCGAATCGAGCCCCCCCTAACGTCACTACCCAGCATCACAACGGGCCAACCGATGCTCAGGGCGAGTTCTCGTCAGGAGCCGAATTCCTCAGACCGATAGGACCAGTGGAGAGCAGGACCGATCCTGTGGAGTGGGTGATTGGCACTACCGGTGCCGCCATGCTTTTTATTCCTACAACGGAGAGACACGTCCATGCAGCGTTTCGCGCTCAGCCTGTTGACGGTAGCGGTCTATTCAATACTTTCCACGGTGAGCCGGGCTGCCCAACCCGTCGCCCCCATCGAGATGGCCACGCAGTCGCTTGAGCCGACCGCGCTTCATCTTCGCGCCGGCAAAATTGACCTCGATGCGTCGCGATCCATTTCACGAGCGGGCCCGGCGGTGCTTTCGGGAGCGGGGCATTTCGTGGTTCAGTTGGATGGGGCGCTGACGCCCAATCGCGTGGAGGCACTGCGCGGCGTTGGTGTCGAACTCGGTCAGTACCTTCCGGCGAATGCTTATATCGTCAAGCTGCCCGCGGGCTACGACGTGACGGCGAAGTTCGGCGATGTGCCGTTCGTCCGCTGGGTCGGGCCTTTTGAGAAGTCGTGGAAGGTCGATCCTTCAATCGGCATGCGGGCGTTTGAGACCGATGAGCGGCAGATCATCGCGGCACGAGGGGACGCGGTGCTTACGGTTGCCCTGTTTGCCGGGGAGGACATGGAAAAGGCGCTGGCAGAGATTCAGCGGATTGCCGGTGTGATCGTTCGGGACGCCGTTGACAACGAACGCGGCGCGGCGATCGAGGTGGAAATGCCGCTGGTCGACCACGCAAAACTGGCGGACATCGCGGCGGTGCAGTGGGTGGAAGAGGCTCCGGAGATCGTCCTGCGAAACTCGACGAACAAATGGATTCTGCAGACCAACGTGCTGAATTCGACCACGGTCTGGGACCACGGCATTCACGGTGAGGGCCAGGTCGGCGGGCATATCGACGGCGGCGTGCGGCAGACGCACTGCTCATTTGCCGACCCGGGCGGAAATCCAATCGGTCCGAGCCATCGGAAAATCGTCGCCTACTTTGGAAGCACAGCGGCGGACTCTCACGGAACGCATACCGCGGGCACTTTCCTGGGTGATGAGGAGCCGATCAACGGGACGACGGCAAACCGCGGCATGGCGTACCTGGCGAAGATGGCGTTTACGAACCTCGGCACGGTGACGTCGTCGAATCTCAACTCCAAGCTGGTTCAAGATCATAACTCCGGTGCGAGCGTACACAGCAATAGTTGGGGAAACGACGGATCGAGGACGTACATCACCTGGTGCCGAGATATCGACCTTTTCACGTTCAATAACGAGGACGACGTGGTGTTGTTCGCCGTGACCAACGTGAATGCCGCGGTCTATCAGCCGGAGAACGCGAAGAATGTCATCGGCGTCGCGCTGACCAGCGATACGCCGAACCAGGGCAGCCAGTGCTCCAGCGTGGGGTTTGCCCCGACACAGGACGGCCGGCGCAAGCCGGAGCTGACCGCTCCGGGATGTTCCACACTTTCGAGCAGTTCCGGGAGCGCCTGCGGCTTCACCAGCAGCGGGTTTACCGGGAATTCGATGGCGTGCCCTGCGGTGGCCGGCGCGGCGCTTCTTGTCCGTCAGTATTTCATGGACGGATTTTATCCGAGCGGCGCGGCCGTGCCTGGCGACGGGTTTACGCCGACCGGTGCGCTGATTCGCGCGACGCTGACGAATTCGGCGGTCGATATGTCCGGGGTGTCCGGTTTTCCGGCGACGCGCGAGGGCTGGGGTCGCGTGCTGCTTGAGAATGCGCTCTATTTTGGGGGTGATGCAAGGAAGCTCATTGTGCTGGAGGACCTTCGCAATGCATCGGGGTTGACCACGGGGCAATCGCGCGAGTACACGGTGTTCGTCAATGACAACGCGGAGTCGCTCAAGCTCAGCCTGGTGTGGACGGAGAAGGAAGCCGCGGTCAACGCGAATCCGGCGTATATCAATAATCTCAACCTGACCGTGACCTCTCCGACGAGCCTCGTCTATCAGGGCAATGTGTTTGCCGGCGGGCAGTCGACAACAGGTGGATCCGCGGACCTGATCAACAATACCGAACAAGTGCTCATCAACACGCCGGAGTTGGGGACGTACACAGTGCGTGTGGATGCGGCGACTGTGAACACACCGGGCCCACAGGGCTACGCACTGGTGGCCACCGGCGACGTCAGTCCGTTCATTCCGCTGCCCACGATCGAGTCGATCACGCCGCCATCCGGTGAAGCCGATACGGTGGTGCAGATTACCGAGCTGTTGGGGACGAACTTTCAGACCAGCGGCATGACGTTTGTGAAGCTGACCCGCCCGGGTTACCCGGATATCGATGCGAAAAACGTCAACGTTGTCGACTCATCGCATATCACGTGCATGTTTGATCTATTCGGCGCGGAGGTCGGTTTCTGGGACGTGGATCTCAAAGATCCGGACAACAACTTGGCCAGCATGCCGGGCGGATTTGAAGTCACGGTCACGTGCACCAAAGGCGATGTGAACGACAACGGCTTCGTCGACGGGCTCGATCTTCAGAGATTTGTTGACCTGCTCGCCGGAGGTGCCGGGCTGGCGAGAGAAAAGTGCGCCGGAGACGTCGAGCTTGTTCCTGACAACGACGTCGATCAGGACGACGTGGCGCCCTTCGTCGATTGTCTGCTGGGCGGCGGATGCCCGTAGGACATGGCGACGATAAAGGTCAAGGGCGCGAGGCTGATCGCACCCGGGCGCTGCTAGTTCGCGGCCTGGAGCTTGACTTTCGCGGTCTGTTCCATGTTGTCGCGGATAAAGCGTACGGTCACGACTTCACCCGGTTTGTAGTTTTCAAGGGCTGCGCGGAGGTCATCGTATGAGGCCACCGGTGCGTCGTTGATCCCGACAATCAAGTCGCCCAGAAGAATGTGGCCGTCACGAGCCACTCGCGTGGGTCGCAGGCGAGCCTCGGCGGCGCCGGTTCCCTCCACGACCGACTCAATCAAGACGCCCTTAAGACCCCATGCACGAACGTAGTTATCTGGCACCATGGTGATGCCAAGGTAGGGCCGGATTACGCGGCCGTGGGCGATGAGCTGCGGAACGACTTCGTTAACTGTGTCGACCGGCACGGCGAAGCCGATTCCCGCGCTGGTGCCGGAGGGGCTGTAGATCATTGTGTTCATGCCGATGAGCCGGCCGGCGCTATCGAGAAGCGGCCCACCGGAGTTTCCCGGGTTGATGGCGGCGTCGGTCTGGATCACGCCGTCGATCGTTTGTCCCATCGGATTGCGGATGGATCGGCCGAGGGCACTGACGATGCCGGTCGTGAGCGTCTGATCGAATCCAAAGGGATTGCCGATGGCGAACACCTTCTGTCCGACCTGAAGATCGCTGGAGCGGCCGACCGGCACGGGTCGCAAGTCGCCCGCCGGCGCCTCGATGGCAAGGACGGCGATGTCATTGGACGGCTCGACCCCGACGAGTCTGGCCTTCCAACTCGACCGATCGGAGAGTCGGACGAGTACCTCCTCCGCGCCGCGAATGACGTGAAAATTTGTGACAATGTGGCCCTGCTCATCCCAGATGAACCCGGAGCCGGTGCCCTCTTCGGGAACTTCGAGGACACGAAACATCCCGATCGGCTCCCGACGGACGGCTTTGCTGGTGATATAGACGACCGACCTGGAGGAGGTCTGGAAAAGGTCGATGGTGGATTTCTCGTCACTGGCCAGTTCTCCCCGGGCGGTCACGATCCTGGGAGCTGCGTTGGACGAAACGCCTGCACCGCGAATCTGTCCGACCAGGAGCCAGCCACCGGCCAGGCCGAGCAGCACACCCCCGAGCAAGGGTAATCGACGGCTGGGCAAATGCACCTGCGTTGTTCCGTAGTCGTTTACGTTCAAGATGTCACCTCTACGTGCTTACGGCCTCATGCTATATGGGGCGCGATTCATCATGACTGACGGGGCAACAAGAGATAATACCCATTTATGCCAAATCCGGGTAAACCCGGCCATCGCGGGCGGAAAACTCACGTTCTGCAATTCGTGCCGGTGCGAATCCTGCGCCGGACTGGTTGCTTCAGCGAACACGTCCAATGGCCGATAAGTCGGAACGAGGACATGGCGAAGAAACCGGCCGCAATCGGCCCTGCGAAGGAGCGTACTCTTGAGCAAGCTCAACCTGATTATTCTAGTCATTTGCATGGCCACGGCAGCCGGGGTCGGCTGTGATACGTCGGCGACCTCCTACCTCGACGCCGGGGCGAACCTGAACATTCCGGACGGCATCGATCCGACGAACCCCAAAATTGAACGAACGACGATTTCGGTGGATTTCACCGACGTGAGAATCGTCCGAGTGGACATCCCCACCGGTCGGGTGTCGATTTCGCAGAGCCTCGACGGCAGTTCATCGCTGAGAGTTACAGAGACGATCATTCCCGACGGGATCAGTCGGGAGGCGATGGAGAAGCAACTGAGCGAATCGGTGGTGAAGGCCCAGCGGTCGTTTGTTGATAACACGCGGCTGGATATCAAGGCGAGCTATTCGCCGAGCCTGGCTTCGACCGACATTGCATTCGACATTCGGCTGGTTCTTCCGGCAGGGGCGAACATTGAAGTCTTTGCGGAGAATGCGCCGGTTGAGATCATCGACCTTGTCGGAAACGTTGAAATTCAGACGGCCAATGGGGCCGTGACGCTCGACAACATCGTCGGCAGCCTGGTTGCACGCACGAGCAACCGGCCGATCCAGGCCCGTTCCATTTCCGGAAATGTACAACTCACCACCTCGGAGGCGGCGGTTTCGGTTCGCCTGGAACCATCGATCACCGGCGCGATCAGCGTGACGACGACGAACGCTCCGATTCAGATGGCAATCGGGCGCAAGACTACGGCTGCACTTGACCTCACCAGCACGGGCGGCGTGATCTCCGCGGACCTGACGGGATTCCTCGTGTCCGACATCACCACCGGAGCCGGGTTTCTGCGCGGCGTTCTCAATGGCGGCGGCGGTCGGATTGAAGCTCGGACGACAACCGCCGCGATAGAATTCGTCGGCTTCTAGACGCATGGGGCGCACAATCTGCGCGGCTGGCTTCACCTCACGGAGCACCTTTTCGCCCATCTGGCGACGGAATGGTCGAACGGTCGATCAGTATTGATATGAATGCCCGATAGACCGAACGAATTTCCGACTTGAGAACCCCCATGGCTCATAAGCCGCCGTCCACCTATGGCCGCGCCGTTCGACAAACCCTGAACTGGCTCGTCACGAAAGAGTACGTCGATCAGCCCTCCAGCGCGCGGGGCGAGGCCCAGTATTTGCTTTGCCACGCCCAGCGTCTGCACGAATCGCTGACGCGACTTCCGCGGGCGGGCGAGAACAAGAAGTGCCTCGTGATCGGATCGTGGGGACTTGAGGTGCCCTATCTTGCGGGCGAGTTGGGATGGAGCGATGTCACCTGCCTTTGCGCGCCGACCAGTCGGGAAGGCGTTCGTCAGCGACGGGTTCGAAGGCATCCCAACGGCGACGCCCAGTATGGTTTTACGCTGATTGAGCACGACATTGAGAGCGGCTCCTGGCCGTTTGTTGATGGGGAGTTCGGCCTCTGCGTCTATTGGGGCTGCATGGAGCATCTGCGCAGCGATCCGGAATTCTCGCTCTACGAACTGAATCGCGTATCCGCTCCGGGGGCGACCGTCAGTCTTATCACCGACAACGCCATCAGCTTTCAGGCGACGCACTCCATGCTGCGCGGGCATCCGATGCCCATGCGAATTCACTGGCCCAGCTCCGAGGGACATTGGCGACTGTACACGCCGCCGGAAATCGGCGAACTGCTTGAGGGCACCGGCTGGCGGGTGGACGTCCTCACGTCGATTGTTCAGGACCCGCCAACTTACTGGAAGTGGTGGAAGCGCTGGCTGTTCAAGCGGTTGGTCGCCGATCAACGACGAGGATTTGGGCTTGCCGAGCCGTACTGGAACGCCTTTGTCCTTGCGCACGCCACGAAGACTGCGCCTGCCACTCGAAGCTATCCCAAGTGGCTCTACAAGGACGAGAAGATTCGCCAATTGAAGGTGGACATGCTTGAGATCGTTTCGCGCGAGCCGTCGCACGCACTGGCCGGATAGCGTCTTCGTATTTTCTTGCGAGTGATTCGAGCCGCAGATGCAGGCACACGGCGTTTTCCGAATACCTACCAAGGGCGGCGGGGTTCATAGGCGACCGGTTCCGACTGATCGCTAATGGCGCAGCCCACAAGTACCAGTTCCGGACTTGAGGTCGGCGTGATGCGAGCGATCCGCACGTTTCGTTCCAGCGGGGCCCACATGCCGTCGTCTTTGCGGCGAAGATGGAGTTCGTCGCCCGGGGTCAATGCGTGCAAAGCGTGCGTGAGAAAGCCGAGGCCCGAGGGCGAGTTGTCCACGGTCCATGCGCGGTGATCTTCGATGCGCCCGGGCCGCTTCCAGCGGATGACCTCGTCAGCTTCTGTGCGAATTTCTCTTCGTCGTTCCATTTGCTGGCCCCCGTCGTTTGTGACTCGTTTGCCTTGCTGCACCCATCGGTTCTCCAGACTGCCGGGCTTAGTCCGCTTTGCGAAGAATTCGCCGACTGTTTTCAAGAAAACTGTGCCAGGCCCCTGCGCGGATGAAAAGGGCATTGTTTGCGGACATTTGAATCGATCGGTACAGGTTGCTAGACTAAATCGAATGAAATGCCGGAAAGAAAGACGTACGTTAGCCGTTGAGCACCATGCCTTTACGCTGATCGAACTCCTCGTTGTTATTTCCATCATCGCGATCATCATCGCTCTGCTGCTGCCCGCCCTGTCCTCAGCGAGGCAAAGCGGCATCAGCAATGTGTGCCTGGCCAACCTGCGCACGCTTGGGCAGGGCCTGACGATGTATTCCACCGACCATCAAGACCAGCTTGTTCCCGGTCGACTGCCGAAGCTGAACAATGACAATTGGCGCGCACTGGTGAAGGGTGGCTGGAAGTATCGGCCGACTTTTCTGGCGATGATGGGAACCAACGTCAATCTGGCGGCGTTCGACGACCCGATGGCTTCGAAGAATACGATCGATCGATTTGGCGAGCCCGGCGATCAGCAGAACTACTCGAGCAAGGTCTATGTCTGCCCCGGCGTGCCGAACTGGACGGACGAGCGCAACGGGGCATATGGATATAATTACCAATTCCTCGGCAATTCACGAATCAGCGATTCCGCAGATCCAACTTCGTTCAAGAACTGGCCGGTCAGCGTCACGCGCATTCACGACACCTCACGCACCGTGGCGGTTGCAGACTGCATGGGCACCGCCGCCACCGTCGCCGCGAAGGACCGCGTACCCTACGAAAACAACGGCCGCAATCCACACGGGATGGGCAACGAGGGATTCAACCTCGATCCGCCGAGAATCGACCAGGCCCTGGGTGAGTCGGCAGGCTTTCCGGATGAGCGAACGGCCGCCGATCCCCGTCACCTCGGCAAGTCCGCCGTCCTGTTTGTCGACACGCATGCCTCCCTGGAACTGCCCGCGAACCTCGGATATCGCGTTCGTAACGACGGCAGCTATGCATTTGACGGAAACAACTCGTTGTGGTCAGGCACCGGACGCAATGAGGCGTGGATGCCGGGCTACGGTTTCTAATCATCAGACTCATCTGATGTTTGGAGTGCCGGGGACCCCCAGTCCCCGCATTCTCTCTCCGGCCCAGCAGAGCCAAAGCACCTGCCAATAATTCAGCCATGTGGCAGTCGAGCAGATCGATTGGGTTCCTATTCGACCTGTGTAGCTGATTCTGGCGCCACTTCGACGATCTGGCGCGCGGTGAGAAAAGCCAGATGCAGCCGGTGGACAGGCCGGCCCCAGGTCATTTCCACGGCATTGGCGTAGATGCGCAATTGGCCCGCGTATGCGGCGGCCCTTTGAGCCACACCTTCGCCTGTGACGCGATCGGTCTTGTAATCGAGGATTTCCAGACCATCGCCGGAATCGAACAGACAATCGACGATGCCGCGCACCAGCATGACATCCTGCCGATCGGCTTGCCTTGCCGCGGGATCGTAGCGGGCGGGATCCACGCCGATGACAAAGGGCCACTCGCGATGGACGATTACCCGCGAATCGCGAATTCGTCGGCCAAGATCGGTGGTGAAAAACCATGCCAGAGCCGCAAGATCAATCTGATCGCCTTCGACCTGAAGGAGATCGCCGGCCTGAATGATGGACGCGAGTTGATCCTGGAGATTTGCTTCATCGCAGGGCTGCGTCAGTTCGACGCGCTGGAGGAATTCGTGTGTCCATGTGCCGCGCTGGGTCTGGTCGATGGACGCCTCGGTGGATCGGAAAGACGGCGAGCGAAGTCGGCTTGCATCGATTTCACGCTTCGTACCCGCCCCCTGCGAGGAATGCCACGGGTGAGCCGGATCATCGGCATCCTCCAGAGCATTCCAGCGCCGCTTGAGCACGCTCGCGGCGGCCACGGCCGGCACGCGCGTCATGGCCTGGGCGGGATAGGTACTGGTCAGGCGGCGCTCGATGAGTTTGACCCATGCACCCGAATCGGCATCCGCGGCTGTTGCCGAAAAGTCGAGCTTGTCGAAGGCGGCGATCTTTTCCAGGCGGCTCGCGACGTCGGCTTTGACGGGCGGCTCCAGTTGCCAGCGCCCCATCTCCGCAGCGTCGTACACGCGCACGAAGAACCGCTCGTCACTGCCATTGTCCTTCGCATCAGCCCATGCCGAGGGGTGACAGGCGAGCGCCTGAGTCACCCAGTCGAGGGCGCTCGTGGCCGAACGCCGATCGGCCACCGACAACGGGCCGATGTGGCTTGCAAGCCGAGCTCGCCACTCGTCGATCCGGCTGAGGCGCTTTGTTCCTATCGCGATGAGGCGCTCTTTGGCGCGGGTCATCGCCACGTAGAGCACGCGAAGCTCCTCGGCGAGCGACTGTCGCTTGACGGCCTCGGCGACCATGCGGTGCGGCAACGACTCGTAGCGAATTCGCTTCTTGAGATCGACCGCCTCCATGCCGACACCCAACTCGCGATCGAACAAGATCGATCCACGACAATCGGATAGATTGAATCGCTTGCCCAATTCCGCCACGATGACGACGGGGTATTCCAGACCCTTGCTGCGGTGGATGGTCATGACTCGAACAACATCCTGCGGACCGGTCATGACTGATCCGGGCTCGAGGTCTTCGCCCATCGCGCGGACGCCGTCGATGAATTGGAGGAATCGCAGCAGCCCCTGCTTGCGAAACGAACCGAATTGGCGGGCGTATTCGTGAATGCGGATGAGATTCGCTCTTCGCTGAAGACCGTCTCGCAGACCGCTGACGTAGGCGAGGTAGCCGCTTTCTTCGTAGATATCCCAGATGGTCTCGGCGAGCGGGCGGTGCCGTGCCCTTTGGCGCCATTTGTCGATTTGATCGCGGATTCGCGCGAGTCGGGTCCGCAGAGCGGCATCTGCCCCGCTGTCCGCACAGGTCCAGACCGCTTCGCAGAAAGCGACGCCCGGCGGGCTGGCCTTGGGGCTTCGGCGAATCTCCACTAATTCGGAATCGTTCAGCGGGGTACCGAACAGCGGCGACCGCAAGATTGCGGCGAGTGGAATATCCTGCAAGGGGTTGTCGATGACGGCGAGGAGCGAGAGGACATCCTGCGCCTCCAGGGCCTCAAACAATCCACCGGACGTGTCGCTGAAGACCGGGATGCCGCAGCGAACGAGGGTGCGGATGAAAAGGCCTGCCCGGGCCTGCATGGAGCGCATGAGGATGACGATGTCGCCGTATTCATATCCCTGAGCGATACAATCCTTGATGCGTTCGGCGCAGACCATTGCCTCGCGCTCGATGCGGACGAGTTCGGCGGCGCCGGAATCCTCAGTCGCGTCTTCGGTGTCGTGCGCGTCGTCGCTCGCCGCCGAAGCGAAGTCTTCGAGCAGGTGCAGTTCCAACGGCGGGCCGACAGCGGGGCGGAAATCCGTTTCTTTGCGGCCGGGGCGGAGCTTCGCGGAATCGTCATAGGCAATCCCGCCCAGCTCCGGTGTCATCAGCCGCTCGAAGATAGCGTTGACGGCGTCCAGCAGGATCGGGCGGCTGCGAAAGTTGTCGGCCAGGTCGATCGCGACACCGCGACTCTCGGGCTTACCGGCGGCGGCAAGGAAGGCTGCCCTGCGATCGAGGAACAGCCGTGGCTCGGCGAGGCGGAAGCGATAAATGCTCTGCTTCACATCGCCGACAGTGAACATGTTTGCCGGGCGCGGGGCAATGGTCTCTCGACTAACGAGACGAAGAATCTCCGCCTGGACCGGATTGATGTCCTGAAACTCATCGACCAGGACATGCTCGAATTGGTCGCGCAGGCGCGCCGCGACGCCGTTGGCCTCATCCGCCAACAACGCGAGCGCGCGACGTTCCAGATCGGTGAAATCGAGGACGCCGAGTTCCGCCTTGGCCGCCTGATATCGGGCACGGAAATCGACCGCGAGCTGAAAGAGGAGTGCGACATTTGACCTTGTCCGGTCGATCCCTTCGCCCCAATCTGTAACCGAGAAACGGCCGAACGGCTTCTTGAGTCGAGTTTCGAAGAGATCTTTTTTGATCTTCCGCACGAGCTCCGCGGCGTCGATGAAGGCCTGTTTATCCACCTCCGACAGATCGTTGAACTTTTTGCCCTTGCGCGGCGGCGAAGGGAACTGAAAGTCGGGAATGAGCCGAAGGCAAAAGTCATCCACTTTCGCGGCATCGGGAATGGTCCCCAGACTCGACTGCCAACTCGCCAGCGCGGCGGCGTATTCTCGGAGACAATCGGCAGACGCGGTCGCAGAGGACGGCCAGTCGGAGAGCATGCGGATGTAGTCCGCGAGAAGTGTCGATTGGAGACTGAGTTCCTCCTGCAATTCGCCAAGAAGCCACTCCAGCCAGAATAACGAAAGTGCATCCCCAGACGAGCCCATCCGCTTGTTTGCCTGAGCGATCCAGGCCTGGGGGTCCGGCAACGAAGCGAGGAACTCATCCAATTGCTGAATGAGCTTCATCAGCAAGCGCTCGGAAGCCCCGCCATAGGCGCTGAGAAAATCGAAAAACGCCTCCGCATCAGCGTCCTTTTTGCCTTCGTAATCATCGAAGACCGCCTCTACTGCTTCCTGGCGCATGAGCCGTGCGTCGGCCGGATTGAGGATCGGCACCTGGGGGTCAAGGTCAGCCTGCGGGAAGAAACGCGCAAGAAGCCGGCGGCAGAAGGAGTGAAGCGTCGAAATATGGGCGGAGTCGAGCAGGGCTAGTTGACCCTGCAGCCGGGCGTGTGAGGGACTTCGCTCCAGACGACTCCGAAGGGCGGCGCCGATCCGACTTCGCATCTCGGCGGCCGCGGCATCGGTGAAGGTCACGACGAGCAGACGATCGACGCCGCACGGCCGCTTTTCATCGGCGATCAATCGCGCGCAGCGTTCGGCCAAAACGGCGGTCTTTCCGCTGCCGGCTGCCGCTGAAACGAGAATGCTGCCGCCCATGGCATCCAGCGCGGCCTGCTGTGATGGCGTCCAGCGAATCTCACTCATTTTCGCGACCCACCTTTTTGAAGACATCTTCTCGACTCATCGACTCCAGGCGGTTCAGATTTCGCGTGGCGTACTCGATGCGGCAGACGCCTCGGAATGCGCAGGTGCCGCATGGCGTCCAGGTGCCGAGCATCGCCGGTGTCACCGAGATGTCCCCGCCGATCCATCGGGACGCGAGCTCGCTCATCCGATTGCGCATGTGCTCTAGCAGCTCCGGCAGCTTGCCCGAGGGAATGGTGTCGGTGGCATCGAGGCTTCCCGGCGAGCCGTCCTTTTTGCGGTACACGAGGAATTTTTGGCTCCATCCTGTCTCGACCGTCGGGTCCAGCTCGTTGATCCAGTCGAAATCCACGACGCCGCGCGGACGAAAAGCCGACAGCGGCAAGGCGTCGCCCGACTCGACGTCCGAGGGGTGATCCACCTTCCTCAGACCAGCAAGCAGGGGAAGATAGAACGCACCGCCGGGCACGAGCTTTGCGCCCGCGAGTTTGTCGCCGTGATCGCGGATCACCAGCAGGTAGGAAAGCAACTGGAGGGCGAGGCCGTGATAGGCTTCGTCCAGCCTGAGGGATCGACCGAGCGACCGCTTGTAGTCAAAGACGACCGCCAGATTGGTGTCACCGACCTGAAGAACATCGACGCGATCCATCTTGCCGCGCAGCTCGATCGTCTTTCCATCTTTCGTCGTCAACAGGAGCGCGGGGAGTCCGTCTTCACCGGACATTCCGAAGGCTCGCTCGGTCGCGATCGGCTTGAGCTTCGACCCACCGAGGGAGAAACGCTCGCCTTCCTTGGCGACGGTCAACTCGCGTTCGCCACGGGCGATGGTCCGTTCGATCTTGCCGGAATCGAGTCGAATTTCCTCGGCATACCGGGGAACGGCCTGTTGGATGATCCTCGACAGGCTGCCGGCGATCTCGTCAGGAGAGGCCTCGCCAAGCGTCGTGCCCGACTCATTGAGTTCGTTGACGTATTGCTCCAAAACATCGTGATAGATTCTGCCGAGATCGAGACGGCTGAGCTCGTGCAGCGGTCGCGGCTCGAGACGCAGTCCGTAACCGACGAAATGTTGAAACGGGCATGCGGCGTAGGTCTCCAGCGCGGTGACGCTGATCCGATAGGGCTCCTTCCACAACAAGCGTCGCGCGGGCAGGGTCAAACTCGCATCGGGGCGGCGTCCCAAGGATCGCAGCGCGGCAGTCATCGTCGGATGCAATGACTCGCAATTGCGCGTCCATTCGTAAAGGGCATGCCACGAATCGGCCTCTGCCGGATCGAGCCGTCCTTCACCGGAAGCGCGCATGCGTTCCGAGATGTGGGAGGCCAGTCCTCCGACACTGCTGATGATCGCCGCATCCGGCGGCCACGAGCGCCCCTGAGGCAGCCAGTCGGCCGCGTCGATCACTTCTGCACCCGATGCAGCACACAGTGCAGGCATGAAAGGAGAGGCGCCAAGCGCCTTGCCCTCCTCGTCGGCCTGCGGATAACTCACCCAGAGAAACTCGCTGGGGCGGGTAAACGCGATATACGCCAGCATTCGCTCATCCAGAAGCCGGCTCGTCTGTTTCGCACCGAGGGCGACTCCGAATCGCTCAAGGCATGTTCGATGCTCGTCCGCAAAGATAGCCTCTTCCGCAATCCGCGCGGGAAACACCCCCTCCGAAAAACCGAGAACGAATACGGCGCGGACGGGCGGGTGACGGCTCCGTTCAATCGAGCTGACGAGCACCTGATCGATGGTCGAAGGAACCAGGCCGAGTGTGAAGTCGGCGAGGCCGGACTCGATGACCTCGCGGAATCTTGCGCCGCTCATCGGCTCGGCGCCGAGGGTGTCGGCGGCCTCGTCGAGCAGCTTGATGAGATCGTCCCAGACCTGATCGTGCTCTGCGGCTTCGTCGATTCGACCGCTCGTCGCTGCGATCTCGGCCCACCCCGCGATGGACTCGCGCACGGCGAAACGATCCATCACCTCCATCAGCCCTTCGAGCCGGTGCTGACACGTGGGACGCATTGCCCTGTCCTTATCGCCGGGTAGCCAATCGCCGAGACGCTCCGCGATCTTGCGCCTCGATTGGTTGATTTCGTTGAGAGACGCAATGCTTTCAGGCGTCCTTCGCGCATCAGAGCCTGCCGCGCGGACAGGATACGGCCAATCCGATTCCCACAGGGCCGCGGTCGAAAGTCCGTGGGCGAGGATGTAGTTCTCGATCGCGGCGGCCGCGTCATCTTCCAGACCGGAGAGCCCGCTTTTGAGGATGGTGAGGATGCACTGGTCGAACGGCGCGCCGCCGAGGATACCCAGGACGGCGCGGACGAATTGGACCAACGGATGATGAAAGGTCGGCCTGCGACGGTCGATGAAGTACGGGATGCCGCGTGCCGTCAGTGCGGACGATATGAGGTCGTGATACGGCGTCAAGTCGCGCACCACGATCGCCACGTCGCGATAGCGCAGCGGGGACGAATCGCGCTGGACCATATCGACGATCGCCGCGACGGCGGCCTCTACCTCCTCACGTCGATCAAGCACGCGAATCAGATGTACGCCGCTTTCACGCGATGACTCGACCGGCCGAGGATCGGCGCCTGAGGCCGAAACATGGAAGAAGCTGCGCTCGAGTCGGGCGAGTTGGGCAGTTCGGGAAAACCGGGGCAACGATTTGCCGCCCAAGATAACGGGCTCATCTGTATGCACGCCGGCATCGCGCGCCGCGCGGGCCAAGGCAAACCATGTACGTTCGGTTCTGGCAAAAAGAGAAAGGTCATCCGGCGCGGCGTCCAGATCGCCCACGCGTCGCATGCTCGGATCGAGGAGCAAGGCGACATCGACGTGTGCCGCCTGCGAGGCCAGCGCGACGATCATGCGGATCTGCTGCTGCGTCAGGCCAGCGAAACCGTCGATCCAGATTCGCGAGCCGTCGGGCCAATCGAGGCTCGATAGGCGCGACCGGGCCAGATCGAGGACCGCCTCGGGATCGACGCGCTGCGACCCCAGGTACTCCAGATAGGCGCGGAAAATGATCGCCATGTCGTGCAGGCGCGGGCTCGTTGGGTCGTTTTCGGTTTCCGCGGCTCGAGCGGCGCTTTCGAGGTGGTCCGGCGTGACGGCCTCCTGCAAGAGCTCGACGATTCCCGACGCGACGGTGGCGAGAAAGCCGGCGCGATCCGACACCTTTGAGAACTCTCGCAGCCTGCGGGAGTGACGGGCGATGATGTATCGCAGGGCCATTTGGCGACCAGTCGGCGTAATCAATGCGGGCGTGGGGCCGGATGACTCGTTGAAGATGCGATGAGCCAGTCGGCGGAAACTCAGGACGTCGCACCGTCCCAGCGCCGGGGGAGAAAGCATCGACAGCAGCGAACGCTCCATCTGCAAGCCGGCCTGCTCGGGAACGAGCATGATAAGCCGCGGGCCTTCGAGGCGACTGGACGTTAATTGGCGGCAAACTTCCGATTGGCAATAGTGCGTCTTGCCGCTTCCTGCCCGACCTGCTATGAGCCGCAGTGCCACCAGCTGCTCCCTGGAGGAATGAAGTTGCTTCGACGACCGCCTCGCACGACGAATGCCCGATGCTAGAATGTGCTCAGGCTGCTGCGCAGTCAAGAAAGGCCTGACGATTGATCCTTTCTCAGATCATTGCGAATGACTCGGCGCCGTCCGCGGGCCTGCCGGAGTGGATCACCTACTTCTTTCAATTCAAGTCGTACGCGGCATTGTTTCTCGCCGCGGCGATCGCCACGACCGCACTGACGCCGCTTTATATCCTTTATGCCCAAAGGCTGGGATGGGTCGATCGACCGGCCGGTCGCAAGCGGCACGAGCATGCGACGGCGACGATGGGCGGGCTGGTCGTCTTCGCCGTCGTCTTCGCCGGAACGCTGGTGGCGATGAACCTCGAAAACCTCGTCGGCGAGATGCTCCGCGCGCGCACGAGGCAGGTCTATGGCATCATCGCCTGTACCTGCGCGATGATCGCTCTGGGCGTGGTCGACGACCGGCACGCCGTGCGCCCGAAGGTCAAGCTGCTGGTGCAATCTGTTGTGGCACTTGCTGCCGTCCTCCTCGGCTTTCGCGTCGAGGCTGTAACGCTTCCAGGCTTTGACACACTCGTTTTGCCGGGGGTCATCGGCGGACTGCTCTCGCTGCTGTGGATCGTCGGCATCACCAATGCGATCAATCTGACCGATGGGCTCGACGGCCTCGCGGCGGGCATCTGCCTCTTGGCGGCGATGGTCAACGCCGTGGTGGCCATCTGGCTGGGCAATCATTACATGAGCGTGATGATGGTGCTGCTGGCGGGCTCGCTGCTTGGCTTCCTGCGGTGGAACTTCCATCCGGCTCGCGTATTTCTCGGGGATACGGGGTCGCTGGCGCTGGGGATGTTCCTTGCCCTGTCGTCTCTGCAATCCGCGCAGAAGGCGCACACCGTGGTGATGATCCTCGTGCCGCTCTTTGCCCTCGGGTACCCCATCTTCGATACGCTTCTGGCGATTGCTCGTCGCGTTTTTCGCGGCCAGCCGCTTTTCTCGTCGGATCGCGACCACATCCATCATCGTCTGCTGGATCGAGGCCGGACGCCGAGCGCCGCGGCGATCCAGATTTACATCGCCAGCGTTATTGTCTCGCTGGTCTGCATCGCGGCCATGACGGCCAACCACTTCGTGCTGGGGCTGATTGTGGTAGGTGTCCTGGTGATGGCACTTTTCTCCGCAAGGGTGCTGGGCTACCTCGAATGGGGCGGCTGGACGGCGCAATGGACCGGGCGGCAGGAGACGAAGATTCTGCATGCGGCTGCGCAATTGGCACGGTTGAAGATGGACGCGGGTGAAAGCGAGGATGATTTGGTTAACGCTCTTGGCACGCTGGCAACTGAAATGGACTGCGGACAGATTACGCTGACGAGCGGCCATCAAATATGCACGTGGCATCGCCATGAGAATGTGAACCCGGTCACTCCTGATCATGCACAAGTTCAATTGCTGGAGAAGCAACTCGGCGGCGACAGGATCCTCCGATTGTATTTCTCTCCGGAGAAAACCCCTATGGGAGAGCCGCTCACCCTGCTCGAAGAATTGTGCGAACGGCTTGATCGTCGTTTCTCCCACGACAAATCGGTTCGGCAGGCTGACCCCCAAACAACTACTTTGAACGACTGAATACTCTCGGTACGGGCGTCATGCCACAACATCGGCACATTCTGTTTCTCAACGAATTCTATCACCCCGATATCTGCGCCAGCGCTGTCGTAGCGGCGGATCATCTGCCGAAGATCGCGGCCCTGCGGCCGGACTGGAACGTGTCGATCATCTGCGGCGATCGGGCGTGGGATGATCCTTCGGTGACATATCCGGCTCGGGAAGTGATCGACGGCGTCCACGTTATTCGCGTTGACCGCCCTGCCGTCAGCCGAAAAAACCTGTTTCGCCGAGCCCTCGGCTTTGCAGCATTCGGGAGAAATGCGATCCGCGCGGCGCGCAGTCTGGGTGGAATCGACATCGTCGTCGGGACGACCGCCCCACCGCAAGGCGGCGACATCGCGCGCAAGATCGCCAAGGCCTGCGGCTGCCCCTACCTCTACAAGGTGCTGGATCTATACCCCGATCTGGCGGCGGCACTGGGCAAGTCACGGGCCAATGGTTTCATCCACCGGCGATGGCTGACGGCGGACACAAAAGCCATGCAGCAAGCGGCGGCCGTCGTCTGTATTGCCGAGCGCATGACGCGGCGCATCGCACAGACGCGCCCCGTCACCGGCGACAAGTTGCACACCATTCACGATGGCTACGATCCAAAGCGGCTTGCGACGACGACGGACAATTCATTTCGCGGGCAGCACGACCCCGACGGTCGCTTCGTGGTGCAATACGCGGGGAACATGGGCCTCTCGCATCCGTTCGATGCGATCCTCACCGCGGCGCAGCAGCTTGCGGCGGACGACCGTATCCGATTTCAGTTCATCGGCGACGGTCCACAGCGCGAGGCAATCCGACAGGGCCTGTCGCCCAACTCCGAACTGATTCCTTACCAGCCGGCGCATCTACTTGGCAGCATGCTCGCGTCGGCCGATGTCTGCCTGATCTCGCAGCACGACGCGATGTTTGACATGGCGCTGCCGTATAAGATCTACGCCATCCTCGCGGCAGGCAGGCCCGTCATCTTCATCGGCAACCGCCGCTCGGAAATCGTCGATTGGCTTGAATCATCCGGGGCCGGCATTTGCGTCTCACATGCTGACCCGTCGGCGCTGGTTGGGAGCATTCAGGCGCTACGCAATAATGACCAGAAACGTGCCGCGGCAGGCCGCGCGGCACGATCTCTTTTTGAGGCCCGGTTTGATTCAAACGCGGCGGCAAGGGCCTGGGTGGAACTTCTCGGGCGATGCTAGTGCGCGTTGCGGTCAGTGCGAAAGCACCCGGCCCGCAAGGAATGCAATTCGCTCGAACGCTGAGCAATTTTTCGCCATCGGCCCGCCGCTTCGACAATTGCGTGCCTCAGCGTTTCAATACCACGGATGACCGGACCGCTCCCCATCTCACGCCTGCGCATCTGGTCGCCGTCGATCCCCATGAAACAGAAGTTTCGCCATGCGGCGGCCGAGCGATCGACGTCTGAACCAGTCATTCTGGAGGTGGAACTTGCCGGGGGGCTCAAGGGCTACGGCGAGACGCACCCCCGAACCTACGTGACCGGCGAATCGCACGATGACATCCTGGCGGCCATTCGGGATGTCTTTGTCCCGATCCTGGTCGGCGCCCGCCCGCAGAACTTCGGCGAGGCGATCGAGCTGGCGGCGTCGCTCCCGATCCGGGATGCGACCGGGAGGGTCATCACGGCCACGCGCGCCGCCGTCGAGCTCGCCCTGCTGGATGCATACTCGAAGGCATTTGACAGGTCGATCGAATCCATCGCCGGATGGGTCAGCGAGACCGTGCTGGGACCACCGGGAAGCCGAAACACGGTTCGCTTCAGCGGCGTGATCTCCAGCGGCGACGCGGGACGATCGAGGTCGTCGCTACTCAAGATGTGGCTATACGGTCTGCGTGACTTCAAACTGAAAGTCGGCGACGACGAGGACGAGGAGCGCATCGCCGCCTGCGTCAAGGCACTTGGTCGTGGACTGCGACGGGGCCGAGCGACGCTGCGGTTGGACGCCAACGGGGCGTGGAAGCTCAACGAAGCGATCAGGCGGTTGCAGGAGTGGGAGTCGCTTCCGATTTCATCCATCGAGCAGCCGCTTGAAAAAGGCGACATCGAGTCTTGGGCCGCCCTGGCTCGACAGACGAACATGCCGCTGATGGCGGACGAATCCCTGGTCACGATGGAAGACGCCCAACTGCTGATCGCAAGGGGCGCGGCCTCGTGGTTCAACATTCGCATCAGCAAGAACGGCGGTCTCATCCCCTCGCTTCGGCTAGCCCTTCTGGCGAAGGAAAATCATGTAGACGTGCAAATGGGCTGCATGGTCGGCGAGACGAGCATCCTTTCGGCGGCGGGACGTTGGTTTCTTCAGCTTGTGCCAGATGTCGTATTCGCCGAGGGCAGCTTTGGAAAGTTCCTCCTTCGTGACGACGTTACCCGAAAACCGCTAAGGTTCGGTTACGGCGGAAGATGGCGCGCAATGGAGGGGCCCGGTCTGGGGGTTTGTGTGGACGAGTCGAAGCTCCTCGGGCTGTGCCGGCTGCCCCCGGTGATGCTGCCGTTTTGATTGTGGCCCGGCATCAGCGGGCCTGGTTGGTTCGCGTCCGGAAACAGTTCAATTCGACGACCCGTTTGCAAAGATCACGGGCAAATTCGCTGTGCGCCCCGGAATTGGCTCGTCCTCTGTTTGAATTAAGCCCTTGAGCGACATAGAGTAATGTAAGCCGCGACCGAAAACGATCCCGGCTAGATCTCTCGTCTGGAGGCCCATGGCGATCGACCCTAATCCAGTCGGTCAGAAAACCGGAACCGGCGCGGACACATATCTGGGCCGGGCGGTGGTCGATGCGCGCCTTGCCACGCCCGAGGAAGTCCAGGCTTGTCTTGCCAAGCAAAAGAAGCTCGCCGCCGCCGGGACTCCCATGCAACTGTCGGAGATTCTGGTCCGAGCCGGCATTGTGACGGCCAGTCAGATCAAGCGGATCGGAAGCCCGGCCGACGACTCGATGTCTCAGTCGTTGCAGCAGATTCCCGGCTTTCAGATCATGCAGAAGATCGGCGCCGGGGCAATGGCCAGTGTTTACAAGGCCAAGCAGCTCTCGCTGGACCGGATCGTTGCCATCAAGATCCTCCCGAAGCGACTCAGCGAAGATCCGGAATTCGTCAAGCGCTTCAACGCCGAAGGGCGTGCGGCGGCCAAGCTCAACCACAACAACATCGTGCAGGCCATCGACGTCGGCGAGTACGCCGGCTACCACTACTTCGTCATGGAGTTCGTGGACGGCCAGACCGTCTATGACGATCTCACCCGGAAGAAGGTCTATGACGAAAAGACGGCGCTTGACCTGATCATCCAGATCGCCCGAGCCCTTGAGCACTCGCACGAGAAGGGGTTCATCCACCGGGATGTGAAGCCCAAGAACATCATGATCACTAAGGACGGCACGGCGAAGCTCGCCGACATGGGCCTCGCCCGTCAGGCGGACGACGCCGAGGCCGCCGCAGCAGAGAAGGGCCGCGCCTTCGGTACCCCGTATTACATCTCTCCGGAACAGGTCCGGGGCGTTGGGGACGTCGATTTCCGAGCCGACATCTACTCCCTGGGCGCGACGCTCTATCACATGGTAACGGGCAAGGTGCCGTTTGAGGGGCCGACCCCGGCCGCCATCATGCAAAAACACCTCAAAGAGCCGCTGGTACCGCCGGACCACCTCAACCCGAAGCTATCGACGGGACTGGCCGAGGTGACCGAACGCATGATGGCCAAGGACCGCGACAAGCGGTACGCCAATACCCACGATCTTTTGACCGACCTTGAACGAGTGTCTCGCGGCGAAGCCCCGTTGCAGGCCCGAGAGAAATACGATGACAGTGTCCTGGAGACGCTTGCCTCGGGCCAAGAGGCTGAGTACGACGGGCAGGATTATTCAGGATACGCGCAGAACATGCCGGGTCGGGCGGGCGGTTCAATCAATTCAGGGCTTCTTGTCGGCGTCATTATTGAAGGCGTCGTTATTCTCATCCTCCTGCTAATACTGATACTCAGATAATCGGCGAGTCCATCCGCTCGACGGTCTCCCCCTCAGAATTCTGAAGGCGTTTTGGCGCGCGGGTTGCTAGTTGGGGCGTACGTTGTCATGCACGGAAGCGTACGCCGTGCGCAGTCCCTTCGACTCGAATAAGTGGATGGCGAAAAGAAAAAACATTTCGCCAATTTTTCGCTGGCGTTTCCCTGAGGCGATTGTTAGTATTCGCCCCGCCGCACAATTAAGCGCTCAGGGAGGTAATAATCACCAAAGCGCTTCTGATGCCTGACAAGGATGTCAGGCAACTCGAAACTACCAGCGTTCACCCCTTATCTTGGTCGGAACAAGGACGGACCTGGGCTCCATCGTCTACTGCCATCGATGCGCCCCGTGAACAAAGGAGTGTTTCATGAAGAATGCCCGCCCCGAGGTGGACGCACTGTGGAAGAAGTACCTGGGCAATCGCGCAATTAAGTTGCGTAATCGACTCATTGAGCACTACCGCCCGTTGGTGCATATGCAGGCCGCCCGCCTTTCTCAAAAGCTTCCGGCACAGATCAGCTACGACGAGATCTGCTCTGCTGGATACGACGGCCTCCTCGAGGCGGTTCAGGCTTATGATCCGAAACACAAGGCAAAATTTGAAACATTCTGCCAGCAGCGCATCCACGGCGCGGTCATGGACTGGCTTCGAGCATTAGACGGACAGTCCCGTACAGTGCGAAGCTTCGAGAAGCAGCGGATGCAAAACCGTGACGTGCTCGACTCCGCCCTGGGACGCCCCCCGACCGACGACGAGCTTTCTTCCCGCATGGGCATGAGCCGCGAACGCTACTCCGAGCTGTCTCGCCTCTCCCGTCTGGGCCACGAGGTCCATTTCTCAGCGGTCCAAAATGACGAAGACGGTCACCACCGCGGCTCGCCCGGCGGTTGGGACATCAGCGACATGCGCGCGGTGGATCCATCGACCAAGGTTTCCCGGGAGATGCTGACCGACTACATCACGCGGGGTCTCAATCGCGAGGAACGCCTTGTCCTGGTTCTCTATTACACCGAGAACCTCACGATGGCCGAGATCGGTCTGGTGCTCGACCTTTCCGAGTCACGAGTCAGTCAGATCCACAAAGATGTCATTGCCCGGCTCCGTCGACGCTTCAAAGACGAGGCCCGCGAGATGGTCGCCTGACCGACGCGCCGTTACCTTGAGGGTTACGTTCGGCTCGATTGCCGATGCCGGGCTCCTGGAATATCCTCCAGGGCATGTGGAAAGAGTACAGTCGAGAAACGCCGGGTCGTCCCCGTCTGGGGATTGTCTCTGCGGGGATTGCGCTTGCCGGGACTACCGCGCTGGCTTGGATCGTGACAGCGCAATCCAATCCGCTCGTTGCGGCGGAGCTGGCTCATTGGCCGATCAGGTTCAGCATCCCACAAGGCGCCGAGCAGATATTCCTCAATACGAGCGGCCAGGAGTCGTCACGGAACTTAGACTCCGGCGGCGAAGTCAGCTATCGAATCCCCATGAAGACCGGCGGCGGCAGTGAGCTGGAAGTCGCCTATGTGCGTCTGGAGGCAGGGACGACCATCAAGGAGGCCTGCGAGGAACTGGACGACACAAGCCAAGCTGAGCCGAGATCATTCGGTGAGTTTCACGGCATCGTGGTGCATGAGATGGTTACGGAGAAGACTACGTCCATCAGCGCGACCTGCATTGCGGTCCACCCGTCCGGATTAGTGGTCCGATTCAGGCTCACCGTTCTGCTCATGGATTTTTCGAGACTGCGCCTGCTGGATCAGATTCTAGACTCTGTGGAGATGGCCACGTCCACGGACTCATCGGCAGCATTCGTCATGATCCTTCTTTCCCATGCCTGACTAACGAGATACGATACCGTCCCATGATTTGTCTTTCACTCGTCCTACATTGCCTACTCATCGCTCAACAGCCTGCTCAGCCCCCGGTTGCCGGTGGCCCACTGGCCGACCCGATTGTTGACGGCAGCTATGGATTCTCGATTCAGCCGCCCTCGGATTGGCGCATTGTGCGGCAGCGCGTGCCGGAGCGCCGCGGTGTCACCCTCGTCAGGATGATCCACCCCATTTCAGCAGGCCAGGCCGAGGAAATTGTCGTCAAACAGACCACCACCACTCAGAGCGTGGCGATGGACGAAATGCTCAAGCAGGTCGCCCACAATCTGGAGCTGGAATTCAGCGGTCTTGAGGTTCAGTCTCAGCAGTTGCAACCGATCGCGGACAAGCCCGGGGCGATTCTGGCTGCGACCTTCTTTCGAGACGGCGTTCGTAAGCTCCGCCTCCAGGCCATCATCCGGCATAAGCCGCAGTCGTATTATGTGATCCTCTATGACGGACCTGCATCATCGAAGCAAACCAGTGAACCCCTGTTCAATCTGGTGGTTAATTCGTTCCGAATCATTGGCGGCGATTTAGAAGATCAACAACTGACGACGGCACTCGAAGAGGGAGAGTCGTTTCTCGGCTCGATCAAGCCCGATCAACTGAGGCGGGCGATCGTGCCCGAGGAAGCGCTTCAGTTCGAGTACAAGGGCAAGGTCATCGGTTTTGTCCTGTTGCGCCAGTCGGAAGATGTTCGCGACGGCAAGCCCGGCGTGGCCATGAAGGAGAGAGGGTGGACATTTGAGGCCGACGGGAACGCCCGCCGACTTCAGACCAACATGTTTCTCAGCTTTGACCTTTCGAGCGAGAGCTGGAAGACAAGCGTGACGACGCTGGTGCCGGAGCAACGGGATCGGCCGACCTATCTGGAAGTCACGCTGGAAGAGGGCCTGCGTGCGGGAGACATCCTGCTGAGCAATCAGTCCTATTCACTTAATCAGCCCGCCACGGAAAACCCGCCGACGAAACTGCCGGCTACTTACATCTCACGAATCCTCGCTCGGATGTTGCCGAGGCTCGTTTCGGAAATCTCCTCGCAGAAAATCCTGGCATTTGTCACCTTTGACCATTCGCGGGCGGGGCTCATCGCCAAGGTCGTGGATTTCAAAGGCAAGAGTGAGCTACCGACCGGGGCCGCCCGGGGACCGGTTTTTCGCGTCGAAGACCGTGAAGGGCTCGCCGCCAATCCATCGGCCATATTCCTCAACGAGAAGCGACAGGCCGTGCTCATCGAAGCGGGTGATCTGAAGATGACGCCGACCACCGCAGCGGCCATGGAAAAACAATTCGGCAGTCGTATCGTCGAGGCCGAGGCCCGAATGGCGGAGCTCGAAGCGAGCTACAACAAAGACGCCGAGCGATTCAATTCCCGAGGCAAGCGGTAGCGACCCTCAACCAAGTCCCTCTATAGCAGTAACATCGCATCGCCGTAGCTGAAGAAGCGGTAACGCTCGCGAATGGCCTCGGCGTATGCGGAGAGAATCGCCTCGCGTCCCGCGAAGGCCATCACCAGGGCCAGTAGCGTGCTTCCGGGTAAATGGAAATTTGTCACCAGGGCGTCAACCGCGCCAAACTTGTACGGCGGGTAGATCAGTATGTCAGTCCAGCCTGAGCGCTCAACTGTATTGGTCGCAGCCGACCCTACGCTTGCCGCGCATGTCTCAAGGACGCGAACGGCCGTCGTCCCTACGGCAAGAACCCGGTGGCCGCTCGATCGAGCACGGGCAATCCTGTCCGCAGACTCACCGGGCATCGTATACCACTCCCGGTGCATCGGATGATCGCCGAGGTCCGCGACCTCGACGGGTTGAAACGTACCGAGCCCAACGTGCAGCAGCACCTGCGCGATTGACACGCCGAGATTCTCCAGGCTGCCAAGAAGTTCATGCGTAAAGTGAAGCCCAGCCGTTGGGGCGGCGACTGAACCGGCCTCAGCCGCATAGACGGTCTGATACTGCTCTCGATCCAGGGCATCCGTCTCGCTGTCCGCAGCGCCGACGCGGCGAATGTACGGCGGCAGCGGCATCGAACCGATAGAGGCCAGCACCGTCTCGACAGGATCGGCCGGGGAGACTTCCACTTCGCACAGTCCGCGATCGATGTGCCGATGCCATGTCATCCGCCAGATCCCGCCGATGAGCGCCAGTTCCTCACCCGGCTTGAGCCGACCTGCCCCGGTCAACAGGACCTCCCAGCGACCGGGTGATTGCTCACGGACAAACAGCCCCGGCACCTTGCCACCGGTTGAACGTCGGGCCAAGAACCGGGCCGGAACGACCTTTGAACGGTTCAGGACCAAACAGTCTCCCGCTCGCAGGTACTCTGGCAGGTCTGAGAAATGGCGGTGGCTTATGCGGCCGGATGCTCGATCGAGCACCAGCATCCGAGCCTGATCGCGGCGCTCAAGCGGCGTCTGGGCGATCAGCTCGGCCGGCAGTTCGTAATGGAGCTGCGAAGTCTTGATGACGTTACTCCGAATTGATTGCTGCAAACCCGCCTGCGGGGATAAGCCTTACGACACTGACCGATAACGGCCCGCAAGAAACACGGAAAAACTTTACTCGGCCGTCGGAGAAATCATACAATGAAAGGTAGTCCGATTCCGAAGAGTAGGGAAGTAATCGCGTCCCTCTGCGTTTTTTCGCATGGCGTTAATGCGAGGAGGCAGTCAGCGGTGGCACCGACAACGCACGATAGTCCCGTTCGACGCTGGTTCGCCGCCTTGGTGGAGGCCAGCTTTCAGGAGCGCGTCGGCCTGAGCGATCCCGGCGTTCTCGATTACCTGACCGATCTCTTGACCGCCTTCATCCACACCGAGAAGCTCAGCCTCCTGGGCGATGGAAGCGGCCGAAAAGTGTCCGACGTGGCAGAGATGCTGACCGAGGCCCAATTCGGTGCTTCCGCTTCCGATGACGAGCGACGACGAAGTGTTTATCGCAACATCGGCGACGTGACACTCTTCTGGACCGGCGTCTATCCGGAGAATCTCCGACGCATGCACCGCCGGGCCGCACGAGATGACCTGCTCAGCTATCTTGAGCAAGGGAAACGCTCGTACTCGATTGCATCCGACCTTTCCACGGAAAATACCGAGCCGCCCGCACGACTCCTCACGTTCCTGAGTGACCAATTCGAGTTCTGCGTGTATGGACTGGGTCTGGTCCGACGGGAATGGGAACGCGGTCTGCCGGATGGGGTCGACTCCAAAAGGATCATCTGGAGCTAGTACCGGCGGCGAATGGTTCAACCGTGCCGGACTGGGGCCTGCGATGATTCATCTCTGATCGCCTTCGACGATTGCACGTGAAGCCACTATTCTGTGGGCATGGACCCCATCGCGTGGCCTGCGCCGCCGTCATCGCATGAGCAACTGGGCCGGTGGATTGAAGACACCTGCCGGTCAGCAAACCGCAGACGATCCGTTGCACGACGCAGCGCCACTATGTGGGCATGGGGCCGGCTCTTCACCTTTTCGATGATTCCGGGCGGGGCTTACCTCTATTTCGCGGCGGCGTTGCCCTGGGGCGCGGCGCTCGCTGTGTTCGGCGTCCTCTCTTTTTTCGTGGCGGTGCGGTTTCACGAGCGCGCAACCCGGGCGAAATTGTCCGCCGAGAATATCCTTCTAGTCCTTGAGGAATCGCGTCGCCGCATCACGGGTGAGCCGATCATCATTCGCAGTGGTGCGGAGCCCGGCGATCTGGCATTGTGGGCGTCGCTGTATGGGCAATCCGGCAGCGATGCCAGTCCCGATCGACTCAGCCCACAGGAGATTGACGATCTCGATCTCTTTGGTGAGCGGCTGAGCCTGTTCGGATTGCTCAATCGCGCATCCACGCCTGCCGGCGCGGCCAGACTCTCGCTGGGGCTGACCTCCGCGCCGATGGACAGCGCCGCGATTCAGCTTACACAGGCCGCCGTACAGGCAATGGCGATAGATCACGCGGCTCGCACGCAATTACTGGCTTCCGCCGCACCGATGCGGTCGATGGCCACTCAATTCGACAAGTTCTACAACACGATGCGCAAGGCGACGCCGCTCGAGTACGCGGGTACGGCAAGGGTAATTCGCTATTGGGGGCTTGCCGGCCCGACGGCCCTGCTGGTCAGCCTGGCCGACGCGTTGGGGTTGATCAATTCTGCCGTGGGCTGGTTTCCGCTGGTTGCGGTTCTCATTATAAACGCCATAGCGATTCCGAGCTTCCTGCGCGGCGTCAAGGAGCGGTTGCGGCCGTGGCTTGAACTGGAGCCGATCGTGGGCGCGATGCGGCGCTATGCTGAGGATGCGCGATCGATCCTTCCAGAATCTGTCCGTCTTAGGGAGCTGCGGACGGCTTTCGACGAATCACTCGCCCCCGGCGGGCTCGCTTCGCTTCACCGCCGCATTCCTTTCGTCTACCTCGGATTGGCGGGCGTGCTGCATACGATCATTGATGTCGTTTGCCTTTGGGATTTGCAGGTTTTGCTGCTCATCGAGCGATGCAGCCTGCGCGAACGCACGCGGATTCTTCAGGCTGTTTCCGCGGTCGGTGAGCTGGAGATGATCAGCAGCCTTGCGGCCTTCTCGGCGGAGCAGCCGAGTACATCCTGGCCGCAGATCGTCGACGGCCCGCCGCGCCTTACCGTTCGAGAGGGGCGCCATCCCCTCGTCGCCCATGAACGCGCCGTAGCGAACACGGCCATCCTCGGCGAAGGCGAGAACACCTGGCTCATTACCGGGTCGAACATGTCGGGCAAGTCCACGTTTCTGCGGATGCTGGGGACCAACGTGCTCCTGGCAAGGGCGGGTTCCGCGGTCTGTGCCGAGGACATGACGCTGACCCCTCTGAGAATTCTGACCGACCTGCGCATTCGCGATGATTTGGCGCGTCAGGAGAGTTACTTCCTGGCCGAGGTTCGACAGGTCAGGCGGATGGTCGAAGACGCACGGGCCGGCGTCCCCATACTGGCATTGATCGACGAGCCGTTTCGCGGAACGAACTCCGCCGAACGGGTAGCCGCGGCCGGGGCCGTGATCGGGTCTTTGATTCGCGGGAGCGGATTGCACCTGATCGCGACGCACGACGCGGCACTGGCAACCATTGCGGCGCGCGAAGGCGGGGCTAATTACCACTTCGAGGAACGATTCGAACAGAGTCAGATGGTATTTGACTATCGCATTCGGCCCGGACCGGCGCGAGGGCGAAATGCGCTGCGGGTGCTGGAGTCCGAGAATTACCCGGGCGACGTCATCGCTCGCGCGCGCGAGCTGGCAGCGGAACTCGGCGACAAGTCGCCGGCGTCGGAGGGCTAGGTGGCTTTCGGGCGATTCGCCGAAACATCACGTCACAGGTTAGAATGGGGCCACCTGTTGGTCGCGCGAGAAAGGCGAAATACCGATCACCAGAGCTGACGCGCCAACGCCGAGCCACGCATGATAGACTCCCACTGTCACCTCACGTCAAGAGAACTCCTTCCGCAGATCGGGGCGGTGCTGGTGCGAGCCGAGGCGGCCGGGGTCAAGGAGTTCGTCACCATCGCCGCCGACCTGGCCGACGCGGCAACGGCATTGGCACTCGCTGAGACGTACACTCAGGTCCACGTGGTTTGTGGCATCCATCCCCACCAGGCGGGCCAAGCAAGTGCGGACTGGGATCGGCGTCTGGCCGACCTGGTTGAGCGCAAGGATATCCACGCCGTCGGCGAAATGGGGCTGGATTATCATTACGACTTCGCCGACAGGCAGGTGCAGCGGCGGGTCTTCGAGCGGCAAATCGAGCTCGCGGCTGCGGCGAACAAACCCATCGTCATCCACTGCCGAGAGGCACACGCGGACGTGATGGCGGTACTGGCGCATTGTGGGCCGGCGCGAGATGTGGTATTTCATTGCTTCACCGGTACGCTGCGGGAGGCGGAGGAAATCCTCGTCCGGGGATACTGGATCTCGCTGACGGGAGTGGTCACATTCAAGCGCTCCGATGAACTCCGCCAGGTGGCGAAGCTGATCCCGGAGGAACGGCTGATGATCGAGACGGACAGCCCCTATCTATCGCCGGAACCTGTTCGCGGCGTTCGGCCCAACGAGCCGAGCCACCTTTCATATACGGCGGGTTGCATCGCACAGACGCGCGGCCTGACTGTCGAAGCATTGACAAGAATCACCACCGCGAACACGCGCAGATTTTTCAATCTGCCGGAGCGAACCTAGATGGCGCAGCATGGCATCGACACGGCCATCGGCCTGGACCTGGGCGGTACCGCTATCAAGGCAGGTCTCGTTGACCGGCACGGGGCCGTTTTGTTTACGCATACTGTGCCCACCGAGGCGGACGGAGGCCCGGACCACGTCATCGGTCGGATGGCGACGCTGATCACCAGGCTCGTCGATGAAGCAAAGGCGGCTTCGTACAGGGTGGCAGGCGTCGGCATCGGTGCGCCAGGCACGCTGAGCCGCAAGGACGGGATGGTCATCTCACCGCCGAACCTGCCGGGCTGGCAAAACGTGCCGGTAGTCAGGCTCATCAGCCAGGCGACCGGGCTACCCACCTTACTGGAAAACGATGCCAACAACGCGGCACTGGGCGAGTTTCACCGCGGCGTCGGGCGCGGCTGCTCGTATATGATCATGATGACCCTGGGCACGGGCATCGGCGGCGGCATTATTTTCGGAGGCAAGCTGTGGCGAGGGGCCTTTGAAAATGCCGGCGAGATCGGGCATACGATTCTGGTGCCGGGCGGAAGGAAATGCGGCTGCGGACAGCTTGGATGTCTGGAGGCGTACGCGTCCGCGCGGGCCACGGTCGCGCGGGCGCTTCAGCACATGGACGAGGGGGCTACTTCGTCACTGCGAACCATCCTGGGGTCCGGCGCGGAATTGACGACAAAGCATATTGTCGAGTCAATGACAAGCGGTGACGCTCTTGCGACCGACGTCTGGCGCGAAACCTGCCGTTACCTGGCCATCGCATGTATCAATCTGCAACACCTGCTCAATCCCGAGCGGATTGTGCTCGCAGGTGGGATGAGCAAGGCAGGTCCCGCGCTTCTTGACGTGGTCGTTGAGGAAATTGGACGACTGGCCTCGAAGTCGCTTGGCGATCCACCGGAGTTGCGCCTCGCGGAGTTGAGCAACGATGCGGGCTTCATCGGATCGGCGCTGAGTGTGTTTGAGAACGGCATCGCCGGCTGAATTGCACGATTCAAAAGTGTCGTTGGCCGGAGCTCCACAGAAGGATATGATGGCGGACGTCCTGCAACCGGCAGGCATGATTCGGGAGTATTGACGTGACGGAAGCCACCCCCCAGTCGAGCAAGGTTCTCATCGTTGATGACAATATGCAGAATCTGGAGCTGCTGGAGGCCTATCTGGAGGAGCTTCCCGGCGTGGTGACGATCCGCGCATCAAACGGGATGGAGGCCCTTCAATTGGTGGCCGCGCAGCAGCCCGACCTCATTCTGCTGGACATCATGATGCCCAAAATGAGCGGTTACGAGGTATGCAAGAAGATCAAGTCCGATCCGGCGACGCAGAGCATACCGGTCATCATGGTGACGGCCCTGCAGGACCTGTCCGATGTCGAACGGGGCGTCGAGGTGGGGACCAACGACTTTCTCACCAAGCCTGTGAATCGCATCGACCTGCTCGAACGGGTCAAAAGCCTGCTGCGGCTGCGCCACGCCGCGACAACCACGGCCCAATCAGCGGATTACCTCGACGGCATTGAAGAAGGCCGCGACAAGCATTGAGGCGGCGATTCGTCCACTGGATCGTCAACACGCCGAAAGCCGATGTTATCGCAGGCGACCTATGACGTACCTGCGAACCCTTCCGCACGATCGACAAGCCCCATGCGCCGTCCGCCAGGACGATCCGCCGATGCTGCACTGGCTGGCGCCGTCAACAATGGGCGGCGTCCTCAATGCCATGACCGTCGATCTTGAGGATTGGCCGATCGCTGTCCTGGGGACGGAACATGATATTACCGGGCGGGTCGTGGAAAACACCAAACGCGTCCTGCAATTACTAGCCTGGCACAACGTCCGGGCCACCTTTTTCGTCCTGACCAAAGTGGCCTTGCGCTTCCCGGAATTGATCCAGGAAGTCCATGCCGCCGGGCATGAAATCGCCTCCCATGGACACAGCCACGAACTGCTCACCCAGATCAGCCCCCGGCGGTTTGAGCAGGATGTCCGACTCAGCATTAAGATCCTGACCGACCTTGTCGGCGAGAGGCCGATCGGCTACCGCGCTCCGGCCTTCAGCATCGTCGAAGAGACGCGGTGGGCAGGGGCCATCCTGTCGGAACTCGGATTCAAATACAGTTCGAGCGTGTTTCCGATCCGGCACCCGCGGTACGGCATCCCCACCGCGCCTCGCGGCGTACATCGCTGGCCGGGGTGCGGCCTACTGGAGTGCCCTCCCGCGACGGTTCGGCTGATGGGCCGGAACTGGCCCGTTGCAGGGGGCGGCTATTTTCGGCTGATTCCCGGTGGCGCGATTCGCTGGGCGCTTCGACGGATGAATCGGGCGGGCATGCCGGCCGTCATATATCTACACCCGTATGAATTGGACGTTTCCGGAGTGAGCGAGCACGTCGCCGAAGGGGTTCAGGTCGAATCGCGCCGGCACTTGACCCAGGCGTTATTTCGCAGCCGGGTCGAGCCGCGCATGCACCGGCTGCTGGAGTCATTTTCGTTTCTGCCGCTTCGCGACCTGCTCCAGCACAAACTATGAGTCCGCCGCGATGGGCTGGCGGCTGATTGAAGTGCCGTCTCATCTGCCTTACCATGCGAAAGATGAGTTTGCGACGGATCGCCCCTCTCTTGTTGGTTCTTGCCTTGTTTCCCGCCTCCCGATTTGATTGTCGCCAAGGCGATGAGACTGCACCTGCCGAGCCGACGGTGGGAAAACTCGTTCCTGACGATATCGCCGCAAAACTGATTGAGAGCGGCTGGGACGAGCGCGTGGAGGGTGGTCTGGGACTCTGGGTTTCGGGGGCCCGACAGGAACTGATCGGTATACGAGGGGACCGGGTTGACTTTGTGTACCCGTGCTCGACGGCGGCCAAGGGGATGGGCAATCGAGAGAACTCGAACCAGACGCCGACCGGCTGGCACAAGATTGATGAAAAAATCGGCGGCAACTCGCCGTGGGGAACCATCTTCGTCGAGCGGAAGTCCAACGGGAAGACATGGGCAACCGATCAGGTCACCGAGAAAGACTACGTCCTGACCCGAATCATGTGGCTGCGCGGACTTGAGCCCGGAATCAACGCGGGGCCGGGCGTCGATTCGCACGATCGTTACATTTACATCCACGGCACGCCCGCGGAAGACAAGATCGGCACACCCGCCTCGATGGGCTGCATCCGCCTTCGCAACGACGACGTGATCACACTCTTCGATACCGTGGAGTCTGGGACTCCCGTCTTGATCACCGAGTGGTAACAGCGGCCTATTTGGTCGTTACCACGTATAGCGGACGGTGTAGTCCACCGTCTTTTCGCCCTCGGCCGGAACGACCACTTCGAAGTGAATCGTCCGCGCGTCGATCTTCTGAAACTCATCGCTCGACTTGGAAATCTCCCAGGTCGTCCAGCGGTAAAGATTCTCTTTGATGATGACCTTCTGATCTGCGTTCTTGTGATTGCGAATCTGGATTCGGAAGCTCTCAGTCATCGTCTTGCGGCCCGAGTCCATGTTGAAGTCGGTCTGGGTGCGCTCGCCCACGACATCAAAGGCCTGGCCAAGCTTGATCAGGACCTTTTCATCCTTCGGCGTATGATCGATGAGATCTTCGCCGATGAACTCGAGCGTGCCATCTGCATCGTCCTTCTTGTATACGCGGACTTTCCCCTTGGGCAGGGGCATGCCCATGTTGCTCTTCTTGTCGTTCTTGAATCGGACATAGACATCGACCTTGGGATTGGATTGGCCGCCGAGGCCGCGGTCGAGATTGGGCTGCGCCGTAAAGCTCCAGTAGGCCCCCATGGGGAGACCGTAATAGACGAGCACTTTCTCAACCGCAACATCACGGGCGGTGGGAAAAAGCGTAATTTGCTGGGTGGTGTTCGAAAGGATGTCCGTTCGGCGCGGGAGGGTGTAGAGGTGGTATTCGAAGAACGACTTTTCCTCGAATCCCTGGGAATCCTTCATCGCAAGTGATTCCATTTTTCCCGCCATTCCGCGGAACATTTGTTGTTCCGGCGCGATTCGCTGCACGTCACCGGCGATAAGCTTAAGTCTTGCGTTCTTGTAGGCCGCGCCGGACAGGTTCATGAGCGTGACCCATGCACCAACGTCCGCCTTGGTGTCCTCTGGATTCAGGAGCATGTTGTAGTCTGCCCGCCAAGTGATGCCGCCGGTTTGATAGGTGGTGCGCACGACGTGTTCGCCTGCCTCATCTGCCGAGACTTTCCAGACCAAAGTCGGTCGGGTGATAAGACCGCCGGGCAGTTCTCCAAGCTGAACCTGTTGACCCTGACCGGACAGGATGCGAACGCCGTTTGACGTGTTCAAGACCAGTTGCCCCTGAGTCGCGGAAAGCAGCGTGCCCTTGACCGTTTCGGACACATCGCCATGGGTGAGGATGACGGAGATCTCCCGGTCGATGTACTTCTCCATGACTTTGTCAGGGCTGACCAGATCGAATTGAAAGTTCTGCTCCATGACGCTCGTTGCGTCCGGGGTGGTCAGATCGAGAAAGCTCACGGTCGTCGGGTCGATGAATTGAGCGACATCGGTGAAACGCAGTTCATTCACTCCCGATTTCAAAGTGACCGTGCGTGCCTCCTTCACCACGCCGAAGCCGGGAACCTGCCAGGCAAACATCGGGTTGAAGCCCTGCCGCTGCTGGGCGATAAACTGCTGCGGATCGAACCCTGCGGGGTCCGCGGAGGAGTAAACCGTGACGGCGGGCCCCTCGTCGTCCGCGGCGACGGCTTTGTTGACGCCGCTCAGGCAAATAGCGGTCGAGAAAGCGACGCCAGAAATCAACCCGAACAGGCGATTGCGAATCATGTCAAATCTCCTTGAATAGCTTCTTCGTGAGCGGATCATATCGCTCTCGCACCTTGGACGCACGAGGCGACCGGGTAGTTCCCGAAATCTCGCTTTTGGAGTACCAGCGTCACGATGGAAATCGCTCGCTTGAATCGCACGGATTGCGCCGATAATGACACAGATGAACACCACACGCTTGCAGTGGATTGCTCGGGAACGAAAATAAAGAGCCAGGAATCTCCGTCTTAAACCGCACGGCTTGCACAGCCGGCGTTATTGAGGGTTGCACATGATCGTCGTTTTGAAGCCCGGTTCGAGCCAGAAGGATATTGACCACGTTTCGCAGTTAGTCCGCGAGCGCGGATTGAAAGATGTGGTCATCGTCGGAACGGACCGGACCGTGGTCGCCGCCGTCGGGGACGAGCGACTGGTTGACATGTCGGCCATTGAGAGCGCTCCCATGGTGGAGCGGCTGGTTCCGATTCTTGCCCCATACAAGGTGGCCAGCCGGGAAATACGCCCCGAGCCATCGGTCATCAATGCGGGCAGCGGCATGGAGGTGGGCGGTCGCAAGATCGCCGTCATTGCCGGTCCTTGCAGCGTGGAGTGCGAAACGCAACTGATGCGCGTGGCGCATGCGGTCAAGCAGGCCGGGGCGCACGGCCTTCGCGGCGGAGCATTCAAACCGCGAACCAATCCCTACGAATTCAAAGGGCTGGGGGAAGAGGGGCTGAAGCTGCTGGCAAAAGCCCGGGCAGAGACGGGTTTGGCGATCGTGACGGAAGTCATGAGCATCGACCAGGTTGACCTCGTCGCGGAATATGCCGACGTCCTGCAAATCGGCACGCGAAACATGCACAATTTCAATCTGCTGGTGGCAGCGGGACGCACGCGAAAGCCGGTCATGCTCAAGCGCGGCTGGAGCGCGACCCTGAATGAGTTTTTGCTGGCTGCCGAGTACATCATGAACGAGGGCAACAACGACGTGATCCTGTGCGAACGAGGCATTCGAACGCATGAGACTTACGTGAGAAACACACTTGCCCTGGGCATTATCCCCGCGATCAAGAGAGAGTCTCACCTGCCGATCGTCATTGATCCATCGCAGGGCACGGGACATGCATACATGGTCCCATCGATGAGCCGGGCGGCCATCGCGGCCGGGGCCGACGGTCTCATCATTGAAGTCCATGGCGATCCTGAGCACGCGTTGACGGATGGGGCCCAGTCGATCACGCCGGAGGTTTTTTCGAACCTGATGAGCGAACTTGACCCGATTTCGAAGGCGGTTGGGCGAACGGTCTAGTTGGTTTGCGCGAGGGAAGCAGGGGCATGCGAGACAGGAAGCAGATCGCCACATTGAGACGTTAATCGCGTGGAATACCGTTCGTCAGATGCCATCTAATTGATTATCTTACAACGCTTTACATCGTTCGACCAGCTCGGTCCCAGGATCGAGCGCGGGCGGTCGATCCGACGACCAACGGCAAAACGACGGCGTTTTCACTTCTCGGAGGGGCTTTGGCCGCCTATAATGGCCCAGAGGTTAGGAGCCTGCCGCGATCTCTCTGGGATTTTTCCGGGGAATAATATCTTGTTGTCGTCGGGTATAAAGATATAGTGAGGCGAGAGACGCACGCGGGACAAAGGCCGGGTGGCTAGGCGAGCAGCTGAGCCACAGGGGCCGAAGTTGGCGTTTTGGCAGTTGCGTGCAACCCCAGGGTGGTGGCATTCCAGAATTGTTCGATAAGCCGTATATCGAGAATTGCGAAGATTCGGCCGAACAGCCTTGAGCCGAGTATGAATAACGGAAGGAGTCCTTTGATGTTTCGTGAAAAGCGCCGTTCAAATGGTTTTACCCTGATCGAATTGCTGGTTGTGATTTCGATCATCGCCGTCCTTATCAGCATCTTGCTGCCGGCGCTCTCCAGCGCGGTCCAACAGGCCCGTAAGGTGAGCTGCCAGTCAGCCATGAGATCGTTGGGACAGACCGCTCAAACCTACGCAAGTGACGACCCGAACGGCATCATTGGACCGGTCCACTACAAGGCCTTCAATTTCATCTATGAGGGCTACGCCGAATACGGCGGCGGCCCGGGCACGATGCCCTACGTGAACTGGGGTGAAGAGTTTGATCCGCGAACCCGGCCGTTCAACAACCTGATGTACGGCGCTCGCGGTCTCGTTGCCAATACGGCGCCGGGAACCACTGGCGTTTTCAAGGAGTTTCAGTGCGCCGGCGACGATTTCGGCTGGCAGGCGTGGCCCGGCTTCGGCAGCAACCCGTTGGAGACCGAGACACCTTATTACAAGGGCAACGGTGTCGCCTGTCGCATGAACAACCTCCAGTTTGAAGGTAGTAGCTCTGGTGGTGGTGGCGTGGCGAATCCCTCAACGGTCGTGAATGTCGGAGTCTATGGGCGATCCGTTAACAAGGTTCCGGATACCTCTCAGGTCATGCACTTCTTTGAGACACGCGTTTTCCAGACGCTCTTTACAAATAACATCTGGGGCTTCATCACGCAGGGTGAGTTGAGCACGAATCACCGAAAGCTCGGCTTCCTGAATGTTGAATACGTTGACGGACACGTTAATTTTGCGGACTTCGGTGATGATACTTATTATCAGCACGCTCTGCCTGGCACATATGGCGGAGCACACACTGACGAAACGGACGCAAGAGGCTCGTGGGGTCGGTTCGATTGCTGGCCGTCGCCGCCCGTCCCGTTCTGATTGAATTTGTATTGCGTTAGGCCCCGACCCCGGTGTTTTGGCCAACGAGGTTTGCAGGGGGAGGTAGCGCGTGACGGATCGAGTGAGACTACTCTAACGCAGAGGAAATTGACGTGAAAAAGGTAATCGTCCCCATCGTATTAGTCGCAGGCATCGGATTAAGCATCTATCTGTGGAGCACGATGGACTCCGCGGATGCCGGCGACAAGAACGTCATGGGACAAACCGAAAAGTACACCTGCAACGCCTGTAAGCAGGAGTTCCAATTATCCGTGAGTGAGGCGCGCGACATGCTCCGGTCTCGCGGGGACATCTTTTGTCCTCATTGTGGAGCCGCCAGCGCCGCCAAGCATGGCGTAAAGGTGAACATGGGCGGACCCACGCTTGAAGGAGCAGATGAAGGCGACGAGGAACAGGCGGCCGAAGAAGGAAATAACGATCCCGCGCCGCCGAAGCCGAGTGGCGGCGCTCAGAGGATCAACTGATCCATCGATTTCGTCGCTTGCCCAATAGACCAGACACGCGGAGCCCTCCTCGGGCTCCGCTTTTTTTTGCGCCAACCCGCATGATGAGCTTCTCATAGGATCGAGGTCTAGGTAAAATGTTTTAGCTGGACCTTTAGTCTAAGAGTTGGACCTCATCAGCCTTTTCTGGGAGGAGCGGCCATGCACCGGTGCTTCAAACGGTCAGGTTCGCTCCTACCCATGGGCCTTTCCGCCCTTTGTCTGACACTTCTTTTCCCAGCCCACTCAGTTCGGGCCGAGCCGATTCAGATCGGCTTTCTCTGGCACATGCACCAACCGATCTACTACCCCTATGAGTCGCTCCTCGCGACCGATTCGAATAATCGCTACTCCTTTAGCGTGGTCGATGTCCATAACCAGCGGTTCGGCCCCTATTCGACCTGGCCGAAGGATGCCATCGTGACGGGCCAGTCGTTACCCCATCTCGGCGCGTCGGTGAGCTTTACCGGTTCATTGATTGAAAACCTCAACTCCCTTGCCGCGGCGGGAACAAACGGCGGCATGTGGACAAACTGGCAAACCGGCTACAACCAGGGCATCGCCGCTACGACGTCTCTCGGCAATCCGCGACTGGACCTTGTCGCTTTCGGCTACCACCACCCGCTGATGCCCCTGCTCGACGAGCAGGACATCCGCATGCAGATTCGTCTGCACAAGCATGTTTACGCCCAGACCTGGAGCGCGCAATCCAGCTATGCACGGGGAATGTTTCCGGCAGAGACGGCGTTTTCGACACGGATGATTCCGGCACTGGTCGCTGAGGGCATCGACTGGGTTCTGGTGGATAACATCCATTTCGATCGGGCCTGCGTGGGCTATCCGCACACCAACGCATCCTGCATCTACCCCCCGAACAAGGCCGATCAGGTGAACCCCGACCCTGCGGCAAACGGCGGCGCATGGGTGCAACTCAACAATCTCTGGGCGCCCAGCCGCGTCAGCGTGCCGTTCGGATATCGCCCTCATCGGGTGCAGCACGTCGATCCCTCGACCGGTTTCGCCACACAGATGACAGCAGTTCCCGCGGCTCGCTACGAGGGAAACGAAGACGGCCGCGGCGGATACGGGGCCTTTCTCTATGACCAGGTGATGGACGCCTACCTCTCTTACAACACCGATGCACAGCATCCGATGTTCGTCGTGCTGCATCACGATGGGGACAACTTCGGCGGCGGCAGCGATGCTTACTATCACAGTAACTTCCAGAGCATGGTGAACTGGGTGAGCGGCGATCCGAACTACGACGTCACCACCGTGCAGGACTATCTGGACCGTTTCCCGCCGGCCGGTTCAGATTTGATACACGTCGAAAGCGGCTCGTGGGCCGGAGCGGACTGCGGCGATCCGGAGTTCAAGAAATGGCTCGGAGATCCGAACGCATCCGGCTGGAGCCCGGATCGAAATAGCTGGGCCGTGTTGACGGCCGCGAAGAACCGCGTGTTCATGGCGGAATCGATTTCGCCGGCGGCCAGCATGCAGTCGGTGATGACCGGCTCGGGCTCGAACACCGAAAAGGCCTGGCACTTCCTGCTCGCCGGAGAGGCCAGCGACCACTGGTATTGGGACGGCAGCGGCGAACCGTGGGACAGCAACGTGACGCGGGCCTGCAATCAAGCGGTCGCGCATGCCGACGCGGTCATTGCGGGTCAGCCCGACATCGCCCCGCCGACCGTCTTCATCCCGCAGCGCGAGCCCTACAACCCGGGAGGTTTTGAATGGGCGGCAACACCGGAGCCCTCGGACTTCGAAGTCTGGACGTATGCTTACGACGTTTCCGGTTTGACGAGCGTCACGCTCCATTGGCGTCTTGATCTGGACGGTAACAATTCGCTGACATCCATCGACAACGAGACCTACGCGGGCGGCGCCGAAGTCGGTGCGTGGAACAGCCTGGCGATGGCCATCACCACTGAGCCTCCCCGTCCGGCGAACATCCTCGCCCCGACGCATCGCGCGACACGCTACGCGGCGATGATCGTCGGGCAGGAGAATGTGCTGCTCGATTACTATGTCGAAGCGTTGGACGGCGCGGGGAACTCGTTCAAATCGGACATCCAGCACGTCTATGTCGGAAGTTCCGTTCCGTCGGGCGGCGGCAATGTTGTCACCGTAACGCCCAACCCGCCTGTTGCCGGGCAGTCAGTGCTCATCCAATACGATCCCGCCGGGCGTCCTCTCGCCGGCTCGGCGCAAGTTAAGCTGCACTACGGATTCAACAATTGGAACCCCGTCATCAGCCCTGACCCGGGCATGACGTGGAACGCGGGCGAGGCGCTTTGGGAATTGAGCGTCGCGGTGCCGGCCGATGCGACTCAGCTCGACGTCGTGTTTAACAATGGGAGCGGCGCCTGGGACAACAACGGCGGTCAGGACTGGCACTTTGCCGTCACCGGAGGACAGCCCCAGCTTGCCTGGCAGATGGACGGTCAACTCGATGCCGACGCATCGCTCGTCGCGCAGAACGGCACAATGCACCTCTACGCCGGCGTGCGCGGGACAACGCTGTACGTGGCCGCCCCCGATGCCGGAGAGGGCAACGATCATTTCATCTTCGTGGCAGGCACGCCGGGTTCCCTGCGAGCTTCACCGTGGGCGAAGGCGGGCCAGGTCGCCAATTGGAGCGCTTTCCTCGCGGATGAGAATAACAACGACTACGAGGGCTGGTTTGACGCCATCGGTGCGACGCAGGCGACGACCGGATCCAACGGCGGATACCTGGAGGGCACGATTGATCTCGCCGGCCAGTTGGGGCAGGTTCCCGAAACGATCTATCTGGCATTCGGGGCATACGGCACTGCGGATGGCGGAGCATTGGCGGTCGGGCTGCAGGTTCCGGCCAGCATCAACGGCAACGGGACGCTCGACACCGGGGAGTACGCCGCGTTTCAGACCTTTCTGCGCGGGGACATCACCGCCGACTGGCGGGTTGATCAGTTCGACATTCCCGGGTTTGTCGAGGTACTGCTTGGAAATGACGTGAATGCCGCCCATATTCGGGCTGCCGACATGGACGCGACAAACGGGCCTGACGGGCAGGATATCGCGCTCTTCGTTCAGGCGATGGTGGATTGATCGACGTGCTGTTCCTCGCGCGCTTTCGCGGAAGCATATAGCGCGTCAATCACGTTCATGGTGGAAAGTCCATCATACATCGAGACCGCCGGCGGCCGGCTCGATAGGACCGCATCCGCAAAGTCCTCAAGGATGAGCCTGAAGCAGGGCGGCGTTTCACCTTCCTCCAGGGGCAAGTCGTCAGACCCGCGACGCTGCCAAAGCCGGTAGCGATCAGCCTGTTGCAGGCTGCCGTCGGCCAGAAACGTGCCCTCGCTGCCGTACACTTCGATACGCCCGCCGTAATGATGGAAGCAATACGAAAAATCCAACTGCCCTACCGCGCCGGACGCAAACTCGACTCGTGCGGTCAGCAGATCTTCGACACCGCGATGGAGATGCAGGTCGTAGCACCGGGCATCGACGCTTCGAATCGGGCCCATGGCGTGCAGGAGAATGTCCAGGACATGAGGCGCGAGGTCGATCGCCGCCCCACCGCCGGACAGCTCCGGGCTCAGCCGCCAGTTCTCAGCAAGCGAATACCAGAACCCCATCTGAGCACGAACGAAGTGAATTCGCCCGAGGCTGCCCTCGCGGATGAGCTTGATCAGCTTCTGGTTGACCGGGTGAAATCGCTGCTGGTGCATCAGGCCGAGCGTCTTGCCGCTTTGACGCGATGCCGAAATCATCGACAGGGCCTGCTGCGTACTTAAGGCCATCGGCTTATCGACGAGAACATGCCTGTCCGCCTGAAGGCACCGAATCGCCAACTCAGCATGGAAGGCGTTCGGCACGGCAATGTAAATGGCTTGAACCTTATCATCGGCCAATAGCGCGGAGACATCGTTGTAGGCGGCGCTCGCCCCGAACGACTCGGCGAATTGCCTCGCCTTCGATCCGTCACGCGAGCAGAACGCGACCAACTTTGCCCGGGCCGATGCAATCATCGCGGGGGCCACACGCTTCTCCACGACCCGGCCGCAACCGATGATCCCGATTCCCAGCGATTGAGTGGAGGTGGACATCATTTCGCGGAAGGCCGCAGGAAAAATCCCGGGCTACATCTCGCCTTTGAGCCTTCGTGTCATGAGCTCGCTCAAGGTGGCGATGACATCCTTGCCGTCGAAGAGAACGCCATAGACGGCCTCGGTGATGGGCATTTCAACGTCGTAGCGGCGCGCAAGCTGAAAGACGCTCTTCGTCGTCGGGATGCCCTCAATGACCGATGGCGTGGAGCCGATCACGTCCTCGACTTTTCTTCCTTGCCCGATGAGTTGCCCCGCCGAGCGATTGCGGCCAAGCGGCGAAACGCAGGTCGTCACCAGATCGCCCAGTCCCGCGAGACCGGCAAAGGTCTCGCGCTTGGCGCCCATGGCCACGCCGAGTCGCGTGATCTCGACCAGACCACGGGCGAGCAGTGCCGCTTTGGCGTTGTCGCCGGCCTTCAGACCGTCGACGATGCCGGCCGCGAGAGCGATGACGTTCTTTGTGGCGCCGGCCAACTCCACACCAAGCAGATCGTCATTGGTGTAGACACGAAACCATTGCGAGGACAGCGTTTCCTGGACGAGCGCCGCGAGGGAGGGATCGTCCGCGGCAGCCACCACGGTCGCCGGCAGGCATTGGGCCAGTTCCGCGGCAATGCTGGGACCGGAAAGGGACGCCACGGGTGACGGACCGACGACATCCTGAATGATCTGGCTGGGACGCAGGAGCGTCTCGTTCTCAATACCCTTGGCGACACCCGCGATCGGAGTGCCGCTCGGATAGGCGTGGGCAATGCTTGTCCATACACTTCGAATATACTGGCATGGCACGGCCGAGATGACGAGGCTTGCTCCGGCGAAGACGGCGACCGGATCGGTGGTAAATGAAACGCGCTCGGGGATTCGCAGGCCGGGAAGGTAGCGATGATTCTCCCGCGTGCTCTTCAGCGCTCCGATCTGATCGGGATTCCGCCCCCACATGCGAACGTGGATTCCGCGATCCGCGAGCATCACGCTGCACACGGTGGCCATTTGGCCGTCGCCGATCATGGCTACCTGCTCGACCATAGACGTCTATTAGAATCGCCGCATCAAGGACGGGCAACCAACGACACGACCGCAGCCTGGCGTGGCTGTAGTGGCGTTGGCGGCTAGATCTTCAACCACTTGAGGATGATTTGAGCATCGACGCCGCAAAGTGACTCAAACGCAAGGTTGGCGACGGACAATTCGGGCGATATGCCCAGCGAGACCGTCTTCATCCCGGCATCTTGAGCGAGTCGGATGGCTGATGCCGCATCCTCGAAAACGATGCAACCGGACGGCGGCACACCGAGCAAATCGGCTGCCAGGCGAAATCGCATTCGCCCAGCGGGGTCGCGCTCCTGATCGTTTCCGTCGACGATGCAATCCAGTTGGTCTGAAATGCCCAGTCGGGTGAGCACCAGCCTCGCGTTTCGGCTGGCCGAGACCGCTGCGATCTTAAGACCCAGTTCGCGGAGGCCCCGGATCAGCGGCCCCACGCCGGGAAGTACGTCGCTCGCCGTCAACGACTCGACGGCGGCAAGATAGTAGGCGTTCTTGCGGGCAAGCAGCTCTGCGAAGCGGGCCGGAGACACCTTGCGATCGCCGAGAATGTGGCGCAGTGAATTCTCACGCGAAAGGCCGCGAAGCGCGTCCTGCGCAACTGTATCGAACGGCAGACCCTCTTCGCCGGTTAATCGGGCCCATGCCGAAGTGTGAAATCTGGCGGTATCCGCGATGACCCCATCCACATCGAAAATGGCGGCCGCCGAGCTGATCGGCGTGCAAGGAGCCCGGACCGGGCCAGGGGGCGACGGGGCGATCCCTTTTCCCGACGATTCGGCGATCAGCGTAGTGGGCTCCATGAGTTTCTTATCGGCGGGCCATGCTCATATCGTGCGTTTCGCATGGTCCGTGTGCTCGGCCGGCCCCCGGCCTGTCAGCACCAAATGCACAGATTTTCTCGGCGAAATTGGTGATTGATGACTAATGGGGTAGAATTGAGGAAAGGAGAGGAAAAATGGCACCCGGTAGGCGACTCACCCTCGCGGCAGGCGTTGCGGCGATCATCGGCATCGGCGTTGTCCCCTCCCCCGCCGCGGCCCAGCGCAGGGCCATCTTTCAGGCGATACAGGCCGCCCAATCGAACCGGCGGCAGCCGACGCTTCTCGATCAGATGTTTTCCCGCAATCGCCCATGTTCGACAGGCCGGTGTATTTCGCGGCCCACAATTAACTTCACATACTTCTCAAACGGCACCCCCTACGATGGCTTCGCTGAGGCCTCGCGAATCGCTCGGTACAGCGACACCGGCTTTCAGAATAGCTCGGTCGGAGGCTTCAGTTCATCCAATGCCGCCAATTCATATGCGCCGGCCAACTATCAATTAGCCCCGCCGCCGGGCGTCGCACCCTCGACCCTCGGCGCTGCCCCGCTGTCTCACCAGCTTTCCACGTTTGTCGCCCCGTCGAGTCAGTCATTCAGTCCCGGGCCGGGGCAATACCAGAGTCCGGGCACCGGCGTACAACTCGGCGAGGCGTTGTGGCAACTCAAGAAAGCCCGCCAGTCTGGGGCGGTGATTGTCAACAGTGGTACAGGAGCGATGACCCTGCCGCCGACAGATATCTCGCCGCGGCTCACCAGTCGGCCGATGGTGGGCACGGTGGAATCGGCGCTGAAGAACGGTGCTTTTGCATTTCGCCGGGGTAATTACGGCCTTGCTCAAGTCGAATACCGCGAGGCGATGAACAGGGGTTGCACCGACGCGAGATCGCGTCTTGGCCTTGCCCTCGCGGAGTTCGCATTGGGGCATTACGAAGAGGCTGCGAATTTCGTTCAATCCGACCTGATCGCCTCTCCGTCACTCAATCGCTCGTCGCTCAGCGTGCGATCGGCATACCGACGACAGTCGGAATTTGACACCCACCTCCGGAGGCTCTTGCTGGTCCTCGAAGACCAGCCGGAAAACTCCGAGTATCTCCTGCTTGCCGGGTTTATGCAGTATTACTCCGGCGACAAGTCCGGGGGAATTGCCAACCTTAAGCGGTACGCGTCATCGGCAAACGCCGATGCCCGGATCGTGTCCTTTGTGCGGCAACTCGCCGCAACAGAGATTCCCTGATAGCCCGATTCTTCTCCCTGCCCGCCGCCTTGAGTGCACCGCGAATCTTCGCTAGGATTCTCACCGCCCTGGAGAGGTGTCCGAGTGGCTGAAGGAGCCGCATTCGAAATGCGGTCTGCGGGTAACTGCAGCGGGGGTTCGAATCCCTCCCTCTCCGATTCATCAAGTCGGTCAATCTGAGTAAGCCCAGCGTTCTGCTGGGATTACATTCATTCCGCATGCTGTTTCTTGAACCTCCTGGTGCACTAATGATGCGCACTTCGTTTACTCGGGAGTTTTCTGATGGTTACCGCAAGGTAAAAACGAAGCGCTCATCGTACGCGCATCGGGCGCGTCAGTGTGTATGAGCACCACGGCGCGCTTTGGATTTATTACACCGAGGCCCGAAAGAAACGAGTCTGGGTCGGGCCGGACTGGGATGAGGCCCTCAGAGTCGCGGGCGAAGTGAACGTCCAGCTTCTCGGCCAAAGTCATACGGTTTTTTCCTTCGAGCCGGTAAAGGTGAGTCAGCTTGTCCAACACTGGCTGGAGCATCATGAGCATGTGGTCCGGTGAGATGCCGCCACTTGACGACCCATCGGACGACGGCCTCGCAGACAAGCTCAGGCGTCGGCAAAAACTTGCGCGATCCGATTCCGGAATTGCGATGTCTCGCCAGGCCGGCCAGTCACTGGCTGCACAACTCTGGCGCGACGCAGGCGTGATCCGGTCTTCACGGCTTCGCATTGAGTTCATGCGCATAGCTCACCGCATTGGCATTGGACACATCACTTGTCCGAAGACCTTCCGGCACACATTCGCAACACTGATGCAGGACGCCAATTTAGATCCGTTGATCCGCCAGGAGCTGATGGGCCACGCCCACGGCAATGGTTGCAGTGCCAGTGGCCTGGGGATGACCAGCGTCTATACCCACACTCGGGCCGAAACCTGTCGCCGACAACTCGAGGCCGCATTGAATCTTATTCCAAACTTATCTAATCTCATTGAACCCCAGGGAATTTCGCCCCTGGTCATGCTCACTCATCCGCGAACTCAAACGGCTTCGGCCCCATGTCCAGCGGCCGGCGTCGGCCCACGTCGATCAGCAGGCCGATCGCCAGATAGTTCGCGAGTAACCCGCTGCCGCCCATGCTGACAAATGGAAGCGTCATGCCCGTGATGGGCATCAGCCCCACGGTCATGCCGATGTTGATGATCGCCTGCGCCGCAATGAGCACGCACACCCCCACGGCCAACAGCCGCCCCAAGGGGTCCGTCGTCATGGAAGCGATCGTCAGCCCCGACGCGACGATCACCAGGTAACACGCCAGCACACCCATGCAGCCGAAGAAACCCCACTGGTTGCCGAGCACGGCGAAGATGAAATCGTTGTGCTCCTCCGGCAAGAGGTGGTGCTTGAAGAACGCCCCCTCACTGAAGCCCTGCCCAAGTGCCCGCCCGCTGCCGAGAGCGATCTTCGACTGACTGAGTTGATACCCGGCGTTGAGCCGCCACTTGGCGTCTGAGTCGTCCTGCTTGATGAGCGAGCGAATCCGATCCCGCTGGTACTCGTTCATCAGCGGCGAGAAATAAAAGAGCGGCGCGGCGATGAGCCCCATCGCGATGATCGAGCCCAGATGCCGCAGCTTCGCCCCGGCGACGTAGAGCATGACAAAGAGCGTCGGCAAAAGAAGCAAGCTCGTGCCCAGGTCCGGTTCCTTGAGAATCAGCCCGAGCGGAATCAGCGTCAGCAGAAACGGCCCAAGCAGGCCGGACAGCGTACGATAGTTCGTGCGGAATCTCAGGTAATACGCCAGGGCCAGGATATAGACGAGCTTGGCGTATTCCGACACCTGAAAGCTGATCGGTCCCAGCTCAATCCAACGATAGGTATTGCGGCGTGCCCGGATGAGCGGTTCCATTGGGACCTTCTGCGCGACGATGAGCAGCACGAGCAGGACGAGAGTGACGCCGAAGAGCGTGTAGGACCATCGCCCGATTCGGCGATAGCCGAACATCTGAATGATGAGAACGCCGACGAGCCCCGCCCCGAGATAGGCCGACTGCCGGATTGTTTGCGACGCGGGACCTTCGCCTTCAACTTCGCCGGCGTAGACTCCCAGCAATCCGAGCGTGGTGAGCAGGACGGCCGACAGCAGAATGAGCCAGCCCAGCGGAGGAAAAAGCCTGAATAGCGCGGTCATCATCTCCGGGCGCTCATCTGCTCGCGAGTGAAGTCCGCGGTGAGGTATCCGCGCGGACTGGCCATCAATTCCTCGAAGACCGCCTTTGCCGCCGGGCCCGCCGTCGCCCCGCCGCCGCCGCCGTACTCGATGATGATCGCGAGTGCGATGCGAGGATTGTCTGCCGGCGCATAGCCTGTGAACCATGCGTGCGTGGGTACTTCGTCCTTACCGGCATCCTTCGGCGGCCAGGTCTCCGCGATCTCGCGCCGCTTGGGCTTGATGCCGGGATCGATGTTCAGAGCCTCGCGAGCCGCCTCGACGGTCGGCGCGACGACCACCACATCCTCGCCGCCGGGAAGCTCGAAGGTGTAACGTCGCTTGCTGACGCGCGGTACGCACTGGGCGCTACCCGTCTTGCCGCAGATGGCAAGCTGACTCATGTGAACGTGCTTGTAAGCGGTGCCGCCGTCCTCGTTGACACAGCGATACAGCCCGCGGCGCACGACCTCCCAGTCCTCGCGATTGATCCGGGGGATGGGCAGCTCCGGTCGCTCCCGGCCGTCGTTGGCGATCAGGGTTGGGTCGCGGTAAGCGCCGGCAGCCAGCGTGGCGAAGATGTTCGCCGCCTGCAATGGTGTCACCATGATCTCACCCTGGCCAATGGCGTAGTTGCGACCGTCCGCGATGCTGAAGGCTCCGCCCTTTCGATGCCGCCGAATCCAGTCCGCCGTGGGGATATTTCCGTCGCGCTCTTCGATGAGCCCGGTGCCGTGATCAGACGTCGCGTCGCCGATCTCGCCGCGGACAAACTGCCGATAGAAGTCGGTCAACCTCGCGGCCTGGAGCTTTTGTCCAAGACTGTAGAAGTAAACATTGCAGCTATGCTGGATGGCTGTCTCGGCAGTCATGTCGCCGTGTCCGGCCATCCCGCGCCAGTGCGTCCAGCAGTGCCACTTGGATGACCCGGGGATGAAGGCCCCGTCGCAGAAGACGCGACTCTGCGGACTCAGAATTTCCCATGAAAACGCCGCAAGCAGCGACACGGGCTTGATGATCGAGCCGGGCTGGTACTCCTCGCCCACGGCCCGAAACCGGAGCGGCACATGACGGCTGTCATCGCGCAACTTTGCATAATTCGTGGCCAGCTCCTCAGGGTCGAATCCCGGCACGCTCACCAGCGCCAGTATCTCGCGCGATGCCACATCAAGAATCACACAACTGGCCCCGGTCGCCGGCGGCTGGGCGGCAACCGTGTCGACCAGAATCTCGGTGACGCGTTGCTGAAGCTGCAGATCGACACTGAGCTGAACGTCGAGCCCGTCAATCGGAGGAGAGGTCTCGTGAATGCTTTTGTCGAGAAACCGCTCCTCAAATCCGCGCTTGCCGCGCAGCATCGCCTCGCCGAGTCGCTCGACGCCCGCTACGCCCACGAGGTCGCCCGGACGATAACACGCCAGCCAGTCGTCACCCTGTGGATCGTTCTTGATCAATTCGCTCGAAGCCTGGCCCAGGCGACCCAGGACATGGCAGAGCGATCGGGCCTCCGGCCGCCAAACCCGCCGCACCGACGGCTCGATCCGAACCAGGGGCAAATGCGATATTTCCAACTCGATGCGCGTGCGCACCTGCGGCGAGACATCTCGAATGATGGGGTGCGATTGATCCTCTTCGCGCAGGCGCAGCTTCTCAAGCGGCTCGTCAAAGCCCATGTCCTTTCGCCGGCGCCAGATGTGCATCCGCAGGTCTTCGACCGATCGGCAGATGGCATCGCGCCGCGAACGGAGCTCCGCCATGGGGATGCCGCTCACCTTCTCAAGCGTCAGCCACATCGCCGCGATCCTGCCGCGGACTTCCTGCTCCAACTCCCGGGCGTGAAGACCCGCCAGTGTGGGATCCTGTTGTTTGAGAATGGCGGCGACCTTCAGGAGAAATGGCTCACTGAGGCTGAGGGCCCCATAGTGGACCGTCACGTCATGCGCCGGCTCATCAGAAACGAGCACTTGCCCGAACCGATCGCGGATGTTGCCTCGCAGCGGAGGAAGGAACTGCTTGGGAGCCAGGAGCGAGTCTCGCTCCTTTTCGACGTACTTGTCCCCGTCCACGATCTGAATGTGATAGAGCCGCCAGACGATGATTAGGCAGCAGATGACCGGCAGTGCGAGCACAATCTTGAGTCGGCGTTCAAACACGGCGAAGAGGTACCTTTACTGTCTCTACGATCGAACGGGTCTGCCGGTGCACAGATTCCCGTCGAAATCGCCGAAAGTCGCTTCGGCTCTCAGCGCATCTTACGCCCAACGAGGAACGGCTCCAACGCCCAGCGGCCCGCGAAGCTGCCGAAGCAACCAGTGACCGTACGGCGCAAGGGCCGCGGTATAGGCCGCCTCACACGACGCCAGGACCAGAAGCTCCCCTAACTGATCCATCCGGCCGACGAGGTAAAGCATGTGCAGCCCGGCCACCGACTCGATGGCAAACTTGGCGACGAACGTGAAGAACAACTGGCTCCAGACGCTCTCGCGAAACACGAACTCGCGCATCTTGACAATGAGCACGGCGAGAAACCCCATCGTGATGGCGCGAATGCCGACGTTGGAATAGCCATCGTAGCTCAGCGTCAGCAGATCAGCCGTCAGCCCCGTGATCCAGCAGGCCAGTCGGGCATCGGACGGCTTTGCCACCAGGGCGAAATAAACGCCAGTGATGAGAATGAAGTCGGGCCACACCCCATGCAGCGCCAAAAGCGGCGCGACCGAGCTCTGCAGAGCGGCGACGAGGTAGAGAATGATGGCGAAGGCGATCCATCGCATGTCGAATGTCGGCCTCAGCTTGGATGGGGCAGCGCGTCTCGTGCAATTAAGGCGTCAGTTCGCCCGGCTCTGTCGCTGCCCGGAGCGTGGGCGATTCGCCCGTGTTGTCACGGGACCCTCGCCGATCGATGATCCGAATCAGTGCACGGGCGACCGCCACGTTAGCCCGAGCCGGTTGCCCCGGGAGTTCAAACGCAGCCTTTAGCGCGCCCATCGACTCGGGACTTCCAATCGCCTCCAGCGCCAGGGCCGCCAGCGCGCGTACCCGGATGATCTGCTGTTCGGGCGGATCGTTGCGGCGTCCGGTGTCCGGCGAGTTGAACGAAAGATAAGCCAGCGCAAGGTCCAGTCCGTCATCGTAGCCGAGCCTGCCCAGTCCGCGTGCCGCCTGAAGTTTGATCTCAGGATGATCCGCGACTTCGAGGCGATAGCGAAAGAGCTCCTCCGCCTCATGCGTCTGGGCGTTTGCCAGGAGCATCAGCGCCAGGGCCGACTGATCCGGCACCGCGCTGTGCCCGAAGAATCGCAGCCGCTCGATGCCGTGCGTGTCTCCAAGCATCGCAAGGGCCTCGAGGATCTGCATCTTCACCGCGTCCTTGCGCTCGCGGCGCAGCGCGGTGCGGAGCAGCCGCGTAGACTGCGGCTCCGCCAGGCGGCCGATGGCCAGCGCCGCATTGGCCCGAACCCTGGCATCAGGATGATTGAGAAGAAAGTCTGACAGTTCGCCCGTCCGACGCTTGTCGCCAAGCCGATGCAGGGCAAAGAGCGCCGCGATCCGAACACTGACATCCGAGTCCTCGGCTCTCGTGCGAATGATCTCCATCGCCCGGCCGTCGCGAATCGTGCCCAGCGCCATCAGCGCGGCAAAGCTGACGCCGGCATAGGCATTATCAGCGCTCTTGATGAGTACCGCTTCGCCCTCAGCCGGCGCGACCTCCTGAAAGGCCTCGATGGCCTGCATGCGCAGTACGGGATCGTCAGACTCGGCGGCATCCGCCAGAAAACGAATGGCGTTTTGCCTGAGTGCGGGATATTCGCTGACGGGCAGGTTCGATCTGAGCGGCTTGGCGCATCCCGCGCCGGCCAGCGCGATCGGGAATACGAAGAGCCAACCGATGTGCGGATAACGCTTGCGGTCAAACGGGCTACACAACACGAGATTTTGCCTCCCTGCTTCCGGGTCGCCTCCCTGCTCTCCACATCCGACGCAGCAGCCAATCGAGGATCATCATACCGGCAAGGACGAGCGCCGCCTGGGGAAACCAATCGCCCCATCGCGTGTACAGCGTCACGCGGCTGTCGCACTTGAGGTCCGACACGGCGAAACCCGGCGCCGTCCACGGTTTGCTGCGCCAGCGCTGAACCGTCTCCATGTCTTCGGATATCTGATCCCTGAGCTCAGCGGCCGCGGCCCGGCGACTCGACACGGAGGCCGCCGCCAATGCCCGTGACAGATATTCAAGGCGCTCGACCAGGAAGGAGAATTCGCTTCCGACTCGCCCAAGCGCCGGTCGAAGATCGGTTCCTATCGTGCGACCGAATGCCTCCCGCGCCAAGAGGTAGTCGCTCTGATTCTCCGCCGTGTTCGAAAGCGATCTCGCCAGTCCGTCCAGTCTCCGCAACACATCATCCACCTTCGCGAGCAATTTCCGCTTCTCCTCGGAAATGGTCGTTCGGGCATGAATTTTTCCGTTGGGATGAATTATGGCGCTGGCCCCGGTGTTCACGCTTCGGGCAATGGCAATACGATTCTCAACCGCCCGAAAGACCGCGCCGGCCAGGTGTTGCTCCAGCTCGGAGGTGTGCAGAAACCAGCCGTCATTACTGATCGTGACAAGCATGTCGATGTTCTTGCGATCCGGCTCGCCCGGAACGACCGTGAAGTTGCGGGCGATATACGGAATGATCTCTTCATAGCAGATCGGCACGCCGGCCCGAAATGACCTTTGCCCGCTGGACGCCGCGGGGAATTCAAACGCATGGTAAGCCTCACCGGGCGTCAGCGAATACTCGATGCCCAGTCTGCCCCATGGCGTAATGCCATTAAGCCAGTCGTAGGCCCAGCGGTAAGTGAATCGAAAGGGAACATATTCGCCAAACAGAACGAGATGAATCTTGTCGTATCGCGCCGCCGGCTCCTTCGCATCCGGCATCAGCAGGAATGCCGAGTTATACACGTCCACCCGCGGCGGCACGGCCGACGGCTTCCATTCCATCGACGACGACCCCAGAATCAGCGGGATACCCGTCTCATCGCAAAGCGACTGAAACGAGTCCCGCACACGCTTGCTCCAACCCTGCATCGAGAGCAGATACCCCTTCGGAAACATCGGCGGATATCGCCGCCTTTGCATCTCGTCCAGTTCCGCTGCCGGCGCTTCCAGGAATTCCTTGTTCACAAACCCCTGCATCGCCGTCTCAGGCAGGACGATCAGGTCGGGCTTCTTGGCCGCGGCCTGACGTGCGAGGTCGAGGTATCCGTTCATGATCGAGTCGATCGGCGTGCGATCGGAATGATCGGCGTCGACATACATCGGAAAGTCGTGCTGTACCACGGCAACCCGCGGACCAGGCTCGAAGTACTTGCGGGAGGACTGCGCCGCGCCGTAAATGAGCGCCCCCAGCACAACCGCCAGCGTCGCCAGACTGCCGATCGGCAGACGCGTTGCCTGGTCAGATCGCCAAATCAAAATCGGCTGAATCAACAGATCGGTGAGCCATCCGTTGACCATGACAATGATGAATGTCACGCCGAGGGCGCCGACCAGATCGCTGATCTGAATGAGCGTTATCTGCAGGTACTGACTATGCGCCAACAGCAGCCACGGAAACGAGAGCGGTGGAATCGTCCGAATGTACTCCACCGCGACCCATACCAAGGGCGCCGTCAGCGCGACGGAGACGCCGTGCCGCTGATACATATGACGAATCGGCCATGCCGCCAACGGGAAAAAGAGCGAGTAGTAACCACATAGCGCCAGATACCCCGGCAGCGTGACCGGGATCATCCAGTGGATGTTCATGGCGAAGTAACCGAGGCCGAACAGCCAGCTCGTGAAATAGACCAGCGCCGACCTTCTCGCCGTGCACACGCACACCAGCCACGGAACCAGACATGCGTAGGCCAGCCACCACCAGCCGACATCCGGAAAGATCAGCCACGTCGCACCCAGGCTCATCCCGGTCAGAATAAAAACCGCCTTGACGCTTCCGATCTTCGCCTGTGCGCCAACAAGTCGCGCCGGAGCGCGGAATCGCTCACCCGAAGCAATCTTCACGGGCGACGGTGACGATGCAGTCCGCCTGGACGCCTTCTCGCGCGATTCCGGTCCGGCGGACGATGCATTCGTTGAAGGATTCGGTTTCATCAAGCCGGAAGTCTATCAGAGTCCGAACCGGCGTATATGGTTCCTGAAGCAAATCGGGTCTCACTTGCAAAATATCGAGACGCCGCCGTGGGACCCCGTTTCGCGGCCGGCAACATCGGCGATGGGCAGCCGAACGACCCCCCGTACAAGCTCGCTTGGCGGCGGTCCACCGATTGAGATATGGTATCAACTCGCGACGTTCAAGCGGCCCTTGGACCGATTCGCTGCGCTGCGGGAGCCCCATGATGATTCAGGCCACGCCCGAATGGAAAACTGCCGTCATTACCCTTGTGACCCTATTGGGTCTCACGGCTTGCTCGCAGGCCGGCCAGGACACACCACAACAGACACCGATTGAAGTCGCGGAGACATTCGCCGCCCGACTTTCGAGTGGTGACGCGGATAGCGCATACAAACTTCTCGATAAGAATCTCGCCGCTTCACTGCCCCCGGACAAGCTTCGCGCGGCATGGGGTGATGTGGTCATCCAATCGGGCGGGTTCGAAGCCTTCGGCACCTCCCGATATTCCAAACAGGCCGGGTACGACGTCGTCGTCATTCCGTCGAAGTTCGCGAAGCGCATGATGAACCTCACCCTGACCTTGAATGCCGATCGAACCATCGCCGGCTTTAAGATCGAACCCGCCGCGACAAATGACGGCGGATACGAGCCGCCCGAATACGACCACCCCGATAGATACGAGGTCGCGTCCGTGGAGTTTGGAGATGAGATGTGGCTGGTCCGTGGCGTACTGACTCTGCCGCGCGTCGAAGGCCGAGTGCCCGCCGTCATCCTCGTCCACGGCTCAGGCCCGCATGATGAAGACATGACCCTCGGCCCCAACAAGCCGCTGCGCGACATTGCCGCCGGCCTCTCATCCCAGGGGATTGCGGTCCTCCGCTATCCCAAGCGCACTTACACCTACCGTCTCCGTCTCGCTGCGGAAGGCACCGTCAGCGTGCGCGAAGAAGTGATCGACGACGCGCTGGAGGCCATCCAGTACCTCCATACTCGAAAGGAGATCGATCCCCAGCGCATCTATCTGCTCGGCCATAGCCTCGGCGCAGCGCTTGCCCCGCAGATCGCCGCCGAATCCGGCACCCTGGCGGGAATCATCCTTCTCGCCGCGACGCCGCGCGACCTCACGGACGTCCTGCTCGATCAGCTCAAGTACATCGCCGAATTGCCGTCGCCGAGACAGGAGCAGAATCGCCGCAACTACGAGGAAACGCGGAAGACGCTCGAAGTCGTTCGCGCCAGAAAGCTCGACGAGGGCACAATGGTGCTCAACGTGCCGATCAGCTATTGGAAGGAACTGTCGGCCGCCGTTCAGGAGGCTTTCAGGCACGCCAAGCGACTCAAGTGCCGCATGCTCTTCATGAACGGCGGCCGTGATTACCAGGTTACCGCCAGAGACTTCGACCTCTACAAGGATGCGCTCAAGGAGAATCCAAACGCCTCATTCAAATGGTATCCGGAGCTGAATCACTTGTTCTTCCCCGGCAAGGGTAAGCCAACGCCGCAGGAATATGGCGAGCCCGGTCATGTCGATAAAAAAGTATTGAACGAGATTGCTCAATGGATTCGCCGATGAGGCTCGGCTACCCCAAGGCGATTAGCGGAATGACCTTGAACTGCTCGACGTCGATCAATCCCTGATTTGTCAGTTTCAGTTTCCCAATCACCGACAAACTCAGAAACGACAGGGCCATGAACGGCTGCTCCAGGCGACAGCCCAATTCGCGCACCGCCTCGCCGATCCGGTGCAGCCTGCCCGACACCACTTCGGCGGGCTCGTCGCTGACCAGCCCGGCAATGGGAAGCGGCACCTCTGCAAGAACCCTTCCCTCATGCGTGGCCACGAGGCCGCCTCCCAATTCAATCAGCCGCGTCACGGCGAGAGACATGTCAGCATCCGACATGCCGACCACGATGATATTGTGAGCATCGTGAGCCACTGACGACGCGATCGCCCCCGCGCGCAGGCCGAATCCCTTGACGAATGCACGCCCGATTTCCCCGCTGGCACGGTGCCGCTCGATCACCACCATTTTCGCGAGGTCGCGCGTGGCGTCTGCGACGATTTGGCCCTTCTCAACCTTGCCCGGCTCGATGGTTCTCTCAGTGTCGATCCGGTTCTCCAGAACCTGGATGACATGAATCTGCGGCGGATTCGACTCGGTCGCGCCCACCGGACAGGGAATTGCGAACGCTTCGGGCGTCAACGCATGAACACGAATCGTGTCCCTGCCCACGTCCTCCGCGAGCGACGCCGCCTCCGCAACAAGGCTCCGACCGTCCTCCGCCACGAGTCGGCCGCGATGGTAGGTCTGCAAAACACGTAACGATTTCAAGTCTTCGACGATCGCCAAATCGGCGTAGTAGCCGGGAAGCACGGCTCCCATCTGGCGCAGGTTGAAGTAGCGCGCCGCGTTGTACGTCCCGAGACGAACCGCCGAGATCGGATCGAGTCCCAGCCCAATCGCCTTGCGAATCATGTGGTCGATTTGCCCTTCGTCGAGCAACTGGCGGACATCCTTATCGTCCGTGCAGAACATGAAGCGATCGGCGGTCTCCGGCGTTACCGATGAAAGGAGCGATTCGAGATTGCGCGTCTGCGAACCTTCTCGAATCATGACGTGCAATCCGCTGCGGAGCTTGGCCCGTGCCTCTTCGGCGGTGATGCATTCGTGGTCGCTCATGATGCCCGACACCGCGTAAGCCGTCAGCTCGCGGCCATTCACCGACGGTGCATGACCGTCGATAATTCCCGTCTCGATCATTGAGATTTTGCGCAGTACGTCCGCCTGTGCCGCGATGACCCCCGGGTAATTCATCATCTCCGCCAAACCAAGCACGCGCGGATGATTCACCAGTTGACGAAGATCATCGGCCGTAAGATTCGCGCCCGCCGTCTCCAGATAACTTGCCGGCACGCACGAACTCAGCGTCACGAACACTTCGATCGGAACGCGGCCCGCCCACGAAAGCACCGTTTCAATCCCTCGAATACCCATGACGTTTGCGAACTCGTGAGGATCGGCTACGACCGCCGTCGTGCCGTGAGCCGAGACGATGCCGGCAAACTGCGGAACGAAAAGCAGCGAGGACTCGATATGCACGTGGGCGTCGATCAGCCCCGGACAGACGAATCTGCCCTTCAGATCGATGACTCTTTCCGCGTCGTAATCGCCGATTCCGACGATCCGGTCGCCCGCGATGGCCAGCGACCCACGCTCGATTTCGTGTGAAATCACGTTGACGATGGAGGCGTTCGTAAAGACCAGATCGGCGGGGGCTCGCCCCGCAGCGACGTCAATCAGATGGGCAAGCCGATTATCGGACAAGTCGACAACTCCAAGTGCTATCACAGTTTATAACGCCTGGAGGTCCGTTTTGCCAACGCCGAAGCCCGCCACTAACATCTCCTTCTCTGGTGGGTTGCCGGGCCGGATAAACTTGGTATGATTTGGGGTTCTCCGCAGCTTTTGCTGGGAGCGGCCGTTCGCGTCGCAGGACGTGGCTGTGCAACGGGTTATGTCAGAATCGGAATTATCGAGGCGCATATGGCGGTAACGTTGAGGTTGGTGAGAGTCGGTCGTCGCAATCGGGCATTTTTTCGTCTCCGAGTGTCGGATTCCCGCCATGCCTGCAGCGGCAGGTTCATTGAGGAGTTGGGCTTCGTCGATCCCATTGAGCCCGATGCTGCAAAGCAGGTCGTCCTGAAGAAGGATCGAATCGAGCACTGGCTCAGCAAGGGTGCAACAACTTCGCCGACCGTGCGGGCGCTCTTCAAGAAGAACGGAGTCGAGACACCGGCCAAGGCTTAAGTCCCCGTGCTGGTATTGGATCCGCCGCAGCTTCTGGATTTGGAAGTGTAGCCATGCGGATCGATGTTCTGACGCTTTTTCCAGAGGCTTGCAGGCCTTTTTTTTCCGCCAGTGTCCTGGGTCGGGCGTGTGAAGCAGGATTAGTGACAATCGAGTGTCACAACATTCGTGATTACACCAGCGACCCGCATAAGAAAGTGGACGACAGGCCCTTTGGCGGCGGGCCCGGCATGGTGATGATGTGTCAGCCGGTCCTCGACGCGATCGAGGCCGTGACCAAGTTGTCGCCCGAGCCGCCCCAGGTTGTCCTCCTGACGCCGCAAGGCAAGCGGCTCGATCAGAAGTTTGCCAGAGAGTTATCCGGCGCAGGTCGATTGATCCTTGTCGCCGGTCATTACGAAGGGTTTGACGAGAGAATCAGGCTGCTGCTCTCCCCTTTGGAGATTTCCATCGGGGATTACGTCCTGTCCGGCGGCGAAGCAGCAGCCATGGTGGTGGTGGATGCAGTCGTCCGGCTTGTTCCGGGCGCCCTGGGTCACGATCAGTCGGCTGTGGAAGAGTCGTTTTCCGTGCCTCATCCCGATGAGCGCGAAAACGGTCCCGAAGCCGGTGGTCCGAGCCTGCTCGAGTATCCGCACTACACCCGGCCGCGGGAGTATCGCGGCCTGACGGTCCCGGACGTGCTGGTCAGTGGTGACCACGAAAAAGTAAGAGCATGGCGGCTCGCCGAGGCGTTAAGGCGGACCGCCCAGCGCCGGCCGGACTTACTGAATGGTTCCGGCGGCAGGCAACCGAGAGACTAATCGCCGAATTGGATTACGGCAGGAGACTTACGATGCGTCACAAATTAATCGAAGCCGTTGAGCAGGGTTCTTTGAAGAAGGACCCGCCCCAGTTCGAAATCGGCGACACAGTTTCCGTCGGCGTGCGCATCGTTGAAGGCACCAAGGAGCGCACCCAGCCCTTCATCGGCGTCGTCATCGCCCGGCAGGGTCGGGGTATGAATGAGACCTTCACCGTTCGGCGCATCGTGAATAACGAAGGCGTCGAGCGCATCTTCCCGCTCCAGTCGCCGCGCATCGTGGGAGTTGAAGTGACTCGCCATGGCAAGACCCGCCGCGGCAAGCTCTACTACCTGCGCAATCGAGTCGGCAAGGCCCGCAAGCTCCGCGAGCGCGTCTCCGCCGGCCACGGCAGCGACACGGCAGCCGCAGGCGCCGCCGCCGGACCGGCCCCAAAGTCTTCGACCCGCGAAACCGAAGTGGCCGTCACCGTTTGACGCAGTAGTCCCACGGCTCCTATTCAGACCATGTCCAACTCGAAAAAGAGTCTGGGCGCCGCCGGTGAAAAAGCCGCAGAGAAATTCCTCCGCGCCGCCGGCTTCCGAGTACTTTCCAGAAACTACACCTGCCCCGCCGGCGAGCTCGACCTTATCTGCCTCGACGGATCGACCATCGTCTTTGTCGAGGTGAAGACGCGCGCCAGCGACGACCTCGCCGACCCCGAAACAAACATCACGCCCGCCAAGATGCGAAAGCTCACGCAGGTTGCCCGCGCCTGGCTGACCGCGCATCGCAATCCTGATTGTTCTTACCGATTCGACGCCGTCAGCGTCGTGCTCGGCTCCGATCGGGAACCCGCCTGTCGGCATATCGTCGAGGCCTTCATTCCCTCGCGATAGCGTGCTTCCCTGTGGATGAGCAATACCTCGCCTTACTGCGAGTTCTTTTCGATGTTGAATTTCTTAACCCGGTAGCGGAGGTTGTCGCGGCTGATGCCCAGACTGCGCGCCGCCTTCGACTGGTTCCAGCCGTTCTCGCGCAGCGCCTTGACGATCAGTGCCTTCTCATATCCCCAAAGCGACGACTCGCACTTGGGCGTCTCAGCCATCGGCTCATCACCGATGATCTCTCTCGGCAGGTGCGCCGGCACAAGCGTCGCCCCGTCCGCCAAAAGAACCGAGCGCTCGATGACGTTTTGAAGTTCCCGAATGTTGCCCGGCCATCGATAACTCGCCAAAAGGGCCATCGCCTCGTCGCTGACCGTCGGCTTCATGCACCCCAGATGCACGCACGATACCTGAATGAAGTGATCCACCAACAGCGGAATATCCTCGCGTCGGGCACGCAACGGCGGCAGATTGATCGGGAACACATTGAGCCGGTAGTACAGGTCCTCACGAAAAGTGCCGGCCTCCATCGCCTCGCGCAGATTGCGATTCGTCGCGGCGATGATTCGCACATCCGTGCTGATCGTCTTGGTGCCGCCGACACGGACGAACTCCCGCTCCTGAAGCACGCGGAGCAGCTTCACCTGCGTGCTCATGGAGATGTCGCCGATCTCATCGAGAAACAGCGAGCCGCCGTCCGCCAATTCAAATCGGCCCATCTTTTCGGCGTGCGCCCCGGTGAATGCTCCCTTCTCGTGACCGAACAGCTCACTCTCGAGGAGCGTCTCAGGAAGTGCGGCACAGTTGATCGCGATGAACGGCCGCTCCGACCTGGGACTCGCCGCGTGCACCTGCCGGGCCGTCACTTCCTTGCCGGTGCCGGTCTCGCCGAGCAGCAGAACCGTCGCGTTACTCCCGGCAACGCGGTTGACCATGTCAGTTACTTGTTTGAGCGACGCGGAATTGCCGATGATCGGCGACGAGACTTTCAGTGTTTCCTTGAGGCCCCGGTTCTCCTTCACCACCTGCTGGTGCTGCGAGGCATTGTAGGCCCCGCTCGCCGCGAGGTTCGCGAATACCTGAAGCAGTGCGAGGTCTTCATCGTCGAAGTGCGTTCCGCCGAGTTTGTTGAGCACCTCGACGACGCCGATGACGTCGCCTTTCCAGATGAGCGGCGCCGCAATCAGTCCGCGCGTCTGAAAACTGCTCTTCGCATCGATACCGCGAAAGAAATCCCGATGGTCGCGAACGTCGCTGACAACAACCGGCTTGCCCGTCATTGCCACTTTGCCGGCGATGCCCAGCCCTGCGTCGAACTCCTCGCCGATCAGCGAAGGCCCCCGGTCCCCCACCGCCGCCATGAACACGAGTCGATTGCGCCGCTTGTCGAGGAGCAGCACGCTCGACGCCTCGGAGCGGAGCACGACGGCCGCCTTGTGGGCCACGGCCTGGAGCACCTCGGCGAGATTCAGGGAGGCATTGATGGCGGCGGAGGCCTCTACCAACGCCGACGTCATGCGCGGAGACAACGAGCGATAGCTGGCGGAATCCTGAAGGCTCACAGGTTTGGGTACCGATCCGGAGCGGACCAATTCGTCGGGAGATTTATGGTCCCGTAACCATTGCCCAGGCGTCTCGGAACAACCCAGTCCCGGACCCGTCTGGACGCTAACTTCTGTTGAGAACGATATTTTTGACGGGTGGGTGTGTCAAGGGTAAATTCACCCAACCTTGTGACGGACCGGACTTTCTGACATATCCGGGGCCAGATCGAACCCCAGCCGGCATCCCGGCGTAATAGAGGCAGTTTCGCAGTGTCCCGACGAGAAGATCGGTCCAGCATGGCGTCGGATGAGCATCTGCTGGTCGAATTCTTGGCAGGCGATGAGGACGCGTTTCAGACGCTGGTCGAGCGCCACAGCGAGGAGCTTTACCGGTTCATCGGCCGCTTCATCCGGGATGGTGCCGCTGCCGAGGACATTGCACAAGAGACGTTTATTCAAGTGTTCCATTCAGCGGCGGGCTTCGATCCGTCGCGTCGCCTACGGCCGTGGCTCTATACGATCGCGGCCAACAAGGCTCGGGACTACTTGCGATCGAGGGTGAGAAAGAAGGAACTCCCGCTTTCGACCGGAGCAAGCTCCGGTGATTCTGACCAGGTGAGCTATCTGGATTTCTTCTCGGACGACTCATTGTCGCCCGGGGAAGTTCTCGAAGAGCGGGAGACAAGGCAGCGGGTGCAGGAAGTGGTTTCACGAATGCCGGACAATCTCCGCGAGGTGCTGATTCTGGGGTATTATCAGCGCTTCCCCTACAAGGAGATTGCGGACATTCTCTCCATCCCGCTCGGGACCGTAAAAAGCCGTCTTCACGCCGCCGTGACCCATTTTTCCGCCGCTTATAAGAAGTTTGAACAGGAATCGTCGCCGACTCGTAAAGAGAGATAGGCAGCGTCTTGGAGTGGAGCCTTAGTTGAACGGACGACAGCCGACCATGAACAATAAGCCACACGACCCCCAATTGCAGAGCCTCCTTTTGGGCTATCACCTCGGCCTGACCGACGCACAAGATAGTGCGATGGTTGAGTCCGCATTCCCCGACTCCGCCGAGCGCGCCGAGGCGACGCGCCGCATCCAACAGATTCTCAGCCCCCTTGACCAGTACGAGCTGCCGCCCGCGCGGAGCGATCTCGCATCCCGCATCATGGCGGCGGTCGACGCCGAGCGCGGCATTCTCAAGTTCCCGACGAGCTCTTCGAAAGCGCTGCCTACCGAGGCCGAGATGGGCCCGGGCGCTGGGCCCGTCCTGCCGCTGCGCGAACTGATCGGCCTTGCCGCGGCGGTCCTGCTTTTTGTCGGCATTCTTGTGCCCGGCTACCGGACGGCGCGAAACTCGTCGCAGCGTGCGATCTGCGCGGACAACATGCGACAATTGGGCGTGGGCTACCAGGGCTACGCCGAGGCCAACTCCGCATTCTTCCCGTTCGTCGCCGCGGCCCCGCAGGGGGCATCGTGGGTACCGACGCAGCAAGGCGACGTCCAGCCGTTCAGCAACTCGCAGCACGCATGGCTCCTTGTTAAGCACCGATATGCACCGTCCAGCGCCTTCGTTTGTCCGAGTCGCCCTTCCGACAGCCCGATGACCGCCGAGGACGTCGCAAACAGGAATGACTTCCCCAGCGTGTACAACAACAGCTACACGACCAACCTGATGACCGCTGCCCGGGCACAGCAGGAGTTCCAGCCCGCCAATCCGCTTGCCGCCGACATGACCCCCCTCCTCGATCAGGATCGCAATCTCATCTCCGACGGACACATTCCACTTAATTCCGCCAGCCACGGCAATTCGCGGGGCCAAAACGTCCTGCGGGCGAATCTCGGCGTCAACTGGTCCACGACGCCCAACGTCGGCGTGGACAGCGACGACATCTACCGGGTCATCGGCATCAAGCGCTACACCGGCCAGGAGCGGCCGCAACTGCGCAGCGACGCGTTCCTCGTTCCCTGATATTTCGAACTGGTTCATTTCACGTCCAAAGCAGATCGTACTCAGTTCTTTCATTGCGCGGACTGGACATCGCCTTCCAACCATCAGAAGCGCGGGCCAAACGCAAAAATCCAAGGTGACACAAAGTGACACACGCCTGGCGTTGACGCTCGCAAGTCGTGTGGCGGTCATGGGTTGGGGCGAGGCGCGATTTGCGATGTTTTTTGGGCTTTCGTAAGGCGCGGCTTTTTCCACGCATGTTGCGGTACGAAGTGTGGGAGCCGCCCTCCATGACTCGCGATTGAGATCGGCGGTTGGTGTTGAGCGCGATCGGAAATTCCGCGTTTCTGGTACCGCTTGCTGACGCGCGCGGCTCGGATCGGGGGCTGCGGGACACGCGCAAGTCTTGCAAAGTCGAAGGTGACATAAGGTGACACACGCGATTTTTTTCGCTTGCAAGTGTTGTGGCGGTCATGTGTTGGGGCAAGTCGCATTTTGGGTGGTTTTTGGGGAGCAAACGTCGAAAAGCCGAAATGTCGAAATTCCGCAGACCCGGGGACCTGAGGCGCGAGGCTGTAGGCGGTAGGTTTTAGGCTGTAGGTTTGGAGGTTGAGGCTTGCGGTTGGGATTGTCGGTACCGGTGACATCGGGCGCTACCTCGCGGGGCGTGGGTGGATTGATCTCCATCAGTGAATCCTTGCTCCCCGTGCGCGCCTTGAATGGTGTATTGGTCGTGGTTCAGGGCGCACGAGGTGTGCATTCGCCGGGCAGGGCGCACTCTATCTAGGCATTCGCCCTGTAGTGGATCGAAATAATGGCGCTTGTATTCGCCCGGTAGGGCGCGTGATGGTAGCCAGTGATTTCGATCACTGGACCTTGGCGCCCCATTTCATTCCCGTCCGGAGGACGGACGAACTTGGATGACCAGCCCTCGTCCGCCCTGCCGTGCGGTGAAGAAATGAGAGGCTCGCTATCCGGTGGTTGAAACCACCGGCAACCATCGTTGGCCCTCCGGGCCTTGGTGGCGCCCCTAAACCATGTGATCGGTGCAGGCGCTCCTGTGCAATACCAAACAGCTTCTTGAAAGCTAGCGCGGACGACGGGAGCGCTTGGCGAGGATGGGCAGCGCGAGCAGCAACGCGGCGGCGGGCTCGGGGATTGGGGTGATGGTGAAGTGAAATTCGCCGGAGGCTTCGCCGAAGATGCCGGGCGGCGTGGGGTCGATGTGATCGACGTTTGCCGAGTAGTGAAGCATGTACTGTCCACCGGCTGGAATGAATGCGCTGCCGGAAAGGTTAATGGTTCCAAAGGGCGGACCGACACCGACGTTTCCGCCAAACTCAAATTCGATGGCAATCGGGTCTTCCATCGCAAGGTCGATAACGGCCATCACGAATCCCGTTTGGCCGAGCGCGGCAGAAGGCCAGGCGTATTGCCAGTTGCCGGAGAAGGCGACGAGGGAATCGACCGACGGCGTGAGGAAAATGCGGCCGGAAGTCGTGGTCTGGCCGTCGAGCTGCGCCAAGTGATGCGTCGTGGTGATGTCGAAATGGGCCTCGTCGAGAAGCCAGGAAAAATCGTAATCCGCGTTCGTAATGGACCCCTGATATTTTGCTAGGTGCGAATCTTGAAATGGATTTTGGACAACCAGTGTGAAATCTTGTGCGACGCCGCCGTTCAGAGCGAAATCGGAAATGCCGGTACCAAAGGCCCACTCGGTAATAACCAAATCTGCATCAACTCGCGCGGCAGCTACCGATGCCAGGATGGCGGCAGTGGTCAGGATTGTCGGCAGGCGATTCATGCTGCGCGGCCCCCGGGGCGAAAAGGCTGGCGGCCCACGTTCATTGTACCGGCGGCGAGATCAGAATTCACCGGGGGGGGGGGGGGGCGTTTGGGGATCAGACTATTTCATCCCGATTTTCGGGCCCCGAATCGACCTATGGGCAAGATAGACAAGGGGATTTTCAGAATGTCCCGCGTTGCTCCCGAGTTTCTCTAGATCGGACGCCGACCGCGCGAAGTGAGTGAGCCCCCTTCGCCCACGGCCTCTTCATTCGCATGCTGCCTCAGCTATACTGGGCCCGATGTCTCAACCCGGCATGGCCAAGGCACGATGGTCGACGCCTGCAATTGCATCCCTGGTCAGCGTTGCACTTGTCATCCTGGCGTTTTCCATTGAGGGCATATGGTCACCGGATATCTGGTGGCAGCTTTCCACCGGACGACTGATCTTCGAAAGCGGCCGCGTCCCCACTGCGGATGTCTTTTCGTACACCGTGACCGGCCACGAATGGATTGAGCTTCGCTGGCTCTTTTGCCTCGGGACATACCTGGGCTGGCAATGGGGTGGGCCCGGCCTGCTCATCGCGGCAAAGGCGCTCATTCTCCTTGTAACCTTCGCGATGATTGCGTGGCCGGCGCGTCGCGCGATGAACTCGCTTGCCGGGCCGGTGCTCCTTGCGCTTGCGGTCATCGCCTCCGTCGGCCGCTTTGCCGTGCGGCCGGAGCTGGTCACCTATCTCTTCCTCGCCACGTTTGTCGTCTCGCTGGAACGGCTCGCCTCCGACCGGTGCCGGCGGGGATTGTGGTTCATGCCGCTGGCGCAGATCGTCTGGACGAACTCCCATACCCTCTTCATCCTCGGGCCCGTTGTTTGCTGGCTTTACTGGGTCGGCAGTTTCATTCGACCGGTGGACCTCGCGGAGAGCAGCCAGTGCCCGCGCGGCACGTCCTCGGCGGGCGGCCCGCGATTTTCCATCCGCGGGCGATTGCTTGCCACCGCGATGCTTGCCAGCGTCGCCTGTTTTGCGAATCCCTATTTCCTTCGCGGCGCGCTCTTCCCCTTCAAGTTATTTGCCGAGTCGCGTCAGAGTCATTTCCTCTCGCAGCACATCGACGAGCTGCGCGGCCTGACCAGCCTGCCGATTTACACATGGTCGTGGATCGTCTGGGCCGCCGCGCTGTTGTTCGTCATCGGCCTTGGCACTTTTTTGACCGAAGGCCGGCGGCACCCCGCGGCGCGGTTGCTGGTCTTCCTCGCTTTCGCCTACCTCGCGCTGACGTCGATTCGGAATCTCGCCCTGTTTTCCATGGTCGCCGCGCAGGCGGCGCTGATGAATCTCAGCGACAATGTCGCGCGCCGCGCTGTCCGAGACCCGGCTGCCCCGTTAACAAAGAGCCAGTTCACTCCGTTTGGCCAAATGGCGCTGACCGTCGCCCTGCTTTGTTTAGCATGGTACGCCGCGTCGAATCGCTTTTCGCAGTCTCAAAGCGACAACCGTCGCGCGGGCCTGGGCGTTGTCGAGCAGAACATCCCGCGACAGGCGGTCGAATTTCTCAAAGAGGCCGGAGCATCGCCGGAGGTCTATTCCTCGATGGGCGACAGCAACTATCTGCTCTGGGCCGCGCACGACAAGTTCCGCGTCTATGTCGACGGCCGACTAGAGGTCTATGGCGATGAGTTCCTGCGGGAATACTTCACGGGCCATTCGGACATTGACGCCCTTGCCGCGCGATATGGCATTAGCACCGTCATCGTGCAGCGGGATTCGTTCGGATGGCTGCTGGCCGAGCTCGCCGCCAATCCGCAGTGGGCCCTCGTCCACCTCGACCATCGCAACCTCGTCTATGTCAAAGATTTCCCGGCCAATGCAGGCCTGATTGCCCGTTACCGAATCGATCCGAATCAGCCGTTCACGCCCAGAACGCCCGAGCCGGATGAATCCATCGGTGGGTTCGCGAGGTTGATCGGCGGCGTTGGGCGTCCGTGGTATTCGGTCGGTATGGCCCGGACCTTCCTCACCTTCGGGGCCATCGACAACGCTGAAACGTATCTCGGCAAGGCCCTCGAGCATTATCCCAATGACGTCGATGCCCGGGTGCTGATGTCCGTGGTGCAGACCGTGCGGGGTCGCCCGTCGGAGGCCGAGCGCCTCGTCGCCGGGCTATCACTCACCCCCGCCCAGATCACCGACCAGATGTTTGCGCTCAGCGAACTGCTTCGCGCCGGCGGCAGGTATGCCGAGGCCGTCAGCGCCCTGGCCCGGGCGCGCGAGAGCGCTCCCGAAGATGTTACCATCCTGACACGGCTTGCCGAGACGTGCATCTTGGCCAAAGACCTGCCGCGCGCCATCGAGGCCTTTCGCGCGGCGATCGCGCAGACGCCGGCCGACGCGCGACTGTGGATGAGGCTGGGCATTTGTCTGGAGTCCCAGTCCGATGGCGCCGGGGCCATCGCCGCATACCGTGAAGCGGTCAGGATCAGCCCGGGCCTGTTCACGGTTCAGAACCAACTCGGAACGCTCCTCGCCAGACAGGGCGATTTCGCCGGCGCGAGGAAGTGCTTTGAGACGGCGCTGCGCATCCGGCCGGACTACGAGTCCGCCAAAGCCAATTTGGAACGACTCGGCCCCTCGGCAGAAAAAAAACAGTGACGTGCTAATCCACGAACAGTTGCTCGCCGCGCTGGTCCATCGAAATGGACTCCATCGACGCCGCCAGACGCATGCGCAGCACGGCATAAAGCGGGTCAGCAACGCTGCTTCGCTGCCAGCGATCGACAGGTGACTTGGCCGATCGCCAAGAGCCCGGCGTCAGCCACTTGGTCAGCGCCGCCCATTTTGAAACGCGCACGAAGCACTCGCCCAGCGCCTCAAGGTCGGCCCCCAGCACTCCCGCTGAGAGGTACCGCCGGCTCACCGTTCGATGAAGCGAGCGCGCGAGGATGCAGCCGATGTAATATCGAAACTCACGCGTGCGGTTGACATCGGCGTCGGGCAGATCGCTCAGTTGCAGGTCGTAAAGCTTCAGCAGAATCCGCCCCGCCTCGTAAGACGGCAATTGCCCCGTCAATAGCTCGTAGGCAATCATCCCCAGGGCATAGACATCGCAACGCGGCGTCAAGGCGCTCGGGCGGCCGCTGAGCTGTTCCGGGCTCGCATAGCGCGGGGTGCATGCCACCGGCCCGCCCTCCTCACGAAGAAACGGCAGCGGAATCGACATGACCTGCGAGATGCCGAAATCGAGAATCTTCGGCCGGCCCTCATCGTCGACGAGGATATTGCTCGGCTTGAGATCGAGGTGGATGATGCCGCGCTCGTGGGCATACTCGACGACCTCGCAGACGCGCGTCATTAGCGCCAGCCGCTCGCGCGAAGAGAGTCCACGCTCCCGGGCATAGTCGGTCAGCGGAACGCCGCGCACGTATTCCATCACGAAATAGGGCCGGGCATGAAAGGCGCTCTCGGTCATGTTCGCGTGAATCATCGAGGCGATGCCGGGATGATGGAGCCGCCGCATGATCTCGGCTTCAAACGCGAATCGCCGACGATCGGCCGCTTCGGACAGCGACGCACGCAGCACCTTGATCGCCACCGTCCGCCCGGATGTGACGTGTTTTCCCCGATAGACGACGCCCATCCCGCCCCGGCCCAGGACACACTCGACCCGATACTGATCGATGTACCTGAGGGATTTCATCGCCTCGTCGGCTTCGTCGATCGGGCTCCCGAATTCGTCGCGAAAAGTGGTGGTTCCCCCCGTAAAAGCGGGACCACACGGCGACTTCGGATCGGCGATCTCGTCAGGCGAGAAATACGGCATTAATGACTGAGCTTCGGCCCGAATCCTTTCGTCTCCACCGGCCGCGCGCGCGATGTACGCCGCCTGCTCCTCGCGCGGCAGTTGGGTGGCGGCGATCACAATCGCCTGCACCTTCTCATGAAACCGGGTTCGCACCTTGAGAGTCTCCCGACAATCGCCGGCCCAGCCAGGCCAGTGCATAGCGGAAGTCCTTCTCCACCGTGCTCGCGCTGACCCCGAGTATCGTCGCCACGTCCGCGTATTTCATGCCGCCGAACCAGTGGAGCATGACCACCTCGCGCAATCGGCTGCCTTCGACGCCAAGCTCTTCAACCGCCTGCGCCAGATCGAGAAGATCGATCGTCTGATTCTGCCAGTCGATGGAAACGTCTTCGAGCGGAATGCGCTTCCAACGACCCTTGGCCGGCTCGTCTGTTTGCGACTCATCCTCGACATCGGCCTTCGCCTCACTGGGCGCGGCCTCGTCCGGCGTGTTTTTCTTGATCAGAATGCCTGCGCCGCCGCGCTTCTGCGACTCCCTCGCCTTGATGTGGTCGACGACCACCTGCCAGACTTTTTTGGTGGCGATTGCCCGGAAGTGATGGGCGTCGTTCCACTGGTCCGGCGCATGGCGCATCAGGTGGATGCAGGCCTCGTTGACCAGCTCGGTGGGTTGCAGGGTAAATCCGGCGGGCTGCCGGCGAAAAAAGTGGGCCGCGGCCTGGCGAAGCTCGTCATAGACCTCGGGAATGAGGTCTTTCATCCCACGTCCGTCGCCCTGCATTGCCACACCTGCTCCCTTTGGCTTGCGGCCCCATGGCCCGTTCCGACGCCTTGCGGGTTCATCATAGCATTTTCGTATGGCTTCTTGAGCGGCCTTTTGCGATCGCGTGAACCCGGGCCTGGCACGACCGATGCCCTTTGGCACTCACCAATCGTATGGCCGATGATCGATTTCGGGCAAGATAATTCGGGTCAGAGAGTAGAGGGCTGCTTCGACGCAGATGATTGAATCCTGCTCCCCTCCGGATCGGGCCCGGGGCAATCCTGCGCTCCGGGCCCATCCGGGACTTATGCCCTTGCCTCGCCCCAACCTTCCTAAACGGCCGTTTCGCCCGGTTTCATCCCAATTCCGTTTTTCGATGATGGCTTTCTTCGAGGTTCTGCGAACTGAGTTACGGGTCGCCGGCTGCGATTTCCGGCGCCTGCCCGTTGAACTCAAATAAGGAGTGCCATCCATGAATCGATTCACCTGGACACTTAGCCTGACGATCTGTTTCGGAGCCTTTGCGGCCCAGACCCGGGGGCAGTTGATTGACGACTTCACCGACGGCGGCGTGGTCCTGAACTCGACGCAGGAAGTGATGGGCTACGAAAGTCCCTCGGCGGCGTTGGGCGGATGGCGGGCGTTTTCGTTCATTAACAACTACCAGTCCGGAACCCTGACCCTCGATGAAAACGTGGGGACGTTTCGCATCGACTCCACCGGACTCGGCCAGGTCAACCTCGGCTGGGGATGGCGCGTGACCCCCGGAGGCATGGTGGCGATTTCGACAAACCAACTTAATCAAGACTGGAGCGGCTACAGCGGCATTCGCTTTCACATCAGCCAGAGCATGACTCGACTTCGGCTACAGGCGCGGCTAGCCACCTCCGTCCCCGGCAGCAGTCGCTCCAGCGGCTCGCCCACCTTCACGATCACCACCACCGGCGCCAGCACCTTTGACATACCATTCACTTCGTTCTTGCCGACACTTGGCGACGGCGTCGTGATCAGCAACGTCGATTACGTGAGCGTCACCTTGTGGAACGGATTCGTCGGGAACACCGCCGCATTTGATCGCATCGAGCTGATCCCGAATCCCGAGGTGCCCGGCGACATCGACGGCGATGGTGACGTGGACCTGATTGACGCCGACCTCTTCGCGGCCGTCCTGACCGATCAGGATGTCGATCCGATGCACGTTGCCCGCAGCGATCTGAACAACGACGAATCCGTTGACGGACTGGATATTCAGCCCATGACGGCGGCGCTGCTGGATTCTTAATCGCCGCTGAAGACCGGTTTGGCGACTTCACTTGCCCCTCCCGGCGTGCTCCCTTCTAATCCCCCTTCCGCCCTGTATCGTAAGGGGTTGGATCTGCACCACTTGGAGACGCAAGCGTGAAAGCGGCTGAACTGGAGAAGCGAATTCGCAGCAAAAAGGCCGTGGTCGGCATCATGGGAATGGGCTACGTCGGACTGCCCCTGGCCCGGACCTTCGGCAACAGCGGGTTCACCTGTATTGGCTTTGATGTAGACCCGAACAAGGTCCGGATGCTCAACGCCGGCAAGAGCTATATCAAGCACATTCCCGATGCGATGATCGCCGGACTGAGGAAGGCCGGGCGCTTCCGGGCCACCGCGGACTTTCGGGAGCTGAGCAAGCCGGACGCCATCATCATCTGCGTCCCCACGCCCCTTTCCAAGACGCGCGACCCGGACATGACCTACGTCGAGTCGACGGCCCACGCCATCGCCAAGGAACTCCGCAAGGGGCAGCTCGTCATTCTCGAATCGACCACCTACCCCGGCACGACGCGCGAGCTGGTCATGCCCATCCTCGAAAAAGGAAGCGGGCTCAAGGCCGGCCGCGACTTCTTCCTGGCCTTCAGCCCGGAGCGCGAAGACCCCGGTCGGAAGGATTACTCGACCGAGACGATTCCCAAGGTCGTCGGCGGGCTGAACCCCACGAGCCGCAAACTCGCTGTGGCGCTCTATTCCGGCGCGATCCGCGCCGTGGTGCCGGTCGGGAGCTGCGAAGTCGCCGAGGCGGCGAAGATTCTGGAAAACGTCTATCGCTGCGTGAACATCGCGATGGTCAACGAGCTCAAGACGCTCTTCGACAAGATGGGCATCGATGTCTGGGAAGTGATCAACGCGGCCAAGACCAAGCCATTCGGCTTCTCCGCCTTTTATCCCGGCCCGGGCCTCGGCGGCCACTGCATCCCGATTGACCCGTTTTATCTCACGTGGAAGGCCCGGCAATACGGCGAGTCGACGCGCTTCATCGAGCTGGCCGGCGAGATCAACACCCGCATGCCGGAGTACGTCATCAGTCGACTGATGAACGCGATGAACGATCACGGCAAGGCGCTGAAGGGATCGAAGATCCTGGTGCTCGGCCTGGCCTACAAAAAGGACGTCGACGATATCCGCGAGAGTCCGAGCATCGAGTTGATTCATCTTCTCTGGAAGCACGGCGCGAAGGTGGACTACAACGATCCGCACGTGCCCAAGACGCACAAGGGGCGCGAGCACGACCTGGGCATGAAGAGTGTCCCGCTCACCGCGGCCCAGCTCAAGAAGTACGACGCGGTGATCATCTCCACCGATCATTCGGCCTACGACTACGCCATGATCGTGAAGAACTCCAAGCTGGTGATCGACACCCGCAACGCAACGGTGAACGTGCGACAGGGCCGCGCCAAGATCGTCAAGGCCTGACGACCGGGCGGCTCTGATTCGCCAATGGGGGGACCGCCCCCTGCGCATCGCCGCCTCTCGCGTCGGCCGCGTCCATCGGCCATAATTCTCCCGGCCGAGCACCATTTACATTTACGAATAAGGAGCAAGACATGAGTCGCGTTCGAGTCCTCGTCGGCACCAAAAAAGGCGCTTTCATCCTCACCTCCGATGCGGCGCGCAAGAAATGGGAGGTCTCCGGGCCGCACTTCGGCGGCTGGGAGATTTATCATTTGAAAGGCTCGACGGTTGATCCGAATCGCATCTATGCTTCGCAGTCCAGCGGCTGGTTCGGTCAGATCATCCAGCGTTCCGACGACGGCGGTAAGACGTGGAACCCGCCCGGCACCAAGCCTGAGGACCTCATGGGGCCAGATGGCATGCCCAAGGGCGGGAGCAACATGTTCGTCTATGACGTGTCACCACAAACCGGCAAGCCGCTCAACACCCACCAGTACTTCGACGGCAATCAGCGTCCCTGGGAGTTCAAGCGCGTCTGGCACATCGAGCCGTCGCTCTCCGATCCGGACACGGCTTACGCGGGCGTCGAGGATGCCGCCATTTTTCGCACGACTGACGGCGGCAAGACCTGGCACGAGCTGTCCGGCCTTCGCGGCCACGGCACCGGCTCGATGTGGCAGCCGGGCGCAGGCGGCATGGGCCTGCACACCATCGTGCAGGACGCGACGAACCCGAATCGCATGCACATCGCCATCTCCGCGGCAGGCGTCTTTCGCACCGACGACGGCGGCAAGACCTGGGCCCCGAAGAATAAGGGGCTGACGTCGCAGTACCTGCCGGACCCAAACGTCGAAGTTGGCTTCTGCGTGCATCGCATCGCCCTGAATGCCAAGCGGCCGAATACGCTGTTCATGCAATTGCACTGGCACGTCTGCCGCAGCGACGACGCCGGCGACACGTGGAAAAAAGTCAGCGGCAATCTCCCCAGCGACTTCGGCTTTCCCGTTGTCGTCCACGCCCACGAGCCGGAGACGGTCTATGTCGTGCCGATCCTCAGCGACTCGCTGCACTACCCGCCCGAGGGCAAGCTGCGCGTCTACCGCAGCCGCGTCGGTGGCAACGAGTGGGAACCGCTCACCAAGGGCCTCCCGCAGAGCGACTGCTACGTGAACATCCTGCGCGGGGCAATGAGCACGGACACGCTCGACCCCTGCGGCATTTACTTCGGAACCACCGGCGGGCAGGTGTATGCGTCGGCGGATTCGGGCGATAATTGGTCGCCCGTGGTTCGCGATTTGCCGGCGGTCTTGTCGGTCGAGGCCCAGGTGCTCGGGTGAATCATTGCGAAATGAAAAACACTGAGCATGTTCATTTAGTCAATACCTGTAGTGCTTCACTCCAAATGAGACAGTTTGCCCATCGGTTATGGTGGTGGTTTCTCCGAGTCCCTTGAGGGGGAAGCAGCTTCGCAGGTTTCCCGTCGGACGCCTTTTCCCTGAGCCTCTTCCCCTCCCGCGGGGGAGGCTTTGCCGGGGAGAGGCAGCGGTGTTGGTCGCACGGAGGAGCGCAATGTCCAATCGCCAGGGACGTCGAAGCTGGAAGCCGGCGGACAAGCTTCGGCATCGCTGCCGGGCGGGCTGGGAAATCCGTTGATTGAAATCGTCTACCGAAATTGCTCGAAGGCAGATCGAGCATGATAGCGGTCCGCGACATCGAAGATCTGGCTCATCCGCTCCAGCAACCGGGCTCGTGTTGGCTGAAGCGAATCCCGAAACAAACACACTCCAGGACAAGAAAAAGCGGCGTCTACGTTTTGGGGCGTATACGCTTTGGGCCCTCGCTGGTGGACCCGCGATAACGAAGATGCTTATGAACCGGCGCGGTTGGGGCCGCTGTTGGGGCCGCTCTTTCGACTGGGTTTGCGGGGCATAGAAAACTCAATCGTCGGCTTTTCCTGAATTGTGTCAGCCAGGCGGCGGCGGTGAGCGGAGAGCAAATCACTTCGAGTGATCATGCCGATGAGCTGCTGCGGTTTCTTTCGGCTGACCACCGGAATACGGCCGATGTTGTGGTTAACCATGTGGTCGGAGGCCTGGCGAAGCGTGCAGTCGCCATAAACGATCAGGGGCGGACGGCGAATCAGCTCTTGAAGTTGCGTGTTCGGAGATAGTGCGGGGTCGAGCAAATCGCGACGGGTCAGCACGCCAACGATTGTGCCCGCGGCATCCACAACCGGAAAACCCTGATGGGATGAGCCTGGTACGCCTGAGGTGATCCAGTCGCGAACCGTGCCCAAGAGATCACTTGCATTTAATGTCACGACCTTTGTCGAGGCAACATCCTGTACCAGCACCTGATCGAAGAAGTCGGCGGAATATTCGTGAGGTACACGAATTCCACGGCGGGCGATCTTCTCGGTCATGATCGTCTGACGCATGAGGAGGTACGATACGAAGTAGGAAGCAGTGCATCCACCGAGGAGCGGCAGAAGTCCCAACGGTTGCAATGTCGTCTCGAATGCAAATACGATTGACGCCAGGAGGGATCTGGAAGCGCCCGCGAACATCGCAGCCATGCCGACCAGCCCGGCGATGCGGTGGTCGATCCCGGCGTGCGGAAAGAGGTGAGCGGCCCAGGCACCCAGAACCGCACCAAAGGCACCGCCGATCGTAAATAGCGGAGCCAGTGTTCCGCCGGAGGTTCCGCTGCCCAGAGAAATTGACCAGGAGATCAGTTTCATCGCACAAAGGCTCAGGAGCACCGCGACGGGCAGATTACCCGATAGAATATCGCTGATGTTCGTATATCCAACGCCAAGGGTGCGCGGTGCGAAGTAACCCACGACACCGACGGCGACGGCGCCGATGGCGGGCCACCACATCCAATGGATAGGCAACCGATCGAATGCATCCTCAATCGCGTAGACCAGCCGGGTCACGAGCACTGACAGAGCGCCGACCACGGCTCCAAGCACGATGTAGGTCGACATTGCCAGTCCACTGGGCTGAGCCAGATCAGGCATGGCAAAGATCGCATGCGAGCCTTCAAAGCTCATTCTGAGAGCTGCCGCAGCACTACTCGCCAATGCAACGGGAATCAGCGAGCGAGGACGGTACTCGAAAAGAAGTAGTTCGATGGCGAGAAGGACGGCTGAGACGGGGCTTCCGAATGTAGCCGACATGCCGGCCGCGGCGCCGGCGGCGAGGAGTATTTTACGTTCGTCGGCCGTGATGCGGAACATTTGCCCGATGAGTGAGCCGAGGGCGCCGCCCGTGGCAATAATAGGTCCTTCAGCCCCGAAAGGGCCTCCGGTGCCGATGGCGATGGCTGCGGAAAGTGGCTTGAGCAGCGTTACTCGCGGGGCGATGCGGCTCTGATTCGTCAAGACCTGTTCCATGGCCTCGGGAATGCCATGACCGCGAATAGCTGCGGAGCCGAAACGAGCCATGAGTCCGACGACGACTGCGCCCATGACCGGGATTGGAATGACCCAAAGCCCCAGGTTGTTGTCGGCCGGCGAAGCAAACGAGGTAGAAAACCGCCCGAAGAACGACACATTCGTGATGAACCCGATCAGGTGAATCAGTAACTGGGCTACGAGGGCTGCGGCGAACGCGATTCCGATACAAAGAGCGGAAATGAACAGCGTTCGTCGATCTACAGTGGTGGTGCGAAGGGGCAATTGCGCTGCTTCCAGCACCCATTCGAGTGAGGGGGAAACCGGCAATCCTTGGGGCGGAGAGGAATGGGTTGGATCGTGGTCAGACCTTGGCATCTTGGCTTTTGTTTCTCCGGGTGAATCGGGCACTCTCTCGCAGCAATCTACCAGAATTCGATCGAAATGAAACGAGGTCGACTATCTTGCGGATTCCCATGGGGGACTCTGGACTGATTCTAGTTGCCGGCGAATGGCCACCTATTCCATGGGCGATCCATTTGTTGGTCTTGGCCGACCGCGAAAGTAATTCCCCCCTCCCCCCGGTCAGGAATAAACAAGCATCACGTTTTCAATTGGCATGTTATCGCGCGAGCCAAGCGTTTCAAATGTTCTGTTTCGGTCCGAAGAGCTCATGGCGAATTCGCGCATCGTCGAGGTTTCGCTCGCTCAGAGCGCGGAGCATTTCAACCATGACAAGGCTTAGGCCCTCAGAAGAAAGACTCCGCGTCGTTCGTAGGCACGAGCCCCTTTAGGAGTGATGCGCCCACGAGCAAATACTTACCGACGATGGGATCGTGTTCAGGCTTAATGCCCAGCGAGCAGTGTTTTTGTGCGATCAGTTCCACGGCGGGGCCGAGCGCCGCCAAGTTGTCGATGTTGGGCGCGCATGCGCCGATCGCGCCGGCCGGCACTCTGGCAGCCGCGATGACGATAATGCTACCGCCGACAATGCACACCTTTGGGAGTGGCATTGACGTCTTGTGACGTCCGTCTGCCGAATGAAAAGGGTAATCGAGATGTCCAGTCTCAGGAATCCACTGTTGCGCACTTCTATCCGGCATTCTTCAGGACACCGTGCGGATCGATGAGGAACTTCTTGGCGACGCCCTCGTCGAAGTCGGCGTAGCCGCGCGGTGCGTCGTCGAGCGTGATGACCACGACGTTCACCGCTTTGGCGATCTGGATTCGGTTATGCAGGATGGCCATCATGAGCTGGCGGTTGTACTTCAGCACCGGCGTCTGCCCGGTATGCAAGGCGTGGCTCTTGGCCCAGCCAAGCCCGAAGCGGATCGAGAGCGACCCCTTGCGCGCCGCGGCGTCCTTCGAGCCGGGGTCGTCGGTGACGTACAGTCCGGGGATGCCGATCGCGCCACCGGTGCGGGTGATCTCCATGGCCGCATTCAACACGGCCGCGGGGGCTTCGCTGCTCGCTTCCGCGCCGTGACCGCGCGCCTCGTAGCCGACACAATCCACCGCACTGTCCACCTCGGGAACGCCGAGGATCTGCGCAATCTTGTCTCCGAGTGAGCCGGACTGTTTGAGATCCACGGTCTCGCAGCCGAAGGTGCGCGCATGCGCGAGCCGCCGCTCGTTCATGTCACCGACGATGACCACCGCCGCGCCCAGCAACTGCGCCGCCGCGGCGGCCGCAAGGCCCACCGGGCCGGCGCCGGCGATGTAAACCGTCGAACCCGGGCCGACGCCCGCGGTGACCGCGCCGTGATAACCGGTGGGGAGAATGTCGCTCAGACAGGTCAGGTCACGGATCTTCGCCATGGCCTGGTCCTTGTCGGGGAATTTGAGGAGGTTGAAGTCGGCGTACGGGACCATGACGTACTCGGCCTGGCCCCCCACCCATCCGCCCATGTCCACATAGCCGAACGCGCCGCCCGCCCGCTCGGGATTGACGGTGAGGCAAATGCCGGTCTGCTGCTCCCTGCATGTTCGACAGCGGCCGCAGGCGACGTTGAACGGCACGGACACCAGGTCTCCGACCTTGCAGAACTCCACGTCACGCCCGGCTTCAATGATCTCTCCCGTGATCTCGTGACCCAGCACCAGGCCAATAGCAGCCGTGGTGCGGCCACGCACCATGTGCTGATCACTGCCACAGATGTTCGTGGCGACAATCTTGAGGATCACACCGTGCTCGGCTCGTTTGCCCCTGGGATCCACGAGCTTGGGAAAGTCGATGCCCTCCACCTCCACGTTGCCCGGGCCTTTGTACACGACGCCCCGATTCGTTGACGTGCTGGCCATGCGTGTTTCTCCTTTATAATCGATTCACCACATCTGCTAAGCGCGGGAGCTTGACGATGGGATCATCGTAGTACGGGCATTAGGATATTTCCGAAACCTTGCAGCTTTCTCCCTTTCGAGTACCACGGCGAGGAACGCGATGAATGTCGTGAAGGAGCCGATCGACGTGCGGTCTTACTCCACGCCCTGGGAGTCAGAGTCCATGGCCGAGTTGTGGAACAGGCGAGGGTTCCGTTCAAGGAATTTCTCGATCCACACTTCGAGGATCGAATGCGCACTGCGTCTCATGTTCCACCATCCAAAGCAGCTCACGATGGCTGCTCCCAGGGTATTGACGATCAGGTCCCACATCGTATCGGTCAGGCCTGAAGGGTCGCCGAGCATGGGCTTCTGCATGGTCGTTCCGAAGACCTGATCCATGGCGAATTCGAAAATCTCCCAAAGCGTGCCGCCAGCGACGGAGAAAGCGAAGGCAAAGAGGGCAACAAATCCGGGACGCATACGAAAGTCGATGCGCCTGTTCTCATTCAGCACGTAGACCAGCAGGAAACCAACCACGCCAAGCAACAAGCCCGACGTCGCGTGAAGGGCGACATCCCACCACCATAATCGCGCATAATAGTTTCGAAACTCGCCCAGGAAGAGCGCGGCAAACACAAACAGGATCGCAAGAACCTCGTACTCCGGAGGGATACGAACGGGAAGTCGCCGACCCAGGAGCACTGGCGCCGCCGTGATCGCCATGACTGCAAGCAGCCAGACGCTGCTTACCCACAGGCGCTCGTGGAAAAGAAGGATCAGCTCTACGGCCATCACGGCCTGGAGAATCAGTATGATTCCAAGCCGGATGCGCGCGGCCGTGCCTCGGTCGAGCTCTGCAGGGGAGGCCGTATCGCCGGCGTCGCCTCGTTCACCATGTTGGGCCACTAATGGCGCCCGTCGTACGGTGTCAACCGAGAAAGCTCGTCAACATCCAAATTGACTTCTCATGCACTTTTTTCCGTCCGATCATCATGTCCTCGGTCGGTGTGTCTTTCGCTTCAGCGGCCATGCTACGCGCAATCGCGAGATCACTGAGTACCTTCTTGTGAGCCTCGATGAGGTGCGTCACCATCTGCTCGGCTGTCGCGTCCTCGGCGACCTCTTTGATCTCGGCCATCCGTGCGAGCGTGCCGAGCCCTCCCGGCGCCAGTCCACCGATCGCTCGGATTCGTTCCGCAATGGCATCTACTGCCGAGAAGAGCTCGGTGTACTGTGCCTCGAATGCGTCGTGCAGGGAAAAGAACGACTTGCCGCGAACGTTCCAGTGGCAGACATGGAGCTGACTAATCAGGGCGTAGGTACTCGCGACAGTCTGGCGTAATGCGTTGATCACTTGTTGGGTCATTTTGTAATCTCCATACTTGTTAACCACTTTATCATAACTACTAAACGCGGCAGCTTGGCGGCAGAGCGTCTCATTGTACCGGCGTTCGGACGCCGACGATACCCTGCAGCTTTCTCTCCTGGCGTCGCGCGACCACGCGGCCCTTGGCATCACGCATGCAATTGGACCTCCAGGACCCGCTTGGACTTTTCCAGACCGCGCGAAATACCTCGGTGAGCAGGTGCGCAGAGGCGGCATCGCCAAGCTCGTTCGGAAAGCAAGTTGCCAGGGTCCGGTGTTTGCGATTTCTTAATCGAATTCGATCAACGGCTTGAGGATGCCATCTTCCTTTGTCTCCATCATTCGCAGCGCTTTGTCAACTTCTTTAAATGCGAACCGATGCGTTGTCAGCGGGCTTGGATCGACGCGACCCCTTTCGACCAGACGCAGCAAGCGACTCATTCGAACGTTGCCGCCGGGACAAAGCCCTGTGCGAATGACCTTGTCGCCCATGCCAACGCCCCATTCAACGCGCGGGATGTCCACGCTGTCTCCATGACCGAAGTAGCCGGCAACCGAGATCGTGCCGCCCGGACGAGTTGCTTTGACACAGGCTTCAAAAGTGGTTTGTGCGCCCAGACACTCGATCGCTGAATCGACGCCTTTGCCGTTTGTGAGCTGCATGATCGCCTCAACGGTATCGACCTTGTTGAAGTCGATCGTTTCATCCGCGCCGAAATGCCTGGACAGCTTCAATCGCTCGGCCACACCATCGACGCCGATGATTTGTCCAGCTCCGAGTAATCTTGCTCCGACCGTGGCCATTAATCCGACGGGGCCCTGAGCAAAAACCGCCACGGTTCCGCCCATGGGAATGTTCGCGTGTTCGGCGCCCATGAAACCGGTTGACAGCATGTCGGCTGCATACACCGCGACGTCATCCGAGATCGAGTCGGGAATGGGGCAAAGGTTGGCCAACGCATCGCTAACATGAAAATACTCAGCGAAACTGCCGTCCTTCACATTGGCGTACTTCCACCCACCCAGCATGCCGTCACATTGCGACGTGTATCCGCGCTGGCAATTGTCACATTGAAAACAGGGCGTGATGGAACCGACCAAAACACGGTCGCCTTCTTTGAAGCCGGTCACTTCGCTACCCAGTTTGTGAATCACGCCCACTGCTTCGTGTCCGAGCGTTAGATTTTGCCGGTCGCCGATCGCTCCTTTGATGGTGTGGACGTCTGATGTGCAAACCAGCGCTCGCGTTGTTTTGATGACGGCATCGTTGGGACCCACGTCGGGGATCGGTTTTTCCGTGAATCCCGTTTTTCCAATTCCTTCCATGACGAAGGCTTTCATCGAGCCTGTACTGATCGAGCGTTTGGGTTGCGGTTGTTCGATTGTTCTGGACATTTCTTGCTCCGTGGGAGAATTGGTCCATCGTGAAAAATTGGCGGGCCAGAAACTGGCGAGCCGCCGGGATGATAGTTCGCGTCCACTTCGAAAATAACCGTCGCAATTTGTGTGCCAAACGCTTTTGGCCGCATCCGAGTGCCGGAAAGATTAACTTTTTGGTGGAAAGATCCAAACCGAGATTCCCCATTTGGCCCTTACCCGAACGGCGAAGGCACTGGAGACAGTTCTGAACTCGTCCATTCAAGGGTCCCCGTTCACTTCGCGCCCTTGCCCGCGGTGCTGTCGGCCCGTTTTTTTCTGATTTCGTAGGCCCGAGCGCCCGGGCTCGGTGCTTCGAGGCGGATCAAGGCGTCCTTCCTCCGCCTCCGACGCTGACAGGGAACGCTCAATACCGCTCTGTTGTTCCTCGTACGGGAGGCATTGGCACTGTGCCTGCGAGACGCTGTATCCGTGCGAGGATGCACCGGTCGGCCGCCCTCTTAGGCACCGTCATCCCGGCTTGGCGGCCGACTCAATGATCTAGTCTCGTGGTCAGTTCGCCGATTGGTCCTGGGCCATCGACAGACGAATCGTACTTAATCGCAGCGCATTGCCAATAACCGACACGCTGCTAAAGCTCATCGCGGCGGCAGCCATCATCGGATTGAGCAGCAAGCCGAATACGGGATAAAGAACTCCCGCGGCTACCGGCACGCCGAGGGCGTTGTAGATGAAGGCGAAGAAAAGATTTTGTCGTATATTGCGCATGGTGCGTCGGCTCAGCGTTACCGCCTTAACGATTCCCCGCAAGTCGCCCTTGACCAAAGTCACGCCGGCCGACTCAATGGCGATGTCCGTGCCCGTTCCCATGGCGATGCCCACGTCGGCCTCGGCAAGAGCAGGTGCGTCATTGATGCCATCACCGGCCATGGCTACTTTGCGACCGTCGACTTTCAGCGCCTTGATTCGCTCGTGCTTGTCCTCCGGGCTCACTCCCGCCTCAAACTCGTCGATACCGAGCATCTCCGCGACTGTTCGTGCGGTCTTCTCGTTATCGCCGGTGAGCATGATGATCCGCAGGCCAAGACCGTGGAGAGCCTTGACCGCTTCGGGTGTTGACTCCTTGATGGGGTCGGACACGGCGATCAGCCCTGCAAACGCGCTATCCACGGCCACGTACATGACCGTTCGGCCCTGCCGCTGCAGCTTGTCGGCCCGCTCATCGAGTGCTGAAAGATTGGTTACGCCGTTGTCCTCCAGGAGCGGGCGATTGCCAATCAAAACCTTTGTCCCACCAACCGATCCGCGAACGCCGCCTCCCGTGATGGAATCAAAATCATCGACAGCCGACAACGCGAGGTTTCGGTCCTGCGCACCTTCGACAATGGCACGAGCCAGCGGATGTTCGCTCTGCTGTTCGAGGCTCGCCGCCATGTGGAGCAGCTCATCGTCCGAACCGGAGTCCACAGGGAGGCACTCCGTCAGCTTTGGTCGTCCCTGGGTGAGGGTTCCGGTCTTATCGACGACGATCGTATCGACCTTCTCCAGCGTTTCCAGGACTTCCGCATCTTTGATAAGCACGCCTTCTCTTGCTCCGCGGCCGACGCCGACCATGATCGATATCGGCGTGGCCAGCCCCAGTGCGCAGGGGCAGGCGATGATCAGAACCGCGACAGCGTTGACCAACGCCCAGGCGAGCGCCGGTTCTCTCGGGCGCAGCGCGGCCCAGACGATGAACGTCACAATCGCGATCACTACCACGGCGGGCACGAAATATCCGGAAACGGTGTCGGCGATTTTCTGAATCGGTGCACGACTCCGCTGTGCATCCGCGACCATGTTTACGATCTGCGATAGCACCGTATCCTCACCGACCTTTTCAGCTTCCATGAGGAACGATCCGGTTTGGTTGACTGTGCCGCCGATGACTTCATCGTCCGCTTGCTTCTGCACCGGCAGGGGTTCGCCTGTAATCATCGACTCATCGATGCTACTCTTCCCCTCAGTCACCCTCCCATCGACGGGAATCTTCTCGCCAGGCCGGACTCGTAGAATATTGCCGCTTCGAACTTCATCTAACGAGACTTCAATTTCAGCCCCATCTCGGACAATCCGGGCAGTCGGTGGGGCCAAGGAAAGCAATTCCCGGATGGCGCTGCTCGTGCGTCGTCGGGCGCGCAGCTCCAAGACTTGACCGAGAAGCACCAGCGTGACGATGACCGCCGCGGCCTCGAAGTAAACTTCGACGTGCCCGTCCACTTTGAGATCGTCCGGGAGCAAGCCTGGAAAGAGCGCGGCGAAGAGGCTGTAGAGATAGGCCGCGCCGACACCGATGGCGATCAACGTAAACATGTTAAGATTCCAGGTCGCAATGGACCGAAACCCTCTCGCAAAGAACGGCCATCCCGCCCACAACACCACCGGCGTGCTGAGGATCAGTTGCAGCCAAATATCAACGGATCGCCCCACCCACACGTCGATCGGTACGCCAACCATCGGCAACATGGCGAGCAGAAACACCGGCACGCTCAGGGCTACACCCACCCAGAATCGCAGCGTCATGTTGCGAAGTTCGGAGTCGTCCTCAACCTCGGCGTCGAGGTACTTCGGCTCCAGGTCCATGCCGCATTTCGGGCAGGTTCCCGGCTCCTCTTGCTCGATCTCGGGATGCATCGGGCAGGTGTAGATTGTCTTTCCCGTGTCGATTTTCGGCCTTGCCGATTCCATCGCCATCCCACACTTTGGGCAACTACCGGGCTTGTCGCTCTCGACGCCCTTGCACATCGGACAGAAGAATTCGCCGGCGCCGTCCTTCTGCATGCGTTGCGTCGGCTCCTGGTGCGCGCGATCGGGCTCGCCGGGTTCCGCGACGACCGGCGCGTCTTCGCCCAGGAACTTCTGGCGGCAATGCTCGCTGCAAAAGTAGAAGTTCTGGCCATCGCGCTCGGCACTGCACGCGCTCGCTTCATCGACGGTCATCTTGCAAATAGGGTCAATTGCCATAATTCGCGTTTCCTCAGTCAAGCAATCCTGTTAAACGGCCACAGAAGTTCAAAGGTGTCGAGTATCCCAGACCCTAGCACAAGCACTAGCGTTTTTCCGCACGTTCATATTGTATGTTTATGCAATCGCTGCTACGGGCTCAGTCCGTGCCGGAGCAGGAGGACAGTTCGCCTATAAATACGGGCAGTAAATCTCCGCCGCCTGCCAGAATGCGTGCGGAAGCGGAATCAGGATCAGGGCCAGAATCAAGAAGGTCGCGTAGCCGATCCAGCGACGGCCGGTGCTGATGGGCGTGATGTCGTTTAGTGGCGGCGTGCCGCGACCAGCGATGAAGAAGACGATGATGGCCCACAGCAAAAGGCCCGGCCAGACAAAGATCGCCAGCAGGAACAACGACCATGTTGCTACGCTGCTGACGGTCGCACCCATGCGGCCTCCGAACATCGCCCGTGCCATGTGGCCGCCATCAAGCTGGCCGATGGGCAGTAAGTTCAACGCGGTGACCAGCAAGCCGAGCCAACCCGCGAAGGCCAGGGGACTCAGTTGCAGCATGTAGCCGTGTTGCAACTGATCGCCGAGCACCGCCCTGGCAAGCAAGGCAAATAACATCGAGGAGCCCACCGATGTTCCGTGCAACATTGTTCCCTGCATCATCGAATGTCCGGCATCGGCATTGGGAGGGAGCACTTGCGAGTTCTGAAGACCAAGCAGCAGAGCCGGAATCGCGATGACCAATCCGGCCAAAGGGCCCGCGACAGCCACATCAAACAACGAGCGGCGATTCTCCGTTGGTGACTTCATCTGTATGAAGGCGCCAAAGGTCCCGAGGGCGAACGGAACAGGAATGAAGAATGGCGGCGTAACGTTGAGCTTGTGATGCTTCGCCATGAAGTAGTGGCCCAGTTCATGAACGCCGAGAATCAGCAACAAGCTAATCGAATAGGGTAAGCCAACGGTAAATGAACGCGGATCTTGCAACAGATTGACGCCCTGATGCATCGCTCCGGCCCAAGTCGTCGTCAGAAATGTCAGACCAAACAGCAGCCAGTGAATCCACGGACGCGTCGATCTCTCGAAAACCTTCTCTTCGACGACTTGCGGCATCAGGATAATTGAGTTGCCTAACTCGTCATCTTCCTGGATCAGCGGAACAATGCGGCCCTCGAATTCAGTCCGCAAGTCCTTAAGCGCCTGTTCCGCCGGTTCCAGCAATGGACCACGAAACATGCTGATGCCGTGTTTCTCCGTCGCCAAGCGAACGTCCATTACGCGACGAATGATGCCGGGCTGCTCTTCGGGAGCCAACATACGAAGGAGATTCTCGGCTCTCTCGCCTGTCACCGTTTCCACCGATTCGTCCGCCGCGCGTCCCGCCATGCTGCCCATCATCCAGAAGCACAACAGCATGATGAGCCAGAACCAAGAGAGGCCGCCCATCATCGTTCCGCCGGGCATCGTCAACAGAAAAAGTACCGGCATCAGCAGACACAGAATAAATAGCAGGCTGAGCCAGCCTGACTGCTTCGTATGCCGTTCCATGATGTTCTCCCATTACTTTTTCCTGTTACATGTTTCGTTACCGATCATAGTACGATGCCGCACGCGTCTCTTCGTGTGCGGGGCCTTCGTTATCTTCCTTCCAGGACGCCGAAAATGTTAACTCCTTTCAACCCGCACTGTTGCGCCTTTTCATTGCAACCATCAGCCTGCCTCTTCGAGGCAACGCCAAATAATTCGGGCCGGGACATCGACTAATGAAGATGCTCGTGCGAAGCCTGTGGGCTCGCGGCAACGACGGATGATACCAGCCGTACGTCGTCAACCGTGTAGAAGCAAGTTGGATCGCATTCTAGCGCCACATCGATCACCCTCCTTGTCTGACGTCGGCGCACCTGGACGAAGAGCAAAGAGACCGGGCCGGCTAGGCCTCTACCTGTAAAGTCCGTCACACGAAAACCGCGTTCACGCAGGGCCGTCGCAACCGTGGAGCCATTGGGGCAAAAGATGCGAACGACCTGTTCCCCGATTGCGAACCACCCCTCGACCGTAATGCCTACCACGGTGCCGCATGCAAACCCGAGTGCATAAGCAATCAGGTATATTGGGTGCGAGAGGCTTGTGATTACCTTGGCGACCACTACCACCCACACGAGAACTTCGACGAAGCCGAACGCAAATGCGTATCCGCGCATCCCGCGAATGATGAAACCTGTGCGAAGCGTACCGAGTGAAACGTCGGCGACGCGCGCCAGAAAGATAAGAAGCGCCATTCCTAAGACTTCCAGACTCATTAGACTCTCCAAAAAACGGCAATCCAGTTGTCGAGAAATCGATACCGTCAACCGGCTATCATTCCGCGCATCGATGTTAATCGTGAATGAGCTGCAATCTGCTCTGTAGAAAAACCCTGAAATCCACCCATCCGCAACGGGGGCGCTGGTCCAATTTTTAGGACGCAATCCAGGACGAGTGCGATCTGCAAGTCGCCACGGAAGGGCTGCTGGTGGCGTATGCGACGGCCAACTCGGCACTGCCCGCATTCGCGCACCGATTCAGCCCCAGGAAGATGACACAACACCAACTGTTCGCTTTTCTGGCGTTGGAAGGTTTTTTCAAGTCCGGCTATGGGGGAGTTGTCACTCCTTAACGGCGGCGATCGCCGCACACCTACAAGTGGTCCGTAGAGCGCCGTGTCCTGTGTCGATTTTGAAGCGACGAGCGTCATGGGCAATGGCCGCTGAAACCTCCCTTCAGGAATCCTCCGGCGGCGCCATACATCCTAACGCATATTCCCGAGTTAGGATCTCACATCTCCTGCTTCGGACCAAAAAACTCGTAGTGAATTCGCGATTCGTGGATATTGAGTTCCTTCAAAGTGCGAAGTAATCCCACCATGAAGGGCTTGGGGCCGCAAAAATAAAACTCGGCATCGCTGGCCGGCAGGATATCCTCAAGGAGGCGTGCGTCGACGTATCCGGTACTATGGCAATGTCCCTGACGAATATCATCATCCAGGGGTGCGTCATATCGAAAATGGGCGCGAATACTTGGGCATTGGGCTGCAATGCCCTTCACCTCATCGGCGAAAGCGTGAAAGCGGCTGTTTCGAGCCGCATGAATGAAGTTTACCGGCGACTCAACTCGGTGATGCGCCAGGCTCTTCAGCATCGACAACACCGGCGTGATGCCGATGCCGCCGGAGATGAGCGTAATCGATCGATCGCCGATCTCCAGGGGATTGAGCGTGAATTCTCCGCACGGCGGACCGATTTCGAGAACATCGCCTTCCAAAACGTCGTCGTGAAGATAGTTGGAAATCAATCCGTTCGGCGAGCCCGTGTCGGGCGCCAGTTCACGCTTGACACTGATTCGGTAATGGCCTACGCCCGGCCGATCTGACAGGCTGTAGTTTCGCGGAGAAGTCGGCGCTGCCGGATGGTCGATTTGTACCGTGATGTACTGGCCCGGCTTGAATGTTGCCAGTGCGCCGCCGTCCTCCGGGCGCAGATAGAATGACGTAATGATCTCATTCTCCGGTTGCTTCCTATCGACAATGAAGCGTCGGAAACCGTTCCATCCGCCGGGAGTTGCACTCTGTGCCTGATAAATCTGAGTCTCTCGCTTGACAAAAAGGCCCGCCAGGAACCCGTAGGCCTCACTCCACGCGGCAATCACGTCATCCGTTGCCGAATCGCCGAGGATGTCCTTGATCGCGGCGAGCAGATACTTTCCAACGATTGGATAGTGATCGGGCTGGATTCCAAGCGAGCAATGCTTGTGGGCGATGAGCTCAACGGCGGGGCCGAGCGCCTCAAGATCATCGAGATTCGCGGCATATGCGCAGATGGCGCCGGCGAGCGCTCGCTGTTGACCTCCGGAATGCTGATGGGCTGAGTTGAAATATCTCTGGACTTCCGGATTTCCGGAGAACATCAGGTGGTAGAATCGAGTCGTGATGGCTTCGGCGTGCGTTGCAACGGTCGATGCCGTCGCCTTTACGATTTGGGTCGTCTTGGTGGTCAACATTGAAATACAGATGCCTCTCGCTCGGGAGTGTCGGTAGCCAGGCCGCTCCATGCGGGCCTGTGCCTGAATTCAATTCATGGGAGCGAGAATATAGAGCTTGAAATCTACATGTCAAGGTGTATGATTGCCGCGAATCAGGAGGTCGCTCGTCGATGCTGTCGAAAACCGCTGAATACGCTCTCCGGGTTGCCTATTGGCTTGCACGAACGCCGGATCGGTCCGCGTCGGCGGATCAACTCGCCGAAATCACTCAAATACCACGGCGGTATTTGCACAAGGTGGTCCAGGACCTTGTTCGAGCCGGGCTGGTGCGATCCCAGCCGGGTCCAGGCGGCGGTTATGCGTTCGACCAGCCGCCGGGGAGGACCACTCTCCTCGATGTTGTCAGTGCCGTGGCGCCGCTCGAGCGTATCAAGCATTGCCCGCTCGGATTGCCTTCGCATACGAGCCTGTGTCCGCTGCATAGGGAATTAGACAATGCCTTTGCCGCTACCGAAAAGGCACTGACGCGGGTGAGCCTCGCCCAACTGCTCCGATCCGCAAGCCCAATCATCCCTTTATGCGATGCTCCTCGCCGGCGCGGCATGTTGCAACTTCCGCAGTTGTGCGAAGTTCGCAAGTGTTCGACTAGGAAGGTCTCGCGATCGAGCACGGCGGTGACACGAAAGCGTTCCCAGACACACTGACGGCCTTGGTTCGCGATCAGCAGAGAGATTGCGTGACGAGGCGGAGTCTGCTTATCTCGGGGGAGCGGGTCAACGCGGCGGCATCGGGTTTGTTTGTGACGGCGCTGCCTGTGTTCCCGATCACGGCCGGCTGCCGCAGCCTCGCTCAGTTCGACGTCACGCCGGCCGGCATTACGTTGGCTTCGAACGTCGCGGCGACAGTCACTTTTCCACAGGTATTCGGCTGGATTCACTTCGAGACGCCGGTGGGAGAGGTCGCGCACGATCAAGTATTCGTATTCGAATTCTCAACCGTCCCGATCATCCGCAGCGCCGAACGCTTCCTGAATCAGAAGTCTCTGCTCATATTTGTGGCTGGCAGAAGTTCCCGTGGCCGGGCTGGCCGACTCGGGACGGCTGATCCCCGAGAATGGGAAACGCCCGAGTAGGCGCTCTCCGAGGCGTACTCTCAGGTAACTCCATGCCCCCAGGTTACGCGGCTCGTCCTGGACCCAATAGGCTCGCGTCCCATCGGGGTAACGCGAGAGCGCCGCGTCCAAATCTTCCATGCGCCACGGATAAAACTGTTCGATGCGGACGATGGCGACGTCGTCTCGCTTGGTCCTCTCGCGAGTCGCCGCGAGGTCGTAGTAAAGCTGTCCGCCACAGAGCAGAATCTTTTTGACATTGGAGGGGTCGCGATCCCGATCCGAGATGACCCGCTGGAAATGTCCATCGACGAATTCGTCGAGGCTGGAGACGGCCGCCGGGTGCCTAAGAAGACTTTTGGGGGTGAAGACGACAAGTGGCTTGCGCCATGACCGGAGCACTTGTCGGCGCAGCAGGTGAAACAGTTGGGCGGGAGTCGAAGGCTGCACGATCTGAATGTTGTCCTCAGCCGCCAGAGTGAGAAACCGTTCGATATAGGCGCTGGAGTGTTCAGGCCCTTGACCGTCGAAACCGTGTGGAAGCAGCAATACCAGGCCGCTCAGCCGTCTCCATTTGTCTTCACCGCTGACGATGAATTGATCTATCAAGACTTGCGCGGCATTCACAAAGTCACCGAATTGCGCTTCCCACATAACGAGACCATCCGGGCAGTCGAGGCTGTAGCCGTATTCAAAACCGACGACGGACGCCTCAGACAGCGGGCTATTGTGAATCTCCACCGGTGCTTGCCCGATTGCCAAGTGCTGTAACGGAACGTAGGTCTCGCCGTTCTCCTGGTCGTGCAAGACGGCATGGCGATGACTGAAGGTGCCGCGGGCGCTATCTTGTCCACTGAGTCGGATGCGGGTGCCTTCGGTCGCCAAGCTCGCGAGCGCCAGCGTTTCGGCGGCAGACCAATCCAGCGGGGATTCCCCTGCGATCATCTGTTCGCGCTTGTTGACGAAGCGCTCCAGCCGAGGGTGGCGATGGAAACCTGGCGGGACCGAGAGCATTTGTCGCATCATGCCGACGAGCCGCTCCTTCTCCACGCCGGTCGAAACTTCATCCGTCGGCTCCGAGCCACCATGATATCCTGACCAGATGCCCGTCAATTGGGTATCCGGCGACACATAGCTTTGGCCGCGGGCTTCGGCGAGGTCTTTTTCCAGCGCCTGATGAAACATATCAGCGACTGAGTCGGCTTCATCCCTGGTGATCTTTCCGAGCTTCAGCAGATGATCCAGGTAAGCTTCGCGAACCGGCTTGCGCATCCGGATCGCCCGATAGAGGACGGGCTGCGTGTAGGCGGGTTCGTCCATTTCGTTATGGCCGTGCTTGCGGTAGCCGTACATATCGACAACGATGTCCCGCTGAAATTCCATGCGAAAGTCCATCGCCAAACGGATCACCTGAGCAACGGCCTCGGGGTCCTCGCCATTGACGTGAAGGATTGGGCTCTGGAGTATTTTCGCCACATCCGTGGCGTAGAGGCTTGAACGGGCCTCGGCGGGAGAAGTCGTGAATCCGATCTGATTGTTTACGACGACATGAAGCGCGCCGCCGACTGAATAGCCCTGGAGTTCGCTTAGATTCAGTGTCTCCTGGACGATGCCCTCGCCGGCGATCGACGCATCGCCGTGAATCAAGAGCAACATTCCTGTTTTCCGCCGCACATCACCGGCGCGGTCCTGTTTGGCGCGCATCCGTCCCTGGGCGACCGGATTGATGAACTCGAGATGGCTGGGATTAAAGCAAAGCGACAGATGAACGAGACGACCGTCCGCTGATTCCCAGTCCGTACTGTGGCCGAGGTGATGCTTAACATCTCCGGTGCCGGCGTATGCGGCGGGATCGCGAGGTTCGAATTCGCGGAAAATGTCGGCCGGCCGTTTGCCCATGATGTTCGCAAGGACGTTGAGCCGTCCACGGTGGGCCATTGCAATGACGATCTCGCGAATTCCGTGTTCTGCAGCGCGATCGATCGCCAAATCGATAAGCGGAATAAGACTTTCGCAGCCCTCGAGTGAGAAGGTCTTCGCCCCCACGAATTTTTTCTGTAATAATTCCTCGAAGGTCACCGCCTTTGTGAGACTCGTAAAGATTCTGAATTGCTGCCGGCGCGTTAATTCCAGGCGGTTCTCCGTGCCCTCCATACGTTCCTGGAGCCAATGGCGAGTCGGGAGATCGTCTATGTGCATGAATTGCGCACCGATCGATCGGCAGTATGTATTGCGCATCCGGCGCAGCAGGTCACGAAGCGTCCGCACCCCTGGGCCGGCGATCGTCCTGCTGGAAACTTGTCGATCCATGTCTGCTTCGGTCAGACCGTAGTGGGCCGGGTCCAGTTCCGGTGACGACGGTCGGGGGAAATTGAGTGGGTCGATTTGTGCGATCATGTGGCCGCGCACGCGGTAGGCGCGGACGAGCTGATCGACGCGATCCTGGAGCACAGCGCTTTGCGACGCGTCCTTGGATGCGACAAACCCTATGTCACTCGTCACGATGTCGCGGGTGGTCGCAGGATTGGCGTGCCGGTCATCATTGAATCGATCGAAAATCGCCCGCCATTCCATCGGAACTGAATCTGGATCAGACCGATAGTTGTTGAACAGGCGCTCGACGTTTGCTGCATTAACGGGATCGGAATGGCTGGCGTCATCGTTCATTTGGCCGCTACGATATCAAATGTATGGCCCTCGACCAAGTCGACCATCCTGGCGGCACAAGGAGTCGCCCGGTGGGTTGACGTTTCGTCTTTTCCTTGCCATCTGAAACGGTTCTACGATCCGAGGAGCGCCTCGATGGACAAGTGACAGCCCGTGCGACGTTGCGCGGCTGACGGGGTCGCACCCTCGTTTTTCCCTCAGGGTCCGCGCTGCCCGTGTTTTTGACGGAACATGCCTTTCGGTACTATAGTCGAGTCAAATTCGACGAGAAACGGTGCCGTTGACCTTTTGATCTGTTCAACGAGGCGAACGACCATGGGGCACGAAGCAGGTCTAGATGACCAACGACATGCTACGTCAGCGCTTCAAGAGCGTATGAAGGAACTGAGCTGCCTGTATACCGTTTCCCAGGCCATCGCCGAAGTAGAGCTTACGCGAAACGACAGAATCCAAAGAATTTTGAAGGCGCTTCCGCGCGCGTGGCGGTATCCGGACCGCGCCGTCGCCAGGATTATGCTCGATGACGAACGGTTCGAAAGTCCGGGGTTCGACGGGGTTGGCGCCGTCCAACGCGTAGAGCTCGTCATCGAGGACGTACAGAGAGGCTCGGTCGAAGTGGGCTACACATCTACCTTGCCCGCCGATGCCGGGGACCCATTTATTCCAGAGGAACTCAGTCTGCTGGAGAACGTCGCCCGACAAGTCTCGCTGTTCATCGCCCGGGAGGAGGGCGCAGCGAGGCGAGGCTTGCTCGAAGCGCAGTTGCGCCACGCCGATCGCCTCGCGACGATCGGCCAACTCGCCGCAGGCGTTGCACACGAAATGAATGAACCATTGAGCAACATACTCGGCTTCGCGCAACTGGCCCTGAAGGCGCCGGAAATACCACAGCCGGTCATCGATGATCTGCGTGAAATCGTCGCGGCTTCATTGCGAGCTCGTGAGATCGTCAAGAAGCTGTTGCTTTTCGCCCATCAAACACCGCTCAAGAAGGCGCCCATAAACATAAACGAACTCATCGAAGATGCTTTGTTTCTCTTGGAGGCCGGGTGCGAGAGGCAGGGTATCAAATTGATACGGCAACTCGCCGCCAATCTGCCGACCATCGAGGCGGATCCGATTCAGATTCGCCAGGTGCTCGTGAATCTGACGGTCAACGCGATGCAGGCCATTGCGGTCGAGGGGACCGTGACAATTGAGACCAGGTTCGAGGCGATGCGCCTGGTAATATCCGTGGCCGACACCGGTCAAGGAATGAGCCCCGAGACCCTGCGTAAAGTATTCAACCCCTTCTTTTCGACCAAGGATGTTGGCGAAGGGACGGGCCTGGGCTTGTCGGTCGTTCACGGCATCGTTACGGCACATGGTGGTACAATTGACGCGGAGAGCCGTGAAGGACAGGGCTCCCGCTTCATCGTTCGGTTGCCTCTCATTGGAAATGTCCGGCAGCCTGCTTCTGGAAAGAGTCAATCATGACGAATCAGGACCGCATTCTCGTGGTCGATGACTCCGTAAGCACCCTCAAGGTCCTGGAGAGGAACCTCGTTACGCAGGGATACGTGGTCTTCACGGCGCAAGACGTCGCCAATGCGGTCGAATTGCTGGAAAGCACTTCTGTCGATCTGGTTGTAACGGATCTCCGCATGCCGAGGATCGGGGGGCTCGACCTGATTCGCCACGTGCGCAGCAACCTTCCCGACACCGGCGTCATCATGATCACGGGATTCGCCTCGATCGGAAGTGCGGTGTCAGCCATGCGGGAAGGCGCGGAAGACTATCTACCCAAGCCCTTCACCGACGAAGAGCTGATCGCCACCGTGCAAGGTGCATTGGAGAAGGTCCATGCGCGCCGCGCTGCCAAGGCGCCCGCCGCTGAAATGCATCAGCCTCCGCATGGCCTGATCGGCGATTCGTCGGCGATGCGGCAAGTCTTCGACCTGATTTCCCGGGCAGCGGTCGCGGACGCCACAGTTTTGATCTCCGGCGAAAGCGGCACCGGTAAAGAGCTGGTCGCCCGCGCGATCCACTACGGCGGCACTCGGGCATCGGGGCCGTTTGTTCCCGTGAACTGCGCGGGCATTCCCGAAGGCCTGGTGGAAAGTGAACTTTTCGGCCACGTGAAGGGCGCGTTTACCAGCGCGACGTCCAACCGCGCCGGATTGTTCGCGGCCGCCGATGAAGGGACGATCTTCCTCGATGAGATCGGCGAGCTGGCGCCCTCGGCACAGGCCAAATTGCTGCGCGTGCTCCAGGAGCAGGAAGTTCAAATGGTCGGCGCCGACCGGTCCCGTGCGGTCAATGTCCGTGTGATCGCCGCGACCAACAAGGACTTGGGGTCGATGGTTGAGCGTGGAGCATTCCGGGAGGATCTGTTCTATCGACTTTACGTGGTGACGATTGATCTTCCTTCGCTGCGCGAGCGCGACGACGACGTCCTGCTGTTGGCGCATTACTTCCTGGAACGGTTTTCGAAGCAGGCGGGTCGGCCCGTTCCGAGGCTGACCGATCGAGCGATTGAGTCTCTTCGCGCCTATTCATGGCCGGGCAATGTTCGAGAGCTTCAGAATCTCATTCAGCGTCTCATCGTCATGACTGACGGCGACACCATCGATGCGACGGCGTTGCCCCTCGCGATGCGATTCACGGTGCCGCGCGAGCGCGGGCTTCAGCGTTCGCTCGACGATGTTGAGCGTGAGCACATCAATGCGGTTCTCGCTACCGTCGGAGGGAACAAGACCCGCGCGGCTGAGATTCTCGGCATCGATCGCAAGACTCTTCGAGAGAAGTTGAAGAACTACAAATCGCTTTGAACTCTGTCAGGCCGAAACTGGAGAAACGAACTCCGGCGGCTTTACCGCTAACACGGAGCACGGAATCTGCGGCAGCAATCGCTCGGCCGTGTTGCCGATGAGGAACCCCGCGATCCCCGTATGAGCAATGGTGGCCATGACCAGGAGTTCAATGTCACACTTCTCGATATGTTGCATGATCGCTAAGTCAGGTGGATCGGTGACGATGTGAACCTGCGGCTGTTGGTTAAAATTGAAGTTTTTCAATTGCGATTCAATGTGTTGCTGCGCCTCGGAGCGGAGTGCTTCGGCCTTTGCGGAAGATACGACCGACGGGAATTTACAGTCGAATTTCGGGAATTCGAGCGAGTGAATAACATGCAATTGAGCGCCATTCAGTTCCGCCATGGCACACCCGTATTCCATTGCCAGGTCACCTACCGGTCGCAGGCAATGCGCGACGAGTACAGATTTGATCTCCTCACCGTTCCGACGCTGTGTAATCCAGACGGGACAGGGACATAGCCGCAATAGCTTGATGCCCGTACTCCCCATGAGAAAGCCTCGCACTGCGCCAAGGTGCCGCGTTCCAGCCACGACGAGATCGTGCCCGTCGCGCATTACGAGCCGAATCATCTCCAACCAGCTCTTGCCGAAGCGCACCTCCAGACTGGCGTCTATGTTTTCCGATCTAGCACGCTCAACGAGATCGCCGAGTACACGCTTTGCCTGATCAAGTACCGATTGTTCACCGCCTTGGGATTCCGCGATCATTCGTTGAGTCGCGGCGGACACGTCGAGCGCGTAGAAGAAACGCAACCGTGCCGAATTCAATTTGGCCAGCCACAGGGCGCGTTCGATCGCCTCGATGCTGGGAGGCGGCAATTCGTCCGAGACAAAATGGTCTCCTTGCGAGAGGTCAACTCCAACCAATATGTTCTTGAAATCTCTCATGCTGCGCTCGATTCGTGAGTCAGGTAGACCGGCATTTCCCATTTGTCACAACTCAATGTTCATCCTATCTGAACGGCCTGCTCGATTCAATCGAGAACGGCCTCGGTCGCCCTCAATCGAACCGATTTACGCGCTGCAACGCGCCAATCCTGGTACTCACGCGGCCGGAACAACGAGTTCGGCCCGTTTCCGCGCCGCGTCAATCCTTGCTTCCAAACGAATCCGCAACGTATCGCCCGGTCACGAGCATCAGCTACGCCGAACCAAATGCGGTGGGACACCGAGCCGCTGAATGCGGTCAGGAATCGCGGCGAATAACCTGTCGGGGCACTGCCACCTCGGCCATCTGAAACCTGACATGCCTGGCGTGCCGCACCACCCTCGCGCCGATCTTGATCAGCCTTTCCCGAAGCGTGGTTAATCGGCGTATTGTGGAGTGTATCGACAGGCCCGGCAGTTCACGCGCTGGCCATGCATTCTTGCTGGAATCGCCGGCGAAGCTGTCGTGCATTTCATTCGCAGGATGCGGCAGATTGTCGAAGAGTACGCGCTTTCCCCTTCCAAGGGCGCGCCCTGATGGGAGGCAGCCGCCCTTCCCGAGGGCTATGTTCCGCGCCGAACGATCTCGACCGAACAATTCGCGTTCATGGCCACGGTCGTCGAAACGCTGCCTAATAGGAACCGCACGATTCCGCGATGTCCGGTAGCGCCGACAAAGATGCAGTCCGCTCCATTCTTATCGCATGTCTCGGCCGCTTCCAACAGGCCGTACTGGGGGTGGGCTGGATTCACGAGCGTGGTTACTAATAGCTCCGGGCGCTGAAGGCGCAAAAAATCCGCGGCTTCGGACACAACCCGCAAGGCCGGCCGCCCACTGACCGCCGGCGAATCGGACGAGAGTGGCGCACCGCCCCAGATCGTATTATCTACCTGTTGAGAGACAAACGTCAGTGGGCCCGTCTCAAATGACGCGACGACGACACGAGTCCCAACGGGCCAACTCCGGGACGCTATCACTTCGACCGCCGCGTGCGCATCCGGTGAGCCGTCCACGCCTACGATCAGCCGCGGCGCGGAAGTCTCGTCCGATTCCGGCGGGAAATTCAGGCGATCTTGCCGTCCCCTCGACACCCGCACCGAACCTCGAAGTGTCGTCACGATGCGGTGGGCTACGCTGCCCAGCAACAACCGCTTCAGCCCTCCGAGGCCGCGCGAACCAACTACCACTAGGTCGAAAGGACGAGCCCCCGCCTGTCCATCGTCACCTTCGGCGCACTTGATGATCTCCAATGCCGGGGATCCAACGCGGACTTCAGCCGTAACCGCCCAACTCGGGAAGAGGCTGCGGATCAGATCAGCTCCCCGCCGTGCAATCGCGAGCTGCCTCTCGTAGTCCTCGCCGGAATCCGGCTGACGTTGCCCGCCTGTCTCTGCTCCTCCGGTCGCCGAACCGCAACGGATTGATTGATCATCGAGAACCGATAAGACATGAACCTCGGTGTCGGAGGGAAGTCCGGCAAGTCGAAGGCTTACCAGCGCGGATTCGCTGTACTGAGAGCCGTCATGGGCTACGAGTATCTTCATTGAGATGGTTCCCAGAGACTACAGTGCCCTTCAGATTGTATTTCAGGGACATCGCGGCCGCAAGCAGCCTTCGCCAGCGGAAAGTCGCACGATTCGTCAAATTCGAAGCCTGTCGTTAGGCGCGCCTCTCCCGCCCGAAGCGCCCCGTCGACGATCACTTTTCCAGCACCGGCCTTGCATCTTCTCTACGAATTCCCGGGCTTCGTTAGAGTCAAATTGGACGGCAACCTCATCGACGCGACAGCGTTGCCCCTGGCAATGCGATTCACCGCGACGCGCGAGTACGGGCCCCATCGCGCGCTCGACGATGTTGGGTGCGAGCACATCGAAGCGGTTTTCGTCACCGTACGGAGAAACAAGACCCGCTCGACTGAAATTCCCGGCATTGATCGCTAGAGTTTCCCAATGAGACTCAAGAAGTGACATTTTTCCTTCAATTGCTGATTGGGAATCACCACGGCCACTATTTCGGTTCATTTCACTCCGCCGGGGCGTTCCGTTCCGCACGATCCGCCGCCAAGAACTCGATTCCTGCTTGTAAAGTGCGGATTCACGAGGAATTGCGCATGGCACGATGCTTGCTGTAATCCCCTAGTGAAAACCGTGGCCGGTCAGCCATGGAATCGAGTTGGCAACAAAGGTGAACCAAGATGACGACGACAACGAAGCCATGCAAGTCCACCCAAAAGGAAGATTGTTCGACGAAACCGGGTATCGAGGAGCTGCAACCTGATCGGCCCGCGTCGCAACACATGCTTATCGAGAGCATTGAATATGAATGGGCGACGCCGCTGAATCTTCCGGGACTGCTTGTGTCGCCAAATGATGCTTCGTCGCCGACGCGGCAAACGCGCGAGACCACTTGTGACCTCATCGCTTCCGAAGACGGCGACATTGCGAGCGCCTGCCAGCTTCCGGGACGATTGGTAAGCGAGTCCGGCATGCCCGAGGCGTCGCGCTCGGAGCATTCCGTCTCTCCACCGCAAGCTGCCGTGGATTTTTGCAACGTATTAAACGAAGAACCAGTTGGCCCGCACACGGAGACAGTTCCATGTTGACAGAGACACCGACCATCGCGACGGAAGCCCGCGGCATCGTCGAGCCGACACTGACGGACCGTGCCGCTGAAGCGCTTGATTCACCGGTCCGCAGAAGTCTCTATAACACTGTTTTGCAACAGTTCAACGCCGCCGCTGATTCAATGAGGTTGGATGCCGGCGTTCGAAAAATACTCGCCCGTCCCAAGAATGAGATTGTTGTGAACTTTCCGGTGCGCATGGACGACGGCCACATTGAAATGTTCGTGGGTTACCGAGTGCAGCACAACGACGCACTGGGTCCCTTCAAGGGCGGCCTGCGCTACCATCCGCATGTCGAAATTGACGAAGTTCGCGCGTTGGCGGCATGGATGACCTGGAAGTGCGCCGTCGTAGGCGTGCCGTTCGGCGGCGCCAAGGGCGGCATTCAAATTGATCCGAGTGATTATTCGCGGGCTGAGATTGAGCACATCACGCGGCGCTTTGTCTTCGCGTTGGGCGATAACATCGGTCCCGAGTACGACATCCCGGCTCCCGATGTGAACACGAATGCCCAGATCATGGCGTGGATACTTGACACCTATCTCTCGACGCGACCGGCACACGAACGGCAGTGCAACATCCACGTGGTCACTGGAAAGCCGATCGCCGCCGGCGGCAGCGAGGGCCGCGACAAAGCCACGGGCCAGGGCGTCGCATTCATCGTTGATGAATGGGCAAAAGACAACATGGTTGATCTGAGTCAGATGACATTCATGGTTCAGGGATTCGGTAACGTCGGGTCGTGGGCCGCGCGGCTACTTGTCCAGCGTGGCGCTCGATTGATCGCGGTCGAGGACGTTACAGGCGCTGTTCGAAACGATAGCGGGATCGACCCCGAGGACTTGCTGACTTATGTCCGGCGGTCCGGCAGCCTGGACGCCTATCCCAAGGCCGAGGTGATCACTCATCGCGAGTTCTTCGGGACGAAGGCCGACTTGTTCGTTCCTGCCGCCATGGAGAATCAGATCACCGCGACGACCGCGCCATGGCTCAAGGTCCGACTGGTAGTCGAGGCGGCCAATGGTCCGACGGACGCCGAGGGCGACAGGCTTCTCCGACAGAACGGCGTCGAGCTGCTGCCGGACATCCTGTGCAACAGCGGCGGCGTCATCGTGAGCTACTTCGAATGGCTCCAGAACAAGCGGAATGAGGCGTGGGATCTCGAAGAAGTTGACCGCCGTTTGCGAAGGATGATCACAAACGCCTATCGGTCCGTGCGACGAACAGAAAAGGAATCGAACGTCGACCCGCGGACGGCCGCGTATCTCGTCGCACTAAAACGCCTCGAACGACTGTACATGGAGCGGGGAATCTTCCCCTAGTGATACAGAGTCGAAGCATAAGGATATCGCGATCGAGGAATCGCATTTTTTGGGAGTCAGTCATGGCAGATGCAATTTACGTTCACAACTCGAACTCAATCACGAAACTGGCCCAAATCAAGGCAGACCTCGCCGCGAGTCCGTCGCTTCAGGCATTCTGGATTCTTCGTGTTGGATTCACGATTGCGCCGATCGTTGCCGGGTTCGATAAGTTTTTTCACTGGCTCGTTAACTGGGACCAATACGTCGCCCCGATCACCGCTAACCCGCATATTTCATCAGTGATCTTCGAATGGTGATGGACGGAGTTTTTCGGCTTTGTGCGTGAGCGGAGGGATGAAGGTGGAGGTTGGGGCGCGCAGAGCCCCCTTACCCCCAAGCGGTGATCAGGTTGTTTTTCGGGTCATGATGGGGCGGGCGGGATCAGGCGGAGTCGTGGAACCAGGGATCGCCACAGGTCCTGCAGGGGGCAGCTGCTCGACAGTCGCAGTACGACGCGGCGCACGGAGACGACCACCCGCGCGGCGACCTTGAGGAGTTTCAGGCGAATGGTGTTCACCTGGGCCTCGGCCAGTTCGGTGCCGGCCAGGGCCGTGCGGCGCAGCGTTTCCACCAGGACGTAGGCCGCCGAGGACAACAGCAGCCGGAACTGATTGGCCAGGAAGGCGTGGCAACTGGTGCGATCGGCGAAGAGCCCGAGCTGCTGCTCCTTGATGCGGTTCTCCATGTCGCCGCGGGCCGTGTACAGACCGTCGTAGATATCGTTCGGCGTGCGGTCGGTCAGGTTGGTCACCACGAATCGAACGTTGGGCCCCTGAACCAGCCGCTCGGCCTTGACGATCACGCGGCGCGGGCGATCCCAGGTCTGCGCCGCGTACTCGATCTCGTGGAAGTTCCGCACCTTCTGCTGCGTGGTGGCGAACTGGGCCTCGGCCGCCTGCATGAAGGACTCGGCCGCTTTCTCCAGGACGGTGTTGCGGGCCAGGCCCAGCACGTACTTGACGCCGTGCCGGTCGCACCATTTCATCATTCGCCGGCGGCAGAAGCCGGAATCCCCGCGGACGATGATCCGCACCCCGGGCCACGCCTGTCGCAAGCGCTGCACCAGCAGCTTCAGGATGGGCCAGGCGTGATGGGCCCCGTCGATGTTGCTGGGCCGCAGGTAGGAGACCAGCAGCCGCGAGCCGCAGAACACATACAGCGGTAGGAAGCAGTGGTGGTCGTAATAGCCGTGGAAGAAGCGGCCTTCCTGGTTGCCGTGGATCGGATCGTCGGTCGCGTCGAAGTCGAGGATCAATTCCTCCGGCGGCGATTCATAGGACGCGATGAACTGCTCCACCAGCACACGCGACATTCGTGCCAGGTCGCCGCGCGTGACGCGGTTCTCCAGCCGGCACAAGGTCGGACTGCTGGCCAGCGGCTCATCCGCGCTCGGCGGCCGCCCGGTCAGGACCGCCAGCACGGGATCGCTCCGCAGGGCTTGATGGTCGTTGAGATCTTCGTAGCCCATCGCAATGGCAAAGATGCGCTGGGCCAGCATGACCCGCTGGTCATGTTGAATTCGGGCCGGATCACGCGGGTCGTTGATGACCCCGGCCAGTTGATCGACCAGGCCCAGACGCCGCTCGACCTCCCGAAGCAGCAGACCCCCGGCGTCTGAGGTGAGCGTTCCGCCTGTGAAATCGGCCACGATTTTCTTGCGGCCGAGACTGGAAAAGAACATCGGTTTGCTGTTACAGTCTGTCACGAAAAAGCCTCCCTGCCTATGGACCGGAATGTTCTTACGAAACCCCAGTCTACAGGGCTTCGAGGCTTTTTCTATTCCTATTCAACGCCGACCTGATGAAATATTCGGGCTAATCTCGTGGGTGGGAATACCCACGGGTTCATGCTCGGGGTCGGTGTTATCGAGATCGTCGCCGGAATCGGCGTCGCCCTCTGGCCTCGGGTTTTCGCCTATGTGGTCGCGGCATGGCTCCTGGGAATCATCGCCAACCTGCTGATGATTCCGGGATACTACGACCTTGCATTGCGCGACCTTGGCCTGGCCCTGGGTGCTCTGGCGCTTGCACGACTGAGCAAACTTCACGGGCCCGAGCGGCCCTTGAGTGGTCTGTTCTCAAGGAAGAGCACGGTTCTGTAGCGTACCCAAAACTTCACCAGGGGTAAGACGGATCGGCCTCAAGCCAAAGACCCGGCAGACGGAAAGGAAATCCCATGCAAGTTCAAATTGTTACGCAGAGCCATCCTCTGGGTGATTGGAGTCGAGAGCACCTGCAAAATCGGCTTCGGCGTTCCCTGGCTCGTTTCGTCCATCGTATCGAAAGCGTGACGGTTAGCTTTGAGGACGTGAACGGGCCGCGCGGCGGAATCGACATCCAGTGTCGCATAAGGCTGCTCATGTTTCCGCGCGGAGAAATAAATGTTTCGGCGGTGGGGAAGTCGGCCTATTTGGCGATGCACAACGCGATCCAACGAGCCAAGCGGCGGCTAAGAAGGGCGGCTCCAGACCGGAGTCGTGACGCCGCGCACTATAATCTGCACAGTCTGAAGCTTGGATTGTAGACCATGATAGCGAGCGAGATTTTCCCCTTTCGTTAAGCGAATTGGGACTTGCAGAGGGAGTCCAGTCATGAACGTCAAGATTACCGACATAGAGCGAAACGGGGCTCGTGCACGGAGTGAATTGCCCCGCGAGTCCGATCGACTCATGAGAGTGGATCGCATAAGCAGACGGGCATTTCAGCGTGAGCTGAAACGAGCCAATTTTATCGATACGGAAAAAGCGCCACTAACGCCCGAGACCGCGCGCCCGACGAAGGTGTTTACGGAGTGCCGACCCACCCATGAGCAGATTCGTTTCCGCGCGCAGGAGCGTTACGAGGCGAGGATGTTAAGCGGCGTTGCCGGTGATGAGTTGAGCGACTGGCTCGCTGCCGAGCAGGATTGCTGGCGGGAGTCAATGACAGCCTGGCATCGATTGCAGGCGGCGTTGACACTAACGGAAGCAGGGACATAAGAGTCACCACCCGCGGAATTTGTGCGCCGCGGCGAGACAGGTTTCGTTGTTTCTGACATCCAGGACGCCATCGGCCGGAGCATTGGAACAGCATTGGCTAATCGCGAGCATGCTGATAAGATAGAGCACAAGAGCCGGCAAGTAACCGAAAATCAGTTCTCATGGACCGACATCGCCTGTCGCACCGAGGAAGTCTACGCGTCCGTATTGTAGCCTTCTCGTCGTAGCTGTTTGCGATGCGGTCTTGAGCGCCTTTGGTTGCCAGGTAGGTGCGCATACGGCAAGTATTAACACAAGCCCGTGGAGAAGCCCATGTCCGCAGGGAAAGCCAAGGCAAAACGCATGTCTGGCGTCCCAATTAAGCATGGGACGTCTCCGGCAATTTCCCGCTCGTCGCATGCTTCGCGAGCAGCTAATGAAGGCCGCCAACAGCGAAGGACACCCGAGCGCAGGACGAAGCGCAAGGTCGATCGAATTCGAATCAAGCGCGCCTATGATACAGCGACCGCTCCGGACGGGCATCGGGTGCTCGTAGACCACATCTGGCCACGCGGGCTCTCGAAAGATGTCCTCCGGATCGAAACTTGGCTCAAGACAATCGCTCCGAGCACGCCGCTGCGAAAGTGGTTCGACCACGAGCCGGAGAAGTGGGACGGATTCCGCGCGAAATACGCCGCGGAGCTTCGCCAGAAGCCGGACGAGGTCACATTTCTCTTGGAACTCGCCCGCGAGGGTGTCGTAACGCTCGTCTACGCCGCTCGCGATGAAGCGCACAACAACGCATTGGCGCTGGCAGAATTCCTGCGCGGACTAGAATACAGCTCAAGGAGAAGGTGATGCGTACCAAAGAAGTCGGCACTACTCATCCTCGCGCGGAATGCGATCTCGACGAAATCCTCGCGGACAAGCGAATGCTCTCTGAGGGCTGCCCGAATGTACAGCCGATTGCACAGCTTCCGAAGTCGTCCCCGTGCCAGCCGGAGAAATCGGCTTCGGAAACCGAAAAGGAGCGTCAATGATTTCTCTCAATGTAAATTCGCCCATACATGACTTTGACGAGCCCCTCGGTCTTTTGTCTGACTGCCATCGCCGGATCGAACACTTTCTCGCGGCGCTCATTCGAGTGGCGCAGGAGTTCGGCGACCGTGCGCTTACGGCAGAAGCTGCTAATGCCATCCGAGTCTGCCGACGCTATTTCACTCTTGCGGCTCCCAGGCACACGGCTGATGAGGAAGAATCGTTGTTTCCTCGGATGAGGGCTGCCGCCGACGCGCTCGGAGAGTCCTACGAGGCTCTCGATAGGCTGGAGGCCGACCATGAGGAGGCCCAAGACCTTCACGCAAGAGTCGATGGCGTGCTCGAACAATGGTTGAGCGAAGGGCTGCTCCCGGCGACCCAATTACGGGAACTGCTTGCAATGCTTGAGAAGCTTCAGGCGCTGTATCTGGAACACATCGGCATCGAAGACCGGGAGATATTTCCAGTGGCGGCTGATTTGCTATCAGCGGAGCAACTCGCGGACGTCGGACGCGAAATGCAAGATCGAAGGCGAACTATGCATTTAGATGTTTAGAGCTCAACGAGCCTTCTGAGGCGCCCTCCGCCCTGCGATTGGGCAATGGTTTGTAGTTGCCTCCATTATTCAAGTTTATTCGTAAGGACAAGGCGTCGACGGTGATCGATGAGACTCGAACGTATCAAGCACGGCACGCGGCTTCGAGTCCGGCAATCGGTCGTGAGTCCGTCGAGGGGGCTCTGGACGACGACAACGGAGGGGACGTTCTTGCAGTATTACAAGGAAAGACGTTCAGTTCTTCAGAATTGGTTCGCCCACAGTGAATCCGGGCAGCTCCCGCTCATGCGCCTGAGAATCCTATTGGACGATGGAAGCATCACGGACCTCGTATTGCAGCGAGATGTCGAGATCGAGGTTCTCTCAAAAGTAACGGACGCCGGGGCCGTCTAGTACCGACTGCGTATTTGTCGATATTATTTTTCAATCCGTCGCGGCGCCCTCCACTAGCGGCTTTCAAGCCACTGCCGCAGAGTGTCGTTGACTTGTTTTTCCAGGTCGACGCTGCCTGATCGCGCGAGCGCGAGGAACGCCTCCCGCACGTCGGGTTCCAGATGGATGGACACCGGTCCATGGGACGTAGCGGCTGGCGCCGCCGGTTTGGGAACAGGATGCCGCGGCACGCTGTAGCTCCAATCGGGATTCTTGTGCTCTTGGAACTCGTCGTACTCGAATGCACCGATGGCTTCGTTGAAATCCTTGATCTTCGGGATCGGCACCGTCTCTCGGGCCTCCGCGCTCCCCGCCTGCAATGCGTCAAACTCATGCCGAAAACGCGTCATCAGGCTGGTTATCAACATCGAACCCTGGACCGGCAGGTAGCATCGGTTGGCCTGGGGTGCGTGTTGCGCGCCTGCAAGCGCTCGATCGAAGTCGTCCTCGCCCGCTCCCTCCATCGAGAAGTATTTGTCCAGCGTGGTCGAGGCCGTTCGCAAACCGTGCTTGCATGCCGTGCATTGATTGCACGATTCCACGTATAGAAACCGCGCCACCATTTGCGCGATCCGCGGCGCGCTTGTACCCTCACAATAGGCAATGAATCCGGCAGATCCCAGGCCGCTGCCGATCATATGCAGCGAGCCAAACTCCGCCGGTGTATCAAATTTATCAGGCATGATCACGCCCGTAGCGACGCCCGAGAGCACTACCTTGAAGTCCCGTCCCTGGCTTGGACCGCCGGCCACTTCATAAAGCAATTGACGAATGGTGATTCCTGCCGGTCGCTCGTAGACGCCCGGCCGCGATACATCCCCGCACAGCGTAAAGATGCAGGTGCCCGGCGTATCCGCCGTGCCGATCGCGCGAAAGTTCGCCGCCCCGTTGCGTACTATGCTCGCAACGTGGGCAAAGGTTTCTGCGTTGTTGACCAGCGCCGGATTCGGAGAGCCCGGCTTGGCGAATAAGCCAAGCTCGTACGGTGGATAATGTGCTTCTCGTGGGAGCGGCCCTGCACCATCAATGACGTTTAGCAGCGCCTTTTCCTCGCCGAGCAGGTATTCCTCCGGCCCCTCCACGATCGTGAACCGCAGGCCCTCCAGCAGGCCCATTTTCCAGAACTCGTTCAGAGCATCCTTGATACGCTGAATTTCCAATGCAAACGACGTCTTGAGACCAATGTACAGATGCTGCGCCCCGATGACATGCGCCGCTATCAACATGCCCTCGATTGTCGAATATGGGTTCTTGCGAAGAAGATAGCGGTCCTTAAACGTCCCCGGCTCTCCCTCCGCCGCATTGCAAACCACGAATCGCGTCGGGCACGAATGCGTCTGCAGAGTCCGCCACTTGGTGCCGGTCGGAAAACCAGCCCCGCCCCGGCCGCGCAATCCCGACTGTCGGATTTCGTTCAATACAAGCTCGGACGTCAGCGATCGTGCTTTGACAACGGCATTCTCGCCCGTGTCTTCCAGATATGCTTGGTAGGATCCGTAAGCCTCACGCGGTAATAGCCAGTATGGATTCTGCATGCTCGTCTCCTTCGCGTAGTAGAAGTCGCCGGTTGACTGAATCCGGCACTTCACGTTCCACACAAGCCTCCGTGGGCTGCGGCAGTGCGCCCGTGAGGGTAACTGGAGTTGGCGATTCTCTCGTCAATCCCGGTTTCGGCCCATCTTACAGACATCGATTGCGAAACTCTGCGCGTCAGCAAAGGGCATCATGCGGAACGCAAGGGCTCGACGGTGACGGTTCAATTCTTCCCGAAGGGACACAACGCCCCGCTCCCAGCAACCATCCAACCGAGATTCTGATCAAAAAACGCGGTTTTTTTGTCAAATCATGGTTGGCACGTTGATTGCCCATATACGTTCGGCGAGGGAGATGATTGTTGGTCATACCTTCGAAGGGGCGCTGCTGCGAGTGGCAGCCGCCAAGGACTTTTTACGTCAAAGGAGACGCACAATGAAAACGATTACCACAAACGAGCTCAAGACACTCAAGAGCCAAAATGGAAATCTTACCCTGGTCAACACCCTGAGCGCCGCGGCTTTTGAGGGAACCAAGATTCCCGGCGCGGTCAACATTCCGCTGGAGAGCAGCGATTTCGTAGCCCGCGTGGAGCAAAAGGCGGGCAGCAAAGCAAAGCCGGTCGTCGTTTATTGCGCCAGCAAGGAGTGCAACTCCTCGGAAGACGCGGCGAAGAAACTGGAAGCAGCCGGCTTCACCGCCGTTTCGCGTTACACCGATGGCGCTGCGGCCTGGCAGAAGGATGCGGGAGTACACGCCGGCCACTGTGGCTAAGTAGTACTCACCACGATGCGGTGGAATTCCCGGTCAGCGGGGCCAACTCTCGGCTGGCACGCTGACCGCCACTGTAATTTAGCTTTTTTCGGGCCGCATGACCAGTGAGCCTGACGTGCCCGTTGCGGTTCATTCAGACCTTATGTTTGATGATTTCTCAAGAGCAACATTTACGGTGGCAACATGAACAAACGAAATATCTATATCACGCACCATGACATGAATCGGTTACGCGAGCTGCTTCGCAGCACTCGTGATCCGTTCGGCAAGGAAAGACCTTACCTGGATGCGTTGCGCGCAGAACTCGAACGCGCCAAGATCGTGGCCCCGGAAGCGATCGACGCCGACATTGTCACGATGAACTCCACGGTGCAGGTGCGCGACGATGACGGGAGTCGCGACACGACGCTCACGCTTGTATTCCCCGAGGATGCGGATCCGGAGTCCGGTCGGATTTCGGTGATCGCACCTCTCGGCGCCGCTCTTTTGGGCTACCGCGTGGGCGCTCGCGTTTCGTTCAATCTGCCCAGCGGCCGGCGGACCTGCGAGATCATGAAAGTGTTGTATCAGCCCGAGGCCGCTGGCGACTTGCACCTGTAGCAGCCGGGGACAGTGAAGATGATCGTTAGTGGAACTGAACCTTCAGTAGGAGAGCTGAAATGGCACGCAAAAACAAGACCGGACTTAAACCAGCGGCGTTGAAATCCGCAACGAAGTCCGCATCGACCAGACCGAGTGAAGAACGAGTCCGTTCCCGGGCGTACGAAATCTATACCGAGCGTCGCCACAGCGGCGTATACGGTCACGCAACGGACGATTGGATTGCCGCCGAGCGCCAACTGCAGGCCCGAGACAAAAAGGCCCAGGACTCCGCGGTGGTCGCCGCCGCCTTTATGTGGGCGGAATACAGGTAATCCGTCATTGAGTTCCTCACCGCGTGGCTTCCGCGCTTTGACTGTGCCAATTCAGACCGCGGGAAACAGAACGACAACGTGAATCGGATTGATGAAGCGGTAATGCACTTCCAATAACCGGGCCGCGTTTGGAGTCAGGTTCAATATTACCGAGTCTCAAAGGAGAATCGAGAAATGAATACGAGGCGCGATATGTCGTTCACGAAATACACTCCAACGAAGGAGCTGCTGGCAGCCGTCATTATTACCGCACTCGCTTGTGCCTGGGCGCTCTCGCTCGATGCAACGGACCTCATCGCGAGCGTGGTGGGGTGGCTCCTCCTGGCGTCCCTTCTTGTGCTGGTATTGCAGTCGTTGCGGATTCGATGGTACATGCGCGACTTTGTGCGTTCGAGACTACCTGAGAGTGAGCGAACACATGCGGAAAAATGGACCTTGAGGATTCGGCGCCCACAGGAGGCGCCCAATCTAACCGCCCGCCAGGCCGAGAGCGATTTTTACGAGCGGCTATGCGTTGAACGAATGCTCTACGAGGGATGCCCGAATGTGAACGCGATTTGGAAGCCTGCTTCCGCAACGGGTCAACGGCGACATCGAGCACTTCTCGATGATCGCGCATCTGAGCCCAATCGGTCAATCCATCGTCGGCGGCAATTCAATCCGATGCCGGATCGGTCGGCGTGACGCAGGGCGACCAGGATTTGCAGTCGGCCGAGTTCGTAGAATTCGCGCGCCCCTCATGTATCGTTTTTTGGGCGAGAATTCAGTCGGTTGTCGCAATCATCGCCGGAGCGTTTCCAGCGAGTCGATTTCAATAACCACTTTGGGGGGAGAAACGGGTACCGCAATGTCGCACAACAATCGCCATCGCAAATCTACTAAGCCACGGTCGCAGTTCAGCACCGCACCCGAGCAGGCCGCAGACACCGTCGAAGCCGATTCTCGTGACGATAAATGCACCGTTGATCGCATTCGCATTCGCGCGTTTCAGATTTCCCAGGATCGCCGCGGCGGACCAGGCGACGAGCGCTCTGACTGGTTACAGGCCGAGAGGGAGCTTCAGTCTGTGGATAAGGGAGTAGCGCCAGGCTATTAAAGCAGCACCCCCTGCATTCGCACGTCGTCTCAAGATTTTACACGAAATGGTCACTAAGATCGAGCGGCACTTCACCGAATCTCGCGATGGTGAAGCATAGATTCTTGACCTTCGGTTGGACAACCATGCACGACCGTTCCACCAGTGATTTCGGCTTAGGTGTGCATCTTCCCGATCTTCCGACCGCGGAACTGACAATTGGCGCGACGAATCGTTTCACGTTTCGTTGGATCGACTTCAACAGCCAGGACAATGGACGCGAATCGATACCGGATCGTTTCCCGGCGCGCTAGGAGACGAAGTCGAAACGCTGGTTTGCCTCTCTGCCACTCGTCCATTTCCTACGAGCTGCTTGCAGAGTGATGATTATGAATATTCGTCGTAAATCGCTGCTGCTGCTCGCGTCGCCGTTGCTAATCCTGGTTGCCGCGGCTTACATGCAATGGGGCGCACTCGGCTTGCCCCCGTTGCCCGCTTTACAAACATTGAATTTGGAATTGACCGCGGAACCTCGCGGTTTCCCAGATTGGTTAAGGATCACGCATTACGTCAATTTTCTTTTTCTGGTCCTGCTTATCCGCAGCGGGCTGCAGATTCTCATGGACCACCCTCGGCTGTACTGGAACCACCATTGCACGCCCGGCACGGAGTGGCTTCGGCTCACGCCTGTCAAAGTGCCCACGGACCGTGTTTGGACCGCCAAGGATGACTCTCGCTATCTCTCACCCTGGATCGGCCTGCCTGGCTATCGACACTCCATTGGCATTGCCCGCCATTGGCACTTTCTCAGCGTGCTGTTCTGGGTGGGCAATGGATTGGTCTTTGTGATCCTTCTGTTCGTGACTGACCAGTGGAAGCGCCTCGTGCCCCACTCTTGGCAAATCGTCCCCGATGCATGGGCTGTCTTCGTTCACTACGCCACCTTCCACTTGCCGCCGGAGCCGAACGGCTTCTACCACTACAACGCCCTACAGCAACTCTCGTACTTTGGGGTGGTGTTCATCCTGGCGCCGCTGGCGATTCTCAGCGGGCCCTCCATGTCGCCTGCACTGACGAATCGATTCCACTGGTATCCGAAGCTGCCCGGCAACAGGCAAATCGGCCGGTCGCTGCATTTTCTCGTCATGTGTGCGTTCGTCCTCTTTGTGATCGCACATGTGGCGATGGTGGCGATCACTGGATTCGTGCGGAACATGAATCACATCGTCGTCGGCGTGGATGACACCGGTATGACGGGCGTGTACCTCGGCGCAATGGGAGTGGGAGTCATTGTTGCGGCAAACGCACTGGCGAACTGGCTGGCGTGGCGGCGGCCGCGGCTCGTGCAGCATGCCGCCAAGGCGATCGTCACACCGGTGATGTCGTTTCTTCTCGATCGTCCCACTCCACAGGCTGAGTTCAGCCGCGAAGACATCTCTCCGTTCCTCTGGGCCAACGGCAAATTGCCAACCTGCGAGGAATGGACCACTTTGGCAACCAACAGCTTCGAAGGCTATCGGCTGAGAGTATCCGGCCTGGTGGAGAATCCGGTCGAACTATCCTTGGACGAGCTGCATGCACTCGGAAAGAAGACGCAGATCACGCTGCATCACTGCATCCAGGGATGGTCGGGCATCGCCGCGTGGAGTGGGCTTCCGATGGCGGAACTGATCCGACTTGTACAGCCGAAACCCAACGCAAAGGCGGTTGTCTTCCATTCGTTCGGTGATGGCGTCGCGCTCCACGAGGGCGTCGTGGGCGTTCGGTATTACGACAGCCTCTCGATCAAGAACGCCATGAACGACCACACGCTGCTGGCGTATGAAATGAACGACCAGCCGCTCAACCATCTCGAGCTATAACCGAATTTCGTTGATGGTGGCGGGATAAAAAAAGGCGGCGTACTCTCGGGACTTGTTCGAGGTTCCGAGCCGCCCACGATGGGCAGAGGAGTACGCCGATGCAGGAGAGTAACGAGTCGATCGAGACGATTCCAGTCCCCAGCCGAGACGTTTTGACGGAGATTCTGCGGGACGGGGCCCAACGGCTCCTGGGCCAGGCGATCGAGGCGGAGGTCGATGGCTGGATCGAAGGGCACGCCGATCTGCGCGATCCGCAAGGCCGCCGGCAGGTGGTCAAGAACGGCCATCATCCCACCCGGACCCTCGTCACCGGCGTCGGGCCGGTGGAGGTGACGCAGCCGCGGGTGTGGGACCGTCGGATCGTCGGCCGCGGCGAGGCCGGCGAAGCGTTGGATGCAAATGGCCAGGCCGTGGAGCGGTTCTGTTCGTCGATTTTGCCGCCGTACCTGCGGAAGACGAAGGCCATCGAGGAGTTGATCCCCTGGCTGTACCTCAAGGGCATCAGCACCGGAGACTTCAGCGAGGCCCTGCAGGCGCTGGTCGGTCCCCAGGCGGCGGGGCTCAGCGCCACGACGATCACGCGTTTGATGACGAGTTGGCAGGACGAGTACCAGTCATGGAATCGCCGCTCCCTGGAAGGCAAGCACTACGTGTACCTCTGGGCGGATGGGATTCACTTCAACATCCGCCTGGAGGAAGACCGGCAGTGCATTCTGGTGCTGATGGGCGCGAGGGCGGACGGCCGCAAGGAGCTGATCGCGGTGGTCGACGGCCATCGCGAGAGCGAGCAGTCGTGGTATTCGCTGCTGCTGGACTGCCAACAACGGGGCATGACGATCGACCCGAAGCTGGCCACGGCGGACGGAGCGCTGGGCTTCTGGGCGGCGCTGCCGAAGGTCTATTCGACGACCCGGGCGCAGCGCTGCTGGGTGCACAAGACGGCCAACGTGTTGGACAAGATGCCCAAGCGGGTGCAGACCGGCGCGAAGGCCAAGCTGCACGAGATCTGGATGGCGCCGACGCGGGAGAATGCGAACCAGGCGTTCGATCACTTCGTGGCCCACTACGCGGCCAAATACCCCGGCGCGGCCGAGTGCCTGGTGAAGGATCGCGAGGTGCTGCTGACGTTCTACGACTTCCCGGCCGAGCACTGGCGGCACCTGCGGACGACGAATCCGATCGAAAGTACGTTCGCCACGGTGCGGCTGCGTCACCGCCGGACCAAAGGCAACGGCAGTCGGATCGCGTGTCTGGCAATGGTGTTCAAGCTGTGCGAGTCCGCCGCGAACCACTGGCGGCTGCTCAATGGCGCGACGCTGCTTCCCGATGTCATCGCCGGTGTGAAGTTCGTCAATGGAGAAAAGGCCGAGAGAAACGCCGCCTGATTACCGCGTCATCAACGAAATTTGACCATTACTCAACCATCTCCACGGCGCACCGCTGCGCTTGCGCGTCGAGAACCAACTAGGTTTTAAGATGGTCAAGTGGATCCAGTCGATCGAGTTCGTCGAGGATGTCCAGTCGATCGGTAAGGGTGAAGGGGGCTTCGCCGAGGACTACGAATACTTCGGTGAGCTGGCCAGTATTTGATGGAGAACTATTCCCATGAAAAATAAAGTATCCAAGCCGCCGCCGGAATGTGCCGCACCTACAGCGCCTATGGCCAACTTGGACCTGTTTCGGCTGGCTATTGACCAAGGGCCGGACGCCGTCATCCTGGCGGACCTGGAGGGGAGAATTCGGATCTGGAACAATGCCGCCGCCGAGCGCTTTGGTTTTGGCCGGGACGAAGCAATCGGCCAGAGCCTGGACATCATCATTCCAGATCATCTCCGGCATGCTCATTGGAAAGGCTTTGGGATAGCGATTGTGTCCGGCCGCACCAAGTATGGAAAACGCGCTCTAAGGACGAGGGCAGTCCATAAGACCGGCCGAAAGCTCTATGTCAGCCTTGCTTTCTCAATCGTCAAGGATGGAGAGGGGAAAGTGATTGGAGCAATGGCAACGGCCCGCGACCTAAAAGAGAATTCCGATCCAATGGGGCCGCTTCCCCGAAGCCTCAAACGAAATCGCGCTGTCTCAGCGGACGCGTCAAAACCCAATTCCGTTGTAAGTCCTTCCGGCGAAGGCATGACTCAGGACGACGGGAGGGCTTGTGCGGCCAAATAGAAACGCGGATTCTTTCATTTGCCCTGAAAGCCGGGAAACCCCCGTTTGGGCCACGCCCGGGCCATTTGTTCGACGAGAGCATATGATTCATTCTGTGTTCTCGCTTGGTAGTGGAATTGTTGCAGAAATCTGCCCTGATCGAGAACTTCGCTATTCTGGATATTAAGATGAACCAATCTACGGTCTCAACGGCACTGCCGAAAACCCAATTTGCCGTGCGCATCCTCCGCCAGGATCGACCTGGCCTGCCGAGCTACTGGGAAACGTTTTCACTGGAACACGTACCGGGAATGAACGTGACGAGTGTACTCCAACATATCGCCGCGCAACCACGAACGACCTCAGGCCGCGAAGTTGCACCGGTTGCTTACGATGCCAGTTGCCTGGAGGAGGTTTGTGGCTCTTGCACGATGCTGATCAATGGGCGCGTTCGACAGGCGTGTTCCGCACTGGTCGATCGGCTGTTGGAGCAGCATCCTCAGCAAATCGAACTGCGCCCCATGAGTAAGTTTCCCGTCATGCGCGATCTGGTGGTGGATCGTCGACGACTGTTTCGCGCATTGGAAAAACTAAAATGCTGGATCCCGGTCGACGGCTACTACGACACGGGCCCTGGACCTCGTCAATCGCCGGACGATCAGGAACAATTATATCCGCTTAGTAAGTGCATGAGTTGCGGCTGCTGTCTGGAAGCTTGTCCGCAATACAGCAAGGTTGATCCGAAGCCGCTGCCGGATGAAACGAGCGAACAATTGAGCCAACGCCAGAACGACACTTTCGATCAGGCGTTCATCGGGGCCGCCGCCATGAATCAGGCGGTCCTGATAAATTCGAATCCGACCGGGCGTATGACTGCGCGTCAGCGGCTCGACGCCCTGATTGCACCCGGGGGGATTCAAAACTGCGGAAAGGCCGCAAACTGTGAGGCGGTGTGTCCCCAGGAAATCCCGCTCATGTCTTCGTGGGGTCGTGCCGGCCGCGCCGCCACAATACATGCGATCAAGTCGTTTTTTGACAAATAGAAGGGGCGGACGCTGTTGGTCGGCACTTAATGAAAGGACCAGGATTATGAAAAGCGGAGAATCCGACTCATCGCGACAAGATCACGGGGTCCAGACCTCACGATCGCAGGTCGAACAGCCGTTCGCAGCACCGCAGCAGCAGTTTGACTTGAACAAGGTGACGGCCAGACTCAAAGACGGATTTGAGTCAAGTGCCGGCCGCGCCGGGCACCGCCAGGAGGCGTTGTTTAAGCACGGCCCTACAACGGTTGCGCTGTATCTCTTTGCCCACCTTGCACGTCTGCCTCCGCACCGAGCCAAGGGTGTCGTGATCATTCAGGTTCTTGATGGTCGCATCGAGATTTCTGCCGAAGGGAATGTCCATGATCTTCACGCGGGCCAATTGCTGATGCTGGCCTCGGGAGTTGAACATACCGTGGTCGCGAAAGAGGATAGCCGAATGCTTTTAATCGTACATCTGGATGTCACTACCGAAAGCCCGTCAACGTGATCGCTTCCTGGGAAACGAAATGATGGACGACTTTACGTTATCCAGGAAAGCGATCGGACGAGCGTCAACGCCAAACGAGTCGGACCGCGTCAGCCGCGAAGAGTATTAGTCAAGGAGTCAACAAGATGCAGACAAAGGTTATTCTATACGCAACCGATTTCTCCGAGCCGTCCAGGTTCGCTTTTTCGCTGGCCTATTCTCTCGCCCGCGACCACGGCGCTCGATTGATCGTCTTAAATGTAATACCGGCGGGGACGTACGAGATTATCGATCTCGCCCAGCTTGGGCTGGGAGAGAGTGAGCGACAGTTTGAAGACGAGATTCGCCACGGACTTCGGCAGCTTCAGCCTCCCGACAATCACGTCTCCATGGAGTACAAACTCGCCAAAGGCGACCCGGCCAAATCAATTGTCAAAGTGGCACAGGACACGCAGTGCGACCTGATTGTCCTCGGCACGCATGGACGAAGCGGACTCAGAAGAGTGCTGATGGGTAGTGTCGCGGAACATGTGTTGCGCGTAGCGCCCTGTCCTGTGTTGGTCTTGAAAGGACGAGTGGCGCCGGCAGATAGTTCGGTTATCGCGCCCGAGGAGTCCTCCGGGCCGACAGCTGATCCTCAATGAGGGCGAAATCTGATTTCAAGAGTCGGATTTCCTTTTCTCTGACTCCGCTACCGCCCTTCCGATTGGATCTGACGGCGTGGACGTTGCGACGTCGCCCGGATAACGCCGTTGACCGCTGGGACGGGACTGCATACCGCCGGGCGTTGCGACTGACCACTGGGCCAGTGGAAGTCGTGGTGACGCAGTTTGGACCGCCTGAGGCGCCGAAGCTTCGGGTCGTGCTGAGCGGAAACGCACTTCGATCGCAAGCCAAGGCTGAGGTGTCATCAGCCTTGCGCCGGTTGCTCGGCCTGGACATGGATATGCAGGCGTTCTATCAATTTGCCAAAGGCGAGAGGCCGCTGGAAGACGTGGCCTGTCGCTTTAAGGGGATGAAGCCGCCTCGCTTCGCCACTGTCTTTGAATGCTTAATCAATGCGATCGCTTGTCAGCAGTTGACTTTGACGGTTGGCATCCGCCTCCTCAACCGTCTGGCGGAGGCCTATGGCGCCGCTGTCTATGTTGGCAATGCAACGGCGTATGCTTTTCCACACCCCGAAGATCTGGTCGAGGCATCACCCGCGGCCCTGCGCAAACTCGGATTTACCCAGCAGAAGGGCCGCGCGATTATCGAGATTGCCCGCTCTGTGACCGAAGGCGATCTGGATTTGGAAGGGCTCGATGCTTTACCTGACGATGCTGCTCTTATCTGTCTTCAGAATCTGCGCGGTGTAGGCCGTTGGTCGGCCGAATACGTCTTGCTGCGCGGATTGGGACGACTAAACATATTTCCGGGTGACGACGTTGGAGCGCGAAACTATTTGCAGAAGTGGCTGCACCTGCTCGGCCCGCTCGATTACGAAGGGGTCGGCCGCGCTCTCGAAAGGTGGAAACGATTCGGCGGCTTGGTCTATTTACACTTATTGCTGGGTCGTCTCGCGGAGACAGGCTGTCTAAAAGCTGAGGGCATCCTGCCGGGTGACTCCGCATCCGATTCGCCTGTGATCTGGACGATTGGGCACTCGACCCGAACGATCGAGGAGTTCATTGACCTTCTCCGTCAAAACGGCATCAAGACCCTGGTTGACGTGCGACACTTTCCCGGTTCGCGCCGCTTTCCTCATTTTGGCAAGGCAGCGCTGGATCATACGCTTGCCACGGCCGGTATCGGTTACGAGCACGTGGTCGAATTAGGAGGGCGGCGACCGCCGCGATCTGATTCGCGGAATCATGCGTGGCGAAACGCTGCCTTCCGCGGCTATGCCGACTACATGGAGACTCAGCCATTTAGGAAAGGCGTCGATCGCTTGCTGGATATCGCCCGCGGCGGCCGGACTGCCGTCATGTGCTCCGAGGCGGTCTGGTGGCGTTGTCACCGGTCAATGATCGCTGATTATCTCAAATCCCGAGGCGTCCGGGTCATTCACATCCTGGGCTCCAACAAACTTCAGGAGCATCCGTACACATCCGCGGCGCGGCTGATCGGTGGAGCGCTCACTTACGAGAGCCCGCCGCTCACCCCCCATACAAATCCATTGGAGGACGTCCCGATGAAACACAGCTTCAAAGTCGGCGATCATGTTGAGTGGAACTCGGAAGCGGGTCGGGTACGCGGGACCATCAAGAAGAAAATCAATTCGAAGATAAAATTCAAGGGATACACCGTCCATGCGTCGAAAGAGGAACCGCAATATCTGATCGAGAGCGAAAAGACGGATCACATGGCCATGCACAAAGGATCGGCTCTCAAGAAGCTCAAGAAGGTCAAAAAACGCAAAAGCTGAGGCGTGTCGCCGTTCAGCCATGATGCTCGATGCGCGGCGCCAAGTGGCGACTGTGCGCTGTGTTCCGCGCCCGTCGTCGGGAACATGGCGATTCGTCATATCAGAAAGCATATGGCATACTCACCGACGCCGCTGGACCAGCATTTTATCTATGCATTTGGCTTCTGGGCGTCCATTTCGAGCGGGGAACCTCTCATTCTCGGCGCCCGGAATGAATGGCGTGATTCCGGGCGGACCGCCGAAGATTTCGCGAATCGTCCCGCTTCGACGCCCTGTGGGTTGACGTCGGAAACCGCAGAAGGAATGGTGCAATTTCCAGGGGGTCTTCCAGGAAGCGTGGAAGCACTACGTCTCAAAGCACGACAAGATGACACACGAATCACGTGCCACCCCGGAGCTCATCGAACGATTCGGTGTCGAGGCATTGCAAACGTTGGTGATTATCGACGCGGCGGGCCGAGTTCAGAGCGTCTCGGCCGGGTTGACGGACGTCGACGAGCTCGGCAGGATTTTCAGGCCCCTGATGCAGTAATTTGGCGTCTCAGCCCCGCCGGATCGTGCTCGTTAAGCAACTCGGAGTGCTCTCAAAGTAGCTGGGACTCATAAGACGATCGGGCGCGAATTCTTGAGCCATCTCTCGTTGTCTTACAAGCCTGTTCGACCGGCGTGCAGCGCGCGATACAATGGGCAACATAATCGGCGCCAAGTGTCAGTCGTCCCGTGAGACGTAAGGCCCTCACGAGGTGACGACAGGAGCGTTGCAAGCCCGGTTCGTGCCATGACAAGATGGGTTACAGCCCGCCGCTGGGCCATGATCTTGAAGTAACCGACCTCGGACTTCGCCACCTCCTGCCGAGCCAGAAGCGGCTCGCCCAAATAGTCGAAGAGAGAACTCCGCATGTTTAGAAATCTCGCTGTTGTGCTCGTTCTTGGTGGCGCGGTTGCGTCAAGCGGGGGTTGCGCAAGATCGTCCGCCACCGGTTTGCACTCCACCGATCGAGCGGTGCACGCCGTCTCGGCTTCACCTCCCACTTGCCCGATTTGCGCGCTTTACAGCCTGCACCGGACGGTAGTAGTTCGCGTTCAATCCGACGAAGGCCAGGGTACCGGGGTGGTGATCGGTTCATCGGGCGATATCCTGACCAGCGCCCATGTGGTTGCCGGCTTGGAAGAAGTCCGCGTCGGTACTCTGGATGGGAATCACTACACCGGCAAGGTCGCCTTCCGGGACGTGGAAAATGACCTTGCGATCGTCCGGATTGAAACGCCTGGTTTGGTATGGAAGACGGTCATGCTCGATTTCGATGAAGATGTGCCTGTGGGCACCAGGATCTTTGTCATCGGCCATCCGGTTGGGCTGGGCTGGACGGTGACGCAAGGCATCGTTTCAGGACTGCGCGAGGCCGGCGACATTGCCCCCACGGAATTGATCCAGACCGATGCGCCGATTTCTCCTGGCAACTCCGGCGGCCCGCTTCTGGACGAACACGGGCACCTGGTAGGAATCATTCGATCCAAGCTGGTAGGGCCGGGAGTCGAGAACGTGTCATTCGCAATCCCTTCGCGCGTGGTCAAGGTATTTCTCGATCGCGTACCTGCCAGAACCAATTCAACATCGAACGCGTTTCTCAGGAGCGCCGGAGTCCTGGCGGCACGGACGTGACCGCTCGTCAGAGGGAGGCGCTTTGTGAGAAATCGAAGGACTGCATCATGCCTCGCAAGTCTGAATCCGAATCGCGGAAACCGTCGGATCCGGACGAAGTCATCGCAGCCGTCAGGTCTCTAACGATAAGCCGGTAGGAAACGGCAGCCCAGCCGCAGGGAGTACTCATCTTGAATGCGCACTCGATCAACACGGCCGCCGACGGTAACGAACCCGCGGCTCAAATAGCCGTCAACTCCGCAAGCCGATCGTCTTGGCGACTGGTGAACCTGGTCGCTGCGGCGACCATCGTCATCTGCCTGATCATCCTCGCACGCATTCTCCCCGTGGAAAGGGCAATCGGCGCAATGCAATCGGGCATTGACCGACTCGGCTGGTTCGGCCCGCTCGCCTTCGGCGGCGCATACATTCTCGCGAGCCTGCTCTTTGTGCCCGGCTCGGTCCTCACGCTTTCATCCGGAGCGCTCTTTGGCTTGCTATGGGGAATGGTCATTGTATCGATTTCCTCGACGATCACCGCGGCATTGGCATTTCTCATTGCCCGTCACTTCGCTCGGGCGGGCGTCCAAAGAGCCGCCCAGGGAAATGCGCGATTTTCGGCAATCGATCGGGCGATCGGCACGGGGGGTTGGAAGATCGTGGCCCTCTTTCGGTTGTCGCCGGCTGTCCCGCATAGCTTGGGAAATTACCTCTACGGAATATCGTCAATTCGCTTCTGGCCCTACGTTCTGGCGAGCTGGATCTGCATGCTCCCTGGGACGTTCATGTTTGTGTATCTCGGCCATGTCGGCGCCGAGGGTCTTCAGGCGGTAAGCGCAGGCGGCAGCGCGATCGGCGCCGGCAAGGCGATCCTGTTGTTCGCCGGTCTGCTGGCGACGGTGGTCGTGACCGTGTATGTCACGCGTTTGGCACGACGTGTCCTCGCCGAGCAAGGTGCATTGGATATGGCATCACCCCCGCCGGATTCCGGATCCTCTCCCCTCGACGCCGGAGCAGCGCCGGTGAGCAAGCGAAAGATGGCAGTGCCCATCTTCGCCCTCGTTCTTGCGGTGATAACGGGCGTAGCATGGATGCGGCGAGACGCCCTGCAAGGCATTTTCGGCCCGCCGGGCGTCAAACTGGTGGAGGCATACGGCTCGGAAGGCGTGGGAGCCTCGTTCGACCATTCAATTTTCAATCAACTGCTCTCGAGCCACGTCACCGAGGGGGGCTGGGTGGACTACGCCGGCCTGCGTCGGGACTCTTCGCAACTCGACGCATACATTGCTCTAATCGCCAAGGCGCGTTTCGATGAGTTGAGCCGCGACGAAAAACTGGCCTTGTTGATCAACGCATACAACGCATTCACCCTGAGGCTCGTCCTCGACAAGTACCCGGTCACATCGATCAAGGACATTCCCGACGCGGATCGATGGAATGACAAACGATGGAACCTGGGCGGCAGCGTCTGGAGCCTGAACCAGATCGAGCAGAAGCAGATTCGTCCGAAGTTCAAGGAGCCGCGGATTCACTTTGCCTTGGTGTGCGCGGCGGTTGGCTGTCCGCCCCTGCGAAACGAAGCATACGTCGGCAAGCGTATCAACCGGCAGCTCGATGAACAAACGCGCTACGTTCACTCCCACAGGACGTGGTTTCAATTCAAATCGGATATCAAGACCGCTTACCTGACTCAGCTCTACAAGTGGTATGGCGGCGATTTTGAGCAGGTGTCAGGCGATGTGCTGAAATTCGCCGCGTCTTCCTCAGACTCCCTGCAAGCGGCATTGAAGGACGGTATGCCGATTCGCATCGAGTGGCTTGACTACGACTGGCGATTAAACAGCATTGACAATCGGCAGGATCGATAGCAAGGAGACGATTGAGTGATTGCATCGCAAGAAGACATGGCAGCCGAGGCGCGGCCCGGAGGTCCCATGGCGGATCCAGCCAATGGCAGTGCTATGATCGGTCGCCCGCCGCAGACCTCTTCCGCGGATGAGCACAATCGCCGTTTGGTGGCAAATATCCATCCGACTGCGTGGACCAACCCGACTCCCGCTGGTCGTTACAATCTGGTCGTCGTCGGCGCGGGAACAGCAAGTCTGGTAACGGCGGCCGGCGCTGCAGGCCTCGGCGCAAGGGTCGCCCTGATTGAGCGCGACCTGATGGGCGGCGACTGTCTAAACGTCGGCTGCGTCCCATCCAAAGCCTTGATCCGCGCCGCGCCGGGATCCGCCCGCATGATTCAGCGCGGCGATTTCGAGAGTTGGGCATCGATGTCCGTATTGGCGAGGCGCGTTTTACGAGTCGGCAGATGGTCGAAACCGGGGGACAGACCCTCCGTCTTCCCCCGGGCGCGCGGGCCGCATCATTGCCGATTCCCGGCCTCGCCGGGGAGGAAGTTGAGGCTTTCCAGTGAAAATGACCGAACTCAATGCCAAAGTTATCCAGCGAATCGAGATTTCGCCGGCGCTCATCGTTCTCCGGGTTGCGCCCGTTGGCTGGGAGATGCCCGCGTTTACGCCCGGCCAGTTCGCGATCTTGGCGCTTCCCGGCAACAGCGCCCGCTACGCAATGTGCGAGGAGGAGGACGAGACGGCCGAAGGGGATCGACTGATCAAGCGGGCATATTCCATCTCCTCGTCTTCGCGGCTCAAGGAATTCCTGGAGTTCTACGTGGTCCTCATTCCTTCCGGCGCGCTGACGCCGCGACTGTTCGCCTTGCAAATGGGCGATCTACTGTGGCTGAGCCCCAGGTTCAGCGGCATGTTCACGCTTAAGGAAGTGCCACCGGACAAGCACCTGGTGCTGATTTCGACGGGAACGGGGCTGGCCCCGTATATGAGCATGTTGCGCGATGAGTTGCAATGCGGAGGGCCCCGTCGCTTCGCGGTCGTTCACGGTGCGCGCCATAGCTGGGAATTGGGCTACCGGAGCGAATTGATGATGCTGCAGTCGATGTGCCCGAACATGACTTACTTGCCGCTCATCAGCCGTCCGCAGGTTGAACCCGTTCCCTGGACCGGCCGCGCCGGTCGGATTCAAACGGTCTGGCGCGAGAGTCCGTTGCGCGAATTTTGGAAGTTCGATCCGACGCCGGATAACACACACATTTTTCTCTGTGGCAACCCCGGCATGATCGAGGAGATGACGGCCATTCTCTCCGAGGACGGCTTCAGGGAGCATTCTGTACGCCAGCCCGGACAGATTCACATCGAGAAGTATTGGTGAAGAATCCCGGCGGACCTTGGAACAACCGGAGACATCGTGAAGTGGCGGACGCATCGGGCCCGGACGACCATCGGGGCGGCTGAAGGAGCATCGCTCCCGGCACGCGCTTGCGTCGCAAATGGCTTGGCATGTGACGAGAGACGTCGTGGCTGAGATTCCCCACTAAGCGTGGACGCCCAGAAGCGAGAAAATGAAGCTCGCAGGAGACCTTTAATGGGTCAGGGCAAGGCACACCGGCGGGCACATCTACGCCTCCGCCGACACGGACTTCATGTGAACGACTCCATCGCCCACGGACTCAACAGAAAGTGCAAATCGGATGGCGTTTTCGTTGAAGAACTCGCCGGGAATCCGACTCCTGCATTATACTCTCTGCCCGACGGTACTTGCGGAATTAGGCCCATTCTGGGGAAATGTGTCGGTGTTCAGGAAGTGGGGCTCCCCCAAAGCTAAAGGGGGATGGTCGAATTATTCATGGAGGCGTAGAGGCCCCGCATGATCCGCATCATTCTCCCATTCCACCTCCGCAACCTCGCCGGCGTTGACAGCGAAGTCTCGCTCGATGTCACAGGCCCCATCACCCAGCGCGCCGTCCTCGACGCGTTGGAAGCGAAGTTCCCGGCCCTGCGCGGCACCATTCGCGATCACGGCACGCTGAAGCGCCGCCCTTTCGTCCGCTTTTTCGCGTGCAACAAGGACCTCTCCCACGATGACCCGGATTCTCCCCTGCCGGAGGCCGTTGCAAGTGGCAGCGAGCCCTACCAGATCGTCGGCGCCATCGCGGGGGGCTAAGGCGGCAGGCTTTCTTATCCGTCACCAGCGCTGTTGCCTCATGCTCCTAATCCTAATCTTCGCCCTTCGGCCGCCGCCGACCGTTGCACCCTCTCAGCAGTTTTAATATCCTCCCCAAAAACCTGAACCCCAAAGGAGCCCCCAACCATGAACTACATTGATGGTTTCGTCGTTCCGGTCGCCAAGAAGAACCTCCCCGCCTACAAGCGCCTCTCCTCCATGGCCGCCAAGCTCTATCGCAAGCACGGCGCGCTCGAGTACATCGAGGCCGTCGGCGACGACCTCAAGATCAAGGGCATGTACCCCTTCACCAAGACGGTCAAGCTCAAGCCGGGCGAGACGGTCCTCTTTTCTTACATCGTGTTCAAATCCCGCGCCCAACGCGACCGGGCAAATGCCAAAATCATGAAGGACCCCTCCCTCCACAAGATGATGGAGAAAATGCCGGTGCCCTTCGACTGCAAGCGTATGGCCTACGGAGGCTTCAAAGTTTTCGTAAAGGGGTAGGGCAATTGGCGGGGCACAGGCCGTCAACGCGTGATTGGTCACGAAGTATAAGGGACGCGAAGGGTATTCAGATCGCGGCAGGTGTCGGTCCGCCGGACGGAGGCCCCCCGACATCCGGATTGAATCTCAATCGAGAATATCGTACGATGACATCCAAGTCGGATGAATGCGCGACCTCGCCTCCGCGTGGACTTGCTCAACTTGCCGGCCCCATCTCTTCGCCGGCATTGTCGCGTGAAATTGGAGGATCACCATGATCGCAAAGCGATCGCATCTTGTGGTGTTTACCCTGTGTTTGCTCGGGTTGGCCCGCACCGCCTGGGCCGGCTTTTCGATCGATGTTTACATTGACAACATTATCGCCTACCAGGTCCTGGACAACAGCCCGGACGACGCCGATCTCACGGTGGGCAACATCGAGCACCACTTCCAGTTGAACGATATGCAGAACCGGTGGGAGGCGACAGGTGTAATCTTCGCCGAAGGAGGCTTCAACGGCGTGCCGCCCGTGTCGACCGTGGTGACCGATACTCTCATCGAAAAAATCGCCAACGTCCCCCTCAACGTCGGCGAAATCGACTTTGTTCACCACTACGCAGCGTCCGGCCTCCAGTCGCACACCGCATCGATCGACGGCGTGTTCGACAACACGATTGATCACGAGGTTCGCGGCGCCGACCTGCTTTATCTTGCCAACATCAACGGCCAGCCGTTGGGCGCCTACGGGACTGGACTCTATGCCGGGCCGGGCCCTCATGCGTTCATGGGCAGCCTCGGGCCGCTCGTCCTGCCGACGACGACCGAGCACCACATGACACTGCGGTTCTACCTCGATTCGCTCGGCGACTCGATCGAGATGTTCAACAGCGCCGAGATTCACACGACTCCGGAGCCAACCTGCGCGGCCCTCATCATCGCCGGCTGCATGTTGGTCGTCTCGCGCCGATATCGCTGAACGCGTTACGTGTAGTGACCTCACCTGGCCGCCACCCAGGAGCGCGGGGGACATTCTACTCGTCCGCCTCCAACCTCGACCGCTCGCAACGCTGCCCATCGGACTTATTCTGGTTGAGTAGAGCTCGTCTTTATCGTGATGACAGTTCCGGCAGCCGAGTCGGACTTTTGCAGCACGGGCTCTTTCGACTTACCCGGTGCTTTTCTGCGAAGCCACTCGCCGAGCGGAATTGATTTGCCATCCGCAAGTCTGACGGCGTAATCTTCGCCGGAGGCCATCGACTTGGATGCGATATTGTCTATGAACTCATCGACGGTCGGGTTAGCTTCCCCAAGATAGCCCAGCTTCTGACGGAGCAGGGCCGCCATGTCTCGGCCGGCGAGTTCCTGATCGTTTCTGACGAAGATTGACTCGCTGGATTCGAGCGTCCGGAGAAGTCGTTCTATCGCGACTCGATCGAAGTCCTCCCTCCGCATGATCGACAAGGTAGCATAGTCCTCGCCCATGAGGAGATTCACCAAACGATCGAGCGAAATGACGAACTCACCCTGGCCGATCTTTGTGGTGATAAAATCGCCCTCTTTCATCTCCTCGCGATCGATCAGCGGATTCCCCGAGCGGTCGAGGACCGACACCAGGACGAACCCACCCGTGATGTCGCCCAAGTGAAAGCTGAGCGAACCATCTGACGCGGCGATCTTCCTCGTTTCGCGCTGATACACCGTCTGCGTCACAACATCGCGTGGGCCGATGTCCAGCGACACGGCTACCTGCCTGGAAGCGGCACATCGGAGATTCAACCCGCACGAGGCAAGTACTAGGAGCATGAGAAGAAGGCGGCAACATTGCGACGGACGATCCGAATTAGAGGAATGCATAAAAAGATCTCTCGCTTTGGCCAAATGCAACCGGGCACTAAGGGGTTCACTCAGCTAGAACGGGAAACCTTGAGCGCATTCACCCCCCTTGGGAACTTGTCGTGAAACCTGAGGCCCTCGCATTGGAAAGCCAATTCGTGCATGGTTTTCGCCGTTGAGAGATTCCTTTCCCGAACGCCCCACCGCGCGAATCCCCTCCCGCATCCGTCGGCCTGAAAGGCCAAACTTCAGTAGGCAGGGGCTCCGCCCCTGTTAACACACGCACGCCCATCCCCTCCGACCCCAACAGGGTCGAATTGTCTCATCTAGCAAACGCTAAATCGCGCCCGCCTTCGGACGAGAACCAGCGATACGACGCCGACGAGCGCCGCGGTCTGCGGCTCGGGGATGGTGGATAGTTGGAAGGCGAAGCTGCCGTTATTGAAGACCCAATTAGGGACGATTGGGTTTGAATTCGCCCGACCCGAAACAACTCCAGTGCCGTACTCCCATCGATAGGTGCTATCCACATCACCGAGCTGCACAATCTCAAGCCAGTACACCGTGCTCGATTGAAGGACGAACGAAGTGCCGAGGTTCGCCTCATATCTGAACTCGGGAGAGCCGCCGAAGATAAATCGGCCTGTGGCGGCGCGACTCGCATTTAAGAAGGATTCCTCGTAGAGAACCGCCGAGTCATCCGGCAACCCGTCGCTCGAACGCGGCGCGTAAAACCGGACGCGCATGTACTCATCGCCCGCGGGCGGATCGCTCGTTCCATCGAAGTTGCCGCCGTAGAAGCCCCACCAGGTAACCCGACGAATCTCAGCCGATTCGCTGACCTGTACGTTGTCCGCCACGAGTTGCCATACCTCTGGAAAACCCATGACCTCGTAGAACGCGGTGTCCGATCCAATTCCCCCGCCCAGATTGGGCAACTGTTCAAAGACAATCCCCGCCGGGGTGGCCGAGGCGAGGGAAAGCCAGACCGGGCACGACCACCAGACGGCACGCTTCAACATGGCGACGACCTCCGCCAGCGACGCCGCACGAAAACCAGCGAAACGACGCCGACGAGTGCCGCGCTCTGCGGCTCGGGGATCACCGCGATCCATGCCTCAGTCCGGCCTTCCGGGTTAAACCCCCACCCAGCAATGGTTCGACCATCCGCCGAGATATCAACGGGCTCGTACAGTTGCCAGCCGGTCAAATCAGCGCCGAATTGGTTGATGAGGATTTCCCTCAGGTTTCGCATACCGCGAACTTCGTCCCACACAAACGCCTCTCCGCCGATTTCTGTTCGGCCCACTCCGACGATGACCGAACCGTCCGCCGAGACTGCCGTTGCAGCGCTGTACGAAGGCCCGCCCGGCAGGTCGCCCAGGGGCTGCATCCCCGATGGCTCGGTCCACCTGAATGCCACGTTGTCCTGTGGCCTTACTACCTGCCCGACGATAGTGGACCCGTCGAAAGACACGCCGAGCGCGACGCTCTCAATGTACAAGGGATGAAGGCCGCCAAGTTTGACGATGCCCGCGTCATTACTCCAGTAGAAGGCTTCGTAGCGTAAGGTCCCGAATCCCTGTTCTGTTCGGAGGAGTCTGCCAACCGCAACGCTCCCGTCACCCGATAGGCGAAGCGGCACACCCTCCGTGTAACCGGTTCCTGCGAGGCTCAAAACCTGAATTCCCTCGTCTTGTCTCCAGACAAATGGAAGCCCCGAGTCGAATGCGCTGGCGGTGTTCACAACGCCAACGACGGTCCGACCATCGTACGAAACATCCCATGCGGCGGAATTAAACGTCTCCGGCGTCAACTCGTGGAGCGCCATGAAGCCATCTTCGGCGGTCCATCGAAAACTCCAATCGTTGTTTTGGTCTCCGTACCCGCCGACGACGACCGATCCGTCGAAGGAAGTGCCGGTTGCAACGGTGTACGAATTGGCCGGGGGAGAGGGATTTAGCGCGTTTAGACCATCCACAGCCGTCCAACGATAAGCATGCCAATTCCCAGCATGGGCTGAGAAACCGACGACCGTGCTGCCGTCTCCGGAAATGCCGTATGCAATGCTGTAGGGCGTCGGATTTGGAAGTGCCCCCAATCCAAGAAACGACCCAGGCGGCAATTCCGCCCGAACGGTCGAAAGAGGATAGATCAATAAACAGGAAGAAAATATCGCAACGTGGAATGATACTCGCGGTAACAAGGCAGCCTCCTCATGCCTCTCCGACCTTCGCCCACGTAGAATCCTAGGCCCCGGCCACGTGTCCGGCCGAATGGTGTCTACACCCCTTTCGCACGCACCACCATGAGTTTCTGGTTCCGCGTCCCGCATCCCTCGGCCTGAAAGGCCAAACTTCAGTAGGCAGGGGCATCGCCCCTGTTAACCAGCGCCCGCCCATCCCCTCCGACCCCATCGGGGTCGAATTGTCTCATCGAAAAAACGCCTCCATGCACGCCCCGCCGAGCTTCGTCGCCCTTCCAAGGCGCGCACAGGGAGCAAGTTTTGTTCCGTGGAGATCAACCCAGCCATGCCCCGCAAAGGTATCCATCGTGTCGCCTCAAGCCCCGGGCCTCAGGACTCAGGCCTTTCGCGCCTCGACGCCTCGAATTCTCGATTTTTCACCTTTTCCACCTGCCGCCCCAACACATGCCCGCCACAAGGGTTGGCACAATCCGCGAAGGCCTTGTGTCACCTTATGTCACCTTCGATTTTGCAGCACTTGCGCGCGAGCAGCGCGCTTGTATTCACCCTCGGCCCCCTGGCCCCTCAGCCCTTTGGCCCCTCTCTTCGCCTTATGTCACTTTCACTTCGAGCCGCTGGGAGAGCGACCTGCGGCCCTATCGCTGGGGATAGAAATGATAAAGCATGAAATAAACAATCACGCCGGTCACCGAGACGTACAGCCAGATCGGAAAGCCCCAGCGGACGACTTTTTTGTGCCGGTCGATCTGATTTTTCAGGGCCCGGTAAATCGCCAGACCGACGAAGACAGGCACCGTCGCCGCGAGCACGACGTGCGAGATGAGGATCGAAAAATATGCCGCCCGCACAGCTCCCTCGCCGGTGAACTTCACGTGGCCCGCGAAGTAGTGATAGATCAGATACGAAACGAGAAACGCCGCCGAAACGGCCGTCGCCCCGAGCATGCACGCCTTGTGCGCGGCGATCCTCTTCCGGCGGATCATGAGGTAGCCGGCCACAATGAGGATCGTGCTCGTCGTGTTCAGCGCCGCGTTCAGGTGCGGCAGGTCGTTGACCGTCACCCTAGTCGTCCCCCCGGCGAATCCGGCGGATGTCGGAGAGCAGTTTGCTCCGCGCCTCGGCGGGGAAGCCGCCCTCGGTGCCGGCCGTCTGCGGATCGATCTCCTCCGACTCGGTCATGGCGCTGTAATAGCCGCGGATGCGGCCCTCCTGATCCACCAGAACGAAGCGGGTGGAATGGATGATCTGGTCGTCGCCCTGCTCCGGGTCCTGCACGGCGATCTTGAAGCCCTTGATCGCCAGGTCGCGAATGGCGCGCTTCTCGCCGGTGATAAACAGCCATCGGCCGACCTCGGCCCCCAGGGCGTCGGCGTACTCCGTCAAACGCGCCGGCGTGTCGTTCTCAGGATCGACCGAAAAACTGACGCAGACCACATCGTCCATCCGCTCCTTCTTGAGCAGGTCCTGGAACTGCTTCATGCGCATCGACATCACCGGACAGGGCCCGGCGCAGTGGGTGAAGATGAAGTCGGCCACCCAAACGCGCCCGCGAAGGTCGGCCAGACTGATCGGCTTGCCGCTGCGCTCGGTCAGCGTGAAGTCCGGCAGCGTATTGAGGACGGGAATCGGCTCACGCTGCTTGGCGGCGATTTTGTGGAGCTTGTCGCGATCGGTCTGGAGAAACTTGAGCATCGCCAGCCCCCCCACCGACAGCAGCGAGAGCGCCATGAGAATCCAGAAGGTCGCGCCGGGCGCAGTGTGTCGCGTATCGGCGACGGCGTCGTCTGATTTTTCGACCGGTGTGGACTCGTTACTCACTGGAGGGCCTTTGCAGATTCCTTGGTGACTGACGAGATCGCCAGGATGAATGTGAACGCGGCGAAGCCGATCGATACGGCCAGCGACATCATGAACGACGAGCCGGACGAAACGATCGGGCTCTCGTGATGGTAATACAGGCAATGACGAATCAGGTCCACCGCGTAGGTCATGGGGTTGCAGGTGATGATCGCCCGCAGCCAGCCCGCCGAACCGGCCGGCGGAAAGAACGCGCCGGAAAGGATCAACATGGGGAGGAGGACGAGGTTCATGATGGCGTGGAAACCCTGCGTCGATTCCATGCGCCACGCGATCCAGAAGCCAAGACTCGTGACGGCGAAGGCAATCAGTACCATCGCGGCGGTCGTGGCGACAAAGGAGACGACCGATAGCGAGATGCCTGCCGTCGGTGCGAGAAGCAGGAAGATGACCGCCTGCCCCACGGCCAGGGTCGTGGCGCCCATGATTTTGCCGAGGGCGATGGCCGAGCGCGAAACCGGCGCGACGAGGACGCCCTGGAGGAAGCCTTCCTTGCGATCGTCGATGAGCGAGATCATCGAGAAGATGGCGGTAAAAAGGAGAATCGCGGCGATGGCCCCGCCGAAGGAGAATTCGAGATAGTCAACATTGGCCGCGTCTCCTGGCGCGCGAAGCGACTGTCGAAGACCGGCCCCCATCAGCAGCCAGAAGACCACCGGCGTCCCCAGCGCCCCGATGATCCGGCTGCGCTGGCGAAGGAACCGAACCATCTCGCGCCGCCAGAGCGTCTGACAAGGGGCCCAAAGGCCGACCGGCTTCGGCGAAGAAAAGGAACTCATGCGGCCCCCCTGACGCCTTCGTCGGCGCGAATCTCAAACCGGTGGCCGGTCTCGTGCATGAAGACGTCTTCCAGCGTCGGCTTGCTAAGGGTAATGGCCGTGATCTTTTCGGAGTAGCGCTCCATGAGCCGCGTGACCAATGCCGGGCCGCCGGTCGTCTCAACTCGAATCGTCCCGTTCACCACGCGAGGGGCCAGTTCGAAGTCACGCTGCATGGCCGCGACTAGTTCGGCGGAGTTGTCGCACTCGATGGTGACACACTCTCCACCCACGCGGGCCTTCAGCTCCGTCGGCGTACCGACGGCCACCAGCGCGCCGCGATCGAGAATCGCCAGACGGTCGCATTTGTCGGCTTCGTCCATGAAGTGCGTGGTGATGAGGATGCTGACATTCGTCTCGCGCCGCAGGTCCTGAAGTTGGTTCCATAATTCGCGCCGCGCGCCGGGGTCCAGGCCGGTGCTCGGTTCGTCGAGAATGAGCAGGTCAGGCTTGTGCAATATGCCCTTGGCGATTTCGACGCGCCGCTTCATGCCGCCGGAAAGCGTCTTGACGAGGTCGCCGCCGCGGTCGGAAAGACCAACACGACCGAGCACGTCATCAACCCGCTCGTGAAGCTCTCGACCCGACAGCCCGTAAAGGTGACCGGCATGGCGAAGGTTCTCCCGGCAGGTCAGATAGATATCGAGGCTGGGCGACTGAAACACGACGCCGATATGCCGGCGGACCTCGGCGCGATCGGTGCGGATGTCGCTGCCGCAAATCGTCGCCGTGCCGGCAGATGGGGCGAGCAAAGTGGTGAGGATGCGAAAGAGCGTGGTCTTGCCGCCGCCGTTGGGGCCGAGCAGTCCGAAACACTCGCCGGCGCGAACTTCAAAGCTCACGGCGCTCAGCGCAGTGCGACCGCCGTAGCGGTGAGTGAGCCCGGCGACTTGAACAACGTCGGTCACGGCTTATCCGCTCAATCGATCGATCAGAAGGAGCGACAGCAGCGCGGGCAGATAGATGACGGATGCGAGCAGCATGGCGCGGGCTGTCGCCCGACTGAGATTACGAAACATCGCAATCGCCACGGCCAAAAGTCCCAGGCCGAGAATAACGGCGCCGGTGATGTAGGTGATGTTGGTCGGGGCGACGAGGATCGGCGAAAGGCTGGCACCGATCAGAATGAGCGTGTAAATGACGGCCTGAAAGCGGGTCGAGCGGCCGGTGGGGTCGACGACGGAGAGCATTTTGTAACCGCCGAGGCGATAGTCCTCGCGATACATCCACGCGATGGCGAAAAAGTGCGGGAGCTGCCAGAAGAAAAGGATGGCGAAAAGAACCCAGGCGTCGGCACCCAGATTTCCCGCGGCGGCGGCATAGCCGATGAGCGGCGGCAGCGCCCCGGGTACTGCGCCCACGATGGTGTTATGAACGGTTCTTCTCTTGAGCGGCGTATATGCGAACAGATACAGAACGATCGTCGCGACGGCCAAAGCGGTGGCCAGGACGGTTGTGGTCAGCGAAAGAATGACGACGCCAATGAGGCCCGATGCGGTGCCGAGGATCAAGGCTTCGCTCGGCGAGACGCGTCCGGCGGCAATGGGGCGATCCATGGTCCGCGGCATCAGGCGATCGAACTCGCGCTCCATGAGCTGGTTCAGCGTGTTCGCGGCGGCGGCGACAAAGAAGACGCCGACCAACGTGGCAACGACGGAGGAGATCGCGGCTCCTTGCGGCGCTCCGAGGCCGAAGCCGATCGCGGTCACGACGAGGACGAGCGACGAGATGCGAATCTTTGCCAGCTCGGCGACGTCGGCCAGACGCGGACGTGCGCCCCCGCGAGACCGTTCGGCGGCGACGACACCGGACGCGCCGGGCCCTGCATCCATTTGTTCCACGGGTCGATTCATGAGGCGGCCCCCAGTGCCGCGGCGACGGGCATTGACTCACGCCGGACGAGGCCGACGTGTCGATAGGACTGCAACGTCATGAACCAGGCGGTCGCAAGCGTCGCGGCGCCGACGGCGACGTGCAGGGTCGCGGCGATGGCGAGCTTACCGGACAGGACGGTCCACGCGCCGAGGGCAAACTGAACCGCAACGAGCAGGAGAATCAGAATGGCCGGTCGACGAAGCGCCGGTAATGCCGAATGACGACGGATGACGCAGCCGCAGGCGAAGGCCGCCGCGAAGGCAACCGTGATTGCACCTACGCGATGGGCCATGTGCCAGGCGATCTGCTGCACGGTGACGGCCGGGATCGTTAGCTCAAAGCGGCGATAGTCGTTGTACCGCCCGACGGCGTCTTCGCTCAGCGCCGGCACCCACTGGCCATAGGCCTTCGGAAAGTCGAGGACGGCAAGGCCGGAATCGGTATGACGCATGATCGCCCCGAGCATCAGTTGGCCGAAGATGAGGAGGACAAGCATGAGGGCCACGGTCGGCGTCTGAACGAAGCCTGATGGCGACGGATTCGGCACAATCTGGCGAGCCCGCTTCCAGGATTGCGAGGTGAACACGGCAATAGAGACGGTGAGGCAGAGAAACGCCTGGGCCAGACATGCGTGGCCCACGGAAATCGGCGTGGGCAGGAGATACTTGACGGTGAGACCGCCGAGGACGCCCTGAGCGATGACGGTGAGCAAAGCGACGACGCCGAGCTTGGCTAACCAGCGGCGCGGCTCGCGAAGCCAGAGCCAGACGCACAGACCGATAGTGAGCATTCCGACGGAAGACGCGATCAGTCGATGGCCATGCTCGTAGAAGATGCCGCCGACCCACTTGGAGGGCGGATAGGTGAACATGTTCTGGCCGTAAGTCGTGGGCCAATCGGGTACGGAGAGCCCGCTGCCGGTGCTGGTGACCATGCCCCCGGCAAAGATCAGGCACCAGGTTGAGAGGGCGACGAGAATGGCGTAACGGTGAAGCCAGAGCCCGGCGGATGGCTGACGGGCGGAGGCGCCGCGCATCTCGGACGGGTCGGTGTCACACAATGGCCGGACATTATTCATGATCGGCGTCGAGTAAAGACTCGGGGCGGGTAGTGCTCTTGAGCCCGGATGCGCGGGTGAGGCGACGATGGCGAACGAACCACGTGGCGACGAGAGCGGCCATGCAAAGAATGACGCCGTAGGTCGTGATGACCATGACGATCACGCCCCCCTGAGCGCCTTTGACCAAATGGGAATCGGGATTGCCCTGGCAAACGGAGCATGCCGCGGCGTCGGACGCGAATGCCGCCAGCGGCAGGACGAAAAGGAGAACCAGTGGGAATATGCGTTTCATTGGACTGTCCCCTTTTATACAAAGCTCAGGTGACGCAGCTTGCGCAAGAACCATATGCCATAAGCGCCGAGAATGATCGTTGCTCCCAGCGAGCTGAGGCCGAGACAGATCGACATTCGTTCGCCTGTCGCCTGAAAATCGCGAATGCCCCAGACTCCCAGGACGATCAGGAAGACGAGGCAGACGGCGATGAAAAAAACGTGGAACCCCTTGAGCGACATGCTACATCCCCACCGACTCATGAACCGTGATGACCGGAACCAGCAACAGCGCAATGAATAAAAAGGCGCACAAGGCGATAATCCAGTAGATCAATCCGCGCTCGGAGATCAGGTGCATGAAGTAACAGGCAACCAGCGACCCCTTGACCGAGGCGACCAACAGAGCCACCACCACGGCGGCACCGATGGTGAGGTGCAGATAAAACACGCCGACCGTCACGCCGGTGAGGACCAGCAACGAGGCGAAGACCATGACATAGGTCTTGACGTGCTTCTGAACTTCCTCGACCGACATCTCATGATGACTCATCGCAAGACTCCTAGAGCAGATAGAGGACCGGGAAGAGGAAGATCCACACCAGGTCGACAAAGTGCCAGTAGAGGCCGGTACACTCGATTCGATTCGCGTACTTATCCGGGTTGATTCGGGAGAACCTCGCTCCGGTGAGCATGAAATAGAGGATCACAATCATGCCGCCGATGATGTGCAGGCCGTGGAGCCCGGTGAGGGTGAAGTAGGTCGCCAGAAAGGTGCTGTGCCGCGGGCCGAAGTTGGAGACGCGCTTGATCTGGTCGCCTTCGATGCGCATCGCGGAGGCGTGCTCATGATCGCCGCCATGAGAATCGGGGATGATGGAGACGAATTCGGGCGTGATGAATGCCCCGGACTTGGCATCGACTTCGAGATGGGGGCTTTTTTCGTCGAAGTGGCCGCGGACCGTGGAGACTTCGTGGCCGTCGACGGTCAAGGGTGAATTGAGCCACACCTGGTAGTGATGAAACTTCTCAGAGTACTCGAAGTACTTTACGACAAGAAACGATCCGGCGAGCAGGAAGGTGAGGGTGAGGTAAAGCTGAGCCTTTCCGACCTTTTTCATCTTTAGCTGCGCCCAGGCCATGACCATCGTGACGCTGGAGCTGATGAGGACCGCTGTATTCAACGTGGCCAAGGGCACATTGAGAATCTCGGCGCCATGCTTGGGCCACATCCCGTCATCGGCGCCCATGCGAAGGAGCACATAGGACGAGAAGAGGGCTCCGAACAGCATCACTTCCGAAGCGAGGAAGAGCCAGACGCCGAACTTGCCGTTGTACATCCCGGTAACGGGATGCGGTTCCATATCGTGCGGAATCACAGTTGCGGCTGACAAATCTGGTGCCTCCTAGGCGATGTGTTGCGGACAGAAATCGGTCTTCTTGCCTGGAACGCTGTATTCATAAGGCCCGCAGTAGACCACGGGAACCTTTTCAAAGTTGCCATGCGGCGGCGGGCTCGGCGCGGCCCACTCCAGCGTCGTCGCCTCCCACGGATTGGCGCCGACCTTCTTGCCGCCCCAGATGCTCCAGAAGAAGTTGATGATGAAGGGCAACTGGGCGATAGCCAGCATCCAGGCGCTCCAGGAGGCCATGACGGAGAGGCCCTGGGCACTGGCGCCGTGAAGCTGCTCGGACTGGTCATACTGGCGGCGGAGAATGCCGGCCATGCCCTGAAAGAGCATGGGCATGAAGATGCCGTTCATAAAGATGAATGAGAAGAACCAGTGAATCCTCCCGAGCATTTCATTCATCATGCGGCCGGTGACTTTGGGGTACCAGTAATACACTCCGGCGAAGACGGCGAAGATCGTCCCCGGAGCGACCACGTAGTGGAAGTGGCCTATGACGTAATAGGTGTCGTGCAGATGAATGTCCGACGCGGTGAGGCCCAGTGGCAGGCCGGTCAAACCGCCGATGGCAAACATCGGCAGAAACGAGAGGGCAAAGAGCATCGGCACGTTAAAGCGGATCGACGCGCCGTGCAGGCTGATGATCAGACAGGTCAGGATGATCACTGAAGGAACGGAGATGATCATCGTCGTCGCCTGGAAGAAGGTCGACAGCGTCGTGCCCATGCCGGTCATAAACATGTGGTGCGCCCAGACGATGAACGACATGAAGCCGAGGAAGATCGCCGAATAGACCAGCGACTTATATCCCCAGAGGGGCTTGCGGGTGTTGTTGGCGATGACTTCGGCAACGATGCCCATGGCCGGGAGAATGAGGACGTACACTTCCGGATGGGCGAGGAACCAGAAGAGGTGCTGCCAGAGGAGCGGGCTGCCGCCGCCTGCATACTGAAGCTGCTGAACGCCGCTGACGACAAGACCGGACGGCATAAAGAAGCTGGTACCTGCAAGGCGGTCCATCAATTGGAGTATGCCGGCCGCCTCCAGCGGCGGGAAGGCGAGCAAGAGCAGAAATGAGGTTACCAACTGTGCCCAGACGAAGAACGGAAGGCGAAAAAAACCAAGACCTTTCGCCCGAAGCTGGACGGTCGTCACAATAAAGTTCACCGAGCCGAGCAGTGACGAGGTGATGAGGAGCACCATGCCCCACAACCACATGGTCTGGCCTGTTGTGGCAATGACCGAGAGCGGTGGGTACGACGTCCATCCTGACGCGGCCGCCCCGCCGCGAACGAAGAAGCTGGCGAGCATGACGATTCCGCCCGTCACGTAGACCCAGTAGCTCATCATGTTGAGCCGGGGAAATGCCATGTCGGGGGCGCCGATCTGCAGCGGGAGGACATAGTTCCCGAAACCGCCGACACCGAGCGGCACGATGGCGAGAAACACCATGATGGTGCCGTGCATCGCGCCCATTGCGTTATAGCCGTCTCCGACGAGGACACCGTCGGCGGCGAGGGCGGCGCCAAGGTACTTGCCGATGAAAGGAATCGGCTGTCCCGGGTAGGCAAGCTGCCAGCGCATGATCATCATCAGGGAAAAGCCGAAGAAGAGAAACAACAAGGCCGTGATCGTGTATTGAACGCCGATGACCTTGTGGTCCACCGAGAAGACATACTTCCGCCAGAAGGGAAGTTCTTCGTGGCCGCCATGGTCGTGGCTGCCGTGATGATCGTGTGAACTCATGCGTGATCGTCCCTGCTAGTGACTAGGTTCGTATCTTTGGTCTCGGGAATCGGCGTGCACGCCTCGCCAACGGGCGGCTCAGCGCGGCGAAGTCGCGAATCCGTTAGAAATCCGGCGAGAACTCCACCTTCTTCGATTTTTCCTCGACCCAGGCGTTGTATCCGGCCTCGTCGTGAGTGTACATCTGAGCCTTCATCTTGAAATGGCTGTTGCCGCAGAGCTGGGCACAGACGACCTCCAGAGGATTACGCGGCTGCATGGTCAACTCGTCGATACCGGCTTTGGCCAACTGGGCGAGCTTCTCATAACCGGCCTTGTACTCCGCCCCGAGATCCTCGCCCTTGGCCAGGAGAACCTCTCCACCCGAGGACTTGTGATCTTCAACGGCGACGTGATGCCTCAGGCGATACCAGGACGCCTTCGCCGTTTTGAACTTCTCTGTCATCGCCTCCTTGATTTTGTCGGTCGTCGCATCTGGCTGGACAGTGAACCAGATGGGAATTTCCATTCCGGGGATGACATCCTGCTTGACCCGCATAGTCGGGATGTCAAAGGAATGGACCACGTCTTTGGTGGTCAACCTAATATAGATCGGCTTGGCCACGGGAAGGTGGAATTCATTGACTGTGACGAAATCGTCGGCGCCGGCGGGATCAAGGGTCTCATCATCGAGACCAACGACACCGAGGGGATTGCTGGCGGAAATGCGGCTGTTCTCCGTTCTTCCAAACTTGCCGTCCTTGCCGGGGTAGTGAAAGTCCCACTGGAACTGCTCGGCGACGACGCGCACCTCCAACCGCTCATCCTGCTTTGGCGGGTCGTTCTTGTACTTGGCCCAGACCGGCATGGAGAGGCCGACCAGCAGAAAGGCCTCGAACATCGCGACGCCGAACTCGGCATACTTGGAGACCTTGCCCTTTACAGGTTCGTAGCGAGCGGAATGTCCCGAGCGGCGGCGAAACTTGAGCAGGCAGTGGATAAAAAAGATACCCCATCCAATGAAAAGCACGGCCATGAAGACGTGAAGGATATCGATCAATTGATCGATGGCCCCACCGTGCTCGGAGAGCATAGGAGGAATCCATCGCCCGTAATGCATTTGGGCCAGCATGCGTGGTCGCCTCTTAAGTGGACGTCGAGCCCCCGTGGGACTCGACGCCGCATGTTCATCAGTGGAATCGTCAGTTACTTTTTTTCGTCACTATCCGTGGCCGCGGAGAGGATTACCTCGCGGGAGTTGGGAGGCGTCGCATCGGCCTTGGCGCCGAACTTGAACTCGATTTCCTTCGTCTCGCCATCCTTGATGCTGACCTTCTGGGTGACTTCACCGAAGGTCTCGTGCCAAGCGGCCACTTCATATTCGCCGGCCGGGAGATCCTTGATCTCGAATGTGCCGCGCTTGGCCTTGTCGCCGCCGTCGTTCTCGTGCGACATGGTGACCGCGAAGAACGGGTGCGTCAGGACGCCGCAGTAAGTGGACATCCAGGCGTGAACGTCGCACTTGATCTTGATCATGATCTCTTCCTTGTTGAAGGTGTCCTTGCCCTTCAATTCCTTGACCATGTCCTTATTCGGCTGGGCAAAGTTGAACGACGGATTCTTCCTGGCCAGCGAGTGGATGTTGTGATTGGTCGGGTCGCTGTTCTTGATGTTGAGCTGCTGGCCGGCCACCATGCCGAAGACGTGCGGGTGGTACATGCAGCCTTCCTGATCGAGCACGGTCGGCGTCGCGGGCGGATCATACTTGTCCTTGATGCCGCTCTTCACATACACAAAAACGAACGGGATCGTGTTTCCGTCATTACTGTAAACAATCGTGCCCTGGTCCGGCTGAGGGGATTTATGAGCCTGGACGCAGTGATTGTCGCCGGTGATTCCCAGCGCCTTCGTTTTGGGGGCCGTGCCGTCGAACACAGCCTTGCCCTTGATGACGGCGGTACCCTTAGCGCCGTCGGCGAATGAGGGCGTCGCGATCAGTGCGAATGCGAAAGCAACAACGAGACTTACCAGCGAACTCTTCTTCATCATGACTATTTCTCCCTGGGCGTTAAACCAGCCCGTTTGTATGGATCCCGGCACCGCCTATTCTCGCCGAGACGGCATTCCTTGCAATGATTCCGAATCACAAATCAACCCGGAAAAGCCCTCCCGATAGAGCGGAAGCCGATTCTGCGGTAAAAATGACCCCGCCGAAGCCGGGACTAACCGTCAAAATCGAACTCTGGCTCCTTCTCCTCTTTCTTCTCACCCTCGCCGCCGCCGAAGTCGAAGTCGACATCCTGATCCTGCGGCTGGTCGGCCGCGGGAGGCGTCAGACCGCCCGGCTGGATGGCCGTGTAGCGACGGTCGCCGAGATTAAACAGGAAATCAACGAGGATATCCGCTTGCTTTTCAAGGGTATCGCCGTACTTGGCCTCGCCTTCCTTCTGCGCGTCTCCACCCAACTGAGCGTGATAGGTCGTGCCCGGGAAAATCTGAGGCATGTTCGCCCCGGGCTGGATCGCCTGAGGGTCTTCAAGCCACTTGACGACCCATTCATGGCGAAGCCGCTTGTAAGTGAGTGCAAAGTTGGGGGCCTTAATGTCCGTCGTCGTACCGGGGACGGATGGATCGCCGGCCACGTGACATGCGAGACACTTCAAATCGTAGAAAAACTCCTCGCCGCGTTTGAATCGCTCATCATCGGTCATGTGCGATTCAGCATCCGCATAGGGAAAATCAACGTCGAACAGCTCCGCAAGGAACTGTGAGCGCAGCATAATCTTGTCGTAGGTAGAGCCGATCGCCTCGGCAATGGCCGCGGGCTGCGTCTCGTTCGTATTCAGATCAAAGGGGCGGATTTGCTCCTTTGCAACGGCGTAGCGACTGAGCGTTCTCGCCTGTTGGGCAAACTTGTCCTGGAGGAACCACGAATCACTGCCCGGGGCATTATCCGCCGGCGCGTGGACTTCCTTCATGTACTTGACAATCGCGGCCGTCTCGGAGGCGAGCATCTGCGACTCATCCTGGGCCAGGCCGGCAAAGTACTCGACGAGGGTCGTTGCCTGCTCTTTCGTCAGGTAGAAGCTGGGCATACGCACGTTCAACCAGGGGCGGAGCATCTCCACGTTGTTCAGGAAATTGAAGAGCCAGTCGAACTGGATCTTTGCGCCTTCGCCCCAGAGAAGCGGCGGGCGGAATCGCGGGCCGAAGGGATAGCTGTCGGCCACGCTGGTGTCGCGCGTGTAGTATTGATGGATGTTTGCCTCGTCGCCCTCGATCGTGTGGCAGCCGATGCAGTTGAGATCTCGCGCCAGGGCCCGGCCGGCGGCAATCTTTCCGGCGGGAGTATTCTCGTAGTCGATCTGCACCGATTTCATCACGTTTGCGTCGCGCATGCTTAGCAGATAAGTGGTGATGGCCCGCGCCTGTTCCTCGGAGAGGAAGTAGTTGGGCATCTTCAACTTCTCATAGGACTTCTTGACTTTTTCGCGATCCCAAATCCGCGGATTGCGCATCTTGTGCCAGGCGAAAGAGGCGTGGTTGTATTGGACCTCGGCGGGGGCATTGCCTCCCGCATCGCGCACCAGATGGGCGTACTCGGGATCGTCGATATAGAGCTTCCCGAAGATCGCCGGATTGGCCTCCACTTCGTGCTCGAAGGGCGGTGAATAAAAGGCGAAATCGAGCTGACTCATGAACTTCTGGGCCCACAGGCTCACATCCGTTCCGGGCCGTGTCGCATCTTCAAAGCCGGCGATGGTGTGGCACGCGTAGCAGCCGTAGTGGCTGACCATCTTCATGCCGAGGAAGAGCTTCTGGCGATCCTGCAAGCTGCCGGAGCGCGTCGCGATCAATTCGGCGACGCGCTGTTTGCCTTCATCACCGTCGCCGAAGGATCGATAAGTCTGAGCGACGATCGAGGCCGTCAGGCGACCGTACGGATCGGCATCGGCGCCCTTTTCGTCATTCAGTATTTTCTCCGAAACGCTGGCCGTATTCTGTCCGCCGAGTAGATCAAGAATCAGCGACTGAGTGAGCTCGACCTGCTTCTTGCCGGTTGCAATCGGGGTGCGATCAAATTCGTCATTACGCAGGCCCAGCAAGTAGGTGGCGACATCCAGGATGTCCTGGTTGTTTTTCTTGCGCTGCGTCTCTGCGTCGTCCAATTGGTAGTAGTTATCGCGAAACATGCGCGGCATGCGCGTGTAGGACGAATAATGTCTCGGCTCATGAAGCCAGTTGTACAGCCAGCGAAGGGCGCTGGCCGATTGCTCGGCATCATTTGGATCGTCGATCAGCTTCGTACCGATGCCGGACAGCTCCGGTGCAACGCGCGTAAAGGCCGGGGGAACGTACATCTTCTTCGGATCGACGTCGCGGCCTTCACGATCAGCCAGAACTTCCTCCTCCCGGGAAGCGACGAGGGCCGCCTTGCGTCGTTCCGGCGTGAATTGGTGAGTCGCATAGCGCGCGCGATCGGTCTTCGACATCGCGTCATATCGCGATTTGGCGTCATCCTCGCTCAGCCCCTCGGACATCACAAGGTGCCTGGTGATCCATAACTCACCGAAGGACTTTCCGTCGCTCGACTGCGGATCCTTGGCATCGAGATTGGCGTGGCAGGCAAGGCATCCGATCGAAGTAAACAACTGCTCGCCGCGCGTGGGATCGCCCACCATGCCTTCAGGGGTCGGAATCATGTCCAGCGGCTTGGAAAACGTCCGCAGGTAATGAACGATCGCCTGAATTTCCGTCTCGGTTCGAAGGACGGGGTCGGGATCGAACTCGTTCGCGCTGGATGGAAGGTTGTTCTCCTGATGGAAGAAGTGCGGCATCCAGGTCGAAGGGCGGAAGTTGCCGGGATATTCCACCCAGCGCTCCATAAAACCCTGGGTCAGTTTCTCGGCCACGTACGACAGGTCGGTACCCACTCTGCGCGAATCGGACAGTCCGTCAACGTTATGACAGTTGATGCAGCCGACCGACGTAAAGAGGTCGCGCCCTTCAACGATATTGTGGGCCGGCTCGAGCGGAATCGTCTTGTCACGCTCAAGGTCGTAAATCTGCTGGTGACACTTTTTGCAGCTCGCCGAGGTAAACTGAGGAGGAAGCATCGGGCGCTCCCAGAATTCCTCCACGAGATGAAACGTGGCCAGCGGCACGCCCAGTTCGGATGTGTAATACTTTTCTTCCCATTCCTTCTTTTCGGCCTTGTTCTTGGGCGTGTGCGCGGCAAGTATGAAGTCAGTATCCTGTCCCGCGCCTTCGTGGCAGACGGTACAGCCGATCTTGGTCATGGAGTGCGGCGAGTCCGCGGAGACGTACAGGTCGAGTCGCGGATGGGCCCGAATCTCCTCGCTGAAGTCGATCCTGGGCCTGCCCTGGCTCACCAGGTAAGTGTTCAGCGCCGCGGTGATGGACGCGGTATAGGTCTGGCGCTGCGCCTCGCTCATGTCCTTCCAGGCGATGCGCTGGTCAGGATTGGCAGTGGAGACAGGCGGCCTACCCCACAAAATACTCTGGGCAGCCCCCATGATCGCGTCCATGACCTTGCTGCGTGTCAGGTCGCCGGCCTGGGCAAGCGTCTTTCTGATGTCGTCGGCGGGCAACGCGGGGCGTTCGATATCGGCAAAGAAGGAATTCGCCGCACCGATGAGGGCGCTGATGAATTTCTCGCGATCATCGTCGCTCATTTCGGGAACGTCTTTGTCGATGAATTGCTTTTCGTTGGCCGCCTCGCCAAGTGCGATGAGCAAGTCCTGGGCGAATGACTCGTTTGAAACTTTCAGCGCGGACTGGACGGCGGGATTCTCAAGGGAAGCGCCTGTTCGGCGAACGAAGCTCTCAACAGTGAGGGTCGGATCGTCGATCCCGACGTGACAGGTCACGCAGCGATCGGTCACGTATGAATCCACAAAGTTGTAATCGAACCGGATCGGCTTCATGAACACTTGGCGGACTTCCTCGTGCCCGGGCGTGCCGCTTGGCGCCAGATAGTCGAGCAGTGGAACGTTAAACGCGAAGCGGTCCAGGCCCGGACCATACATCTTGTCAAAACGCTCGGCGTCCTTGAGGCCCTTCTCATACGCCGCCAGTGCTTTTTGCGCCTCCGACTTCCGTGAATAGAGGCGCTTCACGTCCTGCTTGATCGATCGGAGTTCGTCTTCGAGATTTTCCCGCTTCGATTTCAATTCAGAAAGAATCGCCGCGGCTTCATCGTTCGACTTCTTGATGGCTATCGACCTCGGATCATCCTCGCCGTGCAGGGCCCGAGCCTCTTCATAGTCAAAGAGACGCACCTGCATCTCGGCGTTGCGGTTGCCGAAGGTAAGGGCGACGCCCTGCAATTCACCGGCAAGGGTCTCCTGCCGCGCCAAGAGTTCCTTCTCCAGGGCCTTTTTTTCGTCCGTGGCGAGTTCCTTTTTGGCGTCCTCAACCGCGGCGAGGAGCTTGGCGTACTTCTCCTTTTCGGCGGGCGTTTCGTACTTGAGCGCGTCCATGTGAGCCATGGCCGAACGGACGTTGAAAAAGTTCCGCTGAAAGTGCCGCCAGGGCCGGTTGTAATCGTGCCAGATCATCCAACCGGTACTCACCAGTGCGAGCACGGCGGATACGGCGAACCATACGTTCACACGCTTGATGTTTCTCAGTGTTTCCGTCGCTACCGGCATATCATCCTGCTCTGCCGCGCCGCCGGCATCACACCGAGGGCGCAATCCCGACCCCGTCGGCCGGCTAGATGTTAAAGAACCACTCGGTGATGGCCACGAAATACTTCATGTTGAACAGCCATCGCAGAACCATCTTGATCGGCACGATGAACATCCAGCTCATCAGTAGCCAGAAGACGCAAAAACGAATAAAACCGATCTGGGCGTAGATTTTCTTGAACACGGTCTGCGCCAAGAGAACCGGCAACACGAAGAAATACCCGCCAAGCAGGATCAGGCCCGGCGCCTCGCGAATCAGATATGCCGGTAGTCCCAAAACTCCGCTGGTCGGCAGCCCGGGCTTCCACCAAGACAGACCAAGCTGCTCGGGAATGACCACCCAGAAGACGTCGGACACGTTGATGTTCAAGAGCGCGGCCGGGCGGTGGGGATCCCACGTCTCAAAGGGGCCGAAGAGATTCCAGTTCGGGCCGCGAAGGAACGTGCCCAGCACGATCAAGACGCACCACAAAATGATGAAGCCAAACATGAAAATGCTGATGACGAACGGTCGCTCCTTGAGCGTGTAGTAGCCGTTGCCGCGCGGGTTCTTGTCAATGTATGGAAGAGCGACAAGGCCGACGATAATCAGGCCGGGCAGGAGCACGCCCGCAATCCATGGATCGAAATAGACGAGCAGTTCCTGAAGGCCGAGGAAGTACCACGGCGCCTTGGATGGGTTGGGGATATTCGTGGGGTTCGCCGGCGGCTCCAGCGGGGCCTTCAAGACGATGGCCCATACAATGAGGAAGACCGTGCAAAAGACCAGCGCGATCATTTCGGTATAAACGAGATCGGGCCAGACGAGAACCTTGTCGTCCGCCCCGCTCTCAAGGAGCGGCTCGCCGCGCTTCATTCTCTCGTCGTTCTGTGCCGCCTGACGCATTCCCAGCCAGGTGCAGAAGCCGGTGAGATAGATCATCATCGTGATCGGAACGTTGTCCGGCTTCTTGATGATCTTTCTGAAGTCTTCGTCAACGCAACTGATCGAATAAAACGCGGTAAACGCAATCAGGAGCGCGATCGCGAATTTCGGCTTGGTCCATGTCTTGTAGGTGACCAGCCCGACGATCATGACGAGACAGGACAAAGGTACGTAGTACTGCGGTGCACAGAGCGCATCGATAAAGCCTTTGATGCGATCGGTGATACTCGCATGATCCGCGGATGCCAGAACCAGTTCAAGCATTGATGAGTTTCCAGCCTGTCAGGGCTGCGATTCGCCCTGTAATCCTCGGCCCGGCAATCGAAAAGCCGTAGCCGCCTGCATTGCCTCTAATTATCGCGATCAAATCCGGCCGCACGACCGATTACAACGGTCCCGAAATACCACCGTCTTTTCGTACCCGCCAGAAGTGAACCGCGATCAACACGGACGCCGCCAGCGGAATGAAAATACAATGAAGCACGTAAAATCGAAGGAGCGCCCCCGGACCGACGACGGTGCCGCCCAGGAGCAGGAACCTCGCGTCTGAGCCGCCGTGAATCAGCGGCACTCCGCCAATCTGCAAAAGTGCAGCGCCCGGACCTTCATGCCCGGCGATCGGCGTGGCGCGGGCCATGTTGGAGCCGACCGTGATGGCCCAGATGGCCAGTTGATCCCATGGGAGCAGGTAACCGGTAAAGGAAAGCAACAGCGTGAGTACGAGCAGAATGACGCCGACGCCCCAGTTGAATTCTCTGGGCGGCTTGTAACTGCCCGTGAGGAATACGCGGAGCATGTGGAGCCAGATGGCGATGACCATCGCGTGGGCCCCCCACCGGTGAATCTCACGTAACAATCCGAGCGTGACGTGAGCCCTGAGCCCCACGATGTCGGTGTAGGCATACTCCACAACCGGCCTGTAATAAAACATCAGCAGGACGCCGGTAATCGTCTCCGCGAGGAAGAGGAAAAACGTGAGGCCGCCCATGCACCAGGTAAAAGACAGCCGGATGCCGCTCTTACGAACGGCGACCGGATGCAGGTGCAAGAAGACGTTGCTGAGGATGGCCATCGCCCGGGTGCGCCGGTCCCTGGGCACTCCGTGCCGAAAGATCGAGCCCCAGACCTGACTTTCCCTGATATAGTCTCCGACTGAGCTGAAAAATTTCATCTATGACATCCACCCTGCGACAGCGCGTTTCGAAGTGCGCCGAGAGAATCTTATCGACTCAAACAGGAATCGAAGCATCAGGATCGTTCCACACAGCCGTATCATTCGGCCCCATCGCCAGAAACTTCTTTGAACGATCAACGATCACCTGATCGCCGTCAAGGTATATCTTGAACCGTTCGAGCGGCCGCGGCGCGGGACCTTCAAAGTTCGTCCCGTCCTGCTTGAATCCGCTTCCATGACACGGACACTTGAATTTTCGATCATTTGGAAGCCACGATGGAATGCACCCCAGGTGAGTGCAGATGATCGACAGGGCGACCAGCCGCTCTTCCTCGCGGACCAGCCAGAATCCGCTGGGCTTGACCGGCTTGAAATCTTCGTCCACGTCACCGGGCGCCATCGAAGCATAGGCGCTCAACGGTCCGCAACGAACTTTCGGATCAGGCTGTTCCAGCACATTGGGCGCCATGAACCGGTTAAGGGCGACCAGCGGCGCGACACCGAAACCCAGCGCGAGTGCCGCCCAACTTGCGCCAAGCAGGAGATCGCGACGTGTCGGCTCTTTAGCGGTCGTCTTGGTCTTCTCAAGAACCCGTTGAAACCGGCCGTCCGGCGGCAACTGGTCAGGCGAGAGCTTGATCGCCTGCCGGACCCCTTCGGGCATGTCCTTCACGCCCCGATCAATCACGACGTGGCCGCCGCGAACCGTCGTCGCTGCGAGCAGCGCCTGAATGGCCGGGTCCATGACCTTCGGCTTGGGCGGCGCAGCGGGCTTGGCAGGGGTTGCCTTATCGGCTGCCGGCGCGTGGGCTGGTGGCGCGTGGGCGGGTCCGGCGGCGCCGGCCTCACCGGCGGCTGCTGCGGCGACGGCGGCTGCGGGCTTGGGTGCGCCGCCGCCGAGTTTCGCCGCCTCCTCTTCGCTGACTTCGATCGTGGCGACGTCAAACTTAATGACATCGACGGGACACTCGGCCGCAGCTTCCTTGATGATGGCGCTGCGCGGCTTGGTGAATTCGGCGTCCAGGGCCGCCGGGCGAATGATGCACGTCTCGTTATCGTGCTGCACCTCGAACACGTCCGGTGCGGTTGTCTCGCACGCATCGCAAACGATGCACCCAGGTGCGATCCATACTTTGGTTACGACTTCGGTCTTCGGCATCTCAACAGTCCTCCCCAACCCCGGAAGGGGCCGGGCCAACCTGCTGCTCTACAGCATGCATCGACGATCCCGCCGGTGCGGCTTTCGGGCCACCCGACCGACTCGCCGAACGGGCGGCATCGCGCACAAAGGTCGAACGGTCCGCTTCCAACGCGGCGACGGCCCGGTCTAATTCTGGATCCGAGAGCTTGACGGACGCGGCGATGGCGGACTGAAGATTGCGCTCCACCTCGGCGGGTGCATATTTGCGAGTAACCTGAACTCCGTTCTCCATGTATTCGAGTTCAATCCCTTCCCAATATGCCCTGTCAAGCATGTTCAGAAGCACCAACTTACCAGACGAACTTTCGAGATGCGCCAGCGCCATCGCGGCGTTCCATTGCACTTCTCGATCATCGCTCAGCCGGTCGGCGAGCAATCGAATCGTCACGCCGTCCCCCGGTCGCGCCAATACGGAAAGCGCCCCACAGGCGACTATGCGAACCGCAGGGATCGGATCGTTCAAGAGCGCAGCAATCTCTGGGACCGCACGACCGACGCCGTCAACGTCCTGCATCATTGCCAAAGATTGAACGGCTGTGCGGCGCGTCGCCCAGTTCGGATCTCTCAGGAGTTTCGAAAGCGGCTCGACGGCCTTCTGCGTCTGAAGACGGGCAAGGGCCATCATGACGAAATACTGCTGTGCCGAAGCGGGTTCATCGGTATCCCGGCCGACCGGGAACTTCTCGAGTATTGCAATGAGTCGATCCGCTGTCGGCTCAACCTCGTCCGGCCGAAGAAACTCGTCTTTTCGTTCGAGGCGCCGGGCCAACTCCTGTGCGGCCTGCCAAGACTCCTTGGCGGCAGGGAGAAGCATCGTCCCGAGTGTCTTTTCGCCTGGATCGGCTTCCAGTCGAGCAATAAGATCGGAAAGGCTTTCCTGTTTGTCCGTCGTCGTCGTCCCGAAAAGCACGACAACCACGGAGACCGCCAGCAGTAACACAACAATGAGCGCCGGGACAATGAACAATCGCCCCATCAGACGCGGCGTCATGGGTTGCAGCGGGTTGTCGTTCGCGTTGTTTGTCGATTCAGTCAAGCTGCTCTACCGCGCCTGGATCACTGCGTCAGGCGACTGATATTACCGGGCCACCCTGGAATCACAACCAAGACTTCGTGAATAAATTCACAAATAGTCTCAATAAAATAAGGCGGTCACGGTGCCCCGCCGGCAAGTCCAATTCTTTGCATTACCGCTCCGAACCGGAGTTCAGCGCATAGTCCGATTCACAGGGAGATTATTGTTGGGTTTTCGCGCGTGTCAAGCGCAAATTCCAGCCCTCAGCGAACCGAAATCAAGGGGGCAAGGTAAGAAGTGAATCGGCGATTCGAAGCCGCTATCATCGAGTCCCTCCGGCGTGGCGCGTCCCATGGCGTTCCTGTTCCCGGAGATGACCTGGACGAGCCAGCCCTACCTGGGGGAACTCATAATACAGAAGGCACGAAATGAATATCGATCTCTCCGGACCGGATATTTCACAGGCCGAAATCGACGCCGTCTCCGAAGTGCTGCGCTCCGGCAGGCTATCGCTCGGACCCGCCGTATCACGATTTGAAGAAGCCATCGCAAGTTATGTCGGCACCAAGCACGCCATCGCCGTCTCCAGCGGTACCTGCGGTCTTCACCTGCTCGTTCGGGCGATCGGCCTGCAACCCGGTGACGAGGCCATCACGACGCCCTTCTCATTCGTCGCTTCGTCGAACTGTATCCTCTACGAAGGGGGAAAACCGGTCTTCGTGGACATGGACCCGGAGACCTGGAACATCGACGCGACAGCGGTCGAGGCTGCGGTCACCCCGCGGACCAAGATGCTCATTCCTGTCAATGTGTTCGGACAGCCCGCCGACTTCGATCGCATCAGCGCTATCGCCCGAAAGCACAAGCTTCGCGTGATTGAGGACTCCTGCGAATCGCTCGGCGCCAAATACAAAGGCCGCATGTCCGGCAGCCTCGGCGACGCAGGCGTCTTTGGCTTCTATCCCAACAAGCAGATCACCACCGGCGAAGGCGGAATGATCGTCACCAACGACGACGAGATCGCCCGGCTCTGCCAATCCATGCGCAATCAGGGCCGCGACACCGGCATGGGCTGGCTCTCGCACGAGCGACTCGGTTACAACTATCGCCTCAGCGACGTGAACAGCGCCATCGGCGCCGTCCAGATGCAGCGGATCGGAGAGATACTCGGCAAGCGCAGCCGCGTGGCGGAATGGTATCGAACGCGGTTGGCTTCGGAAGACCGGCTCAGCTTACAGAAGATTGAGCCGGATTGCTCCATGAGCTGGTTTGTGTTCGTCGTAAAACTGGCCGACCGATACAGTGAGGAGGACCGCGCCGCCATGATCGAAAAGCTGCGAGCGCGCGGCATCGGTTGCAGCAACTACTTCGCCCCCATTCACCTCCAGGCGTTCTACAAGCGGCAATTCGGCTACAAACCGGGCGACTTCCCGGTCTGCGAGCGCGTCGCCGCCCGAACGATCGCCCTGCCGTTTCATAATCATCTCAGCGAGTCGGAGGTCGACAAAGTTTGCGAGACCGTGCGATCACTGCTTTGACCCCCCCGCGCCGTACGGACCGATACGGCGACGGGCTTAGTGGGCCGCCCCCAACTGGTCCGCGAACGTTGGCTGCAAATCGATTTCAATCGCAGACGCCCGATCAATTTCGGACATGTTGGACAATTTCTGTTGAGATTCATCGCCCGTGCTGAATAGAGTTAGCAGAATCAGGCTCCGTCCAGCCACATCCGGGGCGCCTCGTAGCGCCCGTGGCAAAGCGAGCCGCGGGCACGATTGTGTTCGATTCGATCTTGGGGGGAGACAAGTCAATATGAATCCTTTTCGCTTCGGGCGATTATCTCGCACCATCACATCCGCCCTTTGCGTGGCGTTGGTATTCAATCTTGTCGTATTGACGCCAGGTTGCGGCACGAGACTCAACTGGCAGGGTCCCACGACCGGCAAAGTCAGCATCCCGCTGACGCCCGACCATCCGATTTCGAAAGCACTCAGCGGCACCGCCTTTGAGGGCGCGGAGTCGCTCGAGGCCGACATGGACGCGGGAGTCTTTAGACTTGTCTTTCTCGATGATGCTCGAACGATCACCGGCCGATTCGTACGCAGCGGTGACTCATGGGAGATGACTGAATTCAGCTTCGGCACATCCGCGGGCGCCGCGAAAATGTCGCTCGACGCCGCGTCTCGCCAGGTCACGATGATCGAGACGACTCAGGGCGACATTTGGACGCCGAGCAAGGTCAGTGATGCACCTTCCCGGGCGGTTTCAGGTGACCGCATCGAGGGCTATGTCCAGAGCAATACAGAATTGATGCCGCAGACCAACGGCACCGGCAAGGGCAATTCGTCGTTGCTCTTCGCCGCGCCGTTCTTCTTCTTTGTCATGTTCATCTGGTCGCTTTGCGCGGTTCACGTCGTGCTTTGCCCGGGATTCCTGCCGATCTTCCTCGTCATTGGCGCCATCCTCGGTGGCCTGCCTCCGCCGAATGCAGGCGAGCAGCAGATCCCACAGAACCAGGCGCCCGATGCACGCGACGATACATTCACCACGCCTCACAACGCCACGATCAACGCGAGTGTCCTGACGGATAACGGGGCCGGCGCCGATAGCGATCCGGACGGCGATCCTCTAACGGTCTCGCTTGTCACCAGTGTCGCAAACGGAACGCTCAGCCTCCAACCGACCGGTCTATTCACCTATACGCCCAACACCGGCTATGTCGGTGCGGACACATTCGTCTATCGCCTCGAAGACGGCCAGGGCGGAACGGATAACGCAACGGTGACCATCACGGTTACCAACCGGCCGCCGGATGCGCGCGATGACGCGTTTTCGACGCTGATTGAAAGCCTACTCACCGGCAATCTCTTCGACGACAACGGCATGGGGATCGACAGCGATCCGGATGGCGATGCCATCACTGTGATTGCGGTTGATGGATCGACGGCGAATGTCGGCACGGCATACATGCTGGCCTCCGGCGCGATCCTAACCCGAATATTTCATCAGGTCGGCGTTGAATAGGAATAGAAAAAGCCTCGAAGCCTTGTAGACTGGGGTTTCGTAAGAACATTCCGGTCCATAGGCAGGGAGGCTTTTTCGTGACAGACTGTAACAGCAAACCGATGTTCTTTTCCAGTCTCGGCCGCAAGAAAATCGTGGCCGATTTCACAGGCGGAACGCTCACCTCAGACGCCGGGGGTCTGCTGCTTCGGGAGGTCGAGCGGCGTCTGGGCCTGGTCGATCAACTGGCCGGGGTCATCAACGACCCGCGTGATCCGGCCCGAATTCAACATGACCAGCGGGTCATGCTGGCCCAGCGCATCTTTGCCATTGCGATGGGCTACGAAGATCTCAACGACCATCAAGCCCTGCGGAGCGATCCCGTGCTGGCGGTCCTGACCGGGCGGCCGCCGAGCGCGGATGAGCCGCTGGCCAGCAGTCCGACCTTGTGCCGGCTGGAGAACCGCGTCACGCGCGGCGACCTGGCACGAATGTCGCGTGTGCTGGTGGAGCAGTTCATCGCGTCCTATGAATCGCCGCCGGAGGAATTGATCCTCGACTTCGACGCGACCGACGATCCGATCCACGGCAACCAGGAAGGCCGCTTCTTCCACGGCTATTACGACCACCACTGCTTCCTACCGCTGTATGTGTTCTGCGGCTCGCGGCTGCTGGTCTCCTACCTGCGGCCCAGCAACATCGACGGGGCCCATCACGCCTGGCCCATCCTGAAGCTGCTGGTGCAGCGCTTGCGACAGGCGTGGCCCGGGGTGCGGATCATCGTCCGCGGGGATTCCGGCTTCTGCCGCCGGCGAATGATGAAATGGTGCGACCGGCACGGCGTCAAGTACGTGCTGGGCCTGGCCCGCAACACCGTCCTGGAGAAAGCGGCCGAGTCCTTCATGCAGGCGGCCGAGGCCCAGTTCGCCACCACGCAGCAGAAGGTGCGGAACTTCCACGAGATCGAGTACGCGGCGCAGACCTGGGATCGCCCGCGCCGCGTGATCGTCAAGGCCGAGCGGCTGGTTCAGGGGCCCAACGTTCGATTCGTGGTGACCAACCTGACCGACCGCACGCCGAACGATATCTACGACGGTCTGTACACGGCCCGCGGCGACATGGAGAACCGCATCAAGGAGCAGCAGCTCGGGCTCTTCGCCGATCGCACCAGTTGCCACGCCTTCCTGGCCAATCAGTTCCGGCTGCTGTTGTCCTCGGCGGCCTACGTCCTGGTGGAAACGCTGCGCCGCACGGCCCTGGCCGGCACCGAACTGGCCGAGGCCCAGGTGAACACCATTCGCCTGAAACTCCTCAAGGTCGCCGCGCGGGTGGTCGTCTCCGTGCGCCGCGTCGTACTGCGACTGTCGAGCAGCTGCCCCCTGCAGGACCTGTGGCGATCCCTGGTTCCACGACTCCGCCTGATCCCGCCCGCCCCATCATGACCCGAAAAACAACCTGATCACCGCTTGGGGGTAAGGGGGCCCTGCGCGCTCCAACCTCCACCTTCGTCCCTCCGCTCACGCACAAAGCCGAAAAACTCCGTCCATCACCATTCGAAGATCACTGATGAAATATGCGGGCTAATGGTCATGGCGGATGGGTCGTTCACCTACGACACCGCGGTTCCCCTGATCTTCGGGAAGGTGGACAGCTTCGACGACACCTTTACCTATACGATTTCCGATGGTCTCGGCGGGACGGGCACCGCGACCGTGGTAATCACGGTCGACCTCTTCCAGCGTTAAGACAGGTATCCTCGAGTCAATCGCCCGCCCGCAATCACGCCTTAGGTGACGGCCACTCGGCGCCCTCGCGCACCCGCACCATGACCAGCGTCAGATCGTCGCCCGGCGCCACGAGTCCGCTGAATCGGCGCACGTCCCAGAGCATTTGCTTGGCGGACATCTGGATCGGCATGTCCGGCGGTAGCGCGCCGTGCAGGCGCAGCGACTGATGCAGCCGGGCGCGGCCGAATGCGTGTCCATCATAATCCAGGGCTTCGAGCACACCATCGGTGCATGTCAGTAAGACGTCGCCGGGCTCCAGCAGCACTTCGGCGCTCTCGTATTTGGCATGTTCCAAGATTCCGAGCGCCAGTCCGCCTACATCCAGCTCCTTGACGACGCCGTTCCTGAGCAGAAGCATGGGCTCGTGCCCCGCGTTGCAGTACTTCATCCGCCTGCCGTCCGCTGACAACTCGGCATAAAACGCGGTCGCGAACTCATTTGGCAACGTGTCATGCTCCAGTCGGTTGTTCACCGAGCTGATGATCTCCGTAATATCCGTCACCCGCCGGGCATGCGAGCGAAGCGCAGAGCGTACGCTGGCCATCATCAAGGAAGCGGGAAATCCCTTGCCCACGACGTCGCACATCACCAAGCCGATGTCGCCATTATCGAACTGAATGAAGTCGTAAAAATCGCCGCCCAGCTCGCTGCTCGGCTCATAGATGCATCCAAATTCATACGCCGGCGTTGACGGCGGACTCGCCGGAATCATGCGCCGCTGCACATCCGCCGCAAGCTTGATCTGCCGTTCGACCCGCTCGGCCTGGGCCATGTCGCGGCGAAGTCGGGCATTCACGATGGCCGTCGCGACCTGAGAGGCAATCGCCTCCAACAGCGATACTTCGTACTCCGAAAACACATGGCGACGCCCCGTGTAAGCGCGCAATACGCCGAGTCTTTTTCCGCCGTTTGAGACCCCGGTCACCAGCCCGCTAAAGAGCCCCTCCTCACGGGCCTTCTGTTTATGGAGCACACGAGGATCGGTGCGCAGATCCTCAATATAGACCGTCTGACCTGCCAGCGCGTTCTGGTCAATCGGGCTGTCCATCGCCAGAATCTGGCCCTTGTCCAGATACTCCTTCGAGAGATTGGCGACCGAGGCCATCTTGAGCACACCGGTATCTTCATCGAGGAGTCGCAGGGCCGCCGCGCGCAGTCCCATACGCGCGACAAGCTGCTGCGTCGCCGTGTCGAGAATCTCCTGAAGGTCCGTATGCTCGGCCAGTGCCGCGGCCACGTCGCGGACAACGGCCAGCTCATCGATACGTTTGCGCAATTGATAGGCCTGGTAACAGAGCCGAGCGATGGTGTTGGCGAGCTGTTGCACGAAAGCCGTGGCCGACGACATGCGGACGTCAGACCACAGTGGCAGGCGACGGGCAGCTTCGCCCAGGACGTGCCGGTCCAGGCCGAATTCCTCCGCAAGCGCCGCAAGGCGATCGTCTCCTAGAGGTCCTCGCGGTCGATCTCCCACGATGATCGCGCCGAGATGTTCACCTCCGACAATGATCGGCGCGACGTATTGCGAAAGGCCCGCGTGACATTCGTTCAGCAGCGGCCCCTCGGGAGATCCGTCCCCCGCCACCAGCCGCGTAGCGCCCGCGTGACTCATCTGACACGCCGTCTTGCCGGAGGGGCACGACTGCATGACGGAGCAGAAATCCGCCTCCTCCGCCGGAATCGTAATCGGCAGCCCGGCCGAATCGCGAATGCTGGTAGCGATGCCCGTAGCCCGCGCAAACCCGTCCTGCAGCGCCTGAAGCGTCTCCAGGTCGACAAAATCCGTAAGTTTGGTTTCTCGCGTCGCGCCCTGACTCATGTATGGATGAACGCCTCTAAAAAATGACGTGACGGCGGATGCGAATTCCGACCGGGAACTGCCCACAAACCGGGACGCCGCGCCCTTCACGCCCGACAGCGGCTTGGGGCACGCGGCCGATCCACCTATCATAGATGTCATGGAACTGCCCCGCTACCCGGCACCGAATCTGATGCGCTACGGGCGCTACCAGGGCCACCATCCGCGCGAGGTGGTCTTGCTCAAGGGATTGCCGTGCGTGTGGAGCCGGTGCAGCTTTTGCGACTACATCGACGACAACACGAGCGACGAGTCCGAGATCCAGCGCGTCGCGGATGAAGAACTCGCTAAGGTCACCGGCCAATACGGGCGTTTGCAGGTCATCAACAGCGGGTCGATTCAGGAATTGCCGCTTGCCGTGCGCGACCAGATCAAGCGACTGCTGGCCGAGCGCGGTATTACCGATTTCTGGACCGAATCGTACTGGGCCTATCGCAAGGACTACGAGGCCACTCGCCGTTTCTTCGACGTGGAAACGCACCTGTTCCTCGGCGTGGAGACGTTTGACGACAATCTCCGGAACGGCGTGCTGAACAAGTCCATGCACTGGGACTCGCCCGACGACGTGGCTGCGGCGACGGACTCGATCTGCCTCATGATCGGCATTCGCGGGCAGACGAAGGACATCATCCGCCGCGACATCGACATCCTCCGCTCAAAGTTCCGCTACGGAATCATCAATCTCTTCACCGAAAACCGCCTCAGCGCCGGGCTGATGGATGAGGGAATCAAGGCATGGTTCCGCGAGGAATTCGCGGGGCTGGCGGATGATCCGAATCTGAATGTGCTTTGGCAGAACACTGACTTCGGCGTTGGATAGCTATTGGGCGCGACGGCGCGTCAAGCACACCTCTAAAACTGCCCTGTAATAGCCCCTATCCGTCGACTTTCACCGCCCGCCTATCCTGCGGTATCATATTCGGCATGGAAAGCGGCCTGGCCGCCGGTGTGGAGTAATCTGACTTAGACAGAACGATTCATCCAGTCATGTAGAGCGGATCACCGCCTTCGCCGATTTTTCGACACGATGCCGGTGCGCTCGACTCGCCGGAGCAAAGGGATATGACGACAACAATGAGCAGCACCGAGTCAACGAAGCGATCAAGTCAACCAGCAGCCACCCCGTCCTCCGCCCCCCCTGCCGCCGCGCACGCCCCGGCGGAGGCGAAGTCCAGCCTCTTCGAAAACGTCATCAAGCAGTTCAACAAGGCGGCCGGCCTGATGGGGCTCGACCCCAACATTGGCAAGATTCTCTCCAAGCCGCAAAACGAAATCACCGTGAACTTCCCCGTGCGCATGGATGATGGACGCGTCGAAGTGTTCACCGGCTACCGCGTGCAGCACAACAGCGCCCGTGGGCCCTTCAAGGGCGGCCTGCGCTATCACCCGTCGGTCAATATCGACGAAGTCCGGGCACTGGCGGCGTGGATGACCTGGAAAACGGCTCTTACAAACATTCCCTTCGGCGGCGCCAAGGGCGGCATTCAGATTGATCCGTCCAAGTACTCAACCGACGAGCTGCAGCGCATCACCCGGCGCTTCACCTACGCCCTCGGCGACAACATCGGCCCGGAGTACGACATCCCCGCGCCGGACATGAATACAAATCCGCAGATCATGGCATGGATTCTCGACACCTACCTGAGCACGATTCCTCCGCATGAACGGCAGAGTTGCACCCACGTCGTCACCGGCAAGCCGATCGTCTCCGGCGGAAGCCAGGGCCGCGACAAGGCAACCGGACAAGGCATCGTCTATTTAGTCGAGGAGTGGGCCAAGGATCACGCCCTCGACCTGAAGAGCGCCTCCTATACCCTTCAGGGCTACGGGAACGTCGGCTCGTGGACGGCCCGGCTGATGAAGCCCTTGGGCGCGAAGCTGCTCGCGGTCGAAGATCACACCGGGGCCATTTCCAATCCGGACGGTATCGACGCCGACCGCCTGTTCGAGCACGTTCGAGCCCGTGGCGGAGTCCGCGGATTTGCCAAGTGCGCAACGATCGACCATGTGGAGATGCTCAAGATCAAGGCCGACTTCTTCATCCCGGCCGCCATGGAAAACCAGCTCACCGCCTCAACCGCTCCGTTGCTCAATGTGAGGATGGTCGCCGAGGGCGCCAACGGCCCGACGAATCTCGAAGGCGAGGCGATTCTCGCGCAGCGCGGCATCGAGGTCCTGCCGGACTTCCTCTGCAACGCCGGCGGCGTCATCGTCAGCTACTTCGAATGGCTCCAGAACAAGCGCAGCGAGTTTTGGGACCTCGACGAGGTGGACACCAAGCTGCGCAAGAAGATTCTCGGCGCCTACCGGGCCGTCCGGGAAATGGCCGCCAAGCACCATACCGACTGGCGCACGGCCGCGTACATCGTCGCAATTCAGAATCTCGAAACGGTTTACAAAGAGCGCGGCATCTTCCCCTAAGGCCTACGCGTCGAAGAAATGACACGCCTCATCGCCGTTTGATGCGAAGGGGCCCTTTGCCCGCGCAGACCCTCCAGAACCTACGCGCCCATCCGTTCCATAACACCGCCCCGCCTCCGCGAGATTCGGCTTTTCGCCGACTGATAACTCGATCACGCAGGAACCAGGCTCGCGTCAGGGTCAAATGGCCCCCGAAGTGCCTGACTGTGGCCATCCCGCCGAATCGGTCCGCCCCGTAAGGGCTGATCGCAGACGTGGGTCCGAATAGTCGCCGGAAGTTGACTTAACGCCGGCGACTGCGAATAGAACTAATAGCTCACAACGCGGGCTTGGGCTCGCCTTCGAAGAGCAATACAGGGGAACTTGGAAATCTTTGGGGGGTATCAGAATGCGGTTCATCAAAGCACTTGCCGTGGTTGCCGTGGTCGCGATGTCGACCGTGTCCGCCGCCCAGGCCGACACGATCATGTTCAGCGACAACGTCGCGCTGCAACCGACGAATTTCATGACGTCCGTCACGCTGCCGAAGTTCGATCCGTCGCTCGGCACGCTCGACAAGATCACGCTCAAGCTTTCCGGCCACGTCGAAGGCATAGCCCAATTCGAGAGCCTCGACGCCGATCCGGCGACGGTTGACATGGAGCTGGCCGCCGAGATCGAGCTCCAGCGACCGGACCTCAGTACGCTTGTCGTCACGCTGCCGCTTGTCATGACGACCGACAACGTCACCGCCTTTGACGGCATGATCGACTTCGGCGGAACGTCGGGAAAGTCTTATCCGCTGCTGACCGCCGATGACGTGGACTCCATCATGACTATGTCGATGATGGACCTGGCCCTGTTCACCGGCCCGGGCAACATCATGCTCCCGGTCATGGCCACCGGCGCCTCGACCGGCAGCGGTGCGGGCAACCTGCTGCTCCAGTTCAGCACCTCCGCATCCGCCAACGTCATGGTCACCTACGACTACACCATTCCGGAGCCTGCCACGGCCGGCCTCCTCGGCATGGGCGCTTTCGCCGCGATGCGACGCCGACGCCGAATCGCCGCCTAAGCATTGGGACCGCGCTCAAGCGGCGCATGTCCGCTCCGTCCGATGGAATATTCGATGCTTCTGAGGGCTCGACGCCGTCATCCACGGTGTCGAGCCCTCTCAGTTTGGTGCCGGCGAAATTCTCTCCGAATGCGACGCCCGCCGATGGCCATGACAGAGAAGTGATGCGGCGCATCAGAGCCATTTTGCGATCACTCGATCGGGTGAATTTGAGAATTCGGAATCAGCGATAACGAAGTACACGGCGCATCGTCTGATAATGATTCTCGCTGCTTACCTGCCGCGGGGGTTCGCCTCCGAGTCCGATTTGCCGATCGAAAAGCCTCTGCCGCAGGTCTGGAATCGACGGTGCCCGGCGACATAAGATAATTGACGTTTCGTTCCGGCGCCCGTCGGAGTTACGTCGGCGTGCCGCCTTCCTCGCAGGGGGTCTTCGTTATGACGTTGAGATCTAAGAGTGTTTGGGGCCTGGTCTGCGCACTGGCAATTTCACCGGCCGCGCTGAATGCCGATGAGGTCAGCTTCAGCGATACCGTGCCGCTGACACAGACGAATTGGAAACAAGTCGTCACGCTGCCCAAGTTCGATCCTTCGCTGGGAACGCTGACATCGGTCCTGCTCAAGCTGACCGGAGAAGTCAGCGGCACCGCATCAGTCGAGAGCAAAGACCCAAGCCCGACGATGGTCACCGCGACATTCACCGCCGATATCTCGCTGATGCGGCCGGATATGTCGGTCCTCATGGCCGTCATCCCGAGCGAGGCAATCACGCTCCCGCTCGGAAGCTACGACGGCGTGATAGACTTCGCCGGCCCCTCGGGGCGCGTGCTCCCCGAGGTCAAGAAGGAACTCTTTGAGTCCCACTTCATGGCCAGCCCGCTCTCCCTGCCGGATCAATCGCTCTTCGTCGGCGCAGGGGAGTTTATGAGTCTCCCGGTCTGGGCCATCGGCAGATCGCGAGGTTCGGGATCTGGAAACCTGGTTATGCTCCTGCATACGGACGCTGCGGCCACGGCTGAGGTGACGTATTTCTTTCAGCCGATCCCGGAGCCGTCAGTCGCAGGAGCATTGCTCCTGGGAATGCTGATGATCCACCGCCGGCGTCGATTGGCGTAGGAACTTCGATTCTTCATTTACTTGGATGCACATGAAAAAAGGTCGCTCCCATCGGAGCGACCTTTTCATCTTGGATAATAAGTGAAGTCGAATCAGCGGCGGCGGCGGAAAAGCCCCATCGCACCGAGCGAAACAAGCATCGCAGTCGCCGGCTCAGGAATGACAATGTACTCATAGGTGACCGTCACGTCGCCGGATGCCGACGTATTGAACTGGAGCAAGAGGTTGCCCGCTCCGCTTCCCGATGAAGCACCAGTGGCCATGACCGGAAGGGCGATATTGCCGACACCGGTAAAGAGTGCGAGGTCCAGCGGAGCCGTCGTCATGGACATTTCATTATCGTCGCCGGCCAGGGCGGAATAGGTCTTCCCCGATGTGCCGCCGAAATCCACCGTACCGTCGAAGGCGCTCGCGTTGTCCATCGTCATGGCCAACGGAAGAGCGACGACAAGCGACGTCAGGTCCGGCCGCTGAAGATTGACCTGGGCGGCCAGTTGCATCGAAATCGTCGTCGGACCGGCATCGAGGCTTTCAAACTTCGCCTGCCCTTCGACGTGACCGGACAATTCAAAGATGACCTTGGTAAGCGTGCCCAGGCCGGGGTTGAACTTGGGAATGGAAACCGACGAGTTGAAGTTCGTCGGCTGCAGGGCAACTGAGTCGCTGAACATGATGGTGTCGGCCGTTGCCTGGGAAACCGGGAGCAGGGATAGGGAGGCGAATACCGCTAGGGTAACAGCCGCCTTCGAGTTCGGACGTTTCACTTAACATTCCTCCTGTGCAGCCCGCCGCCTGCGAGGGATTGGCGAGCCATCGCACCGATGACTTATAGAGCTGGAATCGGACCTGCGTGCGCTAAGCACGAGGCCATTCCGCGAGGTCAGGGTTCCAATATAACCGATTTATGCTCTCCGATTCAAGCTCAGGGGCCGCCAAATCCCCCTGTAACAGGAAATTGTCGATCGCAGGAGTACCAGAGATCGTGTCGGTCGGTTCCCTGCGGCCGCGGCCGGACGATGGGAAAAACGGGAAAGTGTCCCCGTCCTGGAGCATTTAACGCGATATCCGACGGGAAGAGCGTGGAGCCGGCGATATCGACAAATCCACCGACGAGAACCGGAAAACCGAAATCGGCAATAATTTCCGGGGCACCCCAATTCCAGTTGACATGAGCGGCGGCATTCGCAGCGCCACCGCAATCCGTTGGGTCAATCGCCCCGGTACCGCCGAGGTCGCTGCACGTGAACTCGAATTGGTCCTTCACATTGCCGGTCGTCACCAGAGCTGAGATGGTCGCGGCCGTTCCGATCGTTGGAACGATGGTCGTGTTCGCTGTCCGCTCACCAATGTCGTAAGCGTCCAGTGAATCGATGAACGCATCGACGTCATATCGCGGGGATAAATCTGCACGTGCGGCAACCGGCAAGTCTGCCATCAATGCAAAAACGCCCAAGGAATGAAACTCTTGCCGCCGTCGAGAAAAGCATAGCGCTTTCTCCCTCCGTATCGTGCGCACGGCTCACTCGAAACCATACAGCGAAAGGTATGCGCGCCGATCGGCGATTCGCGTAAAACGGCCGTCGCTCGGGAGATCTCTCCCCCTATCCAATCGCGAGAGGCGTGGATTCGGCGGTTTTTCTTTCCATCTATACTGGCCTGTGCGTAAGCGCACACACGCTCAGATTCGCCTCATCTGTGCCCGACAAGGCTGGCTCATGCCTCCGGCTAGACCTCCATAATCTCCTTGGTCTTACCGGTCATCAATTCTTCGATCAGCCCCTCATACTTTTTCGTCAGCTTGTCCATGGCCTCATGGCCTTTCTTGGCGTCATCCTCCGGCATGGTCCCCCCCTTTTTCTCAGCATCAATCTTTTGAATCGCGTCTCGCCGCGCGTTGCGCAGTGCGATCTTCTGAGCCTCGGCCATCTTCTTAATCTGCGAAGCGATCTGCTGACGCCGCTCACCGGAAAGCGACGGAATCGGCAGGCGAATCACCTTGCCGTCCGATTGCGGATTGATCCCCAACGCCGCCTCCTGAAGCCCGCGCTCGATATCCTTGAGCGTCGTCGGATCAAACGGCTTCACCAGAAGCATGCTCGCATCCGGCGCGCTGATGGTCGCGAGTGCCTTGAGTTCCATCGGTGCTTCACCGTACGCCGGCACCTTCACCTTGACATGCTCGACAAGACCGGGCGATGCGCGGCCGGTACGGACGCCCCGATACTCGTCCTTGAGAAACTTAACGGACTTTTCCATGGCCTCTTCGGCCTCAAACTCTATCTCGTCATAAGCCATTGGTCGCTCCTCGTGCGTGATGCCCGCCGATATTCTCTCACCCCCGTCATTTTGTAAAGAGTCCCCGGTCCCATAGGTGGAAAATCTATCGCGGCGGGCCATTCATCGCCTTGCAGCTCCGGTGGAACGAATCGTAGTTTTTGATCGCTGACCCGACGTCGAGCTCGACACCTCGCAGGAGCTCGCCGGCTAGGCAATCCTCGCAAGAAGCACGAACAAAGGAGTGGCAGAGGCATGACAAACAGGATGCTACGAAAAGTGAAACTCGTCGCGACCGTGATGTCCGCCGGACTGATGGGCAGCGTCTTCCAGGCGGGAGGCTGCACAATCAATATCGATCAGGAGCTGCTCAGCCAGCTCTCGGGTCTTGTGGGCCAGTTTGGCGAGCGCTTCACAAATGGCCCCGGCGGCGGCCCGCACTCGGGACCCCACGGCTTCAACGGAGAATTAGACGACTTCTCCGAGTCTGAGTTCGACTAGCATTCGAATTCGCCTTTCGCAATCGCTATCTCGCCGTGCCGGCTTCGGTCCTTTTGGGCCGGAGCCGGTGTTTTTTTGCAAATAGAGTCGGACTCGAATAATCACCGCAACACCTCCCACCCTTGACCCCCTCCTCGCTCCTATGCAGAATCCTGATGCAATCTGGGAATCCCGGTTCATCCTCGCAATGGGAGTGCATCTGTATGAATCTTCTTTTGAAGTCTCTCGCCCCGCTTCTTCTCATCTCGTCGGCTCTCCTTGCCATGACGCCTTTGAATGCCCTGGCGGACGACGACGTCGTCACGGTCAAGGTCCAGGGACAGGGCATCGATGAGGACAGCGCGATCAAGGACGGCCTCCGCAAAGCCATCGAGCAGGGCGGCAAACAGGAGATCATGAGCAAGAGCCAGACGAAGGACTTCGCCCTGGAATACGACGTCGTCCTCGCGCGTGCCAGCGGAATCGTCAAGCACTACGACGTAACCGGCAAACGCTCATCCCTGGGCGTGACGACTGTCGACATCACCGCCCAGGTCAGCAAGAAACTGCTCGACGCGACCTGGGGCGAAGTTGCCATTCTCCTCAAGCAGCTTGGCCGCCCCAAGATCATGGTCGTCTTCACCGAGATCATTCACGATCTCGACCGCGCCGAGCCCAGCCGCGAAGTCGTCCAGAAGGACAGCATCCTCGGCACCGCCATCGAGCGAAAGCTCCTGAAGCTGGGCTTCAAACTCGTCAATCCCGGCCAAATGAAGGAGATCGACCGCAAGAAGGCCGAGGTCGCCGCTGCTGAGAATGACACCGAGGCTCTCAAGTCCCTCGCCATGAACTACGGCGCGCAGGTCTATATCAAGGGCGTGTCGCGCGCCTCCGGCCCCGAGCACACCACCGCCGCCGGCGTCAACCTGAACATGTGGGAAACCGACGTGACCATCCAGGGCTTCTGGACTGAGACGGCCGATGCGATCTTCTCAAACACCATGACCGGCGTGCGCGGCGGATCGCGCGTCGCGGGGCCGATCGGCGGCCGACAGGCACTGGAGAAGTCGGGCATGAAGCTCGCCGACGCAAGCGTCTATGACCTGCTCGAATCGTGGACCCGCGGCACAGCAGGCGGCGTCGGTGATGTCATTCTCGAAGTGAGCAACGTCGCCGACGTGAAGCAGGGCATTCTCATCAAGAAGGCCCTCGCCGAAATCCCGGGCATCGAGGAAGTCGTCAAGGACGGCGCCAAGGGCGTCGTCAAATACACCTGCCAGACCAACATGACCGCCGAGACGCTCACCGAGCACCTCATCGAGGCGACGTTTCAGGGTTTTGAATTGGACATCACCGACCAGAAGGCGAAGACGATCGTCGCGCGCGTGAAGTAGGGTCCATCGAATGACCGGTGAATAATGCCTTGCATAACGGCGTGCGGCCACGAAAATGCAGATGTTGTGGCAGATAGAATGGTAAGTGCCTGAATCGTGGATTATGATTTGAGCATGCCAGCACTTCGAATACTATTGGCGTTCTGCCTCTTTGTGTCCCCACCGGCGGCGCGGTGCTGCTCAGACTGTACTGGACCAAAAACAGAGAAAAAGGCCGCTTGTTCCTGTTGCAAGCCTAAGGCCACGACCGTTCGGTCCTGCTGCGCTTCCAAGGACGCCGCCGCACAAAAGGCCTGCACTTGTCCGCATCGAAAACCCGCCTCTTCATCCAACGAGTTTCCCGCACCGACATCATCGAGCAAGGATGTTTCGCCCATTCTCCTCGCATCCCTTTCGACGGCACAGGCAGTCGCTGATCTGGCGTCAAGTCCGCTTGATGCATCATCGGTAGTGGACTCCCCTCACCTCCAGCTATCCGACTCCGTCCACGCATTGCTTTGCGTATGGCTGAATTGATCACTCGGCCCCTTCCCGCGTTTTAGACATTCACTTTCAAGGGTCGCTGTCGACCCTGCTGAGTTGTGTCATTCGGTTACGCGCCGTATGGACGCGCGACCGACGATTGAACGGTAACCCAAACCTGTTAAACAGGAGATTGATCAATGAAGCCTTTGAATATTGTGATTGCGATCGTTTGTGGATTGTCCGTCGCGGCCTTTGCCTTCATGCCTGCCTCGGCCGCCAGGGTGGAAGCCACGGCGCAGGCCGCTGGCTGCCAGTGTGGTGACATCTGCGCCAACGTTTGCGGCGACTCATGCAAGTGTGCATCTTCGAAAGACGCTTGCGCCGGCGGATGCAACGGCTCGTGTGACGGCGGCTGCGCCGGATGCACCTGCGCGAAGTCGGCCAGCGCCGTAGCGGCCGATTCCTGCCCTTGCGGCGATGCCTGCGAGTGCGGCGCAAACTGCGCCTGCGGTACCGCCAAGAAGGCCTGCAGCACCGAGTGCAAGGGCAAGTGCGACGGCGGATGCCCCGGCTGCAGTTGCAAAGCCTAGTGCGGACAGCCTGTAGCTGACTCACTAAACCCGAAGGGCCGGCGGAATACTTTCCGTCGGCCCTTCTCATTTTGCGCAATGGCCATTCAAGCCCGTCGATTAGGCCCGTTCGCCATCACTTCTTCGTCCACTCGTCCAGCCACGCCAATACCGTCTCATGCCACAGGATGCTGTTGGCCGGCTTGAGCACCCAGTGATTCTCATCCGGAAAGTAGAGAAACTTGCTGGGAATGCCGCGGCGCTGGCACGCGGTGAACGACGAAAGCCCCTGCGTATCGACCACGCGATAGTCCAGACCGCCGTGAATAATGAGCATCGGCGTCTGCCAATGCTTGACGAGGTTCACGGGGTTATGCTTCTGATACCCCTCGGGGTTATCCCACGGCGTCCCGTGGTGTTCCCACTCCGGAAACCAGAGCTCCTCTGTGTCGAAGTAGGCCATCTGTTCGTCGATGTTTCCGTCGTGACTGACCAGGCACTTGAATCGATCGGGCCACTTGCCCGCGATCCAGTTGATCATGTAACCGCCGTACGAGGCGCCCAGCGCCGCGACACGCTCGCCGTCCATCCACGAATACCGCTTGATCGCCGCCTCAAGCCCCAGCCGAAGATCTTCCAGCGGCTTGCCGCCCCAGTCGTCCCGAATCGCATCGCAAAACGCCTGCCCATAGCCGGTCGATCCGTGAAAATCGATCATGATCGCCGCATAACCCGCCGCGGCGTACGCCTGCGGATTCCATCGGTAGTGAAAGTCATTGCCGAATGACCCCTGCGGCCCCCCGTGGATGAGAAACGCAACGGGATACTTCTTGTCCGCCGAAAAGTCGATCGGCTTGACCACATAGCCATAGACCTTCTCGCCGTTCCATCCGGCGAACGAGAACTGCTCCGCCTCTCCCATCTTCGTCGCCGCGACGCGCTCATCGTTGATGTGAGTGATGCGCTCAACGCCGGTCCCGTCGGGCTTTATGCTGTACAGCTCCGAAGGTCCATTCAGGTGATTCATGGAATAGACGATTCGCCCGCCGGAAACTTGCGGCCCACCAATACGCCCCTCCCAGAGCACGACCTTGTCCTTCCCATCAACCGTATCGATGGCAAAAAGCGAGTGCTGCCCGACATTGTCCGCCGTCGTGTAGATCGTCTTACCGTCAGAAGACCAATTGATCTCGGAAGCCGACCGGTCCCACAGTTCAGTCAGCGTCTTCGGCTCACCGTCGGGCCACGACTTGAGCACGATACGCACCCGGTCCGCCTCGTAGCCCGCCTTTTCCATCGCCAGGTACGCGAGCGTCTTGCCGTCCGGTGAGAAAGCCGGTGCCGTATCCAATGCCTCGTTGGCCTCGGTCAAACAGCGCGGCTTCTGCGATCCATCCACCGGTGCGGCGTACAGATCCAGGTCTGTCGACCAAGCCTCCTTCTCACCCACGTCGCGAGCGGAGAACAGAATCTCCATTCCGTCGGGCGAAAACGCAATCTCTTCCGGTCCGCCGAACGGCTTCGACGGAGAGTCCGCATCCATGTCCTTCATCACATCCACGAATGCGGAGTCCGCCGCATCCAGCTTTCGAACGAACACATGCGCCCTCCGCCCGTCCTTCCACGTATCCCAATGGCGCACGAACAGCCGGTCATACAACTGCCCCGTCGTCTTTTCCTTAGCCTTTTTGTCGAGTTGCTTCTTGGTCTCATCCACCGACTCTCCGGGAAAGACCTCCATGCTGACGGCGATCTGCTTGCCATCGGGGGAAACAACCAGACACCCAACGTCAAGCGGCAGCTTCGTGATCTGCTCCGCCTCCCCACCCGCGACGCTGATTCGCCAAACCTGCGACGAACCCGATCGGGTTGAAATGAACAGGATTGACTTGCCGTCCGGCGTCCAGCGCGGATTCATATCGGCATCGGGATGCGTGGTAAGCTGCCGCAGATTTTTTCCGCCGGCCCCGATCAGCCACAGGTCTGTTCGACCCTTATTAGCCTCCAGGTCGGTGGTGCGCAGAACGAATGCGATCAGGTCGCCGTCCGGCGAAACCTGGTGGTCGGAGATTCGCTCCATCGCCAGCATGTCGTGAATCGTGAAAGGATGCGGCTCATCCGCCCCAAGCGCCGCCGTCATCCCCAACAAGACCACCAACACACGCAATGCCGTCCAGCTTCGAATCATCGGATCATTCCTCCGGAAAACGCTCGTGCTCGCCCACCCACACGAAAGCCCGGCATTCTAACAACCCTCGAAGTCCTGCACAGTCAGCGGCGGCGAGCCTTTAACGGGCTCGTCGTTGAGATGTCAGACAACCGTCTATAGACTCGCTCCCGGCTGCGCCGCTCGCCAGGAAGCGTGTCGGATAGCAGCCTTGAATAACTGGAAAGGTCCGTTTGGCAAGTTCGCTCAGACAGTTTCGCCGACGAATCGCCGCAGCGGCCACGCGCTCGGTGGAGCCGCTCGGGAAGTTGCTTCCTTCGCCCGCAGTGAGCACGCTCGAGTGGTTTCTCAAGCACGCCGCCCGCCACGCACCGATCCTTTCCAGCATGGTTGCCGACAACATGCGCCGCGCAGGCGTCTATTCGGCCGACGCCCATCGAGCATACTTCGCGCAGATCGCCCTTCACATCGCCAACGCGCTGCGACTCTTCGGCAACTCGGCGACGCCCGATCGCATCGAGACACTTGTCCGCTCCCAGATCGCGCTGGATTCGTCCATCGAAATCCTGAAGAAGCTCATGGCCGAAGGACGCGGCGTCCTGCTGGCTCCGGCACACACGTCGAACTATGTGTTGACCCTCGCCCGGCTCGCCCACGAGGTGCCTGTCACCATCTACCTGCGCTGGTCAAAGGATCAGCAGAAAGTCCGCCTCAAGCACAACTGGTGCCGCGCCGCCGGCCTGCAGGTCGTCCTCGAACCGGAGAACGCCGCCAACCCCACCAGCCGCGCCGCCGCCTGCGTCGATGTCCTGCGCTCCGGCGCTTTGCTCGCCATGACCCCCGACATTGCCCAGAAGCGTGACGAAGGCGTCTCGATCCAATTCCGCGGCCACACGGCCTACCTCCCTTCAGGCCCCGCCTCCATCGCCATGCTGGCTGAATCCCCATTTGTTCCGCTGTTCGGAAGAGTCAGTGCCAATGTGCAGACACTCTACATCACCGAGCCCGTCCGCGTGCAGATGCGCTCCCGGGCCGAGGGCGGTCGCCAGGAGGCAGTGCGCCTGGCCATGCAGGCCTGGGCCGATGGTTTCGCGACGTTTCTCACGAACTGTCCCGAGGCATGGTTCCTATGGGCCGACAGCAGATGGACAAAGGTCTTTCGCGGCGATCCCGAATACGCCGGAGAGCCGGCGCCCAGACGAGTTGACGCGAGTGCCGCAGTAGTAGCCGTGGAGCACGTTGAATGATCGCCATCCTTCTGCTCTTGGCCATTCCCATCCTGATGTGGGTCGTGCAGTCGGCCCTGCTGACAAAGGCGGGACTTCCCCTTCGATGGCGACTCAACGCGGGCGACGCCCCGGCATTCGTCCGCACCGCCGGACGCATCACCACGCAAGTCTGTCTGATATCCACGATCGTCATCTACCCCGCAATCCGAGGCGAACCGATCCTCGCGTATTACGAGGGCCTGCTTCCACTCACGCGATCCTCCCTGCTCTTCTCGCACGGCGCAGCCGCCTCATCGCTTTTTCTCTGTGCCCTTTTCGGTGCATGGCTGGCCACCGATCGACTGGTCATCGACATCCACCACGCGAGAAGGAAGTGGGTGAAGCGCTTGATCCTCCTCGCCCCTACGGCCTTATTCGGCGCGCTGGTCGAGGAACTGATCTTTCGCGGCGTGCTCCTCGCCGATCTTCTCCGCTCCGATTGGCTGCCCCAGGGCGCGTCAATCATGCTCGGCGCACTGATCTTCGCCGGGGCCCATTACGTCCGCGCCGTCAAGCGACGCTGGACCTTTCCCGGCCACGTCCTGCTCGGCGTGTTGCTTTGCGTTGCTTTTTTGCGAACGGGAAGTCTGTGGCTGCCGATGGGGCTCCACGCCGGCGGCATCTTCATGATCATGGGCATCCGGCCGTTTGTTCGCTATCGCGGCCCCGCCTGGCTCACCGGCGCGAGCATCTTCCCATTCGCCGGTGTCATCGGTATGGCAGGTCTCCTCCTGCTGACCGCGTTCGTGTCGACCTATTACGGTGAGGCTCATTGATGACGATGCAGCGTGAATCCGGAATCGCCGCCCGATTGCCCGACGATGCCGCCAATCGTCAGAAGATCACCGCCTACCTGCAATCCAACGGCCTCGATTCTGCTAAGCGCTTCGCCGAAAAGGACGACGACGAGCTGAACGCGGCCATCCTCGCCGGCGACTACAAACAAGTCGTTTTCGCGAATCTCGATGAGTTGCTCATCACCATTTGGAAAGGTGAAGCCCAGTGGGATCGCTGGCGATCGTCAGGCATTGAAGTGATCCTGGTGAATCCGCCCGACGCCGCCGACTGGCTGAGCGTTGTCGATGCCGCCTACGCGAGCCTTCATGGATGGAGATCGATCCGCCGCCGCCGCCAGATCATTGCCGCTGTAATTCTGAGCATCATCGCCCTCGCCGCCATGTTTGTGCTCTTTTACTGGGTCCCGCCGCCCCGGTAATCGTCACACCTGAAATGTTCGTGGACTGACGCACATTTTCGCGAATGCACAACTTTTTTGGGCTGGCCATGCATGTGCGTCACGGCACAATGAAGGCGGTTCCCGCGAAATTCCTTTGAATGAACGATATCTCCGACTCGTCTGCCACTTCGATTTTGCCGTCAACTGCGTAGAGCGGTGATAGAATGTTTGCGAGCCACGACATTAGAAAAGTTGAAGGGATATAGGGCATTGGCATTCTCACGCACACCAAAGCGAATCAACACCGCAGCTCTCGCATGGGCATTTGTCGCCCCGGGCGCGGCAAGCGCCCATGCAGGCAACCCGTCAAACGTTCTCTCGCTCGAATCACCCGCCTGCGTCGGAGAAGATGGCGATCAGATCCAGGTGGAGTTGTGGCTCCGAAATCCATCTCAACCCATCACCGGATTTCAGGCCTTCATCCAGTTCGACCCCGGCGCCCTGACATACCTCGGCACCCCCAGTTGTTACGCCAAGTGCTCCGGCGCCATTGATCCCCCCTGCAATCGCGGCCCCTTCCAGTTGCAGTTCCCGTCGAACATCGCGAGCGCCGGCGCGTTCCCAGGCGCGATGCCCGGTCAGCTCAATATCAGCGGATCGGTCGCCCCATCCGGCGCATGCGCCGCACCCGCAACCGCGGAATCGTTGATCGCCATTCTCGTCTTTCAGGTCAACGCCGGGCAAAGCTGCGCCGGCTCACAAGTGGAGTTCCGACCTTTCGGCAACCTGAATTCAGAATTCAGCTTCCAGGGCAGTCCCATTCCCACTGCCCTGTCTCCGACGCCGGTCTTCGTCTTTGACGACACGCCGCCCGACATCTCCTGCCCTCCGGATGTCATGGTTCCATGTACCGATTCGATCGTCCCTAGTGCCACCGGTACGGCAGCGGCATCCGACACCTGTTCGCCGGCCCTCGTTTCATTCACCGATACAGTCACCCCCGGCAAGGATCCCGCCGCGCGAACCATCTTCCGCACATGGACCGCGTCCGATGCCTGCGGCAACCTCTCCACATGCCTGCAAACAATTGAAGTCATCCCCGCCGGGCCCGACACCGATTCCGACGGCGTCCTGGATTGCGCCGACAATTGTCCCCTTACGATGAATCCCGACCAGGCCGATTGCGACTCAAACGGCATCGGCAACGCATGCGACACCAACGACCCGCCCGAGATTCTCCAGCAGCCGGCGCAGCAATTCGTCTGCGAAGGTTCCGCCGCGGGCTTTTCGGTCGGCGCGACAAGCGCCTTACCGCTCTCCTACCAATGGCGGCGCGATGGCGATGATCTTGTCGATGGCCCGACCGCTTCCGGCTCGCAGTCGCCCAATCTGACACTAGACTCGGTCTCCGCAAGCGACGCCGGAGACTATGACTGCCTCGTCACCGATGTGTGTGGTGAAACAGTCACCGACGCAGCGGAGTTGGTGATGTTTGAGGCCGGAACCGGCGACCCGTCGAATGACGGACAAGTCGACGGGCTGGACATTCAGGGAATGGTGGATGCCTTCCTCAGCGGAGGCCCGCCCGCGACCGCATTTTGTGCCTGTGAATTAACCGGCGACGGAGTCGTCAACGAAGCAGACGTCGCCGCGTTCGACGCCCTGCTGCTGGGCTTGTAGCCCCGGGACTTCCTCGTGAAATCGCGATGGTCATCTGCTGGAATGCCGAAGGGGGGACTCGAACCCCCACTCCCTTGCGGGAATCGGTTTTTGAAACCGACGCGTATGCCATTCCGCCACTTCGGCGCTGTGCGAAAACGGGCCTCAAAGCCACCTTTGCTTCGCTCAGCGGGCACATTTTCGGCGAATCCTACCCATTTAAGAACCGAACGACAACAAATCAGCCGAATGGGTGATTGCCCAAGAAAGTCCCGCGATCATCGCCCTCTGGTGGCGATCCGCGGTGTTCAAGTGCGGATTCGGAAGACGAAAGTCCGAAAATTGCAGTGATCCCATTTCATCATGGCGCGATTTCTTGATATGATGGTAGGGCAGTCGCGGGTAACCAGCCAGCCTGGTGACCCGTACGGAGGGATCTTGGACATCTACCCGTGGGGAGCGGGTTCCCGCGAGAACGGTGGAGAGTCTGCACCTCGCTCGGCAATCGACGCGGGGGCGACTTAATGAGAGTCACACGAATTGTTAATCCTCGCCTCACCTCACAAAGATAGGATTCACGCGCAAATGGCTGCGCTTACCAGTTTTGAAATCAATGCATCCAAACTGAAACAGGGACGGGATTAGATTTTCAGGAGAACGCGTAATGAGTAGGAAGTATGGAATCGTCGCCCTCGCGGCCCTCGCCCTTTCGGCGATCACATGGAATTCGGCGTCTGCCCAGGTACGGATTAATGAACTTGATGCCGATCAGACGGGAACCGATTCAACCGAGTTTGTTGAACTTTATGACGGCGGCGTTGGAAATACGAGCCTCGACAACATGGTGCTCGTCTTTTTCAATGGTGTCGGAGATATTTCCTACGCTGCGTTTGATCTTGATGGAAAGAGCACGGATGCGAACGGTTACTTTCTTGCCGGTAGCCAGACGCTCATTACGATGCCCGGCAACAACAATATCGTAATCGGCAATACCAACGCCCTGCAGAATGGGCCGGACGCGGTCGCCTTATATTCCGGAAATTTCACGTCCCCCGGTGCGGCCACTGCGACCAATCTTCTCGACGCTGTCGTTTATGGCACTTCTGACATTTTTACCGGCATCATGCTGGATGAAATTCTGCTACTGGCAGGAGAACCTCCTGTCGATGAGGACGGCGGGACCGCTGGCGCGGCTGTGACGCTTTCAATTGGTCGATGCCCGAACGGCGCCGGCGGCTTGCGACGCACTTTCAATTATCGAACCGGCATGCCGACGCCCGGTATGCCAAACGATTGCCCCATGGACCCGCTCGGCGCCTGCTGTCTGGCCATGGGCCTCTGTCAGATTGAGACATCCGCCGACTGCACCACCCTCGGCGGCAATTACCAGGGTGACGCGGTCGCCTGCAACCCGAATCCTTGCATGCAGAATCCCGGCGCCTGTTGCGACGCCATGGGCAATTGCTCCTTCATCACCCTCGACAACTGCACCGCCGCGAGCGGAGTCTTCCAGGGCGAGGGTGTCCCGTGCACACCCAATCCCTGTAAGGGCGCATGCTGCGACACCATGGGCATGTGCACCCTCCAAACAGCGTCGGAGTGCGCGTCTGCATCAGGAATCTACAAAGGCGACGGTACCGACTGCACGAATAATCCCTGCGTCGGAGCCTGCTGCGAAGGCGGCGGTATGACCTGCTCGATTCGCACCGAGGCCGACTGCGAACAGAACCTACTCGGCATTTACCTTGGTGACGCCTCCACCTGTGCGGGCGCCTGTCCCCCGAACTACTCCGGCCTCCTCATCAACGAAATCCGCCAGGAAATGTCCGGCCCGGACGTCGATGAGTATTTCGAAATCGTGAATACCAGCGCCTCACCGCGCAGCCTGAATGGTCTGACCTACATCGTCATCGGTGACGAGGGCACCTTTACCAACCCCATGACCGCGACCAACTCCGGACTCGTCCAGCTCGTGGTCGACCTCAGTGGACATCCGCCGATTCCAGCCGGTGGCCACTTCCTCGCTGCCCGACCGACTTTGAACATGACCTTCTTCCCGGTGACGCCTGACCTGCTCGTTCTTGGCACGGTTCAGGAAGGGCCCGGAGAGATCTTCCACTGCTTCAGCGACAACACGACTCACATGCTTGTCAGTGGCTTCCGCGGCGATGTCGCCACGGATATAGATGCCGACGACAACTGCATGATCGACGCCCCCGCGTGGATCACCATTCTCGATAAAATCGCCCTCATCGAAGCCGACAACCCCGGCGGCATGGAGCCGGTCGGAACCGAGTGTCACTACGGCACCGGCGACCCCTTCATCGACACCCTTCGCGACGGCGCCTTCAACCCCGGCCACGTCTTCCGCCTGCCCGACGGTTCCAACACGGGCTTCGAAGACTGGCGCGTCGGTCCCTTTGCCGTCGCAAGTGGTGACGACACCCCCGGTAGCCCCAACATGCTCTCCACCGGCGCATGCTGCGTCGGTGTCGGCGGCTGTACCGATGCCGTGGAGCGCCAAGTCTGTGTTGAGGCTCAGGGCGGCACCTGGCTCGGCCGCGGCACGACTTGTGCGATCAACGGCGCGTCCTGCATGGGCGCGTGCTGTGTCTGCATGGATCCGCCGGGTTGCACGATGTTCGATTGCTCAGTCGTCGATTCATCGACCTGCGCAAGCATGAACGGTGTATATCAAGGCGCTCTGACCACCTGTTCCGTGCCGCCTTCACCGGGCGCTTGTGCCGAGTGCAAGACCATCGCCGAGGCTCGGGCCCTTCCTGCCGGAACCCCCATTCGCCTCTGCAATGTCGTCCTCTCCTCAAAGACCAACCTCATTAACACCGTCTCGTCCAAGTCCTTCCAGATTCAGGACACCAGCGGTGTGGATGGCCAGTCCGGCCTTACGGTCTTTGGCCCGACGGCCCTCATTGACGGCCAGTTTGGCGGCGTGACCGAAGGCAACCAGATCGACATCCAGGGAACAACTGGAGTCTTCAACAGCCTCATTCAGTTGCAAACCGCTCCGGCCAAGCTTCTCCAGCTCTCTCGTGACGACGGCCCCTCCGGTGTTCCGGCCGCCGTGGGTGTAACCAGCGCCGACTTCCAGACCGCCAGCCCCACCGCCGAAGGTTTCGAAAGCGAAATCGTTCAGTTGCCGTGCGTCGTCTTCCAACAGACCGGCGTATTCGCCGGAGCGACCAACTACACCGTCTCCGACGGAGCCGGCATGGTCACCGTCCGCGTCTCCACGACCTTCCAGACGGACATCGTCGGCCAGCCGATTCCCTCCGGTCCCGTCACGCTCACCGGTATCTTCAGTCAGTTGGATGGGTCCGCAGCCGGCAATAGCGGTTATCAATTGCAGCTTCGCAAGATCACCGACATCAACACCTCGCCTTCCTGCGGTACGCCCGCCGCGTGCTGCCTGGCTGGCGCCACCTGTCGCGCAGACCTGCCGGAGGCACTCTGCAACGGTCTCGGTGGCATCTTCCACGCCGGTCAGCCGACCTGTCCTCCGACACCGGCCTGTCCGGACAACCTCGACACGCGAATCACCGAGATTCGCATCGACCAGCCCGGCGTCGATGACGACGAGTATTTCGAGCTGACGGGGACGCCCAATGCCCCCATCGGAGATTTGACCTATCTCGTCATCGGTGACGGCGCCGACCTCGACAGCGGCGTCATCGAAGCGGCCGTCTCACTCGCCGGTCAGCAGATCCCTGCCGACGGCGTTTTCCTCGCCGCCGAGAGTACCTTTGGCCTCATCGCCAGTGTTGACTTCACGACGACGCTGAACTTCGAGAACGATGACAACGTCACCCACCTGTTAGTCAAGGGGTTCACGGGTGCCGTCAACAACGACCTGGATACCGACAACGATGGCGTCCTCGACAGCACGCCGTGGACCGTCCTGCTCGATAAGGTCGCTCTCATCAGCGAGCAGAACCCGCCGGTCGGCACCGAGTTCCACTACGGACCGCCGATCGTCGGGCCCTCCGGTGGAACAAGCCCCGGCCACGTCGCTCTGTGCCCGACGATACCCCCTGAGTGGCGTATCGGGGCATTCGATCCCGACTCCGGTGACGACACCCCCGGCGAGCCCAACCCGCAGACGTGCAGTTGTGCCGGCTGCCTCGGCGATATGGACGTTAACGGCACTTTGAACGGCCTCGACGTTCAGGGATTCGCCGCGGCACTCGTCGGCATGACCGGAAACGGCTGTGCCGACATCAACCAGGACGCCGTGGTCGACACCAACGACATCCTGCCGTTCGTCGATCGAATCATTGCGGCGCCTCCTTGCGGCCTTGCTCGGGCATTCGGCACGCGCATCGTTACGTGGAACCTGCTCGCCTATAACGGCGGCGCTTCCTCGAATCGCAAGACCGCCTACAAGCGAGTTCTGAATCACCTGAACGCCGACGTCGTCATCGCCGAAGAAGTCGAAGGCGCTGCCGGCGCGAGCGATTTCCTCACCACGATCCTGAACGCAAACGATGGACCGGGCGGATACTCGATGGCCGAGTTCACCAACGGACCCGACAGCGACAACGCCCTCTATTATCGTGCCGACAAGATCGTCTACACCAACGGCAACCATACCACACTGGCCACGACGCCGCGCATCATCGATCGCTGGCGCCTTGACCATGTCGGCAGCCCTGCCGGAGGTGTCTTCTATGTCTATGCGATGCACCTGAAGGCCGGCAGCGCCGGTGAAAATCCGCAGAACCCTGTGGATCGCCAGGCTGCGGCGGCAGTTGCCCGGGCCGATGCCAATGCCCTCCCGGCCGGCACCCAGATCATCTACGCCGGTGACTTGAACCTTTACACCAGTACCGAGGGCGCGTACACCGAGTTGACCGGCTCGCAGGGCGACAATGACGGTCGCTGCTTCGATCCGATCAGTGCCCCCGGCGCCTGGAGCGCCAGCGCCGGCTTCTCCGCCGTTCACACCCAGTCGCCGCACAACGATAACGCGGGCAGCCCGCCCGGTGGGTCGAATGGCGGTCTCGACGATCGCTTCGACTTCCTGCTGATCTCCGATTCGTTGCGGGATGGCGTCGGTCTGTCTTACATCACCAACTCTTATCGTGCCTTCGGTAACGACGGCAACCACTTCAATGCCGACATCAACGATCCGCCGACGATCCCGCAGGGCCTCTTCATTGCCGATGCCCTGCACGCCGCCTCGGATCACCTGCCGGTGTACATGGAGCTCGGATTGTTCGTCGGTCCCTGACGAACGCGATAGCGAAACGAGCGGCTTCGGCCGCGCATGAATTGTAAATCAAAGCGGCCCCGGACAACGACACGTTGTTCGGGGCCGTTTCTTTGTTGCTGATTAGTCGGGCCGCCGCGCCCGCGCGGCCCCGTCGTGTGATCTACAAAACCCGGCGAACCCGCTGCGTCTTGCTCTCTTCGGCCGGCAGCGAACCGCACGACGCCAGCTCAACCTCGACGCGAATCCCCAGCCGGGCAAGAATCGCCTCACCGAGCCGATCGCCGACCGACGCATCGCCGAACGAGCCGCTCGCCTCCGCACGGACGACAATCCGCCGGATGGGATCGTGCCGGTCGACGTCAATAAAGTACGCCCCCGACAGTTGATCCGAAAACGTGTTGATCACTTCGGCAATCGTCGACGGAAATACATTCAGCCCGCGCACCACAATCATGTCGTCCACCCGCCCGATCACCCGAAACCGCGGACTCGCCCGCCCGCACTCGCACGGCTCGGTGGCCAGAACCTCCACGACGTCCGATGTTCGATACCGGACAAGCGGCTGGCATTCCCGTTGAAGATGCGTCAGCACAAGCTCGCCCGTCGCACCCACGTCAAAGGCGACCGCCTCATCGGAATCGACCTTGCGAATCTCGGCCCAGACCGCGTCGCCGCCTTCAAAGTGCAGCCCGCACCGTGCGTCGCACTCAGCCCCGAAGATCGAAAGAACTTCTGCCATCCCATAGTTCGCATCAACCGCACGAAACCCCCACTTCGCCTCAATCCGCGACCTGAATCGCGGATCCTGCAAACCTGGCTCGCCGCCGAAGAGGCCAATCCGAAGCCCCAGTTCCCGTGGACTCCTCCCAAAATCGGCGAGCAGCCGTTCCTCCAGCCGGCCCAGGTACGAGGGCGTGCAGTGAATGCCTGTCGGCTTCAGCCGAATTATCGTCTCGATCAACTCAGCCGAGCGTCCGACGCCGAAGGGAATCACCCCCGCACCGGTCCTCTCCAGACACTGATGATCCGTCACCCCCCCGGACCACAGGCAGTAGTTGAGACAATGAACGATCAAATCGCCGGGCCCCGCCCCCGCTGCGGAGAGGCACGCCGCCCCGCGCTCAATCGTCCGCTCCACGTCCGCCGCCGACAGCGCGATAAGCAGTGACTTACCCGTCGAACCCGAGGTCCGGTGCACGCGCGAAATTATCGCCCTGTCCGCCGCAAGATAGCTTCCAAACGGCGGCGTCTCGTCCTGATCATTCTGCAGTTCCCGTCGCGTCGTAAATGGCAGCTCGACAAAGTCGCTCGACGTCGGACACGCCTTTCGAAATTCCCACTTCCGCTGATAAAACGCGCTCCGCCCCGCCACATACCCAAGCTGTCGATCCAGGAGCAACTCGACCGGTCGACTGATCGATGACCCGCCGCACAACCGAGGGTCAGCGGTCCGACTCGCCGAAGTTATTTTGTCGCCGCAGATAATCGTCATCAAGGAGGACCTAATACTCCCGCATCAGTTCACAAATGCGCCAATTTGCCATGTCCAGCACCGCCGGCGAATCCATCGCCACCGGTCGCACCAGAAACTCCGGCGGATTCGCAACCGCGACCCGATTGAATCCGACGTCCGCCAGTAGCGATCGCAGTTCGCGGTTGTATCGATGGTCGCCCGCGGCCCTCGCCTCCACGATCGAGAAGCCGAGGCTTTTGAAATACTCAATGCCCGCCGCAAGCAACCCACACTGAATCGCCCGCATACCCGGCCCGGCATCGGACAGCACCGCCAGATCGGAGACGAACCCGGTCCGCCGCTGTGGCTCAGCCTTGAAAATCCCCAGCCCGACGATGTCACCGCCCTCCACCGCAGCGAAAACCTTGTAAGCGCGAAACGGATTCTCGAAGACACGCCACCTGAGAAAATCAGCCGACAGATCGAGCCCCATGCCGCCGCTCTGCGACGCGAACAAATCCGCGAACTGATCCATCCGCGCATCGGGCGACCTGATTTCCTCAACCGTCACTTCGCATCCGCCCGTAAGCGCGTCAGTGCCTCGGGCCGATATCCTGTCACAGTCCGAACCAATGCTCAGCGTCATCGAGTCGAAAGTGCCCAGCGATCGAAACCCATTTCGCAACAGCGGGCGAACCGCCGTATTCGTGAACCCCCACAACATCGCGACCCCGCCTTGCTCCGCTCGCTCAATTATCAGCTCGTAAAGTCGGTCGAGAATCCCCCGGCCCCGATAGTCCGCATGCACCAGCGTGTCTTCGTCCTTGCCGGTAAGAACGCGCTCGCCCGCAAACCGCATCGTCAGCGGAATGTACGCCTGAATGCCGACAATGCGACCGCCGCTGGTTGCAACGCCATATCCCGTCGGCGGCAGTCCGCGCGGCGAGAATTCCCACGACCACTGCTCCTGGCTGCGCGGCATGGCCCCCTTCGCCCCGGCTGCCGGTCGAATCGCCGGATCGTTATAAAACGCATTAATCGCGGGAGTGTCACCGGGCCGCCACGAACGGATGACAACTTCTTCCGCGTCATGACTCGCAGATCGATCAGTCTGATCGCACGTCGCCCCGTGCTTACCCATGTCGATCACCCGTCGCCACCGGCGACAGTGGGCGCTTGGTCGCCGCCGCCTCTCGAATCGTATGGCTGAACTCAGGATTGATATGCACAATGCCGCCGCAGTCCGATTCCCCGTCCACCATTATTTTCGCCGCGTAGGCATCCTGCGCCGCGTACGTCAGCGACTCCCGGTCGCGCACGTGATACCCGATCGAATACTCCCCCGGCAGAAGATTCGCCTGAAAGTCGTAGCGAATTCGGTAAGTCTCCCCCACCCGTCCCGGCGGGCTCTCGTATCCCAGCCGCGTGCTGCTCGTTTCAAAGACACCGAGGTGGTCCTCAGACCGGACGATCGACAGCCCGAACGACGGAGCCGGAATCTCCACGTTGAAGACAATATCCATCTCGACGCTCAGTCTCTCGCCCGGCGCGCAGCTCGACGCCTCCTCGTTGCGGCTGTCCCGCACGCAAAACTGCTTGACGTCAACCAGCGGCGTCCCGTCTGCAACGCAGGAATTGAGTGACTCCGAACATGCATCATAATAGGTCGCAACCGCCTTCGCGACCGGCCCGCAAAAGACCTCCCCACCGCGCTCCACGACCAGCGCCCGGTCACAGAAGCGCGCGACCGCGCCCAGATCGTGCGACACGAAGACAACCGCCACGCCCTCCCGAAGAAACTCGCGCATCTTTCCCATGCACTTCGCACGAAATACCCGGTCCCCCACCGACAGCACTTCATCAACCAGAAGAATCTGCGGATTCACGTGCGCCGCGATGGCGAATCCCAGTCGGGCGTGCATCCCGCTGCTGTAGCGCTTGACCGGTGTATCCAGGAATGATCCGATCCCCGCGAACTCTACGATCTCGTCGAATTTCCCACGAGCCTCGGCGCGCGTCATACCGAGAATGCTCGCGTTCAGATAAATGTTCTCCCGGCCCGTCAGATCGCCGTGAAAACCTGCTCCAAGCTCAATCAGCGCCGAGACTCTCCCGTGAATCCCGATCTCGCCCTGCGAAGGCCGAAGGATGCCGGCCAGCAGTTTCAGCAGTGTACTCTTGCCGGCGCCGTTCGGACCGATGATCCCAAAGGCCTCCCCCGGCTGCACCTCAAAGCTGATGTCGTGAACCGCCCAGAAGTCGTCGGGGTGGGCTTGCCGCTTGGAGGACCTGGGTGTCAGCGCGGCGGCGACCCAGTCGCGCAGCGAGTCGTGCCGCGAGCCGCGTCGGAACCGCTTATGGACGCGCCGTAATCCAATCGCCGGCGTTGACATGAAGAAACCCGACCAACCCTTTCCCGACCAACGGTTAGCGCGCCGAGGACATTTCCCACACTCAGGCAGGGGAGTCGTCGAGCAACTCTTGCATCATAAATATCGGTCTTTGCGAGACTTCACCTTGATTCTCGCTGACGCGCGGACTCGTCCCTCATCTCACGCGCCCATCAGCCCCGAGCGATACCGCCACCAGTCCGCCGCCTGCGAAGGAGTCGGAGCCCAAACCGTCTCGTCATCGCGTATGACCACGCAAATCGCCTCAAAACTCTCGCGCCACCCCGGCTTGGAGTGCCAGTTACCGACATGCCAGTTCAAAACCGCCATCCCGCCCATCTCACGAACGGCTTCCAGATGGGCAAGCGCCCGATCAATCGCCGCCGCCGAATCGCGCGCCGGCAGATGCATATCCGCAAGCGTCATCGGAAGCTCTACGAAGTCCCGCGCGGAATCGCTCCCATCCGGCATCGACCGAAATGGCAGGCCCATGCCCGCGCGAAACCCCGGTGCGTCGTTAAATCCGATCGAAGTATCGTATCTGATTCCACACTCCGCGGCGGTCCGAAGCGTGCAAACGGGATCGCTCCGATCGAGACGCAGGTAGTGGTGCCGCATCCCCGACAGCTCCTGCGAAGACACCGAGCGAAGTCGCCCCGCCTGCCACGAAAGGCTCGGCCGATCCTCAATCGTCTCGTACGAGGCATGAAGTCCAACCTCCCATCCACCGGCCCCAAGTCGCCTCATCACTCGCCGATACCGCGCCAGGCTCGCGTCGTACGTCACATCGCAAGGATGCCCCATCGCCTTGGGCACCACGCTGAAGAAAAACGCCGAGCGCATGCCCGCGGCCTTTTCAACTTCGCAATACTCGTCAAAGTCCCACTCGCGCCGCCGCCCCGGCCCCGCAAGAATCGACTCGGATATCCCCCTCGCCCGAAACTCCTTTCGCAGCGCCCAGTAAGCCTCGCGCCGACCGCGACCTCGCCCAAGAAAAATCTGGCGAATGCACGGATGAGCGGCGTTATTCGTCTCAGGCTCATCCACGTCGTGCGTCACCACGACCGCCCACTTCTTGCCCTCGGGCCACCTGTCGAAGACGGGAACATCGAGACCCGCCATCGCCAGTCTCTGTCGCAGCCACTTCGCGTATGAATGAACTGCCGGACGCTCAAGAATGCCAAGCATTCCCGGCAAACTCTGGCCGGACGGCACCCGCCCGTGCCAATCTCGAACCCCCACCGACCGCTCGCCTTCAAGCCGCAGCCAGAAAGCGCTCAGGGCCCCCAGGTCAATTCGGATATGTCGATGTCGATCGCCGAGTACGCGCTCCCGATCCATCACCGGAATCGGCAGACCATCCGCAACGCACCACTCCGCACCCGAATAGTTAATCGCCGGATCGGCCGAGATCCACACACCGGCGCGATGGCCGATCATCGGATCGAATCCGTAATAAACCTCCGGCGACCCGGAGTCATCCATGTAAAAGGGAATATCAGCCGTCGCCAGCAATTGGCGAAGGCCCCAAGCCGCCGCGCTGGTCAAAAGCGAGCGATCGATCTGAACGTCCAGCGCGCGTGCCGCGCCCGCAGTAGCCTGCTTCGATGCGATGCCGCGTGGGAAAGGCGACCCGGTCAACCCGCTTAACCCGACCGACTGTACGATTGCCATTCAATCCGTCCGCCCCGAACGATCTCGAACGCGGAATTCAAAGCACAAGGAAAGCTCCGGATGAACTCACCGCATGACCGCAAGTTCACCTGCGCTCGATTTCCGAAGGGGCGATTCTTATATCGGCTTCGCAATGTCTTGTGGTGTCAGGGCTGCGTCAATCGAAATCTGCCGCCCGCCGGAACAGTGATTATAGGCGCATTTCTTGCCGAACCCGCCTCTATCCCTTACGTGCGCAATCGGTCAAGCCCCAACTCCCGAAGCTGCTTCGTCGACACTTCCGACGGCGCATCAGTCAAAGGACAGGCCCCGCTTGCCACCTTCGGAAATGCGATCACATCCCGAATCGAATCGAATCCGCCCAGTAGCATCACGATGCGGTCGAGCCCCAGCGCGATTCCTCCGTGCGGCGGCGCGCCGTACTGAAGCGCCTCCATAAGGAACTGAAACTTCTGCCGCGCCTCCTCTTCCGTCAGACCCAGCAGCTTGAAGACCGTCCCCTGCACGTCGCTCCGGTGAATTCTGATTGAGCCGCCACCCAGCTCAATACCGTTGAGCACCACGTCATAGGCCTTGGCACGCACCTTCAGCAGGTCTTCTTTCGGCGGCACCTCACTCGACCCCACGCCCATCAGGTGCAGATCCTCGTCCTTCGGGCTCGTAAACGGATGATGCATCGGATAGACGGCCTTCTCCTCCTCGTCATATCCAAACAGGGGGAAGTCCACCACCCAGCACATCGCCCACTGATTCTCCGGGATCATTCCCTTGCGATCGGCGATCGTGCCGCGCAGCCAACCGAGATGTTTGCAGACATTCGCCTCGGTGCCCGCCGCGAACATGATCATGTCCCCGGCCTTCGCCCCGGTCGCTTCGAGCAGTTGCTTCTTGACGTCCTCGTTTTCCAGGAACTTCGCGATGCCCGTCTGGAATACGATCTTGCCGCCCTCATCGGCGATCTTCACCAATGGAAGTCCGCCGGCGCCGATGCCCTTGATCTCCTCGGTCAGGCCGTCGATCTCCTTGCGCGTCATCTCCGCCCCGCGCTCCACGACGATGCACCGCACGACGCCGCCCGCGTCAATCGGCTCCCGAAAAACCTTGAAGTCGGTCTGCTTCGCGATCTCGGTCACTTCCTTGATCTTCATGCCGTACCGCAGGTCCGGCGCGTCGCGGCCGTACGAATTCATCGCCTCCGCATAGCTGATCCGCGGCAGCGGAAGCTTGATTTCCACCCCGATCGCCGTGCGCATCACTTCCGCCAGGCACGTCTCGACATGCCCCATCACGTCTTCCGGCTGCACGAACGCCATCTCCACGTCCACCTGCGTGAACTCCGGCTGGCGATCCGCTCGCAAATCCTCATCGCGAAAACACCGCGCGATTTGCATGTACCGATCCATCCCGCCGATCATCAGAAGCTGCTTGAAGAGCTGCGGCGACTGCGGAAGCGCATAGAACGAGCCGTGCTGCAACCGCGACGGCACCAGGTAGTCCCGCGCCCCCTCAGGCGTAGACTTGGTCAGAATCGGCGTCTCGACATCGACGAAACCGTGCTTATCGAAGTAGTCGCGGATCGTCTTCGTAATGCGATGGCGCAGCATCAGCCCCTTCTGCACCGGCGCCCGCCGCAGGTCCAGAAACCGCGTCTGCAATCGAAGGTCCTCGTTCGTCTCGATCTCGTCCGCAATCAAAAACGGCGGCGTCTTGGACTTCGACAACAGATCGATCTCGTGGGCCTTCACCTCGATCTCGCCGGTCGGCAGGTTCGGGTTCACCTTGTCGCCGCGATGAACCACCTCGCCGCGAACGCAAATGACATATTCGCTCCGCAGCGACCGCGCCACCTCGTGCGCCTTCGGGTCCGTCGTCGGGTCAAACCGAAGCTGCGTAATCCCCCCGCGATCGCGCAGATCGATGAAAACCATCCCCCCCAGGTCCCGGAAGTTGTCCACCCACCCGGCCAAAAGCACGGTCCGCCCGGCATCCCCGGCGCGCAAGGCCCCGCAATCATGAGTCCGCTCGTTGTAGGGTAAGGGCACGAGATCCTCCGAATCCTTAATAATAGATCAGGTCATCTTGGGGCCGGGGCGACCGGTATGCAAGGCCGCCGTCATTGGATGGAACCATCCCACCCAAGCCCCCTGTTTCGAATATGTATCGGTTGAATTAGTTTCCGACCACGCCCGCCGCGCCGGCCTTCCCCGATGACTTCCCGTCAATCCGCTCGCTGCCGAACCACTTCCGCAGCACTGTCTCCGCCAGCTTCCCGCGCGGCGTGTAGTTATAGTCCGTCGCGCCCCCCGCCGACTTGTCCCACTCCCACCAGATAATCCCCCCGATCGCCGGTTCCGCCGCCCACGCGTCAATGAACGATTCATAAAGCAGCGCCTGCTCGCGCTGACCCGCCTCCGTCGCCTTCTGATTCGCGTAATAGTTCCACCCCTCGTGCGCCGCGCCTTCCTGGCTGCACCACCCGACCTCCGTGAAGATGATCGGCTTCCGCACTTCCTCGCAAAACGCCAGAATCTCCTTCTTGATCTTCGACCAGTTCGCGTCCACTTCCTCCCGCTCGGGGTTCGCCGCCTCGGCAAGCTCGTAGTAGGAAGTCATCCCCACATAATCGAGCTCGCGCCAGAATCCGATCTTCGTCGTCTGGTAATGGTCCCAGTTCGCCGAATACGCCAGCGCGCCGCGATAATTCTGCCGCACCTCTTCAATCACCTTCAGCCAGCGCTCCGTGTGCACCTCCGTCTTGATCAGCTCCGAGCCGACAATCAGCACCTCGACGTTGTGCTTCTCCGCGATCCTTGCAAAGTGCACGACGAACCGCGTATACCGCCGAAACCACGTATCCCAGTCCTGCCCCTCGGGAATGATCTTCCCGCGCCACTCTTTGTTGCGCGGTTCCTCCAGCAAAACCACCGGCATCAGAATGACCCGCAGCCCCGCCGACGCCGCCAGATCGCAAAGTTTCCCCAGGCCCTCAGCGCTCGCCGTCTTCCGCGGGTCAATGTGCAGATCGAGACTCCCCCCGTGCGTCTGCCAGCCGTGAACCACCAGCAGGACCGTATCCGCGCCGAGCGCCCGAATCTCCGGAATCAGATCGTGATAGTGATCGTAAACCTCCGCCCCGCCGTGAAGCTGAATCGCCATCCCGCGAAACTGCCCCCCGGCCCCCGACGCCCGCGTTACCGCAGGTCTCGGAGACGAACTCACTTGCTGCGCAGGCCCCTGCCGCGCGCTCTGCCACGCGATGCCCAGGGCCGCTGCAAGGACGAGAATCTTTAATACCGCTCGTGCCATATCTCCATCGCCATCTTAATCGGCGTCAGCCGCAATTGTCGATCACCGCCGGGGTTCCATTCCGGGGCTCGTGGATTCCCGCCCCGCTACCGATAAATAATCATGGCGATTGTTCGCAAACATCCCGTCCTCTCGACCCTGTCCGCAGCCCTCATCGCCGTCGCATTCTCTTCCACCGCCTGCGATCGCGCGGCCTCACCCCAGCCGCAATCAAAAAGCCGCTCCGTCGCGACCACTCCATCAAGCGCATCCGCCTCGGCGACCGCTTCCGCCAGGACGCTTCGTGAACTTTACCTCGCCCGTGACTACGCCGCCCTCGCCGAACTCATCGTCCCCGATCGCCGCCGCGAAACCGTCGACCTCCTGCGCGCCATCGCCGAAGTCCTCGCCGCCGACCGCGAGCTTCGCGCCGCCGCCGAGTCCCGATACCTCGTCCCCGTCCCGCAAGACTGGGGTTTCAGCCCGCTCGAAGACGCCGCAGGCATCTTCTCCCGCAGAGTCAACATCATCGCCGAACGCCAGTCCGGCGACAGTGCCATCGTAATTGCACAACAGGGCGACAATCTCCCGCTCATCCGCGTCCGCTTCGTACGCAACGGGCTCAAGTGGCTCCTAATTCCCGACCCCGCCCCCGCGGACGTCGCCGATCGCGTTTACGGTCTGGCCCAGGCGATCCGCGAAGTCGTCGCACTGGTCAACGCCGGCGCAGACTACGAAACCTACGGCCGGGCGATCACCGGCTCCGTCATGCCCCACGTCACGCGAATCGTCCTGCCTCAATTGCCCGTCGATTTCGTCGCAGCCGCCCCCGACGATTCCCCCTGATTTACCCGCCCATCATCTATCCCCGCGCGCCGGCGGCGCAGCGCCTGCGATGCCGCGAATCGCTCGCGCAATCGCCGCTCCACCACCGCCCCGATCTCCTCAATCGACCACGCCTCGATCTCCGCCGGCGTGATCGCCTTGCAATACGTCACGTAAATCGGCGACGGCGCCGGCAGCATTCGCCGCCTCGGCCACGCATCAAATGCCCCGTCAATCACCGTCGGAACGATCGCCGCCCCCGCCCGCTTCGCAATCAGAAGTGAATTCGCATTGATCGCCCCGATGCGCCCGTCGTTCGTGCGCGTCCCCTCGGGGAACACGACAACCACCTTGTCGGACTTCAATCGCCGGAGAATCTCCTTCACCGCCCCGACGTCCGCCGCTCCGCGCTTCACCGGGAACGCATTGAGCGACTCGATCAATCGCCGAAAGCTCGGCTGATGAAACAGGGTGTCCCGCGCCATGAAGTGCCCCTCCCGATCGAGCGCCAAGGTCACCAGCACCGGATCGAGATAGCTCTGATGGTTGCAGGCCAGCATCACCCCGCCGCGGGTCGGCACATTGGCCAGCCCGTAGACGCGCCCCCGAAAGTAAAGGACGTGAATCCCCCGCGCAAGTAGCCTGAGAAACCGGTAATAAAGACGCATGCCGTCAGGACTGGGGAAGAATGTTTTTGCGGCGGACTTCCTCCAGAAGCCGTTCCACCACCTCATGAATGGTCATCTGCGTCGTATCGATATGAATCGCCGTCGCCGGCTCCAAGAGCGGCGCCCACTGGCGACGATCGTTGCCGTCGCGCTCCCGCAGATTCTCCAGAATCATTTCGTACGAAGCGTCCTCGCCGTCCGCCACGAGTTCCTGAAATCGCCGAAGCCCCCGCTTCTCCAGGCTCGCATCCAGAAAGAACTTCAAGTCCGCGTTCGGAAACACCACGCTCCCCTGGTCGCGGCCCTCCGTCACCAGCGAGCCGAGCCGCCGGCCGATCTCCCGCTGCTTCTCGACCAGCATCTCCCGAATCCGCGGTATCCGCGCCACAAAACTCGTCGCCTGGTTCACCGCCATCGAGCGAATCGCCTCGCTGACGTCCGTCCCGTCCAGTGTCACCCGCGTGTGAGTCGGGCCGCAGTCGACTTCGATCTTGGCAGATTCCGCCACCGCGACGATCCCCGCGTCGTCCTTCAGATGTATCCCCGCCTGAAGGCTCGCCAGGGCGATCGCCCGATACATCGATCCGGTATCGAGGTAGGCAATGCCGAGCTTGGCGGCCAGCTTACGGGCGGCGGTGCTCTTTCCTGAGCCGGCGGGCCCGTCAATCGTGATGATCATGCGCAAGACCCCAGGTTGTCGGCGACAGACAAACTTCGATTATACGAATGCCCTCGGCCCGGTCAAAATTGTGAATTGCCCGGATGGCACTGCTGATTACAATCCCATGCGATCGCAAAGGATGGAGCCTTTCGACAACCCGTTTCCCCCTGGAGAGATCGCGCATGTCGGGTTCCCGCGCGCGTCGCCGAGTCTCGCTGATTCTCCTCTGCATCCTCGGATGCCTGTCGGGTTGTCCGCGAAAAGAGCCCAAGTCTCCCACCACCAAGCCCGCCGAACTGAAATCACAAGACCCCGCCGACTCCGGCAGTTCCTCCCCGGCCTTGGGGCAAACTTCCGTCGACGCCGCCGATTCGCCGGTCGCCCCGGCATGCCTCCCGAAGAGCGGCGCCATCACCGGCTGGACCAAGACCGAGCCGGTCCGCGTCTTCATGGCGGGCGAACTCGCAGGCGCCGTCACGCCGTCGGAGGCCATCCGCCTCAGCTACTTCCGCGTCCTTTCCGCCGCGACCGCTGCCTACAAGACCACCGACAGCGAAGGGGCCGAGCGGCCCGCGCGCGTCCTCTACGTCGAGACCGAGTCCCCGCAGGACGCCTACGGCATTATGTCCTGTCAGTCTGACTCGACCGAGACCCTGAAGGTCGGCGGTGAAACCCGTGTCGAACGGGCCGACGGCTTTCACCTCCATTCCTGGCAGGGCAAGAGCTACATCCGCGTCTCCACCACCGCCGTCGACACCGAGACGACCGAGCAGGTCATCCGCCTGATGTTCTACATCACCGGCCAGCTCAAACGCGAAGACCGACCGCTTCTGCTGGACGCCGTTCCCACCGACGCCAACCTGCTCAAAGCGCGCTGGCTCGTCCGCCATCTGGGCAGCCTCCCGCTTAAGGCCTTCGACTTTCCCCATGCACCCGATGCCGGAAAGATGAGCAATCTCCTCGGCCTCGATGAGACCACCCTCGCCTGCGTCGCCCACTACGACGTGCCCAACGGCCGCGGCACGCCGAACGTCATCTGGGTCGTCCAGTACGCCACCGCCAAATCGGCCTACGACGCCCACGCGCGCCTGTCGAAGGCCCTCGACAGCACCAAAGAAGCATCGCTCCTCGCGACGAACATTCTTCCGCCCCACGGTTCCTACCTCGTCGGCACCTGGACCGCCGAGGAAGAATCCATCCAATACATGCTCCCCCGCGTCGCCAAGCTCCTGCCCTTCTGATTTGCGCCCAACAACGAGCCCTCAATGAGGAGCCCCGGACTTCAGTCCGGGCGATTCTGCATCCACCAGCGGCTCACATGCGCGAACAAAACGCGTCCAAACCCAAGGTGACATAAGGTGACACAAGCCTCGCGGGAATTGTGCCAACACTTGTGGCGGGCACGAGTTGGGGCGACAGGCGATTTGGGTGGTTTTTGGTGAAAAACGGCAAGGTGAAACAGGACCGGTGTATGCCCGAACGTGCATGGAAAAATTCGGGAAAGTACGTTTGTAAGTCCTTGAAAAATGAGACGGGAAGGTGACACAGAGGGGCCTTGGTGTTTGAGTGGGAATGCAAATGGGATGACACACGACGGAGCGGGGGCCGCTGGTTGGCCATCGCCAAACGGCAAGCCGCGGCGGGGCCCGGCGCGGTCCTGGGATGGGATGGTGGATGACATCGCAAAGATTACACTTGCTCGCCGTGCGCGCCGTTTGAGTTGGTTTGCAGCGATCTGGGAGGTCAACCGGGGCTCAAGCCGCGGCCTATAGCAGATTGCGCGTCAAAATAGCCTTGTCTATCAGGAAATGTTCCTTGCGATTCACGTCCGGCAGAGGCGCCGGACGCTACGCAGATGCGCAAGCCGCTTTAATGGTCCTTCGGGAAAGGCCGTCGAAGCGGCCTGTTGAGGACGAGGCTTGGAGAACAGCTTGAGAATCGGAACAAAGTAGGATGTCCCCAATGCCATGCGATCACGGCAACGTCGGATCCTGGAAGATTGCGGTGATAGTACTCGGTTGCGGCGGTATCCGCTCGACGATTCCCTACGGCGACAGGATCAGGTCGATGAGGCCCTGCACATCGAGGCCATCCGCGGCGGCGTCGTTGTTCGTGTCGGCCGCGCAGAGTTCGTCCGGCGTGGCTGAGCCGGGGTCGAGCAGGACCGCGACGAAGGGGGCGAGGTCGCCGAGTTCCACGAAGGTGTCTGCGTTGACGTCGCCAGTGGCGATTGTCGGGCAGGCGTCGCAGTCGTCGGGCAGGCCGTCGGCGTCGGTATCGAGGTTGTCGTCGAAGCCGGGGCAGGCGTCGACCGAATCACACACGCCGTCGGCGTCGCTGTCGGCCTCACCAGCGCCGTCCTGGAACTCGTATGGCCCCATGTCGACGATCGCGCAGAGGCCGATGCCGGTGTCGGGCGTGGCGGGGTCGTCGACGCGCCGAATATCCCCTGCCAGGTCGGTGAAGAGTCCGGCGGGGACTGCGTTGTTGTCGCCGGCGTCGATGCAGGGGGAACCGGCCTGCAACGAAAAATCCTCGTCTCCGGTCCCGGCAATACCATCCGGACCGAATTCATTTACAAAGAGCGGATCGACGTCGATGTTGTTGGCGCCGAGCCCGGTCCAGCCGCCCAGAACCACGCTGTGATTCACGACCATCGCCTTTCCCATGTCACTGATCGGGAGGCTAAACTGATTCGCCGACCACAGCACGCAATTTGTCATCGTCAGCGAGGTGAGAGCCGTATCGCTGCGCACAAGACTATTACCACCGTTTGGGAATGTGAATAAACAGTTGGTGACTGCCCCCGCTCCTGTGTTGTACAAGGCGTCACCACCCAGAGATGACCAGTTCGCGATGAACACGCACTGCGTGATCAATGGCGAACCCGAATTGGCCAGTCCGCCGCCTAAGATCGCGCGATTCTGGCTGAACACGCAATTCGCGACGGTCGGCGATCCCGCGTTAAGCATTCCGCCGCCCTCAGACGTTGGAGCGGATTCGGCACTGCCGAGCGTCACGGTGAATCCGTCCAGCACCGCCGTTTCATCGTCCTCGACGCCGCCGGTGACAACATGATGGCTGGTGCCTGCTCCAGAACCACTGGCCGTAATGTTGCCGCTCAGGATTGTTGGGTTCGCTGTCCAGTCGCGCTGCGCCCGGTTGGACTCGTTGCCGACAAATCCGCCGAAGATCGCGACGCCTGATTCAAGTTCAAATGATTCCTGCCGGTCGCCTGTTCCCAGCATGTAGTTGTCGCTCTTCACGAGAAAGCCGCCGTCCGGGTAGTAGGTACCCCTGGCGACCCACACCTCGTCCCCGGGGGACGCCGCGAGCAAGGCCGACTTCAGATCGTGAAAGGCGTGATACCAATTCGATCCGGTCTCCGCGCCCGGCGCGGCGGGCCAGACATGGATGACGTTTGGCTGACCGGGGCAGAGCGCGTCATCCCCGGCGCATGCGTCCATGTCGTCGCAAATGCCGTCGTTATCCGTGTCGCTTGCGGCTGTGCCGACGCATGGGTCGCAGTCGTCGGCCACGTTGTCCGAGTCAAGATCTACGCGGTCGTCGCCTCCTGGGCAGGCGTCACAGGCATCGGTGAAGCCGTCGGCGTCGGTGTCGATAGGAGCGGCGCCGGCGAATTCGAACGGGCCCATATCAACCAGGCAGTTGTTGAATCGCGGGGTCCCGGCAAAATCCGTGATCAAGCCAATCGGCACGGCGGCGTTGTCGCCTGTGTCGATGCAGGGCGACCCGGTCACAAGCGTCAGGTCGTCGTCGGCCGTGCCCGCGATGTCATCCGCGCCGTCGGCGTCCGTAAAGAGTGGATCGGCATTCAAGTTATTCTCGCCCAGGCCGCTCCAGCCGCCTTGGACGACCGAATGACGGACAACAGAGGCGCCAAAGTCTGAAATCTGCGCCGACTCATCCATTGGACCGGAGTCTGTATTTCCCCAGAGTATGCAATTGCTGATGCGGGACGACGCAGTGCTACGAATTCCGCCGCCTTCGTTTTGTTGAGCAGTATTCGCATTGAATGTGCACTGAACCAGCGAGATGTCTCCCGCGGCGGCATAAAGGCCTCCCCCATGTCGCCGCGCGACGTTTCCGGAGAAGACACATTGAACCAGTCGCATGTTACCGTGACACGCGACCCCGCCGCCTTCGTCGTTTGAGTAATTGCCAAGGAAGCGGCAGCCTTCAAATATCCCAGTGGCGCTTGCCTGGAGGCGCACGCCGCCGCCGATGTTTGTCGAGGTGTTGTTAATAAACGCACAGTCCACGACTGTCGTGCTTCCATTCACATACATTCCGCCGCCCGTGTTCGCGCCCGATCCATTTGCGTTACCGGCCGTAACGGTAAACCCATTCAACTCGCAATCAGAAGCGTTCGTCCCTACTTCGACCACGCGATAGCTGTTGCCGGCCGGGGTCTGATCGCCGTCGATGTCGCCGCTGAGGGTGACCACGTTTGCCTGTGGATCGCGCTGCGCGCGCAAGGACTCGTACCCTGCAAAGCCGCCGTAGAGCGCGACATCTGAAGCCAGTACAAACGATTGGTCGCGGTTGCCGGTGCCGGCGATCAACGATCCGCCCGAAGGCTGGTAACCGCCATCGGGATAGTAGGTCCCCGCCGCGACCCAAATTTCGTCGCCCGGCGAAGAGATCGCGATTGCAGACTTCAGGTCGCGGTAGGCGTTGAACCAGTTGGAGCCGTCCTGCGCGCCGGGGGCAACGGCCCAGACGCAGATGACGTTGGCCGGTACCGTGCATAGTGCGTCATCGCCGGCGCAGGCGTCGAATTCGTCGCAAATGCCGTCGCCATCCGAATCCGTCTCCGATGAACCGGTGCAGACGTCGCAATCGTCGGGTACACCGTCGCCGTCGGCGTCCAGCGTGTCGTCAAATCCGGGGCAGAGGTCACATCCGTCCGGCACGCCGTCGGTGTCGGCGTCGAGATTGTCGTCAAATCCAGGACAGATGTCGCAGCCATCCGGCACGGTGTCGAAGTCGGCATCGAGTGCGTCGTCGAAGCCCGGGCAGATGTCGCAGTCGTCCGGGACGGTGTCGGCATCGGCGTCGAGATTATCGTCGAAGCCGCGGCAGGCATCGACCACGTACGGGACGCCGTCGCCGTCGAGATCGGCGAGGCGCACCGCGTCTCCGGTCGTGAGCGCCCGATTGAAGAACGCCAGGTTCGCCAGCTGGCCGCGAAGGCCGAAGGAGTTAATCGTGCCGATGTACAGGTCCTGATTCGCCAGGATCGAGCCGGTCAGCACGGTGGGATCGTCGCTGCTGTCGAGCTGGCCGTCGATGTACCACTTGGCGCCGTCGACGGCGTCGCGATCAATTGTCATCAGCAGGTGATGCCAGCCGAGGTCGGTGATGGTGGTGAGCGACTCGGGCCGGAATTCGTTACCGAGGTTGTCGTCGATGCGGGCGCGAAGGATATCGTTGCTGAGGAACTGGATCTGCGTTCCGTTGCTTCCCAGGTTGTCGATAAGACCCTGCGACGCGCCGGAGTTCTGATCGCGCTTGACCCAGATCGAGACTGAAAAGTCGCCGAGACCGAAGTCGGTGAAGCTCGCCAGGGGCACGTCGATGCGATTGTCGGCGATGCTGCCATCGTTACCGAAGACCGCCGCCTGGCCGAGTTCGACGGGGACACCGACGCTGTTGAAGGTGACGTTGACGCCGACCGCGCCGTCGGCCGAGCCGGCGATGTCGAGGCCGTCACCCTCGAAGTCGTATTGGTGAATCGGGAAGCCGATGGCGGCGAGCCGTGCCGCGTCGTCAGCGGTGAGGGCTTCGGTGTAGACCTGGAGCAGGGCCAGCTCGCCCTCGAGGCCCTGCGCGCCGGCATCGTTGCGCCCGCCGATCCAGAGTGCCTGATTGGGGTCGATGTTCGCCGAGATCGATGTGGGGTCGTGCGATGAGTCGAGGAGTCCGTCGATGTAGATCGCCAGGCCGTTTATCTGATCGCGGTCGACGCTGATGAGGACGTGATGCCATGCGGCGTCGGTAAACGGGGCCGCCGTGTCGAACTCGGCGGTGTTGGCGCTGTTGTCGTCGAGGCGGACAGTCAGGACGTCGGTGCTTTGGAAGTAGACTTCCCAGCCTCGTCCTGTGCCGGCGAGGGCGTCAAAGACGCCGTCGATGCTGGCGTCGCTGTTGTCGCGGCGGACCCAGAAGGCGAGAGAGAAGTCGGCCATGCCGAAGTCGACGAAGTCGGGGTTGGGGACGGCGATGACGTTGTTGGGGGCCGTGCCGTTGGTGCCGACGACCAATGCCTGTCCGAGACCATTCGGGACGCCGGCGGCCGTGAAGGACAGGTTGGAGCCCACGCTGCCGTCGGCCGTGCCTGTGCTGTCATTGCCGTTACCCGCGAAGCGGTATTCGTGAACCGGGACGGGCTGTGCGAAGGCGGGCGTTGCCAGGAGGATGGCGCCGATCATTGCCGGCACGAGTTGTGATGTGTTTCGACGGTTCATTTTTTCACCTGTCCCTTCAGTGGGCTCCATTCAGACGACACCGGAGTGAGGCCGTCCGGGATTTGGAGAATCAGGAATCCCACCCCTCGCTGATGGATGTCGAATCCAGGCTTGGGATCGGAGCCTCTCCAAGGTTAAACACACGATCGAGGGCCGAACCCCATCATCGAATCCGGGCCGAGAAAAACGGGTCGTCGACAGAGAGTGCGACGACTCCTGTCGGAATTGCGGCGCATGCCAGGACGTAATGTCCTCGCAGCAGCCCCATTTTCCCCGGTGGTGAGCCCTTCGTAAGAACTCGATGGATTCGGCCAAGACCGAACAGGCGGCGGAAGGACGCCGCGATGGCACTTATTTTAACACAATCGGAGGGCAGGCGGCCGGCGAATCAGGTGTTTTTTTAGAGAAAAAATCTTGCCTGGATTGGTGATTAGGCGCGATTTGATTGGTCGAAAAGAAAGTAGCATCCGCGCGGGAAATCCTCAGCCAGAACGGCAAGCTGGTCCGCGAAGTCCACGACCTTTTGGTACACGTCCAATTTCTCGAACATGAAGGCCATTTATGATATCCAAGTGGAAATGAGCAGGAGAGCAGGTGAACAGGAGACCGCAGGTGTGGAGTCGACTTGGCCCGGAGGCCGCTAGACGGTCAGGGGATTTGCTTCCCTCACCTGCTCTACTGTTCCACTCTTCACCTGCTCTATTGCCGCTTCGCGGCAATCGGGGCGAGAAGATTCGAACTTCCGACCTCTGCGTCCCGAACGCAGCGCTCTAACCAGGCTGAGCTACGCCCCGTAGCGTAAGCCCCTCATCGTACTAGGCCACGGCGTGATTGCAAGTCGCCGCCGCCGTCCGGTTTCGTCCTAAAACAAACGTCATAGGGCCGTTCACCGCTGCTCGCATGGGCCGGATTGATCCGATACAAACAGCGTGGCGCATCAGCTTCATGATCCGCCGGATGAGCGGCCGGCGCAGTGAGTCGGACGACGGACTCGGCGGTCTTGACCCGTCCCCGCGATAAATGGGCGATCCGACTTCGGGAAATTTGCGGCTGTCGATGACGGCGGCACTTCCATATAATCCACCGAACCCGCGTCAGGAACGGACTCGACCCGGAGCTTTCTGAATATGGCAACACACAACGCGTCTCATCACGACGATCATCACGGCCCAGAGGTTCATCACGGCCATGAAGATCACCAACCGATCGTCTTTCGCATTGCCCGACAGGATCGACCGGGAACGGCTCGATATTGGCAGAGCTTTTCGGTGCCACGCGTTCCCGGCATGAACGTGATCTCGGCTCTGCAGATGATCGCTGCCAATCCGACGCCCATCGGGGCCAGCAGTGCGACGACACCGGTGGTGTGGGATTGCAACTGCCTGGAAGAGGTCTGCGGCGCGTGCACCATGGTGATCAACGGCAGCGTCCGGCAAGCATGTACAGCCCTGGTCGACAACATCGGTCGCACCGACGCCGGCGAGATTGAGCTGGAGCCGATGACCAAGTTTCCGGTGGTGCGCGACTTGATGGTCAATCGCCGGCGTATGTTTCGCGGGCTGGAGCGCATCAAAGCCTGGATCCCGGTCGACGGCTATTACGACGCCGGCCCCGGGCCTATTCAGAGCCCCGAGGACCAGGACGAGGCTTATCCACTTTCCGAGTGCATGACCTGTGGATGCTGCATGGAGGCTTGTCCGCAGTACACAAAACAGGACATCGCAAGATATCCGGGAGAGTCGGACGCCGACTTTTCAAAGCGAGAAGACGCGGCCTACGATCAGAGCTTCGTCGGCCCCGCCGTCATTTCGCAGACCGTGCTGTTCAATTCTCATCCGTCCGGAAAGATGAGCGCCTCATCGCGTCTGGAGGCACTGATGGGTCCGGGCGGCATCACCGACTGCGGCAACGCACAGAACTGCGTCAAGGTCTGCCCGAAGGAAATCCCGCTGACTCGATCCATCGCCCGGGCAGGACGAGAAACGAGCATCTACTCGATCATGCGTTGGCTGAGCAAGTAGCCTCGTGCTCGTCATGTGCCGTTATCGCTCCCGCAGGAATTTGTGCCGATGACCGCATCCAGTGATCAACCCGGCGATCATGCGCATCGCGGGCCGGATGACGGCGCGTCAGCGTATCCCGATTCACACTTAGCGAAGTCCGGGCGGCTCGGCACAGGCTCGCCGAAAACGAAGCTCCTATTAAGCCTGGTTCCGCTCACCGTTCTCGCTCTATGGTTCGCCTACATGTGGTTTGTCAGCGGCGTGATCCCGGCCCAGGAGAAATACTCAAGCGGTGCGATCAAGGCCGAGGGGTATTTGAAGCGCGAGAATCTGGGCGAGTACGTCCGCCACGGCCACTGGATTACTTACTTTGAGAATGGCGCCAAGTCGGGCGAGGGATCGTACGACATGGGGGCGAAAACGGGAAAATGGACCTACTGGGATGAACTGGGAGTGCAGCGTACTTCGCCGCACCCGTCCGACCATGAGGATGCGGATCGCGCGGCGACCACAACTCATCACCAGCCGCCGTCAGACTGATCTGGCAAACCTTGCCACCGCACCCGATGCATTTCGCATCGCTCCATCGGACAAGTCACCAGAATCAACGGGACCTGGCGGCTGAGGCGTCCGTCACCGGGCGAGTGTCAGATCCCAAACCATTCCACAAGTGATTCGACGCGATGGGGTCGGTCCCATCCGCGTCCGCAACGACAACGCCAACGTCATCCTGTCGATATCCCAACTCCGCGAGCGATGACAACGCGGAATGGCCGTCGGCAAAGCTCACGACCGCGCGACCGCGATGACGTGCCTCGGCCGGCGAATGCTGAATCGGACCATCCGAAGAACCGGGGCCGAACTTGAGCGCGTTCTTCTCACGGGCCAGGCGCGGTGGGTCCAGGGTGTAGGAGTGTTTTCCATGTTCGGGATGGGCTCCGCGACTGTCGGCGAAAACGACGGTCTGAGCAGTCGCCTTGATGCTGTTTTCGGATACGCCGAAATTGTCAAAGTCCGGCGGATTCGAGTCCGTGCGGGCGTTTCCCAGGTATTGATAGTTGTAGCCGTATGCGCCATTGCGGATATCACTCGCATTCGCACCGATGAGACTCGGACAATTGAAATAGCCGTTGTTTATGGTGCGCGAGAAGGAGTCGCTCCATGGCGAGGCGCCGTCGGCCGGCGGCGTGATCACGGGGCCGAGCTCAAAGGCCAGAAACCAGTGCCATCTCGGCTCAGCAGCGCCGTACTCGTTCACATATGTGACGCCGTTCACCTTTGAGAGCCGCATGGGCGGGTACCAGCCGCCCGATTTCTCAAGGTACATGACGGTCGTGACGCCCATCCGCCGCAAGTTGGACAAACAGGCCGTGCCGTGTGCCGTCTTTCGGGCTGCACTCAAGACAGGGAGCATGATGCCGACGAGCACGGCGATGACCGACATGACCACGAGCAGCTCGATGAGGGTGAAGGCCTGGCGTCGAACGTCCGAGCCAAGCCGGGCGTCGGTCGTCCAACGATTCATTTGAGGCGACCGTTGAGGGCGAGCCGCTTTCACTCGCAACAATCGAGCGGATGCAGACGGGTGCGATTCTGGAAACATCAATCGACCTTTCGGAGTGGATCTGGGCGCGCCCTCGGCGGTACCTGCTCGGTCGCCACGATTCGCGTCGAAGCGAAACAGTTTGCCGGCGTCGAGCCGTGCAGATCATGTGATGTGGACCTGGGAGCCATGGGCATTAAGATATTGAGACTCAGTCTCAATGTCAAGCCGATTGGGCCCTCGTCGGAAAATGATCATAACCAATTGTGGATTAACGAGTTCTGGCTTGCCCATACCCAACGCTTCGAATTGGGAGAATCGAGTCGGGGAGCCGCAAGGGCACTGGTTTGAATCGAACCGTCGCGGTTTGGTATGCTCACTTCTCCAGATGTTTCTCCGGAGGGGGGCTGGCTTTCGCCCCATATTTCAGTCACACGGCGCGCGCTGACGGGGGTAGGTCGGGTTCGATGGATCAAGCGTCGAACTGAGACCGCTAACATCGCTTTCGTCGATGGTTTCTGCTTTCCAGCGGCCTTCGACGTGAAGTCGTGCCCCTATAGTGACGAGTTTCTTGCACTGTGGCTCTGCGTTGCCCCATGACTTGCCTTGGGGGAGTCGGCGTGCGTCCTGCAGCCCAGGCACGGAGTTTGACGACACGAAGTCGAGTTTTGGCGCCTTCCGGGAGGGAAGCGGCAGATGATTGCAGGTAATGAGTTGGAGGCGGATATGAGTCGGCAACTGTCAACGAGAGCATTGATCACCCTCATCGCCCTATTGGGTCTGGGATCGGCAGGATGCCGGAACAGCATGCCCCATTCGGCTACATGGCCTGCAACGGGCGACACGATTCCGACGCATCCGAAGCCTCCCGAGGGCGGCTATTACACCGATTGGGACCCCTTCGCCGGCACGATTGAGATCGACCCGGTCGAGGCGGTCAATCCCGTCAAGACGCAGCATGTGCTCATCGCGACCGTGCGCGACAAGGACGGCAAGCCGCTCCCGAATCGCCGCGTCGAATGGATCATCGCCGAAGGCAGCGTCGGCAGCATCATTGAGATCGATGAGAGCGGGTTCCGCGCCAGCCGCGGCTACAAGCTGACCAACACGTTTGCGGTATCGCACACGAACAACTTCAAGCATGTCATCACGCGCGGCACCGAAGACCCTGACGATGACCTCGTTCTCGACGAGGGGCAGACCTGGTGCGTCATCAGCTCGCCGGTGGAAGGCGATACGCACATCATCGCATATTGCCCGGCCATTTATGACTGGACCAAGCACAAGGTCTTCGCCGTCAAGCATTGGTACGACGTCGGCTGGGAGTGGCCGCCTGCCGCGACCAACATGGTCGGCACGCCGCACGAACTGGTGACGCGCGTCTTCAAGCACTCAGACGGCTCACCGCTCGTGGGCTATAAAGTCGTCTACAAACTCGCTTCAGGCCCCGGCGGTACCTTTGCTCCGGGCGGATCGACCAGCGTCTCCGTGCAGTCTGACTCGGCCGGCCTCGCCAAGGTCACGCTCAATCAGGACGCGCCGGTCGAAGGCGTGAACGACATACAGATCGACATCATCCGCCCGGACGATGTGCAGTGCTGCAAGCCCGGCGGACATATCGCGACGGGGCACACGACGAAGACCTGGCTCGCGCCGCAGATCGACATTACCAAGAACGCCCCACCGCGCGCGGAGGTCGGCGAGGAATTCGACTACAGCATCGTCGTGACCAACCCCGCGCAGATGGCCGCCTCGGATGTCACGGTGCGTGACACTTTGCCGAACGGGATTTCCTACGTTGCCAGTCGGCCCGCGGCGACCGTCGCGGGTCAGGCCCTTTCCTGGTCGATCGGCGACCTGGCGGGCGGCGGCAGCGTTCCGATCGCCGTCAAAGTCACGGGCCAACGCTCAGGCACCTATCACAACTGCGCCGACGTCACGGCGTCGAACGGTCTGTCTGACAACGACTGTGCCGACACGGTCATCGTCGAGCCCAAGCTGGCCCTCTCGATGAACTGTCAGGTGGAGATGATGCTCTGCGATCCGCTCCCCTACCGCGTCGTGGTCACCAATACCGGCGACGGCACGGCTCGGAACGTCATGGTCAAAGTCGATCTCCCGGACGGCCTGGCAACCGGCGACGGCCGAGGGTCGCTGTCCTTCTCGGCGGGCAATCTCAGCCCCGGCCAGAGCAAGGAAGCCAACTTCAATCTGAAGGCCTCGCGCCAGGGTGGCTATGCACTGCGAGCCATGGCCAGCGCCGACGGCGGCCTTTCCGCCGACGCGGGCTGCGATACGCGGATCGTGATGCCCAAGCTGGCGGTCACCAAGACCGGCCCGCAGATGCGCTATCTCGGTCGCCCGGCAAGCTATCAGATCACCGTCTCGAATGAGGGTGACGCCCCCGCCAAGGACACCGTGCTTGTCGACACCTTGCCTGCGGGGATGGAGTTTGTCAGCGCCAGCGACGGCGGACACCCCGGCCAGGGCGGCATCATGTGGAACCTCGGCACGCTGTCACCGGGCGCGTCGAAGTCGGTGTCGGTGGATATGAAGGCTGGGCGCATCGGTACGATCAGCAACACCGCGACGGCCCGCGCGTTCTGCACCGAGGCCTCCGCCTCGTACACGATGAACGTCGAGGGCGTACCGGCCATCCTTCTGGAAGTCGTGGACGTCCATGACCCGATCGAGGTCGGCGCGAACGAAACCTACGAGATCACGGTCGTCAATCAGGGCTCGTCAGAGGGAACGAACATCAAGATTGTCGCCACCCTTCCGCCGGAGCAGGAGTACGTCTCCGCCGACGGCCCGACGAACGCGTCGGTGGAGGGCAAGACAGTCACGTTTGCACCGCTGCCCCGACTGAATCCCAAGGCGTCGGCGGTCTATCGACTGACCGTCAAGGGTACGGCCGCGAACGATGTTCGATTCAAGGTGATGATGACCAGCGATCAGGCCCAAGAGCCGGTCGAGGAAACTGAAAGCACGCACATCTATTGATGTGCCGCAATTGAAGGTTCGGAGGACGGCGCGACCTGTCGAAAGATGCCGGTCGCGTCCAACTCCCTTGACCGTTGTTCGAATCAGGTTGGGTCCAGCAGGCCCCAGCCGGCAGACGTAAGGAGACGGCGATGTTGCGTCAGGGACAGACGAAGTGGTTCGTGGCTGTCATCTCTACAGCCTTGTTTGCATCCATGTCGTTCGGCCAGCAGGGCGGCGATCGTCGCCCGCGAATGGGCAGCGCCGCCGAGAAGCCCGCAAGCCAAGCCTCTCATCCCGCCCCCAAGGTCGCCCCAGCGATGCCCGCAAAGGTCGAGGCTGCTCCTTCGCAATCCGCGCCAACTGAGCAAATGCGCGAAACGTCAGCGGATTCGCCGCCTGCGGCTCGTTCACTCAGCACGCCGCCCGCCGAGTCGGCGACGATGATTCGCTCAACGCCGCCCTCGCAGGCTGCGTCGGCATCGCCCGTTATCAGCCAACCGCGCCAAAACCAGGTCAGCCGCACACAGAGTTACTACCCCTCGGGCGATCGCGCCACCAGTGCGATTCTCCTGGAGCGAAGCGTTCCCGCTGAAGTCCGCGTGGGCGAGTCCTTCTCTTACGACATCACGCTCACCAATCTGACCGGCCATGACGTGAGCGAACTGTCCCTCACCGAGAAACTGCCGTCGGCGTTTGAATTGTCGAGCTCAACGCCGTCGGGCGCGTCGGCCGGAGATCGCTCGTTGAATTGGTCGCTCGGCACGCTTGCGGCCCGGCAGTCCACGACGATCAAGGTCACCGGCGCGGCCGCATCGGTCGGCGAACTCAACTACTGCGCCACCGTCACCTTCAAGACCGAAATCTGCGGGGCCAACCGCGCCGTTCAACCTGAGCTGGGACTCACGCTGACCGCACCGGCTGAAGTCATCCTCTGCGACCCCATCACGCTTAGATACGTCGTCTCAAATCGCGGCTCCGGCGTTGCACGGAATGTGAAAGTAACCGGCGCACTCCCTGACGGCTGGACCGCGCAGGACGGCCGGGCAAATGTGTCGTTCTCCGCGGGCGACCTCGCCGCGGGACAGTCGCGCGAGTTCAGTGTCACCACCAAGGCATCCGCCACGGGACGATTCAGCAACACGGCGAGCGCCGTTGAAGACGGAGGCTTGACCGCCGATGCATCCGCCGACACCGGCGTGACGGTTCCCAAGCTCGCCCTCACCAAGTCCGGCCCGGAAAAGCGCTATCTGGGCCGACCGGCCAAGTACGATATTACCATTGCGAACAACGGTGACGCCCCGGCGAAGGACACCGTCATCGTCGACGACGTCTCAAGCGGCGCGCGTGTGACGGATGCGGGCAACGGACAAGTTTCCGGTGGCCAGGTCACCTGGCGCGTCGGAACGATTGAGCCGGGCGCGTCGCAGTCACTCTCGATCTCGGTGATACCGAATCAGATCGGGACCATCACGAACAAGGTCTCGGCGAAGGCGTACTGCGCCGAGGCCGATGCTGAAACGACGACCGAAGTCGTCGGCATCCCGGCCATTCTCCTCGAAGTCGTGGACAACGACGACCCGATCGAGGTCGGGGCCAACGAGACCTACGACATCATCGTCGTCAATCAGGGCTCGGCCGAGGGGACCAACATCGCCATCACTTGCACGATCCCGCCGCAGCAGGAGTATGTCTCAGCGGATGGTCCGACCGCCGCCACTGCCCAGGGCAAGATCGTGACTTTTGCACCGCTGCCCCGGCTCGACCCCAAGGCCAAGGCCACCTTCCGCATCACCGTCAGGGGAACCGCGATGGCCGACGTGCGATTCCGGGTCTCCATGATCAGCGACCAACTCCAGTCGCCGGTCGAGGAAACCGAGAGCACGCACATTTACGAATGAATTCGTGCGCGCGATCCATCGATCGCCCTGCGGCTATTTGGCGTGACATTCCAGACAAAGCTCCACGCTGGTGACGCGAAGCGCCGCGTGAACATCTGTCGGCAATTGTGAGATCGCCCCCAGCGGTGTGCCGCTTGGAAAGAGTCCGGCCTCGTGGGGATTGTGACACGAGTAGCACGTGACCTTGTTCTCAGTCAACGGCAATCGCCCCGAGCCTGCGGCGATGATCTCCTGAATCTCCTGCGACGCCGGGCGATCGACGTGGCCGATCGGCGAAACGTCCCAATGCCGAGTGTGGCAGGTCAGGCAGAGCTTTGACGACGCGGCGTGGAGCATCGGATCGCCCTGCCGCTTGCCGTCATCGGGATTCGCCGGTGTCTGCGAATGACAGAATAGACAAGACTGCTCGATCACACTTCCATCGGCGGCCAGATTCTTATGAGGGCTGATGCGCCATGACTCGGCAGGCTTGTGGCACTGCGTGCAAAGCGCCAGCGGCTGATTCTCATCGAAGAAGCGCAGCATCCCCGAATTTTGAATGGGGCGAGTCGCGTCCTTGCTGCAATGCCGGCGAATGTCGTGGCAGGTCAGGCATCCCAAGCGTCCGTCATTGAGCGGCCAGTCGCCGGGCGGCTGAATATCTCGCGTGACGGCAAGCCGCCCTACCGGGTGCGCCTCTGCCCGTGCCCTCTTCCCGTCGTGACAGGAAAGACAGAGTGTGTCCACATCGGCTGCAAGTATGGCGCGAGGAGCGCCGGTGCCGGACGGACTATGGCACGTTTTGCAGTCGCCGGCCGACCAATGCGGGTTGATGGTTTCGCCGGCGCCCGCCGATCTCGAACCGGTTGGCTCAACTGTGCGTTCGCCGACGGCGACCGTCGACAAGCCACCCCACGCGTAAACGCGAATCCCGGGTCTGAGTAATTGCTCGGCGACCAGGACAAAATACTCGGCCCTAAAGCCTTCAGGCAGCTGCGCGCTCTCAATGGGGCAATCTCTTGCGATGCAAACACCACCCGGTACGCTCAGCGCTCCGACGCCTGTTCCCGGCTCGCCGAATGCCATCAACGGTTGGCCGCGCGAGTCGAAGCAATGCACGCGCTGAGAAGCCGCGTCGGTGACAAACATGACTCCGTCATCTCCGACGGCCACACCTTTTGGCCGACCGAATGTGCCGACGATGTCTCCCGGACCGCCGACCGAGCCGACATAAGTGCCGTCGGGCCTGAGAATTTGCACGCGGCTATTAAGTTGGTCGACCACGCAGATGTCGCCGGCCGGTGTTTGCGCCAAACCGAGCGGCATGCCGAATTGTCCGTCGCCTGCGCCGCGTTCTCCCAATGAACGGAGGTGTTTCCCCGTGGCGGCCTCGAATATCTCAATGCGATGCCCGAGGATATTTGTGACCCAAAGCTCGTCGCCGACGAAGAGCATTCCCGCCGGTCGATACGGTCGATCGCGTACACCGTACTGACGGACCAGACGACCACTCGGACTGAATCGGAGCACCGCACCGCTGCCCCCGCCGTCGGCGATCAACCAGTCGCCATCGGGCGTCGAGTTGGCGGCGACCGGTCTGGATGGCCGTGGGGAAATTTCCAGCGCGTCCAACGCACGTGACGCTTGATCCCATCGCAGGACCATTCCCAGGGCGGCGTCGCACGTCAGCAGTCCGCCAACATCCGCGGAAACCGTCAGCGGCCGGACGAACGACATCGGCGGCTCGGGCTCCTCGCCAAAGAGAATGATGGCCAACTGCCGCTCGGACTCGCTCGCCCCAGGACCGCTGCGCAGGTTTCCCAACGCCACGACACGCGGCGATTGCGGCGAGGGCGGATAGATGCGGCTGCTGGACTGGCTCAATCGCTCGCCAGAGTCCGCGCAGGAGCCGACGGCGGATGCGCCGATCGCAACCGCGACCACCAGGGCCAAGCGTAGGTTCATGCGTCTCATGCGAATCTTCACGGACTGGAAGTCTACAACCGATGGCAGGCGAGGCACAGGCGGCTTGCGTCATTGCGATCCACCAGCATGCCCTCAACCCGGTGCGAATTGTGCGGATCGTGGCAGGATATGCACTGCACCCGGCCATCGGGCAGCTTGATCCGGCCGCTTGCCGTCACGGATGCGGGGTCGTGATACGTCGGTTCGGTCAGCGGATACTTTGCGCCGATCGGGTGGCTGGTCAGACTGCCCGTCCCGATCCACGATCCGCCGATCTTCCCCGGCCCCCTGACCGCGTGTGCATAGCCATAAACATCCCGAGCCGTGATCCCGTCGTGACAGCTCAGGCAGAGAAGTGAACTGGCGTCCAGCTCGACGCCCCGCGCCTCATACGATTGGGCAGCTTGATAAACCTGCGGCCGCCGGTCGAGGAGAGGGGCCTTGCCCAGCGAGACGTGCGGAGTATGACACGGCGTGCAAAGGTCCAGCGCTGCGCCGTCGGCCTGCCGGAAGTCATGGGCGCTTCCGATCAAACCCCGCGCCCATCGCGCATCCGGTGCGGCGACCGAACCAATTGCCCCTGCAGATGACGATTCACCGTCGGGCCCTTGCTCCGTCTCGCCCTGCTCACCGCTTTGGACGCACGATGCCACCAACACCGCGACGAGTACAATCGCCCATCCTCGGGCAGGCCGGAAGAAGCGTGAACGGATACGCAGCCGGAGTCGGCCGGACATGAGCTTCAGGTGCGACTCTGGTCGTTCGTACGGCGTCAGGCTCATGAACGCCGATATATAACAGCGAATGACGCTGTTGTTAAGCCGCATCGGGACAAGTGCGAGCTGCGGGCTGACGACCGCTTTCCCCGGGGTAATCTACCCCGAACGCCTGTCAAACAATAGAAGCGCACTCATTCCCGCCACCTTGTAAGATACGCCGCCAATGCGGTCGTTCTCCGTCATGGATCCCCGTCGCCCTGCTTGTTCGAGGTCCGCAACGAGTCAATGAGGCTGACAAGCCACATCCTCCTGTACGCGGTACTGGGCACGGGCGCCATGCGGCCACTTGAGGCCCACGGCGAAACGGCAACCCCTGATAATGCGCATCGAGAGGAATCCACGGATGGCCCCGTCCCGCGCTTCATGAGCATCGAGGAACTCACCGCCGATGTGGGATTTGAGTCCGAGCTTCAGAAACGTACCGTCCGCACCGACTCCCTCGGCCGCGGCCGGCCCCGATTCGCCCAGACGAATAAGCAGTATCGCTTCCAGGAAACGCTCGGCCTCACCGGACGCGGCAGCCTGATCGACGAGCGCGTGCTTCTTTACGATGCGATGATCCGCGGCGGACTCTCGCAGGAACGCTTCACCGAGGACAGTTCGAGCCTGTTCTTCGACAAGGTGAGTGCGCCCAACGGTACCATTTTTGAATACGACTTGCGGCTGCAGGCCTTTCCGGTCGGCAAGGTCTCCGGCTCGGGCTATGCGTCGAGGCTCGATGATCGGATTCCACGGCCGTTCCTCCCGAGCCTCGATCGAACGCGCGAAAAGTACGGGGCGGGCCTTTTCTTTAACGATCCCAAACTGCCGATGCGACTCACCTTCGACCACTTGTTCGACGACATCACCAGCCGCTCGAACTATCTGCAGGACGACCAGGAACAGGGCGAGGACACACTTCGTTATGAAACGACGTGGCAACCGACCGAGAATCATGCCCTGTCGCTCGAGTTTGAGCATGAGCGCCGCAGCGACAAATACTCCGGGACGAATACTCGATTCGACACGACGCGCAATTACTTCTCGCTGAATGACGCCATCCAGTTCGGCCTCGACAATCGCAGCCGGATGGACACGCTGCTGCGCGTCGAGGAAGAGCGGGGTGACCTGCCGCGCGACGTCTTCGAATTCGCCCCGCAGTTGCGTTTGCAACATACCGACTCGCTCTTCACCAGTTACAAGGCTCAGTACCTGAAGGAAAACTACTTCGATCTGGAAACCGATACCTGGCGAGGCGATTGGGGGATCACTCACCAGTTCAAGGACATCCTGACATCCTCGTTTGGGTTCTACGGCCTGCAGCAATCGGCCGTCGAAAACGCCGACCTGAGCGAACTGGGGGCCCTGGCCAATTTTGCCTTCAGCAAGAAAAACGATACCGGCATCTTCTCCAGTAACTTGTCCTACCTTCACTCCCGGACCTCAACCGACGACGGTCGGCAAAGCGGCGTCGTCATCGATGAATCCGTCACCTTTCGCGACCCGCTGTCGAGCTACCTGGCTCATCCCAATGTCGATGTCGGCTCGATTCACGTCCGCGACGCCAACGGCCTGCGGGCCTATCGGCGCGGCATCGACTATCGCGTTCTGCGAATCAAGAACAATGTCGCGCTGCAGCGCATTCCCACCGGTCTGATCCTCGACAGGCAGACGGTGCTGGTCAGCTATCGCTATCGCGTGTTCGACGACTTCAAGGTGGATCGTGACCGAATCGACCTGCGCGTGCAGCAGGACTTTAAGATGGGTCTGACGCCTTATTACGCCCTCTCATGGCAGGACGAAAAGGTCGACCCGCAGGACTATCTCCTCTACCGCGACCGCAACATCAACCGGCATCGCATCGGCTTTACCTATCGCCGGGATAAATGGTCAGCGGGACCGGAATACGAGTTCAACGACGACTCCATCGACCCCTATCACGCCCTGCACGCCAATGCCGACGCCATTCTGTTTCAAAACGATCGACAACAGCTCAATATCCGCGGGGCGGCCTCGCACTTCAGATTCGAGGGGCAGCAGTTTCTGGAGCAGCGCTACACCACTCTCGTCGACCTGGGCCTCACCCACCGCTACGCCCTCGGCCCTCGACTGGAGGCAAACTCGGCAGCCCTCTACCGCTACCAGACGGATTCGCTCTTCGGCGAGACCAACGGCGTTGATCTGACGGCCTCCATCTCCTACAAGATCGGGTACTTCACCATCTTCGTGGAAGCGGAGTACGACATGCTCGAGCTCCCCTACTCATCCGACGACTCACTCGGCATCTGGCTCAAGGTGCGACGGGAAATCCCGATCATCGGGAGGCCGCGCGGATGACACGAACATCACGAATCGCCGCGGCACTCGTTCTCCTCTCCGCACTCGCCGGCTGCCAGGGACCGCTGCGCCCCGTCTTCGAGAAGCACGAGCCGCCGATCGTATGGCCACCATCGCCGGACCGACCGCGCATTGCGTACATCGGTTCGCTCTCCGGGGAAGATAGTCTTAACAAGCCCAAGCCGGTTACGCTCAAGTCGCTGCTCGCCGGACCAGAGCCAACCATCGGTTTTTCCACCCCCACCAGCGTGGCGGCGCGCGGCGACGACCTTTTCGTCTGTGACGGTCAGAATCAAGCGGTGTACCACCTGAACCTCACCACGCGAGACTTCCGTGCCATCACCCATGCCGATGGCGAGCAGTTTGGGTGGCCGAGTGATGTGACGCTCGCGGATCAGCATCTTGCCATCGCGGACGGCAAGCGCGCCGCGATTTTCATCATGACGCTGCAGGGTGCCGATGTTCGCACGATGGGCAAGGGGACGCTCAAGCGACCCTCGGCCGTCGGCTGGAGCCCGCAGCGCCGCGAATACTGGGTTCTCGACACGGGTGCTCATGCCTGCGTGATCTTCGACGAAGACGGCGCCGAGAAGTCGCGATTCGGCCAGCGCGGCGAGAGCCTCGGCGAATTCAACTATCCGGCGGGACTGGTCTGTGATGATCGGCTTGGCGCGCTGATTGCCGACTCCATGAATTTCCGCGTTCAAACCATCGACGCCGCCGGACTGGCTAAGCACATGTTCGGAAAGAAAGGCGACGCCGCCGGTGACTTCTCGCTCCCGCGCGACGTGGCAACCGACTCCGACGGCCATATTTACGTACTCGATAATCAGTTTGAGAATGTACAGGTATTTGACCCGGGCGGTCGGCTGCTGATGGCGTGGGGACAGGAGGGCCACGGGCCGGGCGAATTTTATCTGCCCTCCGGAATCTCAATCGACGCCCAGGATCGAATCTGGATCGCGGACACTTACAACCGCCGCGTACAGGTGTTTCAATATCTCCCAGAAGAAAGCGGGACCGCCGCCGAAGAGCAAGAAGCGAAATGAAGCCTCATTCGAAACATTTTGACGCGGACCGACGTACCCTACCCAGGGCGCGCGCTCGTTTGCTCATACTCCCGACCCTGCTACTTGCCGTCGCGTCGCTTCCCCCGGCCCATGCTGATGAGAGCGTGGTCCTGTCGCCGCACAATCTCTCCGCGGCGGGTCGCGGCACCGTGCGAGCCTTGAACGAGGGCGAGGTCTGCATCTTCTGCCACACGCCGCACAACGCAGATCCACAGGCCCCGCTCTGGAACCGTTACAACCCCACGACCCACTACCGAATCTATACCAGCAGCACGACCGACGCGCGAATCGACCAGCCCGGCGGGCCCAGCAAGTTGTGCCTCTCGTGCCATGACGGCAGCATCGCGCTGGGGCTTGTCCTGTCGCGATCCCCCACCGATCCCATCGCCATGAATCAGCCTTTTATGCCGACCGGCACGAGCAATCTGACAAACGACTTGTCCGACGATCACCCGATCGGCTTCCGTTTCGATCGCCAGCTTTCCAATCGCGACTCACAGCTCCGCTCGCCGGACCTCGTCGATCATCGCATCAAGCTCGGCGACCGCGGCGAGTTGGAGTGCACCGCCTGTCACGACGCCCACAACAACGAGTTGGGCAACTTCCTGCGAATCACCCAGCGCGAAGGCGCCTTGTGCAATACCTGTCACCGCATGGACGGCTGGCGAAACAGCGCCCATGCCCTCAGTTCCAAGACCGTGCCCTTCACCGTGACCAACGGCGTCGCCGCCCCCTTCAACTCCATGTTCGACAATGCCTGTCAGACGTGCCACCTTTCGCATAATGCCCCGCACCGCGAACGTCTGCTGCGCGCACGCCCTTACGATATTTGCATCAACTGCCACAGCGGATTTCCCGCGCGGGACATCTCCGGACTCATGAACCAGCGCAGCGGCCATCGCACCGCCCGATTCTTCGATCTGCACGACCCGACCGAAAACCCGCTCACCATGCGGCCGCACGTCGACTGCGTCGACTGCCACAATCCGCACGCGGTCAAGGCCAACCCGCTGGCACAGACACGCCTGACCGCCGCCCCCGCCGCGCTCATTCCGCCGGGCATGCAGTTCGTCCCCGGCGTCACGGCTTCCGGCAATCAGGTTGATCGCGCAAGGTACTATTACGAAGTGTGTTTCCGCTGCCATGCGGACAATCCGGTGCCGGTCGATCGGCGCATCATTCGTCAGCGCGATGCCATCGGAAACATTCGGCGCGAGTTGCTGCCCACCGTCGCGTCGGCCCATCCGATTCTCTTCCCCGCGCGCGGTGGCATGGATGTGCCCAGCCTTGTGCCGCTGCAACGTGCCCGGCCCGTCATCGGCTGCCAGGACTGCCACAATAATCCCGACGCCCGAGAGTTGGGCGGGTTCGGCCCCAACGGCCCACACGGTTCCAGGTTCGACTTCCTACTCGCGGCTCAATACGAGACGGCCGACTTCACCATCGAGTCGCCCCAGGCCTATGCGCTTTGCTATCGGTGCCACGATCGCAACTCGATCCTCGGCGATCAGAGCTTCCGCTTCCACAACCGCCACATCGTCACCGAGCGCACGCCGTGCAGCGTCTGCCACGCGGCCCACGGCGTCACCGGCCCGCAGGCGCGGCACGATCATCTCATCAACTTCGACCTCACCGTCGTGGGTGGGCAGCGCCTCTTTGTCGACACCGGAAACTTCACCGGCACCTGCACCCTGACTTGCCACGGTGTGAACCATGTGAACTTCACCTACGCACCGTAGGTACGCAGCCGACGTCACCTTCGATCAACAATCCGCCTATACGAGTTGGATCTGCACGACTTCCGCCGGGGCCTGAATCCGCAAAGGAAACCAGTTGCCCACGCCGCTGTTCACGAACAGGTCGCTCGCCCCCTGACGGTAGAAGCCGCGAATGTAATGAAACAGGATTTGCCCCAGTCCCAGGTCCGGCCGCATTCCCGGCGGGGTGAGCATGATCTGCCCGCCGTGGGTATGCCCGGAGAGGGTGAGCGGGACGCCGAGCGGCGCCATCGTGTCGAAGGCGTGAGGATGATGCGCCAGTGCGATGACAGGCCCCTCGCGCTCCACGCGGTGGCCCAGCAGCATCTCCTCGGCGGCGGCGACATCGCCCAATCGACGGCCGCGCGGCTGCGGACTGCTTGAATAATCGAGCCCGGCGATGGTGATCCGCTCGCCGCCGATCTCGATGGACCTCCGCTCGTTGATGAGCAGCGGCAGTTGGTCGCGCGTGTAGCGAATGAACGCGGCGCGGTCGTCGATCTCGTCGTGGTTCCCAATGCACACGAAAAGCCCGTGGCGATGGCGGAACTGCCCGATCGCCGACACCGCAGCCGGCAGCATGTCGTTGGAGTTGTCGATGATGTCGCCGGTGACAAGGACGATGTCACTGTCCAGCCCGTTCACCACGTCAACCAGGCGGGGAAGCAGATACGGCCGATACAAGCGGCCCACGTGCAGATCGCTGACGTGAGTAATCGTAAGCCCGCGCAAGCGATCGGGCAGCCACGGCGCGGGCAGTTTGTGGCGACGAATCAGCAGCTCGCCCTCCTCCGCGCGCCCATAGGCGGTAGCCCCGGTGAGCAGGAGAACCGGCGCGGTGGCGAAGGCGGTCTTGAGCAACTTCCTGCGGGTCAGCAATTCGGCGTCATTCGACACTGCATCAGTCGATTGCCTGTCCTGCGGTTGCGTCGGCGACGGATTTGTGCTTCTGACACGCCGCCAGACTCCCTCGACGGCGAGCACAAACAGGCGCAGTCCCGCGACGATGGGCAGGCAAAAGGCAAGTCCCAGGTGCCAGAGCGTCACCGCGCCGGCGTACCAGGTCGGGCTGCGAATAAATTGCGGCATCCGGCCGGCGATCAGCATGTAGGCAATCGGAATGTTCAGGGCGATGCCAAAGCCGGCGGTCCCAAGTCGAAGAAATCGCGACGCGCCTGCAGAGCGGATGAATCGTGCAAAACGCCGATCGGCCACGCTCCACCAAAGCCCGTTCAGGCAGACCAGCGAGAAAATGACCAGCCGAAATCCCACCGGCCGCGAAACCGGGTAGTGCGGTAACAGCACAAAAGAATAAAGGATGAGCAGCGCAAGCAAGCCCAGCATCAGCCATTGCAGGCGCGAATAGAACCGATCGCTCGGCCGTCGACTCAGCGGAAAATTCTGGGTTGCGGGGGGCGTGTCGGACATCATCTTCTCTAACGCGGGGGCCTCGCGTACGGTTCATAGGCGGATCCAATCCCGCCGTCGCGTCGAATTCACTTGGGGAGTTTAGTCGTCGATGGCGCGAGCCGCTTGGCAAAGAGCCTCTCGAACAGTCGTTCACACTTCTCCAGTACGCTTCGAAGGTGACTCGGCGGAGAAATGTCCTTTTCGGCATACGGTTCGAACCCCGTCGATTTCTCGACATTGGCATACCAGTGCTTGCCCCAGATGCCGTCGGTGGCCCGCGGACCAGGCTCCCAGCGCAGCATCGCGTCGGAAAATGGCACGCCCAGTTGCTCGCAAAGCGCGGCAAGCATTCCGGCGGGATTCTCCAGCACATCGCGCGCGAAAATGACCGGCGGCTCGCTCCCCGTCGCGGCGACAATCATGTCAAACAACTCGATCTGCTGCGGAAGGCCGGTCTCCTCGACGCCGGGAAAGGGAATCACCTTCACCAGTGACGCAAGCATGGCACTCGGCTCGCGAATCAGAAAGCAGTTCGACAGCTTCAGCGCCCAGTCGCGGTCCATGCCCGGCAGCAGATGATGGGCCATGTGTTTCTGGTAATAGATCGCCTTGCCGTCCGGGATTGCCCCCGTCAGTTGGCCGATGACCTTCCGCCAGTCGGTCTCGCACTGAGCCACGATTTCCTCCGCCCCGGGATGATCGCGCCCGGTGAGCTTGAGGTAATGGGCATACAGCGGCTCATCGCAGACGACCGTGTCCCCGCGCGAACCCCACGCCCGCATCATCGCGGTCGAGATATTCCGCGGGCCGGACCACATGGCAATGCGATGCTCAACAGGCATGAAGGGGATGGTATCAGGAAGCAAATGCCGCTGCGATCATTCGCCCGCGTGACCGATCCGTTCAACTCCGGCCATTCCTCGGTGATCCGTCATGGACCGGCATCGGTGACACGGTCAACGCAGTCGCCCCTGTCGATCTCGAGTCGCTTCATTGCGACAGGCTCTGGCCACCGATATACTCAGGATATCCTCCCGGGATGCGGATTGGCCGCCTCTCGGGATCATGTGCAGGCGGTGAACATGCCGATTTTTGAGTTTCATTGCGAGGCCTGCGATCGGGATTTTGAGGAGCTGGTTTCCTCATCCGGATCGGCAAGGGCCGTCCAATGTCCCCAATGCGGCGAGCGCAAGGCGATGCGAAAAATCAGCGTCTTCGCCGCTCAGGCCGGCGGCCAGCCCGCTCGATCTTCGGCCCCGGCCGGCGGCTGCGGTCGTTGCGGTGACCCGTCAGGCCCCTGCGGAATGTAATGCTCAACAGGACAATGTGCTCATGGTGAAGACCGCCAAGTCGGACTCCCACTCGGATACGACGGCCCCCTCAGCCCCGGTCGCAGCGCTGCTCGCGTGGATGCTGCCCGGACTCGGACACTGGTGGATCGGCCAGCGAGCGCGTGCCTTTATCTTCCTCGCCGTCATCACGGGAACATTCTGGACCGGCGTGGCCGTCGGCGGCGTCCGCACCACCGTCACTCCCCGGGAAAACGGCGCCTGGATCGCCGCCCAGTTGTGCATGGGTCCGCAGGCGTTGGCCGCGCTTTACTGGAGCAACCAGCGGCTTTCCCAGCACAAAGATGAGATCAAGGCGTCGTGGCCCGCGTCGAATATCGCGGTTGTCTACGCCGGTGTCGCCGGACTGCTCAACCTGCTGGTCATCATTGATGTCCTGGCCCGGGTTGAGTCGATGACGGCGGTTGCGCAGCCGCGTCCGCCGCCCAAGAGCGGAGGAAGGGCCTGATTCATGGAGAGTTGGTTGTCCGGATTATTTGTCCAACCGATCGACGTGACCGGTTTCTGGCGGCTCGGCATGCTCGTGCCGCTGATTCTCAGCATCAGCATTGTCTACAAGACCATGCGATGCGAGAAGCTTTCAGCGATCCCGGTTGCGAGCGTGATACTGTGTCTGATGATTTTGACGTCAATGGGACTTATCGGGGCCCTGTTGCTGGGCGCTTTTCGCCTGTTGGCCTGAGCGTGCCGCCCGTTGCGCGGCAGTGGACTTTCGTTGGTATTGGGGAGTTTCAAGATGCATCGTTGTCGAAAGCCGATTTGGACCGGTTTCTGCGTGTCGCTGACTCTCGCGGCCGCATCCCACGTTCACGCATTCCAGCAGTCCGGGAAGCCGGCCGCTGCACCGCCGGCGACCGGACCGAAGTGGGTTCTCGATGAACCGCTCCACGACTTCGGCACAGCCTGGGCGGGTCTTGTCGTCCAGAACAAGTTCGTCGTCCGAAACGAGGGCGTCGGCATTCTCAAACTCATCGAGGCCAAGCCTCACTGCAGTTGTTCCGTAGCCGACGATTACACCCGGGAAATACCTCAGGGCGAATCAGGTACGATCACCTTCACTTTGCAAACCGCATCCAAGTCGGGGCAGGTGCAGGAGTCGATTGTCGTCAAGACCAACGACCCTACCAATCCGTACATGACCCTGGAGATGAAAGGCTTCGTCAAGACAGTCTGCAAGCTCGAAGTCATCGAGGACAGCGTCGCCCGTGTCGGCACCAGCGACTTCGCCGACATTCGCAACTTCGGGGCGAACTTTGGCCGCGTCACCGCCGACCAGCACGTACGCCGGGTGATCAAGATGACCAATACCAGCGGAAGTCCACTCGAACTCAAACTGCTGGGGGTCAATCAGGGCTCGGAGCGATTCCGCGCCGAACTCAAGGAAACCAAGCCTAAGGAAGAATACGAACTCACCGTGATTGGCGAGCCGCCGTTCGTCGAGGGCTATAACTCCGGCACCATCATGTTCGGTACGAACATCAGCGACAATCCGGCCTTCAACGTCGGCGCCTATGCCTACGTCCCCGCCAGAATCGAGGTCGTCCCGCCCAAGATGATCGTCGACCCCAAGTACCCGATACAGCCGATCCGCGCCCTGCGCATCACCAATAACGGCAGCGAGCACTTTGAGATCACTTCGGTTTCATGCAGCAATCCCGGGTTTCGCATCAAACTGCTCCCGCTCAATGCCTCGAACCCGAAGACCCGCGAGATCGAAGTGCGATTGCCGCTCGGCCAGTACCGGCCGCCCGAATACGGCGACATCGTTCGCGTCGAAACCAACGACGCCGAGAAACCGCTGATTGACGTGTATGTTCTGCCCCGACTCAACATGGAGCCGGCACCGAGACCGGCCGACCTGCCCCTCGTCTTCACCCCAGGCACGATAAGCCCCGGGCGCTGACGCGTCGAGTTGTTTCGGACAAACCCGAAGCGCTTATTCCCGTTCCGCGCTGATGACAATGATGTCGGTATCGGGCACTTCCCCGGTGAGCGGGACCGCCGCCATCGCATCAACCACATCGAGACCCTCGGTCACGTTGGCGAAGACGGTGAAACCGCCGTTCTGGTTGTCCAGGTTTGCGGAATTGTCGGCGAGGTTGAAGAAGAAGCCGGACGTCGCCGAGTTCGGGTCGTTCGGCAGCTTCGCCATCGCCACCGTCCCTCGAATGTTGCTCCGCTGCGGGCTGAATTCATTCTGAATCGGCCCACGCAGTCCGCTGGGCACCACGTTTCCAGGCAGGAAGCCTCCACCTTGAACGACGAAGTTGGGTATCACGCGATGAAAGATCGTGCCGTTGTAGAATCCGTCTTCAACATACTGAAGGAAGTTGTCCGTCGTGATCGGCGCATCCGCGACCATTTGCACCACCACGTCTCCCAGCGTCGTTCGCAGTCGAACAAGATCAGGCGTCACGATTCTGAAGCCGGCCGTCAGCGTCGTCGTGCCGCCGACCGGATTGTTCACGATGATGTCGTAGTCCCCGCGAACCGCGCCGGTGAGATCGAAGGTGCCGCGAATCGACTGGGCGCTGACGAAAGCGACCGATGTTGCATCGATGACGGCGGCGCCTCGCCGCAATTGTATGGTTGCGTCCGACTCAAAATTCTCTCCGTCCAATACGATCGTAATTGAAGGCGAATCGACCTCGCCAAAGGCCGGATCGGCACTGCGCACGAAAGGCTCGATACCCACCACAGTAACCGTCCGAGTCGTCGACACGACCTGCCCGAAGTCATCCGTAATCGATAGCCGGACATCAAAACTATCGGGCGCTGCATAGGTGTGCGAAACAATAGCGCCGGATCCCGCGGCGGAGTTGTCCCCGAAATCCCAACTGAACGAGGTGATCGCCCCATCCGGATCCGCGCTCTGAGAAGCGTCAAAGTTGACGGTCAGCAGGTTGGGACCGGTGATGGTAAAATCAAAGGTCGCCGTGGGTGCGAAGTTGACGAGCACCGACCGCGTCGTGGTTCCCGTGCCGCCCCGATTGTCAGTGACGGTCAATCGCGCGACAAAGCGTCCGCTACCCTGATAAGTATGCTCAGCTGTGACGCCTTCCGCGGATGTGCCGTCGCCGAAATCCCAGACAAACGAGGAGATGCTGCCGTCCGGGTCGCGGCTTGAAAGCGCGCTAAATGTGCGACCGCCCGACACCGGTTGGTTGTTCGCGTCCAGAAGTTGCTGTACCGTGAAATCCGCGCTGGGCAGCGCATTGGGACCCAGTACGTCGACGGGCAACATGCCGGTGCCGATCAGCGCCGGCGGCGACTTTGTCACCGGATCGGCCTCGCTGAACAGATGAACTGTCACGTTGAACGTGCCGGCGCGGGCGAAGACGTGAGTCATGGTCTGCCCGGTGGCGACCGGCATCCCGGCCGCGACTCCACCGTCACCGAAGTCCCAGGTGATCTGACGCGTCTGTGGATGACGCCGCAGGTCTACCTGGAAGGTGCGCGTCAGTGTGTTTTGCGACGCGCCGATCGGAATGATGATCGGCGGCGACGTTGGCGCGAGACCTGTCCCGATTGTCGGACAGCCGCCGGTCGACATTCCCATGGAGGCGCACAACGCGCCGAATAAACATATTACGTGATTGCGCTTCATCCCTTGTTCCCCTCGCACAGCCCGACCCGGATTGAGATTTCCCCGAACGGGTATGGCTGCCCCCCGCGAAAACGAACCATCCACTCCCCATTCTATGCCCCGCCGGTGCGGCCAGTCATCTCTGGATATGGTTCAAATGTCCGTGAAGTCGGACGCATTATTGGAATGTCAGTTTTCCAGAGATCAGCAACGTTCCAACGATTAGCTTGGGGTGGGGAATTGGGGAAGCGAACCCATGCTAGATTGCCGGACATGGGTAGATTCACCCATTTTATTGAGCGTGCGGTTCTCGGAGGGTCTGCCAGGGACCAGCCGGATGGATCATAACTCTTTTTGGAATATGCTTTTAGGAGCAAAATTTCGATCTGAGGCCAACGCCGCGAGGGCCATGGCACGACCGTTGCTTATGTGAATCTCGTGTGACGAGGCAAAGGCCTGAATCACACGAGGTTCGAAAAAATCCGGGAAGCTGCGAGCGAGTGCTCCCCGGTTCAAACGTGCCAGGCCCAGAAATGGGTCGGTTGTGTAAGGGGTGGGTCCGAGTGCGAGGCGGGCCCATCCCATTTTTTTTGCCCATCGCGAATCAGCAGGGCGTCGCCCTGAAAACTCTCGACTTCACGCCGCCGGGTCCGACTTTCACCCGTACCTGCCGTCCGCATTCCGGACATTTGCCTTCATACCGATCAATCGCCGGGTCGCGGTAGATCCGCAGGTACGCTCCGCAGCATTCAAAGAGCACGCCGATCCACGGCCGTCCATCGGGGCCGCCGCCCTTCTTCGCCTCATCGCCGAGAACCACGTCGATATGCCGACCCAGGCCGCTGTCCATATCGCGGATATCGGCTGCAAATCGGAGCCGGCTCGAACGACCGCCCTTCACCCCGGACAGGCCGCCTGCGCCAGTCGCAAACCAACTGCCCCTGCGATACCATGGCACCGCTATGGCAGCGAAAAAGCCGACACAATTCGCCGGTTCCATCCTCGCGGGCGATCTGCTCGATCTCGCGGGGGCCATCCGCATCTGCGAGGAGGCGGGCTCCGATCTGCTCCAGCTCGACATCTGCGACGGCCATTTCGTGCCGACGATCAGCTTCGGTGAAGAGGTCGTTCGCCGGACCTGCGAGGTGGCGAAGATCCCGACCGAAGTGCACCTGATGGTCACGCGCCCCGAGGACTGGGTCACTCGAATGAACGGCATGGGCCAGTTTCGGATGATCTTCCACATTGAGGCGAGCCAGCGGGCGATGGGCCTTGTGCAGGCGATCAACAAGGCCGGCATGGAGGCGGGCGTCGCGCTGAATCCCGAGACGCCGCCCGTGGCGATCAAGCCGCTGCTCCCATACGTCGGAAACGTCTGCGTCATGGGCATCGCGCCCGGTTTCGCGGGGCAGGCCCTGCTGAACACGACGTATGCCCGAGTGTCGGAGATTCGCGACGACATCCGCGAGACCGGCTCGGCCGCGACGATCACGGTGGACGGCGGGGTCAAGCAGGACAACGCCGCGAAACTCGTCGAGGCGGGGGCGGACATTCTGGTCGTTTCGTCGGGCATCTTTCGGCACTCGAAGCCGACCGAGAGCCTGCGAGAGATTCGCCGGACGCTGCCGAAGTGATGCGACTTGCACATATCCGGCGGCTCGGCGCGCGGCCGAGTTGCCTCCTGGCTTTGATGATTGCCTTCCTTTGCGGCTGCGAGTCCCGCCGTTCCTACGAATGCCTGCGAACGGAGTCGGCCCCGGAGATTGACGGGCGACTCGATGACACGCCGTGGCAACGGGCCACGTGGACTACTGACTTCGTGGATATCGAAGGGGCGAAGCGACCGACGCCGACCTATCGCACGCGGGCGAAGATGCTTTGGGACGACGAATGCCTGTACATCGCCGCCGAACTGGAGGAGCCGCACGTCTGGGCCACGCTCCGCGAGCGCGACGAGATCGTTTTCAACGACAACGACTTTGAGATATTCATCGATCCCGACGGCGATACACGGAACTACGTCGAGATCGAACTCAATGCGCTGGGGACGATCTTCGATCTGCTGCTGAAGCGAACCTACCTGGACGGCGGCCCGGCGGTACACGAATGGAACGCGCCGGGGCTGCGCACCGCGGTGGCCATTGACGGGACGATTAACGATCCGTCGGATCGGGATCGCGGCTGGTCGGTGGAGGCGGCGATTCCCTGGAAGACATTCGAGGGGCTTACTTCGGTGCGGCTCCCTCCTGAGGCAGGCGACGTGTGGCGGATGAACTTTTCGCGCGTGGAATGGGAACACGAGATTCATCAGGGAAAATACTCCAGAGTGCCGGGCCGGCCGGAGAACAACTGGGTGTGGTCTCCGCAGGGATTGATCGATATGCACGTTCCGAATCGCTGGGGTGACGTGACTTTCCGCGACTGAGCCGCGAGCGTTTTTTTTTGCAGCGGTTGCACGTCTGGTGCTTCGCAATTCCAAGGTGACAATAGGCGAAAAAAAAAGGGGCAAAGGGGTCGAGGGGTCGAGGGTGAAGACGAAGGCGCTGATCGCGCGCACGTTCTGAAAAAGCGAAGGTGACATATAGTGACACACGCGATTTTTTTCGCTTGCAACTCTTGTGGCGGGCGTGTGTTGGGGCGAGTCGCGTATTGGGTGGTTTTTGATGGAAAAGACCTGAGACTTGCGGCCGGGGGCATGAGGTGCGGCGGGGTCGAAGCGCGAAGGGGTCGGTTGGTTGAGGGGGTTTTGATCTTGCACGATGCGCTACCTCGCGGGGCAATTGTTGGATTGATCTCCATTTTTGCATTCTTGCTCCGCGTGCGCGCCTTATGGCGGATTCTGGATGCAAACGCGGGCATGGGTGGCGCTGCCTGCCGATACTCAAAATGTACGACCTGTGTGCATTCAAGGAGGAATGATGGCGCACCGTATTTGCACCCTCGTGGCATTCGGCCTCTTTACCCTGTTGAGCCTGCCTTCGACATTGATGGCGGGTACGGTGATTTCGTCGTTTGACCAGCACACATTTGGCGGTAGTGCGTTTGGGTGCCCAAGTGAGAGATTCGAGTTCTTTCTTGAGCACGACTCTCAGGGATTCACGCACATCGTCACGATCGGAAAGGGCCTTCGATTTTGGGAGGACGGCGAAGTCGGCTTCTTGGACGTCACGCCGGAGAATTCAGAGGCGTTTAGCGAGTTTGCTGCCCTTATTTCCGATGGGCACGATGATTTCATCATTTCGCTGGGATATGCAGAGGAATGCGGCGGAGGAGGAGGGCCAGGCTTCATGGAGTCAGAGATGCTCGGCGGCTCGCCGGACCTGGCCCGGTGGCAATTGGAATCCGTGCGCCTGGTTGTTCACAACATGAATGTTGAGGCCTACGATCCGCCTTGTGACTGCGGGCCGGCGACCCGATTCGATGCGGATATCACCTGGGAGTTTTGGGGGACGCCTGTGCCGGAGCCGGGGATGTTTGGGTTTCTGAGCATTGTTGGGATGGGAATGCTTTGGCATTGTAAGAGGCGAGCCTGATCGGGGTTGGGAGACGTGAGGTCATGAGTTTCTTGCGATTAGCCGCGATTCTTGCCGTGGCCATTGTCGTGTCTGTGCAATCCCGAGCCTCCGCGAGTCCCATGCTATTGGCGTCGTTTGATCGGGTGTGGCCAACTGAGGATGGAGCGGGATGGGCACCTGCGGACGCGGTCGAACTTGCACTCTCTCACCTTCGTGAAAACGAATTCATTCCGACAGAAATCGGTCGCGGATTATTCTGGCTCGCAGGCCAATCCGGAACAGTGGAATTCAATTCACGTAATTGTCCGGCGTTTGCGGGGATGGTCGGCAGGATTTCCGACGGGCTCGACAACGAAGTGTTTTCCTCACTTTATGTGGGCCACGCCGGGGTCGGTGGACCGCGAAGTGAATCTATTCAGTTTGGCTTCGTACCCGACTTGGTCGGGAATGCGATATCGTCGATTCGCCTCACGGTGCGCGAAGTTGAAATTATCCCGTTTCAACATCCGACCCTTGGAAGTCGAATTCATGTCGGCGCTGATCTGACCTATGAATTTTGGGGGACGCCCGTGCCAGAGCCGAGTACGATTGGATTCTTGGGCTTTGTCGGGATGATTTGGCTACGGCGTTGTAAGCTGACAGGGGACGATTTCGCTCATCGTTCATAGCGCAACGATACAGATACCTCGAAACCACTATCATTGGCGGCAGGCATGCCGTTGTGTAGTTGGTTTTCCATCACCGGTTAATTGTAGGAGTCTCCGATCGTGGGAAGTGCATGGCGAAGCCGGCGAGGACTCATCGTGTGGTTGTTTGCGATCGCAGCCATGTTGTGTTGCGTCATCGTCTGCCTGACCCGTGAGCGGCCGAGATACGGCCTCGCGTTTTTCATGGGAACTGGACTGGTGACGGTGGCGTTTAAGATCAAGCCGAAGGACCTGGAAGGTAAGTGAGCAAGAATCTTGCAAAGGGCTGAATACTCATGCCTTGCAAGGGGCGAGTCTACTTTGGGCGCGACCTCGCGGGGTCATCGTTGGGTTAAACTGCATTTGTGCATTCTCGCTCAGCGTGCGCGCGGGGAATGGTGATCGCGCGCGGCGGGATGCGACCCCGTTGGGGTCGAGATGGATTTGGGGCCTACCCGGGTACAGGTGCGATGCCCCTGCCTACTGACTTTTGGCCCTTCGGGCCGAGGATGAGTTTGCGCGGGGTCTGCGCGCTCTCGCCAGGTAGCTGATCGGAATGATGATGCATGTATTCGCCCGGTAGGGCGTACGATGGTAGCCAGTGATTTTAATCACTGGACCCTTGCGGCCCCATTTCATTCCTGTCCGGAGGGCGGACGAACTTGGATGACCAGCCCGCGTCCGCCCTTTCGGGCGGTGAAAAAAATAAGAGGTGGATGATCGCTATCCGGTGGTTGAAACCACCGGCTACCATCGTTGGCCCTCCGGGCCGGAGTTGTGGTCGGTGCGGACACCCATGGAAAAATCGCTCGGAGCGGACGGTTTCGAGCAACGTTTGGTGCGGGCGCTCGGGAGCATCGCGATCGGGGCAGACGCCCGTGGACAAATCGCTCGGTGCGGACGCTCCTAGACCAAGCGCTTGGGGCGGATGCACCCGTCCAACGTGCTCGGCGCTGACGCCCTTGAACCAAGCAATCGGTGCTGTCGTTGCTGAGCAACGTTCGGTGCGGGCGCTCCTGAGCAAAACCCAACAGCGTTCCGAAAGCTCGCGCAGGCGGCGTGAGCGCATGGCGCAAAGGGCAGCACGAGCAGCATTGCAGCGAGCGATGGCGCCACAGGCGGCAGAAGAAAAGCGGCAAACAGGCTGTGGCGAGCCCCAATCGGCGGTATTCCGAGTAGCGATTAAGTCTCTTGGGCCGTATCATGTCGGCGTGTCGGGCTCTTTAGCCTCCTGCCCGGTGAGGCACGCCTATAGATACACCTGGAGAATCGAGTGGAACTTCCCCGCCGCAAGCCCAACGACGTTTACATCCCGGACGGCGCGCTTACCGAGATACTGAGCGAACTGCGACAGCGCAAGGACGCGCACGATCTGGCCATCGCCATCGTCTATGCCTTCGACTTTCGAACGCGGATGCTGCCTTATTGGTACGCCGATCGGCGCATGGCGCCCTGCTCGGTGCGCACGCTGGGCGACTGCCTCAACGCGGCGGGCTTCAAGAACGTCCGCATCGTCCTCCAGCAGTGGACTCCCAATTTCAAAGCCAACAAGGCCAAGCTGGGCGGCAAGCCGCTCGACATCCTCATGGTCTCGGCCATGCAGGTTCATGCCGAGCCGGCCTACGACATGGTTCGCGACGCGATCGGCATGGGAGATGACGCCCGCCCGCTGGTCCTGGCCGGCGGCCCCAAGGCGATCTACGAGCCGGTCGATTTCTTCGACCTCGGCCCCGAGCCGGGCATGAGCGCTGACTGCGTCTCGACCGGCGAGGCCTACGTCATGCTGGAGCTGCTCAAGAAGATCCTCGACCACAAAGGCGAGAAGGACTCGTGCCTTTCCGCTTACCGCCGCGCCCGAGATGAAGGGGCGCTGGAGGACGTGGCCGGCCTGGTCTATCTGCCGCCGGATGCGCCGGCGGACAAGCTCTACGCCATCAACACCGGCGTGCAGCGACTGCTGCGAGACCTCGACGAGATGCCCATGCCGGACGCGGGGTATCGGATGATCGAGCCGCCGCATCGGCGACAGACGCTGGCCGCGGCGCCGTTCGCCGCCGACAAGGTCGGCAAGGTGTCGATCGTTTCCTCGGTCATATCCACGCATGGGTGTAAGTTTGCCTGCACCTATTGCCCGATCCCGGCGGTGAATCAGCGGACGTGGCGTCACAAGAGCCCCCAGCGATTGGCCGAGGAGATCAAACATATTCATGAGAACTTCGGCATCACCGAGTTCTTCGGAACCGACGACAATTTCTTCAACAGCCGCGAGACGGTCGTCGATCTGATGACGGCGATGGCGAATACCAAGATTCGCGGCAAGCCGATGGGCGAAGTGATCCGCTTCTACACCGAGGCGACGGAGTTCGACGTCCATAAGAATCTGGACATCCTCCCGCTGTGCCGCAAGGCCGGCATGACGGCGATCTGGTTCGGCATCGAGGACATCACCGCCGAGCTGGTCAACAAGGGCCAGACGCCCGGCAAGACGACGATCGTGTACGACGCACTGCGCAAGCTCGGCATCGAGCCGATGTGCATGATGATCCACAATGACGACCAGCCTCTGCGCTCTCCGAACGGGACGCTCAACGGCCTGGTCAATCAGGCGAAGTACATGTTCGACAAGGGCGCCGTGTCATACCAGTGCACCTACCTGGGCCCGGCCGTCGGCACGCTGGACTTCGAGCCGGCGGCGAGGGAGAAGCGACTGTTCAAAACGGTGGCGGGGATGAAGATTCCCCAGGCCTTCCAGGACGGCAATCACGTGGCCGCTTCCAAGCACCCGCGGCCGTGGGAACGACAGATGAACGTCGTGCGCGGTTATGCGACTTTCTATAACCCGGCCAACATGCTACGAATCGTCCTGAATTGGCGGCACGACTCGCTGGCCCTTCGCCGATTCCTGTTCCAGATCATCGGGCAGATCGGTATCGTCATGACTTTTCCGAAGCTCTACTGGTGGGCCAGAAAACTGAAAAAGGGACCCATTGTGCTTTGGGACGGCCTCCAACCCGCCAGAATTCCCATGGTCGATATCGAGACCTCTCGCGAGGTGAATTGGGCCATCGCACACGTTCCGACCGACGGTCTCACGGTCAGCCCGCGCATCAGGCGGTCGAAAGGCTCGGAGTCGTCTGAGGCTCGTTTCTCGCGTCCCATGGCACTTCAGGCGGCCGTCGGCTGAGCCGTGCGAATCATGGCGTCGGAACAATAGGGCGACCGGAGTGCCCGTGATGTGCCGGTCCCCGTCGAAGTCGGCATTAACCCTTTTTAATCCGCATTTCACCCCCCTTTCAACTGTACCAGCCATAGTATTCGCATCGTTGGCAGGGACGAGGTCCATGTGTCATCGGACCCCCGCCGCACCGATCACGCCGTTGTGATCGGACTTGCCTGCCCGACTTTGGAATTTCCCACCGATGCAGCCAACCTTCAGCAGGTTGGCGGTTCTAAGAGAGCTACAATTGCAACGTGTGGCCTCCGGAATGCGAAGGAGCAGAAACTTGTCCGTCATCTCACTCAGCGGTTTGTGGAACACAGCGAAGATTTCCGCCGCGCCGCGCACCAAGGATCAAAGCGAGTCGCTTCGCGATGTCCCGGCGAAGCTCGGCCTCGTCGGCTTTTGCGTCGCCGTCATCTCGGCTGCATATTGGTTTGATTCGAGTCACCAGGCGATTCACATCATGTGGCACTCGCCCTTTTTGCGACCGGTCATGATCTTCGGCGCTTCGTACGCCGGTATCTCGACGATCTGGTCGGTGTGGCGATTTGTCCTGGCGGTGCGATATCGCCCGGTGCCGATCGTCGCCGATTCGCGTCTCCCGAAGATCACGGTCGTCGTGCCGGCCTTCAACGAAGGCGCGCTCGTCGGCGACACGATTCGCCATCTGGCCCGGGCGAACTATCCGGTCGATCGATTTGAGATCATCGTGTGCGACGACGGCAGCACCGACGACACCTGGCACCACATCCAGAAGGCCTCTGCCGAAGTCTCCTCCATGGTCAAGATTCTGCCGCTGCACTTTGAAGAGAACCGTGGCAAGCGATGGGTGCTGTGGGAAGGCTTCCGACGCGCTTCCGGCGACGTCTTCATCACGGTGGACAGCGATTCGCTCATCGAACCGGACGCCCTGAAGTCGGTCGTCAGCCCCATGGTTGAAGACAGCCAGGTCGGCGGCGTGGCGGGCAATGTCCGCGTGCTGAACAAGTTCGACGGCATCATTCCCCGGATGCTGTCCGTTCGATATGTGATGACTTTTGACTTCAAGCGCGCCGCCCAGAGCATGATGGGCGGAGGCACGGTGCTCTGTTGTGCCGGCGCCCTGGCCGCCTATCGCCGCAAGGCCGTGATGCCGATCCTCGATCAGTGGCTGCACCAGACTTATCTGGGCGGTCATGCCCGAGCGGGCGAAGACCACGCCATGACTAATTTCATCATTCGCCAGGGCTTCAAGGTGAAGTTCCAGCGAACGGCGAAGGTCTTCACCAAGAGCCCGAAGACCTACTCGGCGCTTTGCAAGATGTTCCTCCGCTGGGGTCGCAGCAACGTCCGCGAGACGGTGCACACCGCGAGCTACCTCTTCAGCAGTTTCCGCCCTGGCCTCCAGCTTGGCGTGCGATTCAACTTCATCAACAGCGCGATCGGGCTGGTTCTTCCGTACATCTTTCTGGGGTTCACCCTGGTGATGTCCGCCGTGTATCCGACGATCTTCGGCCTCAAGCTGCTGGCGGCATGCGTGACCGGCGGCCTCTTCTCCACGCTGTTCTTCGCCGTGCGAGAAAAGAGCACCGAGGCCATCTTCGGCATCGTGTACAGCTACTACGTGACGCTCTTCGTGTCATGGGTGTGGCCCTTCGCGCTGATGACCTCTCACAAGAGCGTGTGGATGACGCGGGTCGCGGCGAAGCCTGCCGGGTTGCAACCGTCGATCGCCCTGGTCGGCAAGCCGACGGCCGAGCCGGTTCATCGCCCGCACGCGGTGGTCATTCCGCAGTCCGTGGCCGCGGCTTCCTGATCATTCGGGCGCCAGCGGCAGATCCACCACGAATTCGCAACCGCCGCCCTCACGGCTGCTCACTGAGATATTGCCGCCGTGCAGTCGCGTGACGCCCTTGGCGATGGCCAGGCCCAGGCCGGTGCCGTTGGCGCCCTCCTCCACCCGCGGAATCCGATAGAAACGTTCGAAGACGCGGTCCATGTGCTGCTGCGGGATGCCCGCGCCGCGATCGCGAACCGATACGCGTACGATCTGGCCCTCGATGCTCACTTTCACCTCGACGGATTCGCCCGCCGGAGAATATCTCACGCCGTTTTGCACGAGGTTACCCAGGAGCGACTCGAGCAGGTCCGCGTCGCCCTTGACGAGCGGGTCGGGTTCGTCGCCGCTCGGCATGGCCAGGGACAACACGAGGCGGATTCCCTTCTCCTCGGCGATTCGCTGCCAGCGCTGGACTACGTCTGTCGCCGTCTCGTTGATCGACACGGCTTCGGTCGAAGCGAGCGGCAGCCCGGCGTCGGCGCGGGCCAGGGTGAGCAGGCTGTCGATCATCTGCGCGAGGCGGCGCATCTCGTCCAATAGGCCCGTCATGTAGCGATCGTACTCTTCCGGCGAACGCGGCTTTTGCCGAAACACCTGCAACTCGCCGAGCAGCACCGCGACAGGCGTCTTCAACTCGTGGGCGGCGTCGGCGACGAAGCGCTCCTGGGCGATAAACGCGGCCTCAAGGCGGTCGAGCATCTGGTTGATCGTGATGACCAGCTCACCGACTTCATCGCGCGCCTGCGGCAACTGCATTCGACGGTCGAGCCGGGCCGCGGTCAGCTCCTGTGCCTCACGGGCGATCTTGCGAATGGGCGCCAGCGAGCGCCGGGCGATGAACCACGACGCGAGGCCGGCGGCGAGCATGCCGAAGGGAATGACGATCAGGAATATCCGCTGCAGGTTGGACCGGCTGGTGTCGAAGGCGCCGAGGTTCAGGCCGATCTGAATGTAAAACGGCAACACGCCGGAAACCTCGCAATATCGCGTGAGCAGGCGCATCTGACCGTCGGACCCGAGCAGCGCGGCGATGTCGGTACCCTCGATCGTCTCAAACTTCGGCCGCTTGGATTTTCTGAGATTTGAGAGGTCGGCGGGCATGGGGAGGCGGACGTTGCGCAGGTTTTGGGATCGGTTGCGGGATTCACCGGTCGCCGAGCGAAGCTGAATGTAGTAACGCGAGCCGCGCAGCGACTTGAACGGCGCTTCCACCGCCTCGGCAAATGGCGACTCTCGGCCTTCGTTGGCGTCGCGTTCGATCTGTCCAAGAGCGACTTCGAGGCGATCTTCCAGGCGGCCGTCGACCGTTGCGATGACGTTGGACTCCCAGAATGTGAGCACGACAACGCTCAGGACGGTGATCGAGACGCCGAACACCGTGAGGAAAAGCATCGTCAGCTTGAAGCGGAGGGTGCGGACCTGATTCCACATGGCGTCAGCTCTCCCGCCGGTCCTCACCCGGCTTAGCTATCGACGCTCTCGGTGCTGAGCACGTAGCCGCTGCCGATGACCGTGTGGATCAACGGCTGATCGAATCCCTTGTCGATCTTGCGGCGAACCATGCTCACATAGACGTCAATGACGTTGCTGTCTCCGTCGAAGTTCATGTCCCAGACATGCTCGGCGATGGCCGTTCGCGTCAACACGCGATTCGGGTTGCGAAGAAAATACTCCAGCAGCGAGAACTCCTTGGCGGTCAGTCGAATGCGCTGGCCGCCGCGCGTCACGCGCCGCTGATTCAGATCCACTTCGAGGTCGGCGAAGCGAAGGGTCGTCGATCCGGCGGCCTGTCCCCGGCGGAGGATCGCCCGGACCCGCGCGATCAATTCGTCGAACTCGAACGGCTTGGTCAGGTAGTCGTCGGCGCCTGCGTCGAGGCCGGAGACTTTGTCCGACGTGGTCGCGAGAGCCGTGAGCATCAGGATCGGCGTCTTTACGCCGCGCCGGCGGAGATTGCGGCAGACCTGCATGCCGTCCATGTCGGGCAGCATGACATCGAGGATGACCAGGTCGTAGGGGTTGGACGCCGCCTGGTGTTCGCCGTCGTGGCCGGACGCGGCCGCCTCGATCAGGTAGCCCTGCTCCTCGAGGCCCTGCCGGATGAGCCCCGCCATCTTCGGATTGTCCTCGATCACCAGAAGCTTCATGAAATCGCCGCTCGTCGGGAACCGGTTTGTTATGCGATGATCTTGGTCATTTCCGGCGGCACCACGATGGCGTTGCCGATGGCCACGTCTTCGGCGTGCTGATTCACGCAGGCGACCATGAGCCGGACCCGCCTGGCGTTCACGATCTCCATCACCGTCGCATTGGCCTTGATCACGTCGCCGATGAACACCGGCTTTAAGAACCGGATATGCAGCTCCACAAAGATCGTTCCGACCCCGGGCAGCTCGCTTCCGAGGACGGTGGAGATGATCGCGGCCATGAGAATGCCGTGGGCGACGCGGTGGCCGAACCGGCTCTTTTTTGCGTACTCCTCGTCGATGTGCAGCGGGTTAAAGTCTCCGGAGATATCGGCGAATTGGAAGATGTCCTTTTCGCTGATGACCTTTTCAAAGGCGCCCTTGTCCCCCACGGTGATGGATTCGCGTGTTCGAGGCGTCAGGCCGGCCATGACAGGTTCTCCGTTTACATGTCCCGAATTGGATTATAACCCCGGACCTGTTCAGCGTGTGGTCATGATGCGCACGCCCATCAACCGACTATGATCCGGGGCCGTCGTGCTCGATGGCGCCGGCGTCGCATTCACGGCGGATTGTGAAAAAACCGCCGGACGCCGGGCGGCAGACTCCGAGGAGATTATTCAGCTTGTTCCGATGGCTTCGAGAGCTTCTGACCGGTCGCCCCGCAGCGCCTCGACAGTTGGAGCGCGACACGGCGGCCGTCCGTTGGAGCTTTGACGATCTTGCCGCGGACTTTCCGCTGCTTTGGTCGCTCCCGGCCCGCGACAAGCGATGCCTGCCGAAGCTGGTCACGCGGTTCGTGGACGAGAAAAAGTTCTGGGGTGCGCGAGACCTCCAGGTCACCGAGCAGATGAAGGCCTTCGTCGCGGCACAGGCCTGCATTCTCATTCTGCGACTTCCGCACCTGGGGCTGTTTCCCAAGACCAAGGAGATCATCCTTTACCCGTCGGAGATCGGCGACCGAATCGACGCGATTGGTCCCGATGGCGAGACTTACTGGATCGAGCCGGACAAGATCGGGGAGACGTGGCATCGCGGGCCTGTCCTTCTTTCATGGGACAGACTGCAAGCCGCCCGGGGAAACCCAACGCTCAAAAGCAACACGGTCTTCCACGAATTCGCTCACGCGCTCGATTTCCTGACCGGCCAGGCCGACGGCCGCCCCCCTCTGGATTCGCCTCGGCAGGCGGAAAAGTGGAATCGGGTGATGACATCGGCGTATCGAACCCACATTGCTGACGTGCAAACGGGGCGCAGGACCTTTATTGACCCCTACGGCGCCACAAATCCGGCCGAGTTCTTCGCCGTCTGCACGGAACACTTCTTTACGCAGCCGAAACGATTGAGCAAATCAAATTTGGCCCTTTATGTTGTTCTTGCTCGCTTCTATAGGCAGGACCCAGGCTCCTGGTGAGGCCCGGAAAAAGGTGGTTGCCGCAAGCGTAAGACGCAATTGGGTTATCTGTGCGCAAAAAATAGGACTGGCAGGTGATGCCAGCCCTAGGTCCCTACCTCTCGGGCCGGAGAGTAGAGAAAGGAGGCTCTCTAGTGGGACCGAATGTAGTATAGCCGGGAATTTACCCGATTCAAGCTCCAAAATGGGTAACGGGCTCCTCAACGGACTTTGAGGTCCGATTACATTTCCACGCGCTTCAGACGGCACTATCGGTATAAGTTCCCTATTCTAACATTGAGCGAAGAGCCTGTGATTTGATGGGCAATCGAGTCGAAATTCGGGCCCACATCGCTTGCATTTTGCTGCAAATCGGGGCATTTCAGACCACTCGTCTATCTATGACGCTGAATTCGATCGCCGTACGTCCCCGGCAATCTCAAGCAGACTGCATTCCGCACCCCTTGCACCGCGGGTTCGCTGATGAACTCCGGCTGCTCGTACGCGTGGTGCGCCTTGCGGAGAATCGGAAATGCGAGGGCGTACTGCGCCAGGTCAACGCGAAGTGTATGTTGCACGATCGGCCGCATGCGTGGGCGATGAAGCGGCCGCGGAACTGGTTGTCGTAGATCGATCGGGAAGCGGCGGCGAAGGCGATCGAGGAGGCGCGAAGGAGCGTGGCTCGCGGATCGCCGTCTGGCAACGCGGAATGGCCGAGCGACTGTTCATAATGCCGCGATTACACTGGGCCCGATCGAGCAGTTTTGTGGCGTGCGTGATGCGGAGTTGATCGTTGCCTTTATCCTGGAACGAAATCAGGAATCGCGCCATTACTTTTGCCCAAGAGTGGTCCGGCGCTTCGCGCGAGCGCGCCGAGGCCCAGACCTTCTGGAACGAGTTCTTCAACATCTTCGGCATCCGGCGCCGGTCGGTGGCGTCGTTTGAAGAGCCGGTGCGGAATCTCGGCGGGGCCTTCGACTTCATCGACCTGTTCTGGACGGGCAGGCTGATCGCCGAACACAAGTCGCGCGGGGGGGATTTGTCGAGGGCCGAGTCGCAGGCGATGGGCTACATCCAGAACCTCCAGAACGAGGGCCGCGGCGACGAAGTTCCGCGTTATGTCATTGTCTCCGACTTCGCCCGCATTGCCTTGCACGACCTGGAGCCCGAAGAGGGGCAGCCCGCCACGCACGAGTTCCCGCTGTCGGAACTGCGGGACAACATCCGTCATTTCGCCTTCATCGCCGGTTATGAAACTCGCCGCATCGACCCCGAAGACCCGGCCAACCTCCGCGCGACCGAGCTCCTCGCCAACCTCCACGACCGGCTGGAAGACGGCGGCTACACCGGCCACGACCTGCAGCGCTTCATGGTGCGCATCTTGTTCTGCCTCTTCGCCGAGGACACCGGTATATTCGAACCGGCCGCGTTTACGAATTTCATCCTCCACCGCACCCGCGAGGATGGAACCGACACCGGCGCGCAGCTCAGCCGATTGTTCGACGTGCTGAACAGGCCCGTGGACGAGCGACAGACCCATCTCGATGAGGACCTGGCCGCCCTGCCCTACGTCAATGGCGAGCTCTTCGCCGAGCGGCTGACCTTCGCCGATTTCAACCAGGCCATGCACGTCGCGCTTGTGCAATGCTGCCGGTTCAAGTGGGAGAAGATCAGCCCGGCCATCTTCGGCTCGCTGTTCCAGAACATCATGCAGGCCCGCGAGCGTCGGCAAATCGGGGCGCACTACACCTCGGAGCGGGATATTCTCAAGCTCATCCGCTCGCTTTTCATGGACGAGCTGCGCGAGCGGTTCGAGTCCGCAAAGCGCAATCGCCGCCAGCTCGAAGCCCTGCACCGCGAGATCGGCGAGATGCGTTTCCTCGATCCGGCCTGCGGCTGCGGGAACTTTCTGGTCATCGCCTATCGCGAGCTTCGGCGGCTGGAGCTTGACATCATTCAGGCGCGCTTTGGCGACCAGCCCACCGAGGCCGACATCCGGGCTAGCGCCCGGCTGCATGTCGGCCAGTTTTACGGCATCGAGATCGAGGAGTGGCCGGTGCGGATCGCCGAAGTGGCGATGTGGCTGATGGACCACCAGATGAACGCGGAGTTGTTCGAACGGTTCGGCCAGGTGAAGGCGACGACGCCGCTGACCCGTTCGCCGCACATCGTGCAGGCGAACGCCCTGCGGATCGACTGGAATGAGGTGCTTCCGGCGGCGGAATGCACATACATCTTGGGGAATCCGCCGTTCATCGGGCACCACTTGCAAACTGAATCGCAGAAAGAAGATCAACACAGGGTCTGGCACGATATCGCTGCCGCAGGGGTCTTGGACTTTGTAACGTGCTGGTATCGCAGGGCAGCCGAGTACATGGTGGGCACTTCGAATCGAGCCGCCTTCGTCTCAACCAATTCCATTACACAAGGTGAACAGCCCGGTATCTTTTGGCCTGACCTATTTCGGCGTGGCATCCAGATTCACTTTGCGCACAGGACGTTCCAATGGATGAGCGAAGCCCGAGGCCGTGCTCATGTTCATGTAGTCATCATTGGATTCGGGCGGAAAGACATAGCGCGCAAGAGAATCCACGAGTATGAAATCGGTGAGGATGCGGCCGCCGCTGTGATTGAGGTCACTAATATCAGCCCGTATCTATTCGAGGGGCCGAATGCGGTACTTACCAATCGAGCTCATCCGATCTGCAACGTTCCCGGCATGAAGTATGGCAATAAGCCGACCGACGGGGGCCATTTTCTCATGTCGACCGAGGACCGGGATGCGCTGTTGAGGGATGAGCCGGGCGCACGTCCTTTTGTTCGTCCTTACATCGGTGCCGAAGAATTTCTCGATGGGCGCGAGCGTTGGTGCCTCTGGCTGAAGGACATAACGCCGACACAGTTGCGCAGGTTGCCCGCAGTAGCGGCAAGAGTGAGGGCGGTCAAGGAATTTCGGCTTCGCAGCAAGGCGGAGACGACACGAAAGTATGCCGAATATCCCACGCTGTTCCGTCAGATCGCGCAGCCGAACACAAGATTTATTCTAATACCTCGCCACACATCTGAATCCCGCCAATACATTCCGTTCGCCTATTTTGAACCCGATCACATAGTCAGCGACTCGTGTTTTCTGATTCCCAACGCTTCCATCTGGCATTTCGGGGTCATCAGCAGTCTGATTCACATGGCATGGGTAAAGCAGTTTTGCGGTCGTTTGGAATCGCGCTACCGATATTCGAAAGACATCGTCTATAACAACTTTCCCTGGCCGCAGAACCCGACCGACGCGCAGAAGCAGAAAGTCGAGCAGGCGGCGCAGGCCGTTCTCGATGCCCGCGCCCAGTTTCCCGACGCCACCCTTGCCGACCTCTACGATCCCAACGCCATGCCCGCCGCCCTGCGCCGGGCCCACGACGTGCTCGACCGGGCAGTGGACCGCTGCTACCGCCCCCAGCCCTTCACCACCGAACGCCAGCGGCTGGAATTCCTATTCGCCCTTTACGAGCAACTCACCGCCCCGCTGGCAGCGCCTGCCGGGCGGCGGCGAAAGAAAGACCGGGGCGGCTGAAGGCCCGGCGGAAAGCATAGCGGGCGATCCGGTCGGGCGATCGATTTGCAACCCCGACGGCAAGGTCTTCATCGAGAATTGGGACGCGGCGGCTGACGCCAGGCTGTCATTCATTCGGTCGTGTCGGTCCTGGGGGTCGCCGCTTCGTGCGGGCGAGAGGCCCGCGATCACCCGGGCGCTGTAGAGATGCGACGATCGAACGAGGTCGGCGCTAGCTCGCCGCCTTATCCTTGCCCAGTCCATACTTGTCCATGCGATACTTAAGCTGGTCGCGCGAGAGGTGCAGGAGCTTGGCGGCCTGGGTCTGGTTGTCGTTGGACATGGCCAGGGCCTGTTTGACGAGCTGCTCCTCGATCTCGTCGATGCAAATGCCACCGGCCGGCAGGCGGACGAAGACGGATGAGTCGCGCGTCTCTCCGCGGCCGAGGACCAGGTCGTCCGGGCCGATCTCATTCTGTTTGCACAGGAGGACCGCGCGCTCGATGACGTTGCGAAGCTCGCGGACATTTCCCGGCCAGGAATAGGCGGGCAGCTTCTTCAGCGCCGCCGGCGTCAGGCCGTGGACATCCTTGCGAAACTCCTTGGCAAAGACCTGCACGTAGTGCTCGGCGAGCAGCTCGACGTCGCCGTCGCGCTGACGCAGCGGCGGCAGATCGACGGGAATGATGTTCAGCCGATAGAACAGGTCCTCGCGAAACTTGCCCTCCTCCATGAGCTGATTGACGTCGCGATTGGTCGCGGCGATGACGCGCACGTCGACCTCGATATCGTGAACGCCGCCGACCCGGCGAAACACCTTCTCCTCTAGAAAACGCAATAGCTTGGCCTGCAACTGCGGGGGCATGTCGCCCACCTCGTCGAGGAAGACGGTGCCGCCGTCGGCCAGCTCGAGCAGGCCCTTTTTCATCTGCCGCGCGTCGGTGAAGGCCCCGCGCTCGTGACCGAAGAGCTCGCTTTCGAGGAGCGTCTCGGTGATGGCGGTGCAGGTGATGTTCATGAACGGCTTGTTGGCACGATCGGAGTTGTAGTGGATCGTCTTGGCGACGAGGTCCTTGCCGGTGCCGCTCTCCCCCTTGAGAAACACTGTCGACGCGCCACTGGACGCCACGTCGGTGATCATCTGAAAGAGCTTTTGCATGGCCGCGCAGCGACCCAGCAGCCTGGAGAAGCCGTACTCCTGCTTCATCCGGGCCCGCAGGTCGCGCAGCTCGCGCCTGAGCTGGGTCGTCGAGAGGGCCTTGTTGACGGTCAGCATGAGCGCGTCCATCTGGAAGGGCTTGCTGACATAGTCGAAGGCGCCGAGCTTCATGGCCTGGACGGCGGACTCGACGCTGCTGTAGGCGGTCATCATGAGGACGACGACGTCCTGATCCTGGGCGCGGATCAGCTCCAAGACCTCCAGGCCGGTCTTGTCGGGCAGCTTGTAGTCCAGCATGACCAGGTCGTAGGTTTCGGCCGCCCACTTCTCCAGACCTTCGGCGGCGGTCTCGGCCTCGTCGACCATGAACCCCTCATCCTGGAATCGCTGGCGCAGGGACCAGCGAATGAGCTTTTCGTCTTCGATGATGAGGATGCGGGTCTTGTTCATGGGACAACCGGAAACTCCACGGTGACGCGCGTGCCGACCGACGGCCGACTCTCAATGAGGATCACGCCCTGATGAGCCTCAATGATACGCTTGCAGATCGCCAGGCCTAGTCCCGTGCCGCGCGCTTTCGTTGTGAAGAACGGCTCAAAGACGCGCGACAATACCTCCGGCCGGATACCGGCGCCGGTGTCGGTGATGCGAAGGCGCACCACGCGGGCATCGGTCTCCAGGGCACAGTCGATGTCGCCATCGTCTTCGCAGGCGTGGGCCGCGTTGATGAGGATGTTGGTGATGATCTGCTTGACCTGGCTGGGGTCGACGATGGCCCAGTGTCTTTCGGTGAGGCCCTCGCAGCGTATGCGTACGTTTTGAAACGCGGGCTCCTGACGCAGGAGGATCATCGACTCGGCGACGATCTCGCTCAAGTCGCAGCGGGCGACCGTGGGGTTTTGCGGCCTTGCATAGAGCAGCAGGTCCTTGACGGCGGCGTCGAGGCGATCGATCTGCCGAAGGGCCTCCTCGATGATCGGCTTGTGAGGATGCTCGTCGCCGAGTTCGGAGCCCAGCACCTGGATGGCGCCGCTGATTCCGGCGAGCGGGTTCTTGATTTCGTGGGCCAATGAGGCGGCGACCTGTCCGATCGTCGCCAGATGCTCGCTCTCGCCGAGGCGCTGCTCGAACTGCAACCGCTCGACCGCCTGAGTCCGATCGACGAAGTCCTCGCGATAGCTGTCGTTCATCACCGCCAGCTCCAGATCGAGCAGCTTGTGCACGGCACTGATGACGACGGCGGCGTTTGGAAGGCGAGCCTCAATAATCACGCGCACCAGCTCGCGGCGAATGACGCTCATGCCGAAGAACATGAGATGCTGCGGAAGCTCGATACGGACATGGGTACGACCGATGCGGCTTCGCTGCTCGAAGTAGGCCTGGTCGTATTCGCCGCAGAAGAGCTGATCGACCCACTGACGTAGATTCTGCCGAAGCCGCTCCAATCGCCCTATCTCCGCATCGAGGATGGCCTGGGCCTCCGGATCGTGCAGCAGCGTGCCGTAGAACTCGTCCACGACGCTCTCGAAAAAGGGGCGCAAGCGCTGTCGAGCTTCCAAGAGCGCGAGTTTGTCTTTGCCGGTAAATTCGACAAATCGCTGGAATTGGGCGAATAACTCTCCGGACATGCCCCGATCATATCGCAAAGCGGCGCTTATGACCCGATCCCTGGCGCTATAGGCGATCTGGGCCCGCGGCCGGAGCTCGATTCTGCGCTGCGCCATCCTCTCACTCCAAAATGGGGCCCGTTTACGTCCCCGTGGAACGCAAAAACAATCGGGCTTATTGCTTCTGGAAAAAACTCACCCGCTGGATTGTCGCGCAGGGAGCAAATACCGTTCCACGGGAGCGGCAACAAGCGGGTATCGCCCAAGTGGAACCCTCAACAACAGAATATGGCATGCGGAGACCGAATTCGCTCGGAGTCTGCGGAATTCTGCCTTTGTCGTGCGGACAATTCCTCCCTGCCGGCGACCGGGCGGGGCCGGCTCTGGATGGAAAGTACCCGTTTCGATCGACCGGGGCAGTCCGCCTTTTGTCGAAACAGCACTTCATCCCGCCTGGCCATGCGATGCAAACATGGATGGCATAGGCATTGCTCGATGGATTGCCGTGGCGGATGTGGCTCATTGGCCCGGCAAAGCGGCGAATTTGAGGTGCGGCGATGAAGACCGTTGATCCCGCGATTGAGGCTCGACTGAGAAGTGAAATCTGCCCGAGGTGCAGTCGTTACACGGCGCAGGGCACATGCAGTCTGCCGGCCTCCCGGCCGTGTGCGATCTTCCGCAATTTGCCCGGCATCGCCGAAATTGTTCGCCGGACCCGCTCAAAGCGCATCGACCCTTATATGGAGGGCGTCAGGCTGAATGTCTGCTGCGCGTGTCCGCACGAAGACGACCACGGATCATGCCCCATGCGAGATCACGTGGATTGCGCGCTGGATGCGTATCTGCCGATCGTTGTCGATTACCTCGAGTCCGCACTTGCGGAAGAAGCAAACCGCGGGATCGGCGACACTTCACCCGGAGGCAGCGCCGACGATCCGGCCGATCATCCGAGCCGGTGAAAAAAATGCAGAGACGAAGGGAGGATGACCATGAACCCTCAGGAACTGATGAACAAGGTGAGCAACGAGCATCAGAAGGTCATCGACTTGTCGGAGCGGCTTGGTGAAAAAGTATCGGTGGCGCCGCGAGTGAATCGAGCGAAGTGGCTTCGGGAGGTCCGAGGGGAGTATGAGCATCTGCGTGGCCACCTGATCAAGCACATGGCCCTTGAGGAGCAGGATGGGTTCATGGTCTCCGTCGCCGAGCAAAGTCCCGCACTCACGCGAGAGATCGAGCGGCTTGCTCACGAACACGTCGAGATTACCAAACTGCTCGGCCTCATCCAGCGCGAACTGAATGAGGTAAACGAAAAGGACCAGCTCCTGCTGCTGGATTGCTGCCGGAGGATCCAAGCCCTCCTCCAGTATGTGGAGCATCACGAGCGCGACGAGAATTTTCTTGTGCTTACCGCCTTCACCACCGACATCGGCACCAAGGACTGACGCCGGCCGGGCCGAGGCGCGATTCCTTCGCTTCAGCGACGCTGGTCACACAATACTCCGTAAAAAAGAATCGGCCCCCCGAAGCAGTAACTCCGGGGGGCCGATGTGATGAACAGTAGTGCTCAGACCGTTCTTACGGCTGGGTCACCTGAAGGACGAACTTGCCGTCCGGCGGATTCGTCGCCGTGCCGCTCTTGACGGCGCCGGAGATGCGAATCAGGAAGGTCTGCCCGCTCGGAAGCTGACTTGCCGCCTGAGACGCATTGCGAACCAGCCGCGCCTGGCGACCCTGGAAGAACAGGGTGTTCGTGCCCAGGCCTTGCGGACAGCCGTCGTCATTGCAACCACCGTTGACGGCGATCTGCGAATCATCGGCCGAGGTGGCCGGGCATCCCATGACGCCGGAAGTGGTCTTGTGGACCGAGATGATCGCGTCAAAGGTCGAATCCAGCGTACAGATCTGGAACGTGGTTGCCGCAGCCGGCGTTACCTGCGTCCAGCGGTAATACACGTCACGTGTATTGGCCGCGGGGCCGCAACCCGAACTGCTGCCCGGGTCGGTCGTGGCGCCGATCGTCGTACCGACAATCGGACCGGCAGGACCCGTACCAATGTTCGTCGCGTTTGCACACTGGTCGTTCGCCGGGGCAACCGGGCTGAACGCACAGACAGCGCTGGACACGTTGACCGGACCGACGCAGTAGGACAGATCCCGATCAACAATCTGATACGGGAACGCCGTTGCACCGGTGCTTCGGACGGCGGCCTTCTGATTACCACCTTCGGCCGAAGTCGCCCAGAAGAACACGCACGGCAGATCAACCACGGTGTTCTGGATTTCAACCCAGATGCACGCACTCGGCGTGACGTTTACCGCGGCGTGGAACGCCTCGTACTGGTACTGGACGCCGCCACCCTGGACACCTTCCGGATTGCCCGCCGTGATGGCGACGCTCTTCAGAGGTGTCAGGTCGAACGGACCGCCAATGATTGTTGCCGTATTCGGCAAGTCACCGCTGGCGGCATAGTAGGTGATCCTGAAGGTTTCCGGCGTCTCAACACCGCCGCCGCAATCGGCATTGGCGCCCTGGCGATGGAAACCGCGGAAGCAGATCTGGTTGATGAAGTTCGCTCCGCTGGTAAACAGCGGTCGAATATCATCAGCCGTCGAGATGCCGTTGTCGGCATCAGAGACGTAGCCACCCTGCTGGAGGTTGTTGCCGAGTAGGTGCGGCAACTGGCAGCGTCCGATGTTTTCGCAGATGCCGGTCGGGCAAGGCGAACTGCAATCGGCGCCCTGGAGCCAGATTCCACCCTGTGCACTACAGGCAACCTCAGAAACTCCGGAGGTACAGGTCGTATCGATACAGCATCGACCCGTCGGGCAAGGACAACTGGCGCCCTCAACCCACAGCCCGTTTGCAGCATTGCACGCGGACTGAGTGGTTGAAGCACACTGGGTCATCATGGCCATGTCGAGGTAGCAACAGCGACCGAGCGTGCATGCCGGATTCTCCGGCGAACACGTGCCGTCCTCCGACCACTCGCCGTTCAGCACGGCCACGCAGTCGCCTTCGGTGGTGATGCTGCAGACCACGCCGCCCAGAGGGAGAGGATCGTGGCAGCATCGGCCGGTCGGCTTGCCGCATCCATCCTTCGCGATGCGAAGGTTGATGCTGAAGGCAAGGTCTCGGATCCCGATGTTCGCCGCGGTGCAGGCGCTGTAGTCAGTCGGCAGGTCGTCGGCGCCGTCGCCGATGGCGTGACGCGTATCGCCCTGTGGCGACTGCTCCCAGACCCACTTGCACAGGCTCTCGGGCGTGTTGTTGGTGATCTCGATCCAGTAGGTGTTGCCGGCCGTCACCGTGAGCGGCGTCGCCAGCGTGGCGGAGTAGAAGTACTCCGTCAGCAGGCCGGCGGGCGTAATGATCGCACCGCCCGTCGTTGCACGGGTCGCATTGCCGACATACTGGCTGCCCGGAGGCTCGATGCGCGTGCCGGGGCAGCGATTCACTGAACCGCTGTAGAACGTGATCTGGAAGCAATCGGGCTCCGGACCACAATCGGCGCCGGCCAGGTCGGCATAGCCGCCCCACCAGCAAACCTGGGTGATCTGACCGCTTTCCAGCGGCCGGAAGCAATCAGCCGCTCGCTTGTCAGGCGAAGGCGTACCCGGAGGAGGCGTGATCTCAAGATCGCTCTCCGAAGCGCCCATGCTGTCAAACGGGAACTGACTGGTCGCCGCATCGGTGCAGACGTCGTTGAGCGTGCATACCGGCTTGTTCGCCGTGACGAGCAGGCTCACGAAGCCGGACAGGTCGCCCATGTCGATCGCACCGCTGCTGTCGATGTCAGCACGGCAGTAATTGGCCGAGAAGCAGCCCAGGAACTCGTCAAACACGGTGGGCGGCGTAAAGAGGACGCTGACCCACTTCTGAATGTCGAGCCCGTTGACCTTGCCGTCGGCATTCATGTCACCGAGGCAGCAATCGGCAGGCTGGTCAAAGCCGGAGCACTCCGCCTGAACGACGTACTCAGCGCTGCATTCAGTGGTGCCGAGGCCGCCGAAGACGGACTGGGTGACTCGCAGATAGTAAGTACCCGCACATACGCTCGCGCTGATTTCCAGCGGCGAAGGAGTACCTGCCGGCGGCTCACACGCAAACGAGACCGAGTTGGACGCCAGGACGAAGACGCTGTCGCAGTCGCCCTCGGGGTCCGCGAAGATGTCGAGCTGACCGGCGAACTCCTCGCTGAGGACACGCCAGAAGATCGTGCGCGGCTCAGTCACGACGAGCTTGAACCAGTCTTCGTCGCGATTCACGAACAGGTTGTTGCCGATACAGGAACCACCGACGCCCGTGCAGGGCTCGTTGCCCGGACAATCCAGTGGATTGTCGCAGGGGAACGGATGTCGGAAGTTACCCGAGCGGCCGCAGATCGTGACCGGACCGCCGGAGCAGTCGATCGTCGGACTGTTGAAGTCGAAGGTCGCCGAGTTACATCCACCGTTCCACGTGTCCTGCGGATTCGGATCGTTGGTGTCCTGACAAATCTGGTCGTTGCCTTCATCGATCGCACCCATCGGGCACGTCGCAGGACAGGTGAAGCACTGATTGAGTGTTTCAACCGTCACGGCAGCGACCACAGGCGTGTCGATCGGATCAGTCACCGGATCGACGATCAGCCGCGGCGAACCCGCGAAGACGAACTGCTTGCCAGGGATGTTCGACGAGCCGACCGCGATGTAGATGATCTGGCCGGCGGTCACATCCATGCCCGGACCGACGGACAAACAGAGACAAGCGTTGCTCGTCGCGTTGATTCCGCCGTAGCACGGCGCCACCGTCAGCGCGCCGTTCGCGGTGCTCTCGGTCGAAGTACAGTCATCACCGTACTTGATGAGCGATCCAAGATCGCAGTCACCGCTTGAAAGGACCGAACCATAAACACCAATGATCGAATCGTAGAAGCCGTTGCTGCCGCAGGAGTGGATGACCACGCCGCCGACCGCAGGCACTTCATACTTCAGATACATGATGTCAAGGATGTTGCGCGTGAGGGCTCCCGAGCCCACGCCCTGACCGAACTCACTGCCCATGGCCACGTTGAGGTCGATGGCGCGGAAGCAGGCATCGCCGACGCCGGGGCAAGGATCGGCCTTGCAGCCCGCGACGGGATCGCCGACGGAAGGATCGCCCTGATTGAAATCAGTCGATGGCCGCGGGAATCCGTTGAGGCCGAGACAGGTCGGCTCATCAATCGTGATCTGGCAACTGCCGTCCGCGAAGCAGCAGCGGCCGGTCTGAAGGGTAAACGGCGAACTTCGCGGAATGAAGTCGATGCCGAGTCGGGCCTGACCACCCGCAGGGGCCGCCGGCGTGACCGGGCTTCGTCCACGACCAATACGAATCTTGATGCAGTCGCCGGGATCGAAGAAGGAAGCACTGCCTGCTTCGACCGGAATGACCAGGTGGCCGACGCTGTTGAACTTGAAGTTCGTGCCATTGTCCAGAATCTGGTCGCTGCAGGCATACTGAGGCGCGCCACAAAGACCGACGCCACAGTTATTAACCGCATTCGGCTGACCGTAAACGATAATCCACGCATCAATGGCACTGCCCGCGGTGCTGAGCACCACGTCACCCGCGGTGACCGGGGTACCGTTGAAGTTCGTCGGGATACGATAGTTATAGAAAACGTCCTTGCGAATCAGGATGTTTCCGGTTGAAAGGGGCTCATTGTCGCAATCAGCGGGATCCTGAGGCGGATTGGTCGAATCCGACGCGAAGCTAGTGTCAGGCGTGACTTCCACCATGACGCCGGCAAGCTGAATCTTCGTGCCGCAATCGTCGTTGCTCGGCACACCGGGGCATCCGGCGCCGGCACACAGGGTCCCGTCACCTTGATACTGTCCGGCGCGACCCACACAGGCGACCTCGGCCAACTCGGAACAGCCGGCAGGACTTGCGTCACAGCAGGCGCCGGTCGGCAGGCTGCAACTGCCGCAGGATACCGAGAGTCGGTACCGCGTATCGCAGGGGATGCCCGCGAAGGTGTCCGGTCGAACGCGAATGAACCACGTGCCGGCAGGCAGGCATCGGACGATCGAAAGGACCTCGCACGCGCGGCCGGCCTCAAAGTCGAGGGCATCGTCGGTGCAGGTCATCGGATCGCCGCCGTTATTGATCAGCGACATCTGAGCACTGAATCGGGCATTCAGGTCGATGGTGACCTGGGTGTCCTGAGTCAGGACGAGCTTGTACCAGTCGTTGTCGCGCGAGTCGGCCGGACCCGTGCAGATCATCGTGACACAGGTCTGACCTGCGCTACAGTCGGCATCGGCCGTACAGGCGGAGTTGTAGGTGCCTGCGGTCGCGCAAATGCTCTGACCACATGCAATGGTCGGCAGGTTCGGGATCAGACAGTTCTCGTTGTAGTTGTCAACGTAACCGGCGGAGCAATTCGGCTCGGCATCAACGGTCGCGCCGACACACGCGTCGGCTTGTGAGATACACAGCGCACAAGCGGGATCAGTCATGCCGAAGTCGCTGCACGTTCCGGGCTTCCAGACACTGGTTGTGCTGCTAACCAGACAGACCGACCGGAAGACAGAGTCCGTGCAGGTTCCATTGCCCATGCCGTCGTTCATGTCGCGGTCGCAGCAAGCGCCGGGATCGCCGGGGTTGGCAAAAACCTGAACCTGAAGACCGGCGTAAGGATCGCCGCCGAACCAGAAGTAGTCGTCCATCTGGCCCGGGCCCAGGTCTTCGCAGGTACCGTTATTGTTGGGGATCACCATGTTATCTTCGGTGAAGCCCAACTCAGCGGGACCGCCGATTCCCCAACCGGCGCCGGCATCCGCAGCGGGAACCATCATGCCGATCCAGAAGAAGTCTTCGTCGAGGAAGAGAGGAGGACTAATGTCGAAGTTGACAATGTTGAAGGGGTTGGTCGCCGGAACGTTCTGAGTCGCCGTGTAAAGAACGACGGATCGTGAGTCTTCCGGGCAAATCGGGAAGTAGTTTCCGCTTCGGACGATCAGGGTGTACGGGATCAAACCACCCGTATTATTCAGATCACCGAGGACGAATGAGAAGCGGCAAATGAACCGGTCGATTCCCACCAACGCACAGTCGTCGTAGGTAGGCGTCTCAGCCGGATCATTGATGTTCGCGGCGGCATTCGGGCCGTTAAGGTTGTCGTAGATGAGAATTTCGCAGGGTTCAAGCGTACAGGGCGGCGGCTCACCGCGCGGGGCGCCGTCCAGCCGATTCTGCAATTCCGGAGGCGGAATCATCGGAAAGACCGGCCTGGTGTTGTAATTCGAATTCGGCCGTGCCTGCGGGACGTAGCTGCGATCGCGTCGCAGTGCACCGTCCGGCAATGCCGGCTGATAAGCGCCGTCAGCGGTCGGAGTTCCGACCGAATCAGGACGCTCGCGATGAGCGTTCTCCGCTTGAAGCGGAACCTGCCCGAAACATACGCATGCTAGAATTGCAGCGCAACAGAAAGATAACTTTCTCGTCATCTACCCAACTCCTTCCCTAGATACCCACTCGTAATAAAAACGAATTGCTCGCCAGTTATTTGGTTGACAACACACCCATGAGAAATGATTGGAAATCGGCGAAATCAGACGCCAAGTCTAGCTTCAAGAATCGGCGAACTGTCCACTCCACCACTCCACCGGTACATCGAAGAACTCGACTTTCCGGTCCAACCCATTTCTCCCACTATCAATCGATGGTAATCGAATCCGATAGATAGAGTCAAGAGGAGCGGTCCGAGAATCACCCAATTCTGGGGCATTTTAAGACGCTTGAAACTTTGAAAATCGCTCGGGTTGACGAGGCGGAATTTTGTTATCGCTAAACACGCATTGCTCCCATGTCTACCATGAATCGTTATCTACCGGTATGAATCGTTATCTACCGGTGGTCGGCGAAATCAACTGCTATGGAAGTGTCCCTGACAGACGGCGATCAAGCGGACTTGCCTACCGTCATCTCAAGATTGTGGCCTCGTGCACGAGCTATAACCGAATTTCGTTGATGGTGGCGGGATAAAAAAAGGCGGCGTACTCTCGGGACTTGTTCGAGGTTCCGAGCCGCCCACGATGGGCAGAGGAGTACGCCGATGCAGGAGAGTAACGAGTCGATCGAGACGATTCCAGTCCCCAGCCGAGACGTTTTGACGGAGATTCTGCGGGACGGGGCCCAACGGCTCCTGGGCCAGGCGATCGAGGCGGAGGTCGATGGCTGGATCGAAGGGCACGCCGATCTGCGCGATCCGCAAGGCCGCCGGCAGGTGGTCAAGAACGGCCATCATCCCACCCGGACCCTCGTCACCGGCGTCGGGCCGGTGGAGGTGACGCAGCCGCGGGTGTGGGACCGTCGGATCGTCGGCCGCGGCGAGGCCGGCGAAGCGTTGGATGCAAATGGCCAGGCCGTGGAGCGGTTCTGTTCGTCGATTTTGCCGCCGTACCTGCGGAAGACGAAGGCCATCGAGGAGTTGATCCCCTGGCTGTACCTCAAGGGCATCAGCACCGGAGACTTCAGCGAGGCCCTGCAGGCGCTGGTCGGTCCCCAGGCGGCGGGGCTCAGCGCCACGACGATCACGCGTTTGATGACGAGTTGGCAGGACGAGTACCAGTCATGGAATCGCCGCTCCCTGGAAGGCAAGCACTACGTGTACCTCTGGGCGGATGGGATTCACTTCAACATCCGCCTGGAGGAAGACCGGCAGTGCATTCTGGTGCTGATGGGCGCGAGGGCGGACGGCCGCAAGGAGCTGATCGCGGTGGTCGACGGCCATCGCGAGAGCGAGCAGTCGTGGTATTCGCTGCTGCTGGACTGCCAACAACGGGGCATGACGATCGACCCGAAGCTGGCCACGGCGGACGGAGCGCTGGGCTTCTGGGCGGCGCTGCCGAAGGTCTATTCGACGACCCGGGCGCAGCGCTGCTGGGTGCACAAGACGGCCAACGTGTTGGACAAGATGCCCAAGCGGGTGCAGACCGGCGCGAAGGCCAAGCTGCACGAGATCTGGATGGCGCCGACGCGGGAGAATGCGAACCAGGCGTTCGATCACTTCGTGGCCCACTACGCGGCCAAATACCCCGGCGCGGCCGAGTGCCTGGTGAAGGATCGCGAGGTGCTGCTGACGTTCTACGACTTCCCGGCCGAGCACTGGCGGCACCTGCGGACGACGAATCCGATCGAAAGTACGTTCGCCACGGTGCGGCTGCGTCACCGCCGGACCAAAGGCAACGGCAGTCGGATCGCGTGTCTGGCAATGGTGTTCAAGCTGTGCGAGTCCGCCGCGAACCACTGGCGGCTGCTCAATGGCGCGACGCTGCTTCCCGATGTCATCGCCGGTGTGAAGTTCGTCAATGGAGAAAAGGCCGAGAGAAACGCCGCCTGATTACCGCGTCATCAACGAAATTTGACCATTACTCCTCGTGCACAGTCCTCAAATAGTCACAGGTCAGCCTGCCGCTTGCCTCCGCGAGCGCCCGATGACCCTTAAGCCGCAATGTTCATCGTTCATAATCGCTGCGCCGGGATTCGATCACAACGCGGTTCATTTTCGGACACATCTGTTTGATTTCCGCTCGATGCTCCTCTAAGCTGCCCTCGATCCTCAAGTTATGTTCGCTTTCCGGGGCCCGAAGGTGCAGTTGCGGCCGAGCGAACTAACCTCGTGACGGCTCCCGTGTCTAAGAAAATGACCGAACCAGCAGACAAGCATGAGACCGCGGGTCAATCCACTCATGCCGAGGACGCCAAGCTCGTTGCTCAGGTGCTCAATGGTGAGCCGAGGGCCTACGACCTCCTGGTGGAGCGCTATCAAAGACGGGGCGTCTCCGTGGCCTATCGCCTGCTGGGCAATTTGAGCGACGCGATGGACGTGGTGCAGGATGCTTTTCTGCGAGGCTACAAATCAATAGAGACCCTGGAGAACCACGAGCGCTTCGGCCCCTGGATGATGCGGATCGTCAGCAATCTCGCCTTGAATTTTCGCCGGGGCCGCCGCAAGCATCTGTCATTATCGATCGGGGGAGAGTCTGACGAGTCGCAGGAAGCGGGAATCCCCGATGAGGGGCGGCGAGAGCGCAGCGGGGCAGCGGCCATGGAGTCAGCCGAGCTCAAGGCCAAAATCGACAGCGGGATCGAATCCCTGCCCGAGGCCCAGAGACTGGCGCTCATTCTCTTCGCGATCGAGCAGATGCCGCAGAAGGACGTCGCCGAGATCATGGAATGCAGCGTGGAAATGGTGAAATGGAATGTCTTCCAGGCGCGGAAGACCTTGAAGGCCAGATTGGCCGATTATCTTGAAGAATGAACCAGATACCCGAATATCTTGATGAATTGCTCTCGCAAGCCGCCGACGGCTCGCTCACGCCGGAGCAGCGCGCCGAGCTGGACCGCGCCTGCGCATCGGATGCACGGCTGGCTGTCGAGCGTCGACGTTACCAGTCGCTTGCCCGGCTTCTGAGCAATTGGCGCAAAGTCCCTATCGAAACGGACCATTCGCAAGTGCTCGAAGGCGTGCGCGGGCAGATGTCGCGGCAGCCGCGCGACGCGGATGCCGAACTGGAGTCCTCGCTCGCGACCTATCGTCAGTTGCCGGACGTTGACTGGGACTCATTTCACGCGCGCGTGACCGGGGCCCTCAGGCAGGATCGCGCCGCCGCCGCCACACCAAGGCAATCGATACGGCAGCGCAGCCGCTGGCGATTGTTCGCCGGCGTGGGTACGCCGCTCGCGGCCGCCGCCGCCGTTCTCCTCGTTGTGTTCCTGCAACGCCCGGACGCGCCGCATTCCGGCAATGGTTCGCTCACAGCGCCGTCGATGGTCGTGATTGAGCTCGCCGTCCCACGTCAGACCGGTCGAATTGAGTTCAGCTTCGCGACCGCCGGCGGTGACGAATCTCTCGCCCAGCAGCCGGATGACATTCCCGGCTCGGCCATCGCCATCGGACCCGGCACGATCGGTGGTCAGGAGCTTCCGGAGAGCGCCCTGCTCTTCTAGTCCTCTTGTTTGAACGAATCGATTAACGCCGAAATACCGGCGCGCGCCATCAGAGCGCGCCCATTCTCGACGAGCGCGCTCGGCCCATTCACTATTAGATGGTGATTCGCGATGCCTGAAAGTTAAGCGGCGGCCGGATCGGCTTTGACGTTCTGCGGAGTTTCCACTTCGCGTCCGCTCTCCAGTTCGCCGGCCTTTGCCTCGGCGACCCGGGCATCTTCGTATCGGCCGACCCGCTCCATGAGCTTGGCAAGCTGGCGAAGGTCATCCGCCTCAAGCCCCCCGTTTTCCGTCCGACGGCTCAGACGATCCGCCAGCTCGCGCAGTTCAGCTCGTGCCGCCGGCGGGACAGCGGCATCCACTTCCGCCAGTGTGAGATCGCGCTGCGACGCGGACTCCGCCGCAAGCGCCTCCAGCCGGCGCTCCCGCGCTGTCGGCTCAATATCCTCCGATCGAATGCGCTGTTCAGAAGCTTTATCCGTTGTCGACGGCTCATCGGCAGGACTGCGCCGCGGGCGGCTGCGCGATTCACCCTGCGCCCCGGCCTCCACGAACTGTCCGTCAGGGCCGTAAAGACCTGTCCGACGAGACTGCTCGGAACCGGCAGCCCTCAACGCTTCGACATCCACTTCAGCGGCGGGCCCGAAGTCGGTCGATTCGCGCGACCGCGGCTCATCTCCTGTCGGCCGCGGCGAAGCGTGGTATACGGGCAAGTTTGCGGTTATCGCGGATAACATGTCCCCACCTTCCAAGTCTTCCCAGGATCGGCTTCCCAACCGACCACACCCATCCAATGTCGAAGGTCGAATACAAATGCCCCAGCGTCAAGCCAAATCGACCATCATTCGAAGGGACGATCGACCTGCGCCTGCATTCGCGTTCTCTATCGGAACACCCGTCAACATGGCGGTTACCGGCTCGCCGAATGATGAATCGTGAGAGAATCTGATAAGAAACGTTGATGAAGTGCGTTATCGCCCGTCAGAGTGGTCATTGCCCTGCCCCATCAGACAGGGGTACAATAACACGAGTTCACTTCGCTCTCTTTGCGGACGATCGTCCGCTGATGTTCGTGATTGCAGGATGGCCGTCATGCGGATCATGATTCTGGAGAATAAGAAGCTCCGCAATGTCCTCCCGATTGAAGGACCGGCCCTGTCCATCGGCTCCAGCCCCGACTGCACCGTCCACCTGCCCGATCCCCGGATCAGCGCTGAACAGGCCAAGTGCATCCAGGACGACGCGGGCTCCTGGTGGCTGGAGATCGTCGACGCCTCGATTCCCACCTGCCTGAACCGTGCCGTTCAAAAGGGCCGGGCCAAGCTAAGACACGCCGACGAAATCGAGATGGGCGCCTTTTCGATTCGCCTCTTTATCGAACATCAGAACCCCGAAGAGGTTCGCCGAGAGCGAGTCGCCGCCCTCACCCGCCGGCACGCCGAGAGCCTGCCCCTCGACACCATCACCACGAAGTTCGATCATCCCGTCACCATCGGCAAAGACCTGCTCATGGAGATCACCATTCTCGCGATGCGACTGGCGCAGGCCGAGGCGCCGCGAGAACTATGCCCCATACTTCTCCGCTCGCTTCTGCGCGTCGTCAATGCCCGTCGCGCCTGGGTCGGCATCCGTCGCCCCGACCATCGCGAATTCGAATGGGAAATGGGAATGACCCACGACGGCCAGCCCTGTGACGCCCCCGCCTTTTCCACCGTCATGACCGAGCGATCTGTCCAGAAGTCGCAGTTCATCGCTTGTCCCGAGGTGCATACCACCGGCATCCGCTCCGCGATGGCCGCTCCTCTGCTTTCTCAGGAAGGCGTCATCGGAATGATCTACGTCGAGAACGCCGACGGCGACGTCGCCTACTCGCGCGAGTGGCTCGACGTCCTTTCCGCCGTGGCCTGCGCCGTCTCGCCGCCGATCGAGACAGTCATCCGCAAGACGACCGCCAAACGACAGGCCGCCGCAACTTCGGAGCACGCCGTCGGCAGGGCGACCCAGGATGCCGTCACCCCGCGCGCTTTGCCGCAGTGGAATGAGTTGCAGGTCGCCGCCTATCGCCACATGGGCTCGCAGAAGTGCTGCGACTACTACGACGTCGTTCAATTGCCCGACAAGACCTGCGCCATCATCGTCGCGAAGATGCTTGTCGATGGCGTCGCCGTCGCGCGATACCTCTCGGAAGTCCGCGCCGCTTTTCGAAGTTCCGCCCTGCACTGCGATGCCCCGCATCTCTTCGCCCGCAGCCTGAACTGGATGCTGACCGGAGACACGCGCTACGCTGTTGACCTCGTTGCCGCCTGGATCGCCCCCGCCTCCGGCAAGGTGAACTACTGCGCCGCCGGCCGGGGCGTGCATCTCGGCGTCGTTTATTCAGACGGACAGGCCCACAAGCTTGACACCAAGCGCAGCGAGTCCATCGGCCGCGTTAAGAATCCCGCCCTCGAATTGCAGACGCTCGACCTGGGCCACGGCCATACCCTGGGCCTGGTCACGGCCGGCGTACACAGCGCGGTCAACGCGGCCGGCGAAAAGTTTGGACTCATCGGTGTCGAAGAAGCCCTCTGCGACGCCCTCGGCGATGCCCCCGGACAGGTGCTCAGCGAACTGGCGACCGACATCACCACTTTCCTTGAAGACGGTCAGTGCCCCGAGGACATCTCCATCCTCCTCGTCCGCCGCACCTGACGACCTGCCGCGTCTCCGCCGTCACTTCATCAGCGCCAACACCGCAATCAGGACCGTCACCACGAATAGCGCACCGAGCACCGTGTACGAGACCCACTGCGGGATGGTGCGCGTGCGATGGCTCCGTTCGCCGAGAACTAAGGTGCCGTCGCGATCGTCGGGCACCAGCGCTCGCAGGAGGTCCATCGAGAGCTGATCGGCGGAGTGATACCGATCCTTGGGGTCCGCCTGAAGACACTGAAGCAGAATCTCACACAGCCTGGGCGGCCAGTTGTCCGGCAACTGTTCGCGGCGAATGCTCTTGGCATTCTGCTGCGAACGAACCATGCCGCTCTTCGTCTTCCCCGTCACCAGCCGATTCTCTGTCATCGCGTAATAGAGCGTCAGTCCGAGACTGTAGATATCGCTTTCCGGTGTCGGCCGCTCCCCTCGCGCCACCTCGGGCGAGATCCAGCCCGGCGTGCCGAGCGTCCGCTCCGCCAATTCCTCAATGCCCGCAAGACCGGAGACGTTCGCGAGCCCGTAATCCGTGACCTTCACCTGCCCCTTGGTGTCGATCATGATGTTGCCCGGCTTCACGTCGCGATGGACCGCGCCGAGGGCGTGACCGGCGGCAATCCCGCGCGCCGCGTGAGCGATGACGTAGCACGCTCGCTGCGCTTCGAGCGGGCCGTCCTGCTCGACCAGCGCCGCCAGCGTCACGCCGCGCACCCGTTCCATGACGAAATAGTAGATGCCCTCCTGCTGGCCCACTTCAAAAATCGTCAGTACATTCGGATGCTGGAGCCCCGCCGCGACGCGCGCTTCCTGAAGAAACATCCGCAGTCCCAGCGGCTGGTGCAATGGATCGATCCGACGAGGCAGCAGCTTGATGGCCACCGCCCGCTGGAGGTCGCCGTCCCAGGCCTCATAGACGTGGCCCATCGCCCCCATGCCCAGCACCGATCGAATCTCGTACTTGCCGAGCGTCTTGCCGATCCACTCCGCCGGCGTCGGGGCCGGAGCCTGGGCATGTCGCGACGCCATCCGCCCCAGGGTCGATCCGTGGTCAGCCGCCGCAAGCGTGGTAGAGCCGAGCTGCGACCACGACGTGGCCGCGCTCTTCAGCGCGTCGGCGACTTCGTCGATCGTCGCGCCGGAATCCCGCCAGACGTGTTTGCAGTGCCGGCACCGCACACGCCGCCCGGCCGTCGGACGCAGCGGGACGTATTGCGCCCGGCACTGCGGACATACCAGTGGAACCGGCTTCCATCCTGCCGGGGTAGACGATGATCGATCTGGGGATTGGCCGCCGTCCTTCATGTTGAGCCGCCGGTCGAAACGCGGCTGCCTCCTGAACGAATACTTCGCCCGCGGAGTATAGACGCTTTGCCTACCACTGCCGAATGAGTATCTTGCAGCCATGAGCTTGCCGGGCATTCCAATTGATGCCAATGACCTAAGCGCGTGGTCCGCCGTTGCCCTGGAGTATCTGCGCGATCAACTCGCAAATGACGCCCCAACAGCGCTCGGCAAGGGCAAGTTCTTCCCCAACTCTCCCCTTGAAGGCGAGGGCTTCACCGTCATCTTTCCGTTTCAATCGCAGCGCGGCGCTCCGGCCGACACAAACTTTTACGTGGCCGTCGGCCCATCGCACAACAATTACTACCCGGCCTACGGCCTCGCGATGGACGAGGCATATGACCTTCACCTCGGCACGCGTTTCATGCTGGTCATGGGCATCGCCCTGCGCAGCCCCGTACCCGATGACGATTTTGAAATCCAGCGCGAGGCCCGGCGCGTCGTGGACCGCATCGCGCCACAGGCGGTGATCGACGATCTGGAGCTGGCCGCTTCGTTCGACGTCGACGGGCAGTTTCACGCGGTCCTTCGCTGCAAGATGGCAGGCAGACCGGTCTATATCTTCGCAGGGGATGCGCCCATCGGGTTCTCAGAGAAGATCAGCCTGTCCCCGGCCGTCGCCTATCGAATACAACTCGGCCGTGTTCTGCGTCACGAGGCCAAACCGGACGACGACTAGGCGCGCACGCATCGTCCGTCACGGCGAAGGAGCAGCCGTCCGGGCCTGCTCCTTCAAACGCGGCATGACCGGCGGCTGCATTTCGGCGGGAAGCCGATCGAAAATCGCGACCAACTCCGCGGCCATTCGAGCCTTCTCCGCATTCACCTGCGCCATCGCGTGCCGATCCCCCGGCAGGCTCCAATTCACGCGGCGCGCGACTTCAAGATCGTCCACCCCACAGGCCATGCCCATCATCGCGCTGAACTTCAGCAGCGTGCGCAGTTCCGACGTCCGATTGCGAAGGCCCACCGGATCGAGGTCCAGCCCCTGTGAGGTCGCGCCGGCGTCAAAGCGAACCTGCAGATTGGCATACGTCTCGGCCTTCTGCATCGCCGCACACACGGCCATGTAGGCGCCCGGCTCGCTCTCGAACCGAAACCGCGCCGCGACATACCACGCATCCGCCACCACGGCATTGACCCGGCGACGGGGCGTCAGTTGATCCACCTGCCGTCCGTACATCTCGGCCGCCAGCCGCGAGACGTCGGCGGCCTGCTTCAATTCTCCCTCGCCGGCCAGCCGCAGCACCTCCATCCGAAATGTCTCCGGTGCAAACGGATCGGGCCACTGGCTCTCATCTGCAATCTCGATGCTGCGCCACGCCTCGTGCACCAGATCGGCCCACGGCTTCGAGACCTCCGGCGATGCCAGATCGCGCGCAATGTACGAGGCGAGCACGTTGTTCATCGGCGAGCGCACCAGCGCCGCCCGCACGCAAAGCAGGTTCTGCATCGCATCCTGCCCGCCGAGATAAATCCGCAAAATGTTCGCCTGTAGATCGTGTGGATCGACGTGCTTCAGGTATCGCTCCAGCGTCGCCAACGCTTCGGCGCGCTCGCCGGACAGCACCAGCGCCTCCGATAGCTTGTATCCCGCGTCCGGATAGGCCGGACAGCGATCGACCAGCTCTCGCCAGGCATCAACCGTTCGTCGGGCAATCTCCGCGAATGCGCCGCCGGAAGCCTTCGCGGCCGCGTCGCCCTGCGCCGCCTTCAGCAATTGCGAACAGAGCATCGCCCGATCGTATCTCGTCGAAAGCCACGCACGCGAGCCGAACTGGCGAATCGCCACATCGTAATCAGCTAGCGCTTCCGCCGGGCTCGCCGCCTGCGCCAGTCTCGCTCGCTCGTGCGCCACCGCGCATCGGGCATCCGCAACGGTAATCAACAAAATCAGCGCGGCGCCGACCAACGATCCCAATCGAACAAGGCTGCCCGATAGCAGACTGGGCTTCGTTGCAGTGTGACTCGTCTTCGCCGCCGCTTGCGGAATTCGCAGAAGCGCCGCCGTCACACCCAGTAGCGTCCAATACCACGGTGACACAACCGGATGCCGTAGATTGATGCTGAGCAACTCGTAAACCATGATCGCAATAAGCCCGGCGGCGCAGCACAGAAGCAAATCCCCCTGCCCTCCCGCCGCACCGCGCCGATACCTGCGAAGCGCGAGCACAATGGTCGCGATCGGCAGCGCGCAATAACTCAGCCCGCCGACGATGCCCAACTCGTGAATCGCCTGTAGCCACTCGCTGTGTGCGTCATACTCGACGCGGCCCCCGAACTGCTTGGCCTGCGTGGAATGGTCGAGCGCATTCACCGACGTCATGTCGCAGACGAACATATCCGGCCCAACGCCGAGAAACGGATGGCGCGGCAGGTCCGTCACGACGTGCTTCCAGTAGCCGGTCCGACTTTGAATCCCCTGTCGCACACCGGCGCGAGGCGAGAGATAGCGTTGTTGAACGACGAAGCCCGCAGCCGGAACGATTACGAGCCCGACGATCACCCACCAGCGCAGCTTCCCGGATCGGCCGCCCTTGAAGACGCCGGCCACGACAATGACCGCGAGCGCGACGCCAATGGCCAGCCAGCTCGCCCGCCGCGCCGCGTAAATCGTCAGCACAAGCCCGGCAATGACGACAAGGCCCACCCAGACCGTGCGCGCAAGGCCCCTCGGACGATTCTGATTCGCGGAAGAAATGAATCCCGAAAAAAGCCACGCCGCGCCCATCGCCGTCATCAACGCCCCCAGCGCGCCGGTGATCGTCACCGGGCCGACCGGCAACTCAAACGCAAACACCCCCAGTGCCAGACGGTGCCATAGCGCCGTCACCACCGCCAGCGCGGCAACCCCGGAAGCCAGCAGCAGCAATAGCGGAATCCGCTCCCTCGGCAGAAACCGCCGCAGCACAATGCTCCACGCGCTGTAAAGAATCAGCCCGAATATCCAGCCGCGAGAAAAACCGTACGTCCCATTCGCCAGCGCCGAACAGACGGCGACCACAATCACCACCGCCGCCAGCCCTTCGAACCACCACCGCGACAACAATGTCGCTCCTGAAGTCTCCCCCGCCCCGCCTGCTGCTTCCGCCGTCGTCGATCTCGGCGGCCGAAACGCAAATGTGATCAGGACCATCGCCAATCCCACCGGCAGCACATACCGGCGAATGTCCGTCATCCCCGGCATCGCGATCGGAAGCATCAATGTCCGCGCGATCCACGACGGCGGCCACGTGCCCTCCGGGGCGCTGCGGCGAATCTCAGGCACGTCGTTCAGCAGCAGCAGCGCCGACGCCAATACCAGCGCCGCGATGATGGCCATCGCATAGCCGCCGGAAAATGTCGCTATCTGCGCGTCTCGTCTCATGCAGATCCTTCAATCACCGCCACTCGCCGTCGTGCGCCTACTTCCCCGCCGAACGGGCCAGCTCCACCAGCCGCGGATAACTCTCCGGCCGCTGAAACTCCGGCACGCCCTCGAAGCGTTTCACCATCTCAGCCGCGAGGACCGCCACCTCCCCCATCACATCGGAAGGCGATTGTCGCTCCGGCGGAAGACTCCACCCGATGCGCAGCGTGATCTGCTTCGAATCGCCCTTCATCGCCATCAGCATCTGCGCGGAGAATCGCCACAAGTCGCGCAGCGTCTCCGGCGGGTTAACCGGAATAATCACCCCGCCCACATGCGGCGCACCCAACACCGGGTCCGGCACGAACTCCTTCACCGCGTCGCGCATGGCAAACACCTCGGCCTTCTGCGACCGGCGATAAGCCTCGACATAGTTGGTCGGCGAAAGATCGAACACAAATCGCGCCGCCAGATACCACGCATCCGTCTCTGCCGCGGCGGGCCGGCGAAATCGCGAATCGAGCTCCGCGAGCTTTTCCATGGCCCGCGCGGCGCGCATCTGCATTTCCTCCGCGCCCGCCAGATCGCCGGTGAAGATGCGCCGAAACGCCTCTACGCGAAGCACTTCGCAGGCGAGTCGATCCTTCCACGTGTCTTCGTCCCCGCGCCCGACGTCCTCAATCGCCCCCGCCACCCGCGCCGGCCACGCCGCCGCGATCGACGGCGTCTGCATGAGTTGCTGCGCGATCGTCAGCGTGTCCTGTTCCCACCGCTCCCACTTGATCGCGCACAACAGACGCTGCAGCGCCTCCTCAAATGAGAGCTCGCCGATCGCGATCAGGAGCATGTTCGCGTTCTTCTCGTACGGATACACCTCATCGAGGTACTGCCGAAGCGTGGCCACCGCCCGCGCCGTGTCGCCCGCAAGATGCTGCGCCTGCGCCAGTTGAAAGCCCGTCTTCAGATACGCCGGCGCCCGGGCATACAGCATCTGCCACTCCGCCTCGGTCTGCGCCGCCAGCGCCTTCTCGCCGTCGCTCAACGACCACGCCTGCGTCGTTGCGATTCCCGTTGGCCCGCCCCGCCGCATCTGCAGCCACAGGTTCGTCAGGGCCGTCCCGCGATAGTTGTGCAGCGACAACCACCGCGACGTGCCGAACCTGCCGCGCGCGTTGTCGAGCGCCGTCACCGCCTGCTGCGGGTCCGTGTACATCGTCGACCGCCCGATGCCGTGTTGATATGCCCGCGAGATGTCCGCCGAGCAGAGCCAGATGATCATGACCCCAAGCACCGCCGCCGACCCGCGACCAAGTGCGCCCGGCGCCGATATACGCTCACTCTCCCGATTGCCCGCCTCGCTCGATCGACAAACCCCCAGCGCCACCCCGAGCATCGTCCAATACCACGGTATCACCGTCGCCCCGCGCAGGTTCACGCTGCTCAGCTCGTTCACGTACAGACAAACTATCGCCGCGGCCAGCGCCAGCACCACTCGCCGCCGCGCCGCATCCTGTGAAGAAGCCCACGTCCGCAGGCACATCGAAATGATCAGCAGCGGAATCGCCGAATACGCCAACCCGCCGGGGATGCCCAATTCAAACACCGCCTGAAACCACTCGTTGTGGGCATCGGCATCGACACCCCCGTGCAGGATGTTCGGCATCTGGCTGCGCACCGGCGCCAGCTTGTTGGTCATCTCGCAGATGAACATGTCCGGCCCGAAACCAAGGAGCGGCGACTCCGGCAGCATCCGGACCATCGTTTCATAATAAATGTAGCGCACCTTCAGCGGGATGCTGGTAATCCGCTTGGAGCTCTCACTCTGCTGCCAGATAAACGCGACCGCGCCGACCAGCGCCAGCGCCGCAAACCCCACAACAACCCCGCGCCACACCCGGCTGGGCCTGCGAACCCACACGACGACGCCGCCGATCAACGCCAGGCTCGCCAGGAGCCCCATGATCGCCCCGCGCCGTCGCGCCTCGTAGAGCAGCCAACAGGCGAGAACAACGACGATGATAGCCGCAAAGCTCGACGCCGCGCTGGGCTTCGCCCCCTCCCCACCGCCGAACCATCGCTCCGCCAGCCAGACCGCCGCGAACACGCTCCAAAATGCCCCGAAGCACGCCGTCACCGTCACCGGGCCGACCGGTAGCTGAAAGAATCGCGGCCCCATCGCATACAAGTGCCACAACGATAACACCGATCCCACGACAATCAGCCCCAAGACGTACCCGAAAATGCCCCCGATATTCTCCCACGACGTCACCCGGGCCAGCGCCAGCATCCAGCCCAGGCCCATGCACAGAAAAAAGATGTACCCGCGAGAAAGTTCCCATGTGTCGTTGATGTAGGCCGATGAGATCGCACAGACGATGGTCAACCCCGCCAGCGCTTCCGGCCCGAAGCGCTTCGCCCAACTCCAACCTCCGCGAAGATCCTTCGCCGCCGCCGGTTCGCCGCGTCCTCGCCGCAGCGCATACGCAAACAGCAGACAAACCAGCCCCGCCGCGCACGCATACCACCGCAGGTCAGAAACGTCCGTCAACCGAATCGGCGCCGCCAGTATTCGGTCGAGAACCGAGGCCCAGTCCTGCTCGCGCGTCGAGGCCGTCGGCTTCGCCACGTCGCATAGCAGCAGCGTCGAATTGAAGAGCACCAGCAAAACGATCGCGGGCACGAATCGGCCCGACGGCGAAGGTTTGTGATCGGCGACGCGTCGCATCCGTGGCATTATTCCGACGTGCGCGAGCAACGCAACAGGCCCGCCGCGCCGACGCTTCAGCTTCCGCTTCCGCTTCCGCCGCCGCGGACGCGATGAATCATGGTGCTGGCTTGCGTCTTGATGCCGCGAAGCTGACTGGCCAGGGCCTCGGCGTTCGGCGCAAACTGCATCGCCACGTCCATGAAGACCATGTCCGTCTCTACCAGCTTGGCGATCGACGATGTGAAGGTGTGCATGCCCTCGCGCTCGCTCGACGCGATCAGAGATGGGATATCGGAGTCCTGCTCCTTGCGGATGAGTTCCTTGCAGGTCGGGCTGTTAATCAGCACCTCGGTCGCCGGCACCAGCGGATGATCTTCCTTCGAACCCGGCAGCAGCCGCTGGGCGCAGATGGCCCTCAGCGAATTGGCAAGCGACCCGCGGATGAACTCGTGCTCGCTGCGCGGAAAGAACTCGAGGATGCGCGAAAAGGCCTGCATCGTGTCAGCGCTGTGCAGGCTGCCGAAGACCAGGTGCCCCGTCTCCGCCGCCTGGAGGGCCGCCGTCATCGTGAACTTGTCCCGCATCTCGCCGATGAACAGCGTATCCGGGTCCTGCCGCACGATGTACTTGAGCCCCTCGGCATAGTCGGGAATGTCGATGCCGATCTCCCGCTGCGAAATGATCGACTTGACCGGCCGGAACAGATACTCCACCGGGTCCTCAATCGTCACAATATTGTCGTGACGCGTCTCGTTGATGTGCTCGATCATCGCCGCCAGCGTCGTGCTCTTGCCCGAGCCAGTCACGCCGCAGACGATCACGATCCCCTCGTGCGTTCCTTCGACGATCTTCCGATAGATCGGCGGAAGCAGCAGTTCCTCGAAACTGGGAATCTTAGAATTGACCCGCCGAATCGCCGCGTTCATTCGCGCCGCCGCCCGGAAGATGTTGATCCGGAAGCGATCTCCGTCCGCCAGCTCCGTCGCGAAGTCCAGATCGCCGTACTTCTCATAGAACTCGCGCCGCCCCTCGGGAATAATCGGCGAAATGACCCGGTCGATGTCTTCTCCCGACATCGGCGGCATGCTTACCGTGCGCAGGTTTCCGCCCACCCGATAGGTCGGCGGCAGACCGGCCTTCAGATGAAGGTCGGACGCGCCGTGCGTCTTCATCGCCATAAGAAGCTGTTGAATTGTGACCGGCGCGGCCATTCGTCACTCCATTTGGTCCCGGGAGGCCCCCATCATTGGATTATAACGACTCGCGGCGTTGAATCCCCGCCGCCTCTGGTACTGGTAAAGTTTGAGCGGTTACGTCGGCGTGATGAAGCAGTCGCGCTACTGTTGAGGCTGCAATTCTTGTGTTATTTTTTTGATCCTTTGAGAGTAGTCCGATGTCTCCCACAAACGGTCAAGAGCGTCGTTAATCGCGTCAACGACTTCGGCGTTCATGCTCTCCTCGGGGCGAATCAAGTTGTTCTGTACGAGCCAGTGACTCACAGCGTACCACGGCCACAGCGGGTATCCTTCAGTCAAATGACACTCTGGCGCTGGGAAGCCCCCTGGACCACGTTTCCCGGTTATATATTGATGCACCATTTGGCGGCTGCGGCCCATGCGTCGGGCGATGTCGGCAGCCGTTACCAAATTACATTCATCAACGCGGCGAACTTGAGCGTTAATTCCTGCACTGTGGACATCATGAATCGCGCTGATCATTGCCTCTTCAAGTGATGATGCCAACCGGCTGAACTCAATATAGAGAAGCCCGTATTGAATGCTTAGTGTTCCGTCGTCACACCCCGCCTTAAACAGGGAGTCTTCTACGTCTTGCGTTAGTTCGTGAATGTTTCCAACGATCAACGCAAAATCGAATTCGCGAGGACAGTCCTTCTTCGCCTTGGCACTCATTCTGATACTTCCCCTTCTCCTTCCGACTCCTCTACCTCCCGATGAGGACAGCGATCAACCGCATTTCTAATTTGGCGGGCGTGATTCTCAGGCACCCTCGGCGTTGACCAAACACAGACGATGCATCCACTTCTATCGAAATAAGGACAAAACAATCGCCCCCATGCATGGCCATTGGACATTTTGAGTCGCCAACCCTGTTGTTCGGCATAACGAACAGCCTGCTCTATTGGGGGCTTCGGATGCCTTGGTCTGGGCATCGGCATAATTGTATCACTCGCTTGACAATTGTCAAGCAACTTTCGCAAATTAATAAATAGCAACGTCTTATAAAAGCCAAAAACCGTTACTTAATCAGCGCAATCAGCTCATCCAACGTCCACCGAAAAACAGTTAATCCGGCCGCCTGAGCCGGGGTCTTACCCCCTAGCGTCTCGTGCTTCCGGCAGTAATGGTGATACATGAAAAACAAGGCCATCGGGTATTGGTAAAAGTTGAATCTGGCCCGATCGGCCAGGCCCGAAAAACCCGACCCACTCGACTAGCCCACGACGGTCAGTGACACCGCCCTGCGTTTCCCCCCGGTGACAGTTGCCTCACCGTCCTCAATCTTCCCGTGAAGCGTGTACGGAGTCGCCGCGACGATTCGTACGCGTGCCAGCGTCCCGATCCTCCCCGGCGCGCCGTCAAACACAACGACCTGATCGCCGCCCGTGCGCCCGACAAGCTGGCCGCTCGCCGAATGGGAATGATCGACCTCGCCGCCCCGCTCCTGCTCAGACTCTTGCGCCGCCAGCGCCCGCTTGCTGTGACCCTCGACCAGCACCTCGACGACTTGCTCAAGCATCGCCCGGTGATTCGATAGGTTGATCTCCGCCTGCACCGCGAGCATGTCGTTGTTGCGACGACGCTTGACCGCCTCGGGAACGTCATCGACCAGTCGATGATCCGCCGTCGTGCCCGGTCGCGGCGAGTATTTGAAAATGAAACAATTCTTGTATCTCGCGTCCCGAAGCAGCTCGATGCTCCGCTGAAAATCCTCCTCCGTCTCGCCGCAGAAGCCCACGATCATGTCCCCCGCAAGGGTGATATCCGGCATCTTCGCGCGGGCCCGATCGAGCAGAGCCATGTAGTCTTCGACGTTGTAGCCCCGGTTCATGCGCTTGAGCACGTCGTTGCTGCCGCTCTGCGCGGGAATGTGCAGATACTTGCAGATGCGCGGGCTCGCCGCCATCACGTCCAGGGCCTCGTCGGTGAAATCTCGCGGGAAGCTGGTCACGAAGCGAAGGCGCGGTAGTTGCGGCACCTCGTCATGCACCCGGCGAAGCAGATCGGCGAAGCTCGTCCGCGAGCCTCCCTCTTCATAAAAATAATGGTTGACCGTCTGGCCCAGTAGCGTCACCTCCATGACACCCGCGTCAGCCAGCCTGCGAACCTCATCGACAATCTGGCCCGGCGGCCGATGCACTTCCGGACCGCGCGTATAGGGAACGACGCAAAACGTGCAGAATTTGTTGCAACCGCGCGTGATGCGGACATACGCCTGATGCCGCCCGAAGACCTTCGGCACATCCACATGCGTCGAAAGCCCGAACACGCGTCCGCTGTCGAGCGACTCGAGGTCTTCGTGGTCCCCGGCGTGGCGAACCGGCGTCGTCTTCGTGCGCAGCCGACCTGATAATGCCACGGCCGGCGCGCGATTGGCGCGAACGTCATCCACCAGTCCCGGCAGCCGATGCAGCTCGCTCGGGCCGCAGAGAATGTCCACCTGCGGCATCTTCTTCAGCAGATTATCGCCGTCCCGTTCCGCCATGCACCCGATCACGGCAACGACCTGATCGAAACTCCGCACACGTGAAGATTTAAGCTGCCCCAGTCGTGAATAGACCTTGTCCTCGGCGTGCTGACGAACGCTGCACGTATTGATGACCACAAGGTCCGCCGACTCCATATGTTCCGTCAGTTGGAAACCTCGCAGCAGCAATTCGCCGACAACCAGCTCGCTGTCCAGCGCATTCATCTGGCAGCCCATCGTCTCGACGTAAATGGATTTCGACTCGCTCATCGAGCTGCCGCCCTCTCGCGCAATCGCCGAAGCGACTCGCGGGCATTGACCTTCAGCACCGCGTTGAGCTTCTTGGTGCCCAGGCATTCCTCGTAAAGATCGATCGCCACGTTCAGCCGGCCCATCTCCTCATACCCGCGCGCCGCCCATATCAACCCCTCCGGCGCCCGGGCGTGGTCGGGCATCAAAATCACCAGCTTCATTGCCGCCAGCGCCGCGTTGGCGTGGCGCCCCCGGGCGGATTCAACCCTCGCCTCAAGGAGATACCACTCCGCGCGATCGTTCGCCGATAGTTTGGTCTTCGTCTGTCGGATGATCTTCAAGGCCCGCCGAAGCAGCGTCCCGGCTTCCTTCGCTTCGTCGCCTTCCAGCGCCGACACGATCTGATCGTGCAATTCTCCCAGCGAAACCGTGTCCCGCGACGGCTGCTTCGCCTTCCCACCCGGCTCCAGCGCCGTCACCTGCGCAGGGCTCAACTGGACCGCAAACGCTGCAATTGCGAGAATTGAGAATGTGAGAACCGGCCTCATCGCCGGATTCTACCGGCTCGCGCCGAAAAGGGTCAACGAAAGGCATTGTCCCCCGCGAAAGAACCGGCTCCAATGTCCCGCATGAACGACGACCGCACTGCCCATCCAGCGCGACGCCGAGTCGCGACACTGCTCGGCCTGATCGCCGTTACGTTGCTCATCTCCGGCTGCCACCAGACGCGGTACGTCGCTAATGCCATGCCCGCCGACGGCGAAGAATTGCCGATCCTCTATCGCGTCCAGGGCGTCCATTCCCACGAAACCCGCGCCATGCGCATCGTCGTGCGCGATGCCGCGACCCTCGCCCAAATTCCCATCGCCGACGTGCCGGTGGACTTCTCCACCCAGATGCTTCTCATCGTGACGCTCGGCCGAGTCACGTCCGATCTCTACACCGTGGACATCCCGCGCGTCTGGCGCGAAAAGGGCCGTTTGCGTGTCGAAACATTGCTGCGTGCCCCGCCTCCTGGGGCGCCCGTCTCCATGGCCAGTCCCTACTGCATCGTCGTCGTTCCGCAGTGCGACCTGAACGTCGCCGACTTCATGACCCGCCCGCCGATTCGAGACCGATCATGGCAGCAAAGCGAACCGCCCAAGGATTGGGGCGGCAAGCGCTGACCGCGCGATTTTAGTTTCGTGATTTACGAAGCAAGAAGCGGCAGCGGCAACACGCCCTGCGCAGGTGGCGACTGCTCCGTCTTCACATAGACGTCGTCGTACTGCCCCTGCAGATAATCCCGCGCCGGTCCACCGTGAATATGATCCCACGGCAGTACCTCGTCATAGCCGCGCTCGCGATGGGCGTACCAATCCGGATTGACGCCCGTACTGTCGAACGCCCGCAGCCAGTGCCCGTAAGAGAAACACTCATCCCAACCGTCGAAGCGAGCGCCCCCTCGATAGGCCGCCAGGATGGTCGCAGACAACCGCCTGTCACCTCTCGAAAGCACCGCCTCCAGGATGCTCCGCTGAGGATCGTGGGTCTTGACCGATACCGCCCGGCCGCGAACACGCCGCGACGCGTCGGCGAGAATGCGCCGCGCCTCGATGAAGTACTCCACGCGGGGCTGCGCCGCCCATTGAAACGGCGTGTACGGCTTGGGCACCAGCCACCCGACGCTGCCGTTGATCTTCGCCGGCGCCTTGCCCAGCGCCCTGCGCGCGTTGGACATCTCCACGCACAGTTGATGAATGCCGCGAATATCGTCGATCGTCTCGCCCGGGAAACCGACCATGAAATACGTCTTGATCCGATTCCACCCCGCCTTATAGACCTCGGTGATGCCGTCCATCAGGTTGCCGTCGGTCACCTTCTTGCGAATCGCCGCGCGAAGCCGATCCGACGCCGCCTCCACCGCGATCGTGATCCCGCCCTTGCGAACCTGATTCGCCATCCACGGAATGTTCTGCAGCATCTTGTCCACGCGCAGCGACGGCATCGAGATATTCACGTGCCGCCCCGCGAAGTGCTCGTTCACCCGACCCGCCAGTTCGCGCAAATGCGGATAATCCGCCGTCGAAAGTGACAGCAGTCCCAGCTCCGTATTGCCCGTCGACCAGTATTGCTTCTCGGCGATCTCCAGAATCTTCGCAACGCTCCGCACACCCACCGGCCGCTTGGTGTATCCCGCGTGGCAGAACCGGCACCGCTGCGGACAACCGCGCATCACCTCGATCGCCATCCGGTCGTGAACCACCTCGACAAACGGCACGATCGGCCGCGTCGGAAAAGCCGCGTTCTCAAAGTCAGGCGTCTGGCACCGCTCGATCGGTCGAATGAAAGTCGGATCGCTCGACAGCGACGACGTCATCCGGCGGATCGTCCCGTCCTCGTTGTAACTGACCTCGTACATCGACGGCGCGTAAATCCACGGAAACTTCCGCGCCATGATCTCGATCATCGCCCGCCGGCGCACCCCGCTCGCCTTCAGCTCCTTGTAGAGCGCGAGGATCGCCGCCATCGACTCCTCGCCGTCGCCGATGACCACGAGATCGACAAACGCCGACACCGGCTCCGGATTATCCGCCTGCGGCCCCCCCGCGATCACCAGCGGATGCGAGTCGTCGCGCTCCGAGGCCATCAGCGGAATCCCCGCCAGGTCCAGCATCATCAGCAGATTCGTGAACCCCAATTCATACTGTAGACTGACTGCCAGAATGTCGGCATCGCCCACCGGCTGCCGCGTGTCCCATGTGAAAAGCGGCAACCGCTGGTGCCGCATCCGCGCCTCCGCGTCGATCCACGGACAATACGCCCGCTCGGCACAGACCCCCGGCGTGTGATTGCACAGCCAATAAATGATCTGGCACCCCAGGTGAGACATCCCGATCGTATAGGCATCCGGAAAGGCCACCACCACACGCACGTCCGCGCGATCCCAGTCGCCGTCGCTCACCAACTGATTGATCTCACGACCGATATACTGGCCGGGCTGCTTGATGAAGGGGAGCAATTCCTCGCTGACGCGCGACCCCAGCCCCCGCTTCTCACTTGTCACGTCGGATACCATGAACGTCACGATAAACGAAAGTCCCTTTACATAACAGGCTTGCGCAAACGGACCACACCGTATTACCCCGCGAAACCCCGCGGCATTTCGCGTCTCGGGGACACGTGGTCAGGCCCTAGAATGATGTAGTGCCGACGCGGTCAGCGGAGCCTCGTCCGATGGTTTTCAGACGTAGATGCGACCGTCCTCATTGTGCTTTTCGCGGCGTATTTGCGGATCAAAAGTGCTTTGCGGCTCCGACTTTGCGGCACCCTGGATTCTTGACGGAGCCGGTCCTCGCGGGATAGAATGGGCGGTCAGAGGGGTCATCCTTCGTCCCACCGGAAGCTGCATGCCAAGGGACATCCCCGCTTTGCGGACCCCGACCCGCCTTGGGAGGTAGATCAACGATGAAACGCCTTTTGAACGTGCGCAAGCTCTGTCTCTGGACCGTCCTGGGCGCAAGTAGCCTCGCCCTGACGATCGGCACGACGTGCCCGACGACCGGCGACAACACGCGCCCCGTCGTCCCTCCCGGCAACCGCCCGCCGCGCATTGTCATTACCAACGTCACTACACCTGGCGGTTCATCTCTTGCCGAACAAGGCGATCCTGTCTCGATCGCATTCACTGCAGAGGACGCAGAGGACGCCGCAGTTGCCCGGGTATTCGTTTCTACTGAGGCAAATCCGACCCCTGCGCAGGAGATCGCGGTTCTCGCTGGTTTTCCCGTGGGCCCTGGTTCTGCAAACGGCGTGGCCATCTGGGACACCGGTACCGCGCCTACTGGCATATACAACATCTTTGCTGAAATTGACGATCGCACGCTCGATCCGTTTTCTGGAACGGGAAACCCTGCGGTTCGCGTTACTTGGCTTTCCACAATTATCGTCTCTCCGCCTGGAACAGCGCCCACCAACGGTCCGCCGCTTCTCGTACCAAAGCTGCCCAGCATCGATCTCGGCCTTGGTAATGAAGACACTTTGATTGTGCGATTCGATGTATCTGATCCCAACGCGGGAGACTCTATTGCGCTGACCATTTTACTTGACACCGATCGTGACCCGTCTAACGACGCCGCCGGACAACCGATTGAGCTGGACACTACAACAATCCTAGCAAGCACGGCCCCGACGAATGCTCCGTTACAGGTCGAGCGCATCATTGAAATCAACTTGGCGAACATCCCACTGCGACGTGAGACAGATCAGTTTGGACGGCCATTACCTTATTTTGTTCGAATCCGCGCCAACGATGGGCGCGGCGGGGTAGTAAACGCTTACACCCAAGGTGCCGTCCGACTCCTTGCGTCTGCATCGGGCGTAGTTGACATGTTGACGGTCGGCGGACGCGTCGCCGGCGCAACATTCCAAGGCTTCGGAGGAAACACTACGAATCCTCGCAAGGGCGACCATGCAGGCAGCACGTTTGCGCCGCTAGGTGACATGGACTTGGACGGCATCGATGACTTCGCCATAGTCGCCGAGGCAGCCAGCCCGTTCGGCAACCCCAATGTCGGACATGTCTACGCGATTTACGGACGACCACGCTCAATCAATCCGGACTTGCCCAATTCTGGGTTCTTCCAGGGCCGATTGTCGGGCATTCTTGACCTCAACACAGTGGGTACATTCGTCCCGTTTCCCTCGTCGGACCCGCGATATCGCAACTTCTTCAAGATTCGCGGCCAATCAATGCCGCACTCACATGAATCTGGCACAGGATCTCCGTCCCTTGGGATTACGTCGCTCGTAGCAATGCCGGATGAAACCGGCGATTTCCGGCCCGAAATGTTTGTTGGTGCCCCATTGGCACGCAACATTATTGACGTCGAAGATGTCGATCCCTGTGACGCTTGCCGGCAAGATGGAAACTTTCATTGCCTGGGAGTAGACATTCAAGAACAGTTAACAGGTTCTGTTGCAAACCTGCCCCAGAATGCGATTCCGAGCAACGTTTGGGCCCCTAGGAATCCGGATCAATTATTCACCAATGCCACCCCTAATATCGATCTCACATTGGGCACTAAACGCATCGTAAGTATTGACAGTCTGCGAGTTGAATTCAGCGGGCAAGTACCGAATACGATGGGCGTCGTCAACTTTGACATTGAGGTTCTCCTTGAAGGCCAATGTGGGCCCTCGAGAACCGTCTCAGTTACGACTGACATGGGTGGCGGATTCGAGGACACGACAACTTTCGTGACATTCAATGTGAACCCAGTAATGGAATTCCCGGTTGGCCAGGGGGATGCGCTGCCGCCATCTATATACGATGGACTGTTTACCGTCTTTTTCAGGCCCAGCATTGCCGTCGAGTTCGCCTCAGTTGATGCTACAGTTACTGCGACTACGCGTAACGAAACAGATGTCCCGTTCCTGTTTAGATACTTCGACGGTTTGCCAAGACCAATTTCTGACAATACCACTTGCGGATCCTTGACTCCGAACGGAATTGACCCAGCCGCACTGAATTTTTCTGTCAGTTCGGCTTTCGACTTTACGACCCAGGGGCCATCCTGCCCTCCCATTAATCGCGCGGCGATGGCGCTGTCCTCCGCGGCAAAATCGACACCGCTACCGATCCTATTTACGACTCCGGCCGATCCACTAAGCGGCGATCCTGACATTCTTCTGGTTGGCAATGGTGTCTATAATCTGCACATAGATGGACATGTCTGTGATGATGTCAATGCTGTTTTCGGAAACCAGGCCAGCAATCCCGGTGACGACCTCATCGGCCCTTATGAATCAGGAATCGTCTACTGTACCGTCAGTAATGAGCTTCTCACCACAATTAACGAACAGGGAACATGGCAAGGGGACGGATGCCCCGTGCAACCACTGGGACAGTTCGGACAAGACTACGGAGGCTGCTTGAACGACGCTATTCGCGGCGCTCGATTCAGGGGAGCTTGGTATCATCCATACAATCCGTCTGACAGCGTCGGATCCGACGGCGAACGCGACTTTGTCTATGACCCTTTTTCGCTCTTCGGATACACAGTAGACGCGATGCCTGACATCAACACTATTTTTGGTGCCAGCGAGTTGATTATCTCGGCTCCGGGGGGCGGAATGGTCGAGGCGGCCCAACAGGACCTTTCACCGCAGCTCGCCGGACTGTACTGGGTTGATAATAGTCCGCCGTTTCCCAATCCGCCCATACTCACAAGCAATATCGCCGCATTCGACCTTAATACCGAGTTTGGTAGAGTGCTCCAGGCGACTTTGCGCATTCGTGGTCGCTTTAATGTTCCGATGATGCCCAATCATGTTGCAAAAAACCTCCCTAGGCTTCGATTGAGCTTAAACGATTCTATGGGATTCCCCGTTTTTGGAGCGGATTCAACGCTTATGATGTGGGAAGGTGGTGGAACTGTTCCAATGGGCCACAACGGCGGGGAACTCCTTTACAAGCGGTTCTTCGGTAATTTTATGTCTCCACTCCCGCTTCCTCCGGCTCTGCAATGCCATAATTACGAATTCTCATATCCGTTTGGTGTTGACATTACCCTTCCTTCGGAAGCTGACCTTTCATTAGGCGTGAGTCCTGCAATACTGCCGCTGCTGACCACTGTCGGCAATTTGTTGTCCTCCGGCGAGGGCACGCTGACGCTCGAAATCCTCGAAGATTGCACCATAAGGGATTCTTCGGTTGAAATTACCGAGGCAACATTTACCGTCGTCGGCCTTGTTCCGGGATGGGGCAATGTCACTCTGATTGAGGGACAGGACTTTACAGACGACGAAACGATAAGTGGCTTATGCAACTCCGGATTCGTTGCGACAAATGGTGATCCAGAAGGCGGTGCCGCTCGGCCGATGTCCTGGCCTTCGACCGGGTGCGATTCAGTTCCCGGCCATTCGTGGCGGGAGTATTGCTACCCTCAAGGTGTAGCCTATTTGACAGGTGAAGCCCGCGGAGATGCCTTTGGGTGGGCAAGATACGCTGGGGATGTTGACTTTGATGGTGTGGCCGACATTATATGCGGCGCACCACTGAGCAATAATGATCCCTTCGCTCCGGACTTGGATAATTGTCCATGTGGCCCCATGGTTGCGTTGCAGTTCTTCGGATGTAGTGACCGAATTGGGTTCGATGAACCTGCTCCGCTGAACAACAACGGAAAGGGATACTTGATCTACGGCGAGGCCGTCCTGCAAAACGGCCCACCCTGCCGCTACGAGCGTTTCGAAATCCGAGGAACGCATGACGACGACCAGTTTGGTCGCGTTCAGGGTCGAGCCGGAGATATGAACGGAGACTCTATTGACGATGTCTTCTTCGCCGCCGAAAACTATGACGCAACGGGCGGATTCGGCGGAGTTCAGGCGCGAGGAGCGGACGCCGGATTCGTCGGGATTCTCTTTGGCAATTTCACCTTGACCGGCGAAGTGGCCATTAATGCCGAACAACTCGGCACGGGCAGTTTTCACGGCTGCAAGTTCATCGGCGGATCAGCCGGCGTAAGACTCGGAGGCAGCGAGCCCGCGAAAGTCGACGCGACGTATTATCCTGTGACGCCACCAATCGTGCCTTCCAGATATGAACTGATCAAGCCAATCATTGACCGAGGGCAATCAGGCGTCTCCACGGCCGGTGACTTCAATCTGGACGGTGTCGATGACATCCTCATTACAGCCCCCGGCCAGGATTGGCCTGGTGCTAAGATCGAATTCACGAGCGGTGTGCCGGACGGATCAACGATTACGATCAACGGACGTGTTTTTGAGTTCGACACGGGTGGTGGTGTTACTCCTGGTCGAGTACCCGTACCCGTTACAACTGCGACGGCACAAGGCGCTCAAATGGCCCTCTTCTCGATTCTCGAGACATCGCAGGCTGATCAAACTCTCAATATCGCCGCGGTTACCTCTAGAACCGATTTCCCGGATCCATTGCCCGACACTCCAACAATTACGTTTCTAGCTGGCACACCTTCCGGGTTTGCCGTTTCGAGTTCAACGCCCGCTGTGCTGGCGACCCAGTTTATTCGAAAGGGCGTGGCATACTTGGTCTTTGGTGATGATGTACTTCTTACCGACAAGACGTTCTACCTGCCCGAAGACCTAAATCGACAAGTCGGCGGCAGTCGCGTACTTCAAGGAGTCGTATTTGTATCGAGCTTCGAAAAGAACACGGCTGCCGAGAACGACGGTATCTACGATCCTGCTGAAACCCCTGACGAAGCACCAATCGAGGCCGTCTCTGCTGCCGGGGACGTTGACGGAGACGGATTTCCCGATATTTTGCTTGGCGCGCCCCGGGCGGACTTCATAAACATTGTCGCCCCCAACCAGCGTCGCCAATCTTCCGGTGAGGCTTATCTCATCTACGGAAACGATTTCGGCCTCAATGGCGGGTCAGCCCCATAGATTATTCAGGCCCTCGACGGACACATGGCTAATAACAAGAATAAAGACGAAGGACGCCTTACAATAATCGGTGCCGCACCCCAAAATCCGGCGATGGCGGCCATTCGAATGTGGAAACGCCCCAGCGACAGGAGTCTCTCATGAACCAGCGGGCTATACGTAAAGCATTTACCCTCATCGAGTTGCTCACCGTGATGGCCATCATCACCCTCCTCATCGGCATCCTCACGCCCGCCCTCGGTGCCGCACGAGACCGTGCCCGGGCGACCGCCGTCAGGGCCCAGCTTAACGCCATGGAAGTCGGCCTTGAGGCCTTCACCAGCGACGAGGACGGCTTCCCGCCCTCCAATGCAAATCTGATGGCCAGCGACATCAACAATCCAGGGGCCGGAACCGACGTCGGCAATATCGTCGATTGGGAAGTGACCGACGGCGCGGCGCTGCTCCAGGGGGCACACCTGCTGGTCGATGCACTCGTCGGCCGCGACTTTCTTGGCTACGACCCCAAGGCCCCCGGCGCAGGCGCGCCCAGCACCTACAATCGCTGGGACTCCACCAATGACCGCCGCAAGCCCTACATTCCCGCCGACGGCGTCGACGTAACCTCCGTCAACGAGCCGCCGGAAGACGCCTTCGGAACCGTTCCGGACACGCCCGTCCCCAACAAGGCCCAGCCTACGATCGACAACCTCATCTGCCGCGTCTTCCGCGACAAGTTCGGCTGGCCGATTCTCTACTACCGGGCAAACCCGACCGCCACACAGAACACCCCGATCATTCAGACGGGGACCAATCCCGGCTCTGCCAACTATGGCGACGGCGTTTATGATGGGGTCGACAACGAGGTCTTCACTAGTCACACATGTACGGCGCCGGCGCCCGCTGTGCCCCTGCCCACGGAGCATCGGGTTTGCGATGCAAACATCGCTATGACGGTCCAGGTGAACTATGGACCCACGCTGGACAATCGCAGCCGCTTCGCGGAGTTCATCCGCTCCTTCCGGGCAAGCACTTTTGACACGACGAACCCGAATGACATTATCAAGCCCCGGCCGGTCCGCTCCGACCGCTTCATCCTCTGGTCCGCCGGCAAGGACGGCATCTACGGCAACCTCGACGACGTTGCCAACTTCCAGGTCCTCTCCACCGAGCGCTAATCCCGCTCGCCAGGTTTGATATTTCTGCGGGGCTCCGCCGTCCAACCCGACGCCGGAGCCCCGCTCTTTTTCGCCACACCGGCCGCCGCGCCCCGCGTGCACCCGCCCCATTTAGCCGCCGACCTCGGTCGGTGCCCGCGCGATCATCCCCGTAGCGCGTTCCCCGCGCCGATCCGATCACCGCGCGACCCCCACCGCGGCTTGCCGTTTGGCGACGGCCCACCAACCCGCTCCCCACGACGTCGCCCGCGCTCTCCACGAAAAAACCACCCCCGCGCCCCATCCGCAGCGCCGCCCGCACCCCATCCGTAGCGTCACCCCTTGTGGGTGACGACGTAACGCCCGACATCCCCATCGGCATCATCTTCCGCGTAACCGCCCGCCCCCCATCCGTAGCGTCACCCCTTGTGGGTGACGAAGTAAGGCCCGACATCCCCATCGGCGTCATCTCCCGCGTAACCCCCCGCCCCCCATCCGTAGCGTCACCCCTTGTGGGTGACGAAGTAACGCCCGACATCCCCATCGGCATCCTCTCCCGCGTAACCGCCCGCCGCCCCATCCGCAGCGCCGCACACCCTCCATCCGCAGCACCGCACGCCCCCCATCCGTAGCGTCACCCCTTGTGGGTGACGACGTAACGCTCGACATCCCCATCGGCATCCTCTCCCGCGTAACCCCCCGCCCCCCATCCGCAGCGCCGCACACCCTCCATCCGCAGCGCCGCACGCGCCCGTTCCGCAGCACCGCGCGCCCCCCATCCGCAGCGCCGCCCGCCCCCCATCCGTAGCGTCACCCCTTGTGGGTGACGACGTAGCGCCCGACATCCCCATCGGCGTCATCTCCCGCGTAACCGCACACCCCCAAAGAAAAAGGCGCGCACGTCGAGCAAGTATTCGCCAATAGAGCTCGAACCCAACACGCTCAAAAAAGATGCACGCAATGAACGAATCGCACATCCTCCAAACCGCAAGCCCCAGGCCTCATATCCCAGCCCTGTGTCGCTCATTTTTCACCCAAATCGCGAACCACCCCAACCCACGCCCACCACAAGTGTTGCCACAATCTCCGCGAGGCCTGTGTCACCTTATGTCACCTTCGATTCTGCAAGACTTCCACGAACGCCGCGCCCCCGATCCGAGCCGCGCGCGTCAGCAAGCGGTACCAGAAAATCCGGATCCCTATTGCATCCAACACCAAGCGTCGACCCAATCAGTACCGCCGCCTCTGCATTCTCCTGGACCCTCTCGAATGCCCCCGCGCAACCCCGCCGCCGCTCACCATTTCGACGTTTCGACGTTTCGACTTTTCGACGTTTCCGCCCCCAACCCCAACCCGCACCCGCCCAAGCGCTTACAATCCCCCCCCGGAGATTTTTCGCCTATTGTCACCTCGGGAATCGTGCCCTGTCCGACGAAAAACGGGCCTTCTATCATGAAAATGCCCCTAATCACTAACCATCAGCCATCCGCCGGGTCCATTTCCCTAGCCGCCCATGCGCCCCGTTGCCCAAACTGCGCGCATGCCTCCATAATCGGCCGCACTACGAGGACCCGGACCATGACCATGCGAATCCTGCTCATCCCCGCCCTGCTGTTCATCCTGCCGCCGACCGTCGGCGCTCAAACGCCTACCGACGTCGCCGCGGCCATCGACCGCAAGGTCGAAGCCCTCACCGTCAAGGACGCCGTCATCACCGACGCCCTCGCCGACATCGGCAATCAGGCCGGCGTCAAGTTCACCCTCGACGAGCAGTCGCTGGAGCTCCTCCCCTGGGGGCCGCAGACCCGGCTCGCCAGCGTCAACATCACCAACGCCTCGCTCCGCGAAATCCTCCCCCAGCTCCTCGGCGCCATCGGCATGACCTACGAGGTCCGCGCCGATGACATCTTCGTCTTCGCCTCCGACCCGCTCAAACGAATCAATCGCCGGGCAACCTGGCAGGAGCTCCAACTTCTCCAGCGCTGCCGCGAGACGAGATACTCCCCGGAAAACCTCAAGGACTTCGATCTCCAGTATCGCATCAGCTCCAAGGTCGACGCCGCCAACATGCTCAGCCATCAGCTCACCAAAAGCGGCAACGGATCGATGGCCGACATGCTCGAAGTCGCCACCGCATCGCTCGGCTGGGTCTGGTTCCCCAATGACGGCGCCATCGTGATCCGCACCCAGCAGGCCCAGATCGCCAATCGACTCGCCCGGCGAATCTCCGTGCGCTACACCGCCACGCCCCTGGCCCGCGTCCTGATGGACTTGTCCGACAAGGCCGAGACCGCATTCGTGCTGGAGCCCGGCATGATGCTCAAGCTCCCCCCCAACACCGTCCAAAGCTACACCCTGCTCCTGCAATCCACCTCCATCAGGCAGGCCCTCGAACTCATCTGCGCCGAGACCGGCCTCAAATATGAGATCGAGCGCGAGGTCGTCCGCATCGGTCTGTCCGACGCCCTTCACGAAGGCGGCAAGCAGGCCTCCGTTCGCGCTTCGCCCTACGTCGGCAAGATCGCAGTCCCCAGCGCCGACGGCAGCTACACCCTCGAGTTCCTCATCCGCGCCGAAGAACTGCCCCCGGACATCCTCGAAACCCGCGATCAGATGATCGAAGAGATCATCCAAAAGATGCGCCGCGACATGTCCACGTCAGCCCCCATGACCTCCCCCGACGCACCGGACCAATAAGCGATAAGACCGGGGCACAACACGTCATCCAATAATGCGGCGGACCTCCGCCCCTGACCGGGCTTCTTCTCGGCATCTCGCCGCACCTAATTCCCCCCACGCCGCAACCAGGTCGAAATCCACAGGCAAAGCCGCGGTTTGCCGATGACAGAAAGCCTGTGAAAACAATCCGGAGAATGCGCAGGCCCGTTCGCGCGGCGCGCAGCCGCGGCAAGCGGCCTAAAAAGGGCGACGGCGACAAAGGAGGCGTATCGGTGGCGAACCAGAAAAAACTCAAATCAGTATCAATCGACGCCGCCGAAACATTAGTCACCTTCGCCCCGGTCGACGTCGCCGTGTATCTCCCCGGCGCCGACGGCAGCGCCCCCGTACTCTACCGCGAAGAAGGCTCCGGTCTGCAAAAGCCGGACTTCAAGCGCCTCCGTCGCACCGGCGTCCAGACGATCCTCGTCCACGGCGACGACCTCGGCAAATACGAGACCATGCTCGAAGACAACCTCTCGAGCCTCCTCATGGACGCATCCATCCCCGCCGACCACAAGGCCTCCTGCGTCCACAGCGTCGGCACCGCCGTTGTCCGGGAGCTCATCAGCAGCGAGGACACCTCGCAGTCGATCGACCGCGCCTCTCACTTCCTCGACACGATCATGGAAGGCGTCCTGTCCCAGCCCACCGTCGCGGCGAACCTCCTCTGCATGAGCGGCCACCACCAGACAACCGCCAGTCACATGTTCGCCGTCTCCACCCTCGCCGTCCTGCTGGGCGCCGAGGTCTTCGGACGCGACCACAAGACACTCCGCGAACTCGGCCTCGCCGGCATGTTGCACGATCTCGGCAAACTCCAGATCGACCGCGCCATCCTGAATAAGCAGACACCCCTGACAACGGAAGAACTGCGGATCATCCAGCATCACCCCATCGAGTCCGTTCGACTCATCGGCGCCAACCCCGAGGTGTCGGAAACAGTCAAGCAGATGATCCTCCAGCATCACGAGCGCTACGACGGCCGCGGTTACCCCCTGGGACTTGGCGGCAACGACCTCCTGACCGGCAGCAAGATCATCTCCATCGTCGACGCCTTCCACGCCCTGATTGGTCGCAGAAGCTATCGCCAGGGAATGTCGCCCGTCGACGCCGCCCGCGTGCTGATGTACCAGAAGGGATCGCAGTTCGACCCGGAACTTTACTCCGTCTGGATCAGACTGTTCCACAAGTGCTGGCAATCGCAGGAGACGATTGCCGATCAGCCAGCCTCAGAAGAAGACGGCGGACACTCATTCCACAGCGATCATCGTCAGGAAAAAACCTCCGACACACCCCGCTCGCAGCCCAGGCTCATGTGCCGCGGACGCGCCGAGGTGCAATGTGTCCACGTCGGCAAACTTCTCGACGGTGGAGAAGGCGCTACCAAAGTCGTCGCGCCCCTCCAGGATCTGTCGCGTGGCGGCCTTTGCATGTGGACCGATCGACCGATGTATCGAGGCGAAGTCGTACACGTGAGACTGGAGGCCGGCGGCAATCTGGTCTGGGTGCGTGGTCTGGTGAGCTGGTGTCGCCGGGACAACACCAAGTCGAACTACAAGACCGGCGTGAAATTCCTGGAGCGAATCTCCGAAGACCAGGTTCACGAAAAATTACCCGTACGGCCCGTGAATGATCCCCGCCTCTTCCCCGAAACCCTGAGCCTGTCACAGAAAGAAGTCGAGGACGAGTCGGCATAGCCCATACCGCCGTCGCCCGTCGCCGCACCGCTGCAGTTCTCCCGATCACCCTTTGAAATCACCGATCGAAAGCGTCCGATCTCGCCCGCCGAGCTCGTGATAAACAGCCGCATACCCAAGCGACATCTTGGAGACCGAGAAATGCTCGCGCGCGAAGGCCCGCGCATTCTTCCCGAGACGACTTCCGACACCCGGATCACCCAAAAGCCGCGTCACGGCCGAGACGAATCCATCCTCATCGCCCTCCTCATGCAGGATAGCGGTCTCCTCGTGCACCAGACCATCATGGGGGCCGCCACGGGCCGCGACGATGGCCGTTCCCGCGCTCATCGCATGAACGGTCTCTTCGCGATATCCGCCGTCCCAGTTCGGAACGCAGAATATCTGCCCCTCGCTCAGTACATTGCGGAAATACTCAATGCGCCCCGTAAAGATGACGCTCGCCGCGACATCAAGGTCCTCCGCCGCGCCGCGAAGCGCATGCTCGGCCGGCCCCTTCCCGATGACAAAGAGCAACAGCCACGGATACGTCTCAATCAACCGGCGCAGGCCGCGCAGGAGAATCATCAGACTCGAAGCCGATCCCAATGGCCCCGCGAAGACGAGCATCGGGCGCACCTCTTCAGCGCCGGGCTCCTTCGCCGTGTTCTCGTGCGAAACGCCCAATGGGACGACCAGACTTCGACACCCTTTCGGCAGTCGACCTTCCGTCGCTTCCGCCATCGCCGTAGAAGGTAGAAACAGCGCGCGTACCTGATCGGCGCCGGGCCGAGCCCCAAACTCGGCCGCCTCCTCAATCGAAAACACGCTGACGATCATCTGCCCGTCGGCCAAGTCCGCCAGTTCTCGCGCCGTCCGAAACGTGCCCGGACCTCCGAAGCAGTGGATCAGCGGCGGGCCTTCCAGCTTGAGTGATCGGAGCTGAGCGACAATCGAATGCGCCGCGTCGGACTCGCGACTGAGACGTGGCCAGCGATCCGGCCGATAGGGGATGACCGCCGTCGGGCCCACCGCAAGGTCGGTGCACATCGGCGAATCCGGCACGGTCAAGACCGGAGTGACCTGCTCGTCAATGAGCCCGATCTGAAGCGAACGTATCGCCGAGGGTATCCGCTCCGCGACGGAGTCATCGAACATCAGACATACAACGGTGTTGTCCACCTTGCGTGGCTCCCAGTGACGGCTGCAAAACGACAGGCAGCAGGATTCCTGGACGAACTCGATATGAATCGACCAACACCCATATCATAACACGAATCGGCGTTGTTTCGCCCGAAAGACTTGACGCTCTCCCGGCAAGAGAGCCTAATAGCCCTGACGCAGGTGCGATAGGCCGCCGACACACTCCGGAACACGCATGGCTGACGCTTCATCAAGCAACCAAATCGCGCTGGGATCGGACCACGGCGGCTTCGAGCTCAAGCAGCACCTGAAGAAATGGCTGACCGATCGCGGCTACGCCGTTCATGACTGCGGCGTCCATGACAAATCCCCCGCCGATTACCCCCTGATCGCCGCCGCCGTGGCCGGACGCGTAGCCGACGGCGCTGCTTCCCGCGGAATCCTGATCGACGGCGCCGGCATCGGCTCATGCATGGTCGCCAACAAGTTTCCCGGCGTCAGGGCCGCCCTCTGTTATGATGTATCCTCGGCCAACAACAGCCGGGAGCACAACGATGCCAACGTGCTCACCCTCGGCGCAGGCCTGATCGGCGCCTCCCTCGCCGAGCAGATCGCCGAGGTCTGGCTGAGGACCGAGTGCACCGCCGAGCGACATCTTCGCCGGGTCGCCATGATCGGCGATATTGAGGAAAAGCAAAGATCGCGGCCGAGTCCCGCGACAAAGACCGCCATCGCGCCGACGATCACGCAAACACCGGAGCAGCCAAGCCGAATGACCCCCGATGAGATTCGAAACATGAGCGGCCTGACCAACCTGTCCCAAACGGACCTGGAAAAAATCGCCGAACGAATCGCCGGCATGATGTCGCAGAGCGGGTGGCCGACGAAGTCCGCCTGTTCCTGCTGTGGTGAGGATTGCCGCGGTCGCTGCGCCGAAACCGGCCCGGACACGGTCAGAGGCCTGATCGGTATGGGCGCCGGTCGAATCGGCATGGGTCTCGGCGGCGGGCCCATTCCGCGTGACGTCGCTCAATTCATCGATCACACCCTGCTGAAGCCCGAGGCGACCCGCTCGCAGATCGAGCAGCTCTGCAAAGAGGCGAAGGAGCACTCGTTTGCCTCCGTCTGCATCAATCCGAATTGGGTCAAGGTCGCAGCGGGCATTCTCAAGGGTTCGCCCGTCGCGGTCTGCACCGTCGTCGGATTTCCGCTCGGCGCACATGTTGCCGAGGTCAAGGCACTCGAGGCCCGCCGCGCCATTCGCGACGGAGCCCGGGAAATCGACATGGTCATCAACATCGGGGCCCTCAAGAGCAACGACGATGATCTCGTTCTTCAGGATATCAGGGCTGTCGTCGATGCCTGCATGGACGGACGGGCGATCTGCAAGGTCATCATCGAGTGCGCCCTGCTCACCGACGACGAGAAAGTCCGGGCCTGCCTGCTCTCGCGAAGGGCCCGCGCAGACTTCGTCAAGACCAGCACCGGATTCGCCTCCACCGGCGCCACGGCGCACGATGTGGCCCTGATGAGTGAAGCCGTCGCCGGGACGCGCATGGGCGTAAAGGCAGCAGGCGGCATCCGATCCTATGGCGACTTCAAGACCATGGTTGAAGCGGGCGCCACCCGCATTGGGGCCAGCGCCGGCATCGCGATCATCCGGGAGTCGAAGGGCGATGCTCCCGCCGCTGCGGCATCCGCGCCGACCGAGCCCGCTTCGCAGAAATATTGATCACGCTTGCTCGAGGGATTCCGACGCCGCCGACGAATTCTGCGCACAATCCGCCAGCTCCCCATCCTGCCCCGGCGCCGCCAATAGATATTGATGCTTGAACTGCTCCGACGTGCGCGATCGATTCCGACGCTGCGCCTCATTCCGCCGCGTCAGTGTGCCGGCCGGCAGCGGGCACATCTCCAACGCACCCAGCCGCAAGGTGGACCGCTTCGACGCGTACTCCCCGTTGACGCTGCAAATCGCCTGATCCAGACGATCGGCAAGTCCTTCATGCTGTCGCGCCATGCCCTGTTCCACGTACAGCCGATAGCGCGGCGGCTCTCCCCATCGCGGTGACAGCACAAACTCCACCACCCTGTCCATGGACTTTCCGCAAACCGATTGCATCGCCAGCACAACCTGGTGCTCGGTCAGCTTTTCGCCGGTCAGGGAGGACGTATGCGCATCGCGGCTGAGGAACTCGATCATCGGCGCCTGCCCAAGCCAGCCCGTGACGCGTACCCGATCGCCGATGTCGTAGCGAAACAGCCCGCTCGCATTGGTCAGCAGCAGGAAGTACTCTCGGCCCTCCTGAAGCTCGTGCATGCGCAGCACGGTCGGACTTGCGTTGCCGTATTCCTCAGCGGGGATGAACTCATAAAAGTGGCTTGTGATCGCCAGCACGCCTGACGCCGATTCATCCGCCAGCGGTATCGACATTCTCCCTTCGCTGGCGATCAGGCCAATATCGCGCACCGGCACGTCACCGAAGTAGCGCGGGATCTGCGAGCGATACAGTCCCATCGTCCCGCCCGTCCAGTGCGCGAGGAAATCCAATCGCCAATAGTCCTTTGGATAGAGCGATCCGCTTGCGGACGCCAGCCGCTCCAATCGCCGGGCCACGTCGGGCATGGCCGCCAGTCGCGGTCGGAGGGTGGCGCGTATTTCATTTGATACCGGCAACTTATCCCAGAGCGTGCCCTCGTGAATGTCGCGAATGAGCCGCTCCTTGTGCGCGTCGGCCGTCTTCGCGAGAAGCATCAGTGTGGAGGGGTTGGCCGTGACGGCCCAGGCGACGTCGCGCGGCATCGCCAGTCGCATGATCGTGTAATACTTCGCGGTCGAATCGCTGATCCCGGCCACGTCCGCGGGCGACGTGTAATACTTCCGGACGAGCCGCTTCTGCGTCGCGGCGAGCAGGCCGGTGATCGCTCCGCATGGCACACCGGATGGCGCGGTGTGATCCCGCATCGAGCTGGTCACCTGGAGAATGTGTCGCAGCAGCGATCGCGGATGATCCATGATCGCCTTCAGGCCCCAGATGTTCCATCCCCGCCGGCATTCCGCCAGGACCGAGGGCGTAATGGGAATGTACTTGGGCTGCGCCGTCGTGCCGCTGGTGAGCGCGAACATGAGCACTCGTTCGCCCGGCGGCAGGAGCGCATCGACCCGCCCGGCGCGCACCTGCTCCACATATGGCGATAGCTCTTCATAGGTGCAGATGGGGACGCGATCGCGAAACTGCTCGTATGACTGTATCGAATCCAGTCGATGATCGCGGCCGAATTGCGTGAGGGCGCCGCGCCGGATCAGCCGGTCCAGAAGTCTCTGCTGACAGCGAATCGCCGAGCCAAGCTCGGCCATGAACTTTCGCGTCGTACGAGAGGCCTGCAGGCTGGCAGCCTTGGCGAAGATCGAATCAAGAATGGACCGGTCGGACACGCCCCTGGTGACTCCATGATGCGCGGACTGCAAGACGCCCCCGAAAAAGGGACATCTGGTTTCGGAGAATCATAACGTGGTTTTCAGTTAACTTCGATCTCGTCGAGTTCTTCCGGCGATTCGGCGGGAATCCGAAGCCGTGTGACCGTCCGACCCATTTCGTCGGCGGCGGCGAGTTGATTATGTTCGGCCAGAGCGCCCAGGGCGAACTCAACAAACCGGCCCTGCTTGTACATGTTGTCCGCGTCTTCGCGCCGGGCAAGATAGCGATCGAAGAACTCGACGGTGCGCCGGGTGTATTCCTCGGGTACAACATCGACCGACTGATTGTGCTTCGCCCCGTGAACCACCCAGAGATACTTGGGCTGTGCCGACAGGGCGTACAGCAGCCGCGACTGCTCCACCGGAATGTAACTGTCCCGCTCGCCGTGAATGAAGAGCATCGGGCGGGGCAGCATGCGCATGAGCGTCTTGCGAACCGACGGATAACGGCATTTGAACTTGACGCGACATGTCAGGAAAAGGCACCAGCGAAGAAACCTCCAGAACTCCGGCGGGTGATTCTCATAGATGATCTTCACCCGGGCGTAGATCTTCGCCCAGCGTTTCATTAGATGCTCAAGCGTGCAGTCCGATGAAAATGCGCCGTCGGTAATGAGTGCCCGAACAGACGCGCACGACTCGCTCGCCAGAATCCCCGCGCAGGCCCCGCGGGAGATGCCGAAGAGTCCGATCTCAATCGGGCGACCCTGCTCCTCCAGCCATTGCTCGACCGTGGAGATGGCCCCCATCATGTCGGAGACCTCTCGGTCGCTGGCCCACTGCCGCGCTCGATAGCCCTCCTCGGACGCACTGGCCCCATGGCCGCGGAAATCGAACGAGAAGACGTCGTATCCGGCATCAATCAGCGGCCGACAATAACGAGCGCACGACAGACGCGTGCTCTTGAACTCCGGGGCAAAGATAATCGTCCCCCGTCGCTCCACCTCGGGCGGTGGATGCATCAGCACGCCCCGAAGCCGGACCCCGTCGGTCGCGTAGAAGTCTCGCTCCTCGCCGGGAATAGGGCGGAAAGACCACTGCGGCACCGAAAGCGGCGGCTCGGTATCGCTGATGATGTTCAGGCAGATTCGCAGGTATTTGACGAGAACCAGGGCCGGGATGACGACGAGGAGGATCAGCGTCAGGATGATCGAAGTCAGCGCCCAGTTGCGCGCCACGGCCGTCCAGAAAGATGCGAGCAGTTCTGTCGATTGCGAGGAAATATCCAGCACCGCGCCGGCCTCCGATCTGTTGGAATACACAGCATAGTGCTACCCCCCCATCGACGCCAGCGCCATTGTAAATAGGCCGCGGCTATCCCCCTAGACGAGGGTGGAACGGATGATTCTTTCGCCGGAATTGTCCGCTAGGTCTTTAGAAGTGAGTCCAGGTCTGACGCGAGTTCACCCAGTAGGTCCGGGCGCTTCATCTTTGGCAGTCGGGCATCGGCCAGCGCGCTTTCGATCTTCGCGGGGTCGTCCACCCAGCAAAAATCACACACCCCCTCGAGGGCCTTCACAAACTCAAGCTGGTGATTGCCCGCCTTACCCTGATTAACCACGGCGATCATCGGGCGACCGAGTGAAATGAACTCGAGCAGGCTTCCGGTGCCGGCGTGCGTGATGATCAGGTCGGCGTCTGCCGCCTTGGACAGGATGTCCTTGTCGAAAGCGACGTACTTCATGTGACGCGGCGTTCGCTTGGCCAGACCGATCTGCCCGAACACCGGTTGCACGAGCACACCGCGACCCGCGAGGTCATCGACCGCGTCGATCAGCTCGTCGAAGTACTGAGTGCCGACGGTGACGAGAATCATATCACCGCCCCCGCATATCGAAGATCGCCTTCGCCGCCTGCAAGTTCCGGCCACTGAACGTACAGCCGATGTGGAAGCCCCAGCTTCCTGAGAATCCGCCCGGTCAGCGAGAGCTCGTCCACGCGTGTCAGAGACTCGATAAAGCAGCACCGCGATCCAAACAGCCGCCCCGCCGCGAACAGCGGCACGGCCATCGACGTGCCGACGGCGAGTATCCACGCCGGACGCAGTTTCTGAACAATCGAGAACGCCTCGACGCAGCTCATCAGCATCCGCGCCGGGTTGCTCACGAATCGCACAGGATGCTTTCGCGTCGGACCGAGATAGTGCATGGGGTAGCATTCGCCCGGATGCGGCGTCGCGAGTCGCTTTGCCCCATGGACGCCCTTGCAATGGCCGTACACATAGGCGAACCGATACGCGCCCGTATCGAGTCGCTCCAGCAGGCGACACGTCTCCTGGTGCCAGCCCCCGCCGCAAAGCGCCACGAGAATCAACGGTTTTTGATTGTCAGAACTCACCCGCATCGTGCGCCCCCGTTCCTCGCCCGACCGATACTAACGCTGTGGCTATCGGTCCAGCGGATATACCGCCTGACCTATTACCGACCGGAAACGCGCATGGCCCTGCAAACCGCACCACCGCCGCCGTCCAGGCCTCGATCGCCGGAAGCGACGGCCTGCGCAATTCCTGCCGATCCGCCAAAAAAGAGTCGCATCCAGGTGACCGCCGACCACTATCTCGGCGACTATCTCAATCTCCCGCGCATGATCACCTATTGGTATCAGGCGAAGACCGTGCGCGACTGCGGCGGGCGTGACGTGCTGGAGATCGGCGTGGGAATGGGGCTGACCGCGTGGATACTTCGCCGCTGGGGGCTGTCGCTTTCAACGCTCGACTTCGACCCTGTATTGCGACCGACCGTCGCCGGCGATCTGCGCACGATGCCGCTCGCCGACAACAGCTTCGACACGATTCTCATCGCCGAAGTCCTCGAACATCTTCCCTGGGATGCCTTCGTGCCGGCACTCGTCGAGCTGCGCCGCGTCGCGCGCCGGCACGTCATCGTCACGCTGCCGTGCCCGCTCGTCGGGTTCAACCTTGGGCTCAATGTCCCGATACTCGAACCGCGCTTCTGGGCGCTGGGCTTCCGTCAGCTTTCCCGCCCGCGCTTCGACGGTCAGCACTATTGGGAACTCGATCGATTGGGATATCCGAAGCGTAGAATCCGCGCCGCCATGCGCGAGGCCGGCTTCGAGGTCGAAAAAGAATTCCGCCCCGGCCTCAGCCTCTACAACTACTTCTTCGTGCTGCGTAATTTGTAAGTCTTGTTTATTCCGCTTTACCAATCGCGGCGGCAATTGCCTTTTCAACTGACTTTCGCTTTTCAATGTTCATTCGGTCGCGAAGTCCGGTTGATTCGCACAAAGAACATGGATCTCCTCCGGATCCTTGACATGCAGTACACGGCCCACGCTGTTCCCGAGAACCAGCGCCCTTACACTTTGAACACTGAATCTTCCCGTTCTTGCAGCCTCGGCAGACGATCCGCGAGCTATAACCGAATTTCGTTGATGGTGGCGGGATAAAAAAAGGCGGCGTACTCTCGGGACTTGTTCGAGGTTCCGAGCCGCCCACGATGGGCAGAGGAGTACGCCGATGCAGGAGAGTAACGAGTCGATCGAGACGATTCCAGTCCCCAGCCGAGACGTTTTGACGGAGATTCTGCGGGACGGGGCCCAACGGCTCCTGGGCCAGGCGATCGAGGCGGAGGTCGATGGCTGGATCGAAGGGCACGCCGATCTGCGCGATCCGCAAGGCCGCCGGCAGGTGGTCAAGAACGGCCATCATCCCACCCGGACCCTCGTCACCGGCGTCGGGCCGGTGGAGGTGACGCAGCCGCGGGTGTGGGACCGTCGGATCGTCGGCCGCGGCGAGGCCGGCGAAGCGTTGGATGCAAATGGCCAGGCCGTGGAGCGGTTCTGTTCGTCGATTTTGCCGCCGTACCTGCGGAAGACGAAGGCCATCGAGGAGTTGATCCCCTGGCTGTACCTCAAGGGCATCAGCACCGGAGACTTCAGCGAGGCCCTGCAGGCGCTGGTCGGTCCCCAGGCGGCGGGGCTCAGCGCCACGACGATCACGCGTTTGATGACGAGTTGGCAGGACGAGTACCAGTCATGGAATCGCCGCTCCCTGGAAGGCAAGCACTACGTGTACCTCTGGGCGGATGGGATTCACTTCAACATCCGCCTGGAGGAAGACCGGCAGTGCATTCTGGTGCTGATGGGCGCGAGGGCGGACGGCCGCAAGGAGCTGATCGCGGTGGTCGACGGCCATCGCGAGAGCGAGCAGTCGTGGTATTCGCTGCTGCTGGACTGCCAACAACGGGGCATGACGATCGACCCGAAGCTGGCCACGGCGGACGGAGCGCTGGGCTTCTGGGCGGCGCTGCCGAAGGTCTATTCGACGACCCGGGCGCAGCGCTGCTGGGTGCACAAGACGGCCAACGTGTTGGACAAGATGCCCAAGCGGGTGCAGACCGGCGCGAAGGCCAAGCTGCACGAGATCTGGATGGCGCCGACGCGGGAGAATGCGAACCAGGCGTTCGATCACTTCGTGGCCCACTACGCGGCCAAATACCCCGGCGCGGCCGAGTGCCTGGTGAAGGATCGCGAGGTGCTGCTGACGTTCTACGACTTCCCGGCCGAGCACTGGCGGCACCTGCGGACGACGAATCCGATCGAAAGTACGTTCGCCACGGTGCGGCTGCGTCACCGCCGGACCAAAGGCAACGGCAGTCGGATCGCGTGTCTGGCAATGGTGTTCAAGCTGTGCGAGTCCGCCGCGAACCACTGGCGGCTGCTCAATGGCGCGACGCTGCTTCCCGATGTCATCGCCGGTGTGAAGTTCGTCAATGGAGAAAAGGCCGAGAGAAACGCCGCCTGATTACCGCGTCATCAACGAAATTTGACCATTACTCCGATCCGCCCCTCTCCATGACATGTCTTGCATTCGGTCTCGACTCGCCGCTTGGCGGAAGTCGCCCCTTGTCCGCCGCCGCTGACCCATCTCGCCTTAACACCTTTACCATTGCACGGTTTACATTCCTGAAAGCCGGTTCCCTTGCAGGTCGTGTGCGTCTTTTGCCCCTGCCCATCACAACTTTTACAAACCCTGCTCTCCTTAGACTTCCCAATCCCCATGCACCGAGCACACGGAACGGCTCCCTGACCCCAGCATTGCGAACACCCACGCTCGATTCTATTGATGTAGGGCTTCAGCTCGGAAGCTGATTCGCGAATGATTGCAGCTCGGCCCTTGTCCGAAGTAGATTCGGCCAATGTGCCTAGATCATCCAACGCAAGAATGAATTGGCCGTTTTTGAGCTTCGTGAGGCGAGTAATCGCACGCTGGAGTGATTTCTTGAAAGGACTCTCTGGATCCTGCGAGAAATCCATGGAATTAATATCCGCATTACATTGAGACTTTAATGCGTCTATTTTTCCCTTCTCGTCCTCGTCCTTTAACACCTGCTTGTAATAGACCTCGACGAGACGCTGTGCACAATGCCCCTGAAGCACATTCATCGCCCAAAGTGGCTCACTGGCCTCCGGCACTAAAGATACAACCTGTTCCGTAATCTCGGGAAAATTCACATGCGCGCTGAGCGACTCGGGCAAAAACCCCCTTGCTTCCACGGTGAATTCCACTAGACCTGACTTTAGGCCAGAAACGACCTCAGAAGGTCCCGCGGGCGGAAGCCCGGCAAATCGAACAATACCCTCCGGGGGCAATCCGATGATCCTCAACCTCCCGCCGATTTTCTCTCTGAGTTCGTTCCCAAATTCGTCAATTTCAGGACCTTTGTGCGGTCTATTGCGAGCTAATTCATAATTCTGAAGCGCTCCCTCAAAATCACCGGACGAGAGCGATTGCCTTGCTTTGGCGAACAAAGCCATTGCGGGTGCGTATTCCGCGGCCTCACGTGCTTCTGCCAAACGCTTTTCCAGTTTCTCGACCTGCCGTGTATCCTGAACAAACTCGTTGAGAGCCCTTGCATCCCGCAGTAACTCCTCTACCTTCTTTAGCCCTCCACTCTCTAGTTCCAGTTTCGCTTTTGCGAGTATTTCAGACCTTAGCCCCTCGGCTCCCTTGGCAATCGCAGCCTCCAATTCCGTGACTACCGAGATTTCGAGGCCCGCAAGCTGCGCCTGCCTAACTGCTTGAGCCGCTTCGCCAGGCTTGCTTTTCTGAAGCAACTCCTCAACTTTAGTTCGAGCGTCAGAAACCAGCGATGCATTCTCTCTGACTTTTTGTTCTGCAAGTGCCTTGCGTTCAGCACGACTGCTGACGACATACCAAATTGATGCACCAATGAGCACGACGACCACGATGGACGAAATTACTACCTTCGCGAGCCATTGCCGATAGAATAGCCGCTCTACCCAATCGGTTTTTTCGCGTTTACCCCCTGCCAGCGAATAGTCGCTAGCCGCATCCATCGCCACCCGAGCCCAATGCTTGTCATCCGGTCTACCAGAATTCCCCGAGCTAACCGCTACAATTTCGGAAATGTCCGCGGGAGACGGAGGAGGGCTGGCTGATGAAAAACGCTGTGAGTCAATATTCAGCCTAATCTTGGCCTTGCCGATGGTGATTGAGCCATTCTTACTCAGAAGCAGTTGGGTGATCCGCTCGTTGCCAAAAAATGTCCCGTTACGCGACGATAGATCACGAATCATGATACCATTGGGCTGCAACTTCAACTCACAGTGATGGCGCGATGCCTTTTCATCCGCCAATACCACGTCGTTGTCGCTCTCTCTCCCAATGCGGATTACCTGGCGATCCAAGACCATCGCAGTACTTTGGCCTGATTCCAAGACCTCGATCCGTACCATGACGTAGCCCTCTTGCTCATTTGAAAGTGGTTACTCACACAACGTGATCTCCAATAGCGCCGGGTACTGTCGCAGCGCAAAATCCAAAAAATTACTTCTAATCATTGCCCCAAAGCCTCGACGCGGAGGTGAAAACGAGGCAGGCTGCCCGAACGGCGGGCAACGTGACTTAGAATCAGCATAAACGAGCGTTAGACGCCAAGTCAATTATGACGACTTACTCCTTTTCTGACCCGAATTGTGAGTGTCGGTTAGTGCCCAAAATAAAAACTACCGAAACGGCCCACGGAAGTCGTCTTAAGGCAATGATCAAATCTCGATAGTGGTCGTGTATTCCACTGACTGCGATTGGCTCGCGGATACGCCATCCGCCAACCATGCAGAACTACTTCACAGCTACGGGTTCGCCGGGACGCGGATTTCCGCCGGGCGCGGGGCTGGGCGAACGATGCCGGGGCTGCCCTGGGGCGCGACGCGGGGCCCATCAGAAGAGGGCGAGGAGTTTTCGGACGGCATTGACCGTCGCGAAGCCGCTTCGGCCGCTGCCTGACCGACGATGACATTGCCGACGAAGATCGCCCCATCGTTGATCTCCAGCCGCGTCGTCCGCAGGTCGCCCTCGACCTTCGCGGTGGCGAGCAGATGAAGCTTCTCAGATACGACGAGATTCCCCTTACACTCGCCCTCCACCTTGACGTTGGAGGCCTCGACATTCGCCGAGATCTTCGCGCCTTCGGCGACGTGCAGGGTGCCCTTGGACTTGATATGGCCGTCGAAGCCGCCCTCGATCCGGACGCCCTTCTCGAATGACAGTTCGCCCTTGAACTTCGCGTCCGGCCCGATGACTGTGGGAAATTCACCGTTCATGTCGGCCATGATTCCATATCCTCCAAGACCCCGCCGCAGGGGGCAATTATCCGTTCAAGAATGCCTACCTTGGTTTTGAACCGCCCCTCCGTGGAGACGAGAAAGTATAACGACCACCCTGTAAAAAACAAACAAACCTCGTCACCGAGCGATCGCGCCATTGCCCTTGCCTGCCAATGCTCAGAACGAGGCCGGCGGCATGACTTTACGATCCATTGCTTCCTGTGATTTTTCTTTCGACTGGATCGAGAATCCGGCCCATGCACAGCAGATCGCCTCCCTTTCGAGCCACAAACCGGCAATCCAGGGATCAGCATCAGCACCTTGCCGAGGGGCTGTGAATTCTTGGGGCTCCGCGTTTCCCCTGCCTGGGCCGGCCGCCGACCGCGTCGGTTTCTCGCCGGCGTCGTGATCCGCGCCTCGCAGGTCAGCAAACGGTGCTTTCCGGCCGAACAAGAGGCGCGGGCAGCGCAAAATCGAAGGTGACATAAGGTGACACACGCAATTTTTTTCGTTTGCAACTCTTGTGGCGGGCATGTGTTGGGGCGCTTCGCGTTTTGGGTGGTTTTTGGGGACAAACGTCGAAAAGTCGAAACGTCGAAACGTCGAGATTCCGAAATTCCGAAGACCCCGGGGACCTGAGGGGCGAGGCTGTAGGCTGCAGGTTTGGGGGTTGAGGCTTGCGGTTGGGATTGTCGGTACCGGGGACATCGGGCACTACCTCGCGGGGTGTGGGTGGATTGATCTCCATGTATCAAATCTTGCTCGGTGTGCGCGCGGAATGGGGGCCGCTGGTGGATGATGAACCGCCCGGACTGAAGTCCGGGGCTCTTCGAAGTCGGGGGCTCTTCGGGATCCGGGGCTCGTCGAAGTCCGGGCGCTTCTAAGTCCGGGGATCTTTGGGGTCCGGGGATCGTTGTTGGGGGAGGGTTACGGGGTGGTTGCTGAGAGGATTGCGGCGATGAAGGCGGGTATATCGAGGGCGTTTACGGTGGTGTCCTGGTTGAGATCGGCGGATTCGACGGGGCAGCTGGGGTAGGCTTGGGCGAAGGCCTCGGCGTCGATGAGGGCCAGGACGAAGGCGGGCACGTCGTCGTCGTCACAGTCATCGTCGCAGTCGATGTCGGCATTGCACGAAGGTATCCGCTCAAAAGCACCTACGTCGGAGGCTGCGCCGGCGATTGTTCGCGTCATGCTGGATTGATGCTTCACGTATTGCCGCGTGACCGCGCCGTCGACGGCGACGGTTGGGTGGAGCGCGGTTGCGGCGTCGACGCAGGCCGAACTCGATGTCAGCGTGAAGTCCTGCCCCGCTTCGTTCGTAAAGCCCGGCGACGCGCCGAGGATCTGCGTGCCGTCGTTGTTGATGACGCCGGAAAGGCCGCCGAATGCGCCGACCCAGCCCGGCTTGATCCAATTGTGGGAGAGGTCGAGGACGCCGGTGGCGTCGAGCATGGCGAATTCGCTGCCGGGGGTGGTGACGTAGAGGATGTTGTTTCTGGCGTCGCAGTGTTCGTCGTTGGTGGAGAGGCGCACGAGCGTTGTTCGATCGGTTCGGGTGGAGACCAGCGTGTTGTGATAGAAGAAGAGATCGCCCTTGCGATAGTCGCCTGTTGTGCCGCTGTCGCCGCCGTAGTGGATGATCTGGCGGTTGCCTGCGCCGGCCGGCTCGATGAGGACGTTGCCGTAAACATCGGTGCGGCGATAAGTCGGATGGTCGCGGATGAGGGTGCTGTCTTCGGCGTCGACGAGGTCCAACTGTCGATTGCCGCCCTCGATCCAGTTGTAGCGGACGACGAGGCCGGCGGAGCGATCCTTGAGATTGTTGCCGCCGGCGCCTGAGGCGAGGGGGCCGAAGCGGTTGAACTGATAGACGATGCCGATGGCGGCGGTGTAGGTGTTGTGCTCGAAGATGCTGCCGCTGTTGCCGTTGGAATGGATGTAATTGTTTTCGATGAGGATGTCGCGGGAGATATCCTCGTCGAAGGAACTGACGAAAATGCCGTTGCCGCTGTCGCGGATGATGCAGTCACGAATGGTGATGTGCTCGCCGAGCTCGACGTGAATGGCCGCGGCGTTGAGTGAGTAGGTCTGCACCTGGCCGGTGTCGCCGGTGAAGGTGTTGGGCGGGCGGGCTCCGCGGATGTCGAGGCCTTCGATGAGAATCCACTGGGCCATATCGTTTGTCGGGGTGTTTGAACCGCCGACCTTGATGACGGAGCGGGCTTCGTTCCAGTAGTTGAGGGGCGCGGGGGTGGTTGCGTTTTGGCCGTCGATGATCGGGCGCTGGCCGGAGGGGCCTGGGACGCCGCGCACGCTGATTGGAAGAGAGGCAGTGCCCTGGCGGCCGATGACCCACTTCTCGTTGTATGGGGCGGCGCGCCAGTGGATCCAGACTGTGTCGCCGGGGGAGAGCGTGTGCCACGGAACGGCGCCGATTGATGAAAACGGCTGACTCGTGCCGACGTGAAAGTCGGCGGCGCGGGCGGCGGTGAATGTGCCGAAGAGAGCGCAGATGCAGATTGAATGCGCAATGGCGCGAACGAGTGGGAGTGATTGAATGGTGCGCACCGGCGTGGTCCTCGCGCGAGGGAGGGATGCGCGAGGATTGTACGAGGAAGACGCGGAGGCGGCGACGATTGAGCGTGAACCGGTAATGCGGTGCCCCTAATTCGCTCGACCGTCAGCAAACGCCAAAGCGCGGCTGGTCGTCGCAGTCCAAGCGGCTGTCAATTTGAGTCTGATTGTGGCTCTGCGACCGTCTCGAAGAAAGTTACTGCGATGTCTTGTCGGCCGCTGCCTCAATTGTTCAAGCACGGCCGAGGGTTCATGCGTACGGCCTGCTATCTCGATCGCCTTCTCCGCCAGACGACGACTACGACCGACGTGACAACGACCCAGATCACGCTGCCGCCCACTAGAAACTGCACCATCGTCGCCAGCGTGCCGGTCATGAAGTCCACGCCGCTGTACCAACCCGCGCTTATTCGCTCGCCGAAAGAGCCGGAGAGCCAATTCCCTCGGCTTGCGCTTGCGTCCGAAGAGCGTATCTGTACCAGAATCGTGGCCAGGTCCGTCAGTCCCGCGAGCCCCTCGCGCTGCCCCACCAGACGCTCAATCTCTCCGCGCACCTCCTTGAGCTTCTCGCGCAGTTGAATCACGTCCGAAAGGGGTGCGTCCTTTCGCTCATCGAGCAACTTGAGCAATTCTTGCTCGATACGGCGTTCGTTGCGCAGCCGGGCCTCCAGATCAATGACCTGCTCGGTCACGTCGCGACCGGTCTGCCCCTCCGTATCCACCGTGGCAAGCTCTCGAAGCCCGTTCATCGCGTCTGGCAACCGGGCGGAGGCGACGCACAGGGTCATGCTGGCGAAAGCGTCGGTGCCCGAGCCGTACAGCGATGACTCCTTGACGTACTCGCCCAGTTCAGGCTGCACCGATAGTCGGGCCTTGAGATAGACGGCGCGCACATCATTGGTCCTCAGCTCGATATTCGCATTGCGGATGACGTGCCGGTTCGTGATCGGTCTGGAAGTTTCCGCGAGCGACGATGCGGGGACTGACGGAGTACCTGCCGCCGATTGACTATCAAGCGTGGGACCGGCCATTTCCACATCTGTCGTGGACGGCGAAAAAAACTGCCGTGGCAGAGCGCTCGAAGATCCAGCGTATGGCCAAGAGCCGGACTCACCTTGCTGGTAAACATACATGGCCTGTCCAACGCCTTTGAGATCGGCGGTGAGACGCGGACTCTTTCGCGCTCGGTCACGCGCTGGAGCGGTCGAGAGTTGCGGGACGAGATTGACCACCACCGCCGACAGAATCAAGACCGCCGCCGCCGAGATTCCAACGGTCATCGGCGAGAATCTGCGTCCCCGAAGCCTGCCGAAGTTACCGCGACTCGCGCGCAGGCCGGTCGAAGCGAGCGCCCTGCGCCACTGGCCCGCTTCGCGAGCGTCCCACTTCGTAAGGTCGCGTAGAGCGGCATTCAGCTCCGTATTGTCGTTAGTCGTCATCGGTCCATCTCCAGGGACAGCATTGCTCGCAGTGCCTCAAGCGCCGCGTGGAGTCGGGACTTCACCGTGCCAATCGGAATTCCAAGGACGTCCGCCGCCTCCTCATGCGTCAGCCCTTCGTGGTAGCAGAGCAGAATCACTTCTCGCTTTTCGTCGGCGAGCCTGCCGACCGCATCTCGCAAGGTAAACGCTCGCTCGCTCCTTATGGCGTCGTCTTCGACGCTCCGCGTTGACTCAATCGAGCTCCCTTCGCATGACGCGTCCGACGTTTTTTCCCGACGCCCCGCGATGGCGGTGTGCAGGCTCCGGCATTGATTCATCACGATCTGGTACAGCCATGTCTTCGCCTGGCATTGACCGTTGAAGCCTGCGGCGAAACGAATCACGCGGACCCACGACTCCTGAACCGCGTCTCTGGCAAGGTCACGGCGGCCGCCCATCATTCCCATCGCAACGCCGAGCAGTTGTCTTTCGTAACGGCGCGCCAGCTCCTCCAGCGCCCGGCCGTGGCCCTGACCAAGCTCCCGAAGCAGTGTTTCGTCGCTCTTGTCTTGCATTGCCCGGCGGCCCTCGGCTGCGTCCCGCATGATTAGACCGATCGGAGGCCCGTTTGGTTCGCGCGATAGGGAAAAATCGCAGAATCGATCGACCGATTCGCGTGATCGGCCCGCCACGCTGCGATTGGATCGCGGAAATGCCACCCGATGGCCCAAATCCATTCCATGGATGGCTCGCTACGGACAGCCTCCAACGCTGATCGCCGCGGTGACGAAGTTGGGGACGTCGGCGGAGTTGAGGTCGAAGCTATTGTCGGTGTCGGCGCACTCGCAGCCGGGGCCGATGAAGGGGCCGGCGAGGATGCAGTCGATGAGCATCTGGATGTCCGCTCCGGTGATGTTGTTGTCACCGTTGACGTCGCCGGGGCAGGTGCCGCACTCGCCGGGGATGAACTGCACTTCGTAGGCGCCGCGATCGACGACGACGAGATAGGTCGGCGGATCGGTGACGCCGGTGTCGGCGGTGGCGGGGTCGTCAGCGAAGCGCGGCTGGTCGTCGAGGTCGAGCGGGTGGCGCTCGGCGAGGTCCATGTCGACATCGAGATCGGCCGCGTCGAGCGGCACGCGGGTGTTGTCGCCGGAGTCGACGGCCGGGGAGCCGGAGGCAATGCGGAGGTCGTCGTCTTCGGTGCCGGGGGTGTCGTCGCCGCCGTCGGCATCGGCGAAGATCGGGTCGGAGCCGTTGTTGCCGAGGCCGCCGAGGGATCCTGTCCAACCTTCGACCGAGGAATAGTTGATGTCGATTGAGCCGCCGAAGATCTGAATCTGCTGCGACTGGGCTGAGCCGTTGGGATCGGTGTTGCCCCAGAGGAGGCAGTTGGAGACGGACGTCGGATTTGCGGCGTCGAGGGCGAGGGCTCCGCCGGCGAAACCGGCGTGGTTGCCGCTGAAGCTGTCGTTGGCCAGGGTCGGACTGACGGCGCCGGCGATGGTGACGGCGCCGCCGTGGCTGTTTGTGGCGGTGTTGCCGCTGAAGACGCAGCCGGCGATGAGGGAGTCGCTGGCGATGTTCTCGATCGCCCCACCGCTCCAGTCGGAGAAGTTTCCGAGGAGGTAGCTGCTGGCAAGAATCGCAGGGCTGCTGTCGAGCCAGATGGCGCCACCGGAGCCACCCGCGGAGTTATCGATGAAGGTGCAGCGGCGGATGACGGGATTGCTGCCGACGACGGCGCCGATGGCTCCGCCGAGGCCGGAGGGGATGACGCCGGCGGTGTTTCCTTCAAAGCGGCAGCCGTCGACGAGGGAACCGGCGTTGTAGAAGTACATGGCGCCGGCATCGTTGGCGGAATTGTTGAAGAACTCGCAGCCGGTGAATGCCACGTCGGTGACATCGAGGCAGTAGACCGCCCCACCGAAACCGGCGGTGTTGGAGAAGAACTGACACCGCACGAGCGACGCCTGTGAATCCAGAAAGTTACCCACCGCCCCACCACCGTTGTCCGCATCATTTAAAGTAAACTCGCAATCGACCAGCTCAGGCGCACACGCAAAATTATCCATCGCTCCGGCGTAGTCTGCGGTGTTCGCCGAAAAGGTGCACTGGTCAAAAAGCGGTGCCGGATCTAGTTCATTTCCAACGGCTCCTCCAGAACCACCGATTGCTGTTGCAAGGTTGAGGTTGAAATCGCAAAGTGAAATAGTCAACGCAGACGCAAAATTCCGCATCCCCCCGGCATAAGTCGATTCATTCGCTGTAAACTCGCAACTCAAGAACGTCCCGTCGCTATATGCATTGTGGACGCCACCTGCCGCAAAAAGTGATGTGTTGCCCGGACCAAATGTGCATGTGTCGAAGATCACGCTACTTTCCCAATTCATCACACCGCCGGAATCCTCGGCCACGTTCATTTCGAAATTAGTGTCCGTGACAATGGGACTGCTCAATATGCTGTACATTCCGCCGCCAAAGGACGCCGCTTCATTACTCAAGAACGTGCAGCCCGAAATGAGTGGCGCACTGTCCTCGAGATTCCCCATTCCGCCGCCGCGCTCGGCGGTGTTGTTTGCGAAGGTACAGGTCAGGACGTTGGGCGAGCTGAAGGCGAGGTTGACCATTCCGCCGCCGGCGTCGACGACCGCGTTCATCGAGAAGGTGCAGTTGGCGACGGTGGGGCTGGAGCCGTCGCAGCGCATGCCGGCGCCGTCGTCGGTGAAGTAGAGGTTTGACGTGTCGGCGCTGCCCTTGGTGATTGTGAAGCCGTCCAGGCGGGCGGTCGCGCCGTTGCCGATGGACATGACGACGTTGTTGCTGTTGTCGAGGGTGGTCATGGCGGAGCCGATCTCGCCGCTGAGGATGGTGACGTTGGTGACGGGATTGCGCTGGGCGAGCATGGTCTCTGTGCCGGCGAAGCCGCCGTAGATTGCGAGATTGTCACGCAGGTAGAAGGCCATTTGCTCGAGATCGGAATTGAGATCGGGGTAGTAGGTGCCGGCGCGGACCCAGATTTCCTGCACGGCGCCGCTGGAGCGCCTGGCCTGACAGATGGCGTTTTGCAGATCGTCCATGGCGAGGGCCCAGGAGGTACCGTCGCCGCCGGGCGATGCCGCGGCGTTGACGTAGAGGCGCGTGGGCAGGCCGACCTCGGGGGCCAGGCGATAGTTGGCGACGATGAGCTTGGTCTTGTTAATCGTCGCGGCGCAGTGGCTCTCGTCGGGCATGCCGATGGGCACGCCGGTGGGCAGGCCGCCGAAGTTGATGCTGGGATTGGAAAAATGGGGAATGACGGGGGTGTTGGGCGGGACGACGGCCATGATGGTGTGCCACGCGCCGCCTGGTTCGTGGTAGCCGTAGGAGTATGAGAAGTAGTTGTCGGGGAAGGCGTTTGGCCGGTCGTGGGCGCAGCCGAGATTGTGACCGAGCTCGTGGGCCATGGTGAGCAGCGACCAATTGTCCTGGCGCATTTCGTGGAAGCCGCTTGCGCCGGTGGGCTCCATGGGGGCGAAGACGCGGCCGCCGACTTCGAGGCTGCTCACCCAGAGGATGGCGATGTCGGCGGCGTGTTGTTCGCGCAGGGCGTGGACGTTGTCGAGGAAGCCGTCGTTGGGATCGAGCAGGCGCGGGCCGTCGATGAGGCTGTCGCCGGTCTCGGTGTAGGCGACCTCCTGTCGGTGGACGAGATTGACGAAGCAACTGATGCCGCTGTTGGAGAAGGCGGAGTTGGTGTCGGAGACGGCGGAGGCGATGCGCATTTCGATGGCGGCCTGACCGCCTGCGGCGATCTTGGCGGCTTCGGTGTAGACGACCATGACGTCGATGACGAAGCCGCTGTCGCAGCCGGTGATGGGGATGCCGCGCGGGTGGGTGTCTGACGGGGAGGCGTCTTCATTGGAGGTTTGCCCGGGGGAGTTTGACGGGCGGGTGAACTTGTCGGCGCCGCGTGTGTATTGCGAGAGGTAGTCTCCGCAGGAGAAGCGCGAGGAGCGGTTCACCTCGGTGAGCTCGCGGACACCGTCGGGGGTTGTAGCGATCTCGAAGGTCTGGCCGGAGGCGGTGCGGACGACGCCGGCGATGCGGCTGTCGCGCCGGACGAGGGTGAAGTCGCCGACTGATGCGTCGTCGAGCTTGCCTTGAATGATCTCGTCGCCGAAGCGGGAGGATTGGTGGGCGATTTGCCCGGTGACGCGGTGCTGGTTGGGGAGGACTATTTCGACTCGGGCGTCGGTGATTGAAACGGACTCGGCGGGATGGACGGAGGTCATGCGCTCGGCGGCGCGGGCTTGCCGGGGCACGGAGCAGGATGTCAGGATGGCGAGGACGGCGAGCGCCGCGTGGGCATTGCCGCGAGAGATTGAACTAATGGACATTTGAATCCTCCGTGCGAATCCGCTTCTACCACACTCGCGCTGCCGGACGGACGACTTTGAATGAGACAGGGGCGAGGTTCCGGCTCCGGCAATTCCTACTCTACAGATCGGCGGAATCGAAAGTCAAGATGAAGCGGGTGTGAGGGCGTTTCGACGCTTTAATCGGCGGGCGACGCGCGATACGATTCCGGCGTGAGCCATGTGCAACATCACACGACGGCCCTTGAGCTTCGCGCTGCCGCGGCGAGTGTTTGCGTGGGCGTTGTGCTGCTTGCGCTGAAGTTTGCCGCGTATCTCTTGACGGGGTCGGCGGCGATCTTTTCCGATGCGCTGGAGTCGATCGTCAACGTGCTGGCATCGGCGTTCACGCTTTATGCCGTGCGACTGGCGCATCAGCCTGCCGACGAGGAGCATCCCTACGGGCACGGCAAGGTCGAATTCATGTCGGCGGGGTTTGAGGGCGGGCTTATTCTGATCGCCGCGCTGGTGATCGCGTTCAAGTCGCTCGACGTGCTTTTGTTCAGCCCGATGAAGGTCGAGCAGATCGGCATCGGGCTGGGGCTTGTCACTGTCGCCATGACGGCCAATGGGGCGGTCGGCGTTTATCTGATTCGGCTGGGGCGATCCAACGGCTCGATGGCCCTGGAGGCCAGCGGCAAGCACCTGCTGACCGACGCGATTACATCGGTCACGGTACTTGTCGCGCTGGTTGTCATCAAGTTCACCGGCTGGACCTACGCCGACCCCATTGTCGCTCTGGTCATGGCCGCTTACATCGCCCGAATGGGCGTCAGCCTTTTGCGCCGAGCGGCGGCGGGCATCCTTGATGAGCAGGATCCCACCGACGCGCGCAAGCTGGAACGCATAATGACCAGCCACGTCGGTCCGGCCGGGCGCGAGCCGCGAATCTGTTCGTTTCACAAGCTGCGGCATCGCCACGCGGGGCGGTATCACTGGGTGGATTTTCACGCGGTCGTGCCTGCGCGGCTGAACGTCGAGCAGGGTCACACGATTGCCAGCGCGATTGAGTACGAGATCGAGCAGAAACTCGGGCACGCCAACGCGACGGGGCATATCGAGCCGTGCGTTGATGCGGACTGCGCGAATTGCCGGCTGATTTGAGGGAAGAATCGCCCGGGACAATTGAGCCCGATCCGCGACGTGCGACATCCCACGGCGAAACCTCCGCGGCGGGAGGCTTCAACTGCGCGGCCGGGTCGGCTACATTCCCCCCCTTCCTGACTATTGGGAGTCAGAAGACCAGCAACGGGAGTTCGCCGAAGAGCATGGCCAAGTACAGCGTCAAGACCGACAAGCACATTTTGTATCAACATTCCGTCCAGTCCGCCGATGCGGAGGTGGACTTCATCGATCGACTTTACAAGAAGACCTACGGGCGGGCGGCGACGCTCTTTCGGGAGGATTTCTGCGGGACGCAGCTTATCTCCTGCGAGTGGGTGAAGATGCGTCCGAAGAACGTCGCCTACGGCATCGACCTTCACAAGCCGACGCTGGCCTGGGGCATGAAGCACAATATCAGCAAGCTGCCCAAGGCGGCGGCGGCGCGGGTGCACCAGGTGAACAAGAACGTGCTGGACGTTTCGGCGCCGAAGATGCACGTGATCGGGGCGTTTAACTTCAGCTATTTCATCTTCAAGGAGCGGCGCGACCTTGTGGCGTATTTCAGCGCGGTGCGAAAGTCGCTGGCGCCCAAGGGCATGTTTGTCTGCGACGCGTACGGCGGCTGGGAGTCGCAGCAGGTGATGAAGGAAAAGACGAAGATCAAGAACTTCACGTATATCTGGGAGCAGGCGGTCTATAACCCGATCAACGATCACACGGTTTGCCATATTCATTTCAAGTTCAAGAACGGGACGATGGTCAAGCGGGCGTTTACTTATGACTGGCGGCTTTGGACGCTGGGCGGCGTAAGAGATGCGCTGCTCGATGCGGGTTTTGCGACGGCTGACGTATACTGGGAGGACGAGGACAAGAAAGGCGAGGGCACGGGCATCTATCGCAAGCGGAAGAGCGCGGATAATAGCCCGGGATGGAATGCGTACATGGTGGCGCTGCCGTAGGTAAATGCTTTGACTCTCACGGGAAACCGGCACGAATAAGCATCACTCCAAGCCCACGGATTCGAATCCGTGGGCTTTCTTTACGCGAAAGTTCCCATTTTTTTCTTTACGCGAGTTGCCATTCCTTCGTTCAGGAGTTGCCATTGATTCGTTCACGATTTGCCATTCGATCGTTCAAGCGATAAAACGACAGCCATGCGGGCATGGAACGGGTGGTACCATTGCAGCGGAACCACGTATGGAACCTGGCTGCGCGGGGATCCGCGTGGGTGGCGATCTCGTCATCATCGCGAGCATGTCGACGGTGATTACAAAAACCCTCCTCCCGCAGGAACCGACGCACACCTTCTTCGGTTTTCGCGGCTCGTCATGAAGCGCCCGGCTGTACATCCTAACGAAGAAGCACAACTCGCGGCCTGCCTTGTGATGGTTCAGGTCCTCATTCATCACCTTGTCGAAGTCGTTGCCGTTGCGATTGATCATCACCACTTTCACCTGCTGTGCAGATTCCCAACATCTGCTGTACAGGGATCACCCATCACGCCAGGCGCATTAAATCGACGGGATGGCAACCGTGAATTCGCAATCGCCCGCCATTACGTTGGCATCGCTAAGAAAGAAAGCGCTCGATACCTCTCCGAGAGAAGTCTGGTTGAGCCCGGAGGCGTGTGGGGGAAGAGATCAAAGTGCGTACCGATTGAGAGCCGCCGCCACCAGATAAATGTTTTTCATTACATCATGGCTCACGGCGACCGGGGGGCCGCTGTCTGGAGCTACAAGCAACCAGTTCCCCGGCTCGATCTGTTGCGAAATTTGAAGAGAGAGCAGTTGCATCCGCCGAAATTCAGTTCAGCGGAATCTTTGCGGCCAGGCGTCACGTCGACTTCGCCGAAGACCATGCGTCTCAAACCGCGGGCTTCGAAGAATTCATGACCTCGGAATCACCCATTACTGACGGGCCCGACGTTGCCGCCGAACCGGTGCCGGCGTCACCTCAGCGCCGGCGCATGCGGTGGTATTTTCGCGTACCGATTCATGCGGTGATCATTTACAGCGCTTGGTGCGCGACGCTTTATTTTTATCAGGACAAGCTTCTGTTCCCGGCCGACATGGCGCCGACGCCGTACCCGGGCGAGAAGTACGATCTTTCGACCATCGTCTTCAAGCGGCACATTGATGAGGGCGACGTCGTCGGCTGGCTGGTACCGGCGGCTGGCGCTCTTGCCGCCAAGCCGGCACCGCTGGTCATCTTCTGCCACGGCAATGCGGAGATCATCGACGATCAGGCGCGGATGATTGTGGGCTATCAGCAGCTTGGGTTCGCGGTTTTGCTTCCTGAGTATCGCGGGTACGGTCGATCGGCGGGGACGCCGAGCGAGCGAGGGATTGTTGAGGACGCGGTTTGGTTTTTCGATCAGGCGATCGAGCGGCCGGAGATCGACGCGGGGCGGATTGTGATTCACGGGCGATCGCTGGGGGGCGGGGTTGCGGCGGGACTGGCGGATCAGCGGCGGCCCAGCGCCCTGGTGCTCGAGTCCACCTTTACGAGTGCCGCGGCGATGGCACGAACATACTTTGCTCCGGGGTTTCTGGTCAAGAACCCGTTTCACGTGGACGACGTGCTGCGGACGCTCGACGTGCCGACGCTGGTCATGCATGGCAGCCGCGACGACATCATTCCCGTGGCGCACGGCCGGACGCTCAAGACGCTGGGCGATCACGTGACGTACATCGAGTTTGACTGCCGGCACAACGATTTTCCCGGGGATGGCAACGAGGAGAAGTACTGGAAGGACATCGGGGAGTTTCTCGTTGCCAGCGGGGTGATCAGCGAGATACCACCGGCGCGCCCCCTTCGAGGGCGAGGGCGATGACACGACGGCGAGACAGAAAAGCGCGGCGCGGCGACGGCGGCGACGGGAAGTTTCGCCTTGCGGTGATGATTTCCGGCGGCGGGACGAGTCTGCAAAACCTGATCGACCGCATTCGCGACGGACGACTGCCGGGGGTGGAGATCGCGGTCGTCATTTCGTCGCGCAGCGAGGTGGCGGGGGTGGCGCGGGCCGAGGCGGCGGGCCTGCCTGTTGATGTCATTCGCGTGAAAGATGTTCCCGACGCGGCGAAGTTCAGCGACCATATCGCCCTGACGCTGGACGTGTACGCGCCGGACCTCGTGGTGCAAGCGGGCTGGCTCTGCTATTGGGTACCGCCGGCGAAGTGGATGGGCAAGGTGATCAACATTCACCCCGCGCTGCTGCCGAAATTCGGCGGGAAGGGTTTTTACGGCAGCCACGTGCATGAGGCCGTGCTGTCGGCGGGCGAGACGGAGACGGGGGCGACGGTTCACCTGGTCGATCACGAATACGACCATGGGAAGATTCTGGCGCAGCGGAAGTGCCCGGTGGAGCCGGGGGATACGGCGGAGACGCTGGCTGCCAGGGTGATGGCATTAGAGCGGGAGCTTTTACCGGAAGTGATTCGGACTTTTGCGAGCAAGAGGTAGCTTTGCGAAACGCAACGACAGTGCTCCGACTGGAACGGAGGGATCATCGTAAGAATTCGACGGCCCTCCCATTCGCAAGCTGACCGCTTCCTTACCAAGGTTGTGCGTTTGTCAGATTGGCTCACCGTGAATTCTGTTTGTCAGGCAGCGCTCTGTCGCCCCGTTCGGGGCTTTAGAATTCCGGCATACACTTTCCACGGGCTCGCGCCCGTGGCTACGATCCGACGCCCCTATCGGGGCTGAAGTTGAATACCTCGCTCGGCGATGCTTCACACCCAAACGCAGATTGTTGTTACGGGAGAAGGCCTCGCAAGAATCCAACGGCCCTCCTATTCGCAAGCTGACCGCTTCCTATGGCAGATTGCGCGTTGATGCAGCGTTGTATATCAGGAAATGTTCCTTGCGATTCACGTCCGGCAGAGGCACCGGACGCTACGCAGATGCGCAAGCCGCTTTAACAGTCGCGGCTCTGATCAATTATTGCAATTGATCGACGAGCGCCACGAATCTCGCGATGGCTTCTTCGCGGTGGGTGTCCCAGACTTCCATGTGATCGGTTGCGTCGACCTGCCAGAGTTCCTTCGGCTCGCTAGCGGCGTCGAAGAGACGCTGCCCCATTGACGGCGGGACGATGCGGTCGTCCTTGCCGTGCATGATCAGGATCGGCGTCGGTGAGATGCGGCCGATGCAGTCGATCGGGTCGTGGCCCTTTTCGATTCCGAACGGAAACCACCATGCCACCAGCAGCATGACCGGGTTTCGCAGGATGTGGTGCCGGGCGATTTCGCGGTAATCGGTGAAGGGAGAATCCAGCACGACGGCCGCCAATTCGCCGCGGCGCTCGGCGGCGAGTGCAATGGCAATCGCACCACCGATTGACTGGCCAAATAGAATGATGCGCTTTGCGTCGACATCGGCCCGGCCACGGAGATAGTCCAGCGCTGCCCGGGCGTCGCGGATTGTTCCCTCGCGCGAGACGCTACCCTCGCTCCGCCCATAGCCGCGATAGTCGATGGTGAAGACGTTGAAGCCGGCGGCGGGCATCCAGCTTACGAAGGGGAAGTGGCCGGTGACGTTGGCGGCGTTGCCGTGCAGGTGGAGGACGGTTGCCCGGGCGGCGCCGTCGGTCGCCGGGAGGAACCAGCCGTGCAGGCGAACGCCGTCGGAGGCGGTGAAGTGGACATCCTCGAAGGCGAGGCCGTCGTCAGCGGGGCTGCCACGATCGTGCTGGTCGGGGTAGTAGAAGACTCGCTCGCAACCGAACATGGAGAGGGAGAGTACCGCGAAGACGCTCAATGCCAAGCGGGATGGTCGGTTGCCTCGGCATTCGGTTTCATTTCGAGATATCATTCAGCACTACTTGACTAGCGGAGACTACCCAGGTGAATTCTGTATCGTCCTCGACCCCATGGCAACAACGATCAGAAAAGTACTCGCGTATTTTCGCGAATCTGGCTAGGGTCGCCCTTTGCCTGTGGCTTCTTTGGGTGTGCCTATCACGCTGGGGTGGCATCCCGCAGGATATGGAATCGTTTCAAACTCGAACAGCCATTTCGAGGATTCCCATTGACCCGCGCGAAGACCGCACAAACATTCTTAAAACAGCCGTTGCCGCGATCCCTCCGGAACCTGCCTGGATTCTTCCTCCCCCTCCAGACGGAATGCGGTGGGCCTCGACTCCGGCCGGAGCGATTCAACCTTCCGAAGCGCTCGACGGCGAATGGACGCCGGCAACTCGTCCGCACTTGAGTGCCGTAATTGCGTACATGGCTACTCCTGAGGCGGCCGGAGCGATTGATATGCTGAAAGCGATTCCGCCCGGCGGCTGCCGGCTTCCAAAGTCCTATCCTAAGGAAATCCGAAGAGCGGTAAGGTTTCTGGCAGTTCATGCCCGGATTGCATTAGAAGAACATGATGATCTCGATACGGCGATTGACGATCTGATGGCCTGCCTTTGGTTGTCCCAGATCACATGCTTCTCCGGCGACGCATTGCTTATTATGACGGGACAGGCATGCGAGTTTCTGGCTCTTGATCAGCTTCGCGTAGCCAGTATGGAGAAGCCGTTTTCGCATTCGCAATTGATTCGATGCCTGTCTGCAATTGACGAGCTCTCAGAGATCGATCAGTTGTGGGCGGAGGAAGTCGGCGCCTGGACCGAGGATCTCAATCAAGCGTTGAACTTGACGTACACACTTGACGACGATGAGAACGGGTTCCTTGCCCTTCGTTGTTTCAATTCACTGGCCGTGGGGACTGTGCCGAGTAATGGTCAAATTTCGTTGATGACGCGGTAATCAGGCGGCGTTTCTCTCGGCCTTTTCTCCATTGACGAACTTCACACCGGCGATGACATCGGGAAGCAGCGTCGCGCCATTGAGCAGCCGCCAGTGGTTCGCGGCGGACTCGCACAGCTTGAACACCATTGCCAGACACGCGATCCGACTGCCGTTGCCTTTGGTCCGGCGGTGACGCAGCCGCACCGTGGCGAACGTACTTTCGATCGGATTCGTCGTCCGCAGGTGCCGCCAGTGCTCGGCCGGGAAGTCGTAGAACGTCAGCAGCACCTCGCGATCCTTCACCAGGCACTCGGCCGCGCCGGGGTATTTGGCCGCGTAGTGGGCCACGAAGTGATCGAACGCCTGGTTCGCATTCTCCCGCGTCGGCGCCATCCAGATCTCGTGCAGCTTGGCCTTCGCGCCGGTCTGCACCCGCTTGGGCATCTTGTCCAACACGTTGGCCGTCTTGTGCACCCAGCAGCGCTGCGCCCGGGTCGTCGAATAGACCTTCGGCAGCGCCGCCCAGAAGCCCAGCGCTCCGTCCGCCGTGGCCAGCTTCGGGTCGATCGTCATGCCCCGTTGTTGGCAGTCCAGCAGCAGCGAATACCACGACTGCTCGCTCTCGCGATGGCCGTCGACCACCGCGATCAGCTCCTTGCGGCCGTCCGCCCTCGCGCCCATCAGCACCAGAATGCACTGCCGGTCTTCCTCCAGGCGGATGTTGAAGTGAATCCCATCCGCCCAGAGGTACACGTAGTGCTTGCCTTCCAGGGAGCGGCGATTCCATGACTGGTACTCGTCCTGCCAACTCGTCATCAAACGCGTGATCGTCGTGGCGCTGAGCCCCGCCGCCTGGGGACCGACCAGCGCCTGCAGGGCCTCGCTGAAGTCTCCGGTGCTGATGCCCTTGAGGTACAGCCAGGGGATCAACTCCTCGATGGCCTTCGTCTTCCGCAGGTACGGCGGCAAAATCGACGAACAGAACCGCTCCACGGCCTGGCCATTTGCATCCAACGCTTCGCCGGCCTCGCCGCGGCCGACGATCCGACGGTCCCACACCCGCGGCTGCGTCACCTCCACCGGCCCGACGCCGGTGACGAGGGTCCGGGTGGGATGATGGCCGTTCTTGACCACCTGCCGGCGGCCTTGCGGATCGCGCAGATCGGCGTGCCCTTCGATCCAGCCATCGACCTCCGCCTCGATCGCCTGGCCCAGGAGCCGTTGGGCCCCGTCCCGCAGAATCTCCGTCAAAACGTCTCGGCTGGGGACTGGAATCGTCTCGATCGACTCGTTACTCTCCTGCATCGGCGTACTCCTCTGCCCATCGTGGGCGGCTCGGAACCTCGAACAAGTCCCGAGAGTACGCCGCCTTTTTTTATCCCGCCACCATCAACGAAATTCGGTTATAGCTCAGACTGTGCCTTCCCCAGAGCCGCGGATCGGTGCCTGGAATACACTCTCGGTGCTCTTTAATTCTCGAACGGCGGTGCAGAAGAAAATTGACTCAATTCGGAAATCCATGACGTCAGCGTACGCTGGCTCTTTCGCCGACTGTCGCGAATTCCTGACGAGGGAGGGCAACAAGTCGCCGTTTAACATTCTCGATGGGCCAATCTGGCGATTATCACCACTCGAGCACGTGCACTACAGGCTCAGAACCTTGTTCAACATGGCTGCTGCGCGATCAGCTACACGAGCCTCGCTCGCTTTGTCCTGTTACCGACATGATCGTGGCGAGTACCCCGAGTCAATCTCCGAATTGGTTCCGCAATGGCTGTCGGAGATTCCTCGCGACTCCTTCACGGATCAGGCGCTCGGCTATGCTAGGCTTCCCGACGTCGACGACTACATTATCTACAGCGTCGGGTCCGACCTTGTTGACGACAAGGGCAAGCGTCGCAGTCGTGTAGGTCAAGACGCAGATGACAACACGACCTATGACATTGTCTATGATCACGTTCGCGGGAAGCAACTCTGGGCCGAATCCAAACTGGAGAGGATCAGCAAATGACCGAGTACCCCCGCGACCACAACCGGAGCCCGAGTGAGGTTGTGCCGGGTCTTCTGCCACCCCTCCAAAGAAAGCCTCCGCCTATCGTCTTGCCCATCCGAACTATCTGGTTGCCCACTGCAATCTTCGGGTTGTGGTTCGCACCCAAACGATTCGGCCCTCGGTTCAACCAAACTCCGCTGCTCTCAGTGATTCTCACCAGCCTCGTATGTACCTGGTTTGGCCTTGGTCTTCTGGCTTACAAGGAGTTAACAAATTTCGCGCCTCGTTATGGAATCCCCGACCTTAGCTTCACAGTGGAGCCTCCGACCACCGAAATGACCCTGCTAGAGGTCATTCGCGCTCCCTTTTCGAGCCTCGTCCTTGCAGTCCATGCTCTCATCCCTCTTGCATTCAGCAGTTTCTTATACCTTGCAATCTCCGTTCTCATTGCCCTATCGCCGATTCTGATAGCCGCATTACTTATGCCTGTGATCGCAGCCGGAGAATCTCTAGGTCGATTGTTTCGGCGATGCATAATCCTGTCATTATTGAGTCTTACGATGACCATTCCCATCGGGATAATCTGGTCGCTGCTGCCGAAACTGCTCCATTTGGCAGGAATAGAATCGCCGCCTCAATCGGGACTCGAAATCGGCACTCAGTCGGAACGATTCACAACCGAGATTATGTGGGTTCAAGCTTTGGGGATTGCCGTCTTTGTTTGGTGGCTAATCGTGCTTGTTCGGTCTGGCCTGAATTACTCCGGTCCTTCCGAGGGCCCCGGGTGGGCGCCACAAACTCCCAAATGCATGAAATGCGGGTACATCCTCGCCGGACTCGGCAAATCGTCCACTTGCCCGGAATGCGCGGTTTCTGTTCAAGCTTCGCTTGATGCCGCAAGTAAACGCAACAAGTTCACACACTGGAACGCGTTCAAACTCGCGCTGCACTTTGCAATGACGAAATCAGAATCGAAGTAGATAGATGGTCAAGAGAATTGTCGCGCAAGAAAAAAGCGTCCTGCCTCCCGAAGATCCATCTCCAAAGAAGCAGGCCGCCGAAAAAGCCGTTCGGCGCGAAACGAATTCTTCAAAGCAATCCTTGCGGGAGACAGACGGCCCAGCTCACACTCCGCGCCCACGAGCCGGGCCCAACACCCCTCCGTTGGCGTCGGAAAAGAAAAATGCTGCTGAATGGTGTGATCGACCGCGTGCCCTTCGAAGTTTCCATCGTCGACCGTTGGGCCCGCCCGCGTTGCCGCCGGCGAGTCAATCCCTCTTGAGCTTGCGTTCCCGTTCAGAGTTCGGTGCGGTCGGCTGGTATCGCGGGTCATTGGTTCCGCGATCCCACTTTGCCGTTGTCGTCAGACCCGGCCGGGTGGTCTTTCCAACCGACCGTCGCGTGCGGATGGGTTTAATATCCGCCAGCGCACCTCTCATCGAGTTTCGCCGCCCTTCAGGGCTTTGCCCGGTCGAGACTGGCCGCCGACCTTTCAGTCAGCGACACCTCCCATGGGCTTCGCTTCCCTATGACACATGCGGCTCGCGAGGTCCGGTTCACACGGGCTTTGCCTGCCCGCCACCTTCCGTCCTCAGGGTTTGGTCTCCCTCTCGACGGCTTACTCCCTCGCGTGCCTTGCCGGCCTTGTTTCGTGCCAGCAGCGCCTCTGGGATTTTCCCTTCGGAGCCTTCTCCTCCCGGAAAGTCGCGTGGGCGTTACCGCCGACGCCTGCCCCGCCTGCCGTTACCTGCTAGTCCGATAATACGGCATCGCCGAAGCGTGACCAAAACGTGACTGCGGACCGGCTACCGGGTTCGTCCTTCCGGGAGTCCCTTGCGACCAAGCCGGGTGTTTAGCCCGACGATCGCCGGTTGCTCCCTTGGGCTTTTTCCTCTCAGGGGTATTTCTCGCCAGCCTTGACGAGCATTTCGGCTCGTCTCCTCCCGCGCGCTTCACCGCAGCTTCGGGTTACCCCGCGCCGGGGCATGTGCGCCTCGGAGTCTCAATCGGCTGACGCCTCGCCCGACCACGTGGGCCGGGCACCCCTCTCAGGGTTTTCTCGCCTCAACATCCCTGGCATTAGGCCGCGTGCTTCGGTCCGGGCTATGTGTTCACCTTGCAGGTCGCGGCGTGTTACCACACCGACGCCGCCTGCTCTTTGGACCGAAGCGGGCTTACCGAAGCTGTCAGGGCTGCTGGTGGGCGACGATCAAGCGCCACCATTCAGTAGCAATAGGAAAATACCCTGTGCCAGAGGCGAGTCAAACAAAAACCCGGTGCGCGACGATCTCACAGGGAGGAATCGAAACTTAGGCAAGTCGTCTCGCGCGCAACATTCGGTGCGGCGTCGGATAGGATCGATGTCGAGATGCGCAAGTTTTTTGGGGTGGTGCGCCGGAATTTTCGGAGTCACAGGCGCGGCGCGGCGGTTGCGGACGGTTCTTCGCATCTTGCTCACGCCAACTCACCGCAAGTCACAGGTTTTGCACAATCGGCCGGATGGGACGATCATGAGCGCCTAAGCACTTGGAGGGAGACGGTTTGCCATCGATACGGGCGAAATTTCCGAGGACACGCAGGCTCTCGGGCGATATTGCGTTTGCGCGCGTCTTTGGGGCGAAATGCTCCGCGTCTAACCGGCATCTCGTGGTGTACGTTCGCGAGAATGGGCTGCCTTATGCGCGGCTGGGGCTGTCGGTCGGGCGGCGCCTTGGCGGGGCGGTGCAGCGGAATCGATTAAAGCGGCTGATTCGCGAGGCGTTTCGCATGGAAGCGGCCGCCCTGCCTGGCGGGTTCGATCTTGTGTGTATCCCAAGGCCCGATTCGGGTGCGACGCTTGAGGACTACCGCGCTGCCATCAAGTCGGTGACTGCCCGGGCACTTGCGCGATTCAAGGCTTCGCCGCCGGCGAAGACGGAGCCTCGGGCGTGACGCAGGTGACCTCCCCCGCCGCCGTGCCAGCCGCCTCTACGGCGCGAATGCGCGGCGGGTATTTTCTGGTCGGTGGGTTTATCGTCGTCGCAGCTTGGCAGATGACGGCGGCGCGACTTGGGGAATACCACGGCGACTTTGTCATTTATGAGAATGCCGCGCGGAGCCTCTATGAGAATCCGGAGAGGCCGATCCATGAGGGCGAGCCGGGGTATGTTTATCCGCCGTTTCTCGCGGTGGCCATCCGGCCGTTTCACGTTATTCCGCAGCCGTGGCGAAGTCTTGTCTGGGACCTGCTGCGCTGGGCATGCATCGGCGTCGCCCTTTGTGTGTGCCATCGACGCGTCACAGAGATATACTCCGCGAGCGCGGCGACGATTGCCGTGGGATTCTGTGTCATAGCGGGACTGCGTCCGCTTTGGCACGACACGTGGAACGGGAACGTCAACGCGTTTTTGCTGCTTGCGACGATGGGCGGCTGGCAGGCGCTGGCGACAGACAGGCCGATGAAGGCGGGCGGGTTTTGGTCGGTCATTGCGGCGATGAAGCCGGCGAGCTCGGCCATCCTTCTTGCGCCGCTGGTGCGCAGGCCATCCCGCGCGGCGAAGTGCTGGGCGTCTTGCGCGGCGGGGCTCCTTGTGACGACGGTGCTTCTGCTGATTGTCATCTTCGGATGGGACGTCGCGTGGATGCAGATCGCGGAGTTCCCGGAGGGCGCGGCGACGCCGACGGGTGCGGTCTTTACGCGTTTCAGCAACTTTTCTCTGGGACTCGCGACGGCGCGACTTTGGGGCGTCGTGACGGGGACCTACAGCGAGGAACCGGAGGCGAGCGTCTTCATGATGGGGCGCATCGTCAGCAGCGTCCTTCTGGTGGTGGTGCTTGGGATGATGATGCTGCGACTGCGACGGCGGAACGATCGCCGCTCCATCGACTATGCCGTGGCCGGGCTCTGTGTGGGCAGCACGCTGATCTCCCCCGTTGTGTGGTTCGCACACTATCTTGCGCTGACGCCGGCCTATGCGGTTCTCGTGGGCGAGACGCTCGGCCATCGGAGTCGGCGAATGCGGACGCTTTGCGGCATCGCGGTCTTTTTCTGTTCTTCGATTATCACGGCGAAGGCGACGATCCTGAAGACGCTCGTTTGGGGTCCGCTGGCACTTCTGACCGTTATCTGGCTGCTGGCTTATCAACCATTGCCGCGGGAAACCCAGGATTGAGACCCTTCGAATCCGCAGGGTAGCGAGACTGCCCGACTTCGACTTCCTATAAGATCATGTTTCGGGGCGATTCGTGAGCGCCACGAGACCATTATCGAACTACCAGCCAGCGATAATTGCCCGATGATTTTTTGAGGTCGTTTTATTATTAAGCGGCGTGCAAATCGGACCGAATGTAGGGCTGACGGGATCGTAGAGTGCATCCTGTCTGTCCTGCCCACAACCCGCTGCGGCATTCATCCAAGGGTGCCATCAGCGGTCTTCCCACCAGGCCGGGGCCTTCAAAGGCCTCGGCTTTTTTTTTGCGCGCGTGGCATCTCAATGAGCAGGGCGCAATCGACCTGCGCAATTGCGCGTCAGCGGTCGAATTCACTTTGAAGCTGTCAAGACGCGGAGGAGATGGCGCTGGGGAAGGGATCAAACAATTGGCTCGGGTGCATGGGCTGTGGTAGAGGTGCCGTTTGGGCCTTGTCGAGTCGCGGGTTGTCGGGAAGCAGGGATTGCAGCTTTCGCATCTCAAGCTCCCGACGGGTCGCGGTGCGAAGGGCGATGTGCAGACCGACGAGGACGAACATGAGTTCGAGGTACTCTTCGTTGTGAAAGAGGCCGTGGATGCAGAATGCCGAGATGCCGAGGCAGATGCCGCGCGACCAATAATAGGCCCATCGCATGTCGGGCGGGAGCCGCCTCGACCAGCGCATGAATCGGTATGAGCTGACGAGCGAGCCGATCACGACCAGCAACCACAGGGGGTGGCCGAGAAAGCCCAGTTCAGCGAGATTTTGCAGGTAGATGTTGTGGGCGGCTTTCTGGCCGCCGTCGAGAGATTCCTTGGCGACTTCGAAGTTGGCGAATCCGACGCCGATGACCGGGTTTCTGGCGACAAGCTCGCGGGCCACCTCCCAGGTCCAGAATCGCGAGCGTGCCGATCTGTCCGACTGGTAGGCGAAGATGGAGTCGATTCGATCGGCGATCTCGTTGCCGGCCGCGGCAAAGGCCACGATGACGACGAGGAAGACCGCCATGAAGGCGCGAACGCGATACCGACTGGACCAGGCCATTCCGGCGAGGACGAAACCAAAGGCCACGAATCCGGCACGGGAACGCGAACCGATGATGCCAAGGCAGATGAGCACCGAGCAGATCATGAGGAGATTTCGCCATTTCGCGCGGCGAAGCGACATGCCGAAGTAGAAGACCATCGGCAGCACCATGGCGCTGGTGAGGGCGAAGAGGTTGTTGTCGTATGTTTTTCCGTAGACCTGGTGCGGGCCTAGGGCGATGACCTTGAGGCCTCCCTTGATCGCCCAGAAGCCCACCGAGAGGGCGACCACGATGTAGAGGACGCGGAGCCTGCGATAGTCCGAGGCCATGCCGGTGACGAGGGCCATCACGATGAGCATCTTGAGGAGCCCGCGGTACTGATACGACGTGTGGGCGAGGGAATGCGGCACCAGGATCCGGGTGACCGAGATGTAGACAAAGAGCAGCGCGCAGGTCAGCAGCAACCAGGAGGGTTCGATCAGCGAGCTCTGGACAACTCGTTCGGTGAGGCCGACGACTTTGCCGGAGAGAACTTCCTTGCGCGGACTGACCTGCTTGCGCCGGATGCCGATCAATATGGCCCCGACGATGAGCGGAACGCCGACGAGCATGGCGTCCTGAAAATCGGGATGCCAGCAGAGCAGCTTCGGCTGAAGGAGCGAGACGACGTAATAGATGCAGAGCCCGAAGAACGGCCGCAGCATGACCAGCGGCAGGATGGCCAAGAGCATCATCACGTAGAGGGTAAAGCGCATGTTCGCATTCCGATGGACTGGGAAAGACGGCCGGACTCGAGCGCAGAAGCTCGTATTATCGCGGCGTCCTGCCCACCACCTCCATCGGTCGGGCGAGGGGGTCACATAACTTCGGCATTTTCTGCGCGTTGGCCATTGCGGGGCGATGCGTCGCGGATGCGGAAGTGGCGTGTCGATCGCCGCGGAGGGCCTCCAGAAGACTCGCCAGCTCCACGCCGGCTGCCTGCCAGGTAAATCGCTGGACGGCGCGGCGTCGGGCAAGGGCCCCCAGTCTCAAACGGAGATCGGCGTCGTTGTGCAGTCGGTGGATGGCCTGCGACAATTCCCGGGCATCGTCCCCTACCAGCAGGCCGCATTGGCCGTCGTCGAGAATCTCCAATGATGCGTTGCGCGTCGTGTTGCCATCCGGGCGGACGGCGATGCAGGGCAGGCCACAGGCCATCGCCTCGGCCAAGGCTCCGCCGAACGACTCGCCGCGCGAGGGGAATACAAACGCATCGGCGGCATGAAGGATCGGCCGAACGTCAGACTGCGCGCCGGGCAATTGGACGATTTCTTCGAGGCGGCTCTGGGCGACCCGGCTTTCGAGCGGCAGGCGCAGCGGGCCGTCGCCGATGAGCAGGGCACGATCGGGCTTCGGCTCGGCGAGCGCGACCGCGTCGATGAGCAGCTCAAGATTTTTTTCGGGGGACAATCGGCCGGTCCAAGCGACGACAAATTCATCGGCGCCTATCTTCAGGGCAGCTCTTGCGGCGGCGCGCGCGGCTGCATCGGCCGGGGCGAACTGGTCGGGATCGACGCCGCCGTAAATGGTGTGACACTTCGCGGGGTCAATGCGGTACTCGCGGATGACGCGCTCGCGGGTGTGGTGGCTGTCGAAGACGATGGCGTTGGCGGACTCGAAGGCGCGACGCTCACTGGCGCGTTTGAAGCGGCGATCGAGACGAAAGGCCAGACGCCGCGACGTTGAGCCGCCCGCCTGACGAGCGAGATCCGCCGCGTCATGGAGCAAGGTCGTGCCGCCGCAGACGTAGACGATCACCTGCCGCGGAAATGACTGCCGCCGGGCTGACACCGCCTCGGGCTGGCAGGAAATGAATACGTCGCTATTTTCCGGCACGCAGGCGACGCACCTTGCGGCGTTTTTTCGCCGGGAGAGCGCCTGAAGCGACCAGTGCAAAGGCGTCGCGGATTCGCAGGGTACGCGCTCGACGGGAATCCCTTCGATTCGGTCGCCGGTGATGTTGGTCTTGCTATCGCTGACGTAAAAACAGACTGCGTGCCGAGGCAGGAACCCCTTCGCAAATTCAATCGCTCGTCTTGAGAGCCCGCAGCCGAGGGACTGGAGGGTCGGCATGTGCCAGGCGATCTTCATGCCGCCGCCTCTTCCGCGTCGCTTGGATGGCTGATCTTGAGCCGGGGGCGGCCGTCGACGCAGCCGTCGAGCAGTTCGGCAAACTGGGCGGCCAGCCGGTCGCGGCGAAACGACTCGACGAATGCCTTGTCGCGCGGTTTTTCGCTGGTCCCATTCGACCATGCGTCGAACGCCCTTTCGATGGCCGTCTTCCATGCATGGGCGGTCGGCTCGGCGACGATGGTGCAATCACCGGCGCGGCGAAGCCAATCTTCGACCGCAGTGCCGCGATGGACGCCGGCGACGATGTGCCGACCGAAGGCGAAGTACTCGAAAGTTTTCGCCGGGATGCAGTAGCGCCCGCCCTCGTTGGCCGGCGTGGTGAGCACGAGGGCATCGGCTGAGGACATCTCGCTGATGGCTTCGGCGTGCGGTTTGTACCCGACGACCTTGATGAATGCGGCGTCGTCATCGTTCAGGAGTGCCCGCTGCGGCGCAGACATGGTGCCGACGATCCTGAATCGCAGCTTCTCGGCTGCATCGGGTCTTTCACTCCGCAGAAGGCGAAGGCCGTCGAGGATCGGAGCGATGGTCTGCTGGCGATAGAAGGCGCCGACGTAGGTCATGGTGAATCGATCGCGATCGGCGGGCTCGTCTGCGACAAGCTGAATGTCGGCGGAGTCGTAGCCGTTGGGGATCATTCTGATTCTCGTATCCGGCAGATCGGCGTAACGCTCGTGGAGCCGGTCCCCCAGTTCCGGGCAGGTCACGACGACGCGATCGGCGCCGTGCAGGATCATCCGCTCGATGGAGCGTCGAAAACGCTGTTCGAGCCCGGCGTCAGGATCGCCGGCGAAGTTGTCGACGATCGGGTCGCGCAGATCGGCGATCCACGGCATGCCCAGGCGGCGTTTGAGGTGACGACCGATGTAGTGCGACACATTCGGCGGAGAGGTCGTGACCACGGCATCAATTGGAAATCGTCGTGCGACTTCGCGAGCGCGGGCGATTGCCGAGGGAATCCAGGATAGTTCCTGCTCGGGCAGCGGGAGTCTTCCCTGCCATCGTTCGAGTCGCCAGTAGAGGCGATTCTCCCAAGCATGAGTTGCCTCGCGGTTTTTCCAGACGAGTCCAAGCTGCCTGCCGAAGCGCGCCGCGAGCGAGCCGGCATCCCAACCGAGGGTCGGATAGACGGACGCTTCCGGTCCGATCTCATCACGAAGAGAGGCGTCGGACACGGGATAGTGCTGATGGGCTGCGCAGACGACGTGGGCGTGCCAGTCGCTGTCGGGCAGATACTTGGCGAGCTTGAGGGCTCGCTGTACGCCGCTGCCGCCATGCGGTGGGAAATGATAGGAGATGAGTAGAAAGTTTCGCATGTGGATTAGGGAAACGTCACTCGCTATCGATTTATTCAACGCACGCAGAGGCTCATACCAGGCGCTCGCGCACGATCTGTCGCAAACGCCAGGGCCAGATGGTCCGGCCATCGACCGCCTCGATCAGGCGGGCCAGGCGCCGTTTGATGCGCCACTTGGGCCGCAGGCTCCACGCCGGCCGACTGACGGAACAATTCAGCCCGATTTCATCGAGCGCCCGGAGGATTCCCTGTTCGGCGTGTTCGATCGAGGGCTGCCAGCCGGATTCGTCGTAGATGCATGGCGTGCCGAAGGGGTTCCAGAGGGTTTCATATCTTTGTCGGTTGCTGATGCCCAGGCGGGTCCAGCGAATCTCTGCGCCGCTGCCCCAGACGAAGTGCGGACACCGGCAGAGGCTGGCTAGATGCAGGCCGCCGGTCGATGCGCCCACGGCGATGCGACTGCCGGATAACTGGGCGATGGCGCGGCTGATCGGGGTGGCATAGACGCTGACTCGAAGGCGGCGACTTCGCAGCCGGTCGGCCAAGTCGTTCCACCAGTCGGGCGATGCATTGCGATCGGCCGCCAGGCGGCGCGTCCGCGGGATCAGGAGGACATCGGTCGTCAGCTTTTCATGGGAGCGCAGCTCGGCAAACTGCTGCTCGCCGGAATGGACGGACCACAACTGCGAGCGATGGCTGGAACAGAGGATGTCCATGTCAGGTTCGGCGAGGCCGAGCCGGCTCGCGGATTCCATGGCGGCGCCGACGGCGAGCGACCTAAGTTGATCCGCGTCGATCGGTCGACCGGCCTCGTCGATGCGATGATCTTCGCTCGCCTCGCCAGGAAGCGGTATCCGCCCGATGGGGCAGAAGATGACGTTGCGATGCCGCGGCAAGTCGGCATAGAGCGGCCGGCGATCCGGCGGCGCGCAGATGATGACGCGATCGTGCGTACCTGCGAGGGCAAGACGGCGCACCCTGGCCTGCCAGTTCATCAATTCCCAGCCGAACTCCCCGAGGTACGGCGCAACCATGAGTGATTTTTTCTTGCCGTGGATCATCGGGTCTCGGAGTTCGTGGAGTCGATCGCCGCGTTGTCCGGCCAATCTTCGATGGCCTGCTCGAACTGTTGCTGTGAGCCGCAGGGCGCGGGCTTTCGGCTGATGTTGAAGGCGTCGACGCCGGGGAGATTCAGGCGGCGGCGCATGTCCACTGCCGCGCGATGTCCTGTCTCGGCGACGAGCCGCCGCGAGATTGCATTGAAGTGGCGCTTGAGGCCGAAGGGATAGGCCACGGCGAAGGGCATGCGTCCGGTGAGATCGCGGATCGCATCGCGCGCGGTCTGCAATTCGTTTCGCTGGGCCGACTCGTCGAGGTTCGCCATGATGGCGTGCGAGTGCGTGTGGTTGCCGATGTGGATCAACTCGGGATTGAAAGTCGCCAGGTCCTCGCGCTCGATGTAGGGGCGGGCCTTGGCGGCGATGGCCGGACCGGTTGAGCCGGTGGCGCGGATCAATGTCTCCAGGATTTCGGGCAGGTCGGCTCTGTAGTGCTGACGGGCGTATTCGTCGACGCTTTGGCTTTCCAGAATGGGCGGGTAGCCCTCGGCGGCCATGGCCTCCACGACTTTTTCGCCCAGGCCCTGGGATTGGAGCCAGGTGAGCTTGTGCTGCCACATCAGGTCATCATTGCCGACAACGGAGGTGACGACGAAGAGGGTCGCGGGTATTCGCCTTCGCACGAGAATCGGGACGGCGAAACTTGCGGAGTCTGCCATGCCGTCATCAATCGTGACTGCGACGGCGCGGCGAAGCGACTCACCGCGTTCCATGGCGTCCACCATCGCCTCCAGGCTCATGAGGTTGAAGTTGTCCGCCAGATAGTCCATCTGCCGCTCGAACTCGGTGGGGTCGTGCCGCAGCGTGGTGCCGGCGGTGAAGATGGAATCGCGCGGGGAGATGCCGTGATAGGCGACGACGTTGATGCACTGCTCGTTGTAGCGACGCCGGATGCGACGAAGCCACTGCCCGGTCCAGGTGTCAAATTCCGTTCTTGCCAGCCAGCGACTCACGAGATTACCTCCCGCCTGATTCCCCTGCGCGGTGCGACGCGATTAAACAACTCGGCGAGCTGTTCGGACTGGCGTCGCCGCGTGACTGAGTTCAACAAGTCCTTCGCACGCCGGACCTGAAGCGTTCCCGATAACCATCGACGATAAAGGTCGCAGATCGCGCGATGGATTCCGTCAATATCCTTGGGCGAGACGAGCCAGACGCCGTCGTGGCGGCCCAGCTCCGCCGCAGCCGCGCCGGTGCGCGGCACGGTGGCGAGAATAGCCCTGCCCGCTCCGATGCATTCGTACATCTTCGCGGTGGTGTCGCCTTCACTGCCCGGCAAGTCGGGCAGCATGATGAGATTTACATCGGCCGAAGACATGGCCGCCAGGGCCTCCGCATGCGGGAGCACGCCGTGATATACGATGGTTCCGCGATCCGCCGGGTTGGTCAGCTCGTCTCGAAAGACGCCGGCCCGACCGGCGAATTCCAATTGTGCGTGTTCGGCGGCGCCGGGGGTTTCGGTGATGTAACGTCGCCAGGCCGTCAGAAGATTCATCGGGCTGCGCGTCTCGTAAAGTGAACCGGCGTGGAGAAGGCGGAATCGTTTGCCCGGGGGCTGGTCGGTCGCGGCCGCGAAGTCGTCGGGGTCATAGCCGTTTTCGATGGTGTTGAATTTTCGGACGTGGGCGGCGTATCGATCCTTAAAGCGGCGGGTCATGTGATCGTTGACGCTGATGACCGCGGCGGCGCGGGATATCACGGCGGACTCCGACCATTTCGTCAGCAGGCGGCCGAGTCCGTCCTCCCATTGTCGCCAGTGAATGTATTCGACCCACGGGTCACGGAAGTCCGCGATCCACGGCTTGCGAATGATCGACGACACGACCAGCCCGATGAGGTGATCGCTGAAGGGCATGCCGGTGGAGAAGACCGCGTCGAAGCGATGTTCCCGATGAAGGCGCCGCGCTAATCGCACAGCGGAAGGCAATCGCCAGATTCCCCGATCGGGAAAGGTGAGCTTGTCGTGCAGCTTCTCGATTCGCCACTTCAGGACGCCGCGCCACCATGTCTCGTCGGCGCCGATGCGACCGGTGATGCCCGCGAGGAAGCCTGAGAGGCTGCGACTGGCGAAGCCCGGCCAGTTGTCGGGGATGGGGCTGAGGCGATGAACCGGTACGTCGGCGGGGATATCCTGGAGGCTCAAAGGGTCGGCCGCGCGGCGGGCGTCGTGTCGCGAGATGCGGGCGGAGCGCGCCGCGCCGGTGATGACGACGGGCTTCCAGTTAAACTGCGGGAGGTATTTTACGAATTTGCGAACGCGAATCGCGCCGACCGAGGCCACGGGCGGGAAGCGACTGGCGATCACCAGCACCTTGCGTGCGGGTCGGCCGCTATCACCCCGGTCGTCATTTGCACCATGGTGCTTGCCACGGATGGACTCGTCGAGGTCGACGGGCATCGTGGAGTGAGGCCCCATTGGCCAGGTGGTGACCGATCCTGCGGCCGCCTTCGCGGTGGGTCGTTCGGCCAGATGCAATGTCGCCTCGTCCAAAGCAGGACTCCATGCTTCGCTGCGGGCACCCGCGCCGCGGGTGCGATAATGATCTATCGAGCGTGCAAGACCCCTACTCAAGCGCTAATAGGTACACGGTGGGCCGGCTGTTTCAGAGCAGTTTTTGCGCCCGCGATGACGGCCAATCACTTGGAGCGAAGCCGGCGGCTGCCGCTGAGTAGGGCTTACCGGTGAGGGTTTGAATGGGCCTGCCGAAATCGCTGCGAAAGGGAGTCGCGGGGCGATTTGCGACTGGAGTGTTTTGATTGCGCACGAATTGCGCTTCTCGGTCGGACTTGTTCGATTTGCCTTGCGCCGGCCGCTGCGAGGGAAAGAGAAGCTGCTCGTATTGGCGCATGGTGTCCGACCAACTGTGACGCCCTGCCGCGTGGCGATATCCGGATTCGGCGACACGATCGCACAGGCATTCCGATTCGAGGAGCCGAACTACCTGCGATGCGAACGCCGTCGGCTCGTCGGCGATCAGCACTTGGCGACCGGGCTCGACGTCCAGGCATTGGGCTACGGATGAGGTCGCCACGACGGGCCGCTGCATGGCCATCGCCTCCAGCACCTTGTTGGGCATTCCCCGAGCGATTCTCAACGGGGCGATGACCACGCGACTTGAGGCGAGGTAGCGACGGACCTCCGGCACTTCGCCGGTCACCGTGACGCCGGGCATCTTCGCCAGGCGCACGATGTCGGCGGGTGGATTTCGTCCGACGATCATCAACTGCGCATCCCTGACGCGGGCGCGAACTTGCGGCCATGCGGTATGCATGAACCAGGTCATGCCGTCGCGATTGGGTCGATAGGACATCTCCCCCACGAAGCTGACGACGGGCCCCTGCCGCGAGGCCTGGGGAGGCAATGCATAGGGAAGATCGACGCCGTTGGCGATCACGTGCAGGCGCGGGGATGTTCCAGTCGGATCGAGCGTACGGCGCTCTCGCTCAGAGATGACGGCTGTTGCGTCGAACTCCTCGATGCAGGCCAGTTCCAGCGCGCGCAGTCGGCGGGCCTCGAGGGCATAAATGGCGAACATCGGGAAGTGCGAGTAGGCAGCGTACTCCTGCCACTTGGCGCTGTCGGAATCACACAGATCCAGGACGCGACGCCGCGCTCTTGCGCGGCGGGCATAGGGGGCCATGCAGGCGGAGAAGGCGACCACCGCGTCGAACTCGATGGAGGACGACCAGGCGTCGATCTGTTGATGCATGCGCGGATCATCGTAGGCGGCCTCGGAAAGCGCGCGATCTCCGGCGAGGGCCCTTACCGCGCGAAGCATGCCCCGGTGCGGTCGCCACTCCACGGTGAAGACGCCCTTGCACCAGCGCTGGAGGGCGATGGCGTGAACGCGATCGTCGGGATGATCGATGAAGCATGCGCAGTAGACGTCGTGATCGACGGCGAGGTGATCGAGCTGATGAAACGTGCGAATCTTGTCCCCCTTGTCGGGAGGAAAAGGCACACGGTGGGTGAGAAAGAGGATTTTGCGGCGACGGCTGGTCATGGTTTCCACCCATTTCCATCGGCTCTTAGCCGGGAATGGATTTGGCCAGCCATCCACCGAGCGGACCGGTCGCCCAAATCGGCAGTTTTCGCCACAACCGGCGAGCAAGTGCCCATCGAGACGATGCCGGGGACAAGTCGGGCGCGTGGCCGCCTTCGGGGATGTATCGCTGATAGGAGAGGAGCCGCGGCTCGAAGCCGCACAGGCGTTTGAACTCGAAGGGGCCTGTGTTGTCGATGCGACTGCGGCCGAAGTCGAAGGTGTCGAAACCGTTGGCGACGCCCCAGCGCATGGACTCGCGGTAGAGATAGTGCGAGAGGCCGTAAATCTCCACGCGCTCATCGAGACCGACAAAATAGGGCATGACGGTTCGTCGGTGCAGGAAACTAACCAGGCTTGCAACCGGCCTGCCCTTGCAGCGAACGACCTGCACCAGGACGCGACCCGGGGCCGCGGAGGCGATGGCTTCGAAGAAACGCAGCGGATAATTGGGCGACCCCAGACGGCGCATCGAGCGGGCGTAGAGCCGCCAGACTTCATCCATCGCATGTAGACCGAATTCAACGCTTAACTCATTCTGCTCGGCGGCACGGCGGGCGCTGGCACGCGCTTTTCGGGGCAGGTAGGTCTCGATCTCGTCGACCGTTTCGGGCAGGGCACGAATAAACGTGGCGTGTGTCGCGTGAACCGGGAGGGACGGGTCGGCGGCCTGCATCGATCGCAGTTCCAGGCAGCGGGCGGACAGACCTGTCGTTAACGATTTCGCGTGGCGGAGGAGCGGTTCGCGCGCATCTTCGTCTGCCGACAATACGCCGCCATAGGTTGCGTACGGCATGCTCAGCAAGAGCCGTCCGGCCAATATGCTGTTGACTTCAAATAAGGGGAGGACGCCGACGATCGCCGGGCCGCGCATTGCCGCGAGATAGTGCGGGGTGTGTCCGAAAGTCCGGGCGACCGCGTCGCGCCAGGATAGCTCGTGAAAGAATGTCGCCTCGGGCTGGTCCGCGACGAACGACTCCCAGGCGGGTTCATCCAGACTGCTCAGCTCGGCTACTTGAATAGGAGGAGATGAACGAAGACCGCGCAGGCCGGCGGGCGCATCGACTGGGCGTCTTACGTCTCCGGGTATTCCCCGGATCGGTAGGAATAGGTCGCGTCCTTGAGGCTGCAACCTGTCGCCACGCACCCCATCACGTTGAGATTGTTCGACTGAAGCCATGTGATCGACTGCCGAACCATGTGCGATGCCGTCTTGTGCATCCGCACGACCATGACCAGACCCGTGCACAGCGCACCGATCACGCCCACGTCTGAAACGCTCTGTACCGGGGGTGTATCGACGAGTGTGTAGTGAAATCTGTCGCGGACCTCGTCAAAGATGCGGGCCGCCGCCGCTGAATTCAATAATTCGGCAGGATTGGCGTCCTTGAGACGTCCGGCGGGCAGGATGCAGAGGTTGGGAATCGGCGTCTGGACGATCGCCTCATCGAGCGTCGCCTCTCCTGACAGGACATCCGTGAAGCCCGGCGAGCGCGACAGCTTGAACAGACCGGCCAGAGCCCCCTGGCGAAGATCGCAATCCAGGGCCAGCACGCGCATTCGGCGGATCTCCGACATCGCCACGGCGAGATTCGCGACTGTGACGGTCTTGCCCTCGCCCGGAATGCTGCTGGTGATGCACAAGCACGTTCGGTCCCGAGGCTTCACGCGACACAGGAGCCAGGTTCGGATGGCGCGATACTGCTCGGCGATTGACGAGCTTCGCTCGCGGAGCGTGACCAGCGGGGCTTCGACGTCCCACTGCACGGGCGGCGCGATGGCGGCCATCGACTCGTCGGAGGCATGGTCGCGCAGGCGGGTCAAACCGGGTCTTAGAAGATCTGCTAACCGACGAGGGCCTTTGTCCGTGCGATCGCTTTCGACGGCACCGGGCGGACGAGACTCACCCGGCAGTTCGATCAACTGCGGAGCAAAGGAATCAACCGGTCGATCCGGGCGCGGCTCGGCAAGCGGCCGGACGTGCGGAGCTTCGCCGAGGCGCAACTGGTCCTCGCGCTCCTGTCGGGCTCGCTTGAGTGCTTCCGCGATGTGTCCCATTGTTCTCTCACCGGCGATCAGCCGTCGACCGAAAGGCTGATCCGCTTACTGGCCCGTCAATCCGTGCCTTTTACATTTTGGCGCAGCGACCCTTATCTATCGTCATCCCAGGCCGACGAGCCGTCGCATCCTCTCGTAGCTTTCAGGGTGCTCCAGGCTCAGATAGGCCATGGTCCCGACAACGCTCATGGTGAGGCCCATCGCCATCGTCACGGCCGGCAGCATCACAAACCGACGCAAAATCAGCCGACGACGCGCAGGTTCCGTCAGTATCTCATCAATGCTCTCGATCACCGGAATGCCGAGCGAGGTATTCAACTGCCGGACCGTCTGGAAGGATCGATCGAGGAGCTCCGCCAACAGCAGGATCAAGACCCCGACGCCGGCGCCGATGGCCAGGCAAATCGCCATGACGATGATGCCGTTCGGCGAAGTCGGCTTCGGGTTGAGGACGGCATCCTGAAGCGTCGAGAAGTGAATCCCGCGATTGCTGTTTTCAATGGCGAGGACGTGGCCGATCGGACCCAGGTTGGCGTGCCATCCGTTGAGTTCCTCGCGCAACTGGTTGGACTGCTGACAGAGCTTGAGATAGGCCTCGCGATGGTCGGCCGTCTCGATGCGACGGCGATCGATCTCGGCGGTGAGTCGTTTGATCTCCTCCAGCCGATTGGCATTGGCCATGATCTCCGCGTCCGTGTTTTCCAGCTTGATCGCGGCGCGCTGCACCTCGGTGAGCCCTTCGACGCCCGTCATCCTGGCATCGTTGGTTCCGGTCTCCGGAATCATCGACGGCGTCGCCGCCAGTTCCTCTTCGCGAAGCTTGATCGTCTTGACCAGTCGAAGGACGGTCGGATGCTCCTCGGTCATCAGGCGAACGCTGCGGCTCTCGTGGAGCTCCTGCTGCAATTTCGCCAGCTCGGCCTCAAGCTCGGATATCCGGGGATTTCGAACCGTACCGATCATTTCCGACGGCAATGTTCGCGGCCCGACATCGTCGACGCACTGGCCGTCGACCATCGCCTGCAGGCGCAGTCGCCGAGCCGTCAGTTCGTCCTGCTTGCGGCCGATCTCGATTCGCTCGACGACGAGCGCGGCCTGCCCAGATTGCGACGCATCCGGTTTCGACGGGTCGATCCCCGGGTAGGTCGCCTCCATTTCGATGATCTGCTTTTCAAGGCCGCGGAGCTTTGACCGGCAGCGCTCCGACTCGGCGGTGAAGAAACGCTGCACGTCGTTGAGCACCTCCGAGGCGCGCTTGCGCGTGATCTCCATGTATCGATCGCGACAGGCGGCCAGAATCTTCGCGGCGCGGGTCGGCTCGGACATGGTGAGTCTGATCTCGATGACATCCCGGTTCGGCGACGACTCAAGGGTCACGACCTTCAGGCCGGTGGAGACTTCCTTGGTCAGCCGGACGGACCCGGTTTGCAAGGGGGACGGCGCGCCGGCGCGGTCATCCGTGGCCGCGGCGATCGCGGATGCAGCCGGATTGTCCATGTCCGAGAGCACGTCCGACACAAAGGTGGTGTTCGAGATATCGGCGGCCATTCGCTGGCGGATTTCGGCGTAGGGCTCGGTCCAGCTCTTACCCATCATGCTGGCCAGGACGGGGTCGTGCTCGCGCTTGATGATCGTCGTCGCCGTGTATTTGCGCGGCGCCCAGAACGAGGCGATCAGCGCAATCGTCCCGACGGCGAAGAAGGGCAGAACGAAGTGCCATCGACGATTCGTGACGACGCGCCAGACTTCGCCGAGCGTATGTCGAATGTCCGAGACGGAGAATTCGTCAATGTGATGTTGCATGGTTTCGAAACTCCTCGGTCAGGCCTCACCGAACCGCCGCGAAGCGACCCGGAATATTCTCGCGCTCAATTGACGTTGTTGGTGTCGTTGTTGGCGTTCCGATAGGTTTGGTTCGACGAGGCGATACCGGCCGGCGCACTGTAGGTCTGCAACACCGGCTGAATCGGATACAGGATTTCCTGGAACCTCAGACCGATCCAGCCGAGCACCGTCGGCGGCACGTAGATGATGTCGCCCTCCTGCAGGAGCACATTCTGCTCCATCCTGCCCTGCTCGAGCATTCGATAGGCGTCGATCGTCAGCACCTGGCGCTTGTCTTCCTCGTGGCTGGGTCGAATGACTTTGATCATCTCTTTTGCGGCAGTGAAATTCGGATTCGCCAGGGCCAGCGCCCCCAGCAGCGTATCTCGGCCCGTATACTGGAACGCCCCTTCCCGCGCTACCTGCCCAAACACGTAATATCGCTTGCTCCCCGCCGAGCTGACGCGCACGCTCACCTGGGGCTCCAGGTAATAGCGGCGCAGGAGCGACTCGACCTTTCGGGCGATTTCCACGGGGGTCAGTCCGGCGACCTTGACCTCACCCAGTAGGCGCATGGTGATCTTGCCGTCCTGGCGAACCGTTTGAATTTCACCGTCGATTTCCAGCGCATTGGACGAACTGATTTCCAATGAGTCCGGCGGCTGAACTTCATAGTCGGAAGCCGAGACCGAGGCCTCCCATTCGTGAACGAAGGCCTTGATTTCCTTTTCGCTCGGCCCACAGGCGCCGCACAAGGTGAGGCCGACGAGTCCGCAGACCGTGCCGAGCATCCGCACTACGTCGATCGTCCGATTGTTGAGTTTGTCAGGCATGATTCGGGTCCTGTTTCGTATCCGGTCGGGCTATCGGGCCTGACCGCGGCGGACTTTTCGCCGGACGGCTTATCGGGTCGGGCGGGGAGCGACTCAATATATGACCCTCCCAAACGTCATCACTTAGCGGCCGAATAATCAGAAGGCGGCATCGAGCGGCATTCGCCGGAGATTCTCAGTCACGCAGAGTCTGCGCGTCCGAGTTCGATTTGCGCGCTCGACGGAGAATCGATGCGGCAGATTTCGGCCGCAAGGTGAGAGGGGCAATTTCTGCCGAAAAGTTATCGCCGCCGCCGCTAAGCGGATTCTGCCACGCTTCCGATAACAAATGCACAGGCGCATATCGCCCGACGACGTCCGCACGCCGCGGCCCGCAGCACGGCATCGAACGTCCCGCGCTGTCTTGCGCCATCGAGGAGCCAGGTATGTATTTCGATTTCTTCGGTCTCAACCTCCTGCCGTTCAACAATACGCCGGATCCCCGGTTCTTCTATGAGACCCCGGATCACGAAGAGGCGCTGGCCTCGCTGTTGTACGCCGCCCAGGAGCGCAAGGGCTTTGCACTCGTCACCGGGGAAGTCGGCGCGGGAAAGACGCTGCTCAGTCGGCTGCTTTTAAACCGGCTCGGTCCATCGGCGCGCACCGCCGTCATCACCAACACCCGGCTGGGACCGCGAGACCTGCTCACCGCAGTCTGCCGCGAATTTGAAATCGCCATCTCTCCGGACGCGACCATCACTGACATTACCGGGGCGCTGGAGCACTTTCTGCTGGAGCAGTACTCGCGCAATCGCCTGGCCGTGGTCATTCTCGACGAGGCTCAGAATCTGCCGCTCGAGTCGTTTGAGGAACTTCGGCTACTGGGCAATCTCGAAGCCGACGACGCAAAGCTTCTCCAGGTGCTCATCCTCGGGCAACCTGAGTTGCAACAGACCTTTCGCGCTCCCGCGATGAAGCAGCTCGAGCAGCGCATGTTCCGCAGCTTTCACCTCACCGCCATGAGTCGGGACGTTACCGCGGGCTATATCAATCACCGGCTTCGCGTCGCCGGTCTGGATGAGAAGCGGGAAGTGTTCAGCAGCGGGGCCATCGACGCCGTCTACCGGCATTCAGAGGGTGTTCCCCGACTGATCAATCAGATCTGCGACAACGCGATGCTCGCGGCGTACACCAAGTCCACGCGTGAGGTCAGCGAATCGCTCGTTGAGGAGATCGTCGAGCAGTTGATTGCCAAAGGCGCGCCTACTGTCGCCCAGGTCCCGCAGGGGGTTTATGCCCGACAGGCGCTCGGAGTTTCCAGCACGTCCGCCCAGCCGGCTACGACGGCGGCCGACACCATTGCCCGGGCAGAGTTGATTCAACATCAGGAGGCCCTTGAGGAACGCATCCGAACGATGGATCGGACGATGCGCAAGATGGCCGAGCGATTGGAGAGTTCGGAATCTCGACTCGCGGAGATCGACGAGGTACGCAAGCTCGCCGAGCAGCGACCTCGACAGGGGGCCGAAGAGTTGGATGCGGTGCGGCGAATCCGCGCTGAGGCGCTCGTGGTGCTGGAGGAGACACAGAACGCAGCACGTGAGGCGGTGAAGCAGGCCGATGAGCTTCGCCGCAGGAAGGACATTGAGTCCGACCAGGAGCGCCAGAGAATCGACACAACCCTGGAGAGGACCGAGCGGCAGCACGCCGCGCTCAAGCAGCAGGTTTCTGAATTACTCGCCGCCGAGAAGGCCGAGTTGGAAGCGGCGCGGCAGATTCGCAGTCAGACGAGTGAGTCGCTGCGCGAGGCGGCCAACGTCCTTCGCGAAACGAAGTCGGAGTCGGAGACGCTTCGCGCTGAGGCTCGCGAGGCGGCGGAATCGCTCCAGCGGCAACTGACCGAGACGACTGAGAAGACCGAGAAGCAGAACGTCATCGTGCAGCGTCAGATTCGCCAGGCGCTTCAGGAGCTGCACGCATATACCCACGCGCAGAAGCTCAGCCTGAGCAAACTGGTCACAGAGGAAAAGGCGGGCATGACCCACGCCCGGCAGATTCGTCAGAAGGCCGCCGGGGTCTTGCAGGAGGCCCTCGCCGCGGCGGAGGAGGCCAAGAAGCGCGCAGAAGAGGCGCAGGCCGAAGCGCAGGCTGCCAGAGCGCGGGCGCAGGACGTCAAGAAGGAGATCGAGGAAGTCTCCGCTTCGCAGCCGACGCAGGTCGCGCAGGTTCGCGGCACTCAGTTGGAACTAGCGGAGCTTGCCCGCAAAGCCGACGCCGTCCGTGCCGAACTCGACAACCTTAACCAAGCCACACGCCGGGCCATCGAAGAATCGCGAAGCTCGACCGGCGAACTATCGCTGAAGGCGGAGGCCATTCGCAACGATCTCGGCGCCTTCGCCAACGACACCAAGAAGTCTCTCGAAGAGGCCAGAACTGAGGTCGGCTCGCTCATCGCCCAGTCTCGCGAGGAAAACAAGGCCTTCAAGCAGAGTGCGAGCTCGCTCGAACGCGATCTGCGCACACAGGTGGCGGCAGCACGGCAGCAGTTCGAATCGCGCATCGGCGAGGCCCTTCAGCAGGCCGACCTCATCCGCTCTCAGTCTCGCGCCGTCGCGGCCGATCTGGCCGAGCGGCTGCAACAGGCCCGCGTCAAGCTCGAAGGCGCCATCAACGAGGCCCATCAGGCCGCCGACGAGGTGCGCGAGCGCGGTCAGGCGAGCCTCTCCGAAGTGCGCGTCGCCCTGCTACAGATGACCGATCGGGCGTCGTCGCTGCGAGGCGACCTCGTCAAGACGGGCGATGACGTGCAAAGCCAGGTCGAAAAGGTGGTCAAGGACTTCGACGGGCGGCTGGAAGCGGCCCGGCGCGAGTCCGCTCAGCAGACAGACAAGATCAGCGATCTACTCAATCGCTCGCAGACCATCGCCGTCAATCTGACGGAGCGCAGCGACAAGACTCTCGCCGAGGCCCGCGCGAATGCACAGGCCATTACCAAGCAGGCGGAGGAAATGCTGCGCAAGGCCGATGAAGCCGCTCAGACCATCACCAATGAGGTGCGCGACCTGCGCCTGCGAGCCATGAAGGAAGGCGAGCAGACCCGGGAGCAGGTGCAGATCACTCGTCTCCAGCTTACCGAAGCGCGCATCGACTCGGCCAAGGTGGTCGATCGACTGACGCGCATCCACGAAGAGACGCAGTCGAAGACCGACGAACTTCTCCAGCGCGGGCAGCAGGTTGCCAAGCACACGCAGGAACTTCTCGACATGCCGGCCCAACAGATCGAGGAGGCGTGCAAGCGGGCCGCTGCATTGGCGCAGCTCTCGAAGAGCACGGCGCAGATTGTTCAGCGACTTGAGAAGAGCCGCGGTGAAATCGAAACGTCCATCGACACGGCCAAGGACGTGATCGGCCTCTCCGATGAGAAGATGGAACTGCTCCGCCAGCAGACTTCACGCGTCGGGCAGCTCGTCGGCATCGTCCGGCAGCTTTACGGCTCGCTCGAGGCCAAGGCGAAGATTCAGCAGATCCGAAGCCGGCTCGACCAGGCCGACGACCTTTGCAGCAGCGTCCTGCCGCGCGAGATGGAAAACCTCCGCACGGTGCTGACCGAGCAGCTCAACCCCAAACAGGTCGTACCCGCCTTGCCATCCAAGGCCCGGGCCGCCGCCACCGCCCCCCGTCCGGCGGCTCAAACGGCCGCCCCGCGACCTGCTCCCGTCGGCCAAAGGCCCCAGTCGCCTGCCGCTCCGGCGCAGCCGAACAATGTCACCCTCGGTGAGATCGTCTCCAAGAACAAGAAGCTCAACGAGTGGCTTCGGGAGACCCTCGGTCGGGAGGAGGCTCAGGAGACGCCCCCGGCGCAGACGGCCGATCGCATCGACCAGACCATCCTGACCAAGGCATCCTGACGACGCAAACCGGACACGCGGACACGTTCGCCCTGCGCGGGGGCCCTGCGAAAGTGCGGGCCCTTGCCGATATTGCCCGATTCGACAACACTCATTGCCAGCCAGCTACTCTCCCGGGGTCGCTCGCCGAGTCACCCGTTTGAAAAAGGATCGCCACATGCCCATCGCCGCCGCTTTTTCGCTTCGCGCCGTCGCGCGCTACGGCCTTCTCGTCCTGCTTCCGCTGACGCTCATTGCGGCCCGGACAGGTGCCGATGGTCCGACACCCGTGCCCGATGCCGATGCGCTGCGCGAGGGCATTCGGACGCTGATCGAGTCGGCCCGTGACAAGGTCTTTCCCGCCCTGGTCAACATCAACGTCGTCACGGTGAATTACTGGGACGGCAAGGAACACAAGGGAACGGCGGTCGGCAGCGGCACGATCATTTCGCCCGACGGATATGTCATTACCAATCAGCATGTCACGGACAATGGAAAGAAATTTCGCTGCACTTTGGCGGACAAGCAGGAGATTCCCGCGCGACTCGTCGGCGAGGATCCGCTGACCGATCTTGCGGTGATTCAGCTTGATCTCACGAAATTGAAGACGCCCAAGGACTCTTTGCCCGTCGCGGCGTTTGGAGACTCTGACGATCTACGTGTCGGGGATCAGGTCATGGCGATGGGGTCGCCGCTGGCCTTGTCGCGCAGCGTCACGCTGGGCATCGTCTCGAACACGCAGCGCGTCTTCTCCGGGCACGATCAGAACGACCTTGAGGAGATGGAGCTGGAGAGCGGTCAGAGGACTGGACTCTTTACGCGGTGGATTCAGCATGACGCCCTGATTCACCCCGGCAACAGCGGCGGTCCGCTGGTGAATCTGAAGGGGGAGATCGTCGGCATCAACGAACTGGGCGGCAACGCGATCGGCTTTGCCATTCCGTCCAATCTGGCCAAGTCGGTCGCCGATCTACTGATCAAGCATGGTGAAGTTGAGCGAAGCTGGCTGGGCATTGCGCTTAAGCCCATCGAGAAGACCGGCTTCCAGCACGGCGTGCTGGTTAATTCTGTCGTCGATGATTCGCCCGCGGCGAAGGCCGGCATCAAGGCCGGCGACGTGATCGTCCGGCTCGACGGCGAAGAGATCACCGTTCGATTCGCCGAAGAGATTCCCATGACGATGAAGCGGCTCGCCGAATATCCGATCGGGGCGACCGTGCGCATCGCGTACGAGCGCGACGGTAAGGAGGCCGAGGCCGAGGTTGTCACGACGCGACTGGAGAAGGATCGCGGTGATGAGACGGCGCTTCGCGCGTGGGGACTCACGGTGGAAGAGATCACCGATCGCATGGCCCGCGAGCGGCGGCTGGACAGCACGACCGGTGCGATTGTCAGCAGCGTGCGATCCGGCGGACCGGCGCAGCTTGCGGAGCCGCCGCTGTCTTATGGCGACGTGATTCGCAAGATTGATGACCAGCCGATTGAGAACCTTGCCGCGCTGGTCGAGCGGTACAAGAGCATTATGGCGACGAGCCCACTGCCGGAGTATCTGCTGATCGAGTTCGATCGCAGCGGTAAGAATCAAGTGACGCTGCTGAAGCCGAAGCCGGAGGATGACGAGGACCCGCCGCGCGAGGTGCCGAAGGCGTGGATCGGCATTGCGACTCAACCGGTTATCGACAAGCTGGCCAAGCAGCTGGGGCATCCGGACGATCTGGGGTATCGGGTGACGCGCGTCTATCCCAACACGCGCGCGGCGCACTCGCAGTTGCAGACGGGCGATATCATCCTTGCGCTGAACGGGCAACCGCTTCGGCCGCGGGGGATGCAGGATGCGGGGCTTTTCAATCGGCAGCTTCGCAAGCTGGACACCGACAGCGAGGCGAAGCTCACGGTGCTTCGTGGCGATAAGAAGATGGAGATTACCGTCGAACTGGAGCGGACGCGGATCGCGCCGGCGGAGGCGCGGAAGGATCGCAATCGCGACTTTGAGATGACGGTGCGCGAGATCACCTTCTTCGACCGGGACGACAACCGATGGAGCGTTGATACCAAGGGCGTGATCGTCGAGATGGTCGAGGATGCGGGATGGGCGAGCCTCGGCGGGCTGGAGTCGGACGACCTCATTCAGCAGATCAACGGTAAGCCCATTAAGGGGCTCAAGAGTTACCGCCGAGAGATGAAGAAGATCAGCGAAGAGCAGCCCAAGCGCGTGGTCTTCGTTGTGCTGCGAGGGGCTTCGACGCGGTTTCAGTTTGTCGAGCCGGAGTGGAAGCCGCAGCTCGGCGACGAGAAGAAGCCGGATGCGAATTGATCGACCTTACGGAATCGAATGAGCGGCGGCCGCTGGACCACGAAATCGCCTGGTGAACCGACCGGGCAAGGAGACACGCACGTGATTCGTCAGACATTCCTCTTCCTCCTGTGCATTACTTTCGCCGTGCCTGCCATCGCGGATGATGAGGCCGACGTGTATCGACGGCTGACCGAGAGCAAATCCTCGGCCCTGGTCACGGTCAAGTTCCTTTTGCGCATGGAGGGGCAGTTCGGGAAGCGGGAGAGCGAGACGGAGATCACCGGCATCATGATCGATGCGAAGGGGCTGATCCTCTGCGCCAACTCGAAGCTCGGCGCGCCGCGGCGATTCGGCAGCGCGACGCCGACGGACATCAAGGTGCTGATCGGCGACGACATCGACGGGCTGCCGGCGAAGGTGCTGGCGCGCGATACGGAACTGGACCTTGCATGGGTGCAGATCAAGGAGCCGGGCGAGAAGACGTTTGAATTCATGAACCTGGCGGACCCGGGCGAACCGAAGATCGGCGATCGACTGTACGCGCTGCGGCGGATGGCGAAGTTCTTTGACCGGACGCCGATCATCAGCGACGGTCGACTTGCCGGTCGGGCGAAGAAGCCGCGCGATCTGCTGGTGCCGGCGGGATTGTCGCTGGACGCGGGGCAGCCTGTGCTGACCGCCGATGGCAAGCTGGTGGGCATCGTCTCGCTGCAACTGCCGGAAGATGAGGAGTTCCAGGCGAACCCGATGGCGTTCATGTCGATCGGGCGCGACATCGGCGGCGGGCTGATCCTGCCGACGGCGCAGGTGGCGAAGGCGACGGCGCGGGCGCTGGAAGCGGCGAAGGACGAGGAAGAGGAGGACGACGCCGACGCGGACGCGGAGACGACGAAGCCGTCGGAGAAGAAGGACGACGGCGAGCGCGAGTAGGCGCGGGCTGCGCTAGTCGGTTTCATTTTGCCGCCGCCTTTCGGAGAGGAATGCCTGCCACTCCTGCGGCGTGTTGCAGTTTTGCCAGCAGGGTTCCAAATCATCGGGAATCGTCACGGCGACGGCTCCCAGCTTTGACAACACACGACGCAGCGAGCCGCCGCAATCGACGGCGGACGATCTTATTTGTTCCACGATGCCAGCGCGATAGACGGCGGGGAATGGCTCGATGTCGTCGGCTGCGCTGCGCCGGGCGACTGTTGCGCGGTGGGCGGGATCGTGGTGATCGAGCAGCCAGGCCATCGCTTTGCTCGACATCGCCGGCATGTCGCAGGAAAGGACGAGCCAGTTTGCATCCGGGGCCGATGAGAGGGCGCTGAGGATTCCGGCGAGGGGGCCGGCGAAGGCGGGGTCGTCTTCGAGGGTGGTGATTTTTTTTTGCGAGTTCGCGAGGCGATTTGCCGCGGCGCGGGTGGCGTCATCCATGCGGCCGACGAGGGCGATGCGGCTGGCCAGCGGGGCGATTTGGTCGACGGCGAGTTCGAGGAGCGGGCGGCCGTCCAGGAGGAGGGCGGGTTTGGGTTCGCCCATTCGGGAGCTTTGGCCGCCGATGAGGATTGCGGCGTTGATTGTGCTGCGGTTCATGGTTTGCCTTTTTGTCGGGTGGGTCATTTTAGCGGGGAGCGGCGCGGGCGTTTTCGATCCAAAGGGGCTGAGGGGTCCAGGGTGAAGACGGGGGCTTTGATGGCGCGGGCGGCGGGATTGCTGGTGGTCCGTCGCCAAACGGCAAGCCGCTTCGTTGGTCGCGCGCAAGTGCTGCAAAATGGAAGGTGACATATAGTGACACACGCGATTTTTTTCGTTTGCAACTCTTGTGGCGGGCATGGGTTGGGGCTGTTCGCGGTTTGCGTGGTTTTTGGTGGAAACGATGTGAGGCGCGAGGGTGTAGGCGATAGGCTTTAGGCTTTAGGCTGTAGGTATGGGGTGTCGGGCTTGGGGTAGAGGTTTTTGGTAGCGGTGACATCGGACGCTGCCTTCTTCCGGGGTGGTGGAATGGTCTCCAGCTATAGAATCTCATAGCTTGATCCTTGCTCATCGTTCGCGCGGATGAGGCGCGGCGAGAGAAATCGGAAGGGTAAAAGGTGGAGCGAAAATCAGATTGGCCCGGTGTCACCCCCTCGAAGGGCTTCTTCGCGGCCGATACGGATGAACACTCAAGGATTGGCGAGTATGGCGTGCTCTAGATTCGATCCGCTGAAGAGCCTCGCCATCGGCGTCTTCGGTATACCAACGACGCGGCAGCGATCAGTAGCGCACTCGCCGGTTCAGGAACTCGCGTCACGAATACGCCCGAAGTGTTGTCTGCAAATCTCATCTCAATTGCTATGTCGCCAAGCTCATTGACCGACTGGCCAAAGGCAAAATTAAAGAATGCCACCGTACGAAAGTCACCCGACCCAACCTCAATGACATCGCCCTGCCGAACCAGCTTCAGCAGTTCTCCCATTGGGTTCTGGACCCAGATTCCATTGCTGTTCTCCGTTGTTACGCCTGTCCCCCGCAGACTCGCCCCAAAAATCAACTGACCACTTGCGAGCATGTCGATTGTGTTAAAGCGATCGAAGAGTGCGCCGTCGGGAGCGCCAGGGGCTTGATTGCCCGCCCGCGCCACTAAGTCCAGTGTTCCAAATCCTTCAGAATACACTGCACGGCTGTTTGTGAACAAGTTGACCCCAGGGCCGATGAGACTTGTTTTGAACGCCGTTCGGCCCGACTCACTGATTGGCAATGACTGCAAGTTATTGCTGTACATTGCATCGAAGCGAACTCCCGGTAAAGTTCCCGGTGCTTGGTCGCCATCTTGCGCAATAAACCGCAAAGCGTCTTGTGAGCCGGCATAAACCATGAAGCTATTCTGTGCCCCATTAGGGTCACCGGCAAATCCTGTGAACGCCGTTTGACCGGAGCTGTTTACGGCAAAAGCACTTGTCAAGATGTTGCCAAGCAATCTCCCATCTTGAAATCCAGGCGCGGGCATGCCGGTATATGCAACTAAGGACATGGATGAATTCGACTCAACCCAAAGTCCATAGTCAAAGCCACCACCCAAGATTCCGCCTTTCATCGAACCATGAAATACCCTCGTAGGCGTTCCGGTCTTCGAAGAACCTATAAAGGTCAGCCCGGACACGGTCGCACTTGGGGAAACTTCGGGCACCGCGTCTCCCTCCCGAGCCAGGAGCTCAGGAGAACCGCCGCGCTCAGTCCAGACGCTGTCGTGATCAAAATAGGGCACGCCCGCTGCATTACCAAGCGCGGACCAAAAGCTGACGCCGCCATCGGATGCAACGGAGAATTTCGCCGTTCCGATTGATCGAAATCGCTCGCCCTCGTCAAGCCCGGGCGCGAGCGTGCCCGTTCTTGCAACTATTCGAACATTATTCGAATTCCAGCCCCACATCCCGATTGCGCCGGTTGAAGGCATGTCAGGGCCCTCCATGGCACCATTGAATGCAACAGTACCATCAGATCCCAAGTAGTATACCGGCCCGATCAATCGCAACCTCGTCCCCGACTCTACGAGTGGAGCATCAAATCCTTCACGAACAATAAGATCAAGCGAGTTCGCTTCGCCGTGCCATAGTCCTTCGTTGTTTGATGAATCAACTCCCGGCCCTGACACATATCCGCGAAATGCAACTCGTCCGGCGCTGTCAATCAGTGGGAAACCGAAACCATCAAAGGTCAGCCCGCCTGCAATCCCGGCCGCCGTCTCCCCTGAAAGAACGACTTTATTAAAAGTGTAACCTTGATCAGCGTGTACTTTGGCGCCGACAAGAAGTGCAAGAGAAGTCGATAGAACCGCGGTCCACAATTGCGAGACGACTCGAACCCTTGCCCTTTGCACATCCATACCCCTGAAAGGTGGATTAGCGACCGTCTGAATATGCAGTTCACTGCGATTAACTTCGATTTGAGTTCCTTTGACCTTCGCAAGTAAACAATTAGGCACAGTCGAATCCTCCTTCATCAATCCAGAATTGTGAACGTGAGCCTTGTCCCCAGCCCTATCGATTCCGGCTATTGTACACCTGCAAAGTGCGAACTGCAATGGACGCAAACTACCCGGTATGTCAATCGGGAGCCAAGGCAACTCTGCAACTGCTCTCGCCTGCGCTTCGGGCTGGTGGGGTGGGGGCGAGGCGAGGTGATCGGATGTTGAGCCCACGGATTGGTATCCGTGGGCTTGGGAGCGCGAGAGGGTGCCATAGGTGAGGCACTGGTCGCCCAGGCCTGAAAGACTGGGCTCACGGCCCTGCGGGGAAGACCCGTGAACGGGGCTGGGGGGGAATTGGCGATGATTCGGTACGAGGTTGGTTGCGCGGGGGCGTAGGGTGGCTGAGTTTCGCCCTCGCTTTGCGCTTCGGGCTGGTATGGGAGGGCGCGATGCGAGGTAAACAATGAGAAAACCCGCGGATTGGTATCCGTGGGCTTGGTATCCGTGGGCTTGGGGGCGCGGGGGAGGGGTGAATCTATTGTCGCGTTATTTCGCCGTCGGTTTCCGCGACTTCCGCGCATGTTTGCGCTACGGCGTCGTGCGCGATTGGGCTTTGCGGCACCGCTTGCTTACGCGCGCGGCTCGGATCAAGGCATCGCGCCGCGACGCCCTGGCCTCGCGCTTCGGGCTGGTATTGGGGCGCGGGCTTGTCGCCTTAGCGCGCGCCGGGGGCGTCGGGGCCGCCGGATTCTTTGCTTAGCCAGGTGAGGTGGTAGTCCTTGTCTTCCAACTCGTGGGCCACCTTCGTGAGTCGCAGCAGTTTGTAGGTGTCGCACATGACGGCCAGCTCGCTGGTGCGGTCGTGGCCGACGCTCTTCTCGTAGGTGCCTGGGTGCGGGCCGTGGGGGATGCCGGCGGGGTGGAGGCTGATGGAGCCGCTGTCGATGCCGCGGCGGCTGGTGAAGTTGCCGGCGACGTAAAACAGAATCTCGTCCATGTGGACGCTGGCGTGGCCGTAGGGGCAGGGGATGGCTTTGCTCTCGCCGCGATCGAAATAGTCCACCTTGCGCGGGACGAAGCTGCATACGACGAAGTCGTTGCCGGCGAAGGTGAGGTGGATGGTCGGCGGGAGGTGGATCGTGCTAGTCTTGGGCTGGTAGTCGTGAATGTTGAAGGCGACGGGGTAGACGGTGCCGTCCCAGCCGACGACCTCGAACGGAAAGTGCTTGTGCAGGTGGACGGTGAGCACGTCGTCGCGCTTGACGACGAGGCGGAAGGTGCCGGTGCCGTGCTGGGCTGCGTCGTACTTGAGCAGTTCGGTGGGGCCGTGGAAGTCGCGATGGGAGTACGGGGCGTACATGGTGATCTGGCCGTGACGGTTGCGCCACTCCTTGGGGACATCAATGAAGCCGCGACCCTCGAAGACGAGGAAGTCGGGATCGGGCCCATCCCAGTGGATGCGGTACGGGGTGGAGCGCGGGATGAGCAGATAGTCGCGGTCCTTGAAGGGCAGGACGCCGAAGAGGGTCTCGATGCGGCCCTTGCCGCGGTTGACGAAGTAGAGCTCGTCGCCGTCGCCGTTGGAGAAGAAGCGCGGGCTCATCTCGGTGGGCTTGACCATGCTGATCTGGACGTCGTTGTTAAAAAGCAGGACGCGGCGGGCATCGAGGAAGTCGCCCTTGAGCTTCATGTCCTGGGTCTTGATGTGGCGACGGTAAAGCGGCTGCTCGGCGAGGGGCTCGAAGGGGCAGAAGCCGGGGATGGCGAGCTTCTCGACGGCGTTCTCGTCGGTGGGCGGGGTGCGGTAGTAGAGGATGGAGAAGGCGCCTTCGAAGCCCTCGCGGGTGTGGCAGTGCTCCATGAGGAGCTTGCCGTCTTCGTAGTGGGTGGTGTGGGGCTTGGGGGGAATCTTGCCCATTGCGACGTACTGGATCATGAGGTGGCTCCCGCGGAAGTTTTTTTATTTGTGCTTCTGCGGAAGGGATTATATCGCAATCCTGGCGACGTCGATGCGGCTCAGGTTGCGCGGGCAATGAGGGTGAGTGATTCAGCGGCGCGAGGCGACGGCCTCGACGATGGCGGCCTTCAGTTGATTGGCATTGGGCTGGGGTGCGGGGCGCGGCGGGGTCGGCGCGGGGCGGACAGCGCGCGGGGCATAGACGGGTAGGAGGAAGCTGGAGTTGAGATTGACGCCGGGGGTTTCGGCGGAGATTTCGAGGTGCCAGTAGGTCGGGGGCGCTTCGATGAGGCAGGTCGGCGGCGCGTCGGCGGGGACGTCGAAGGCCAGGGCGATGGATCGGTCGTAGGAAGAGGCCGCAACGTCGCCGGCGATGTCGAGCGTCTGCTCGTAGAGGGCGGAAGAGACGATGGTCGTCGTGGTGTCGTTGCCGGACTGGGTCGTGATGTAGGCCTCGCGGATGCAGCGGAGGGTGCAGGTGAGCCTGGTGACGTTGGAGAGTTTGCGGGCGGGGACGTAGTCGAGCTCGAGTTTTTCGCCGAGGTAGTAGGGACATTTGCGGAAGCGGACCTGGCCGGTGCCGTACTTCATCCAGCGGGCGAGGCGGTAGAAGAAGGCGATGGTGTAGACGGCGACGAAGAGATTGACGCAACCGAAGACCATGCCGACTGCCGATCCCTCTTTGAGACCTGCGTAGAGAACGAGATTAAACGGGGCGGCGAAGAGGATCATGAAGAGCATGCCGAAGAGCATCTGGCGGACGCCGCGGGCCTGCATGTCTCGGGCGCAGTGCTCGTTCCACTTGTGGTCGGAGCGCCAGAGCTCGTCGCCGTAGCGGAGCTTCATCTTGCGCGACCAGCGCTGGCGCAGGACGCCGCCGAGGCCGTGCAGCACGACCCACAGACCGGCGATGGCGAAGATGGAGCCGGCGATGACGCCGACCCAGGGCGGCGCGTCGGCGCTTTTCGTTTTTGACGGAATGACGCCGGTGACCATGAGGCAGATGAAGACGCCCATGGCGACGAAGAGGGAGCCGAAGATGACGGCGGGCTTGCCGTGGATGGTCGTGGCGCTGACGGGGTTGTGCTGGGGCAGGACGCGGCCGTCGAGCTTGACGCCGGACTCGGCGAGCTTTCGCTCGATGAGCGAGACGCGGTTTCTTTCTTTTCGGCGTTGAGCCATGTCGGATTATCGTCCCGGGGGGCGGGCGACTTTGGGGTTGGGTGCGGGGGCGGGGAAATCGGGCGGCGGCTCCGAGAATCGGGGCCGGGGGAGACGCGGGGGCGGGCGGGTCACGTTCGGGGGCGCGAGGTTGAATGGGGGGAACGGCATCTGGTAGGCTGGCGACGGTTCGGGATATCGGTTGATTGCCGGGATGGGAGATGAGCATGGGCGCGAGGTTGTTTCGGATGGTTTTGCCGGTGACGTCGATTGAGAAGGCGGCGGCGTTTTACAAGACGGTGCTGGGGGAGGCCGACGTGCGGGTGCCGCCTGGGTGGCACTACTTTGACTGCGGCGGGGTGATACTGGCGTGCTTCGACCCGAAGGCGGACGGCGACGGGTATGAGGCGGTTCCACTTTCGGAGTGCTTGTACTTCTGCGTCGATGACATTGAAGTGACGTATGCGGCGTGCCGAGAGGCGGGGGCGACGTTTGAACCGGGCGACGTGCACGGTGAAGCGGCCGGGGAAATCGCGAAGCGGCCGTGGGGGGAGCGGTCGTTTTATGTGCGCGATCCGTTCGGGAACAAGCTGTGCTTCGTGGACGAGGTGACGGTTTTCGAGGGATAGTTTTCTTGCACTCCACGGCCGGCAGTGGCGCCGGCCGCTACGGGCGGCAGTCGGTTGGGGTGGTGGCGGCGTCGGGGCGGAGGGCGGCGCGGAACTGGCGCGGGGACAGGCCCATCTTGCGACGGAAGAGCCAACTGAAAGAGCCGAGGCTTTCGAAGCCGACCTCGGTGCAGATGGTGGTGATCGGCTGCTCGGTCCTCGCCAACAGGACGCGGGCGACGTCGAGGCGGCGCTGCTGGAGATAGCTCATCGGGGTCTGCTGGAAGGCCATCTTGAACATTCGATGGAAATGGAACGGCGAGAGGCAGGCGACCTTCGCCGCATCCTGGACTGTCAGCGGCTCGGCATAAGACGCGTAAAGAAAATCGCGGGCGTGATGCAGCCGGCGATAAAGCTCTTCCCTTGTCGCGGCGCGCTGGACCGGCAGCGCGTCCACCTCTCGCTTGGTCTGGGCGTGAAGGTCTAACAAACCGTGAGCCAGGTCGTAGAAGCGATCCTCCAGCCAGGACGGATCGGCGTGCAGGTGGCGGATGTCTGCGCGGATGGCGCGGAGGACACCGGCGACCTTTCCCTCCTTGGCGTAGAGGCGCTCGAAGAAGCCGTGCTCCTTGAGGGCGTGATCGTCGCTGCCGCTATCCGGTTCGCCGTCGGTCGAGCGGTGATGCGACTGGGCGGCGCCTTCCATGAAGCCGGGCTGGAAGAAGAAGGTCATCGCGTCGGTGTGGTCTTCGGGGAGGATGTCGGTGTCGTACTCCTGGCCGGGGTTGAAGATGAGGAACTTGGAGTCGTCGACGAGGTAGCGCGACTGGCGGGTGCGGTAGCGGATGCAGCCGGCGGCGACGGACTTGAGGGTGAGGGTGGTCTTGTAGCCTCGGATGTGAAAGCGGCCGGGCCGGGTGTAGAGAATCGTGTTGCTGGTGGGGATCTCGGCGAAGTGGGGATTCACCAGGAAGCGGAATCGCGCGGCAGTCTGAACCATGGGATTGGCCTTCGGGGGTTGTGAGCGGCTCAATCACAGGAACGGAGAAATGGGGAGGGGCTAACCCGGGAGTTTTGCGGAATTGTGGGGATAGGTGAGGGGAGGGAGGGAATCAGGGGTGGCGCGGGCCCCATTCGTCGATGACGACGTGCTCTTTGCCCTCGGGGAGGTATTTGAGCGGCGGCGGGAGGGAGATGCGGCTCAGTTCTTTGAGGGCGCGGAGTTTATCGGGCGGGTCGAGCCTTGGTCGAGCGCGGCTGCGCGCGCCGGAGACGAAGTCGTCGGCGCACTCGTCGCGGCAGACGTTAACCGGGCCCTTCTGGGAGACGCCGGAGCCGGCTTTGTTTTCGATGCCTTCGAGCTTTGTTGTGGTCTGGTTGTCGATGAGGCCGGACTCGATGGCGTTGTCGAAGAAGCGGGTGACGGTGGTTTCGCCGGTGAGGCGGATAGGGATTTCGCAGTTTGAAAAACGATTCTGCTCCAGGGTGACATCCTTACTGGTCGTGGCGAGCACGGCGACTTTGCAGGCGTCGAACAGGTTCCTGCGGATTGACTCGCGGGCGGAGTCGTGGCCCTGTTTTTGGCCGTAGGCGCTCGCGATCAGGTCCTTGTCGTCATCCCACCAGAGCCACACCCCCCTACCGCAGCGTGCGAAGTCGTTGGCGTCGATCTGATTGCCGCGGCCGTGCTCGATGGAGACGCCGTTGTCGCAATCGGCGATGTCGTTGCCCTTGATGACGCTGTTTGAGGAGTAACCGGCCCAGACGCCGTGGACGCAGTGGTGGAGTTTGTTTTCCTGGAAGATGTTGCCGTCGGAGAAGGTGGCCTCGATACCGTTGGCGACGGCGTGGGAGAAGTCGTTGCGGTAGACGATGTTGCGATTGCAGCCGCCTTCGCCGGTGCGCTGGGTGGTTTCGTGGCCGGCGTAGAGGAAGAAGCCGTCGCCGCCGTGGGTGGCGCGGTTGTAGGCGAAGATGTTGTCGGAGCACTGTTCGTAAACAAGGATGCCGGTGGAGTCCTGGCCGCGGGCGTAGACGCCGTGGGAGTAGCCGCGGATGCAGTAGTCGAAGCGGTTGCCGAGGACTTTGCAGTGGTTCGACCGCCACATGGCGAGGCCCCAGCCGGACATGAAGGACATGTCGTTGTCGATGATGGTGGCGTTGTCGCAGTTGACGAGACAGATGCCGTTCTGGCCGTCGCGGGCACGGCAGTTTTTGATGGTGACGTTGTCGCAGTTGCTCAGGTAGATGCCTGCGCCGTACCAAACCCATTGGGAGTGATCATTTTCGTGGCCCCATAGCCAGTCGTCGGTGTGTTCGTTTTCGGGGGTGCTTTTTAGATGCTGGCGGAAGTTGTTGGAGACGTCGCAGTTTTCGATGGTGAGGCCGGAGGCGTATTGAGCGCTAATCGCGATTCTAAAGCCTCGGATACTGGCATTTCTGATCGTAACGTTTTTCGCATTTATCACGCTTATCGCGACCAACGAATACTTGTTGGGCGGCGTATCGGCAGTGGAGCCCATGATCTCAGAATCCGCGAAGTCCACCGTCACCCCATCGGTGCGAATCTGGAACGACCCAGTGCTCCACGGCTTTTCAACCTTTACGCGCGAACGAACGAAAGTCTCGCTGGTCTTGATCTCGCGCTGGTCGGACATGGAGATTTCGAGGGGCGCAGGAGCGCATCCCGCAATGAGAACCAGCATGACAGCCTCGCCAAACGGCAAGCCGCGTCGAATGGGTACTCTGATGCAAGGCATGATCTGCTCCGGGCGAGGGCTGCGCGGTTACTTTGCTTCGGCGTTCAGTTCGTCGAGCAGGGCGACGGCGCGGCGGAGGTGCGGGATGACGATGCTGCCGCCGACGATGAGGCCGACGTTGAAGATTTCCATGAGTTGCTCGTCGGTGGCGCCGCATTCCTTGCAGCGGATGACGTGGTAGGCGATGCAGTCGTCACAGCGCAGGACCATCGACGCGGAGAGGCCGGCGAACTCCTTGGTGAGCTCGTCGCAGGCGCCGGTCTTGTAGGCCGCGCCGTCGAGGGTGAAGAAGCGGTTGATGTTGAGATTCTGCGCGGCGAGGATGCGTTCGTTCATCTTCTCGCGGAACTGCCGGAATTGCCTTAGTCGTTCGCTCATTTGCGTTTTCCCTTTACGGAGTGCTGACTCGACATACTCGGCTCTTGTTCACCGCTTCCTCACGGGCGCGGCTCGGATCAAAAGCGCCGCGACTCGGATCACGTCGCCACCCACAAGGGGTGGCGCTACAGTGACCCAATCCGATTCTCGTCACCGCCCGCGAGGGGTGGCGCTACGGTGACCCAATCCGATTCTCGTCACCGCCCGCGAGGGGTGGCGCTACGGTGATCCAAATCGAACCTCGTCGCCACCCACAAGGGGTGGCGCTACGGTGATCCAAATCGAATCTCTTCGCCACCCCCGAGGGGTGGCGCTACAGTGACCCAATCCGAATCTCGTCGCCGCCCGCGAGGGGTGGCGCTACCGTGATGCGCCTGCGCGATGATTAGGCACACTGACGAACGCGGATTATACTCAGCCGCGATGAGCAGCACGAAGCCGAAAGTGATGATGGTGGTCGGCACGCGGCCGGAGGCGGTGAAGGTCGCGCCGGTGGTGCACGAATTCATCCGGCAGGGCTGGGCCGACGTGCATGTATTGGCGACGGCGCAGCACCGGCAACTGCTCGATCAGATCCTCGATTTCTTCAAGATCACGGCGGATATCGACCTCGACCTGATGCGCCCGGATCAGTCGCTGGCCGATCTGACGGGGCGGATGATTCCGGCGCTAGACGAGGTGTTCGCACGTGAGAAGCCGGCGATGGTGCTGGCGCAGGGCGACACGACGACGGTGATGGTGGCGGCGCTATGCTGCTACTACCGGCGCATTCCCTTCGGGCACATCGAGGCGGGGTTGCGGACGCATCAGAAGTATTCGCCCTTCCCGGAGGAGATGAACCGCGTGATTGCCGGGCATCTCGGCGAGCTGCACTTTGCGCCGACGGAGCAGGCGAAGGAGAATCTACTGCGCGAGGGAATCGGCGCGGAGCACGTGCACGTGACCGGCAACACGGTCATTGACGCGTTGCTGTGGGCGGTGGAGCAGGACCTGCCGAGCGTGCACGAGCCGGTGAACGGGAACCGGCTGGTGCTGGTGACGGCGCATCGGCGGGAGAACTTCGGCGCGCCGCTGGAGGAAATCTGCGGGGCGATTCGCGACCTGGTGGAGTCGCACAAGATTGAAGTGCTTTACCCGGTGCATCCGAACCCGAACGTCGTGGCGACGACGAATCGGCTGCTTGCCGGGCATCCGCGGATCAAGCTGACGGCACCACTGGACTATCCGGAGTTTGTTTCGGCGATGAAGTCGGCGCATCTGATACTCACTGACTCGGGCGGGGTGCAGGAGGAGGCGCCGACATTGGGCAAGCCGGTGCTTGTGCTGCGCGATCAGACGGAGCGGCCCGAGGGGGTGACGGCGGGGACGGCGTGCATTGTGGGCCCCCACCGCGGGCGGATCGTGTCGAAGGCGACGGAACTATTGGACGACGCCGCGGCTTATGACGCGATGGCGCAAGCGTGCAACCCGTATGGCGACGGCAAGGCGTCGGAGCGGATTGCGCGGGCCGTTCAGGCTTATCTCTCGCGGGAGCCTTCGGCGTGCCGCGCATCTTAATGCAGAACCGGCCGGACACGCCGACCCACCCCGGCGGCGATACGGTGCAGATGGAGGAGACGGCGAAGTTTCTCCGAAGTCTCGGGCACGAAGTGGCGCTGGATTACACGCTGAGACCGGATCTCTCCAACGTTGACATCGTACACTTGTTCAATCTGACGCGGCCGTTTGAGACGCTGGCGCAGGCGCGCAACGCGATCGCGCGGGGTAAGCCGTTTGTGCTGTCGAGCGTCTATTGGGATCTGGAGTCGGCGGTACCGGCGGATGCGTATGAGTTTCCGCGCAATATCCTCAGAAAGTGCCTGTCGGACGGCACTCGAGCGCGGCTGCGGGGCTTGCTGGGGCGCGGGTATGGACAGGGCGCGGCGGCTGCACGGGATGCGCAGGCGGAGATACTTAGACACGCGAGGATGATCCTGCCGAATTCCGTTGCCGAGATGGAACATATTATCGAGAAATTTCCCGGCCTACCGCGAGAGCGGTTTCGCGTGGTTATGAACGGGATCAACAGGCCCGAGACGCAACCGCAGGGCGCGGAGCGGAAGATGTTCGTCTGCGCCGGGGCCATCGGTCCGCGCAAGAACCAGCTCCATCTTGTCAAAGCGTTTCGCGAACTGCCGGGCGAGACGTTGCTGGTGATCGGGCAGCCATCGCAGGGCAGCGAGCGATATGCGGCGGCGATGCGAGGCGCGGCGGGCGGCAATGTGCGGTTTCGCGAGCGCGTCGATCATGCCGAGATGTCGGCCATCTGGCGCGGGGCGAAGGCCTGCGTGCAGCCTTCGTACATCGAGACGCCGGGGCTTTCGGCGATGGAGGCGCTGGCCGCGGGGACGCCGATCGTGGTGGCGGACGTGCCGCCGGTGCGGGAGTACTTCGGCGATCTGGCGCATTACTGCGAACCGGGCTCGCCGGGGAGCATCGCCGCGGCATGCCGTGCGGCGATGGCGGGACCTTGTCCTGATGGACGGGCATTCGCTGACCGATACGAATGGACGAAGGCACTGGCCCCGCTGGCCGATGCATACAATGAATTGACCCGTAGTTGAGTGAGAGCGAGCGATACGAACCATGTCTCACGACCACAAATACGCACTCGGCGTTGTCGGCAGCGGCCACATCGCGGGGATCATCGTGAACCGGCTGATTGCCAGCGGCTATCTGAGCGCCGAGCGCATCGCCATCTCTTACAGCAAGAAGCTCGATGCGCATCCGATCGCCGGGGTGAGCGTTTGCGATAATGCCGAGGTGGTGAAGGACTCGCGGCTGGTGATGATCGCGGTGACGCCGCAGCGCTTCGCCGAGGCGGCGCGCACGATCCTGCCGGCGGTGACAGCCGATCATGTCATCGTCAGCGTGATGGCGGGCGTCTCGACACGGCGCGTGGCGGAGGAACTGGGCGGCGGATTGGTGCGCGTCGTGCGGGCGATGCCAAATCTGCCGTTTGGCCTGGGCTGCGGCGTGACGGGGCTGTTTCGCGGTGAGCACGCGTCGGCGGACGACATGGAAGAGTCGCGGCATCTCTTTAACGCGGGCGGCGTGACCGTGGAGGTGGAGCGAGAGGAATTGATGGACGCGGTGACGGCGGTCGCGGGGTCGGGCCCGGCGTATTTTTATTATTTCGTGGAGATGATGATGGCGGGCGGGGTGGCTGCCGGGCTGCGGCCGGAGGATGCGCAGGTGCTGGCGGCGCATGCGTGCGTCGGCGCGGGCGGGATGCTGCTGGAGAAAGGCGCATCACCGTCGGAATTGCGCGCCGCGGTCACGAGCCCGGGCGGGACGACGCAGGCGGCGATGAAAAAACTGGAGGCGTCCGGCGTCGCGGAGCATGTGCGCGAGGCGGTGCTGGCGGCATTTCGGCGGGGCCGGGAGTTGGGGCAACTTCTCGCCAACAGCGGGAACAGCTAAAAGCGCAAATCGATCGGGCGCGGCTGAGGCCTCTCTAGCCGTGATGGAACGGGCACTTGCCCGACGGCTTGGCGGCCGGCGCGGCGGATTCGGCCGGACGGGCCGGGGCGGGGCCGACGCCTTCGTACAACTCACGGTGCAACTGCATGGTCAGGTCGAAGGCGCCGCAGGCCGCATGGATCAGGGCGGTGGACTCCTCGTGCGAGAAGGATGACGCGTTCATGTCGTCCTTGAATGCCTGCCAGTAGTCGCGCTGATTCTCACCGTATGGATCGAGGTAGGTCGTGCCGCGACCCTCGGGCAGGGTGTAGGCGCGACGGACGGCGCGGGAGATGAACTTGGCGCCGTTGTTGCTGCCCTCGAAAACATACTGCATGCCGAGAAGACCGACGGGGCAATGCTCGACGAGGCGGCTGATCGCGAAGAGAAACTTCTCGGTGGCCGGAAGGGGCTTGATCGAATCTTCCTTGCGCTCAAAGTAGGCGAGATCGTCGCGGAGATACGGCTCCTGGAACTGGTAGTCGCGGAGGACGCGGGCAAAGGCGGGATGCTTTGACTTGTTGTCGCGCAGGGCCGATTCCAGGGCGCGGTGGATCAGGAAGAGCTGGGCGATTGACTCGACGTAGCGATCGAGCGGCAGACGTCCCTTGACGAGCTCCTGATTGAAGGCTCCATCTTCGGTGGCGTCGTGCCGGGCCTGAGTCTCGGTCTTGAGTTTCAACATGATGGGTGTGTCAGTTTCCTGCGCGAGCATCGTTCTCGTCTCCTATTGAAAAACCCTGTGGGTAATCGATTGAATCAGTCGGCGAGGCGATTGGCCAGAATGGCGGGAATCGCGAGCCAGAGCAACCCCTTCAACAAAAAGAACATGAAACCAAAGAACCCCAGTTTCTTGAGCCAGGAAAAGGCGGGCTTGCGGGCGGGTGATGCTGGCGAATCCGTTGAGTCGCCCTTTTCGGCGGCGAACCGACCTGCTTCTGCGTGACCGGCGAGTTGATTCATCCTGAACGACTCCATATCTAGGCCTGATGGGTAGCGGGCAGTCAAGTTGTTTGAGCGGAACGCTCCGCCGGACTGTCGCCACGCGAACCCTACTTGAGACTGAGTCTCAAAATCGCATTGTATAAAGCTCCTCCCCTTCGTCAAGGCCTTCAAACCGGGCCTGCTGGTCTGCTTGGAACACCCCGGAGGACGGGTATGGCGAGTCACCGGACGATAGGCGCCATTAGACCGTGGTCTAACAGCAGAGCGTTTGTTATGTCGGGGAAACAACCAATCTGACTTGAAGTGAGGGAGCGTTTCAGCCTGGAATCGAGAACGGGGGTGAAATCGCGCTCAGGGCGCCTGGCTGCCCTTTTCCGGGTCGGCCTCGGGCTCCTTGTCGGACTTGGTATCCGTCGGAGGAGTGGCGGCGGGTTCGCCCGGCTTGTCTTTGGCGGGGGCAGCAGGCGTCTTTGCCGGGGCGGGCGACGGCGTGCCGGCCTTCTTGTCGTTCGTTTCCTTGATGTCGAACTGGCCGGCGAGCATCTTGTACCAGGCCTCGAGCTGGCGAATCTTCTCGGCGTCGGCGCTTTGGAGCTGCTTTTGATCGGGGAGGGTACGCAGACGCTGATCGAGCGTGGTGAACAGGTCGCCGATGGGCCGCTCGAGCTTCTTGCGGCGGCGCTCGATTTCCTGCTTGTCCCACTTGGGCTTGGCGGACAGCGTCTCGGCATCCAGCGCCGCAAACTCGCTTCGCTTCTGATCGCGGTAGCGAGTGGCCTGATCGCGGATGTCCTTGTAAATCTTGTCGCGCGCCGAGATGGCCTGCTTGTCGTCGAGCTGGTAGGTGTCGATGAACCGGTTGACGTAAGCCAGCCAGCTATCTTCGACCTGCCGCTGAATCACGGGCTGCTGGGGGTCGGAGACGCGGCCCTGCTGAGCGGGCGTCGCGCCGCCGCCGGAAAGGCCGGTCTGCTGGGCGTTCTGAGCCTGCTGGGCGTTGGCGAGCATGGGCGGTGCGTTGCCGGCCCGCCACGTGTCGAGCATGCGCGAGACCTGCTCGAAGTTGGCATGCATCGCGGCGAGATCGGCGTCGTGGGTCACCTTCTGCGTTTCGTCGAGGATCTCGCGCCATTCGGCGTTGCCCTCGAGAATCGCATTCTGTGCGGCGAGATAGATCGGCGCGGCCCGCTCGGCCCATTTCTGATAGGCCTGCGGGGAACCGAGTGACTTGCCCAATCTCAGGTCGATTGATTCGCGAAGCAGCTCGCGGATGTCCTTCTCATGAATGTCGAGGAACGCGCGAACCCGGCCGGTCAGGAGCAGACGGGTGTACTCGGATTGAGCGTCGTTGAGGTTGTATCGTCGCGAAATCTGGACGACGGCGTCGTCCATCATCTGTTCGGTGTTCCACAACTCGGGATTATTCGGGTGGGTCTGGGCGGTGACTTTCTGCTCACCGGCGGGCTGGGTCGCGGAGACCGGCGTGTCGGTAGACATCTGCGGCGCCGGTTCCTGTGCCGACGTGACGGCGGTCGTCAGCGCGAGGGCGATTGCGGCCAGAAAAGTCGATCTGACAAAGGCCCGAACTCGATTCGTGGAGTGGATTGAATGGATCGCACACATGAGCATCTATTGTACCTGTAGTTGGTTATGGCTGCCACGCGAGGCGTTATACAGTATTCCTACCGATTGTATGTCGGACGGCGGGCCCGGTTGCAAGAACAGGAATTGCGGTGCCGTAGTCCGTAAAAGGTGAATCCGGCCGTCTGGACGCTGGAAACGCCGGTCACGAGGTGGCCGAAGTGGTCCGAAGCCCCCTGGGAAGCGGGCTCGGCCGGGAAACCTGTCGTGCGAAATCGTCCTCGAGGTCGACTCACGAGGGTCGTTCGGGGTCGTCACGGGGATGCATACCTTGCGATGATTGAACAGCGGGACCGCGAAGCAAAGGAACCTCCGGGATAACGAGCTGAATCGACGATGGGTCGACTTTCTAACGGGCGAATTGGGCGCGTGTCTGTCTCGATGCGTCGGCGGTCGACGGCAATTCTGCGGCATCCGCCCCGGTTGGGCAGGCGGCGCGAGCGAGCGCCACAGGCGCGACGGTTTGGAGCGCCGAAGGGCGAAAAGTTTTGACCGCAGTTGGATATGGGAATAAAACATGTACATTCAGCCGCGTGCATTCTGAGGGGGTGGGCTGCGCGCGGCGACAAGTAACCCAATCCGGCGATTCCGGGAGTTAATAATTTCCTGATGTATGCTTTGTCCAACTTCGCAGCCTGCCTGTTCATCTCGGTGGGCGCATTATTGCCGAGCGGCGCGCAGCCGACGGAGGCACCGCCCGCGACGGTGACTCCGTCGACTGCGCCGGCGGTCAGCGCGGAGCTGGACCAGAGCTTCAACCTTCTCACCGCGAACAACACGCCGGACGCTCGCAAGCTGGGCGCTCGGCTGCTATTGGAGTCGGGGGATGAGGCGGCGATCACCAAGCTGGTCGGCGTGCTCTCGGCCAATCCGCCGGATCTGGCGGCACAGTTGGCCGTCTGCGCGGCGATTGCGGAAGTCGAGAAGCCCTCACCTCAGATTGTGGAGCCGCTGATCTCGCTGCTTGGAAACCCGAGGCCCGACACACTCGAGGGGGTGACGCGGGCGATTCGAAAGTTCGACAGCCGCATCGTGGTGGCCAAGCTTCGACCGATTGCGATTGAGCCCGCCAACCCGCGCCCCAAGCGCATCGGCGCGATACGAGCGTTGGGCGCGCTGGGCGAAGATGTCCAGGCGCTGGGCGTGCTGGCTGCGCTATTGGAGGACCCGAACCCTGCCGTTCGCCACGCCGCCCTGATGGCTTTCGGCGAGGCAACCGGCGTAAGCGCGACGGATGCGGCGGAGGCACTGGCATGGTGGCGACGGACGTCTTCGAAGACGGGCGAGGGCTGGTATCGGGCGATCATCGAGTCGCGAGCGCAGCAGGTCTCGCGGTTGATCCGCGAAAGAACTGATCTGGTACGTCGACTGGTCAGCGCATACCGCGACGCTTACCTCGCGACGTCGGAGGCCGATCGCCCGCGACTGATTCAGAGTCTTCTGGGCGACGAACTGGCATCGGTTCGCATATTGGGCCTGGACCTGATCAACGATCTTATCACGGATCGAAAGGAAGTCTCTCCGGAAGCGCGGGCGCGCATCGCCGAACTGACGATTGACGCCGACGCGCGCCTTCGATTGAAGGCGACGCGGATCGTCGGGGATCTGCGACTTTCCTCGGCGAGCACGCAGTTGATCGAGGCGATGCAGCGCGAGATCGACGATGAGGTCCGCGCCGCACAGGCGACGGCGCTGGGCCGTCTGGACGATCTGGCGGCGCAGGCGCCACTCATGGATCGGCTCGATGACGACTCTCCGGTCGTTGTGGGCGAGGCGGCTGGGGCCCTGGGCGTGCTGCTGCGGCGCGGCGGTAACCGGGACCCGCTGACCACGCAGGCGGCCATCGACAAGTTGCAGGCCCGCTACGGGAAACTGGGACCGCAGGACGACGAGCTGCGCGAGCGATTCATCCAGGCGATGGCGAACATCGGCGCGGCCTCGTTCCGGAAGGTGCTGGAATCGGAAATCGCCGACAATCGTTCCGTTCGCGTGCGCAGCGCCGCCATTTCCAGTTTGGCTACCTGCGAGGATGCCGGCGCGGCCGATGCGATCCGTCCGCTGACGCAGTCATCGTCGCCCGACATCCGCATGGCGGCGGTCTCGGCGCTGGGGATATGCGGCTCGGACGAGCGGGACCTGGAGGCGCTTCGCGGCAGGCTGGACAACGATCGCGAATCGGATGCGGCGATCCGCATGGAGGCTTGGGAGAGCTATCTGCTGATCGCGCGAAGGCTCCCGGCCGAGACGCAGATTCGCATTTCCGACCGGATGGATCTTCCCGATGACCCTTCGTCCCAGCGACACCGGCTCGATCTGCTCAAGGCGCTTCGCACGGACGAGGCCCAGTTCGAGGCGCTGGCTCAGAATCTGAAGATCGACGTCCTCGAGCGCATGGCGGACGCGCAGGTCGAGCTCAAGGAGTTCACCTCCGCCTCGGCCAGTCTCGAACAGGCGATGAGACTGCTCGGCGGCAAGCAGAAGGATCGCTTCGCCGCTTTGGCGCTGCGATCTTTGTCGGCGCTCTTCCAGGGCCGCGAGGATGCGGCGGCGGTCGCCCGACTCGGAGAGCTTTTCGACGGGCAACAGATCAACGGCGAACTGGAAGACACGCGCGGAGCCGCCGATGCGATCATCGCCGAGTTGAAGGCACGGCTGACGTCGGCGTCGGACGGCGCTTCCTACGAGGCGGCGCTCGGTTTGATCAACCTGCTCGGCGGATTCGCCCATAAGGCGGGCGACACATTTGCGCGCGAGCTTCAGAGTATTCGCGACGCGCTTTGGGCGAAGCGCGATCGCAGCGTTGATGAACTTCTGGCGGTCATCGCCCGTGATCCCGAGGCCGAGGCCAAGCTGTTTCACCTGGGCAAACAAGCCGTGCTGCCGCGGATTTACGATCGCCTTGTCAGTGCGAATCCGGACGACGAGGCGGCGACCGACGTGGAAGTTCGCCTGGTTCAACTGGCGAAGCGCTTTGTGCCCTCATGGCCCGGCGTTGAGAACGGCGGCACCGCGAGCGATCGCGCGCAGGCCCTTAATCGCCTGAAAGAAGCGATCGAGAGTCAGAACGCGACCCCGCGACCGATTGAGAACCCGTCGTAATGAGTTGATTTTCGATTGAATTCTCGACGCGATGTTAACGCTTCGCGGGTATCAAGGTCCGAAACGAAAAATCGCTCGAAAGAAATTGCATTCCACTTGTTCGTGTGCTATCTATCTATTGACGAGCGCTTCGAGCGATGTAAGCGCTAAGTGGACTTGGCCGGGGGTCGAGTTCGCAACCCGACTGACGAGCGCCCATGTGCGCAGTCGCGGCAAGCTCCGCGGCAAAAAAACGGTAGGGTTTCCGCCGATTCGCTCGAGGTGCTGTTTTTTTCCCCACCTAAGCAGATTCTCGCCTTGACATTCCTCTTTAGGTCTTCCTGCCGAGTTGATTCCACGTCGCAAAGAAATCGGGAAAGGTCTTCGAGACGCACCCGGGGTCTTCGATCACCACGCCATCGACGCGCAATCCCGCCAGCGCGAAGCTCATCGCCATGCGATGATCGTCGTAGGTCCTTACTTGCGCGGCAACGGGCGACCGTACGGGTCGAATGACGATGCTATCGTCCGTCACTTCGGTCTCGACACTGAGGCGGCCAAGCTCGGCGGAGAGGGCGAACAGGCGATCGGTCTCTTTGACGCGCAGGTTTGAGACGTTGCGAATGCAGGTCGGGCCGTCGGCGAAGGCGGCGATGACGGCCAGGGTCTGGGCCACGTCCGGCATCTCGTTGAGGTCCACGTCCACACCGCGCAGCCGGCGGTCGGCGGGGCCGGTGACGGTGGTGCTGCGCGGCGAGGCGTCGACGCGGCAACCCATCTGTTCGAGTATCTTCACGAAACCGATGTCGCCCTGGGTGCTGTCCGAACCGAGCCCCTCGACGGTGACTCTTCCACCGGTCAGCGCGGCAGCGCCGAAAAAGTACGACGCGGCGGAGGCGTCGGGCTCCACGCTGTAGCTCGTCGCCTGGTAGGACTGCGGCGCGGGGACGATGAAGCGCTGCAGGCCATCGGCGATCACTTCGACGCCGAAGGCCTCCATCACCGAGAGCGTCATGCTGACATAGGGGCGACTGGGTAGGCCGCGCGAGACGTCGATCATGACGTCGCCGGATGCGAGCGGCGCGGCCATGAGCAGGGCCGAGACGAACTGACTCGACACCGGCTTATCGAAGACAACCGAGCCTGCGCGCAGGCGACCGGCGTGAACGGTCAGCGGACAATAGCCCTCGGCGCCGGCGTATGCGATCTGTGCGCCGAGGTCGCGCAGGGCATTGACCAACTGGCCGATGGGACGCTCGCGCATGCGCGGATCGCCGTCGAGCTCGTACTCGCCCTGGCCGGCGCTGCATGCGGCGAGGAGGAAACGCATGACGGTGCCGGCGTTGCCGCAATGAAGCTTGACCTGGCCGTCGGGAAAGAAACCGCCGCTGCTGTCGACGCGAACGCGGCAGGAGATGTCATCGACGTGGAGCCCTACGCCGAGGCTCTCGAGCGCGTCGAGCATGCGTCGCGTGTCGTCGGAGAAGAGGACGCCGGACAACTGCGACGTGCCGCGCGCCAACGCCGAGACGAGCAGTGCCCGATTGGTCAGGCTCTTGCTGCCGGGGAGGTGTACGGTGCAGTCGATCGGCCCGGGAGGCGGGCTGAGGGTGATGGCGTCGGGGCGGTTCATCGCCCCATGCTACCGGACGATCCACGGTAGGGCACGGAGTGGACTTCGCTCGTGGAGACTTGAGCGGGGTCAAAGTCGTCGAGCTTAACCCGAGTCACGTTTGTCGCGGAAGTAGATGCTTGATGATTCGACGGAAATCACCCGCCGCCGCCGTCTCCCGGCGTCGGATCGAGACCGCCGTCGGGCGATCCGCCGCTGCAAGAACCCCCGGCAGCAACGCTACCATTGGCAATAACCGTTTGTTGTTGGCCATCGTTCGTGACGACGCATTGACCATTGTCATTACATGCGCGAGTGATGCGTTGCTTGTAACACGGAAAGACGCCACAGCTACTTAGCCCGCTGACTTGATTACCCTTGCAATTCAAGATTTGACCAAAAACAATCTCGTCAGTATTGCACGTCACAGGCGACGGACCACTCGTACACGTACCGTGGCTCAGGACCAAGTTTGTTCCACACGGTGGCCCGCTTTCTGTAACATTGCATGTATTATGTTGGTTTGGCGGTCCGGGTGGTGGAAACCCCATCACTAACGAAGTGAGCTCAAAGAGGGCCGGCGGAAAAGCAAACAAGAAGAACCCAGAAAGAATAACAATACGTATTACATTCGATTTCATCGGTGATCCCCGTTAATAAGTCGAACTAAAGACATAGTGACCCAAATAGAGAGCGACTGCGAGACGCGGAAAACGCTGAGTCCACTTACGGCAATGGGGAAAATGCTTTTGTACCTTCTCGCGTATATTCAATTCTCGCCTGCAAAGCATGAGTTGCTGTCGAGGTTTCCTCGACATGTGGGATATTGACGCGTTCGCGCAAATCGGATTCGTCTGAGATTATCTCAGCCTGAATACCCTTGTACAAAATCGTCTCTCCGCCGTTTGTCGATTCCTCCGACCGGTAGTGAATCCATCCCGGTACAAGCATATCTCCGATCGGCTGATAATCGCCGAGCGAGAAAAACAGAGTAGCATGGGGCGTGCGCTTTACGATTGACGAAACGACCCAGTTGCGTCCAAACCGATCAAATGCCACATCAAGCAAGCGATCATCGCGATGAACCACCGACGAAGCGCCACTCGTCGATGGAGTGACATTCGAAAACTTGGAGTCATCTGGGGCCGCGCGAAGGCTCTCGGTATCAAGAATATTCCGCAACTCCTGCCGAGCTTGCTGAACATACCCCTCTGCAATACGCAGGTAGGGGCCATACTCTCGCTCAGGCATATTGCCTTTTACTTCCTTATTCACGACAGTGAGGGTTCCCAATGAAGCGGTCCAAAAAGCTCCGGGTGTCTCCCCGAACATGCGTGTGTAGCCCACGACCTCACCTTGGAGCCATGTGACCTCACCCCTGAGGAATCGTCCGCCGTCCTCCGCGACGATTCGCCAACTCTGCACGACATCCACCTGGTCGCGTCCGCTTTCGGGCTTGGCAGGCAAATGCATCTCCAGTTCGAATCGCACCTCGCCGTTAAACGACGGCAGGGGATCGACCTCCAGCGCCGACCTTATTTCCGCAGCGAGTCGCCCATTGCTGTCTTCTTCAGATGGACCACCGGCGACGTGCTTTGCTTGACTGAGGGCCTGACTCTCACTCGCACAGGCAAGCAGGAAAAGCCCGGGCGCATAAGCCGCGCAGACCGCAGAACACCAAGCCGCGATTCGGACCTTAGCCATAAATGTCCTCCTATCAGGAATTGTGACCCAAATGAACCGCTCCGACCCAGAACAACGAGACCACCGGCTCGTCCTATATCATACCCCCCCCCCCTCGGCATGGTGTCAACAATAATCACGCCCTTTTATCTTCAGCCGCATGCCCAGCAGGGAAAAATCATGCTCAACACAAGATTTCTCAAACAGACAAACCGTTGAACGATGTCAGAACTGTGCCGGCACTCCTTCTGGGTTGATCGACCCCGGTCGGCGGATAGGATGTTAGAAGGGCTGTTGCGGCCCCGCCGATCCACCCTGCCGGTAGGCTTTCGAAATCTGAATCGCCATGACTGACAAGGCCATGCAAACCGAGGTGCCCGCCCAGCGCGAACCGTCCGCGGACCGGATGCTGCGCATTTTGGCGATCGTCGCGCTGATTCTGTGCGTGGTCGGCGGGGTGCTTCGACTAATCGCCAATTGGCGAGACCCGACGGAGGGATTGTCGATCGGCCTGAGCATGCTCGGGTTATACACGGCGCTGGGCGTCGCCATCTTCGGCATGCTCATGGGGCTCTCGGTCCTGGTTCGCTATTCGAGCCACCTGGAAGCGGCGCTGATCCGCATGGAGAAGTATCAATACGAAGTGGGCGCGGCGGCCGGCGCGAAGCAAGCAGATGCATTGGACGTCCCGGTCGGCGAGGGCACGCTTTCCATGTTCGACCCGACGACGGGTACGACGGACGCGCCCGCAGCGAGCCCCCCGCCGTGGCAGGAACTGGTGTCGCTGCTGCAGCAGATGCGGGACAACTCGCTGCTGACCGACGAGGAGCGGGTCATCAAGCGCGAGCAATCCGAAAACGCCGAATTCGAGCAGGCCACGGAGCTGCTCAAGAGCCTGACGCGCGAGGGCGACTTCGTCCGCGCCCGGCAGGTAGTGGAGACTTTCAAGGCCCGCTATCCGGCTTCGCAGCGCGCCGATCAGCTCATTCGGGAGACCGAGGTTCATCGGGAGCGATACGAGTCGCAGGATGTGAAGACGATCACGCGGCAGGTCGAGGACCTGATGAGCATTTCGGCCTGGCCGCGGGCCCGGCAGGTCGTGCAGCAACTGGTGGAGCGGCATCGCGACTCGGCGGAGGCGCGGCAATTGCTGCTGCGCGTCGAGAAGGATCACGCGACGTTTCAGGCCGAGCAGCGGCGGCGGATGTACGCCGAAGTGCAGCGATTCGTGACCAACCGGCAGTGGGAAGAGGCGGTGGTGGCGGCGAAGACATTCGTGGAGCGATTCCCCGGATGCTCGGAGTCCGAAGCGCTGCTGATGCAGATCCCCACGCTGACGAGCAACGCCGAAATCGAGGTGCGCCAGGAACTCGAGGCGAGAATCATGGACTACGCGCGGCACGGTCGATATATAGAGGCCGTCGAGCTCGGCCGGCGACTCATGGAGAAGTTTCCGGGATCGCCTCAGGCCGAGGCGCTTCGCGTTCAACTGCCGAGGCTCGAAGAGCTGGCGAACAACCCCGATGCGCGGCCGGCGCGAATCAGGGTGGAATGACCACGGCCGGCGACATGGCCGGTCATGAACTCACTTTCCACGAACCATCAACCACCAGCCGCCCCGGCTCCTGCAACCTCCGTGCGCGTGGCGCCGGGCGGGCACTGGGTCAGGCACATCGCATGCGTCAGCACGACGCGCGCCGACTCGGGGATTTACGCGCCGCTGCTGGCCGCGCTTTCGCGAGCCGGGGATTTTGAAATCTCCATGCTCGCGGGCGGGACTCATCACAGCGAGACATTCGGGCAAACGGCCCGGCTGATGACTGAAATGCCGCGTCTTACCATCGAGCCGGTCGAGCACTTCGTCGAGGGCGACAAGCCGGCGCAGGTCTGCGAGACGGCGGGCCGAGCGATCACGGCGTTTTCTGGGGCATTGTCTCGGCAACCCGTCGACCTGGTCTTTGCACTCGGAGATCGCACGGAAATGCTTGCCGCGTGTCTGGCGGCGACGATTCACCGGGCACCCATCGCCCACCTTCACGGCGGCGACGTGACACAGGGGGCTTACGACGATTCATGCCGCCATGCGATCGCCAAACTTTCGCATGTTCACTTTCCCGCGCTACAGGCACACGCGAATCGCATCCGGCAAATGGGCGAGGAGTCGTGGCGCATTCATACGGTGGGCTCACTCGCCCTCGATGAATTGGCCGGCTTCACACCGCAGCCGATTGAGTCGCTGAGCCGCGAGGTCGGGCTGGACTTCAGCGCCCCCACCGCCGTCGTCGTCTTTCACCCGGAGACGCTTTGCGAAATGCCGCCGGATCGGCAGATCCGTGAGCTGCTGGACGCGCTGAGTCGACTCTCGATGAATCTGCTGTTTGTCGGGCCGAATGCCGACGTGGGGCGAGATGCCGTCGATGCGGCGATTCGCGGATTCGTTTCATCGAGGTCCAACGCGGTCATCGCGCATTCGCTTGGCCAATCGCAGTTCTGGAGCTGCATGGCGCATGCGCGCGTGCAGGTGGGGAACTCCAGCTCGGGAATCATCGAGGCGGCGTCGCTGCGGCTGCCCGTCGTGAATGTCGGCGATCGGCAGACCGGGCGCCTTGCTCCGCCGAACGTGGTGCATACGCCGATTGAGGCGGAAGCGATTCATCGCGCCCTATCGCAGGCCACGAGCCCCGGCTTTGTAAAATCGCTTGCCAATCTGAAGAATCCGTACGGTGATGGGAATGCCGCCGAGCGCATTATCGCCGCTGTCAGGGGACTACCGCCTCGCCAGCAACTCTTAACCAAGAAATGGGCCGACAACGCGGACTCGCGCTGAACCTAAGAATCAGACGCCCGCGGCTGCGCCGAGCGCGTCGACCACCTTGGGTGCGGCGGCCGGCTCTTTGCGCGCGTGGGTCGCCGTGAAGACGGCCACGGACTTGCCCGTCTCGGCCTCGGTCTCCAGGACGGCTGCACGCAAGGCCGCAGAGGCACGATCGTCGTTACGCATGAGGACGACCAACTCGCCGCCGTTTCCGCCGCCGGTGACCTTTGCGCCGTAGAGGCCTTCGGGGGCGCCGCGGCGTCGAATCGCGCCGACGAGCTTGTCAGCCTCGACGCCGCCGATTCCGCAGCGCTGACTGTGGCTCCAATGGCTCGCGTACATCAACTCGCCGGCATGGACGAGGGCCTCGACCGCGCCCAGTCTGCGGGCCCGGGCGATGTTCGTGGCGAAGTCGTGAACGCGGCGGTTCTCGTAGATGTGGTGCTCAGCGCGGGAGCGCACTTTGAAGACGCTCTTGCCGTCGGCCTGACCGTTCAGGCCGCGTATGTCGCCGAAGCGGCTGACGAATGCCTTGGCGGTGATCTTGGAGGGCAGCCGGTCTCGGTAGCGATCGACATAGTCGGAAGGAGAAATCGCGGCGAGGTGAATGCCCTTGGCATCGAGCGCGGGGGCATCCTGCCTGCGAAGGTCGAGGATCATGCGAGCGCCCATTTCGGCGCAGGTGCGCGTCTCGACGATGCGTTCGAGTGTCGTGGGGCGACCCAGGACGGTGCGGACGGCGGCGATGGTGATGCCGTCGGGGAGCGGCAGCGGATCGCATGAGAACTGCGGGACGAATCGAAGCTGAAGGAAAGAGCCGGTGGCGGCGCCGCTGAGGGCCGTCACCGCAATGCGCAAGCGCTCGACACCGGTCAAAGGCGATGCGGCGGCGGTTGCGAGGGCGGCCTTCTTGGGCAGATCGAACTCAAGGCCGTGGACCTGGGTGACGGCCTCGATCACGGCGGCGGCGGTCGTGCAGGGTGAGCCGAGATCGGAGTCGTCGGGGAAGTCGGACTGAAGGAGGACCAGCAAGCCATCCGACGCCGGGGGCAAATGGCCTTCGGCGATTAACCGCCCCACTGCCAGGCAGGCCGGCGTCGCCCAGTGAGCCCCCGACTTTTCAAACCAGGCCGAGGCGTCGCCATTGGAGGCGGCGACGGCGGGCAACTGATCGAAGGAAATCGTAAACTCCCGCGCGGGTGCGTCCTTGGCCGGGCCATGGAGACGGATGACGAGGTCTTTGCCGGCGATCCGCCAGCAGGCAGCCCGGACGCAGGCGTCGAGGGGCGCGGTGACGAGGATGGAACCGCCGTCTTCGCAGATGCCGCCCATGACGTCGACGACGCCGGGCGCCATCGCGGCGGCGATGGTCTCACCGATGCGCGGATGAGCGGCTTCGGCGGATTGAACATATGCGCGAAACGAAGGCACTGCGAAACAAAGGTCAGCTTTTTGACTCATGATCTCTTGATTACGGCTAATGATCTATTCGGGCTCGCGGAAGACGGCCGGCGCTAGGCTCGGCATACCTCACGCAGAACTTGTTCGCTTACAAAAATCGGCGTCTCACTTGCCACGCCCAAGGCGATGGCATCCGACGGACGAGAGTCGACCTCAACGATCTCACCGTCGCGACGAATGACAAGTTTCGCGTAGAACGTATGGTTCTTCAAGTCGCTGATGATGATTTTTTCCAGTTCGCCGCGAAGGACTTCGATCAGATCGGCCATGAGGTCGTGCGTCATGGGTCGCGCACGCTTGTAACCCTTGAGCCGGCGGTCGATGGCGCAGGCCTCCGAGTCGCCGATGACGATGGGGAACTCCCTTGAGCCGCCGCGCTCCCGCAGAAAGATAATCTGCTGATCGCTCGTGTCCTGGATGACAATGCGAGACAAATCCATCCGCACATCCATGAGTAAATTTCTCCAACCGGCCCAGTAACCCCGTCGTGCAGAGCGACAAGGCAGTATCATCTCATGGCGCGACGAGCCTTCGCAAACTCCCTCCATGGGTCGAGTGGCACAATCCCTTTAACGGCGCTCGCTTCCGCGAGCACGTCTCAAAGCCTAATCCTCTGCCCGATCGAATGCAACCCTCCGCGCCTCACCGCGAATTGCGGCGGTTATTCAAGGTCGGCAAGGTGCCGTTCGAGCATTTCTATCTGACTTGACAAATCCGCGGCGCGTGCTTTCGCGGCCTCGACCACCGACGGATCGGCCCGGGCGACGAAGTCCGCATTGCCCAATCGGGCGGACTCGCGGGACAGAACGCCGCGCAGCTCGGTCAGCTTCGCCTCTTCGGTCTTCTTCACCTCTGCTAAATCGACGAGGCCCGCGACCGGGGCATACACCTGCACCATGCCGCAGACGCGGCTCATTGAACCGTCGGGCTTGGAAGCGCCTGCGCCGATGTCCATCGCGTCGCAGCCGGCGAGCGGGATGATGAAATCGCGAAAGCCGGTGAGCATCGACGAGACCGACGCATCGCACTGCACCACAATCTTCGGAAGCGTGCGCAGCGACGGCTCTTTGGCCTTGCCGCGATAGTCGTTGACCACGGCGCGCATGTCGCGCACGGCGCGAATGACCTCCTGCACCGCCTCCATCTTTGCCTCGACGGCCTTGTCGCGCAGGTCGCCGTTCGCATCGGGCCACTTGGCCACGATGAGCGTCGCCTCGGCCTTGCCCACTGAGCGCAGGCCGCGGTCGGGGGCGGCAGCGCTGAGCTGCTCCCAGATGGCCTCGCTGACGAACGGGACAACGGGCTGAAGAAGTCGCAGGAGCTGGTCGAGGACGAAGACCATGACTTGCTGGGCGGCGGCGCGCTCGGACCCGGCGAGGCGTGGCTTGGTCATCTCGATGTACCAACTGCAATACTCGTCCCACATGAAGCGATAGACCGCCCCCATCGCCTCGCTGAAGCGATAACGATCGAGCGATTCGTTCACCTGCTCCACGCAGGCCGACAGGCGCGAGAGAATCCAGCGATCGACGAAGCCGAGATTGGCCGGGTCCAGCTCTTGCGGCGTGTAGCCGTCGAGATTTGGAATGACGAAGCCGGTCGAGGCCTGCCAGAGCTTGTTGCAGAAGTTGCGGCCCTTCTCGAACTTTTCGCTGACGTTGATCGAGCGGCCGTCGGGCAGCTTCTTCGGCTTGACCGGCAGGCGGATGTCCTGCGTCTCGGTGGCGAGCTCCGCGAGGGTGTAGCGCAGGGCGTCGGCGCCGTACTCCTCGATGATGTCCACGGGATCGACGCCGTTGCCGAGGGTCTTGGACATCTTGCGCCCCTGGCCGTCCTGAATGACCGGATGGATGACGACGTCGGCGAAAGGAACTTCGCCCATGTTGTAGAGGCCGGTGATGACCATGCGGGCGACCCAGAGGGTGATGATTTCGCGCGCGGTGGAGAGCACGGACGTGGGATAATAATAGTTGAGCAGATTCTGATCCGAGCCGTGCGCGTGATCCGAGGGCGTTGCTTGATCCGAGGGCGTTGCTTGATCCGAGCCGCGACCGTGAGGGAGCGGGCCAGCCACGTCGGTATTCCTCGCATCCGCTCCAAAACCAGCATCGGGTGTTCCTGGACTTCCATCGATCATCGCGGCATCAGGCTCGCTGGTACCGCTCCCTAACGGTCGCGGCTCGGATCGGTGCGCGTCGGGCCAGCCGAGGGTTGAGTGCGGCCAGAGGGCGGAGGAGAACCAGGTGTCGAGGACGTCGGGGTCTTGCGTGAAGCCCTCGGCCAGCAATTTGTCCTCTATTTCTGGAAACCCCGGTGCAACACACATCAAGAGGATTGTGGTCTTCGCTTCAACGCTTGGCCAAAGATGTAGGTGAACCCCAGCTTTTTGATCCTTGCTAAGCTCAAGGTCGTCAAATCCCTTTAAGTGGAGACCAGCCCAATTCCATGAATCGGCATCCTTGTGCGGAAACCAAGTTAAAGAATCTGAGCCATCCGCGATACTAACGAACTGTTTGGTCCAAATCGGTATTCGATGTCCCCACCAGAGTTGGCGGCTGATGCACCAGTCGCGCTTTTCGCTGAGCCAGTCGATGTAGGTTTTTGCGTACCGCTCGGGGTGGAACTTCACCTTGCCGCTTTTCACCGCGTCGATCGCCATCTGGGCGAGGCCCGGCAGTAGCGCGCCTTGATCCGAGCCGCGACCGTGAGGGAGCGGGCCAACCACGCCGGTATTCCTCGCATCCGCTCCAAAACCAGCATCGGGTGTTCCTGGTCTTCCATCGATCATCGCGGCATCAGGCAAACCGGTACCGCTCCCTAACGGTCGCGGCTCGGATTTTGCGTGCTCGATATACTCCTTCAAATATGGCGTCTGGATGCGGGCAAACTCCTCCTCCGTTAGATCGCCCATCTTGACGAACCACTGATCGGAGAGGTACGGCTCGATCGGCGAATTGCTGCGGTCGGAGTGGGCCAATTCAATCTGCCGATCCTCGATCTTTTCCACCAGGGCCAGCGCTTCAAGGTCGGCGACGACCTTCTTTCTCGCATCGGCGAGCTTCATGTCCTTGTACGGCCCGCCGTGCTCGTTCACCTTGCCATCCGGTGTTATCACATTGATCACCGGCAGGTCATGCCGCTGGCCCACTTCGTAGTCGTTGAAATCGTGGCCGGGGGTGATCTTCACGCAGCCGGTGCCGAGGCTGGGGTCTGCCCACTCGTCGCAGACCAGGGGAATCTCGCGGTCCACCAGCGGCAGCAGAACCATCCGCCCCGCCTTGGCCATGTCGCGGAGCTTCATCAACGTCGGCAGCAGGTTCGTCTTGCGATCGGCGATGTCTTCGAGCTGCGCATGAATCGCCGGCTTTTCCTTTTCGCTCGCCTCGCGGAGCTTTATCTGAAGCTGCGTCTCGGCGACCTCCAGCGCCGCGTTCGGCTCGGGGTGAACGGCCACCGCCGTATCGGCCAGCATCGTCTCCGGGCGGGTCGTGGCGATGTGCACGTGCGTCGGCTCGCCGCTCTTGGCGTCCTTAATCGGATACTTGAAGTGGTAGAAGTGCCCCTTGACCTGCTCGTGGTAGACCTCGTCGTCGGCCACGGCGGTCTGAAGCTGCGTGTCCCAGTTCACCAGGCGCTTGCCGCGATAGATGAGACCGTCGCGGAACATCTTGAAGAACGTCTCGCGCACGGCCTTGGCGCAGCCTTCGTCGAGGGTGAAGCGCTCGCGCTCGTAGTCGCAGGAGCAGCCCATGAGTTTGAGCTGCTCGACGATGCGGCCGCCGAACTTCTCTTTCCATTGCCAGATGCGCTTGACGAGTTCCTCGCGGCCCAGGTCGTGGCGGCTCAGCCCCTCTTCCTTGCGGATGGTCTTTTCGACGGTCGCCTGGGTGGCGATGCCGGCGTGGTCGGTACCTACGAGCCAGAAAGTGTTGGCCCCCTGCATGCGCTTGCGGCGGACGAGGATGTCCTGAAGCGTATTATTTAGAGCGTGGCCGAGGTGCAAGGCCCCTGTCACATTCGGCGGCGGGATGACCATGCTGAATCGCTGGTCGGGTCCGCGATCGTCGGGAGAGGGATGGAAGTGCCCCGCCTTGATCCATGCGTCGAAAATGCGCTGTTCATGCTCGGCGGGAGCGTACGATTTGGATTCACCTTTAGCCATGCGGCGATTATCGAGGAGCGGCGCGGGAGGTTCAAGCGGGGGGAGGAATCGCCAAACGGCAAGCCGCGAAGCCGGCTGCCGAGAGTCGGCGCTTTTCGCGAGACATTCGGCCGCTTGCCTGTTATTACCGAAGTGGCTTGCCGTTTGGCGATGGATAACCAACCAGATAAAATCGTGAGAAAATCATCGCCGTTCGCTCCACTCACCACGGTAAGGCTTCACAAAGGTGTATTCTTGTCTCGGGAGTCCCGACTTCCCGGGATTGTCCTCTACATACTTGATAACGCCACAAACCTCATCCGCGCTGCTGAGGAATCGCTTATATTTGTCCTGGCTCCAAACTGGGTGATTCTGAAAACTCCCCGCCACGTTTCTCACGCTCACGGCAGATGCTTCAATCAAGGCTGTCATCATGACTTCCGCGCGATCCTGATGTCGCCTCATGACCAGGTGAGCGTGATTGGAGAGTATTGCACAGGCAAGACACGTGTACTCGCGAGACGCGACGACGTCCGTGAACGCCGTCGCAATCGCCTGCCGCTCGGCGAGATCGAACCACAGCACTTTATGCTTTAGATAAGACCGGGCATCGATTTGATGTCGCCTCAACTCACTTAGCGCGGGTTGGGTTGCCTTTCGGCCGAAGTGTATGTCGCCGGCCTGCCGCAACTGGGGTACTCGGATTTGCCGGGAAAGGCTTCCGCGAGGATCGTTCGGCAGCCAGTGACCGTAGCCTGTCAAAATGATGTGATGGGCGATGACCACGAGCGGGATCGTAGCATTTCTATATGCCATCGCCAAACGGCAAGCCGCTTCCAGGCCCGCGGGCGAGGAGCGTATTTACGGTTTGCCCGACGTGGTCACGCGCTGCTTCCATTTCGGCAATTGATCCAGTTGCACCTCGGCCCAAAGCCCCGACTTTGCGCGCTGGGCGGCTTGCTCGCGTTGGGAGAATTGTAGCGTAAATACGTGGTCTCTACGGCCGTCGGCGTAGGCGCAGCCGGCCTCGATCAATCGCTCGTTAACGGAAATCAACTCGCCTTCGAGATGCACATACGCCAGCAGCCGATCAAACCTGTCTCTTGCCGGGCGATTCGGATCGAGGCGAAGCGTGATGCGGCGGCCCTCTACCTGCTTCCGTAAGAAGTCCGCCGCCTGCGGGCCGTAGAATGCATCCGACTCATCCGGGCCTTGAGCGATGTCCGGCGCATCGATGCCGCGAAGGCGAACCTGCGTGGTCGGGCGATTTCCATCGGGTAGATCGACATCCAAAGTGTCGCCATCGACGACGCGCGTGGCCGTGCAGCTTGCGCCGTCGTAGCGCAGGCGATCATCGCCGCGATAGCCGAAGGCGCCGGCGTGATCGAGTATCGAGAGTGCCACAGCCGCGGCAATGACCCCGCACGTCACGACACGTTTTCGACCTGCGTGCGTCATGTGCAGCCCGCTACTGGCCGTTGGCGGATGGGGACGGAGACTGTTCGAGGGCGAAGGCCGCGTGGACGGCGCGAAGGGCCTTTTCACCGTCGTCCTGGTTGATGACGCAGCTAATGACGATCTCGCTGGTGCTGATGTTCTCGATATTTACGGCGGCCTGGTGCAGTGCATCGAACATGCGGCTGGCGACGCCGGTGTGGGTGCGCATGCCGACGCCGACGACCGACACCTTGGCCATCTTGTCGCGCACCTGAACCTTCATCTGCGGCATCTCGGCGGCGAGCTCCTGGGCGATCTCGCGGGCGGCATCGATCTCCGACGCCTCGATGGTAAAGCTGATGTCGGCGGTCGTGCCGCCCTCGTGGATGACCTGAATGATGTCGTCGACGATGACTTCCTTCTCGGCCACGCGGCGAAAGATCTCACTGGCGATGCCGGGCTTGTTGGGCACGCGGCCGAGTTCCACGCGTGCGAGGTTCTTCTTGAGGGCGGCCCCGCGGACGATGACCTGCTGAAGATCGGATGAGGCGTTCACAATGTCGGTCCCCTTGGCGTCGGTGTAGCTGCTGCGAACGTGGATTCGCACGTTGTAGTTTTTGGCCAGCTCGATGCTGCGCGAGTGCATGACCTGTGAGCCGAGCGAGGCCAGCTCGAGCATCTCGTCGGTGAAGATGTGCTCGAGCTTGCGCGCTTCGGGCACGATGCGCGGATCGGCGGAGTAAATCCCGTCCACGTCGGTGTATATTTCGCAGACCTCGGCCCCCAGCGCCGCGGCAAGTGCGACGGCCGTCGTGTCCGAGCCGCCCCGGCCGAGCGTTGTGGTGTTCAGGTGTTCGTCGACGCCCTGAAAGCCCGCGACGATGACCACGCTGCCGTCCTTGAGCAGCGACATGATGCGGCCGCGTTCGGTGATCTCGCGGATGCGGGCTCTGCCGTAGGAGCGGTCGGTCTTGAGGCCGATCTGACCACCGGTGAAGCTGATGGCGTCGTGGCCGGCATGGTGAATGGCCATGGCCATCAGGGCGATGGAGACCTGCTCGCCGGTCGCGAGAAGCTGATCCATCTCCCGACGACTGGGACGATCGGTGATCTGGTAGGCGAGGTCGACGAGGACGTCGGTGGACTGATCCATGGCCGAGACGACGACGATGACCTGATTGTTATCGAGCTTGGCGCGAATCGCCCTGCGAGCGGCTCGGTGAATTTTCTCCGCGTTTGCCAGGCTGGTGCCGCCGAACTTCTGAACGATCAGGCCCATGGTCTCGATTCGTTGCGCGCTGAAAATGGGTTTCGCCCCCGGGCCGCGCATCCGTACGCGACCTGACGATGGCTGGATTATGCTCGCAGCGCGCGGTCAGCGTCAACGCCAGATGAGTCGCCCCGAGCCTGCGCGGATCGTTCCGATGCGATAGACCGACTCGCCCTGCTTCTTAAGGATGGCCATGACGCTGTCGGCGAAGGTCGGCCGTACGATGAGGACAAAGCCGATGCCCATGTTGAAGACGCGGTACATCTCCGCCTCGGCCACGCCGGCCTTGCGGACGAGCTGAATGATCGGGGGAATCGGCCAACTGCCTCGCTTGAGAACGACGTTGCATTTCTTGGAGATGACGCGCGGGATGTTGCCCTCGAGCCCGCCGCCGGTGATGTGGGCCATGGCCCGTACGACGCGCTTGCGGCGATACGAGCGCAGGAGGGAGAGGACCGACTGGACGTAAATGCGCGTCGGCCGCAGCGCCGCATCCTCCAGCGGCTCGCCGAGGTCCACCGGCAGCTTTCCCTTGGGCAGGCTTGCCAGGGCCTTGCGGGCGAGGGCGTAGCCGTTCGAATGCAGGCCGCTGGACGCGAGGCCCAGCACCACATCGCCAGGCTTTGTGAGGGCCGGGCCGTCGATGATGCGCGGATGATCGACGACGCCGACGCAGAAGCCGGCCAGGTCGAAGTGCCCCTTCTTGTAGAGCTCCGGCAATTCGGCCGTTTCGCCGCCAAGAAGCGCACAGCGTGCCTGGGTGCAGCCGTCGGAGATGCCTTCGACAATGACGGCGATCTCTTCGGGATTGAGCTTGTGACAAGCGATGTAATCGAGGAAGAAGAGCGGCTCGGCGCCGGTGGTGAGGACGTCGTTGACGTTCATGGCCACGAGGTCGATTCCAAGGTCCCTGACGCGGCCGCATTCAAGCCCCATCAGGAGCTTGGAGCCGACGCCGTCCGCCCCGGCGACAAGAATCGGCTCGCGATAGTTCTTGCGAAGCAGGGCCTCGCTGTAGTCGATGCGCATGAGACCGGCGAAGGCGTTGTGCCGGGACAAGACGCGCGGGTCATAGGTTCGCTTCAGGCTTCGCCGGATCTTCTCGACCATGCGGTCGTTTGCGGACACGTCGACGCCCGCTGACTGGTAGGTGAGAGCGCTTCCATTCTTGCTCGATCTCTCGGCCATGTCGCTCCTTCGATGCTCCGCGTGCGGAGCGCCAGCGAGTCAAGAGTTTCGTGGAGACGGCCCGACAATGCGAGCTTGGAGGGTAAGTGTATATATACCAGAGAGTTATGATGATTGCCGGATTGAGCCGGACACCGCGAGAATCTATTTCCGCAAAGCAGACTCCAGCTTCGCCAGGTCGCGCTCGATTTTGGAGGCGAGTCGCGTCCGACCCGCTTTTTGGGCTGCCTCAAGCGCTGTCCTTGCGGTGTCTATCGCCTCGGTCGGGCGTCCCTGTCGAACGTAGGCTTCGGCGAGGGTGTAGAGATAGCGAGGATCGACTTCCTTCATCTCGGAACAGACGCGTTCCATTCGCGCAACCGCCTCACCGACGCGCGAAGCATCGCCGTGAGCCGGATCGATGAGAATCTGAACCAGGGCATTGGTCAGATCGGGATGATCGGGGTTCGCGACGAGGCCTGCTTCCAGAAGCGAGAGCGCCTCGGGCAGCTTTCCGTCCTTCGCAAGCAGACCGGCCAGTGCCGCGCGGACGGCGATCAACTCCGGCCGTTCATCGAGCTTCTGTCGCATCAGAACCGTCGCCTCAAGACCGTGGCCGACGCGCTGCATGGCCTCTACCAGCGGCTCGACCGTTTCAATGTCCGCGGGCATCAGCTCAAAGGCGGCGCGGAGTTCTCGAATGGCCTCTTCGGTTCTTCCACTGACCAGCAACAGTCGGCCGAGCTCGGCGATGATGGCCGCCTTTGACGACGTGGACTCTATGGCCCGACGATAGACCGCGACGGCCTGCTCGGTATCCTTCATGTTCATGTGACATCGGGCAAGCGTGACGAGATTCATCGTCACGTCGGGGTGAATCGCCAGGGCCCGCTCCAGCGAGGACTGGGCCAGGAAATACTGTCCTTCGCGGTAATAGAGGTCCGCCAGTTTGTGATGTGCGGCGTAGAAGTCGGGATGTTCGGCGGCGAGCGCCTCCAGCCTGGCAATGGCGATCGGCCGGTCCTCGATCGACTTGATGTCCATGGCTACTTCGAGTTCGTTAATGAGCGGCATGATGTCTTTGGGATTGGGCATCGGACCGGAGCCGGACGACGAGGTCAGTCCGGAGCCCACGTAACCGAGCGCTGCAAGTTTTTCGGCATCTTCCCCGGCAAGCTGGACCGTGCCCTGCACGCTTGAGGCCTTGTCCAGGTCGACGCCGAAGTACGCCTGAAGCTGGGCGTGCAGTTTCGCGGCAGCCTGCGGATCGGTCTGTGCGATGTCATTGGCTTCGTCCTCGTCCGAGCGCAGGTCGTATAGCTCCGGGATCGGCGCGTAGACGTACTTCTTCCCGTCGACGCGCACCGAGAGCAGCGGCGCGAGTCCATATTGATTGAACCCCTCGGCAGTCTCTCCATAGATGGGCCGGCCGGCGTCCCAGTTCGAGCAAAGATTCACGCCCTCTACGGCAGCAGGCGCAGGGACCCCCAGCATGAAGGCCAGCGTCGGCAGGACATCCACGATGCACACTTCACGACCGACATGGAGCTTCGGCGGTATCTTTCCCGGGCAATTCATCAGCATCGGGACGTGCATGGTCGGCTCGTAAAGCAGCAGACCGTGGGTCCATTCGCGGTGCTGGCCGCGGCCCTCGCCGTGATCGCCGACGACGACGATGAGCGTCTTTTCCTGTAACGCCGACGCCTTCAAATGGTCCGTCAAGCGGCGAACCTGCGAGTCGATGAAGGCAATCTCGCCGTGATACGGATTGTCGACGTATTTCTCTTCGAAGCCGGGCTTCAATTCATAAGGCGCATGGGCGTCGTAATAGTGAACCCAGAGAAAGAACTTGCCCGACTGATGCGCCTTGAGCCAGCCAAGGGCCAGGTCAGTCGTGATATCGCCGCGCCGTTCCGCCTCGCGATGTATGGGTGCGTCATCAAACCTCTCGGTCTCATCGTCGTAGGTGGTAAACCCCTGGGCAACGCCGAACCCCTTGGCCAGAACAAAGGCAGATACGTAGGCCGCGGTCTGGTAGCCATGGGCCCCGAGAATCTCGGCCATCGTTTCGTGTTCAGGAGAAAGGCGAGTCTGCCCGTTCATGCGCGCCCCGTGATGAAACGGATACAGGCCTGTCAGAATGGATGAATGCGAAGGCAGCGTGGTCGGTGACGTGGTGATGGCCCGCGAGAAAATCACACCGCCGGTGGCCAGTTCGTCGAGCGCGGGCGTCTTGACGGCTGAATTACCGTAGTATCCGAGGCGGTCGCCCCGTGTCGTGTCCATCGTGATGAGGAGGACATTGAGGTCCTTCAGCGCAGCCGCGCTCACAGGAACGGTATCCACGGTCTGTGTGCCGGCCGGGAGACGCAGCGGGACGGTCTCCTCCGCGGACATGGCGAGCATCCATTCGGGGTGGTTCTTCTCGACCCAACGGATGGCGTAGGAGCCTGCCGCCGCGAGGATGAAGCCGATGCCGATGACCCATTGCCACCATGCGCGGCCGCCACGGCGGGGCCTGGGTGAGTCCTGGTCTTGTACGGGTGGAACATCAGACACGGACGAAAACCCTCCGCGACAAGCCGAAGCTGCCGAACGTCGCAATCAGATTAGCGGATGAACCTGAGGGCGTCACTCTCGAACCGGCTGCTCCTTGCGATAGAGCTCGATGTGGGCGGTGGTTTCCGCGTCCACGTTGCTGATGCCGTGCTCGGATGCCATCTGCTGGGCGCGCTGGGCCGTGTCGATTGCCTTGTCGAAGTCTCCGATCTCGGCGTAGGCGGCGCTGAGCGTGTCCAGGAAGATCGGGTTGTCATCCTCGGCAATGACGCTGGCCTTCCGGGCGAGCTCGACCGCCTTTGAGCCGTCGCGAAGTTGTGACTGTTTCGACGTCGCCAATCGCCAGGCCAGGTCATTGAGCACATGGGGATCGTGATCGCAAGTGGCGAGGGCCTTCTGAAGAATCTCGATCGCCTTCTGCTCGTCTTTGAGTCGAGCGGCCAGGCTTGACGCCGCGCGGAAGGCTTCGCACTGATCCGGCCACTTGGTGATGGTTTCCAGCCTTACCTTGAGCGATTCCTCAAGCTGACCGTCCGCCTCCAACGCATCCGCGAGTCTCAGAAATGCCCGATGGTCATCGGGGCCCAGTTTGACGCCCTCGCGCAGCTCAACGATGGCCTCCTTGCGTTTGCCCTGCGCCAATAGGCCGCCGGCAAGAACAATTCTCGCGTCTGAACTGTTCGGATTGAGCTCGACAATCTTCTCGTGGAGCTTGCCGGCCCCTCTCAGGTCCCCTTTCGCGATCAGACAGACAGCCTTCTGAAAATACAGGATCGGCTCATTCGGCAGTTTCTCCAGGGCTTCGTCGAGATATCGAATTGCGACGTCGACACCCTTTTTGTCACGCAGGGCGATCGCGATTGCGGCGTGCGCCCGGATCATCTTCGGCTCGATCGAGAGCGCCTTCTTGAAGGCGGCGATGGCCTGGTCGGTCTCGCCCTTCTGAACCAGTACCGCACCCTGCTGAAAATAGACGGGAGCATCCTCGGGGTTGAGACGCGCCGCCTTGTCCAACTCAGCCAGAGACTCGTCGTATCTCTGTAGGATGCCCAGCGCTACACCGAGCTGGAACGCAATCGCGGCGTCGTCGGGCTTGAGTTCCGCCGCGGATCGAAACACCTTCTCGGCCTCGCCATACTTGCGAAGCTGAAACAAGACGAGTCCGAGCTTTCGCAGTTCGTCCGGCGCTTCGGGCTCCAGCCTGACACATTCCCGGAATGCCGTCTCCGCCTCCGTCCATTTTTTTTGCCAGACGAAGGCGTTGCCCAGAGAGGAAATGGCCAGGCAGTTCTCCGGATTGTCGAGGATAAACCGCTTCAACTCCCGTTCCGCGTCCTCATAGCGCCCAAAACGCAGCGCCCCCAGGCCCGACGATAACAACTCAATCGACTCGATGTGATCGTGAGGGTTCTCGCCGGACGGCTCGAAATTATCCAGTTCGTTGCCGTCCGCGAAGCCGGCCAGGTCGGTCACCGATGCAACGTAACCCAATGCCCGCAGTTGCTCGAGGTCCTGAGGGTTCGTCGTGATGACACCCGCGCCCGTTCCGCCGGGCGGCGACGGAGAGCCGGCGATCAAATCCCACATCTCCTGCCGAAGCGCCATGGCTCGATCGCTGTCAGCCTTGTTGCGATTGAAAACTTCGAGCGGATCTTCGCGGACGTAGTAAAGCTCCGACTTGGGCGCCAGGATGTACTTCCAATCGCCGGTGCGGATCGCCCGAAGCGGCGAATAGTTGTACATCGTCTTGGGAGAGATGGTGTCGGCATAGCAGGTCAAATCGCACTTGAGCCCCGGATCCGCCACGAAAGGCAGGAGGCTGCTGCCTTGCATCTGCGCCGATCGATGGGCTTTTAGGCCCACAAACTCCAGGATCGTATCCGCGAGGTCGACCAGGCGCACCTGTGATTCCACGACCAATCCTGCTGGAATGGTGCCGGGGCAGCGCATCACCAACGGTACATGCAGCGTGCTGTCATAAAGGAAAACCGAGTGCGTGTACTCGCCGTGCTGTCCCCGACCTTCGCCGTGGTCCGAGGTGAAGATCACCAATGTATCTTCGCCCATCCCGAGTTCGTCCAGCTCGGAGATTAACCGGCCGAATTGGTCATCGAAGTAGGCGATCTCCGCGAAGTACGGATCGGTGTACTGCTTCGCAAACTCCAACGGGGCCTCTTGCGGCCAATGCGGATCGTAGTAATGAAGCCACATGAAAAAGGGCTTGTCGCTGCCTTTGAACGCTCTTAATTGCGCAATGCCGTGATCCGTGATGTCGCCGGCCTTTCGGTCCAGCTCGGCCAGGGCCGGCGCGACCGGCAGGTCCTTTTGCAGGTCCTTCGAATCATCGAGCCGCAGGTCCTCGGCGCCGAGCATCCTGCCCTTGGGGACTTCTTCTTCCACGTGTCCGTAGTGATCGAATCCCTGATTCAATCCATACTTGGGATTGAGAATGACCGTGGCGACTTCGGCCGCCGTCTGGTATCCCGCCTCCTTGAAGATTTCCGCGAGCGTGACGTTCGGCTCGGCCAGCGAAAACATTCCGTTGTCACGGGCGCCGTGCACATACTGGTATGAGCCGGTCATCATGGTCGAGTGCGAAACCAAAGTCAGCGGCGCGGAGGATATGCAGGTCTTGAAGAGAATGCCCTGGGCCGCGAATCGATCGATATGCGGCGTCTTAACCACCGGATGACCATAACACCCCAGGTGGTCCGCCCGGGTTGTATCCGCGTCGACAAAGAGAACGTTCATCCCCTTGCGGCCCGTGACTCGCCTCAGATCGGGATCGTCCAATCTCGATCCGATCTGTTTTTGCGTCGTCGCCGGTGGAGCTTCGGGCTCCGACGCGCGCTTGCAGCCGGGGACCGTCGCCGAATAGACCAACAATGCACTCACGATCGCCGCACGGACTTTGGTCTCGACCGCATGGGTCATTCGCTTCGGAATGTACTGATTGGACAGGTTCGTCATGAAAAAATCCGGTTATTGTTCATGTCCTTGCGGAGATTCGCGCCCCCACTACGCTAATTCTCCGATGAAGGTGCGGATTCGGTCGGCGCGGACGTCGGTAGATTCGACGGGTAGGGACTCATCGGAGTTAGGCCGAGGGCAAGGTCGCTTCGATACTTTACCAGTTCGTCCTCCAACTGCTGAATCAGGCGCGTCGCCTTCTTCTCTTTGGCAAGCTCCAACGCCCGTTCGGCGACCTGAACCGCCTCCTGCGGGCGACGCATGCTCGCATAGACCATCGCGAGGGTGCGCATGTAGGCCGGCTGCGTATAGTTCGATTCCTGGCATCGCTGCTCCATCAGCAGGCTCGCTTCGGTCATCAGCAGCGGCGACTCGCCGGCGCAACGCACCAGGGCAAAGGCGAGATTGTTCACCAACTCCGGAATCTCAGGATGGCGCTGAATGCCTTCTCGAATCAGGGCGACCGACCTTTCACACTCCCCCTTTTCCAGTAACACCCCGGCCAGGGCATTTCGCACTGCGACGGCGCTGGGATTCTTCTTGATTCGGTCTTCCAGAAAACGGATCGCGTCGTCGAGGCGATCCGCCCGTTTCATCGCGTTGGCCAATAGATCGACGACCGGCTGATCGGTCGGTCGAACAATGCAGGCCTTCAGGAGAAGGTCCGCGGCCTTGCGAGGCTGATTGTGCGTGAGGTACAGGTGACCAAGACCTGCCAGCGCATCAAAATAATCCGGGCATTTCTTGATCGTCCGCTCATAGTAATCGATAGCCTCCTCCACCCGATTCTGTTTCGCGGCCAGCCATGCAAGCGTGACGAGCGTCTCAGGAATTTCCGGATGTAATTCCAGGGCGATTTTCAACTCGGCCTCCGCCCCCGCGAAGTTGTCGGCCTCAAGATATGACACCGCCAGCCACCGATGGGCCATGAAAAAGTCAGGCGCCTCCGCGATCACCTTCTGGAGTCGATCGATCACGTCCTGAGCCGTTTCGTCCTCACCGCGAATGATCGCGGTCTCCACTTTGGTCACGAGACCCAGCATATCCTTGGGGTTCGGCAGAACTGCGAGATCCGGCGCAGAGGTGACGCCGCTTACGGAGTATCCCAGGCTTCGGAGCATCTCAAGATCGCCCGGGCTTAACTGCTCCGATGGGCGCTCCTGTGCAGCCGATGCGAGGTCGTCGCCGTAAACCCGCTGAAGTAACTCCCTCATCCGTTCCGCCTCTTCCGGCATGGACGCGAAGAGATCGTTGGCCTCGTAGGGATCGTTCTTCAAGTTATAAAGCTCGGGCTGCGGCCCGTAGATGTATTTGAGATCGCCCTCTCGAATGGCGATCAATGGTGCGAATGCCTGCTGAATAAGGCCCTCCAGCGTGTCCATCATCGTGACGCGGGGCGCATCCGGCGCCTTCTGCGTCAGATCCAGTCCGTCGCATCTCTTAATGGCCGGCATGCCCAGGAGCGACAGCACGGTCGGCGCGAGATCGACCAGGCTGACGGTACGATCGACATGTACGCCTCCGCCAAGACGTTTCCCGCAACTCATGATCAACGGCACGTGCAGTGTGCCGTCGTACAACAAGAAGCCGTGCGTCAATTCTCCGTGCTGGCCAAGTCCCTGGCCGTGATCTCCCACCACGACGACGAGCGTGTTGTCGCGAACTTCCGACTCCTCAAGAAAATCCAAAAGCCTGCCCAATTCAGAATCGACGTAGGCAATTTCGCCGTCGTACGGCAATGACTCGTATTCCTGAGCATAGGGCTCAGGCGGCCGATAGGGCTGGTGAGGGTCGAAGTAGTGCACCCAGTAGAAAAAGGGCTTTCCCTTGCGAAGCTTGATCCAATCAATCGCGGCGTTCGTCGCGTTCTTTGCGATCCGCTCGGACTCGAACAACTCATGCGTCCCCGCGGCCGGCGGAAGGTCGTCGTTGTAGGTGTCAAACCCCCGAGCCAGACCGAATCGCGAATCGAGCACAAATGCCGAGATCACCGCTCCGGTTGCGTAGCCCGAATCGGACATGATCTGCGCAAGTGTCGGGTGCTTTTCGCTCAGGCGGTACACGCTGTTGGCGCGAGCGCCGTGGTGAATCGGATAGAGCCCGGTCATCATGGTCGAGTGCGACGGCAACGTGGTGGGACCGGCACTGTAGGCCTTGGTAAACAAGACGCCGTCTCGCGCCAGTCCGTCTATCACGGGCGTCTTGATATTGGGGTTTCCGTAACAGCCCAGCCGATCGGCGCGGGTTGTGTCGAGCGTGACCAGCAAGACGTTGGCGCCGGCCAATTCGCCTTTCGCGCTGGGGATCGTTTCGGCGGGCTTCAGCTCCTTGGGCAACTGAAGCGGAATCGGTTGCACCGGCTCATACAACAGTGCAAAGGTCGCGGGAGAATACCAGGCAACTACGCGTATCACCAAGAGTACGGCGGCCGTCCCAAGTAGTCCGAGGCTTATGACCCATTGCCACCAGGCACGGGGGCGACGCTGCACCACCGCTGACGAATTTGTCGACGGAGACTCTGCCATTTCAACTACCTCTTATTGCTATCAGGTCCCCGCTCTCATCGAATTATCGGCTATTTTGCAACAGACGATGGACGAAGACCAACCTGGGCAAATCGAAGACTCAAACCCTCTCGGTCGGATTCGCCCCCCCGCATCTTGAGTAGATCTGTGATCCGTGTCACCTATGGCCTCGAGCAACATCAAACCCGAGGCCGCCAAATCGGCATGCGCCGAAACTCATCCCATGTGAAAATTAACCGCTTTCACGGTCCGTAGCAAATCCTGAAGGAACCTGGGAACCTGGGAGCATGGGAACCTGAGAGCCTGGCAAGCCGACCGGTGGTCGGCAGACTTGGTAGGTAAGCAGGGACGGAATGCGTTCAGTTCTCCCTAAAAAGGTCACCAAAAAAGAAACCCCGCTTCTCGCCTGAATCAGCGAAAAGCGGGGTCTGAAAGTCTCTTAACCACCTTCAGTACGAATCGATCAAAGCTTCACGATCCGCGAACTGAGACGGTATTGAACTTCAATTAGGCCTTGCGGCGTCGCAGAGCGAGGAGACCACCGATGGCCAGAATGCCGATCGTGGCCGGCTCAGGCACGCCCTGCAGGGTGAAGTTCATGTGACCGGAAGCGATCGGGGTCGAAATCGGGCTGCCGGGGGTGAACCCGAACTGACCGAAAGTCTGGGCCGAACCGCGGAAGCGAGCGTTCTGAGCCACGCCACCCGTGGAGGTCGGGGCATCGCCGTTCATCTGGCCGCCGGGGCCGCCGAACATCTGCGTGGCTGCACCACCACCGCCACCGAAGGCAACGGCCATCCAGAAATTGCCGCTCGCGGGAACAGCAATCTGCGGGAAACCGAAGCCACCGATGTAGAAGCCGACGCCAACGGTCGGATAGGCAAAGGCCGCGATCGTTGCGCCGATCGAGGTCCAGTTGCCGCCCGGGTTGGTGAAGAACGCAATAGTCACCGGCTGGTCGGTCTGAGTCGCATTAGGGGTGTTGTACCACAGGAGCTGGGCACCGGAAATCGCCGTGTAGTTAGGGGCGAGCGTGACATCGTTCAGGAGGAACGCGCCAGGCGCCATGTAAGGGGACGCGCCAGGAAGATAGCTGGCCGGACCGTCAAGGCCGAACTGTCCCAGCATGTGGTCAAAGGCATTCGCCGGGCTGTTCTGCAGGTAGCCGAGCAGCGTGCCGCGAGGAACCACTGGGTTGACCTTCGAATTCATGTTGGCCTGCTGGACAAAGCTGCTGTCCAGGACCGTCGGGTTCAGCGGTGAGATTCCCGCGAACGCCGGTGCGGCAACCATGCCGACCAAAGCTACCACCATCAATACCTTCTTCATAACTCGTTCCTCCCGTTCCTTTCTCGCATTTTGGAACAACTCTCGACCTTCACCCTCCCAGGCCATCCGGCGGCCGATACTGGAGACGATCGAATTTGACTGTCCTTAAATGCTGTTTAAAACTCCTGTTCCCATTCACTACAAAATCTTATTCTGATTTGCTGAGTCGATTCGAGGCAAATTTGAATCAGACGGGCTGTATGCCGGATTCGCTGGCGCCTGCTTCTTCCTCGGTTTCCCTCGCTCCGCAATCAAAAACTGCTTCGGGCACCCGGCTCAGACTGAGCCTTTAGGATGTGCCCTCCTACGTACCCCATCTGTTCTACCAGAATTGGCTCATCGAAGTCAAGCTATGCAGGGCACAACATTAATATTCTTTGAACATTCTCTGTCCTAAAATCATCTGTGATATCGGACCCAACCTGCCGAACATCACTGGGCACTCTACGAAAACGCCTGCCGTAAACATCTTCGTTGCATGCCTTTATGTGAGGCGGTCTGAATCCGATACGCCTCCGAAACCGCAGTCCCGATTGGACCCGCAGTTGACGCAATTCCTGCGGCCGGAAAGAAATCTTTAGGAGGCGATGCTCGGTCGATCCCTGATGGCTCTCGGACTCAACAGGACGGGTGAGGTATGAGCCGGATCCGGGATGGTGGACGGTGCTTTATCAGAATTGATAATGCAAATAGGCACCAACTATTGAGCCACATGGCAACATGTCAGAAACAGGGATTCCTCGCTCGCTCAGACATGCCCCGATCGACTCATCGGATTCCCCCCGGACGTGCTAAGATCACCCGCTAATAAGAATGGTCACCGACAAATTGCAAATCGTCTCGCCCTTAAAGCCCGGCGGGGATCAGCCTCGGGCAATCGAGCAACTCGCCGACGGGTTTCTCTCCTCCAAAAAGCGATTTCAGACGCTGCTGGGTGTCACCGGCTCCGGCAAGACATTTACGATGGCCCATGTCATCGAGAAGCTGAACCGCCCGACGCTCATTATCTCGCATAACAAAACGCTCGCGGCCCAGCTCTACGAGGAATTCCGGGAGCTCTTTCCCAATAACGCCGTCGAGTTTTTCGTCAGTTATTACGACTACTACCAGCCCGAGGCCTACATCCCCGCCCGGGACATCTATATTGAGAAGGATTCATCCCGCAATGACGATCTGGACCGGCTCCGCCTCGCCGCAACCAGTGCCGTGGTCAGCCGTCGCGATGTCATCGTTGTGGCCAGCGTCTCCTGCATCTTCGGCCTCGGCTCGCCGGACGAGTACAAGGCCAGCGTCATCAACATCCAGACCGGCATGACCCTCCCACGCGACGAATTGCTCAAGAAATTCGTCAATCTGCAATACAACCGGAATGACTTGGCGCTGGACCGTGCCACCTTTCGGGTCCGCGGCGACGTCGTCGAGCTGCATCCGGCCTACGAGGAATTCGCCTATCGAATCGAGATGTTCGGCGATGAAATCGACAAGCTGACCACCATCAATCCGCTTACCGGCGCAACCATTGAGACCCACTCGCAGCTCTATATCTATCCAGCCGTCCACTACGTCCTGGCCGAAGAACGCATCGAGGGCGCCGTTAAAAGCATCCGTGAGGAACTTGACCAGCGACTCGACTACTTCCGTCGCCAGGGCAAACTGCTGGAGGCCCAGCGCCTCGCGGCCCGTACGAAGTACGACATCGAAATGATCACCGAGGTCGGGTACTGCTCCGGCATCGAGAACTATTCCCGGCATCTCGTCGGCTCCCAGCCGGGCGCCAAGCCTTACACCCTGGTCGATTACTTCCCTTCGGACTTCCTGTTCATCGTCGACGAGTCGCACGCCACGATTCCGCAGATCGGCGCGATGTACAACGGCGATCGGGCACGCAAGGAAGTGCTGGTCGAGCACGGGTTCCGTCTGCCCAGCGCCCTCGATAACCGGCCGATGAAGTTTGAGGAATTCGAGGCAATGTGGGGTCAGACGCTGTTCGTCTCGGCGACGCCCGGCCCCTATGAACTGCGAAAGACCGGCGGCGAAGTGGTCGAACAGGTCATCCGCCCCACCGGCCTGTTGGACCCGGTGATCAGCGTGCGGCCGGCGCGGGGACAGGTGCCGGACCTTTTGCACGAGATTCAGGTCCGCGCCGCCGCTGGCCAGCGAACCCTCGTCACCACGCTCACCAAGCGCCTCGCCGAAGACCTCGCCGGCTACATCCAGCAGACGGGTATCAAGGGCGCGTACCTGCACAGCGAGATCGACACGCTGGAGCGCGTGCAGATTCTTCGCGAGCTGCGCGATGGAAAATACGATTGCCTCGTCGGCGTGAACCTGCTGCGCGAGGGGCTGGACCTGCCCGAAGTTTCGCTCGTGGCCATTCTCGATGCGGACAAGGAGGGGTTCCTGAGAAGCGCGACGAGCCTGATTCAGACGATCGGCCGCTGCGCTCGCAACGTCAACGCGGAGGTGTATTTTTATGCCGACAAGATCACCCCCGCCATGCAACAAACCATGGACGAGACCACCCGGCGACGCAGCATACAGGAAGCCTACAACCGCGAGCACGGCATTACCCCCGAGACGATCAAGAAGGCGATTCGCCGGGGCCTTGAAGACCAAATCATCGCCCGAAAGACGGCACAGGAGGCCATCCACGCCGACGATGACACTTTTGACCTGAGCGAGACGTTGCTCCAGTTGGAGCAGCAGATGCTCGCCGCCGCCGAAGCGCTCGACTTTGAAAGCGCGGCGAGACTGCGCGATCGGATCAAGGACCTGCGCGAGTCCCCCACGCTGAAAATCCACGGTACAACCAAACCGGAAAATGATTCAACGACGGCCCAATCCCCTGGAAAAAGGCCGCGCCGAGAGGCGTCCCGCGGCCCCAAACCGCGCGGCCATTGAAGGCGGCAAGGTGTCGCATCCACCATGTCGCCGCCCGACATGCGGCCAAAGGCGGCCCACATTCAGCGCAAGTCACGAAGAGGCATACAGTTGAGTCGGTCGCAATTCCTTGACACGCCCGAGGTTCCCGTCTAGATTGTTCGGCTCGGCTTTTGTGCATGTTTTGAGGAAATGCTTGAAAGTCGGGTTTGACCCGCGCCCAGGTCGTTGCGGCGAGAAATCGCCACTGCCTTAGGCGCCTTGTTCATCCAAGGCAGGTGTAGTCATGCTTCCGGCCAGACGTTCCAGTAAATCCATGAAAAGGTCCCGCAGGTCGCATCATGCCCTGCGCGCCGTGAATACGACTGCCTGCCCCAAGTGCGGCACGTCAAAACTCCCGCACCGCGCCTGCGCGAATTGCGGATATCACACCGCGAAAATCTCCCTCAAGATCGAGACTGAGGAGTCGTAACACCGCCATGCGGATCGCGATCGACGCCATGGGAGGTGACTACGCGCCCGCGCAAATCGTTCGCGGCGCCGTGGAGGGCTTGCAGTTTCTCACCGATGAGGACGAGATCGTCCTTATCGGGCGCGAGGACGCCATCCAGGCTCATCTGCCCCCCGAGGGGAAATCCAACCCGCGCATCAAGATTCATCACTGCTCCGAAGTCATCGAGATGGACGACTCGCCGGTCGAGGCGCTTCGCCAGAAGAAAAACTCCTCCATCATGATCATGGCCAAGCTGGCCGCCGAGCGCCAGGTCGATGCGGTCATCAGCGCCGGAAACACCGGGGCCTGCGCCGCCGCCTGTCAGCTCAAGATGAGAACGCTCGGCGGTGTTCAGCGGCCGGGCATCGCCGTCGTCCTGCCTTCGTTCCACGGGCCGCTGACCGTCTGCGACGTCGGCGCCAATGTCGCTCCGAAGGCCCATCATCTCCTTCAATACGCCCAAATGGCCTCCGCCTATGCGGAGAAGATTCTCAACATCGAGCGCCCCCGCGTCGCCTTGCTCTCCATTGGCAGTGAGGAAGTCAAAGGCAGCCCGCTCGTCAAGCAGACTCACGAACTGCTCAAGCGCGACCCCTCCGTCAATTTCGTGGGCAACGTCGAGGGCCGCGACCTCTTCTCCGGCGCCTGCGAGGTGGCGGTGAGTGACGGCTTCGTCGGAAATGTCGTCCTCAAGCTCACCGAGGGCCTTTCCGAAGGCATCTTCAAGACCATCGCGCGCGAAATCGCCGACGAAAGCCCCGAACTGGCCAAGCGTTTCGAGCCCCTTGTCAAGGCCATCTGGGCCCGGCATGATTACAGCGAATTCGGCGGGGCCCCGCTGCTTGGCGTCGACGGCATTTGCATCATCTGCCATGGCAGCAGCGACGCACGCGCCATCAAGAACGCGGTCCGCGTCGCCACGCAATACCACAAGAGCAACCTCAACGAAGTCATCCTCAGCCGATTGACGGAGGAAGCCCCTGATGCCTGAACCTCTCGGATTGCGAATTTCCGGTTCAGGCCGCTCTCTGCCCAGCCGAGTTCTCACCAACCAGTTTTTTGTCGATCGACTTGATACGACCGACGCGTGGATCCGCGAGCGCACGGGAATCGCCGAGCGCCGCGTTGTCTCTGAAGAAGAGTCCACGGCCACCCTTGCCACGGACGCCGCCCGCAAGGCCCTCAAGAACGCCAAGCTGACCCCGGCCGACATCGATCTCATCATCGTCGCCACGATCACGCCGGAGTGCCCCTTTCCGTCGACCGCCTGCTTTGTTCAACAGGCACTCGGCGGTCCGCCCGTACCGGCTTTCGATCTGGCCGCCGCGTGCAGCGGGTTCATTTATGGCTTCGTCATGGCGAGTCACCTTCTGCGAGCCGGCAGCCCCTATAAGAACATTTTGCTGATCGGTGCGGAGACCATGTCCCGCATCACCGACTACGAAGACCGAAGCACCTGCATCCTCTTCGGCGATGGCGCGGCCGCGCTGATCCTTTCGGCGACCGACGAGCCCGAGAAGCACACCCTGCTGCATCACCGAATCGAGGCCGAAGGCACCGGCCTTTCCATGCTTGCCGTCCCCGCCGGCGGCTCGAAGCTGCCCGCTTCCAGGATGACCGTCGATGAAAAACTCCACTACGTCAAAATGCAGGGCCGCGAAGTTTACAAGCTCGCCGTCAAACGCAATCTGGAATTGATCGATTCCACCCTTGCCGAGGCCGGCGTGAAGGCCGACGACATCGCCCTGGTCATTCCCCACCAGTCGAATCTGCGAATCATCGAATCGGCCCGGCTGCGACTCGGCCTCCCTCAGGACAGGATATTCACAAATATCCAGAAATACGGTAATACTTCGGCGGCCTCGATCCCGATCGGCATCGACGAGTGCCGCGAGACCGGGCGAATCAAGGAGGGCGACCTGGTTTTGCTGGTCGCCTTCGGCGCCGGCCTCACCTGGGGATCGGCGCTCCTGCGAATCTGAGTCGGGTCGGGTTTCATCAACATATTTAGGGTTGAGCAGTGGGAAAGACAGCGATCATTTTTCCGGGCCAGGGCGCACAGCAAGTCGGCATGTGCAAGGACGTCTACGACGCCTCGGCGGAGGCGCGCGGTGTCTTTGATGAGGCCAACAGCATCCTCGGCCTCGACCTGACCAAGTTGTGCCATGAAGGCCCGGCCGATCGACTCGACGCGACGGATATGTCGCAGCCTGCCATCTTTGTGACTTCGGTCGCGGTTTGGCGTGCCCTGGAGGCGCAGGGGGTTGCGGCCGAGCTTCAGCCCTCGGCGATGGCCGGCCTGAGTCTCGGCGAATACTCCGCATTGCACGTCGCCGGTTGGCTGACGTTCCAGGACGCCCTCACCCTCGTAGCTCGGCGCGGCAAGCTGATGCAGGCGGCCGCTGAGACTTCCTCCGGCGGCATGGTCTCCATCATGGGGCTCGACAACGAGCAGACCCTCCGGCTTTGTGAGGAGGCAGCCGGTGGTGAGGTCCTGACCCCTGCCAATTACAACTGCCCCGGGCAAATCGTGATTTCCGGTACCAAGGCGGCCTGCGAAAGAGCCGTCAATATGGCTGAAGAGCATGGCGGTCGGGCCGTGGCCCTGAATGTGGCCGGGGCCTTCCATTCAGCACTTATGGGACCGGCGGTCGATGGCCTCACCGAGGCCCTACAATCCGCGAAAATAACCCCTGGACGAATTCCTGTGGTCGCAAACGTCTCTGCTGGCTATCATGGCGACCCTGACAGTGTCCGGGCTTCCCTTCGGGAGCAGGTGGCAAAACCCATCCGGTGGCAGGCCTCGATTGAGAGGCTGATCGCCGAGGGCTTCGACCGCTTCGCCGAAGTCGGTCCGGGCAGAGTCCTGACCGGCTTGATGAGAAAGATCAACCGGACCGTAAAGGCCGTGAATTATTCGACGGCGGCAGCGCTCACCGGAGCGACGGTTTAGAGAAAACTCCAGGATCACCATCCGGCCTCCGAAGGGGCGCTCGATGGCGGAAGGATGCAGCGACTGTATGGCGGAACTGGTTGACCGAGTTGCAATAGTAACGGGCGGTTCTCGCGGGATCGGCCGTGCCACGAGCCTGGCCCTGGCGCGCCAGGGGGCAACCGTCATTGCCTGCGCTCGAAACCCCGAAAAGCTGGGCACCCTCTCAGCCGAGGCGGCCGATCAACGGTGCCTGGGCAAGATCGTGACGCGCCCGTTCGACGTGACCGAGAGCGCCAAGACCGAGAAGTGGGTCGACGATCTGGCGACCGAGTTTGGGCGTATCGATATTCTCGTCAACAATGCCGGCATCACGCGCGACGGCCTCATCATGAACATGTCCGACGAACAGTTCGATGACGTCATCGCCACGAATTTGCGCAGCGTCTTTCAGTTGACGCGCGCCGTCGCTAAACATATGGTCCGTGCCAGGTGGGGACGCATCGTCAATCTGACGAGCATCTCCGGCATCATGGGTAATCCCGGCCAGTCGAATTACGCGGCCAGCAAGGCCGGCGTCATCGGCCTGACCAAGTCCGTCGCCAAGGAGCTTTCCCGCCGGGGCGTGACCTGTAACGCCGTCGCGCCCGGCTTCATCAAGACCGACATGACAAACGTCCTTTCGGAGAAGGTACGAGAGCAGGTCCGGCCGCTGATCCCGCTGCAACGGTTCGGCGAGCCCGAGGAAGTCGCCGCGGCGATTGCTTTCCTTGCCTCCTCCGCCTCAGGCTACATCACCGGCCAGGTTCTGGTGGTCGATGGCGGCCTGCATATGTGACCCTTTTCGTCGGTCGGTGTCCCCGCTATTCTCGGGGCCGATTTCGACCTTGCAAGTGTGTGAGAATGGATCAGCCGCGGCAAACAGTTGCCGGGCATGTAAGACAGGAGAATCATGTGGTGGCGGCAACCAGCGAAGAGATCAAAGAAAAGGTCATTAAGATCGTTAGTGAGCAGATGGGCGTGGAAAAGTCCGAGATCACGATGGATACGTCCTTCGTAAACGATCTGAATGCCGATTCGCTCGACACCGTGGAACTCGTCATGGAATTCGAAGATGAATTCGAGCTTTCCATCCCGGATGAGGAGGCCGAAAAGATTCAGACCGTCGGCCATGCGGTCGAGTACATCGGCAAGGCCCAGGGTCAGAAGAAGGAGTAGCTCCCCCACCGCCGCGGCTGTCGATCGGCCCGGCATTTCGAGGACTCTTTGAATGTCTCGACGTCGCATCGTCATTACGGGAATGGGGGTGGTTTCTCCTTTGGGAATCACCGTCGATGGCTTTTGGGAGCGTCTCCTCGCTGGTGAAAGCGGCGTCGGCCCCATTCAGCGTTTTCCTGTCGAAGGATTTGACGTCCGTTTCGGCGGCGAGTGCCGGGAGTTTCAGCCCGAAGCTCATCTCGAACGCAAAGACATCAAGCGGATGGACCGCTTCACCCAGTTGGCCGTCGTCGCGGCGCGGGCCGCCTTCAATGACTGCGGACTGGACAAAGACAAGCTGGACCCGTCGCGCGTCGGCGTCATCACCGGCTCCGGGATCGGCGGCCTGCTCGAAATCGAAGAACAGCACCTCCGCCTGATCGAAAAAGGCCCTTCAAAAGTCTCCGCCTTCACGATTCCCAAGCTCATGGTCAACGCGGCGAGTGGAAGCATTTCGATCATGCTCGGCGCCAAGGGGCCCAACACCGCGGTCGCCACGGCCTGCGCCTCGGCGACCAATGCCATCGGCGACGCCCTCCATGCGATTCGGCGAAACGATGCCGACATCATGGTCACCGGCGGCGCCGAAGCTGCCCTGACGCCCCTGGGCCTCGCCGCATTCGCTTCGATGAAGGCCCTCTCCGAGCGCAACGATGCCCCCGCAAAGGCGTCGCGCCCCTTCGATCGCGACCGCGATGGTTTCGTCATGGGCGAAGGCGCCGGCATGTTCATCTTTGAAGAGCTGGAGCACGCAAAGAAGCGCGGCGCGCGGATCTACGCCGAAATCCTCGGCTACGGCATGAGCGCCGATGCGAACCACATCACCCAGCCCGACGAGCTCGGTCGCGGCGGCGCGGCCGCAATGACTTACGCTCTGAAGGACGCCCAGTTGTCCACCGACCAGGTGGACTACGTCAACGCCCACGGGACCGGCACGCCGCTCGGCGACGTCGCCGAGACCATGGCCATCAAGTCCGTCTTCGGCGATCACGCCAAGCGCCTGCGTATCAGCAGCACCAAGAGCTCGATCGGCCACCTGCTCGGCGCCAGCGGCGGCGTTGAGCTTGTCGCTACCGTCATGGCCCTGGTCAACGGGACCATCTCGCCGACCATCAACCTCGAAAGCCCCGGCGATGGCTGCGACCTCAACTACACCCCGCTAACAGCCCAGGATGCCAAGGTGGAAATCGCCATCAGCAACTCCTTCGGCTTTGGCGGCCATAATGCCTGTGTCGCGGTCTCAAAGCTCTCCTAGCCGCTGCCCGCCTCAAGTTTACCCCCTCCAGAGTCGATAAATCCTAATGATCCCCGTGCGTCCGCTCGCTCTAAACTAGCTTCTCAAAAGACATTACAACCGCGAGGCCGACTGCTCCGCATGTTCACCCAGGATGAGATCGACGCCGTCTTGAGGGATGCCACCACGGCGGTGAGCACCCTCTCAGGCGACATTGATCGACTGGAGAAGCGTGGCGCCCCGAACACGCCACAGGCGCCCGCGGTACGCCCGGCCCAGGCGCCTTCAGAATCGACCGCCCCGCCACGATCGGCCGCCTCGCCCAATCGCCGCGTCCAGCGTATTCTCGGCCTGAAAGTGGTGCTCAATGTCCGCCTCGCCGAGCGTTCCATGCTGACGAGCGACATCCTGCGGATCAGGCCCGGCACCATCCTGGATTTTGAACGAACCGTCGAGGATGAATTGGACCTCATGATTGGTAAGGCACAGATCGGCAGTGGCGTCGCCGTGAAAGTGGGCGAGCATTTTGGCCTGCGCGTTGCCCGCATCGGCAATGTCCGCCAACGGATAGAATTACTCTCCAAGTAGCAGGCGGCCGGCCTGCCGCGGCGGGGAAAAACAAGAGACGTGTAGTTTCATGCGAATCATCGTTGCCGGCGCCGCCGGATTTATTGGATATCACCTTTGCCGCCGTCTGCTCGACGCGGGCCACGAGGTCGTCGGCATCGACAACCTCATCACCGGAAGCCCGAAGAACGCCGAAGACCTCGCGCGGATCAAGGGCTTCACCTACATCCGCCAGGATATCTGCTCGCCACTTCGCATGGAGGGTCCGGTCGATCGCGTCTTCAACCTCGCCTGCCCCGCCTCGCCGGTCGACTTCCACGAGAAGGCCGTCGAGATCATGCTCGCCTGCAGCGTCGGCGTGAAGAACCTGCTGGACCTCTCCCTCGAAAAGCACAGTCTCTTTCTTCAGGCCTCGACCAGCGAATGCTACGGCGACCCGCTCGAGCACCCGCAAAAGGAAACCTATCGCGGCAACGTCAGTTCCATCGGTCCGCGCGCTCCCTATGACGAGGGCAAGCGCTTCGCCGAGGCCATGACCATGACCTATCACCGCCTCCGCTCGGTCTCGACGCGGATGGTGAGAATCTTCAACACCTACGGCCCGCGGATGCGCAGCAACGACGGCCGCGCCCTGCCGAATTTCATCAATCAGGCGCTCGACGGCCAGCCGCTGACCCTGCACGGCGACGGCTCGCAGACTCGGTCGTTTTGCTATGTCGATGATCTCGTCGAGGCGATTCTGCGAACCGCCGACAGCGACTGCCACGAGCCGATCAACATCGGCAACGACGAGGAGATCACCGTCGAGCAGGCCGCTCGCGCCGTCATCGAGCTGACCGGCTCCAAGAGCCGGATGATTTTCACCCAGCGCCCCGTCAACGATCCGGAGCGCCGCCGACCTGATCTGTCTCGCGCCCGTGAATTGCTCGGCTGGGGCCCCACGACGCCCTGGCGCGAAGGGTTCGCCCGCACGATCGAGTACTTTCGCTCCACGCGAGGCTGATCAGCCGCGCCTGTTCGCCATGCGCCTCCTCTCTCGTCAGCCATGAACCGTGGCACTCAACTGATTCCCACTGACGGATTCTGCTATCATGATGACTGCCAATGGAGGGAAGTCCGTGAGTTTTCGATTCCTGTTACATATCCCGTTATTCGTGACGACCGCCGCACTGTTCGGTCTCGCCGTTTGCGGCTGCGCTGCACCGACCTCGCCGCCGACTTCCAGGACAAGTCCGGTCGTCGACCTCAGCGGCAACCCCGGCCTGACGAATCTCAAACTGACCAAGGCGACGAACCCCCACGAGGCCATGCGCTGGCGTCGCAAGACCTGGACGAACGAGGACGGGAAGATTCCCGAGGGCGCCCTGCGCCAGGCCGTCGGACAGAGACTGGCCAATCTCGCACTGGCCCAGCCGCGCGGCGGCGCGCGCTTCGCCGGCATTGATTCCGTCAACTGGGTCGAGCGCGGCCCGCGCAACGTCGGCGGTCGCAGCCGCTCGATCCTGATCGACCCCGCCGACCCGAATCGACTCATCGCCGGCGCGGTCAGCGGCGGCATCTGGAAAAGCACCACCGGCGGCGCAAGCTGGACCCCGATCAACGACGAATTTCCCAGCCTTGCCATCTGCTGTCTGGCCATCGACCCCAACAACCCGCTCGTGATCTACGCGGGCACCGGCGAAGGATTCTTCAACGGAGACGCCATCGGCGGCGCCGGCATCTACAAATCCGTCGACGGCGGCGAGACCTGGGCGCAGCTCGCCTCGACATCGGGCTGGGACAATGTCTGCCGAATCGCCGTCTCACCCAGCAACAGCAACGTCATCCTTGCCTCCAAGCGATACGGCGGCATCTATCGCTCCACCAACGCCGGCTTCTCATGGCAGGCGCGGCTCGGCGCTCAGGGCTCCTTCTACGTCGCCTTCGATCCCATCGACGGCAGCAAGGCCGTCGGCCACGTCATCGACTACGACTCCGACTGGTATCACCGCGCCGTGTACTCGGTCAACGGAGGCTTCACCTGGACCACCGCGGGCGGACTCAATCACGTCAACGGCTTTGGCTCGCGCATTGAGCTGGCCTATGCGCCGAGCCAGTCGAGCATTGTTTACGCCTCCAGCGCCGCCGACGGCGGAAAAATCTGGAAGTCCACCGACGGCGGCCAGTCTTATGCTATCCAAACAGCAGGCCAGACTACCGGCGTGAGCTGGTACACCAATCCGCTCTGGGTGGACCCGACCAATCCGAACTTTCTTGTCACCGGCGGATATCACCTCCAAAGGAGCACCGACGGCGGCGTCAGCTTCACGCAGATCAGCGACGGATACATCTTGACTTCCCAGCCGCACCCGGACCTGCACGCCATCGTCAGCGACCCGGGCTTTGACGGCGTCACCAATCGGCGGGTCTACATCTGCACCGACGGCGGCGTCTTCAGAACTGACAACATCTACACCGCCTCGACCGCCGCCGGCTGGACCAACCTCGACGGCGAGTACCGCGCCACCCAGTTCTACGGCGCGGCTGGAGACGGCGGCAGCGGACGGATCATCGGCGGCACCCAGGACAACGGCACCCTTCGCCTTGAGCCGGGCTCCGATCTGGCGAATCTCCCCTTCGGCGGCGACGGCGGATTCTGTGCGATCGACTGGTCGAATCCCAACTACTGCTACGGCGAGTACATCACCCTGCAGATTCATCGCTCAAGCGACGGCGGCGTCTCCGCGGGCTACATCATCAATGGTCTCGCCGACGCCGGGACCGCCGCTAATTTCATCGCCCCGTTCATCCTCGACCCCAACAACCCGGCGCGCCTCCTCGCCGGCGGCTCTCGCCTGTGGCGCTGCCCGAATGCCAGGGCCAACCCCATCTTCATCACCTGGCAGCAAATCCGACCGGCGGGCACGGACTATATCAGTGCCATCGCAGTGGCCCCCGGAAATTCGAACAACATCTGGGTCGGCCAGAACAACGGCGAAGTCCATCGCACAGCCAATGGCACCGCGGTATCGCCGACCTGGTCCCCCATTGACGATAACTCAGGCGTGAATCCCCTGCCCAATCGCTACATCACGCGCATCCTCATCGACCCCGACGATCACAACACCGCCTATGTCTGCCTCGGTGGTTTCGCCGCGGACAATCTCATGAAGACGGTCAACGGCGGCGCCAACTGGACGGACGCCACCGGCGCCGGCGCCACCGGCCTGCCCAACGCCCCCATTCGAGGCATCGCCCGCCACCCCCGCAAACCCAACTGGCTCTACGTCGGCACCGAAGTCGGCATCTTCGCCTCGGAGGATGGCGGAGCCACATGGTCCACAACTGATAAGGGACCCGCCAACGTCAGCGTCGACGAAATCACTTTCATGCACGACACCGAGACGCTCCTCGCCGCCACCCACGGCCGCGGCATCTACACCATTGCCGTTCCTGCCTGCCTGCTATTGGGAGATGTGAATCAGGACGAGTCGCTGAGCGCCGACGACATCGCCGGCTTCGTCAGGGCCAAGCTCGGCGCGCCGCTGCCTGAAGACGAGTCCGCCTGCGCCGACTATGAAACCGGTTCCCTGGAACTGGACACCGCGGCGTTCGTGGACGATTTGCTGAATGGTTAACTACGAGCCGATGCGCTGCCCGTCGGTGAGCTTCTCCAGACCATCGGCAACAATCCGCTGCCCAACGGCCAGACCGCTCACGACCTCGACCTGACTGCCGACTTGCCTGCCAAGCTTGATCGGCGTCGCCTGGATGCGTCCGCCGTCGGCCACAAACACCTTCGCCGTGTCGCCCTCGCCCTTCGCGCAGGCAGTCGAAGGGATCCAGATCGCGCTGGACCCCGCATCCGACGACTCGCCAGACGAATCGTCCGCAAGAAACAAGACCTGCGCCGAACCCTCCACCCGCAGATACTCATCCGGATTCATCACGCGGACCTTCGCCTGCACCGTCGCCTTGGAATAATTCGCTCCCGGGTCCAGCCACATGACGTGACCGTCGTAGCGACGATCCTTGTAGGCATCCGGCGTGATCACGCAGGCCATGTCCTTATGAATTCGGGCAACGTCCAACTCGCTGATGTCCACCTCGACCCGCACCTTCGTCATGTCGGCGATCGTGCAAAGCTGGGCATTGGCGATGGCCCCGCGCCCGCCCTCGGCCGCGACGAAGTCGCCGATCTCCACATTGCGCTCCAGAATGACTCCGGAGATCGGCGCCAGAACGTTGCAATCGGTCAGCGCCTTCTGGGCGAACTCAAGCTCCGCCGTATTGGCCGCGACCTGGGCCTTCGCCTCATCGAGCGCGCGCTTGGCATCGGCGAATTCGATGTCCGGGGCGTTTTTGATCTCAAACAGGCGCTGCACCCGGTCGAAATTAATCTCCTGGTATGCCAGGCTTGCACGTGACTTTTCCAGGTCGGCGGCTGCCTGATCGCGACGGGCCTTGTACAGCACGTCCTCAATCCGGGCCAGCACCTGGCCGTCCTGCACGCTGTCGCCCTGCTCAAATCGCAGATCGACAATCTGACCGGACACCTTGGTATTCACCAGAACCTTATGATCGGAGACGATCTTGCCGGTCGCCGTGTACACCGGCAGCGGCTGCGACGAATCCCGCGCCGTAATCGTGATCAGCCGCACCTGCGACTCATCAGCACTCGCCGCGCTCATCGACTGAACCTGTCGGATGGCCCAGATTCCCCCACCGATCAGCCCCACGAGCACAATCAGGATGCCCACGGGCTTTCCCAGCCGCACCGCGCCGGGCGATCTCACCACGGGGCGCGTCGGCCGCTGATCTTTGGGGATGCTCAGCGTGCGAAGCTGCGATCGGATGTCAGGTCTTGTTGCCACGTGTAGCCGATTCTAGCCCAAGGTCAGGCTTTTCGCAGGGCCTCGATGATCCCAATCCGCGAGGCCTTCAACGCCGGAGCGAGTCCGCCGATCAGCCCGACGGCCATCGCCACACCCAGCGCGGTGAGAATGACATCAGGCGTCAGGCGCAGCTCATAGGCCAGAACCGTCCAAGTGCTGTCCGATAAGAAGTCCTGCCGGGAACCATCCACCAGCGAACCGGCTGCCACGCCCGTCGCGCAGGCAAGCAGGCAGATCAAAATCGACTCCAATAGAAACGAAGTGACGATCGAGGTCCGCGTGAATCCGATCGTCCGCAGCATCGCGATCTCGCGCCGGCGACTGTCGACCGAGGCGTACATCGTGTTCGCCACCGCGAAGATCGCGCCGATCGCCATGATGCCGATCAACATGCTGGTCAGCGCGACGATCTGCTGCGTCTTCGATGACAGGTCCTCGTAGTAGTCCGTCTCCAACTTTGCATTCAGCCGAACCGCCGGCCCTTTGAGGTACTTGATCGCCGCGTCGGCATTCGAAGCATCGGCCAACCGAAGTACCGCGCTCGAGATAAACCGCCGGTTGTACGAATCCATGATCGTCGGGCGCGATCCCCATATCTCGCTTTCAAAGGCCCCGCCGCCCGCCTCAAACACGCCGACCACGGTATAAATCCGATTCGCCGCCCGGCCCAACTGCACCTGCCCGCCGACGTGCAGATCGCGATACCGATCCTGCGCCTGCTTCCCCACGATCACTTCCAGCGCCCCCGGCTCATATCTACGACCTTCGACGATCTTCACTTCAGAATGAAGCGCGTACGCCGCGGCGTCCACCCCGCGAACCGCGACATTCGCCGGATTCCCCTCGGGCCCTTTTCGCGGGATCGACGTCTGCACGCACAGTTCCTGGCTGATAAGCATCTGTCCACTGTCATCCTGCGCGATGCCCGGCGTCTGGATGAGCCGATTCGCCTCCTCGGGCGTGATGATGCTCGTGCTCTCCGCCGTTGCTCCGGTCTTCAGGACCATCACGTTAAGCGGCGATCCGCTGGAGCGCAGCGAAATGCGAATCCCCGCCGCGAAAGAAAGAAGGATGCACAAAACGGCGACGATCACGCCCACGACCGTGAAGGTCAGCGCCGTGCTCAGCTTTCTCACGAAGAGATTCCGCCAGTTATAGCTCAGCGGCAATGCCACGAATTCCTCCAGACTCTCTCAACTGCGCGATCATCGCGCCCTATCCCACCTCGCGCAGCGCCGTCACCACGTGCATTCGTATCGCCAGCCAGCTCGGCCACATTGCCGCGATGATGCCGATCCCCAGCGCGATCACCATTGCCTTCACGCACGTGAACGGGGCGATCTCAATCGTCTGAATCAGCGGCACCGTCAGATTGCGAAGCGGCGTATAGGTAAACGCAACATACGGGCCGATCGCGCCGACGAAGCCGCCGACCGTGCAAAGCATCAGGCTCTCCGTCTGCACCAGGACAAACGTGAACCACGACCCGAAGCCCAGCGACTTCAGCGTCGCCACCTCGTTGGTCCGGTCCCGAAAGTTCATGCTCATCGTGTTCGCCGCCGCCATGATCGCCACGAAGACGGTCATCGCCGCGAGGATCGTCAGGTTTCTCGGCAGGTTGAACTGCTGCGTGATGAATTCGTTCATGAACGTCTTTTCGTCCTGCGTCTTGGTCTCGTCCAGCGATCCGGCGAACAGCTTGTCGATCTCCACCCGATAGTGATCCAGGTCCGCCTTCGACGCGCACTTGACGAAGAAAAACGTGACCAGCCCTTCGGGGGCCTGGAGCTTCTTCAATTCCTCTTCGAGATAATCCCGGCGACACCAGTTCGTCACGAAGTCCTCCGCCTTGGGCAGCGTCGAGACGATGTGAAACTCCATCGGCTCGTACGGCGGCAGCGAAGGAAGAATCGTCACCCGGTCACCCACCTTCCAGCCCATGTCCCGCGCCGTTCCGCGCCCCACCATCAGCGCCTGGCGATCCTTGTTCCACGCCTCGATCTCCGCCGGCGTCAGCTTATGCTCGGGAAACGCGACCGCGAACGTGTCCGCATCCACCGCCAGCGTCGAGAGCGGCGTCGGGTCGTCTTCCCGCTGACCGCCGATGTAGCGGAGCCCGCACACCGCGATTAATCGCTTCTTCGTCGGGTCCAGCGTCTCGATCTTTCGCCGGTGACCTTCCGGCAGCGGATTTATGATCGATGTCCTCTGCGTCACGGCGAGTCGAAGCTGCTTGGCCGAGTTATCCAGAAACGCATCAAACCCGTCGACCACCGCGGTCGTCAGGACGTAAATGGTGATCGGCAGCGCCACCGCCAGGCACGTCAGCAAAGTCCGCACCAGATTGCGCGTCAGATTTCGATAAAGATAAATCAGTCGGAGGATCAAAGCTGTCCCGTCGTCACACGGCCCGGTCGTTGTTTCGCCATCACGCCTCGCGCAGCGCCGTCACGACCTGCATGCGCGACGCACGAATCGCCGGCACCAGCGCCCCGATGACCCCGACGCCGCAGACCAGCACCAGCGCCCCAAGAACCTGCCGCGGCGTCATGTGGATCTCAAACGCCATCGACGTAAACGTCGTCGCGCCGAACATGTCCTTGGTGTTGCCAACGAAGGATAGCCACGCCCAGCATCCCAGGCAGCCGAGCACGCCCCCGATCGACGAGAGCATCACCGATTCGATCACCAGCCCCGTTAGAATCTGCCCGCCCGAAAAACCGATCGTCCGCAGCATCGCAAGCTCGCGGCTTCGCCCCGCCACCACCGAGAACATCGTGTTCGCCACCGAGAAGATCGCCGCGATCGACATGATGACCACCAGGACATTGGCAATCCCCAGATACACACGCATCAACCGCGACTGCGCATACCAGTAGTCCGTCTCCGTCTGCCCCGTCAGTTGAATCGCCGGACCCTCGACCTGTTCAACCACCTTCGCCGCGTCCGCCCCATCCGCCAGTCGCAGGTTGGCCGATGAATACATCGTTCGGTTGTACGCGTTCATCAGCGACGGGAGATATCCCCAGATCTCGCTCTCCATCGGCCCGCCGTCCGCCGTGAAATAACCCACCACCTTGTACGGCTTGTCATTCGCAAAGCCGAGGTTCAGCGTATCCCCGATCTTCAGTCCGCCGAATTGCTTCGCCGCCGCCTCCCCGACGATGACTTCGCGCTCCGCCTTCGAAAACAGCGAGCCCTCCGGACGCACATTCTGATGCACCTTGAAGGCGTCCATCGTCACCCCGCGCACCGCCACGTTCGCGTTGGTCCGCCCCTCGTCACGCAGACGCGGCAGCGAGACCTGCACCAGCATCTCCGGGCTCACCAGCACCTGCCCCGTTGCCGGATCGCGCGCCACGCCGGTGAGCTGGCTCAGCTTGTTGAAGTCGTCAATCGGTATCGCGCTGTTGCTTTCCGCCGTTGCGCCGCCCTTGATCACGATTAACTTGGAGTCGTCGCTGGCCACCGAGAGAGAATGACCGAGGGCGTCGGCAAAGCCCATCATGTATGCAAACACCGCGACCACCGCCGAAATGACCAGCACGGTCATCAGCGTCGTCGCCTTCCGCACAAAGAGGCTGCGCCAGTAATACGTAAGCGGCATCGCCATCCGGAAAGATTCCTCGCCTTCCTACGCCACCCGCCGAAGCGCGTCCGTCGTCCTGAGCCGCATCGCCCGATACGCCGGCCACATCCCCGACGCCACGCCGACCAACAGGGCAATACAAATCGAGCCCACCACCGCGACCGGCGACACCGCGAATCCGCTGATGGGGCCGAAGTTCACCAGCCGGGCGATCGGAAGCATGCTCAAAATCCCCCACATCGGCAGTACGCCGAGCAGCGAGCCGATCAGCGCCAGCAGGATGCTCTCCGATATCACGATGAAAAAGATGCGCCCGGATTGAAAGCCGATCGCCTTGAACACTGCCAGCTCGCGCATCCGCTCGCGAAAACTCATCATCATCGTATTGCCCGCGACCAGCCCGATGATGACCACCACCACGATCGCCATGGCCTGCATCAACCCCGGGATGTTCCCCGCCGCCTGGGTGAAGTTGGCCGCGAAGGCGTTCTCATCTTCCGACTTCGTGGCGTCCGGCGTGTTGGCGAACATCTCGTCAATATCCCGCTGAAGGCTCCGCAGGCTCTCGGCGCTGCGGCACTTCACCCAGAAGATGTTGCATCGCGCGTCGTTCGCCCCCGCCGTCTCCAGTGACTCCGTGAGATAGTCGCGCCGGAACCAGAAGAAATTCGCCCGCTCCTTGTTGGTGATGATCTTGACGATGTGAAACTCAAGCGACAGATACGGCGGCACCGTACTGTCCAGCGTCAATCGATCGCCGACCTTCCAGCCATAATTCTGCGCCGGCGTCGTGCCCACCACGCACGCCTGCCGGTCCTTGTTCCACGCCTCGATCTCGTCCGGCTGCATTGCCGTGTCGCTATAGACGATCGGAAACGTATCCGGATCGGCCGCGAGGCTGGTGAGCGTGTTCTGCGAATTCGGCACGCGACCGCCGAACCACTTCATCCCACACACCGCGATCAGCCGCTCCCGATTCGGATCCAATCCTTCGATCTTCCGACGGTGCCCCTCCGGAAGCCCGTTGGTCAGCGTCGTCCGGTGATGAACGCCCAGCCGAAGTTCCTGCTCATTGTGCGCCGCCAGCTCCGCCAGCGTCACCACAAACGAAATCGCCGCGACAAACACCGCCATCGGCAGCGCGAACGCGATCACCGTCAGCGATGTTCGCAGCAGATTCCGCCGCAGGTTTTGCATCAACACATAGGTGATGGTCATCGCCGGTTTCCAGTGCCCCGCTTATCGAAGTGAAACAACTCGCTCTCAGGACGCCGCCGGCGTGAATCGGGCACTGTTCATCTCGTCCCGCTCCAGCTCGCCCTTCTCCAGATGTAGAATTCTCGCGGCATGGGCCGCCGCCCGCGGATCGTGCGTTACCATCAAAATGGTCTTGCCGAACTCCGTATTGAGCAGATTGAGAAGTTCGAGAATCTCTTCCGACGTCTTCGAATCCAGGTCGCCGGTCGGCTCGTCGGCAAGGATCGCATCCGGATCGGTCACGATCGACCGGGCAATCGCCACCCGCTGCTCCTGACCGCCCGATAGCTGATTCGGCCGGTGATCCATCCGGTCGCCCAGGCCGACGATCTCCAGCGCCGTCTTGACCCGCTCCTTCCGCTCGCTCGATGCCATCTTGAACAGCAGCAGGGGAAGCTCCACGTTCTGCGCGGCCGTCAGAACGGGCACGAGGTGGTACATCTGAAAAATAAACCCGACGTGCCGGCTGCGCCACGAGGTACGCTCGCGCTCGCTCATCGACTCGAGATGTGCTTCACCCACCCGCACAGAGCCGCTCGTGGGAGAATCCAATCCGCCGATCAAGTGCAAAAGCGTCGACTTGCCCGAGCCGGACGGCCCCATCAACGCCACGAATTGCCCTGGCTCGATATTCAGATTTAGCCCGTCGAGCACGGGGATCTCAATCCGATCCTTGTAATAAACCTTGGAAACGTCTCGAAGTTCAATATCCGTGCCGCTCATGCATCGCTCCAACCCGCTGGGACATCCGCCGACGCTGCTTCCATGCACCAGTCCGGGGGATTGTATCGCCTCGCACCCGCCGCGACAGCGTAGCGCCGAATCACTTCTCCGCGGGCTCCCGCTTGATGCGAACAATGCGTTCCATGTCGGCGGTCAGACGATCCTTGGCGGCCAGATAAACCGCCAATTCATCCTCGTCCACGTCCTCCATCGCCGCCGCCTGTCGGTAATACCCCAGGGCCCGGTCGAATTCGCCGAGCAGTTCGCACGTCACCCCCATCGCAAACACCGTGTCGTGCTTCTTCGGCTTGTCTTTGTGCGCCGCCTCAAACTCCCTCAGCGCCGTCGCAAAATCATCCGCGCGCAGCGCCCGAACCGCCCGCTCGCCTTCATCCCCCCGCCCGATCACCTGATATGTATTCTCCACGCGAACCGGCGCCATCTGCCCCACGAATTCCCGCGCCGCCCGCTCGATCAGCTCACCGATGAAGTGATCCACCGGGTCGAGGTCTGCCTCGTCAATGTACTGACCGAATAGAAAATCCGGCTTGGCCTTGTCCGTCTTCTGAATGACCGGCGGCGCGAATCGAACCACCGCCTCGCCCGTCACCGCATCCACCAGCGAGAATGAACATTGAAGCGTCAGGTGCCGGCTGATCTCCTCGATCTGCCGCTTGGGAAGGTCGAATCCACCCGGTCCACCCCGCGACGGCCCAAACCCGTAGGGATTCCGCGGCCCCTCCGGTCGAAGCCGAATGCGCGGATCGCGCGCCGGCCGCTGGCTTCCGCCTCCCAGCACCCCGAGCCAGTCAATCTCCGACCGCGAGCTCTTCTTCACCGCGATGTGAATGTTGATCCGGCTCATGATGAGCCCATCGACCGACAGCAGCTTCCCCGCCCGCGCAACCGCATCGCCCTCGACAATCCCCACCAGTTGCAGATCCTGCTCCGCGAGAATCTGCTTCGTCGCTCGTCGCTGCACCACCTTCAGCCCCGAGCCCCACTCCGCCTCCGCGCTCTGCAGCATCGCCTCGGTCAGGTCCGCCGCGATCATCGACCACTTTCGCTCTCGGGCGTCACCGCTCTCCTCATCGCTGTCCACGCCCGAGTCGATCACCGCCACCGCCTTGATATTCTCCGGCAGCGGCCGAACCGGCGCCACGACGTATGAGATCGTGACGAGCTGTTTCTCCTTGGCAGTCGCCGGCGCGGAACCTGCCGAAATAACCAAACCCAACGCAAGCACCGTACAGGTCGAACGCGAACTCAAATATGTCATGGTGGACACTCTCAAAAATCAGGACTCTGTTGCCGCAAATCCCAATGGACACCCCCGGTCCGTCTCGGGAGAGTAGCCGCTAGACCCACCTCTGAGCAGATTCGTTAGTCAACAAAAAGGCCCCGCCGATTCCGACGGGGCCTGAAAACTCATTAACTTGCTGCCGAGAACTCTATTTGTGACAAGACCTTAGACCGCGCTTCTCCAGATACTGCTGATGGTAGTCCTCGGCACGGTAAAACGGCCCGGCACTCACGATTTCCGTCGAGATCGGCCGGCTGAAGCGTCCGCTCTTGCCCAGCGCTTCCTTGCTCGCCTTCGCGCTGCGCTCCTGCTCCGGAGTGTGAAAAAAGATCGCCGATCGATACTGCGACCCGAAGTCCGGCCCCTGCCGATTGACCTGCGTCGGATCGTGATTCTTCCAGAACACCTCCAGCAGATCGTCATACGAAACCTTCGACGGATCGAACTCCACGCGCACAACCTCCGCATGTCCGGTGCTGTCCGAGCAAACATCCTTGTACGTCGGGTCCTTCATCGCCCCGCCCGAGTAACCGACCTCCGTCGCCGTAACGCCCTCCACCTCTCGAAACGCGGCCTCCACGCCCCAGAAACAACCCGCGCCAAACGTTGCAAATTGAGTGCTCATCTTCGCTGTTCCTTTCGCATCACTTCCTGTCCCGCCGACCCGCTTGCCGTTCTCATCGGCCGAGGTCCTTCCCGCTGGTGCACCGCCCGACGTCGATTCATCCGCGCCCGTCGGCACAGTCGACATCGTGGGCGGCCCGGATTTCGCCGCGCCGTCGCCCGCGCAGCCGACCGTCCAAAGTCCCATCATAAGAGTCGAAGCGGTCAAGCAGGTAACGAGTCTCATGGTCTCTCCATTTCGGCATCGCTGAACCGCCGTCGGCTCGCGACGCACAAGATAGTCTAGGGCCCGTAATCTCGCCGAACCACCGGGCCTCCTGATTGGATGGCTCGACGACCGTCGAAGTGACGCCCTGCCGTCGACCTTATTACGCCGCATCAACCATCGCCCTCATAAAAGCGGCCTCCCAGGCCCCGGCTGCGTCAGCACGACTTCCACCGCAACCGGAAGCCCGGAGGCACGATCGACCCGAGGGTACCTACTTCACTCATCCAAACTCACCATTGCCCGTCTCTATAGCCCGAGCAGCTCGTCCACGAAATCCTGCGTGTCCTGTCCGTTGATCAGCATGTCCCCGTTCATGTCGGCCAGGTCAATGTCGCAGCCCGCAAAGCCGCCGCTCTGCAGGACAGCCTGAACGAACTCAGGTATATCCGCCGTCGTGACGGTATCATCGCAATTCATGTCACCAATCTGGCACTGACACGGGCAATGCTCCGTCGGAATCTCGATTACGCCGCCCAGGTAAGTGCCGCTGTGCGCGTCATTCCACTCTCCTGTTGCGGCGTTGTTCATCGTCACATAGTCCTCATTCCCGAGGTTGTTCGGCTCTCCCGCGCCCCAGTTCGTATACCCGACCGGACTTCCATCCGCCCAGACAAACGTGTTCTCACTGGCAAAGTCCGACAGACCGATCCAGATCGCCTGCTCGTGCTTGTTGTAATTCGCGAAGTTCGCGCGAACCCATTCGTTCTCCGCCGAATCGTCGATCGTCACCAGATCGCCCCCCAGCGCCTCGGCCTTGAGCTGCTGCTCGATCCACGTCCCCGGCTCGGTAAAGTAGTAGTCGTGACAGTTCCCGGGATTGCGAATCGGTCCGGCGACGACACCCGGCAGCGGCACCGTCTCGACTTCAATCACACCGCGATACGCGCCGGCATTGCAGTCCGTGTGGTCCTCCCACTCGCCGGCGCCGTTGATGATCGCGTAGTCCTGCTCTCCGAGATTGTCCGGCTGGCCCGCCTGCCAGTTCGTGTAAGTCACCGGCTCGCCGCTCGCCCACTCAAACGTCCCCTCGACGGCGGCATCGTTGAACCCGATCGCCATCGCAATATCGTTGACCGTAAACGTCGCCAGCAGCCATGCGTTCTCCGCGACGTCACTCACCGTCGCCAGATGGCCGCCCTTGGAGATCGCCAGCGCCTCAAGCCCTGTCCACGGTCCCGGATTCGTGTGGTAATACCAGTGTCCATTGCCCGGGTTCTGGAACGGCCCTTCATAAATGTCGCCGGGGAAGTGCAGCACGAGCAGATCGTAATTGCCCGACGACCCGCCCTCGCCGCCGACGCGAACATAATATGTCTGCCCGGCAACCGCGCAAAAATAAACCTGCGCATCCGTCCCGCACGAGTTCAGATCGCATGCAATCTGGTTCGCCGCCGTCATCGGGCATCCCGAATGAACGGATATCACCGAGTCGAAGTCCGATCCATTACATGTGTTGATCAGCGTCCAGCCGCCCTCCGTCGGCGTATAGGAATAAATCTTCGCCGGCGAAGGATCAGAGCAGGCCCCGCCCTCGCACACCGGCTCATTCAGCGTGGAGTCAGCGAAAAACGAACCGGCCGAGACGATCACCGCGCCCACACAATCGCACGACTCCGCGCAATCCGAATTCACGCACAAGCTCCCGTCCCCGTTGTATGTCCCGTTGAAATGCTCGCAGGCCGTCTGAGTAACATCATTGACACACGAACCGCCCGGCTGGCAACAGGCGCCCCTCGGGCCCGGCGGATCGAAGCAGTTCACATCGAAGCAAGACGTGCCGATGCCGTACCACGTGCCGCCGTTATTGGCGCAGTCCGCCTCATCCATCATCAGACATTCATTGTCGATGCAGCACGCGCCGTTTGGAGGCAGAGCGCAGGGAAACGGCGTGCAGGTGCTGCCCGCGCCGTGGAATGTCCCGCCGCCGCTGGTGCAGTTGAATTCGTCGGTAACGTAGCAGTCGCCGAATGCGTCGCAGCAGGCCCCTTCGCAAGAATCGAAATCGCACACCGATGCGACCCCCAGAAACGTCCCGCCTCCCGAGATGCAGTCGCCGATGTAGATGTCGTCCTCGCAGCTTCCCTCGGTGCAGCATGCTCCGTTGCACGACTCAAACGCGCACAGCGTGTTGTCGCCTGCGTAGAATCCCTGGCTCGCGCATGCCGGCGCGGTCAGTTCCGCGCATCCTGCGGCCGTGCAACACGCCCCCATCGGCAGGGCGTCGGTCGTCTCGTCGAAGTCCCATGTGAGAATGTCGTGATCCTGCGAGACCCCGCCCGTCGCGCCGGTAAATCCCACCCACGCATCGCCAGAGCCGTCGAGGATGTCGTCGCCGTTCATGTTTTGAAGATCGACCGACGCGATCAGCGCCGGCGAGACGCTACCGTCCAGATACACCATCAGCACGCCGGGCCGATAGCGAATGAGAACCGTGTGCGGCTGCTCGTCGTTCAGATCAAACGGCGCGGAAATCAACTCAAGGGAGTCGGCGTCCTCGATGGAGTTCCCCTGGTTTCCCTTCGACTGCACGCTGATGTGATTGTCGCTCTCGGGAAAGAACCCAAACGTGTCGAACTCGATCGCGATGCTTCGAGGAATGCCTTCGTAGCCCAGCCCGCTTCCGCCGTTGCCCAGAGCCGACGTCCCGTCATCCTGAATGACGAACGCGAACCCATCAGCCCCGAAGCTCCCGCTGCCGGAAAGCCGAAAGGTAAACGTCGTGTCGAAGCCGTCCGCGACGTGTGCCTTGGTCGACGTGTACCACGCGCTGCCGCTCTGATCGCCCGTGTTTGCCGCCAGCCGAAGCACATTGCCCGCCTGCGCCGCATCGTTGTTGAGCGTCAGCCCGGCGACACTCGCAAAGTCGGGATACGTGAAATCGCCCTTCACCCGCCCCTCGCACAGCCAGCTTAGCGCAGCAAAAGCCACCACGCAGCGGACGATCCGCGCGCAGCCACACCGATCAATAACTCGTGTCGTGTTAGACATGATTCCGCTCCGTGGTGGTCAGGCTCGCGCACGAGCAAGACCACACAGTTCGCCCGCCCGCCGGATGTCGGGGACCACGGCCGACCCGAGTCCCGGGAGAGCAACCTCCGGCGGCGCTCAATACCAGTACCCCCGGCGCCGCGAACTCTGCCCCGGAAATTATTATTCTCTTAAACTGTTCACAGATAATAAGTTACAGAGCAATTGCGGCCTTCAGCCATGCAAACCGGTTTCACCCAAACGGGGTAGCATGGGCCTCCGGCCCGTGTGTATCCCAATGATTTCGTGTGAACGGAAGTACCACGTTCGCACGAAAAGCGCGATAACGCTGCCTGTCTTTCGTGCAAGCACGTGCGATTCCACACCGACTTCGACCCCGTCGCCGTGTCGGTCAACGGCGCGAACGAGGAGCAAGTGTCGTTTATGCGATGAAAACCAAACGCCCATCCCGGGCTCGTATGCTCCCGGCATTCACCCTGGCCCCGTTGACCTTTGAATCTCATCACGATTTTTCTGAATTTTCACCCCAAATCGCGACCCGCCCCAACCCATGCCCACCACAAGTGTTGGCACAATTCCCGAAGGTCTTGTGTCACCTTATGTCACCTTCAGATTCGGCGGTCCCCGTAGCGTCCGGCGCCTCTGCCGGCCGTATGACACCGGCGCTCTCTGGACTGAAACCGCGCAGACTCACCGCCGCTCACTGTTTTGACTTTTTGACTTTTCGGCGTTTTGACGTTTCCCGGCCCGTCAAACCCCCGCCAGCTCCCGCACGCGCCGCTGATACGCCGGCCGCGGATCGGGATACGAAAACTTCTCCGGCAGTTTCCACTTCGCGAAAAGTTTCGCGTTGTCCGCCTCGATCAGCCCCATGTCCGCGCTTTTTCGCTCGTCGATCAGCTCCTCGTGATGAACCAGCGCCTCCCGGCAGCCGACCACGCTCAGCCCCGCCTCGCGCTGCACCTTCAGCGCCAGGTCCGGGTCCCACCCGCAGAAGTAATACCGCTCGTCGAGATACCCCAGCCGCTCCAGGAGGTCCCGCCGCAGCAGACCAAAGTTGGCGTACGGCGTCCCGCGCACGTTGTAGATGCTGTAGGCCTCCCCGTGATACTCAATCGTGTCCAGCTTGTTCCACTTCCGATCCTCGTTGTGATAAAACGCCACCATGCCGACGCCCTTCATGTCGGCTCGCTCGATCATTCGAACCGCCGCTTCCAGCGCACCCGGAAGGGGGTACGAATCATCGTTGAGCCACATGACATATTTGCCGGCCGCCGCCCGAAAGCCCTTGTTGTAGGCCTTCGTCGCTCCCTCGCGCTGTGTCTCGCGGATAAATCGGATATCCGGCTGAGCCTCAACCCACTCTTCCGTCCCATCCCCCGCCCCGCCGCCGACCACGACCAGTTCATACGCAATCCGCACATTCCCGCGAACCCGCGCAATGCACCGCTTCAGGTGCTCGCACCGGTTGTAGGTGGCGATGACAATGCTGACCAATGGCTGATCTCTTTCCAAATCGCTCATGGCACTTTACTCTCAAAAACCTGCGAAAACAGGAGTCTCCCCCGGCACAAAACGTATCGACCTCCGCAGGCCGTCTCCGATAGATATGAAAGGGCCGAGTCCCTGAATTTCCTCAATCGGCATGGAGGCCGGATGACCCAGACCGCAACCCTGAAAACGGCCGTTTCGCCTGCAAAGTCGCCCGCCAGTCCCCCGGCACAAACCTACGACGAGCTCTTCGAACGCGGCGACTATTACACCGTCGTCAATGGCGTCCTGCCGCTGGTCGGATCAGGCCCGACCGGTCTGCACGCCGCCATGCTCGCCTGCAAGTCGTACGTCGCCCTCGGCCTCATCGATGCCGCCCGCGAGATCATCACCCATCCGACCAGCCCCCTTTCGCAGATGCATGAGTTCCAGTCGCTGCTGCCCCGCCTCACCGAGATTCCCGGAAGTAAGATTTCGTGGGCTACGCTGACCGATCGCTTCGAGAAAAACCTCAGTACGCTGCTGAGTCGTCATCCGCATTTGGCCGTCCATGAATCCACCTTCCGCGGCATCCCCGACTGGCTGGAACTTCACCGCTGCCGGGACGGCAATCTCCAGGTCATGCAGCGAGACGACGCCGCACAGGGCCGATGGCTGCCGGGCCTGCTCGACCTGCGCCGGCTCAGTGCGGAAATCGCGATCCCCAACGAAGGCAAGCAGTTGACCTGCCCGCCGTACCTCATCACCGGCGATCACTTCGGCTGTCTCTTCAAAAGGGTGTTTGATTCGTCGAACCGGCTCTTCCTGACCTATTCCCCGTGGATTTATCTCATCGAGCCCGATCCGGCCTCGCTGGGGCTCTGCCTGTACACCGAGGAATCCGTGGACAAGTGGTGCCACGATCGTGTCATCATCCACGCCGGGCCGCGATGCGTCGAGGACTTCGCCGCCACCTGCCGGGCCAACCTCGAACAATGTCTGCCCGACTCGTGTCTCCATACGCCCTTCGCCCATCGCCCGGTGCTCGATGACCTGATTGCGGCCATCCATTCAATCAACCGCGAACAAGGTGAAGCCCTCAAGGATTCTCGCAAGGCCGCCCATTCTCATTATGATTCTGTTCCCGCAAACTACTGGGCGAGCCGCTACGATCCGAGCGATTGTGATGGCGTTCAGAAGCCCCTTCGCGTGCTGGGCATCACCAGCCGCTTCACCACCGTGCTCCAGTACTCCATGCGCGATCTGAAGGCCGCCTTCCAGCGCGCCGGCCACACCTTCGACCTGCTCATCGAGCCGACCGACGCCGATCAGCACACCCAGCTCGCCATGGCCCGCGCCGTCGAAAAGTCCCGCCCCGACCTGATCTTCCTCATCGACCACCACCGCCACGAATACGGCAGCCTGTTTCCCCAATCCGTCCCCTACGTCTGCTGGATTCAGGACATGTTGCCCAACATCACGACGTCTTCGGCCGCCGATCGTATGGGCCCTCGCGACTTCTTCATTGCGGCCGATCCCGCCGAGTTGACGCGTTCATACAACTACCCTGCCGATCGCGGAATGTGCTGGACACTTGCTACAAACCACCGCTTGTTCTCTTCCGAACCGCTTCCTGAGAGCGAACTGGCCCCCTACCGCTGCGACTTCTCGTTCGTCAGCAATCAATCGATGACCCCGGCAGCGTTCCATCAGGCCTACTCAGGCCGGCATGGGATCCCCGCCGCCAACCGTCGCGTCCTCGATTACCTCTTCCAGCGAGTCCAGAAGATCAATGTCGAGACGCCGGAAAAAGCGGGCGGATTGGTCGCCGGATCGCTCATCGCCGACATGGAGCGCGACCTGGGAGTCGCCCCGACCAGCATCGAACACCGCAACAACATCTGTCGGACCTACATTCACCCGCTCTCCGAGCTTTTCTTCCGGCAGACGACGCTCGAGTGGATCGCCGACTTCTGCGATCGCACCGGCAAGTCGCTGAGTCTTTACGGCAACGGATGGGAATCTCATCCCCGCTTCGCGCGGTACACCAGGGGCGCGATTCAAAACGGCACGGCCCTACGCGCACTGTACCAGGCAAGCGCTATCAGTCTGCAGATCATCGGCAGCGGCGCGATACACCAAAGACTGCTCGACGGCCTCGCCGCCGGCGGATTCTTCCTGATTCGCGGTACACCGATCGATACGATCCAGCACGCCTGCAGAAGGCTCGTTGAGTTCTTCGAGCAAGGCAGATTGAAAACGGGCAGTCCGATCGCCGCATCCGATGCGGAGCTTTGCGCCGTGCTGGAAGACCTGCGGCCCCTGCTCGGCGCACGCGACCATAAATCACCGTTGGTGCTCGGCAATGACGAACTAAACATGGTGCAATCGGCATTGGCATCGCGTGATCGCCGGTTCGCCTCCGCTGTTTTTCCGACCGAGTACCCGAAGGTCGTCTTTTCGAGTCGAAATGAGTTTGAAGCCTCGGCCGACCGTTATCTGTCCGACGCCGGTTGTCGACACTCAATCGCGGCCTCCATGCGGACCGTTGTCGAAAGCAGCTTCACCTACGACGCCCTCGTTTCCGACATTGGCACGTTTCTTGGCAACCACTTCGCTACACTTCGCGCATAAACTGCGCGTTCGCACCGATCGCCCCCTCAAGCACCCCTTCCCGGTTCTCCGATAAAGCCAACTGCGGCAGATAATTACAGACAATGCGGGGCCCTCGCTTTGCAGAAGATCGTCGGACTCATCACCGCCCGTGGAGGCTCCAAAGGCCTGCCGGGTAAGAACATCCGCCCGCTCGGCGGCAAACCGCTGATCGCATGGACGATCGACGCGGCCCGGCGCGCCGATTCCCTCGCCCGCGTCATCGTCTCGACCGACGACAAGGCGATCGCCGACGTCGCCCGCGAGTACGGCGCGGAGGTGCCCTTTATTCGCCCCGCCGAGTTGGCACAGGACCGCTCGCCGCACATCGACGTCGTCCTCCACGCGCTCGACGCCCTCGCCTCAGTCGACGGCGTTAGCACGGACGCCGTGATGCTCCTGCAACCGACGTCGCCCTTTCGCACCGCCGACGACATCGACGCCGCCGTCCGCCTCGCCCGTCAGAAAGGCGCCCCCGCCGTCGTCAGCGTCGTCGAGACCCACGACCACCCGTTTCTCGTCCGCCGGCAAAGCGCCGACGGTTCGCTCGCGCCGTTCGTCCCCTGTGACATCGCCTATCCGCGAAGGCAGGACCTCCCCCCTGCGTACGCCCTCAACGGCGCGATCTATCTCTGCGGCGTCGAGACGATCCGCAGACTACGAACCTTCGAGCCGCCCGGCACGCTGGCCTATGAAATGCCGCCCGAGCGTTCGCTCCAGATTGATACGCCCTGGGACTTTGACCTGTGCAGCATGATCGTCGCGAGTCAGTCGTCGCGGACAGCGCCGCCGAACCATCGAGGATGTCAAACGCTTGTCGCTGAATGATCTACATGCCATCCGTTCCTTGCGTGAACGCGAGAGCCATCTCTTCGATCGGCCCCACCGCGCCGAAGACGCCCAGCGCGTCCTGTTCTACAGCATGGACCCGTGGCAACTCGGCGTCTTCGAACAGTTCCTTCACCTTGCCGTCGAGCTTGAGGGACACGAGGCCGTGTCGGTCTATTTCGACGGCCTCCTGCCGCTTTGCGCCTGGGAGAACCAGGACATCCAGCCGCCACCGCACGAGGTTCTCCGCCGCCGATTCGAGTTCATGCACGATTGCTTCGGCATCAAGGGCCGCGGCATCTCCACCTACGTCGATGCGACGACCGCACGGCATTCCGCCGAGGAACTCGTCCGACAAACACCTGACGCGCAACTCATGGATATGCGGCACCGCGGCCTGCCTATCGGGAAGATCGCGCTTCGCGACCTCACTCAGTATTCGTTGGGCATGTTTGACCCGCGCACGCCGGAGGAATTCTCAGTCTATCGGCTGCACCTCATACACGCCGTCATGAGCGTCGATCTCGCCGATGCCATCCTGCTCCGCGAAAAGCCCGACATCGTCGTGCTCGTCAACGGCAAGTCGATCATGTACTCGTACATGTACGAACTTGCCCGCATGCGCGGGGTGAGTGTGACGACGTGGGAAGAAGGCGGCTACTTCGATGCCTCCGTGGTCCTGGCGAACGATGACCGCGCCATCGACTTCCCCGTCGATGAGGCAAGCTGGCAGGCCGCGCGTCAGCACACGCTGTCGGCAAGTGAGGTCGAGGCCGTTGATACCTACTTCGCCCGATGGAGAAGGCAGGAGGCGCGGTTCTACACCTATTACGAACGAGAAGAGACGGACTTTGAGCGCATCCGACGCGAGCTTGATATCCCGCCCGATGCGAAAATCGTTTCGCTTTTCACGAACATTATCTGGGACACCAACGCCCTTGGGAAAGACCGCGCTTTTGCCAGCATGTTCGACTGGATCTGTTCGACCATCGACTGGGCGGCGATGCGCCCCGACCACTGTTTGATCATTCGCGCCCACCCCGGCGAAACGCGCCTGTGCTTCAAGACGCGGACGCCGATCATCGAGTCCATCCAGGCTCACTACGCAGGGCGACTTTCGCAGAACGTGAGATTCGTCGCGCCTGACTCGCAGTTCAGCTCATACGAGATTGCCGCGCGGTCGGAGCATTGCGCCGTGTACACCTCGACGCTCGGCGCCGAGCTCAGTCTCATGGGAGCGAGCCCGCTTGTCTGCGGAACACCGTTCTACAGCGGCAAGTCACTCACCGCGGACATCAGCCTTCGCGAGCAATACTTTGCCATACTCGACGGTAAGATTCCCAAGCCGACGGTTGATACCGACAGCCTGCGCAAGCTGCTCCACGTCGTTATCTATCGACTGGTGAAGCGACCCGAGTTTTTCGTCGGCGTCCACGGACACCCGCAGAAGCCCCGCATCCAGATTGATAGCTTTGAGAACTTTCCCGACTCGATGCCAATCTTCGACGGGATCGTGAAGTCGATACTGCAGCGCCGGAGCTTCGTCGGCATCCCGGCCGGCGCTGCCGCCGTCAGGGAGATGGTGCCGGCATGACAACACTCTCCGCCGAAACCGCCGCGTGCCCGCGCGTCCATCGGGAAGTGACGCCCGACGGCGTCATCATCCACTACAACGATGCGCCGTCCTATCAGACCGAGCGCCGCACCATCTTCGATAATCGCATTTACGATTTCGCCACCGACGTCGCCCGGCCGCTGCTGATCGACGGCGGCGCTCACATCGGAATGGCGGCCCTTCGCTGGAAGCGACTCTACCCCGCCGCGAGGGTCATGTGCTACGAACCCGACGAGACCGCCTTCGCCTTCCTCAGCAAGAACATCCAGGCCAACCAACTGGCTGATGTCGAGCTGATTAAGGCGGGCCTCAGTGACCGCGACGGAGTAGTTCGATTCGTGCCCGACGGCTCTGATGGCGGCCGTGTCATCGGCAACGATACGCGCGACCACTCTGTCGCCCATTCGCAATCAGCCTGTTCTATTCGCACGGTCCGGCTCTCGTCGCTCCTCACCGAGCCGGTCGACATGCTTAAGCTCAACATTGAAGGCGAGGAGTGGCCCGTCCTTCGCGATCTGGAGCAATCCGGCGGACTCGGCCTCGTTCGACGGCTTATCCTCGAATACCACGGCTGGCCCGGGGGCAGGCAATGCCTTGGCGACATTCTCAATCTCCTCGACCGCGCGGGCTTTCGCTATCTGCTTCACGACTTCGACCGCGAGACGAATCCTTCCACCAAGCCGCCGTTTCGCCTGCGACCGAATTCACCATGGTTCTGCCTCGTCTACGCCGAGCGCCCCGATGCGAGGTCACCAGCGACGATTGACGCACCACAGGTTCGCACGCCGATCGACTGGGGTGAGCTACGCCGCATCACGCCGGTTAGCCGCACCTTTGGCTTCGATCGCGGGACGCCCATCGACCGGTACTACATTGAGAAGTTCCTTGCGGGCCACGCGCACGACATTCAGGGCCGCGTCCTCGAAGTCGGTGATGCAACCTACACCCGCCAGTTCGGGGCCGATCGCGTGACGCAGAGCGAGGTTCTTCACGCGGTGTCCGGCAATCGTCATGCGACGATCGTCGGCAACCTGGCCACCGGCGAAGGCATCCCCTGTAACGCTTTCGACTGCATGGTTCTTACTCAAACGCTCCTCTGCATTGAGGACGTAGGCGACGCTATCAAGCACGCGGCGAAGGCCCTGAGACCGCGCGGCGTGCTGCTTGCCACGCTGCCGGGGATCAGTCAGATCAGCCGCTACGACATGGACCGCTGGGGGGATTACTGGCGATTCACGACGCTCTCCGCCCGACGATTGTTTGAAGCTGAGTTCGGCGAGGCAAATGTCAGCGTGCAGGCGCACGGCAACGTGCTTGCCGCCACTGCTTTCTTACAGGGCATCAGCGTCGAAGAACTGTCTCCGTCGGAGTTGGACGACGTCGATCCAGATTACGAACTTCTCATCACCATCAGGGCTGTCAGGACAAAATGAAACGATCCCATAGAAAAGGCCCCCCGATCTCCGAGCCCCGCCGCTCTCCGGCAGGCAGTTGTCTGATCCTCCTGTATCATCGAATTGCCGAGCTCGACGCCGATCCGCAATTGCTCGCCGTGTCACCGCGGAACTTTCGCGAGCATCTGAAGATCATCCGCAGGCGCTTTAATCCCATCTCGCTCGACCGACTGCTCAGCGCCCACCCGGCACGCGACATTCCGCCGAACAGCGTCGTTGTGACCTTTGACGATGGCTACGCGGACAACTTTGAAATCGCCGCGCCGCTTCTTGGCGAATACAACATCCCCGCGACGATTTTTGTCACGCCGCGCGTCGAACCCGTGGTCCGAGAGTTCTGGTGGGACGATCTCGAACGCATCGTCCTGACCGCCCCGCGCGTTCCGGCCGATCTGCGTCTGGAATGCGGGGGGGCCGTTCACGAGTGGCACATCGCCGACGGATCGAATGATAGACCGTCAGAATCCGGCTGGAACGTTCTTTCCCGCGAGCCGGTCAGCGAGCGGCAGGGCCTGTACCTGTTTCTCTGCCATCTCCTGCGCCCGATGCGCGACGATCATCGATCGAGCACGATCGACGAGCTTCGCGCGTGGGCCGGTGCGGCGGAGATCATCCGACCGTCGCATCGATCGATGTCGCACGAACAGATTCGCGCGGCGGCCGGACATGATCTGATCGAAATCGGGGCCCACACGCTCACGCATCCACAGCTCAGTACGCTCAGCGTAAATCGCCAGTTGGACGAAATCCTGGGAAGCCGAAGCGAGTTGGAGCGCATCATCGCGCAGCCCGTCACCAGTTTTGCCTACCCGTTCGGCTGCCGGGGCGACTTCGGCGAAGAGTCGGCGGCGATGGCGCGGTGCGCGGGATTCCATTGTGCCTGTGCCAACTCCGGAAAGCCGCCGGTCTCTGCCGCGAGAGTCACCGCCGATGCCGACGTCTTTGCACTGCCGCGGGCGATTGTCCGTGACTGGGACGGCGCCGAGTTTCACGCACGGCTCCTAAAGGCACATGGCGAAGAGTCAAGAAAGCCGCAATTGAGCTATGCCGCGCGAGCTTAGCATTCTTCAGGTCAGCACGGCCGACGTTCTTGGCGGCGCGGAGGCGATTGCGCGGAATCTTCACGTCGCTTATCGCCGTCTGGGCCACGACAGTCACATGGCCGTGGGTCGCAAACGCTCCGACGACCCAGACGTTCATCGAATCACGCATCACAAGGGCGAAGCCACGAGTCTCCGTCGGCGGATTGCATGGGGACTGCACGCCGCAATGCAACCTCACTTCCACAAGATTCCCGGAGCCCGATTGATGGCCCCTGTCCTGCAGTCGCTCGCCGAGCCGTCCGGCTGGCTGGGGCGCCGTCGCGGCATCGAGGACTTCAACTTTCCCGGTTCACTTCAATTGCTCGATCTGCCGCCTCGTACGCCGAAAGTCGTTCATTGCCATAATCTGCACGCCAACTATTTCGACCTTCGAGCGCTGCCGGGGTTGAGTCGCCGAGTACTGGTCATCCTTACACTTCACGACGCATGGCTGCTTGCCGGCCACTGCGCTCACTCTTTCGATTGCGATCGCTGGCGAACCGGCTGTGGACAATGCCCCGACTTGTCCATTTACCCTGCGGTTCGGCGCGACGCCACCGCCGAGAATTGGCGGCGAAAGGCCGAGGTGTTTGCTCAGTGCAGAGTTTGCGTCACCGCGCCCTGCGATTGGCTCCTTCAAAGAGCGAAGCAGTCCATGCTTGCCCCGGCCATTGCCGATGCGCGAGTCATTCCTAACGGCGTTGATACCTCCATCTTTCACCCCGGCGATATGCAGGCGGCTCGCCGGGCCCTGGGTCTACCGATGGACGCCGCCATTCTGCTCTTTGTCGCACAGTCTCCCGGGCAGAATCCCTTCAAGGACTTTGCGACGATTCGTCGCGCCATCGGCCAACTCGCTACCCAACCGCTTGAGCGACCGCTGCTCTTTCTCGCACTCGGCGGAAGCGGTCGGCCCGAACGAATAAATGGCGCGGAGATTCGCTATATCCCTGCACAAGCCGATGCCATGACGGTCGCCGATTACTACCGCGCCGCGGATCTTTACCTTCATTCCGCCAGGGCGGACACGTTTCCCAATACGATCCTTGAGGCCCTTGCCTGTGGCCGCCCTGTCGTCGCAACGGCTGTCGGTGGTATTCCGGAGCAGATTATCTCGCTTGTGCCATGCGGCTCGGCGACCACGGGCGAAGCCATCGACGATGCCACTGGTGTGCTTGTCGCCGCAGGAGATGCGGACGGTCTGGCACACTTCTCGGCGACGATCCTCGGCAATAGGCAACTCGCGATTCGCCTCGCCGGCAGCGCCGCAAAAGACGCGTCCTCGCGATTTTCCCTCGATCGCCAAGTCGAAGCGTTTCTCGCGCTCTATCGAGAACTCCTCGATCCGCCCCCGAGCCGTCGGCCGTCCTCGCCCATGCCTCGCGCCGAACTGATTCCCGCGCATACCAGATAAATATTTTTGTATCTACTTCGCCAGCAATTCCAATCCGAACCTGAGCAGAATCGTGTAAGCGAACAATCCCGCAACCAGCGACGACATGACACCCACGAAGGCCGCCCGCGGAAGCTTCAGGTATCGCCGCAGCGCCGTCGTCAGCAGCACCGCGTACGCCACGAACAAGAGACTCACGCCACCAGACAAGACCATCCACTGCCAAGGCGGCGCTCGATCGAAGAGTACTTCGCTGGGAACTAGCGGCACCTGCCCCACAAACATGCCCCGCGGCAGCAACACCACAAACGCCATGAGCACCAGCGAAGCACACGCAACGAGCGGCGGCGCGACATATACCACGACGCGCAAGAGCTGGATGCTCCGCACTCGGCAACGCCCCAGCGTCTGCTGCATGACAAACAGAACGATTCCCGCGCCACCAATTCCAAATAGAAAGCCAAGCAGCATCAACAGGTATCGCGGATCGCCCAGAGTCGGCCATGTCCCGAACATCCACAGTTGGTGGAGCTCGGGATGATTCCACGTCCAGGGTCGCCATCCGCCCCTGGTTTGTGGTGTAAGCAGAAAAGTCACATAAACGATGGCACACGCCAATACGTGCGTCAACGCAAGGATGGCCAGCACCGACGTTACAAGAAAAACCAACAGCGGCCCGGGACGCACGGCGTCATAGAGCGTCACACGCCGCCAGATCGTACCGGGGGAAAACGTCCACCCCAGCGTCTTGAGCCATGAGAATGCCGGACGGCGCCGCCATGCGTGTTCGATAAGAAGCGTTGCGTGATCAACGTGTCGGCGAATCAGCGGCCGCCAGTCGAACTCCAGCCCGCATTCCGGACAGCGCGGACCGGGCAACTGACGCAGGTTGTAGGCGCACCGTGGACAGTACAGGTCGAAATCAATCGCATCCCAATTGGGTTGATCGCCGACGAAGAGCTCTTCGAGTCGGTCCAGCGTGACGGACGGTCCACGGACGTCGGACTCGACAGACATGCAGCCTCAAATAAACCAGCTACGGAGTCGGGTCGTCGCCCGCGTCCGATCTCTCCCCCGCCAAGGTCGCTGTTGAGTCGGCGATGCCGACATCGCCGCGCAGCCAGCCGATCACGAGGTAGTCCGCGGGAAGCTTGCCTTGAAGATTAGCAGGCTCGTACTCGATCGACATGACGCTTTGCCCGGCGTTCTTGAGCATCCCGTTCGTGCGCGAGGGCTCGATCAGATCGTAATAGCCCTTGTCGCGCATCGATGCGGCCACGCGCGTGGCAAGATCGGTCCCCATCGGTCCCGCAGCGGCCCTACCCGGCAGCGTCGGAAACGCCGCGAGTGCGACCCTGGGATTGGACTCTCGCTGCAAGTGATCGGCGATCAGCGCGCCGGCTCGCTCCGCAAGTATATTGGGGTCTTTTGACGGGGCGATGACTTCGCCGAGCGACTCCGCCTTGCCCGCGGAAACATTGACCAGTTTCAATCGAAGCGCCAACTCGCCCTGCGTTACCGAATTGTGCTCACTGGCGGGCCCGCCGCGCACCAAAGCTCGCACCTGCTGCTCGATGGCCCCCAGCGGCGTACCCGCGAAGGCCGTTGCCGTGACCTTGCCGCCGCGGCTGATCACGAATCGCGCCGGCACGTCAAAACTCCAGTCGGATGACAGCCATGCCCGCAATTCGGGCCGTGCGCTTCTTGAAATCACCACGCACGGATAATTCGCCCCCGCGCCGTGAAGAATTGGTACGGTTGTGGAGTTCCAGTTGTCGGGCGAGTCGAAATTACAGGCGATGACCTGGAATCCCTCATCCTTCAAATCGCTTTGCAACCGCGCCAGCATCGCCAGCTCGTCGCGCGTCTCGCGAGACCACGAGGCCCAGAAGTCCAGAAGCACCACGCGCTGTCGATATTTTGACACAAGGTCCTGCAGGCCCGCGGCATCCAGCGTCGGAGCCCGATCGGGATAGCGGTAGGCGAAAGACGATGACGTCCGTGGCGCCCCCGACGGGGCCTTGCCCTGGTAATGCCAAGTATTATCTGTCGGATAGCCCTCTTGATTACAGCCCGGCTGAGCCAGCAACGCCACAGCGAGCGGGCCGACAAACAGGAACCCACGACTAAAGCGATTTATGCGCCGTTTCGAAATGTTCTGGGCTTCCAGTGACATCATCCATGACCTCCCGGTAACCTTTATGAGGGGACACCACCGCCCGCAAGCGACCGTTTAACTTCGAGCCCCCGCAATATGCGGCGCGGCATCCAGCCGCAGCCCTCATTATATATCGGACGCTGGCGATCCTGCCCGTTGTGAGATGGGAATCTGGTCGGATTCCCCGTCATCCTCCCCGTCGGCGCGCTTGGCCAAAACGACCATGCGGTCGCGTACCTCTTGCGCCATGCGTGAGTTAGGGAATTCGTCCACGATCTGCTTGCCCACGTCCAGGGCCTCGGCCCAATTATGCTCCGTGACGGCAAAGGAGAATTGCAGCCCCAGATTGTGAAGCTTCGTTCGGAAAACGCCCCGCGCTGACTCTTCCAGGGCCGCCGCCTCATTCCGGGTCAGATATTGATCCAATTCCCTGAGAATGGCGATTCCGCGATCCACGTCGTTCCTGCGAACCGCGTCGTCCCACTCCTTCAACAATCGCCGCTTTTGCTCCCCGCGGCGAAACTGAAACAGCTTCGGCAAGGCCGCGACCTCTCCGTTGTTGGGATGCTGTGCCAAGAGCCGATCCATCAGCCGACGGGCAGGATCCCATTCCTGGGCCTCAAGATGAGCCTGAACCTGTTCGGCCGCCTCGTGAACCTGCTGGCTGTTGAGCTGCTGCCGGGACCGGTCCACCTCCTGACGAAGTCGCGCCGCCTCGTTCTTATATCCGTGACGCTCCTCCAACTGCTCTACCAGGGCATAGGCAGCCTCGATATCGCCCCGGATGATCTCCTCATTAATCGCCAGCCGCAGGGCCGTTCGCTCCCGATCACGATGCATCAGGCCCCGAACTGCGTCGGAAAGCTGAACGTTGTCCGCGATCACGCCCAGGTGTTGCATGCCCGTCGGTACGGTGTCATGGATATCCCGAAGCGTGTTGTAAACTCTGAAGCTGGTCGCCTCGATCTTCAGGGCCAAGTCCGTGAGCCCGCGCAAGAAGAGGTAAACCGCCCCCATGAACAGACCCATGGACGCGACGCCGATGCCGACCAAAATCATCAGGTACCGACCGTCGACCGTGTCCCCAAGCACCAGGTACGACGCGGTGATGATCAACCCCGCGACTCCCGACACTCCGAGTGCCCCCGCGAGCATCGAGGATCGTCGAATATTCTCAAATCGTTGCGGCGCTTCAGACATGTTGCTCCCCGAAAAAATAAAACGGCGGCAAGCCGACCCGGCGAGCAGGGCCGCCCCGGCTGATGGGCTCATTTCACTCTAGCTTCCCGCCACGTGTCTGTCAATCGAGGACTACACTAAGCGCCGCTCTCCTAGAAGGTTGTGGCGAATTTCTCATTCCTTGACCGTTGTCGCGGGGGCTGCCGTTACGACTTGGGATTCCCTGCGAATCCGCTCCCTTTCCGCCCGGGCTGCCTTTCGCCGCTCAGACTCGAATTCGGCCTCACGCCGGGTTACCTCATGAGCCCTCGCATCGGCCAGCAGGCGCAGGAACACGAACCCTCCAATCAAGAGGAAGCCTGCCGTCACGATGCCCTGCCAATCCTGCGTCAATATTCTGTTCCTGCTCGTACGCCGCTCGCGGCACGACTCGTCCATCCGCCGACGCCTACCGCATGTATTCCCCGCCGAAGGTCGACACGTTTGAAGGCGTCAGCATGATGACGTGCTGTGAGAGGAAGTCGCTTTCCTCCATCATCATTGTTTCGTAGCCGGGCTTGCTCAGGCGGACGCGCTTTCCGGGCTGAATCTTGGCCTTGAAGATGTTCCAGGCCCCCTTGCCGTCCGTCCGACCGATGACTTTCCAATCGCCGCCGTCCTGCTGCTGCTCGATCGTTACTCCATTGACGGAGGCGGATGTCTCTCGATTATTGATCTGACCAAAGTGCGAAAACTCCACGCACCCCGGTGAGAGAAGGAATGCCGATGCTACAACAGTCGATGCCAACAGTTTCGGAATTCGGCGATTCAATTCGTCACTTCGCTTTCTGTTCTCAACTACCCACGTACCGCGAGTAGATCGATCGGGCCTCGTCCGGCTCGGTCGTGCCCTTGATGATTGCGCGGCCGTCTCGAAAGAGGGTGATCTGGTACTCTTCCACGTCGAATCGAAGTAAGTATCGGTTCAATTGAGGCGGCCCCTTCGCCACCGGCGCAATTCTCGCCGCAACGCCCGGTAAGTCGACCTCTGATGCCGAGCCTGATGACACCTGCACCGCCGATCGCCCGCAGAGCGTCGCCGTGCGGCCAGAGCCGCGCTTTGTCAAATACTCGTATCGACCCTCCCGGCAACAGACACAAGCGTTTGTTTCATGCGTCCCCGCCATGTCGAAGTCGTTGAACTGACCTGTCCACGCATCGATCTGCACCAGCCGCCGATTCAGCAGTTCCTTGTTACCCGTCAAGATCTTCATCGCCTCAATGCACTGCAGCGCAGTCACGATGTGAACGATCGGCGCCAACACCCCCGCCGTGTCGCATGTGGGGTTCATCCCCGGCGGCGGCGGTTCACCCCAGATGCACCTCAGGCACGGCGTCTCATGCGGTACGATCGGCATTACCATCCCGGTCGCGCCGACGCATGCCCCATAGATCCACGGCGTGCCGGATTTTACCGCCGCGTCATTGATGAGGAAACGCGTCTCGAAATTGTCGGTGCCGTCGAGAATCAGGTCTGACTTGGCGCAGTAGTCTTCGATGTTTGCGGCGTGAACGTCGGCGACGATCGGCTCGACGATTACACCAGAGTTAATGCGTGATAACTTCTCCGCCGCGGCGACCGCTTTGGGCATTCCCTCGGCGACGTCCCGCTCGTCAAACAAGACCTGGCGCTGAAGGTTGTTCAGCTCCACGTAGTCGCGATCGACAATTCGCAGGAAACCAACCCCCGCTCGGACCAGTGTATCCGCGATGACGGTCCCGAGGGCCCCGCAGCCAATCAGCGCAACCCGACTCTCCAACAGGCGTCGCTGCCCTGCCTCGCCGACCCCGGCGAATAAAATCTGCCTGCTGTACCGCGCAAGCTGCTCGTCATCATTTCTTTTGAGTCCCAAATCCAGAATCTCCGCTCAACCCGTCGCATGGTCTGCGCCCCGGCCTACAGGGGAAGCCAACGCTCAAATCTTCCCGCAATTCCCTCCAAAGCAACACGCTGCATCGGGAACAACCTATCAATCACTCAAACGATGCCGTCGGTGGCTCGTCCTTCTCTTTCGACAATGCAGCCAGGTACCCTTCCGGCGGGGGCTCAACATCCGCACCAGTCAAACTCGCCGGCCGAATGCTCGCCGGATGTGGCGGCTGCGACTCCACGCTGCGGGCCCGCGCCACCGGCGGCGCGGCGGCCGGCCTGACCGACCGATACTCCGACAATGATCGCCGAGCGCCGGAAACAAAAAAGCCGCCGAAGATGAGGATCAGTAAGTCCTGCATGTCCAAGCCGCCGCCCGATGCAATCCAGATGATGGCGCAGCCGACCATGACAAGCCCGCAAATGCCGCTGACCACCGCATCGGTCAGCAATCCGACGCCCCTACCCGTCAAACAGATTACCGCGGAAATCGCCATGGCGATCCCGCCGAACTTCAGCATTCCATTGAAGAGGGCAATCGCCGCGGCGTACAAATTGCCCGCGGACCCCAGCGGGCTGAATCCGCCCATGCCCCAGCCATAACCGAGCATGAGCAGCGCCCCGATCGCCGCATGTATTCCCGTGGCTCGTGCTCGCTCGTCCATTGTCGCTCCTCAAGAGGAGATACGTCACATGCCCCCGCACCCCTCAGCGCTCAGTCGATTTGACGATTCGACCATCCACGATGATGAAGCGCGTTGGTGTGGCTTAGGCCGTTGCCGGACCACGCCCCAGCGCCACCGTCGCCTCTTCCAGCCAATGCGTCGCCTGATGAATCTGGTCCTCGTTCGTCAGACGGGTCAGGCTCTCACGAAGATAGTTCTGCGCAGCCTCGTACTGCTCGAGATACTTGGCGTAGAGGATTCCCAGCACGAGTTTGACCTGCTCGACCTCCGCATCCGTCGGATAGTGCTTCAGGTAATTCTCATAAGCTGCCGCCGCTACCGGATAACGCCCTACCTGCATCAGCTGATTCGCGACATCCATCATTTGTCGCCGCGGAAGGCACTGATCCGGATATTTCTCAACCAGCGATACATATTCGTCCGCCGCCTTTTCGTAATCGTGCGCGTCGAGAAGTTCGCCGATCTCCGATCGCCGCCGCATCAGCGCTTCCTGCTCCGGCGTCAGCTTGACTTCCATCTCGGGCGCCCCGTCCGCTGAGATGGGCCGCGCCACGCGACCATAAACCGCCTCTGCCTTCTTGTTGGGATCGGCCATCATGGCGCGATACTGGTGACGCTGGTGATACCGTTTGGCCAGAGCAATAATGTCGTATTGATCGCGTGGTATTGCCCGAATCAGAAGCATGAACGAGCACCACACGAAGCCGAACAAGTAACCGGCGACATGCGCAGAGTAGGCGACGGAGACATAGTCGTGTCCGCCCGAAAGCCTCGGCGAAACGATGTTGTCCCACAGGATGATCTTCACCACGATCAAGAGCATTGCCTGAATCTGAGCCGTCCCGATGAACCACACCAGCCAATAGACCACCGTGATGTGGCTGCGAGGAAACAAGACCAGGAAGGCCGTCGTCACCCCGGCGATGGACCCGCTCGCCCCCAAGCAGGGATCCGTATTTAACAACGCGAAGCCCAGTCCGGCGAATACGCCGCAGGCCAGATAGAAGAAGAGATATGGTATGTTCCCCATCTTGCCATTGACGCTGTTGCCGAACACCCAGAGAAACAGCATGTTGCCCAGCAGGTGCAGGAAATCGCCATGGAGAAACTGATAAGTGAAGAACTGATATACGGAGAGATTCTGCGGATCCAGAACGCCGCGCCGTTTCCAATCAGCCAGCACCGATGCTCCGGGCGACGAGCCGAGCAAATCCAGCACGATGTATACCAGGACGTTTGCGACGATCAGCCCGAAATTGACCTGCGGAGCCCGCCGCAACGGCGTGTCAGTCCGGATGGGAATAAAGAGGAATATGGCGCTTGCTCCAACCTGATTCGGGTCGCCGCCTGACCTGCGAATTCATGTCCGTCAGGCTGCAAATGGCGACCGATCAATTCCAGTGGAGCATTCTAGCGACATCAGCCTCCCCGGGCGAGCCGCCGGCGTGCGACCCGTCGCCCTTTCCAACCCATCAGCCACAGCGGCACCATCATCCCGACGACCGGTCCGACACCGGGCGCACAGCATCCCGGCGTCGATTGCGGGCCACCCGGCATTTCCAGAATATCGGGAATACCGTTCCCATTGTTGTCCGCCAGATCATTCGTCCCGGGCGCCATGTCCAGGCAATCCGGCACCGAGTCGCCGTCGCTGTCGGTATCCGCGACGCCGCATCCACACGCGCCGGGTGCCACCTTTGCGGCATCTGCAGGACATCCATCATTGCAATCAGGCGTCCCATCGCCGTCGCTGTCCGCGTCGGCAACGCCACATCCGCAAATTCCCGGGGCGGTCTTGTTGGCGTCCGTCGGACATCCGTCGCACGCGTCACCCAGACCGTCTCCATCGCTGTCGGCCTGGTCCGAGTTTGCGGTCTGGGGGCAATTATCGAGTTCGTCGTTGAAGCCGTCGTCATCCTCGTCAGGGCCGATCATCACCAGTATCGCGGACGAGCCGTCCGTGAAATTTGCAATGAAGCCCACTTGTCCGGCATCGTTAAGGTTTTCCCGATTCCCATCCTCCGAGCCCCTTGCCCCAGAGCTGATTCCCAGTCCCTGCACCGTCCGGATGTCCCCCGGCGCGACCTCGATTGATTCACTGCTCTGTGAGACGAGCCCCAGCCCCTCGCCGGGAACGTGAATCCAAAGACTCTGTTCGTTGACGTTAGGCGTGACCGCGGAGCCACCGAGCGTTGCATGAAACAGGACCCAACCCTTGTTGTTGATCCCGCCAAACGTGATTACATCGAAGTTCGTATCCGGCGGCAGTCCGGGAGCCTGTGATCCCTCGCGCGCAATGAGTTCAAGCACGCCGCCGGCATCCGACCACAGTCCGGTGTCGTTGGTCATGTCCACGCCTGCGCCGGTGAGCGGCGCGACAAAGGCGATGCGTCCCGATCCATTCAACCCCGGTCTCACATTCCCAGGACTGACGAAATCCCCGAACCGAACTCCCATCGGCGTTCCCGGCGCCTGATCCCTTTCCAACGCCACGAGTCGGGAGGCTCCCCCGCCCATCACCCAGACACCCGTATCGTTCGTCGCGTCAATAGCCCCTCCCGAGGCGATCGTCGCGGCGAACGAGATGTTCCCCGCGTTGTTGATATCGGGGTGAAGGAAAGTAATGAAATTCGCCGCTGGGATGATCCCCGGTGCTGCGTCACCGGCGCGTACGGCTAGGTTCAGTGATCCGACGCCTCCCACCCAGATTCCGCGACCGTTGAACCCGGTGACCAATGGTCCAAACAGATTCGCATGAAAGGCGACTTGTCCGAGGTTGTTCAAGGTCGGCAGGAAGATGCCGCGAAATACCGTATTCGTCTCCGTGCCGGGCGCCGCGTCTCCGTCGCGCGCCACCAGCCCGAGTTGGCCGGTCGCATCAGAGAAAACGCATTCATCATTCGTGGAGTTAATGCCCGTACCCGAAAGCGCGCAATAGAACGCACTGTGTCCGGCATCGTTCAACAGGGGGCTTCCAAACAGACTGAACGTGACGCCCATGCTCGTGCCGGGCGCTGGAGTTCCTCGACGCGCGAGCAATGAAGAAACGCCTGATCCATCGGTGAAAAGACAGACGTTGTTTGAATTAGTTACGGTGTCTACGCCCGGCCCCAGCAGGTTGCTATAAACTGAAATCCGACCGTTAGAGTTCTGTACCGGAAGACCCGTTGCCCAATAGGCGACGCCCGGGTTCGTGCCCGGCGCCTGATCTCCCCACCGCAAGTGAAGCATCAGTCCGCCCGACCGCTCGACCCAGATTCCGCCGCCGTTTTCAAGCGTGACGCCGGGACCCATCAGCCGACCGTCAAATGCGACCCTGCCTTGGGCGTTAATCACGGAATCCTGAATGCCATTGAAGACGACCCCCGGATCGGTGCCCGGCGCCTGCTGACCCGTCACCACCGCCGTTCGGACCGGCGCCCCCCCATGGACGGGGCCGGTCAGCATCCCGAGCAGGACCATTACTAATACAAGAACCCTATCGCCGCGCATGATTCACCTCGTAGGCGTGTATCCAAGTCCAGACAGTGACCGCCAAATCGACGGCTCAGGGACGAGCCTTATCGCCCGGTCGCGAGGATGGAAACTGTTGGACAAGTACTCATGCGCAGCTCAGACGCCGCAAACGTCAATCAACCCATTTTTCTTCGTTTTCGGCCCTTTAACCCGCATATTTCATCAGTGATCTTCGAATGGTGATGGACGGAGTTTTTCGGCTTTGTGCGTGAGCGGAGGGATGAAGGTGGAGGTTGGGGCGCGCAGGGCCCCCTTACCCCCAAGCGGTGATCAGGTTGTTTTTCGGGTCATGATGGGGCGGGCGGGATCAGGCGGAGTCGTGGAACCAGGGATCGCCACAGGTCCTGCAGGGGGCAGCTGCTCGACAGTCGCAGTACGACGCGGCGCACGGAGACGACCACCCGCGCGGCGACCTTGAGGAGTTTCAGGCGAATGGTGTTCACCTGGGCCTCGGCCAGTTCGGTGCCGGCCAGGGCCGTGCGGCGCAGCGTTTCCACCAGGACGTAGGCCGCCGAGGACAACAGCAGCCGGAACTGATTGGCCAGGAAGGCGTGGCAACTGGTGCGATCGGCGAAGAGCCCGAGCTGCTGCTCCTTGATGCGGTTCTCCATGTCGCCGCGGGCCGTGTACAGACCGTCGTAGATATCGTTCGGCGTGCGGTCGGTCAGGTTGGTCACCACGAATCGAACGTTGGGCCCCTGAACCAGCCGCTCGGCCTTGACGATCACGCGGCGCGGGCGATCCCAGGTCTGCGCCGCGTACTCGATCTCGTGGAAGTTCCGCACCTTCTGCTGCGTGGTGGCGAACTGGGCCTCGGCCGCCTGCATGAAGGACTCGGCCGCTTTCTCCAGGACGGTGTTGCGGGCCAGGCCCAGCACGTACTTGACGCCGTGCCGGTCGCACCATTTCATCATTCGCCGGCGGCAGAAGCCGGAATCCCCGCGGACGATGATCCGCACCCCGGGCCACGCCTGTCGCAAGCGCTGCACCAGCAGCTTCAGGATGGGCCAGGCGTGATGGGCCCCGTCGATGTTGCTGGGCCGCAGGTAGGAGACCAGCAGCCGCGAGCCGCAGAACACATACAGCGGTAGGAAGCAGTGGTGGTCGTAATAGCCGTGGAAGAAGCGGCCTTCCTGGTTGCCGTGGATCGGATCGTCGGTCGCGTCGAAGTCGAGGATCAATTCCTCCGGCGGCGATTCATAGGACGCGATGAACTGCTCCACCAGCACACGCGACATTCGTGCCAGGTCGCCGCGCGTGACGCGGTTCTCCAGCCGGCACAAGGTCGGACTGCTGGCCAGCGGCTCATCCGCGCTCGGCGGCCGCCCGGTCAGGACCGCCAGCACGGGATCGCTCCGCAGGGCTTGATGGTCGTTGAGATCTTCGTAGCCCATCGCAATGGCAAAGATGCGCTGGGCCAGCATGACCCGCTGGTCATGTTGAATTCGGGCCGGATCACGCGGGTCGTTGATGACCCCGGCCAGTTGATCGACCAGGCCCAGACGCCGCTCGACCTCCCGAAGCAGCAGACCCCCGGCGTCTGAGGTGAGCGTTCCGCCTGTGAAATCGGCCACGATTTTCTTGCGGCCGAGACTGGAAAAGAACATCGGTTTGCTGTTACAGTCTGTCACGAAAAAGCCTCCCTGCCTATGGACCGGAATGTTCTTAAGAAACCCCAGTCTACAAGGCTTCGAGGCTTTTTCTATTCCTATTCAACGCCGACCTGATGAAATATTCGGGTTAAGGTCAGCAAAAGGCCCGGTACCAGAAGCCCGACAGTGGGCCCAACGCCCGGTGCACAACAACCGGGTGTCGCCTGCGGAGTAGGGGGAGTATCGAGACAATCCGCCACGCCGTTCCCGTTCGAGTCGGTATCCGGAAGACCGCATCCGCATTCGCCCGGCGCTATTTTCGCAGCGTCCAAACTTGCAAAGCTCCAAGGATGCTGGCCGGCAATTGCGGTTATTGGTTCGTCGCTGGAGGCTCCAATCGTGACGCCTCGGCAGCCGCTTTCAGGCTTGCCGTCTGACGATGCCCACCGTCCAATTCATCTCATGGAAAATATCCACGACCAATCCCTCGTTCCGGGTTCACAGCCAGGTGACCAGCCGTCTCACGTCCCCGTCCTGCCGCGCGAGGTCTGCGATTTTCTGCTGGCGGACAAGCCTGCCCTCCTGGTCGATTGCACCCTCGGTCTTGGCGGCCACTCCGAACTGCTTCTCCAGTCCGATCCTGCCCTCCGGGTGATCGGCCTTGATTGCGACGAATCGAACCTCGCCCACAGCCGGTCGCGCCTCGATGCCTACGGAGACCGTTTCACCGGCGCACAGGCAAATTTTGCCGATCTTCCTCAGGCCCTGGCTGACCTGGGGCTTGCCAAGGTTGACGGAGTCCTTGCCGACCTCGGCGTCAGCAGCAATCAGATTGAAGACCCATCGCGCGGGCTGAGCTTCGACCGCGACGGCCCCCTGGACATGCGACTGGACAGGAGAAAGACGATCACTGCCGCTGACCTCGTCAACGGCCTCGGCGAAGGTGAACTGGCCGATCTACTTTACATACAGGGCGAAGAACGACACAGCCGAAGAATCTCAAAGCGGATTTGTCAGGCGCGTCGGCAAGGTCGGCTCGACAGCACGGTCGCCCTTGCGCGTCTCGTCGCCTCCGCCGTCGGACAGGATCCCGATTCCCGCCGAGACCGGATTCACCCGGCCACTCGGACCTTCATGGCCCTCCGGATGGCGGTCAATCGGGAAACGGAGTCCCTGAAGCGTCTCCTCGCCGCGGCGCCGTCCGTCCTCGCGGACGGCGGACGTATCGTGATCATCAGCTTTCACAGCGGCGAAGATCGCCTTGTGAAAGAAGACTTTCGGACTCGCGCTCGATCCGGATCGTACCAGCTGCTGACCAAGAAGCCGGTTACGCCGGGAAATGCCGAGTGTCAGTCGAACCGCCGCGCACGTTCCGCGAAGCTCCGTGCCGCGAAATTCGTCGCCGGCCCTTGAGTCTCGCCGATTTTTTGATATCGTAGGTCGCCACTAGCACATGGAGGTGCATCTAGATGACTAGGGAGACGAAGATCGGGCTGCTTGTCGGACTCGCCTTCATTATTGTTTTCGCCATCATCCTTTCTGAAAAGGGGCCGTCGAGTCGAAATTCTTCGCTCCCCGCCTTTTCAATGGTTGATCGGATGGGGACCGATGCCGCTTCCGCCGCTGCCGGACAGCCTCTGGCCAACGCCGGAAAACTCCAGGTGGACAGGGCCCTGCCCCCCATCGTTCAGCCGGCCATCGGCGTGAACCCCGACATGGCGATGCGCGAGGAAGAGGTCGCCCAGGGACCGCGCGTCGGCGAAGAGGAGTTGCCCCCGCTGCCGGATTCCGTAATCAGTCTTATCAATGGCGACATCGCGCCGACCGAGCCGACGACCGACTCCGTTGGGGCCGATGCGATGCCCGCTTTCACGGCGAACGTGCCGCGGACTAACGTGAACGATTCGCCGGCCTCTACTTGGTCAACCCCCGCCGAGCCGACGTCAGGCCAGCGCGTGGAATTGGCCGCCTCACAGCAGCCGATGATCACTGCGCCGGTCGTCGAGCAGAGTCCGACTTACAAGATCAGGACCGAGCATACAGTTGACAAGGGCGAAAGCCTTGGAAAGATCGCCGCCAAGTATTATGAGCGATCCACCCCCCAGCGAATTGACGCCATCTACGCGGTCAATAAGGACGTCCTCGACAATCGCCACACCGTAAAGGTTGGCCAGAAGCTCAGGATTCCCGACCTCGGTGAGGCTGCCAAACACTTTGAGCCCGCGCCGGATTTCGCCCTCAGCAATCTCAAGTCGGAGTCTGATATCCAAGCTCAACCTCGTACGAAGGAAGCGGTGCGCATCCCGATCCCGATCGGAGAAAAGAATCAGCCGGCAACGACTCAGGTCCCGGCGATGACGGCCGATGCACTGAACCCGACCATCCGCGTGCCAAAAACGGCTGATGCCGCCCAGCGCAGAGAAACCCCCAAGGCATATAAGGTGTACGAAGTCCGCCCCAGCGACACGCTGAGCAAGATCGCCCGTCGCGAATTGGGCAGCGAAAAGTTCACCCGCGATCTCTTCGAGCTTAATAAGGACGTGATCACCAATAAGAACACGATCAAGCCCGGCATGAAGCTGCGGCTACCGGTTCCCTCCGCAGCATTACCCGAAGATCGCCGCGTCTTCACCTCAAACGGCATCGGTGATATCGATCCCTGATGGAGGTCGGACGTGACCGTTCTTCGTGCATTGCTCGTCGTGTTTGCCCTGGTTGCCGTAGGGCTGGGTATCGTCGCGATAAGGGGTGAAACCGCAAAGGCGGCGAACCGGGTCCAGAAGCTCCATCAGGCCAAAGTGGTTCTTGAACAGGAACTGTGGGCCAGGGAAATGGAGCTTGCCAAGCTTCGCGGCCCGGACGAGATTCGCAAGCGTGCGTCCGAGCTCGGTCTCGATATTCTTCCCCCGACCGCACCGCAGTCCGCCCCGGTGCCTGCTCGCTGATACGTGGTTCCTTGGAGGGCGACGCCGCTTTGACGGGCAAACTGGCCCCATACCCTGACTTGTGGATGTGCCACCGTGCGATCTCGCAGATCAAATCTTGCTGGGCAAATACTCATCGTCGCCGTGATGGGCTCGTTCTTCGCGTTGGCAGGCCGTCTCGTCTATATCAACGCCTGCGACAGCACGATGCTGCTCGCCCGGGCCGACCGTCAGCAGCAAAGCGTCGTTCCCCTCCGCCATCGTCGCGGCCTCATCGTTGACAATCACGGCAGAGTCATTGCCGGAACCATTCTCCGCAAGAGCGTCTTTGCCGATCCGAAGGTCGTCCCAGACAAGGCCGCCGCCGCGAACACGGTTGCCGAGATTCTTCACATCCCATCCGCTGAGATCATGCCGGACCTGATGGCCGCCGAGGATCGCCGCTTCTTCGTCATCAGAAGAGGCGTCTCCGAAGAGCAGGCTCGGGCCATCAGTGACGCAGGCATCTACGGCCTCGGCATTTTCGATGAACCATACCGAACCTACCCAATGAACTCCCTCGCAGCCGCCCTCATTGGGTTCGTTTCACCCGACGGGGTCGGCGTGAGCGGACTGGAGTTTCAGTGCGAGGCATGGCTCGGCGGACAGAACGGCATCAAGACCATCATCCGCGATGCCCGCCGAAAGGCGTTCTGGCTCGCCGACGGAGGCTATCGCCCCCCCCGTGATGGATTCCACGTCGTCCTGACGCTTGACGCGGAGATTCAGGCCAACGTCGAAACCCAGTTGGTCGATGCGGTTTCCAGGTATCAGGCCGCAAGTGCTGTCGGAATCGTCATGCACGCCAAGTCCGGCGCGATCCTCGCCCTAGCCAATGTGCCCAGCTTTGATCCCAATCAATACCAGGACTACGGAGCGAATCGCTACCGCAATCGTGCCATCACCGATCCGTTCGAGCCCGGCAGCACCTTCAAGCCATTCATCGCCGCCGCCGCACTCGCTGAGAAGGTCGTCCGCATGGACGAGATCTTCGACTGTGAGAACGGCGCCTGGTCCGACGGCGTTCGCGTCCTGCACGACCACCATCCCTACGGCGCCCTCCGATTCGACGATGTGGTCGTCAAATCGAGCAACGTCGGAATGGCGAAGATCGGCAAGCGTCTCGGAAATCGCAAGCTCTTCGATTACGTCAAGGCATTCGGGTTCGGTGATAAGACCGGCCTCGATCTCATCGGCGAAGACCCCGGCATCCTTCTTCCCTATTCTCGATGGACGGCATTCAGCACCACCAGCATTCCCATCGGGCAGGAAATCAGCGTCACGCCGATCCAGATGGCCCGTGCTTTTTGCGCCATTGCCAATGGCGGCAATCTCGTTCAGCCGCACATGATCCGCGCCGTCATGACGCCTGACGGACGCCTGGTGAGCGACTTCTCCAATCCGCCGGCGGCGGGCCAGGCGATTCCCGAAGCCGTTGCCAAACGAATGCGCGACGAAGTCTTGTGTGCCGTTGTCGAGCGCGGCACAGGTACGAAGTCACGTTTGCCCAACTACCGCGTTTTCGGGAAAACCGGTACCGCCCAGATCGCCCGGAAGGGCGGCGGCGGCTACGAGCGAGACGCGTATGTCAGTTCATTCATTGCCGGCGCACCGGCAAGCGATCCTGAACTCGTCGTCTTCGTCGCCGTGCTGAAGCCCAAGAAGAGCATCGGCTACTACGGCGGCACCGTCGCCGCACCGGCCGTCCGTGAGATTCTCGCCCACGCCCTGGCATATCTTCAGGTCCCCCCCGACCAGACGCCGACCGCCCTATCCGCCTTCACCGAAGAACTCCCTCGCGACTAGGACAATTTAGGTTTTTCCGTAATCGATACCGCAGAGCACGGCCCAACCTGGTGCGGCATGACGGGAGCTGACCGGACAATGCTCTACCGCGTCGCCAGTGGAACCGGCTTTCGAGCGGGAGAACGCGCAGCCTGACCAGGCACAGCTTCCAATTGGAAGCAGACCTGCCGGCGATCGCCTTGCATGCAACAGACTCGAAACGGCGTCGAAATGACCTCCAGCCGATCAGGACGGACTTGGCCGACCTGCTACGGCCCTGGCTCTCGGAGCAATCGTCTGACGGGCCTGTATTCGCTTCCATGCCCAACCGGACGGCAGAGATGATTCGCGCAGACCTTCGATTGGCGCGGGCACGGTAAATTCGTGGGGCTCACATCCCAGCCGAACGACGCAAGCGACGAGATTCGGACACCCTGGCGGTAGTTGACGGTGCTGGACGCATTGCCGACTTCCACGCCCTCCGCGTGTCGTTCATCACGCTCCTGTTCAAAGGCGGGGCATCCGTTCGCGTTGCCCAGGAATTGGCCCGGCACAGCGACCCCAAGCTCACGCTCAACGTTTACAGCAAGCTGGGCGTCCACGACTTAACGGGCGCCTTGGATGCTCTGCCGTCACAAAGGGGCAAAGAGCGCGAGCAGCAGAAGCCTCGGGCGACGGGTTCCGGTGGGCCGGTCGGAGACCCCCAGCAACATCCACAGCAACCGGCGCGCGAAACCGTGCGAACGCCTTCGGCATCCCGCGCCGTCGCGAGCGCGGCCGCGCTGCCCAGAGATTCACGTAAGTCCTTGTCTCTAGCGGGGAAACGCGGTGCCACACAAAGTGGCACCGCTCGATGCGAAAAAGCCGCCGATCGGACTCGAACCGATGACCTGCGGTTTACAAAACCGCTGCTCTACCAACTGAGCTACGGCGGCGTAGCCGTTCAATTGTAAGGCGGCGAGTGAGTTAGCCTCAAGGCGCTTAACGAAAGTGCCGCCCGCGAACGGATTATCGCCCTTGTCCGCCGTGCTCCGGTGGGATTTCCTTGCCGTGCGGATCGACGTCCGGCGCGGTCAGGTCCTGCGACAACTCCTCGCGAAGCTGCGGCGTGATGAAATGCTCCCACCGCTCGGCCGACATATGCAGATGATCCAGCGGAATCGCAAAATGCTTGGCCAGGTACGACTCCCAAAGTCGGTGTGACCGCACGAGGACAGAGGCGCTGGCGACCCCATCAGGCGTAAGCAGATAGGCGGGCGACGTCGTTGCGGCGTCGGAAACTGCGGGAGCAAGTTCACGCCGGCGAACCAGCGATCGAAGGGCCCAACGCGAGAGCGTCGAGTCGCCGACCGCCGCCAGGATTTCCTCCCGATGCATCGGACGAGAATCACCGGCGCTCATCTCTCTCCATCGATGAAGCAAGCCGAGAATGTCCTCGCGTGTAATCGTCAATGAAAGCTGAACTCGGTGAAACGCCTTGCCGATCACGCCGTGCTGCGGCGAGGCCAGAACGGCCGTCAATAAAAACATCCCGGCGACGACCGCCATCATCGCGGACGTGTTCGTGTCCGCGTCGATTCCGACCCAGCGAGGGCCAAAGGCCGCGGCGATATGACCCAGCACCGCGGAAGCGGAGGCGATGACGAGACTCACGATAATCATTGTCGACAATCGATCCGTAAGAAGATGAGCAGCAACGCCGGGAACGATCAGCATCGCGATAACGAGAATTGATCCGACCGACTCAAAGTTGGCTACGGTGGTCATCGAGACCAGGATCATTAGAAGGTAGTGCATGAGCGACGCAGGGATACCGAGCGTCGTAGAGAGCTGTGGATCAAACGTGGATACACGCAGTTCCTTGTAGAACAGCCCGACGAAGAGCAGATTTATCCCGAACACGATGGCCAGATTCACAATGGCCGGGGGAATCTCGCCGCCGATCGCATCCAGCGGAATCTGAACAATGTTGCCGTAGAGCACGCAGCCGGGATCAAGATCGACATGGTCCGCGGCCTGGCGAATCAGGATGAGCCCCAGCGCAAAGAAGACACTGAAGACAACGCCCATCGCGGCGCCGCGTTCGACTCCGCCGTACTTGACGACAGCCTGCGACAGAACGGCCGTGAGCGTGCCCGCCAGAACCGCGCCGACGAACATCTCCAATGATGCCCGGCTGCCCGAGACGATAAACGCGATCGCCAGCCCCGGCAGGACGGCGTGCGAAATCGCATCGCCCATCAGGCTCATCTTTCTCAACACGAGAAAGTTTCCGACAAGGGCGCATGAACACGCCGAAAGCACCCCCGCCAGGACGATCCAGCCGTCATTACTCCAATCCCAACCGCTCATGCAGCGCCTCCCTCCGCGTGCGGTGACGGCGGAATCGCGATCGCCTCATCCAGCGCCCGTTCCAACTCTCGCACGATCGGCTCGGAAAGCACATGTTCGACATCATCCGCATCTCGATCCACGTGTGACGGGGCGATGTCTGCGTGTCGAATCAGATAGAGTTCCCATAGTCGGTGGTTTCGCAGGATTCTCGCGGCCTCAACCCGGCCCGCCGATGTAAGCCGCAGCCCCCCATCGCCGCCTCGTGCAACTTCGCCACGACGGATCGCCAGCCTGAGCGAGCGATGAACACTGGCGGAAGACCACGACCGCGCCGCAAGGAGGTGTTGAATGGTGATGCCGACCCCTTCGGCATACCGCTCCTCATGCTCGGCGAACGCGCGTAGAACGTGCTGGAGACCGATGCGTCGGGAAAGCGACCAACTCCTCCAGAAGCGGGCGATCAGGCCTCGACGTGGCGCGGCCAACATGCTGATAAGGAACATCGCGCCCGCGCATAGCACGATGATGGCTCCCGTCGGTAATCTCGGCATCAGTGCACTGAGCGTTGCCCCGAACCATGCGCTCGCCGCACCACTGACGCCGGCAAGAATCGTCATGACGCTGAGATCATCCGTCCAAAACCTCGCGGCAGTCGGCGGAATGATCAGGAGGGCCACGACCAGAATCAGCCCCACAGCCTGTAATCCGACAACCGTCGTCAGCACGACCAGCGCCATCATCACGAGGTCCATGATCACCACCGGGCAGCCTTGAGAACCGGCGAACTGCTCGTCAAAACAAAGAATGCGAAAGTCCTTGTAGAACAGCGTGCATGCGACGACCACCGCGACCGCGACGCCGCCGATGAGCCACGCATCGCGATTGAGCATCGCGGCGGCCTTGCCGTAAATGAAGCTTTGAATGCCCGCCTCATTGCCCGTTTTCATCTGCTGAACAAGTCCGAAGAGCACCATTCCCAGCCCGAAAAACACGCTGAGTACGATGCCGATGGCGGCGTCTTCCTTGATACGGGGAATGGTCCGAAGCCCAATGACGGCCAGGACGCCCAGGACGCCGCTGACGGCCGCGCCCAGAAGCAACAGGGGCATACTCTTGGCGCCGATGATCAGGAACACCAGGGCAATGCCCGGCAACGTGGCGTGGCTCAGCGCATCACCCATGAGGGCGCGCTTTCGAAGGTACGCAAAGGTCCCGATCACACCCGCCGCAAGACCAAGAAGAGTGGAGCCCAGCACGACGACACGCGTGTTATAGTCGCGCAGCAGCAGCGCCTGAATGACCTGATCCCACCCCGGCCATTGTACGCCGGTGTCGGTGATCGAACGGTGTGTGACAGGCTGCGATTGTGCCATCGCGTTCGAGAAAGGAATCAGCATCGCGATGAGGGCCCATAGAATCCCCCTCATAGCGATCATTTGCGATGCCCCCCCTGCGCAATCGCCTCGGCGGCCTTATCCAGCAGCGTGAGTCTGCCGCCGTAAGTCTTTTGCAGATTCTCGTCGGTGAACACCTCGCGCGTCGGCCCCACTGCGACAATCCGCATGTTCAGAAGAACGACGTGATCAAAATAAGCACTGACAGTTTGCAAATCATGATGAACGATAACCACCGTCTTTCGTCGGGCACGCAGCTCATGGAGCAACTCCACGATCGCACCCTCAGTGGCCGCATCCACGCCGGCGAACGGCTCATCCATGAAGTAGATCTGCGCATCCTGAACCAGCGCCCGGGCGAGAAAGACGCGCTGCTGCTGGCCGCCGGAGAGCTTGCTGATCTGCCTCCGGGCATAGTCCGCCATGCCGACCTGATCCAAACATTGCAGCGCCGCGGCCTTGTCCTTTCGACTCGGCGGCAGGCACCACGGAATCCTGCCGTAGCGCCCCATCGTGACCACATCCAGCGCGCTGGCCGGAAAATCCCAGTCCACGCTTTCGCGCTGGGGCACATAGCCGACAATCTTCCGCTGCTCGCGGTAAGGCTTTCCATAGAATCGAACACTGCCGGATGCGATCGGCACGAGATTCAAACAGGCCTTGATCAGCGTGCTCTTGCCGGCGCCATTCGGACCAACGACCCCGATCAGGCTCCCCTCCGGGGCCGCGAAATCCACGTCCCAAAGAACCGGCTTGCGATGGTAGGCGACGGTCAGATCGTGAATGGATACCGGGCACGCGGCATCGTGATCCGATGCCGAATTCGCTGTCAACGGCCGTGCGGTGGGCTGGCTCATCTTGTCGCTCGACAACTATTTCCCCACGCCAAAACTCAACTTGCCCTGCATACCCCGCTCAGGCGCATCCCCTCCCAGTGCCCGGGCGATGAGGGTGACATTATGGTCGATCATGCCGACGTAAGTGCCTTCATAAGTGCCCGGCCTTCCCATGGCATCCGAAAAAAGCGAGCCGCCGATCGCCACCTGGTGCCCTCGGGCCGCCGCCCCTTCGCACAGGGCGCGGATGTTTCTCTCGGAAACGCTCGTCTCTACGAAGACAGCCTTCACCTTACGATCGACCAAAAGGCTGACGATGCGATTGATATCGGCGATACCGGCCTCGGACTCGGTGCTGATCCCCTGAATGCCCACTACCTCGATGTCGTAGGCCCGGCCGAAGTAGTTGAACGCGTCATGGGCCGTGACCAGCACGCGCCGATCCTTGGGGATGCTCCCAATCGCCTTCCGCGCATACGCGTGCAGTGCGTCCATTTCGCCGGTCAACCGGGCCGCATTCGCACGATACACATCCTCGCCGGCTCGATCGAACTCAGTCAAGGTCTTGGCAACCATATTGGCCGCCGCCTTCCAGAGCGACACGTCCATCCAGACGTGCGGGTCGTGATGGCCCGCGAATTCCGGCGGCTCCAGAAGCAGCTTCTCCTCAATGAGTTCCGTTACGGCAAAGACCGGCCTCTTTCGCGCCACCTTGACCAGCGCGTCAGCCATCTTTCCTTCGAGCATCAAACCGTTGTAAAAAACAATGTCGGCGGAGAGTAAAGATGAGATGTCCCCCCGTGTCGCTTGATAGAGATGCGGATCAACACCCTCGCCGATGATGCCCCGCGCCTCCGCGCGATCACCCGCGACCTGAGCAACGATGTCGGTAATCATCCCAACGGTGCAGACCGCCTTATATGGCGTCTTGAGCTGCGGCGTCTGCTCCGCCGCGCTTCCCGCCATGCTCGGCCGGCAGCCAACGATCAGGGCGAGAACTGAGATCCTCCACAACGTGAACTGTCGCATTCGGCACTCCCTGGCGGCCCGGCGGCATTCTAAGACGGGCGGCATGGCGAATCAAGGCACAAACTATATTCTGTAGTACATGCTATATTCTAACAACGGAAAGGTCAACTTGTAGTCGCCCTTGCACTTGGTTATCCTGTCTGCCATAATGGCCCCCAAGTGCCGCCGAAAACCCCCAATAAGGGTCTATCTGGTAGTTCGATGCCTGCCAAGACAAGCAAGAAGAAAACCCCACGCCGGGCCCCCGAGCCTGAGACCGCCGCTCATGGCTACCGCCGCACGAGGTTGGACCACGCCCACGAACTGGCTGAGGACTATGTCGAGCTCATTGATGATCTGATCGAGAAATGCGGCGAGGCCCGAGCCGTCGACATTGCACGCCACCTCGGCGTCACCCATGTCACGGTCACGAAGAGCGTCACCCGGCTTCAAGCCGAAGGCCTGGTCACCTCCGCCCCTTATCGCTCCATCTTCCTGACCGAAAAAGGCCGACAACTCGCCCATCGGGCACGCGAGCGGCATCGGCTCGTGCTGAACTTTCTACTCGCCCTCGGCGTTCCCAAAAGCGACGCCGAAGCCGACGCCGAAGGCATCGAGCATCACATCAGCCCGCGCACCCTCGACGCCATGAAGCGTTTCCTCAAGTAACCCGACCAATCACGAAGATGAAATGGTATCGATGACGCGCGACCGTCAGCCGCGACCGCTGCCGATCCGCCGAATCCCCCGAAACGCCATCGCCAGCGCCTCTGGATTGGTCGCCCAGCGCAGGGCCTCGGTCCCGCTGATCGACTTTTCGTTATACATCTGAAGCAGATGCTGGTCGAAGCTCTGCATGCCGGACTCCCCCGTCTCTATGTAAGTGAGGAGTTCATCGAGCTTCTTCTTGTGGATGAACTTCTCCGCCACGGGAGTGCCGCGAAGAATCTCCACCGCCGGTCGCCGCTTTCCATCCTGCGTCGTCACCAGCCGCTGCGAGATGATCGCCTCCACCGACGTCGCGAGCTGCGACAGCAGAATGTCGTGCTCGTCGTGCGGAAACATGGCGATGATCCGCTCGATCGTCTGCGCCGTGCTCTGGCTGTGCAGGGTCGAAAACACCTGGTGCCCCGTGTCCGCGGCCCGCAGCGCCATGCGCAGCGTCTCCACGTCGCGCAGCTCCCCGACGAGAATCACATCCGGGTCCTGTCGAAGCGCCTGCCGCAGGGCCTGTTCAAACGAGGGCGTGTCCGTGCCCACCTCAAGTTGCGAGATCAGCGCCTTCCGGTTGGTGTGAACAAACTCGACCGGATCCTCGATGGTGATGATCTTCGCGCGGTACCAGTGATTCACAAGGTCGATCATCGAAGCCAGCGTGGTGCTCTTCCCGCAGCCGGTTGTGCCCGTGACCAGCGTCAACCCGCGCTGAAGAAGCGCCGCTTCCTGCACGACATCCGGCAACATCAGGTCCTTGAAGGCCGGCACCTTCGAGGTGACCATTCGAACGACGACGCCGTACTGTCCAAGCTGGCTGTAGGCGCTGCATCGAAACCGCGAAAGCCCGGGAATCGAGTGCGAGAAGTCAATCCCGGAATAGATGGCCGTGTCCGCCTGCGGCTTGATCGCCTCCGGCAGGAGCGAAACGACAAAATCTCGCACCTGCTCGCCGGTCAGCGACGCGGCATCGAGAAACCGCGCCTGACCCGAAATCCGCATCATCGGCACCGAACCCGCCTGCAAGTGGAGGTCAGACGCCTTCTGCTCGACCGCGAATCTCATCAGTTCCATCAGGTCCATGAAGTCATCCGATCTAGTGCCACAGCCCGGTACCCCGCAGCGGGAAACCATCTACCGGAGAGTATACCGCGCCGACATCCGCCGCCCAAAAGCCGGAATTCCTCGACGGCGCATTTCCGACATTCCACTATGTTGGATGTCCGCGAAGCCGCCTGGGTGTCGCCCATCGCCGCTGGCCGCCCCATTCCCATGCCGCGCCGATCGTCGTAGCATGATGGCCCGCGACTCGATCAGCCGCGCCCCAGAAAAGGGAGAGGTAAATGTTCCGCAAACTGCTTCTGCTCACCGTCCTGCTCGCCGCATGTCTCTCGTCGCCCGCCTGCGCCGAGAAGAAAGTCGAAGAGCGTCGCGCCGATATCGAGGTAAACGCTCCGTACGCCAGAGTTCGGGTCAATCTGCCTGACAAAGACAAGTGCAAGAAGACCCACGTGGATGTTGACGTCGACCATTAGCCTGTTCCGAGGCCCGATCTTGAAATGAGAGAGGCTCCGAGTCACACCCTGAGTGCAGGCCCGCGCTCAAGCAGCTTCCGATCCCCTGTTCTCCGGGCGATGCCGCTCCTCGTGATCCTCGCGATGTTGCTGGCCGGTCGTGCATTCTGGTACGACTTCCTCAGTGACGACGCCCTGATCGCCGCCAGGTACGCCCGAAACGTCGCACGCGGACATGGCTGGGTCTACAACGTTGGTGAGCGCGTCGAAGGCTACACCAGCGTCCTATGGGTCGCGGTGGCCGCAGCGCTGGGCAAGGCCGGCGTAGACTTTGTATTCGCCGTACAGGCGATGTCGCTGGGGGCCGCACTACTGACACTCCCCCTTCTGCGGGCCTGTGCAAAACCACTGGAGTCGGATGGCAAACTCGTCCCTTGGATCTCCCCGACATTGTTCGCCGCCTGCGCGACAGTCGCCTGCTGGGCATGGGGAGGACTGGAGGCCACCGGCTACGCCCTTTCCGTTCTGTTGACGCTCTACTTGCTCGCGGGAGACGGCATCACCTTTCGCCGCGCGTTCGCAGCAGGCATCACCGCCGGACTCTGCGGACTGACGCGACCGGAGGGCGTCGCCGTAACTGGCGTCATCGGCTTTTGGTTTCTACTGGACGCTGGCAAGGGCCGCCGTCACTTGATTCTGGCCTACATCCTTCCGGCGGCGATCATCGTCGGAGCCCATCTGCTCTGGAGAAAGAGCTACTACGGATTCTGGTTGCCGAATACCTACTACGCCAAGGTCGGATCAGGCCCGGCCGTCTGGCAGAGTGGATATCAATACGTCCGAGAGTGCATGCTCGAACATGGGGGCCTCTTGGCATGGATTCTCCCCATCGCCGCGCCCTGGTTTGCCTATCGAAACTCTTTCGCTCGTGGTTTGTCGCTCACCACCGCGGCCATGCTGGCGGGAGTCGTGCTTGTCGGCGGCGACGGCCTTCCCATGTATCGATTCCTGATGCCGGCGATTCCCATGTGGCTGCTCCTTCTTCAGAAGCTCCTTGCCGTCATGCTGGGTTGGGGAATGGCGGCCCAGGCATCGGCGCCGCGCCTAATCTCACGATGGACGGCGGCCATTGCAGTGGTCGTCGTGGCCTTTTCCCTGATGACCAGCACCGTGACCTCCGAACACTACCTTCGCTACCGGGACCAGCAGCACCGCGAAATCCCTGATTGGTCCGCTGCGGGCCGTTGGCTCAATTCGATCGCCTCAAGTGGCCAGTCGGTGGCCTGCGCACCGATCGGCGCCGTCGGTTACTACTCCGATCTGATTGTCCTAGACATGCTCGGTTTGACCGACGTCCACATCGCCCACAAGGACATACCGGTCACAGGCCATTGGGTCGGCCACGAAAAGCACGACGGCCCCTACATTCTCTCCCGCAAGCCCACGTATCTGCTCTTGGGAAACGTCCAGGTGCTCGACGAGCCGCTGGCCACCAACAGTCCCTTCTTCGTCCAGCCGCCCAATGACAATATCAAACAGCGCGAGCAGGATATTTTTACGCCCGAACTGCTTGCTGAATACTCACCAAGAGTCGCCCGCTTGGACAATGGGAAATATCTGCATTTGTTACAGCGCAGACCTGACCGCTGATATGACTTGATGCGCCCTGCATCGGACATTATCTCGTCCGATCGATCGCCCGATACAGCGTGTCCCTCTCCACCGGAGTTCTCCCCGCCTCCCGGATCAGCGCCTCCATCCGCTCGACGCTCATCTCCTGATGAGTATTGCCCGCGCCCCCCTCTCGCTTGGTGATGTCGTACCAGACGACCGTGCCGTCCATGTCGTCACAACCGAAGTTAAGCGCCACCTGGGCAAGCTTCGCCGACTGCATGATCCAAAACGCCTTAATGTGCGGGATGTTGTCCAGCATGAGCCGGCTGATCGCCAGCGTCTTAAGGTCCATGAGCCCCGTCGGGCTCGCCGCCTGCGAAAGCTCGCTGCCCTCCGGTATGAACGAAAGCGGGATGAAACAGTTGAACGACGCCTTGCGCGAAGCGAGCGACGCATCCTGATGCGCCCTCAGCTTCAGCATGTGCGTAATCCGCTCCTCGGGCCGCTCGACGTGGCCGTACAGCATCGTCGCATTGGTGAACATGCCGATCTCGTGGGCCGTCCGATGCACGTCAAACCAGCCCGCCTCCCCCACCTTATTCTGATAGGCCTCGTCGTGGACCCGGTCGTCGAAGATCTCCGCCCCCCCGCCCGGAAGGCTGCCCAGCCCCGCCTCACGAAGTCTTTCCAGGACTTCGCGGATATTCAGCCGTGGCTTGCTGATGCGAGTGAAATGGATGATCTCAATGGCAGTAAACGCCTTGATGTGAATCGTCGGGCACGCCGCGCGAATGGCCCGGCACATATCGACGTAATAATCAAACGGCAACTTCGGATGCAGTCCGCCGACGATGTGGACTTCCGTCGCGCCGTGGTCATACGCATCCTTCGCTCGGGCTGCGATCTCATCGACGCCTAACTCGTAAGTGTCCGTCTGCGACGAACCCGCCAGCGGCAGACTCAGACTGTCGCCGTGTCCAACGACAATCGGCAGTGCCTTGGCCGCGGCATCCATTGAGTAAGGTCTGTAGAAAGAGCAGAACTTGCACCGAAGCACGCAGAAGTTCGTGTAATTGATGTGTCGATTGACGTTGTAATAAGCGGCGTCGCCGTGCAGACGCTCGCGGACGATGTTGGCCAGCCGACCGATCTCGTGGATATCCCGGGACGCGTACAGCAGCACGCCGTCCTCATGCGAAAGTCGCTCGCCCGCAACCACCTTTTCGGCGATTTGCTCCAGACCCGTGGCGGTTGGCATCTCGATCATCGTACGCGGATTCTAACGGCTGACTCGCTCAGTTGCCGATTGCGATCATTTCAAAAATAGTGAACGTGAAAAGTGCCGCGCCCGTCCCACTCGAAGACCGCAGCCTAAAAACCCCCGATGAAATCGACCCCGAGACGATTCGAACGTCCGACCTCAGCCTTCGCAGGGCTGCGCTCTATCCAGCTGAGCTACGGGGTCTTTGGTCGTCCGGCAGCCCCCCGAAAACTCGGTCGGCCGCCGCACGGCGAATTGCACTTCATAACAAGTTCCGCGGCGACTGTCGAGAGTTGTCGCCGCCTGGGGCCTTTTTGCCGCATCGTTGCCGCTATCCGGGGCCCAACAGCGAAACCAGCTCCTTCCCAGACGCCCCTAGACCAGTCTTCGGGAGTCCAGCCAACAGCCACCCCGGAAATGGTCCCGCCTGAATGGGTTTTCCCCGCAGGAAGACTCACGACTCAGGCGGTCAACAACAATGCAATCCGATAATCGATCGATTCGAGCGAACCTCTCAGGTACCAACCGAGTAGAAAGGATAGACAGGGGGTTCCATGGATAGAGCGCCCCAAAATTGACCGGATTTTATAGTTGACAAATGTCCGATAATTAACATAGTCTTCGCAAAGGTCGGGAGGACTGTAGCGATTGGATAATTTCGCCGATAAGTGGATAGTCGTGGACCGCAGCATATAATCCTGCGGGCAGTCAGACCTAGGGCAGTTTTTGAGGGCCTTAACAAAGCGCGACGCCGGCGAATAACGGGCGATTTCAATTTTTGGCTTCTTTCCCCTCCGGAAGGCACCGGGATCGCCCTTGAGGCGCTCGGTGTCTTCTTTTTTTTGTCCATACACTCCGCCCACTTACAGATTCGTCAACGCCAACCTCGACTCGGCAGTTGCATATCGCCGTAAGCAAATGAGCCGCTCACGCTGCGATGCTCGCGCGTCCATTACTCAAAGTGACTTAAACGCTGAGTTGAGTGAAGTGAACCCCGGCAATAGATCACTTGCCGATCGGCGGAAGCTCGCGGAGGCCCAGGATCAGGTCCACGAACATTCCGATGATCGACTCTGGCGGCGAAGCCTTGGCGGCAATCCGAAGGTTCTGTATTCCCTCATCAGGCAGGCCCGAGTAGAGCTCAAGATAACCGAGAAGAAAGCGAAGCTCCCGATTCTCGCCGACCGCCAGCTTGTCTTCGAGATCAGCCCGGCGAATATCGAAAACGTCCGGCCGACCAAGCAGCGCGGGAAGATCAATACGAAATGCGGCGATCTGCGGAAATCGCTCAATGCCCAGCGTGATATATCGAACGGCCGATCGATAGTCCCCCGCCGCTGCCAGCGCATGACCCCGCGCCAGCAGTGGCAATGGGTTCATCGGATCAATCGAGTTCGCCAGTTCAAAGTAGCGTGCAGCGCTGTAATACTGTCCGCGGTGCAGTTCATCCTCCCCGGCCAGCATGTAGTCGTTAAGCTTATTCTTATATCTGCCGGCGAACGTCCGAAGCGGCTCATCAATAACCTCGGAGGCCCACTTGGCCGTTTCCGAAAGTTGCTTAAGCCCAGCGCCCGAGTCTCGCATCAGGCTTCCCGGAATCCGCACGTTCCCAGCTTCGGCTGTCTCTGGTTCGGCGATTTCTCCAATCGGTTGCTCATCAACGTCAAATCCTAGATTCGTGATGCCAAGCGATCCAGCCACGCCCACGGCATTATACAAGTCCGCGAAGCGATCCTGACCGAGATCGGCGGGCCGCTCCAGCGGAAACGAAAACGGCGCAGATGGCGTCTCAGGCGAGATGGACGCTTGTGCCTTTGCGACTGCATCCGCCGAAGTCCGCCCTTCGGTCGAAGTTCCACCCACTGATTCGTCCACGGGTTGGACCAGCGAACTCGCTGATGAATCTACGCGACGCAGGCTTGGATCATCCGCCAACGCCCGGGATGCCAGATCTCTCAGATTGTCTGTCTCATCTATCCGATCCGAAACCAGCCCGCCCGTCAGCGCAGGACGCACCGGTGGCGTCGGCGTGCCGAAGATCGACGACCCCACGGCGGATTGATAGGGCGACAGGTCAATGGCCGCCGACTTGTTGACGGCAACGCCGCCAATCTGCGTCTGCTTCATGCCGGCTTGAAAATCCGGTCGCGGAATTGAGACCCGCCGATCCGACGGATCCGGCAGCCGCTGAAGAAGATAAGCGGACGAGTTGTCGGTGGTGAAGTTCTGCGGCGGCGGCGTATTCGGCGTTTGGACAAAGGACGATCCCGGTTGGTTCAGGCCCGAGCGAACATACCCCGCGTCCGTCACCGTCTGCGAGCGATCGAAGTAAAATCCGCCGCTTCGGGTCCTGTTGTTCAAAACGTCGCTAAGTCCGACGCTCTGAGCGCGAAATCCGCTGAGGTCCGAAGATGGCAATGTTTCACGGAACTGATTGTTATTCAATAGCGGAGAACTGCCGTGGAAATAGTCCAGTCCGGTGACGTTGCCGGTGATGATCGCGTTGGACCTCACGCCGGCGTCGAACGTGCCGGGCCGGGTCAGGTTAAAGCGGGAACTGCCGCTTGCCGGGTTGCTGTCCAGCGCTCGGCCGGCAGTCGCCGCGTTTCCCTGGTTCACGCGGTTGTCGATCTGTGACGACAAAGGACTCGCGGTCAGCCCCAGGATGGCAACGATGATGCCCCCGAATTTCGCGTGTGAGCGACTCATGATGATTGACTCCCGCCCCCACGACCGTCAATGTCAGTTCCGACTCATTATAGCCCGCTGGCGCCAATCCCGGAGTCGGCCCCAACCGAACGCCCCATCCAACCGGTAAAAATCGACGATCGCCCGGCACCGACTTGAACCTATCGTGACGTCCGAATCGGCATCCTGCGGCTTGACGGCGTCTCCATCATCGGCTACCCGATGCTGCCATGATCCTCACGCAATGCATTCTAATCTTAATTCTGCTCCAGCCGCCGCCCCAGATTCCGCCAGTTGCGCCATCGGCGGACGAGGCCAAGCTCATCAAGGATGTCGTTGACGGCCTGAAGCGTCAGCCCGCCGGCCTCTCCCGGCTGGATTCTCTGAATCTCCCCGACGAGTTTCTCGCCCGAGTCGCGGATCGAATTGTCCGAATGGACTATCAAAAACAGATGCGCTCCGTTCGACTCGCTTCCCCCGCCGCCGCGATCAAGCCCCCCGCGACACCCGCAAAGCCACTGGCGAAAGACGATGATGCCGGTTCGTTCAATTGGGTGACCGCCGTACTCGCTGTCGTCGTCCTCGCCATCTTCATTTTTCCGCGGTTGAAACGGAGTCCATCCCCTTGAATGCGCTTAGTTCCCATCGCGTCATCCGATTGCTCCCGTTGCTTTTTGCCGTGCCGGCATGGCTTTTCGCCGGGGCGTCTGTCGCGCGCGGTGAAGGCGTGGTTGAGGTTGTTCGCACCGATCACGATGCTGCCCTGCTGACGCTGCGCCGGACCATCCCCGAGGACATACCGCTCTTACGCGGCTTTCGCGCGACAAGCCCGCCTGAGACATGGCCGCACGCCTTGCCGAGTCAGCAACCGGCCCCGCAACTCGTCGAGGCGATGAAGCTCGTGGCGAACCGTCTCGCCTTTGATGGGCTGCTTCAGGTGACGGCCGGTGTCATTCATGCCATCGGGCCGGACGCCTTTCTCAAGGACGACGCGGCTGCCGTCGGAATACTCAGGCAGGTCGGGCTTCCTGTTGACCTGCTCGACGCCTTCTCCGTCGGCGACGCGAGTGGGGCGAAGCTGGTTCGGTCGATCGCGTCTCGCCTGGCGGCCGGCGCCAAGCCTGCCGATCTGTCTGCCGACTTGTCCCGCGCCGTGTATGCATTCAAGCCGTCTTCACAGGGCTTTCGGCTCTCCTCCGAAGCGGGACAGTCGAACATCGGCCTCGTGCGAATGCAGATTCCCAACGCCGACTATTGGAAGGGACAGGGAGATGGCAGTGCTCTGGATGTCGTTCGCGGCATGAGCGGCGCCTTGCCGGATGCGCGGCTGGTGGTTTCCACCTTTGCTGACGCCGCGGAGACACTGCGCGCCGAGGCGGCGAAATGGCAGACGGGTCGCACCGGAGGCATCACCATTCTGCCCGGTCCGTGGAAACAGGCGCAATGGGCGCAGGACAATGGGAAGCCCGGCACCGTGCCGACTGCCGCCGGTCAGCGCGAGGCGGCGACGCTGATGCCGCGGTATGCCAGTCGCGGGGAGGAGCGGAGTGTCTGCGATTCGGCGGAGACATTCGGGATTGAGGCGATGGCGCGGATCGGGCACCGACTCATTCGGTCGCCGCTGCTTTTTCAGGGCGGCAATCTGATTCCTGTTTACGACCCGGCGGCGCGGATGCGCGTGCTGTTGATTGGCGAGGCGGAGGTTTATCGCAACACGGCGCTGGGGCTTACGCGGCCGCAGGTTGAGGAGGCGTTTCGGGTTGAGTGCGGGGTGGATCGGGTTGTTGTGCTTCCGGCGGTCTCCTTTCACATTGACGTCGAGCTTTCGGCTCGGGAGGTTGGGGGGAAGATCGTCGTGCTGGTGAACGACGAGCTTACGGCGGCGGGGCTGATCGTCGCGCGGAGTCTGGATGCCATCCGATCCCTGGGCCGCATTGATGCGGCGGCGGTGGAGGCCGTTTTGACGGACCTGGCCGGGGGCCGGGCCGGGGCCGTGGCTCAGCGGCTGGCCGGGCCGGTTGGGCAGCTTCGCGATGCCAATGGGGCCTACCCCGAAGAGGTCGTCGCGGCGTTTGCCGCCGGCGAGGTCGATTCCGGGGCAGCCAATATCGCCCGGTTCCTGCTGGCGATGGATATCCTGACCGGGCTTCAACTTAAGGCCGACGAGCTACCGGCCGACCCGTTTGCCCGGGCGTATATCCGCTCGCTTCAGCGGCGTGCGGAGGATCGGGGGCGGCTGCATGCGGCGCTGGCCGAACTTGGCTGGCGCGTCGCGCCGGTGGCGAGTCTTTCGGATGAAAACCGGGGCATCAACTACGTCAACGGTTTTCATGTTCCGCGCCGGTACCTCATGCCGGCGTACGGCGGATTCTTCGATGTCGTCGATCGGTGGGCCGTGCAACAGGTCCGCGCGGCGCTGGGGCCGATGGTCGAAGTGACGCCGGTTCTTTGCGGTGAGACACAGCGTCGGCTGGGGGCGATTCACTGCGCGGCTTCGATTTATCCGGCCGAGTAAGCATCCAAAAAAAATCTCGGAATTTCGGAAGTCGACGAACGGCGGGGACGCACGTCGGCAATCGGCAGCGCTGGTGCCATGCGTCCGGCAGGGGCGCCGGACGCTACGGGGGACGACGAATTCGAAGGTGACATAAGGTGACACAGCCGATTTTTTTCGATTGCAAGTGTTGTGGCGGGCATGTGTTGGGGTGGCGCGCCGAAAAGGTGAAAAATGGGGCCGAGGGGCTGAGGGGCCAAGGGGTCGAGGGTTTTTGAAGGTGCATCGCGCGGACATTGATAATCCCATCGCCGGGTATGCATCGTTAGATCTCCATTCGTCATCCTTGCTCCGCGCTCGCGCGGATTGGGTGGGATTGGGCGGGATTGGGGGAGCGGGCGGAGGGTGGGACGACGGAACGAGAGGAAGGAGAGATTAGGAGTAGGAGTAGGAGCGAGGTTGGCGAGGGGCGATGGTGGAGCCGGGACTGCCCGGACTGAAGTTCAGGGGTCGTCGAGAACCGGGGGTACGCGTAGATACGCACGGGCTGGAAGCCCATGCTACCCCGGGTTAATACCTACGGGCTGGAAGCCCATGCTCCCCCGCGTTCAAACGTACGGGCCGGAGGCCCATGGTGCCCGGGGGTTAGCGCTTGGCGGGGGTGGAGCCGGCCTTTTGGCGCTGGGACTGGGTGGGGAGGCTGTCGAGGCGGACCTTTAACTCGGCGAAGAGGGCGTCCAGCGGCCGGTTGAGGACGGTCTTCTCCGCTTCACGTGCTTTGACGTCGGTCATGAGCTCTGCCCGGGCAAAGGCCTCGGCACGGCTGGCCTGGTACTGATAGGCCCGGCGGCGGAGGTCGCTGAGGATGCTGCGGGCGTTGGTCAACTGGGCGTCGTTGAAGCCGTACTTGTCGGCGGTTGAGAGGACGTACTTCTCCCAGTCGTCGAGGGGAGGGGCCGGCTGGGGCGGGGGCTCGGGCTTGGCATTCTGCGGGGCGGCGCGCGAGACGTCGGCGCCCGGATTGGAGACGACGGGTCGCGGGGGACCGGGAAGCGCCGGAGTGGGTGTCGCGGGGTCGGCCGTGGCCGAGGCGCCCTTGTGGCGCTGCTGGTCAATCTGATGGACGACCGGCGGCGGGACGACCTGCGGGACGGAACTCTGGAGATTCGGTCGATCGGGCAATCGGCCGCGGGTGGGCTCGATGTTTCGGGCAAGGCGATCGAGTCGATCCTGGGCCTCGACGCGCTCGCCGAGATCGCTTGCTGGAACGGGGCGGTTGTAGGCGGGGTCGATCTGGGAGGTCATGGCGACGGCCTCCTTACCGAGAATCCCCTTCTTGCCGCTTGCGAGTTCCTGATCCCCTTTTGCCACGATAATCTCTGACTGCGCCTGGGCCTGCAATTCCTGCAATCGAATTCGACCCTCGGCCGCACGTTCCTGCGTAATACGCGAGCCCAACCAAGCTGACACTTCTTCATCGTTCAGCGGCATCGACTGTGTCAATGAAAAGAACTTGCTGGCAAGAGCCTGAACCTCAGGCGAGCTTTCATCATCCAGCGACACGCCGGAATTCTCGATCTTCCTAGCCATCTCAGAGAGTTCGGTTTTCATTTTTTCGTCGTACTCGTGCTGTTGATGCACGCGTGCGGTGAGCTCAACTCGCAAAGTAGCAATCTCATCCGGCGTCAATTCATAGGCCGAAGTAAACCAGTCGACCTGTCGATCGATTTCAGACTGCCAGGACTCAAGCCAGCCTGGCTCCAGATTGGCAAAATCATCGCCGCCTGACTGCGCAACAGCGAGCGATCCGGGAATGACGCAAAGCGTCGCAGCGATGGCGAACGAGCAAGCGGAATTTGCGAGCTTCATAGAAAAATCCTCTTGTCGGGAATGTCGTGGAACGCTTACTCATTATACCAGCTCAGGGGTGGAGCGGCAGACGGAAAGCATGTAACAAGAACGTCAAGAGAAGGCCAGTCGGCCGGGATTACCGGGCATTGGTGGATGGCGCTCCAGGAAGCTGGACTCAAGGGATTAGCGTGGCTGCCAAGACGATGAATCAGTCCGGTCGGATCAACAGCGGGCGAGCCCGCCGGCTAAATGGGATTGCGCGATCGCTCCCTATCCTGTGAGGCGCTCCAGAATAAGGATCAGGATTAGGATTAGGATTAGGATTGGGAATAGGAGTAGGAGTAGGAACCAGACCAAAGACACCGGGGCAAAAAAGAAACACGGTTGGCCGCGCTAGGCGAGCCAACCGTGTTTTGAATCACTAAGCTAACCGACGTCGCTTACTTGCGGCGGCGGGCCAGAGCGAGGACGCCGAGGCCGATGAGGCCGAGGGTCGCGGGCTCAGGGGTGTTGCGGACGACGATGACCGGACCCTGAAGGGCATAGGCCGGCCAACCGGTGAAATTGCCGTAGCCAGGGGCCGCAGCATTGGGGCCGATCGCGACGACTTCATGGAAGCCGCTCGGATCGTCGTTTCCACCGAACTCGCCCTGACCGACGCGTGAGTGCAGCGTCGAGGTCTGGAGCTCGCCGGGAAGCTTGTTCTTCGAGAGAACAAACGTGGCGATCTCGTAGAGACCGGCCGGAGCGCCAGTTGCGGTGACGTTGAGGCCACCGGCGTTGTCGATCAGCCAGCCACCACCCAGATTGATCTGGACGGGGTTGAGAATCGACTGAAGGGCGTTCGAGGCAAGCTGAATGTTCTTGATGTTGAACTTGCCTTCATCGGCAGTAGCAAGCGTGCCGAGGTCGATCGAGGAACCGAAGGCTCCACCGTCGAAGTTCTGGTACATGATCGTGACAACCCAATCGCAGCGAAGGCCGGCGCTGATGTCACAGCCAAGCTCGGCGGTGCCGCCCGGGCCACCCTGGCCAATGACGCTGGCGTTCGGCGTGCCGGGAGCTGCTTCAAACCACACGGTGCCGGCCGCAAAGCTCATGCTCGTCACAGCGAGCGTGGCAACGGCGGCAAGAGCCAAAATCCTTGCAACCTTCATTTTCTCCATCTCCTTCTCTCAAAAAGCTTTTGAGTTTTTGATTCTTTCCCGCTCTCGTTGTTGGCTCTTGGCTTCTGGTTCCCCTGGCTCCTCCAGCGGCTCCTGTTGCCCCTCGCCAAATGCTTCAAGCTGAGAAACTGATTCCCTTAAACTTATGTCCTGCGGGCCTACGCTGACCCGCTAACCACTCTATCAGATCAAACAGGTCAATTCAAGGGTTCCGGGGCCTTTTTTAAGGCCCCAGAACCCGGGGTACACCGAAATTACGGGCAGGGCGTGTCAACTGCGTCTGCGGTGACAAAACCACCGATATCCGCACTGGTTACGCGCGAGTCACCCGAGAAATCGCCAAAGAAGGCCTGGAACTGGTTATCAGTCGTATCAGCGGCAGCAGCACCCATGGGGCCTGCATCAGCCGAAGTGACGCGACCGTCACCGGTGAAGTCACCCTTGATATCGATGACGACGGTTGCATCAGCGAGTGCTGAAACGCTGACCGTGTCATTACCACTGATGGCCGGGCCTTCCGGGGCGCCTGCGGCATCGTAGCCGTAGTTGATCATTTCAACCGCATCGCCGGCGCCGTTGAAGACGCGGGTGACGAGGAGGTTGTTCGCCTTCAAGCGAATCTCGTAGGTCGACTGAGCCCGGTAGGTGGCCGTTCGGCCGACACAACCGAAGGTACCGGCCTGGACGCCGATTCGACCGACGCGGTAAGGCATATCGGTCAGACCGGACGGGCGGGGCTGAATACCGAGGGCGGCATTGTAGGTCGGGCCAGCCTCAACCGGGACGCGGACGGCCTTGTTCGCACCACCCGCGTTGAAAGTGTCAATCTTGCTGTTCCAGGGACCGCTGCCCGCCGGAGTGACCTGATTGAACACCGAACCGTCGTTCATCATTTCGAAAGTCGCCGTCATCGTGTTGCGGGGAGTCGCCGGAGGCGTGACAACCACATCGAGGCCGAGCGACGAAATGACGTCGCCGGTGCCCGAGGCATCGTCATTGACGTCCATGTAGACCCAAATGTCGCCGTCGCTGCGGTCGCCGTCCATACCCAGACCGTTGAGGGTGTTGATACCCACCGCGTTGGGGAAGGCCGTCGGGAAGTCAGTGTGCAGAGCGCCAACACCTGCAACTCGCACGGGCTCCAAGTAGAGCGTTTGGCCGCCGCCCTTGCGACCGCCATTGACGTTGTCAAAAAGGAACGGCTGATTGCCGCCCAAACCGCCGGTGATGGCGTTCAGGTTGGCGTTGGTGCCGGGGTTGGTCGCGATGCTGTTTGCACGGACGTCGCACCAGATCACCGACTGAGCCATGGCCGTCGAGGCGAAAACCATCGCCACGCAGGCACAAAGGACAAGTGTCTTCTTATTCATTTCAAACTCCCAAATACGAGCTACTTCGCTCTTCTTTCGTTTCAGCCGGCACTTGCCGACTGTTGACCCGTGCCTTACCGGGGCAGCAAGTCGCTCGTCACACCTTTTTTACTTCGCCGGGGAGGAACGCCCTCTCCCATGAAGCTGACACCGCAAGGTCTGCATTCCTCGCGACATCCAACCGCCAGCGTCGAAAACAAGCCCGACTCCACCACACGCGCCGACCGACCAGTCTGCATTCGGTTCTTCTCGCCCAAAAGCCCGGGGCTCTTGCAAAGCCCGGAGCAGGCGGAACCGTTAAACAGAAGCGACGGTGCCAACCCTCTTGCACGGGCGGGCAATCGCTTCACCGGCGGCGGCGAGGCAGCGGCACAGGGCCGATGACCACGCTGCTAAGGGGGTAAGCGACATCCACTGCATGGATGAACGCTGATTCTTCCGCCCTAAGACGGAATACACCCTCATTCAATATGGTACCCGAAGGGGGGGATCGTATTCAAGCGATCGGAGGGAGAATTACGGTATTTGTGAGGCAGAGTTAAGATATTGTCAATGCAAGAGTTACGGCTGGTCTGGGGAGTCGCCGGGGCCGTTTGGGGGCAAAAAAGGGCATGTTGGGGAGGCGAGGTGGGCGCCACTCGCGCGAAGGTACGGGGCAGAGTCCGCCACCCACAAGGGGTGGCGCTACGGGGGGCGAGGCGCGGCGTGCATAGGGAGTGGTGGGCTGAGCCCACCCTACGGGAAGCCGAGGCGGGTGAGGATCGCGCGGGCCTCGGGGTCCAGGGGGCCGTGCACCCGATAGGCGGGGAACTCGCGGCGGGCGGCGCATCGGGCACGGAGGGCATCGAAGGCGGCGGGGTCCATTGCGGCGACGATTTCGCGGAAGGCGAGGTCGGTGGTGAGAAGGCCGACGGCGTGGCGAAGGACGTGGGCGGCGGCGGACGATGCGGGCTGGCCGGGTGCCACAGCGATGGCATCGGTAGGAGATGATTCGCGGCCGGGGGACGCCGGTGTCAATCGTCCGGCAGGGGCGCCGGACGCTACGTGGTCGGCGGCGGACGATACGTGGTCGGCCAGTGCGGCGGCGAGCATTTGGGCGGCGCGGAGCTTTGACTCGGCGGTGTAGCCTGCGACGTGCGGGGTGGCGACGGCGGCGAGGGCGACGAGCTTCGGATCGGGGCGGGGCTCATTTTGCCAGACATCGAGCACCGGCGCGGCGAGGCTGCCCGATCGGACGGCGGCGGCGAGGGCGGCTTCGTCGATGACTTCGCCGCGGGATGAGTTGATGAGAATGCAGCCGGGGCGCAGGCGGGCGAGCCAGTCGCGATTGGCCATGCCCTGCGTCGGATGCGGGCCGGCGACGGTGAGCGGGACGTGGAGGGTGACGAGGTCGCAGCGGGCGGCGATGTCTTCGAAGCGGTGGAGATTGGGGGCTCCGGAATCGGCGAGCGGCGGATCGCAGGCGAGGACGGTCATGCCGCAGTGGGATGCCCAATCGGCGACGAGTGAGCCGATGCGGCCGCGACCGATGACGCCGAGGGTCTTGCCGGAAGGCGAGCCCCCCCACTGCTGCGAGAGGTGGAGGATTGCGGCGAGGACGTATTCGGCGACGCCGCGACCGTTGGAACCTTCGGCGGCGGCAAGGCGGATGCCGCGATGATGCAGGTATGCGGTGTCGATGTGATCGAGGCCGGTGGTGGCGGTGCCGACGAAGCGGATGGGGGCGGCGTCGAGCAATGCGGCGTTTACGCGAGTGACTGAGCGGACGATGAGGGCGTCGGCGTCATGGAGCAAATCGCGCGTGAGAGCGCGGCCGGGGAAAGGTCGGACCTCGCCGAGGGCGGCGAAGAGATGGCGGCTGGGGATGGCTTCGTCGATGAGGATCTGCACGGGGGAATGATAGCGGGGGTCGGGGGCGCAGCGTATATTGACGGCCATGAGCAAAGAGAGCCTGACGCGGGAGTTCACGAGCTATGGGGTGGTGAAGCTGCGCGATCACTTTGCGCAGATACAGCGGTGCGCGGGGATGCTCAGCGAGGTGCAGCTCTGGTATCGGGCGAACGACAAGTCGAACAGCGTGGCGAACCTGCTGCTGCACCTGACGGGGAATGTGCGGCAGTGGATCATCGGGGGGATCGCCGGGCGGCCGATCGAGCGGGAGCGTCAGGCGGAGTTTGACGCGCGCGGGGGGCAGACGCGCGACGAATTGCTGGGGCCGCTGGAGGAAGTGATCAACGAGGCGTGCGCGGTGGTGCGGATGCTGTCGGAGCATGACCTGGCGAAGGAATATGAGATACAGGCGTACACGATCAGCGGGATCGCGGCGGTGATGCACGTGGTGGAGCACTTCGCCTTTCACACGGGGCAGATCATCACGACGACGAAGTGGCTGCTGAATGTGGACCTGAGCCTGTATGACGAGAAGGGGCACCGGCGGGATGGGCGGACGGAGGACGTGCCCTAGCGATTGCGGCGGCGGTTAGGCAGTGCCGCCGGAGAGGGCGCTGAAGATGCCGGAGAAGATCTCGGTGGAGAAGCCCTGGAAGATGCCGAGGATGATGTTCATGATGAGTCCGACGATCTGAAAGGCGAGGTCGATAAAGGCGAGCTGGAACTGGTTTTCCATGTTCGTCGTGTCCATGGGGCTCCTTTCGGGAAAAACGGGGCGGCGCGGGGGTCCAAACCGGCTGCCGCTCATTAGTTAATCGGCAGAAGTTGATACCGCGGCCGGGGCGATGCGCCGCGGTGGGGCTTTTTTTAGCGGTGGGGTGCGAGTTTTCAATACGAATGAAAGGGGCGGCGGGCGAGGCGGGCGGTTGGCCAGTTGGGAAGGGGTTCCTTATACTCCCGATAGATAAATAGATGCCCAGGCGCGAGGCAGTTGAAAGCGGACACACAATGACCATGCCTACCGGCGTGCTTGCCCCAGCGAGTACGAAGTCGATCACTTACGGGGTTGTATCCTTTTTGAATGCACGCCCGCTGCGGGAGTTTATTCCCAAGCGGGAGGACGTGATCGTACGGCCGGAGGTGCCTTCGAAGCTGATTGATTTGCTCAATGCCGGGCAGTGCGACGTCGCGCTGCTGCCGGTGGTCGATTACTGGCGGAATCGGGACCGGCTGGAGTCGGTCTCGGACGCGTGCATCGGCAGCGACGGCGAGACGATGACCGTGCGGGTCTATTCGAAGAAGCCGCCGGATCGGATTGAGCGACTTTACGTGGATGGCGATTCGCATACGTCGGTCGTGCTGGCGCGGCTGGTTTGGCTGGAGCTATACGGGCACAAGCTGGACGTTGTGCCGCTGCGGGATATGCGGATCGACCTCGATGGGCCGGCCGAGGCGGTGATGCTGATCGGCGACAAGGTCGTGACCAATGCCCCGCGCGGGTTTGGGTTTGAGGTCGATCTCGGCGCGGCGTGGAAGCACCTGACGAATCTGCCGTTCGTCTTCGCGGCATGGTATGGGCGGCGCGGCGAGCGACACCTTTCGGCGGCGCGGATGCTCAATGAGGCGCGCGATCGGGGCGTGGCGGATGTCCGGCGAATCGCGATGGATGCCGCCCCGCTGCACGGCTGGCCGCCGGAGCTGGCGGTAAGATACCTCGGCGAGACGATGAAGTATCGCGTCACATCGGCGATGCGGGCGGGGATGGATCGCTTCTTCTACATGGCTGAGAACCACGGGCTGTTCGCATGACGACGATGGCGACGGCGCCGCGGACTGGTTCTTCTTCCCGGTTATCTACCCGTGATTTGCGAGATTTGTACCTGGGGCAGCCGATTCATGCCCTGGGCAGGCAGGCCTTTGAGGTGACGGAGCGGTTGCACCCGGAGGACTATCGCACCTACGTCGTCGATCGCAACATCAACTATGCCAACTGGTGCACGGCGAAGTGCATCTTCTGCAACTTCAAGGCGGACGTGCCCGGGACGAACACCGGTCGGCCGGAGCTGCCGTCGGGGTACACGCTTTCTTACGAGGAAATCGGTCAGAAGATCGAGGAACTCGTGGCCATCGGCGGGACGCAGCTGCTCATGCAGGGTGGGCTGGTTCCATCGGACGGCGCGGCGGGGCTGCCGTTCGATTGGTATCTCGATCTGATGCGCTTCATTCGCAAGAACTACCCGACGATTCACATTCACGCATTCAGTCCGCCGGAGATTTTCGCGTTTCATCAGATCTACGGCATGAGCATTCACGACGTGCTGGCGCGGCTGATGGAGGCGGGGCTGGCCAGCGTGCCGGGCGGCGGCGGGGAGATTCTGTCTGACCGGGTGCGGAAGAAGATCGGCCAGGGCAAGACGATGACCGACGAGTGGCTCGAGGCCATGCGCCAGTGCCACATCCTCGGCATGCAGACGAGCTGCACGATGATGTTTGGGCATATCGAGACGATCGACGAGCGGTTTGAGCATCTGCGGCTCTTGCGCGACCTTCAGGACGAGTCGCTGGCCCGGGGCAACGGCGGCGGATTCGGCGCGTTTATCTGCTGGACCTTTCAGCCGGAAGACACGCCGCTGGGGCGGATGAAGCGGCTTCCTGTTAAAGGTCAAAATGTCAAAACGTCAAAAGGTCAAAATGAAGAAGACTCAAGCAACCGATTGCTTAATGATGGGAAGCATCTGCTGCTGGCCGATGCGAACGAGTATCTGACGATGCTGGCGCTGTCGCGGGTCTATCTCGACAACATCCCGAACATTCAATCGAGCTGGGTCACGATGGGGCCGAAGATCGGTCAGCTTGCCCTGTTCTTCGGGGCCAACGACATGGGCAGCGTGATGATGGAGGAAAACGTCGTCAGCGCCGCGGGGACGACGTACCGACTCAACGAAGACGAAATCCGCCGGCTCATCTCCGACGCAGGCTGGCGGCCGCAGAAGCGTGACTATTTCTACCGGCCGATCAATTGATTGCCCGACCCCTGCCTCGAATTTCGCCTGATCAACCGATAAGATAGTCTGGAGACCAACGGGGTGATATTGTGTCGACGCTGCAGGAATCATTGATGGAAGCGGATTCGCAGGCCGAGCATCGGGGAGTCGTATGGGACACCCTGCGCCGGCTGGCCAGTGAGCTCGATCGAATCCAGATTCCCTATGCCGTCGTCGGCGGCATCGCCCTGCAGCACTTCGGCATTCAGCGGTCGACCCAGGATGTGGACGTGTTAGTGACACCGAGCCACCTCCGCGAAATTCACGACAAGCTGATCGGACACGGCTACGCCCTGAAGGGTGAAGGCAGCCGACATCTCCGTGATGAGATCAGCCGCGTACGCATCGAGTTTCTCGTCAGCGGAGAGTACCCCGGCGACGGCAAGCCGAAGTCGGTACAGTTCCCGAACCCCGAGACCGTTTCGCAGCTTTCGGATGACGGAATTCGATTCGTGAATCTCGAGAAGCTGGTCGAGTTGAAACTGGCCAGCGCCAAGTCAGCGGCGCATCGGATTAAGGACCGCGCGGACGTACTGGAACTTATTCATTTCCTGCAGCTCCCGGCTGACTTTGCGGAACGACTGGATCCTTACGTCCAGAAGGAATTTCGCGACCTGGCCGCCCTTCCTCCGCCGAGCGAGCGGGATTAGGCTCCACCCATCCAACGATTCGCCGCGACATCCGCTCAGCAGTAGCTACTTTAGACATCGGTCTGCCCGGCAGGAGAATCTGAATGTCCATGGTACGCGTCTATATCGCCATGAGTCTCGACGGGTACATCGCCGCGCCGGATGGGAGCGTGGCGTGGCTGGAGGCGTATCCGATGGAGGAGTTCGACTTCATGGGCTTCGCGAAGACGATCGCCGTCACAGTCATGGGCCGACGGACCTACGACGAGTCGTTTGCCCGCGGCGGGCCGAACCCCGGCGGCGGGCGGGCGGTGGTGATGACGCATCGGCCGGTCGCCGACCTGCCCAAGGGCGTGGAGGCGTATGACGGCGATTCGGCGGAACTGATCGCCAGGCTGAAGCGCGAGATTGCAGAGGATCAGAAAAAGAAACCCAGCGAGAAAAAGGACATCTGGCTGATCGGCGGGGGCAACTCCATCCTGTCGTTTCACCAGGCCGGCCTGATCGATCGCTGGGAAATTTTCATCGCCCCGATCATGCTCGGCGACGGCATTCCGCTGTTTCCCAAACATGCCGCCGGGCTGGCACACCTGCAACTGACCCATTTCAAGCGATATGAGAAGACGGGATTCCTGGAGGCGTGGTACGAGCCGCGTCGTTAGTCCGGGGAATGTCCTTGCCGCATTCCGGGCAGCGGCCGGAGACGTTGCCGGTGAGGTCGTAGCCGCAGTTGGTGCAGAGAATGCCGCGAGGGTCGAAGGGCACTCGGTGGATATACTTCTTCCAGACCACGCGGGTCTTTGCCCACTCATCACCGTAACGAACCCCCCGAATAAGTTGGAACGCGATAATGAGCGGGACGACCGGGATCATCAGGATGAGATTCCGCTTGAGGCTCTGAGTCATGTGAATGGGATCGCGCGTGTCCCGGTCGACGACGCGAACGCCGCACAGCCACCTGCCGGGCGAACAGCCTTTGAAACCATCCTTGAAGCAAAACAGAAGCGGCAAAAGGACCCAGCCGTGGAAGTACCAGAAAATCGTGACTCCCAGTGTTTCGCCCGTCGTTGGGGCAAGTACCTCGGGAAACATCAGCGCCATGACAAAGCCGCTGATGAATGACAGGACATACAACAACAACGAATCGATGATGTAAGCACCTTGCCGACGGCTGGCGAATCCGTTGCTGCACTTCTTACAGACGCGAACATCGTAGAGCTTGCGCGACTTCTTCGTCGTGCAGGCGCGATCGCATATCGGGCAATTGAACTGATCCATCTCACGAGCGACGGCTGTAGCCATTTAATAGGTCCTCCTCGTCACGCGGGAATCGGCCCGTCCGGCCCGGTCGTCGCTCATATTGTCGTGAGGGAGGGTTTGGAAAGTCAATACCGCTACCGCGTGAGTGCCAATCGGCCTGTCACAGTCGCTCGTTGAAAATGCAGGGATGTGTAACTTATCGCTCCGGGGCCGGCGCGTATTTTCGTGCGAACGCGGCACTTTCATACGCACACATTCATTGCGATTCGCACAGGCCGGAGGCCCATGCTACCCAATGGGCAAAGCCTCTAAGCTGAAATGAAAACCGCGACGGTTGTTGCCGGACGGACGGTACTCGGCTTGTTGATGTTGGGCTCGCCGAACAGCGTCTACCCGCGAACCTTCTCGACCGCCCGCGTGGTCGCTTCCTTCACCTGCTCGACCGCCTGCGTGGTGGCGGCCTTGGCCCGATCGATGTACGGCTGGGCGTCTTCGCGCAGCTCCTCGGCCTTCTGCGTCGCCGCCGCCTTGAGTTCGCTCGCCTTCTGGGTCGCGGCGGATTTCAACTGGCCGGCCTTTTCGCGGCCCGCGTCGTAGACCTCGTGCGCCTTTTCCACGCCGCGCTCGACGTAGGGCTTGACCTGCTCCTTGATCTCGCCGGCCGTCTGGGTCGTGGCATCCTTCACTTCAACCGCCTTGGAAGTCGCTTCGCGCTTCGCCTTCTCCACGTCTTCCGGATTGCAGCCGGACAGCAGAAAGGCGCAGAGCCCCGCGATGATCAACCGATTTGCCGCCATGGAACTTTTCATAGTGGAGTATTAGCCATCGGCGACGAATTATTCCGCCACGGGCAGGACCGACGCCGCCCCGCCGCTGTCGGCGTCGCTGCCGACATCACTGGCCGTCTGCACTTCCCGGCCGCCCTTCGCCGCCTTCCGCTTGATCTGCTCGATCACGAAATTCGCGTCGGACAGTTGGACGTTGGGCTGCAGGTCGCTGTACATGTAGAGGCCGTCCAGCGTCGCGTCGCAGCGCTCGTCCTTGCCGGGCAGCCAGAGATAGGTCGCCACGGGCAGACTCGTCTGAATATTGATGTAGAGGTCCTGGAGCTTGCAGGCGTATTCGTCCTTTTCGGGATAGCGAATCTCCAGGTGGAAGCAGGGCTCCTTGGCCGGGCCGATCTCCGTCGGCGGACGAAGCACGATGCCCACGCCGCCGACCGCCTCGGCCTTCTCGATGCGATCGAGGATCCGCTCCATCATGCGCCGCGGCCCGAAGTCGGTGATCGGGTTGCGGGCCTTGCCGAATGTCACGGCGAACACCGCGGGGTACTTCTGCACTTCCGGCGGAAGGCCGAACAGTCCCTTGCGCGGCAGCAGCGACACCTTGTTGTCGTCGCGCCCGTGAATATAGGTGCACTGGCAATACTCGCTGTCCTCGTCGCGCCAGGTGAAGCGGACGGAGAACGGCTCGTCGCGATACTCCGCGATGATGTCTTCCTGCGGCTTGAGCTCCTTGAAGAGGCCCAGCCGCTCCTGGCGGATGAACTCGGTCTTGAACTCCTTGATCTCCTTCGCCGCGGCCAGGCAGGTCTTCAGATAATCGACCGGAGAGTCGGAGACCAGCTTGACCTTGGCCTCGTAGCCCTCAATCGCCGCGCCGGTCTGCATCTCGACCTTCGCCGCCGAGCAGCCCAGGCCGCCGACCATCAGGAACATAACGGCCGCGCCCAGAAAATTTCGAATCCGTTCGTATCGTGCTATCACGCGATAAGCTCCTCAAAAATGCCCGGACGCGCCCGGTCGGGCTCCAATCGTGTTGGCCATGCTAGGCCGATGGCGTCGGTTATTCAATAAAGTATACCGGCGCCGCCTGACAGTGAAACACGGACTATTTCAAAGTAAATGCAATCATTCGGCCGGGCGCAGCTTGGCGGCTTCGCCGGACTCCATCTGGTAACAGTGCTCGGCGGCGGGGTAGCGGCGCTCAAGGATGTCCTGGGCGTATGACTGCACCGCCGTGGCAATCTGCCCGCGGATATCGCCGTAGCGCTTCACGAACTTCGGCAGCGGACCGGCCGTCAAACCCAGCATGTCATGAACGACGACGACGTGGCCGTCCACGTGTGGGCCGGCGCCGCAGCCGATGACCGGGAGATTGGTCGATTCGGTGATGATCTTTGCCGGTTCGGGCGGGACCGCTTCAAGGAGCAAGGCACATGCGCCGGCGCTCTCCATGAGCTTTGCGTCGTCGATCAGGGGCTGCGCGCCGGCGGCGTCGCGGCCCTGCGCTCGATAGCCGCCGAACTGGTGAACGGCCTGGGGACGAAGTCCCATATGGACCATGACCGGAATCGTCGCGGACGAGAGGGCCCGAACGGTGTCGGCCAGGCGGCGATCGCCTTCGACCTTCACGCAGTCGCAACCGGCTTCGGCCATGAAGCGGCCGGCGTTGCGAATGGCCTCTTCGGTGTTCACATGGAAGGACAGATACGGCATGTCGCCGACGAGGAATGCGGTCGGGGCCCCACGGCGAACGGCGGCGGTGATGGCGATCATGAAGTCCATGGTCGCCTGAAGAGTGCTGCCGTGGCCGAGGACGACCTGGGCGGCGGAATCGCCGACGAGGATGCAGTCGATATTCGCGGCTTCCTCGATCTGGGCCGTGGGGAAGTCGTAGGCCGTCAGCATGGTGATCGGCGTTTGCGTCTTTTTGCGGTGTCGCAGGGTGGCCAGGGTGAGCTTATCCCGTGTGGTCATGGCAATAGGTTAGGTGGGCGCGGAGGGAAAATCAAAACGCCGGGGGGAGCGGGGGTTATGAACGCCGCAGGGGCCTGGAATGGGGGAAGAACTGTCGCGGCACGGGGAGCGCCTCATCGGACAGGGGATGTCCGAAGCGGACGCCGACGAACCGGGACCGCCGCGCTACTTGAATCCGCGGCGAATCACAATGATTGATTGATGATGAGCAGGCGCTTGCCCGGATTCGTCATGGAATCTGCAGGACCATTCCCGGCGCGAGTCGCTTGGGGTCGCCGCGGAGCAGGGCGCGATTGTGCTTGAGGATGGTCTCCCATTTCGAGCCGGCGCCATAGACGCGCTGCGAGATGCCGTAGAGCGTGTCGCCCTGCTGGACGGTGTAGGTCTTGCCGGAGGATTCAACATTGCGCACTGGCTGCGCGCCGCCGGAGCGATCCATCGAGACGAGAGAATCCGTTCCCAGTGACGACTTCGCCCCCGATTGCCCGACAGAATCGCCGATCGGCGGAATGATGATCTGCGTGCCGATCTTCAGATTGCGCGGGTTCTTGAGCGACGGGTTGGCCGCGAGGATCAGGTCCGCCTTGCGGCCGTCGCTGTAGTAGCGGTCGGCGATGGCCGAGAGCGTGTCGCCCGATGCGATTATGTGCCGGGTCGGCTCGGGCGTCCTGGCCGGCTGCGGCATCGGGATGGCCGTGCGGGAAGGCATCGCTCGCGTCCGGTCATTGGTCCGTGCGACAGAGGCGGGCGTCTGCGATGACCCGGGCAGGAGCCGCCCCGAAGCGGAATCCCCGTTCATGGTGGCTGGTGCCACATCGGCGGCACTCGACCTCGCCGTGCTCGGCTCGGATGCGCTGCGATCAATGGAAGCGGCGGGCGGATCGGCCGCCGATGCGCCGGGCTTGACGAGATTATCCCAGGTGGCCTCGACCAGCTCGGTCGAGGGGCCGGTGCGCAGCGAGATCGGCGGCGTGGTCGGCGACGGCTGGGAAGGGTCGGCGAGAACGATCGGTCCCTGCGTCGGCTGCGCCGGGGAGCGGTTTTCCGGCGCGCGCGTCTGCGGCGGGCGATTGGCCAGCCGATCCGCCAGGCGGCGCGGCGGCGGCGTCCTCGCGGGGGAGGCGGTCGGGTTGATGCCGCTACTGCCCTTGCCGACCGGCTTGGACGCGTCGGTCGACAGCGGAATCTTCGGCTGCTCGCCGACGCGCGTGGCCGAGGTGACGAGGATCTCGTCATCCCGGCGATCGCTTCCGTAGAAGAAGTACACACTGGCGACCACAACGATCACCAGCCCGGCCAGGATGCCGACGCGCGTCTCAGTGCCCATGATGTCCTCCCTGACGATGGCGGTAGTGTCTACGACGCCTTCATTGCCGTAAGCATTTTTCGCTTCACCAGGAACTGCGAAGCGATGGCGAATGAACTGTACGTCCCGGTAAGGATACCGACAAGCATGGCGAAATTGAAGCCGTGAATGCCGGGGCCTCCGAAGATGTACATGACCAGGATTGTGAACAGCGTGGTCGCTCCGGTCAATATGGTTCGGGATAGGGTTTGACTCACGGAATTGTTGACCATTTCCGGCGTGATGTCCGTGAGGCGGCCCCGGTTTTCACGAATCCGGTCAAAGACGATGATCGTGTCGTTGACCGAGTATCCGATGACCGTCAGAAGGGCCGCGACCAGCGCCAGGTCGATGCGGAAATTCTCCAGCAAGAGCGCCCTGCCGAAAGCCGTATCCGCCACGAAGTGGGCGGCAGCCAGCGCTCCGGCGGCCACCATCACGTCGTGAATCAGGGCCACGACGGCGGCCAGACCCCAGCGGATGTTTCCGAACCGGAACCAGACGTAAATGATGATCATGATCCAGCTCAGCATGACGGCGATGATGGCCGACGTCTGGGCCTCGCCGGAGACCTGCTGATCGAACTGGGTGATCTGGCTCAGCGACGTTTGTCGCTGGAGCGCGACCTGGATCAACTCGACTTCCGGCTCGGCCAGATCGCTCACCCACGCCGACGATATATTGCCCTGTTCGTCGAGCAGTGGATAGTTCTCATCCGCGACCACCACCATCACCCGCTTGTAGCGGTCGCTGCCGGGAGCGGCGGGAGTGAGTCCGAACACGTCCGACTCGCGCCAGCCGTGCGACTCGAAGCCGGGTTGAAGTCGCATGGACCGCAGACGATCCTTCAGCGTATTAATGTCCTGCGGCGGGTCCATCTGATCGAGGATCATCGCCACGCCGCCCTTCCAGCCGCGCAGATCAACCTCGTTGGCCTCGGCGCCCGATAGCGGCAAATTCATCTGGCGAACGTCCTCATCGCGCAGGGCGAAATAAGGAACGCTGCCGCCCGCGGTATCGTCCATCAGGTTAAACGTAAGGGCCGGCTGGATGTCGAGGTCGTCGCGCATCGTCTCCATGATGGCGCCGACGACGATCTCCTTGTTGGTCTCCAGCGTGACCACCTCGAACGACTTGCCCTTGACCGCCTCGGTACCCACGCCCTGCACGCCCTGCACCTGGGATCGGGCAATGGCCTCGCCGGCCTTTCGGGCGCGCTCAGCGATCTGCTTGACGTAATCCTTCATCTGGTCGAGGGAGACATCCTTGTCGGTCCGCGTGCGAATCGTGATCTGCTCGGCGCCCGGATCGGTGTAACGAATGCCGTCGACGTCGCTCAGGATGCGATTGTCCTCGGTATCGAGAACGCTCTTGACGATCGGCTCGAGCCGGGCCGCCGGAACGCCCGCCGCCGCGACGACGAACGTGCCGCCGGAGCCCGTGACTTCGGCGGACTCCAGGGCGTTTGCGAATTTGCCGAGCGTTTCACCGCTGGTGGTGAGTCGCTTGGCGATGCCGGTTTGATCCAGTGATCCAGGCTCCTTGAGATCGATCTGCGCCGCCGTACCGCCGAGAAACTCAATGTCGTACAGCTCGTCGCGATCCAGGTCGGCGAAGGCCACCACGCCCACGATGGTGATCACAATGGAAAAACCGAAGAAGTACTTGCGCGCACCGATCCAGTCGATGTTGGGCACGCCGATCAATTGCATCATGGGCATGCGCGGTTTGGCCCCGGTCTGGAACAAACGGTGAATCGCCCTGAAGCCCAGGAGAAGTATGAGCAGGCCGATCATCGCCGGGGCAATGTCGAGCAGGGCCTCGCCAAACCCGATGAGGACCGAATGAGTCCTCGCCGTCTCGTCATTTAAGACATAACCCAATCCATAAAGGACGCCGCCGAGCGCCGCGACGATCAGCCCCGAGTAAAACGGATATCTCAGGACTTCCTTGGGGACCGTGATCAGCGACATCGTCTCGAAGAAGATGCGCGTCACGAAGTAGGCGGTAAAGAGGTTGAGGACGACGCCCAGGCCGAGCGTCAGGCCGAAGCCCTTGATTTCCTCCGAACCGAGCCAGTAGAGGATCACGCAGGTCAGGAGCGTGGTGACGTTGGAGTCGAGAATGGCGCGGAACGCTCGTTCATAACCGAGCTTGATCGCCATTCGCATCGTATTGCCGCGGGCGAGTTCCTCGCGCATCCGCTCGTTGATGAGGACGTTGGCATCCACCGCCATACCGACTGACAACACCAAACCGGCGATGCCCGGAAGGGTCAGCGTGGCCCCGAGTGCCGACATCACGGCGAGCGTAAAGAGCAAGTTGAGGCTGACCGCCAAGACCGCAATGCCGCCGGCGTAGGCGTAATAGACAATCATGAACACGGCGACGACGATCGCGCCGTACTTCGCCGACCTCATACCGGCCGAGCGATTCGCCTCGCCCAGTGACGGGCCGATGGCACGAACGCTGATCGGCGGATCCTTGAGCTTGCGCGGCAGACTGCCCGCGTCCAGCTTTTTGACCATGTCCTGAACGTCCTGCGGGGTGAAGCCGCCGGTGATCTGACCGCGCGTGCGGATGACGCTGTTGATGGTCGCGAAGGAAATCGCCTCATCGTCGAGGAAGATGCACAGGAGCTTGCCGGTGTGCTGCCGAGTGAGCGTGGCGAATTTGTCGCCGCCGCGCTCGTCGAGCGTGAAGCCGATGGCCGGTCGTCCGATTTCATCGCGCTCGAACGAGGCCCCCTTGAGCGACCAGTCCGCCTCGCCGTAGCGGTGCGTCAGGACATAGCCGTCGGCAATGTGCGTTAGAACGTAGTACCGATTGCCGAAACGCTCGACGATGACGCTCAGGCTGTTCTTTCGGGCGTCGAAGTCCTTCTCAAGATCTTTCATCTTGAGGAAGTCCGCCGCGTCTTCGATCTCAAACCACTGGTAATTCTCTTCGCCCGGCATTCGCCGCGGCCCGCGCGTCTTGAGTTGTTCGATGTACCGGGCAAAGGTGTCGGCATTGGCGTCGTCGCGCCTCGGGATGATTCGAAACTCGAGAACGCCCGCTCCGCGGAGCAGCCGCTGGAGGTCGGCCGGGTCTTCGAGTCGCCCTTCGCCGCGACGCTGGGTCTTGAGGCGATCCGAGGCCGTCAACATGCCGTCGATCGTCTCCGACAGTCCGGCATAGTCTAACTTGATCTTGGCCAGTTGTTCGATCCGCGTCTTGTCGGTCGGCTTGGCCTCGAGCACAAGCTGCAACTGACCGAGATCGATGTTCGTCGCCAGAAGCTCGCCCATCGCGGCGTCGAATTTCTCCTCCAGCTCGACGACGCGGTCGATCGTCATTCCTTCCGAAATCTTGTCGGGGTCCACGTTGGCCGCGAGCACCTGCTTGATCGCATCCTCATAGGCGGTCTGCTTGGCATGAAGGGCCGCGAGGGCGTCGGCCGTCGCGGGCGTCGTTCCGGCGGCAGGCTGAGTAGTGGCCAGCGCGGCGCTCACTTCGTCCCATGCCTTCGCCGCGGCGATGAGAAGTTCCTTTCTCGAAGGAATGCCGCCGACCAACGCATCGAGCGCAGCGGCCCGCTCGGCAACTGGCTTCTTCACGGCGGCCTCAATGTCCTCTCGGGAGAGGTTGTCCGCCTCGATCGTCTTCACGCGCTGGTCGTATTCCGACTGGGCGGCTTGCAGCGCGTCGTAGGCGGCGGCCGCGGCCGTCAACAGGGGCTGGCGTCCGCTGATGCCCATCACCATTGCATCGAGCGCCGCGGTCCGCTCGGCAGCGGGCTTCGACAGGGCGCGAAGGACGTCGGTCCGGCGAAGCGTCGTCGCCTGAATCTCTTCCTGATACCTCTCGTAATCGTGGCGGGCCTTGACGATCTCGTCGCTGGGCCGCGGCATCTGAATCTCAAGGCGGTTGTAGCCGACCGGACGCCAGACGAGGTTGAACACGCCGCGCGGGTCCACGCGCTCACGAAGGACGCGCATGACGCGCTCCGAAAGGTCGGCCTTCTCGGCGCCCTCAAGACCGCTGTCGTCGATCTCGTACAGCAGGCTGTAGCCGCCGGCGAGGTCGATGCCGTACTTCAGCTTTTCCTTCGGCGGGTATACCGTGGCAAAAGCCAGAGCGGCAACGAAACCAACCAGCACAATCTTCCACCACAAATCACGTTCGTTCATCGGGGCACCTGCGAGAAAATCTCAACTGAAACGATCGAATGTCCAATTAACGCTTTTACTTCTGACGGGAAACCGGGCGATGCCGCGACGATCGCTTCGGATCGGCCGCCTGCCGCCTGTCATCCTAAGTTTTTACCGGGAGATGTCGGTGACGATCGACGGCGCGCGGCCGGCCGAATTCAATCACCGATCAGATTACTAGCACACCGGAGGGGCGTGCGACAGATAAGCTGGATAATGCTGGGCCGAAGCAACAACCCGCGAAAGCTGCGGGACGATCTGACCCGGGCTAACGCTGTCGTGGTCCTGAAGAATCGAACAGAGGATCGCCGCGCCGGAGGAAAACCCGTGGTGATCGACCGGCTTGGCCGCACCCGCGGCGACGAGACACGAAGTCGACGGCGGCGGGGTCTTGTGGCTCTCTTCGGAGTCCTGCCCGGCATCTGGCGATGTCTGGTGCCGGTGATCGGCAGCCGCCTTCTGACGGGCTGCCAGCATCGCGGCACGCTCATGCGATGCGACCCATGCCGTCGACAGAGCAGGCCCGCCGGTCAGCGCGAAGGCCGACAACAACGGGACGATCACCCGGCAGGTCTTGGTGCCCAGTGTGGACATGGTGCAAGAGCATACACTCCCCACCGTCGACGTTCAATGTCCGATACCGACTCACCCAGGGCACAGCGAACCGGCGGTTTCCCGGCCATAACCACGCGGACCGGGTGCTACGGCACAAACGGTTGGAAACCGCCCCGCCATTTTTGCTACACTAGACCTTCTCAAATCTGAGTAAGGCAGGGGTTATTGGAGGATCATCTGTTGCTATCGCGAGTCACGCTTTTCGTTTCCGGCCTCTTCCTGCTTTCCTTCTGCGCCGACTCATCCCGGCAAGTCTGCCGGGCTGGCGAGCCGGTCACGGCTACTCTGCGTGGCACGGCGAATACGCCCGTCGATCTGCCGGCGCGGCTGCTCGGTGCCCCGTCGCTCGATGCGTACCTCAAGGCGTCGAACACCGACGCAGGCGATGAGTTCGGCCAATCCATCGCGATATCCGGCGACACGCTGGTCGTCGGCGCGTGGGAAGAGGACAGCAGCGCGGTCGGCGTGGGCGGCAATCAGGCGGACAACGGCGCCGTGGATTCCGGAGCCGTTTACGTCTTTGTATACGAAAGCGGCGGATGGAATCAGCAGGCGTACATCAAGGCGTCGAACACCCAGACACGCGACTGGTTCGGCTCGTCGGTGGCGATCTCGGGGGACACGCTCGTCGTCGGCGCGCTCGGCGAGGACAGTAACGCCACGGGCATCAACGGCGATCAGGCCAACAACAGCGCGTCCAGCGCAGGCGCGGCGTATGTCTTCGTCCGAAGCGGGACGGTGTGGTCGCAGCAGGCCTATCTGAAGGCGTCGAACACCGATTCATTCGACCGGTTCGGCAATGCGGTGGCGATTTCCGGCGACACGATCGTTGTCGCGGCCTTCAACGAGGACAGCAACGCCACCGGCGTCAACGGTAACCAGGCAGACAACAGCGCAGACAAGTCCGGTGCGGCCTACGTCTTTACACGCAGCGGCACAGTCTGGACTCAGCAGGCCTATCTCAAGGCGTCGAACACGGGCGCCAGCGACAAGTTCGGCCGGGCTGTCGCCGCGGACGGCGATACGGTCATCGTCGGCGCGTATTTGGAAAAGAGCAGTGCGACCGGCGTCAACGGCAACCAGGCGGATGACAGCGCGAACAACGCCGGCGCGGCTTATGTCTTCGTTCGCAGCGGCACCGACTGGTCGCAGCAGGCCTATCTCAAGGCATCGAACACCGAGGCATACGACCAGTTCGGTTACTCGGTGGCGCTGTCCGGCGACACCGCCGTGGTCGGGGCCGCCGGTGAGAAGAGCAATGCCACCGGCGTCGACGGCAATCAGGAAGACAACAGCCTCGAACAGGCCGGCGCGGCTTATGTCTTTGCCCGAAGCGGTGTCACCTGGAGCCAGCAGGCTTACCTCAAGGCGTCCAACACCGACGCGTTTGACCAGTTCGGCTGGTCCAGCGCCGTGTCGGGCGACGTCGTCCTGATCGGAGCGCCGTATGAGGACGACGGGCTTATTCAGCTCGGCGGTTTCGAAGCCGGGATTCCGGCGCCGACCGGGGCGGGCGCGGCGTATCTTTTCACCCGGGCCAAGTCCGTCTGGAGCCACGCCCATTACATCACCGCGTCGAACCGCGAGGCGGAGGACCACTTCGGCCATGCGGTGGCGCTCGATGGACTGAGGGCCGCCGTTGCTGCACCGTTTGAAGAAAGCAGCGCGGTCGGGGTCAACGGCAACCAGGCCGACAACAGTTTTCCCGACTCCGGCGCGGCGTATGTGTATTCGCTGGCGTCGTGCCCGAGCCTCGGCGATATGAACTGCGACTGCGTCGTCGACATGGGCGACGTGGATGCGTTTGTGCTGGCGCTTCTCGACGCGGCGGCATATGACTTGGCGTACCCATCCTGCGAGATTCTGAACGCCGACATCCTGACCGACGGCAAGGTCGACGGCGCGGACGCGCAGGGGTTTGTGGACATGCTGGTGCCGTGATTCGCCGGTGCCCGGGCCGGTTGGGCGGGGCCACATTCCAAGATGACAATAGGCGAAAAAAATAGGGGCCGAGGGACCAAGGGGCTGAGGGGTCCAGGGTGAAGACATTCGCACGCTGATCGCGCGCAAGTCGTGCAAAAGCCAAGGTGACATAAGGTGACACACGCGATTTTTTTCGTTTGCAAGTCTTGTGGCGGGCATGTGTTGGGGCGGGTCGCGTTTGAGGTGAAAATTCGTGAAAACAGGCGGCAGCGCGGAAAGGTGAAACAAGGCCGGTACATGCACGAACAGGCACGGAAAGTTTCGGGGAAGTTCGTTTGTAAGTCTTTGAAAAACGGTTCTGGAAGGTGACACAAGAGAGGGGCTGAGGGGTCGAGGTTCCAAGGGGCCGAGGGTCCTTGTTTGTGAGTGCTCATGGCGCGGCACCTCATGGGGCGGGGTAAGGTTGGGCTCTATTTGTAAATACTTGCTCCGCGCTCGCGCGGGGGGATGCCTTTTCGCTCGACCAGAAGGTGCAGGCAGGTCGGGTACTCGCCCGGAGGGCGCACGATGGTAGCCAGTGGCTTGAGCCACTGGTAAAAATGGCCCCCAGAATTTCACCGCCCAGAGGGCGGACGAGGCCAGCGATGCCGACGACGTACACGCAAAACTACTACCATCTCGTCTTCAGCACCAAGGGTCGGACGAATTTCATCAAACCGGAACTCGAACCGCGCCTGTACGCGTTCATTGGCGGGATCGTCCGCGACCTGCGGTGTCAGCTTCTCGGCATCAACGGAATGCCGGACCACGTGCATTTGCTCATTCGCTATCGCGCGGACTTGTCGATCTCGGATGTGGTTCGCCACATCAAGGCGCGATCATCGAAATGGGTCAACGAGACGGGTTTCTCGCCGGATCACTTCTCCTGGCAGGAAGGTTACGGCGGCTTCACCGTCAGCCGCTCCGCCGTGCCGGAAGTCGAGGCGTACATCGCCCGACAAAAAGATCATCATCAGCGGCAGGATTTCAAGGGCGAGTTTCTCGAACTCCTCCGGCGACACGGAATCGAGTTCGACGAGAATGAAGTCTTCCGGTGATCGTCGTCCGCCCTCTGGGCGGTGGGGAAAGAAGGGGTGGTGGTTGGGCTCGTTAACCAGTGGCTGAAGCCACTGGCTACCATCGAGCGCCCTACCGGGCGAATTGGGATTGGAAGAATCGCACACGGGAAGGGATTCCCATCGGGGGGCGTGCGAGAAAGGATTCACGCACGAGCGGGGGCCGTCGGACCGGCAGGATGCCGATGCTACCCTTCGTTACCGGCTACCCGTTACTACCGGCAGGATGCCGATGCTACCCTTCTTTACCGGCAGGATGCCGATGCTACCCTTCGTTACCGGCTACCCGTTACTACCGGCAGGATGCCGATGCTACCCTTCGTTCCGGCAGGATGCCGATGCTACCCTTCGTTACCGGCTACCCGTTAAATCGCGTGGGCCGGCGAGGGCATATCGCCATGAATCTTCTGCTGTTGACTCTGTTCCCCGTCGAATGAGAACAGCACCATCTCATCATTGATCATCGCCTGCAAATGCGTCGGGCGGCGCCAGATGCGCTGGACGTTTTTCAGCGTCTCCACCGCGTACTTGATGTCCAGGTCGACGCCGTGGTGCTTGTGGCCCATGTAGAGCTCGCCGCGGTTGCCGTAGTTCCCGTCCAGGACGTAGATGTACGGCTGGGCGTGATTCGTCAGCATGAAGAGCAGTTGGGCCTTGATCTTGTCGAAGTCGCGGTTGACCACGACCATCCGCCGGGTTGAGGGGTCGTAGCGGTAGTGGTACATGCGGAAGCGGTCGACGAACTCGGGGGTGAGGAACTCGTCGATAAAGGTCACGTCGTTATAGATGCGGCGGACCTCGAAGACCTTCTCCATGCCTTTGCCGAGCTTTTTGTCCCACTTGCGCTTCTGCTCCATCGACTTGCACTCGTCGTATTCCTTGCCGAAGCGGCCCTTGTTCCAGCGCTCCTCGATGTCGCGGAAGAGCTCGACGCCGATCTTGTAGGGATTGACCTGGCCGGGGGGCATGTGGGTGGTGCCGCTGTGGTGGTCGGCGTAGGTGATGATCTCGTCGTCCTTGAGGATGCGGGTGGTCATGAGGCGGCTGTGCCAGAAGGTGGCCCAGCCCTCGTTCATGATCTTGGTCTGGCCCTGGGGTGCGAAGTAGTAGGCCTCCTCGCGGATCATGGAGAGGATGTCGGCCTCCCAATCCTCGAGCGGGGCGTGGTCGACGAGGAACTGCAGCACGTCGCGCAGGGGCTGAAGCGGGAGGGCGAACTTCTTCTTCTCGCGCTGGGCCATGAGCGACTCGCGCTGGCGGGAGCGCTCGGCCGGGGGATTGACCCAGGGCTCCATGTAGGGCTTGCTCTTGTAGCGAATGATGTCGCGCTCGACCTCGCGCTCCGGCGAGACGCCGCTGTCGGCGACGGGCTTGGCGGTGCGCTGCATGAAGGGCGCGTGGGGGTCGATGAGATTGTCCAGCGTGGAGCAGAGGTCGATGAAGCGTTCGACGCGCTCGAAGCCGTAGCGATCGACGTGACGGCGGATGCGCGTAGAGTGGTTGGCCATCTCGTCCATCATTTTGCGATTGGTCTTGCTGAACCAGTAGTTGTTCTTGAAGAAGTCGCAGTGGGCATAGACGTGGGCCATGACGAGCTTCTGATCGACGACGGAGTTATCGCTGACGAGATAGGCGTAGCAGGGGTCGTTGTTGATGACCATCTCGTAAATCTTGCCGAGGCCGTAGACGTGCTGCTTGCGGAGTCGCTCGTACTCCATGCCGAATCGCCAGTGGGGGTATCGCTGGGGGAAGCCGCCGTATGCGGCGATTTCCTGCATGGTGTCGAAGTCGACCAGCTCGAAGCGCGTCTCAAAGAAGTCGAGGCCGTGGGACTTGGCGATGTCGGCGATCTCGCGGGCGTACTTGGCGAGGTCGGGTCGGAGGTGTTGGATGTTCATGGTGTTCGTCGAAGCGACGGCCTCGCCCTCCGTGGTATCACTTGCCGGCGGTGAAGAACGCCTTGAGTGAGTCGTAAATGTCGTCCTTGGTGTTGACCCGGCTGGTGACCACGTTGGCCTCTTCCTCGAGGTGTTCGTGGATGACGTTGATGAAGTTGCCGCTGCCGTAGGCGCTGGCGACCTGGCAATAGCCGAACATGTTGGAGAGCGGGAGGATGCCTTCCTTGAGCATGCGGCAGCACTCGCGGGAGTCGCTCTCGCTGGAGTTGTCGCCGTCGGAGAAGTGGAAGATGTAGATGTTCCACTCGGACGGGTTGTAGTGCGTCTCGATGAGCGACTTGCAGAGCTTGAAGGCGCTGGAGATCTTGGTGCCGCCGTCTTCGCGGATGCTGAAGAAGGTCTGGCGGTTGACCTCGGCGGCGCGGACATCGTGAACGATGTAGCGGCTCTCGATGCCCTCGTAGTTTCGGCGGAGCCAGGCGTCGATCCAGAAGGCCTCGAGGCGGACGAGCTCCTTCTGCTCGTCGCCCATGGAGCCGGAGACGTCCATCATGTAGATGATGACGGCGTTGGACTGCGGCTTGAGGACGGTCTTCCAGCTTCGATAGCGCCGGTCGGAGCGCATGGGGATGATGATCGGGTTCTCGGGGTCGTAGGTCCCGGCGATGAGCTGACGGCGCAGGGCCGAGCGGAAGGTGCGCTTGAAATGGCGCAGCGACTCGGGGCCGGTCGAGCGAATGCCGCTGTAGCGATCCTTCTCCGAGGTGATCGTGTGATGGCCCTTGGGCTTGATGCGCGGGAGCTTGAGCTCTTCGCCGAGGATGTCGGCCAGCTCGTTGAGCGAGACTTCGACTTCCATGATGTGGTTGCCGGGCTGAGAGCCACCGGGGCCCTGTTCGCCTTCACCGCTGTCGACGGGATCGCCGACGCTGGCGTCGCCTGCGCCGATGCCGCCGTCGTTGTTGTCGCCGTAGCGAAAGTGGGGAAGCTCGATGCCGCGGACGGGGATGCTGATGAGGTGCTTGCCCTCTTTGCCGATCAGCTCGCCGCGGGTGAGGAACTTGCGCAGGTCGTCGCGGATCTTGCCTTTGACGATCTGGCGGAAGCGCTGATGGTCTTTGTCGATCTTCAGGTACATATGCGGCAAACCCCGTCGGGACTATTGGCTAATTCATTATACGGATCGACTTCTCGGCTTAGCGACGAAACGCGGCATTCGAGCGTTTTGGCGGAGTCTCGATGATCCGAGAATTCCGCTTCTGGGCACGATAAGCCGGGACGCCCGCAGACCGCAGGCCGCTAGAAAAATATCGGACAGTGGGGGTAGGGGCTGAAGCAAAGAGTCGGGGGGAGGAAAGGGCCTGCGAGTGCGATATGGCCGCCCATTTGGGCGTGGATGGGGATTTCGAGCGGTGGTGGGGAGAATCTTCGAGTCTGGCGGGCGGCGGGGATGGGCGTGAGAATCGGGGCATGGCGATCAAAGTGGTGGCATTTGACGTGTACGACACGCTGGCTCGATGGCCGGAGGGGCGCGTGGAGCCGATCGAGGTCCAGAGGGTTCTGGCGCGATTCGGCGTGGAGATCAGCTATCAGGCATATGAGGCGGCGCGTCAGGGGGTGATGTTCTTTGACGGGGCGAAGCGGCCCATCGAGGGGTGGATCGACTTTCTGGCGCTGACGTTCGCGAAGATGGGGGCGAAAGTGTCGGTGGACCTCATCACGTCGGTGGCGGCGATGTACGAGTCGCGGAATCGGATGGAGGTGTTTGCGGATGCCCTTGGCGCGGTGGAGGCGGTGAAGGGCGCGGGGCTGGTTGCTTGCGCGTTCACGACGCTGCCGAGGTTTATGTTTCAGCGCGGCGGCGAGGCGCTGTTGGCAAGGCTGGATCATTACTTCGACGCGGCGGCGACGGGCTACGCGAAGGGGCATCCGCAGTTTTACGCGCGCGTGACGGAAATGCTGGGCGTGAAGCCGGAGGAAATTCTATGTGTGGGGGATGATTTGATCTGCGACGTGGAACTTTCGCAGGCGGCTGGGTGGCGAGCGGTTTGGTTGGATCGGCGGGGTGTTAACGCTGATTCAACTGAATCTCAGAAGGTGCACTCGCTGGTGGATTTGTCACGACATTGGAGTGATGATTCCTAAAATGCCAATACCAAACGCCGATCGCGCGGTCATCGCTGAGGAGAAGCTTCGGACCTATCTGCTCAATCCCTCCCATAAACGAGGGAGCGGAAAAGCTCACGTGTTGGCTTCGATTGGTTTCTTTGAGCGAAACTGGAAAGACCTGGAGGGCGCTATTCGACGCGATCATCTGGGGCAAGAGCCGAACGCGACGATTTCATCTCATTACGGCAAACGATATCAGATTTTGGCCCCGATTACCGGTCCGAATGGACGTGCGGCTTCATTTCATACGATCTGGCAAATAGACATTGGAACAGACTACCCCAGGCTGATTACAATGTATCCGGAGTGAATGATGGCACTTGAGATTTACAAAGACGCCGTTTTACTCGTTGACCTGCCGAAGGAAGGGCTTCGCGCGGGCGACGTCGGCACGATCGTGGAACGCCATCAAGTCGCAGGTCGAGAGGACGGCTATTCCGTCGAGTTCTTTGATATGACCGGAAGAACGGTCGCGGTCGCGACAATTCCAGCCAGTCAACTCCGGGCGCCGACTGCGACGGATCGGCCCGCTGTCCGCAGCCTCGCTTCGTAAGCGCGCGACTGCGGAAATCGTCACTTTGAACATTTCCAGGGTTCTTTTCCCTTCTCTGTCTGAACGCGAAGCCCAGCAAAACCGTCCTCATAGAACCCGGCGACCCGAAAAAGTGACTCGCCCTCATTGTCAGTTATCGAAAACATGGCCACTTGCGAAGGTCTTGATTCCATTGTGACGCCTGACAAACCCTCGCCATGCTCGATTTTCATCGTCGCCTCACCAAGTGTGGATACCGCGAGATCAATACGACCGGGCCCTGCCGTCGATCCTACAGTCAGGCCGCCGCCTGCTCCGTCTCCCTTTGAGCTCTGATGGGAATGCAACATTACATTCGGATGCTCTTTGGCGTCCAAAAGGCTCACATACGGCATATCCATTTCTTCGCGTCGATCATCTGATCCTCGTCTGCGAAGTCCTAGTTGGATACGGCGGCGACCTTGAGCGTCGTACAAACGAACATCAGGACCCTTGTCGGTGACGGTGAGCCGAATTCGCTTTCGCCCCCGGGCGTCTTCAATTGTCAGTGACCGGCATGTGATGTTACCTCCGTGATCATCGCCCAAGCTGTTTGCCAATGCCCGCGAATCTCGCAGGCTAAGGCCGATGATGATCCCACCAGTCAGGGTGACGATAAGGAGCGTCGCAGAGAATCTGTTGGACATTGATTCATCTCCGGTAAATAACGCTGCAGCGTCAAGACGTAGCCCGATGAACGCGGATTTTGCCCGCGAAGGCAAAGCGACACAATAGAAGGCCAGATTAGATTAGGAAGTCAGCTACTTCTGCTGAAGCATGCGCTCGATGAAGCCGGTGTCGATGTTGGATTTGTGGAATTCGGGGTGGTCGAAGACCTGCCGCAGGACGGGGATCGTTGTCTTGAGCGGTTCGATGTGGAACTCCTCCAAGCATCGTCGCATGCAGCGGATGGCGTCGTCGCGGTCGGCGCGGTGGACGATCAGCTTGCCGACGAGCGAGTCGTAGTACGGGCCGATGGTGTAACCCGCGCAGGCGTGCGAATCGAAACGGACGCCGAAGCCGCCGGGCACGCGGAGCTCGTTGATCCTGCCGGGGCTGGGGCGGAAACCGTTTTCCGGGTCTTCGGCGTTGATGCGGACTTCGATGGCCGAGCCGTTTCGGGGGATGTCCTTCTGCCGCAGGGTCAGTTTCTCGCCGGCGGCGATGCGGATCATCCACTTGATGAGGTCGATGCCGGTCACCATTTCGGTCACCGGGTGCTCAACCTGAATGCGCGTGTTCACTTCGAGGAAGTAAAACGTCCCGCTCTTGTCGACGATGAACTCGACGGTGCCTGCGGAGTAATATCCGGCGGCCTCGACGAGGCGAACGGCCGACTTGCAGAGCTCCTCGCGCGTCTTGGAACTGATGGCCGGAGAGGGCGATTCCTCGACGAGCTTCTGATGGCGGCGCTGGAGGGTGCAATCGCGCTCCCAGAGGTGCAGATAGTTTCCGTGCTGATCGGCGAGCACCTGCACTTCCACGTGGCGCGGCTGCTCGACGAGCTTCTCCAGATAGACGCGGCCGTCCTTGAAGGCGTTTTCGGCTTCGTTGCGTGCATTGCGAATCTGGGTGCGCATGGTCACTTCGTTGTGGGCGATGCGCATGCCGCGACCGCCGCCGCCGGCGACGGCCTTGATCATGACGGGATAGCCGATCTCCGCGGCCAGCTTCACCGCTTCGTCGTCTTCCTCCACCACGCCGTCGCTGCCGGGCACGGTCCTGACACGCGCCTTGCGGGCAAGCTTCTTGGCCGCGGCCTTGTCACCGAGGAGGCGGATGGCATCGGCGCCGGGACCGATGAACTCGATCTTGCTGGCGCGGCACTGCTCGGCGAAGTTGGCGTTCTCAGCCAGGAAGCCGTAGCCGGGATGAATGGCGTCGACGTTGGCGATTTCCGCGGCGGCGATGATGCGGTCGGCGCGCAGGTAGCTTTGAGCCGGAGCCGGGGGACCGATGCAGATGGCCTCGTCGGCGAGCTTGAGATAAGGGGCGTCGCGATCGGCCTCGGAAAAGACGGCGACCGTGCCGATTCCCATCTCGCGACAGGCGCGAAAGATGCGGAGGGCGATCTCGCCGCGGTTGGCGACGAGGATCTTGGAGAAATTTCGCTTCTTTACGGGAGTTCTGGATGGCTTGCGAACCAAGGCTTCACCGATTCGATCCGCGATCGTGGCGGTCGATTCCTTGCTGGATGATTTATGAGATGCCATCAGGAGGTACGCACCGTCATGAGTATCTGACCAAACTCGACGGGAACGCCGGAGCGGACTTCGATGGATTCGATCGTACCGGTTGCATCGGCCTTGATTTCGTTAAAGACCTTCATGGCTTCGATGATGCAGACCACCGAGTCGGGCGTCACTCGATCCCCGACCTTGACGAACGGCGGAGATTCGGGATCAGGCGTGGCGTAGTAAGTCCCCACCATCGGTGAGGTAATCTTGCCGATGCCGGGGTCGACAGCCGGCGCGGCTGGCGCCGCCGCGGGCGCAGGCTGCGCGACAGCGGCCTGAAGTTGCGGAGCCGGGCTGACAACCGCCGCCTGCGTGACCGCCGCAGACTTCGGCCCGCCTCGGCGAAGGAGAATTCGCTTCTCACCGTCACGGATCATGATTTCCGAGAGATCATGCTCGACCATGAGGTCGGTGAGGGTCTTGATTTCGTCTATTTCCATCCAGAATCACTTTCGCAAAGTCTTAATTCGGGCCGCACCACAAAACCGCATTGCGGCGCTGCCTCACCAGGGCGGAAAGATCGCCACTTCTGGTAGTGCGACAAGGGGCCGATTTTAGTTGACTGGGTGAAAAAGGGTCAAGATCGGCCTAAGTTTCGCATAAGCCTCAGGTTAGCGACACCTGGCCGGGACGCAAGACGAATCTTGTCCACCGCATTTTTCGGTTATCCCCTATGCGATGCCCCTTGTTTCGCAGTCCATCGAGCGTCGCGGGTGCCCGGAATGCAGGTCTTGCGGCGTGTCCCGCGAATCGCCGATTCTGAAGGAAACCGCGTGATTCCGGTACTTTTCCACCTGCCAGCGGGCAGGTCGCCGGAGATGTCGGCGACGAATTCATCCGTCGCGGCGGGCATTCAATTGCGAACCGGCGTCGCTCATTCCCCGAGGTAGAGCTGGCCCACGATTTGGTATCGTCGAACTCAGAAAACTACAACAATCCTGCGATGGCTGGGTAATATCACCTTTTACTGGGGATTATCGGGTCGTCCCGGTGGGTTGACAACTTTGCGCGTATCATATAACTTTCTATATGACATGTATTTGCGATATCAGAGATAGGATCACCCCTCGCCTGGCTTCATGGTGGCACGTCAGGTGTCATGTATCACTCAGCAACAAGAATGCATCCCGGTACTGCTGAAGCCTCGGCCCCCTGCCGGTGAAATTCATGAATTTCGGATGCATTCAAAATCTGCGGTCCGAACCGGGCTTTGACGCGTGACAGTCATAGGGGCCGAGTCACGCAACGAATTCCCGACCGTCGCGAATTGTTGCTCACCGATTGTTCCCCGCGCCTCACCTCTGCGGGCCCTTGGAGGTCCTATCAGAGGAGAAAGATGTCAGACATTCCAGAAACCGAGATTGAAAGCGCCCTGAAGGAGACGCAGTATCTGCTGGGCCGCTGGGAGTTCTCCATTTCCAGCACGGACCTGCTGTGGATCGCTCCCACCAAGCCTCGATTGAGCCCTGAGGAATTGGCCGGCATGCTCCAGATTCTGAGCAAGGGGTGTCACGGCGATCTGCCGAGAACCATCAAGCTCGACCTGGGCGGCGTGAAGGTCGTCGGCGAACAGTGGACGCTGATCGAAGCGTTGATCGTCGACTTCGCTCGATTGATTCACGCCGAAGTCCGGATCGTCGGCGGCGGAACTTCGCCGGCGTACTCCGTGTTTTTCAGCCGGCTCAGTGAAGCGCCACAAGGCCCCGGCGATATTGCGGACGCCCCCTCTGCCGAACGTTTCTACACGGCGCCCCACTCTCCAACCGAGCGGAACGACTCCTCAAACGGGTAATATCACCCCCAATTTACCCAATGAGACGCCGATTATCCTCTGGCCAAATCCAAATTTATAAGGGTTTTCCTTGATTCCTGGGGCAATATCGGACAGTATTTGCGGAAGAGCTTCAGGACTCTCGAAGGTTTTCATTTCGCGCGCCGGTCCATACTCACTTCGACGCTTTCACACTTAGCGGACCTCGCCCACGCGGCCGGACTATTCATGGGCATCCGGAGGCCGACATGGCATCGTCCCGACCCATCGAGCTCTCGCGTTTTGACACGCCTATTCCCTGCGCGTTCGACAATGCATCCGATCCCGACTCCGGCACGAACTTTATCAAGCGACAAGTGGGGGTGAAGTCTTTGAGTAAGTGTCACCTTTCACGGAGGTAGGAAGATGAAACAATGCACGACATTGTTATCACCATCGTGTCAGTTCCGTCATGGGCCACCGATCAGGTGGAACGCGGCAGCCATCACCCTCGCTGTGCTGATCGCGGCGATGGCATCCGGCGCCGCACAAGCCGCTATTGTTCACTTCGTTGCCGATCCGATCAATTCGGCGAACGAATGCCCGGCGTGTACGTCCGCCCAAGGATCGGGTTGCGGCGCCTTCACCCTCGATACGGCGACGGGAAACGTCAATTACTACATCGTCCACAATCAGGCTGGTGAAACGGCGGCCCATGTACACGGAGCAGCCGGTGTCTGCCCTGCGACAGCCGGCGTGCTCAAGCCGCTGCCCGTCGGATTCCTGAAAGTAGGCACTTACAACCTCACCGCCGCGCAGCAAGCCGATATGCAGGCCTCACGGCACTATGTGAACATCCATACCGGCGTGTGTCCGAGCGGCGCGATCCGCGGGCAGATCGTTCCCGTCACCGCGACCGCGCCATGCTGCCTTCCCAACAACGTCTGCATGACCACGCTGCCATCGACCTGTCAATGTCTGGGCGGAACGCCCGGCCCCGTTGGCGCGGCCTGCACGCAAAGAGAGGCGTGTTGTCTTCCCGGTGCGGCGTGTGTCGATGTTGATCCGGTGTGCTGCACCCAGATGGGGGGCATGCCGCAGGGCGCCGGGACAAACTGCGTCACGACCGTCTGCCAGCAGCAGACGTGCGAAGTGCTGCCCGATGGCTCCGCCTGTCAGCCGGTTCAATGCCCGGGAGACGGACAGGAGTGCATTCCGCGCTGCATGAACTTCAATCCCTCGACCGGACAAATCAAGATCATCGACTGCGACTGCCGCAGCCCGAATGAGTGCCATGTCGAGTTTGGCGCCGCCGGCCTGACATGCGTCGGTGCGTGCCCGCCGGGTTTCCACTGCGAAACCACCACCAACCAGCTCCCCGACGGCAGTGTCGAAGTCTGTTGCGATTGCATCGAAGACCCGCCGTATATGAACTGGGTCATCGCCGACGACTTCTGCATCAACCCGTCGTGCCCCGAATGCCGCTGCGACTTTGACGGCGACGGCGTCTGCACGACGTTTGGTGATTTCCAGATGCTCGTGAACTGCTTCGGACCGGTCACACCGGCCTGCCAGTTCGCGGACCTCAATTGTGACGGTGTGGTCAACGCGGCCGACGAACAGATTTGGGCGTGTCTTGCCGGGGGAAATCCGCCGGAGCTTTGCTGCCCGGACGTCGTGCCTCCGCGGATGCCGATCACCGACATCCAGTGGTACGGCTCGTATCTCGATCCCGAGTACGATCCCTCCATCACACCCGTGCCGCGACCGATCGACGGATGGCTCATTGCCATTCATCGCGACATCGCGCCGCAGCCGTGTCCCCCGGGCACTAACTACGACGCCTGCGGGATCATCTCCCCGCCGAATGCGCTGGGCTGTGTCACGTTCCTGCCCGATGGCGCTGCGGTACCGATTCCTTTGACGCCGCCGGTTGGCCCGGGATGTGCCGTGCCCGGATGCGTCATTCCTCCGCCCGGCTACTGGCGCATCTGTGCCCGATACCTGCCGGATTGCAACACGCCCTGCGCACCTGCTCCGGGCGCTTTGTGCGTGCTGCAACACCTGCCGTGCGAAACCGGCATCAGCCGACCTGACCGCCTCGTCGCGCAGTGGGCGTTCAATCCGCAGGCGGTTCCGTTCTTCAACACCGGCCTGATCGGTTGGGACCAGCACACAACCTTCTGTTACAGCACGCGGCTTGCGGCCGGTTGCCTCGTCCACAACAACGCCGGACCGGATGAGATCGACCCGGCGCTGCCCGGCATCTTCAACCCACGCCCGGGCGTTACATACTGGCTGAGCATTCAGGCGGAAGTCGGACACTTCATCTCCCCGCCGCCGCAGTGCGTCGAGTCTCCCACGGGCAATATGGCCACGGGCGACTTCTGGGGATGGCACACCACGCCGCCGGGATATCACATGAAGGACGATGCCTACATGGGCAAGCTCGGTATGAGTTGCCGGGGCGGATGGGTCTACAACTGGATGAATCATCTGCACTGGGGCCAGCCGGAATACATCGGTTGCGCTGATGATCCGACGAAGTCCATGGATATGGCGTTCTATCTCATCTGCAGCAACGGTACGGCGGGCAAGCAGGGCCAGGTCATCTGGTGCCAGCCTCATGTCCCCGGTCCGCCGCCGCCGACCGATCCGCCGCCGCCGGCACGGCCCATCCCGCCGGGAACCATCGACACGCTCATCGACACGCATGCCGATGTCGTCATCGAGTTCTTCCCACCGGGACCGCCCATCGTGAATCTGACGGCCGATGGACCGACGCGCGTCTGGCGTGACAACCCGGACATCCAGCCGGCCGCCACGACGATTCAGACGGAGATCCTCTCCTTGGATCTGACGGGCAATGCTCCGTTCGGCCCGGTCACGATTCGCGAGCAGCCGGAAAAACACAGCAGCGGTCAGATCTTCGGACCGGGAAGCGAGCCATTCCTCCCCTATCCGTACTGGCCAGTGGATAGCTTCTTCGACGTCTTTGTCGAAATTGAGTTGCCTAACGCGCCGCCGGGATTCCAGAACCTGTTTAACTCTGTGCCTGCGCACATGACGGCGCCAAGCGGGCTTTGGGAACTGCCCCCGAACAACGTCGATTACGTTGGGCCGGGCGATCCGGTGTTGCTGTTCGATGAAAGCAACCCGAACCAACCGGTCGGGCAGATTATCTCGATCAGGCATGGCGTCGGCTATCGCGGCGGCATCGACGTCCACAGCGATACCGACTGGGTGAACATGCCGATGTTCTGTTCGTGCAAGGGCGATCTGAATCTGGATGGCCTCCTGAACGGACTCGACATCCAGCGATTCATCAATTGTCTGCTCAATCCTCCGCCGCCCCCGGTCATGCTGGGGTGCCCGTGCGATTGTGCGGACATGAACAACGACGGCGTCGCCACAGTGGCGGACATTAATCCGTTCGTGAATCAGCTCATGGAGGTGCCCAAGGCGGTCTGCCCGCCGGATCCTTGATTTGACGGGTGAATAGGTCGCCCGCGCGGCGGCCTGAATGAATGAACCATTAAGCGGCCTTTCGCCCCAGTGCGGAAGGCCGCTGTTTTTTTCTGCGGCAGGTGCGCGCCGACGGCCTACCAATAGACGTGCCGCCGGAACAGATCTCGCTCGGACTTCGGCAGCGACTCCACATCGGCGATGAGGTAGCGATTCTCGTCGACGTCGGTCAGGATCTTTCCGCTTTTGCCGTGGTCGATCGCCTGGCTCTGCTGCCAGCGCATCATGAACTGTTCGGGCCCGCGATTCGTCACCACGTGGAAGATCAGGAGGCCGAATCGCAGGCGGATGGTCTCGATCCGCTCGATGATGTGAATGAAATAGCGCCGGTCGAGCGCCTCCTGCACCAGCCGACGCACTTCCTCCGGCCAGTCGCTCAGCCGGGCGATGATGCCGATCTCGTGTTCTCTGCCGTCGGCGCCTTCGTGCCGCAGGCTGATGTATTGATCCGGGTAGGCCGCCGGAAACACGCGCACCGCGAAGACGCCGCCGTAGATGCGGTCGTCGATCACGGTGACGTGCAAGGCGTCGTGCGTGCCGAGATGGATGTTCGCTGTCTGCGGCGTCAGCCATCGCGGGGCGAAGTCGAATCTCGCGGGAGAGGACGCGTCTGACGAGACCTGAGCATTCGCCTCCTCGGCGCTTTGCTCTTCCTCGGCACCGGCGACCAGCTTGTCGATGCTGGCCCCGGCGGTCAGGCGCGTTTGTATCTTCACCATGGACGCGTAGATGCCGTCCCTGGCCAGCAGCTCCTCGTGCGTGCCCTCTTCCATGAGCTTGCCGCGATCGAAGGCCATGATGCGATCGGCATTGCGCAGCGTGGAGAGTCGATGCGCGATCACGATGCTGGTGCGTCCACGGGTCAGGGCGAAGAGCGCTTCCTGGATTGCCTTTTCCGATTCGCTATCCAGATTGCTCGTCGCCTCGTCGAGAATCAGGATCGACGGGTCGTACAGGACCGCGCGGGCAATCGACATGCGCTGTTTCTCGCCGCCCGACAGCCCGGCGCCGCGCTCGCCGAGCGGCATGTCATAGGCGAACGGCATCTTGAGAATGAAATCGTGAGCGTTGGCCGCGCGGGCAGCCTGAATCACCATCTCCGGCGTGGCGTCGGGATTGCCGTAGATGAGATTCTCCCAGACCGTGCCGCGAAATAGAAACGACTCCTGCAACACGACGCCGACGTGGCGCCTTAATTCCATGCTGCTTAGCTCGCGCACGTCGCGCTCCTCTACCAGCACGCGGCCCTCGTCCACGTCATAGAACCGGCAGATGAGATTGACCAGCGTGCTCTTGCCCGATCCGCTGCGCCCGACAATGCCGATCATCTTTCCCGGCGAAATCTCGAAGGAGACATTCTCCAATACGGGATGGTGGCGATCGTAGCCAAAGGTGACATTCTCGAATCGAATGCTGCCGACCTTTTCGGGAAGCCGGACAGGATTCGCCGTATCGGTGATGCGCGTGGGCGTGTCGACCAGTTCGAAGATGCGCTGGCAGGCGGTCATGAAGCTGGTCAGCCATGTCGTCAATTGCGCCAGCGTGGAGAGCGGAGCGTAGAACATCGCCAGATATGCGAGGAACGCCATCAGCGAGCCGAGCGTCATGCGATCGCCGAGCACGTCGCGACCGCCGACATACCAGACGATGAGCCCGCCAAGGCTGAAGATGACCTGCATGACCGCCGAAAAGGTCGTCGAAGACAACTCGACCGCCAGCCGTGACTTTCGAAGGTACTCGCTCGATGCGCGGAAGCGCTCGAACTCGCGATCCTCCTGGGCGAAGGCCTTGACCACGCGAATGCCCGACAGCATTCCGGACAGTGCGCCGGCCTGTTTGCTCGCCGAGTCCCAGTATCGGTAATAGCGCGGATAGACGTACCGCCAGAAGAACCAGCTCCCCGCGAGCACCAGCGGCATCGGGATGAGCGTGTAAAAGGCGAGCGTTGCGTTAAGGGTGAACAGCATCGCCCCGACGCCGAACAATTGCAGAATCTGAAGCAGGAACCCGCCGGTAATCTGATGGATCAGCCCGTGCAGCACCTCGGTGTCGTAGGCCACGCGGTTCATCAGCACGCCGACCTGGTGCCGATCGTAGAAGGCGACGGAGAGTTGTTGCAGCTTCTGCACCATCCGCGCGCGGAGGTTGCTCGTCAGCGCCGTCCCGACGCGCAGCGACAGTCGCCCCTTGAGTTCCGAGACGATCGCCAGCACCACACGCGTGCACGCCAGAAAGAGCACGATGGCCAGCAGCGAACTGGTGAGCTTGCCGATCGGTCCGCCGCGATGATCGACGCGGAGGATGTCATCCACGAGGTACTGCTGCAGCTTCGGCGGCACCAGTTCGGCGACGACGCCCGCAAGCAGCAACGCAAAGATGCCGACCGCCGCCGCGCGATACGGTCGAATAAGGTCCCACACCTTCGAGCGAATCGCCTTGCGATCCATGCATTGCGGACAGACATCGCCGACGAAGCGGAGCATCATGCCGCAGTTGCGACACCGGTGCGGATCGACATCATCCTGCGGGAAGAACTCGATCCGCCCGTCCGCGCGCAGCTTTTCCAGCTTGCGGGCGATCTTCGAGAATCGATCGGACAGCCCGTTGGAGTAGCGAAGCAGATCGACCCACACGCCGTCGGCCTGCGCCTGAAGAAAGCCCGAGCCCACGACGCGGTGGGCGCGAAACTTCGTGATGCTTGAGATCGGCAGATTGCGAAGCAGGCGCGGCGTCGGCTCATCGCTCAGCACGGCGATTCGTTCGGTATTGACCAATAGCCACTGGCGCTCGACCGTGCCGCCAATGGCCAGGTCGCTCGAGGTGGTGAGTAGCAGCGGTCCATCGCCGAGCCCTTCCCGCGCGAATCCCTGCACGACGGACTGCGGCGCTTCTTCCTGAAGCATGCCGGGATCATATCGCGGCCGTCAACCGGCGGCAGCACCCCGCCTTTGACGCGAAGTTTGACCGATCGTAGATTAGCAAAATGATAAATCGCTCCATCGCCATCCTCGATTTCGGCTCCCAGTTCATTCAACTGATTGCCCGGCGGGTGCGCGAGAACCATGTCCATTCGCTCATCTTCCCCCCCACCGTTTCACCGGAAGAGCTCGCCCGGAACAACGTCTTCGGCATCATCCTCTCCGGCGGCCCGGCCAGCACCTATGCGGCTGCCGCGCCCAAGCCGCACCCCGGCATCTTCGACATGGACCTGCCCATTCTCGGCATCTGCTACGGCATGCAGGTCGCCTGCGAACAACTCGGGGCCAAGGTCAGCGCCGCGCCGCACCGCGAGTACGGTCGGGCATCGCTCGAAATCCGCGGTGACGATCCACTGGTCCGGCACTTGCCGCGCTCGACCACCGTCTGGATGTCTCACGGCGACATCGTCACCGGCATCGGCGACGACTTCATCACCCTCGCCGAGACGCCCAGTTGTCCGCACGCCATCGTTCGGCACAAGCGGCGTCCGCTCTACGGCATTCAGTTTCACCCCGAAGTCAGCCACACGCCCGAAGGCTCGCAATTACTTCGCAACTTCCTGTTCGACGTCTGCAAGGCGGAGGCATCCTGGTGCCCCGGCTCCATCGTCGAGCAGTCGATCGAGGACATCCGCGCAAAGGTCAAAGGCGACGACCGCGTCATCTGCGGCCTCTCCGGCGGCGTCGATTCCTCCGTCACCGCCGCCCTGCTGCACCGCGCCATCGGCGACCGGCTCACCTGCATCTTCGTCGATAACGGACTGCTCCGGCTCCACGAGCGCTGGCGCGTCGAAGCCATCTTCCGCGGCCATTTCAAGATGGACCTCCATGTGGTCGACGCGGCCAAACAATTTCTCGATCGTCTCAAGGGCGTCGTCGATCCGCAGGAAAAACGCATCCGCATCGGCCACGAATTCATCGAGGTCTTCAAGCACGAATCCAAGCGCATCCCCAATGCCCGATTCCTCGCGCAGGGCACGCTCTACCCCGACGTCATCGAGTCGGGCCACAGCGCCGCCGGGACCGCCGCGAACATCAAGCTGCACCACAACGTCGGCGGCCTTCCCGCCGAACTGGGCTTCGAACTCGTCGAGCCGCTGCGACACCTCTTTAAGGACGAGGTGCGCATCATCGGCGAGCTGCTCGGCCTGCCGGAGGAGCTCGTCTGGCGACATCCCTTCCCCGGCCCCGGCCTCGCCGTGCGCATGATCGGCGACGTGACCGAGGCGCGGCTGGAAATCCTCCGCCTCGCCGATCAGATCATCATCGAAGAACTCACCGCCGCCGGGTGGTATCGAAAGGTCGCCCAGGCTTTCGGCGTGCTCATTCCCGTCGCCAGCGTCGGCGTCATGGGAGACGGCCGGGCCTATCAGGACCAGAGCGTCATCGCCGTGCGCTTTGTGGAGTCGGTCGACTTCATGACCGCCGACTGGGTCCATATCGACCACGCCATCCTCGCCCGCATCAGCAGCCGCATCACCAACGAAGTCCGCGGCATCAACCGCGTCGTTTACGACATCACCAGCAAGCCCCCGGCCACCATCGAGTGGGAATGACCACCCTCCGGCGGGCCATGCAAACCGCCCCCCTTCCGGTTAACATTTGCCGCCTGAAAGGATGTCCATGCGCCCACGAATCAAGGAACTCATCGCCGAGGCCGCCGCCGCCATCGGTCGACTCGATGACGCCCGACAGGAGCAGATCGAGTCCGCCGCGCGGATGATCGTCGACGCCCTCAAGGCGGGCCGCACCCTCTACATCTGCGGCAACGGCGGGTCGGCCGCCGACGCTCAGCACATCGCCGCCGAACTCACCGGCCGCTATCAGCGCCAGCGCCTGGCCTTCAACTGCGTCGCACTCACCGTCAACTCCAGCAACCTCACCGCCATCGGCAACGACTACGGCTTCGATCAGGTCTTCGCCCGGCAGGTCGAGGCCCACGTGCGAAAGGGCGACGTCCTCTGGGCCATCAGCACCAGCGGCAAGAGCCCCAGCATCCTCCTCGCGGCGAAGGCTGCTCGGCAGCGCGGCGCGAAGGTCCTCGGCTTCACCGGCGAGGACGGCCACAGCCTCACCGAGCTTTGTGATCTGTCCTTCGTCGCCCCGGCCAAGTCGGCCTACGCCATTCAGCAGCTTCACGAACTCGCCTACCACATCATCTGCGACCTCGTCGAGCGCAGCGCCGAGGAGATCGAGAAAGGACTCTCGGCATGATCGGCGCCGCCGTCATCGGCATGGGCTACTGGGGCCCGAACCTGGCGCGCAACTTCGCCACCGCCGACGACTGCGCGCTGGTGATGTGCTGCGACAAGGATCGCCGCCGTCTGGAGAAGACCGCCCGGCAGTACCCCGCCGCGACGATGACCGACAGCCTCGCCGAAGTGCTCGACAATAAGAAGGTGGACATCGTCTCCATCGCCACGCCGGTCCACACGCATTACAGCCTCGCCAAGGCCGCCCTCTCCGCGGGCAAGCACGTCCTCGTGGAGAAGCCGCTGACCGGCAGCGTCGCCGAGGCGGAGGAACTGGTCGACCTGGCGAAGAAAAACGGCCGCGTCCTCATGGTCGATCACACCTTCATCTATCACCCCGCCGTCGAGAAGATCAAGGACATCATCCGACGCGGCGAGCTCGGCGACATCTGCTATTACGACTCCGTCCGCATCAACCTCGGCCTCTTCCAGCACGACATCAGCGTCCTCTGGGACCTCGCCCCGCACGACGCCTCCATCATGGAGCACCTGATCGGCAAGCCGGTCAAGTGGGTGCAGGCCGCCGGCGCGCGACACGCCGGCCAGCCGGTCGAGTCGATGGCCTACGTCACCGTCCAGTTCGACGACAACATCCTCGGCCACATGCACGTCAACTGGCTCAGCCCCGTGAAGGTCCGGCAGATCATCGTCGGCGGCGGCAAGCGCATGCTGGTCTACGACGACAACCTCGTCACCGAGAAGGTGAAGATTTACGATCGCGGCGTCGAGCTGCACAGCATCGAGGGCATCCATCAGGCGATGGTCCAGTACCGCATGGGCGATATGTACGCCCCGGCCATCGCCACGGAAGAGGCCCTCAAGCGCGCCATCCAGCACCTGGTCTATTGCATCCGCGAGAGTAAAAGCCCTGTCACCGACGGCGCGGCAGGCCTTCGCGTGGTGCGCATTCTCGAGGCGGCCGAGCGCTCGCTGGAATCCGGCTCGCGCATCACGCTGTAGCGCGTACGCGGCGCCGCCGTAGGGTGGGCTCGGCCCACCATGTATTCTTATTACCATCCTGACGGAGAACCCCCCGTGCCCGATCCGCTTCCGACCTACAACCGCATCGCCGACGACGTGAAGCTCGCGCCCGGCGTGAAGGTCTTCGGCTTCGCCAATCTCTACGGCTGCGAGATCGGCGAGAACACCAAGATCGGCACCTACGTCGAGGTGCAGAAGAACGCGAAGATCGGCGCCAACTGCAAAATCTCCAGCCACACCTTCATCTGCGAGGGCGTCACCATCGAGGACGAGGTCTTCGTCGGCCACCACGTCGTCTTCATCAACGACCGCCGCCCCAGGGCGACGACCGAGGACGGGGCCTTGCAGACCGAAGCGGATTGGAAGGTCGCCCCGACGGTGGTGAAGCGCCGGGCCTCCATCGGCAGCGGCGCGGTGATCCTCTGCGACGTAACCATCGGCGAAGGCGCGACAATCGGGGCCGGGGCGGTGGTGACGAAGGACGTGCCGGCGGGGGCGACGGTGGCGGGGAACCCGGCGCGGGTGATGTACGCGCGATAGTTCTGCGAACATTTCCATACCAGCCCGAAGCGCAAGCGAGGATGTCTCGGGTGATATTCCGTGCGACATGAAGTGACAATTGGGCGTGCTGGGAAGCAAAAACCCAAGGTGACATAAGGTGACACAAGGCCTCGAGCGGCGATTGCAACTCGTGCGGCGGGCACGGGTTGGGGCGGTTCGAGTTTTGGGTGGTTTTTTAGGAAAAGGGCTTCGATACTCAGCATGTGAGTCGGTCGGGGCTTTCGCATTGGACTTTGGCATCGCAGAAGCTCCTTCGAAGAGCAATGCTTGCTCCACGTCCGCGCCTATGGGTTAAGAGGCGCAACGCCGTTGGCGTATTGGTTAAGTTAATTGGTGCATAGTAGCGTGCCCCTATCATCCCCTCATCCAGTATACTTTGGAGGATGTCAAATGGATCAAAGCGGTACGATGTATTCATTTCACACGCGAGCGAGGACAAACAAACCGTCGTTAGGGAGTTGGCCCACGCACTTCGATCGAGGCGCTTCGCAGTATGGTATGACGAATTCAGCCTCCAAGTTGGTGATGGGCTAAGGAAATCTATTGATGAGGGACTCGCCCAGTCACGGTTCGGTATCGTTGTACTTAGCAGGGCGTTTTTTCAAAAACAGTGGACACAATGGGAACTCGACGGCCTGGTCCAGCGTCAGATGACTGGCCATACAGTCATCCTGCCGGTATGGCATGAGGTTTCGCGGGAAGATGTGGCGACCAATTCACCCTCTTTAGCAAACATCGTAGCTGCCACCACCGCCGAAGGCATTGACGCAGTTGTGAATAAACTCGCTGGAGTCCTTCGCCCAGAAAAGTCGTCGCTTGAAGTCGCATATGAGATTCTTCGCAAATTTGGCGCCGACCCTCCCCCAATCAGCGACGACTGGTGGTTGTACGTCGCGGAGGAGTACGCCACTCCGTACTCACTAGTCGATCCTTGGCGATTGAGAGTTCCTGTTTGCCCCTCTGACACTCCAGAACGCGGATGGAACTTGGCTTGGTCTGCGATGCAATGGGAGTGGTGCCAGGAAGCATGTTACCGCCGACTCACTTGTACAGCCCACCCGAATGATGTTCTGGATTTCATCGGAGAGATGCCGGGACTCGAGCAGGCGGCATGCAGTGATGTCGAAAGTGTGCTATCTCACGCCCCACAATTGTCGATACCTGGCCTTGCCGGACGTTTTGAGAACGAAATTCAGCAATTCTATGAGAAGTCTGTTCAGGAATCCTCACGACGCCGTCAGCGGAACGACCGCTCTGGGAGCGCGTGCACACTGAGCGGACTATGCCCGCTATGCGAAACGAATGTGGCATTGCGCCATCCGACGTTTGGCGATTGGGAACCCGCTTATGTAGCGAATTGGTTTTGTAAGCCCTGTAATGGCAGGTCCTTTGGGATCGAAATCGCCGACGTGCTGTTTTGGTTATTGTCCAATCGTTCGGAATGGATCGGTAACAAGAATCGGGAATTCCTACTTCGCGGAATCGCCGAGTGGGGAATATGGAATTGGGGCACCTATGCAGCGGGGGCATGGTTCAGTTCAGACGAGGTCCGTTCAGCGTCGCACTACGGGCAGCTCAGTGAGTACCTGTTAAAGCAACTCGAATCGAAATCCTCGAGAATACGGATTCCAAGTGGGGCGGTAAAGGATCTCCACGAGCGGATCGGTTACTCTGTGCGGACCTTACAGTTTCTTGAGCCGGTCGAGGACATCGCACAGAAGTTTCTGAGGATGGATTTCCTTAAAAAATGGTTGAAGGAGAATCGCTCACGCGGATATGGACAGCAGACCCGAAAGAAGGATTAGTAGATGTAGCTTATGCGCAGAGAGGGCGACTGAGATGACTAAGAAGGACATTGAAGCTGAAGAAAACAAGGTTCCGGAGTTGACTTCCTTCGGCATTGGTGTTTACAAGAAGGAAGAAAGATGAGTGACGCTGGTGCGAGATTCCCTTCTCGCACCCCCCGCGATGGGAATCCGTTCCCATGTCCCACCCCGCCGGGCAGGCCCTCTCGTACATGGGAAGATTCCCAGTGACCTGCTCCCCGAGACTTGATCCAGTTCTTATGAGAGTCTTAACTGCCCGGATGGGCAAGGAGATTCTTGATGAAGCGAAGACGACATGGCCCGGAGCAGATCATCGCCAAGCTGCGTGAGGCGGACGCGATGCTGACGGCCGGGGCGAGCATCGGTCAGGTGTGCCAGCGGCTGGAAGTCAGCGAGCCGACCCTTCACCGCTGGCGGAACCAGTACGGCGGGATGAAGGCCGAGGCGGCCAAGCAGCTCAAGGAGCTGGAGATCGAGAACCGCCGGCTAAAGAAGGCGGTGGCCGACCTGATTCTGGACAAGCAGATCCTGGAGGAAGTGCTGAAGGGAAAATAGCGAGCCCGGCGCGCCGCAGGGAGGCGGTGCAGGAGGCGCAGACGGCATGCGAGGTGTCGGAGCGTCGGGCGTGTGAGGTGGTTGGTCAGCCGCGAAGCACTCAGCGGTACGAGCCGCTCGTGGTGGAGGATGAGCCGATGCTGGTGCGCGCGATGCATGAGCAGGTACGACACCATCCCCGGTATGGCTACCGTCGGGTCTGGGCGCTCTTGCGGGGTGAGGGCTGGAAGGTGAACCGCAAGCGAGTTTATCGCTTGTGGCGGAAGGAAGGGTTTCGAGTGCCTCGAAGGCAGCACAAGAAGCGCAGATTGGGCCATAGCGACGGGGGGATTCTGCGTCATCGCCCGGAACACCCCAACCACGTCTGGGCCTGGGATTTCATCCATGACCGGGATGAGGGCCATCGGTCGCTGAAGTGGTTGACGCTGGTCGACGAGTACACCCGGGAGTGCCTGGCGTTGGAAGTCGAGCGCGGCATGACCGCCTCGGTGATCATCGACATCGTCGCCCAGGTGATCCTCATTCGCGGGGCGCCGCGGTTCCTCCGCAGTGACAACGGTCCGGAGTTCATCGCCCAGGCGCTGCGAAGCTACTTGGAGGCGGCGCAGATTGGCACGCTCTACATCGAGCCGGGCAGCCCCTGGGAGAACGGCTACTCCGAGAGCTTCAATGGCAAGCTGCGCGATGAACTGCTCAATGCCGAGTCTTTCGCCGATCTGCGCGAGGCCAAGGTCCTGGCGGCCACCTGGCAAAATGATTACAACCACCATCGGCCGCATTCGTCGCTGGGCTATCAGACGCCGGCGGCGTATGCGGCCCAGTGTAGATCGGAAGCCTTGGGGGCCCTGCCCCCAAACCCCCGCCAAGGGCTCTGCCCCTGGACCCCGGCTTCTTCCCCTCCTGCCGGTTCGCTATCAGCGCCTGCGCAGGATCGAAAAGTGGACTCGACTCTCATAGCAACTGGTACATAAATTGGGGGCAGGTCACCAGGCTTCAAAATGCGAGAAAGGATTCACGCACCAGCCGCCTACACGACTTCGTTGGAAGTGACCAGACTCGCCGCGTCCTGCACCGAGTGGCCGCAGAGTTGGCCGATGGAGATGACCGCCGTCGGTTCGGCCGGGTCTTCGATCCGCCAGATGACGAGCTGGTCGCGGCGGTCGTTGATGCCGGCGATCCACGGCCCGGCCGCCAGGGCCCAGCGCATCGGCTGGCCCGCCGCGTACTTCGTGCTCACCTGCTCGCCGGGGATCATCATCTCCAGATGCGGCCGCCGGTCGGCGATCAGCAGGCGCGGCACCCCGCCGCCCTCCAGAAAAACGATCGACTCCACCGCGCTGCCGCAGGCAAAGCGCAGCGAATCCATCAACTGCGGCGCATCGGCCCGCCACGAGACGATCTGCCCCGACTCCAGCCCCGCGTAAATCGCCCCTTCAGCGAGGGTCAGCGCTGTGACACTGGCCGGCGCGTTCATGACGATCGGCTCGGCCTCGCCGTCCGGCCCGATGCCCACGACGCGGCGATCGACGGCCATCCACGCCGTGCCTTTATCATCCGTCCGCAGGTCGCGCACCGACTTGGCCGTGAGGAACAGCTCGGCGCGCGGCAGATCGAAATGATCCGTCCTGCGAAGGGCCCACTCGATCAGCCCCACCTCCGAGTGCGTCGCCAGAAGCCGCTCGCCGATGACCGCCGCCGCGTTCACCCCGCCGCGAAGGGGCCGGTCCACGTCGAAGAGGAAGGTCAGCCGCGGGTCCTGCTCGGTCCGCAGCACATGCACGCCGCGCTTCGCCCCCGCCAGCACGACCGACTTACCCTCCCAGGTCCCCGCGTGCACCGAGCGCAGCGGGCCCGCGTCGCCGGCCAGCGACAATCGGCGCGTCGGCCTCGCCGGCGATGCCGGGTCGAACCACAGCAGTTCATCCCCGGCGACGATCAGAATCGTGTGCGACTGCGCGGCGCCGCCTTGCCGCGCGAGCAGCGCCTGATACAGCCCCCCGCGCTGAAGCGGATCAAACGCGCGGATCAGCTCCACCAGCGAGCTGCCCTTGTTCTTTTCCGCCATCGCCTGAAGACGATCGAGCGTGTCGGCCAGCTCGGTCAGCCGCTGCCGCCTGGCATCGGACGACAGCTCCCGCAGCTTCTGCTCCGCCGCGATGCGATCGGCCCGAAGCTTCTGCACGCGCTGGGCCTCGGCCGCCCGGGCGAAGTCCTTCGACGCCGTGACGATGCGCGCGTCGCCGACCAATTCCAGCCCCGACGAAAAGCCGACCGGCTTGAACGCATCCTCCAGAATGGCGTCGAACTGCGGCCAGGTCTGCGGCGAGAGCAGGTCCGCCGCGCTGCGGGCCTTCACAAAGGTCTCCACCGCCGAATGAACCGCCTCGGCGCAGTACGTCTGCAGCGCGTCCAGCGTCACCGCCGCGGCACTGCCCATCAGGCGATCGCAAAAGCCCGCCAGCTCGGTGCGCTCCGCCACCACCCTGACCTGAAGGCCGACCGACGCGGACAGTTCAAAACCGTCGGAGGAACTGAGCCGATCGAAGTTGTACCCCAGCGAAAAAGGCGCTTTGCGAACGAACATCACGCGGACAGCGCCGTCGGCCTCAATCATCGAACCGGGCCCCGCGACGCGCGGCGAGCCCACTTGCGGCCAGACCATCGCGGAGCAGTCCGGCGGAAGCACCAGCGAACGCGTCAGGAACGAAAAGACGTCCCCCGCCGCCGCCCGCCGCGCCACCAGCCGCTCGTCGCCCAGAAAATTCGAGATTTCAAATTTGGTCGTCATTGCGTTGATTGTAGATTGCGCCGCACGACATATCAGGAAGTTTGTCAATGCGACTTTGAGAACTCTTCAAAGCGGATCAGGTCCTTCTTCCGCACCGACGGGCCGACCGCTTCAATCGCCGCGACCAGGTCCGCCTTGCCGATCGCCCCCGCTCCCGCGCCGCCGACGGCCTTCATGAAGGGAATCGTCGCCGCCCGCTCGGCCACCGCCTTGATGTCCGCCCCGCTGTAGCCGTCGAGCAGCCGCACCATCTCGGCGAAGTCGATGTCCGCCGCCAGCGGCCGCTTGCCGAGGTATATCTCGAGCAGCTTGAAGCGCGCCGGCTCATCCGGCAGCGGCACATAGACCTTCGCATCAAACCGCCCCGGCCGCATGACCGCCGCGTCCAGGGCCCACGGCTCGTTCGTCGCGCCGACGAAAAGCAGCGAGCGCGTCGAGCTTCGATCGAACCCTTCCAGTTCCTGCAATATCTGCGGCACCACGCGCGTCATGACGCTGCTGTTCGAATCGCGCCGGCTCGGCACCAGCGACTCGATCTCGTCGATGAAGATGATCGCCCGCGCCTCGGCCTTCGCCGCCGTGAACAGCTTGCGAATGTTCTGCTCCGCCTCGCCGACCCACTTCGAAAGCACCTGCGCCGGGCTGATGACGAACATCGTCGCGTCGATCTCGCAGGCGATGGCCTTGGCGATCATCGTCTTGCCTGTGCCGGGCGGGCCATAGAGCAAGAGCCCCCCGCCTGTGGAGATGCCATACCGCTGCGCCAACTCCGCATGGGCGAAGGGGTAGATCATCTTCAGGCGTATCTCGTGCTTGACGTCTTCCAGCCCGGCGATGTCGTCGAAGCGGATGCTCGGCTTGTCGCGGACGATCCAGTCCTGGGCGTTGGCCCCCTTCTCGTCTTCATCGCCGCTGGCCGCGCGGCGCCGCTCCTCTTTGCGATGCTCGCCCTTGAGATCGCACTGCTTGGCAAACTCGATCAACTCGGCCGCCATCGCCTTGCGCCGCTGGCGCTGCGCGGCGTCGGAGGTCTCCGCGGCGATCTTGATCATCGCATCGGCCGCCTGCATGAGAAACGGCTTGGCCGCGGGATAGTCCCCGTTCTTGTAGGCGGCGAGGCCGCGTTCTTTCAGGCGTTCGAAGGTATCGTAGGAGACGGACATGGTTGAATAGTGAGTAATGATGAATGGAGAATCAAGTAACAACAACAGCCGCTATAGACGAAATTCCGAGGCCCCTCGACCTAAGCTTGATTACGAATCAACCGCCGAGCAATAGCGCCCCACCTATCGTCCCTAGTTTGTCGAGGACATCAGACTGAGACTGCGCGCTCAGAATATGCTGATCCCAAATACCCACCGGCAACAGAATCGGGGCATTGAGTTTTTCATCGAGTTCACTCGAAAGCTGTGTGTACGCCGATTTAGAAAAGCTGTTGAACTCGACGGCCCACAGCTTGCACTCATCTGCCAGAATCTGCCACTTGGGAAATACCGTTCCGCCGACGGCTCCGCTCATCGCGGTTTGATTCGGATGTTCGTTCATCCAGTTTAGATGGTCATACAGTACGGCCAGCTCACCAAGAAAACCTTGTAGGCGCTCAGATGTGCCTTTCGCGAGCGGATCAACCCCATTAGTTGACCTCGAGGCCAGTTCATCTCGCAATCTGCGAATAGTACCAGGCCACTCTTTTTGCCATTCGGGCAACTGGGCCCTTTCAGACGTCGTAAACATGTTGTTCCAGTATGCGACCGTCTCAGATTCGGAATTGCCACCCCAAAACCAAACCATGGCAATCACAATCAGTACAACTATCCAGAGCCTTGATTTCTTTGTCTCCGAAGCTGGTTGCGGAACCTGCTCTGGGTTGCCTGCGTTCCTTGTTTCACTAGGCCAAGCCTTTGTCATGCCCCTGATCACAAATGCGTTTCCGCAGGACTTGCACTTAGTCTTCTTCCCTAGATCGCTGATCTCTGCTGCAAAAATGTGAGAACATGACGGACACTGGGTTCTCTCAAACATCCCTCGGCCTCCTCGAAACCTGACGATCAAGACTCACGTTGGTTTAGCCCTTTCCAATTGCATTGTTCGGAGATTGTGATTGACGTATTTCCCCTTTATTAACCATCCAAGACAGACGCTAATTACGATTGGGTCATGTCCCTTATGGGCAAGTGCGTTCTCGGCCTCAACAATTGAAATCCTGGAATCGACTGCGGCATTGAGTATCTCACGTAGGTCGCAAATAAGTTGCGTGCATGGTTCTGGTCCGCCGATCTGCCAATACTTTACTTCGAGTTCCGTCCATACCCCTATAGGGGTCTGATAAAACCGGCGACACTCTTTCTGTCGATCGTTCTCACATTGATCAATATCATTGCTGATGGCACAAGGCGATATTCTCATAGTTGCACCAGCACTGTTTGATAATTCTGTCGGTTCGGGCCACTCAAACTGTTCTGCTGTTGGATCAAACGACATGATTGCTCCAAGTTGCTTGTTGACCGTTCACACTTCCGGCGAATTGCGCCAACTACGCCTTCCAAACCACTGAACCCCTTAGGGGCACGAATCATTCGAATCGCGAAAACTCCACTTCTACTTCGCTTCCTTCTGCCCGGCGTTCTTTACCGCGTTGAGTTCCACCCGCAGCGCGTCGAGTTCAAACACGTTACTCGCGGGCATCCTGGGACACACGAATCCGCTCACCACGGATCGTAATAATGGCCCCGGCTTCAAGAGCCTCTCCGTGGTTTTCCAACACCATTTTCAGTAAGTCAATCCGCCGTTGGACGGCCACGTCCGGCATTCGGATGATCCCTGCGTGTGGCTGGTCACGCACAAACACCAGTGCGCCAAAGTCTTTGTCAATGGTGATAAGAACCCTGCCCTGCTCGCGGGCCCACCGCAGTAGAATTTCGTCGCCAGGGTCCGGCCCGAGCGCCGGAGCATAGATTGAATCATGCCCCGATTCCCTGAGCCAATCGGACAAGCGCAACCCAATGCACCGATCCACCAGGAATCTCATGCCGACACTCTGACGCAATCCAGTGAGTCATTCGCAATCACCGCGTGGGCATAAGCGAGACACGCCTGAATATCCTCCGGTTTGAGGTCCGGGTAGTCGCCAAGCAGCGTTTCGACAGTCTCGCCTTGGGCCAAGAGGCTCAGGATCAATTCCACCGATATGCGCATGTCACGAACGATCGGCTTGCCGCCGAAAACGTCCGGGCGCGACGTGATGCGTTCCAGCAGACCTTCTTTCGTCATCGCAATGTCTCCCGTAGGTCTACGCTATTGTATCCCCTGGCAACAACTGACTCCAAGAGTTACTTCGCTTCCTTCTGCCCCGCGTTCTTCACCGCGTTCAGCTCCGCGCGCAGCGCGTCGAGTTCGTCCACGTCCTTGGCGTGTTCCGCCTCGCTTTCCGCCTCGATCATCGCGTCGATCTCCTGCTCGGTCACGACTTCCCTCGGCACCTCGGCCGTGTCGCTCGCGGCGATGTCCTCGACCGTCTCGAGGAACATGCTCATCCGCTCTTCCATGCTCTGACTCTGGGCCATCGCCTTTTCCCACTCGGTCTGGGTGCGCACGAGGTCGGTCTGGCCGAACATCCGGCCGATCTCCGAGGCCATCGTCCCCATCGCCTGGGCGAAATCGCTCGACGCCTCGGCCTGCCGTTTGATGATCAGCGCGTTCTTCACGGCGAGCAGTTGCCGCTCGAGCATCTTCTTCACCGTCGCCGTCTTCTTGAGCGAGTTGCGGATGAAGATGTACTGCGAGTTATCGCCGATCTGCTTGGCCCGTCGGGCGTTCTTGATGAACTCGTTGGTGAACTTGTTCTGCTCCGAGATCGACTTCTCAATCCGCCGGATGCCCTGGCGAATCTTGATGTCCCGCTCGATCCGCCGCTCTTCTTCGCTCTTGAATAGACTCATCTCGGCTCCTCGCCTTCTCGCCGTCGCTCAATGGTCACTGCCTCGCTGCGCGATTCGTCGCTGTCCTCGGCCTCGCCTGACAAGGCCTTGACCGCCTGCTCGTGCGCCGTCGTGTCGCTCGTCAACCGATGCCCGCAGCGACCGCAATAGGTCGCCCGCAGATTCACCACCGGCGCGGTACAGCTCGGGCAGGCCGCCGGCGTCTTCGTCTCATAGGCCGCGTCATCCATCAGGAACGCTTCGAGCATCGCCCCGATACTCGAACTCCGCGGATGCTCCCCGAAAGAAATCGCGGCGATCGTCTGTCCTCGCTTTCGGCTCAATTCCACATCGACATACGCCCGGTGCTTCGGCTTATCGAGAAAATAGGTCGAGGCCATCTGAAGCATGCCGGAGATGCCATCATCGGTCCTGCCATGCTGCGCCGGCACATCGGCATCCGCCTCGATCCGCAGACACTCCGCATACCACGGCGTCGTCACCTTGCAGCCCCGCCGCGCGGCGAACTGCATGATCGCCCGGCGAACCTGGTCCTTGCTGTGATCGACCGCCGCTTCGAGTGCCACCGCTATGCCCCTTCAGCCGACTTGTGTCGCTCCCGGACGCGCTTGTCCGCCTCGTCGAAGGCCTGACTCGCGTCGTCGATGAGCCCCGTGTCCATCTGTTCCCAGACATCGAGCACCTGCTTGGAGCCCGGCGTGAGAATCGACTCGCCTTCTTCCTCGCCGATCGACAGCATCGAGTCGAGCCGCTCCTGATACATATCCGCCGTGATCTTGTCGTTCTCGATCATCTTCTCCAGCGTCACGAGGTCGCGCTCGCCGATCATCCCCAGCCGCGAGCCCATCGACTTGGCCTTATCCGCGTTCTCCCGCAGCATGCGCATCCGCGAGACGGTCAGGTACTCCTTCGTGCGCATATTGAGCTGACGGCCGGCCATGAGCTGCTCGGTCGTCTTCAGGTCGAACTCCTGCGCCAGAATCCGCCGCACTTCGGGCGATTTCTCCTGCCGGCCCTTCTCGAAGATCTCCTGCTTCTTCGTCGCACAGTCGCTGACCCGTTTGAGCAGTTGCTCGCGGTCGCGCCCCAGGAGCAGTTCCTGTCGCCGAAGCTCCTGCCGCGTCATCTGCGACAGGGACTTGTTTCGCTTTGTCAGCCAGTCGAATAATCCCATGCTCCGCCCGTTCTATCTGCTAAGACTCTGCGTCACTCCGCCTGCGGCCCGCTACGCTCGCGCGACGGCGCCTGTGTCTTGGCTGTCTGCGACTCGCCGACGGCCGGTGTCTTCTCCGGCGGGGCCTTCTCCTCGTCGCCGCCCTGAAGCTCCTTCAGAATTGCCGCCTCATCGTCCGACATGGCCGACTGCGCCATGTTCACTTCCAGGCTGCTCACCAGATCGTCGCTGGCCGTCAGTTGCTCCAGCATCTCCTCGGCGTTCACCGCCGCCTCGGTCAGTTCCTCGCTCGACGGCAGATGAGCGATGCTTCCGGTCTGGGCCAGTTGCAGGTTGTGAATGTGCGTGCTGATGATGTTGATCTGCTTGGACAGCAGCGCCGCGCTGGTGTTGCACCGGCTGATGTCCTTGCGCATGTGGGAGATCTGCGCGGCGATGCGCCGCTTCACCACGTTCGACGTCGCCGTCTTGCCCTCGTCGACGAGCTGCGTCTCCTTCTTTTCCAGCTTGCCGATGTCGTCGTACATCCGGTTCAGCCGGTCGGACAGCGCCGCCCGCCGCTCGGAGAGCAGGTTGATCTTCTTCGCCTCGTCCCCTTCACTGAAAAAGAGACTGCGAACCCATTCGAACATCGACATCGAACCAACCTCCTCGCCCGAGTACATACCCGCGCCGCGGAAGAGCAGATATTCGCCGGATCGCCTTGAGACGCGCAGGTCCGGGTCGCTCCTTGCGGCGGTTTCAAACGCCTGCTGCACCACCTTGACCGGCAGCTCCAGCCGAGCCGCCATGCTGCTCGCCGACAGACCGCCGGTCAGCAGATCGGTGCTGCGCTCCTCGATCTCCCGGCGAACCCGATCGATCTTCTGAGCGACATTCTCCGGATTAAACAGCTTCAGCAGCCGTTCGTCGATCTTCCGCCCGGGCGATGATATTTTCCACCCGCCGGCCGACGCCGGCTCCACCAGCACCAGGGTCACATTGGGAATATCGAGCGGCGCGCGATACACACTTTCTTCAAAGCCGCTCGGACTGCACACGCCGATAACATGCGGCGCCCGAAGGTCCGTCGTCAGCGACCGAACATGCGACGCCAACTGCACCAGCGTCACCGGACCGGGCGGCGTGTCCGGCGTCAGCAGCGGCTCCGGCGGGACCAGCGTCGTCGCGACCGTCACCCCCTGGAGCTTCCGCCAGAAGAATAGCCGCCGCGCCCACTGACGGATGACAAACCCCTTGCCCTGCGGCAACTCGGCCGCCAGCGCCCGATCGTGCAGTCGCCGGTCGATCATCGCCGCGCGCACGCGCTCGCCGGAGTCGATCTCCTGAAACGTGGTGAGCCTGCCGCGGTCGTAGCGCGAACCCGCCTCGCGGATGTTCTGCTGAACCCCCACGAGATAAGCCGACTCCATTTCTATTGCGCGTTTCGCAGCGGGGTTTACCATATTGGCCGACTCATTCTCCTGCCTTGATGAAACGTTTGCGATGGCGTCTAAAGCGAGAGGCAGTTGACTGATCTAATGCTGTTCGCCTTCGCGGGCCGCGTGGCCGCACAACCGGCAGAACTTCGCATGACCGGGGTTCATCGCCCGGCATTGGGGTCGCGGGCATCGCCACGGCTCCATCCACTCCTCTTCGGAAAGGGAATTGCCGTTTCTGTCGTACATATTGTCCAGTTCCCTGCCGTTATCCCAGCCCGGCCCTCGAATGACCCTCAGAAGGCAGGAAAACACAAAAATGGTAAACCCGGCAAAGAAGAGCAGGGCAAACAACGGCATCCCGGTTGACCAGATAACCATGGTCTATCCCCCCGTCGCCATCAGCTCGCCGCCGCAGTGAATGCAGAACCGGTCGTCCGACTCCGGATAGCCGCCGCATTGAGGACATTTTCGCAGGGTCGCCGTTAACTGCTTGCCGCATGAAATGCAGAAATTGTCGCCCGCCTCGATCGGCGCACGGCACGATGGGCATGCCCCCCCGGATATCGGACGCGCGCCCGGGACACGATTCACCGGAATCGCCGGAACCGTTGGAACCGTCGGTATCGTCGCCGCGCTCACCGGCCGCGCCTCCGATTGACCAATGGCCCGAAGGACATCCGCCGCGCCGGGGAACCGCCGCTCGCGCCGCGTGTAGAGTCTCGCGAAGACTGGATCGATCCACGGCGGCAAGGCCTCGCGCAGATGCGACGGCATGTCGCTCCCGCTGGGCCGCTGACCGGTGATGAGTTCAAACAGCACGATGCCGACGGCGTACAAATCGCTCCGCGCGTCGGTCGCCTCGCCGTCGCGCTGCTCCGGGGCCATGTAGGCGATCGTCCCGGAGATGTTCTTGCCGTCTTCGGCGAGCAGACTGCCCGATTGCATGATGCTGTTGGCCGTCACTTCGCCCACTCGCCCGAGCCCGAAGTCCGTGACCTTCACGTCATCGACGCCCAGCTCTTCGACCGGCTTCTCCTTGCCGCCCGCGATGAGAATGTTGGCCGGCTTGATGTCTCGATGAATAACGCCATTGGCGTGGGCGTGCTCCAGGCCCTCCAGGATGCCGCGCAAGATCCGATGCGCCGTACGCACCGGCATCCCCTCGCGATACCGCTTGATCCACCCTTCCAGCGAGAGACCGTCCACGAACTCCATCACCAGATAGGGCGTCTCCGCGTAGGGATCGAGGCCAATGGCCCGGACGATGTTCTTGTGGCGCAGGCCGTGAATCGTGCAGCCCTCTTTTTGAAGATTGCGCACGAACTGCGAATCGGTCGGGACCTTGATGGCGACGATCTCTTCTTTCCAGACGTGGTGCCGGGCCTTCCAGACCTGTCCAAAGCTGCCCGCGCCGACCATCTCGACGAGGACGTATTCGCTGATGCGGTCGCCGGCTTGTGGACCGTTCATGCTGTACCCTTCATGGACGATGGGGTCACTGACATCGACACGTGTCGAGCGTCATGGTCCCACATGCCTCGCCAGCGACTCACAAATGACGAAATTATAGGCCGCTGCGGCGGCGAAACCAACGATCAACACGAACCATGCGAGACTGCCGGAGACTCCTCCGCCTGCCAGCCACAGCGCGAGCAGTATATCCAGTAGACAATACGTACCGAGCAGCCCCAGGCTCACGATCGCCGCGCCGGAAGCCGTCGTCTGCTTGGCCTGTATGGCAAGCAGCGGTCGCATGAACAGGTAACTCGACCACGGCAGAGCGGCCACGACCACCAGCCAGATCAGCGTGTACTTGACCACGTTGCCGAAGGCCTTGACCGAGTCCGGATTCTGATAGCACCAGAACCCCCCCGCCGCCACGGCGATGAAGATCGCCGCCGTCGCCACCTTGGCCCCCACGAACTTCCCAATGTCCGCTAGTATCACGCGAGACTCCTCACGATCCGCCCCATTTTGAATATACCACACCCCGCCACGCCGCGGGCTTACAAACCTGTGTTGTGTTTGGAACGGCTTTTCTTCGCGGAAAGGCCGAATTCTTCCGCGCGATCGCCCTAAATAGTAGGGTGGGCTCTGCCCGCCACGTCCCCCTAGCGGATTACCCTGGCAATCTGAACGAGCCCGAAGATCGCGCCAGGCGTCAAAGCATTCACCCGCAAAATCCGCGAAGCTTTATCGCATCCGCCCATAGGGCGCACCAAGCGCCCGTGCATTCGCCCATAGGGCGCACCAAGCGCCCCTGCATTCGCCCATAGGGCGCACCAAGCGCCCCTGCATTCGCCCGTAGGGCGCACGATGGTTGCCAGTGACTTCAGTCACTGGAAAAGAACGCCACTACATCCCCGCCCGGAGGGCGGACGACTCTCTGTGGAACACCGCGTTCCCAAAAAACGCGTTCCCCCGCCGTCGACCGCGCCGACTCATTCCCACCCCAACGACGCCCAACAATCCAAGCATCCCCGGCTCCGGCACCGGCGTCCCCCAGAACTCCCAGGTGATGTTCGCATCAAATCGCGTCCCCGGCCCACAGTCGCACGGCGGATCGTAGGCTTCCACGGTGATGTCGTGAACAATGAGGCGTACGGATTCCAATTGCCACCCGGCCAGGTCCGGCGCTCCGCCGAGCATTTCTGATTCCATGAAGCCGGGCCCGCCACCGCCGCAACCTTCTGCATAACCGAGCGAAACGATGAAGTCGTCCTGACCATCCGAAACCAGCGCCGCGAATTCACTAAATGCCGGGGAGTTGCTGGGTGTGAAGTCGATGAAGCCGGCCTCGCCGTCCCCCCAGAATCGCAGCCCTTGGCCGAGCGTAACGATGTGCGTGAAACCCTGCGAATCATGTTCGAGAAAGAACTGTGTCCTTGTGGACTGACATGGTGCGGGACCGGCACCGGCGTGCAGACTAAACGAGCTCAGCAACGTACCTGCCTTCAGCGGCGAAGGCAGGATCGAGAGTATGAAGAGGCCGAGAGCCGCTTGAATATGAACACGGCGTAGCACCATTCCTCCTTGAAAGCGTGCCGGTTACACATACTGAATATCGGCAGGCTGCACGGCCCATGCCCGCGATTTCATCCCGAAGCCGCCCCACGGCGCGAGCGCGGAGCAAGAATGAACAAATAGAGACCAATCCACCCACGCCCCGCGAGGTAGCGCGATGTCACCGGTACCGACAACTTCAACTGCGAGGCCGAGACCCCAAACTTGCAGCCTAAAGCCTACCGCCTACAGCCTCGCGCCTCAGGTCGTTTCCACCAAAAACCGCCTAAAACGCGAACCGCCCCAACACATGCCTGCCGCAAGAGTTGCAAACGAAAAAAATCGCGTGTGTCACTATATGTCACCTTCGATTGCCGCGATTCCCGTAGCGTCCGGCGCCCCTGCCGGACGAATGACACAGGAGACCTTCGGAATGAAACCGCGCCCACTCGCCGCCGCTCAAAGTCTTGTCGTTTTGACTTTTTGGCGTTTTGACGTTTTCACCAAAAACCGCCCAAAACGCGAAGCGCCCCAACACGTGCCCGCCACAGCGCTTGGCATCGTTCGCCCGCGTGTGTGTCACCTTATGTCACCTTGGTCTTGGCGGCCCCAGCGCCCGGATTCTCGGGCCCGCCGCTTGTTGATGTCGCGTTGCGCGGGCCGCCTCCCGCTCGATTACTCGGCAAAGAACCGCCCATCGTCCGCATATGTGCGCCCCTCTCATTTCTTGACAGCCCCGCCGAATTGGCCGAAACTATGGGGCTCCAATGCGCGTCAGGTTTGCCTCGTGTCAGGGTCTGTCGGACAGCCCCGCCGGCGCTCGAATGCGGATTTACCGTCCGGAGACTTAGCAACATGCCCAAAGCCATCGACATTCGCAAAGGCCAGGCGGTCATCTGGGAGGACAAGCTCTGGATCGTCCACGAGTCCACCCGCGTCGCCAAAGGCAACTGGCGAAGCTACATGCAGCTCAAGTTCAAGAACTTCAAGACCGGTCAGATCGTCGACAACCGCTTCAACATGGACGAGAACTTTGAATCGCCCCATGTCGAGGACCGGCCCTTTGAATACCTCTATAAGGATGGCGACAACTTCATCCTCATGGACGTCAACAACTTCGAGCAGATTCACGCCTCGGCCGAGATCATGCCCGACGCCGACAAGTACCTCAAAGGCAACGAGCGCGTCAGCGCCAAGCTCATGGACGGCCAGGTCATCGGCGTCGAACTGCCCAACGTCGTCGAGCTCACCGTCACCGACGCCCCGCCCGTTGTCAAAGGCGCCACGGCGACCAACCAGAGCAAGGAAGCCACCCTCGAGACCGGCCTCGTCGTCCGCGTGCCTCCGTTCATCGTTAATGGCGAAGTCATCCGCGTCGACACGCGCACCGGCGAGTACCTCGAACGCGCTTAGCCCCCGCGTCACCCCACAAGTTCGCGCAGCATGGCAAGGCCGTCCGCCGCGTCAAGCCGGCTCCGGCGGCTCCGCGTCCACTTTCCGCGCTTCCAGCATCCGCCCCACCAATAGCCCCGCTTCAAACAGCCCGTACATCGGCACTGCCAGCATCATCATCGTGGCCACGTCCGGCGTCGGCGTCAGCACCGCCGCGAAGATCGCCACGGCGAGCAAAACGTATCGCCGCGCCGCGCCGATCCGATCCGCCGGCACGATCCCCATCATGATGAGAAACACCACCACAATCGGTATCTGGAATCCGATCCCGAACGCCAGCGCCAGATTCACCACGAATCCGAGGTATTCCGAAATGGAGAAGAACGGCTGAACGAACTGCTGATTGCTCATCGGCTTCAGCGGCATGTAATACGTCTCGCCGTCGTATCGGGCGATCAAACGGCGCTCGCCCCGGCTGATCCAGATCTCGCCATCGCGCGGGCTGACCGGGTTCTCATCCAGAACGGGCACTGTCACGGGCAACGAGTCAATGGGCTCGGCCGGCTGCGTCACCGCAGGCGGCTTCGTAACCAGCCACTGATAAAGAGCGCTGTCCTGGCTGGGCAGCGGAAACCACATGGACACCTGAATGAGAAACTTCAGCAGCCCCGCAAGGACCGCCATGATCATGAACGCCGCCCCGACGACAAACAGTGCGATCGACGTCGGGGCAAAAAGCCGGACCATCCGCCGCTCCGACGGATAAAGCCCGGCCGCGACAAACAGCCAAAGCTGATAAAGCAGCCACGGCGCCGCAAGCACCAGGGCGAACTCCATGGCGATCTTGAAATACTCAACGAACGATTCGACCGGGTTGAGCTGGACCATCTGCGGGTCGAAGCCCAGCTCGTGCATGGCCACGCTGTACGGCGTGGTCAGCGTCTCGATGATCGGCCCGCCGAAGTTAAAGCAGATGACCGCCGCGACCGCGAAGCCGATCAGCCCGTAGATCAACCGCCGGCGCAGCTCTTCGAGGTGATCGCCGAAGGACATTCGCTTGTCGTCTGGATCGTCGGAGTAGCGTGAGAAGATGGAAGCCATCCGACCCTGTCCGGCTCGTTGGTGCCTTACGTTGAACCGCCCTTGGCCTGCCGGATCAATGCCTGAAAATCGACCTTTCCGGTGGACGTCGCGGGCAACTTGTCCATGAAAACAAACGTGTCAGGGATCATATACGCCGGCAGGTGCGCCGCACAGTGCTGTTTCATGGCGATGACCCCCAGCTTCGCGCCGGGCTTCATCTTCGGCGTACCTGCGTGCGGATCGCGATCGGCGGCATTGTCTTGCTTTTGACACTCAATGTGTCCCGACGGAGGCCTCGACGCTCCAGAGCCGTCAACCATCTAGTGCAGACGATTCCCAAAGCTCAGATCGGGCCGCACCATCAATGGGCGTCACCCCATCTTGCCGATCACCGCGTCGCCGAATTCGCTGCACTTGAGCAGCTTGGCACCTTCCATCAACCGGTGGAAGTCATAGGTGACGGTCTTCGCGGCGATGGCGCCTTCCACGCCGCGGATGATGAGGTCGGCCGCCTCGTTCCAGCCCATGTAGCGGAGCATCATCTCACCTGAAAGGATGACGCTGCCGGGGTTCACCTGGTCCTTGCCGGCGTACTTCGGAGCCGTGCCGTGCGTCGCCTCAAAAACGGCGTGGCCGGTGTCGTAGTTGACATTTCCGCCGGGGGCGATGCCGATGCCGCCGACGCACGCCGCGAGGGCGTCGGAGATGTAGTCGCCATTGAGATTGAGCGTGGCGATCACGTCGTACTCCGCCGGCCGCGTAAGAATCTGTTGAAGGAATGCGTCGGCAATCACGTCCTTGATGATCAGTTCGCGTGAGCCGTTCTTGATGACCTGCCAGGGACCGCCGTCGAGGTCGGTCGCGCCGTACTTCTCTTTCACAAGGGCGTATCCCCAATCGCGGAACGCGCCCTCGGTGAACTTCATGATGTTGCCTTTGTGGATCAGGGTCAGGCTCTTGCGACCCTGGGAGATGGCGTACTCGATCGCCGCCTTGACCAGGCGGTAGGTGCCTTCCTTACTCACCGGCTTGATGCCGAACCCGGTCGTATCCGGGAAGCGCACCTTCTTGAATCTGTCGGGAAAGTTATCAGCCAGGAGCTTGCGGAACTTCGTGCAATCGTCGGTCCCCTGCTGAAACTCGATGCCCGCGTAGATGTCTTCGCTGTTCTCGCGGAAGATGACCATGTCAGTCAGCTCGGGCTGCTTGACCGGACTGGGCACGCCCTTGAAGTAACGAACCGGGCGGAGGCAGACGTAGAGATCGAGCATCTGGCGGAGCGCGACGTTCAGCGAACGGATGCCGCCGCCGACCGGCGTCGTGAGAGGCCCCTTGATGCCAACGAGATATTCCTGGAATGCCTTGATGGTGTCATCGGGCAGCCATGCCTTTGCCTCGCCGAGCTTGTCCTTGAACATGTTGAAGGACTTTTCGCCGGCATAGACTTCCTGCCACTCGATCTTCCGCTTGCCCGAGTAGGCCTTCTGCACGGCGGCGTCGAAGACTTTCACGCTGGCCCGCCAGATGTCCGGCCCGGTCCCGTCGCCCTCGATGAAGGGAATGACCGGATGGTCCGGAACGTTCAGCTTGCCGCCGCTCATCGTGATTTTCTGGCCTGCCATGAATCTTCTCCCGAAGTAATCTGATCTTGCTGTGCCCGACCTTGTGTCGCGAATAGAATAGTATCGAATCCTGCGTTTTCAGCCAGTCCGGCGACGACCGGACACCGAGAGATGCCGCCGTGAAGTTCGATTTCGCACATCCTTTTGATCTGCTCGTACAGAAGCCTGACGGCGACATTCGCATCGCCGAAGCGGCCCTGCTATTCGCCGCGGACCACAGCCCCGGGCTCGACCCGAAGCCGTGGCTGGAGCGGCTCGACGGCCTCGCCCGGCGAGTTGAGCGGATCGAGGTCGTTTCGCCCGCCGACCAGGTGGCGGCGCTGCGGACCGTTCTCGTCGAGGAGGAAGGATTCTCGGCCAACATCACCGACTATTACGACCCGCGCAATAGCCTGCTCGATCAAGTCATCGAGCGCCGCGTCGGGATTCCCATCTCGCTCTCCGTCATCTGGCTCGACATCGCCCGGCAATTGCGCTGGCCCTTTGTCGGCGTTGGTCTGCCTGGACACTTCGTCATCAAACGCAAGACATCGATCGGCGACCTTGTCATCGATCCCTTCGGCGGCGGACAGGTGCTCAGTCGGGCGGGCTGCGAGCGGCTCGTGTCTCATCTGTTAGGCAAACCGATCCAACTGGACGATTCCGCCTTCGAGGCCGTCGCCGCGAAGGCCACGCTCATGCGCATGCTCAACAATCTTCGGACGGTTCTTTCGCAGCAGGAGGCGTGGTCGAGCACGGCGTGCGTCCTGGCGAGAATGTTGGCGCTGGAGCCTGACTCAGAGTTGATCCGCCGCGAGATTGCCATGGTCGGGGTGAGGATCGCCGAGCTGAACTAAAGCCCGACCTCTGCAAAGTACCCAGGGCACCAGAATCCGCCGGGAACATGGGAATTCACCGCGTGATCTGCCACCCGCCTATTGACGCCTGTCCCAATTGCTCCTACGCACTGCACGGACTGCCGGAGGCGCATCGCTGCCCGGAGTGCGCGTTTGAGTATGACGAGGCGACGATCGTCTTCAAGCCGTCGCGGCCGTGGATGACTTACGTCGGGACGCTCGGTTTCGCGGCACTGATGGTCTATTTCTACGGCCCCATGGTGTACGGCCTGACCGTCGGGGCGCTGGGTCAGACTGGCGGCACGGGTGTTACGCTTGCGGTCCTCGCCTCGCCGCTCGTCTTTCTGGCTTGGCGGATTCGTCGCGCCAACCAGATCGGCCGTTTCGCCGCGCTGACGAAGGGCGGCCTCTTTGTACGCAACATGGGCGGGCTGACACAGGTGGCGTGGGACGACATCTCGCTCGTCGCGATCAGTGACATCCGACCGTGGCTCAAGCGGCACAGCAGCGAGCAAGTCATTGGCCTCCACGGCATCCTTTCGACGCGCGAGGAGAAAAGGTCTTTCCTGGAGGCCGTCTCGCGCGGGCGGAGCGGGCAGCCGCCCGGCATCCGTGTGGATCCGACGGCGGAAGATGCCGGCGCGACAAAGGGTCAAACATTTGGCACTTCTCGCTTCGTCAATCGCCTGACCAGCGCCGGCGGCGTCATCCTGCTGATCTCCGGAGTACTCTTCATCCTCGCCGCGATCACGGCTCATCCCCGGATTCAGGCGTCGGCGACCGTCGCGGCCGGCGCCGCGTGGATCGGCATCATTCTCCTGCTGACGGGAATCTGGCGATCCGACAAAAAAAAGAACTGAGGACAACTCGCCCACATATCGCGAATTGGCATCGTCCGGGTCACACTTTAAGACCGAAAACAAGTCCTTTTGCCTTGTTCCTGGGGCCCAATCGGCCTATCATCATGTATCAATCTTAACTGCCCAACGAAGCCCAGCCTGAACCTCGGGAGCGAATCCATGCAGTATTCTCGCCTGTCTTTCTCTATCTGCACTTGCGTCCTGTTGGCCGTTGCCGCGATCGCCAATGCTCAACCGGCCTTTCTCAGCTCGGCCCAGGTCGCCGCGCCGCGCCGAACCCTTGAAGAGACCGCTGTTCGCAGTCGCACAGTCGATGTCAACTTCGCCGTGCTGCACGGCATGACCGATATGACCGACCGCCGCCTGCGCTTCGACCTGTTCGACGATGTATCGCCCGTCGGGGCGCTGACGCGCCGGGAAATCCGCTCCGCCGATAGTTACACCTGGACCGGCCAGTTCGAGAACATCCCCGGATCAAGCTTCTACCTGGTCGTCCATCACGACGTCATCTGCGCACGCATCGATCTGGATAACGGCGGCGTCTTTGAGATTCGCTCGATCCCCGGCGGACTGCATGAAGTCGTCGAACTGGATCCATCAGCGTTCAAGCCTTGCGGAACGGGCAAACAGCACGCGATCCCACATCAGGCCGCGGAATTGACCGAACAGCCATCGAGCCCCGGCGATCCACGGGGGGCCTCGCCGCGCGTCGATGACGGTTCGGAAATCGACGTGCTCGGCATGTACACCACCACCGCCAAGAACGCCGCCGGTGGAACCAACGGCATCGAGTCGCTGCTGATCCTCTCGATCAGCGTCACCAACGGCGCCTATTCGTCCAGCCAGATCAATCCGCGACTTCGCCTGGTCCACATGGCCGAGACGAACTACCCCGAAACCGGCAACGCCGGCCTCGACCTGGGACGCTTCTCGGGAACCTCCGATGGATTCATCGATGAAGTCCACTCGCTCCGCAATACGCATGGCGCCGACCTGTGCGCCCTCATCGTAAACAGCTCGGACAACTGCGGCATCGCCTATCTGATGACGTCGCTGTCCTCCGGCTTCCAGACGCTTGCGTTTAGTGTCACGCTGCGGACCTGTGCTGCGGCCAACCTGACCCTTGCCCACGAGCTGGGCCACAACCAGGGCTGCCAGCACGATCGCGACAACGCCGACACCGGCATCTATCCATACGCCTACGGCCACCGTTTCAACGCCCCGGACCTCAAGCGCACAATCATGTCCTACGAGCCCGGCTCACGGGTGAACTATTTTTCGAATCCCAACGTGCTGTTCAACGGCGTGCCGACCGGCGTCCCGATCGGTCAGCCGCTCGAAGCGCACAACGCGCAGACCATCAACAACACGGCGCTGACCATTTCGCAATTTCGCGAGTCGATTCCCGTCATAGAAGATCTTGATCCGCCGCAGCCCGATCCGCTCTCCTTCGACAGCCCGCCGGCGGCGCTCGATTCGACCAGCATCACCATGACCGCGGCCGGTACGATCGACGCGAGCCTGCCGGTGCAGCATTTCTTTGAAGAGACGACGGGCAACCCCGGCGGCACAACCAGCGGCTGGCAGAATCCGAACTCGTACGTCGATTTCGGCCTCACGCCCAACACGCAATACTGCTACCGCGTGAAGGCCCGTGACAGCAACGGCGTGCCGAATGAGGGCGCCTATTCGCCCGCCGCCTGCACTGCCAGCCACATTCAAACGCCGATCGGCATGGCTTTTTCGAGCGTAGAGTTTACAACGGCCCAGGTGACGGCGACCGGGGCGTTTACCAATCTCAACGTCGGCATGTCCGGCATCTACTTCGATGTCGATCCGCCCGGCGCGTACGGCGGCGCATTCACCTGGCAGCCGAGCAACACATCCATGTTGACCGGCCTGCTTGCGGGGCAGAGCTACACGGTCCGCGCCAAGGCCCGCAACCAGGACGGCATCGAGACGCCTTACGGTGGATCCGTCGTGATTGATACGATCCCGCTCTTCGGCGACTGCAACGCCGACGGCATGGTGGACGTCGACGGCGATGTCCCCTGCTTCGTGGATGCGCTATTGGGAATCGACAATCCGCCCGGCGCGATCATCCGCAGCGACCTGAACTTCGACGGCTTCACCGACGGTCTGGACATGCCGGAGATGGTCTTCTGCCTGACCTTCGGGTGTAATTAGACGCGGCTCGATTCATCACGAAATGTCGAATTCATTCGGAGGTCCGCCCACCGGCGGCGGCGGTCGCGGATCGCGAAAAAACCCCAATTCGCAGAGTTATTGACGTTCACATCGACGGCTGCTAGCCTTATCAGGCTCCGCACGATTGACCCCCAGCCCGGGTGGCGGAATTGGCAGACGCGCTAGGTTGAGGGCCTAGTTTCGGTTAAACGAAGTGCAGGTTCGACCCCTGTCCCGGGCAGTTGATTCTTTCCCCGAGAAAGCCAGAAAGTCGTTGAAATCAAAAGCGTTAAGGTCGCAGTTTGGTAAATCGCAAGCTCGAAACGACCGAAGTGCGGCCCTAGCTCGGATCAGTTTCTTAAGAATCTGTCTTAAAGACGGTTGCCGATGAAACCGCTTGAGAATGGCGCCGAATTGACGATTACCGTAAGCACGCCGATCATGCTTCCATCAGATTGCAGGGTACCGTCTATTGTAAACAGTGAAGTTCCGAGTGATGTGGTTAGAATCATCGACCAAATCGCACGACTGCCAGTAATTGTTGCGGGCTGATTGGAAGTAAATAGATTTAACGATCCATCGCAGCCATCATCGACACGCACTATTTGATTATTCATCACGTCGATACAAGTTAGGCCAAGTCCGGACGTACTTTGAAGCCGCCAAGTTCCGTCAAGGGAAGGTCCCCCATCACACCCGAGCAAGCAAATGAGTAGACAAGAAACTAGGCCATAGCATTGCCTCGTCACGTTGCTGTTTGAGTTCGAAATTTCCACCACGCTGAATCCTGCTTTGCAAGTGGGTTTTGACTTCCTTCGACATAATTCAGGGCAAAACGAGAACAACTTCACAGGCGTTTGTATTCAGCATCTCAAGTGCGAACCCTCGATCGATAATCTCAACTGCATCGCCGACAAACCAATCAGCAGTTTCATTAACGTAGAATGTATTGACAAGAAAACTGAACCCAGAAGTCAAAAAGATTCGAATCGAACCGCTTTCGGGCGTCGCTCCCGTAATTAAGCCACCGCCGATTTCTAGATCGCCCTCGTAGCCGAAGTAACCATGCTGTTTGGTCCGAAGATTCGCAACTACCGCCCCGGTTCGGTTACCTGGAATGGGTGCGTTTAGTGCAACCACATCGCCATAGAAAAAGCCCAATGGGAAGTCTGATATAATCTGGCCTCGAAGATAAACACCTTTGATGCCTGTCACGGAAACCCCAATAAAGTCGCTGCAATATAGCTCCGTGACGAGGCCAAGCGTGTTTGGAAGCAGCAAATCAAGGCCAAAGGCGACTTCATCACCATCCAGAATCGTATCGCCATCTGTATCAGGATTGAGCGGGTCGCTTGCGAAGTTAGGGTCTAGCTCCAAGCCGTCATCGAGGCCATCCAAGTCGGTGTCTGGCGAATTCGGGTCGGTACCGACCTCGATAACCTCTTTGTAATCAGAAAGCCAATCAAGGTCTGTGTCCGTGTGACTGGGGTCGGTGTGATAGATCAAAACTTCGTCCCCATCACTTAATCCGTCTCCATCCGTATCTGCATTGGTTGAGCTTGTAAAAATCATCAACTCAAATGCGTCACTGAGCCCGTCACCATCAGTGTCGATAGACATCGCACTGGAGCCTGCCGGAGCCCCTGTCATTTGGCAGTTGCCGCCAAGGACGAAAGGAAGTGCCGCCAACAAGGCCGCTAGCCGTAGTCTTTTCATGCCACGATCCCTGAAAGAAATCAGACTTGATTGGCCCATCCGTGGCAGACGGCTCCGAGAGAATTCGTGGAGCCTCCTATACCCCGTAATTATGCGACATGTCGATCTGGGATTCAATCTCAACGTGCCATGAAACCGCTCGCTCGGAAGAGTATGCTCGCAGGCATAGTCTGATCGTGGAGCACTATCGCTTATCTAGACCGGGTAGAATCTCCTCAACGCGATTCAGAATGTCATTCGCTGAAAGCTCGCGAGCAGGCTCTGGTGCCAGTTCCGGTATTTCGTATTCCGGAGGCCACCATAAATTGCCGGTTTCGCAAGCGATTACGATTTCCGGCCAATTCGTTGAGGGCCTAGTGCTCCGTCATCGTTAGCTTTGCGGGTTATTTTTGGAAAGGGTCGATGTTCATGATTGGATGGCCGTGGATGGCCTGTTGATCATGGAGGATCGGCGATGAAACGGTATGTGGTTCGGCTGGAGGCGGTGGAGCGGCGGCGATTAAAGGAGTTGGTTTCGACGGGCAGGGCGGCGGCCTACAAAATTCGGCACGCGAACATTCTGCTTCAGGCGGATGAATCGAAGTCACGACCGGGCTGGCCCGATACGCGGATCGCAGAAGGCCTGGCGGTGTCGGTTCGGAGCATCGAGTACCTGCGGAAGCGGTTTGTAGAGGAAGGATTGGAGGCCTGTTTGGCACCGAAGAAACGGCCCTTCCCGCCGGTGGCGCCAAAGTTCGACGGCCGCAAGGAGGCCAAACTTGTGGCCGTGGCCTGCTCGCAGCCGCCGAAGGGATACGAACGTTGGTCGCTCCGGCTGCTGGCCGACCGGGTGGTGGAATTGAAGATCGTGGACGCGGTGTCCCATGAGACGATCCGGCGTGTTCTTCAAAAAACGAGTTGAAACCGTGGCAGAAGAAGATGTGGTGCATTCCGCCGGACCAGGATGCGGCGTTCGTCTGTGCGATGGAAAATGTTCTGGAGGTTTATCACCGGCCCTATGATCCGAAACGCCCGGTGGTCTGTTTCGATGAGAAGTCCAAGCAACTGGTCTCGGAGGTACGTCGGCCGATGGCGGCGAAGCGGGGTCAGGCGGCGCGGTATGACTATGAATACGAGCGCAATGGGACGGCGAATTTGTTTGTCTTCGTGGAGCCGCTCAAAGGTTGGCGGCAGGTGACGGTGACGTCGCGGCGTTGCAAAACCGACTTTGCCGGCCAGATGCGGGCGCTGGTGGACCTCCACTACCGCCGTGCGGAGAAGATCACCGTGGTGATGGACAATCTCAACACCCACACCGTGTCGAGCCTTTATGCCGCCTTCCCTCCAGCCGAGGCAAGACGGCTGATGGACAAGCTGGACGTGGTGCATACGCCCAAGCATGGATCGTGGTTGAATATGGCGGAGATCGAGTTCAGCGTGATGGAAAAGCAGGCTCTCAACGGCCGCGTCCCCGATGAAAAGGCCCTAACAAAGCAAGTGAAGGCATGGGAATCAAATCGGAACCATCGATCCAAACGAATCAACTGGCAGTTCACCACCGATGATGCCCGCGTGAAGCTCCATCGGCTTTACCCGCAAATTGAAACATGACGGAGTACTAGTTTCGGTTAAACGAAGTGCAGGTTCGACCCCTGTCCCGGGCAGTTTCGCTCCTCCGGTTACGTCGCGACCAACCCTCCCAAGACCCGACGCTTCCAAGACTCGACGCTCCCCTACCAGGGCAGATCAAAGCTCGCGCATCTCACACCGAACACCGACGGCGATCGACGCGGCCGCTTTATAGAGCCTTCCTCGTCTGAAACCGCGGCGCGATCACTCGTGAAAGGAATTTCACCGAGGAGGTCGTCGTGTGATTGCCAAGGTACCCGTGCGCCAGCCACGAGGGATGCCAGCGAAGCTCGATAAAGTCCGGCCGGCCGTGGTGATGCCAGCCGACCCAGCCGGCGGCCGGGCCGAAGACGCGATCGGAGCTGCCCAGCAGGCTCGTGCCGATGCCGAGGAACATGTAGTCGCCCGGACCGCCGACCGAGACGAGTCCTTCCGAGCACTTCGACGCCGCGATCGAGATGTCATAAGCCGGCGAGATGGACGGCGCGAGCAAGACAGCGGTGCATGCCTTCACGTCGTCCGGCAGCAGCTCCAGCGCCTTAACCACGATGAACGTGCCGCCGGATTGTGAAAGCAGGCAAACCGGCGCGTCGGGGTGCGCGCGCTTTTGCTCGACGATCTGCCGGGCGACCTCGGCGGCCCAGCGTTTCTGATGTCGCTTGCTCATCAGGTTAATCAGCGAGCGGATGAGCGGCAGGCCCCCGTTCCAGTCGATGCGTCGAACCGCCCCGCGATAACCCGACTCGAGAACAGCGCAGGCCATCGCGCGGTTGTAGGGGCTGGGGCCTTCGATGCCGCCGAGCACGAGAGTCAGCCCGCGCGAACGACGGCGCGGCGTGTCCGCGCGGGGCGGAAGCTTCGGGTTCCAGAAGATGCTGGTGATCTCGGCATAGAGACCGATGAGCGGATCGACAAGCCCGCTCAATGCGCCGACGAGCATGATCGGCGACCAGCGCGCCTCTGCGCCCTGTGGTGCGGCCCTCACGCCCGCGTCATGCGATTGCCTGCGCGTCATGCTCATCATGGGTATTGTCGGGGGCGTGCCGGAATATTCAAAGCAGAATGGGCACGATTGGTGCATCGGCAGGGCCGAGATCGATCACCGGCGGCTTAAGGCGCCAAGAACAGGATCGCGCGGGGATGTTTCAACGGGCCGCATGGTGAACAGCATCTCGTCAGGCATCGTCGCCAGCCGAAGCGCCAGCGACTCGACGTCGAACGGCTCGCTGGCCGACTGAATCTCATCAATCACTTCCAGCGGGAATCGCACATCGAGGCTCTGGCCGGAGGAGCGGTCGACAAAGGTCGTTCGCGTGTCGCCCGCCCGGCTTACCGGCGAGAGTTCCAGATTCAATCGCCCCAGCGTTGCGCCGGTCGCCGCCTGAATCCCATCGGCCACTGACGCAAGGCTGACACTCGGCGGACACGCATGCACGACGCGAAGCGCCTCCGTCCCGCGATCGAGACCCAGTTCCGCCAGTGCCGCCGCGCCCGCTCGATAACCAAGCACCGCTCCTGGCGTCAGCTCCCCATGAACGCCACGAATAGACCGCAGCTCGTCGGAGATGCGCGAGTCGCCCTGAATGCGAAACGTGAAGCTCGCCCAGTAGCTCTCCCAGGTAGCCTTGCTCAGATCGGCTAAGGGCCGAATGACGTGGGCTTTGAGAAACGCGTGGCCCGCGCGAGCCAGCGGAAAAGATGCGACGCCGTCCTTGTCGGTTTTGGTTTGCACGGCGTAAGCGTGCGCGCCGGCCCCTTCGTACCCCAGCGACACCGGCACGTTGGCCCAGCGGTAGCCGTCGAGCAGGACCTCGATCTTGACCGTCTGGCCGACCTTCCAAGCACAGGGATTCGTCAGCGGGATGATCTCCAGCCGATGACCCAGCGGCTTTCGGAATGACTTGTCGCCCGACTCGGAGGGCTCCACGCTGATGATCGTCTTGCCGAACTTGGTGTACGACTCGACGACCTCGGCCTGCTTGTCATCGCGCGCGGTGAACCGCTCGACGGCCGCCTCCGCGCGCTCCTTGCGAATATACGCCTCGAACTTGTCAGGCTTCATGGTGATCAGATTGGGCCGCAGGGCGATGCCAATGATGTGCATGCCACCGGTCGTGAGCTTTCGCCGGACCGAGAGCCCCTTGTCCTGCGGGAGGTAGCCGGTGATGTCGGTCCGCTGGTCCGAGGTCAGATCAACAAACGACGCGACCCGTCCGGGGGCGGTCGCCTTGTCTCCCAGCGGAAATTCCTCGCCGGTCACGAACGAAAGCCAGACCTCGTCGCCCTTGTTGGGCTTGTTTTGGTCGGTGATAAGCCACGAATCATGGGCGGAGGCCGCCTGCGCGCAACCAAAGAGGCAGACGCAGTTTATGAGACGCAGTAGGTGCTTCTTCTTAGAATTCACAGGCCAGGACACCCTCTTGGCGACAATGGACTCTGCGGCTTATATGCCCGGGGCCACGACAGGTCGCAGCTTTTGCCGGTTCGGGCAAGCCGGATTTTCCATTCGCCTCCAACCCTATTCGCCCGATGGTGTCCAACGAGGATAGAATTGTTGCCTCGCCCTTTGAAAGGTCTTTGAGCATGAGTTTATTCGACTTCATCATTCAATTGATCTTCGCCATTCTGGACCTGGTCTTTTTCTTCGTCTAATCATGATGAGGAAATAGAATTGCTCCCCTCCGGCGCAGCGCCCGCAAGCAGGGCCAGTGCGGACCGCAACTCGGGAATTCTTTGTAATCTAGTCGCATAGTCGCGCTCCCGGGGGCCGCCCTTGGCGCGCATCGCCTTGAGAAGTTTGTCCTTCGCCGGGCGAGGCCACCGGGCAACCGCCTTGAGCGGATGAACCATCAGCGCGAGTCGGCGAAAAGCGTCGCGCTCTTCGGCGGACCATTCCTTCATACTTCCAGTCTTCAGCATTCGCATGACATCGCGCGCCGACTCTTCCTCGGCGCGTCGCCGATCGCCGCGAAACCGCTTGCCGATTTCCGCTGTGAGCGCAAGGCCGAGCTTCGTCAGATCCAGTTCCGGCAACTGATCGACCGCCTCGTCAAACGACAGTCCCAGCTTCGCCCGTGCAAGCTTCCTTAGCATCGGCGCCGACGTTCGATGTCGCGGACTCGCCCGCAGCTTCCCCGCTTCCTCATCCGCAAGGGCCCGCAGCTTCGCGTCAATCGGCCGAAAGCCGAGGCGATAGTAAAACCAGAACGCCCCCGAATGGATCGCCTCGCGGTTACCCGCCCCGAACTGAAACGGGTCCACGCAAAATCGCGTCGCGCCAAAGAGCCACTTGTAAACGCGAATCACCTGGGCAAACGCAAACGCCGACTCGCCGCCGCGAAACTCGTCAAAGATATTCACGCCAATCTCGCAGCGCTCGAAAAACACCCACCCGCCGCCATACCCCATGGGCACGCGATTGCGTGCCACGATGAACCCGAAATAACTCTCAATCGGCAGCCGCCGCTCCGGGGTCATGCCGAAGACGGCCACATCGATGCCCCGTTCCAGCCGATATAGCGCCACCTCGCCGGGGTTCGCATACGTCAGCGTGTCGATCTCCCGATGCCGGACGCACAGTGTCGTTCGGCAGGCATCGAGGACCTCCTCGGCCCGGCGGCGAGCGAGATACTTCGGCGGGCCCAATCGCTTGGCGACGAGCGACCTCAGGTCGATCTGCCGGAGAATCGGCTCCTCTTGATAAAAAATCGGACGCCGCGGAAAACGCGCCGTCGTGCGCGAAAACCCCGCCGCGCGAAGCCGCCAGCGCACGGCGACACTCAGCGAATCGAACGCGTGATCTGGCAGGCTCGCCGGCCCCTCCAATCGGCCAAACTGCTCCACCAGCCACCCGGCATCGCTCGCGCGACGGCTCCCCTTCGCCAGCGCGAACCATTCCTGCGTCGTGAGATGATCGGCATAGAGACCGTCCCGCTCGACGGTCGGAACAAGCGCATGGAGAAACTCGTCCATCGCTTCGCCGAGCGAGCCGTCGTCCCAGTCCAGCTCGACGTCCGCGCCCAGTCGGCCCACCAGCCAGCGCGTCATATCCAGTGTGAACGGGTGTACGATCTCCGTGTTCGCAATGCCGGTATCAACCAGTCGAGCCGCAAGGCCCGGTCTCACTTTCACGATCGATGCCAGGCGCTTCATTTCGCCCTCCACCAACTTGAAGAGCGCCGCGCTGTCCGGATAGGCCGCGAGAAACAAAAGCAGATCGTGATACGCCCGAAGCAGCCGGGCCGTCGTGATCGGCTCGCGACTAAGCTCGCGCAGCAGCCGCATCTTCTCCGCGCGGGGCCCCCGCCCCACCGCCGTCCGGGCATTTCGCAGGGCTTCGACCATCTCTTCTGGCGACATGGTGGAATAGCAAAGGCGATTCGGGCAATTGGTGCAAGCGGTGTATGGACCAATCCGGGACCGCGTGCGGCCGGGCGGCGGCTTGCTACAATCGCGGCCCGGTCCGAAGCACAGGAGCAGGACGGTGAGCATTCTTCAAGTCGAGCATCTTCGCAAGTCTTACAACGGCACGACCGCGGTCGTCGACGTGAGCTTTTCGATCGCCGCCGGCGAGGTCTTCGGCCTGCTCGGCCCAAACGGAGCGGGGAAATCCACCACGATCAACATCATCGCCCGACTGCTTCGGCCCGACACCGGCGCCGTTCAGGTGGATGGCATCGCCTCCGACGACGCCGAGCGCTACAAGCGCCGATTGGGCTACGTGCCCCAGGAAATCAGCCTCGCCGAGCGCATGACCGCGCAGGAGAATCTGTCGCTCATCGGCCGGCTGTACGACGTCACCGGAAACCTGCTCAAGCAGCGGACCGACGAGGTGCTCGCCCGCGCGGGATTGAAGGATCGCGCACACGACTTGGTCAAGACGTTCTCCGGTGGGATGAAGCGGCGGCTGAACATCGCCGCTGCCCTGCTTCACGACCCCATCCTCCTGCTGATGGACGAACCGACCGCCGGCGTCGATCCGCATGCCCGGGTACATATCTTCGAGCTGATCGAGCAGATCGCCGCCGAGGGTAAAGCGGTCCTGTACACCACGCACTACATGGAAGAAGCCCAGCGGCTCTGCGATCGCACGGCCATCATCGACCACGGACGCATCCTGACCATGGGCACCCTCGACGAGCTGATTTCGCGCGTCGACACCAAGCGCGACGTCATCCTGCAGGGCAAGGGCCTCTGCGAAGCGAGTGTCGCCAAGTTGTCAGCGGCAATGGGTGGAATCGCCTGGAAAATGGAGGGCGACGCCGCGAGGCTCAGCGCCGCCGGAGATCATCGGGTCATCGTCTCGGCGGCCCGCTTCGCCCACGAGTGCGGCATCGAACCGACCTCGATCAGATTGCAGGAAGCAAACTTGGAGACCGTCTTCCTCGAATTAACCGGGCGAGTGCTGCGAGATTGATCCGCGTCGATCGCCGACCATAACCTCGGTCAGACGCGGCGGATTTTCTCGATGAGGGCGGAGGTGCTTCGACCCTCGACGAGCGGCACCAGCACCACCTTGCCGCCGTGGCGCTCGACGAATTCCTGCCCGGCGATGGTCTTGCCATTCCAGTCCTGCCCCTTGAGAAGGACGTCCGGCCGCACCGCTTCGATCAATGCCTGCGGCGTCGGCTCGTCAAAGATGACCACATAGTCGATGTCCGCCAGGGCTGCCAGCACTGCGGCACGGTCGGCCTGCCCGACGATGGGCCGATCGTCGGCCTTGCTCAGGCTGCGAACCGACGCATCGGAGTTAAGCCCCACCACGAGGATGTCGGCCTGCTGCTTGCAGAATCGAAAGTTCGCCACGTGCCCCGCGTGAATCAGATCGAAGCACCCATTGGTAAAGGCGATCCGCTCCTGCCGCGACCTGCGCCGGGCCAGTTCCGGCAGGAGATGATCGAGCGTTCGCACCTTCCCAAGATGTTGATGATTATCGAGGAGGATCTCGCCAATCACCTCGTCACGGGTAATGGGCACACAGCCGAACCTCTCCACTTCCAGCCCCCCGGCGACGTTGGCCAGGCTCACCGCCTCGCGAAGCGAAGCGCCGGCGGCGACCGCGACGGCCATCGCCGCAAGGACTTCATCTCCCGCGCCGGTCACGTCATAGACGTCGCGCGTCTTCGTGGGAATGTGCTCGAACGACCCCCCCGGCCCGATCAGTGCCGCGCCATCGGCATCGAGCGTCACGCACACCGACTCCGTCCGGCATTTCTCCAGAATGACCGCCGCATGGGCCAGCACCGCGTCCATGTTGCGCAGCCGCAGGCCTGTGACCTTTTCCGTCTCGGTGCGATTGGGGGTCATGACGGTCGCACCGGCATAGCGGCTGTAGTCCGTGGTGCTCGCCGGGTCGACCAGAACCGGCACCCCTCGGGCCTTCGCCTCGGCGATCACCGCCTGCGCCAAGCCCGGCGTGATGACGCCCTTGTTATAGTCTTCGATGCAAACCACCTGGCACTTCGCGAGCAGCTTCCTGACCGTCTGCATCAGCCGCTCGGCGGCGGCAGCGTCGATCGGGTCCGCGTTTTCGTCGTCGATGCGTATGAGTTGCTGTCGGTGGCGATGCTGCGCCAGACCGATCAAGCGCGTCTTCCGCGTCGTCGGCCGATGGGCGATGGACTCGATGCCGTCTGCATCGGCGCCGACGCCGCGCAGCAGCGCGCGTAGCAGATCGGCGTCCGCGTCGACGCCCGCGATGCCGACGCAGTGCGGAATGCCCCCCAGCGCCGCGATGTCAGCGGCCACCGAACCGGCGCCGCCCAATGCATCCTGGTGGCGCACGACCCGCAGTACCGGCACCGGCGCCTCGGGACTGATCCGCTCGGCGTCGCCGTACAAATAACGATCGATCATGAAGTCGCCCACAAGGAGAACCTCGCGGCCGACGCCAAGATCCACGATTTCACACAGTCGTTCCCAGGTCTTGATCATGGTGTTGTGATTATCTGAAAGCTCACCGGCCTGACTCCGGGCAAGGAGCCGACCGAATTCATGGGTGCGAAATACCGGGACTGAACTTGTCTCCTCGGCGAACAGAATTCGATTCTAGGGGTGCCGGGCAGGGGTAACAAGAAACGCGATGGGGGTGATACCCGCCGTCCGAACGAACGCAGGACCCGCCCGCCCCTGTGTTAATATTCTGCGCACCAAGCATTTATATACGCAGTCCCCGCCTATCCGATCGAACACACCCCTCCCCACCGGACCCATCCGGCCTATCCTGCGCCGCCAACCCGCGATTTCAGCCGCCTGAGGGCCACTTCGTCTCATAACAACTCAAGGAATCAGTACTGGGAAGCCGAAACAGACATTATCGGCTGTTTCGGACCCGCTTGGACCCCACTTTCTACTCAAAGGGGGCATGCGGAGTCCCGCGGCAGCACGAGCGACAGGGGATCCGAACGATGAGAGTCATCGCCATTGCGAACCAGAAGGGCGGTTGTGGAAAGACCACGATCGTCATTAATCTCGCCGCATGCCTCGCCCGCGAGGGACAGCGGACACTGGCCGTGGACCTTGATCCACAGGGCCACTGTGCCCTGGGTCTCCTGGTTCCAGAGGAACAGGTCGAAGTCAGCATCGCCGACGTCCTGCTCTCCGAAGGCTCGCCCGATCCCATCGACCTCGGCCGCGTCACCTGGCAGATTTCCAGCCACTTCGACCTGATCCCCTCCAAGACCGACTTATCCAAGCTCGAACAAAAGCTCGCCGGCGTACAGGGCCGCGAGCAGAAGCTGGCCCGCGTTCTCGATGCCGCCAGGGACAAGTACGACTTCGTCCTCATCGACACGCCGCCGACCATCGGCTTTCTCACGCAAAGCGCGCTGACCGCCGCCGACGAGATCATGGTCCCGGTCGACACCGGCTACTTCTCGCTGCACGGTCTCTCCAAGCAGCTCGACACCATCGCCGAAATGAAGGAGATCGCCGGTCGCAGCCCCACCGTCCGAATCGTCGCCAATCTCTACGACGTCCGGACCAAGCTCGCCCGGGAAATCCTCGCCGAGCTGCGCAAGCGCCACGGCGGATCGATGTTCGCCGGCTTCATCAACTTCAACACCAAGCTGAAGGAGAGCACCAGCCTCGGCCAGCCCATCACCGAATACGACCCCGCCTCCAGCGGCTGTCGAGACTTCGTCAAGCTGGCCCGCGAGTTGATCTCCCTCGAAAAGGCGTCGTCCGCATCCGAACCGGCCGCCGCCGAGGTCGTTGAATCGGCCCCAGCCACGGCATCGTCCACCGCGACCGCCACACTCACCTCGCGAAGCGCCCCTACCGCTGCCGTCCTGGCCGATCAGAAGCCCGAAGGTCAGAAGGCCCTGCTCGACCGCGCCGAGGCCCTCGCGGCCAACGCCAGCAAGCTGCTCGCCACCACCGAAACCCTGCTCGGACCGGGCCGGCGAACCGGATCCCCCGCCGCCGCCGAGACCGTCTCACCGCACGCGGCGGCCGATCGAAAGATCGAGCTGATCTATGGACCCCGCGCCGTCGAGCACGGCGTCGCCTTTGTGGTCGCCGCCGCCGGCGCACACTCGGTTCGCATCGCCGGCGACTTCAACGACTGGAATCCCGAGCGAACGCCGATGACCCATCTGCGCGACGGCGCCTTCTACGCGAGACTCCCCTTGGGCCCGGGCCGCTATCAATATCGCTACGTGGTGGACGGCCACTGGATGCGCGACCCGGCGAATCCTCGCATGACCACGAATCCCTATGGTGATGTCAACAGCGTCGTCGAACTGGTCTGATTCCACCCTGTAGGCGCGCCCCCTTTGCCTTGTAATTATCGTGCGTTCGACGCCGTATTGACGCCGCAATCAGCCCGCTGAAATTGACTCCCCGCATCCCCGCGACTACAAACTGCTACAAGACAGGGGGATCAGGACGGAGCAATCTGCATCTTGGACGATCAGGCTTCCATTCCGCTTTCCCCGCTGGCATTCCTGCGACACGTCTCGCATTATCTGGGTGGTTTTTCGATTTTTTCCTGGCATGCCTTCGTCGGCACCCTGCGGGAACTGCACCGGCCGCAGCTCTGGCGGCTGCTCATGCCCCAGCTTTTCGAAGTCGGCTACCGATCGCTCTCCGTCATCCTGATCACCGGCGCTTTCGTCGGCATGGTGCTCGCCGTCCAGGCCATCGAGCAATTTCGAGCCGTCGGCCTTGAGGAGCGAATGGGCGCGGTGGTCAACATTTCCGTCGTGCGTGAGCTGGGGCCGGTCCTCGCCGGGATCATGCTGGCCGGACGCGTCGGCGGCGCCCTCACCGCCGAACTCGGCACCATGAAAGTCACCGAGCAAATCGACGCGATGCGGAGCATGGGCGTCGATCCTGTCCGCTATCTGGTCGTGCCTCGCGTCCTGGCCTGCTTCCTGCTGACGCCGATCCTCACCATTTATGCCAACATGACCGGTTCCGTGGGCGGCTGGTTCATTTCCGTCATTCAACGCGGCGTTGATAACGGCCCCTATTGGGACTACACGCGCATGTCCGTGGGAAATTTCGATCTGTTCTCCGGCATCCTCAAGTCGTTCTTCTTCGGCGCCGCCCTGGGACTCATCAGTTGCTATAAGGGCTTCTACTGTCGGGCGGGGGCGGAGGGAGTGGGCCGCGCCTGCACCGAGGCCTTCGTGACTTCGTTCATGGCCATTCTGACGATGGACTATTTCCTCGCCGAGGCCCTTCAATCGATAAGCATCAAGCTCTACGGATTCCGCACTTTTCTCTAAGACAACTGCGTGAGTGACAACCCCAAAGAAGATGATGTCCTGATCGAGCTTCGCGGCGTGTCCAAGCGCTTCGGATCCCTGATCGTGCTTGACGGCCTCGATCTGTCGGTCCGCCGGGGACAGACCACCGTGATCATCGGCGAGTCCGGCACGGGTAAAAGCGTCCTGCTCAAGCACATGGTCGTCCTCATGAAACCCGACTCCGGAGAGGTCTATTTCCACGGCCGCCGTGTAGACAACCTCGGGGAAGATCAGTTGGTCGCGGTTCGCAAGCGATTCGGGCTGCTTTTCCAGATGGGCGCCTTGTTCGACTCGATGACCGTGGGCGAAAACGTCGCCTTTCCCCTCGCCCAGCACACTCAGCTTTCGCCACAGCAACTTCAGGACGCCGTGGCTCAGAAGCTCCGCATGGTCGGTCTCGACGGCCTTCAGAATCGAAAGCCCGGTGAAGTGTCGGGCGGCCAGAAAAAACGCGTCGCCCTCGCCCGGGCGATCGCCCTTAATCCCGAGGTCGTACTTTACGATGAACCGACGACCGGACTCGATCCTGTGCGATCGGACGTGATCAACGAGATGATCCTCAAGTTGAAACGCGAGATGCACGTGACCGGCGTCGTCGTGACCCACGACATGGCCTGTGTATACAAGGTCGCCGATCGAATTGTGATGTTGGGCAAGGGCAAGATCATCGCCGATGGCACGGCGGAGTATTTCAAGGAAACCGACGATCCACGCGTACGGCGGTTCGTCGACGGCCGTGCAAATCCCGAGGACCTGGCCGCGCTGGATGCCTAGGAATCAAGCGATGATTTCGTCAGAGACGCCGGACGGATGCGTGGCCCGGAAGCGCCAGCGAAGGCAGGAAGAGGATTCGACATGTCTGATAAGCAACACACCACCATCGTAGGTTTTTTCGTTCTCATGGGCATTGTCAGTCTCGGCGGCCTGATCATAGCCTTCGGGGGGGGAAGGTCGCTGCTCGTCCGCACCTATAAACTGAACGTGGTTTTTCCCGAGGGCGTCGAAGGCATCCAGGAGGGACAAGCCGTCACCCTCAACGGCAAGCGGATCGGAGAAACCCAGTCCCTCGTCTTCGCCGACGACAAAAACCTGGCCAAGGGCGTCGTGGTGGTCGTGGCGGTCGAAGGCCTCGAATTGCCGGCGGCCTGTGAGATGCGAGTCTGGCCGAACCTGATGGGGCTGGGCAAGCCGCCGATCAGCATCGTCGTGACCGACCCGACCGACGAGCGAAAAATTCCGATGGACGGCACCGGAACCATCTCAGGCACCATGCTGCCGCGCATGGATCAACTCATCCCCAAGGACATGCAGGTAACTTTCCAGTCGGCGGCCCTGCACATCGGCGAGCTGGCGGACGCACTTCGACCCGCCGCCGAGAACCTGGGTCGGTTGCTGGAGTCACGATCGATGAGTCAAGTGGACACCAACAGCGTGACGGCCAATCTCGATACGCTCATTCAGCGAATCGACACCGCCATGAAGTCCTTCAACGCCGTCATGGGCGATCCGAAGAATCAGGAGAATCTCAGCGCCGTCCTGGCCAACGGCCGCAAAATGTCCGAGGCAGGCGTTGTGGCGATGGAAAACGTGCGCGACATCAGCGGCGAGGGCAAACAGGTCGCCGCGGACCTCAGCACGCTTCTACAGAAGCTGGCCTCGGCGACCGACGACCTTTCCGGCGTCCTGAAGCGGCTCGATCAGACCGTCGCGCTCATGCAGGACAAAACCGGAACGGTCGGCAAGATGTTCACCGATGACCGGCTCTACGAGGAAATGCTCCTGTCGGCCAAGCGTCTGACGCTCATGCTCGACCAGATGCGCGAAGTCCTCGACAACGTAAAGAAGGACGGATTCAGATTCAAGCTATGAGGCGTCACACGACGCGCGCCCGGTGCTCACCCGACGCCGTCAGGCCCCGGTGATCCAGTTCTTGATGTCCTGGTAAGTCACCAGGATGAACACCGTGGCGATCAGGGCGATGCCCACAAGCTGCGTGGCCACTTGCGTCTTGATGCTCACCGGCTCGCCGCGAATCTTCTCCAGCACCAGAAACAGAAACAGCCCGCCGTCCACGATCGGCATCGGCAGGAAGTTGATCACCGCGAGGTTCGCCGAGATCAGCGCCAGGTACCACAACAAATCGACCGCCCCGCTCTGAGCGATCGCCCCGCCGTGGCGAATCATCCCCACCGGCCCGCTGACTTTGCTCAGCCCCACCTGCCGCGTGAAGATCATGTGCTTCAGCGCCAAAACCGTCTGCAGTGTCGCGTCGTACGCCTGCTGAAATCCAATGCCGACCGCGGCGATGGGGTTTGTCACCCGGTTCCGCTCGACCAGTTGATAACAGATAAACGGCTCGGTGTAGAAGACACGCTGCAGCCACGGATCGATGTTGTCCTCGGCGACGGCGTATTCCCCCTGCACGCCGGCCCCCTCGCGCGTCACATACTCAACCGAAACGGTGCGCCCGACCATCCCGGAAAATGCGGCGCGAATGGCCCGCCAATCCGGCAGCGCCAGTTCGTGCGACTCACCGTCGGCCCCCTTGATGGCGAATGACGACTTCCCGTCGATCTTCACGATCCGTGCGCCCGGCGGAATGTCCAGCGCGGCCGTCACGCACATCGGCACGTTGAACTTCGCCGTCTTGATCTCGTCCACCACGCGGTAGGTCAGCTCCACCGTCTTGCCGGCCGAGTCTTCAAAGATGCGCGACAGCTCGCTCCAACTCGACAGCGGCTTGCCGTCGCACGAGACAAGCGCCGCGCCGGCGGGAATGCCCGCGGCCTTCGCAGGCGTCGGTCGACCGTCCGCCCGATTCACGACCGCGGCGACGATCAGATGCTCGTCATCCATCGGCGCCAGCGTCGCGTCAATCGTCGGCGGCGACCCGCTGCCGAACAGCGAGAACGGCGCCTTGGGCACCAGCGGATCGAGCTTGTGGATATCCACGGATTCGAGCCACTTGCGCATCGCGTCGGAAGTCTTCATCGAGGCGACGTGCTGTGCGAGCTTCTCGCGATCGGCCTGGCTAAGACCTGCCTCAGCCGCCTTGGACTCGATGAGCCCGGCCGCCTCGGACACCGACGTCAGCGCCGCGGCGATAAACGCCTCACGATGAGCCACGCAGAATCGAACAATCGCCGCGCTGAGCTCGCCGTTGGCGTCATACGGTCGCGAAACCTCCAGCGCGATTTGCTCGCCCGCGCCGGCCTCAATCGTCTTCTTCACCGTGGCATAATCGGGATAGGCCTGCGATCCCAGCTTGGCGATCACGTCACCCTGACGAACGCCGGCCAGCGCAAACGACTTGTTCTCATCCGGATGCAGCACGCGCACGCGCGGGACAAAGCCCAGCAGCGACCCGGTCCCCAGTTCGGCGGGATTCTCCGGCACCACGGTCCACAGCGCCCGGGCGGTGATATGCACGGGCTTGCTCTCGACCTTCAGGTCGCTTTTCAGCAGGTCCTGCATCGAGAGCTTCTCCGGCTCGTCGGGCCGGTTGACGATCAGCTCGACCGGCGCGCCCCGCGCGCCGACGATCACCCTGCGAAACTCGCCGAGGTCCTTGCACGGCCGCGCCACGCCGTTTTCAACCACGGCATATAGTTCGTCCGCCTGATGAAGTTCATTTGGGCCCGGCTCGGAACCGCCGCGCAGCGACGGCAGCCACGCGCGCAGATTCATGCCCGGACTGACGCCGATCTGCCGCGTCTCCTGATTCTCATTGAAAGCGGGAAGAACCGTCGGCTTCGGCGTAACGGGCTTACCGTCGCGAAGCACATCGAGCACGAGCTCCTCGCCCTGATCGGAGAGCATGATCGCCGCGCTGAGTTCGCCGAAGCTCTTCACTTCCTTGTCGTTGACCGCGGTAATCCGATCGCCGGTTTGCAGACCGGCCCCGGCCGCGGGCGAACCGGGAAGCACCGTGCCGACCACGGAGGGCCACTGGGGCCTGCCGACCATGACGACGATGCCGAACGCGACAGCGGCGAAGATGAGGTTCATGATGACGCCGGCGGAGATGATGACCATCCGCTGGCCGATTGATTTGTTGGTGAACGAGTCGGGATTCTCCTTCACCTTCAGCTCGCCGGACTTGTCGACGACGAAGTCCTCCTGACCGAGCATCTTCACATACCCGCCGAACGGCAGAACATTAAACGAATAGCGAGTCTCGCCCCGCGTAAAACCAAGCAGCTCCTTGCCGAAGCCGATGGCAAACCGCTCGACACGAACACCGGCCCACTTGGCCGCCACGAAATGACCCAGCTCGTGTACAAAGATGACCAGCGAGAATCCGAGAATCAGCAGAATGTAAGACCAAGCCGTCGAAGCCCACTCCGGCATCGCCCCCACCGCCATCAGCAGAAGCGGCGTACTCACGGCAAAGAGAGTCATCCGCGCCCCGCGCGAACCCCGTACCCACGATCCCATCGCGGCGCGCAGGCACGGAAGGGCAAAGCGATGCGCTTCGGCCTTCATTTCGACGTTTCGACCTTTCGACGTTTCGCCGTTTCGCCGTTTCGACGCTTCGACGTTTCGACGTTTCAACTCTTCGCCGCGCAACATTCGTTAACCTCTTTCCTGGCCCAGCCGTCGATCCGCATCAGCGCATCGATGCTCGGCAGGTCTTCAAAGCGATGACGTCGAAGGACGTCCTCAGTAACGGAAGCAATATCCAGAAAGCCGATCTTCCCTTCGCGGAAGAGCGCCACCGCCGCCTCATTGGCCGCGTTCATGGCCGCCCCGGCCGTCCCGCCGAGCCGCGCCACCTCGTGCCCCAGACGCAGCGACGGAAATCGCTCCAAATCCGGCGGCTCGAAGTGCATCCGCTCCAGTCGCGAGAAATCCATCCGATCGCCGCAGCCCGCCAGCCGCCGAGGGTACGTCATCGCATACTGAATGGGCGTCCGCATATCCGGACGGCCCATCTGGGCGACGATCGACCCGTCGTGGAACGCGACCATCGAATGAATGATCGACTCGGGATGAATCACGACTTCAATACGATCCGGCTCGATATCAAACAACCACTTGGCCTCGATCACCTCAAGGGCCTTATTCATCATCGTAGCGCTGTCGATCGTGATTTTGGGACCCATCGCCCACGTCGGGTGACGCATGGCGTCCTCGACCGACGCGGTCCGCATTTGCTCCAGCGGCCACGTCCGAAATGGTCCCCCCGATGCCGTCAGGAAGATGCGCTCGACCTCATCCATCTTTCCCGAGTGCAGCGACTGGAAAACCGCAGAGTGCTCGCTGTCGACCGGCAGCAGCTTCGCCCCGCTCTTCCTGGCCGCGGAAACCATCAGCTCCCCGGCGACAACCAGCGACTCCTTGTTGGCAAGGCCGACCGTCACCCCGCGCTCGACCGCCGCCAGCGTCGCAGGCAAACCCGCCACCCCGACGATGGATGACAAAACGAAATCGACGTCCAGCTCTTTCACCAGCCGAACCAGCGAATCGGCCCCGGTCCACACCTGCGTGTGCGAGTGTTCCTCGCGCAATCGACGGGCCAGATGCTCCGCCGCGTCCGACTCCGTCAGCACCACGGCCTTCGGCTTATGACGCGCCACCTGCCGGGCCATCTTCTCCCAGCTGCGCAGACCCGCGAGCCCGACAATCTCAAATTCGCCGGGCAGACTCTCCGCCACGGCAAGGGCATTGCAACCGATGGACCCGGTGGAACCGAGAATGATGACCCGCTTGGGCATGGCGTGATCTTACTGGCCAGATGAGCAGTTGAAAACGCGGCGGCATTGGCTCACGGATCGAACACCGTAATACGATCCGGGGGCGGTATAATCCATCCGTGGTCGACCCATCCTCCATTCAATCCGCCCCCCGCCAGTCCCGCCTGCACGTCATCGGCGTCTTCATCCTCTTCCTCGTCGCCCTGCAACTCTCCATCGGCCATCGTGTGCGACTCACCCAGTGGCACGTCCAGAGCCAGTCCAATTCCGCCCTCGACGAGGCCGTCGCCTGGAAAGATGGCCGCCTCCACATCACCGAAAACACCTACGAGGTCGCTCGCGTCGGCGAACACCGCTACAACGTCGTCGGCCTCGCCTTCGTCCTCATCTCACTCGTCGGCACAACCCTGACGGAGTTAGGCGGCGGCCCCAAGGGCACCTTCCACGCGCCGTTCTATGTCCTGTTTGTCGCCATGCCCCTCGTCGTCGCCGCGTTCGCCACCTTTCGCGAGGCAACTCGTTCAACCGTCTGGGGCGCGGTGCTCGCCGGTTATCTCTTCGTCGGCACCAGTCTGCTTCCTGTGCTGGAGCAATGCCGCGGCGCCGCCCAGGGCGGCAGCATCTACTTCATCAACCACGCCCTCGCCGTCACCGGCCTGCTCATCATGTGCGCCGACCTGCTCGGCCCCCGAAAGATCTGGCCCGCCCTCATCGGTCTGGCACTCGCCGCCTGGTCGCGCCAGTTGACCGTGCTCTACGCCCTGCCGCTTCTGTGGATCGCCTGGCGAACAGGCGCAGCCGCCTCGAGCAAACGACCCATGAGAACCGCCGTGGTCGGCGTGCTGCTCATCGCCCTGTTCCCCATGACGCTCAACTACCTGAAATTCGGGAACCCCTTCGACACCGGCTACTCGCGCATCTACGAAGGCCGGACCGACCCCATCGGCCGTCGCGGTCAGGAGCAGCTCTTCGGCCTGCGCTACCTCGCCCATAACGCCTGGGCCATGAACGCCGAGATCCCCTCGTTCGACATCCGCCGCGGCGCGGTGCAACCCGTCATCGCCGGACGCGACGGCGCTTCCATCTGGTTCACCACCCCCCTCCTCCTCGCCATCTTCGTCACCCTCCGCAAATGGTGGGCCGATGCCACCTGCAGGGCACTCGTCCTCGGTTCGCTCCCCGTCATCGCCGGCCTCCTGCTCTACCACGTCACCGGCTCCAACGACGCCGGCCACTTCCGCTACGCCCTCGACTTCATTCCCGTCTGGTTCATCGTCATCGCCCCGTTCACCGTCTCCCCGCGCGGCCGGCGATGGACCCTCGCCTGCCTCGCCTTCAGCGCCACCTACTTCAGCCTGCTTCCCTAGGCCGCGTTGCGATTAATGTTGATTTCGAAATGACGTCTACCGAAGTGGATCAATCGGTCGCAGCGCCCCGACCGCCGACTCAACCGCCGACCGAATCGCCCCATCCTCGATCAGCATGCGCATGGCCCGAATGTCCTCTGCCAGGACCCGGTCCTCGCAAAGCGGCCCGACAACCCCGCGAATGCATGCCAGCGCCGCGGCACTCCCCGTGGACAATCCCTTCCCAAACGCCGCCCGCGCCGTTGCAAACGCCTCAGCCGTTACCGTCCCGCCGTCGGATGGAGTCGACCGCAGTCGAATTCGCCAGTCCAGCGCCTGCGCCGCCGCCATCAGCTCAATCGCCAGCGTGCTCTGCGTGTTGGTCAGCACCGTGCGCACCTTGCGCGCCGCGATCGACGCCATGGCCACATGATCCTCGTAGTTCGCCGAGGTCGGGATCGAATCCACGCTCGCCGGATGCGCCAGCACTTTATTCTCAGATACCAGACCCGCCGCGCAGTATTGCGCGATCATGAATCCCGAATGCACGCCGGGGTTCGCGGTCAGGCTCGCCGGCAGCCCCCGGTTGTGATGCTTGTCGAGCAGCATCTGCGTCCGCCGTTCCGAGACGTTCGCCAACTCCGCGACCGCAATCGCCAGAAAATCGGCCGCCAACCCGACCGGCTGCCCGTGAAAGTTCCCCGCCGAGTACGCCCGGCCGTCCACGTTCGGATGCGTCGCGCCCGAGTTTCCGCGCGTCATGTCGCACGGCCCCGTCTCATCCGGAAAAAAGAGCGGGTTGTCCGTCGCCGCGTTGATCTCCGCGAGCGCCGCCATCTTGGCATACGCGATGGCGTCGCGACTCGCCCCGTGAACCTGCGGCGCGCAGCGGACGGAATAGACGTCCTGCACCTCTTCGCTCAGATCGACCAGCTTCCCCTCCGTCAGCACCTGCAGAATATTCGCCGCGCTGTCCGCCTGACCGCGCATGTTCCGCACCCGATGCACCTTCTCATCCAGCGCCCGCGTACGCCCGCAGACTGACTCCAGCGTCATCGCCGCCGCCACGTCCGCCGTGTTCGCCAGCTCCGTCGCGTCGTGCACCGCCAGCGCCAGCCCCGCCGCCGAGAACGCCGCCCCGTTCGTCAGTGAAAGCCCGTCCTTGTAACTCGGCTTGGGAATCCGCCAGTCGTCGCCATGCTTGAGTCGCCCGGCCATCGTCTCGCGAAGCCGAGTCGCCGAAAGCGCCTCGCCCCGGCTCCGCCGTACATCCTCACGACTCGCCGCAACATAAAACCGCCCGGCCGTCTCCTCCTCCAGCATCACCACAAACAAATGCGCCAACGGACAAAGATCGCCGCTCGACCCGACCGACCCGCGCGTCGGCACCAGCGGAATCACCCCCGCGTTGATCATGTCGCGTACAAAAAACGCCATCTCCGGCCGCACCCCGGAATGACCCTTCAAGAAAGTGTTGAGCCGGATCACCAGCGCCGCCCGAACCACCTCCGCCGGAAAATAATTGCCGAAGTCGTCGCGATCCGTCGTGTCGCCCACCCCGGAAGAATGACTGCGCAGAATGTTCGCCTGCAATTCGCCGAAATGATCGGGATCGACCGGGATCGTCTTGAACTCCCCGAACCCCGTTGTGATGCCGTAGACATGCGGCAATTCATCGCCGCGCTTCCCCGCCGCGTACGCCTCCCGATAGCGGCCGACGATCGTCTCAATTTCCTGATGACAGCGCTCGACCCGCTTCATCGCCTTGGCACAGCACGTCACCCGCACCGCCGGATCGCGCGCTGCCGCCGCCAGCGCCTCGATCGACAGGTCACTGCCGGTAAGCTCAACCTGTGATGGATGGCCGGCCGCCATGCCGCATTGCTCCTCTGGAAGTTATGACTGAGATTCCTGCAACATGGCCCGCGCCGCTTCAATCAGGTCGCCGCGCGGCGCCTCGATCTGCCCCGGACGCTCGCTGACCCACTGCGCACGGTCGCTGATCTTCGCGGCGGACTCCTTCCCCTTGCCCATGTTCTTCAGCGTCACCGTCCCTCGCGCCTTCTCGTCGCCGCCGCACACGACCACGACCGGAATCTCGATCTGGTCCGCATATTTGAATTGCTTGCCGATTCCCTTCTTCGAGCCCAGGTACATTTCCGTCGGGATACCCGCCCGCCGAAGCTCATACGTCATCGCCAGGTAGTCGTCGATCATCGCCTCATCGAGCACCGCCACCAGCACCTGCGCCGTCGACTTCCGCATTGGCGCCCGGCCCAGATGAACCAGCGCCGCCAGCAGTCGATCCACCCCGATCGACGCCCCCGTCGCCGGCACCTTCTCGCCGAGAAAGCGCATCACCAGCTCGTCATACCGACCGCCGCCCATCACCGACCCGAACTGCGGCGCATCCAGGAGAATCGCCTCAAACACCGGCCCCGTGTAATAAGCCAGCCCCCGCGCCACGCTCAGATCAAGCGTCACCCGATCGTCCCCATAGCCCAGGTTGGCAAGCTGCCGCGACATCCGCCCTAGTAAATCGATCTCCTCCTGCGCACCCGGCACCTTGCTGAACAGCTCCGTGAGTTGCCGAAGCACGTCATCGCGCCGGTCGCCCCGAATCGCAATGAACTGCTCAATGCGGTCCGCCTGCTCATTCGACAAGCCCAGCCCCGAGATCCAGTCGCCCGACTTATCCTTGTAGCCCGTCGTCAGTTCGCGGCGCACACCCTCGAGTTGAATCTTGTCCAGCTTGTCCAGCACCCGAAAGACGTCCGAGCCGACCCGCGCGATCTCCTCGTTCGCCGTCGCCTCAACCGGTCCGCCGCGCCTGCTGACAAACGTGTCCGGCACCTCGGCATACTTCAGCAGAAGGTTCAGCACCCGCCTGCTGGAGAATCGCACCTGGTACGCCCCGACGTCGAGCGCCGTCAGCGTGTCGCACATCGCCGAGATGATCTCGACGTCCGCCAGAAACGACTCAACCCCCACCGAGTCAATGTCGAATTGAATGAACTCGCGAAACCGCCCCCGGTCAGGCTTGTCCGCCCGCCACACCGGCGACACCTGATACCGCCGAAACGGCCGCGGCAACTCGCGATACTGCGAAACCACCCGCGCCAGCGGCACCGTCAGATCAAAGCGCAGCCCCAGCCGCTCGCCCGCGTCTTTCTCGCGAGGGTCATCTGGATTGCGTACATGAAAAATTGAAGAGCTGGATTCCTCGCCGCCGCTGCCCGTCAGCACGTCGAGGTATTCCACCGCCGGCGTTCCCAGCGGCACAAACCCATAGCTCTCATAGACCCCGCGGATCGTGTCGATCAGCCACTGGCGCGCGGCCATCTCCTGCGGCAATAAATCGCGCAGGCCGCGAAACAGACGGGCAGAATTCCTCTCCGACACGAAACCTCCATGAATCCTGGGAGGGGCCTGATCGGCCGCTAAGTGACTACCGGTGCCCGGACTCGAACCGGAGACCTTCTGATCCACAATCAGACGCTCTAACCAACTGAGCTACACCGGCGTAAAACCAGCTCCCGCCCACTGGGCCCATCAAAGCCCTCAGGCAGGACGCTTTATCTTAGCAAAGTTCATCCCCGTGTCGACCAATGGCCCACCGGCACGATCCAACCAATCGAACCGCGCCCCGCCCTACGCCGACGCAGCACGATCCGGCAGCGGATCGACCTCCGTCGGAGAACCCGCAATCGACATGGCCGTCTTGATGTCCTTCAGCCCGTTCCCTGTCACCACTGCCAGCACGTCCGCCGTCTTCGCAATCACACCGTCCATCACCGCGCGCCGCACCCCCGCAATCCCCGCAGCCGCAGCCGGCTCCGCAAAGACGCCCGCCAGCCGACCCGCCGACTTCATCGCTTCGGTGATCTCCTCATCGCTCACGCGGACCATCGCCCCGTTCGTCAGCTTCGTGAACTTGATCGCCTTGCGCCAATTCCGCGGCACCGGCACGTCGATGCTGTCCGCCAGCGTCTGCCCCGAAAAGTCCTTCGGCAATTCCCCCGTCTCAAACGCCCGCGCCACCGGGTCCATCCCCGCCGCCTGAACGCCCAGCACGCGCGGCAGCTTGCCGATGATCCCCAGCTCCTTCATCTGCAAGAGCCCCTTGGCCACCCCCGCGATCGTGCAACCGTCGCCGACACTGATCACCACCCAGTCCGGCTCGTGCCCCGCCGTCTGCTCGGCAATCTCCAATCCGCACGTCTTCTTGCCCTCGACCAGGTACGGGTTGATCGCGCAGTTCCGGTTGTACCACCCGTTCTTGTCGCACTCCGCCGTGCAAAGATCGTACGCCTGCGCATAAGTCCCCCGCACCCGCCGCACGTCCGCCCCATAGATTAAAAGCTGCGCAACCTTCGGCTCCGGTGCCCGCTGCGGAACGAAAATCGTCGCCGGCATCCCCGCCATCGCCGCATACCCCGCCAGGCTGCTCGCCGCGTTACCCGTCGATGCACAGGCAATCCGCGTCGCCTTCGCCTGCCGCGCATGAAGCACCCCCACCGACGACGCCCGATCCTTGAAGCTCGACGTCGGATTCTTCCCGTCATCCTTAATACGTAGCGCCCGGCACCCCGCCCATTCCGCAAGCCGAGGCGTGTACATGATCGGCGTCCACCCCACCGGCCACGCAAACGCCTCCTCATCCGGCTCAATCGGAAGCAGTTCGTGATACCGCCAGTGATTCAGCGGGCGATTCTCCAGCGACGCCCGCGTCATGCTCATCGCCACCCGCGGCATGTCATACTCAATATCAAGTATCGCAAAGGCGTCATTGCACGCCGGACACGTCCCCGCCGACTTGGGCGCAGACGCGCACTTGCCGCACACCACGCACGAAAGTTGTTTCACGAATCGCATGCCCGACAAGCTACCGGTCCGGCCCGCGCCACGCAACGCCCCCACCCGCCGGCCGCCCTCGCCCCATCCCATAATCTCCCATGCGCCGATAAGTTCCCTCCCCCGCCCACCGTCCGTCGCATCGTCGCATTTCCCCGCGCATCGCCCCTCTCTTGCGGCATATAGTCCTATCGAGGGATCGTCCAGCGCAATAGGCCGCAAGTGCCCCGTCGCGCGGACGCTGCATTTTGGGGGGAGAGATCATGAGGGGGAATTCGAAAAGCGCCCTGCGCCACGCCGGGGCAGCGGCCGTCTGTGCCATCATCCTGACATCCACCGCCGCCGCGCAGCAAAACTGCCCGACGCAAAGCGATCAGGCCGTCATCGTCCCCGCCGGTCGCCCCGTCGCCTTCCGTCTCTTGGTAAGCGACCTCGGCGCTGGCGACGTCAGCATCTTTCAATTCCCCGCAGGCGGCATCCTCCAGCAAACCGGCCCATCGCCGCTCGATTTCGTCTTCGTCCCGCAGCTCGACTTCCGCGGAACGACGGTCTTCACCTACCGCCTCACCCCGCCCGCAGGCTGTCCGCGCAGCGTCGTGCTCGGCCGCGTCACTCTCGCCAGTGGAAACGCCGGCAGCCTCGCCGAAGAAAACGAAACCACAGCGTCCGGTGTCGTCGATCCGCCCGCTCAGCCCGGCCTCTTCGACCTCATCGCCGCCGGACTCATCTCAAGTGCATGTGGTGTCGGAATTGTCCCGATGGGAATGGTCGCGGGCATGGCCATGCTGCTCGGCAAGCGCCGCGTTAACGCGAAGAACCGCCCCGCCAGATAGGAATCAGCACTCTACCGATATGGACTGATGCTTGGGTGAATCACCGCGCGACGGGCCCTGCGTCGTGGTGCTGCCCGGCGCCCGCGCGCTGGCGTTCGCCGTTTGAACCTTCTCCAAAAGCAGCCGCCAAGTCTCGCGCTGATGTTCGAGGATCTGAAGCGCCTCATCAATGTACGACGGCTCGTGACGGACGTTCGCCTCAACCAGCCGCCAATACACGAAGTTGTACAGACCGGCGAGCTGCTCGCACAGCTCCGGCTGAATCTCCGGACGAAGCCCGTTCTTCATCTCCGTCACGATCCGCTGAACGCGCAGCAGCTTCTCGCACGCCGTCTCCAGGTCCTTGCCCAGCATCGCCTCACGCGCCTGGCGCGCGAAGCGAATCGCCCCGTCATACAGCATCATCTGAAGCTGCTCGGGCGTCGCGGTCATCACCGCGTTCTGCAAATAGGCGTCGGATGCTTTCTGAGTCATATGGGTGCGCTGTCGTTGCCTCTCCCGCTTCTTGATCGGCGCATGACAAGACCGATATGAGCTTTACCCGGGCGAGAACGCTCAACCACCCGGCGGCGTCCGAAAACTAGCGCGATGTAGAAAGTGTGCTCAGGCCCAGTAGCGCCGTCTGCTGCGTCTGAAGTCGCGCAATAATCGACTCCGTCGCCGCGAACTGCGCCAGCAGCCGCTCCCGACGCCGCACGAGCAGCGTTTCAAGCTGAGTGATCCGGTTCGTCAGCAAGTCCTGGGAGCTCTGGATCGCGTCCTCCTGCAGCGCGATCACCCCGGTGTCCGCCTCAGTCAGAGATTTGATCTCATCCTGCAGGACCGTGCCGAATCCCGTCTTCTCCGTGGTGAAGAACTCCTGCACCGCCTGCGGGTCCGTCGCGATCGCATCGCGCAACTTCTGCTCGTCCAGCCGAAGCGAAGCCCCGGACTGCAGCGACACACCCAATCGGCTCAATTGCCGCAGGTCGCCCGATTCATTGACCCGCGAAATGATGCTCAGCAGCCGGTCCCGAACCCGCCGCGTCGTCGAGTCGCCGTTGAGAATCCCCCGCGTCTCCGTCTCCGCATTGAAGCTGCTGAGCTGGTCGATCGATGAAATCACCGCATTGAACGCCGTGACAAAGCTGGAGATGTCCTCCACGATCGCATTGACATTCCGCGACACAGTCACCGTCACCGGCTGCGTCGTCGTCGAAATCAGATCGAGCCGTACCCCGTCGAGCACCCCCGAAATACTGTTCGTGCTGCTGCTCAGGATCACCGGGTTCGCCGCGTTCGGATCGCCGAAGATCACCGTCGCGTCCCGTGCCGAGGAAAGCTGCTCAAACGACAACCCCGTGGCCCCCGTGTCCACTGCAAGCTGTCCCGCCGTCCCCGACTGGTTCGACGTCAGGCTCAGTCGAAACGGCTTCGACCCCGAGCCGTTGTTCAGAAGCGCCGACAAGACCGGCGCACCGGACGCCTTGATTTTCTCGATGACTTTGTTGAGCGAGTCCGACGCCGAGATCACCACCTTGCGCTCAAACGACCCGTCGATGAACGGCTCGCCCGAGGCCGCCGTCTTCAGAATGTTCAGCGATTTCGCCGTCGTGCTGCCCTCTTCGGTGATCTTAAGCTGCGCCCCGCCGCCGGCCGTGTCCTCAATCAACAGCCCGTCGCCGTTGTCGTTAATCCGCGCCGTCACACCGATGCCGCGCGAGTTGATCTCGTCGATCACGTCCTGAAGCGTGACCTCGTTCCCCTGCGTCAGATCGATCACGCCCGATTGACCCGAGCTGTCGGTTATCCTGAAAAGACCCCGCACAATCCCCCGTCCGCCGTTCAGGTCGCTCAGCCGCGTCGCGCCCGACAGGTACTGCCGTTGCAGATTGCCCGACCCGCGCTGCGAAACCGCCGCGTCCACTTCAATCTTCAAATCCGCCGCCGCGCTCCCCGTCACATCGCGCACCACGAAGTTCCCGGTCCCGCCGCTGGTATCCTTAAGCACAATCCCCAGGCCGGAATCCGAGACCGACGCCGTCACCCCCACCCCCGCGTTGTTGATCGCGCTGATCACATCCGCGAGCGATGTCGCCCCCGCAAGGTCGATCGTCGCCACCGCGCCGTTGCGATCAGTGATCTCCACCTCTCCCAGCGTCACCCCGCTGCCGCCGTTCAACGATCGAAGAAGAACCGAATTAAGCCCGGCCAGTAGTCGCCGCGACCCGATCTCGCCCCCGGCCGAAGCGCCGGTCAGTCCCAGATCGTCCAGCGCTCCCGAATCATTCAGCACCGCCAGCTCGAACGTGCCCGCGCCCGCCGTCGTATCCCGCAGCGTCAATCCCAGTCCGTCCGCCGATATCTCCGCGACCAGCTTGCCTTCATTGCCCGCCGCGAGGTTGATCACCCGCCGAACGTCGCCGAGCGTCTCAACGAAGAAGATGTCACCGCCGCTAAGGGTGCCGCTCGACGCCGTGCCCGTCAGTCCCAGCGCCCCGGCCGTGATGCCACCATCCACCTCATCAACCTTGAAGGCCTTGTCGCCCGTGGCCGCGTCATTCAAAATCAGCTTCGCGCCGCTGATCGTCACCGTCACGCCCGGCACCGTCGACTCGATCGCCGTCTTCACGTCCCCCACCGTCTGGGCCGCCGACAAGTCGACTTCCGTCTCCAGGCCGGCCCGATTGGTGATCTTGATCTTCCCGGCCGGCACGCCGCCGCCGCGATTGAGCAACGCCAGGTTCGTATCGCTCTTGAGCAGTGGCGACAGACTCAGGTTCAGCGTCGTCCCGTCGGCCAGCGTCGCCGAAAAGTCGTTCTGAGATTTCTTGGTGCGTACGCCGTTCCCATCGTTAAGCAGCGTCAACCGCGTCGAGTCCGACAGGCTCACCAGGTCCTGTCCCGTGATGATCCCGCTCGAGCTCGACCCCAACAGGCCCAGGTGCTGCGCCGTCCGGCCGCCGCCGATCTCCGTCACGCTCAGCGATCCGGTCGACAGCCCCGTCAAATCGGTCAGAACCAGATGGTCCCCCTCGACCCGCGCCGAAACCGAAATGCCCGCCGCGGAGTTAATCGCGTCAATCACGTCCTGAACCGTGCCCGCCGTCGTCAGATCGACGTCCGCTCCGGCCCCGGACCGATCAGTAATACGAAACTTGCCGCGCTGCACGCCGTCCTGCGCCCGCAGCGTGTCGAGCCGCGTCGATGCGTTCACCGTGCCCTGGCTCGACTCAAACGTCAGCGTCCCCGCGCCCACCGGCGATGCATCCGCCGTGGCGAAGCCGCTGGAAATCAACTGGTGCGTCGTCGCCAGGCTCTTCACGCTGAACGAAAACTGCCCTACCGCCGAGCCCGCCGTCGCCGACGCGACGATCGCGCTCTCGTTACTGCTCGTCGCCGTCGATCGCCGGAAAAACTCCGCGTTCGCCAGCCGCGTGCCGAGGTTCTGAATCGAAAGCAGTTGCGACGTGACCTGAAGGTAGGCGGCCCGACGGTTGGACAGATCGGTGAGCCGCGTCTGAAGCTGCGTAATCGGCCGGCGCTGAATCGAAATCAACGAATCGACAAGTTCCTGAATCGGAAGGCCCGAGATCAGCCCGTTCGCTGCGGAGATGGATGACATAATGGATGGTCCTTCGCGATGGTTGCCCCGCCGCGGCCGACGGCGTGTCCGTCAGCGCCGTGGTCCGAGCCGCGACCGTGAGGCGGCCGCGCGTCTCGAACGGAAGTCTTGTTCCTAAGCTGCCTCTAGACGCCCTCGGAAAACCGGCGATCGGACGGAGTGCTGTCCGATCGGTCAGTCTCGAAGCGAGGCTTGTCCGGTGTCACTGCGGTGTCCAGCGACAATGCCCGGAATCGCTTTCGGCCGTCGACGTAGCAGGTGAGGATACAACCCCGCTTGAGGCATCGCTGACGATCCACTGTGCGCGACGGCATGAAAGAACTCCTCAATCGGCGAGTTGCACTGCGCGATCTTCCGGCCGCGCCCCGCGCGAGCCGGCTACCCTATTCATCGGTAGAAACCGGGACGGAGTCGTAAGACCCCGTCGTCCGGTTTCTATCATCCGCTCCGGCTCGCGAAGCGGGCTTCAATGATTGGAGCCCTCAGGATCGGGACTTACCCCGATCGCCCTGCAATTATCGCAGGAGCGAGAGCACGTTTTGCGGGAGCTGGTTGGCCAGCCCCAGGATTTGCGTCGTGGACTGCACCAGAATCTGGGCTCGCGTCAGTCGAGACACTTCGCTCGCATAGTCCGTGTCGCGGATCGTCGATTCCGACGCCTGGACGTTTTCCAGGGCGATGCGCTGACTGTTGAGGTTGGTCTCGATCTGGTTCGCCTGGAATCCGCCGAGTCGTCCGCTCAGGATCGCGACTTGCGTGATCGCAGAAGAGACGATCGCCGCCGCCGTCGGGTGGTTTGCCGAGTCCGTGATGGCGGCCGTGCCTCCCGTTCCGATCGAGTTCAGGAACCCATCGACCGTGCTTCCCAGGTTGGAAGTGGTGATCGAGGGAATTCCGATGCTGATCAGACCGTCGCTGTTCACCTGCGGGCCGATCTGGAAATTCGCGCCGCCGCCGGTGATACCGAACGAGCTGCTCGAAAGCGTCGTTCCGAACGAGGTCGCCAGATCGACGACCAGGTCCAGTCCGCTCGACCGGATGCGCGCCACAAGTCCGTTGACCGAGGCCGCCTGACCGTTGACCAGAACGCCCGCATTGCGGCCGCGGTCTTCCGTATCGCCCTGATCGCCCGGAGCCACGGTAAACGTTCCGCTGATGGCTCGGACCGAGACGAACTCGTCGTTGCCGTAACTCGTGCTGTTAAACTGAAGACCGGTCGCGCTGCCCGTGCCGGTTGTGGAGATTGAAGCAGAGACACCGGTAAGCGTCTTGAAGCTGCTGATCGTGTTCGCGATCGAGCTGACCGTCGTGCCGCCGGTAAACGTGAAGATTTCCGTCCCCAGTCGGCCGCGGACCTCAAGCGTCACGTTGTTGCCGCTGGAAAGGGTGCTGGAATAACCCGACGACGAAAGGCCGTTCGCACCGCCGGCGGTAATGCCCAGCACAGCCGTCTGAGCCGACTGCGTCACCTGGATCGTGACCGGCAGCACCTGACCCGACGGAATCCTCGCTCCGAAGATCTGAAGTCGGGAGAGCTGCGAGGAGTTCTGGCTGCTCACCGTATAGCCGAGTTCGCCGTTCAGGAGCTTCTTCGTGTTGAACTGCGTCGAGTTCGCCACGCGGTTGATGCTCTCGAGCAACGAGTCGATCTGAAGCTGGTTCGCCTGGATCTCGTCTTCCGACAACGCGCCGGAGTTCGTCGAGGCGTTGACCAGACCCTTGACTTCCAGCAACAGCTTGGACACTTCGCCCAAAGCCGCGTCTGCCGTCGAGATGACGTTCACGGCGCGGGTCGAGTTGTCGATCGCCGCCGTGATGCCCCGGATCTCGCTTCGCAGTGATTCCGACGCAATCAAGCCCGCCGGATCGTCAGCGCCGCGATTGATACGCAGGCCGGAGCTTAGCCGCTCCAGGCGCGTATTCAGATCGTTCTGATTCTCGATCAGTTTGGTGATTGCCTGAAGTGCCGAGACGTTCGTATTGATGCGACTCATGGGTTCCTCCCTGAACACCCGCCGTCGTATTCATTGCGACGCGGGGGGACGGCACGCAACCGTGCATGCCGGAAAAGACCTAGTGCTGTTCGCGCCAATCATCCGTGAGCGTCGAACCAGCAGATCAACCGACCGTGCTATCGGGCCACCGCGCACCCGACTTTCATTAGTGGCCCCAAATTATTTTTCAGGCCTCACCCGCCGCCCCCGCACCAGCGCCGATCCCGGCAGATTCTGCGCATGACGCGACACATCCCTCGCCGATTCTCTCGCCGGCACAGCCCTTTATCAGACGATGGGCCCACGCCCTCATCGGTTTGGGTGAATCAGCGGATATCAAATGTTTTCTTAGACTTCGTCGCCGCGCGAAATGGATAGCGACGGCGGGTTCGATGGCGCACCCCGCGTCGGCCGGGCCGACTGCGACTTGGCCAGCAGATTGCCGCGCGTCAGGGCCCCGGCAATCTCAATGAATTCATCGTGATGCTGAGCCGTCCCCGCCGCGGCGCGGTTCTCGTCGGCAATGCTCATCGCCGACTGATCCGAACCCGACTCCCTGCGCACAAACGACGAAAGCTGCGACCGCTGCACGCTCACCTGGCTGGCGGCATGCCGAACGATCTCGATCGCCGTTTCAATGGATGTCAGAAGAATGGAAGACTGCCCCCCGGTCTGCAATGCGGAAAGCGTCCGATTCGGCGCCGGCCCCAGATCATCGGACTGCATCGGGCTGATCGGCAGGCTGCTCTTGGGTCCCCGCAGAATCGCCGGCGAACCCGACGGCTCACCGCGCGCCAGCAGGGGGCGGCCATCTACCTCAACCGCCAGCGCCATGCGATCGACCGCGCGGACCAACCCGTCCGCCGTCGACTGTATCTCCGCGATCTGTCGCGGCGAACGCCGGCCCGCCGCAATCTGCACCGCCCGATCGACAAAATCCATCAGCGTTGCGTGCATCCCCGCCAGGGCGACGTCCAGCTTCCTTGCAGTTTCTTCCCACTCCGCTTGCCCCAAACTCGATGGCGCCTGCGATGGGGCGGCCGATTTCGCCGGTGCATCCTCTACAGGCTCACTGCGCGAAATGCGCAGCCCCGATGGGTTCGCGGCCTTCGGCGCACGCCGAAGCGCAGTCGGTCTGGCAGCCAGCAGCGATGTGATTTCGTTTGTCTTCTTCGTCACGAAGAGGCCCCCCGAAGAAGTCGAGACTTTCTTCCTGCGAGTTCGTGAATCGCGCGATTGCCCATCCGTGAGCCGGCGCGATCGACGCCAGAATCGACCCGCTGCCCGCACGAAATTAGGTAATAGAATCGACTTCCGCCCACGCGGCTGATACGCCGGGCGTTATTGGAGCCGCTAAACAGAACAGGAAGAGACTGCCGTCGCGACGCCGCGCCACGGCGCAGGCGAGAGTATCGGGAGCCCGGGCATTTTTTCGGCAAGATCATTGGCAATGTCTTCCGCGACGCCCGGCGAGAGCGAACCTGCAACGATGCCGTCGACCGCGCTCGGATCGAAATCCGAAGTGCGCCGAAGTGATACGCCTCGCCACGTGGGTTCATCCGCGACGAAGTCGTAAACCGCATCCACCCGGATATTAATACTGGTAATGAGGTCGATCAAGAGTTCGCACGCTTTTCCACGCGTCCAAACAGCGACTTTTTCGATGCGCCCATTATCGGCCCACTCGATCAGCGCCGAACGCGCGGCACTCAGCCCCATCAAATCGGCAAATTCCGCCGAACTCAGCGGACGCCCGATTCTCTTCGCCGAGTCGATGCGCGCAAATCCCTCCCGCCGGCCCTGCTCAAACCCAACAAGCGCCGACTCGCGAATCGCCACGCGCCGGTATCGCTCCAGCGTCGACTCGATCAGGTCTTCTCGAAATACATCCGGCGCATAGCGCTGCCACAACGCAAGGTTGTTTCGCACCAATAGCCGCAACATGTTGTTGTTGTCGCGATTCTGACTCACCCGACGATGATGCACCACCAGCTCGCCGCGCGGCTCAATCGTCCACCCCGCCTTCCACAACCGGCAGGACAGATCGTACTCCTCAACGTAATACTCGAAGTCGATCGGATATCCCCCGCACTCAAGAAACGCACTACGCCGAATTGCCCCGCCGCAATTAAAATAGGTCCCCGGCACACCTCCCGCATCGTGGCGATGCGGAGAATCCGCCAATCGCACCCGACACGCAACCGCCCCCAGCCGCGGCCTCTCATCAAACAGCGCGACAATCTGCTCCACCACCCCCGCATCCGGCCAACTGTCATCGTCCAGCATCAAGAGCACGCGACCTCGCGCCGCCGCCGCCCCCAGGTTCCGCGCCGCGCACCCGAGATTCCGATCGAGATCGATCCATCGCACCCCGCCGAATTCCTCGCGCAGAGCCGTGGATACATCCGTCGATCCATTGTCCACCACAATGATCTCAAACCGCCCGTCAGGCAGCCCGTGCAGCCGGCCAAGCGTCTCGCCCAGAATCGCCGACCGATTCCGCGTCGGAATGATGATGCTGCAATCGCATCCCTCGCGACCTGCGTTCTCATTGTTGTTCGTCTTCGCCGACATCTTAATACCCGCCTGCACACACCAGCGTTTGACTGACTCCGTGTTTATCGGTTGAGCTGCAGCAGCCAGACGAGCACGACCCCGGCCTCTCACGCCCCAATTGCCCCCACCCCCGCCGCCAGTTAGCCTCTCCGGCATATTCGTACTTCGTCAATCGCCCGCAGCGCCCTGAATATTGGAGCCAAACCCGTGCCAAAATGCGTCGCGCTCCTTCGCGGTATCAACGTCGGCGGCAAAAACAAAATCGCCATGGCCGCCCTGCGCGACATGTTCGCCGCCATCGGCCTCCCAAACGCAAAGTCGCTCCTCCAAAGCGGCAACATCGTCTTTCAGCCCGGCCGCCAATCCCCATCCGCCATCGAAAAAACACTCGAAGCGCAATCCGCCAAGCGCCTCAACCTGCCCGTCGACTACTTCGTCCGCACCGCCGCCGAATGGAGCAAACTCATCGCCGCCAATCCCTTCGCCGCCGAAGCAAAAGAAGCCCCAAGCCACCTGATCGTCATGGCCTTCAAGGATGTCGTCGACGGCGGGGCGGTCAAAGCCCTCCAGGCCGCCGTCAAAGGCCCCGAGATCGTCCGCGCCAAAGGCCGCGAGCTGTTCATCTCCTATCCCGCCGGAATCGGCACCTCAAAACTCACCAGCGCCCTCATCGAAAAGATGATCGGCCAACGCGGCACCGCCCGAAACTGGAACACAGTCACGAAGCTGGAGCAATTGCTCACCGACGAAGCATGAAATGCTCGTCGTCCCCGGCGCAGATGTAAGAATGATTCATAGGAGGTCCGACAAATGACGCAGTCGCAGTTCCGCCAGATCGCCCTCAGCCTTCCCGAAGCCGTCGAAGGCAGCCACATGGACCACCCCGACTTCCGCGTCGGCGGAAAGATCTTCGCCGCCCTCTACCCGCGCGATGGCAAAACCTGGGGCATGCTCAAGCTCAAGCCCGATCAGCAGCGTCAAATGGTAAAAACAAACCCGGAGACCTTCGCCCCCATCCCCGGCGGCTGGGGCAAGGGCGGCGCAACCCAGGTGTGCCTGGCAAAGGCAAAAGCCCCCGCCGTCCGAAGTGCCATGATCATGGCATAGCGAAACACGGCCCCCAAAGCCCTCGTCGCCGAACACGGCCTGTCAGAAGATGATCCCCCCGCCCGTCCCAAACGCGGCTAAGCGCCGTCCCGATCACGCCCCCGCCTTCTTCTCGCTCGGCCCGCTCGTCGTCGCCTGCCCCTCACTCGACTCGCTCGACCCCGCCCCCAGATGATGACCGTCCAGCAAGTGACCAAGCTGCGTCGCCAGCATCTCGTCGATGTTCGCCTTCGCCCCGATGTTCACGTGCCGAACGATGCCGTCGTTCGTCACCACGAACATCGTCGGAAAGCTCGACACCTTGAACATCCCGCCGACCCGGTTGCCCGGGTCCATCGCCAGCTCCAGCCGCGAACCGATCGAATCAAAAACCGCCTCCGCCTCCGCCTGCGTAAACGCCTTGCGCATCGTCTCGTTCACATTGACGAACCGCACCCCCATCGACTCAAACCGCGATCGCACGCTCTCCACCTTCGGAATCTGCCGCTTGCAGAACCCGCAGTTCGGCGCAACGAAGTTCAACACCGTCACCGGGACCATGCCGATTTCCGAATTCGAAATCGCCCGCCCCACCACCGTCGTCTCCAGCTCAAATCGCGGCGCCGGCTTGTTCGCCATCTCCATCGCCGGTCGCGGAGCAGCCGCCGTCTTCGCCCCCGTCGCCCCGCTCGGCTGGGCGCTGCCCCCCGTCGGACGAATAGGAACCTGAAACGTTCGCGGACGCGGCGCGTCGGCCTGCACCGTCACAATATGTCCCTGCTGCGGCATCGCATAACCCACGGGGAACTCAAGAACGATTCGGTACAGTCGATCCGGGATCGGCTTCTGCAGCGCCACCTTGATCTTCGGATCATCGCACGTCGCCGCTGTCACGGTCAGCGCATCAGGCCCCCGATTCGTGATCTGCACCACCTTCCGCGTCGGCGTCTTCTGATCCGCAAGGCTCGGCAGCATCACCACCGTCGGCGATATCTCAATCGGCTCAGGAATGTAAGCCGCCGCCATCAACTCAACCCATGGCTGCTCGGCCAGCCCCGTCTCCATCTTCACCGTCTCGCGCACCACCCCGGGCGCCATCGGCCCCGACGCCGTGATAAACAGTTGATACTCCATCCCCGGATTCGTCTCGACAAGCTCGTAACCAAACGACGCCTTCTCCGGCGGGTGCATCGTCACTCTCAGTCCGCCACTGCCCAGGTTGGCGATCGTCACCACGCGCGTCTCAATCGACTCGCCCAGCAACCGGCCGAACGATACCGACGGCGGCGTCACCCGAACCACCTTCGGCGGCGGCGCGGCAGCCGGCTGACTTGTGGCCGCCGCCTGCCCAAACGCCGCACCCGGCAGGGCGACGGCGAATGCTGCAAAAAAAGTAACGGCCCGGATCTCTGACAGGCCCCTGATCAAAGCGCGTTTGCTGCACGACATGGTCTTATGGTCCCGCAATTCGACGAACGGCCCGCCTTGAAGCTTTCGAGCCCCATCATGAGCCGCCTCGGCAACATAATAGCCGAATTCCCGGATTGTTCTTCCCGCACCCTTGAGCTCGGTACGGGCATCGTTTGCCTCATTCCGAGCCGCGACCGTCAGGGAGTGGGCCAGTTGCGCTTGATCGCTGCAATACTCTGCAAAAAAAAATCAAGCGCAACCATTCCTTTTTGCTCGGTACTGCTACCGCGTGGGTGGTACGGCCGTCTCGGCCGTCAGTTTTTCTCCAGACTGTACCAATACCTTTAGCTCCGCCGCTCGGCCAATAATCTCGCCGACACAAAACCCGTAAGCACAATCGCACACGTGCCGAACACGATGATCAGATTCGAATGGATCGGACTCCACAGCCGCTCCGGCAATCGCGACCCCGGCGAAAACGTCAGCCAGATTATCACGCAAAGCCCAACCAATACGCCGATCGCCGCCGCCTTCGATCCCGCCCGCTTCGACAAAAGCCCCAGCAGGAACAGCCCCAGCATCCCCCCCGCGAACACACCCGACAAAGTCCACCACGCATCCAGCACGCTCCGCACCCGCAGCATCGCCAGCGCCGCCCCCGTGCCCACCATGCCCCACCCCAGCGTCGCTCCATGCAGAAACCGCATCGCCTGTCGCTCATCCATCCCCGGCCGCACGTACCGCTGATACAAGTCGTAAAGAGATACCGTCGCCGACGAATTCAAACTGCTGTCCACCGAACTCATCGCCGCCGCAATGATCGCCGCGATCACCAGCCCCGCCAGGCCCGCCGGCAGTCGCCCCGCAATAAAACTCGGAAACACCCGATCCCCGATATCCCGATCGCCAAGCCGCCCGGCCATCTCGCCCACGTTGGCCTCCGTCAATTCCTTTCCCTCAAGCGTCAACCGATGCTCCGCCACCCGCTGCTTGATCGCCCCCAGCTCATCGGGATGTACCCGGTAAAACGAAAACAGCGATGACCCGATCACCAGGAAGAGCAGTGACACCGGAATGTAAAGCAGCGCCCCCAGCCACAGCGACTGCGCCGCCGCCGCATTCGACTTCGCCGTGTGATAGCGCTGCACGTAATTCTGATCGATCCCGAAATTCGTGAGATTGATGAACAATCCATACACCAGCACAACCCAGAACGTCGAACGCGTCAGGTCCGCCGAAAAACCCCCCAACCCCAGCTTCCCCTCGTCCCACGCAATCGACAAAGCCTGCGTCGGCCCCTCCGGCATCCCCATCAAAATAATCACCAGCGCCACGATCGCCCCGCCGAGCAGAACAATGCTCTGCGCCACGTCCGTCCAGATCACCGCATCGATTCCCCCCAGAAGCGTATAGACCGTCGTCGTGAATCCGATGATCAGAATGATCGTCCGCATGTCCCACCCGGTCAGCGGCCGAAGCGCCAGCGCCACCCCGAACATCACCGTCCCCATCCGCGCGATCTGCGTCAGCAGATAGCAAGTCACCGCATACGTCCGCGCCCACGCCCCAAACCGATGCTCCAGATGTTCGTAAGCCGAGATCGCCCCTCCGCCTCGATAAAACGGCATGAAGTATCGGTGCGCCGCCAGCGCCGCGACCGGCAGCGACAAACTGAACGCCAGCGCATTCCAGTCCTCGCCGTACGCCTTGCCCGGCAGCCCGATGAACGTATTACTCGAAAGATAAGTTCCAAAAATCGAAAGACCGACCGCCCACCCCGGCAACGCCCCGCCCGCCGAAACGAACTCTTTGGCCGTGCGGCTCTTTCGAAAAAATGAACACCCGATCGCCAGAATCCCGGTAAGATAGCAGCATATCACGACCAGATCGGCGGTCCGCATGGCTGAGTCCTATCTCCTTAAGCGTCCCGCCGACGTCGCGTCCGTCAGATCCGCCGCCCGGCTTGTGCCCCGGCGCCAAACTAATACGCTTGTGCAAGGATCGTGTCCATTGCGGTTCTCATTGCAACGAAGCAGTCGCCCCCCACCCGGGTACCATGAGCCTCCGGCCCGTCCCGGGTAGCATGGGCCTCCGGCCCGTGCGTATCGCCTGACCGAAATCGAACCAACTGCTTCGTTCGCACGATTACCGCTCTAACGAACTAACATCGAACGCACCATTCCAACGGGTGGCCCACATGAACGAATCCTACGAAAACATCATCACCAGTTTCCCACTCTTTCAGGGCTTCACCCCGGCCGGGGCGAAGATGCTGCTGGACCGCGGCGAAGTCAAGACGCTCCCCGGCAACCAGACATTATTCAAGGAAGGCGACCCGCCCGCGGCCGTCCTCCTCGTCCTCACCGGCATGCTCGATGTCTTCGTCGAACGACACGGACGCGACATGGTCCTCACCCAGGCCGGCCCCGGCGCTATCGTCGGTGAACTCGCCGTCCTCTGCGGCATTCCCCGATCCGCCTCCGTCCGCGCCAGTGGAGACGCCGTCGTCCTCGAATTGTCCTCCAAGTCCTTCCGAAGCCTCCTCCTCAGCGATGCCTTCCTCTCCGAACGCGTCTTCCGACAATCGCTCCGCACCCTGATCGACAAGGAACAGTCGCTGATCGAGTCCGTCTCAAAGTCCGTGGCCAGTTAAGCCGCAATCGTCTCGTTTCGCAGGCCCAATTGACAGAATCCCGGCCATCGCCCTACACTGCGGGGCTTTTGGGTTGGCAACTAACGGCTGCTAAATCGTTTTCGCAGCCGCCGATTTGAGGTTCCCGGTTCCCACCTGATACTCGCCCGGCGTTTCGTGACCGGTCATCAAGGAGCTGCGATCATGGCGACGAAATTCGTTTACTTTTTCGGAAACGGCAAAGCCGAAGGCCTCGGCACTCAGCGCACCCTGCTCGGTGGCAAAGGCGCCGGTCTCGCCGAGATGACAAACATCGGCCTGCCCGTCCCCGGCGGCTTCACCATCACCACCGAAGTCTGCAAGCAATACTACGACTGCGGCAGGAAGTGGCCCAAGGGTCTCGAAAAGCAGATCCGCGACGCCCTCGCCAAGCTCGAGCGGGCCTGCAAGAAGAAGCTCGGCGACGCAAAGAACCCGCTCCTCGTCTCCGTCCGCTCCGGCGCCGCCGCCTCCATGCCCGGCATGATGGAGACCGTTCTCAACCTCGGCCTCAACGATCGCAGTGTCGAAGGTCTGGCAGCCAGGACCGGCAACGCCCGCTTCGCCTGGGACTCCTATCGCCGCTTCATCCAGATGTACTCCACCGTCGTCGTCGGCCTCTCCAAGGACATCCTCGAGAGCAAGCTCCACGACATGAAGCACCGCGCCGGCGTGCAAACCGACATGGAGCTCTCCGCCGAAAACTTCCGCGAGCTCTGCGGCCAGTTCAAGCAGTTCTTCCGCGAGCAGACCAGCCGCGACTTCCCCCAAAACCCCTGGGAGCAGCTTTCCGGCGCCATCAACGCCGTCTTCGGCTCCTGGATGGCCGAGAAAGCCGTCAAATATCGCGAAGTCGAAAAGCTCCACGGCCTGCCCGGCACCGCCGTCAACATCTGCCAGATGGTCTTCGGCAACATGGGCGAAGACAGCGGCACCGGCGTCTGCTTCACCCGCGACCCCAGCACCGGCGAGAACATCTTCTACGGCGACTTACTCATGAACGCCCAGGGCGAAGACGTCGTCGCCGGCATCCGCACCCCCATCAAGCTCGAAGAGCTCGGCCGCTACAACAAGGAAGTCTACGAGCAGCTCTGCGGCGTCCGCGTCATGCTCGAAGCCCACTACAAAGACATGCAGGATTTGGAGTTCACCGTCGAGCAGGGCAAGCTCTACATGCTCCAGTGCCGCACCGGCAAACGCAGCCCCGCCGCCACCTTCAAGATCGCCGTCGACCAGGCCACCAAGCCCCTCCTCTCAAAGGCCGAGGCCGCGCGCTTCGTCAAGAAGAAGTATCTCCCCAAGCGCTACGCCGCCATCGCCACCAAGCCCGTCATCAGCAAGGAAGACGCCATCCTCCGCATGAAGGACGTCGACATCGAGCGGCTCTTCTACCCCATCATCGATCCCCAGTTCGATTCCAAGTCCCTCTCCGTCCGACAGCTCGGCGCCGGCATCAACGCCGTCCCCGGCGCTGCCTGCGGACAGATCGTCTTCACCGCCCCCCAGGCCGAACGCTGGGGCGCCGAAGGCAGGAAGGTCATCCTCGTCCGCAAGGAAACCAGTCCCGAAGACGTCGGCGGCATGCACGCCGCACAGGGAATCCTCACCGCCACCGGCGGAAAGACCTCGCACGCCGCCGTCGTCGCCCGCGGCTGGGGCAAGTGCTGCATCGTCGGTTGCGCCGCCCTCCAGATCGACGAAAAGAACGAGCGCATGTCCATCAACGGCAAGACCCTCAGCGCCGGCGATTATCTCACCCTCGACGGCTCCGCCGGCGCCATCTACGAAGGTGAAATCGACCTCGTCTCCCCCACCCTCCCCAACGAGTACTACACCCTAATGAAGTGGTGCGACGAACGCCGCCGCCTCAGGGTCCGAACCAACGCCGACACCCCCTACGACGCCGAGAACGCCATCAAGATGGGCGCCGAAGGCATCGGCCTCTGCCGCACCGAGCACATGTTCTTCGACACCGAAGAACGCCGCCTCGCCATTCAGGAGATGATCGTCGCCGACACCGAGTCCGACCGCCGTCGCGCCCTCGATCGCCTCCTCCCCTTCCAGCGGCAGGACTTCATCGGCATCTTCGAGGCCATGAATGGTCGCCCCGTCACCATCCGCCTCATCGACCCCCCGCTCCACGAATTCGTCCCCCACACCGAGGACAAGCAGCGCGAGCTGGCCCGCTACCTGAACAAGGACTACGACGTCGTCCTCCGCCGCGTCGAAATGCTCCACGAGTCCAACCCCATGCTCGGCCACCGCGGCTGCCGACTCTGCATCACCTACCCTGAAGTCCTCGATATGCAGGTCCGCGCCATCATCGAGGCCGCCGTCGAGTGCCGAGGGCGTGGCATCAAGGTCGCCCCCGAAATCATGATCCCCCTCACCATCGACGCGAAGGAACTGAAGATCCTCGCCGACCGCACCCGCGCCATCGCCGACGAAATCCTCAAATCCGCCGGCGTCAAGGTCCCCTACCTGGTCGGAACCATGATCGAAACCCCCCGCGCCGCCATCACCGCCGACAAGGTTGCCGAGGCCGCCGACTTCTTCTCATTCGGAACCAACGACCTCACCCAGATGGCCATGGGCCTCTCCCGCGACGACGCCGGCCGATTCCTCCCTGACTATGTCAACCTGGAAAAGGCCGCCATCTTCGCCGACGATCCCTTCCAGACCCTCGATCGCGAAGGCGTCGGCATGTTGGTCAAGCTCGCCATCGCCGGCGGCCGGTCGACGAAGAAGCATCTCAAGATCGGCATCTGCGGCGAGCACGGCGGAGACCTAAAGAGCGTCCACTTCTGCCACGAGGCCGGCATGGACTACGTAAGCTGCTCCCCCTACCGCGTCCCCATCGCCCGCCTCGCCGCGGCCCAGGCCATGATCAAGGAAAAGTCCGCGTCACGCGCCAGGCCCAAGCCCGCCAAGAGCAAGAAGAAGTAATCACTCGGCCCCGTCGCGAATTTCAGTTGTGCAAAGCCAATTCCCCCGCGCCGGGTTGCATGGGCCTCTGGCCCGTGCGAACCCCCCTCCGCGCCCCGCCCCCCGGGGTAGCATGGGCTTCCAGCCCGTGCGAATCCCCCGCGCCCCGCGCCCCGCGCCCCGGGTAGCATGGGCCTCTGGCCCGTGCGAATCCCCCGCGCTCCGCGCACCGCCCCCCCCCCGGGTAGCATGGGCTTCCAGCCCGTGCAAACCTGAATAATCAATCGCAGGAATGAATTGCCATGAAAGCGAGAAATCGGCCCTAATTCATCGCCTGATCGACGCTCGCCACGATCTGAAAGACATCCGACAGCCGCGACAGCTTGAACACCTCTTCAATGTTCGCCGGCAGCGCCGCCATGCGCAGCACGCAATTGCGCGTGTCCATGCTCTTCTTCAGCCGAAGAAGCGCCCCGATCCCCGCGCTCGTGATCGCCTTCAACTCGCTCAAGTCAAGCACCACCAGCGTCGGATTGTGCGACGCCATGCGCGTCGCCTGCTTTTCAAACTCCTCCATCTCGCCGTAGCCGAACTGGCCCGAGAGCTTCAGCAAAAGCCCCTGGGGCTGTGTCGACAAATCGCACTGCAGATTGCTCATCTTCGCACCCGATTCCGTTGATCCCATCGCCCGCCCCCGCTTTCCTCACATCTTCGTCACGTCCACGTGCACCACGAGCTTCGTCTCCGCCGAACCCAAAAACTCCCCGCGCGATGCCGCGATCAACACATGCGCAAAATCCTGGCACACCCCCTTGCGCGCCGTCAGGCAGTCATCAATCGCCAAATCCACCGGCCTCCCTGCCGGATCGGAAGACTCCGGACCCACGCAAAGCATAACCGTCGCGACCGAAATCGAAAGCCCCGGCGTCATGCTCGAACGGCATGACGATGATCAACGTGACAACGCTCCCCTCGGCGGCGAGCCCGCATGCGCCACCACGTCGGCGCATCGCTCTTTCAACGTCAGAAAGTCCTGAATCTCGCCGATCTCCTTCGGCAGACCGCTCGCCCCCGTCAGGTTCGCCGCCTTCTGCCGAAGCGCCACGATCGACAGCCACAGAATCTTCCCTGTCGGATAGGACAATCCCAGCAGCATTACCCCCAACCCGAGGAGCCGCAGCGTCCACGCATCATTCGTCGAAATGTCGCCGCCCGCCCGAAGATCGCTCTCAATGCTCGCCAGCGCATTGGTAATATCCCGCACCTGCGTGCGAACCGCCGATATGCTCGCGTCCGAGTCGTGTCCCGCCCCCGAATGAGGTGCCACGCATCCGGCACTCCCCAAGACCCCCATCCCCATCCCCATCCTCACCATCGCCATCACCGTCCCTAACCGAGTCTGCCGCGTGTTCATCTTCCCCTCCTTCCACCAAACCCCCACCGGGCATCGCCCCCGCGCGATGCCCGCCCACCCAATGTCAAACTCAACCGAATTGCCCCCCGGCACCACGGACTTCCAGCCCGTGCATATCACGCGTGCCCCAGGGTAGCATGGGCTTCCAGCCCGTGCGCATCACGCGTGCCCCCCGGGCACAATGGGCTTCCAGCCCGTGCGTATGAAATGATCCCCTCCAAACAAATGACGTCATCCAAACGAAATCGCGCTACCGCGCAGACGTCTCATCGCCCGCCGGTTCGTCCGCCCCCGTCTGCTCGCTCATCCACTTGTCGAGCAAATCGTAAATCATCTGCGTCCGCTTCGACGCCGTCAGACTCGAATCCCGCCAGATCGCGTCGATCCGCTGCTGCACGCTGTCAGGCACCACCCGGTCCAGCCCCCCGTGCATCGCCGCCGTCACCTGCCCGCTCACCCCCTCGTATTGCGCCACCGCGTAATACTCAACGCCGCCCGATACGCGCAGCCCCGGATTGATCACTTGCCCGCCCGCGGCAATCTGACCAGTCCCGCTCTCCGACAAACGCGCCGCCGTATCTCCCATGATTCCCCGCATCGCATCCATGATCTGGGCATGTTGATTGAACAGATTGGAGCACCCCATAGTCGGGATCACCCCCGCCGTCACCACCGTCAAAACAAAACCGTTCACACATTTGCATCGTCGCGCCTTCATGGGTTCCTCCTTCGTGACAAGCCGGCGTGGGCAGCCTCCCGCCCCTCGCATCCGACACCCATCACCCTTGCTCCCCGTGCGCGCCGTCATCACCGTTTTTCTCGGGTCCTCCCATCTCCCCCTCGTTGATTCCCGCCCGCCTGTCCGCCTATCCTATAAGGGGAGGTAGATCCCGCACTCCAACCTGCCTGATATGACGGACCATCATCAAATGAAATTCTGCAAATCGGCCCTCCTCGTCTTCTGCCTGCTCCCCTTCTGTGCCATGAACGGCAACTGCGGCGGCATCGTCATCGGCCCCGGCGGACAGGTCTGCACCCAGATCGCCGTCGCCTCCGTCGTCCTCAATGTCCGCAACCCCTCCGGCCAGGTCGTCCCCACCGCCCGCGCAACTTTTCGGGTCGGTAACAGCCAGGAAATCATCAGCGAGTGCAACGGCAATTGCGGAAACTTCGTCATCATCTACGAGGTCGCCGGCAACTTCGACATCGACGTCACCTCGCTCGGCCTCCTCCCCAAAAACGTCAAGGTCGGCGTCGCCCTCGACCAGGCCCAGTGCCACCCCGTCACCAAAAACATCACCGTGATGCTCGATGCCGACCCCACCACCGCCGCCCTCTTCGGAGTCTGGCGCGCAACCAGCGGCGTCTTCGGCGACTCGATCCTTCGCTTCGGAACAAACGGCGAGATCATCGGCGCCATCCTCATCGACCGCACCATCGCCGGAGATCGGAATTTCTATATCGCCTACAACAACCGCGCCATCCGCGGCGTCCCCAACCAGCAGATCTTCCAGGCCTTCGTCCAGGAACCCACCCGCGTAGGCAACGTCTTCACCTTCGAAACCACTACCCTCGGCAGCCCCGTCGGCTTCAGCAACGCCTCAATGTCCGCCGACTTCCAAACCCTCTCCGGCACCCTCGGCGGCCAACCCGTCTCCTACCGCCGCCTCTCCGAAATCGAGATCCCCAACGCCATCCGCAGTCCCTGACGCACCGCCGCGTAAAAAAAAGAGCCGCGGGTCTCCGCGGCTCTCGTGAATCTAATCTATTTTCCGTCAAAGTCGCCTACGAAAGCCCGCCGACCTCAAACTTCACGAACGCCGTCACGGTAAACCCGTTCTCCTTGGCGAACTGCTGAACGCTCTTCTTGTCGTCCATCACAAACGGCTGCTCCAGAAGCACGCGCTCGCCATACCACTTGTCCATCTTCCCTTCGACAATCTTGTTCAAAATCTGCTCCGGCTTGCCCTTCGCCTCACCGGCCGCCTTCTCCCGCGCCTCCGCGGCCGACGCGGCATTCACGTCGCCTCGCGTCAGGCCCGCGATGTTCAGCGTCGAGGCGATGTGCATGCAAACATGCCGACCCGCCTCGCCCGGCGCCTTGTCGCACGCGATCGCCGCCCCGACCTTGCCGTTATGGTGAACGTAGCACGACCCAATTCCCTCGATCCGCGCCGCCCGCTTCAGACCGATGTTCTCCTTCAATCGGCCGAACGCATCAACCAGGTGCTCCTGCAAGGTCCGGCCGTCCTTCGCCTTCGCGCTCTTCAGCTTCTCGGCATCCGTCACCCCGCTCGTCAGCACCGTCTCCGCGATCGAGTTCGCCAGCTCTTTGAACGAGTCGTTGCCCCCGACGAAGTCCGTCTCACACCGCAACTCGACCAGCGCCGCCCCCTTCTCGTTCGCAAACACGCCGATCCGACCGTTCGCCGTCTCCTTGTCCGCGCGATCCGTCATCTTGTCCGCGAACTTCTTGCGAAGGATGTCCATCGCCTTCGACTCGTCGCCCCCAGCCTCGACCAGCGCCTTCTTGCAGTCCATCATCGCCAGATCCGTCTTGGCTCGAAGACTCTGTACCTGTTGTGCCGTGATTTCCGCCATGGTGTCCTTGCGTCTCCCTGAATCTCTTTCAGATATCGTTCTGATATTCGATGGTTGTGGGTGGATCTCGCCCGAACCGCCGACCGACTCGGCCGGTCCATTTGCAACGGGGCTGCGTCCCGGACAAATAAATCCTCGCAGCCGCCTTGCGACGACCCCGCGGACCATCATCCGTTTACCTGTGTCGTTGTCTCACGCGAGGGCCGGCGCCTAAACGCCGTCCGGAACCTGATCGGGCGACGCCGCCTTGGACGAAGAGGGAACCGTCTCCACCGGCATCGAAGACGAAACCGCCTCGCCGCCGGCCTCTGCGCCCTCTTCCGCCATCTCCGACGTCGTCTTCCGACGCGACTTCCGCGGACGCGCACCGCCCTGCTCCTCAGTAGACTCGCTCGGCGCCGGTCGGCCGCGCTTGCCCTCTTCGATCGCATCAGCCAGTTGCGTCATCAGCAGATCAATCGCCCGCATCGCGTCGTCGTTCGCCGGAATGAGAATATCCGCGACCCCGGGATCGCTGTCCGTGTCCACGACGCACACCGTCGGAATGCCCAGCTTCTGGGCCTCCTTCACGGCAATGTGCTCGCGACGAACGTCCACGATCAAGAGCGCACCAGGCAACCGGGTCATCTTGCGGATGCCCTCAAGGTTGCGCGTGATCTTCTTGCGCTCGCGGTCTACGACGGCCCGCTCTTTCTTGGTGAGTTCGTTGATACGACCCGACTTCTCGAGGTCTTCCAGATATTCTAGTCTGGCAAGACGAGATCGGATCGTCTTAAAGTTGGTAAGTGTGCCGCCAAGCCACCGTTCATTGACGTAGTGCATGCCTACGCGCTTGCTCTGCTTTTCCACGGTCTCCCGCGCCTGCCGCTTGGTCCCGACGATCAGCACGTCCTGACCCTGCGACACAATCGCTGCGAGAAATTTCTTCGCTCGAAGCAGACCCCGGATGGTCTCGCGAATGTCGATGATGTGAATGGAATTCCGCTTGCCGAAAATATACGGGGCCATTTTGGGGTTCCACCGGCTCACCCGATGACCAAAATGAATGCCCGAGTCAATCAACTCGCGGACCAACGCCGATGCCAATCGTCACCTCCCGAAACACGTTTTCAAGTTTGTTCTGATGATGGTAGAACGCACGAAGCGGAGTCTACGCGGAAACCTACAGCCTAAGCCGCAAGTCCACCTCAGTCAAGGAGATAATGCAGCCCACCAGGCGCTCGTCACATCGCGCTCGCCCAAGCATTTTCACGCCATCGCCGCATGATTCTCCACCCTCCGTTTCCCCTCATTTCGCCGATCCTGACCATGGAAAATCGCATTCGCATTCCGCGCCAACCTCCCCCGCCTCGGCCCCTTCCCACACCCACCATCCAACCGACCAACCGCCTCCCACCTCACACGTCCGATATCTACCACCCATACCCCCTCTTAGGGTATAAACCGGCCATACCTTGGGGGTGGTCATTCACCCCGATCGATCCCGGGCTCGCGAAGGGCCATGTGATTTCCATGAGTCAAGAGCCCGCAGCCCATCGAATCTTCATCAGCGCCGCTGAGCAAAGCGCCGACGAGCACGCCGCCGCCCTCATCCGCGCCTATCGGGCATCCCACCCCGCCGCCACCTTCGCCGGTCTCGCCGGTCCCGCCATGCGCGCCGCCGGCTGCTACTGCTTCCACGACATGACCGCCAAGTCCGCCATGGCCTTCGCCGCCCTCGGCCGCATCCCCGAGGCTCTGCGCCTCCTCCGCAACCTCGCCGACTACCTGCGCCACGAAAAGTTTGACGCCGCCGTCATGGTCGACTCCCCCGCGCTGAATCTCCCCATCGCCAAGAAATGCCAACTCGCCGGCACCCCCGTCCTCTACTACATCGCTCCGCAAACCTGGGCCTGGGGCTGGCGATGGTGGCGAAACAGGCGCGTCCGCAAGCGCATCAATCGCATCGCCTGTCTGTGGCCATTCGAGGAGGAATACTTCCGCGACCGCGGCATCCGCGCCGACTACGTCGGCCACCCCTCCTTCGACCACCTGCTCGGCGTCACACCTTCCGACGAAGACGTGAATCGCCTTCGCGATAACGCGAGCCCGCTCATCACCCTGCTGCCCGGCTCGCGCCGTCATGTCATTGAAGAAGTATTGCCCGGCCAGCTCGACGTCGCCGCGGCCCTGGCGATTCGTCATCGCGGCATCAAGTTTGTCGTCGCCGCTTCGAGCGAAGAGTCGCGCACGCTCATCGAAGCAATCATTCGCGGCCGCGCCCGCACCCTGCCGCTGAGAATCGTCGAAGGCGCGCTCAACCGCGCCGCCGCCATCGTCGCCGCCGACATCGTCCTCGTCGCCTCAGGAACCGTCACGCTCGAAGTGGCCTATCGCAACGCGCCGATGATCGTCATGTACAACGGCAGCGCACTGGCCTACAACCTCATCGGCCGCTGGCTCATCACCACCCCGCACCTGTCCATCCCCAACATCCTCGCCGGCCGCGAGATCGTCCCCGAATTCATGCCCTACTATCGAAGCGTCGACCCCATCATCGCCACCGCCGTCGAATGGCTCTCCACCCCCGGCAAGCTCGACAAGGTCCGCCACGACCTCGCCGCCACCATCCAGCCGCTCGTCAAATCCGGCGCCGCCGAAAACACCGCGTCGATCCTCGCCGACATGCTGCGCAGTTCACCGCGCAAGTAACCCGGCCAGTCCGTCGCTACTCGTCCGTCCCGAGGATGCTCCCCAATCCGATGCCGCCCAGCAGCGACCCCTCGCCCTTGTTCCGCGCATACGGCCCAAAGATCCGCGCCGCCAATCGCGCGAACGGAAGCGATTGCAGCCACACCGACCCCGGCCCGGTCAGCGTCGCCAGGAATAGCCCCTCCCCGCCGAACAGCGTCGTCTTGATGCCGCCCGCCAGTTGAATGTCGTAGTCCACCGACGGCTGAAACGCGACGAGACAACCGGTGTCCAACCGCAACTGCTCGCCGGGCGCGAGATCGCGCTTGACGATCGTGCCCCCGGCATGAACAAACGCCAGTCCGTCGCCGCGAATGCGCTGAAGGATGAATCCCTCTCCGCCGAAGAACCCCGTGCCGAGTTTCTTCTGAAACGCGATGTCCATCGTCACCCCGCGCGCCGCGCAGAGAAACGCCTCCTTCTGGCACAGGATTTCGCCGCCGAGCTGCCCCACGTCCATCGGGACAATCTTCCCGGGATACGGCGACGCGAACGCCACCTTCTCGCGCTCCCGGCTCGCCGCCCCGAACGTCGTCAGGAAAAGCGACTCCCCCGTCACCATCCGCTTGCCCGCCTCAAAAATCTTCCCCAGCAGGCCCGAGTTCTTCGACGGATCGCCGAACACAGTCTGCATCTCGATCCCCCGCGTCATGTACATCATCGCCCCGGCTTCAGCCACGACCACCTCGCCAGGGTCCAGCGTGATCTCCACGAACTGCATATCATCGCCGAAAATCTCGTAGTCGATCTCGTCGGCCATCCGCGCGCCCGTCACCGGCGGCGGCGCTGCCCGATTAGTCCCCGCCGCCCCGCCAAGCTGCGAGGCGATCGAAGCGACGTGCCGCGCCTGCACCCAGTCGACCATGCCCGGCCCATAGATCAGCGCCTCGGCCCCGCCCGCCGACGAGAGCTGCCGAATCAACTCCTCGCGCGTCATCGGCCCGACCGATTTGCCGTCCTTCACGAAATACCATCCACTCTCACTGGCCATCGCAGCCTCCCGTCAAAGTTCAGAACGCGTCCCCGCCGCGCTTAATAAAATGGGATTCGCCTTTCCGCGTCAAATATTGCACTCACTCTCCGTTCAATTCCGTGAGCCTATCGCCTGGCACGAATTCAAATGTCTTTCCAACGACGCTCATCTCCAGATACCCCCACCTAGAAAGTGCCAGCAAGTCATTTCTCGCGGTCCCATACGAGACCGCAAACTTGCTCTGGTGGTCGGCTATCGTGAACACCCGATCGGGATGATTCGTCGCCTGCAAGACGACGCTTCTTTGCCGGTGATTAAGCCGCCTGTCCGAAGAAAACATGCGCCGGGCCTGCGTCATCTGCGAGTACTTCTCGCGCAGATACGCGTGAAGGTCCCGCCTCGCCCTGGAAATGATGCGCATCTTGTAAAGCAGGAAGTAAGTCAGGTCGAAGTCCTCGATCTCGCTATAAAGAAACGCCCGCGCATACTGTCCCGGACTCCTGTAAATCAGCCGCGAAATCGGCAGATACTCGAATAGCCAGTAGCCCCGCCTCAGCATCAGCCAGTAAAACAAGGCTCTCGCGGTTCGACCATTGCCGTCACAAAACGGATGGTCGAACCCCACCTGAAAATGAAGCACACATGCGCTGATCACCGGGTGTATGAATGGTTCCTCTTCCGGCCTTCGGTTGGCAAATCGGCAAAGTACCGCAATACGCTGTTCCAACTCTTCCGCTGGCGGCGGCTGATGAACAATCTCCTGATCCCGCTCATCGACGATTCTGATGTTATCCTCGGCGGTCCTCAGTCTTCCGACCTGGTCCTCTTTCTCCAATGTCCCTTCCGTCAAGATCCTCTGAACCTCGATCAGGAATTCCGGCGTGAGTTCCTGCTGGTAGTGCTCCCGAATAAACATGATGGCGCGATAGTTGTTCATCACCATCTGCTCGCCGTTGCTGCGCGGCTTCCTCCCGGACTTCAGCATCCTTTCCGCCTCCTGCCTCGTCGTCACCGCCCCCTCCAGCAGACTCGACGAGATGGCCTCTTCGCGCAGCGATGCCACGATGAACTGTTCTCTCTGTGATGCAATCAGCGGCTGGTGATCGTCCGACAAGACCCTTCCGGCCAGTTCCTGATCAATGAGCATCAATTCCTTCTGAACCGCATCAGGCAAAGTGTATTTCAGATTCGCCTTCCCGTGACCATCGAGCGGCAGGTGGCGGTATCTCGGGAGCCGACCGTTTGCCACAAGCGCCCACGCGAGCTTTGTCTGATGTCGGGCCTTGAATCGGAATTTATCCCAGGGCCAGTACTCCACCTCACATAGATGGGCCAACTTCAAATACTCCTCGCTCTGCATCAGCGCACTGATCTCTTCAGGACTGGCCTCCTGAATGACCTTCATGCTGTCCGGTGGTTTGGCTGGGAGCCTCATTTTCCTATCAATTTGTGCTATATTGATATATCATTCATTTTCGAACGCCAATTGAGGGTATTTCAATAATATATCAAAATCAATCAAATTAATAGATTCCACCGGCCAGATACACTTTCCCTAGATGTAACTGACTTAATCACAACATATTATGACATTTCAAATACACCGGGGAATGACCCGCCATGCCAGCAATCATGATAGGCGGACCGTCTCTCCATGGGCCCTCCAGCAAACCGACCTTTAACCGGTTACTCAGGATCAAGGTCGCCTCACTCGGCCGTGATCGTCTGCCAAGGCGACAGGCATTCTCGTACTCGTCCCGCCCTTCAACCCGAGACTCTGACGATATGCCGGTACCGCACTCAACACCGCCCCCTATCCGCGCCCGGTAGCATAGGCTTCCAGCCTGTGCGAAACGAATAAAGAATCGCCGGGCGTTTGCCGCCGAGATCGCGCGGTGGTCGAAGGTGACATACGGTGACACACGGGATTTTTTTCGATTGCAACTCGCGTGGCGGGCGTGTGTTGGGGCGGTTCGCAACTTGGGTGGTTTTTGGGGGAAACGTCGAAACGTCGGAATTGGGGAAGCTGCGCTCCGGGGACTGTGGAGCGGGGTTTGTGGCGCGGAGGGCTTGAGTTCGACTGCGATGGCGGCACACCGGGGCGGCGGCGCGAGGGGAGCGCGGCGGGTGATGGGGGCGATGGGCGGGTGGTTTGCGGTTTTTGATTTCATGATCGGTTGGTCCTCCAGGAGTTAACACTTGCTCATTGTTCTCGGGGTGGGGCGTGAAACCGGTGCGCCGAAGAGTGTTGGCGTTGTCGTCGCCAAACGGCAAGCCGCTTCGGGGATCGCGCGGGGAGCAGGTGCGCATCGCGCGGGGCGGCGGAAGGGGATCGCGCGGGGAGCAGGTGCGCATCGCGCGGGGAGTAGGTGGATATTTCGCGTGGAGGAAGTCGGAATCGCGCGGTAGAGCAGAGGGGAATTGCGCGGGGTGGAGATTTTTTGAATGGCGGAAGATTTTTTTTGGGTGCCAACGGTTGACTGTTACAGGACATGGCGGAAACACGCGGGAAATCGGCTGATTTTTGAGTTGCTCGCGGGCGACTGTGTGCTAAGTATTGGATCGGAGCGACAGTGATGTGACACTCGCTTCAAAGGGAGGCACCGGTTATGTCCGATCCACTATTTCGCCGACGCGAGTTGCCGACGGCGGTTGAGAAGAAGCTGCCGCGCGCGGAGCGACGGCGGCTCGACGAGGTTTTGCGGGCCGGGGACGGCGCTTCTTATCGCGAGATTTACGCTCAGTTCAAGCTTGGCGATCGAGGGGTCAGCTACTCGTCGTTTTATCGCTATGGGGCGCGGCGACGGGCGGTGGCGCGGATTGCGGATCTGGCGGGGGAGGATGGGGCTGAGCTTGCGTGCGCCGACGGTGGGATGAGGACCGGCCGGACTGAAGTCCGGGGCTCGTCGGTGGAGACGCCTGAGGGCTTGTTGGATGGGCTCGATGTTGAAGCAATTGTCAGCAAGCGGACCGAGTTCGACGACATCCGCCTCGAGCACGTCGCCGCGCGGTACGTCTGCAAGTACATGATCGGCCTCATCCACAGCGGCAAGGCAAGTGCTCGCCAGATCGAGCGTCTGGCCAACGCCTACAGCAAAACCGCCAGCGTGCAGATCAACCGCGACCGCATCAATGCGAACATTGAGCACCAGCGCGAGCGCATCGAGATCGCCCACAAGTCGCTGCAGATTCGCGCCGAGGCCGTGGCAGCGCGTGCGAAAGACGCCAAGCCCGACGGCGCAAAGAGCAAATCGAGCCCGCACCCCGACGCGCCGACCGCCGACGCGCCGTGGGGGCGCAAAGCCGATGGCACTCCGACGACGCGCGAAGAATTCCTCACACGGCTCGATCAGGCCGTCGCCGACATCTACGGCCTCGACCTCAAGTACGGCCCCAAGCCGATCATCAAACGCTTCCCCGGCGATCACCTGCCGCCCGATCAGCGCACCCCGGAGAACATCGCCGCCGGCCAGCGCGGATTGCTCCCGCACGAGCTCGAGGGCGAGCGCAAGGCGAAGGAGGACCGCGTGCGCCGCGCCGAGTTCGACGCCAAACGCGACGCCGAAGAAGCGGCGAGCAAAGCCAATGAGGCCGCGCGCTTCGCCGAAGAGGCCCAGCGCCGCCGCGAGGAATTCGAGCGGCAGGTCGCGCGCGGGGCCGCGGCGGCCGAAGCGAATAAACCGGCCGCATCGCGCGATTCGGAAACGCCCCTCGCATCACCCGGGGAGAATGAGCCGGTCACATCACCCGGCGCGGAAGATTCGCCCGCATCGCCCGGCGAGAATGAGTCGGTCACATCTACCAACTCCGCCAAGCACCATCCCGACCCGATTCTCGCGTGCCACAATGGCGGCACTCTTAATCTGGCGGGGGAATGTGCGAAGGAGTCGAGTGCCGACGGTGGGATGAGAACCGCCCGGACTGAAGTCCGGGGCTCGTCGGCGGAGACGGTGGGCCGAGCCCACCCTACGGGCAGCGAGGCCCCGAAGCCATCCGGCACCGAGGCCCAGCGCCAGGCCAAACTCCGCGCCGATCGCCGCGCCGAATGGGAAGAAAAGCATAAAAAGGAATTTCCGGCCCCTCAAAAGTGCGAGCGGCCCGACACCCTCGACGACCTGCTCAAACCCAAAGACCGCACCTGCGACCTGCCCAACTTCTGCGTGGACTGGAAGCACAAGTAGGCGATTGACGTGTCAATCATCGTCCTCATCGTCGTTGTGCCGGGCCCGCGCACGGACGAGTCCGTCGACGGTGAGCTTGGCGATCGTCTCTTTGGCGAAGGAGTCGATCATCTCTTCACGGCTCGCGCTCGAGTCGCCCGCCGTGAGGGTCGTGGCAAACCACGCCTGCTTGCGCGTGGCGACGTCATAGAGGCGCAGCTCGTTGCGAACGCGCGGCAGATCGACGTAATAACCGCCGGATCGGGTGATGTGCGCGTCGTAATAGCCGCGGCCGTAGCCCCAGCGGCGACTGCCGCGAAACGATCGGGCCGAGAGGAATTCATCGGTATGGATATCGACGCGCTCGGGCACGTATTCGCGATCATGGAAGGCGCCGGTCTGCGTGATGAGCAGCACGCCGTCGATCTTCTGCTCGGCCATCAGCGGGAAGATGTCCTCGTCCTTCCAGTCCCGTGTCGGCGGGAGAAGGGTGATCGAGGCCACGCCCTGCGTCTGGGTATCGGCGAGCAACTGGACGAAGGCGTCCTCAATGGCGGCCCGGTCGCCCAGATCGGCGTAGCACGGCGCGACCAGGACGCGGGTAAATACGCGGCTGGAAAAATCGGGATCGACGAAACTGTTGATCTCCGTCCTGGCCGGTGCGCAGCCGGCGGCCAGGGCAACGATGAAAAGTGCCGACATGATGGCACTACCCACTGGCGGACGGGCAAGGCGCGGGATTCCGGCTGTCGAGATCGCGATCATGACTGCTCATCCGACGATTCGTCGGCGTCCGATTTGTCCTCGGCCTTCTCCGGCAGGCCGTAATCGAGCTTCATCGGCGGCGGATCGCCGCCCGGCCCGATCAGGTAGTGCTCCATCCACTGCATCATGCGGAGATTGTAGTCCAGCCGGGCAGCCGCCTTGCGATTGCCATGCCCCTCGCCGGGATACCGAATCAGCCGCACCGGCACCTTGCCGATCGTCTTGAGGAAGCGATACAGCTCCATCGACTGGCCAGGATGGACGCGGGTGTCGTCGGCCCCGCCGAGAATGAGAATCGGCGTACGGGCCTTCTTGACGTAGTAGATCGGCGACCGCTCGCGGTAGAAGTTCCACTTGTCGTTCCACGGATGGTCGCGGGTGTGGACGAGGTAGTCCTCGCTGGGGATGTCGGTCGTGCCCTTCTTGGAGATCGAGTCGCTGATGCCAACGAACATGACGCTCGCCGCGAAGTGCTGCGTCAGCGCCGTCGCCCCCCATGCCGAGGCATATCCGCCGTAAGAGCCGCCGGTGATGCCGACCTTCTCCTTGTCGACGAGACCGGTATCGATGAGGTGCTTGACGCCATCGACGAGGTCGTTGAACTCCTTGCCCGCCTCATCGCCCTGGCCGAGCTTGCTGAACTCGACGCCGCGACCGGTACTGCCGCGATAGTTGGGATAGAAGACGGCAAACCCGCGCGCGGCCGCCACCTGCCCCGGCCGGGAGTAATTCGTGAGCCAAGCATTGTACTCGTGGGCCTCGGGACCGCCATGGACATAGACGATCAGCGGGTACTTGGCATCGGGCTTCTCGTCGAGCGGGTGAATGAGGATGCCCTGGATGTCCTGGCCGTCGCGGGCCTCAAAGGAAATCGCCTCCTGTTTGGCGAAGCGCTTCTCGGCGAGCCAGGGATTGCTGTCGGTCAGCCGGCGCGGCGAGGTCTCGCCGTGCTTCATGACGAAGAGCTCAGGCGGGTGTGCGTGGCTGCCGCCGACGAAGGCGCCGCTCTGGCCGTCCCTGGACAGGGAGAAACCGCCGAGGACGAGATCGCCCGCGGTGACGATGGTCTTGCGGCCGGCGCCGTCGACGCCGACCTTGCCGAAGGTGGATGACAGTCCTTCGTCACCGATGAACATGACGGTGCGATCGTCCTGCCAGTCGATGGCGGCGACGTGCCCCTTGTAGTCCGGGAGGAGGTCCTTGAGTTTGCCGGTCTGTGCATCGGCGAGCAGGAGGCGGCCCTCGGCGGGGTCGTTGATGTCGGCTGCGGAGATCATGGCGACGTGGCGGCCGTCGGGCGACCACGCGACGCGCCCGAGCTTGCCGGGGTTGTCGACGGTGGTGAGCACCTCGCCGGAGTCGGCATCGACGATGCGGACGCGGGTCCGCATGTAGATGTCGTCGATGAGGGATGTCGGGGAGAGGCAGACGCAGAGCTGGTCCTTCGCAGGACTCCACTCGACGGCGACGACGTGACCCTCGATGGGCAGCGACCTGGGCTCGTCCTTCTTGTTGTCGAGATTCGCCACCCAGACGCGGGTGGGATCGAGGTCCTCCTCGTAAACCTCGGCCTTGAAGCCGGCATCGGTGAGGGCTTCCTTATCCTTGGGGGTCTTGGCGGTGGCGCGAAAGGCCACGTGTGCGGCGTCGGGGCTGAGGGTGTAGGACTGAATGTCAGTCTCGTGGGTGAGGACACGGCGGGCCTCGCCACCGTCGATGGGAATTCGGTAGAGTGAGTTGTGCTTGTCGTCGCCGCGCTTGGCGATGAAGTAGATCGCGTCACCGGAAGGCGACCACCTGAGCTGGCCGATATTGACCTTGCCGACGATGAATGGGCGGCCGGCGCCGGCGGCGAGGTCGTAGACGTGGAGTTCGGCATAGGCGCCGCCGTCTTCAAACTTCTCGTCGGGCTCGGTGGCGAAGGGATTTCGCGGGACGCTGAGGAGGTAGGCGATCTTCGAGCCGTCGGGCGAGATCTTGGGGCTGTCCACGGCGCGCAGGGCGGCGACGTCGCGCGGGGTGAGGGTGTCGGCCGGCGGCGTCTGTGCCGAGGCGAGCCGGACGGCGAACAGGATGACGACGAAAGATGCGAAACAAAGGCGACAAATGGGAGCGGATGATCTAAGGGGCATGGATGTGAAAACCTCCTCGCACTCGATACGGGTGCGTCTTGTTAATGCGTCTGAGGGAGCGGATTCTCCGTCCTTCGGCGCAGGGACACAACCCCGGCCCTTTCTTTGAAACTGACAAGCTCGCTGCGTACGATGCGGGCCGGTGAAAACGGCGTCCGGAGGCCCACCTGGGGTGCCGATTGGAGCGTGGCGGCGGAGTTGGCGTGCGGTGGATGGGGGGCTAGAATAAGAATTGACGATGGATTACGGGATCAATGAAGGGGGGCGGGAGTACATTTATGGCGGAGCAAGTGACGAGACTCAAGGTCAGCGATCTCTCCGGTGTGTCACTTGTGGAATTCGCGGATCGGAAGATTCTCGACGAGTTGTGCATCCACGAGATTCAGGAAGAGCTGGGCAAGGTGGTCGAGTTCGCGCCGGCGACGAAGCTGCTTCTTTCATTCAAGAATGTGGAGCACCTTTCCAGCGCCGCGCTGGGCATGTTGATCACGCTGAAGAAGCGGGTGGAAGAGAAGCAGGGGAAGCTGAAGCTCAGCGACATCAATCCGCAGATTTACGAAGTCTTCAAGATCACGCGATTGAACAAGATCTTCGATATTCATCCCTCGCAGGACAAGGCCCGGGCAAGTTTTTAAGACACGGGCTCCGGCACCCCTTGTCGGCGGTCCGCACCTGGCATCGAGCCGGACGGGTCGAGGTTCTCCGGGCAGACCGATAGCTGCATGGAAGGGTCGGTTTGAGGCAGTTCAAGGAAATTCAGATCGCGAACGACCTTCACGCGGCCAAGGCGCCGGAAGAAGCCATCCTTCGGGAGGTGGCGGCCTGCGGGTACTGCGAGAACGCGGCGTTTGCGATCAAACTGGCACTTGAGGAAGCGATGACGAACGCGTTTCGTCATGGCAATAAGTGCGACCCCGACAAGAAAATTCGTATTCGATACCTGGTGACGAAGGATCGGGTCGAGATCGAGATTTCCGACGACGGGGAGGGTTTCTGTCCGGACGAAGTCCCTGATCCGACGCAACCGGGATTCATCGACCGGCCTCACGGTCGCGGGATCATGCTGATGCGGGCATATCTGGACGACGTGCAGTTCAGCGTGACGGGGAACTGCGTCCGACTGGTGAAACTGAACAAGCAATGACGACGGACGAATCAGGCGACAAATCGACTGACTTTACGGAGACGCCGTTTTCGGTGTCGGTGAACCGGCTTCAGGACGCGGTCGTTGTGCGGCTGGTCGGGTCGTGCACCATGGAGCACGCCGATCGGCTGACCGATCAACTCGTCGAAATCGCGTCGCAGCCAAAGCCGCTGATCGTCGTGGACATGGCGGGGCTGGATTTCATTGAGTCCACGGGGCTGGGCGGGCTGGTTTCCGGCTATCTTCGGGCGCGAAAGAACGAGGGAGAAATTCGGCTGGTCTCGCCACCGCCGTTTATCCATCACCTGTTGAAACTGACGCGGCTTACGCAGTTGTTCCAAGTATTTGACAACCTGCAAAAGGCGATTGAGCAGCCCTAAATTCTCGCCCCGGGGGGAATCCATATCGTACACTTGGCGGAAGGAAAGGCAGGCCCGGATAAGGCCCATCGCCGCGATGAGGGGCGTGGTGTAGGGTTTGTCGGACCTTTAACTGAGACTGGGGCAGAATTCTTGGTGCCCGGTAATCGCATTACATATAATTGTGAGGGTGTGAACCGGGGGAGCGTTTGGCCGTTATGTAAGGGATGAGGGTGAAAATCCCGACAATCGGCGGTTGCCGCAATGTTTGCCGAAGGGCGAGTTATTCGGCGGCGGTCGATGAATATGGGGTCCAGCGAGCGGCTCCAGACGAATCCAAGTTGCCGGGAAGGCCGAAGAAGTCGATGCGGGTGCAAGGTGCCCGTTTTTTGGAACAGGAGCATTCATGAGTCCTTTTAGCATCACTCGACGCCGGACGGCCGTATTTCTTCTATCAGTGGCCGTGGTTGCCACAACGAGCGTGGCATGGGCCGAGCCGAACGAACCGCGATTGGCGTCCGGGGATGCTCGCGAGCTTTGGCTCAAGGGGTCTGATCTCATTCTCGCCGGGGACTTTGCCGCGGCACTGCCGGCCCTTGAGCGGGTGGAGCGGATTGAGCCCGGGAACAGAGAAGTTGTTTCGGCGATTTCATGGATGAAGGAGGCCAAGTCGCTGGAGGCGAGTCGGGAGCGGCTTCGAAGCCGCACTTACGACTACTACGTTGGTAAGGCGAAGGAAATGATCGTCGAGGCGAAGGAAGCCCCGACGGAGAAGGCCAAGTCCGACAAGTCGACGAAGGCGAGCGACAAGTCCGACAAATCGGCGAAGGTCAAGGCCAAGGCGACGCGGCCTCCGTCTGACGAGATGGATGAGGCGGCCGGCGCCGGTCTGGATAAAGAAGAAGAGGACGTCGACAAGGACAGTCCGGGCTACAAGTGGAGCCGCGCGCTGAGCTATGCCCTGGGCGCGATGTATAACGCCAAGAGCGAAGATGAGTTTCGCGAGGAGAAGTGGCTCGGCGAGATCGTCGAGCACGTGCTCGCGGAAATAGAGAGTCATCGGGGCAAGAACGAGTGGTCGGACGCCCTGGTGCTCTACAGCTATCTGAAGACGCTCTATCCCGACGAGACGAAGTATTCCGACGGTTACAAGTTCTGCGCCAAGCGCGCCCACCTTGATTTTGTCTATGGTCCGAAGTCGAACTGGCGGACCGATCTGCGGGATGTCACGCCCAACACGATCGGGCAGATCCTCGATCGCATGGACGAGGACTACGTGACGGAGCCCGACTTCAAGAAGCTCTGCTCGGAGGGTCTGGATCACCTGACTCTTCTGGCCGAGGCCAAGAGCATTTCCGAGACCTTTCCGACGCTGGGCGATGATGACCGGGTCAGCCACTTCGCGGCGCGCCTGCAGGGGTTGAAGCGCAGCCGGGTCGAGCCTCGTGCGTCGCTTCGGGCAAAGGATGTGACGTCGCTGTTCAGCCGAGTCCTGGCCGCGAACCGGGAGAGCGGGCTGAATCTGCCGGAATGCGTGCTGGTGGATGAGTTTGTGTCGGGCATGCTCGAGCCGCTGGACGAGTTCACGTCGGTGATCTGGCCGGCGGAGGTCGAAGAGTTCAACAAGCATACGCGCGGCGAGTTCGTCGGCGTGGGGATTCAGATCACGCAGGATATCGGCAAGCACATCCGGGTGGAGACGCCGCTGGAAGATTCGCCGGCCTATAGGGCGGGGATCAAGCCGGGTGACATGATCCTGGAAGTCGACGGCAAGAGCACGCTGGAGATGACGATCAACCAGGCGGTGACTTTCATCACCGGCGAGGCGGGCAGCCGGGTCAAGCTGACGATCAAGGACCCGGTGACGGAGGTGACCCGCGACTACTCGCTGGTTCGCCAGCAGATCAAGCTGAGAACGGTGCGCGGTCATACGCGCGACGACGGGCGACCGACGGGTTGGGATTTCATCATCGACCCGGAGCGCAAGATCGGCTACGTCCGCGTGAGCGGGTTCATGGACAAGACAGTTGAAGACCTTGAGGCAGCGCTGGAGCAGCTTCGGGATGACGACTGCAACGGTCTGATTCTCGACCTGCGCTTCAACCCGGGCGGCCTGCTGACGAGCGCCGTGAAGATGTGCGAACTGTTCCTCGGCGAGGACGAACCCATCGTGAAGACGAAGGGTCGCAGCCGGCAGCAGAACATGGAGATCACGTCGAAACACCCGAACCGGGACGGCGAACTTCCGCTGATCATCCTGGTGAACGAGTACAGCGCGAGCGCCAGCGAGATCGTGGCCGGAGCGCTGTCGGGCCTGAAGCATGCGTGCATCGTCGGAACGCGTTCATTCGGCAAGGGCAGCGTGCAGAACCTGATTCCGATCGCGGACAATCGGGCTTACCTGAAGCTGACGACGGCTCACTATTACGTTTATGACAGCGACCTACCGGGCGATCCGTGGTATTGCCTGCATCATCTGGACGGGGCGAAGGAATGGGGCGTTGAGCCGCACGTCGTGGTGAAGGTGATTCCGCAGGAGACGTCGAAGATTCTGCGACTTCGCCGGGAGCGCGACCTGCTCAAGGGCAAGGGCGGCGAGTCGATCCCCGAGGAAGTTCTAGATCGACGGCCGACGAGCCAGCCGGACGACGAGAAGCTGCCGGAGGATGAGAACCCGGACGTCGATCCTCAACTGGAAGTCGCGCTGAATTTGATGCGGGTGAAGTTGATCTCGCATCAGCCGTGGGCGATGCCTCCGCGGCAGGTTCGGACGGCGGCGCGGGTGGGCGGGAAGACGCTGGATAAGGAGTCGGTCAGCCGATAATCTGAAACTGACGAATCCCGCGTGGGGCCGGCTTACGGCAGGATGGGCACAGGCTATTGGCCTGTGCCACACATGATGATTTCAATTCGACGGTCGGCAGCGGCGTCGACCGTTCCGCATTTCAACCTTCCGTATTAGAACTTGAACGAGTATTGAAAGTAGAGCAGGTCGGCGTCCTGGCTGGGCCCGGTGGAGCGGATGTAGTTGTTGCCCCAGAAGTGCGAGTAGCCAAAGAGCAGCGACGTGTGGCGGTCGAGCGTGACGCCGATGGTGAGGTCCAGCTCGTTGCCGACGTCGTGACCGGCGTTGCCGAGGGGGTCGCGCCGGGTGATGCCGCCGCCGGAATTGTAGAGGGCGTCGCGCACCTCATCGTTCCAGAAGGTGTACCAGGCGAGGCGCGTCGTCACCTTCTCATGCGGCTTGGCGGTCAGGTTGACGTTTGAGGCCAGGACATTCTGTCTGCCGAAGAGGTCGAGATAGCCCAGGTGGGCATGGCCCAGCGGGAAGAGCTGATTTGCCGTTTGGTGCATCCGGTCGTTGGGGTCCTCATCGCCGCTGCCGAAATCGAAACCCACACCGAGGCGCGGGCTCCAGGGCACCTTCGCCGTCCAACCGGCATCGACCGCGGCGAGCCAGGCCTGAATCGTGTCGCCCGCGAACTTGCCCCACTGACCGGCGAGCTCGCCGTCGTAGTCGAACTGGCCCTTCTTCCCGCCGGCTCGCCCGCCCATGGTGAAGAGCGACAGGTCGCCGACGCGTCCGTTGGCGTTGGTCAGGTCACCGGTGTCGCGCAGGGCGAAGAAGTAGTTCTCGATGTAGTGATCCTTGAAGCCCTTGTACCTGGTGTAGATGCCGTAGAAGTGCTGCTCGGCGCGATACTCGTCGAGCTTGCGGTTCAGGCCCTCGGAGAGGTCGATGACGATCGGGCGCATGTAGAAGAAGTCGATGTCGAATTTTTCGCTTTCGTAGAAGAGCTTGACGCCGTCAAAGCGCCGCCGGGTATTTGACCAGTCCAGCGGGCTGACGAATCGCTCCCTGCCGTAGGCCAGTTCCTGCCGGCCAAAGCGCAGAGTCAGCGGCACGTCCTCCCCGAAAAAACGCAGATCGAAAAAGGCCTGATGGAAATCGAACCGGTTTTCGTGGACTGGCAGGAGCGGGAGGTCACGATCCTCGATCATGGCGTTGATGCCCTGGACGAAAACGCGGGCGAGTTTTCTGTAGTGCACATCGACGTGCAACAGACTGCGGTGGAGGAAGTAGGTGTCCTGGGCCGGCTCGCGGCTGCCGAAGGTGGTGTTGGTCTCTGCTTCAAGCCGACCTCTGATCTCGCCGCCGATGCTCAAGGTGAGATCGTCGGTGATGTGCATTCGCTTGATGGGGTCGAAGAGATCCTTCTGATAGCTGCCCTCGGGGCCGTCGAGGTAGCTGTAGTCCTCGTTATATCGAAGATCGAGATATTTCGGCGGCGTTGGAGGCGCGGGCTGTGTCGTCGGCTCCTTTTCGGCGGGCTGAGTGGTTGCCGTCTCGGCGGCGACCGGTGGGGCCGTGCCTGATGCCTGGCCCAACGCGGCGTCGCTCGCTTCATAGAAGGTGAGGAAAACAACAGCGACGACTCCGATAAGAGTGCGCGATTCGCCCGAGGCGATCATCACATGAGGCCGAACGCCGCGGCAATACTTTCGAGGAATGGCTTGACGAATGCGCCGAAGACTGAGTCGACGATCGCCTTGAGCAAGACTCCGACACTGTCGATGAACACTTTGAGAAGCTGGTCGCCTGGTGACATGAGTGCTTGGTCTCCTGAAATAGTTGACCGGTATATTATGATGCATAGTCCGCTCGTGAAAAGTCAGAATTGTCGATCACGGGCACATGGCACTGCCCGCATCTGATACGCTCGGGGTGGGTACACCTGATTTCCTCTCTTGCCGCGGGCCCCGTGTGACATGCGGCGCAGTTTTCCCTCATGAACACGGCATGCGGCATGGTCGGCGGGGATATTTCGGTCGCACGGCGGCCTTTGCGGAGGTCTTGACGAAGCGGCTGGAAGCCATTTTCGACAAAAACCCCCTTTTCATCGGCATAGACGTGGCATTGCTCGCAGCGGGTGAAGACACCTGGATTCGGACTGGTGGTATGCGGCATGGGCGGGGCAAATCCCATTTCTCCGAACTGTATGCCGACCTGGGTGTGGCAGGAGGTGCAGTTGGCCCCCATTCTCATGTGCGGAATCACCGGTGGCGCGCCGTCGAAGGCCCTGCGCAGGGCGCGGACCTGGGACCAGCCTGCGGTCGCCTGTGCGGCAGGGACCGGCGCAGCGGTTCGGCTCGCCGAGGGCTGCTTATCGCAGCCGGTGACAAGAATCGCCACCACGCCGGTCAGTGCGAGCAGCCCGGCGCGCGCCACGAGCCCGGGCAGAGCCGGTGGGCGAATCATGTTCGTTCGACTCTCACTGCGCATTTCTTGTAGTCCGGCTGCTTGCTGATGTTGCACATCGTGTCCAGGGTCAACCAGTTGATCAGCTTGCCTTCATCGAAAAAGGGGACGAAGACGGTGCCGCGCGGGGGCTTGCCGCGGCCGTCGATGGCCACGCGGAGCTTGAGTTCGCCGCGGCGGCTGACGAGCTTGACCCAGTCGCGGGTCTTGACGCCCAACTCCATGGCGTCGGCGCGGTTCAACTCGACGTAGGCGCTGGGCATGGCCTGATGAAGCTGCTTGACGCGCCGGGTCATTGAACCGGAGTGCCACTGCTCCAGCACGCGACCGGTACAGAGCCAGAATGGAAACTCCTTGTCGGGTATTTCGGGCGGCGGATGGTACGGACGGAGCCAGATTGCGGCTCTTTCGCCGTAATCGTGGGCTTTGTAGAAATGGACGCCTTTGGCCTTCTTGACATAGGGGTCGTGGCCGGCGGCGTAGCGATAGTCCGTTTCCTTGCCGTCGACGACGGGCCACTTCAGGCCGCGCGTCGATCGAAGCTGGTCGTAACTGGCGAGGTCCTTTCCGATGCCGAGGCCGAAGCTGCGATACTCCTCGAACATCGGCTTATGCCAGTCATCCTCGGGCCACGGGAAGAGATGGCCCATGCCCATGCGTTTGGCGACCTGGATGATCTGCCATGCGTCTTCCTTTGCCTCGCCGGGCGGATCGATCAGCTTGTCCCATTGCTGGGTGCGGCGTTCGGAGTTGCCGAAGCATCCTTCGCGCTCGACCCATGCGGCCGCGGGAAGGATGAGATCTGCGACGTCGGTCGTGGGCGTGGGATAGATGTCGCTGACGACGATGAAGCGGCCGTCGCCGGGGGTTCGCTTGAAGCGATGGAGATTCGGCAGGGTCACCCAGGGATTGGTCGTTTGTATCCACAGGGCTTTGAGGTCGCCGCGGGTGAGGGCGCGGAACATGTCGACGGCGTGATAGCCGGGCTTGGGGTTGAGGGCGCCCTCGGGCAGACCCCAGATCTTCTCGGCCTTGGCGCGATGCTCCGGGTTGGTGACGACCATGTCGGCGGGCAGTCGGTTGTTAAGGGTGCCGACTTCGCGGACGGTGCCGCAGGCGGCGGGCTGGCCGGTGATGGAGAAGGGATTGCTGCCGGGCTTGCTGATCTTTCCGGTGATCAGGTGGAGATCGGTGATGAGGTTGTTCATCCAGGTGCCGCGATAGTGCTGGTTGACGCCCATGCACCAGAGGCTGACGGTGCCGCGGGTCTGATCGCCGTAGATGTCGGCGAGCGTCTCAATTTGCGCGACGGGGACGCCGCTGATCTTGCTGACGGCCTCGGGGGTGTAGTCGTCGAGGAAGGCCAGCAGATCGTCGAAGGTGGCGTCGCGCGGGGTGTCGGCGAAGGTGTAGTGCTCGGCCTGATCGCCGAAGCAGCCGTAGCCGATCTTGTCGACGTCTTCCTCGCCGCGCATGAAGACGACGTTCTCCTTGATGAAGGCGGTGTTTATTTTGTTCTTCTTGCAGAGGAGGTGGAGGATGCCGTTGGCCAGGGCCAGATCGCTGCCGGGAATGAACTCGACGTACATGTCGGCGTAGTCGCTGGTCGGCGTACGGCGCGTGGCGAGGTCGATGATGCGCGCGCCGGGGCTTTGACGCTTGCGTTCGAGCATTCGAGAAAAGAGGACGGGATGCATCTCGGCGGCGTTATGGCCCCAGAGGATGAAGTCGTCGCCGTACTCAAAGTCGTCGTAGCAGCCCATCGGCTCGTCGCTTTGGAACTGGGTGACGAAGCCCATGACGGCACTGGACATGCACAGCCGTGCATTCGGCTCGAGGTTGTTGCTCTTCATGCCGCCCTTGACCCACTTCAAGGCCGCATAGCCGTCGAAGATCGTCCACTGGCCGGAGCCGTAGACGCCGATGGAGTCGGGACCGGTTGCATCCAGGGCCTCTTTGAACTTTGTGGCGATGAGGTCGAGGGCTTCGTCCCAGGAGATGCGGCTGAGCTTGCCGTCGGAGCCGCGGCGCATGGGATACTGGAGTCGATCGTGGCCGTAGAGCATGCCTGGGAGGTGATAGCCTTTGACGCAGAGGAGGCCCCTGTTCACGGGGCTGGCGACGTCGCCGCGAACGGCCATGACCTTGCCGTCGTGCACGCCGACTTCGACGCCACAGCCGGTGCCGCAGTATCGGCACGGGGCCTTGCCCCAATTCAGGTCGGAGGGAGAGATGCTGCCGGGTTGTGAGGCGGCGATCCGACCCGCATCGCGCTTCTGGTCGCAGGAGAACGCGGTGATGCCGTAGGCCCCGGCGGCGGTCGTGCCGAGGATCGTCAGGAAGTCTCGTCGGTCCGGTTGCTGCATGGCAATCACCTCCGCCGCAATGGCCCGGCGGCCTTGTTGGGAGACTACGAGTCCGATCCCGTCGCGTAACGAAGCTTGCGGTCGGGCTCGGCCTGCTCGAGCCACTTGTGCTCCGGGCGGGCGAGAATCTCGTCGATCACCTTGTTGACGGCTTCGGCGGCGTCCTTCTTGCCGGTCTCGGCGGCTTGAGCGGTGATCTCGCGTGCCTCGGGAATCAGATGCATGTAGAAACGGTCGGCCACTTCAAACATGCCGTGCCAGTGGGTGTAGTCCGGGGCCATCATGGAGGCGCCGTGCCGGGCGCGACGGCCTTCATGATGCCAGAGATAGAACCAGGTCCATTCGATCTTTTCGTCGAACTGGGTCTTGGTGATCAGGCCGTTGTCCTGAAGGGACTTCATGATGGCGGTTCCGGGCTTGCCGAATTTCTCGTTGTAGAGAATCACCAGATCGTCGTACTGCTTGTAGAAGCCCGAGATGTAGTCGGGCGTGTGGCAGTGCGAGCAGACATCCTGCATATTCGCGCGTTTTTTCTGCCAGGTGTCGGCGATCAAGGCCTGCCGCTTGACGGGATCGGTCTCGGTCACGACTTTTCCGTTGACATCGGTATCGAGCAGGAGGCTGACCGGCGGCCGATTGGTCCAGGAAATGCGAATGCCGGGGTCGTGGGTGATCTTGCCCCCGTTTCTCGAATGCCCCGACATGTGGCAGGTGGCGCAGGTCGGGGCCTGCGAATAGTCCTTGCCGAGTACCCACTTGGTGGAATCGAGATTCATCTTCTCGCGCAGGTCGCGGTAGGCCACGCCGTGCTTGGACTCCTCGTAGATTTCCTTCTGGGGATGATCGGGGCCGAGGTGGCATTTGCCGCAGTTCTCCGGCTGGCGGGCGCGGCGGGGAGAGAAGTCGTGCCTGCTGTGACAGGCGCTGCAGGAGCCGAGGGAACCGTCGAGATTGAGGCGACCGATTCCGGTGTTCGGCCAGGAATCCGGGTGGAGGACCGGCTTGCCGTTTTGATCTTTCTTGATTTTGGCGACGGCATCGAGGTTGGTGGGCTTGCCGGTTGCGTCGGGCTTGAGGTCGTCGACGGTGATCTGGCCGCCGTCGGTGGAGACGAGGGCCACTTTGCTGCCGTGACACTGCTTGCAACCGACCATGGAACTGGCCATTCCGTTGACCTGGGTGACTTCCGTCATGCCGGGGGTCGGCGAATGCGGATTGAAGAAGCCGCGGTTGCCCTCGACGGTCTCGGCGAGAAAGTTGTCGAGCGAGGCGAGGATGTTTCCGGCGGCGGCGTGGTGGCTGTGTTCGAATTCGTTGAATTCCGTGGGGTGGCAGCGCGAGCAATCGCGCGGACTGACGACCGTGGCGATCAGGACGCCGTAGTGCTGGAACCCATCTACATCCGCCGGGTCAGCCTGGTGACACTCGACGCAGCCGACGCCCTTTGCGGCGTGGGTGCTGCCGCGCCAGTGATCGACGATGCCGCGAGTCGATTCGGTGTGACAGGTGATGCAGTCGCGGCTGGACTCAGGAACGATGGTGAGCAGGGTTGACATGGGCATTTCTTCCGGCGTCAGGCCCTTGCGCGTTTCCAGTTCCGCAACCATGATGAGGGCGACGCAGAGCGCCACACCGAGGATAAAAACGACGATCCGCTTCGTATTGAGCGACATCAGACCATGGCCTCCCAGACGGTGAGTATCAAAAAGAGGACGAACGCGACGATGCCGACATAGACGCCGATGTCCTTTTTGGGCGCGAGCCGTTCGAGGACGGCGTCTATCCAGGGCCACAGGACGATGACGCCCACCAGAGCGCCGGTGAGGATGACGGCGGTATTCAAGCCCATGAGCTTGAGCATTCGGAACTGAAAGAAGAAGTACCACTCCGGCTTGATGTGCTCGGGGGTGACGAGGGGATTGGCCTTTTCGTGGAGGGTGGCCGGGAAGACAAGCGACAAGAGGGTCAGCAAAAAGAGGAGCAACGTACCGATCATCAGCTCGGTGATGATGTGATCCGGGAAGAAGCTGAACGGCTTGTCTTCACCCTTGCCCTCGATAAAGCGGCCATGCCGGATCGCTCCGTAGACGACGCTGACGGCGAGGATCACCGCGGCGACGATCCACGTGATCTGATTGGCGGCTTCATTGACGGCGAGATCGAAGACCAGCTTGCCCAATGCGAGGATGGCGATAAAGAGCCACAGCATCAGGCCGTAGGTGTGGCCGCGATGGAGCAGGACGGCCGTCGTGGCGAGCAGCGCGGCCCCGACGATCCAGAAGATGCGACTGCTCTCGCTGGTCAGTTCGTAGGCGATCATCCGCACGGGCCAGGGATTCAAGGCCGCCATGGAGATCGCGCCGAGCGCGGCCAGCGCGACGAGCAGGGCCAGCAGCTTGACACCGGGCAGGGTCGATGCAAGGCGCACGCCCTCGGATTCCCTGGCTCGCGGGTCGTCGAAGGACAACTCGGAGACGCCATGAATCCTCAGGACGGCGATGTGCAGGCCGATCAGGAGGATCATCGTGACGGGGAGAATTCCGACGTGCAGCGTATACATGCGGGTGAGGGTGTTGGGGCCGATGTGATCGCCGCCCTTCAGGAAGGTGGCGAGGGCCTCACCGACCAAGGGAGCGGTAGCGGTCAGTTCGGTGGCGACGGTAATGCCCCAATAGGAGAGCTGTTCATAGACGAGCGAGTAGCCGGTGAAGCCCATGACGAAGGTGCAGAGGAGCAGGCCGAAACCGACGAGCCAGTTGAGCTGGCGGGGATGGCGAAAGGCGCACGAGAAGAAGACGCGGCACATGTGCAGCAGCACGGTGATGATCATCAGGTTCGACGCCCACTTGTGGATGCTGCGAATAAACCAGCCGAAAGGGACCGAGCTGGTGATGGCCGAGACGCTTTCGTAGGCATGATCCGGCGATGGAACGTAATAGAACGAGAGCAAGATGCCGGTCGTCAGTTGGATGAAAAAGAGGTAGGCAGGCGTGCCGCCGAGGGCGAACCACCATCGCTTGATGTGGCCGGGGACGGGCTCATTGGTGACTTCCTGCACCTTGCCCCAGTCGAGGGGGAGCAACTGCCAGAGTCGGCCGCCGGCGGAGCGAGCGTGGACCGCGCCGTCTGTCGAAGGGTTATGCGCCATAGCGGCCCTCGCCGGAGACCATGATCGACACCCAGCCGTTTTCCTTGTTGACGCGTACTTCGAAGCTGGAAAGATTCTTCTTTTCCTTGGCGGGCGGGCCGGAAACGGCGATGCCGTTCTTGTCGAAGACGCCGTTGTGACAGGGACAGAGGAACTCGCCCCTGTTGGCGTCCCAATGCACGCGGCAACCGAGGTGCGGACAGGTGCTGGAGAGGGCCTTGAAACCGGCGGCGGGGTTCTGGCGATCATCGGCGACCCGTGCGAGGGCGATCTCCTCTCCGCGAAGATCCTTGACGGTGATGCTGGCGCCGACTTTGAGATCGGCCAGCGTTCCGACGAACATCTCGCGCTTGGGCGTGTGCCGACGAAGGGGGACGAGGTACTGCAGAAAGTTCCACAGCCCCAGTCCGTAGCCGGCCGCGACGCCGCCGATCATGAGGGCCGTCGAGACAAAACCGCGCCGCGAGGGCGCTTCATTTCCGCGATCGATGGGGCAATGTTGATTTGAAAGATCAGACATGGCGAACGAAGGTTCTACGCCGGACAGTGGAATCGTTCAAGTGTCGACTGTCCGGAGGCGACCGCGCCGCCAATGTCCCCGGCAAACCGTATAAGAGTATATATATGTAGTGCGAACTTGCAACCGGCCCAGACGCTCAGGCACTAACGCTGTATGCCGGATCGGCGCGGCATGCGGGACTTGCGACCACCCCGCGACGGGCCATTTCCGCCGACGATTTCGCTCAGCGCTGTCTTCATCAACATGTTTCGAAAGCCCTGCGAGACTGGCTTCCACACCTCGTGCATCGGGCAGGCCTGCGCATCGGTGCACTGCGGCAGCCCGAACGGGCACCGGGGGCCCTGTCCGACATCATCGAACGCGGCAACGATATCAAAAAGCGTCAATTGCTCGGCCGGCCGCGCGAGGACGAAGCCGCCCCCCCGCCCGCGAGAGGAATGCAGCATGCCTGCGCGAACAGCGAGCCGGAGAACGGTGGACAGATAGGGCCTGGGAATGGCGGTCGCCTTTGCGATCTGCCGGGCGAGGATTGGTCCATCCTCTGACGCGATGGCGACCATTGCTCGGATCGCATACTGGGCGGTCTGCGAGATCATGCGGGGCTTCATCTCCCGAAGACGTTACGCCGGTCGTCATGTTAGCCCGAGATGGTCTGGGATACACGCGCGGGGGAATGAGCATTGAGGGTGATGCGGGCGTCCGTGCCGGATTTGGTTGATATGACCTGCATCTTGGGAATCCTGCCGGGGGGAAAGCGCGAGGCAGCGTCTGCGCGAGGTTTGTTCCTGAGCGACACCTCGTGATTCCCGCGCGAGCGCGGAGCTAGTATACATGAATGGAGGCCGAACCAGCCGGGTCTCGCGAGGAAGCGCACGATGTCAGCCGGGAGAAGTCGAGCAATCCGAAACCTCATGCCTCGCGGCCCGATCCTCATGCCGCAGATCATGGGCCTGAAACCTTACGATCGAGGCTCGATTGTGGGTCCTTTTTCATCCAAAAACCACCCGAAATGTGCATCGCCCCAACTCGTGCCCGCCACGAGTGTTGGCACGGTTCCAGAGGACCTTGTGTCACTATATGTCACCTTGGATTTGGGCTCGCCGCCGGTCGAATTTCAGCCGCACATGATCGCTGGAAGGCCGCCCGGACTGGAAGTCCGGGGCTCGTTGTGGGCGGCGCTTGTCAGGCAAACGCGCCGAGTCTCGACGTTTGCGCGTTGGCGTGCGAGGATGGGCGATCGAGCATGATGGCGAAAAAAGACCATACAAATTCCACGGCGAACGGCGACGGAAAGGCTGAGCGGCCCTTCGTGCTGCTGCTCGGCACGACGGCGGCGGGAAAGTCGGCCGTAGGGCTGGAGCTGGCCGATCGGATGGGGGCGGAGATTCTCAGCGTCGATTCGATGCAGGTTTACCGGCGAATGGACATCGGCACGGCCAAGCCGACGGCGGGCGAGCTGTCACGCGTGCGACACCACCTGGTCAACGTCGCCGAGCCGAGCGAGGCGTTCAGCGTTGCCCGATTCGTTCAGATGGCGGACGCGGCGATCGGCGACATGCGCGGGCGCGGGCGGGCAGTGCTGGCGCAGGCGGGGACGCCGCTTTATTTGATGGGCTTGATGTACGGGATGTTCGACGGGCCATCGGCGGACGAGGGCTTTCGCGTCGCGCTGCGCGAGCGGGCGGCGCGCGAGGGGACGGCGTCGCTGCACGCGGAGCTGGCGAGGGTCGATCCGGCGGCGGCGGAGCGGATCCACGCGAACGACGTGAAGCGCATCGAGCGGGCCCTGGAGGTGTGGCACCACACGGGCCGACCGCTGTCCGAGCAGCAACAGCAATGGTCGGCGGAGTCGATGCGCTATCCGGCGACGGTGGTGGGCATTCGCCGGGAGAAGGAGGAGAACTCGCGGCGGATCAATGCGCGGGTGCGGGAGATGGTCGAGGCGGGGCTGGTGGAGGAGGTGCGGAGTTTGCTCGCCGAGCCGGAAGGGATGAGCCACCAGGCGCGGCAGGCGGTGGGCTACGCGGAAATCATCGAGCACCTTGAGGGGCGCTCGACGCTGGAGGAAGCGATCGAGCAGATCAAGATTCACACACGGCGGCTGGCGAAGCATCAGCGGACGTGGTTTCGCAAGTTCCCCACCGCGCGGTGGATTGATGTGGGCGAGGATGAGCCGGCGAAGGCGATCGCCGAGCGGGTGGCCGAGGCGATCTTGCAGTCGCCGTGAGATTCTTGCGATGGTGTGACGAAGGGCCCGCACGTCACGAAATAAAGCAAGCGGCGTCGCACCATGAGTCATGATGCGACGCCGCTGTTGCGAATCTAATGATGACGATCCGACGTGGGTCGGTTCGTCAAAGCGGGGCTTAAGCCCGGCGTCGACGTCGCTTGGCGACGACCAGACCGAGAACGCCCAGCGGCAACATGGCGCCGGCGCCCGGGCCGCAAACGCCGCACGGAATGCCAAGACCGCCGCCGACTTCGTTGCAGTCGGGAATGCCGTTGCCGTTGAGGTCGGTGTCGGGCACGCCGCAACCGCAGGCGCCGGGGCTGGTCTTGAGGGGATCGTTCGGGCAGCCGTCCTGATCGTCGCCGACGCCGTCATTGTCGGAGTCGGTTCCGTCGGGATTGAGCTGAGCGAACGAACAGCCGTCAGCGTTGACCGGAGCGCCCGCGGCCGTGCCCGGGCAAACGTCCATGCAGTCTTCGACGCCATCGGCATCGGCATCGACGGGTGTTCCGAGGAAGTTACTGGTGTCGACCTCGCCGGTGGAGGGGGTGGCGGCGCCGAAGAAGTTCATCATGCCGTTGATGCGGTGGGCGGCGTCACCCGCGGTGTTGACGATGCCGGTGGTCGTCCCGGCGAAGTCGTTCTGGTTGATGTTGCAGAATGAGGTGTCCTTAATGGTCTTTACGCGAACGCCGGTCGCACTGCCCGTGAAGCAGTTGTTGAAGACAACCACTTCGGCGGCGCTGTCGATGTCGTCATTGAAGTACAGACCGCTCATGGCCCCGGCGCCCTGGAACTTGTTCTCCAGGACGTTAAAGCGGCAGCCCCAGACCTGGCCACCCATGAAGAGGCCATGCACCGTGAAGGCGCTGAACGTGTTGCCCTGGAAGGTGGCCGTTGAACCGGACGCGACCTCATAGGACGGATCGTAGTAAATGCCGTAGCCCGAGCCGTGGAACAAGTTTTTCTTCACGTCCAGAGTCCCACCCTCATCGGTGTCATCGTTGATATACAGGCCTGCGTTGGAATAGGTGCTGGTCGTGTTTCGGTTGATCTCCAGGCTGCTGCCGGAGTCAGCCGAGTAGTTGGTGTAGATGCCGTAGCCGGTGCCGGTACCCGTCTCGACGAGCATGTTGTCGTTCGTGAAACCGTGGCTGCCGTCCGTGATTCCTTCCATGTAAATGCCGTAGCCGGACTGCCCGGCGCTGCCTACGCCGGTGACCATGTTCCGGGAGATTTCCTGAAACGATCCGTAGTCGGCGTAGTCGTTGACATAAACACCGTATTGGCTGCTCGCCCCGGGAAATATCATGGTGATCTTATTATCGACCACGCGGAGCTCGCTGCCATCGTCCACGCCATTTATGTAGATGCCGTAGTACTTCACGCCGCTGATGGTGTTGTTCGAAATGAGGCCCATACAGCCGTAGTCCACTTCGCTGCCGATATCGATGCCCTCTTCAGCACCGGTCGCATGAGCCGCAAACGTATTGTTGCTCAACGTCGTATTGCTGCCGTCGTAGGCAAGGTAATCAATGTATGCGCCGTAGGTCGTGAAACCGTTGAACGAGTTATTGGTGATCGTGTTGCTCGTGCCGTCCTGGAATCCACTGCTGCTATAGAAGCCGTACTCCGCACCGCCCGATGCGGCCGTAAACGAGTTGTTATTGAAGATAAACGTCGCACCATCGTAGACTTCGTCGTTGTAGAACCCGTAGTCGGTCCCACCGTTTCCAAAGCCCAGCACATTATTGTTGACGACCGAGACCCAAGCGCCATCATAGGCTTCGTCCAGGTAGATGCCGTAGTCAGCACCGGTCGAGTGCGCCGTCATATTGTTGTTCGAGCAGGTCAGCCGGCTGTCATGATAGACTTCGTAAATGTACAACCCGTAATTCGTGAAGCCGGTAAACGTATTACCGTCGATCACGGTCTCGCTCTGATCGTAGGTGTAGTCTGAATACAGGCCGTAATCAGCACCGGTCGTCGCGAGAGCGTTGAACGTGTTGTTCGAGATCGTCGTTCGGCTGCCGGCCTCACAGTAACTGTGGTAAATGCCGTAGGTGTCAAAGTTGCTGGCCGTATTGCCGGAGACAACGCCGACCGAGCCGTACTCGGGACCGTAGAAATAGATTCCGTAATCGGCGCCGCCGGGATGGCCGGTCAGCGTGTTGTTCTGGATTGTGCTGGTCGATCCGGCGTAGGGATAGTCCTCATAGATGCCGGCGTAGTCGAATCCGCTGATCTGGTTATTCAGAATCTCGGTGTGCGAGCCGTACTCGGTTTCGCAATAGATGCCGTAGCCGCTACTGCCCCCGATCATCGCGATCACGTTATTCGTCGCCGAAAAGCTGGAGCCGTATTCCGGGTAACCCTCGTAGATCCCGTAATCCTTCACGCCGGCGATGTTGCAACCGTTGACGGTCGTGATGCCGCCGTACTCAGTGTAGGTATAGATTCCGTAGCTGGCCGTCGTGCCGTTTCCATTCAACAGGCAACCCTGGACGTTGATCGTGCCGCCTTCGTAGGCATAGTCCATATACAGGCCGTCATCGCGGAAACCATTGACGGTGCAGTTCATGACTGTCGTGATGCTGCCGTGATTGGTCTCGTCGCCGAGATAGACGCCGTAGTCAAAGTTGGAGAAGGTACAGGCATCGATCGTGCAGGTGCTGAAGTCCTCGATGTCGTTGGCGCAGTAGAAGCCGTAGCTGCTCGACGCCGTTCCGGAGAAGCTGTTGTTCCGGACGGTGATGCGGCTCTTGAAGATCGAGGCGTGGAAGTAGATCGCGCCGCGGTTGATCTCGGTTCCCTGGTTATTGGTGATCTGAATCGTGGCGTTGTTCGCGGCGACGTTGTGGTTCAGGCCGCCGCCGGGATTCGAGAAGTGGAAGTGCATGGCGTCCTTGAATGAGAAGCCGCCGCCGTTCTTGCTGAACAGGTTGCTGTCGACGATCAGGGCGCCGCCGGTGATGTTCGGGTTGACGAGGATGCCTTCGTCGGTCTGATTACCGGTGAGGATATTGTTGATGATGCTGACGGTGCTGGTGCCGATGAGGTCGCCCTTGACGCGGACGGCGCAGTTGCCTGCGTGGGCGGCGCCTGCGGGACCCGGGTCCTTCTGGTCGATCGTGAAGCCCATTCCCACGCCGCCGAGGGTGACGCCGGATGCGGTGATGTCGACGATGGGGGTGTCGTTGTTGACGTTGCGCTCGATGATGGTGGCAGCGGCGCCGCTGGTTGACTGAACGATCAGGTTCGGCTTATTAATGTTGACGAATTCGCCATAGGTCCCCGGCGAAACGAGAATGGTGTCGCCCGGTGATGCCAAGTTAATGGCACCCTGGATCGTCGCTGACGAACCAGGTACGGTGAGCGTCGCCGCCTTGGTCGATTGCGAATAGAGCCCGGTCAATCCAACAGTCGCGACAACAACGGTAACAAACTTTCTGCACTGTCTCATCTAACTCACCTCAACGCTTAAAATGGGTCCAGGACCACAAACATTACTCAAACAAACATTTCTCAAACAAACATTACTCAATGGCGAGGAAAGGCAGTACGGGATTCGCATTTCTCCCGCCTCCAGAGGGACATTCTACCCCGGTGACTTTGATTCTTAAAGCCAATTCCGGCCCTAAACGCAGCAGGGCGAATCGTAATTACTGCGCAGTATATAGGACGTTGAAGGATTACGAACTAACGTTACGTCCATGTTATCCCAGACATTGCATGGCTGCGGCAGACGGCTAAATGTGCTTCTTAATCTAGGACTTTCGGCATCACAAGCTGGGAGGCCGCATTCAGACCATCTCCCGAGCATTCAGCGGCGCACGAAAACGGGGCACGTTGTTTTCGGCCGCCGATTTTCGAGAAAACGCCTTTATGTCCCCCTATTTCCTGGGGGGATCGCCCTGGCTGTTGACTCCGCTTCCGGCAGCATAGAATCCCTGATGAATCCGGTGAAGCCGATTTGCCTCCGGCTCATAATTTAGGAACCCGAGCCCCGAAACAAGAGGAAGTCATCCATGATTGCCAGCACGGCAAAGTCCATCATTACGATTCTCCTTATCTCTTGTGGCGTCGCTGCCGCACAGGAGACGCCCGACAGGGGAGATAAGCCACCGAAGAAAGATCATGAGCGATCCTGTCTGCGATCTGACGGCACACTCGACGTCCGTCGGGCTACAAAGTGCCTCACTGAAGAACTCAGCCTAGATACGGACCAATCCGCATCCCTGAAAACCGCGATGGATGACTACAAAGGAAAAGCCCGTGAGCTGAGGCAGCAATACCGCCCTGCCGACGCGTTGCTCAACCGACTCCATACGATCCGCGAAGAGATTTCCGTCGCCCGTGAATCTAAGGACGAGGCAGCCATGGAAAAGCTGGTCGGCGAACTGCGCTCCATCCGTGCGTCCGAAGAGCAGCGCAAGTCGGCGATGTATGAAGGGCTCAGCTCCATGCACACTGAATTGCTGGGCAAGATCAAAACGGGACTTCGAGCCGATCAAATCACAAAGTTAAACTCAATTTGGTCCAACAGGATCGTCGCCCCCCGGGAGGGTCGAGCCGGCTTTCGGGGTCAAAAGCGAAGCGCTCAAGCGCTCAAGGCGATGGTCGACCGGCTGCCGGGGCGGACGAAGGATCAGGAGCAGCAGTTGGAGGAACTGTTCCGCGGACATATGGAGGCGGTCCGCGCGGCGGGCAGCTCGGAGGCCGAGCGCGAGAAACTGGTGGGCAAGCTGTACGACGACGTGATGGCGGTCCTGACTCCCGGACAGCAGGCGCGGATCGAGAAGGACATGCGGCGCGGGCGGAGAGATGTGAACATTCCCGACGATTCCGAGAAGGAAAAGCCGGACAGTCCGAAGCCCGAGCAGCCGTCGGAATGAGTCCGGGGTCAAGTCGGGGTTTTGGTTAGATCATTAACGACCATCACGCCTCAGGCCTGGGCGGTCTCAGCGGCGGCGATAACGCCCGGGTTTTAGGGATTGCGGCGCGATTGCGGCCTGGCGCTGCCGGACAAACCTTGCGTCTCCGTCCAATTGCAAGCAAACTGTTCTGAGTTCGCCGACGTATTAAGCAGCGTCGGTGGTCAACGGAATGGACACGCTTGTGAACCTATGGATGGGGAGCCTGCCGTCTTGAACCTTTTGCAACTTCTCACATCGGCGATGCCTGATTTCGTCGCGCCGGCCGGAACCGGGTCGATCGAGGTGCGCGACGTTTGCTGCGATTCGCGCGCCGCGTGCCGCGGCTGCCTCTTTGTCGCGCTGATGGGCAAGAGTGCCGACGGCGCGGCGTTCGCCTCTGAGGCGGTCGGCCGGGGCGCTGTCGCGGTGATCGCGGAAAGCGACATCCAGTTGCCGAAAGGCGTCGTATTTATCAAAGTTCCCGATGCGCGACTCGCGCTGGCGCATATTGCCGCCGTATTCACCGGACTATCTGAGGCACAGAAGGCCGGGGCATACCCCGCGGTGGGGATCACGGGCACCAACGGGAAGAGCACGACAGCGTATCTGGTTCGATCCATCCTTGCGGCCGCCGGACGGACGACCGCGCTCCTGGGGACGATCGAGTACGACCTCGTCGGGCGGAAGGTTGCCAGCAGTCTGACGACGCCGGATCCGGTGATGCTATCGCGGCACCTTATGGAGGCGCGCGAGGCGGGCGCGGATGCGTTTGTCATGGAGGCCTCGTCGCACAGTCTGGACCAGCGCCGAACCGACGGCATCCGGTTTTCGGCCGCCGTGTTTACCAATCTGACGCAGGACCATCTCGACTATCACGCTTCGTTTGACGAATACCTTCTTGCCAAGCGGCGGCTGTTCGACACGCTGGACCCTTCAGCGACTGCCGTGATTAACGCCGATGACCCTGTCGCCGATCGCATGGTTGAGCAGTGCCGGACGCGTGTCATTCGTTTCGGCATCGACTGTCCGGCCGACCTGATAGCCCGAATAACGAGCAGCGATCGGAGCGGCACGACTTTTACGATGTCGTTTGAGGGTCGCGAGATTGAAGTCACCACCGCGATGGTGGGCCGACACAACATTGCGAACTGCCTTGCGGCGGCCGGCGCGGGGATTGCGATGGGCATCGACTTCGACACGATCCGGCGCGGGATCGCGGGCCTGGCGAATGTTCCCGGTCGGCTTCAGCGCGTGGAGACGGGCGACCTGAGTTTTGATGTTTTTGTGGATTACGCGCACACGCCGGATGCGCTGCGAAATGTTTTAGCAGCCGTTCGACCGCTGACGCGGGGCCGGCTGTGCTGTGTTTTCGGCTGCGGCGGGAATCGCGATCGTACAAAGCGGCCGCTTATGGCGCGGGCGGTTGCGGAGCTGTCGGATTATTTCGTTATCACCAGCGACAACCCACGGAATGAAGAGCCGCTTCGCATCATTGAGGACATCGAGCGCGGGCTGGCCGCGAGCGATCAGGATCGCAAGACCACGATTCCGGATCGGGCGCTGGCGATTGCGGTCGCAGTGGGTCAACTGGCTCCCGGCGACACACTGGTGATCGCGGGCAAGGGTCACGAGGACTATCAGATCATCGGGACGACGAAGCACCACTTTGATGATGTGGAAGTCGCGCGCGAGGCCGTTGCGGGCAGGGAGGGCAAGGTCGATGCGACCGCTTACTCTGCATGAAATGGTGATCGCCATCGGCGGGCGGGTTTATGGCGAGATCACGATGCCGCGCGTTACGGGCGTCTCCACCGACACGCGTACGCTTGCGGCGGGCGACATGTTCTTCGCGATCAAGGGTGAGACGCACGACGGGCACGCATTCATCAATACGGCGATGGAAAAAGGCGCGGCTTCGGTCGTGGTCAGCGATCTCGACAAGGTCGACAAGCCGCACCTGGCGACCGGGCGCATCGTTCAGGTGCCGGACGTCACCGCGGCGCTGGGCCGATTGGCGGGCTGGTATCGGCGGCAGTTCGCCGCGCAGGTCGTCGCCGTCGTCGGGAGCAACGGCAAGACGACTACGAAGGACATGATCGCGGCGGTTCTATCGTCAAAGCTATCGGGGAAGTGGGCGAAGGCGAGCTTTAACAATCACATCGGTGTTCCGGTGACGCTGCTGTCGGTTGAGCCGGCGGATGAATTCGTGGTGGTTGAGATCGGGACGAATCATCCCGGGGAGATCGCGGCGCTTGGGCGGATCGCGAAGCCGGACATGGCGGTGATCACGAGCATCGGCGAGGAGCATCTTGAATTCTTCGGGGATGTGAAGTCGGTGGCGCGCGAGGAGTTTTCGCTGCTGCCCGCGATGGCGCATCGCGCTTTCGTCGCGCTGAGCACACAGGCGGCGACATATGCACCGTCGCCTTCACTGGCCAAAATCACGGCGCTGACGTACGGCATTGAGGAAGAGGCGGCGCTGCGGGCCACGCAGCTCGTGGCTGAGCCGGATGGGACGCGGTTTGTCGTCAACGACCGGAGCGAATACTTCGTCCCTGTCCTGGGCCGGCACAATGTCGTGAACGCGCTCGGGGCGGTGGCGATCGGGATGCGGTTTCGGATGTCGCATGAAGACATCGCCGTCGGGCTGCGATCGGTTTCGCTTCCGCCGATGCGGATGCAGCGTAGCATGATCGGCGATATCACGCTGATCAACGACGCGTATAACGCGAACCCGTCGAGCATGCGGGCGGCCATCGGGGTGGTGGACAGCCTTCCGACGCCGGGGCGCCGCGTACTTATTCTCGGCGATATGCGCGAGCTTGGGGAGCAGTCCACGCGGTGCCATCAGGCGCTGGGGCAGGATGCCGGTCGCTCGACGGCGCAGCTCATCGTGGCGGTTGGTGCGCATTCGCGGATCGTCGCGGACGGCGCAACCGCCACGGCAGGGACGACGAAGCGGATCTATGCGATGCCGACGGTCGAGGCCGCTGCCGAGAAGATCGGCGGCCTGCTCGAGCCGGGGGACATTGTGCTTTTGAAGGCGTCCCGCGGTATGAAGCTCGAGCGGCTCGTTCCGCATTTGGCGGTTTCCGGCACTGGCCGGAATCGGTCGGCCGCTGTCGCGGCGTCGGCCCGCGGCTCGTAGCGGCATCCTTGGGTGGTTGGCGAATGGCCGGGTCGATGCCGAACCCCCTGCCGTGATGACGTTGTAGCGTTTTGACGTTTCCCTGCCGATGCATAAGTATCCACGGTGCGCGGCCCGTGGGCCGAGGGAAACGACAACCAAGATCGGGCATTTACTTTGATCTACGTCATCCTCGACCACTTTTACGGCAAGCAAGGCCACTACGGCTACGAAAACGCCCTCTTCCGCGCCATTATCGCTGTTCTGCTTTCTTTCACGGTTGTGTGGCTCTGTGCCCCGCGGGTGATCCGGCTGCTCATCAAGAAGCGGCTGGGCGACGTGCCGGACTTTGACCACAAAGCGCTTAACGAGCTGACGCAGCACAAGGCGAATGTTCCGACGATGGGCGGGGTCGTCATTCTCTTTGCCATATGCGTCTCGGTCCTGTTGCTCGCGGATATTCGCGTTTTCTATATTCACATGGCGTTCTTCTGTATGGCGTGGCTCGCGCTGCTTGGCGGGGTGGACGACTGGATCAAGCTGACGGCGAAGGGACGGGATGGGACGCGGGACGGGCTCAAGTTTTATCAGAAGATTCTGTTTCAGATTGCGCTCGGCGTGGTGCTGGCGGTCTTCATCTATAAGCGCGGGGCGGCGACGTTTGCGGATACGGGCCTGGAGACGTACCGCGTGCTGATTCTGCCGTTCGTGAAGGGCGACAAGGGCTTCGGCATCTTGCTGCCGCTCTCAGCGTTTTACGTCATCACGGTTCTCGTTGTGACGGGCTGGTCGAACGCGGTGAACCTCACCGACGGGATGGACGGTCTGGCGAGCGGATGCACCGCCCTTTCGTGTCTGGTGTTCATGCTGCTTGCGTACTCGGTGGGCGATGAGCGCGTCGCGGAGTATCTGCTTTATCCGCACATTCCGGAGGCGGGCGAGTTGTCGGTTCTCTGCGGCGCGATGATGGGAGCCTGCCTGGGATTCCTCTGGTACAACTGCCACCCGGCGCAGGTGTTCATGGGCGACACGGGCTCGCTGCCGCTGGGCGGGTTGATCGGTTACGTGGCGATCGTGATTCGTCAGGAGATTCTGCTGTTTATCGTCGGCGGCGTTTTTGTGATGGAGGCGCTGTCCGTGATGATGCAGGTGGGGTATTTCAAGATGACGAAGGGCAAGCGGATCTTCCGTGTTGCGCCGATCCATCATCATTTTCATCTGGGTGGGTGGACGGAAACGCAGGTGGTGACGCGTTTCTGGCTGTTGGCGGTTTTGTTTGCGGCCCTGGCGCTGGCGACGACGAAGCTGCGCTAGGCGGCTCGCGGGACCGAGCACTGAGAGGTCATCATGCCATTGAATGCTTCTCATTTGAACGATCGCCTGGCGGAAGTTCGCGCTTATCTCGACGCTCGCGGCGAGCGCGGGTGGGTGGCGATCATCGATCAGGCGGTTGCCGACAGCATCAGCGTGGCGTCGCTGGCGCGCAAGGTCCGCTCGTGGAATGGGGGCATGGGCTCGCTGAATGATGTTTACATCTGTCCTCAGAACGGCCACCAAGTGAGTGAAAGCGAAGTCTCATCCGCCAACGAGCATCTGGGCCAACTTGCGACGGCGCTTTTTACCGCCGCTGATGAGGCACTGCGCGATTAAGTCAGTCATTTGTTCGCCGACTGCACACTCAGGGCCTACCGGGCTGTGAATTGTGAGTGATGACTTGCGGAGCGTCGCTGGCTCTAGCGCGCGTTTTCCAGCATGATTCGCAGGCATGACGAAGACGGCGATCATCGCGGGCATTGATGAGGCAGGCTATGGGCCGATTCTCGGTCCGCTTGTGGTGAGCGCTTCGGCCTTTGAAGTACCGCTTGCCGTGGTGTCCACGAATCTCTGGCAGCACCTGAAGTCGTGCGTGACGTCGAAGGCGTCGGCGCGGGATTCCCGTGTGTGCATTCAGGACAGCAAGAAGCTTTACAAGCCGAACGACGGCATCGGCAAGCTGGAGCGGACGGTGCTTTCGGTCGTCGGGGCCGCGGGGGAAGTGCCGGAGAAGTTGCACGGGCTGCTGCGGCGCGTGGCTCCGGATGTGCCTGGGAAGCTTGCGGAGTATCCGTGGTATCGGGCGAGCGATCCGGCGCTGCCGCGCGAGGCGGATGCCGGTGGCGTGCGGCTTTCGGCGGGCATTCTACGGCGCGAGATGGAGGCGGTGGGCGTACGGCCTGTGGGATTTTTCTCGGAGGTGCTCCTGGAGGGGCATTACAACCGACTGGTATCCGGGACGCAGAACAAGGCCGTCGTGCTTCTTGGGCTGACGCTGCGGCTGATTCAGCGGATCAGCGAGGCTTATCCTTCGTCGCCGATTCATTTCTATGTCGATAAGCAGGGGGCACGCGATCATTACGCGAATCCGCTGCTGCGGGCGTTTGAGGGGCGGCATTTGCGGGTAATTCACGAGGACTCGGAATCCAGCGCCTATGAATTGACGCGCGACGCTTCGAGCTGGCGGGTGAGCTTTCATCAGTCGGGCGAATCGAAGCACTTGCCCGTGGCGCTGGCGAGCTGCATGAGCAAGTACCTGCGCGAAGTGCTGATGGGATGTTTCAATGAATACTGGGCCGGTCAGATTCCCGAGTTGAAGCCGACGGCGGGGTACTATCAGGACGGGCTTCGGTTCTTGAAGGATATCGGCGAGCGGGCGAAGGCCTTGGGGATCGAGCGCGAACGGCTGGTGCGGTCGCGATAATCACAATCAGGCGTGCTGAAGGACGGTTGGCTCGGACTTTGCGATTTTCGATTTTTCTCGCGCGATCGGAGCGGGGCCGGCGGGGGCGAGTCTTGCGGGATCGGCGAGAAGCTCGTCGATGGGCAAATTGCCGCCGAAGCTCTGGCGAAGGAATGACTCGTTGGCGGTGTTTTCGATCAGGCGGCGGATGAGATAGGCCATGCCGGTTTCGAGATTTCCGAAGGGCGAATAGACGCGAAGTCGCTGATTCATGGCGACGACGGCGCGCTTGAGGGGGTCTCCCATGCCGGTGAGCATTTGCAATTCGATGGTGTTGGGCGGGAGGCCAAGGGCCTGCTCCATGGCGAGCGCGGCGGCAATGGAGCGGACGTTGTGGCTGGCGAATGCGGGGCGAATGATGTCGGCATTTTGCAGCATGACGGCGCTGATGCGCTCGAAGCACGCGTCTGACTCATGCTTCCTCGAATAGACCGGGCTGGGAAGACCGCTACGCTGGGCGATTGCGGTTTCGGAATCCCAGTAGGCTCCCTTGACGAGGCGAACGGTGAGCGGGGTGGCGCGGCGCCTGGCCCAGGCAATCAGCTCGGCCATGTCGGCTTCGGCTTCGCGGAGATAGGCCTGAATGACGATGCCGCAGTCGGGCCAGTCGCGAAACTCCGGCTCATCGAGGACTTTCTTAAAGATGTCGAGGGTCAGGGCTTTGACGGCGTAGTGCTCCATGTCGACATTGACGAAGGCGCCGCGCTTCATGGCGGCGCGGAATACGGGGCGGAGGCGATCGAGGACGAGATTCGTGGTGGTCTCGGGATCGCCAGGACTAAAGCTGGCTACGATGCCGGTGAGCTTGATGGAGATATTTACTTTGGGGATGGAACCCCAGGGGGCCTGATCGAGAAGCGGGACGGTGGGCCATGCGGGGGCGACGGCGCCGATGGATTCGATGAGGTGGATGTAGAGACCCTGAAGCTCGCGGGCGACGGCGTCGGACGTGACGGTTTCGCCGAGGACGTCGAGGGTGAAGGTCATGCCCTGTCGGCGCATGCGGAGTACCGACTTGACGGCCTCTTCGGGGGTGCTGCCGCAGATGAACTGGCGAGCGGAAAGGAGACATCCGCGCCTCGCCGCCCACGCGGAGAGACCGGCGTGGAGCGAATCGCTGCTGCGGAAGCCAACGGCGAGTTTCAGGAGGAATGGGACCTCTTCGCCCTGGGTTGCTTCTTCGCCGAGATGCCGCTTGAGACAATCAGCCACGTCACGGCTGGTGGACAACGACGGCAAGGCCTCGATGAAGCGGAAGAGCCGGAGCTTGAGGCCCTCGTGGCGGGTCATCCACTGCATGGCCTGGGCCTGGGCATATTCGATGGAGAGCATCGGCGGCGCGGCGTCGTCGGCCCGCTCGAAGATTTCCTTGCCAATGCGGACGATCTCGCGTTCGAGCTTTCTGCGATCAATGGTGGACATGCGTTGCACGCTTAACCCCAGGACGGCGGGAGTCTAGCTTGGGGAATCGAGGCGGGCAAGGATTGCGAGCGGATGTGGTTGGGCGTAGACTCCCGCGCCATGTGCAATGAGATTTCAATGCGGGCCTCGGCTTGCCGGTTTGCGGTTGTCTTGGCGATTTGCCTGATCGTTACGGGTTGCGACGATAAGCGACGGCACGGTTCGGGGCAGGCTGCGGAATTCGCCGCGGCAGAGCCCCCACTGGCCGCGGACGCGCCGCCGGACGCGGTCTCCATGGCGACACTGGATGCGATTCGGCAGGCCCAGAAGAGCCGGGTCTACGGCCTCGGCTCGCCGGAGGCCAAGCGCGAGTACGACCAGGCGATGGGGACGCTGCGGAGTCTCGCGGCACGGGACGAGATTTACGAGCGGGTGAAGCTGAGCGGCTCGCAGACGATTCCCCGGGACATCACCGAGGACGGGGCCGTGACACTGAACATTGAGGCGTGGGTCTCGACCATCGCGCATTACGTAGATGGTTATCAGTTAAGCTCGATGGTCACGTCGATCATCACGCCAGATCAATATGCGAACAGCTACGTGAACGCGGAGAACCCGAAGGACCACGCGGTCATGGAGGAGATTCGATCGAGCGGTGTGACCAAGGAGGAGGACGTGCGGAAGGCGGCGGTTGCAAGGGGGGTTTGCCCGCCGATTACCGCGGGGATCGAAGTGCGGCTGAAGAAGGTAAACAAATCGTGGCGGGTTTTGAAGGTGGGGCTGGGGCCGGCGCGGGCACAGAGCACGAACATTGCGGCTCCGCCGGCGGCGGCTTCACAGGGTTCGCCCGGCTCTACTTTGTCGAATTAGTCCATATCCCACGACGAAACACATCGAATTCGCATTTGCGTCGAACTTAATATTTTTCGATGAAATGAGCGATGCGGACGCCGGCCCAGACGGCGGTGAGGCCGAGGGCAAGGCTGAGGGCGGCGTAGCCTATAGCGGCGAGGATACGCTGCGCCTTTCCGAGGTCGTAGATTTCCTGAGCGAAGGTTGAGAAGGTGGTGTAAGCGCCGAGGAAGCCGACGGCGATGGCCAGGCGAAGCCCATCGGCGGCGGCGCGTTCACGAAAGAGGGTGAGGAAGGCGGCGAGGAGGAAGCAGCCGGAGACGTTGACGGTGAGGGTGCCGTATGGAAAGTTTCGCGGGGCGGCGAAGGCGACGGCGGATGAGACGAAAAACCTGAGGATCGCGCCGACAAAGCCTGCAGCGCCGATGAAGATGGCTTGCCGCAACACGGCTATGTCACCTCGCTCCGAATGCCAGTTGCGGCGGAGCCGAACGGTAGCAGGCGGGGCGTCGCTGGTCCCAGATGTCGGTGACGGGAGTGTAGCGCTTGTCATCGGCGAGAGAGAGATCGAGCTCGACGGTGCTGCCGCCATCGGCGGTGCGCCACATGATGGCGCCATCGGGTGCAATGACGTATTGCACGCTGTCGGAGGCGATGAGGACGAAGACGCGGCTCTCGGCGGCGCGGGTGCGGGCGAATGCGTCGTCGGAGATGCGTCCGCGATAAACGAGGACCTGTGCCCCATCGAGTGCGGCGCATCGGGCACGGGGGAACTTGGGCAGTTCTGATGTCGGGAGGCCGGCGACGCGACCGCCGGCGACCTCGATGCTCTTGATGATCGCGTCGGCATCGGACTGGATTCGAATTGAGATCTTGCCGCCGGGATTGGCTGCGCGATACGGCGGCTCGGGCTGGGTCAGTCGCTGCTGGGTGGCCTCGTCCATTTCCGCGGGGCGACCGGGGGCGGGGTGAATCTCGGCATGGAGGAGGTGCTCGCCGCCGACGGGGGCCTTGGCCAGGACATTGCCGGCTGCATCGACGATCTGACTTTGACCGACGTATTCGAGCAGTTCGCCTTCGCGGCCGGCCTTGCTGGCACAGACGAAGGGAACGGCGAACTCCATCGCCCGGGCGCGGATCATGAAATCGGCCTGGACGTTGCGATAGGTTCGACGGACTTTGCTGGCGTTGATCCAGGCGGTGGGCTCGACGATGAAATCGGCGCCGCTGGAGACGAGGGCGTTGGCGATTTCCGGGGTTCGGGCATCGGCGCAGATCAAGAGGCCCATGGTGCCGAACTCGGTATCGAAAACGGAGAGGCTTTCGCCGGGGGTGAACCAGCGGTTGTCGCAGTCCCACAAGAAACTCTTGCGGGCGATGCCGACGAGATTACCGGAGCGATCGAAGACGGCGGCGCTGTTATGGAGCTTGCCTTTATTCTCTTCGATAAAACCGACGACGAGCCAGATGGACTGAGCGGCGGCGATTTTGGCGTAGCGATCGAGAACCTTGTCCATTCGCTCGATGTCGGGCTGCATGTAGCGTTCGATGGATTCGAGCCAGTAGGCGGGATAGGTCGTTTCGGGAAGCAGGAGGAGATCGGCGCCGGCATCGGAGGCGTGGTCAGCGAGACGATCCACCATCGGCCACACTTTTTCCGAATCGGAGAGTGTGGTCGCTTCCATCTGACCAGCGGCGACGATCATGGGGTATCCTCTTGTGTCTCTCATTACCCAACCAGCGGGCGGTGATCAATCATAGTCTAATGGACGGCATCGCGGCGTCCATTCTTGATGCCAGTGGGCACGCTCGGCGGCGATCGCATTGCCGGTCAGCGGGGAGCGTCGTATAATCGATCCAGGTCGTCCGACGTATTGAAAGCCTGCGCACGAGGGCGACCTCGCGGCGACTTTGGCGTTGCGGTCCGCGGCTCACCCGACATGGCCAAACTCGATTACTACGAAGTATTGGGACTTGCTCGCGGGGCGAGCGAAGCGGACATCAAGAAGGCCTACCGCAGGCTGGCCAAGGAATTTCACCCCGATCATAACAAGGGCAATAAAGACGCCGAGACTCGCTTCAAGGAAGTGCAGGAGGCGTACAGCGTGCTTTCCAATGCCGAGAAGCGCGCTCGATACGATCAATTCGGCCATGCGGGCGTCGATCCGCGATTTCAGGGAACGGGTGGGACGCACTGGTCGACGACGGATGGGACGACGTTTGATTTTGACTCGATCGCGGACATGTTCGACTTCGGCGGCGCTCGCGGCGGCGAGGAGTCGGTCTTCGAGCAAATTCTCAGGGGGCGGGGCGGAGTGCGGGTCCGGCAGCCGGAGCCCGCGTCGCCGCCGGGCGACGTCGAACATGCCGTGACGCTGAGCTTCGAGGAGATGCTCTCGGGGTCGACGCTCAATCTGGAGCTGTCGATCGGCGGGCGGACGAGCGAGACCATCGCCGTGCGCATACCGGCCGGGGTGCGCGAGGGCCAGCGGATTCGGGTGCGCGGCAAGGGGCGCAGCAGCTCGCGCGGCGCGGCGGGCGATCTTTACGTGGTGTGTCACATATCGCCGCACCGGTATTTCGAGCGGGTGGCGGACGATCTGCTGCTCGTCGTGCCGGTGACGATTGCGGAGGCGTCGCTCGGGGCGAAGCTGGACATCCCAACGCCGGACGGTGTCAGGACGGTGACGCTTCCGCCGGGAACGGCGAGCGGATCGAAGCTGCGGCTGACCGGGCTGGGTGTGCCGAATCCGAAGGGCGGGACGCGCGGGGATTTGTTCGCGGTGATCAAGATCGTTCCGCCGAGCAAGGCGACGGCAGAGCAGGAAGAGTTGCTGAAAAAACTGGGGGCGACGATGACGGAATCGCCACGCGATGGAAGATGGGATTAGGCATTCACGGCCGGCAGCGGCGCCGGGCGGAACAGTCGGACGACACGGACGGGCGAAGCCAGGTACGTGAAGCACATGCGACGCATCGGACCCGCCATCTTCGTCGCTGCGCTGATCTACGGGATTGCGCCGGATACGCAGCTTGCCGTCGGGCAGACGGCGATGGATGGTGTCGCCCCCGCGGCATCCAACGGTGATGACGCCGCTTCGCAACCGGTCTCGGCGCGGCGGGAGACGGAGCTACTACGGTGGCGGCAGACGTTTTTCTGGGGTGTGGTGCTGCTGATCGTGTTTGTGATCTCGGCGGGGGTCATCATTCGTTTTTCGATTCGGTATCGGCGCTATCTGTTGAGCGGAAAGAAGGCGCGGCCGACGCCGACGGAGGACGTTTGGAAGATGCATAAGCTGCCGGACGGGGCGGTTGATAAGATCGGTCAGGACGAAGATCGACCGGAGGATTAAGCAGCGCGTTTGGCGCAGCGAGTTTCCGCGCCGCCCACAAGGGGTGGCGCTACGGCGATACGGTCATCAGCAATTCGCGTATTTCCAATGCCTCGACTTGCCTTGGGCCATCCATTCGATGGCGGTGACGATTCGCTTCTGGCGCGTCTCGTCGCGCTTGGCCTCGGTGATCCACTCGACGTATTCCTTGCGGTGGCTGTAGGGGAAGGCTTCGAAGGCGGCGAGGGCCTTCTTGTTCTTTTTCATGGCGGCGACGAGGTCGGCCGGGGGCTTGACTGAGTTGGGATCCTTGCGGCCGCCCTTCTTTTTCGTGCCCTTTCGCTCACCGGCCTCGAAGGCCTCGTTGAGCTTCATGGCTTCCTTGATGTAGGCGATGAGGACCTTGTCCGGCGGGAGGTCTTTGAGGGAGGTGAGTTTGGAGTTGAAGTTGCCGGAGCACTTGCCGTTGAAGAGGCCGAGCGGGTCGCTGTGCTCCTGGCTGCGCCAGAGGCCCCAGGTGGCGTGGTTTTTGAAGGCGGCCATGCCGCCGAGCATGCCGTGATACATGAAGGCGGGGCAGTTCCACTTCATGGCCTCTTCGGCCTTGGGGCAGGCCTTATGAAAGACATCGCGAATTTTCTTGAGGATGGGCTTGGCGAAGTCGGCGCTTTTGGCGATGTAGGCGTCGACTTCTTTGATTTGGTTTTTCGTGGCCATGTCATTACCTCAACATATCAATTACGAATAAAGTGCGATCACGATCCACTCATTGGCCGGGCATGGAGGCCGCCTGATGCGAGATTTCATTTAGGAGTTGCCGGGCATCACCGCACTCATGGTGCCAGAGGGCCTCACCAAGAAGTTCGATGGCACGCGAACGGTCGCCGCGAACTAGTTGCGTCATGGCGCTCTGGACATACGCACGACACCTCGCGCGGCGAAGTAGATTCTCAGATTCCTGCGTTGGTACGAACGAATTGGCTTGTTCAAAAAAGCGAATTGCTTCATCGTAGTAACCGTCCTCCAACGCACATGTGCCGCGACGGATTGCGTCTCGCTGAGTCTGATCAAATGTGACTTGCGTTCTTAGCTCGCGGGTGGCCGAGTTGATTTTGATTGCTTCCGCGGTCTCCAATTCTATAAGGGTTCGATTGATGTCTCCCTGGAGGAAGTGTGACCTCGCCGACTCCATGGATTCAGCCCATCGGCTCGATATTCTCGCCTCGAAGTCCTCCGGAAGGCCGTCAATCCCAATCTTCTGTTCACGGACCTCTCGGACATCGGCAGAAGCAGGAGACTCGGACTTGGTATTAGATTGGAGGGCGGAGGGCCGCGTGCAACCACATGCAAACACGATCAGACAGGGAAAGCACCAACGCATACGTCCATAGAATGACATGAAAATCACCTCCGGACCGGACTCCGACACTCGGAGCGTTCAACGATCAGAGTATATCAAATCGCGACTGGCTGAACGACAACTCCTGGGTGATGAGGAACCCAAGACATGCGAAACCAGAATTGCGGCTTGGAAAGAGGGGTTACTTGGCGGCGAATTGGAATGCCTCTCCGGAGACGTCGATGGTGAGGGAGGCGCCTTCGACGAAGTCGCCGGCGAGGATTCGTCGGGCCAGCGGGTTCTCGATTTCCTGCTGGATGAGCCGCTTGAGCGGGCGAGCGCCGTAGACGGGGTCGTAGCCGTCGGAGGCGAGCTTGTCCTTGGCTGCGTCGGTGAGGGTGAGGGTCATGCCGCGGTCGGTGAGGCGCTGGCGCAGGTGGCGGACCTGAATCTCGACGATCTCGCGCAGGTTTTCGCGGGAGAGGCGGTGGAAGACGATGGTCTCGTCAACGCGATTGAGAAACTCCGGGCGGAAATGGTTGCGCAGGACTTCCTTGACCGCCATCTCCATTTCGATGTCGGTGCCGCCGCTTTCGGCGAGGCGCTGGATGTGCTCGCTGCCAAGGTTGCTGGTCATGGCGATGATTGTGTTGCGAAAGTCTACCGTGCGGCCGTGGCCGTCGGTGAGCCGGCCGTCGTCGAGGACCTGGAGGAGGACGTTGAAGACGTCGCGGTGGGCCTTTTCGATTTCGTCGAGCAGGATGACGCTGTAGGGGCGACGGTGGATCGCCTCGGTGAGACGGCCGCCCTCTTCGAAGCCGACATAGCCGGGGGGCGCGCCAATGAGGCGGGCGACGCTGTGCTGCTCCATGAATTCGCTCATGTCGATGCGGACGAAGGCGGACTCGTCGTCGAAGAGGAACTGGGCGAGGGCCTTGCACAACTCGGTCTTGCCGACGCCGGTCGGGCCGAGGAAGATGAAGGAACCGATCGGGCGATTCGGATCGCCCAGGCCCGCGCGACTGCGGCGGACGGCATCGGAGACGGCGCTGATGGCCTCGTCCTGACCGACGACGCGATCGTGGAGGCGGTCTTCCATTTTCATGAGCTTTTCGCGCTCACCTTCCAAGAGGCGGGAGACGGGGACGCCGGTCCATTTGGCGACGACTTCGGCGATTTCCTCGACGGTGACTTCTTCGCGGAGGAGGCCGCCGCCGCTCTTGTGCAATTCGGTGAGCCTGGTTTCGCATTGTTTGAGCGCGGATTGCAGATCAGGCAACTCGCCGTAGCGGATGCGCGCGGCGCGTTCGAGATCGCCGCGGCGCTGGGCGTTTTCCAACTCGGTGTTCAAGGCATCCAAGCGCTGGCGGATCGACTTGAGCTCGTCGAGCTGCTTTTTCTCGTTCTCCCATTTTGCGGTCAGGGCGTGGTTTTTTTCCTGAAGCTCCGACAGTTCGCGCTTGACCCCTTCGAGATGCTTGCGGCTGCCTTCGTCCTTTTCCATTTTGAGCGCCTCGCGTTCGATCTCAAGCTGCATGATACGCCGGCGCAGCTCGTCCAATTCGGTGGGCATTGAGTCGTTCTCGATGCGCAGGCGGGAGGCGGCCTCGTCGATGAGGTCGATGGCCTTGTCCGGCAGGTGGCGGTCGGCGATGTAGCGGTGCGAGAGCGTGGCCGCCGCGACGAGGGCCGAGTCCTGAATGCGCACGCCGTGGTGGGCGTCGTAGCGCGGCTTGAGACCGCGGAGGATGGCGATGGTGTCCTCGACGGTCGGCTCGCCGACGTAAATGGTCTGGAAGCGACGTTCGAGGGCTTTGTCCTTCTCGATGTGCTTGCGGTATTCGTCGAGCGTGGTCGCGCCGATGCAGCGCAGCTCGCCACGGGCGAGGGCGGGCTTGAGCAGATTACCGGCGTCGGGGGAGCCTTCGGTCTTTCCGGCGCCGACGATGGTGTGCAGTTCGTCGATGAAGAGGATGATCTGTCCGGCGGATTCCTGGACTTCGCGGATGACAGCCTTGAGGCGTTCCTCGAACTCGCCGCGATACTTGGCTCCGGCGATGAGGGCACCCATGTCGAGGGCGACGACATGCTTATCCTTGAGTGCCTGAGGGACGTCACCGGCCAGAATGCGCTGGGCGAGCCCCTCGACGATGGCGGTCTTGCCGACGCCGGGCTCGCCGATGAGGACGGGATTATTCTTTGTTCGACGGGCCAGTACCTGCATGCAGCGGCGGATTTCGTCGTCGCGGCCGATGACGGGGTCCAACTTGCCTTGGCGGGCCATGGCGACAAGATCATGGCCGTAGCGCGCCAGGGCCTGGTAGGTGTCTTCGGGATTCTGACTGGTGACGCTCGCACTGCCGCGAACACTCTTGAGGGCGGCGAGGATGGCATCCTTACCGGCGCCGCTGACGGCGAGCGTTTCTTTGGCGTCGCTCTTTACTTCCACAAGGGCCAGCAGGAGGTGTTCGGTGGAAACGTACTGGTCCTTCATCTTGTCGGCGATGGACTCGGCCTTTTCGATCACCTCTGCGAGGGGGCGCGACATTGACGGGCTCGCCCCGCTGACTTTCGGGAGGCGATTCAACTCCGACTGGCAGATCGAGCGGATCTGATCGACGTTTGCGCCGGCCTTTTGGAGGATGGGGATGACAATGCCGCCGGGCACAGTGTCACCATTACTGCCAGTTGTAGGGGCGGTCAGCGCGGCGAGCAGGTGAACGGGTAATAGCTCGGCATGGCCGGTGCCGGACGCGAGCCGCTCGGCACTTTGCAGGGCTTCGGCGGCCTTGATCGTCAGTTTTTCTGGTTGCATATTGGGCTCCTTCGCCAGGCCGGTTTGCGCTGCGATGACTGGGATAACTGCAAGGACCGTTCCACGCTATTGAGTTGATAAATATGGCTTTTAGCTAGGTTTAAGCGGCATAACGTTTGGCAGACCTGCCAATGTGACAGCGTAATTCGGCAGGCGAAGCGGCGGGCGAGCCCGCAGGCTAATTAAGGTCGCATCTGAGCTTCAGGCGCTAACTACCCCGACCGAAGCGGGAGTAAAACGCCGCGGCGCCGAGGAGGCCGATTGCGCCGGCGAGGCTGAAAGTAAAGAGGGGGCCGGCGCCTGGGACGAGACGGTCTCCGGCGATCCAGGCGAGGGCTCCGACGGGCGAGGCGAGCATGACCGCGACACTGCGAACGCTCCAGTAGAGGCCGATGGCCTGGGTTTTTACGTCGGGGGGAACGAGGTCGGCGATCATGGCCTTGCGCGCCGGCTCGCCGATTTCGCGGAAGCCGCCGATGACGAAGGCGAGGGACAGCCCGATGACACCCATCGACGAGCCCAGCAAGGCGAGGCTGATCGGGAATATCGCGAAGAAGATGAAGGTCAGGCCGATGTAGGGTTTCTTGGCGAGGCCGTCGCGGCTGGCGAGCGGACCGATGACGAGATAGAGCACGATATTGGTCACCGCCTGAATATTGAGCAGCAGGGATTGGTAGAGGGCCGTGCCGACGGCGAGGTTTTCTGACAGGCGCGGCACGCAGTAGAGAATGATGAAGGGGCCGGCCAGGCCTTCGGCCCATCGGGCGAAAATGTCGGCGGCAAGGAGGCGCTTGAGGTCAGCCGGGAATCTGGCGAACAGTTTTCGCGGCCGATGAATGGCAGCCTCTTTGTCGCGGCTGGCTGTCTTCATGAACCGCCATTGAATGACGGCTGCGCCCAGGACGAGAAGGATTGAGACGGCGATATCCGCACGCACGCCACCGGCGCGGCCGAATTGCCAGACGAGGAGTCCGCTAATCCCGTAGGCGACGATCCGCGAGACGCGGCGAAAGATTGAATGGAGGGAAAATGCCATGGTTCGTCGATCGGGCGGGATGGCATCACCGACAACGGTGATGGTGGCGGGCCCGGCGATGGAGTCCCAGACGAAGATGAACGGGATGGCGAGAAACACGGCGACCGGGGTCTGCCATACGAGAAGAATCGCCAGGCCGACGAGGGGAAGGATGTTGAAGAAGATCAGGGCGCGTCGGGTGTTGAGCCATGAGCCGACTGCGCCGCCGGCGAAGTAGTTGATGGCTTCGAGCCCGTCGCGGTAGAAGCCGTAGGCGCCGATAAGGAGTAGGAACCAGGGATCGCCGGCGCGATCGGGCTTTTTGAGGGCCTTGAGATACTCGGGGATGAGGGGGGACCAAAGCTCGGTGCTGGCGGTGATGAGCAGGATGGTTGCGAGGAGGGCCAGGGTGGATCTGTTGAGGCCCAGCCACTCGCGCCAGTGCGGCATTTTCACGGCCTCCATAGGGTTCCCCAGCGGCATTTACGCCCACTACCGGCGATTCTTTCGTCCAACGCAATCGGACCGCAAGAGCTTAACCAATGATTAATGAATCTCACATTTTCGCTTAGCAATCAGTACATATCCTTACCTGCGCCTGTCGTGGTGCATCGTCACAACTTCGCAGATCGTTCGACCATCAGCTCGATCGGCGAGGTTAATGAAACACCGATTCGACAGCAAACATGAACGGTCTTTGCTTCATCGCGGGGTACGCGGGCCCCGGGACCCTTCATGCCATGTCACGAGGAGTCAAAACTCATGGGACCACAGGCGCTACAATACCGGAAGGACGGATTCACTCTGATCGAGTTACTTGTCACCATTTCCATCATCGCGCTCCTGGCGGGGATCCTGCTACCGGCACTCAGCAAGGCTCGAGAAGCCGGGAGAGGCTCAGCCTGCGCTTCCAACCTGCGTACGTTTGGAAGCGCCATGCAGATATACGCCAGTCAGGATCCGCGAGGATCACTGTGCTCGGGGGCGTTTGATCACTTACGCGACGGAGACGTTCGCAAGTTTGGCTGGGTCGCGGACGTCTTGAACCTGAAGGTCGGTTCGCCGGGCAAGATGCTGTGCCCATCGAACCGGTGGACATTGAACGAAAAAGTCATTGACTACACGGGCGCTGGAGCGACGGGGTCGGTGAATCCGCTTCGCGAGCGCGACATCCCTGCCGTTCCGGTGGGTCTGCAATCCGCGGAAATGTGGGCACAGGGATACAACACCAATTACGTGACGACCTGGCAGCTTGTGCGCGGCGACCCGACCGCGGCAGACGGCTACGGCACGAACGGAAACCCGGACGACCCGTCGAAGTCGCCGCTTGATGGCGACGGTCCCATGAACCAGAACCACTTTTCGCAGCTGCGCACGACACCAGACCAGGTGGCGCTGATGGGCGATTCGCGGGCTGGCGACAGCTCGGACGCATCGATCTCAACGGCGACGGCGCAAGCGATCAATTCTTTTGCCGACGAGACCGTCGTCAACGCGGGCGATTTCGCCGTCGAGTCGTTTACGGACGGTATGGCTGTCGATATCAGCGCCATGACCGGGGTATCGGGTGAAAAAGGGCATGAACTCAACGACCTCGCGCCGCTGCACAACCCGAAGCGCGGTGAGTATGTCGGCGGCTTCAGCAACGTCGTGTTCGCGGATGGACACGTGAGCGCCGTCTATGACGTCGGCGGCGAGTCGGATGCCCCGGATGGTTACATCGGCGCATTCAAGGCCTCGGGCGGCAGCACGTTTCAGATCAACACGAGCGCATTTAAGGAAGTGCGCGGCAAGATCTGGACCCAGCGGCTTCGACCGCGACCGACTTCGGGCGGCGGCAGCAGCGAGGGCTGATCGGCTGGGGCTTAGTTCACCCGTCATTTAAGAGCTCTGAGTAAAACAAAGGACGCTCCCTCGTGAACCGGCGATTCACGAGGGAAGCGTCCCTTTTCCTTTCTTCATTCAGTCAGGTCAGAGTACGCGAACGGGCACGATGACCTCGGGCTCTTGTGCGGCGGGCGATTCCCATGCAAGAGACTACGGCGGCGGGCAGGAAGCCGGGGCCGCAGGTGCCGCAGGTCGGTGAGCCGACAAGTCGCGGCGCACCGTCGCCGTTGGGGGTTGCGTCGATCACGTCGGGGATGCCATCCTGATCGGCGTCGGCCTGATCGGTGTTAGGCGATTCCGGCGCGTTATCACAGGCGTCGCCGATGCCGTCGGCGTCTGAGTCCGCCTGGTCCGCGTTCGCAATGTCCGGGCAATTGTCGATGCTGTCGCCGATGCCGTCGGCGTCACGATCGACGAGTATCAGAGTGATCGACCCCGCGAGGAACCGGCGGTCTCGGTCGGCGATGATCCGTCCGTCGCGGCTGATTTCCGAGATGCCCCGACCGGCGGAGACAAGTATATTGCCGTTGAGCAGCTCGAAGACGGCACGGAAGAAGGTCAACTCCGTGGGCGTCGTGAATCCAACCGGGGCACCGGTGGGTGAAAACTCCGTCACGCCTCGCTGTGCACCAAAATTGCACGCCACGAGAACGTTCCCGGCTTTCGTGTTTGCCAGGCCGAGCGGGGCGTTGCGGGCATTGCAGAATGTTCCGAGGAAGCCGCCGGTTGCGAGGTCGAAACGTAAGACGGCATTGAGAACATCGTCGGCAACGAGCAGATCGGAGCCGCGAATCAAGAGACTCGTCGGACTGATCAGGCCACCGGTGCCGTTACTGATTCGGTTGCGAATGAAGAAGCCGTCGGCGTCGAACTCGGCGACGGCGGCGGCGTTGGGACCGCGGCCGCTTGTGACCAGGACGCGCCCATCCGGCAGGACTTCAAAATCCCTGGCGCCGTCAAAGAAGGTTCTTTCATTTCCCAGGCTTGGCGCAAAGTTCGTTCGCTCGAAGGTATCCAGCGAGACGGCGACGATTCGATTGCCACCCCGCAGGAGGAGAATCCGGCGTCGTGCGGGATCGAACGCGATCGAATCGGGGGTGCCGCCCGACACACTCGCGGAGATGAATTCGCGATCGACGAGACGACCGTCCCTTGCGTCATAGGCGGAAATCGCTCCGCTCAGATCGCTTGGAGCAATCAGGATTCCGGTGGACTCCATCAGCGACGTCGCCGGGTCGGCCAGCCCGCAGTCGATGACTCCGTCGCCGTTTACATCCACATCGGGGGCGTCACAACCGCATTCGCCCGGTTCGGTCTTGAGCACGCTCGTCGGGCACAGGTCGCAGGCGTCGCCTGCCCTGTCGCCGTCGGAATCGGTCTGCGCGGCGCCGGCGAGGAATGGGCAGTTGTCGCGAATGTCCTCGAGTCCGTCGGCATCGGCATCGCGGTAGACGCGATCATTGACGAGAACGACGAATCGATAGGTGAAGTCAAAGTCGTCCGACAGACCCCTGACGCGGATGAACAGCGGGCCGTCGACCGGCGCCACGATGGTGCCGGCGGCGTGCGCGTCGTTGTCCAGGAAACTGGGCGTCGCCAGCACATCACCGCGCGTGATGATCGAGCCGTCGGCCGCAGCGATGTCGAGAATGAGCGGAGTTGGAAGGCCGTTTCGCTCAGGGTCGGCATCGAGAATGACGGCCACGCGCTCGCCGCTTCGCACATCAAGACGAAACGAATCGACCTGGGCGCGCGACACAGACCCAGTGGTGATATTTGAGGTGATGAAGTTGGCATTGGCGACCTCGTCGTTCGGCTCGACCTCGATGCTCACATCGTCGGGCCTGACGACGGCGTGGTGGATTTCATAGTCAATTAGCAAGTGGGGTCCGCTTGCCACTTCCAGCACGCGAAAGAAGACATCGCCCGGTATCGATGTCGCCGCGCCCGCGACTACGGAGCTCTTTCGCGGCCCGTCATCATCGTCAGCGCCAATCACGAATCCGCGGTCGTCGGCGACGGTCAGAAATGAATTCGGCTGATCGCCGCTCGCGGCCGGCGAGAGCCGCGAGTCCACCCACGCAAAAACGAGATCGCCGGCCTGGCAATGGGGAACGCGAAAGACATCTATGTCTCCATCCGGGTTGATCGTCGCGGCGACGAACTCTCGATTTCGCAGGAGGGAAGCGTTGTCCAGGAGCTCATTCGGCTCGACCTCGTTGACTTGTGCGCCCCGGGCCGGTACGGCGGCCCAAGTAGTCAGGACGAGGGCGATCAGGGTCAATGACCGTGCACTCGGCGCGCGGAGGCTCTGGCTCAGTTTGCGGTTCATCTCAGGACTCCTTTAGTGCTCTGTGGGAGACTTGCCGCCGAGCGGGACTTCGGCGGCTGAAGCTAAGGCATGCGAGGCGTACACGATGAAATGTCGCAGGTTGACGCCGCCATTGCAGGACATTCAGTCGCCTTCCAGGCCTCATGCCCTTTATTTGCAGCAATTGCGTACATCCTCGATACTGATCGTGAGAAGGCGGCTTTATCGCCGTTTTTCTATTGATCTCGGCCGTATCAATCGAGGGTGGTTGTGGCCGGGCGAGCATCCCATTCCTGGCTTTCGCAGGAACTCGTCACTGCGCCCAAACCGGGCCATCCACCCCCAAGACCCGCCCCCGAAGGCGAAGCAGGTACCATGAAGCGTAATGTCTTATCCGTCGTTTTAGTTCTCTCCTGTTCAACAGGCGTCCTGGCCGCCGATCGGCGTTATCCGTTTGAGCAGATCGAGCTCAAGAACGGCATGGGGGTCATCACACTTGAAGACCACTCGTGCCCGATCGCCGCGGTGCAGGTCTGGTACCACGTCGGTTCGAAGAACGAGGAGCCGGGCCGGCAGGGCTTCGCGCATATGTTCGAGCACATGATGTTTCGGGGGACTGATCGTCTGAGCGAGACGGCCCACTTCGACAACATTCGCCGGGTGGGAGGGGACTGCAACGCCTACACCGCATTCGACCAGACGGTGTACGTCGAGGAGCTGCCGGCGAATCAGCTTGAGCTGGCGCTGTGGCTGGAGTCGGAGCGGATGGCGTTCCTAAAGATTGACAAGAAGGGCTTCGAGACGGAGCGCAAGGTCGTCGAGGAGGAACTGCGTCAGCCGCACAACCGGCCGTATGGACGGGTGCCGGAACGGCTGCTGGGTGATTTGTTCGGCGAGCATTGCTACGGGTGGACACCGGGCGGACAGATTTCTCATTTGCGACAGGCGAAGGTGGAGGAAGTGTCAATGTTCTGGGACAAGTATTACGCGCCGAACAATGCGACGCTTGTGGTGGTGGGCGACGTGAAGCACGCCGAGGTGCAGGAGCTGGCGAGGAAGTACTTTGAGTGGATCCCCCCCTGTCCGCAGCCGGGGCGACCGAACTGCGAAATCGAGCAACCGAAAAAGAGCCGGACCATCAAGCTGCCGGAGGACAAGGGACCGCTTCCTGTATTGGGCGTGGTGTATCACACGGTGCCGGAGAGCCATCCCGATCAGCTGCCGCTGGAAATCCTCATGGGCGCGCTGGGCGGCGGGGAATCCAGCCGACTTTACGTGGACATCGTGAAGGACAAGAAGATCGCCCAGGTGGCCATCGGCGGTGCGTTTGCGTTTGAGGGAAGCGGCATCGCGGGGGCCGGCGGTGTGCTGCTGCCGTTCGGAAACAAGAGCAAACTGATGAAGGCGATCAAGTCGCACATCAAAGACGTCCGTGAGAACGGCATCACCGAGGCGGAACTGGAGAAGATGAAGAACCAGCAGCGCCGCCAGGAAGTCATGGGGGCGATGACGGTCGCCAGCAAGGCGGGATTGCTCGGTCAATATGCAGTGCTGTACGGGGACGCCGAGCGAATCAATCGGCGGCTGGAAGAGATCGACGCGGTGACGCTCGACGACGTGAAGCGCGTCGCGAAGCAATACCTGAGCAAAGACGCTGCGATCAATATCTCCATTGAGCCAAGCGCAAGCGGCATGATCGGCTCGCTGTTCGGCAAGGGCAAAGACGCCAAGGACGATCCGGACAATAAGCCGCCGGTAGAAGATGACGGCACGAATCGAACGGCACAGCGGACCGGACCCAAGGCAAAGGCCAAGCGTCCGGAGGGTTTTCCGACGGAGCCGCCCGCCGCGAAGGCGATGGATGCGCTGCCGGACATGTCCCACACCGATAAGGCGTTGTCGAACGGGCTTCGCGTCGTAGTGGTGAGCAATCATGAAGTGCCGTCTGTCTCGCTGACGCTGGGCATCAAGAGCGGGGCATGGTCGGAGGCGAAGCCCGGCGTGGCGAATGCGGCGATGAGCATGCTGACCAAGGGGACTAAGTCGCGCGACTCGAAGAAGCTTGCGGACCTGCTGGAGTCCAACGCGATCAGCCTGAACGGATCGGCAAGCATGGACGATTCGCAGGTGAGGGCGTCTTCGCTGCTGCCGACGCTAAACCTGGCATCGGAGTTGATGCGCGACGTCATTGAGAATCCGACCTTTCCGAAGGACGAATTCGACATCATGACCAAGCAGATGAAGGTCGGCCTGATGATCTCGACCAAGACGCCGGAATACCTGGCCGACCGGGAGTATCGGCGTTTGCTCTACGGCGACCACCCGTACAGCCGGACAGTGACCGGCGAAATGGACGACGTGGACAAGCTGACCATTGAGGATCTTCAGGCGTGGTGGAGCGAGAATCTGCGCCCGGAAAACGCGGTGCTTTACATCGCGGGCGATATCACGCCGTCGGCGGCGTTTGAGCTGGCGGTCAAGCACTTTGGCTCCTGGAATGTCGACAGCGAATTCTCGCCTCCGCGGCTCGCGGCGATTCCGGCGAAGCGCGAGACGCACATTTATATCTACGATCGGCCGGGTTCGGTGCAGAGCCAGATTCGCGTCGGCCATATCGGTCTGCGACGGATCGACGATGCCTATCCGACGGCGCGGGTGATGGCGACGATTCTCGGCGGCGGGTTCAACAGCCGGCTGAACAAGGCGATTCGCGTGGACAAGGGGCTGACCTATGGTGCGCGCGGCTCGATCAGTCCGCAGCGGTTCGCGGGCGCTTTCAATATGAGCACGTTCACCAAGACACCGACGACGGGCGAGACGGTCCAGACGCTTCTCGACGTGGTGAAGCGGATGCGAACCGAGAAGCCGGAGGCCCAGGAACTGGCGGATACGAAGACCTACATCGTCGGCTCGTTTCCGGGCGACCGAGAGACGCCGCAGGCCGTGGCGAGCGACTTGTGGATCATCGAGAATGAAGGCCTGTCCGACGATTTCTATCAGCAGTACCTCTCGGCGGTGCAGAAGACGACAACCGATGACGTCCTGAAGGCCGCCAAGGAACAGGTCGATCTGAACCATTTGATCATCGTGGTGGTTGGGGAGGCGGCGAAGATCAAGGAGGACCTAGAGAAGATCGCCCCGGTCACTGTTCTGAATCAGGACTCACAGGATAAGCCCGATGACAAAGGCGGCGACAAGGATGACGAAAAGTCCGTCACCATGAAGAGTTAGCTTATCGGTCGCCGGGCGAGGGGGGTTGCTGCCGAGGAGCGACTTGCGGACCCAGGATGTCGGTGTGGTTTCGGGGCGCTGTTTGCGGTCAGCGGGGTCCGTATCGGACATGGATTCGGGCAGCGGAAGCCTCTGGCTTGCAAGTTTTCGCCGCCAGCTCAAAGGGCGAAACCCGAAAACCCAGACAAGTCGGACCCAGCCCGACCAATCCGGTTCGCCGCGTTAAAATATGGGAGCATCCGGAGGTGGTCGGGCGTTGCTTCGCCCCCCCGGTAGAGGTACAATCATTCAAAGAGTCGGTCGAGGGGGTTGCCTCAGGTGGGGAACTTCGGCGGCTCTAACCCTGCCCGGTTTGTCCGCTTTCATACGGCGGACGCACCAATGGTTCCTTGGCGAAAAGGAGCGGGACACCAACGGTTCCGCTACATGCCCTCGCGGATGGGTTGCCAGACTCAAGCCTTCAGGAGGCGATAAGATGATTGCCCGGATTAAACGTGCTGCGGGTGCCGGCGCTTTGATGGCGCTTGCTGCGTTTGTATGCGTGCCGCAGTTTGGTTGCGGCGGAAGCCCTTTCCTGGCTGCTCAGTTCGCCAGCAACTTCACGCCTTCCAGATTGGGTCCTCCGGCCGGCGGCGGCAACGGCGGGCCACCGGTGGACACGACGGTTCTGGGATCGGTCTGTGATCTGACCGGGGCTGCGAGCCGATTCATCAACGTTTCACTACAGAACCAGGCGCAGCAGCGCGTTCGATTCGCCATTAACTTCGTGGTATCTGCGGGAACCGGCGGCTTCGTGTGTGACGAGCAGACACAAGAGTATCTCAACGCCGGCTACACGGACGCGTTTGCACCGGGCTCGGCATCGAGTCTCACGATCGGCTGCGACACGGTGACGCTCAATAGCGGCAATCGGATATTGAGATTGAACTTCGGCGTCGATCAACTGCCCGAGCTGTTCCTTAACCCGCTGGTCGGTGGCACCGGGGGAGGAACTCCGGTATCAGTCCAGCTCAGCCGGCGCGACAACGGCCAGGCGAACCTTCCGTTGCCTGAGATTATCGTTTTCGGCAACGCGAGTTCCAACTTCACGTGTTCGGGCAGCGACCTTTGCACACAGCGCGGCTTCGTCTATTCCAGCGTGAACAATCTGCCGATCGGCAAGTCGGCCGACGCCCTGCACATTCAGGGCACCGTTTGCAACAGCCAACTGGGTACTGCTCCGGAGTGGCGTCTGGACAAGACGATCACCGACGGGATCACGCAGGCATTCCAGTATCCGGTCGGGGCGACCATCGTCGTCCAAGTCCTGGATCGGTCTGCCGACTCTCTGAACGACCCCCGAAACCAAGTGGTCTGGACGGTGACCAGCGTGGACAACGTGGCCGTGCATAACCCGCAGCCCTGATTCTTTGTGATTTGGCGGCCGCGGCTTCCAAGATCAACAGGACCTCCGACTTACCGATCCCTATTTTTTTCGTGCAAACGACATCCGGCCGGGGTATGCTCCGCCCTTGGATCGGTATTTTGCATGGATGCGCGGGCGGCGGTGTCGCCTGCCCTCGACCGGGACGGACTCCGTGGGATCACCTCATTCCCTTCGGAGAAGCCAGCCATGCAGGGATACGTTCTCACATTTCGCCCCGTTACATCCTCCGGCACAATTGTCACCGACGGCAACGGCGCCTACCGCTTTGAGCTGGATTCTGGAGGCCCCCTGCCCGACGGCGGAGACATTGTTTCGTTTGAGCCGGCAACCGGCGCGACGACCGGACTCCGCGTGGCCCGGGATGTTCGCGTCATCTCGAAGTGGCCGGACCTGCCCGATCGAGCGGAGCAGGCTGACCTCATGGCGTTATGCAACAGCCTGCGGATTGAGTCCACCGCCAACTGACCCCTCCCCTACTTTCCCGCACAACTCCGCTTGCTTGAGCGATCGGTCGGGGATTGCTTATACTCATCACCGACTTTTTACTGCCCGAGAGTGACGGGGCAGATGACAACGCCTGGAGGATTGTCGCATGTCGAAGCGAATTCGCTTGCTGCCGTTTCTTGTGATGGGCGCCGCGTGCATCGGCTGTCAGAAACAGAATGCCGTCCAGATTGCATCGACGAAGCTCGACATATTCGGTGTTCCGGCTGAATACCGGGCGATGCATATGGCATTGGAGAAGCGCTTCAACAGCCCGGTCCTTTTCTCGGCCCAGCCCAGCGGCATGGCGATCGGGATGCAACTCGAGCAGGGCAACATTCCCTTTGCGATTCTCACGGCGAACGAATACGCGGAGATCGAGGACCCGAGCAAGCTGAAGCTGCTTGCGACGGCGGTCAACGAGGCGGGCAAGACATCGCGTCGCGGTCATATCGTCGTGAAGGCGAAATCACATTTGAAGGTCATCAAGGACTGCGAAGGGAAGCGGTTCGCATTCGGCAAGCACCATGACCTTCTTTCGGACTATGCGGCACGGGACGCGCTGGTGAAGGCGGGCGTGCCGATCGACAAGATTCTCCCCGAACTCGTGCCGACGACCATCGCCCTTCCGATCGAAGGACGCCTGTATTGCGGCGATTCCGTTCCCGGTCTCGTCGTCTGGGATCCCCTCATCAACGCCGGCGTCATCGATGAGATCGCATTTAGCAAGCTGCCCGAGACCGGCGGAAATCCGATTACCGGCGTCTCCCGCGACCAGTTCGAGATCGTCGGAGAGACGGCCGAGGTACCGGAGATGGTCGTTGTTGCAGGCCCGGGCGCGGATCCAGAAAAGACAGAATTGCTGAAGTCGTACCTTCTCAATGACGCCAAGAATGACGAGGCCCTGTGCAAGCAGCTCGGTATTCAAGGGTTCGCGCCGGCCGATCCGGCTGCCTATGCGGCGACGCGTTCGCTGATTCCAAAGTCGTAGTGCCGTCCGGACCCGAGCGAAATGGATCCATGGACATCGTCGGCGAGTGTCCGGCCCACCACGCAAAACGCAGATGCCGCATTTTGAAAGTGCCGCGGCATCTCTGCCCGATTCATTAATGACATGACTTTCGACTCATCCACGTCCGACACCGCCCATCGGTCCCGTAAGCCCCGAAGCGAACCGGCGTGGGCCGAACTGGATGACGAGGCACTCCTTGATCTTCGGTTCTGCGACTTGGGGGTGACGATTCGCGGCGGGGAGCTCGAGTCGCGCATCCGCGAGGTCACCCGGGAATTGGCTGCCGGGCAGTTGTCGTTTCGGCCGCATTACTGGCTTTCGGACGAATGGTTTACACCCGACGGCGTTGCCGGAGTGGCGATTCCTTTCTATCTGGCTCATCCACGTTTGATCAAGCTGGAGGAGCGGCAGATGCTCGAGGCGGAGGGCGGCTCGCGCGAATGGTGCCTGCGCATCCTTCGGCACGAAATCGGCCATGCAATCGACAACGCCTATCGGCTGCACCGTTTGAAGAGTTGGCGACAGGTTTTTGGCAAGGCCTCGGTTCCCTATCCGGATTTTTATCAGCCGCGGCCGTTTAGCCGCAGGTTTGTGCTGCATCTCGACTCCTGGTATGCCCAGAGTCACCCGGTGGAGGACTTCGCGGAGACGTTCGCGATCTGGCTGACGCCGGGATCCAACTGGCGGGCGCGTTATGCGGGGTGGCCGGCGCTGAAGAAGCTGGAGTACGTCGATCGGCTGATGAGCCAGATCGGCGGAGCGCCGCCCAAGGTGACGAAAAAAACGCAGGTGGATCACATTCGCAACCTGCGCATCACGCTCCGCGAGCACTACGAGCAGAAGCGGGCGCGCTACGGCGCGGATTACCCTGATTTTCACGATCGCGACCTGCGAAGGCTGTTTACGGATTCGCAGGACTCCACCGGCGGCGAACTGGCTGAACATTTTCTCCGCCGGCATCGCAAGTCGATCCGCGGGCTTGTGGCCCGGTGGACCGGAGAGTATCAGTATCGCATCGACCAGGTTCTGGCGGAGATGCTGCGACGTTGCAAGGAACTCAAGCTGCGAGTGCGCAAGAGTGAGGAAGAGACTCGGCTTGAGGCCGTCATTCTCTTGACCGTGCAGACGATGAACTATCTACACAGCGGATATCATCAGATCGCCTTATGAAGAAGCTTCGTATCCTGGCCATGATGGACGAAGACCTTGTTCCGCCCGACTCCCTCGAGGGAGTCAGCGACGAGGAGATGTCGCCGTGGAAGATGGAGTACGACGTGCTTGTCACGCTGCGCGAACTGGGCCACGAGACGCAGGCCCTGGGGGTGGGCAGCAAGCTCGGCGCGATCGGCGATGCGATCGAGAAGTTCAAACCCGACATCGTATTCAACCTGCTTGAGGAGTTTCGGGGGCGCGGCACTTATGTGCCTTACGTTTTGGGCTACTTCGAGCTGATCGGGCAGGCCTACACCGGGTGCAACCCGCGCGGCCTGGTGCTGGCGGACAACAAGGCCCTGTCCAAGAAGATTCTTCGACATCATCGGATTCCGGTGCCCGATTTCGCCGTGTTCCCGCGCGGCAAGCGCGTGAAGCGTCCGAACCGATTGCAATTCCCGCTGATCGTGAAGTCGGTGGCGGAGCATGGATCGGTGGGCATCTCGCAGGCGTCGGTCGTGAATGACGACGACAAGCTGGCCGAACGGGTGGCCTTCATCCACGAACAACATCAGTCGGAGGCCATGGCGGAGGAATACATCGATGGGCGCGAGCTGTACGTGGGCATCCTCGGCAACAGCCGGGTCAGCACGCTGCCGATCTGGGAGATGCAGTTCGAGAATCTCGCGGACGGCGCCCTGCCGATTGCGACCGACAAGGTCAAGTGGGATCTTCGCTATCAAAAGGAACGCGGCATCACCACAAACGCCGCGGAGCAACTCACCGAAGCGATGATGCGGCAGATAACGCGGCTCTGCCGGCGCGCCTACCGGGCGCTGAATCAAAGCGGCTACGCCCGAATGGATTTCCGCCTGGCGCCGGATGAAAAAGTGTATCTCCTGGAATCAAATCCGAATCCGAATCTGTCATTTGGCGAGGACTTCTCCGAATCCGCCGAGAGCATGAACATTCGATATGATCAGCTCATCCAGCGCATCGTAAAGCTCGGCCTGCAATACCACGCCGAGCGGCATTAGGGCGATCCTGGACCCGCGTCACATGCCTTCAGCCGCCCTTTTCTTTTTTTTTGCATTGCGTGACCTTCAGGCATAGACTCCCGCTCGTCGCGGTCATGGATGGGCCCCCGCCCGACCAGACCCGCTGCCAGGGAGATCATCATGGGCAAGTCGATCATCTTCGCGGTTGTTGCGCTCACGACTTGTGGTTGCCAGGGCTTTTCGCAACGTATCGACGCCGGATCGGTCGAGGATCGACTCGCGGCGATCGAGTCAAACAGACTGCGCGAACCCGACGATGCTTCGGCGCACGACTGGTTTGGCGACATGGCCGCGCCGACGGAGGACCCAGCAGCCAAGCCGCTCGTGCTGACCAACCGGCCGGCGCCGCGCAGCGTGCGGATCGCCGTCGCAAGGGACTGCGCGATTCGCTCGCTCTCGCGACCGCTGGTGATGGCCGATCTGGGCGAGGCGCCTCAGGAGGGCGAGTCAACGGAGCACGTCGAACTTGCCGATTCGACATCCTCAACCGACGGATACACTCGCAGTTCGCCGCTGGCATCGTTCTGGGACACGGTCAAGCGCGATGTCAAGTCGATGCCGTCTGACCTTTGGCGAGACACCAAGCGGGTGTATGCCAACCCGGTGAATCTGATCATACTCGGCGGCACGCTGGGCGGGTCGATCGCGATCAAGGGGACGGGTGTGGATCGGTCCATCGAGCACCACTTCAATCGTCGAAACGACTTTCAACCGCCGCACCATCACATGAAAGAGGATTGGCGCGACGCGTTTGGCGCGATCGGCAATCCGGGAACGCATTTCGCATTGGCCGGCCTGTGGTATCTGATCGGGCAGCAGTCGATGGACGACAAGACCTATGAAGTCGGCAAGACGCTCTTCTCGGCCTTGATGATCAACGGCCTTACCGTCGTTGTCGGTCAGGCGGCATCGTACGACCGGGCGCCGAACGGGGAGCGGGGCACACTTCCATCCGGCCATACCTCCAGCAGCTTCGTGGTTGCCAGCGTCCTGCACCAGGCTTACGGCCACGCGGTCGGCGTTCCGCTTTATGCGCTTGCGACGCTCGTCGCGCACGAACGCCTCGAAGACCGCGAGCATTACTTCTCCGACGTGGTCATGGGCGGCGTGCTCGGCCTCGTCGTGGGGCACAGCGTCGCCAGCGGACGCGATCCCGAGTTTTTCGGGTGGAAGATTCTCCCTTATGCAAGCACCCAGGGCGGCGCGGGAGTCGCCTTCGTGAAAACGCTGGACTAACTGCGGCGGGATACCAGACGGGATCGGGTCCGCTGATTCTACTTAATACGCAGTAGAGCTAATCGCCTTCCGGAGGGGCAGGCGGTTCATCATCCGGCGCGGCCGGCTCGTGCGGCCCGCGTCGGCGCGGTCCACCGCGATCTTCTCCCGGCGGACCGTCGCCGTGGAATCGTCGCGGCCCGGGTCCATCGGGGCCAAACCGTTCGAGGTCATTCGGTCCTCTGCCCGGGAAGTCCGGGCGGACATCGCCTTCTTTGATGCGTTTGATGCGCTCGGCGATGCGGTCCTCTGAGTGTAGCTTTTCCTCGTCGAAGCGCCGGCGCTGCTCTGCGAGACGCCGTTGCTGCTCGGCGATTCGCTCTTCAAAGTCCTGCAATCGGAACTCCATACGCTCCTGAAACAGCTCGACCTGGCTGCGGACGATCTGCTCGATCTGCGTTTCGATCGCGGCCTGTTTCGCCGGGTCATCCTTTGCCTTGCGGAATTGATCGCTGAGTTCGTGCAGGCGCTCCTGATTCTTGAATTCTCGAATGATGGTGTCGGCCAGCTCCGGGCGGCGCTCGCGCAGCTTGAAGTACTCGATCGCCACCGGGGCCATACGGCGGATCAGCATCTCGAAACGCCGGGGGTTTTTCGCTTCCAGGTCGGCGAGACGGTCGAAACGCTCCGGGAACTTATCGCGAACGAGCTCCATGATCTTGTCGATCATCTCCGGCGGAATCGGTCGATCCATCGCCCGATCTTCCCCCCCACCGCGCCGATCACGCCAACGGCCGCGCGGACCGTTTTCGCGAAATCTACCACGCGGCCCGTCGCCGGACCGATCAAAGCTCTCTCGAGGCCTGCCGGGCGGCGCATCCTGAGGTTGCGCCGCTCCGACAGCGCGCTCGGACGGAGAAAGAAAAAGGACGAGGGTGAGCGCGCAAATCGCACTCACTGAGTATCGCTGTAGCCCGAGTCGTGTCGTTGTCATTTGTGTGTCCCGGTCAATCCATCGCTGCGCGGCACCGATCATGAAGACCCGTTTTCGCCCGGGGCCCGGTCAGTGTCATCGTCCAATGCTTCATCCATGAGTTCGAAAAGCGACGCGCCGCTGACTCCCCAATTGGCCTGGGCGGACCACGTCTCAAGATCGGTTAAGTCATCGTCGAGTGCCGTCACGCGGGTGATCCCCTCTCTGGAGGCCTCGGGCAGACTGGGAATGGGATCAAGTTCGGCTATCGCAGGTGGAGCGGATGGCGTTGTCATGGCGGCCTGGTAGCCGACGAAGACACAAAGCGCGATCACCGCGGTGGCGGCGGCCACGCCCTGCCAGACCCTCCATGCGCTCCGGGGACGTCGGGCGCGAGAAGACTGCATCGCCTCGCGCGCGGCCAGCTTTGCTCGGGCCACGGCGGAGGCGGATGGCCTGGGCGTGGAGTAGACCGCGAGCCACTTTTCGTGCTCTGCGATTTCCTCGTGCATTTTTCTCTCTTGCTCGGTCACGCCCATTTACTCCTCAGCGCCGACGGTCTCGTCGCAGGCACTGTCTGCATCGCTTTGCCCGGCCGTCATGATCGCACGCAACTTGCCTAATCCGCGATGTCCACGGGCCAGGGCTGTCCCCAGCGGAACGCCGGTGCTCTCGGCAATCTCTCTGAAAGACATCTGCGAAAAATGCCGCAGCATCACAACCTCTCGCTCGGCATCGGGCAGCTTGAGCATCGCCGCTCCGAGTGCGTCCATTTCTTCAGCTCGCTCGAGGGCCGCGTCCACCGGCTCGGCCTCCGAACCGATCCTCGCGATGCCGCCGGAGCCGCCGCCACGTTCGTCATCATCCGGGTCGGCGGCGACGCTCAAAAACTTCGGACCCCGGCAAATTCGCCGAAGCCGATCGCGGGCGAGATTGGCGGCGATCCGGAAAAACCACGCCTCGAATCGCCCGTCATGCTGATACGCCGAAATCGTCCTGACGAGCCGGATAAAGACTTCCTGCATCAAATCCTCGGCATCGTGCCGGGAGCCGGTCATTCGATAGAGGAAGCCGTAAAGCCGATCGGCGTAGGACTCGATAAGCCGGTCCAGGCAGGAGGTATCCCCCCTTTGGGCTCCGGCTATTGCCCGATCAAGCGCCTCGACGTCCATCGATCCTCTATTCAGCCAAACGTCCATCCAGGCGGCCGATTGCCACCATTTGTGGGCAATCGTAACCGTTTTGCGGGGCAGATGTTATCGGAACAGGGGCCTTCTTGCGGACCGGAGAGGGGGCTCGCCTTGCGTTTTCGGGTGATCCGCCTAAACTGTGGGGCTTCCGAGTGTGTCCAACGACGAGAGTTTTTCAGGTGCCTTATGCCTCGAGTTTGTCATTTCACCGGTAAGCGAACCACCAGCGGTCGGCAGTATACCCATCGCGGCAAGGCCAAGTACCTGGGCGGCGTCGGCACCAAGGTCACCGGCAAGACCAAGCGCAAGTTCAAGCCGAATATCCAGCGCGTTCGTGCCGTCATTGACGGTCGCATCTGCCGGATCAAGGTCTCCACGAAGGCCATCCGCATGGGACTTATCGTGAAGCCGATGAGGCGGAACTGGAAAGCCCCCGCAGCCGCCGCTGAGGCCTGATCGACGGCCGGCCGCACTCTCTCATTTTGCCTCTCAATAGAATGCCGAGTAAATTGAACGCGAGGATTGCGCGCGGAATTTTGTCTCGCGCGGCGATCGGTAGAGGCCCCACATGAGTGAAAAAATCACGACCCAGGAGGTTCGGCACATCGCGCACCTCGCCCGGCTGAAGCTGAGCGAGGAGGAAATCTCGCGATTCGGGTCGCAGCTCGATTCCATTCTCGGATATGTCCGCAAACTGGACGAGGTCGATACGACGGATGTCGAACCGACCGCCCACCCCCTGCCGGTCTGCAACGTCTTCAGGGATGACACGCCCGCGACTTCGCTGACGCCCGAAGCGGCGCTGGCCAATGCCCCTGTGAGCGACACCCCGTTCTTCAAAGTTCCCAAGGTACTCGATCAGGAGACTGCATGAGCGCCTCGGCCGTGCAGCGCGTTTCGTCGGCACTGGATCGCCTGAAGAGGCTCAATCCGCAGCTTCATGCCTGCATCAGCATCCTCGATAACGATGCGGGCAAGCGCGCAGCCGAGCTTGACGCCGCGCAGTCGTCCGGGCCCCTCTTCGGCGAGCCGGTGGTCCTCAAGGACAACATTTGCACCCGTTCCGGCAAGACGACCTGCGGCTCGAAGATTCTCGAAAACTACCGAAGTCCTTACGATGCGCATGTCGTTGAGCAATTGGAAAAGGCCGGCGCGGTGATCGTCGCCAAGACGAATCTCGACGAATTCGCGATGGGAAGCTCCACCGAGAATTCGGCCTTTTTCCCTACGCGAAACCCGTGGAATCCCGAGTATGTGCCCGGCGGATCGTCCGGCGGATCCATTGTCGCAGTCGCAGCGAGAATGGTTCCCTATGCCTTCGGCAGCGAAACAGGTGGATCGATCCGCCAGCCCGCCAGCCTGTGCGGCGTGACCGGTCTGAAGCCGACGTACGGCCGCGTCTCGCGATTCGGCCTGGTCGCATTCGGCAGTAGCCTCGACCAGATCGGCCCCGTCGCCGTGGATGTCAAAGGGGTGGCACGACTTCTCGGCGTCGTTGCCGGTCGGGATGTGCGCGACGCTACCAGCGTGGATGAGCCCGTTGCGGACTACGAGGCGTTGCTCGACCAACCGCCGGGCAAGATGCGAATCGGCTATGCCCGCGAGTACTTCGGCGAGGGACTTCACCCCGAGACGCGCCAGGCCGTGGAGGCGGCGATCGAGGTGTATCGCAAGCTCGGCGCGGAGGTGCATGAAGTCTCGCTAACGCACAGCGCCTACACGATCGCCTGTTATTACCTCATCTGCACCGCCGAGGCTTCCAGCAATCTCGCCCGATTCGACGGGGTTCGTTACGGCCATCGCACCGCGAACCCGACGGACTACATCGATATGTACAGCGCTTCGCGCGACGAGGGGTTCGGCGCGGAGGTGAAGCGACGCATCATGCTTGGGACTTATGCCCTTTCGAGCGGGTATTACGATGCCTATTACCTCAAGGCGCTGAAGGTCCGCACGCTCATCAAGCAGGACTTCGTCGAGGCGTTTAAGAAGTGCGACGTCATCTTGTCGCCCACGACGCCGACGCCTGCCTTCAAGTTCGGTGAGAAATCCGACGATCCGCTGGCCATGTATCTGGCTGACATTTACAACTGCGCCGCCAATCTGGCCGGCATTCCGGCCATCTCAATTCCCTGCGGCTTTACCGAGTCGGGCCTGCCGATCGGGCTTCAGTTCATGGGTCCGCATTTCGCCGAGGGGCGGCTTTTACAGATCGCTCATCAGTTTCAGAAATCGACCGACTTCCACCACAAAGCCCCCCCGCTGAGCTAACTTCGCGGCTTTCGATCGGAGACGGCTTGACCACGGACATCCTTGGAGCTATTCTCCCCTAACAAGCGCTTGTTCGGAGCAATTCCATGCCCGAAGTTATTGAGGATCGAAAATCCCAGATTCATCACGCCGCCTGTAAGCTCTTCCACCAGCAGGGCTTCCACGGCACGTCCATTCGAGACATCGCCGAGCGCGTCGGAATGCTCGGAGGCAGCCTATATAGCCACATCTCCAGCAAGGACGAGATCCTCTGGGAAATCGTGGATGCCGCGGCTGACCGGTTCTTCTCCGCTCTGCGGCCAATTGTCGATTCGCAGCTCGGCACTCTTCAAAAGCTTAAGGCGGCGATTGTCGCGCACGTCGGTGTGATCGCCGGTGACATGGATGCTGCAGCCGTCTATACCGTTGAGTGGCGACACCTGGCGCCGGATCGGCGCGCCGCATTCACGAAGCGACGAGATGAATACGAACTGATGTTTCGCTCGCTGGTGCGCGAGGCGATCCATTCGCGATACATCGCCGCACCGGATGAGACGACGGCGACGCTTTTTATACTCTCTGTTCTCAATTGGATGTTCACCTGGTACCGGCCCGACGGCCCGATGACGCCGGAGGATGTCGGCCGCTGGATGTCCGAGTACATATTCGACGGTCTTCGACGGCGCACCGCCTGACGACAGGAGCACAAGATCAATGGTTCAAGTCACCGAAAAGTGGACGAACGACCGGCCCGGCGACGCGGGTTACGAGGAGCGCCTCGCCGCCTTCGAGGCGCGCGTGGCCGAAGGGGACAAGGTCGAGCCCGGCGACTGGATGCCCAGGGACTACCGCGACCAGCTCATTCGCCTGATCCACGTTCACGCGAACAGCGAGATTTGCGGCGCGCTGCCTGAGGGGACCTGGATTCCGCACGCACCGAGCCTCAAGCGGAAGCTTGCCCTCGTGGCAAAGGTGCAGGACGAAGTCGGCCACGGCCAGCTTCTCTACCGCGCCGCCGAGACGCTCGGCAAGCCGCGCGAAGAGATGATCGACGAATTGATCAGCGGCAAGGCGAAATACTCCAACGTCTTTCACTATCCGGCCGAGACCTGGGCCGACGTCTGCGTCATCGCGTGGCTCATTGACGCCGCCGCGATCGTCAATCAGGCGATGATGGCCGAGGGCTCGTATGGTCCCTATGCTCGGGCTCTCAAGCGCATCTGCTACGAAGAGGCGTTTCACCTGACGCACGGCTACGACATGTGCATTTCAATGGCGACGGGCACGCCGGTTCAGCGGGCGATGCTTCAGGACGCCGTCAATCGATGGTGGAAGCCGATCATGATGTTTCACGGCCCCAGCGATAAGGAGTCCAAGCACACCGAGCAACTGATGCGCTGGCGGATCAAGCTCAAGACGAATGACGAGCAGCGCCAGGAGTTCCTGCGGAAGTATCTGCCGAAGATGTTCAACCTCGGACTGACGGTGCCCTCCGAATGGAATCTGCGCTTCGATGAGAAGTCCAAGAGCTGGCTGTACAACGAGCCGGATTGGGAGGAATTCAAGACCGTCGTGCGCGGCAGCGGCCCGGTCAGCGCGAAGCGACTTGAGACGCGGCGACTGGCACACGAGCAGGGACGATGGATCCGCGAGGCGCTTTCCGCGGCTGCAGCCGGCAAGAAGGCACCCCTGCCACCTACGGCGAACGTCGGATAACAATAACGAAGGAGAGTGGTGGGCAGTGCCCGCCCTACGGAATATGGACAGCCAGTGGCCCATTTTTGAAGTGTTTCATCAGGCGTCGCGCGGCGAGCCGCATGTGCACGTCGGCGCCGTGCATGCGCCGGACGGCGAGACGGCGATCATGCTGGCCAAGGAGCAGTTCGGCCGGCGCCAGGCGTGCGTGAATATCTGGGTCGTGCCGGCAGAGGCGATCGTCGCCACGGCCTACGAAGACGCCGACTTGTTCGAGCACGGCACGGACAAGAGCTATCGCGAGGCTTTCGGGTACGAAACGACCAAGCGCGCCAAGGCCGTCGGAGACGCGGGCGAGATCTAGGCGACGCAGAAGTCCGACCATCAACCAGGCAATTGATCAACGACAAATCATGACCACCATGACAGTACCCTCGAAACTCGACGCCGCGACGAAGTCGGCCGTCATTGACCTGCTCTATCGTCTTGCCGACGACGGCCTCATCATCGGCCATCGCAATTCGGAGTGGACCGGCATCGGCCCCATTCTTGAAGAGGACATTGCCTTTTCGTCGATGGCCCAGGACAAGATGGGCCACGCCCTGGCTTTTTACCGATTGCTCCACGAACTCGGCGAGCCGGACCCGGAGCGCAACACGTTTGAGCGCGGTCCCGAGGCGTTTCGTTGTTGCAGTCTGGTGGCGATGGAGTTCCTTTCCGCCGGTTCCAATCACGGCGACCTGTGCAATAACCCGGTGCGCGACGAACTCATGCATCGCGGGGACTGGTGCGGCAGCCTGGTACGGCAATTTCTCTTTGCCGAGGCGGATGCCGTCCGTATGGCGGCGCTGGAGGACAACGCCTACGAGCCGCTGGCCCATATTGCCCGAAAGCTGCGCGGCGAGATCAAGTATCACACTTTGCACGGCCGGCTCCTCATGGAGAAGCTCGGGCGGGCAACGCCGGAAAGCGGCCAGCGGCTGCAGGCGGCGCTGACGAAACTTTGGCCGCATGCGTTGGGCATTTTCGAGCCGACTCGCTTTGAGAGCGCGCTCGCGGCGGCGAAGATCTGTCCGCCGGAGTCTGAGCTGTGCGATCAGTGGCGATCTGAAGTGACGCCGATCATCGCCAAGGCGGGCTTGACGATCCCAGCCAACGCCACGCCGCACTACGGCGGGCGCGCGGGGAAGCACGGCCCGGAACTGGCGGCCGTGCTCGATGCGATGCAGCGGGTTTACAAACTTTCGCCGCGGGCGACCTGGTAGCAGTCAGAGAGATACCAATGAGACCGATCGAAGCGAACACGGAGACCGACTTGGCCCGCGTCTGGGAGGCGCTGGCCGGGGTCAGCGATCCGGAGATTCCGGTCGTCTCGGTCGTCGACCTGGGGATCATCGCAGGTGTAGAGATTCAGCCTGACGCCGTCACGGTACGGATGACCCCCACCTTCGCCGGTTGCCCTGCGCTGGATGTCATGCGAAATGATATCGCTCGCAGCCTGCGCGATGCCGGATTTGATTCGGTTCGCGTTGATGTTGTTTTCGATCCGCCGTGGAGCAGCGATCGAATCAGCGATGACGGCCGGCGCAAGCTCAAGGAATTCGGTCTCGCCCCACCGGGCCCTGCCTGTCGCGGCGGATTGACAGAGGAAATGATCGCCCGCGTCTCCTGCCCCCACTGCGATTCGGCGAATACGACGCTGGAGTCCATCTTCGGACCGACGCTTTGCCGGGCCATTCATTATTGCAACGCATGCCGGCAGTCGTTTGAACAGTTCAAGCCCATCTGATTCACCGTCAAAACTTCCAATAGAGCGATGCCGCAAAGACGGCACTGCTGAGGAATCCCAGGATCATTCCGACAATCGCCATGCGCCGTCCGGGAGCGTCCGGTCCCAGTTTCGAGCCGCGCTGCAGGGCCATGAAGCCGACCAGCACGGCGGCAGGCCCCAGGAGCGGGAGGCAGTAAGTCGGGACGGAAAGAATGCCGAGGGTCAGGGCCGCCGTCGCCAGGCCGCCCGACTCCGGCGAATGGGCGTTTGATTCCTGCGCTCCTTCGATGGTAAAGGGCATTCCGCATCCCTTGCACATATCAGCATCGACGGACATCTCGCGGCTGCATCGCGGACACCGTACCGCCTGCGAGCCGTCAGCGTGCCGGACAATCTGCGGCGCCTTGGCGCCGGCGGTGGCGTAGGCGTGCATCGGCGTCGGGAGTTGGCCGTCGTCATCGATTTGGGCGCGCTCGGCGGCGACGCCGGTGTGACGATCGACGCGGGGAATCGTGAAGACGCCGCCGCAGGTGGGACAGCGACCCTTCTGACCGGACATGCCGTCGTTGCCTTCGAGCACCGATCCGCAGCGCTCACAGGAAAACGAGAATCGAATGCCGACCGGCATCGCATAACGCGGCGGCGCAACCGTGCGGGTGACGGGCTCGGCAACGGTGTAGCCTTCTAACTCAACATGGAAACGCCGATCGCAATGCGGGCAGATCGCTTCATCACCGTCGCTTGGCGCAGCGCGGCTTACAAACGCATTCTGACATGATGGGCAAATGACCTTGACAGCCATCGGCGGACATTCTACACGACGGCGGCACGGCAATAAGCCGACGGTCAGGGATTGGTCGTCGTGGTGGTCGGCGGCGGAGTGGCGGTGGTTGAGCCGGTGAGGTTGTTGGTGGAGGTGCCGCTGTTGAAGCCGGGCTGGATGATGCTGCCGAGGACGCCGGCATTGGGCAGGGTACTGGCTGACGACGAGCTGCTGGAGCTGCCGCCGGATTCATCACCCGATGACGAGCCGCCGATCAGCGCGTTGACGAGGGCCTGGGTGAGGCCGAAGGGATTGTAGAATCCCGGGTTTCCGCCGAGGCCGACGGGCACGACGAAGTTGATGTTGGCATTTCCGCTAAAGAAGCTGTAAGGATCGCAGCCGGCCGTGCCGACCGTTGAAGCGATGAGCAGAAGGGCCGCGAGTTTCAGAGTCGTCTTGCGTTTCGTCGGCATGGATCTCCCTCGTGAATGCAGTTCCATTCCGAGTTTTGATCGGACTGCCGGACGCCGTGCATAAGCAAATTATGGGCGGTGATCGAATACGGCCTTTACGACCGGATTTCGACCGCGCTGATGCAATTGTCGCAGGGCGGATCGGTACTCGGTCAGGCGAAATCTGCGGATCGGCAAGACCGATAAATCGATGCGACCGGAAGCGATCCATTTGAGCACGAGGTCGTAGGTGTGGATCGGTCCATCGGCGTTGGTTTCGATCTGGCGACCGTTCGCGCCGATCACTTCGAGTTCGTCGAACCACAGGGGCGTTGTGTCAACCAACGCGATGCCGGAGGTGCCGACGAGGACGAGCGTGCCGCGGGTGCGCGTCCACTTGATTGCGTCGGTCATTCCCTTGCCTGAGCCGGTCGTGTCGTAGACCAGGTCGAATCCGCCGAGCAATGCCTGATTGCCGAAGCGCGCCGCCAGGCGCGTGCCGCCGACGCGCCGGGCGACGAGATCATATCGATCGGCCGGGGACATTTTTCGCGGCATGCGCAGCACATCACTGACGCCGAGTTTTCGGGCCAATTTAGATTGGAACTCGTGCCGCAGGGCGATGGTGACCTGATTGTCGCATCCCAAGGCGCGGAGTGAGGCGACGATGCCCAGGGCGATGATGCCTGAACCGCAGACGAGCACTTGCTCGCCGGGTTTGGGAGTTCTGCGCAAGACGGCATGCACGGCCGAGGCGATGGGGTCGAGCAGCACGGCCTGTTCGTCGGGGACGGCGTCGGGCACGGCGTGGAGCTGGGAGGTGTGGGCGACGAAATACTCGGCCCAGCTTCCGCCGGTTACACGATTGAGGCCAAGCAGGGCGCGGGGGGGCAACTGACCGTTGCCGGCGCGTTCACATTGGGAGGCGATGCCCAAAGCGCAGAGACGGCAGAGCGAGCCATCGTCATACGCGGCACAGCCGATGGCGGGATCGACGCAGACGCGCTGACCGACGGACCAGGCGCCGGCCGAGTCACCTACGGCGTCTATCACTGCGACATTTTCGTGGCCGAGGATGGCGGGGAAACTGGCGAAGCGCTGGAGGATTGTCGCGGGGTGCTGACGGAGCATGATGAGGCCAAGGTCGGTGCCGCAGATGCCGCCGAGCAGGGTTCGCAGTCTCACCCAACCGGGGCCGGGGATCTGTGGCACGGGGCGATCGACGAGCCTGAGCGGGGAGAGCGCACCGTAGCATGCGGATGGGCGAAGCAGCGATGCTGCCTTGCAGATCGTCCATCGCCAAGGGGAGATGTGGTACTCCAGCGCCTTCATATCGCGGCGTAGTATAGGCGGAGAGGGCGCGGATCACCGACGGTGAATAAAACAGGGGCAGGATTCAGCGGGGAGCCGAAGAGCGCGGCGAAAGGGGTTATGAGCCGGAGGCCAGGCGAAGATGATCGCCGCGGGCGATGGTAGAGCCGGCGCGAACCGTGACCCGTTCGGAGGCGATTTGATGATCGCGGCCGAGTTGGGCGAGGACGCGGGAGAGGGTCTGCTGCTGAGCGGGCAATGGACGACCATCGGGCCGGGTCGCGGAGAGGAGAATCTGAATCATGGAAGGATTCTCGGGATGCGGCTGCTGATAGCGCCAGGCGTCGCTGCGGAAGAGGCGGCCATCGCCGTCGATGCGCAGGTGATAGAAGCCACCGGCGTCGGGCGAGGCTTCGGCTCGGACGCTGATCTCGGTCCACTGAGCGGGGCCGGAAGTGCGGCCACGCAGCGGCGTCACTGGAGAAAACTGAGCGAGCCACAAAAGCAGAAACGTTCCGCCGGTCATGGAGAGGACCAGAAGAATCAGTGTCTTGTAGTGGCGATTGTGGTGACGAGTGGAATCTGCGGCCATGAAATCCTCGACCGGCGGCGAAAACTGCCGGATGCTATTGTTCATCGCACGACTACTCTAATCATATCTATCGGTCTTGGCGAGGGCGGTGGATCGAGATTTTCCGGAAAAAAGTTGGGTATCAATGTTGATCCGCGTCGTTGGGCGTTGCGCGATTATCAGACGCGTTGCGCATCAGGTCGATCCGCCCCGCTTTTCCAGGAACACCGACCCGAATGTATAGGACGTGCGACCGGACAGCACGCGAGATCGCACGACCGAGCCGCTCAAGAATGCGTGGAGCCGGGCCATTATTTGCCGGAATCGGCCGATGCCGAAGCACTGGGGTGCGGCCAGATAGCGCTCGCCGGTGTCGACAAAATTGCCACCGCCCCGCAATGCGAGGCCGGAAGGCTCGATGAACTGGCGACGCACGTCCTGCGGTGTGTCGATCCGACCGAAGGATTGCGGGTTGGCATAGTCAAAGGTGTAAGCGACGGTCCCGCCGGGCCTGAGCACGCGAGCGACTTCGGCGTTGCACTCCACGCGGCCTGAGACGGGGAGATGTTCGAAGACGCAGACGGAAAAGACGTGATCGAAAAACCCGTCGGGATAATCGAGGCGGGTCATGTCCATCTGCTTCGCGAACATGCGCCAGCCCATCTGTTTCGCGGTTTCCTCGGATCGTTTGCATAGGTCGGCCTGCAGGTCGATGGTGTGGACCGCGCAGCCGCGCGCCGCGAGATAGCAGGTGAAGAGTGAGCCCGCCCCACCCATGTCGAGGACGCGCGCGGCCGGACGCATGGGGGTGTTGGCGACGATCCAGGCGATCTCCCAGAGGAGGAACCAGGGGATGCGCAGCTCGTCGGGGTTGCCGGGGAAGGGCTGATAGTCTTCGCCGCGATTGATGTGCTCCCAGGCGCTGGGCCAGGCATCGACATGGCCGTACCAGGAGGAGTACTTGGCGCCGTTGGCGTTCATGCGGCGGATCAGGCCGAACAGCTCGGTGAGGACGGCGCGGCACTCGGGTCGATCGAGATCGCTTCGGGCCATGGTCTTGCTGATGGATGTGTCGGGCATTTCGGGATTATGCGAGCGGGAACCTGGTTTGAGAATGGGGCTTCGGGAAACGTCAAAACGCCAAAAAGTCAAAAAGTCAAAACTTTGGGCGGTGGGATTGCTCGAGGGCATTCGTGAGTCCTCCTTTGATTTGCGATTGGCGGTACGGGGGGCGATGAATTTGAAGGTGAGATGAAGTGGGAGAAAGGGGCCAAGCGGCTGAGGGTGAATGCAGGATCGCGCGGGCTGCGGGATTGCTGGAATTCCGTCGCCAAACGGCAAGCCGCTTCGGGGACCAGTGCGGGAAGCGGAAATTCGAAGGTGACATAAGGTGACACAAGCCTCGCGCGGATTGTGCCAACACTTGTGGCGGGCGCGGGTTGGGGCGATGCGCGGTTTGGGTGGTTTTTGGAGAAACGGAGGCGAGACGTGGGGCACTGGGCTTGGGAAAGAGGTAGAAATTCAGATTTGAAATTTGAAATTTGAGATTTGAGATTTGAGACAGGACGCGGTGAGGCGCGGCGCGCGGGGTGGGTGGAATTCGCGGCGACGTCCTTGCCGGCGATTCGGGTTGGTATGGGCGCGGGGTGGGTGGAATCTGCGGCGACGTCCTTGCCGGCGATTCGGGCTGGTATGGGCGCGAATTGGATGTGGGTTCACGCATTGCATAAGAGATTCTTGCCCCCTGTGCGCGCGGGAGAGACGAGTTCGTTGCAAGGATCATCCCATTCGGTCTGCGTAGCGGCGTCGAGTAGATCAGCCGCACACGATTCGTCCGATCAGGACGATTGCCGGGATGCCGTGGCGTCGGAGCGGAGAAGGGCGTAGATAAAGAAGTCGTAGGGGTGGCCTCGGCAGAGGCGGAAGCGGCGGAGGCGACCTTCGCGGAGGAAGCCGCTTTGCTCCAGCAGGCGCTGGGAGCGGAGGTTGTCCACGCGGACGTAGGCGTGCACGCGATCGAGCTGGTCTTGCTGGAAAGCCCAATGGAGGGCGGCGGCGACGGCCTGGCGCATGAGTCCCTTGCCCCAGTGGGCGGGTGCGAGGTCGAAGGCGATCTCGGCCCAACGGTGCGGGAGGGATACGTCGTTGAAACCGCAGGTGCCGACGAGTTGATCGTCGTGGCGAAGAGCGACGGCCCAGCGAGACGGCTCGCCGGCGGCCCAACGGGCAGCGGAGCGCTGGATCATGGCGTCGACGATCTGGGGCGTGACCTCGGGATAGCTGGTGAGCTCGGTGACGACGGGCTCGCGCAGGTAGGCGTAGAGCGCGGCGGCGTCGGCCGTGCCTAACGGGCGGAGGCGGACGGTCTGGAGATCGATCGTGGGCGGATGTCGGGCGTTTTGTGACATTGGTGCAGCAGCCATGGCTTGCCTCGCTATTTTAAGCGGCGCCGGAGGGAAGCGTTGGGAGCGCGGGCTCGTACTCGGGCGAGGGCGCGGGATCGGGCTCGGGCGCAGGCTCGGGCGCTTCGAGCCGTATATTACGCGGGCATGGGGCGAAGACGGAGCCCTTTTACTGGGGCCGGTATGAGGCCGGGCTGGGGACGTGCTGGTCGAAGAGGATCGGGTTGCCGTCGGGGTCGGTGAGCATGAAGTAGGCGGGGCCGGTGGTGGATTCATCGGCGGCGGGGTCGGGGGTGATGCCGCGTGCCTTTAGCGTCTTCTGGATTTCGCGCACGTCCTCAAAGTCGGCGAGGGTGGCCTTGCTGCTGTCCCAGCCGGGGTTGAAGGTGAGCATGTTGCGCTCGAACATTCCCTGGAAGAGGCCGATCTTGGTGGACTCGTTTTGGAGGACGATCCAGCTCTTGGACTGGTCGCCGGAGACCACTTTGAAGCCGAGCTTTTCGTAGAACGCGCGGGAGGCGGCGATGTCTTTGACAGTCAGGCTGACCGAGAAGTTGCCAAGTCGCATTTGATCCTCTCCTGAAGATTGATTGACAGCGGAATCCGCGGCGGGCGTGGATGCGCAGCCGGCGGCGAACAGAATGACAATGCCTGCGATGCAAAGTTTCACGGGTGGCTCCATGACTGACCCTCATGCCACCTGACAATCGGGGGCATGTTGCCGTATTGTACCGGTCGTCGCTTGGAGGTCTTGCCAAATTTTGCTAACAAACGCCAAGGCCCGGGCATCGACACCGACGGCGTACGTCGAGCGGGTCAACCTCGCGGTCGACCGGGTTGTGAGCCACCTGACGGAACCGCTGCGGCTGAAGGAGGTTTCCCGGGCGGCGACGATTTGCCAGGCCGTCAGGGCTGGTTCGTGCCGGCGGCGGGCGCGATGATTCGGCTTTCACATCGTAAGAATGCCGCGACCACGGCGGGGTCGAACTCGGCGCCGCTGCCGCGCTTGACGATGGCCAGGGCCTCGTCGTGCGAGCGGGCTTTTCGGTAGACGCGCTCGCTGATGATGGCATCGTATGCATCGGCGACCGCGACGATTCGCGCGGCGAGGGGAATGTCCTCTGCGTGCAGGCCCTTGGGATAGCCGCTGCCGTTATATCGCTCGTGGTGGGACATGATGACGTCGGAGGCCATTCGGGCGAATGACATGCACTGATCATCCTGCAGGAGACGCGAGAAAATCTCGGCGCCGAGCTCGCAGTGCAGGCGGACGATCGCCGTTTCCTGAAGGGTCAGGCTGCCGGGCTTTTTGAGGATGGCGCCGGGGATGGAGAGCTTGCCGATGTCATGGAGGGGCGCGGCCAGTTTCAAGTCGCGCAGGAAGATATCGTTTATCTCCGACCGGCCACCGTTGTCGCGGAGATCGATGGCCAGAAGATCTGATATTCGCGCGACTCGGCCGACGTGGTTGGCGGTCTCCATGTCGTGGAGCTCGGCGGTCATGGCCATGGCCCTGACGAAAGCGCCGACGGCCTGATCGCGTGCTTCGTGATTCAAAGCTTCGAGGAGCGCCGAGGACATCAGCGAAACGTACAGGCGGGCGAACTCCAGGTCCTGTTCGGAGAACTCGCGCCGGTCCAACTGCCGGGCGACCGACAGGTATCCGACGACAATGCCGTGCGACTCCAGCCGGGCGTACAGCCGCGGGATATGTCCGGGCTCCATGACGATGCGTGAGTCGATCGAGATGGGCGTCGGGTTCTCCACGAGAAAACTCCCGACCTCCAGCTTTTTGAGGATGGAGGGGTCGAACTGTTCCATCGGTTGTGAGGCGCCACTGGAGACCTGCTTGATATCCCACTGGGCGGTGTGCTTGATTGCGCCTTCGGGCCCGACGATCGCCATGCGTGCATGATCGGCGGCGAGCACATCAATGGCGCCTTTGAGCAGGATATCGCCCAGCTCGTCAAAGCTCCTGGACGCGGCCAGGCGGCAAGCGACATCGACGAGCGTGGTCAGGCCGCGCACCTGCTCACCGCGGAGTTGATAGGTATAGTTCAGTGTCTTGCGCTCGACACCGAGCTGCGCTAGGGCGCGGAGGCGGAGGAGCAGGAGCGCGGTGGAATTGAAGTCGTCGATGGCATCGTCGAGACCGAGGCGCACGGCGGTCTCGGTCTCGGCGGTGTTCCTGGCGCAGATGCCGAGGATGGGGATCGAGTATGTGGGCGCGTTTTCGCGGAGGGACCTGACGACACGCTCCGCCATGTCCGCGGAGTTTCGCAGGTCGAGCAGGACGACCATGTCCTGAAGCCCCAGTTTCTTGTTTGCCAGGACGGCCTCGGGGGTCTGGCAGTCGAGCGTTACGTCGCAGGGCGCGAGCATGTTTGACAGGCGAGTCGTCAGCTCGAGGTCGCTTGAGATGAGAAGGGCACGCTGGTTCGGCGGGACGTTTTGACCGGGTCGCTGACCGTGGTCGGCATTGCGCGTGGTTTCGGGGGCGCTGGAGGGCTTACCCTGGACGACGTTTCGACCGGAGCGCTTGGCGATGTAGAGCAGCCTGTCGGCTTCGTGAATGGTCTGTTCGAGATCGCGGTACTGGCTGTCGGCGACGCCGATGCTGATGGTGACGCGATTGACCGGGCTTTTCTCGTGGTTGAGCCGAAGGTTCCATATGCAGTCTCTGATCCTCTCGGCGATTTCGGTGCCGCCGGCTCCGGTGGTATTGGGCAGCAGGACGACGAATTCTTCACCGCCGTATCTACCGACGATGTCCGTGTCGCGCAGCAACTGGGCAATCGCGGAGGCGACCGACTTGAGGCACTCGTCGCCGGACTGATGGCCGTAGCAATCGTTGTAGGCCTTGAAGTAGTCGATGTCCACCATGGCAACGCAATAGGTGAGCTGCTGCCTGACGGCGCGTCGGTGCTCTTTTTCTGCCTCGGCATCCCATGTTCGACGATTGAGGATTCCCGTGAGTCCGTCGACGCGCGAGAGCTGTGCGAGCCGGCTGTTGGTCTGCTCCAGCTTGGACGCGGTGGAGAGTAGTTGCTGGTTTCGATTTTCGAGTTCAAGCTCGGTCTGCTTGAGGCGAAGCTGGACGCCGATTCTGGCGAGCAGTTCCTGGGGCTCGATGGGTTTGGTGAGGTAATCCACGCCGCCTGCGCTGAGGGCCCTGACGATATTCTCTTTTTCCGAAGCGCCGGTGACAAAGATCACGGGGGTGGCGCGACCCCAATCGGACTGGCGAATGCGCTGACACGTTTCGACGCCGGAGAGGCCGGGCATGTAGAAGTCGAGCAGGACGATGTCGGGGCGCCTGGACTCTGCGAGTTTGAGGGCCTCGGCACCGCTTGTCGCAACGATGGTTTCGGCGCCGGCATTGTTAAGAATGTCGGCCAGGATCATGGTATTGGACCGAATGTCGTCGACGATCAGTACGCATGGGGGCGCGCCGTCGATCTGAGGCAGATGCATCGACGACGCCGCCTGCACTGGAGATTGGCCTGAGGCTTCCTGGGCGTGAGGAGTCATTGGTTGGGCTTCCCCCGAAAATGATTCGTGGATATAGCTTCGGTCACGCTCTCGATCGTCCCAGGGAAGGCCGCGATGGCTTCGTCGACGCTGGTGCGCAGCGACTGGATGAGCTCGTCCAGCAGATCCTGCCTTCCGGATTTTGCGCTGGATTCCAGCTCCAGTGCGGCGGTCGCAACGGCCTTTGCGGTCAGATTTCCCGCAGCGCCTTTGAGCGCGTGCGCCAGCTCTGAGATCATGCGGAGATCTTCGGCCTTCCGAGCGTTGGAGATATCATTCATTAGCTGCTCGGCGTCTTCCCCAAAGTGATGGAGAATTCTTGTTATGACGGCGGGGCCGCCGGGGCAGCGTTGCAAGAGGCCATTGATATCGAAGGCGGCGGATCGGTTGTTGAGTTCCGGCCGAGGGTCTGCCGGCTGAGCCGCTGCAACAGGCGCGACCGCGGTCGCCGCGCCGGCCGAGGATGACGTCAGACGCTTGATGGTTTCAAGGAGCACGACGGGATCCAGGGGCTTGGTCATGTAGTCGTCCATGCCGGCATCCAGGCACTTGCCCCGATCCCCCTGCAGCGCATTGGCAGTCAGGGCAACGATGGGGATTCTCGGGGCGGCGTCGCGGGATTCATTTTCTCGGATTCTTCGCGTCGCCTCGAAGCCATCCATCTCCGGCATCTGGCAATCCATCAGCACCAGGGCGTAGTCACTTTTCTCCAATGCCGACAGGGCCTCCAGGCCGTTCGACGCGACGTCCACCTGATAGCCGGCGGTTTCGAGGATGTTCGCCGCAACCTCCTGATTGATGCGATTGTCCTCCACGAGCAGCAGGCGGATATCTTGATTGGCGGGATTGGCCTCGACCCATGAAGCGTACGGCGCCGGCGCGGACTCACTGTGATGATATTTCGGATCGACCGCCTTGAGGATCGCATCGAACAAGCGCGACTGCTTGGCGGGCTTCGAGATCATTGCGACGAAGCCGATGTCCTTGAGGCGTTCAAACGTGTGATCATCCGTCATGGAGGTCAGCATGATGAGAGGAACGTTTTGCAATACGGGATCGGCCTTTATCATCTTTCCGAGATCAGCGCCGTCCCGGCCCGGCATGTGCATGTCCAGAATCGCCAGCCCGAAGGGGGTCGATTGGTCGCCGTCGCGGCGCATGGCGACGAGCGCCTCATCGGCGCTGCAGACCGCTTCGGGGGTCAAGCCCCATGCGGAGAGCTGCTGCATCAGGATCTCACGGTTGGTGCCGTTGTCATCCACGATGAGAACACGAAGCCCGTTCAGGGATGGAATCGCCCGGAGGCGCTTGGCGAGCATCGCCGGCTGATCCACGCTGCCGAGCTTTACGGTGAACCAGAATTCCGATCCTTCTCCCTGTTTGCTTGTGACGCCGATTTCGCCGCCCATCAACTCGACGAGCTGCTTTGAAATGCGCAGGCCGAGTCCCGTGCCGCCGTACTTTCGGGTCGTCGATGCATCGACCTGTGAGAAGGGCTTGAAGAGGCAGTCAAGGCGGTCCGCCGGGATTCCGATTCCCGTATCCTTCACCAGCACGCGCAGGACGAGTTCTTCGCCGCTTGCGGAGTCGGGAAGAACGGAAACTGTCACGTTTCCTTTTTCCGTGAACTTGATGGCATTGTTGGCGAGATTCAGGAGTACCTGCTGCAATCGGCCGGGATCTCCGCGCACCACGGGCGAAATCCTGGGATGAATAAAACATGCCAACTCGACCTGTCCCGGATCGGCACGATGGGCGACGAGATCAACGACCGACTCCACGGCTTCGATAAGATTGAATTCGACGTGTTCGATTTCAAGTTTGCCCGACTCGACCTTTGACAGGTCCAGAATATCGCTGATGAGACTGAGCAGCGTGTCGGCGGAGAGCTTGGCCGTCCGGGCGAAGTGCATCTGCCTCGGCTGGAGCCGGGAGGCGAGCAACAGCTCGGTCATGCCGATGACGCCGTTTAGGGGCGTGCGAAGTTCGTGGCTCATGTTCGCCAGGAACTCGCTCTTGGCCTTGCTTGCGGCCTCGGCAACGTCCCTGGCCTTTATCAGCTCTGATTCGGTCTGCTTGCGGTGCGCGACTTCCGCCTCAAGGTCCGTCGTGCGCCTGGCAAGTTCGTGCGTCCGGTCCTGCACCTGCTGCTCGATCGAGGCGTAGCTCTCCTCCAATCGGGAGGCCATGTGGTTGAAGGAACGAGCCAGTTCACCGATCTCGCCGATCGCGTCCTCGGTTGCCCGTCTCGTCAGGTCTCCGCCGGCAATCGCGGAGGTCGTGGCCACCAGATCGTGAATCGGACGCAGAAAGGGCTGCATGAGGAAACGCGTGGCGATGAGGACGACGCAGATCACCCCGAGCGCCAGGAGCGAGGTGGTCAGTGCCAGACCGCGCATGTCGGCCCTGAGCGGGGCAAACGTGTATTCGAGCATCGTGAAGCCCAGGGCTTCGGGGCTCGCCTGCTGGTCGTCATCACTGAGCATCTCTTGCAGGTGCAGATCGGAATCGTCGCTTCGCGGCATGATCGGAAGCGCAAGGGTGAAGCCATCGTCCGTATCTTCATAGATGGGGTGAAACTGGCCGTCGATCGCGCGAAGGGTGAATGCGGTGCTGCCCGGCATCGGCAGGCCTGACTCCGTGGCGACAACGACACCGGTTGCGTTGGTGAAAATGCAGCGACGAACGGCGATATCGCTGCTGGCGTTTCGAGCAAGCCGAATCAGCGCCTCTTTATCGTCGAGCAGAATAAACGGCTCTGCGTTCTGGCTGATGATCCTTCCAAATACGAGCGCCTTCGTGTGCGCATCCGCAACGGCGCTGCGAAAAACGACCCAGTTGTAGACGAATCCGAGCACGATCGAGGTGCCCGCCACAAGCACAATGCAGAGAGACATCACCTGGGCAGTAAGGCCTCGGCGATTCCAAAACGGAGAATGCCTGAGTGCAAAGATGCGCATTTCCAGACCCCTCCGACCGCTCACGCCCTCCCTTGGCCAAGCACTACGGCGATCGGCGCCGCAAGCGGTCCCGCGGCAGTACCCGCGGGGCCTTGGGTGTTTCCCGTAGCGAGAATCATCGGGCAAATGCGCACGGCACTTATCTTGTACCGGTACCTCCTCCCAAGAAGATTTCCGGACGGCCCGGTTTCAGTGCGACTCTCCGGGTTCTACGGGACGGAGTCCGAAAAACAAGAATCGGACCCGAGCGTCAACGTGGGAGAAAAGACGGGCCATCGGCCTCCCAATTGCACTCAATTCCGGATAAATGTGAATGCTATTTGGGCATTGATCCGACGATAGTTCTGCGTACATTACTGGAAGTACGGGGATGACGACGCTCCAAGCGAGGGGCTTGCCAGGAACGAGTAATTGATGCGATCCCGCCTCGCACGATTCACGCCGCGCCCTCGCAGGCAGCTCTTCGCATTCCCATTCCAAGCCTCCGTGGTCACCACCGGGCTCGCCATCATGGCGGGCACGTGGACTCATTCGAGTCGGGGTGAAGACCCCGGAGATCCCGGCAGGCTCACCATCCTGACGGGCTCAAACGACCGCTACAAAGCTGCCGCAGTTGCGCTGAGCGAATCGCTGCGTAGTTCGGGGATACCCAATTCCATCGTGGAGCTCCCCTCTTCAAAGGACAAGAAGGCGATTGAATCGGTCCGTGAACAACTCGGCCGGGAATCGCCCCGCGTCGTTGCCGCGAGCGGCGAGCAGGCGGTCAATCTGGCACTCAGCACACTTCCCAGCGCACGAATTGTTTGGTTCATGCTTCCAAACGCCGCCGACGCGAGATGTGTTACCGAATCGCAGAAGCTCGGCAACAGGACCGCGGGCGTTGCGGCCGATCCCAATCCGTCGGATCGGCTTGCCTGGATCAAGCGCGTGGTTCCCGGGACTTCGCGATTGATTCTCCTTCATTCAACCGCCACGAAGCGCGTGTTGGCGTCATTTGTCGACGCAGGCAAATCCATCGGGGTCGAGGTGGTCGGCATCAGCGTCGCGACCGGGGGCTTCGGAGAGGCACTGAAGACCCTGGCGTCCGGGCCATGCGATGGCGTGCTGATGATTCCCGATGCGAAATTTTACAATTCGGGCACGATTCAGGAATTGATCTTGTGGGGGCTTCGAAACAAGAAACCCATCTGGGCATTCTCGCCCAACCTGGTGAAGGCAGGCGCGTTTGCCGGTCAGTGGGCTGAGCCCGCCGATGTGGGTCTCGCCGCGGCGGACCTCGTAAAGCGCATGCGCCGCACCGGAAACGAGGATCGAAGCGCCATTTATTATTCGTCAGTGATCAAGAGGGCCGTCAACAAGAACACCGCCGAGAGAATCAACGTGTCGTTTGAAGATCGAATTGACCAGAAGGTCACCGTTTTCGGAGACGCCCCATGACGCTGACTGAGTCCCCTCCGGCAATTCGTTGGGACAGCCGGGCCCATGGCGGCGGGGCCATTCCGCTTGTTGCTGTGTTTCTGTTTATCGCCGCGCTGGTCATGACATCGTCCACGCCGGCTCGGGCGGACGGTCCCGAGAGCACCGGGGGTCGCGCAAACGTCGATGCGCCCGGGACCGCGGAGGAGCCTTCCACGGATTCATCGGATGACTCCGACATGGAGGAGCCCGAAGCCGGGGAGATTGAGGATGCCATTGATCTGTACGAGTTGGATGTTCCGGTGATGGTCAACGTCAACCGACGAAAGGAAAACATCAAGACGCTTCCTTATGCCGCGACCGTCATCACCGCGGAGGATATTCGTCGAGCCGGGGCGCGGACGGTGCCGGATGCGCTGCGACTGGCGCCGGGTGTAGATGTCTCCGACCTGACGTCGGGCGCCTCCGCGGTCTCTGTTCGGGGCATGCACGGGCTGCTGGCCAATACCGTTCTGGTTCTCGTGGATGGACGGCAGATCTTCGATCCGATGTTCGGCGGCACACTGTGGGGTAACTGGCCGTTTCAACTGGAGGACATCGATCGGATTGAAGTCATTCGCGGGCCTGCCGGCGTGGCGTGGGGCGCGAACGCGGCGACGGGAATCATCAACATCGTGACCAAGGATCCGAACGATCAGATCGGCTTGACGACGACGGCTGGTGGTGGATCGCGCGGGTGGCACAAGGAACACGTCGGGTACGGATTCAAGGAAGACAATCTGCGGATGCGCGTTTCGACTGAATATGAGGCCATGGATGGGTTTCGAAACGGCGTTTCGATCCTCGGGCCGTTTGACGACGAGTACAAGGGCGGCCGCGTCGGGGCGCGCGGCATCTGGACGCCGACGAAGGACGATGAAGTATCGTTTTCCATTGGCAGCCATATTCTGGAGGGCGGCGTCACGCCGACGCCGCTGGCGCTGGGTGGATACAGGACGAGCAGCTCGAACGCCAACTATCTCCAGGGTTCGTGGGATCATCGGATCGACTCTGAGAACTCCACGAACTGGACGTTTTACGTCAATGATTTCTACCTCGACGCCGGTATTCCGCAGCTCGAGTACCGGTATCAACAACTCGCCCTGCAATTTGGACATACGTTTTCGCCGGCAGAGAATCATACGTTTACCTACGGCATCGATTCGCGATGGGACCTGGTCGATACTTCGCTGGCCGATCCATTCATGCTGACGCGGGATCATGTGCAGACCGGCACGGTCGGGGCGTATGTGCAGGATCAGTGGCGATTCGCGGAGCGGTGGACGCTCGATCTGGGCGCGCGGGTGGACTACGACACTTACGGAGGCTTTGAGCCGAGCGGGCGGGCATCGCTCTCCTATGCGCCGACCGATGACTCCAGCGTGTACGGGGCCATATCGCGGGCGTTTTCGATGCCACCGGGTGCTACGCGGTTTCTGAATCTCCCGTTGATGGCGGGACTGGCCCGGGTCACCGCGGACCAGGACATCGACGCTCAGGGCATCATGGCTTACGAGGCGGGGTACCGAAAGACGTTTCTTGAGAAGAAGCTGTCGTTTGATGCCAACGTATTTCTGCACGATTACACCAATCTCACTACGTTGAGCCCGCAACTTGGTCCACCGGGGCTTATCCAGCAGCGCTTCGACAATTCCGGCGATGGGATACTGTACGGGGTGGAACTGGACAGCAAGTACAAGATCTCCAAGGCGCTCACGCTTCTGGCGAACTACACCTACCAGCAGTTTGACTGGTCGGCGCATACGTCCTTTCACGAGAAAGACACACTCTATCCGCCCAAGCACAAGGCCATGGTCGGCGCGCGATACGATCTGACGGAGCAGTTGAGCCTGAACGGTCACGTGTATTATGTCGATTCCACGAACGGTACGAATCCGAACTTTCCGTTCTTCAAGCGAAGGTACGACCCGTATATTCGCGTCGATCTGAATACGGAGTACCGATTCTGGGAGGATAAGGCGGCGCTTCAGGTCGGCGTGCGCAACCTGATGGACAAGTCGCACGCCGAGGGCGGGTCGTCCTTCATTCACGCGGGGGAGACGGAGCGCATGGTGTACGCCGAGCTGAGGCTTTCGCTCAAGTAGCGCATCGGACTTTGTCGTTGTCATCGCGATCAGCCTTGGCGCGCCTCGGCCGGGAGAAGGCCTGGTTCGGTGGGGCCTGCACGACTCGTTCACGAGCACCTCCGCCAGAGCATGCGTCGTGCCTGGGTTCATGTCTTCGCGATTCGCGCTCCGCTGCGGGGAAGGGATTTGGATTGATTTCCCGGGGAAAGAGCGACTTTGCAGGCAAAGTGGAACAAAGGGGTCAAGGGGGCGAGGGTGACGAGAAGATCGCGCGGGCACGGGGGCTCCGGGTGGTCCGTCGCCAACCCACTTCGCTGCGCTCCATGGGCAAGCCGGCAAGTCGCATTGGGGACCAGCGCGGGAAGCGGAAAAGCGAAGGTGACATAAGGCGAAAAAAGTTCTGGGGCGCGCTGGCAAGTGCTGTGGCGGGCGCGGGTTGGGGCGATTGGCATTTTGGGTGATTTTTTGGAGAAACGGACGCGAGACGTGGGGCACTGGGCTTGAGAAGGAGGGGGAGTTTCGGATTTGAGATTTAAGATTTGAGATTTGAGAGAGGACGCGGAGAGGCGCGGCGCGCGGGATGGGCGGAATTCGGGGTGACGTCCTCGCTGGCGCTTCGGGCTGGTCTGGGCGCGGGATGGGTGCGGTGCGCCGGTTTGGCGTAGAGGGCTGGATGGGTGGGGCTTGGCGCATTGCAATGGAGTTACTCGTGGCTCGATACTCGTAGCTCGATACTCATAGCTCAATACTCATAGCTCGATGCTTGCTCCGCGCTCGCGCCGGGGCCTGGCTGACGCAGCGCGCGATCTATCGTGAGACTGGGCTGGTGCGGCGTTTTTTATGGATGGATTGCCGCCGGCGCATGCTGAGAATGGGAGATCACATGGAAAAGTAGCATGTCCCTGAAATGCCCCCCGTCCGGCAGAGGCGCCGGACGCTACACAGATGCGCAAGCCGCCCTAGCTCACGCAAATATCGTGACTTGACGTTGAGAATTTAATTCCTCAGGCATCCCGGGAATTTCCAATGCTGGTGGAAGCAGGCTATTGAAGGATGCCGTCAGCCTTAATCGCGTGGCGAAGTTTGGCGATGGCCGACAACTGAATCTGCCGGACACGCTCTTTGCTGACGCACATCTTCTTGCCGACGTGTTCCAGCGTCTGACGTTTGCGGTCATCTTCGATTGGAAAACGCCTGGCCAGGACCTTCTTCTCCATATCGGTCAGTCCGGCATAGTCCAGCCGCAGGACTCGCTGCAGACGCTCCGAATAGAGCAATCGCTGGTCGGCCTTGCGCACATCCGGCGCATTGCTCGCATCGAATTCGGGATCGTACCGACCGATGATTTTGCTTCGGCGCTTTGATTCCTGCATTCCCGCCCGCGAAAAAGCGCGTATGATGGCGTTGCAGGCATAGGTGCTGAAACGAAAGCCGCGCCAAGGATCAAAGGTATCCACAGCCCGAAGCAGAGCCATCATGCCTTCACTGACCAGCTCTTCGCGCTCGATGCTGTCGAAGGAGCGGCGCCCGATGAGGTCGTACACCAGACCCAAGTTGCCCTCGGTCAGCCGCGCGCGAAGCTGGTTATATCGTAGAATCCAGCCTGAGTAGCGCCGTCGCCTCGATGCCGTCGGACCTGTATCGGCCAACCTGTACAAATGCCTGAGGCGGTAAGCGGAATAATGGAGCTGCTTGAAAAGCAACGTCTCATCGGATGGCGTCAGCCGCCCCAATCCAAGAGCAGGGCCGGGATAATCGGCGAACAGTTTCGCTTCGATGCTGCGACGAGCCAGTTCAGGATTCATGACATAGGGCGGCGGCTGCATCCAACTTTGCATCGCCCTGCGATCAGACCGCTTGGTCGTGACTCTCAAGGTCCGGCTATTCCATTTTCTGGACTGGCCCTCCGGTTGAGTCTTCACGGTTGAATTGGATTCTCTCATATTGAACCCCACTTTCGAAATCGGGCTGCGCCTTCCGCAGAACAAAAAAAAGCCGACGTGGATAAACGCCCGAAGGCATTCGTCCACGTCGGCTTACTCGCTAGCGAGCCACCCGCCACGGCGGGCTGCCCTTTATCTAGTCGTCCGACGACCTCTATTCAAATTCTGACGGAGACTGCGTAAAAGCTTACGACCGCTCCGGCACCTAAAACATTATGCTTGTATTGAGCAGAAAATGCAAACAGAATTCGGCTTGCTGGCCTGCAAGACAGACGATGGCCTGTGATTTGTCAGTCCACACAGCCGAATCCACCTCCGTAGAGGCCCAATCGTGAGGAAATGGTGGAAGTCGCACAGAAGTCACAAGGAGAAACCGGAGCCGGCATGTATGCGGTGATGAGACGCATTGAGCCGAGTGCCTGAATGAGAATTGGTTCCGGTCGTTGGACGACGCCAGACAGAAGGTCGAGAGCTGGCGCAGACATTACGATCTTGAACGACCGCACAGCGCCCTGGGATACATGGCTCCGAGGGAATTTGCTGCGACGAGAAGCCAGGTTGGCTTGAGCTGATGATGGTCGATTTCTCGCTCTAAGAATGGATCAACTTTTGGTACAAGCGCATGGGTTATCCGCGCAATCCTTGACATCTTCCTTAACTATCAGAGGCACGCGCCGGTTTTTTCAGCACTCTCCCATCCTCCAGGACATGACACACTTCTTCCTCCGGAATCATCAGCTTGCTTGCGATATGTGAAGGACTTCCACCGAAATGGGCGGCCGCCGCGATGATGAGCCGTCGCTTGATCTGATCCAAGGTCGGGCACTCCTCATCGAAGTTAATAACGATCGGACTCGTCTGGTGTAATGCCAGGCGGGATGTACCGGCAGATTGCATCGGTCGTAATGCAAGGTGCCTGGCCCTGATCGAGTCCTGCCCACACACGAGGACCGCACTTTCCATCGCATGTGAGAGCTCCCTTGCGTTTCCGGGCCAGTCGTAGGCCATCAGGGCATCCATGGCTTCGGTCTCAATCCGGGGTACATCGATGCCGGAGCGCCTGGCATGAGTTGAGAGGAATCGCTGAGCCAGTGGCGCGATATCGTCCCTTCGATCGCGCAGCGGCGGTAGGTGGATGACCGATTGCATGATGCGATGATAGAACTCGGGCATCAGCCGCTTGCCGATCATGTCCAGGGCAAGATCATGGCTGCTGGTCACCACGAATTGCAAATCGAGGTTGGTGCGGGCGCGATCGCCTTTCGCGGTCCCGGCATATCCGCTTTCGAGCAACCCGAGAAGGCGGGTCTGAGCTCGCCTGGAGAGGCCCGTTACCTCTTCCAAGAAAACGGTGCCGCTCTCTCCGAGTTCGACGATTCCCTTGCGCCCATTCTGCAGGTGCTCGGTGGCGTCGTCTGGTCCGAATAGTTCCTTTTCGATTTCATTCGCATCCGACGCCATGCAATGTGTCGAAAGAAAAGGCCCATCCCGGCGCGGACATTCGTTGTGTATCGCATGGGCCAGTTGCGACTTGCCCGTGCCGGTTTCTCCGGTGATGAGAATGACGGGGGGATCCTTGCCGGACATGACGGGCGAGGCGAGTAGCTGACGAACACGGTGTTTGATCTCGCGAATCGCCGGCGACACACCGAGGAACTCGTCAAGCGATCCGGCGCGGCGTTCAAAGGCCCTTGCGTGTTTGACTCGATCCAGCGCGCGGCTATGGCTGACTGCCCGGTTGATGAGATAGACAAGTTCTCGCAGCTCGATGGGCTTGTTGAGGTAGTCGTAAGCGCCTTCGCGGATGGCCTCCATCGAAGTCTGGTTCGTTCCGACCGCCGTCATGATGACTACCAGCGTCCTTGGCGCGGCTGCTCGAACTCGGCGAAGGAGCGCAAGCCCGTCCATTCCCGGCAGTCTGAGATCGCTGAGGATCAGGTCGGGCGCGAGAATGACGGCGAGTTCGAGCGCAGATTCCGCGGAACCTGCATCGTAGAGATCGTGCCCTTCGGCTCGCAGTCTGTCGACGATGTTCTTGCGAAGGATTTTTTCGTCCTCGACGACCAGAATGCGTGCCATGGAAAGGCTCCCTAGGCGAATTGCCGGATCGACTGCCGTCCGGTGTCGGCCGGGTCGCGGTGTGGCGGCGTCTCTGCCTGGATATGCCGCGGCAACGTGACGCGAAACGTCGCGCCCGACGTTGGCGCCGGTTCGAATTCCAGCGATCCGCCCATTGAATTGACGATGCGGCGCGCCCAGGCGAGGCCGACGCCGGAGCCTCCGTCCTTGGTCGTAAAGAAGAGGTCGAAGATGTGCTTTGCCGTTCCTTGCGGAACGCCGGGGCCGGAATCGCGAACGACGACGACGACGTGCTCCGGCGTGTGGTGAGCATGTACCTCGACGCGCCCACCCGGCGGGGTGTGGTCCAGGGCATTGGCGAACAACTCAAGAAACACTGACGCGAGCTCATCGCGATCCGCATCGGCGACCAGTCCATCGTGTCCCAGCCTGCAATCAAGCGTAATCTCGCGCTCCGCGAACCGGGAGGATAGCTCGCCGGTGATTTCCTCGACGACGCTGCTCACACAAACCGCCTTTCGACGCGGCTCCGGGGCGCGAGCAAAGTTCAGCAGACGACGGACACGGTGGCTGAGCCGCGTGCACTCCGTGAGCACGTCCTCCGCGCGATGGCGCGTGTCCGCATCCATGGCGCCCAGGTCAAGGATCAGCTCGGAGGAGCTGCGAATGGCCGCGAGGGGGTTTTGGATGCCGTGGGCCACGCCGGTGCAGAGTTCTCCGATGACCGCCAATCGCTCGCGCCGCTCCTCCTCGACGCGCAGTCGTTCCGTCTGAAGCGCTGCGTCTGATTGTTGCAGCCTGCGCGTGTACCAAATCATGCCTCCCAATGCTCCGATCAGGCCGACGGCCAGGATCATTTCAGCGATCCACTGCGCGGCGAGAAGGCCGGCGTGGTCGAGATGTCGTTCCGCCGCATCCGACAGGAGGGCTTCCTGTTGTCCGGCCAGGAAGCGCGCCGCCTTGCGACGATGACGATCCACCGTGGCCAGGGCGCTGGATAGATTCTCCGGTGCTTCCTGGCTCTGCTTCTCGTATCGGGCGAAGAAGGCCTCCTGCGCATGGCATAACTGGCCGACTTCGCTCCAGAACTCCTTCATCCGCCTTTGAGACAGGCGCGATCGCGCTTTGATATCCCCGAGATCGACTTGAAATCGCCTCCACCGGGTTCGCTGGCCGGCGACATCGCCTGTCTCGCAGACATCCATCGTCGGAGCGCTCAGTTGCATCACCGCTTCGCCGAGCGCGGTCAGATCTCGCTCGCGCGCGTCGAAAACCGCGGCTTCATCGAGGAGGCTCTGAAAGCTTCCCAGCGTTCGGTTGTGCAGCCAGAGACCGGTGGCGATCACGACGGCGTCGATTGTCGCCAACAGGAAACACGCGTGATGCCACCGGAATCTCCGCACGACACTCCTACTGCCTCAATGCGAGGCGGATTGTGCAGTTATTGTCCTAAGAGGCCTGACGCCGGCCCGACCTGAACGCTTGTGCCGACTTCCAGTTCCGTCGGGAGGCTGTTGGGCCAAGGAAGATGACCCGGCTCGATGTGGGTATCGAACTCAAGTTCGCCCTGACCGAGCGCGCCGATCGTAAGTTGGCCGATGAAGATTCCGCCCACCGACACGTCATGCAAGGTGCCGACGGCGGCGTCTTCCAGTTCAACGCTTAGTCTTCGCCGGGAACCATCCTTGCGATACTCTGCATCACCATGCGCCGCGGTTGAGCCGGTCAATTCAGCGTTGATGCGAAGGCTGTTGTTACCACCGCCGCCGTTGTCGTCGATGCCGTTGGATTCGGCGTCATCGTCGATGCCGTTGGAGTTTGCGTCGTCAAAGCCGTCGGTGTTCGCATCGTCCACCCCATTTGTGCCGATGTCGTCGCCCGCCGAGCCTTGCTGGAATACGACATTGATCAGCGCGTTGAGGTCGCAACCGTTGGATTGCCCGAGCAGCCCGACGGTGCAAATGGAAAGTGCCGCCCACATTGTCACTGTGTGTACGCTGGTCATTTCTTCGTTCCTTTTTGTAAATAGTCCCGATCAGCTTCGTCGCATCACGCGCGGCGAAGCACCCTACGCATTCAATTTCTTCGCCATCCTCCCCACATGGCCGTGCTGCTTATGGCTTGCACTTGCCACAGGGGGCCCAACCTTTGTCGAAGGCCGCGGCGGTTCCGGTTATCTCGATGCGTTCGTTGCCCGACTCGACGAGTTTGGAGCAGTCGGGCCGATGGAACGTGCCGCGGTCCGGTTCGCCGATGATGGTCCCTTCAGCGGACGGTGAGACCCACCGCCATATCCCGAGCAAATTCAATTGAGCCTCACGCTGCGCGGCAAGCAGCTCTTCGGCGAACTGTCGCTCACCCGCACGAAGCTTTACGAACGCCAGCCCGTCGCGAACCAGACGCTCATTGATGAAGGTGTCGTTGGCATAGATGTAGGCGTGGATACGTCCCTTTTCGTCGACGACACTCTCATCGAATCGCAGCCGCACGCCCTCATCCTCGATCCACTTGTTCAATACCTCGCGCGATTTTTCGGCATTGGGCTCGTCGTCGTAGGGCAGGCGGATGGCGGCGAACTCGACATCCCGCCCGTCCTTGAGCTTGAGTCGATCACCGCTTAATCGTCGGACTTCACCGCCGGCTGCGCGATGGTTGATCTTTGGCGTTGCCACGATGCCCTGGACGCCGAAGGCGACGGCCAACCCGGCCAGCGCGATCATGGCTGCGCCGCCGACCCAGGCCTTGGGGCCGCTGAGGATCGACTCCGACCTGGCCCGCGTGAATTCGCTTTGCTTGGTCATCAGATTACTCCCGGGCATCCAGCTTCTTCCAAATCTGCATCATGGTCGGGTTATCGATGAGCGAAGTCGGAAGCGTCATTTCGTTATCAATGAGCCGCTCGAAGGCCTGAACGAATCGAGCGTGACCGTCGGCATAGACGACGTTGACGCCGTTCTTGTGACCTTTCTCGGAGACGTAATCCGGCGCATGGAGGAGGTCTGCGTAAAGCGCCGTTGAGGCGGGAAGCTGCGTCACGTCCAACCCGGTGATCATCGGGCGACGACCAAATCCCGCTCGCGTATCGAGCAACTCCTGAATGGGCCAGGGGTTCACATAGGTCTTGAATTGGTGATGAGGCGAGGATTGCACCGGGCAGAAGAGAACCTGCATATCGGGGATGAGATTCTTCAAGACGAAGGGGCCGAAGTTGTGGTCCAGATCGCGACCATCCCAGATGATGTAGTTGTACTGCCAGTGTCCGTCCGACGGTTCGTTGTTGAGAGACGGAAAGAACTTATCTGATTGGAGATAGTAGAATGCGGCGTTGCCGACCTCTCTGAGTCGCACGGCGCACGTGGTTCGACGACCGACCTGGCGGGCCCGTGCCAGAACGGGGAGCAGAATGCCGATCAGGGTGGCAATGATGCTGACGACAACGAGCAGCTCGATGAGTGTGAATGCGCGGCGTGGAATGAAGCGATGGGCATCGCAAGACCGACGGCGATTCAGATGTTTGGGTAGTGGATTCATGATGAACACCTCGATTCACTGGGGATGCCCGCATCGCGCAGGTGGGCCAGCAGGCGTTTTGGTGACGTCCGGCGAAATGCGTCGGCGATGTCGTGCAAGCGTTGGGCCTGGCGTCTCGTCCCCGTTCTCAATCCGTGAATGATTCCGACCCTGAGCAACGAGCTGACGAGGTAAAAGCGCATGCGCGCGGCATCCATGACTGCGGACCGTCGAGTTCTCTTTCGAGCAGTCCGACATTTCTCATAGCTTTCCAGAAAACAGGCCGCAGCCTCGACCCACATCGCCCGGGGACGTCCATCACGGACTGAATCCCAGATCAGGTGCCCGATGAAGTTGCCGACATCCTGCTCCGCATCGCCGCGGGCGGCCGTGTCAAAATCGACAATCGCCCATCCCTGACGGGTCGGCAGAAGTTGGCTGTCGTAGAAGTCGCGATGAATGAGGGAGCCTGAAGATCGCGGCAATCGATGTCGCCATTTGCGCAAGTCAATCCAGATGCGCTTGGCTCGGGCATCGATTCGGCCCGCGAGCGCCCCCAATTCCACCCAGCGTGCTGTAGCCATCAATTCATCTGACGGTGTAAATGTGGACAGCTTGCCCGGTGAAAGGTCATGGAGGGTTGCGAGGACATTGCCGGCCGCCTGGGCAAGTTGGATCGGGCCGGCCGAACGACCCTCACGCGACTCGGGCGCAAGGACCCCCTCGAAGAGGACCATGTTCCAATCGTGCCAGACGGTTAGCACTCTGGGAATCGAGAGCTCCGCCGCGCCGCGCCGCGCCAAGTCGCTGCGTGCCTGACGAATTATCTGGGGCGTCCGTATCGCCTGGCCGTTGCGATAGATCTTTCCGACCACGAAGGGGCCATTTGGCGCGTTTTTGCGACGATATCGAAGGACACATCGACGTCGCGGCCGGTAGTTCAGGCAGTCACATTCCCAGGCATTCGTCCTGCCGAGAATTCGGGCGACGATCCCGCTGGTCAGTCGCTCCTTCATTCGAGGTCCGGCGGCCGCCTCGACAATGCCGCTTAGAGACGCGTCTTGATCCGGCGTGTTTAGCACGAGATCGGCGCCTTCAACACAGCAATCCAAGTCGAGAAAAGGGAACGGGCCGGACTTCGCCAAGCGAATGTTATTCTTCGATTTTTTTGGAGATGACGATCGCGATCCGGCGTAGATGCTGCCGGAGGTCGTTGTCCCCCGCCGCGTGCCTTCTACGCAGATATCCCATTGGACCCCAACCCCGCCGCCTTTCGATGGGAAGACGCGCGCGACCGACAAAGATGCCGGCGAAGTGCCCGCGGGCCAACTTACGACTTGACGCAGCAGGCGCAGCGCCTCGGTGGGGTCGATCAGTCGGCGAATGAGCCGCGACTGACTTTGGTCAACAGGTTTTTCGTGAAGGTCTGTCATCCCTACTCATTCAGTCCAGTCTGCGCCGCCGGAATAAACCTCCGACGCTCTTTCAAGCAGGCGACTTGCCGCTTCGCGCCAGCCGGGTCGAAGGTGTCTAAGCAATCCCCATGCCCGAAGGACCAGTGCGTGCGTTGCCCACCATCGTGCGGATCGGGTATTGAAGACGCCGCCCGCGGTGCGCCATGCCTGGACGCAAGCGGCGGCGATGTCATGCGATGATGCGGCGTCGCCGGTAAGTCGGGTTGCGAACTCAATTTCCGCCGCGAGGTTTGTAATGTCCTGCGTTGGATCTCCCAGTCGGCAGGCATCCCAGTCGACGACAAAAAGAAGTTCATTCTTTTGGATGACCTGCCCCGCGTGAAGGTCGCCATGCACCAGCGCATCGACCTGCGGTCTTGCGGGCTGTGTCCTGGCCCAGAGGTCGAGTGTGCGTGCACTCCCAGAAGCGGGAGGCAAGACGGCATGAAGGTCGGCGAGCATGGAGACAGGTTTGACGCGGTCATCTCCGGCCGGTACGGATGCGAGATCAATCTTTAACCGCGAAATCGAGGCCAGCTTTCGGCAGGCCTCCGCGACTTCCTCGCCCGAGGCGCAGGCGACTGCATCACGCAGCGTCCGACCCCTGATGAACTCCGTGGCCAACAGATGTTGTCTCGGAACGGCTCCTAACGATTCGGGCACGGCTAGTCCGCAAGCTGCATCGTTCAACGCTGCTCCGAGCCGGCTTAGTAGCTCAGACTGATCCGCGGCGTTATTGCGGCGCGAGATTCGAACGTACGCCCGGCACCACTTGGCCCCGGCCAATGACTCCCACTCGCCTTTCAATCTGCAGACCAGGCGAGACTCGGGAACGTACTTGATGGGAGAACACCGCCAGCTTTCCGGCGTGAAATGCCCGGCTCCATACTTCCGCTTAAACCATTCCGCCGACGCTTTGATCAGCCAGTCTTCGCGGCGCATGGCGCGAATCTGTCGTAGGCGTCGATCACGTGGATAGCGAAACAGGTCGAACGACTCGCCGCCCGACTCCACCCGAATCGCCGATGCGTAAGTTCGGCTCTCCGCAGGCCAGCGGGCATAAACGACCTCTGGGCGATCGATCCCGCGGACATTCAGGGCATAGGCGATTCGGCACGCGCGGCCCGGTTGATAGATTGCTTCCGTGGGGGTGCAGTCGTTGTAGTCTGCTGATTCCGGGGCGCCGAGGTCAGCCACGGCCGTTCTGACGTTTTCGAGCATCAGTTCCGGCTGGGCGCATCGCGACAATCCGGGCATTGCCGGATCCTCCGGGATGTCCATTAAATCCCGCATCGTGGTCGTACTCATCGAGCCGCACTCCCCATGCGCGGCTGCTCCTCGCCCATGCCGAACAGGTCACGATAGACGCCGGCAGCCTGTACGAGATCCTGTGGCTGACCACTCTGAACGATGCGACCCTCGCTAAGAACTACAATGCGATCCACATCGGCCAGTGGGCGCACTCCGTGGGAAATGAGGATCGTTGTTCGGTCGCGCATGGCTCTGCGCAGGGCGGCGCGGATACGCATCTCGGTTTGCCCGTCGAGGCCCGTCGTCGGCTCATCGAAGATCAGTATTCTTCCGCCACGCAGGATTGCCCGGGCCAATGCGATGAGTTGTCGCTGACCACCGGAAAGGGTGACGCCGCGCTCACCGACGGGTGTCTTGTACCCTTTGGGGAGCGAGGAGAGCCAATCGTCCAGATCGAGGGCGGCCGCGGCAGCGCGAACGTCGTCAAGGGTGGCGCCGGCGCGGCCCATGGCGATGTTCTCTTCGATCGTGGTGCCGAAGAGGACAGTCTCCTGCTGAACGACGCTGATCTGTCCGCGTAGTGACTCCAGCGTGAACTCTCTAATGTCTCGGCCGTCGATGCGGACTGCGCCGCTCGTCGGGTCATAGAAACGCAGAAGCAGCTTGAGGAGCGTGGATTTGCCCGCGCCGGTAGGGCCGACCAGGGCCACGCGTTGACCGGGTAGAATGTCGAGGTAGATGTCAGAGAGGGTCTGCGCACCCTTGGCATACCCAAACGCCAGGTTGTCGTAGGTGATGCGGCCGCTCAACGCGGGGGCCGGGACGGCGTCGGCGCGATCGCGGATTTCCGGCTCTGTGTCGAGGACGGCGCGTACGCGATCGGCACAACTGGACGCCTTTGCGATCTTGGCGGCAATCCTGGCAACCTGCCGTATCGGCTTTAAGAGATTGTTGAAGTAGGCCATGAAGACGATGAGCGTACCGGGCGTCATGCGACCTGCCGTTACTTCCTGCACGCCGAGATAAAGGATTGCGCAGGTGCCGACGGCAGTGACGAACTGGACCGAGCGATTCAGGCGGCTCTGAATCCTCACGCTCTTCAGCCCTGCGCGCAAGGCGGACCGGCCCAGGCGGCTGAATCGCTCCTTCTCTGCTTCCTCACGGGTAAAGGCCTGCACGAGTGCCATTGAAGAGAGCACCTCGCCGGCGATGCTGATGAGGTCGCCCTCCTTCTCGCGCGCTTTGCGCACGACGGAGCGCAGTCGAATCGACATGACCATCGAAAGGAGGGCTACGGCTGGGATCGTCATCAGCGAGACGAGCGTCAGTGTCGGCGCCATTCGGGCCATAACGATCAAGAGACCCATGACCGTCAGCGCGGCGGCGGCCAAGTCGAACATCGACTCCACCAAGAGCTCGCGGACCATCGTGATATCGCCCGTGAGGCGCAACAGAAGATCGCCGGTTCGATTGCGCTCGTGGAAGCCGAGGCTCAACGTCTGGAGATGCTTGAACAGCCGGCGGCGCAGCGTGTTCGAGATACGGTGGGCCGTGCTCGCTTGAAGGAGTTCGCTCGCGTATTCAAACAAACCTTGAAGGACGGCAATCACCACGACCGCGGCGGCGCAGACAGCAAGCAGGTTTTCATGCCAGCCGAGCCAGTTCAGCGCGTGCTTGAGCCATCCCTTCGCCGGATGTCCAAGAATGACCTGGTCCAGCACGACTTTGACCGGCCACGGCGCGGCCAATGCCATGAGCGTCGCAGCGGTTGTTGCAACGGCCGCAATGGAGAGCACCCATGCATGAGCCCGGAGCATGCCGCTGAAGTAGGCGAGCGTCCCCACGAATTGTCGAAGGTCCAGCACGCCGCGAGCGGTCTTGATGCGCAATGCCTTCACGCGACCACCTCCCCCGATGTCGCCCGCTGCATGTTTATGGGGGTTGGCTGACTTGGCACAGCGTCCGAAGAGTGCGCCCTCTGTGATCGCTGAGACGCATCCGCTAACCAACCTGAGAGGACGCCGACGTTCTGACGAACATCGAAGACCTCTTCGACCCTCGCTCGTCCGGTTCTGGCGAATCGGTGCTGCAATTCAGATTGGTCGAGCAATTCGACCAGCGCATCGGCCAGTGCCGAAGGATCCTCGGGTGGAACGAGCATGCCGGTGTGGCGATCGAGGATGATTTCCGGAATGCCCGACAATCGAGTCGAGACGCAGGGGCATCCCGCCGCCATCGCCTCCAGCAGCACGGTCGGCAAGGCGTCCATGTTTCCGTCTTTTGCTTCAACGCACGGCAGCGCAAAGACCGACGCGCGAGCGAGGGCCTGAGCGACGCGCTCCTGCGGCCATGCCCCAACCAGTTGGACCGTGTCCTTGAGACCCAGGCGCTTGATCTCCGTCCTGAGTTCTTCTCTTTGCGGTCCTTCGCCGACGATTTCGCATCGAACAGGGCGGCCCCGTGCAACGAGGGCCGCGCAGGCGCGAATGAGATGAAGAAAGCCCTTCTTCTCAATCAATCGGCCAACGCTGAGTATGGTCCCCTGTTCGCGCGGCCGCTCGCCGAATGGAAAGCGCTCAAGGGGAATGCCGTTGTAGAGGACTCGAATTTTTGCCGCGTCCGCCCCGATCTCCTCGCGAAGATACCGAGCGTTGAAGTGCGAGACCGTCACGCAAAAAGCGGAATGGGCGATGATGCGGCGAAGCAGCTCACGGTTCACGGTTTCGCGAAAGATGTCAAATGCATGCAGCGTCACCGAGTAAGTCGGCCCGCCCATGAGCCGGGAAAGATACGCGACCGTGGCTGCGTATCCGCCGAAATGGGTGTGGAAGTGCTTGACGCCGCGGCGCTTCGCCCATCGCCGAACGAGCAGTGCCTGCCAGACATCGCGGGTCGATACAAGACGCGCGATCCAGTGGCCTACACTTCGAGGGACGCCGCGCAGATCGGCGGAGAAAGCGTCGCGTGCAGCCTCGACAATTCTGCCTGGCTTGTCCCAAAAGCTCTCGGCGACGTATTCGGCGGGTTGCTGCAGATCCGCGAGGCATCCGTGAAACCTGCCCTCGCGCGGCAGCCGCAACGATAAAACTCGGACAGGTGATCCCTGTCTTTGGTGCTCAAGCAGTTCGTTAAGTATGAAGGTTTCCGAGTACTTCGGGAACACCTGGAGTAAGTATGCGATTTCATCCGCGCGGCCGCCCATCGCAGGGCTGGTTGATGAATCTACCTGGCTCGCCGCCAATTCAAGCCCGCGCATGGATCACCTCAGGCAGTCTCGTTCCACATCGTTGCCGAAGCGCCTGCCCCGCGAGATCGATGACCTGTTGCGCCGTATTGTCCCAGCCGCAGTTGGCAACGGACTTGCGCGCTCGATCTCCCAGTCGAGCCCGGAGGCCTGCGTCGTGCCCCACCCGGAGCATTGCCTCGACGAGCCCCTCACAATCACCGGAGGCAACAAGTAAGCCGTTGTGGCCATCGTCGATGACCTCGGCGATTTGTCCGGCGCGGCTGGCAATGACGCACAATCCCGAGGCCATGTACTCATAGAGCTTGAGAGGCGAGAAGTAGAATGTTGACTGCGGCAGATACGGCGCCAGCGCGACATCCACGCCTGCAAGGAGTCGGGCGACGGTCGGATGGTCTGTTCCGCCAAAAAAAGTGACATGACCATCGAGAGTCGATGAAGAGACAAGGGCTCGGTAGTAGGACAACCTGCGGCCGTCTCCGACGATCAGGAGGTGCGCCGCAGGCAATTCCCGCCGTATATGCATGAATGCTTCGAGCAATACCTCGACACCGTGCCAAACCTTGAGACTGCCGACGAAACCGAACACGAGGGCGTTCGGGGGCACACCCGCCTCGACGCGGGCCAGCGACTTGTCGTATGTCTGGTCAAACAATCCCAACTCGACGCCGTTCGGCACCGTCACGACGCGATCGGGATCGAGCCCGGCCGTCTGGATGGCGTGATCTCGCAAGTCGCTTGAGACCGTCATGACAAAGTCGGCAGCCTGAAGCGTCTTGTGCTCAATGGCCTGGGCCAGTGCCTGCAATCCTGCGTCGCGATAATTCGCGGCCTCCTGCGCCATTGGAGAGTTCATCTCGACGAGATAGGGAATGCCGCGCTTATGGGCGAACCTCATTCCTGCCGACGAGAACAGGGAAAGCCGCTCGACGACGACGTCTGCCTCGGGTGAGAGCGTTTCCTGATCCAACGCGTCGCTCAGCGCGGCGTCGTAGGACATCTGGGCGATTTCAGACGCCATGCCGGATTGGGCGTCATTTGACTCAAGCCATCGTCGTACGATGTCGCCAAGCTCTCGCGCATTGCGACCCAGACAATGATCTATCTGCGCAGCGGGATGCCCTTCCGGTAGCCTGCCGCGCGCCGCCAGCACCGATACCTGTGCGCCGTTTGAGCAAAGCGCGCGGGTAATTGCCCGAACGTGCTCACTCGCCCCCTTGGTGCCGTCCAGGGGTATGCCGAGATCGTTACACAAATACAGCCACTGAGTCACGTATGGCTACCTCCAGCTCAGAGAGCCGTTCGGCGACGTTTCTGAGTCCATTCATGTTCGGTGTGGTGGTGCACCGGCCATTGCTGTTTGACAGAATGCCGTCAATCGCATCCTGGATTTTTTCCGGCGTTACACAGTTGGGATCGAGCATTTCGCAAAGGTGATGGGCCGCGAAGCGCTTTGCCCGAATGTACTGTTCAAGTCGCGGCTCGACGCGGGGATACACGAGCATGGAGCGGCCTGCCCTCAGGACCTCGACCATCGTGTTGTATCCACCCATGCAAAGCACGACGTCGGCTCTGCGATATTCGCAATTCATGCAGGATGAAGTGTCAAGGAATGTCAGGTTTGAGAACGCGGCGGCGCGCCGACGAAGTTCGTTCGCGTGATCGCGGGGCAGATCAGGTCCGCCGATGATGGTCGAGTGGATGCCGACTGCGTTCTGTCTCGCCTGTGGAATCGACAAGTATTGATCGAGGAGTCGATAGCCGTCGGTGCCGCCGCCGACCGTGACCAGCACGTTTTTCGTACCGGCGCCCCGACTTGGTTCTCCTGAGTCATGCGAGCAGCCTGATCGGGCGATGAAACCGACGTATCGAATCTTCTGAGCAATTGCATCAGGCAGTTCATAGGCGGATACGACATCGAAGATCGCAGGGTCGCCGTAGACCCAGATCTCATCAACGAGATACTCCAGCGCTTCAAGATGCCGGCCTCGCTTCCATTCACGGATGGTCTGCTCCGGCGCGTCTTCGATGTCGCGCATTCCAAAGATGACGCGCGTGGCAGGATATCGATCGCGCACCAGCCGCAGCGCGGTCTCGGCTTCGTCGTGCACGCCGACAGGCGATTTGTCGATCAGGAGTACGTCGGGTCGATAGCTTGCCGCGGTCGCGGTCAGCAAGGCCGATCGGATGGCGATTGTGTCGGTCAGGCTCACGCCGAGCGTCTTCGCGCAGTACCGATAGTCCGGTCCCTTGCGAAGCGATGGAAGCTTGATGTAGTCGACTCGATCGGGCAGCGTGAAATTCGAAACGTGGACCGTGCCGCTGACAACCAGCGCCCGACACGATGGGATCGTCTGCGTAGCGCGCTCGGCAATGGCGAGCGTCCTTCGTAGGTGCCCGATGCCGACGCTGTCATGACAAACCGCCATCAGTCGCATGGCAAGTCTCCTTCAGCCGGCGAGCAGAGCCGTGACAAAGTCCGGCACGTCCAGGGTGTTGACGACGAAGTCCGCGTTCATGTCGCCGGAGCATGCGTCAGCATTTGTGCCGACTCCGAGCAGGGCGGCTGTGAATCGCTGCACATCGAGACCGTCGAGGTTTCCGCTATCGTCCATGTCGCCGGGAATGCCGCTGGGCAGTACGGTCAGCGAGTAGGACCGCGATGCCGTGCTCAAGGCGGCATCCGTCACCTGGACGTCAAAAGTGAATACCCCGCATTGGCTTGGGGACCCCGGAATCTGCCCGTTGATCGAAAGGGACAATCCCGCCGGCATGAGGCCACTTGTCTGAGTAAATGAGTACGGAGCAGTGCCACCAGTCGCCGCGATGGCTTGGTTGTACGCCGCGCCCTCGGCGGCATTGGGAAGCGGCGATGGAGTCGTGATTGCGAGAGCCATGGGCACCGTCAGGCTGAAGATGCCGCCCGCTTTCTCGTCGCCGATGTAGATGACGCGATTGGCCTCATCTACCGCGACGGCTTCGAATTCCTGGAGCGGCTGGCCCGGGAAGGCCTCGCGGGTCCAGAGCATGTCCTGTTGCCCGAGGACCGCGCCAGCCGTTGTGAGGACATAGAGTCGATTATTGGGAGCCGCACTGCTGCCGACTGAACCCTTTGCCACGACCAGAAGACACTCCTGCGTGATGGCGGAATTGTTGAGCATAAATTGGGCAAAGGCGGGTGAAATGACTGCCACGCCCTTGGATCTCTGCGGCAGTGCGTATTGTGTGCCTGCGTAGACCGGCGGATTGGCGCTGGTCCACACCTGCATGATGTCGGGGTCGCCCAGCACGTAGAAGCGATTTGTCAGCGCGCCGTAAGCAATGTCGTCCGGCGACAAGGCGCCTACGACCGACGTGAACTTTCCGAAGTCCGACAGCGCGCCCGTCACCGGGTTCAGCAGGGCCCTTGTGTTTCCATTCAGGAGGTATTGCTGATCTTCGACCGATACGAGGGCCGAGGCAGAAGCACCGTAGCCGGCCGCACTGGTGTTGAAGGTCAGTCCTTCGGGACCCCAGAAAGTGTTGTTCGCAATACTGGGATTCGGCGGCGGATTCATGATGGGCAACTGAATGGACGAGGTGTACGCAAGCGATCCGTTGGGTGACGTGGCATACACGCCGACTTGGTTTTGCGTCTCGTTCCAGTCGCCGGCGACGTAGAGCGAGCCATTGCGATAGGCCATTGCCTCCGGTCGCAACTTCGGCGGATCGTTCACTTGTCCGCTCAGAGTCGCATACCACGGCTCGGTGCTTCGGCTGGGCAATCCCAGTTCGACAAAGTTACCCCGCGCTTGCCACGTCCTGCCGAGGACTGGGCCGCTCGTCGTCGCTGTCGCGGGCGTCACGACCTTGACGGCGTAAACGGCGCGGGCCGCCTCGTCGCCGATGTAGATGACGCCGTTGGCCTCGTCGACGACGATCGCCTCCATCTCATGCGGGCCGGGCATGGTTCCGCCCTGGCTGCTGTTATCCAACGACGAGTCAATCCAGGAGATGTCCTGTATATCGCCGATCTGCGTGCCGTCGCTCCTGTACGCGACGAGGCGATTCTTGAGCGGCGGAATAGCACCCGGGTCTTCTTTGCAAATGACCAGGATGATGTCGCCGGTCAAAGTCATGTCTCCGGTGAGTGCCTGACCGTAGGCCGCAGACACAACGGTCATTCCTCGCGATCTCGCCGGAGTCGCCCACGAGGCGCCGGTGGGCGTCATGTTGGTGTCCAACACCTGCACGCTGTTCGGTATTGAGATCAGCAGATAGTACCTTTGCGACGCCGGGCCGTAGGCGATGTCATCCGCGGCGACCGTCGCGCTGAGATTGGCGAGGACGCCTGTTGTTCGATCGACCGTGGCAAACGTGTTTCCAATGCCGGCCTGCTGATCGTCGATCGTCACCAGCAGGGAACCTCCCGCGCCGATACCCGTCGCGCCGGTATTGAATGTCATCCCCTCGGGGCCCCACCACTGATTGTTTGGAGTCGTCGTCGGGGGAGGGTTCGTCAGCGGGTGCTCAATGACGTGATCAAAGGCAATTTCGCCCCAGGTGTTTGTCGTGCAGACTGCGATCTGATTCTGCGTTTCGTTCCAGTCGCCGGCGACATAGAGAAGCCCGTCCTTCAGGGCCAGGGCTTCAGGGCGTAGAGACGGCGGCTCAAGCACCAACTCGGTAAAGGGTGGGTTGTACAGCGTCGGGAACCAGGGCTCATCGGACCGACTCGGCAGAATTGGTTTCACGTCGTATCCGATTGCAACGTAGGGCCGTCCGAAGATGGCACCTTCGGAGGAGAGTGATTGGGATTGCCCGTTGGCGCTGGCCGCGGGTATCAAGGACACCAGGGCGAGAAGCAGCGTCGGCCACTTAACCATTCCATGCTTCAGATGCATTCAGGTTCTCCAAATTCGGATTCATGGGGCGCCTCGTCTTGCTCTTGTGCTGAAGGGCACAACGAGATCGGCGGACTCGATCGATACGAATGCACAACTCGTGCCACTTGGGCGATGAAGCAGAGACGGCCCAGCGATCGTGCGCGGCGAGTCTTGCTAACTGATTCTTAATGAAAGGATTAGGAGCCGGACTGATTCGAGGAAACGGTTGTGCTTCTCAAGCGGCCTTTGGTGAGAGGACCGGCTAGAGCGGGAGCGTGCACACATCCGAGATGTGCGTCAGGCGGCCGCTCGGCCCAGACAGACAGATCGCTCATCGAAATTGGGAGTCAGTAGGAAAAGTACTGGCGCGAAGGCGGAGACTGGGGTCGGTCAGGAATCCGGCTGATAGTTCCACTGCCACCAGGGCTCTTCGGTGGGGTGAATCGTGGATAAGACATGGCCGCCGACGAAGGCGACATTCATGCGGCCGCGGTGGCGGAACGAAGGGAACCAGTTCTTGCCGGATTCGTAAATGTCGATCCATTTGTCGGTAAGAATGGGAGGGGCGGAGTAAAGCGGGAGCACGCCACGCTCGGCCGCCTGCTGTCCGTCTACATCGAATACCAGCGGAACATCCGGCATGGTTAGAATCCTGCTGGAGAGATAGGCATTCGCCGGTAACAGGCGGCCACGTACCTCGCGGGTTCGAGTCTCCAGGCGCTTATTAAATCCGGTGCTCACGTTTTTCGCGGGGCCAATCCCCCCCGAGCTACAAGGTAATCCCGCTCGCCGCTCCAGCGCGCCTGCGGACGCGGGGCACATCAGTGGCGACGCACCGGCGTCAACCTGCGTTCGCTCGCTTTCGGGCCCGACCCAAAATTCGTCTACTTGATAAAGGGAATCCTGAAAGTCCTCAATCTGAAATCGACCGCCGAGCGACTGGCTCTCTCCGCGGAGTCCCACGCCGCTGTCGTCGGCGAAATTGATGAATCTCTGCGTGACATCCCGAAATTGCGCGCGGCACTCAAGGTCTTTAGCTGCCTGCCGCCCGGCACTCATGGCAGGAAGCAGAATCGCGGCGAGCAGTGAAATGACTCCCACTGAGACAAGCAACTCAACAATCGTGAGTCCTGGGACTTTCCTCTTGAATCGAGTCATGTGGAATACACCGGCTCGGCTCGGAATATGTGGGGGGACGATACCAACCACCCACCATGCTAACGGATGTACCATGCAAGTGGAAGCGGAAGTTTTCCCCAGCGACTATGGATTCAGCAAGATATTCAGGAATCCGGCGATGTCGGCTGCATCCAGCGATAGATCGCTATTGATGTCTCCGCGTGTGACTCCGGTCACACCGCCATGTGTGCCGGCATACAGGTCCGGCGTCAGCAAGGCCTGTACAAAGTCATCCACGTCGTCGAACTCGACAGCCTGATTGAGATCCATGTCTCCCATGATGACAGCGTCATTCAGCTCGACGATGCCATCATAGTTCGTGTCGAACACCGTAAAGCTGCGGGAGAATTGGCGCCAGAGTATGACCCCGTTAGATCCATTGCCGTCGTCGTCCACGCCCGCAGCGCCGTCGTTCGCTGCGATGAAGTTAACGAGCAACGCGACATCCGCGGCGTCGCGCACGCCGCTGCCGTCAAAATCGCCCGGCAGCGGATTCGGCCATGCGTCGGTCCAGATGAAACGCTCAAACGGCCCCTGAAGCTGTTCGTAGGCTGTGCCGACAAGGCCGAAGCTCGGCCAGTTCTCCGGCACGAGAAGATTCGCTACGACATTGAATTCCCAGCCTGCGATGAGCGCAAAGTCGGGCTGCATGCGATCCCATGGATCGGCGAACTCCGCGCTGATTTGCAAGTCCTCCAATGCCTCTTCGACCGAGTTTTGATTATCTTCGCAGCCGTCGTTCGGCTCGACGGGCGTACCTGGACTTTGTAGGGCCGCATCCGCTGCGTTCGTGAGCGGATAAACGAGCGAAACCGTCGTGCGTTCGGTCAAGACATCGTGTTTGAACTGAAGCTTTACCTCAGGCTTGTACCTGCCCGGCCGGTCGAAACAGGTAAACGCATAATCTTCGAAGCCGTGAGCGCGATGAAAAAAGTCCCCCTCCAGAACCCAGGTTTCGCCATCCTCGAACACCATCGGATTTCCGCCCGGCATTTCGGTCTTGATCGAAATGGAATCGATCTCCTCACCGGTGAGGGCAAGGTGAAACTCCTCGCCACTCCTCTCAACATATGGCGCCGTCAAGACGTTCTCATCGCAGTCCGCGGCCGTAACGGCGGCTCGATCCAAGAACCTGGCATCGCTTGGCAGACCACCGAAGCGACCCACGTTTCCAAGATAGCGATACTCAGTGTCACTCAATTCGCCGCCCGTGTCCGGGTTCGCGTCCATATCGAACTCCACATAGCCGAAGGCGGGATTGGGTCCGTAAAGGAACGGCTCGTACACCGGAAAGTTCTTTTCGAGCGACAACGGCCCCGGCGGGTTGACGAGTCCGTCGAAGACCATGTCGAAGCGCATGTACTGGCCATTGCTGTCCCAGGATCCATTGAACCGATCCAAATGTGGCGCGGCCGGCGAGAACGTGCCAAGCCGTGTTTCGATTACATCCGGCAACCGATGCAGCCCGGGATCGACGGGGCCGTCATTGCCGATGTCGGTCCGCCGAATGACGGCGTCGGCGACCGGCTCAGAGAACACGACCGGCTGAGCGATCGAAACGGTTCCACTCGCCGCCGCCCAGACAAGCAAACAACAGGTGAACGGCAGACGCCCCGATGAGGCAGCGCCAATCCCGACTGTTGAGATGTACTTAAGATGCATGATCAATCACCTGCTGCGCGGCGCCTGTTGCTTCGGCCAGCTTGTTTAATCGATACCGTACCGCTTCCCGCGTGATGCCCAGAATCCGCGCTGTGCGGCTCAGGTTCTGCCCGGTGTGCTCGAATGTCGCGACGAGGATTCTGTGTTCGATTTCCTCGAGCGTTGGGCAGGCATTGTCAAACTCAAGCCGCAGGACGAGGCCGTTTGGAATCTCAACGTGAGCGCCGCCGGGCTTTTCGCGCGACGACAACGGCAAGTGCATCGGGTCGAGCACTTCGCAATCCGCCTGCAGCAGTGCACTCTCAAGGGTATGCGACAGCTCTCGAATGTTGCCCCGCCATTCATACTGCTCCAGCGCCGCGATTGCCTCCGGAGACAGCCGCCGGGGCTTCATTCCGAATCGGTTGCAGTGAAGGGCAAGAAAATGTGAGGTCAGGAGCGGAATGTCCGACAGTCTCTCCCGGAGAGGAGGCAGTGCAATCTCAACGACTCGCAATCTGTGGTAAAGGTCGCGACGGAACTCCCCCTGCTCGACCGCCTCCTCGAGATTGCGGTTCGTCGCCGCGATGATGTGAACATTTATCTTGCGAGTTTGGGTGCCCCCGAGCGGGCGTATTTCACGGCTTTCGATTGCATGAAGCAGCTTGGCCTGCATTTCGAGCTCCATGTGCCCGATCTCATCGAGAAAGATTGATCCGCCCTGGGCGACATCGAACAGGCCTCGCTTCGCCTGCGTGGCGCTGGTGAAGGAACCCTTCATGTGGCCGAACAGCTCAGATTCAAACAGCGTTGCCGGTAGCGCGGTGCAGTTTACCTGTATAAACGGTTTGCCCCGCCGAGGCCCCTGATAGTGGATCGCCCGCGCTGCCAAGTCCTTGCCGGTGCCGGTCTCGCCGGTAAACAGAACGGTCGGCGGATCGGGCAGACTCAGGACATCGCCGCGCGTCAGCCTTCGGATGTTCTCCTTCAGCACGCGAATCGGGGCGGACTCGCCGATGATCCGGTCGAGGCCGCTGGATTCTTCTTCGCGACTCTTCAGGAAGGTGAGGTTGTCGGTGGTTTGTTGTCGCTCGACGATTCGGGCCATGACGAGCAGGAGTTCATCAAGCTCGACCGGCTTTGTAAGGTACTCGGTCGCCCCGGCCTTCATCGCATCGACGGCGATGCGCTCATTGCCATGGGCGGTGACGACGATGACATTGACGAATGGCGACTCCGCCTTGAGCTGCGGCAGAATATCCAGGCCGTCCGTATCGGGCAGGCACAGATCCAGCAGCACCAGCTCCGGAAGAAACTGGGCGCTCTCCGCGAGCGCTTCCTTACCGCTATGCGCTACTCGGGCTTCATAGCCATGCGCAACCAGCTTTTCGCGTACATTCTTCGCCAGTACGCGTTCGTCCTCAACGATGAGTACCCTGGTCATCTCATCTCCTCCTGCCTGGCTCGCTCGCTGTCCGGCCCTTGCATCGGGTGGCTGTCGTTTCCTTTGGAGTATCGCTCGATTTTTGAGGCGTCGCTGTCGCCTGTCTGGATTGAACTCACTGCGCATGTTCCCGGCGGAGCGACGGGCATCGTAAATCGGAAGCACGCGCCCCTGCTCGAGGGCACGAGAACCGTGTCGCCGCCGTGCAACTTGGCGTATCGCTTGATGGTGGCGAGCCCGATGCCGGTGCCGCCCGCTTTGGTGGTGAAGAACAAATCGAAAATTCTGCGCCTGATGCGCTCCGGGACTCCAGGCCCCTGATCAGCCACTTCGATCGCGACCGTACCGTTTTCCGAAACGCGGCGGCAGGCAACACGCACGCAATCACCTGACTTCGAATGATCGAGTGCGTTCGAGAGCAGCTCTATCACCACTTGCTCAAGCTGGTGGCGATCGCCCATTACCATGATCTCGGCTGGGTCGATGTCCTGCTCGATCGTCAAACCTCGCTCGGAAAACGCGGGGCTCAGCTCGCGCACCGCACGAGTGACAATCTGCAAGAGATTGACCGGACTGAATCCACAACTGGTTGCCCGCGCCATTGAAAGCAGGCCGGTGACTCGATCGCCAAGCCGACGACCTTCGTTCAGGATGTCCCCAAGTCTCTCCTTGGAGTTCTGATCCATTTGACCCAGCTCCATGGTCAACTGGGCCGAACTTCGAATGGCGGCCAGCGGGTTTCGAATCCCGTGGGCCACGCTGGTGCAGAGTTCGCCGATGGCGGCCAGTCGCTCGCGGCGCTCTTCTTCCACCATCCGTCGCTGTTCCTGCAATTCCCTGTCATACCGCTGCAACCGCCGACCGAACCAGAGAATGCCAACGAGTACCAGCACGACGGCCGCGATGAAGTAGCGTTCGGAATTGACGCGCTGCTGCAGTTCGCTCTCGTGCTGCAGCAGGAGCCGATCCCGTTTCTCGGCGTTTCTTTGAAACAACACGCTGAGCGCCCCCAACAACTCATGCTGCTGCGTATCCATTCGAGCCATCGCCTTGCCGGCCGTGGTCAGCGATTGCAGGCGGTCCTCGGCGGTCGCTTCGCTCGCGAAAAATCGCTTAAACTCATCGAAGATTTCTTGCGCCGCGGCCACCATCGCCTCCATGGGCTCGGTTGGTACGTTGAGCGGAGACTTCAGATTCTTTCCCGCGTCGAGCACTTCCCTCAAGTTTCGCTTTGCGACCTCGAACCGACGCAGGTGCAGGTCAAAGTCCCGCATCTGGAAGACGTCATTGCCTGGGGCGTTCAGATCGATGACACGCTGCTGAGTGAGCTGAAGCCAGCGAGATTGCTCGTCGAGATCGACCGCGGATTCGATCAGGCCGGCGGCGCTGGAAATCGTGCGGCCATGCATCCTGAGGCTGAGGAGGATGATCAGCACGTCGAACAATGCCAGGACGAAGTAATAGTGATACCAGCGTACTCGCGACATTAATTTAGAAAGCCCGAAAGCGACTGATTCTCCTGCCGGAAGATCGCACGGTCGGGCGCAGCCATGTGCACGCGGTCACATGCAATACGTGAGTCAGCACACATCCTGGCGAGCCAGCTCCAAATGGCCAAAGGACCTCCGATCGGCGACTATGAATATAACATCTTAATTCACATTTAGTTAAAGCTGCAACCCGATCTTGCTGCTCAGCACACACCCTAAGCGTAATTGCAAGGACCGTACCAAAGCGAATACGCCTCCCGAGGCCAGCCTGGTTTTTGGACCCTGGGAGGCGATTGCCACCATCAGATTGAGAAGCGGGGCAATAAATATGGCCGGTCGGCCGCTGGCTTCAGAGCGGACCTGATCTGCCCCCCGAGACTCGATGAACCGTCCAGCCGCCTCGGCATTTTGCATTTACTGAACTCCACCGACTGGTCCTTCGAAAGCGGCGCGCCACACTCTGGACAATGGTTCGAAGTACGTGCGAAGAGATAATATCCACGCGACATTCAGCAGAGTCATTCACGCCTGCGATTGGGCCGTCGCTCCATGAGAAACGGCCGTATTTCGAAATTTGCCACCCATGTTCCGCCATATACCGTCTCAGTTACACTTTGCCCGCAATGTTTATTTTCTTAGCGAAAACTGATCCGGATCCTGAGTGAGGATTGGAGCGTTTCAAGCGAGGATTCAATTCATCGCCTGCCGTTGATCCGGCGCCCAGAAGCGTGCGAATCTCAGGGCCAGGACCGGCAGGACGAGGAGGTTCAGGATTGTTGAGGAGATCAGGCCGCCGAGGATGACCAGGGCCATCGGCCCTTCGATTTCGCGACCGACTTCGCCCGACCCCAGGGCAATGGGGAGTAGGCCCAGACCTGTCACGAGAGCCGTCATGAGGACGGGGATGAGCCTTTCGGAAGCACCGCGAAGCGCGGTGTGGGTGTCCCATGTCTCACCTTCCTGTGTCACCAGATGCTCGAAGTGAGAGATCATCATGACGGAGTTACGCATGGTAATGCCGAAGAGCGTGACGAATCCCACGATGGATCCGATCGACAGGGTCCCGCCGGTCAGAAAGACCGCGAGCACACCACCGACGAACGCGAACGGGAGATTGGCGAGCACGAGTATGGTGTTGCGGGCATTTCGGAAAACCGCGCCGAGCAGCAACAAAATGCCCATCCCCACGATGCCGCCGTGCAGAAGGAGTTCGCCGCGCGCTTCAACGCCGGCTTCGGCGGTTCCTCCAAAGGCGAGGTAGGTTCCCGACGGAAGCACGACTTTGGCCGCTCGCTCTCTGAGTTCGCCGACAAACCCGCCGACATCACGGCCCGCGACGTTACACGCCACGGCTTGCTTGCGCCGACCGCCGTCGTGAAGGATCATGTAGCGACCGGTTCGGCGGTCGACGTCGGCGAGTTGGCCAAGTGGAAAGTACTGACCGGCCTTGTTGGAGATCAAGAGCGAGCCGATGGTGTCGGGATCCTGTCTGAGAGCAGGCTCCAGCAGCACCACCACGTCAAAGACGCGATTGCCTTCATAGGTCTGCGCGACGGCCGCTCCCTGGAAGGCGGTCTGAATGGCCGACAAGACTTCGACGGGCTGAAAACCACAGGCTTGAAGTCGATCTGGCCTCAGCGAGATCAGTGTCTCCGGCGAGCCGGGAGGTGAGGCAACGCGAACATCCTCAGCCCCGTCGATGCCACCGACGATGCGGGCGAGTTCCTGCGCCTTGTCGTCCAGCGCATCGAGGTCATCGCCGAAGAGATTGACCACAACCGCGGCGGTTTCACCGGTCAGCGTTTCGCCGATGCGATCCCCGAGAAACGTCAACACTTCGTAGGTATTTCCGGGATATTGGCTGAGCAGATCGCGAATCTGTTGCTGCACGTCTGCCTGATCGGCGCCGGGCACGTCGGGTTTCAATTCGACGTGCAGTTCGCTGCGATGCGGCCCCCATGGGTCCTCGCCAAGCTCGGCTCGACCCGCCTGTAGTGAGATAGTATCGATCACCGGCTGGCCTGCCACCTTGATCGAGTCGAGCATATCGCGGGAGATGAGGCCGCCGATACGCATCATCTCGCGGAGGCTCGTCCCGGGAGCGGCATTGACTTGGACGACAAAGTGACCCTCGCGGAATTCAGGAAGAAACTCCTCGCCAAAGCCGCGAAGCAGGCCGAATGCGGCGAGACCCAGGCCGACGCAGGTGGCAATAATGAGATTGCGCCGGCGGACAAATCTCACGAGAAGGCTCTTGTACCCATCGCGAAATCGTTGCAGAAAAAACGGTTCGGCGGCGGTCAGGCTTTGAGGCGTCAAGAGCATGCACGACAAGGCGGGGGTTACAGTCAGGGCGACGAACAGGGACGCCAGGATCGCGAGGATGTAAGCGACGCCAAGCGGGGCGAACATGCGCCCCTGAAGACCGGACATGGTGAGCACGGGAACGAAAACGAGAACGACCACGAAAGTGGCGTAGACGACCGCGCTGCGGACCTCAATGGATGCGTCGCGAATGACCTGCGCGAACGGCTTGGGGGCCGCCAGATGCCGGTTTTCCCGCAGGCGGCGGAGGATGTTCTCGACGTCGATGATCGCATCGTCGACGACTTCGCCGATGGCGATGGCGAGTCCGCCAAGCGTGATGGTGTTCATGGTGAAACCGAGCCATTCCATGATGATGACGGCGGAGAGCAGCGACAACGGAATGGCGAGAATCGAAATCATCGCGGTGCGGAGATTGAACAGGAACAGCAGAAGGACAACCGTGACCAGCAGGCCACCGATGTAGAGGGCGAATCGAACGTGATGAAGCGCGGTCTCAATGAAAGTCGCGGGCCGATGGAGACGGGGGAATACCTTGATTTGCTCCGCCTCGAGGGCAGGAGTCATTTCTTCGAGGGCTGCTTCCACGCCTTCCGTGACGTCCATCGTGTTGGAGCCGAACTGACTGAGTACTTTCACGAGCACGCCCGGTCCGCCCTGAATGAGCACGTCGCCGAATTGGAAGGCAGCGGCCTCACGCACGTCGGCGACATCCTTAAGGCGGACGATGCCCGATGCGGAACTGGCAACGATGACTTCGCCAAGTTGGTCGGCATTGAGCGATTGGCCTTCGCTCTGTAACACGATGCGCTGGCTGTCGGTCTCGATAAACCCGGCGCCAACCGCGCCAGTGGACTGGCGTGCGGTATCGATCAATTCATTGAGAGAGACCTGATGGGCGAGGAGTCGTGCGGGATCAATCTGGATTTGAAGCTGGCGCGTCTCGCCGCCCATGACCCCGACCTGTGCGACACCCGGCACGGCTTGAAGCCTCGGCTTAAGGGTCCATTCGGCGAAGGCCCGAAGTTCCATCGGTGATTGGTGATCGGAAACGAGCCCGATCTTCAGGAGATCCATCGTCGATGACGTCAGCGGCGCGAGTCGCGGCGGCTTGACGCCCGCCGGAAGCTCCACGGAAACCGAATTGAGTTGCTCACTGAGCATTTGCCTTGCGATGAAGATGTCGGCCTTTTCTTCGAAGACGACAGTGACGATGGACAGTCCCTGGATCGACTGGGAGCGGAGAGACTCCAGATTCGTGATTCCGCTGACGGCCCCTTCGACCTGTCGCGTGACGAGCGATTCGACTTGCTCCGGCGACATGCCCGGCGCCTCGGTCTGAATGACGGCCTGGGGCTGCACAAAGTCGGGAAACACGTCGAGCTTGGCGTGCATGGCCGTTCTCACGCCGAGGAATAGCAGCGCGCCGGCCAGACAAAGCACGACGCCGCGCCGACGGATCGAGGATTCGACGACGGCATTCAGCACGGGCTTTGCTCGCTCTCGGAGTGAATCGCGATCGCTGATAGCCGGAATGGTCGGGAGCCGCGATACATGGGCTACTCTTCTCCCTCGGCTTCTGCTTCGATCTGGGCGCGGAGTTCTTCGGAAAGGAGAATTCCGGCGCCAACGACGACAACGCGATCGTCGGCGGTCAGGCCCCTTCGAACGAAACTCCCGGCCTCGTCGGGCGCCTCCGCTTCAAATTGTTTCCTCGTGAACTGCTCTTCGTCGGACTGGACGTAGACATAGGTAGAGCCGCCGAAGCGGATGATGGCGCTGCGAGGAACGATGACGCCCTCAATAGGCGTGCCGGCGGACTCCAACGTGGCTGCGACCGCCATGCCCGGACGGAGCAGCTTGTCTCCGACGTCGATCGAAGCAAGAAACGTCTGACCTCGCCCGGCGCTCGCGTCAGCGGGCACGCAGGAAATAACCTTTGCCTGAAAGACGTCTGTCTCTTCACCCAGGACCTGAATTTGCGCTGATATCGGAGTCTGGCTGAGAATGGTGCCGGGCGAGACGGTCACTCGCGCGATCAAATGAGCAAAGTCGTCCGTCTTGAGAAGTAGTTGGCCCGATTCAACGGCCTCGCCGGGCTGTGCCAGCATCTCCACGATCTCTCCCGCCCTCTGGGCAACGAGCGGTAGCGCGGACTGCTGATTACGCCCCTGAACCATCGCGTCTTCTAGAAGCCTGACGGTCTCTACCGAAGCCTGGAGCCGAGCCTCACCGCTCTTGACCTTGGCCTGGGCCTCCTCGAGGGCGCGATCGCTTACGACCTTGCCGTTTTCGTTCAGACGCTTCTTGTTTTCGTAGGATGATTTCGCCGCCACAAGATCAGCATTGATCTCCTCGACATCGGCGTGGGCCTGCATCAGGCGGGTGCTCAAATCGTATCGCTCGACTGGACTGAGACGGGGCCGAACGGACCCGATCGTTGCGCCTGCGGAAATTCGTTCGCCCAGTCGCGGCCATGTCGTGCCGTCGGGAATCGCGAGAAAGCCCGCCACCGGCGATCGAAGCATGAAAGATTGCGACGGATCCGCTTCAATTTGGCCGATCGCCCGAACGTGGGGCTGCATTTGACTGGGCGTCAGCTTCTGCACTGTCAGGCCGACCCGCTCCTGAACCTCTTTGCTGACCGTGAAAATGCGCCGGCCTTCGGCGTCTCGCGCCAGCGTGACGGGCGGCGTGGCCTTCTTGTCGCCTTGCGTTGCATTGTCACCTTCGTGCTTAAGCGCGGTGGAACATGCCCGGGGAATAAGCCAGGCGCTCAGGCCCACGACGGCGACGACTGCCAACCATTTCAACGGTGAATTCTGCATGAATCGTCTCAGTCCGAACGACAGACGCCGTGCCTAGAACAGGAACGCGGCGAGCAGTTGTCGCAAGAAATCTCCAATAAATGTCACCAGCGTCGACAAGGCGCCGAAGATGGACTGGAACGCAAGACTTAACGGGTCCATAAGTAATTCGCCGGAATTAATCGGCGCCTCCGATGTCGGTGGGTTGAGTTGTGGCCGAAGAGGTTGCGGTCGCCGGCGGCGTTCGACCGCCAAGTGCTCGCCTCAATTCCACTTCTGCCACGAAATAGTCACGCCGGATATTCACCCCTGCGAGTCGTTGAGCGATCAGGAATTTCTGAGCCTCGATGACCGCCACGATGTTCTGTTCGCCGACCTCATATGCCTTTCTCGCCAGCTCAAGATTCTGCTTGGCGGTTGGAAGGCCTCGATCGTCGTAGAAGCGCATGAGACCGACCGAGGTGGTGAGTACGGCCGTGGCGCTTTGGACCTCGGCGGAAACGACATCGAGCAGGTCTTCATATTCCTTGCGAGTCTGCTGAGCCCGGTACCGCGCCTTTGCGATCTGTGCCTGATTCTGGTCCCACACAGGCAAAGTGACTTGTAGGCTGGGACCGAGCAACAGATCGATGATTTGTCTCCGGGCCGCATTCCGTTCCCCGCGCGTTTCGATGTCAGGGGCGGTCAGTTTGCCTGAACGGAGCGAGGACTTCCCGGTATCCGCGGGTATCTTGCGGCCCGGCAGTGCGCGCCGCTCCGAGCGCTCGCCCTCAAAGCCCATAGATACGCTTGGAAACATATTGAGGTATTGGCGCTCAAGCTCTGCTTCTGCGGCGCGTACTTTCTCTGCGGACATTCGCGCTTCCAATCGTTCGCACATGGCGAACACGATCAGCGTCGGATCATCGGGAAGCTCCATCACGGAAGGTTCGAAAGCCGTAGTTAGCTTCCACGGCTGCTTCCAACGGGCCAGGCCCAGCACCCTGCCGAGGTCGGCCTTGGCAACGGCGCGATCACGGGAAAGACTCAGCAGTGATGTCTGCACGTCGATTTCATTGGCCATAAGGAGATTCACATCGATCTGTCCGGTCTCTCCGGCCTTTAGCCGGGCCTGGGCGATCTCGATGGATTGCTTGACGAGATCAAGATTCTCGCGGGCGATCTGCTCGGTGCGCTCAAGCGTCGCCAATTGAAGGAACTTCTTCTTCACGTCCGCGGCAAGATCGATACCGCTGCGGGCGACGTCGAGAATTGTCTGTTCGAGCTGGGCCTCGGCGATTCGGCGCTTGACCGGAATCTGCCAGAGATCGACCAGTTCCTGCGCAAAGGTCAGCGTCAGGTTGGATCGACCACCGCCCTCCGGGAATCGCGCCATGAATCCGATTGATGGGTTGGTCAGCAGGCCGGACTGTACCACGTCGGCTCGGGAGGCTCCGATGCTCGAGAACAAGGCCTGAAAGCCGCGATTCGTCAGCAGGGCGACCTGCACCGCCTCGTCAATCGTCAGGCCGTCCTGAAGAATCTCCGCGACACGCGCATCAACAACGGCGTCGGTATCGGGATCATACGCCTCGGGTGCTTCGGTCCGCTCCGCCAGCATGTCGCCGGTTCGTTGGAAGTCGTGCTTGGGATCGACGCGCGCGCACGCTGTCCAGAGTGACAGAAGGATGACGATGACGGTTCTTTTTGCGAGTCCGTTCACGCTGCTTTGGCCTGTTGGAATGTCGAAAAGATGTTCGCCTGAAGGCGGCGGGCGTCAGAAGGCAATCTGGAGCCTCAGTCCGGCGCCGAGATTGGGAGTCTCTTCGTTGTCATCGAGCCCGACCAGAATTCCCGGACCGATTGTCACGTGTTCGTTGAACCGATATTCGGCGGAGAATTCGAGCGCGTTGACGTTTGAGTGCCCCTCTTCCTCGCTCGATTCAATAAAATAATCGCCGATCAATGCGAGCGTGTCGCTCACTCGATACTTATAACCGGCGCGGGCGCCCCATTGAAAGTGCCGCAGGTCCTCGACATTGTCTCCGTTGGCGGTCTTGACCCATCCGTTCAAAAATGCGGTTCCGCTGCCCATTTCCTTGGCGAGGATGCCGGTGAGGGTGCCATCGACACCGGAGGAGTGATATCCCGTGGGCAGGCGAATCTCGGCCAGCGTGGAGATCGTGGGCATCATCCCATCTTCCTTGACCCATCGCTGCTGCCATCCGAGATCGATATCGGCGTTGCCTTCGACACCGCCAAGACCCATCTCGACGGGAACGCCGAGGATCAGTTGCATGTTTCGAAGGAACTCGTTGCCATCGGGCGTATACTGCAATTCAGTTGAGAGTTCGAATGGATCGTGCTCACCGGATGTTGTTTTCCAGCCGAATTCCAATTGAAGCTCCAGCTCCCCCGCCGGGCCCGGTTGACCGTCCTCAAGAGAGTTAAAGGCGTCAACGGATTGATGTTCAGTGACTAAGTCCTCTCTTGAAGCGAGAGATTGCTCGCTTCTTGTGGTTCCGCTTTCTTCGTAGCTAGTCGCCTCTTGATCCTGCATCTCTGCGAGACTCATGGGTTGATAGCGATAGGGATCGCCTTGAGACGAATCACGGCGTGCCGAACTCCTCGCCGGATCCTGGGCCGTTGACTGCCTGGTGGCGATCAAGCTGATCATCGATGCGAGAAACAGCCGCACATACAACTTTCTTGAAAAGCTCACAGGAGGTTCTCCATGTGGTTTGGGCACCGATGTGGGCAGCTAGTCGTTTGAGTCGTCCACTTCGTCGCCGAATTCTTCATGTTCGTGTCGTCGTCCATCGGGCGCAAGCCCCTGTTCATGGTGATGGTCACCCTGCTTGATACTCCGAGATGCGGGTGCTGTCCGCGTGCTTACTCTGGGCGCTGAGGGCCGCCGCAAAGACGATGAATCCGGCAGCAACAAATCCATACGAGCCAACGATACCAGACTTGCTCCTTCGCATCGCTGAACTTCCTGCGCAGCATACCGTCGCCGATCTTTGGTGCAAATCTGATTGAATCGGCTGTCGCATCTGCCAAGGACGATAGCAGGCACATTTAAACTGCTGATGACGGATAGATGACAAACCTGTCATCTCGATCGGCCCCCGAATAAGCCCTAACCACGAGTGCACCTCTGTACTAACCTTATGGAATACCTAAGGTGCTGCCGTGTGCTTGAGGCAACAACCCTTGAGTTCGTGACTTTGCCGTGGTTTCGGTGGGTAATTTGCCCCTACCCAAAACCGAGTAAAGCGATGCGCGCCGAAAAAGGGAGGTGCAACCCAGCGCAAGCTGACAACGAATGACACTTAGATTACAAAACTGTCATCTTTTCCCCACATGGCTGACATGTTTTCGACTGGCCTTAGGATACCAATTCGCAATAGCGAGTTGAGAGGGAGTCTAAGTAAGCCATGCGTGCCCTGGTCATTGAGGACGACGTCGGAATTCGGACATTTGTCTGCCGCGGCCTGCGGGAATCAGGGTTTGTCGTTGAAGAGGCGATGGAGGGGTTTGAAGGCCATCGAATGGCCACGACGGAAGCATACGACGTGTTGATTCTCGATCTCATGTTGCCGGGTCGCGATGGCTTCAGCATTCTCCGCGATCTGCGGGGCATGGGCGTAAAGACGCCCGTCATCTGCCTGACCGCGCGCGACGCGGTAGATGATCGCGTCAGGGGACTTAATCTCGGCGCTGACGATTACCTCGTCAAACCCTTCAGCTTCGCGGAGCTACTCGCGAGAATTCACGCTACGCTGCGCCGCGGCGCATCGCTCGCGATGAACCCGATTGTGATTGGGGATCTGCGTTTGGATGTCATGGCCCGACAGGTGCACCGCGGCGACGAGAAGATCGAACTTTCAAGCCGCGAGTTTTCCCTGTTGGAATATCTCGCGAAAAACGCCGGACACGTCCTGTCGCGCACCATGATCCTCGAAAAAGTCTGGGATATGAATCAAGACCCGATGACCAACGTCGTCGACGTGCACATCAATCGACTGCGCAAAAAAGTCGATCACGGCTTCTCCAAGCCTTTGATCCATACCATTCGGGGCGTGGGCTATGTCCTTCGGGAGGAATAATAGAGGCCGTCCCGCGTTCACCGTCGGCATGCGGCTCACGCTTTGGGGGACTGCGGTCACATGCAGTGTGTGTCTCATTCTCTGCGTAGGGCTTTACATTGGGCTCCGCCTGTCACTCATGGGCGAAGTCGATCGGTTTCTGGAAGGCGAGGTACTCGAGTTCAGGTCGATTCTCTCCGAGGCCAATGATAATCTGCTGGAGATCGAGCAGGATATCCGTCGCGAGCTGGGCAGTCGGCTGAGAAACGACCTGACATTCCGCCTGCTTGATAGTCACGGCCGCCTGTTGGTGACGAGTGATCCAGACGATCGACTTCCACCTCAGTGGATTCCGCCGGCCCGGGACGCCGAAGACGAAAGCCGCGTCGTCTTAGAGACGGTTCCACTTGCCGGCCTCGATTATCCGGCACGGGTTTGCAGTCGATGGGTGACATTGCCGGACGGCTCGTCATGTCTTGCTCAGGCGACCTATCTTCTAGATCGTGTCAACAACTCACTGTCGATCTTTCGTCGTGCCTGTGCACTTGCCCTGTTGCTCGCGGCACTGCTCGCATTCGTGGGAGGCCGCTGGCTTGCGAACCGCAGTCTCGTGCCCGTTGGAAGGATGGCCAATGCCGCGAGACGCATCGGTGCGGCAGGTACCCTTTCAGAGCGAATCGACCGCACCGGCACGGCAGATGAACTCGACCGGCTGGCCGAGACGCTTAATGAAATGTTGGAGCGAATCGAGCGGCAGGTTCGTCAGATTCAGCAGTTCACCGCCGACGCGGCCCACGAACTTCGAACGCCGCTTGCCGCCTTAAGGGGGGGCGCCGAAGTGGCGCTTTCTCGAGCTCGAACATCTGAAGAACTCAGAAAGGTGATGGAAGAGTCGATCGAGCACTATGTGCGCCTGTCGCGCCTCACCGACGACCTTCTTCTGCTCGCGCGGGCAGATGCGGGCCACCTCGCGCTCCACGTTGAAAAGTTCCGGCTTGATCGGGCTGTGGCCGATGTGGTCGATCTCTATGCGCCGGCGGCGGGCGAGCACGGACTCGATCTGCGCCTTGGTGAGTCACGCGAGGTCTGGATCGAAGGCGACAGCTCGCGAATCCGGCAGCTCGTCGGCAACATCCTCGACAATTCAATCAAGTACATTGGGAATGGAAAGCGAATTGACGTGAGCGTCGCCGTGGAGAATGGCAGGGCTGCCCTCCGCGTCAAGGACGACGGCGTGGGGATCTCGCCGGACGAAGTCGACCACGTCTTCGATCGCTTCTTTCGCGCCGACAAGGCGCGCGTTCATGAGAGCAGCAACGGCGCGGGACTGGGACTTGCGATCTGTCAGTCCATCGTCAAGCTGCACCAGGGCACGATCGACTTGCAGAGCACGCCGAACATCGGCACACAAGTCGTCGTCTCAATGCCGAGTATCGCCCCTCCGACTGCCCAATTCAGGACCGAACAAGTTCGCCATGCACCTCGTTCCTGAAACGCGGCCACTCCTTGCTTACCAAATCGGTGGTGAACTGCCAGTTGATTCGTTTGGATCGATGGTTCCGATTTGATTCCCATGCCTTCACTTGCTTTGTTAGGGCCTTTTCATCGGGGACGCGGCCGTTGAGAGCCTGCTTTTCCATCACGCTGAACTCGATCTCCGCCATATTCAACCACGATCCATGCTTGGGCGTATGCACCACGTCCAGCTTGTCCATCAGCCGTCTTGCCTCGGCTGGAGGGAAGGCGGCATAAAGGCTCGACACGGTGTGGGTGTTGAGATTGTCCATCACCACGGTGATCTTCTCCGCACGGCGGTAGTGGAGGTCCACCAGCGCCCGCATCTGGCCGGCAAAGTCGGTTTTGCAACGCCGCGACGTCACCGTCACCTGCCGCCAACCTTTGAGCGGCTCCACGAAGACAAACAAATTCGCCGTCCCATTGCGCTCGTATTCATAGTCATACCGCGCCGCCTGACCCCGCTTCGCCGCCATCGGCCGACGTACCTCCGAGACCAGTTGCTTGGACTTCTCATCGAAACAGACCACCGGGCGTTTCGGATCATAGGGCCGGTGATAAACCTCCAGAACATTTTCCATCGCACAGACGAACGCCGCATCCTGGTCCGGCGGAATGCACCACATCTTCTTCTGCCACGGTTTCAACTCGTTTTTGAAGAACACGCCGGATCGTCTCATGGGACACCGCGTCCACGATCTTCAATTCCACCACCCGGTCGGCCAGCAGCCGGAGCGACCAACGTTCGTATCCCTTCGGCGGCTGCGAGCAGGCCACGCCACAAGTTTGGCCTCCTTGCGGCCGTCGAACTTTGGCGCCACCGGCGGAAGGGCCGTTTCTTCGGTGCCAAACAGGCCTCCAATCCTTCCTCTACAAACCGCTTCCGCAGGTACTCGATGCTCCGAACCGACACCGCCAGGCCTTCTGCGATCCGCGTATCGGGCCAGCCCGGTCGTGACTTCGATTCATCCGCCTGAAGCAGAATGTTCGCGTGCCGAATTTTGTAGGCCGCCGCCCTGCCCGTCGAAACCAACTCCTTTAATCGCCGCCGCTCCACCGCCTCCAGCCGAACCACATACCGTTTCATCGCCGATCCTCCATGATCAACAGGCCATCCACGGCCATCCAATCATGAACATCGACCCTTTCCAAAAATAACCCGCAAAGCTAACGATGACGGAGCACTAGGGCGCGAGGAGGAGCGTTTTTCGGGGCGATGGATGCTTGTTAGGCCGTGCGCTTGTCCAGGCCGTTGATCAGGCCGGAGAGCATTTTGGCGACTTCCTCGAGTTCATTCTTCATATTCGTATGTCGTTCAGGCGTGATAAGCGAGCGCCTTCGTGCAAGTTCCAGCAGGGGTACGCATTCCTGCACTGACCCTCGGGCAATGGTGAAGAAGTTGCGACGGTCTGGTTTCGTGAAGCGACCATTGCCTTCGGCAATGTTGGCGGCGATTGACAGCGACGCCCGGTTGAGCTGGTCGGCGAGAAAACCGTAGCCGCGTGGGAAGGCCTCAGTGGCAGCGGAGACTTGATCGGCGAAGTCGACCGATCTCTGGTAGACGATGAGTTTCTCGAATGCGAAGGCCATGAGAGGAGAGAGTAGAGGGGAGACCGCAGGAGTCGGCAACGCCTGGGCGGCGGTCACTCCAATCGCGACCGCTACTTGCCTGCTCTACTTTCTCCTTTCTCCCTTCTCCTGCTCTATTGCCGCTGCGCGGCGATTGAGCAGGAGAGCAGGTGAACAGGAGACCGCAGGTGACGAGTCGACTTGGCCCGGACGCCCTTATTAGGGTTGGGGAGATTTTTCCCCTCTCCTGTTCTACTGCTCCACTTCTCACCTGCTCTATTGCCGCTACGCGGCAATCGGGGCGACAAGACACCAGTTGAACTCCTATGTAGCCGGTTTTGGCAAGGGTGCATGTTGGATGACGATGTGTCCAGGCTCCTATCCGGGATCACGTATTGACGTACGGTCCCATTCAACCAGTTACGAAAGACGACTCCCATTCTTTTTCACCAGGCTTGAAGCCCATGTTCAACTTCGGGTTGTCGTCAGTCCATCGGCATCCATCAATTCTTGATCGTCACCGCCCCAACGAGCATCGGAACCCTCTTAACTCGTGGAGAGCGCGCCGAGCGGATTGCCGGGTTCGCGCCATGTCGTGCCGTCGCGGAGCATGGCCCAACAAATCACCAAAAGTCTCCTGGCCGTGGCGATCACAGCGATCTTTCTTCGCGTCTTATTTCCACGGCATACGTCTTCAAAAATCTTGCTGATCCTCCCGTTGCAGCGGCGGCCCAGCCACGACACTTGGACCAGCAGCGCCCGAAGCAGCTTGTTGCCACGACCGCTGATACCACCCTGCCGATTCATTGTGCCCGACTCAAATTGCATGGGCGTCAAACCTGCATAAGCTCCGACCTGCTTGGCATTCTTGAATCGCTTGGCGTCATCAATGACGGCAACGACTACCTCGGCCAATCGTGGACCGACGCCGGGAATCGTCCGCAACTGATGGACGCGGGAATCTTCTTTGGCCAACGCGTCAAGCATGACCTCCACTCGGTTGATCAGCATCTGAGCCTGAAGCATGGCCTCCAGTTCCATACGAAGCTCAAATCGCCACAAGCCGTCCGGGTTCGCGTTTTCGATGAACCCGGCGATGCGTTTAAGAGATACGATTGCCTTGTCGGTCCATCCCGATGGGCCGACAGGCCAGCCTATCCCCTGACGATCGAGGATTGAGCGGATATGGTTTTTGATCGCAGTTCGTCGAGCCACGAGAGTGTTGCGATAGCAAATTAGGGATCGCCATTGGCGGACTTTCTTCGACGGAAGCTGGACCATCGGCAGTTGATTCATCGCCGACAACTGGGCGAGTTTGAGGGCATCGTCCTTGTCAGTCTTGCGCTTGACATTCTTCCACCGCCACGCCTCGTGGTTGGGGTTGGCGACCTGTACCTCCACATTCATCGTCAGCCCCATATCGTAGACCCATCCCGCCGCCGAACCGATCTCGATCACCACGCGATGCGGCTGGTGCGTCGCCAGAAGGTCGTGAATTTCAGCCGGCTTTGTGCGGACGATGGTGAACGCGTGTTCCCCGGTTGCACTCTCGTAGACGCACGCGGCGCTCTTGAACTTACCCAGGTCGATAGCCAGAATCTTCATGGTCGAGTCTCCTTACTTCAGGGGTGCTGGGCCGGGCACACGCCACAGCCAATCGATGCAACAACAGATCGCATCGATCCAATCTAGTGCACCCCTGAATGGGAGCCCCGGCTACATAGTTTCTTTTTGTGGCCGGAATCCGCGTTTTTGACCCCGTCAGTGCCGTTAGAAACCTCTAGGGGAACAGAATCAATGGCCGGGTTTGAGGGCGCTCACGCCTGGCGGGTTTTGAGGTGCCTCATGACACGGCAACAACCATTTCGTGCGTGACGGCCGATTCAAGTCTAGTCCGCGAACAATTGATTGATCAGCAATTGGAAATGCAACATCTTGCCAATTGAGCGTATCCGTAAACTCAATTACTAACTGACGGGCACTAAGCCACATATCATCAAATTGTAACTTTTGAACAGAGTCAATTTCATTGTCCCGAATATTTCGCGGAGCCAAAGCACGCGACTGGCTCGCTGATTGTTCCCGGAAGCTTGCAAAGATCGTGATATAGTGGGAATCTGGAACGATGTAACTATCGGCTAGGTATCTGAAGAACCCAATCTGCTCAAAGCTGCGTAGCAAGTTATCTATCGCTTTCTTATCGCAAATACCAGCAAGGAGAGAATCAAACCGGCCGCTCGAGTACCGCCATTTCAGGCAGTGACCATCGTCCCAAACAGCGATGTTAAACTCCTTATCATTAAGGCCTTTTCCACGGCTTGGGTAATGCACGAAGTAAAGAACAGGCGTGTCTCGCGACCGACGATCGTCTTTCGATATCCCACTGTTTGATTCCACACTCCCGCCACATCCGGTACTAATGGGTAAGAAGAAAAAGCAGAACATTGAAAGGTAAGCAACACGGCGCGCCATGGTCTTTCCAAAAGTACGATTCATGTTACCTCCATAGGACTGGTGAATGGCACTTCACAATATCGGCAGCAATCCTTGGGCGAAAACACATGTCAGTTTACACTACTCGGTCTAAACCGCCCTGCCGTGGTCACAAAGCTGGGCCTTCTGGTCAGCATTAGCATCCCCCTGGGGGTACGAATTCACCGCAGTGATTTGCAGCCTGTTCCCTTTCCCAATCAAGATTTTGTTGAATTGCGTCACGACAACTCTGATTGGAACCACATCTGTCGATTGAATTCTCCAGACATTGGGCACCCGCACAGGAGCCAACACATTCCTGATAATGAATATTCTCGTCACTAGGATTTGAGAATGGTGGCCTGCTCAAGTCAACATCTGAAGGACAATCCACATCATCTAAGTGTGTTTGCTCATGAGCTAGCGTACAGTATCTGATTATTCCCTCGGCCCCTGGTCCCCCAGGTCCCCATGTCGGGTTGTTCTTCCAGTCCCACGAACATGTTACTTTTCGACCGCAACAACAGAGAACGCCTCCAGAATCTCCTGCATCTAGGCCCGTCTGTGCAGCTTCATCACAGCAGTTCCTGTCTGTCAAACAGCATGCTAGGCCACTAGGGTCGGCATAGAGTCCGTGAGTGTTTGAGAGGTAAGCAAAGAGTTGCACTCGTTGCTGAAAATACATTCTTGAACTCTCTGTTATTCGGGAACCGATCCGTAGGAAGGGGGTGCTACCTGCATCGCCATTTGGCCTCGTCGCATTGCCAGGCAAGTCCACTCGCATTGGACCGACAATTAGTTCGCGGGTATTGACTTCTTCTGAAGGAATCAAGGGAATCCTGAGTTTCCGGTAATGGTGCAGCGGATCCCTTGTCACCCATCTCCCCGTGACAGGATCTGCGAATCGTGCCCGGTGGTGGTTGAGCATGAGCTTGCCTTCGGTGGCGGAGCTTGAGGTGTCGAGGGCGAAGTGGGGGATGCCCTGGAACATGAACGGGTTGTCCACGTCGCTGAAGGCCTGACGCGGGTCGACCGGCGGGCCTGCTCCGCTCCAGTCGGAGTACTTGAGGTCGTAGGCGGTCTCATCGTTGGCATCCACATCGCCGTCGTCATCCATATCGGCGCGCGGGTCCCAGATCGTGTCGTCATTGGCATCATCGAACCGGGTCGTGTCGCCGCTTGACATTTTCGTGTCGTTATTCATGTCGCCACGCCCGCAGGACTCGCGGATTCTGGGCCTGCCATAGGAGTCGTAGGCGTACCGCTCGACGATCGCCCCGGCTCGGTCCAGAAGCAGTCGTACATTATACATCCGATCGAGCACGTAGTAATAGGGCTTCGTGCCGGCCAGCATCAGCAGGTGCTCATCGACGTAGCTGACGCCATGGATGTAGTAACGGTTCGTGTAGGAGGGGATTTCGCCGTCCTGGGTGGTTTTCTCGTCGATTTCCTTGACCCCGTCGTACCAGTATTCAGTGGTTTGGTCGAAGTCGGCGTTGACGAACTCGATCCGCCGGTCACATTCTCGCTCAGAAACTCGGTGTCCTGAGACCGTCTTGAAACACCCTCTTAACACGGGTCTACTTAACATGGGGTAGCGCACGGGGCGGGTCAATTGCATTGTACTCTTTTGTTTACTTTATCAATTGTATGCACTGCGACGTACAGAAAGCAGCTATTTGCACTCCAAATAATCGGCAGCAAGAGAAAAGCAATGGCCATTGACCATTGCGACTGGACATGCGTGAGGACTAGCCATGCCAAAATGAGCAGGGATGCGAGGCGAAGTAATCTGCAGACGCGCGGCGCCGGTATCATTGACATAATATAAGATGCAAACCACAAATAACAAACAAACGGAGTAATAGCCAGGCCGATTACCACTATCGACAGAATTGGTGAGAACTCATGGGGAAACGTAATCGGTATCGTACCCGGGTTGATTAGGCATTGGGTAACGAAGGTGACTTGGACATAAAAATATGGTATCGGAGCAAGTGCCATAGAAAAAGGGACCAAATTGTCAATGGAAATCCACTTGGTGCATCGACAGGACTCAGCGACTGTAAACATCTTGCGTAAACTTGAGGTGATTCGGCGGACTGAAAATAGTCTGCGTGTAGCTAGCCATGAAATAGAGACTGTCAACAGTATTCCTGCGATGCACAATTGAAAAATAATAGCTTGGTACCCAGTACGTACTCGCAATGCGGTAACCAGCCAAACAAGTAGCATCATGTGCGAGACGAACTGACGGTAGAGTGCTCTTTTTAGGATTTGGAGCTGTGGATATCCGGTAACAAAGAGTCGGTAAGAATCAAAGGAAAATACAGTTGAAACGCCACACTCAGGACATATGTCATGCTCTCCTTTTCCATAGAGATCATAACTGCATTGAATACAGCGTATATGGTTGGCAGTGATAGCGCATTGGCGTGAATTTCCTAAGTCAGAATCCACCGAGATGATCCCGTCGGAGTTGAGTCATGAATTCAATAATCCGAAACAGTCTTACGAACGAAGGATTCCAGAAGTATTAATTTGATCATAGATCATTGCAAGAAATAGTAGCGGTAGTTACACATCCTGCGACTCCGGCCGCAACCGTAGTTGTTGCTGGAGGACCTGTGAAATAGCAGGTTTGAACAAAAGGATTGGTCCCGGCACACCATTGCTCGCAGCGTGCCTCCGTGTTGCCTGAACATCCTTGAGTCCAGACGGCACCGAGTAATGGTCAAATTTCGTTGATGACGCGGTAATCAGGCGGCGTTTCTCTCGGCCTTTTCTCCATTGACGAACTTCACACCGGCGATGACATCGGGAAGCAGCGTCGCGCCATTGAGCAGCCGCCAGTGGTTCGCGGCGGACTCGCACAGCTTGAACACCATTGCCAGACACGCGATCCGACTGCCGTTGCCTTTGGTCCGGCGGTGACGCAGCCGCACCGTGGCGAACGTACTTTCGATCGGATTCGTCGTCCGCAGGTGCCGCCAGTGCTCGGCCGGGAAGTCGTAGAACGTCAGCAGCACCTCGCGATCCTTCACCAGGCACTCGGCCGCGCCGGGGTATTTGGCCGCGTAGTGGGCCACGAAGTGATCGAACGCCTGGTTCGCATTCTCCCGCGTCGGCGCCATCCAGATCTCGTGCAGCTTGGCCTTCGCGCCGGTCTGCACCCGCTTGGGCATCTTGTCCAACACGTTGGCCGTCTTGTGCACCCAGCAGCGCTGCGCCCGGGTCGTCGAATAGACCTTCGGCAGCGCCGCCCAGAAGCCCAGCGCTCCGTCCGCCGTGGCCAGCTTCGGGTCGATCGTCATGCCCCGTTGTTGGCAGTCCAGCAGCAGCGAATACCACGACTGCTCGCTCTCGCGATGGCCGTCGACCACCGCGATCAGCTCCTTGCGGCCGTCCGCCCTCGCGCCCATCAGCACCAGAATGCACTGCCGGTCTTCCTCCAGGCGGATGTTGAAGTGAATCCCATCCGCCCAGAGGTACACGTAGTGCTTGCCTTCCAGGGAGCGGCGATTCCATGACTGGTACTCGTCCTGCCAACTCGTCATCAAACGCGTGATCGTCGTGGCGCTGAGCCCCGCCGCCTGGGGACCGACCAGCGCCTGCAGGGCCTCGCTGAAGTCTCCGGTGCTGATGCCCTTGAGGTACAGCCAGGGGATCAACTCCTCGATGGCCTTCGTCTTCCGCAGGTACGGCGGCAAAATCGACGAACAGAACCGCTCCACGGCCTGGCCATTTGCATCCAACGCTTCGCCGGCCTCGCCGCGGCCGACGATCCGACGGTCCCACACCCGCGGCTGCGTCACCTCCACCGGCCCGACGCCGGTGACGAGGGTCCGGGTGGGATGATGGCCGTTCTTGACCACCTGCCGGCGGCCTTGCGGATCGCGCAGATCGGCGTGCCCTTCGATCCAGCCATCGACCTCCGCCTCGATCGCCTGGCCCAGGAGCCGTTGGGCCCCGTCCCGCAGAATCTCCGTCAAAACGTCTCGGCTGGGGACTGGAATCGTCTCGATCGACTCGTTACTCTCCTGCATCGGCGTACTCCTCTGCCCATCGTGGGCGGCTCGGAACCTCGAACAAGTCCCGAGAGTACGCCGCCTTTTTTTATCCCGCCACCATCAACGAAATTCGGTTATAGCTCGACGGCACCTGTCCACCAACCGCTCCCACTTCCGGAGCCGCCTGTTGTGGCCAAACGGCAAGTCTGTTGTCCTCCGACGCATGGTCCGCAATAGACGTTGTCGAAGTTCGTACACGAACTACTGCATCCGAGATAAGCGGTTACGCAAAAAAAGCCCGGCCCAGCGTTGCAGCTAAAGTTGATGAGACCTGTTGGATCAGCCATCAGGGTGGGATTATCGCCATACATTTCGTACATCGGATTCGAATCGCCGACATCATTATTGTTGCGGGCTTTGATATCCCATAGAAACACAAGAGAATGTAGGAGGGCAGTGTTTGTGCGAAGCAATGGTCGATTGTATAATAATGGGTCCCTTGTCGTCCACCTTCCCGTCACCGGATCGGCGAAGCGGGCTCGGTGGTGGTTGAGCATGAGCTTGCCTTCGGTGGCGGAGCTTGCGGTGTCGAGGGCGAAGTGGGGGATGCCCTGGAACATGAAGGGGTTGCCCACGTCGCTGAAGGCCTGACGCGGATCGACCGGCGGGCCTGCTCCGCTCCAGTCGGAGTACTTGAGGTCGTAGGCGGTCTCATCGGCGGCATCCACGTCCCCGTCGTCGTCCATGTCGGCGCGCGGGTCCCAGATGGTGTCGTCGTTGGCGTCATCAAAGCGCGTCGTGTCGCCGCTGGACATCTTGGTGTCGTTGTTCATATCGCCACGCCCGCAGGACTCGCGGATTCTCGGCCGGCCGTAGGAATCGTAGGCGTATCGCTCGACGATGGCCCCGGCACGGTCCAGGAGCAGCCGTACATTATACATGCGAGTCGGGAGAAACTGGATGCAATTCGCGATGGATGGCACTGGGGCGCGAAGGGGAGCGTTTTGCGGGGCAATGGATGCTTGTTAGGCCGAGCGCTTTTCCAGTCCGTTGATCAGGCCGGAGAGCATTTTGGCGATTTCCTCAAGGTCATTCTTCATTTTCATATGTCGTTCAGGCGTGATGAGCGATCGCCTTCGTGCAAGCTCCAGCAGGGGTACGCATTCCTGGACCGACCCTCGGGCAATGCCGAAGAAGTTGCGCCGATCCGGTTTGGTGAAACGGCCGTTGCCTTCTGCGAGGTTGGCGGCGATGGATAATGACGCTCGGTTGAGTTGGTCGGCGAGAAAACCGTAGCCGCGTGGGAAAGCCTCAGTGGCCGTCGAAACTTGGTCGGCGAAGTCGACCGATCTCTGGTAGACGATAAGTTTTTCGAATGCGAAGGCCATGAAAGGAGAGAGTAGAAAGGAGACCGCAGGAGTCGGCAACGCGTTCGGCTACGGTCACTCTAATTGCGACCGCTGCCTGTTTGCTCTACTTTCTCCTTTCTTCCTTCTCCTGCTCTATTGCCGCTACGCGGCAATCGGGGCGACTAGATTCGAACTAGCGACCTTCTGCACCCCATGCAGACGCTCTAGACCAGGCTGAGCTACGCCCCGTCGCGGGCTTTCGCCTGCGAATCGGACATTAGAAACCGCTGACAGGGGCGTGTCAAACCGGCTCGATGCAGCCTTTGTCGCGGCAATAGGGACGCGGCGCGGGCGTTGGTGCTCGTCATGGCCGGTGCGGCGGGAACGATCGCCTTTTTACGGTGTGCGTTGACGCCCTGCGGACCTGGTCGATAATTCGGGCTCCCTCGATTGCGACGCAAGGGTGGGGGAATGCTCGTTGCACGATCGGTCGGACTCGCGACGCCTCGAAACAAGATGCTGACAACCATTTCGGGAATTCTACTGGTCGGCTACGCCATTGGCGTCCTCCTTCTGTGTCGAAGCGTCTATCAGACGTTTACGCTGCTTCGGGGTCAGCGCGAGCTGGGGGCCGGAGACGTTCCTGCGCGCGAGTGGCCGTCGCTCGACGTAGTGATTCCGGTCAAGGATGAAGAGGCGCATATCGCGGCGTGTCTGGAGTCGATCCTCGCGCAGGATTACCCCGGCATGCGGATCATCGTGGTGAACGACCGGTCGACGGACGGGACGGCTGCAGAGATCGCGCGCGTGCAGGCGAAGCATCCGGCGGTGCATCGGATCGACATCACCTCGCTGCCCGAGGGCCAGTATGGAAAGCCGTCGGCGGTCGCGGCGGCGATGCCGGAGCTGCGCGGGGAGATGGTGGCGTTCATCGACAGCGACTTTGAGCTGCATCCGAACTGCCTGCGGACGCTGGTCGATCATGTGACGACGCAGGGGCTGGACTGGGTGGCGGTGATGGGCCGGCCGGTGCTATCGATGTTCTGGGAGCGGCTGCTGGTGCCGATGCTCGGCGCAGTGACGTATGCGTGGTACGACCCGCGGAAGATCGCGGACCCGAAGTGGGACAATGCGATCGGCAGCGGGTTTATCGTGGCGCGGCAGTCGGCGTACCGGGCGATCGGCGGGCATACGTGCGTTGTGCGGGCGTATGACGAAGACAGCGCGATCATGCGGGTGGCGAAGCGTGCGGGCCAGCGCATTGCGTACGTATTGGCGCCGGAGCTCTTTGCACTGCGCATGTACGGGACGCTCTCGCGGACGGTGCGGGGCATCACGCGGACATTCATCGGCGGGCTGAAGACGCTGCCGCGATTTCTTATCACGATCAACGGGCTCAACTTCGTCTCGCTGCTGCCGATCGGACTTGCGGCGGGACTTGTGCTGGCGGGGCCATTCGGGTGGGAGATTCCGTATCGACCGTGGTGGGCCGGGCTGGTGGTCGTTCACCTGCTGGCTTCGATGGTGCTGGCGTGGCAAGTGTATTCGCGGGCGGGAACGGGCCGACGATTTGCATTCCTTCACCCTCTCGGCGCGGCGATGCTGATCGGCATTTGTGTGCGGGCGGCGGCTGAACTGAAACGCGGCAAGCCGATCACCTGGCGAGGCACATCGTATTGAACTTGCCACTTGCAAAGTCCGGCGAGTCGATGGCCCGCGCCGATCAGCGGAAATTCGCGGAGTTGCCGCTGCTGGAGAGGCCGTTTCATCTGCTACGACTTGGCGCGCCGTACATGCTGTTCTGGCTCGGGGGGCCGCTGCTGCTTTATGTGTGGACGCTGGGCGGGCCGTTTCTGGCGGACGATCTGAATCTGATCCTCAAGTCTGAGGCGTATCAGCGAGGGGAGCGCACGGAGCTTGGGCTGTATCGGTTCGCGGATTCGGACGAGGAATGGCAGCGGCTGCGCGATCGCGGGACGATCCCGTGGTGGTCGCCGGAGTCCGGGCGGCTGGATTTTCTGCGGCCGGTTTCCGAGTGGTTTTTTTACGCCGACGTTTTTCTTTACGGGCGGCGGCCGGTTTTCTATCGGCTGACGAGCCTGCTCATCTTCGCGATTGCGTTGTTCAGCGTTCGGTGGATGTTCCTTCGTGCGTCGGGGGACACGGTGCGCGCCGGGGTGGCGACGTATTTCTTCGGCGTCTCTCAGACCGTCACGCCGCCGGTGACGTGGATGTGCAACCGGCAGGACCTACTCGTGGTGATCGGGGTGTCGATTGCGGCGGGGGCTTATTGGGCGACTGTTGCGACCGGGCGGCGGCGGTTTTTGTTGATGGCCGTCGGGGCGTTTGCGTTCGCACTTTTCTCCAAGGAAGTGGCCGTCGCGTTGGCGGCGGTGATCGGATTGCACGAACTGATTCGGCGATGGCAGACGAAGCGGTGGTTCGACGATCTGGCGCCACTGGCCATTGCGCTGGCGATGGTGGTGATGTCGATTCTGTTCGTGGCCTATTACGCTTATTCGCGCCCGTGGGTATTTGATCTGGACGGGCGAACGGGGATGCCGAGCCAGCTTGGCCTCAGCCTGCCGGTGTCGCTCTTGCTTTATGCGGCGGTTTGGACGCTGGGGTATCCGATCGACACGCTTGCGGCGATGCCGGAGTACGTGACGCTGGTGGTGGCGGGCGGCGGCGCGTTGATGTTAGTGATTGCCGTTTATTACATTCGGATTGCGGCGCTGGGCGACCGGACGACACTCTTTTTCGTACTTTGGGCGATTCTCTTTGTTCTTCCCGGTCTGCGGGCGATGACGGCGAGCACGCGAACTTTGTGCACGGCCACGATCGGGTGGAGTTACCTGTTATCAGCGGTGATCGTTTCGACGAATCCGCGGGTCGGGATCGCCCCATTAAGCGTGCGCACGGTGTTGAATGCGACGAACGGCATCGTGAGCATTTGCTGCGCGATTGCCACGGTGCTGGTGATGAACGGAGTCGAGGCCAACTCGGCGGCGCGGCTGGAGCGGGCCCTTGCCACGATGGATCGCCCGCTGAAGGACGGCGACGCGCTGGTGCTCAAGCAGGCGGACTCGGCATTGGAAATCATCTGCGCCGGGGACAGGCTGGAATTCATGACGGGTAAGAAGGACGTATCGGCGACTTACCTATTCCCCCCGTCAGTGTCGGTGAATGTGATTCGCGTGGATGACAAGACGGCGCTCTTGCGAGCCAAAGACGGGGCGCTACTCGGCACACGATTTCATCGTTTGACGCGCGGGCCGACGTGGGAGCCCCGCACGGGCGACGCGTTTCATCTTTCACACGTGACGATTGAAGTGACGGAGGCAGACAAGAACGGCGATGTGCGCGAGTTGCGGCTGACGTTTCCGGGTGGACTGGATGATCCGCGGCTTCATTTCGACCCGAAGGAATTCGCGGCGGCGCTTCGCAGTCGGCCGGCGGCCTCTGCCGTCAGTCAGGCATCGGTACGGTGAGTCTGTCGATGCGCATTCCGCTTAACGCATGCGACTTTGTCATTTTCGGGCAGCACCGTGTCTGGCATCGGACCGGCGGCGGCAATTTTCCTTACATGATCGTCGAGCTGGAGGGCGAGATCGAGGCGTCTGCGATGAAGGCGGCGCTGACGCGGGCCCTGTCGAGGCATCCGGTGCTGGTGGGCGGCGTAGGGATGTCGCTGTTTCGGCTTCGACCGTTCTGGCAGGTGGGCGATGGGCGCGAGGCCAAGGTGGAAGAGGCGGCGGCGCGTGTCTATCAGTTCGACGATCTCAGGTCGGTGGCTGACGCGGGCGCGGCACTCGAGGAGATGTGTGAGGCGCGGTACGGCGGTGACTGGTATCGCAGCAGCGGGCCGCAGGTGCGGCTCGAGCAATACGCGATGCCGCTGGGGCGGACGCGACTGGTGCTGCGCTGGCCGCATTACCTGATGGATGCCGAGGGGGCGCAGCTCTTTCTCGCGTCGCTGGGCGATGAGCCGCCGACGGTGGCCGCGCACACGGGTGACAAAGATGCCCTTTTGCTGCCGGATCATCAAGCGCCGCGGGTGCTGAAGGATTACAGTTGGTTAAAACTGATTGGGATGATTCGGCGCGGAATGGGCGCAGGGCGGGCGCTGAAGAACGTCGGGTCGCAACAGGAGCTGATCGACTCGAAGGCGCGGTTCAGCGGGTATGCAGTTCTGCATCGCCATTGGGACGGCGAAGTGTTTACGCAGATGCGAGCGGCGGCCAAGCGACTGACGCCGGGCGGCCCTGCGATGTTCTCGCGCTTTTTAGCCGCAGCGGTGTGTCGTGCGCAGCAGCGGCTGCACGTGGAGCGAGGCGGCCGGGCGGAGGCTTTTTTCATTACGTTTCCGATGCGGGTCGGGTTTTCGCGGCCGGACGGACGTCTCTTTGAGCGGCGGCCGCTGGTTGGAAATTACCTCGTTGCGCCGACGCTGCGGGTTCTGGAAACGGAGACGACCGATCGGGCGGTTTTGTCAGCCGAGATTCTTCGGCAGGTGGAGGCATTCCTGGCGGCAAGCGGGGACATCGCTCAGTGGGCTTTGTTGGAACTCGCGGCGCTTTGGCATGCGTGGTTTTATCATTTGATCTTCAAGCTGCCGCTGAGCGTGAATCGGTGCTCGTCTGGTTTCTCGTATTACGGAGAGATCAAAGGACACCTGCGCACGATTGGGAATGCCCGGGTGAAGAACATCTGGGGCGGCGGGCCGACGACGACGCCGCCTGCGTGGAACCCTGTGTTCAGCAAGTTCGGCGAGCAGCTCAATTTGAGCCTTACTTACAGTCGGCCCACGATCGGTGATGATTTGGCGCGCAGGTACGCCGAATTGATCGAGGACGAACTGGTGAATCCGACTTGATCGCCCGAGGGGCGGTGGTATGTTCCATTCGAGCATCACGACGAGGCGAATTCGATGTCCATAACCCTGACAAATGCACTGCTGTTCGATCTCGATCCGGTCTCGGTAGTGGAGGGATCGCTGCGCATCGACGGGGAGACGATTGACAGCATCGGCCCCGGCGTCGCGCCGCAGGCGGGCGACGAGGTGATTGATTGCCACGGCGCTGTTGTGATGGCGGGTCTGGTCAACGGCCACACGCACCTTTACAGCGTGCCGGCGCTGGGCATGCCGGGGCCGCCGCGGACGCCGCGGAACTTTCACGAGATTCTCGAACTGATCTGGTGGCGACTGGATCGGGCGCACGACGCGGAATCGGTCGAGGTCAGCGGGACGATCGGCGCACTGGACGCGCTGCGATGCGGGACGACGACGATGATCGATCACCACGCCTCGCCGTCGCACATCGCGGGGAGCCTGGACGATCTGGAGCGCGGGATCGACGCGGTCGGGCTTCGCGGCGTGCTTTGCTACGAGAGCACGGATCGGCACGGGACGAAGGACGGGCTCGCCGGGCTGGAGGAGAACCGGCGGTACATTTCGAAATGCTGTGCTCGGGCGGACGGACGATTTGCGGCGCTGGTGGGCGCGCATGCGGCGTTCACGATGTCGGATGAACTGCTTTCCGGATGCGTTCGAGTGGCCGCCGAGACGAATACGGGTGTGCATATCCATGTCGCGGAGGACCCTTGCGACGACGAAATATGCCGCCGGGAGTATGGATCGCCGCTGGTGGATCGTCTGGCGCGGTGCGGCATCGGCGACCCCAAGAATCCCGCCTCGGCAAAGACGATTCTGGCGCATTGCACGCACCTGTCGACGGACGATGCAAAGCGACTGTCGGGCGCGGTCGGGGCCATCGCGCACAATCCGCGGTCGAATATGAACAACCAGGTCGGCTATGCCCCCATCGGCGCGATCATCGGATCGGGCGCGGCGGGCGGCGGGCCGGGGCCGATTCAACTGGGAACGGACGGCATCGGCTCGGACATGTTCGCGGAGCTGCGCCATGCGTGGTTTAAGTCGCGCGACGGCAAGGCGGGGATATCGCCGGCGCATGTTGTTTCGATGCTGGTGCGCTCGGCGCGGACGGCGGGCAGTTTGCTGGGTCGCAAGCTCGGCTCTTTGTCTGCCGGGGCCGCGGCGGATGTCGTGGTGACGGACTACATCCCTGCTGCGCCGCTGACGACGGAGAATGCGGCCGGGCATCTGATCTTTGCGATGGATTCGCAGCACGTTCGGGATGTGCTGATCGGCGGGAAGTGGGCACTACGCAGTCGGGAGGTCGTTTTCATCGATGAACGGCCGGCGCGGCGGAGGGCTGTTGAGGTCGCCCGGCGGGTTTGGGCGCGGATGCCGATATCGTGAATACATCAGCATTGGTTCTTGTGCGAATGTAGCGGATTCTATCGCAACTGCTCAGGAGTTACGCACGGGCCGGAGGCTACCCTGTTGGGGGAAACCCACGCTACGCGGTTGGGGAAGGCCAACGTGATCAGAGCTTTTTGATGATGATGGCCGTGAGGTCATCGGCCTGGGGGGTGCCGGGAGCGAAGGCCCGCACTTCGCGGTAGAGCGATTCGATCATTTCCGAGCACGGGCGATCCTTCATGGCCCGAAGGATTTTGTACATGCGCTCGGTGCCGAACTGCTCTCTCTGCTCATTCTGCCACTCGAAGAAGCCGTCGGTGACGAGCACCATCATGTCTCCGGGTTGCATGTGGAATCGGACGGGATCATCAAACGGGACGTCGGCGATGATGCCGAGGGGCATGGCGTTGGCGGACAGCTCGACGAATTCGTCCTTGTCGCTGAAATACTGAATCAACGGGCCGTGGCCGGCGCTGAGGAAGGACAGGGTGTTCGTCTGAGGCGAAAGGAGGCCGAAGAAGGCGGTGACGAATCTGTCGTCGGGCAAGTCTTCGGAAAGCAGATTGTTGATGCGCGAGACGACCATGCTGAGGTCGTTGGAGAGGGAGATGGTTGCGCGAAAAAGGGCGCGGCATTCGGCGATCACGAGGGCCGGGCCGATGCCGTGGCCGGTGGCGTCGGCGATGGTGAGGGCGAGCGAGCCGTCTGAAAGGGCCATGTAGTCGTAACAGTCGCCGCCGGTTTCATCGGCGGGCTTGTTCCACCCGGCAATGTCGAAACCGGGAACCTCGGCGGCCTTGTCGGGGATCAACCCCTGCTGGATGTCGCGGGCGATGGAGAGGTCGCGCTCGATGCGCTGCTTCTCGGCGTAGTGCTCGAGGAGAAGCTGGCGCTGCAAGGCGACACCGACCTGGGCGCCGAAGGTGCGGACCAGCTCGTCGTCCCACGGATCGAACGAACCTTTGGATTTGTTGAGCAACTGAAGGACGCCGACGATCTTGTTGTCGAAGCCCAAAAGCGGGAAGGTGATCATGTTGCGCGTGCGGAAGCCGGTCTTGCGATCGATCTCGGGATTGAATCTCGGATCGGCGTAGGCATCGGGCACGTTGATGACTTCGCCGGTGCGGACGACCTCGCCGGCGATTCCGCGATCGGCGGAAAAGCGAATCTCGTCGACGCCGGTGGCCATGCGACTGAAGAGCTCTTCGCGCTCCGGGTCATAGAGAAACACGGTGGCGCGTTCGCACTCGAGGACGGCCAGGGCGGCCCGTTCGACGTTGCGAAGGAGCGGGGTCAGTTCGGAAATGGCGGCCAGATCTCGCGAGACGCCGAGAACCGCCTGAAGATCGACGACGTGCTTTTCGGCGGTTGATTCGACCAAGGAGGCTTCGCCCGAGCTAGCGGTGAGGTCTTTCATACCTTGTGGTCCATGCCGTGGCCAGCGGAGTACGGCGTCCGGTGCATCGCCACCGGGCCGTGTGAGGGCTTCATCAGCCGACTATCAGGATAACCGGACTCGGTGTCGGATGCTATTTCGCCATGGCGAATCAGACTGTGCCGACGGTCAGGAAAATTGGCGCCCAGATGCCGGTCTTGCGCTGGCGAATCTGGCTAAAGCCGGAATCGACGAAATACTGCCGCATCATGCTCCATGGGGCATGAAACACGGGAGCTTCGGGCGTACTTTCGGCCCGGGTGATAAAGACGTCGAAAAGCACCCAGCCGATGATATTGTCCCGAAAGCCGTCAATGAGCATGAGCCGGCCGCCGGGCCGCAGGACGCGGCGCATCTCGCGGACGGCGGCGGCCTGATTGGGGTAGTGATGGAAGGAATGGCTACAGGTGACGAAGTCGAAGGCGCCGTCGGCGAACGGCAGGTGCTCCGAATCTCCATTGATGAAGCTCGGGGCGCCTTCGATGGTTCGGGCCTTTTGTTCGGCGACCCGGCACATCTCGCCTGAATAGTCCAGGCCGACGAGGCGGCGGCTGGGCAATGGACTGCCGGCGATCATGGCCAGCCAGCTACCGGTGCCGCTGCCAATGTCGAGCCCATCGAAGGGATCGGGTATGTGTCGCCGCCATTCGTAGAGCTCTTCCATGAACATCCGATAAGCGGGCCGGAAGAGCAGGTGCTGGACGATCGAGCGGTCGTAGGTCTTCGCCCAGCCGTCGAACTCGTGGCGCGCCCTTCGCTTGACCGACTTGCTGACAAAGTGGGACGGCTGGGATAAACCGGCGTCCTTGCGCGGGCTTGATTCTGGTGAAGTTGATGGCTCGCTGTGCTGGGTGGTTTCTGAATCCATGATTGTCCGGCAGATGCTTCGCGCTCCACTCCCCATGGTTGCCACGACTATAGAAATGCCGGGGCGTCCGGGCAACTCAAGATCGTGTGAGCCGTTCTAAAGTCGACGGCATGGGCCATCCGATACGAAAGTGCGCCGAACGGCAAGACCCGCCTCTCGACGTGAAACTCGCCCCCAAAAACCCGCCCTACCCACAGGTAGCGGCGTCGCTTCGGCGTCGCCCCCCAGAGAGGGTGCGTCAACCGCGGCGGCGGATTCCTGCGGGCGGGCCCTTGAGCCAGGAGCGCGGTCATGACCAAGCGAGAGCTGATCGATCGAATCATGGAGCTGAACCGCTCGGCTCGGCGGGAATTTCTGCAGGTCTTCACCGAGAATGAACTGCACGACTATCTTCGCCAACTCGAATCGGTGACGCCGATTCACGTGGCGAGCGCGGAAGTCTACGCTCACAACTGACACCCCCCCCCACCGATCGTTTCCGTCATCACCGCTTGTTGTATTCATCTATCAGCGCCGTTGCCCTTCGCACGATGTGCGAGTCGGCGTTGGCCTTGCCGAACTCCTCGATGATTTCCTGATAGACGAGGATGGCGTCGGACGACTTGCCTTCCTGGGTCAGCACTTCGGCCCGACACCACCGGGCGGTCATCTTTTCAATCGAGCCATCCGGGACGAGTCGTTCGGCCTGTTTGAAGTAGCTTTTCGCGCCGGCATGATCGTAGCGGTATTGCTCGGCCACCCTTCCAGCGAGGATGCCCGACGCCCAGCGGATGATCGGCGGCAGGTCGGTCGATTGCAGGGCCTCGACGAACCGCAGCTCACTTGCCTTGGCGAGCTTGGTGTCACCGCCGGGTCCGGCATTGAGTGCCCCCAGCAACATGGCGATGCCGGATTCAAAGGCGGCGTGAGTGCCGACGCTGGAGATGGGCAGCGGGGCCGGCGCGACATCGAGCGAACCAGCCATTGCCGCGGCGGCGCGGAACTCCGCGGCGTTTTCGTAGATCGCGTAGGACTCCGTCGTGCTCCCCGAGCGACCGGTGGGAACGTAGAGCCACTCCATCAACCGAGCGCAGGCCAGGGCCGGGGCATGCTCCAACACAATGCGGACCTCGCCGCGGGTTGATTCATCCCGGGCCGCATCGCCGCTGATGAAGTAGAGGTAATAGAACGGGCGGTTGGGAAGCGGCTGTGAATTGGCCGCGATGGGCTCGGCGGATGGCACAACCGTTGAAGGCGGTGACTGCGCGGCGTTTGCACTGGTCGATGCCGCCCCCGAGGGCCGGCCATGCGCCTCATCGGACCGATCGGCCTGATCGCGCCTCGGCGCATCAGCCTGACGAACCGGTCTGACCACGCGCTCGGGTTTCTTCCACCATGCCCAGTCCCAGTTCCACTCGATATCGCCGCAGCCGCAGACGCCCAGTGCGAGGATGGCGGACATGCGGAGCAGAATGCCACGCACCCGCCCAGACGACCGTTGAGCAATTCGATATCGGCGATGCGGCGTATTGTGCAGAGGATTCATGAGATGGCCGGTGTTTCCTGTTTTGAGTCGAGCGTCATTTTCGGGAGGCGACAGGGTGTGTCAAATTCCTGTGAAGTTCCCAGCGTAGCGTATGACACGGCGAACGAATCACCGGCCTCTAACCAGTCGCTTCAGCGATCGAGCTGCGCCCGAAAACTACGCCGCTCCGTATTCCCGGTCATCATAACTCAAGTGTTAAGATAGGCGAATTTTTTGGTCTCTGCCGGTGGAAAACGACGCTTTCACCCCACCTGACTGAAATGAATCGCTTTTGTCGAAGCGAGACCGTCGAATAAATGAGTCGTTGCTCCTCGTTTGCCGAAACCCGTAAATCCTCTCCAAATCTTTACTCGCTTTGCGTCATTGGCGGGGGTAAGATTCTGACATCGAGGGGAAGAGTTGCACAGAAGACTTGGGGAAGTTCACAATTCACAAGGTCTGAAATCTTCTGCGTACCCTTCCGACTGGAATTGAGTCGCTGCCCCCGTTCGGGGATTCTTGAAAACTGATCGTTCTGTCTGTCAGCGGCTCGCTATCGGTTGTCTCGTTAGGGGAGGCGGGAATGAGCACTCAGACGCGTCGTTACCAGTTCGACCGAATTCTGGTCGACATGAACACCCAGTGTGATTTGTTGCTGCCGCAGGGCGCACTGCCGGTGACGAATCGAACCGAGGTGCTTCCCAACATTCGCAAACTGATGAACTGGGCGCGGGTCGAAAGTATCCCGATCATTTCGAGCCTTGAATGCCATCGCCCCAGCGAACCATCGCGCGGCCTTCCGCCGCACTGCGTCGATCGCTCGCGCGGGCAGCGAAAGATACCCTTCACGTTGATGCCGCGTCGCGCCCTGGTCATGGGCGACAACACGATGGACATTCCGGCCGATCCGTTCAAACGAATTCAGCAACTGATCATCACCAAGCGCTCGCGCGATTTTCTGGCGAATCCGAAGGCGGATCGCCTGTTCCATTCGCTCTCCGCGAACCACTTTGTCATCTTCGGCACCGTGGCCGAGCACTGTGTCAAGGCCATGGCCCTGGGGCTCCTCGCCCGGCAGCATCGGGTGGCGATCGTCACCGACGCCTGCGGATCTTGGAGCGCGGGCGACGCCGAACTGGCCATGCGGCTCATGGACGCCAAGGGGGCGGTTCTGGTGACCACCGATGAGCTGATCTCCGGCGCCGCAACCGAGCGCATCATGAGCAGCCGCGTGGATGCCGTCGTCGAAGAAGAGGCGGAAACGGTCGGAACCGGCGCCTCGCAGAACGGAAAGGACCACGGCATCGCCGCTTCGCCGGCGAAATCCAACGGTCAGAAGCGGACCGGCGGCAACGGCCATCACGAGCCCGCCGCCAAGCCGATCAGCCCGCGTCTGCGGCCCGGCGCCCTTGAACGCCTCCGACCCGAATCGCAACTGATCAGCAAGCACTCACGGAAGCCGCAATTCAGGCCCCCCGCCGGACTTGCCTAGACCGGCTGACCCAACTATTCTCCATTGGCGGCGGTCAACCTCCGTCATCGGACTTCCGATGAATGGAAGGTCAGTCCGCTTGCCCTCGCACCGCGGCGGCTTTCGAGGGCCCGTGGCGTGGGATTTAACCTCGTGATTCAAGGCTGATGGCAAAGAAACTTCCGAAACAACTCGCGATTCTCGACGAAGACCTCTGCACAGGGTGCGACGCGTGTGTCGCGGTTTGCCCGGTCGATTGCATCGACAAGATCCGCGACCCCAAGCATCCCGGCTACGCAATGGGCATCTGCACGATCGACCTTCAGGTGTGCATCGGCTGCAAGCTGTGCGCGCAGGTGTGCCCGTGGAATGTGATCACGATGGTGCCGACGGACCAGGTGCTGGTACAGGAGAAGTACCTCGAACTCCTGTCGCCCGAGCAGGTCGCGGCCGTGTCGGGTTAGTTTTCAATTTCAAAGTCAGTCATTCAGCACTCATCCCGTTGACAACTTTCATGGCGATTTGCGCCCCGGCATGCGCTGGCGGCGATGGAGTATCGCTACGACGGCGGGCGGCAGCGGTACATGGTGCGGCCGTACCATGTGACGGGGGCGTCACTTGATCAAGGTAAGTGGTCCGACTACGCCGGGCAGAGCATCCACGGTGATTACACTGTCGCCCTCGACCAGTCGAACGCTGCGGTAGTCACCGAGAAGGTCGCCCACGAGCCGGGCGTGATCGATTATGATTACTCTGCGGCGGCGGGTTCGCGGCAGACTTATCTGCATGGCAACCTGATCGGCACGACGGAGGCGACGAGCGGGGCCAGTGCCGGGTCGCCGCCGAGTGCGGGTCGTGCGGTGTACACGGCGTTTGGCGAGCGGGTTTATGCGAACGGCGTCGGCGGCGGGCGGTATGGCTACGCCGGGGCGTGGGGGTATCAGGCTGCGGGGACGGAGCAAGACATAGGTCAAACTCCTCTCTCCGCGAGTTGAACGACAACCTGTGGGCGCCGTACAATAAGGAAGAGGCAACATGGGGACATGTGAGAAACTACAGTTATTCGCAACGGCATTTGTGTTGATTTGCTCGGGCGAGGCCCTTGGAGACTCCTTTACGCTCGATGACTGGGCTCTTTCGACGGGCATCATCGACACACGAAACCACTTCAGTTCTTCTTTCACTCCGCAGCCATCGCCTTACATTAGCGCACAACACGTCATGGTCGCGCCGTCCGAGGCACATAGTTATTTTGATTTCTCTTGGACTCCCGATACGGCCTCATTTCTGATCGCTGCGTCGCACGTCGCCGTCGACGGCAACGGCGGTACCCGGTCGCTCTCATCGGGCAACATCTACATCACGCCGTCCGTCGATCTCCTCCTTTCCGCTCAGGGCCACTATGACTGGGACCTGCCGGCCGGTGCCATGGCCATCCAGTGGGGATTCGTCGCCTGGGACTTCCAGTCGCACGAGGTCTATTTCTCCCAGGGCGATATGCACACTACGTTTCTTCACGGGCCCGCCTCGGGAACCTTCACCATCAACGGACAGGGCGTCCTGCCCCCCAACCGCCAGATCGTGCTTCAGTACAACATGATCCTCGACACCTTCGGCAGCACCGGCCTCCTCGCCACCGGCGCGGGCGAGATCAATTTTTCGCTTGTGCCTGAGCCGCACATGCTCGCCCTGTTCACGGTCGGTGCCTGCCTGCTGCGGAAAAAGTCCTTCCGGCGCTGAGTCTGCGGGAGCGCCGCCCGCCAACGTTGCTGTCGCCAAAATACCCTGTTCACACATCGCTTGCGCGCACCTTCGTCGCTCGTGCGGAACACGATTCCTCAGCCGCCGATCAAGCGGCGCTTCATCGCGCACCACGACCGCGCACGGCCGCGCCGTACTGCGTCATGCGTCGCCACGCTACCATTGATGACGGAGGAACGTCACCTGCGTCGGCCTCTCTCGATTGTCCAGTTAGCCCGATTACGAGCGGCCCCCGTGGATGCCTCGAAGATGGCAAGTCTCGTGCCGCTTGTGTTTCCAGGATCAAAAAGCGATTGCGCCCCCATGGGGGCAAAGGGGACACTCTACTTTTCCGCCTGCATACTCGGTCGGCATATTGGAAACATTCTGTCTTCTCAATCCCGCCTCCCACGCCAGCCGTAAATCCACCGCCATCCCTCCGAAAACTCGTCCCCTTCCATGTCTCACGTTTAATGATTCTATCCGGCCCGACGGCCTCGGCGCGCACGTGGAGCAAGATTTCATACATGGAGATCAATCCACCAATGCCCAGCGAGGTAGCGCGCGATGTCACCAATGCCGGCAATCCCAACCCCAGGCCCCAGGCCGCAAGTCTCAGGTCTTTTTCACCCAAAACCACCTAAGACACGAAGCGCCCCAACACTTGCCCGCCGCAAGAGTTGCAAGCGAAAAAAATCGCGTGTGTCACTATATGTCACCTTGGATTTTGACCGCCGCGCGAGCGCAGATCGCGAACAATTCCATCGCTCCGCTGCCCGTCCTCAAGCGCAAATCCACCGCCAAACCCCCCGGGTTTGCAATCAAATCCCGCCGACCGACAATGCCTCGCGGAGGATTCGCCCTGTGACCGCGAGCGCACAAAATCCCGACCTCAGCGTGAAGCTCGGCAAGTGCACGCTCAAGAACCCCGTCCTCACCGCATCCGGCACCTGCGGCTACGCCCACGAATATTCGCAGTACGTCGACCTCTCAAAGCTCGGCGCATTCACCACCAAGAGCGTCACCGTCAAGCCCCGCATGGGTAACGCCCCTCAGCGCATCGTCGAAACCCCCGGCGGCATGCTCAACGCCATCGGCCTCGCCAACGTCGGCCTCGACGAGTTCATGTCGAAGAAGCTCCCCGAGATCGCCACCCTCGGCGCCGCCGTCTTCGTCAACGTCGCCGGCCACAGTATCGAAGACTACGTCACCGTCTGCCGCGCCGTCGACACCGCCCCCGAGATCGCCGGCATCGAACTGAACGTCTCCTGCCCCAACGTCGCCGACGGCCTCATGTTCGGCACCGATCCCGCATCGCTCAAGGAGTTGGTCCGCGCCGTCCGCCCCGAAGTGAAGCGCGGAACCCTCATCGTGAAACTCTCGCCGAACGTCACCGACATCTCCGCCACCGCCCGCGCCGCCGTCGAGGCCGGCGCCGACGCCCTCTCGATGGTCAACACCTTCCTCGGCATGGTCATCGACATCGAAAAGCAGCGGCCGGTCCTGGCCAATCAGACCGGCGGCCTCTCCGGCCCGGCCATCAGGCCGATGGCCGTTTATATGGTGCACAAGGTCTATCGGGAAGTCGCCGAGGGCGCCGGCGTGCCGATCATCGGCATCGGCGGCATCAGTAATTGGCGCGACGCCGTCGAGTTCATCCTCGCCGGTGCCAGCGCGGTGTCAGTGGGAACGGCCCTCTACGTCGATCCGACCACGCCGATCCAGATTATCGACGGCTTGTCGGATTATCTTGCGCGTCACGGCCTCGCCAGCGTCGGCGAATTGGTCGGCGCGGCCCACCGTGACAAATCGAAACCCCCCGCATCGCCGACCTCCGGCGCCGAAGGCTAGCGCGAACCGCGATCGCTTCGTTGCCCGCCCGATCCGCCGCCCGGCCCATCCGGCCCGAGGATGCGTCGCTTGCGCGCCGCGCCCTTGCGCGGTCGCGGGCGCGGGGCGTCGGTTCGCCGCGCGGCGCCGGACGATGAACTGCGAACAGCCCCCGCGCGCCCGCCGGTCTTCACCGCCCTGCGCGGACCGCGACTCGGACGACGCGGCCGCGGCGCCGAAGGCCGCACTTCCGACTCGGCCGTCCCGTCGCCCAGCGCCTTGAGATAAGAGACCTCCGCCGGTGTGAGCCTGCGATACCCCCCGATCGGCAGCTTGGCGATCGACAGCTTGCCCATGCGAATGCGCACCAGCCGGCGGACGTTATGCCCCAGCTTCGCCAGCATGCGGCGAATCTCGCGGTTGCGACTCTCGCGCAGCGTGACCTCCAGGATGGCCTTGTCGCGCTGTTTGTGGACGACCGTGATCTGCGCCGGAGCGGTCTTGCCCTCCGAAAGCCACATGCCGCTTCGCAGCTTGGCAATGTCGGCCTCGGTCGGCAGCCCGGCCACCTCGACACGGTAGGTCTTCGGCGCGCCGTAGCGCGCATGAGTGAGCTTCTGTGCCAGCGCGCCGTCGTTGGTCATGATGAGCAGGCCCATCGAGTCGGCATCGAGTCGCCCGACCGGATAGACGCGCTCCTTCACGCCGACCATGCAATCGACCGCCCGCTTGCGCCCTGCCGGGTCCTCATTCGTGCAGAAGACGCCCTTGGGCTTGTTGAGCAGGTAATAGACCAGCCCCTCGGCGCGGATCAACTTCCCGTCGACGCTGATGCTGTCCTTCTCGGGATCAACCAGAATAGGGAGCTTTCGTGAGACATGCCCGTTCACGGCGACCCGCCCGCGCTCGACCATCTCCTCGCAGGCCCTGCGCGAGCCGAACCCGGCCGATGCCAAAACACGCTGTATTCGCTGCGTCGCCATGACAGGCATCCTAGCCTGAAACAGCCGCTTCGGCATCTTTGAGGGGTCCGATCGCGCCGCAGGCGATTGACTCCCGCACGCATCACGCGGATAATCTCCCGCAGGCGATCGACGTCGGGCCGGGTGGGTCGCCGCAGCGTTTCCTCGCCGAGTATCGAGCGATTCTGACCGCCGAGCGAGTCCTGATGATCAGTCCCCAAATGCGTGCGGCGATCTTCTTCGATCGCGACGGCGTCCTGACCGAGCCGGTCTTCAACCCCGCGACAGGCGAATACGAGTCGGCCCACGACGTGCGCGACCTTCGCCTTTGCGACGACGCCATCGACGCCTTGCGCCGCGCCCAGTCCGCGGGCTTCGACCTTTTCATCGTCTCCAACCAGCCGTCCTACGCCAAAGGCAAGACGACACTCGAGGCGATTCACCAGATCGCCCAGGAGACCGAGGCCCGCTTCCGCGCCGCCGGCGTCACCTTTCGCGAGGCCTTCTACTGCTATCACCATCCGCAGGGCATCGTTCCCGAATTCACAGGCCCCTGCCGATGTCGCAAGCCGGAGCCCTATTTTCTGCTTCTCGCGGCGGAAAAACACGGAATCGACTTGTCCGCCTCGTGGATGGTCGGCGACCGGGGCAGCGATATCCAGTGCGGCCACAGGGCCGGCTGCCGGACGATCTTCATCGACCACCCACACACCAAACCGTACAATGACACGCCAAGCCCGGACCACGTCGCGCAAGACGTGGCGGCCGCGGTCAGGCTGATCATGGATGACGCTGCCTCGCGACTGAAGAACCATCACGGAGATTCGACTGTATGACCAAAGCCCTCTCTGATCTGCGGGTCAAGCTGTTTGCCGATGGCGCGGACAAGGCGGGAATGCTGGAGATGTACGCCAAGCCGTACATCAAGGGGTTCACCACCAACCCGACTCTGATGCGCAAGGCGGGCATTTGCGACTATCGCACCTTCGCCCGCGACGTGTTGGCGTCCATCAAGGATCGCCCGATTTCGTTCGAGGTCTTCGCCGACGACGTGGAAAACATGGAACGTCAGGCGAAGGAGATCTCGACCTGGGGCGACAACGTCTACGTCAAGATTCCAGTGACCAACACCCAGAGCTGCCCGACGACGGAACTGGTGCATAAGCTCTCGCACGCCGGGGTCAAGCTGAACATCACCGCCCTGATGACGGTCGATCAGGTGCGAACCGTGACCTCGGCGGTCATCGGCGGCGCGCCGTGCTGCATCTCCGTCTTCGCCGGGCGCATCGCCGACAGCGGACGCGACCCCATGCCGATCATGCGGCAATCGGTCGAGATCATGCGGGCCAGCCCCAACGCCGAGTTGATCTGGGCCAGCCCCCGAGAATTGCTCAACGTCATGCAGGCCGAGGAGATCGGCTGCCACATCATCACCGCGACCAACGACATCCTGAAAAAGCTGGAGCTGATCGGCAAGGACCTCACCGAATTCTCGCTCGACACGGTCAGGATGTTTCACGACGACGCGACCAAGGCGGGTTTTGCCCTGTGACCATGAAGCCGACCGATTGCGGAATAGGCAAAGCACTGGTGCTCGCCGCCGGAAAGAGCACGCGCATCCGCGCCGCCGCCGGCGATGTGCCCAAGCCGCTCATCGAAGTCGCCGGACAAACGGTGCTGGAGCGCAACCTGCGCACGCTCGCCGGGGTCGGCGTTCGCGAGGCCTGGGTCAATCTGCACTATGAAGGCAAGCAGATCGAAGATCGCATCGGCGACGGCCGAAGGCTGGGGCTCGATGTGCGCTATTCGCGCGAGCCGGAGATTCTCGGCACCGCCGGCGCGGCCAAAAAGCTGGAGCGCGAGCTGCGCCACGGAACATTCTTCGTCGTCTATGGTGACAACCTCGTGTCGCTCGACTGGACCCGGCTGGCCGAGGCCCATGCCCGATCGGATGCGTTGGTGACGATCGCCGTCTTCGATTTCGACCGCGTGCCGAATACCGGCCTGGCCGGCGGCCGAGTCGTTCTCGACTCGGCGAACCGCGTCGAGCGCTTCGTCGAGGGCGGCGGCAATGTGAGCCCCTATGTGAACGCGGGCGTCTATCTTGTCGAGCCGGGCGTGCTTTCCATGCTGCCCGATGGCTTCAGCGACTTCGGCAAAGACGTCTTCCCGAAATTGATCTCCGACGGCGGCAGGCTGATGGCCTATCCCATCGACGGATACTGCCTCGCGATTGACACACCAGAGGCGCTGGCCAAGGCGGAGGAGATGATGCGAGGTTTCGCCTCAGCGGCGGAGGTAGTAACGCGATGATTGTTTCCAGAACACCTTTTCGATTGACCCTCGGCGGAGGCGGGACCGACCTGCCCAGCTTCTACGAGCAGCACGGCGGGTTCATCCTCGCCATGGGCATCGACAAGTATATGTACGTCGTGCTCAACGTGCCCAACGCCGACCGCCTCGTCCGTCTGCATTACACCGACAGCGAAACGGTGGACAACATCGAAGGCCTCAAGCACGAACTGGCCCGCGAGGCCTTCCGCCTGCACGGCATCAACGATGCCATCGAGGTGGCATCCGTCGCCGACCTGCCCGCCGGATCGGGCCTGGGCTCCTCCAGCTGCTATCTCGTCGGCCTGCTCACCTCGGTGCGGGACTACTTGCGCCGGCCGGTGCCGCTGGCCGAGATCGCCGAGGAAGCCTGCCACATTGAGCTGAACATCCTCAAGAAGCCCATCGGCAAGCAGGACCAATTCATGGCCACCTTCGGCGGGCTGACCACGCTCGACATCGCCCCATCCGGCAAGGTCGCGGTGCATCACATCCCGCTGGAGCCGGCGAGCATCTCGACCCTCGTCGCCAACACGCACATGTACTACACCAACGTCCAGCGCAACACAGTCGACGTCCTGAAAGAACAGGACCAGGCGATGAAGGAGCCCAAGAGCAAGGACCGCGGCCGCGTGGAAGACAGCCTGCTGGGCATCAAGGAGATCGGCCGGGCCATCCGCGACGCCATCGTGCAGGGCGACTTCGATCAGTTCGGCGTCCTGATGGACAAGCACTGGCAGCACAAGCGCAAGCTCTCCGGCAAGATCTCCAACTCGAAGATCGACGACCTCTACGAGCAGTTGAAGAAAGACTACGGCGTTCTCGGCGGCAAGATCGCCGGCGCCGGCGGCGGAGGATTCCTCATGCTCTACGCCCCCGCCAATCACAAAGAGCTGACCGCCCACATGGCCTCGCTCGGCATGAAGCGGCTTCACTATAATGTCGAGTTCGAAGGCGCGAAGGTCATCACCAACGTGTTTAACGCCCAGTCCCTCAGCATTCACCGGCGGCAGATGATATGACGACACAAACGGCCGAACACAAAGAGAACTGGGCCGCGATTCACGACGCCGAGACGTCGTGGCGCAAGAAGCTCGTCGGCGACATCAGCGACGCCTTCATCATTCCCCGCTACGTCCGCTTCTTTTACGAGACGTTCGGCGGCGGCAAGAACCTCGACTTCTGCGAAATCGGCTCCGGCAACGGCGACATGTCCAAGGCCATCCTCGCGGCCAACACCGGGACGATCCGCCGCTACATCACCTCGGAGTACTTCCCCGAAGGTGTCGATTGGCTGCGCAGTCAGGGCCTCGATGCCGTGCAGGCCGACGCCGAGAAGCTCCCCTGGGCCGATGAGGAGTTCGACGCCTCGGTCGAGTTCGACGTCATGCACCATGTCAACGATCCGCGCGCCATGGCCCGCGAGATGATGCGCGTCGCCCGCGGCCGCTGCCTCCTGACCGAGTCCAACGGGCTCGCCGTCCTCCGCAAGCTGCGCGAGCTGACGCCCGGCCATCGGGCCGCCGGCGAAAAGTCGTTCACGCCGCGCCGCTGGCGCAGCTTCTTCGAGGGGCACGACGGCTACGAGTTGACGAGCTTCAAGATCGCCCCGTTCCTGTTTCCGTTTAAGTGTCCGAAGTGGTTCCTCTCAACCCTGGTGGCGTTCAACCATGCCATCGAGCACGTGCCGTTCTTCCGCTGGCAGTGCTCGAGCGTCATGATTACCCTGACCTATCGCCGCACCAAAACCGCCTGAAACCGGACGAGGCTGACACATGGAAACGGTCCAATGGAATTCGGCGCATTACCTCGAGCCGTTCCATTCCCAGCGCACCGCGAAGATCCCCGCCAAGCTCGCCAAGCTCGGCATCCTCCAGCTCGACCGCTCCGTCAAGATTCTCGACACCTGCTGCGGTCGCGGCGAGGCCCTCTCCATTCTCCACGACAACGGCTTCCAGCGGCTCTACGGCGTCGACAGCTTCTATCAGCCGTCCTGGAACAATTCCAACGGCCGGCGCTTCATCGCCTGCGACGTGAAGGGCCTCCCCTTCTCGGATAACGAGTTCGACGTGGTGATGAATCTCCACGCCCTGCACCACATGGGCGGCACGCGCGGCGTCGCTGAGTTTCTCAAAGAGTGTTGTCGCGTGCTCAAGCCCGGCGGACGACTCTTCATCCTCGACTTTCCCGGCAGCCCGCAGATCAGGCTCTTGTTCTCGCTGCTGCGCCATCGCATCGGCACCATCACGCCGAACCTGCGCAACTTCGCCGACATCGTCGACGAGGAGTGGGACTACCTCGACCCGTACCTCGATGTCTGGCCCTCCACCGAATTGGCGATTCACGAGAGCCCGCTGCGCGTCGAGCGCTGGGACCGCGAGTTCTTCCTTTATTACCTCGTCCTGACCAAGCCGAATGAGCCCGCCGCCGCCAAGACGGAAAAGGACGCCTACTGGACCCAGGTCTACAGCGACCCGCGCCAGCACGAGCGGCGGCAGGCGCAGATGCGCGAAAAGCTCGAACGACTCGGCCTGACGAAGGAAAGCCGACAGTCGGTGGTCTACGACCTGTGCTGCGGCATGGGCGAGGCCCTCACCACGCTGCACGACATGGGGTTCCACAATCTCAACGGCGTCGATATCACGCCGTACCCCGAGCTGGAGAACGAGAAGCGCTTCACCTTCACCGTCTCCGACGTGCGCAAGCTCCCGGTCCCCGACGGTCAGGCCGATTGGGCCCTCAGCATCCACGCCCTGCACCACCTGGAGACCGCCGAGAACGTGAAGAGTTTCCTCGACGAGTGCTGGCGGATCCTCAAGCCCGGCGGCAAGCTGGGGATCATCGACTTCCCCTCCAGCCCGCAGATTCGGCTGGCCTTTCGCTGTTTCCTCCGCCGATGGTGGCTGGTGACGCCGTATCTGAGGTGGTTCGGCAGCCTGATCCGCTCGGAGTGGCACTTTCTCCGCGGTTATCTCGCCGACTGGCCGCAGACCCGCCGCCATCTGCTCGAAGGCCGATTCAAACCCTTGTCGCATCGGCAGGGATTGTTCTACTATACGCTGGTCCTCCAGAAACCGGGTGCCGAGTAGCCATGGAAGCCGAAACGCACAAGCGAAGCCAATCACTGTCGGTTGTCATTCCCGCCTACAACGAATCCCACCGTCTGCCTCAGACGCTGGCCGAGATTCGTCCGTACCTCGATGCCCACTTCGAGAAGTACGAGGTGCTGGTCGTCGATGACGGCAGCAGCGACGGCACGCCCGACATCGTCGATCGCATCAACGCCGAAGGCTGGCCGAACGTCCGCGCCGTGCGCCAGGGGCGCAACCTCGGCAAGGGCGCGGCCGTCCGTCGCGGCTGTCTCGATGCCCGCTGCGAACTGGTCCTGTTCATGGATGCCGATCACGCCGTGCCGATCGAAGAGGTCGGCCGCTTCATCGACGACGTCGAGAAGCACGGCTGCGGCGCGGTCGTCGGCGTGCGAACCTACCAGGACAACGAGTCCAAGTGGCGGCGCATCGTCGGCCTCTCGCTTCAGATTCTCACCCACCTGATCGTCTTCAAGAAGGCCGTCGTCGACAGCCAGTGCGGCTTCAAGCTGTTCCGCCGCGAGACGGTGCAGAAGATTTTTCCCCTCTGCCGGATCGACGGCGGCATGATCGACGTCGAATTGTTTTATCTGATGCACCTTCAGAATATCCAGTGCTTCTTCGAGTCGGTCCACTGGGACAACAAGGCCGGCTCGCGCATCAACTTCGTCCGCTGCATGCTCTTTGACCCATTCGACATGATCAAGATTCGCATCTGGGACCTCATGCGAAAGTACAGCCGACCCATCAGCGAGGCCCGCCAACCCTGGAGCGCACAACTTGAGCCCCGCGCCTAGGCCCCTGGGCCGCCTCCTCCTTACAGGCGTGCCCGGCTGGCTGACGACCGCGTTGTTGGATTCCCTGCGCGATGATCCGCCCGCCGGTCTGACGGCGGTGCGCTGCATGGTCTTGCCGCACGACCTGACGCGCGCCTCGGCGCAGCCGGGGCAGTTGCCGGTTCCCGTCGAGTATGTCGCCGCGGACCTGCGCGATGAAAAGGCGCTCATCGAGGCGACCAAAGGCGTCGACACCATCTTTCACGCGGCAGGCATTCTCCACGTCCGCCGAACCCGCGACTGGTACGAGATCAACACCGAAGGCACCCGGCGACTGCTCAATGGAGCCATAAGCGGTGGGGCCGGCCGGTTCGTGAACATCAGCAGCAACGCCGCCGCCGGGCGTTCCGACTCGCGCGATCGCCTGATGGTTGAATCCGATCCGCCCAAGCCGCTCAGCCATTATGGCCGCAGCAAATGGCACGCCGAGCGGTTATTGAACGACGCCGGGGGTCGCATCGAGGTGGTGCACCTGCGGCCGTGCATGTTCTACGGTCCGCCGGTGCCGCAGCGCCACGTCGAGATCTACAAGCGCATCATCCACGGAAAGATGCCGCTCGTCGGCAGCGGCGACTACGCCCGCAGCCTCAGCCACATTGACAATCTCATCCAGGGCTGCCGGCTGGCATTGACGCATCCGGCGGCCAAGGGCCAGACCTACTACATCGCCGATCGCCGGACCTACACAACCAAGATCGTCACCGATGCCATGGCCGCGGCATGCGGCGTCGAGCCGCGCTACCTGCGACTGCCCGCGATGGTGGGGCCGATCGCCTTCGCCGGCGACATCGTCCTCGCCTCGATGCAGCTTTACTGGCAGACGCTGCACCTCGTCGGCGAGTCGCACTGGCACGTCGGCGTCTCCTGCGAAAAGGCCATGCGCGAACTGGGTTACGATCCCAAAGTCGAAATCGAAGCAGGCATGAAGGGGGCGGTTGACTGGTGCAGATGGATGGGCCTGTTGACTTAAGTCATCAGATCGGCAATGCCCGCCGCGCCCAGCATCAGGCTGATGAATCCGTTGACCGTGAAGAAGGCGAGATTGACGCGCGATAGATCATTCGCCCGCACCAGCGATTGCTCCACGAACAATAGCACGGCGGTTGCGGCGGCCCCGGCCCAGTACCAACTGCCGAGACCCGCGTGGAACCCCAGACCCAATAGCATCGAAACCGTCACGACGTGACAGGCCCGCGACGCGAAGAGCGCCTTGGCGACGCCGAGTCTCGCGGGAATGGAAAAGAGGCCGTCGCGCCGGTCGATCTCCACATCCTGGCAGGCATAAATAATGTCGAACCCCGCGATCCAGAACATCACTGCCAGCGTGAGTAGGACAACGGTCATGTCCAGTGTCGCCGGGTTGACGGCGATCCACGCGGCCGTCGGCGCCGCCGCGATCACCGCCCCCAGCACAAAGTGGGCCATCGCTGTGAACCGCTTGCAATACGAATAAAACGCCAGCGCCGCGAGAACGACCGGCGACAACTTCATCGGCCACCAGTTGCCGAAAAACTTCCCAAACCCGGCGGCGGCGGTGACGAAGACGATCGCCGCGACGGCGGTAAACACCCACGCCTGGACCAGCGTGATCCTGCCGGCGGGTATCGGTCTCGTCGCCGTCCGTGGATTCCGCGCGTCCAGCGCCGCGTCGCAGATGCGATTAAACGTCATCGCAAAGCTGCGCGCCGAAACCATGCACGCGATGATCAGACCGATCCGTCCCCAGCCCGGCCAGCCGCCCGGCAGATCGCGGCTCGCCAGGAAAGTGGCAAAAAGCGCGAACGGCAGCGCGAAGACGGAGTGGGAGAACTTGACCATCTCCCCCCAGGTGAGGATCGGTTTGAGGATGTCGTGCGGCACTCGGGTCCAAGCCTCCCGGCACATCGGCCATCCGGGCGCACTTGCCCGTGTGGGAGAATCTTAAGGCCCAGAGGCGTAGGGAGTGAACCTCGGCGAAAAGTAAGGTTGGGGGGCTTAGTTTCGAGACGGACGAGGGCCGGTTCATGGAGCCTGGCGCGTTGTTGCGCCATGCCTGTCTCGCAATCGACTGATAGATCATGCAGAACCGACCCCGATACCGATTCCCGAACTCAATAGCCTCGTTTTTCAACGCTCCGACCCGATAGGCAAACTCGTGCCCATTAGCTACTTTCCTCGACGGGAAATCAATGGCCCCGGGGGGTCGAAATTTCCCCGAAGTGCCATGCAAGCTGGCACTCCCACGGCCGGAAATCTCGCGCGCCGGGCAAACCGGCCGCGCGGATCGATCCAAAAAAAGGGGTACAACCTGAAAATGATGGAAATGGCTGCCTGCAGTTCGCCCGGCGTATGACCCCCGCTGAGCGGCTATATCTTGTCGGAATCGTCATCGACGATCAGGTCGTCTTCGGAGATTTCCTCGATCTCTTCGATCTCCTCAACCTCTTCAACGTCGTCCACCTTGTTCGTGACGACGTCGGAATCGCTTAGTTCCTCGTCGACCTCGCCGATATCAAAGTCGCTCAGATCGCCGGAATTCAGCTCTACCAGTTCGTCGATGTCGAAGTCGATATCGTCGTCGTCGGTGCTCGGTTTCGCCGGAGCCGGCTTCGCCGCGGCGGGCGATGCCGCGGCCGGTTTGGCGATCTTGGTCGGCCCGTTGGTGCTGGCGGCCTTCTGAGCAGGCCTGGCCGCGCCGGGTTTCACCTGGGCAGGCACGCCGTCGATCTGGACCGTGAACTCCACCGGGCCGATGCGCATGTGGTCGCCGGGCTTGAGCGTCGCCTCCGACACCCGCTGGTCATTCACAAAGGTGCCGTTGCTGCTGTCCAGGTCACGGACGAGGACCTTGTCACCCTGAACCTTGATTTCGCAATGGTCTCTGGAGACCTCGCCGACGGGGATGCGGATATCGGCCTCGGGGCGACGCCCGATGATGAGCTTGTTCGCGCCGACGCCGAAGTCCTTGCGCCCGCCCTTCTTAGTGAACGTGATGAGATTAACCAGCATGTTTTAATTATACGTTCGCGGATCGAGCCCGTGTCGGCCCGCCAGCCGAGTGCTCCACCAGTCGAGATAACCCAATTTACTGCAATCAACGGCCCGGTTCAAGCAATCTCCCCATCGCGAGAGGCAGGCCGGGGGCAGGTCTTGTAACATGCGGCAATGAAGCCGCAGCCGACCGATTCCAGCCAAAATCAGCCCCACCTGGGATGGTATGTCCACTTGCCCTTTTGCACGACGAAGTGCGGCTACTGCGACTTTTATTCCCTGCCGACCATCCCCGGCCTGGTCGATGGCCTCATCGCGGCACTCACCGCGGAGCTGACCGCGCGCGATCCGCGTCGACCGGTCGAGACCATCTTCGTCGGCGGCGGGACACCCACGGTCCTCCCGGCAGATGCACTCGGAAAGATTCTCGGGCTTCTGGTCGAACGGGCCGGGCCGGTCAGCGAGTTCACCGTCGAGGCCAATCCATCCAGCACCGATGAACTCAAGCTCGACCTCCTTCGACGACACGGCGTCAACCGCATCAGCTTCGGCGCCCAGTCGTTCAACCCCGACGAGCTCAAAGTCCTCGAACGAATCCACGATCCCCGGCACATCTTCGAGTCCGTGGCGTCGGCCCGCCGCGCCGGGTTCGATAATATCAATCTCGATCTCATCTATGCCATCCCCGGCCAGACCCTCGCTTCCTGGCGCGAGACGCTCAGCCGAGCCATCGACGTCGGCACCGAGCATTTGTCGTGCTACGCCCTCATGTACGAGCCGGGCACTTCGCTGACACGCCTGCGGCACCAGGGGCGCGTCGTCCAGGCCGATGAAGACGTCGAAGCGGACATGTTCGAATGCACCATCGACCTGCTGACCGCCGCCGGATTCGAGCACTACGAGATCAGCAACTTTGCCCGACCGGGCCGACGGTGCCGTGCGAACATCATCTACTGGGAAAACCGCCAATACCTGGGCATCGGCCCCTCGGCGGTGTCGTACCTGGGCGGCGTGCGGCGAAAAAACGTCGCCGACGTGCGAAAATACGTCGAGGCAATGCAGTCGGGCGAGGGTTCCATCGTCGTGGAGGATGAGTCCCTCTCGCCGGAAGACCGCGCACGAGAGACGGCCATCCAGATGCTCCGCCTGACCGACGGGATTAACTACCGGAGATTTGAAGCGGTCACGGGCTTCCGGGCCGAAACGCTCTTCGCCCGGCAGCTCGATGAGTACACAGACTTGAAATTGATTGCCCGCGATTCAAGCGGCTTTCGACTCACGCGGCGGGGATTGCTGCTGAGCAATCAGGTGATGACCGCGCTCCTCGGCGAGACGATGATCACTTCGTCCCCTGACGCAGCGATTTGAACTTGTCCAGATACGTCCCCATTTGCTTCTCATGCCCCCGGTCGGTGGGAACATAATAGGTCTTGTCCACGCCGAGATAGTCCTGATCGACCATGCCGCCGGGCGCATCGTGCGCGTACTGATAGCCCTCGCCGTGGCCAAGTTGCCCCGCGCTCTTGTAGTGCGTATCGCGCAGATGTCGGGGAACCGGGATCGTCCGGTTGTTCTTCACGTCGCTCGCCGCGTTCCAGATGGCTATCGCGCTGGCGTTGCTCTTCGGGGCGCAGGCAATGTAGATCGCCGCCTGGGCCAGCGGCAACTGACACTCCGGCAGGCCGACAAACTTCGTCACCTGCGCCGCCGCGTGCGCCAGGACTAGTGCCATCGGATCGGCATTGCCCACATCCTCCGCCGCGCAGATCGCGATTCGCCGGGCAAGAAACCGCGGGTCCTCCCCCGCCTCCAGCATCCGCGCCAGCCAATACACCGTCGCGTCCGGATCGCTGCCCCGCATCGACTTGATCAGCGCGCTGGCCGCGTCGTAATGCTCGTCGCCCGTGCCGTCATAGACGATCGCCTTGCGCTGGATCGAATCCTGCGCCGTCTCCAGCGTCACGGCAGACGACGTGGCCCCCGGCGACTGCTGCGAAAGCACCGCCACCTCCAGTGCCGTCAGCGCCCGTCGGGCATCGCCGTCGCTCGTCCTGGCGAGAAAACTCAGCGCCTCGTCGGTGATCGTCGCGTTGTATTTCCCCAGCCCGCGATCCACGTCCGCCAGCGCACGCCGCATCAACTGACTCAAATCATCGTCGGTCAGCGACTCGAACTGAAATATCTGGCTCCGCGAGACCAGCGGCGAGTTCACGCTGAAAAACGGGTTCTCCGTCGTCGCGCCGACCAGAATGACAATCCCGTCCTCCACGTCGCCCAGCAGCACGTCCTGCTGCGCCCGATTGAACCGGTGAATTTCGTCGAGAAACAAAACCGTCCGCCGCCCATCGTCCTCCAGCAGATGCCGCGCCCGTTGAAGGATCTCGCGCACCTCTTTGACGCCGATGGCCGCCGCATTGACGGATTCAAACGCCGCCTGCGTCCGCGCCGCGATGATCCCCGCCATCGTCGTCTTTCCCGTGCCCGGCGGTCCGTAGAAAATCGCGCTGCTCAGACGATCGGCATCCAGCAGTCGGCGCAGCAGTTTGCCCGGCCCGAGGAAATGCTGCTGCCCCGCGAACTCATCGAGGCTCGTCGGTCGCATTCGCACCGCCAGCGGCTGGGCTCGCGCCAGGGCTTCTTTGCGCTTCTCGGCGAATAAATCCACGCCCTACATGATACTTCCGGAGGGATTACAAATCATTTGCCTTTCTCTAATGGCCCGACCGGCGAAAATGAACTATTCTTCCAACGTCACATTTGTGGAAGGACTCGATATGCAGGCTAGCGCCACCCAAAATCCCATCTCGACGGATCCATCGTGCCGCCTCCCGGCCGGCATGGAGCGCCCGCTCGCCGATCTGCGCGACCTTCTCGAGGCGCTGGCCGCAGACGACCTCCTCGGCCTGACCGTCTTCGGCCCGGTGCTCGAACCCGAGTTCGAGAAATCCGACCACGGCGCGACGACCGTCTTGGTCCTGCGAAAGATTGACCTAATGATGATCCGCCGCCTCGCCACCCACGGCCCGCAAATGGCCCGCATGCGCGTTGCGGCCCCGCTCACCATGACCCCGGAGTACATCGCGTCGTCGAGCGACTCATTCCCGCTGGAACTTCTCGAGATTCACCAGCGCCGGCTGACACTTTGCGGCCGCGACTACTTCGAGCAGATCAACATTGAGCCAGAGTATCTGCGGCTGCAATGCGAGCGCGAGTTCAAGCGCATCCTGATCCGCCTGCGCCAGGGCCTGCTGGCCACCGGCGGCAAGGTCGATTTCCTCGTCGATCTCGAACGCGACATCGCCCTGCAGACCCTGCGAACCCTCCGCGGTGTGCTCTGGCTCGACGACCGCAAGGAATACCTCCCGGCCACCGATGTCCTCGCCGCCTGCGAGTCGATCGCAGGTCGCAAGCTAGCCGGGCTGCGCGAAGCCGTTCGGCCCGACGCCGAGGGAAGCTGGGATGAATTCGAGGCCGTCTACCAGGACGTCGAGTTACTGGCGACCAAGATGGACGGACAGACGAGCAACAGGAAGTGAGAATGCCCTATCCACCATGCGGGATGGGCCATTCAAAAGACGCCCATCGTAATAAGTTCGATCGACGATTCCGATCCGCCGCGGTCCTGATCGTGCTCATCGCCTGCGTGCCCGTCGCCCGCGCAGATCAAACGCCGCGCACCGGCGTCATCGACGACGCCGGCGTCATCCGCGCCGATGCGATCGGCCAAATCAACGGCTGGCTACTGGAGCTGGAGCAAAAGACCGGCGCCCAGATGAAGGTCTGGACCATCGACTCCACCAACGGCCGCGACATCTACACCCTCGGCATCGAGACCGCCCGAAAGTGGAAGCTCGGCCAGAAAAAGGATAACAACGGCTGCCTCATCCTCATCGCCGTTAAGGACCGCAAGTGGCGCATCATCACCGGCGAAGGCATCGAAGACGCCATCCCCGACCTCTACTGCGATACCGTCGCACAGCAATACTTCGTCCCCTATTTCCGAAAAGGCGACTACAGCCAGGGCATCCTGATGGGCACGGCGGCACTGGCAAAAGCCGTGGCCAAGGACGCGGGCGTCGAACTGACCGGCATGCCGAACATCAACGTGCGCTCGCGCCGGGGTCGTGGCACTGCCGCAGGCGGAGTCGCCTCCTGCTTCAGCCTCATCGTCATGATCGTCATCTTCAGTGCCGTCTTCCGCGGCGGTCGCGGGCGACGTCGATACGGCTGGGGCGGCGGCAACTTCGTCACCGGCATGATCCTCGGCAACGTCCTCAGCGGCCTCGCGAATAGTCGCCGCTCAGGCTGGGGCGGCGGTTCATTCGGTGGAGGAGGCGGATTCGGTGGGGGCTTCGGTGGAGGCGGCGGCGGATCGTTCGGCGGCGGCGGCGCCGGCGGCAGTTGGTAATCGCGCCCCTGACCTTGCGATGGAGATTGAGGATTGCAATGACGAATTGCTCACAGTGCGGACAAGCAAACCCCGGCAGCGCGAAATATTGCGGCTCCTGTGGGGCAACTCTTTCACGAAGCGGAGGTTCTGGTATGAGTGCATCAAAGGCGATTTTATTGTTAATTGTCGTCCTGCTCGGCGGCGGTCTGCTCGCCGGCGGCTGCGCCTACAGCGGCTACAAGAGCACGATCACCATGGATGAAGGCGTCAAAAGCGCCTGGGCCGATGTCGAAGTCGTCCTCAAACGCCGCTTCGACCTCATCCCCAACATCGTCGAGACCGTCAAAGGCTACGCCACCCACGAAAAAGACCTGCTCCAGGGCATCGCCGACTCGCGCAAGGCCTACACCGGCGCAGCCACGACTGGCGCCAAGATGCAGGCCAGCAACGCCATGGACAGCTTCGTCTCCCGCCTCCTCGTCATTCAGGAGCGCTACCCCGAGTTGAAGGCGAATGAAAACTTCCGCGCCCTTCAGGTCGAACTCGAAGGCACGGAGAACCGCATCGCCGAGATGCGCAAGAAATACAACAGCGCCGCCGAAAGGCTCAACGGCTACATCCGCGCCTTCCCCGGCTCCCTCTACGCCGGCTGGACCGGCGTCAAACCGGCTGAGTATTTCAAGGCTGGCGAAGAGGCCCAGGAAACGCCGAAGGTCAAGTTCTGACCGCGTTCACCGGCCCGCCAGGCGAGCGGCGGGCCGGCGCGATTCTGTAGAAACTAATTAATCAGCAGACTGATGGGCGGCAGACCAAAGTGCAGAATTGTATCCCGCCAAATATCGGTGGAATGAAGAGTGCTCCCAACAGGCAACCATTGATGCGGGTTCGTTGAGGTCAGATCGCCCTGCGTTTCGACGTGAGTATCGTAGAAAGCGAGATTGTGCTTGAAGGCCTCAGCCGGCGCACCCACCGGCGGATCGGTGTCGGAATGGCGAAAGCCATAATGCCTCGCATCTGTTCTCGAAAGCGACCCATTGCCCGGCGCGCGACGACGGTCCCACGAGCGGGAACTCTTTGAGTACGATCCAGCGTCAGAAAACGTTCCTCCAAAGGAAGCTCTGACTGCAAGATCGTAATCCGGTTGAATCTCAATGGTCGAATACCGCGCCCCGTCGGCACTCCACACCTTTCTCGACAAATCCCCAAGACGATCGATCTTCGGCAGGTACCCTGCTGGGAGAATCACATTGGCGGATGTGCCAATGGATTGCACGCCAACATCGACATTTCCTGGAAGAAAGAGCTGATTACGCGCTGTGTTGTAGCTGATCATCGGCCCGGTTCCGGCGTCAACGCCGCCGGGAGATGGATAGCCAGACGCCATGAAGCCATTCGCCGGACAGTGGAACACCTCGGAATTGCGAATCTGATTAAACCGCTCCGCAATGGCCGCCTGGCTGCCCGACTCCGGCGGTAGCGTGAAGCCCAAACCGTAGAACTCCGCCAGCGGACCCATGAAGTCCCACACCTGCACCGCAGGTCCATAAGCCACGGTGCGATTCAACAGATACGCCCCCGACGAATTCGGCGACCCAAGAATCCACCCATCGTTCGCCATCGAGTAATGGCTCGACGCCTTCGCCAGCAGGCCGAGTCGATAGGCACATTCCTGACGCTGCTTCCGGCGGTCCATGCTGCCCCGCTCCGGCACCACCGCTGCGGCGGCAAACGACAGCGAAACAATCAGTAACAGCGTCTCAATACGGGTAATTCCTCGGCGGGATGCAGATACGGTCATACAGCGAGCCTCCTTTTTCAAACGCTGGACGATGGGTGCCATCTTAATCAGCAGTCATATCGATTTCCAAGTCCGGCAGACCCCTTCGAAAATATTCCCCGCCTGACCCGTTAATACACTCCAGTGGTGGTCCACCTGCACCGAGCAGGTGTTTCCCCCGGCCGGTCCACGATGGGAATCGAAAAATCGCCCTATCCCGACTCCCCGTTCCGCTGTCAGATACTCTCAAGGAGACACAACATGCACGAATTCCTCGCCCCCGTCAGCCGCAAAAACCCCTCCCGACCGCAAATCGCCCTGCTCCGCCGACCAGCCGCCGCCCTCTCCCTCCTCGGCCTCTTCCTCGTCGGCTGCGGAACCCCCTTCGCCACGCGCGACCACCTCACGCTCTCCGCCCCACGCCCAACCGAAAGGCTCGTCGTCGATAACTCCGTCGGCCGCATCACCGTCAAGGCCGACCCAGCCGCAACCGAGGTCACAGCCGAGATCATCAAAATCGGCAAGGGCTGCAACCAGCACGAAGCCGATCAGGCCGTCGCCGACATCGAAGTATCCCTCGCCAACGCCGACGGCGTCGTCCGCGCCGAAGCCAGGCACCCCGGCGGCACCAGCATCCGCAATTACGAAGTCCAGTGGCAGATCACCGCCCCGCCCGATGTCGACATCGACGTCACCAACGACGTCGGCGATCTCCACATCTCCGGCTTCCAGAAAAACATCTCACTGAAGAATGACGTCGGCGACGCAGTCGTCATCGCCGACTCCGCCGACGGCGAGCCCGGTGGCGAAGTCAAGGTCACCACCGGCGTCGGCAGCATCCGCGCCGACAACGCCCGCGGCGGCCTCACCGCCGTCACCGACGTCGGCAACATCTTCGCCCTCGCCGGCGGTCCCGTGGACCTGCGCAGCAACGTCGGCAGCGTCAGCCTCAAGCTGCTCCCCACCACGGCCGACACGGTCAAGATGACAACCGACGTCGGCGACGTACGGCTCTATCTCACTCCCGATCAACAGGGCAGCATCCTCGCCGACTGCGACGTAGGCGACGTCCGCCTCTCCATCGACGACGCGAAAATCAAAACCCTCCGCGAGCGCCGCCACCACTGCACCGCCCAACTCGGCGATTCAAGAACGCCCGCCATCGACCTGACCTCCGACGTCGGCGACATCCGAATCGGCAGCTTCGACCCTGCGGCGACGAAGAAGTAATCGCGGCCCCCGAAGACACACAGCGTAGCAGTTTCGACCAGTTGGCAGGCCCGTGAGCCCAACAGGGTAGCATGGGCCTCCGGCCCGTGCGTATAGCATCAACATGCGTGAACAAGATTGATACGTTTGAGCGTGTATCGCTTAAGGATTGGCGGAATCAATAATCCGCCTTACCCCCATCCTTAATCACAAACCGCGCCTTCAACCTCGCCACCTCCGCCGCAAGCCCCGCCAGCTTCACCGACCGAAGCACCTCGTCAAAATCCTTATACGCCGCCGGCGCCTCGTCCTTCGGGTATTGCCGGACATTCGTCAAAATGTCCATCTTGTCAAACGACGCGTCGATCTCCCGCTGGTCCAGCGCCCGGATCGCCGCCTTGCGACCCAGCACCCGCCCCGCCCCGTGGTTCACGCTGTAGCACGACAGCGACGCCGTCTCCTCCGCCACCATCACCGCCGACCCGCTCTGCGGATCGCCCGGCAAAATGATCGGATGCCCCGTCTGCGCAAACGGCGTATCCGCCAGCTCATGGTGCCCCGCCGGAAAGGCCCGCGTCGCCCCCTTGCGCATCACCCACATCGGCTGCTTGTGGACGATCTCCTTCCGCGCGATGTTGTGGCTGATGAAATAAACCAGCTCGCCCTTCACGCCGGGCATCACTTCCGCGAATGCTTCGAGGACCAGCGCGTTGATCAGCATATGGTTCACCGTCGCAAAGTTCGCGCCCAGCGCCATGTCGTCCAGATATGAATTCGCCTCCGCCGTCTCCAGCGGCGCATAACAAAGCTCCTTGTCGTCCCCGGGAAAGGGAATGCCCCACTTGACGAACTTCGCCTGCATCGACCGAAACTGGCCCATCGCCAGATCGTACCCGAACCCGCGCGAGCCGCAGTGCGATAGAAACGCGACATGTTCGTCGCGCAGGCCGAATGTCTCCGCGCATCGTCGCGCACGCTCGCCCGCCCCGACGTGAACGATCTCGCACTCCCCGAAGTGATTCCCCCCGCCGTAAGAGCCGAGCTGCTGAATCTTCTCGCCGAAATCGGCAAACGTCCGCCCGCCGATGTGCTGCTCCAGCCGATCGGCCAGCGCGTCCTGCGTATCGTCATGGCCCAGGTGCGCCGCGTCCTCGCAGCGCTGCGCCCAGTGCACCGGAACGCCGATCTCCTCGCAAACCGCGGCCGACGCCCCCTCCACCGCCACGCGCCGGCCCACCTCCGCCGAAACGCGGCGCGACTTCGGCACATTTCGCTGCCCGCGACCCGGCCCCGTCGGCACGCGCTCGCAGATCGCGTCGATCAATGCCCGCCGCGTCCGGCGATCCACGATCGACTCCGCCGGCAGGTCGAACTGCAGCAGGCTCATGCTGCACTTGATGTCCACCCCCACCGGCCCCGGATAAATATGACTCGCCGACGCCATCACGCAGCCGATCGGCGCGCCGTAGCCGATGTGCGCATCGGGATTCAGCACGACCGCCTCGACCCCCGGCGCCAGCCGCGTGTTCACCGCCTGCTGAAGCGTCGCATCGTCAAACGTCTCGCGGATCGCCTCGGTCCCAATGACCATCACCGGCGTAACCCGGCCACCCTCAATGGGAAGTATCGCCGTCGCCTCGCCGGTCGGAATGAGTTTGTGGATTCGTTCAGTCATGGTTGCTCGGCCTTCCTTTGCGCACGCTTCGCAATATACCCGGACAACCTTCGGCCGCCGGATTTTCACGGCCTGATGCGCCCCGGCCGGAAAATCCGCGCGCACAGGGAGCAAGTTGATTTACATGATAGGAGTTCTATCCACCCATGCCCGTCAGGATCGCGCGCGATGCAGCAGCCAAACCTCTCGACCCCAGGGCCCCCAGACCCCCGGCCCCTCCTCGTATCGCGCCGTTTTCACCAAAAAACGCCAGATTCGCGACCTGCCCCAACACATGCCCGCCTCAAGAGTTGCAATCGAAAAAAATCGGCTGTGTCACCTTATGTCACCTTCAAATCCGCCGCCCCCCCGTAGCGTCCGGCGCCCCTGCCGGACGCATCACACCGGAGTACTCTCGAATGCGCCCACGCAACTTCGCCGCCGCGCACCATTTCGACGTTTCGACTCTTCGACGTTTCGGCGTTTCCAACTCCCGCCGCAACCGCCGGCACACGCACACCCCGCCACGCCCGCGCGACTACTTCACCGCCGGAGAAGCCTGCAGAACCTTCGCCGCCCCAAGCTCCTCAAACCGCGAAAGGTCCGTCCAGAACGTCCCCTCGCCCGCGTAAAAGAGCTTGATCGATTCCGGCGCGAAGTTCTCCGCGAAGGTGTACAGGTTGTAAGCCTGCGGCGAGCCGAACGCCTCGACGAGCAGCTTGTACCCCTCGGCCTCGGCGTCGTTCTTCATCTTCTCCACGTCGGCCCTCGCCTGGCCGAGGATGGCGATGCGCTTCGCCTCCAGTTCGGCCACCTGCTGCTGAATCGTCGCGACTTCCAGCGCCGCCTGCGCATCCACCTCCGCCGCCGTCTTCGCCCCTGTCGCGGCGATCCCCGCCGTCAGTACCCGCGTCTCCGCCTTGATATTCTCCCGGGCGATATCGACCTTCTTCTTGCTCTCTTCGAGCTGGGCCCTCACCGTCGCCGCCTCGCGCTGCTTGTCCTTGGTGATGCGGCTCTCCGTGGCGATGTAGCTCTGCTGGATCGTGCGCTTCAGGTCTTCCATGATGCTCGCCCCCTCGCCGCCGGTGGGCGACGGAGCATGGACCTCGATCTCGCGCACCAGCGCCAAGAGCACCTCGATGTTCTTCGCCCGGCAGATGCGCTGAAGCTCCCGCGTCAAATCCTGCTGAAAGAGTTCGCGCTTCTCGCCCTGGATGAAATCCCGCGCCGCGTAGGTCGAGCCGATGTTCCGGCAGATCGACCGAAGCTGCGGGGCGATGACCTTTTCCAGCACGCCGTCGACATTTCCAAACTCGTTGATGATCTCGGCCGCGTGCGACGGATCGACGCCCCACACCACAGTCACCCCCACCGTGATGAGAAAACCGGTGTCCGACGGAAAGGAAATCTGCTGACTCTGCGTGCCGCCAACATGAAGCTGCGAGTATTCGTGAAATCCGATCTCCACCAGCGTCACCTTCTTCACCTTCGGATTGATGAAGTAGATGCCCGGCTGGAGCACGTCGCGCAGCGTGCCGCGCTGACCGGGCGAGGCCAGCGGCCGCACGTGCATGTCCAGTTCGGGGCGAATCGCCTCTGCCTCCGGAATAGCGACCGGAGGAGCCGCTACCGGCGATGCGGCCGAGGTCGCCTGCTCAAACGCCGCCGACGATTCCCGCGAATTCATCAGGTTCGTCACCACGCCGACAAAACCGGTCGGCACTACCGTCGCCGGATACAACGTCACTTCATAGACATTCGGATTGAGCTTGTAGGTGCCGGGCGTCAGCACCTCCTCGAGAATGCCCTGATACCCGCTCGATCGCTTGACGACGAGTTGCCCCGGCGGCGGTCGCTTGCCGACGCGGCGGGTCACGACGCCGATTTTGGGAAGGTCCTCGGCCATCGCCGCCATCACATTGCGAATGGCGTCCGGCTGATGAGCGAGAATCCGCGTATTGAACTTCCACTTCGTCGGATTGCCCGCCGGGATGATCTGCTGATCGACGAGCTGCCATGCCCAGCGAAACGGATCGCGGAAGTGCCGGCCGGGGCCGAGCACTTCCTGCTGAATGCCGCGCTGGGTGTCGTTCGTGGCGACCGACTCGCCCTCGGGCAGCATCGCGCCCGTCTTCTTGATCAGAACGGCGCACTTGTTCGTCGGCACGTAAATGCGGAAGCTGAACCAGCCGATCGTCGTGAGGACGCCGAGGGCCAGCAGCCCCACGCCCGCGAGTATTTTGATCCGTCGCATTATCGCTTCTCCTTCACGCTCGATGTCCGGCCGAATGATTGGAACTCTTTGAAGATCTCCGCGAACGGCCCGTCCGTGTTCGACGCGATCGACTGAATCGCCGGCGCCGTCTTCTGAAGGAAGAAATACTGTGCGTAAGTCATCCCGTCGCCGAACGCCGACACCGCCTTACCCAGCGGCTCCGCCTTCGCCTGGTAGCCGAACAGAATCACCTTCGCCTCCGCCTCGCCGCGCGACCGAATCGCCGCGGCCTCCTTCTCCGCCGCCTCAAGCTGCAGCCGCGACACCTCCAGTGCCCGGCTCGCCTCGGTGATGGAGACGCTCTTGCGCTGCTCCGCCTCCTTCGTCACCGTCACCACCTTCGTGCGAAAGTCGCCGATCGACGCGTTGCGATCCGCCATCTCCTGCTGCTCGACCAGCAGCGCCTCGCTCTTGGCCTCCTCCATCCGATTCGTCGAGCGCTCCATCTCCTGATCCGCCTGCTCGCGCTGACTGATGAGGGCCGCGATCTCCGACGGCGGCTGAATGTCGCGTACCAACGCCGCGCGAATGTCGATCCCCTGCTTCCAGCACTCTTCCTTCAACTCTGTGAGCAGCCGCGTCTGAAACGCCGACCGCGTCTTGCCGCTGATGAACTCCCGTGCCATCAGCTTCGACCCCTGTATCCGCGCGATGCTGCGCGCGTTCGGCAGGATGATCTTGTTAAGGATGTCCTCAACGTCGCCGTAGGCCACCGTCACCTCGGCCACGCGATCGGGCCGGATGGCCCACTCGATCGTGCCCTCGATGGTGATCGTGAAACTGTCGCTCGACGGGAAATAAATGGCCTCGTCGCCCACCGTGTCATACTTGTGGCTGCGGATATCTACGATGTCGATTCGCTTGAGATACGGATTGAAAAACTCCAGGCCCGGCGGCAGCGTCTCGCTCTGAACCCCCTTCTCGCCGGGCTCGATCGTGTACGTATTCTTGACGCGCGGCTCGGTTCCGCTCAGCAGGGTGACAACGCCGACGTGACCTTCCGGGATCAGGATCGCCGGAAATTTCTGTACGTCGTATGCCAGCAGATTGACGTCATGGCGACCTGGGTTAAGCACCTGGGCGACAGGGCCGCGCTCGTCCGGCTCGGTCGCCACTGTCTTCGGATAAGGAAGCGGCTTGCCGAACCTGCGAATCAGCACGCCCACTTCGGACTGGCCGATGATGGTCGTGTCGATCACCCGCGCTTCGCGGGACCACGGATTAGGGAAGTAGCGACCCTCCTTGCGCACCTCATACTGAATGCCCTTGAAGCGTTCGCGGATCGTCGCTTCGTCCTGGTTCGTCTGTGCGGCGATCGCCGCGACCAGTTCAGGATAGAGCACGACCTGATCGCCAAACTCGTCGCTCAACTCGTCGGGCAGCACTTTCCCGGTCTTGTTGACGAGCACCAGGAGCCGGTTCGTCGGGATCTCCACGCGAATCACGAACCACAACACGAACAGCACAAGCAGCGCCAATCCGCCGGCGCCGAGCATGATCATCGACCTGAGCGACGGCCGATTAAAGGACGGCCGCCTGTACGAAGGCCTGTCGGGGTAATCTTCGATTCGAGACATCGTAAAACTCCTTTTTCGATCCAGCGAAAAACCGGATGGGCTCGGGTTCCCGTCAGAAGTGCTTGCCGCAATGTCCGCAGAATACCGCGCTGGACGGCGAATCCAAGCCGCAATGTGGACAGGTTCGCGGGTCCCGATGTTCGACGGCGCCGTTGCTCGATTCGCGATTGCGACGCAGGTCGTGCAGGAGCAGGAGCCCCAGCGAGATCGAACCCAGAATCAGAATGACGACGATAACGGTCATGTGTCTCGCAACGCTGCTTTCAGAGGGGAACCCGACCCGCTGCCTTCAGGACAATCCGAACTCGGGCCGCCCCGTGATTAAAGTATATAACGCGAACCGGCACGCCACCGTTATAAACCGGACCCGATTTTTCACCCGTTGGTGCGTGAGTTTCGCGGCGTTTCGCCGTTGCAGCAGCGGCTGCGGCGACTGATCACAAGGCCTTTTTCAATGATTCAATCGCCTTGGCCTCAATCTGTTTGGCCGACTGGAGAACTTCCGCCTGCTTGTTGCGAACCTTGGCCGGCGGAAGCGAGTCCTTGAACTCGTGTTCCGGCGGAACGCTGCTCAGGTTGTCGAGCAGCAACCGCACTTCCTGATCGTAAAAGTCTGCCGCCGCCGCCACGTGAAGCTGTTTCGTCCCGAAGTCCCGGGCGACGCTTCGCAAATATCGCACCGCCGATGCCCGCGCGTCAATCAGACAGATGTACGTCCAGAAGTTGGCATGAACGTAATCTCGATCCGCGACGGTGCGAAGAAGCTGAGACCACTGATCGAAGGCGTGCGCCCCCTGCGCAAAGGGCCCGACAGCCCGCTTCTCCCACAATTCGATGGCGCTCTTCACCGCCGCCATCCGCATGCGCTCGCGAACCGGGGGAGACAGTTTTTCCGTGAGGATCACCACCGCCGTCGGCCAGCCCTTGGCCGGCTCGTCAATCGTCAGCGCCCCGTCGTTATACGAACGGCAAAGATAGGTGCGATCGCGCCGATAGCCGGTGATGATGCCCCAGTCCTCCGGCGGAATGATGTTCGCCGCAAGGACCGGCATCCCCGCGTCGATGCTCCGGCAGATCGCCCGATGCAGCGCGTCCTTTTCTGCGAGCTCGTCGAGACGCACGATGCGCACTTCATACTTCCAGCCGACCGACTCGAACAGGGCATCCAGCCGCGTATCGCCGACCAGCGGATCGGGATTTCCCACGTCCCAGCGATCGACGCGAAACTGCGTGCGAAATGACATCCCGCTGACCGCCATCAGGTCGTCGTAGCTGATGCGACGACCGGCGGATTCCAACAGCACCTCAAGACACCCGATGAAGGTGCAGTCCCGCCCCTTTGCAAATCCCGCCAGCGGCGCGACGCCGTCAACCCGCACGGCATCCGGCCCCTCGCGGACAACCGAAACCCGGGCGCGTTCGCGGACAGGCTCCGCGCCATCCGGACCGCCGCAGCTCGTCATTCCAAAGATCAGAATCAACCCGCCGAGGGCGACGCGATGTAATCGAATAATTGACAAGCGGGATAGGCTCAAGAGATGACGGGCTCCGGATTCGGCTGTTCGCCGACGAGTCGTTGCAATCGCGCTGCGAGGTTCAGCCACATGATGATCGGCACAAGGCGTCCGGCGACCATGCAAAGCATCATGGCAAGGCGTCCAGCGCTCGTCAAATGCAAAGCGAGGCCGGTGGACAATCCGACGTTACCCACCGCGGCGACGCCGTCAAAGATCGTCTCGTACCACGTGCCGTCCGTGGACATCGACAGCGCCAGGACTCCGCCGACATTCAGCAGCAGCGTGACCGCCGCGATGCGCGCCGCGCCGACAAGCAGGCACCGCCGCGCTTCCATCCCGCCCGGCCGCGAGGCCCACCCGAGCCTCCCGCTAAAAAGAACCAAAAGCGGAATCAGCAGCGCGGAGACGCGCATGCCCCCCGCGACGCCGCCCACTGACCCTCCGAGCGTCATCATGCCGAGCATGGCAAAGTACGTCGGCCAGGACATCGCCCCTTCGGAGAGCGGCGTGCTTTGAAGGCCCGCCGAACGCAGCGTTGAAGAAATGAAGACGCTCATCGTCCAGCGCTGCCGATGACCCATGTCATCGCGCAGACACACACGGTCGCCTCCGAAATCAACCGGCCGCCGCGGCACCAGCTTTTCCGGCATGAAGCGCGGCGCCTCGCAGACCCAGATAAAGCCGGCGAGGCACACCAGCAGGATCAACGCCGCCGCCGCCTCCATCTGCGGCACCGATTTCCAGGGCGCTGCGCCGCCGGAATTCCCCTTGGTCACAGGACCCCGACGCGTCAGGTCGATGAGAATCGGCAGGCCGATCGAGCCAGCCACCGAAAGCAGCGCCACGACGGAATACACGCGCGGCTCATTGAAGTACGCCGCCATGCCGTCGGCGCGAAGCGTCCAGCCGGAGTTGAAGATCGCGCTGCCCACATGCGTGAGACCCCAGCCCGCCCTCGTGACGAGTCCGCCCACGTCCGCATCGTGCCACGAAGTCCAGACAAACGCGATGGCCACGACCTGGGCCGCGGCAATGCACTTGAACACCGTGCCCAGGCGTACCTCGGACTTGAGGAACGGCCGCGCCATCGCCAGCCCTATCGCGGCGAAGAAGAACCCCGCAAGCTGCGTGGTGACAACGATGACCGCCTGACCAAAGAGCGCGTACTCCGCGCCGAAGTCATAGGTGCTGGTGCCGACCAGGCTGGCGGCGCTTACGGCGTTGAATGCGGAGTTGGCGATGTGCAGCCAGAAGTTGTGTCGATAGTCCGGAACACCGGAATGCGTTGCCAGCGGAATGGCAAGCAGGATGGTCGTGATCAGAATCAGGCAGCCCCACGGCCGCAGGGCGACGCGCAACAACTCCACCGGCCGATCCATCCGCGCCTGCAATCGCGCGAAGAACCCCGCGATGAAATCCACCAGCAGCAGCCCCGCGATCAGGCTCGTCATCGTGATGGCCAGCGCATCGAATCGACCGGTCCATAGCGCGATAAGCCCGCCCAATAAGAAGCCCGTCACAGTCAGCCCGGCATCGGACAATGCGCCCGCGCGTCGAACCTGCCTCTTGACCCACAGGTGGTAAACCCACGCGGCCCAAGACGCCGCCTGCAGCAGCAGTGCCAGCGACTCGGCAATCAGATAAGCGCCGCCGGCATCCCGCGCCAGCGCCGCGACGACGCCTACGACGCTCAGCGCCGAAACGTAATATGGCGCCGACCTGCAAGGGGACTGAGGTGATTCGTCGGCGGCATCCTTCGGCATGACGGGAACCGTACCGACCGGCACGGGGATTGACAATCCGACGGCTCGGCCGATGGGCCCAGGATCACATCGCCTTGATGCCGATGCGGACGGTGTGCGACTTGTGATGCACCCCCAGCAGTGTCATTCGATAAAGCTCGCCCGACTTCCCGCGAAACGTCTGCGACGAGCCGGGCATCAGATCCCGCACTTTCTTGATCCGCCGTTTGCCGTCGAAAATATCCATATCGACTTCGCCGTCGCCGTCCGTATCCTTCAGCTCCAGCGTGATGCCTTCGAGCGTCCTCAGGACGCGCGGATATCGCCGATCGCGCTTGCTCAGGGTGTGAACGATCAGAAACCCGCCCCGGTCATCGGCCCGGCGCTCGGCGTCCATCGATTCTTTCGGCGGCGGCTTGATCACGCCGCGCGGCGATTCGATCCGCCGCACGGCCTTGGCAGGCGCTACCGGCGTCATCTCCCGCGGCGCCTCACCCGCCGGCTTTTCGGCGGATGTCTCAATCGGTTTTCTGCCGGCGACCGGCGGCCGGCGTGGTTCGAAGTTGCGACTGGTCTCCGAGCTTGCGCCATCTCTTGCCGCCAGGGCGCCCTGCGTCGCCGGATCGACCGGCGCCGGGCGTGACGGCCGAAGCGCAATCGCCGTGGCCGGCGCTGCCTGTTTCTCCTCGCTCATCAACAGCGCGGCGCTGCCGCGTCGAAGATAGTCCGCGCTGACCAACGCGATCTTGTCGCCATGTTCAGCCTCGATCCGGCGGATCAGCTCCGGCGCGTTGGGATGATTCGGCATGATATCCAGCACGCGCATCAGCAGCCGCCATGCCTCGTCGTACCGGCCCTGATCCATGGCCGTGATCGCGGCGCTTTCCGCTTCATCAGCCGCGCCGGGCGCCGTCCGCTCAAGGGCCGCGGCGACCGCCCCGCTGCGTCGCGCCGCGCCGGATCGATTGAATTCATCGTAGGCTCGGGATGAATCGCCGCGCTCCTCGGCCTCTCGCCCGGCCCGATAGTGCTTGTCCACGGCGCATCCCGCCCCGATCAGCACCAGTAGAAGACAAGTCACCCATGGACGGACAGAATTCATGATGGCGGACTCGCAGTGCGCATTTCGGCGCGCGCGACGACGGATCGATCCAGCGGGAACGGTTCGCGCGAGAGGATTCTCGGCGCGATCACCGTGCCCACGAATCTGCGGTCTGTCACCGACGTGTGACTGCCCGTCCACCCAAAGCCCAGATACGACGGCTGCCACGGCAGAACCACGACGCGATCGTAAGCCTCAATCGTCTGCGCACTGGCGGCGGTGGGCAATCTGAACCCAACCAGGCCCGCCGGAGAGCCGCCACGACGGTCCGCATTCGCCGGAATGCCCGCGAGGATGACGTCGTGCGTGCTGGCCGTCGCATACAGCCTGCCCTTCACATGCCCCATCGCCTGCGTCAGATTGCGTTGAGACGAAGCAGAAGATGAAAACAGTACCACACTATCAACGCTCACACCCTTCGGTAGTTCATTCAACGCCCGCAGGATCACCGCCGTTCCCGCGGACAAACCCATCAGGTGAATCGACGAATCCGGATCGACCTTCCTCTGGGCCTCGATGCGACGAGCCAGTCTCTGGCCTGTCGCGCGACTGTTCGCTCTGATAAAGTGATCGTGCGCCGGACCGAGAAACGAGCTCCATAAAAACGTTTCAAACCGGCCCGTGTAGCCCGCCTGACGAAGCCCAGACTCAACCCCGCCCGAGCTGGCATACCATCCCGCCCCGTCCAGAAAAATCACCAGCGGCCCCGACTCCGGCCGGCTGCAACCCGCACCGGTGGCGCAGAAAACCAGCGCAATGGCGATCAAAAAGCTTCGCTTCATGGTTGGTCAGAGTATAGGGCCGGCACGCTGGATATCGACCAACAGGAGGAATTCGGTCGAATCACGTTCCGCCCGGCTCGGGAATGTCCCAACCCTTGGCCTTCTCGTTTTCCTGAATCTGCTCCAGGGTCAACGCACCCGGCAAAGGGTCCTTCTTCTCGGTGATGTTTGTGCCCTTACTGAACAGGTCCTTGTTCTTGTCGATCCACTCCTTGTATTGATCAGGGCACTCATCCTCGGTGTAGATGGCGTGGATCGGACACTCAGGGACGCACAGGCCGCAGTCGATGCACGTATCCGGGTCGATCACCAGCATCGCGGGGTCTTCGATTTCCCAGAAGCACTCGACAGGGCAAACCGTGGCACAGTCGGTATAGCGGCAGTTTACGCAGCGTTCCGTGACGATGTGAGTCATAGCTCGAATCCTTGGTACGGGTTCACAAGTCGTTCGTCATACCCGCCAATGCTCGGGGCGAACAGGCGTGTAATAGACAAAGTTGCGGCGGTCGCGTCAACATCACAAAAACGAAGGCCCTATCGCTCTCAAAATCGCCCAATCGCCCGCGTTGCGGACCGGCCGCAATCGGCGGAAGATACCCCCTCGTTTGCCCGACACCCGAAGTCAGCCGCCTACGCCCAAGCAGGCAGGAGCGAGACCATTGGAGACCATCCCCGACAACTTCCTGGGCCTCCCGCCCCGGTACTGCGACCCCAAAAAGGCCCGCTATGCCATTCTCCCGCTCCCCTACGATGGCACCGTCAGCTACCAGACCGGCACCCGCAACGGCCCCCGGGCCATCATCACCGCCAGCCAGCAGGTCGAGCTCTTTGACGAGGAATACGGTAAAGAATTCACAGCCGCCGGCGTCATGACCTGCGACCCCGTCGCCCCGGAGATGGCCGGGCCCAGGGAAATGCACGAATCCGTCTATCAGGCGGCGCGGCAGGTCCTCGCCAAAAAGAAATTCCTCATCGCCCTTGGCGGCGAGCACTCCCTCACCTCCGGCCTCGTCCGGGCAGTCAAGCGGAAGCACAAGAAGCTCAGCGTCCTCCAGATCGACGCGCACGCCGATCTCCGCGCCGAATATGAAGGCACGCCCTACAGCCACGCCGCCGTCATGCGCCGCGTCGTCGAGATGGGCATCCCCGTCGTCGCCGTCGGCATCCGCAACTACAGCCTCGGCGAACACCAGTTCATGAAGAAGCACGGCATCACGCCGGTCTCGGTACGCGAGGTGCGCACCAACGCCGACTGGCTTCAGCAGGTCGTCGAGCAACTGACGGACAACGTCTACGTGACCATCGACATCGACGGCTTCGACCCGGCCTACGCCCCCGGCACCGGCACCCCCGAACCCGGCGGCCTCGACTGGTTCCAGGTCAACGACCTGCTCAAGGCCACGGCCATGTTCCGCAACATCGTCGCCGCCGACGTCGTGGAAGTCCTCCCCCAACCCGGCACCGCCCAAACCGAGTTTCTGGCCGCCAAGCTGGTCTACAAACTCATCGCCCACGTGGACGCCAACCGCCGCCGGGCATGAGATTTCGGTTTTGAGTTCCCCCACGCTGCACCACATACCAGCCCGAAGCGCAAGCGAGGAAGCCCATCCGCGCTGCACTGCACGGCGCATGCTTGAATCCGGTGACTGGCTGTTAGGCTGGCTTATCCGGGAGAGGCCTGCGCTACCCTTTATAAGAATCCAAATCCGATAGGGCCGATTCAAATCGTTGAACAGCCTTGTCATTTCGGTAGAGCGTAAAGGCTGCTCTCTCTGACGCCGCGCCCGGATACCCTGACCACGGAATGAAATACTGATTAGCCCATGACAACCCGACGGGTGCGCCGAATCGTAGTTACGCAAGAACCGTTATCAGGTAAAGTGAAACGCGGCGCAGCTCACCATCTGCCACCGGCACACTGAGGTCCTCTATCACGTCGACCGTTCTATGGCAGATTGCGCGTTGATGCAGCGTTGTATATCAGGAAATGTTCCTTGCGATTCACGTCCGGCAGAGGCGCCGGACGCTACGCAGATGCGCAAGCCGCTTTAGCCCCATCGGGGCGCCGGATTGTAGCCACGGGTGGAGCGAAGGCGGCGCTAGCCGACGAGCGCAACCCGTGGAATTGATCGCGCAGCGCTCCCCGCCCCGGCTAGGGGCGGAGGAAGCTTTCGACTGGGCAGAGGTGCATCAATCACACACATACTTCACGTCGAACTCGACACCATGCGCCGTCAGTAGTCGCAGCAACTCCGATCGAAAGTCCTCCCGCCGATGATGCTCCGCCTGATTCGCGATGTATTTCTTAACCACGTCTTCCTGCGACTTGCTGACCGAAAAGGCGGAGTAGCCCTCTTGCCATGCAAACGCGGCGAGTCTCGGAAAAGTCTCATGGACCCATTTCGACGACCGCGCTTTCACGACTCGCATCAGATTCGAAATCGATTCGTCCGGCCGCCAGCGCACGTACAGGTGAACGTGGTCCTCTATACCGCCAATGTCGAGCAGTGTCCCCTTCTCACTGCGAACAATCCCGCCGATGTACGGATAGAGCCGCTCTGCAATCTGCGAGCTGATCCATTTCTCGCGATGCTTGGTGCTGAAGACGACGTGTAACAGAACCTGCGAGTACGTGCCGGGCATGCGACACCTGCTGGTTAACGGAGACTTCCAACGCCCCTCCGGGGCTTATCCTACTCGCCGAACCATTCCACGGGTTCCGCATCGCCAACGGCTGGCGCCTCGGCGATGCTCCACCCGTGGCTACAACCCTGCGCCCCGTTGGGGCTGTGAGCGGCGAGGATGTCACCGAATGATCGACCCTCCAATCCGCTGCCTCAATTGTCGATTCACTCGTGCTGCTCGCGAACGCTTATTGACTGGCTGCTAGGCTGGCTTAACCGGGAGAGGCCTGCGTTTCCCCTTCTAAGAATCCAAATCCGAGAGGGCCGATTCATATCGTTGAACCGCCTTGTCATTTCGGTAAAGCGTACAGACTGCTCTCTTTGATGCCGCGCCCCGGATTCCGACTCTCATGACAACCTTAGTCCTGTCATGGTCAATTCGCGTGACATTCAGTTCGAATACATAGACGGAATCATCTTGCCGAGTTGTTTCGATCGAAACGCCACTCGAATCCGGTTGATACCTTGCGGCGACTACTCTCGCCGCCCCAATCATACTGAACGCGCGATCACCATTGCATACGAGCTGATGGGGGTTTTGAGACATGCCCTCCACGGTCCCCGTCCAGTCGAAGGTCCCATCATCCCGAATAATAATCTTCGCCATCATGTCGTCGGGCGAAAGAGTCCACGCGCCTGCGATTCTGGAGCGGTTGTCAATGCGCAGGAGTTTTTGATCGTGCCGCGACAAAACCATCGTCTTGACGGGCCTTCCTAAGCCCTGAAATGTGCCGCAGTCAAATCTCGCAGTTCCATCTTCGCGAAGCTCAAGTGCGAAGTCCGCTTCCTTCAGCGAATCGGTATAAAAGCCGGGATCGGTTCGCTCGATCGTCACACTCGATCGAGTTGGGGTGTACTCCGCCGCGCTCAGCTTGAATCGGCCATGGAGCGGGCGTCTGCTCACACATTCATCTCCGACGTGCTCAAGATCGTGAATCCCGTAAACCGAGCCGGCGGAAGAGCGTGACCAGTCAATGGCGCCGTTCGGTAGGATAGAGACGAATACGATTTTCTCATAAGCTAGTGCAGGTAGATCCTTCCCTCGCGAGTTTTGTCCTCCCGTGATAGCCTCGTCCGCGTCTGCATAGGTGATTGACCACCTCCCTGCCAGCTTTGAAAACGTCGGCTCTTCACAAACCCGCTTATGGGTCTTCGCGCAGCCAAGCCCGGACCCCATGATGATGACGATCAGTCCGCCCAAGCCGTTTCGAATGACTGGCTGAAGAACCATAGTCAAGCTCCTTGTAGTGCGGTCCTCACTCCGACCCATACGTACATCAAACCGCGTTTGCCTCGAAATATCCAGTAAATACCCATGTTCCCTGCATTATCTGGCATCCGATGTTCCACGCCGGTCGCAGCCCCGCGCGAACACGGAGCAAGAGTCTCTAATGCAATGCCCACAGCATCACCCAACCTGCGCACGCAACGAACCGTCCCTCGCCTTTACTGCTCAGAAGTGCGAAACCCTGAAACTCGTTTTCACAGTGTCACTTTGTCAGCCCGTTTTTCAAAGACTTACAAACGAACTTCCCCGAGTTTTTCCACGCCCGTTCGGGCATACACCCGTCGTGTTTCACCTTGCGCGTTTTCACCAAAAACCGCCAAAAACCCGAACCGCCCCAACACATGCCCGCCACAGGAGTTGGCACGATTCCCCAAGGCCTTGTGTCACCTTATGTCACCTTGGCTTTTGCAGTGCTTACGCGCGATCAGCGCGCGAATGTCTTCACCCTGGACCCCTTGGAACCTCGACCCCTGGGCCCCTCGTTTTTTCGCCTATTGTCACCTGCGATTCTGCCCATTCCCGTGTGAACCATCAGCCCAAACAAAACGCCTTCACGTCCTCACAAATGCATCGCCCCCGATCGAGCCCCGAATGGGGCGCCGGGTTGTAGCCACGGATGCAGCGTCGTCGGGCACCGCCCGACCAGCGCAATCCGTGGTCAGCGTTGCGCAGAGAATTCCACCCCGGCAGGGGTGGAGGAGTCACTCAAATGCGCGCAAAAAATCACCCAAACCGCGCAACATCGCAACCCATGCCCGCCACAAGTGTTGCCACAATCCCCGAACGCGCTGTGTCACCGTATGTCACTTTCGATTTTGCACGACTTGCGCGCGATCAGCGCCTCTGTCTTCACCCTCGACACCTCGGCCCCTGGACCCCTCGGCCCCTTTTTTCGCCTATTGTCACCTCGGCTGCCGCGCGCCGGTGACCCCCTCCCGCGCAACTGGGCCCTGCGCCCCTGCCCACGGCGCGCAAAAAAACGAGGGCGCGCCCGGCGGGGCGCGCCCTCGTGGTTCACAAAAAAATTCCCCGCGCCGGTGCGGCGCGGTCGGCCGCTCTAGACGCGCTGTCGCGTCGCTTCGGCGACCCGCTCCAGGGCCACGACGTAGGCCGCCACGCGCATGGGCAGCTTCTGCTCCACCGCCACGCGGTACGCGTTGTTCCAGGCGCTCATCATCCGCTTTTCCAGCTCCGCGTTCACGTGGCTCTCTTCCCAGCGCATCTGCTGGAGGTTCTGAACCCACTCGAAGTAAGAGACCGTCACGCCGCCGGCGTTCACCAAGATGTCGGGCACCACCGTGATGCCGCGGCTTCGCAGTTTCTCATCGGCCTGCGGGGTCAACGGCGAATTCGCCGCTTCAATGACGATCCGGGCGGAAACCCGATCGGCGTTCTTGTGATCGATTGCGCCGCCCAGGGCCGCCGGAATCAGGACATCCACATTGAGCGTCAGCAATTCGGCATTGGAAACTTCTTTCGCCCCCGGAAAGCCTCCAACCGTGCCGGTCGACTTCATGTGCTCGCAGAGCTTGGGAATGTCCAGTCCGCGATCGTTATGAATGCCGCCGTAGACGTCCGAGACGGCGACGATCTTCGCCCCCATCTCGTGAAGCAGGCGAGCCGTCCACGATCCGACGTTGCCGAATCCCTGGATCGCGACCTTGGCATTCTTCAACTCGATCTTGAAAGCCTTGCAGGCCTCGCGGGTGATGATCGTGGTGCCGCGACCCGTCGCCGCCTCGCGACCGAGGCTGCCGCCGAGATTCACCGGCTTACCGGTCACGATGGCCGGCGTGTAGCCGTGCTTCTTGCCGTACTCGTCCATGATCCAGGCCATGACCTGCGGATTGGTATTGACGTCCGGCGCGGCAATGTCCCGATAGACGCCGAGGCACATGTCGATCTTCTGCGTGAGGCCGCGGGTGAGCTTCTGCAATTCGGTGCGCGACATCTTCGTCGGGTCGCAGGTCACGCCGCCCTTGGCCCCGCCGAACGGAATGTCCACCAGCGCCGTCTTCCAGGTCATCAGCGCCGCCAGCGAGCGGACTTCGTTCAGGTCCACCTCCGGGTGAAACCTCAGGCCGCCCTTGTAAGGACCGCGCACCGCGTTGTGCTGCACCCGATAGCCGTGAAAGAGTTCCAGATGGCCGTCATCCATGCGCACGGGAATCTGAACGATCAATTCGCGATACGGCGTTCGCAGGAGCATCTGAATGTCCGGCTCGAGCTTCATGTGGTCCGCGGCCGCCTGAAACTGGGCGTCCGTGATGTGATTGAAGTCAAAGTGTTTCGAGGGAGCCTTGGTCTCGTGGGCCTTGTGACACTGATCCTGCTCGTGCGGCGGTTTATTCTTACTGTTCTTCGGGCTCAGGGTAGCGCTGGACATGGGCTTGCATCCTTTCGGTTCGTCGTAAAAAGCGACTGGAAATCCGAGAATTCATCGCTCGAATCGGCAACACACTTGATGTTCCGCCTCAACTGTCCCATAAGCGGCCTCAATCCGGTTCACCCGGGTGCCGTGGACCGGGTGTCGACTGGGAAAGCCCCGCGATATGGGACGACGGGGACAAGTTTAGACTATCACGGCCGCAAGCTCTCGGCGACGCAGCGTGAGAACACCGATAAAGAGGACCGCGGCGCCCTTGAGCAGGCTGAACTTCCAGGCGGCATCGCCGAGCTGCGACCAGCCGACGGCGCGGCCTTCCATCAGTTTGGTGACGGGATCGAGATCGCCGATCGACAGCGCCCACCCGAGGGCCTCCACCGTCAGGCGGCGCGTCTCATAGACCAAAGTGCGCTGTTCCGGCGGCGGGGCGTATTCCTTCGACACGGCCAACGAGTCCGCGAGAAACCCCATCGAACTGCTGATGATGTAGAGCGTGAGGACGATCAACGTCCCGACGGGAAAGCTCAGGAATGTCGAAGCGCAGACACCGAAGGCCGCGAGACAGGACAAGGGAATCAACATCGCAAGAAGGGCCTGGGTGAACCCAAGCTCCCAGGGACCGATGCGATAGAGAAGCTGAAGCCCGTCGTTCGGCAGGTCGAAGATGGCCTCGATCTTTCGCGGATCGATGTTCTCGAACCCCACGATGACCGTGCCGTCCTTCTCAACGCCGTTCTGTGGAATCTCTATCTCTTCATAACTGTTGATCGGGACCTGGTCGATCTTCGGTTGAAACTTGGGCTTTTGCGGATCGCCGAGGGTCCAAAGGCACAGGAGTTTATCTTCTTCGAGTGTGATCCCCTCAAACTGCGTCGCCAGCGGCTGACGTGGCGCGCGAATCTTGAATCGCAGGCTCATGACCCAGCCCGTTCCCTCCTGCGGCGCGGGCCCCTTGAGAGACCACACGCGCCCCTCGCCGTACGAGATCGAACAGAATGCCCCGGTGAGTTCCGCCTCAATCTGACGACGAATCCGCTGCACGGTCCAATCACTCGGCAGACGATTCTCTTCCTTGAGCTTTTTATAAATCTCCTCGATGTCCTGCGAGAAGTCGGGCACCGGCGCCGAGATCACCGACCGGGTGACGAGGACGCGGCGCCGCAGCTCATCGAACCGTCGCAGGTTCACACGCGTTCCTTCCGGAAGCCGAAGGAGCATCACGCCCACTTCTTCCTGTGTCTTACCGAGTCGCTCCGAAAAGAGCGCGATCAGCGGACTCCCCATGCCGCCCTTTCCGACACCCTTGGCGTCGGACAGGGCCGAAACGGTGGTCGCGGCCTGGTCCGGCGTGAGGCTGCCGTGAGTGACGAGGTCGTGTCGCAACTGGGATTTGAAGTTGGCGATGATCAGGTGAGTGCCCGAATAAGTGAGGACCGCGGCGAGCAGCAGCAGCACCAGATCGACCAGCATAACCCCGCACCACTTGCCGACGACGATCTGCCATCGCGGGACCGGTTTGGAAACGATGCCGTAAATCTGCCGGCTGGCGATCTCCACCGAGAGGCTTCGACAGGCGAACAGGATGGTCAGGATGGCCAGGAGAAATCCGGCAAAGCCCATGGAGTAGGACACGAACATCTGAACCCGACCCTTGATGGTTCCATCACCGGTCGCGGTGATGCAGAAGAGCGGGACGCTGATGAGGATGAGCACCGCAAAGCCGCCGGCCACCTTGGCGCGAAGACCTTCGGCAATGGTCGTTCGCATGATCGCGGCAATTCGCTGCCTCGCGCCGCGCAGCTCCCATCCGCCGACCTCGCCCGAGCCGCGGCCGAAGGCGTGCTTGATCACGTACACCAAGGTGCACAGCCCCATGAGGGAGCCGAAGGCGAACATGATCATGAAAAAGGTGGATTCGTTCACGATTCGATTTCGTCGCTCGCGAGGACAGTCAGCCTGCGCGCCGCCTTAGTTCTTATCGGAGGACTCATCCGGTGCGCTGCCTTCGCGTCCGGCCTGCAGCAGGCGATCCAGGACAGCCTTGTCAGGCTCGCGCTGCGGGATCGGCGACTCCACCGGACCGGTCGGTTTCTTCGACGCTTCCTGCTGGGGCTCGAGCTTTTTCAAGACTTCGGTCCTGACTTCCGGCGCGGGTGCGGACGGTTGCGTCGCCGCGGGTTCCTGGCGCCGGCGTCCGGCCTCCACAAGAGTTTCAACAATGGTTTCCGGCTGACTGCCCGTACCGCCGAGAAACTGAGATACGCCCCGGCTGGATTCCGCGCCACTGGTCTGCAGCTTGTCGCGCTGAGCCTGACTGACAATGCGCAGGAAGAGGGCCTCAAGCCGATCGGTCGGATGATGAACACCGAGTACGGTGCTGCCGGACTGCTCGATGACCTGCCGGACTTTCTCCACAGTGGCTTCATCAAGCTGACCCGCGCTGATCTCGGTGATGTCACGCCGCTGGAGCAGATCACTAACAGTCCCGGACGCCTGCATTTTTCCACCGTACATGATCGCGACGCGGTCACAGACATCTTCGACGTCGGCAAGGAGGTGACTGCACAGAATGACCGTCTTGCCGCGCTGCCCGAGAATCTCGATCACGTCCTTGATCTGGCGCGTGCCGACGGGGTCGAGCCCGGTCGTCGGTTCGTCAAGAATCAGAAGGTCAGGATCGTTGACCAGCGCCTGGGCGAGGCCGATGCGACGGGCCATTCCCTTCGAGTAAGTTCCGACCGGTCGACGTGCGGCGCGCTTCAGCCCGACCATGTCGATCAGTTGCTCGGTCCGCTTGCGACGTTCGACACGATCGAGCCGAAAGAGCCGCCCGTAGTAATCGAGCGTTTCGTAGGCGTTCAGATAACGATAGAGATAGGATTCTTCCGGCATGAAACCGATGCGCGCCTTGACGGCTGTATCGGTGGGGGGACGCCCGAAGACCCTGGCCACGCCCGAGGTGGGATAGAGCAGGCCGAGGATCATCTTGATGGTGGTGGATTTTCCCGAACCGTTCGGACCGAGAAGGCCGAAGATCTCGCCGGGATATACCTGCATGTCCAGGTTGTCGACGGCGAGAACCTTGTCGCGTCCCCAGAAGTCCTGAAAGACCTTGACCAGACCGATGCACTCGACGACCGGCTGCAAGTTGCCAACGCGCTCCATCATGGGCCGGCTATCCTTGCTGGGGCGCGGACGACACCGCCCTTACCCATGTTTCTGGCGGAATCCGTCCTGGGCTCCGAATCATTCTTGTCCTCAGCGGACAGATTTGCGCCTTCGCTGCTGCGCGGAATCTGGAGCCAGATGCGGCCGCCTTCTCCCGGCTCGGGCAGAAAAATCTTGCCCACGCGTTTGTTCGCCAGTGCGTCGGAATACGTCTCATCGCGCAAACGCGACATGAAGATCTGCGGGTTTCTCCGATACTCAGGCAAGAGGAGTATGAACTGATCGTAATCTCCGGCGACTTCCTTCACGAACTGGTCGCGGCGAATCTGGGCATCCTTGATGATCGCCTGCGCCTCGCCGCTGGCGCCATCCAGGGCCGCCTCGACCAGTGCGGCCTGCTTTTCGACTTCGGCGGAAAGCCGTGCCACCTCGGCGGCATCGGACGGACTCTTTGACTTCTCTTCCGAGAGGCGCAGCAGAGTCTCAAACTCGGCATCGACCAGGTCGGCGATCTCCTGGAAGCCCGGCCCGGCCGTTTCGCGCAGCCGCTGCTGCGCCGAGGCCAGGGCCTTGGTGATCGCGCCGGACTTTTCATTCTGTGAGGCGAAGACTTTGTCGAAGACCTCCTGCACCTGCCGCGGCGGCATGATGGCTTCCGTCGTTCCCCCGGCCTTCGGCGCGAGAATGCCGGTGTCGGCGTTGACGGCAATGCCGAGCGACTCGCCGCGCGTTTCCAACTCTTTCAGCTTTTCGCTCAGGCGACGACCCACGGCAACGAGGAACCGATCCTGTCCTTTGCCGCGAATGTCGAGCGCCTCTCCGGCCGCGGCGGTTTCGATGACGGCGTTGCGCGCCAGGCGATCCAGAATCGAATACTCGGGTTGGCGGAGATACTCCTCAGACCGCACATTTGCCCCCTTCGCCGGCATCGGATGTATATTCATCAGGTAGGCAACGGGATCGACGATCTTGTACTTGACGATCAACGAAGCGTGGAGAATGTTCACATCGCCGGTGATCAGGTAGTCATCCCGCATCGGGCTCAGGTTGTCGTATCGGAAACCCTTGATGCCTCCGGTTCGCTCTTCATCCGACAGTTGGAAAAGGAAGTTGACGGGCAATTCGCGCTCGTTGACCGCCACCTTCACCCATCGCTCAAATGGATAGGGCCACGACCAGTGCCAGCCCGGCCCCAGTACGGCGCTGTCGAGCGAAGAACCGACTCCCATGATGCGGCCATAGCGCGTGACAAGACCGACCTCGTGCTGCTCGACGCTGAAGAACCCGCTGAAAAAGTAGAGGATCACCAGCACGAACATCACGAGCTTGAGGATGCCAAAGCTTCTGCGCAGGGCATCAGCCAGCGATTGATTGGCCGGATCGAACCCGGTCTGGGAAGCCTGTCCGAGGGGGAAGTCCTTGCGGCCGCCGGATTGTGAAGGCGTTTGAGTCATGGTGTTTTCAGTTTCCCGGCCTTTTCTCGGTAACATCGGGCGCCGCGCCGAGCTTTTCTCCAAGAGTGTCATCGACGGCGGCGCCAATCTGATTTGCGTCGCCGGACTCGGACGCCCTTTTGAAAGAGATCGCCGCGTCACGAATCAAAGAAAAGGGAGCGAACTGGGCCGCATCGAGGACGATGGTCAACTGACCGCCCTGGAAGATTTTCTGGAGGGTTTCCTTCTGTTTGAGAAAATCACTCAGGGCCCGCTCCTTGGCAAACACCGGGTAATACTTTGCGGCCTCGGCCTGTCCAAGACCTTCGATCTTTTTGGCGTAGGCGTCGGCTCTGGCGAGGATTTTTTGCGAAATCTCATTCGCGTCCGAACGGATCGCCTGGGCCTTCGCCTGACCATCAGTGGTGAGTTCCGTGATCGTTTTCTGACGATCTTCCTTCATCCGGGCAAAGACCTCTCGCGTGACCGACTCAGGAATGCCGAGGCGCTGAATGCCGACGCTCACGATTGCAATGCCGTAGTTGCCTTCCGCCGCCTGCTTGATGCCGGACAGAAACTCCTCTTCGATCTGGGTAAACTTCATTTCCTTCTCATCCACGTTGACCAGGTGGCTGAGGGGATGTGTTCTCAGGACCGTAGATACTCGGTTTTCCAGCAAGTCCTGAATTTTTCGACCCGCGGCATCCTCCCGACCGACCGTCTTAAGGAACTTTTCTCCGTCGTCGATGCGCCATGTGGCATAGGCCGTCATGACGACGGTCTTCTGATCTTCGGTTCCGAGTTGTCGAAACTCGGTGTCAAAGGTTCTCAGCCGGGTGTCGTAGCGATGGACCCGATCGATGGGCCAGGGCAGCTTGAAATGCAGGCCGGCGTCGCCCGGTTCAATGACGGTCTTGATCTCGTCGAAACGCGTCACGACAGCGGTCTCGGTGAAGCTCACCTGAAAGGCGCACATCATGAACAGAATGATGACGATCAGGAGGATCGCCACCAGAATCGCAGGCATGTTTTTTGTCATACTCTCTGTTCCTGAATCGATCCGACGCCTGCAAAGGGGCAAGGCCCATTGCATGATCGACGACTGCTATTTTGGGGACTCCATGCTGGCCACTTCGGCGGCCAGGGCGTCGAACTCCTGCGGAGGCCGCAGGTCAAATTCGTAAACGACGGCGCCCGGTTTCTCCACGGCGATGATGTACTTGCGCACATTGCGCAGTCCCTTTTCGAGCATGCTCAAATACTCTCGCAGGACGAATACATGAGGCGCAGCTTTGTAGGCGGCAACCTGAGTCTCGAAGAGCTCGGCGCTCGACTTTTCAACAAAGAGGCTCGTGTAGGTCGTCTGGCTCGCGACGGCCGTTCGCTCGCGGGCCTCGCCGCCGACTGTCTCTCTCAGGAGCTTTTCGACTTCCCTTTCCTTCGCTGACAGCTCGTTTGAGGCGGCGGCGCGGAGACGATCCTCTTCGACAATTCCGTCGTAGAGTTCCTTCCAGTGCTCGCCGGCCGCGGTGACACGGACCTTTGCCGCGTCGCCTTCGGCTCTCTTGATGGTGGCCTCGCGCGTTTCGTAAGCACTGACGACGTTTTCGTAGGACTTGGCCACGTCTTCATCGGGCGGCGGATGTACGCCGGCGACGGAAACCAGGACGATCTCCACGCCCAGCCCGCCGCCGTCGAAACCGGCACTGTCGCATGCCTGCTGAATTCGTTCGTGAAGGGTATGCGCCGCCTCGATGCCCTTGCCGCCCAACAGGTCGAGCACGTCGGTATGGGCGGCATAATGGGTCAATTCGCGATAGGCGATGGATTCGATGATTCGCTCCACGTCCAAAGCTTGCGAATAGAAACGGATCACGTCGCCGTTGGTGTTTCTGATACGCCACTGAATGGGGACGTTCATGCTGAGCAGGTTGATCGGCACTTTTGAACTCGCCGATGCCGCGCGATCAGCGACCAGCAGTTGATGCTCTTTCTTATAATGTTTGACAGTCCAGAGGATCGGCTGCCCGGCCATTTCGTCGTCGACGACTCCTTCTTCCTCGTAGCCGACCTCCAGACGCGAAATCCGATCGACGGGAAGAATGTGAGCGCGATCAAGGGGCCAGGGCCAGGTGAAGTGAATGCCGGCCTTGGCGGTTTCTTTCCGCAGTTGTCCAAGGTGGGTGATGACGGCCTGGTGACCCGGGGCGACGACCGTCACGCAGGTCAGTGCGACGATCACGACGAACTGAACCAGGACCAGCCAGAGCACATACCTGCCCATGAGCTTGTAGAACCAAGTCTCGCTGACCCGAAAGCCAAACTGGTAGTCGATCGAGTTCGCGACGCTGCGCAGGATGCCGCCCGGCTCGCTGAAGATGCCCAGCAGGCGGCTGTCGTAGAAGGGCCGCTGCTCTTCGCCGGGGACCCGGGGGCGATAGAATTCCACGATGAAGCTGGCAATGGTCTCCACGGCAAGAACGATGAGTAATCCGCCGATGCAGCGACCCACCCAGATTTCCACGGCAGGCAGCTTGCTGATGACACAGAGCATTGCCAAAGCCGCGGCCAGAGATGCGGCGCTGGTGCCGAACATGAAGTTCCCGCCGGGCCGGAGCAGATTCCACTCCCGCAGGCGACCCATCCCAAGGGCATATCTCGAGAACATGAACGTGACAAAGGAGATGGCCCCGCAGAAAAAGATGAGTACCGTGGGGTTGAGAATCGGCTTGTCGCCCAGTTCGGTGATGGCGGGTAGCTGCATGGCCCAGGGGAAAATCGATGCCCCGGCCAACAGGTGTAGAGCGGCGACGATGATGGCGAGAATCGGGACGAGAAATCGCTCGATGGCGCGAAGCCGACGGCCCATGGCCAGCTTGTCCATCTGATCGAGTTCTTCTTCCTGAAAGATGGTTTGCGCCCCGCCGAGCCGTTCCTGGCGTTCGCGCTCAAGGGCTGCCAATTCGAGGCGCTCCTCCCCCAGGAGCCGCTGTTGATGGAGCTGGATCAGCGAAAGCAACCAGATGCCGACGGCACAGAGCGACTGGAAGGCGACCGCCCATATCACCGTGCTGCCGTTCCAGATGGCCACCAGCCCCAGAACGACGCCCGCCATCAGGCTCAGGATTGCTCCCAAACCCGCGACAACCTCACCTCTCTTGTCCGCTGTTTGCATCGTCTTCCTTAAATGAGTGCAATCCAGGTCGCCCCAGGGCGGAGCGGGGCAGGGTATCCGGTCGCCTGTTAAGCACTCGGGCGACCCACCGACGCGGAGCAACGTATTCTAGGGAATACGGGCTGCCTGCCAAGCACTACTCTTAGACCGCCTTCTTCGATTAGGATGCCCGACCTGACGGCATGACACAAATAATAGCGATTACCCGAAACACCCTCCTTCAGACTATTCGCCAGCCGGTCTACGGAATCATTGTATTCGTGACCCTCGCGGGAATCGCCCTGACCCCCTCGCTCACCGCCTGGACCCTCGACGACGACAATAAGCTTCTCCGCGATATAGGATTGTCTACGCTTCTGATCCAGGGGTTGTTCCTGGCCGCTTTTGGCGCCTCCAGCGTACTTCATACGGAAATCGAGGACCGCACGGTATTGACCGTCGCCTCAAAGCCCGTCGGAAGGGGCACTTTCCTGCTCGGAAAGTACTTCGGTGTCCTCGGCGCTCTCGCCCTGGGACACTACCTCGCCGGGCTTGCCTTTTACATGACCATGCGGCACGGCGTCCTTCAGACGGCGGCCGAGACCAGCGATCCGACGGTCCTGCTCTTCGGGCCGGGCATCATGCTGCTGATGGTCCTCGCCGCCGGCACCCTTAATTACCTTTGGGAGTGGCGGTTTCTTCCCACACTCGTCAAGCTTTCCGTCCCGGCGCTGACCATCGGAACCGTCATCCTGCTGTTCATCAACCGGGAATGGAAGATCGAAGCCTACGAATCGGTGCAGCCCATCGAGCGCCTGCCCGCGGAATGTCAGGACCCCGCCTCCTTTCAGGGCATCATCTCCTTCCGGCCGGACGAAGGACAGTCACACCTCACCGGTCACCGCGGCATGCTCGTCCATAACGACTGGAAAGGCCCGATCAGCATCGAGGATCAGAACATCCTGAGAGAACTGCACGACACGCCGAAGTGGCGTCAGGATGTGGACCTTCTCGTCGACAAGACACGCAAGCGTCAGGGGCCGGAGATTTTCAAATCGGCCGTGCTCCTCTTCGTCGCGGTCGCCCTGCTCGGCGCGATCGCCCTTGCCGCGTCAACGCGACTGGGCGTGATGGGCACATTCGTGACATCGCTGCTTGCGCTGGTGGTGGGGCTGTCGGCGGATCAGGTGCTGCGCCCTTTGGCGATAGCGGAAGACGCGAGAATCTGGGCCGTCATTGCCTATCGCATATTGCCGAATTTTCAGGCGTTCTGGATGGTCGACGCCCTCAGCGAAAACCTCGTCATTCCGTGGGACTACATCGCTTCGGCCGCGGGCTACGGAGTTCTCTACATCGCCGCCCTGCTGCTGCTCGGAATGGGGCTCTTCGAGACGCGCGAAGTCGGATAAGTCCGCAATTCCGGAGAACAAATCCCCTCTGCGTGCCGAAAACGTCGCTGCGTGACTGCCGCGCCGCCCGGGCACACAACTTGCCTAGTCTTAAGGCGAGTAAGACAAGATCGACGATTCAGGTCACTTGCACGGTGGAGGCGGACCATGAAACTCGGCAATATCGCCACGCAATTTGTCATCTGCCTGAAACCTCGGGACTCGTTCGACCGGGCCATCACGCTGATGGAAGAACACGGCTTTCATCATCTCCCGGTCATCCAGGATGGGCGCGTCGTGGGAATGATCTCCGATCGTGACCTCCTGCTGGCCGTCGGATGGCAGTTGGAGGCTCAGCGCCGCTTGTCCGGCAGCAGGCGCGATTTCGCCGGGCCCCGAAACGTTTCCGAGGTGATGTCAAAACCCGTTGTGTGTCTGTCGCCCAATGACGATCTGCACACCGCGGCGCGGGCCATGATTGACCACAGCATCAGTGCAATTCCCTTGACGACCGGAGACTCGCTGATGGGGATCGTGACCAAGATCGGCCTTTTGAAGGCCCTGTGTGAATCGGACCCGCCGATTGTCCGCGTCGATCGATTGGCGGAGCCGGTCGCCGGGCACATGCGGCATCACGTCCATACCGTCGGTCCGCAGGACCCGCTTCACAATGCGTCGAGGATCATGCACGAAAAGCACGTTCGGCATCTGCCCGTCACGACCGAGGGCCTGCTGATCGGGATGATCTCCGACCGCGATATTCGCCAGGCCTGCGGCCGCGAGATCATCGAAGACGAGCAGGCGGAAGCGCACGGCAGGCTCTATGCCTCTTCGGCGCGCGTCCTTGACGTCATGTCGCACCGACTCGAAACGACAACCGCCACGACGCCCCTCAAAGAGGCCGCGAATAAAATGCTCGACGCCCAGATTGGGGCGCTACCCGTCGTTTCGGGAGAGCGACTGATCGGGATCATCACCCACACTGACGTTCTACGGATTATCTCCGAGTCAGCCGCTTAGAGTTGTGACAGTCGGATGATGCCCTGGAGATAGGTCACGCATTGACCGCCGATGTGCACGCGATCGCCCGCTGCCCGACAATGCAGTTCGCCGCCGCGCGCGGAGATCTGTCGGGCGAGCATTTCGCGCTTGCCCAGTCGCTGTGCCCAATAGGGAATGAGCGTGCAATGGGCCGATCCCGTTACGGGATCTTCGGGGACGCCTGCCTTGGGGGCGAAGAATCTGGAGACGAAGTCGCAATCCGACCCAGGGGCTGTCACGATGACGGCGAAGGCGTCGAGCGCGGCCACCCGGACCATGTCCGGCACGAGAGCGCGAACCTGTTCGGCCGTCTCGAACACTGCCATCAGATCGCGCGATCGAATCGCGCTGATCGGCCTGGCCCCCAGCGCGGCGGTCAATTCGGAGAAGACATCGATCGGTTCACCGGATCGCGAAGGGAAGTCCAGCACAAGGCGGTCCTCTTCGGTGGTCACCGTCAGTACGCCGCTCTTTGATCGGAAGCGGATGCGATCCGCCGTGAAGCCCAGTTCCGTTTTGAGCACGTGAGCTGTTGCAAGTGTCGCGTGTCCGCAAAGGTCCATCTCAACGGCCGGCGTAAACCAGCGAAGATGGAAATCTGACTGGCCCGCGGCCTCGGGGACGATGAAAGCCGTCTCCGCGAGGTTGCTCTCCATCGCGATATTCTGGAGCGTATCGTCCGTAAGCCAGGCATCGAGTGGGACGACGCCCGCCGGGTTGCCGGCGAACAACCGCGAAGCAAAGGCGTCAACTTGGAAGAATCGCAGGTTCAACGACAGTCCATTTCGCGCGGACCAGGAAGTCTAGGGCGCCGCCTGTTGACGCAGCGAAGCGAGGATTTCGTCACGCAAACGCGCCGCGTCCGCGTTGTTCGCATCATCCGCCAGGACACCCTTGAGTCGATCCAGTGCATCCTGCGCACCGCCGAGTTCCCATTCCAGTCGGGCCAGGAATACGGAGCATTCGTGGAGCTTCGGATCCTTGTTGACTCCTTCAAGCGCGTACTCCCGCGCCCTTAGAAGCGCGATCCGCCTCTCTGAATTGGCCTGGTCCCGCATGGCCGCCCCCAGGGTGAAATAGGTATTTGCGTCATCCGGGTCAGCGGCGCGCTGGGCCTCGAGAATGGAGACTCTCAGGGTGTTCGCCTCCTTGAGTTCCAGGTTGTTGTCAGGCTTAAAGGGGTCTGCACGAAGTTGACCGTTGAGCAGGGAAATCGACTTTTCGGCGGCGCGCAGCGCCGAAGCGTAGTCTTGAGTATTGAGATTCATCTGCCCCAGCTTGAGCTGTACGCCGGGGTCGTTGGGGGCCAGTGCGGCGGCCTCGTCGGCGTAGCGCAGCGCCTCTTTTGACAGGGCGCGTCCGTTGTAGGCGATGGCGAGCTCGATGGCGATTTCCGCTTTGACGTTTTTGCCGTTCAATTCCACGGGTGCGAAATCCTTGGCCCGCTCCAACGGTCGAACGGCCTGAAGGTACATGCGGGACTCGTTGTAAACCCTGCCGATGGCGTAATAGCCCCGAAATTCGTTTCCGGCGTCCTTGTTGAATTCCTCCAGAATGTTGATCGCTTCGGCCGCCCGACTTTGTTGGATGCGTAACAGGCCCAGGGCAAGGGCCAGTCGGGGCATGTTGGGTTTGGAGCGCTTGGCTCGATCGTAGAGCGTAGCGGCTTCCTGATATTCCCCGGCGTCGATCTTGAGGATGGCCTCTTCCAGCATGTCTTCGGGCGACTTGATCGAGGGTCCGGCGTCAGCCTGCTGGGCTACGGCCGGGGTGGGGATCCAGACGGTCAAAATGCCCAGGACGAGCCCCAAGCAAACGGCAAAGCGGTTTTGGCTCATATTCGGCTCCTTGTCGATCATCTTTCAAAGGTCTCGTCTATCGGGGGATACGACATGGATATCGCTCAGTTCGGTCCGCCCTTCATCGTCCGTCGAGCCCTGTGAGTTTATCGGCGGCCCAGGCCGGACTTACCGGTAATCGCCGAGCCGGGAACAAGAATTCGGCCGGCCATCTGGCCTCGGCCGGATTGTAGCCGATCCGAGCCGTCCGCGGTGGCGGGGCAAAGTTTGCACCCATCGGGCTGATCCCTGCATTCAGGCCATTGAAGTAACGGGGCAAGACATGGATAATGCCCCCCGCTTACAAGACGGAGCGGCTTCCGCGGGGATGTCCGCGTCGACGGATCGGTACACGGAGGATCATCATGCGTCGCGTTAGGATGTTATGCGTGCTGGCGGGGCTCGCGGGATTGGTTTCGACGACCGCGGGTTGTGTTTCAAGAGACGAGTTTCTCAGGACCGAGTTTGCCCGGCGCAAAGCCGCCGAGCGAGCCGATGCACTCGAGCGAGACCTCGCCGACGAGCGCAACAAATCGATGGCGCTGGAATCCGAGCGCGAGGCGCTTCGCCGCGAACTCGACACGAAGTCGGCATACGCCGAGACGCTGCGCGGCGAAAATGAGCGGCTCGACGAATTCGTGAGAAAGCTCCAGGCCCAGATGGACCAGCTCGCCAAGGGCGTCGGCACCATCGATGTTGTTCAAGTTAAGTTGCCGCCGGAGCTTGATCGGGCGTTGAAAGAACTCGCCGCCAAGTATCCGGACCAGATCGAGTACGACGAGAAGCAGGGCGCTGTCCGCTGGAAGAGCGACCTGACCTTCGGCAAGGGCAGCGCCGACGTGCAGGGCGCCGTCGAGGCATCACTGAAGGCGTTCGCCGACATCGTCAATTCGGCTTCCGCCAGTCAGTTTGAGGTGCTCGTCGTCGGCCACACGGATAACCTCCGCATCGGACCGGTGACGGCACGATTGCATCCGACGAACTGGCATCTCTCCGCGCACCGCGCCATCGGCGTCATGTTCAAGCTGCGCGACTATGGCGTCGCTCAGCAGAGAATGGGCGTCATGGGATACGGCGAGTTCCGATCGCGCGTTCCGAATCCTCCGTCGGGCGGCGAAGAGCGGAATCGACGCGTCGAGATTTTCCTCGTCTCCGGCAAGGATCGTGTCCCGGGGATGGACAGCAGTGCATCGGCCGGCTCCTTCGGCGGCGACATCCTGGCGAACACGCCTGACGCCGAGTAACGAGGCGGTCTTCATCGACAACAAAAAAAGGCTCGGCCGGTTTTGCCGGCCGAGCCTTTTCTTTATTTACCGGGGATATCTGAACGCCATCTCATCCGACAAGCGGCGACGTACTTTACCTTTTCGCGCGCTTTTCGGCACGACGACGCAGCATCGCCTCCAGAAAGTCATCCAGATCACCGTCAAGGACTTTTTGCGGATTGCCGACCTCGACGCCGGTGCGGAGGTCCTTGACCCGCGGATCGTCGAGGACGTAATTGCGAATCTGATTGCCCCAGGCGATTTCGCCCTTTTCGCCATAAATCTTGCTCATCTCACTATCCCGCTTGGCCTGCTCGATCTGCTCAAGCTTGGATTTGAGGATGCCCAGCGCGCCGCGCTTGTTCTGCGCCTGACTCCGCTCGTTGACGCACTCGACAACCAGACCCGTGGGGATGTGGCGGATGCGCACGGCCGTGGCGACCTTGTTGACATTCTGTCCGCCCGCGCCGCTGCTTCGGCAGAAGAAGAGGATGTCGAGGTCTTTTTCGGGCAGCTCGATTTCGTTGTCCGGAAAGACGGGCAGGACGTCGACGGCGGCGAAACTGGTCTGCCGCTTGCCCTGGGCATTGAAGGGACTGATGCGCACGAGGCGATGGACGCCGGCTTCGCAGCTCAACCAGCCGTAGGCATACGGACCCTTTACGAGCAGGTCGACGGACTGAATGCCCGCGCCGTCGCCGTCGCGAGAGCCGAGTTCCTCCACCTTGTAGCCGCGCCGCTCGAAAAAGCGCAGGTACATCCGCAGAAGCATGGACGCCCAGTCGCAGGCCTCGGTGCCGCCGGCGCCAGCCTGAATGCTGAAGTAGCAGTCTCTTGCGTCGTTGGGGCCCGAGAGCAGGGCCATCATGCTGACGCGCTCGACCTCTCCTGCGAGGGTCAATCGCTCGTGGTCGGCCTCGGCCTTGGCGGCGGAATCGTTTTCCTCGTCGGCCAGCTCGTACATGATGCCGAGGTCTTCGAGGCGACGCGAGACCGACTCGACCGGCTCAATGAGCGACTTGAGGGCTTTTAACTCGACGATCAGCGGCTGAGCCGATGGAGACTCCCAGAAGCCGGGCTCGCCCATGCGGGCCTCGACCTCGGCCATCCGCACTTTCTTTTTAGGGATGTCAAAGACTGTCTCGGATCGAGTTGATGCGATTGGTCAGTTCTTCGGTTGTCGAGGTTCCATCGGGTAGTGGCATGATTCCATCCTTCGCTCGCTGAAGTATCGTCGCGTGTGAGATGCGGCCTTATACTCCATTTGAATATAGTCGCTGACGGGATCATCGACAAACGGCGTGGATGCCGGACGCCCCAAGATGGGCCGATGTGCCCGAATACCTTGATGGAGATTGCCCCTGGTGAACGAAGAAAAAGTGAACAACGCCGCCGAGAGCTCATCTGATGTTCTGAAAAAATCGCGAGGTGTTCTGACGCGGCTGGCCGTTCTCGCCGTGATCGTGGCAATTGGTGCGGGGTTCGTTGTCGAGCAGCGAACGAGGCCGCGATTGCTTTCCGGTCCGATGGTGCAGATACCTGAGCCGGGGGCGCTGACGATTGTGTGGCAAATGGATGCGCCGCTGGGCGGTGGCGCGGTCTGGCTGGAGACCTCCAAGGACAGCAATCAGGTAGCGAGGGCGACGATCAATGGCAAGATCTCAGAGAGTGGGAATGCGGGGCGCTACGAGGCGACCTTTTCCGGATTGCCTGCGGGGGCGGAGTTTGACTATCGGGTTGTGAACGAACGTGGATTGTTCGGGAGCACGGTTCTGGCTGGGCCGTACAAAACAAAGACGCAGCCACCGCGCGGCACGCCGTTTCGATTCGTCGCGTTTGGCGACAGCGGCAACGGCAGCAACACGCAGGCGGACTTCGCCCGCAAGATTGCCGCGTCGAATCCCGACCTCATTATTCACGTGGGCGATCTTGTCTATCCGGCCGGAGACGGCAAGACCTATCGCACGCACTTTTACGAGCCGAACGCGGAGATGATCCGCCATGCGCCCTTCATGCCCAGCGAGGGCAATCACGACGTGGCAACCGACGAGGGGCGCCCGCTCTTGGAGCATTTCGTCTGTCCGCGGAACGGGCCGGAAGGCATCGAGCCGGAACGGTGCTATTGGTTCGACTATGGCGACGCCAGGTTTGTCGCGCTGGATACGAACGTGACCGAGTTCGGCGGTGCGCTGACGCCGGACCAGCTCAAGACGGTGGTCGCCCCGTGGGTGCGGCGGGTGTTTCAGGATTGTGATGCACGATGGAAGTTCGTCTTCTATCATCATCCGTTCTACACCGGGAGCGAACACTCGGCCGAGGGGTCGGCATTCGTGAAGGAGGCATTTCTCGACGCGTTCGAGGAGTCGGGCGTGGACATGGTGTTCTGCGGGCACAACCACTTGTACGAACGAACAGCACCTCTGATGAAAGATCAGATTGTCGAGGACGGCCAGGGGATCGTGTACATCGTGACCGGTGCGGGCGGCGTGAGCCGGTATGCCGAAACTCTGCCCAACCCGCCATACATCAAGTATTACAACGTAGACGTGTTCAGCTATACGCGTGTGGATCTCACCGCGGATCGGCTGGAGTTAAAGCAGATCGACGAACACGGCAATACGATCGACACCTACACCCTCGAGAAGCCGGCGCCAACGCGGACTGCTGCGACGAGCCGATAAGACGCGGCGGAGATGCTTGATTGTTACCGGATGCGCGCGGACACCCGGCGACGATGGCAGTCATGTCATCATTCGGCCGTTCGTGAGGCATCATCTGGAATCAGTTTCGTTATCGCCCCGCTTCGCTTGGCGCGCGGCGGCCGATAACGGACGATTTTCATTCAGTCGTTTGAATCTTTCGAGCCGCACTCCATAGAATCGCTGACGCGGTGGGCGATCCAGTTTGCCGCGAGGGGGACGTTGATGCTTCGCGGTTGGGCATTGCCGCGCGGTGCGACGCATTTACGGGGGGAACGAAATATGAATCGCAGGAATATCCATCTACTTGCCATGACCGGTCTCGTTGCGGCATCCTCGCTTGTCGGAGCGTCGGGCTGTCACCAGCCGGAGAAATGGTCGTACACCGGGCCGCGCGTTTACCTGATCGAGGGGACGCCGGACGAGGACTCCGACGGGCTCTATCGCGTCCGCGACGAGCTGCGCAAGCAGGAGATCAACGCCGAGGTCTATAGCCCGGACAACTGGCTGAAGATCGTCGTCGATATCGACAACGACTACGACGAGGAGGTCATTCTTGTCGGCCACGGTCACGGCGCGTTTCTGGCGACCCAGGTCGTCCGGCACTACGCTCAGCATCACAAGATGAAGCACATCGACGCGGTCTTCACGCTTGATGCCTATAACAAGGACTGGCCGCATAACGCCCAGGAGAAGGGCGACGAGGACCCGCACGTGCCGCCGATGAACACACCGGTCGGCCACAACGCCCTAAAGGTGCGCAACTACGTGCAGCGCGAGCCGGACAGCAGGCGCTGGGGCAGCGACATGGTCAGCACGCGGGCGTCGAATCTGGCGCCGGCTCATCCTTACTACTGGTATGACGACTACTGGGATCGCCGGCCGGTGACGGGCCAGCAGTTGTCGGTCGATGTGACAAGCCTCGGCGTACGTCACGAGACGATTGACAACGCGGATAAGATGGTGCAGCGTATCGTGCGGTTGTGCCGGAAGGCGGCGTTGTCGCCTTATCACTACACGCCGCCTGAGCACCACGTGGATGTCCCGCAAAAGCCGAGCAAAATCGGATCGCAGTCCGGACGCATGGTCGAAAGCCGCTAAGCGCGGCGCGGACACGGCTGCGGCGGGGTCGCAGCCTTCGATCGGATGGACAATTCTCTTCGCGGCACTGGCGCTGGTCGTCAGTGCCGTTTTTTTTGCGCAGCTCGTGAATCCGGCGGGCTTCCTGGCGGCGATCACGCAGGCGGACATGGCAAGACTGGAGCGGAACCAGGACGCAGGCGTCGCGCCGAACTGGGATACGCTGTTTGCGAGCCTGCGCGAGGAGCTGCGGCGTCAGCCGACGTCTCGGCGGCATGAGGCGGTGGCGAGGCTGATCGCAAAGCTGATCGACGTGGAGCGCGGAAAGGCGGATGCCGCAACAGCGTCGACGGAGGCCGATGCGCTTCTTGCTGAGGATGCCGACAATCTGCTTTCGCGGGTGGCATGCGCGGCCATCGGCGACGAGGCGGCTGCGGCCACAACGCGTGACGCGGTCGCGATAAAGGCGGATGCGCTGATCGCACGGTTTCAAACAATGGAGAAGGTCTTCGTTGGTGAGCGGCCCGCCAGGGAATCACGGCTCTACAACAAGGAATACGACGAGGCGTGGTTCGCCATCCTTCGCAAGGGTGTTTCAAGGCTGGATGTCGCGTCGAACCTCGCGAAGTACATCCGTCACTACGAGATTCGTGAGCACTACGCGGCGCTGCCGATGATCCAGCGGCGGCTAGGTACGCTGGCGGATGAACTCGACGCGGCGGGGCATAGCGATGAGGCCCGCAGGGTGCGGCGGTGGCTGGTGCAGCTCTTCGTGGGGCTGATGCGCTCAGAGCCGGACGCGGGGACGCGGCTCTTGTGTGCGGACATGCTTGGGCGCACGCTGGCAGGAAGCGAGCCGCAGCTTGCGGAGCGAATGGCGGCGCTGCGGCGCGAGTATCACGCGGCGGCGGATGCTGCGCCGGTTAATCTGACCGACCCGGCGAGGTCGCCGAGTTCCGTGCCATCACAATATCGCGACGTTGCTAAATTTGCCGCAATGGCGATGTTTTTCGCGGTAGCAGGCTTGGGGGCGTCGGTAATACTCCTGTTTGCGGCCTCGACGGCCCTCGTCGCGCGCATTTGGAAAACCGTTAGTCGTGGTCGAACGGGGGACGGCCCGTCGCGCTCGCAGTTGACGATGCGGAATTGGACTGTGCGATGGGCGCTGACAATAGCGTTATTCGCCGCCTTGACATGTGTATTGATCGTACTGTCACCGATGAGAGACGCGGCGATGTATTCCGAAGGCTGGGGTTATCACGCGCTCGCGTGTGCGCTGGCGACCGGGTCGATGATCGTCATCCTGCGAGCGGCATTTACCACGGTCCGTCCGGAGCGCGCACGCGAAGATCGAGCGCGATCAATCGCGGCGTGCTGTCTTGCAGTAATTCCCATCGCCCTCATTGTCTTGCCGCCGAAGTGGCTCGCCTGGTCGATACGCTGGGTAGATCTGTGGGTGCCGTCGATTATCCTCCTTTCCCTGTTCCTGTTTGTTGTGGTTTCCGCCGCGTATCGAGTCGTACACGTGCCGGCTCGATGGATGGCCGCGAGCGCTGTCGCAACGTGGATGATCGCTATGGTGTTTGCATATCCAACGTTATTGGCCCATGAGTACGCTGATTGGATGATTCAACACGCACAGCGCAATCTTCTCGAAGACGAGTTTGGCTTCCGCATGGGTGACTACTGGGAATCCCGATTTCTCACCGACATCGCCAAGGCCTATGATATCCCCTCGTGATGAAGGCTCAGATTCTTGCCATCGGGACCGAGCTTGCCATTGGGCAGGCGGTTGACACCAATTCGGCGTGGCTGGCTCAGCAGCTTGCCGCCATGGGGATACACACTTCGCGCCATGTCACCGTCACCGACAATCTGGCCGACATCACTGATGCCATTCGCGACGCCGCTGCGAATGCCGAACTCGTGCTTATCTCCGGCGGGCTGGGGCCGACGGCGGACGACCTGACGCGCGACGCGCTGGCCGCCGCCCTGGGCGTCGAACTCGTTCTCCATCCCGAGTGCCTCGAGCAGATTGCTGCGTACTTCGCGTCGCGCAGGCGCGAGATGCACGAGCGGAATCGCGTGCAGGCGATGATCCCTGCCGGGGCGACGCCGATTGAGAATCCGCGCGGCACCGCCCCGGGCATCCGGGCGAAGCTCGGGCGCGCGACTGTCTTCGTTATGCCGGGGGTGCCGAGCGAAATGAAGGCGATGTATGCGCGCGATGTACTACCGGCGATACGCACGATGGGCGGCGCGGGCGAGGTGATCGTGCAGCGCATCCTGCGGACCTTCGGCATGGCGGAGTCAGAACTCGGCGAGCGAATCTCCGACCTGATGGCGCGCGGGCGGAACCCGGCCGTGGGGACAAGCGCGGCGGACCTCATCATCTCCATCCGGATCAACGCGCACGGCAAGTCCACTGGCGAGGCGGCGGCCATGGCCGAGCGAGATGTCGCGGCGGTTCGCGAGCGGATCGGGACGTACGTCTTCGGCGAGGGCGATGATGAATTGCAGACAGCCGTCGGCCGCCTGCTCATCGATCAGGGCAAGACGATTTCCACGGCCGAGTCCTGCACCGGCGGGCTGGTCGCCAAGCGGCTGACGGATGTCTCGGGCTCGAGCGCGTATTTCATTCAGTCGTTCGTGACGTATTCCAACGAGGCGAAGTCGCGGCTGCTGGAAATTCCGCCGGAGCTTATCGCGTCAAACGGAGCGGTCAGCGAACCGGTCGCGAAGGCAATGGCGGAAAACTGCCGGCGACTGTCGGCTACGGACTACGCGCTGGCCGTCACCGGGATCGCCGGGCCAACGGGCGGCACGCCGGACAAGCCCGTTGGATTGGTCTTCGTGGCGCTGGCGACGGCGGAGCGAACGATTGTGCGTGAACTGCGGCTGGGCGAGACGATCACGCGCGAGGAGGTCCGCGACCGGTCGGCAAAAGCAGTGGTAAACCTGTTGCGGCTGGAATTGATGCATCAGTTAAGATAGTCGAATATCCTGCGTGACCTTGCAGGCAATGTTTCACGAACGAGGGACACCGTGACCATCCGCCCCATCATCGGTCTTGAGATTCATGTTCAACTCGCCACGCGCACGAAGATGTTCTGCCCGTGCGCGTTGGAGTTTGCCGCGGAGCCGAACAGCCGCGTTTGTCCGGTGTGTCTGGGGATGCCGGGGTCGCTGCCGGTGATGAACCGGACGGCGTACGAGCTGTCCGTGCGGGCGGCGACGGCGCTGAATTGCAAGATCGCCACCTTCACCAAGTGGGACCGCAAGAGCTACTACTACCCCGACATGCCGAAGAATTACCAGATCAGCCAGTACGACCTGCCGCTCTCGTCGGAGGGATGGTTTGAGGTCCCGGCGGCGGACGGCAACTCGCGGCGCGTGGGGATTATCCGCGCACATCTGGAAGAAGACGCGGGCAAGAATCTGCACGAGGGCCTGGCCTACACCCGCGTCGATCTGAACCGCGCCGGCACGCCGCTGCTGGAGATCGTCACGAAGCCGGACCTGGCGGATGCCGAGGAGGCCTACAACTTCTGCGTTGAGCTTCAGCGATTGGTGCAGTACCTGGGCATCAGCGAGGCGAACATGCAGAAAGGGCAGATGCGCTTCGAGCCGAATGTGAACGTGGCCATCACCGAGGGCGGCGTCGAATACCGCACGCCGATCAGCGAGATCAAGAACCTCAACAGCTTTCGCAGCGTGCGCGACGCCATCAAGTACGAAGTCGATCGCCAGGTGCGGGCATGGCAGGATGACCACGACTACACGCTGGCGAAGGTCGGCAAGCTGAACTTCGGCTGGGACGACGTGAAGCTGGTGACGGAGTTCCAGCGCGGCAAGGAGGAGTCGCACGACTATCGATACTTCCCCGACCCGGACCTGGTGCCGGTGACGGTGGAGGATGCGTGGATCAACGAAGTGCGCGAGAAGCTCGGCGAGCTTCCGCTTGCGAGGCAGCAGCGGTTCATGCGCGACTTCGGCATGACTGTGAAGGATTGCGAGGTGGTGCTGGCCGATCGCGCGACGGCCGACCTGTACGACGGGGCCATCGCCGCCGGGGCGGATGCGAAGATGCTCACCAAGCAGTTTCTCGGCGTGTGGAACAATTTGGCCAGCGCGCGCGGCCTGTCGATCAGCGGGCTCGGCGTCACCACGGGGATGATCGCCGATCTGGCGAAGGCGGTCGGCGGCGGGTCAGTCAGTGCCACGGCGGCAACACAGATTGCGGAAGAACTGGCAGGTGGGGCGAAGTCCGGCGAAAGCGTGATGGACATCGCCAAACGGCTCGGCCTCGTCCAGGAGCGCGACGAGGGTGCGACGCAGAAATGGGTCGACGAGGCCTTCGCCGCCAATGCCCAGGCGGTGGCCGATGCCCTCGGCGACAACGAACGCAAGTCCAAGGCCGCCCCCGGTTTCCTCCGCGGACAGGTCATGAAGATCTCACAGGGCAAGGCAGACCCGAAGATGGTGGGCGAGTTGATCGAGAAGAAGATCGCGGAATTGAAGAGTGCGAATTAGAGCAAACGGCTCGAGGGGCAGGAAGAAGAGACCATCATGACCGACCGACCGTCTGATATGAAGTTTCCCGCGACGAGGACCGGGCCGTCGATTCCCGCTGTAGCGCCACGATGAAATCCCACTGTAGCGCCGCCCCTTGTGGGTGGCGAGGAGCGCCGATCGATGGATGGGCCACATCCGTATCGCATGTGGAGCCGTAGTCGCTCGGTGCGACTGCCCGGCTACGACTATCGGGAGCATGCTCCGTACCACATCACGATCTGCGCGATACCGGGGAGCCGACCATTCGATGACGAACATCGGGCCGAGATGGTCTGCCGCACTCTGCGAGAATACTCTGAGTCACTCCGATTCTACCTTGCCGCATATTGTCTGATGCCTGACCACATGCACGTTCTCCTGTCTCCCGCGGGTTCAGGGTTATCCGTCGGGCAGTTCATCGGCCGGTTCAAGGGCAAGACCACAAACGAAAGCTGGAAGCTCGATTGGCGGGGGCCGTTGTGGCAGCCGCGTTTTCACGATCACATCGTGCGTCGGGATGAGAGTATTCGCGACACAGCGCGATACATCATCGAGAATGCACTAAAAGCGGGGTTCGGTGAGGCATATCCTCATCGATGGGCGGACCCGGACGTGTTACGATGACCTCTTCGCCACCCACAAGGGGTGGCGCTACAGTGAGGTTTCAGTGCGTTGCCACGGTGAGGTTTCAGTGCGTTGCCACGGTGAGATTCCAGAACGGCGCTACGGTGAGGTTTCAGTGCAGCGCTACGGTGAGGTATTCGGCGCGGCGCTACGGTGAGGTATTCGGCGCGGCGATGCGGTAAGGATTCCGGCGCGGCGTTGCTATGAGGCCTCTGGCGAAGCGGTATAGTGAGGTTTTCGGCGCGGCCCTACGTTTGGTGCCCTCAATCGTTCGACGTGGAGCAAAGTATGACCGACCGACCGTCTGATATGAAGTTTCCCGCGACGAGGACCGGGCCGTCTATTCGGCGGCTGCAGGTCGGCATCATTGGTTCGAGCGAGGCCGATGAGGCGATGATGCGGCTGGCCGAAGGGGCGGGGCGCGTCGTGGCGAAGCTCGGCGCGGCGCTGGTCACCGGCGGGCGCGACGGCATCATGTCGGCCGCGTCGAAGGCCTGCGCCGAGGCCGGCGGCATCGTGATTGCGGTGATTCCCGGCACGGGCATGGAGGAGGCCAACAGTCATTGCCACTACGTCATCCCGACGGGCCTGGGCTGGGCGCGGAACGTGATCACGGCGATTGCAGGCGACGTGATGATCGTCATCGGCGGCGCAGCGGGCACGCTCAGCGAAATCGCCTACGCATGGATGTACGACCGGCCGATCATCGCCCTGTCGGAAAGCGGCGGCTGGGCCAAGCGCCTCGCGGGAGAAAGCATCGACCACCGCCGGGAGGACACCATCGTCGATTGCCGAAGCGTCGAGCAATTGGAGGCGGTGCTGCGCGAGCTAATGCCGAAGTTGCGGCGGTAGCGCACACAAGGGAACGGGCCGGGCCTTATGCACTCCATAGAACAGGCGGAGCAGGGCAGTGCGATCTCCGATTCGGATCATTTCGCCTTTCCCGGCCCGGAGAATGCGCAGTTTCTCGTGCGGATTGATTCCAAGGAAAGTGGGAGGATCATTCACGCGGTCTGGGGGAGGGTCGCGCGTCCGGAGATTCCACCGGCGTTTCGCGAGTGGATTCGCAATTCAAGCCATCCGATCGAGTTCTCTTTCAGATTCTGGCACTTCGGGGTGCGATTGATTGTGTCTCTTGTCTTCTTGATATTTGCGGTTGCGATGCATGCAAACGGCCAGATCTTGGGTTCTTTCTGGGTCGTCTATGCGATATTCGTTTTGTTGCTGCTGAGCCCGAAGTTCACGGCGCGACGAGTTAAGATGCGATTTGCTCGCATCGTGCTCGAAAATAAAGGCCGCGTATGCCAGAACTGCGGTTTCCTGCTTCATGGGCTCCCGGATCGTCATGAATGCCCGGAGTGCGGCAATGAGTACGATGTGAAATCGCTGCGGGATTCATGGCTTCGATGGATGAAGAGCGAATGACCAACGACGGGCAGGGCGGCGAATCGATCTCGGCGGGCTCGTTTCCGTCGCCGGACGACGTGCACGTGATTGTCAGAAAGAATAATAATGAATTGCGCATCTTAATGGGCTCCAGTTTCTGGTCGGAAGAAGAAGGCACAGGCGTTCCTCGCCCACTTTGGAATTGGTTTCGAGAATCTCGATTGCCCGCCGCTTATTTCTTACGATTCGGGCATGTATTTCAGATCGCGGCCGGCCTGTCCTTCATCCTCGGAACCTTCCTGTCTATTAGTTCAGCGGGGCAAGGCACCTCCGGATGGATTTCAATAGCAAATTTAGGATTCGGTATTGCGTTTTTTGTAGTTCCGTCAATTTCCGGTCGCCGCGTTCGGATTCACTTCGCCAAATATCTTGCTGAACACGCCGGTCTGGTATGCCCGGATTGCGGTTATCTGCTTCACGGATTGCCACCAAAGCATGTATGTCCCGAGTGTGGCAGAAAGTACTCAATAGTCAGTGTGCGTCAATACTGGCTCAGGTGGATGGCGACCCGAAGTCTGCGGTATCCTTCCTCTAGCGATCTAACTCGTGGAAAATAGCTCCACATCGATCGATCCCGAGCAGCAGAAGCCGACGCCGGAGGACCTCGCGGCGTTCTTCGCTTCAAAGCCGGACCTGCGTTCGTTCGTCCGCTCGGCGGCGCAGGATCACGTGCGATTGGCGCTGCGTTCCTTCACGGGCCGACGACCTAAGAACCTGCCGGGGGCTTATTGGCTGTTCCTGACGGACTCGAAGGCGCCCATCGTCATTCTCTTTCGCTGGTGGTCGGTGCTGCTCCTCGTGCTCATCGCGACGCAGCTTGGGTTCATGGCGCTGGCTCTGGCCATCGGCTGGCGATCGATCATGGGCGACATCATGAATCTGCTGCCGGTGCTCGTTCTGGTCGGGAATCCCTACTTCATCGGCGGCCGGGTGAAGGTGCGATTTGCTCGGGAACTGTTCGAGCACGAGGGACGCATGTGCCTGGATTGCGGCTACCTGCTCGAAGGGCTGCCCGATGAGCATACTTGCCCCGAGTGCGGGGAGGCGTATGAGATCGCCGCTTTGCGCGCGGCGTGGCTGCATTGGCTGACGGAGACGTGGCCGGAGGAAGAGGAGGAGACCGACTCAATTGTCAGGTTGCCGTAGGCCCTGGGCACTCGTGATTCCAGACGAGTTTGGGGCGGCCGGAACCCAGCCTGCAGACGCAACGATTCCCGGTCTGACATCGCGAAGCTACTATTTCAATCCGCAATAGAGTTGCGGGAACGCCGCGTAGAAGGCTGCGCAGTCGACCAGGTGCTTGATCGGCACGCTGTCGTTGACGGTGTGGGCGACGGCCTCGGGGGCCGGGCCGAAGCCGACGCAGGGGATGCCGAACATGCCGTTGATGCTGACGGCGTTGGTGCTGAAATTCCACCGGCCGACCTTGGGCGTCTTGCCCCAGAGCTTCTTGTAAGTCTCTACGGCGGCCTGCACGGGCTTTGACTTCTCCGGCATGACCCAGGTGGGGAAATACTTTTCCGTCGGATAGACGAGGCCGGTGTAGCTGCGCTCGGCGTACATCGGAATCTCAACCTTGGCCGAGACGCCGGCGCGCTTGACCGCATCCTTTACCTGTTTGACGGCGAGTTCCTTCGATTCGCCGGTGGTAAGGCGGCGGTCGAGATGGATATACGCATGGGCGGGCACGGCGTTGAGGCTGGGCGTCTTGCACTCCCAGTACGTCGTGGTGATCGTCCCTTTGCCGAGGAACTTGTCATTGGCCAGCTTCGCGTTGAGCTTCTCGATCTCGCTAACGATCTTTGTCATCTTGTAGATGGCGTTATCGCCGAGGTGCGGCATCGAGCCGTGGCACGACTTGCCGGTGACGGTGACGCCGATCTCCATTCGACCGCGCTGGCCGCGAAGAATCTGGCAGTCCGTTGAGTCGGTCACAACGACAACGTCGGGACGCAAGCCGTCTTCCTGGACGATGTACTGCCAGCAGAGGCCGTCGCAGTCCTCTTCCATGACCGTGCAAACGACGTAGAGGGAGAACTCATCGAGCGGGAGCTTGAGGTCGCGCATGATCTTCGCGGAATAGACCATCGCGGGAATCGCGCCTTCCTGATCGCCCGCGCCGCGGCCCCAGACCTTGCCCCCGGCGACCTTGCCCTTGTAAGGGTCGTGCTTCCATTCCTTCGGATTACCGACGCCGACGGTGTCGACGTGGGCGTCGATGGCGATGATCTTCTTTCCGCGGCCGATGCGGCCGAAGATGTTGCCCATCGGGTCGGTCCAGACACGGTCGAAGGCCTTCGTGGCCTGCATTTCCTTCTTGATGCGGGCGATGACCGGGCCTTCCTTGCTGCTTTCGCTGGGAATGGCGACAAGGTCGCGCAGGAAAGAAACCATTTTCGATTCGTAGTGCTTGGCGCGAGCGGTGACTTTCTTGAAATCCATGCTGGTCCGTCATCCTTATTGCAGTGAAGTCATCAGGCCCCCCGCAACGTTGATGCGCGGCGGAAGCGTTCAGTCAATTCTCAATGGTAGCGTAATGAAAACGGCCGATTTGCGGAAGCGCCAACGCGGGCGGCTATTTCGATGCGCTGCGGCGGCCGATCAACTTCTCGTAGTTCGGGTCGCGCCGGTCGATTGAAAGAATGCGCTCCTGAAGGCTGCCGTCCGCGGGGTCCATGAAGACAACGGACACGTCCTTTTTGCCGTCGATGAGTCGGCTGAAGTCGATGTCGATACAGACCATGCCGGTCGAGAAGTCGCCCTTGCTGCCGCGGCGCTCCTTGCGACCGATTTCCTCGCCGACGCTCACGCGGTAATCCTTCTTGTCGATCGTACCCCTGCGCGTCGTCTTGAAGACCGTGAAGGTCACGTTGCCCTTCTTGGAGTCCGCCTTGGTCAGATAGAAGTAGGTATCGCTCACGATCTCGACCGGGCGAGACTCGGGCGACCAATCCGAAGAAACGGTGAGGGCCTTGGCGTCTTCGAGATTCGCCAGCTCCGCGGGATTGCCGGCGTAAACGTTGAGAATCTCATATTTCATGCGATAGACGTAAGTGTGGCCGGGCATGGCCTCGATATCGTGAGCGACGATCGGCATCATGCGATCGGCCGGTCTCGGGTTTGAGTTCACAAGGTCCCGGCGATCCTTCGGCATCTTTCTAATGATCTGATCGAGGAGCTTTTTGGCCTCGCTGGTGACTTTGTCGGGGGCGCTGAGGGTTCCGGCGGCGGCGCGGGCCAGCACGAAGGCGGCGTCGAGATCTTCTTTTTCGAAGGGCCGTTTGCCATCCCGTGCGGCCCTGGCGCGATCGATCCAGGCCTTGGCGCGGCGCTCGGCTTCGCGCGTCACTTCGCTCGGAGGCATGACCTCCTCATTCTTGGGCGGCTCATCCAGAAACGGCACCAGTGGAAGCTTGGCCGACTTGCTCGGCAGCGGCGGTCGGGCAATGGCTTCGGCGCCCGCGGCGATCAGTCGGCGAAACTCGTCGAAGCCCTCGAACTTGAAAGAGCGAGCGGATTTGACGGTCAACTTCGGTTTGGCGAGCGACTGAAACGGCAGATACGTATTAACGTCTTCCCAACCGCGCCGAGGATCGTTCAGATCGCGCCGCTGCAATCGCACCTCGACGATTTCCAGGTAGGAACCGTCGGGATATTTCTCGGTTCGGAAATTCGCATCCTGCTTGACCAGGTCCAACTGCGCCGCGACCGAAACGTACGGCCTGCGCACCTTGGTCACGTCGCGGCCCCCGCTCGAGCGAGGGTCCCACTGCGCCAGTGTCGGCTTATTCGCAGGTATTTCCAGGTCCGCCGTGTCGCTGACGACGATCGGAATATCAGGCGCGACGATTTGAGCCAGCGCGCGCTGTCCCTCGCCGGATTCGCCGGCGACACTGATAAAGGTCGGCGGAAATGGCTGGGTTCGCTCCAGCACCGGGGGAACGCCGGCAATCTTGAGCAGACCCTCGGCCGATTGGCCGTACCATTTCTTCAGGATTTCCACGGGGTCCTTGGCGGGATCCTTTTGGCCGGCCGTTGATGCGGCCGAAGGCTTGGCGCCAAGGATTGCCTGGCGAGCCTGATCGCCGGCAGTGCCGACTCGCTGACACAGCTCGTTCGGCCCAAGGTCGTTGACGGCGAATCGTCCGCCGCCCAGAGAGAACACCGCCGCGCCGATCACGAGAAGCGCGCAGAGGCCGATCGTCAGCTTCTCAGCGTGAAGGTCGAAGAATCCGGCGTTTTTCCTCGCCACTGGGCGGTCTCCTCTTTCGGTCCACTGTCAGCGATCAGTTATCGGTTGGATCCCGGGCGTCCGGGTTCTTCAGGATGTCCTTAAGCGCCTTGGGAATCCACTGCTCGAATACCTTACGGAAGTAATATCCCTCGATCTCGATCACGACGCTTAGCACCGGGTCATCCCCGTACACGTAGTCGTCCTGGATCGGGTTCGGCTTGACGATTTCATATTTCACGTTGTAAGGCGTGTAGAATCCGACCCGGCAGATCTCTTCCATCAACTTCGGCAGCGCTGCCTCTTCTATGATGAGCTCCAGCGCGATCGGAACCATGAACCGGCGGTCGTCATTATTGATAGTCGTGAACGATCCCGTAAATGAAATGGGATTCGATCCGCCGCCTTTGCCGAGCCGATTTTCGATGGTCATCTTTCGCAGCCGCTTCACCGGCATGTGGGCGACCCAGGCTTGATCGGGGTTGCCCGCCTTCTTCAGTTCCTCCGCGCGGGCTTCATTACACCGGGCCATCGCCGCGACCATGTCCTGCTGAATCCACAGCGACATCTGGGCCTGCCAGATGTCGATCGCCGTCGGCACATCGGTCTTCTGCAAGATGATGTGTTTTCCAAACGCGCCATTGTCCACGTACATGTAGATCGATCGGGCGATGTCTTCGGCCAGCCGCGTGCGCGGGTATTGACGAATCACTTCGGGCCGCGGGAGATTTTTCTTGGTGACCTCCTCGGATTTTGCCTGCTGCTTGCGCGGTCCCCAGGGACGCCAGGTGCTTCCTGATGTCGTCCCCTGCTGGAGGGCGAACCACCGTTCAAAATAGTCGCTCACCTCTTCCGCGGTCGCCTTATCCCGGGCCCGGAGGCGATGGGTCAATTGGGCAAACGCCGTTTCGTAGGCAGTGCGGAAGCTGATGGCGTCGGCGTTGCTTCCCGGTTCGGGAAGGACGATGGCGCTGGGATACTCGTCAGATGGAAGGAGCGGCTTTCGCGGAAAGGTAATAATCTTGCCGTCGGAATCGATGCGCTCAAAAAACGGGTTTGTGCTCTGCAAGTTGAGCGCCGCGTTCATCGATGCTTCAAATTCAGCGTTGGCCTGCTCGATCGCTTTCTTCTTGGCCTCGATGATCGACATGTTCGCCGGACTTCGGCCGGCGGCTTCAACGGCATTACGGAGTCGATCGACTGCCGCCATCCGATCAGACACCTCGGAACCGCCCATGTATGCCCATGCGCCCATTCCAACGGACAACAGGCAGACCAGTGCGAAGGTGATGATGCGCCAGTATTGCTTCAAAATGGCCATTGATGGTTACTTCCGTTACCTGTCGGCCGTACGAGTGCCGATCCTCTCTAACAAAGCCGCCTAACTACCCGCGTTTGGCCTCAGGCGCTTTTTCATCCGCCTTGGGCTTGAACTCTTCGGGAATCAGGTTTGCCGGCGTATCGCTCTTGCGAATGATGATCTCCAGCACAAATCGCTGATCAGTGGCGATCGGTTCACCCGTAAGCGGATCCTCTGATTTGTACTTCTCGCGCAGGCGATTGACCTGCGTGCTGATGTCGCCGCCGCCTGAAGGCTCGTCAACCAGGCCGCCGCCGCCGAATCCCGGCGTCGAACCGCCGCGCCCCCCACGGCCACCGGTGCTTCGATCATCACCGCCGCGTGCCGGCGGCCTTCCGCCGCCGCGCCCGCGTCCGCCGCGAGAGTCATCTTCGGGCGGAGTGAAGGCATCAAAGCTTGAGGCTGAGCTGGTCTTCTTGCGCTCCATCACCGTGGCAAGGGTCGCCTTATCGAGATAAATGGCGCGGGATGGCATGCGACCGACTCGCTCCAGCGATTTGATGAGCCGGTTGTCGATCCACTTGGCCGGCTGCGCCATGGTCGTTCCGCCTTCGATGCGAATCGCCCAGCCGTCGCGCCCGCGACCCGGTGTTCCCTGGCCGGTGAAGACGGCCTCCGGGTCCTGAGGGTGATAGACCATGTCGAGCTTTTCGATCCAGATGTCCTCGCGGTCCTCGCGACTGGTCGACTTCGCGGCTGCGAGGAACTCCCGCGGAGATTTCGCGTTTCGAAACTCCGGAACCTGCGCCTCGGCAAACCCGCGATGAATAATTTCCAACACGCGGGGAAGATAAATGTTGTTCTCCGGCAGCGTGGACATCGCCACCAGGGTCGATCGGTCGCCCACCTTCAGCCGCTCAACGTCGCTGAGCTTGCTGGAGAAATACTGCGCCGCGCCGGCAATCTTGGCGGCACGCTCAACCGGCGCTTCGCTCACGGCGCTATTCAATATCTGCTCGGCCTGCTGCGTCGTACTAACGGGCATGACGGCGATGTTGGTCAGATTCCCGAGACCCGCCTGTAGTTGGTTGTTGGCCAGCACATTTCCGACCCATACGGAGCCGCCGGCAAGAGCCAGGCATGCGGCCGATGCCGCGAACCACGGCCGCTTCTTCCGCCACAGAATCGTGCGCTGAACCTCAAGCGGCAAAAGGCTCGACGTAACTTTTGCCAGCCCCAACCCCTGAAGGGCAAGTCCGTAAACGCCGGGGAAGCTGAGAATGTTTTCCGCGAAGGCGGGAGATTGCTCTTGCCCGCCCGTGATCAGTTTGCTGAAACCGGAAAAGCGATCGACCTCGAGTTGAAGATTCTGCTGAAGAAATTTCTGGAGGCCGGGTAGTTTGAAGGCGTTGCCCATGCCGATGACGCGGCCGATCCGCGCATCGCGGTGTGTCGAGGTGTAATAGCCGACCGATCGCTGAACTTCAGAGACGAGATCGGCGAAGACCGGCCGCATGGCCTGGAAAACCTGCCGGGCATACTTGGAAGTCGCGGCCGTCCGCTTAAGTTTTTCCGCCTTCTTGAAGGATATCTTGAACGCGGTCACCAGCGACTCGGTAAATCGGTTGCCGCCGATCGGAATCGGTCGCGACCAGATTCGGTTGCCCTCCATGACAATCAGGTCGGTGGCCAGCGCGCCCATGTCGAGAATGACGATCGACTCCTTCATCTCTTCGGGCTGCTCGGAACGAGCGGCGTTGTAGGCGGCCATCGGACCGGTCTGAACGATAAACGGCTCGATGCCCAGTTGCGTGAAGAGGATCAGGTAGTTTCGGATTAGTTCCTTGCGAATGGCGAAAATGCCGACCTCGACATCGGGCGAATCCTTCTCTACAAAAACCTGGTAGTCCCAGACGACTTCGTCAATGTCGAACGGGATCTGCTGACTGGCCTCGTACTGGACCATGTCCGGTATTTTCTTGGGCTCAACCGGCGGCATCTTGGTGAATCGGGTCAGGGTCTGCTGGCCTGGCACCGAGACGACCACGCGGCTGTCGGAGATGTTGTTTCGCGAGAGAAAGGTCTTGAGCGAATCGGTAATGAGCTGGGTCGAGTCGCCCTCGCCTTCCGAAAGGATGTTGGCGTGCTCGACGACGTCGAAGCCGAGCATCTCCACCTGCTCGCCCGACTGCTGGAGCTTGATGGCCTTCAACATGCACTGGCCGACGTCAATTCCCCATACTGCTTGTTTCGAGGCCATGAGACGCTCCTGCCATTTGGCATCATGCCGACAGGCAAATGTGCCGGTGGGGGCGAACCTTTTGCAATCCTATCGCAGGCATCCGCTCGGTATCGAGTTCTGACTTCCTTGCTCGCTGAATTCCCAGGCTTGCGTGCCGGATGGCGGGACCGTTCGTGGCTTTGTGGCCGCGGCCAACCGGTTCAGGTGGGCGGGGTTGCCTACATCTATACTCTATATGAGCACGGGAACGCAGTCAACGATTTGAGCGTCGTTCTCGGACGCACGCACGCCCGGCGGCACTCAAGCCGCTCGCAAACGCAGCGCCGCTGGGCCATACTCCCGCGATGCCCGAACTGACCCTCGCGGAAGCCGTTCCGACATTTCATTGGGCCGATTGGGGCGTCGTCGGCCTGTATCTAGTTCTGACGACGGTTCTCGGCGCGAAGCTCGCCGGTCGCCAGGCCACGGTCCGCGATTTTTTTCTCGGCGGCCGCAAACTCCCATGGTGGGCCATCTGTGGATCGACGATCGCCACCGAGATTTCGACGGCGACTTTCGTGGCCGTGCCCGCGGTCAGTTTCGCCGCCGGCGGAAATCTCACCTATCTCCAATTGGCAATCGGCAGCATCATTGCCCGTATCATCGTCGCCCTCTATTTCGTCCCCAAATACTTCGAAAAGGAAATCTACAGCCCTTACGACTACGCCGGCTACCGCTTAGGCGCCCGCGTCAAAAAGGCGACGACGGCTTTGTTCATGATCGGAGCCGTGCTCGGGCAAGGCGCAAGGCTGTACACCAGCGGATTCGTCCTCAGCACCGTCGCGGGCGTCGACCTGATCACCGCCGTCTGGCTCATGGGGATTTTCTCGGTGCTGTGGGCCATGATCGGCGGAATCACGATGGTCATCTGGACCGACGTGATTCAGTTCTTCGTGCTCCTACTCGGTGCGATGGCCGTCCTGTGGTATTCGTTTTCGAGCGTACCGGCGAGTTGGGGGGACATGCTTCAAATCGCCCAGGATGCTGATAAGTTCCGGCTCTTTGATTTCTCGTTCGACATGAGTTTGAACTACACCTTCTGGGTGGGAATTCTCTGCACGCCCTTCATCAATCTCGCCGCCTTCGGAACCGATCAGGTCATGACGCAGCGGATGTTCTGCTGCCGCAATCAACGCGACGCGGCAAAGGCGACCATCGTCAGCAGCGTCAGTATCTTCATCGCCCTGCTGATGCTGCTGGTCGGCGTCGCCCTGTACGTCTATTTTCGATTCCTTCCTTTTACCCCCGAGGAAGCGGCGCTGTTCGACGAACGCAAGACCTACCTCCTGCCGATCTTCATCGTTCGCGCGCTGCCCATGGGCATTCGCGGTCTCGTGGTCGCTGCGATCTTTGCCGCCGCCGTGTCGACGCTTGAATCCGCCCTGGCGGCCCTCGCCCAGACCACGTCCAGTCCACTGCTCAAGCGAATCGCCCCTCCCAAGAAGAAGGGCAGAAAATCTCGCAAGTCCGCCTTCTGGCAGAGCGAGGTCGCTGTCTCAAAGATGCTTGTCTTCGGTTGGGGAGTCGTCCTCTGCATCATGGCCTCTGCATGTCGCCTCTTGGAGAGTCGATTTGAGAATACAATTGACCTCGTTCTCGCCATGTCCGGTTACACCATGGGGCCGCTGCTTGGAATCTTTCTTCTCGCTATGCTTTCCAAACCGCCGAGCGACGCCGGCCTTCCCTGGGCCGTGCCCCTCGCCGTCCTTGGTGTATTCGGAATGCTTCAACATGACTGGAACATCCCCCTGCTGGGCGGAGCGTCCGCCGATCTGACCGACTGGATCGTTTGGGGCGGGTGTCTCGCGGCACTGGTCCTCGCTTTGAAGCACTTGCATGGGGATGTTCTCAAAGTCGGTGCGATTGCCGCAGCCGTCATCGTCATTGTGCTCCTTCACGCTTGGAACCTCGGGCTCGATGGGGAGGGAAGTACCAAATACCCCTCCTATACCTGGAGCTATGCAGTCGGTCCTCTCATCACCATGGGTCTGGGGTACGTCCTGGGAGGTCGAAAGTCCGCCACCCCCCAAAAGGCGTGATCAACCCCTTGCTCGGATTCCCTCAAGACAGGCAAACCGCATACTCCCCTGCCCATAACGCTCGGCCAGTCGGTCGCCGGCCCGATTTGTCGGCTGATTCAAGGGGCGGACTGTTGGGATTCCGGCGGTCCCGAATGGACAAACAGATTGTGGCGAACCCGGCGCAATGCGATACACTACGCGGCGAATGGATTCAGCAACCCGTCCCGAAACCTTGAAAAACGAGGCAAACGGGCCTATCATCGAAAGTCGACCTCGACCTTCTCCCGGCGCTTCATGCTCCACACGAAGCGTCTCCTCCACCGCCAGGGAGTCGAGCGATGCTGTACAGTCCCCCGGGCTCAGGGCGGAAAACCCCATGTCAATTCGTGGTCAATTTGCGCCCGGATCGGAGGGATCCGAACCCGCTGACGGTTATGTAGAATCGTCCTTCGGGCCCCATACCTGGCGGATCGTCCGCGCCCACGCCGAGCGGTTTCGCCTTCTCGATATTGACTGGTTTCGGCTGGCCGACTCTCCGGTTGCCACGCTCGTCAAGCGCAACGGCCAGCGAGACGTCTGGCAGGTCAATACCGGCGATCGCGCTTATTTCGCGAAAATCTACCATCCGGTCGGCATGCCCGCCCGCATCAAGCTCATGCTCCGCGGTCCCATCGCCAACCAGGAATGGGACGTCGGCCTCTATGCCGCGGCCCACTCAGTCGCCGCCGTTTCCCCGGTGGCCGTTGCCTGGGAACAGGGTCGGCGATTCGATGGAACGTCGCTCCTCGTCACCGAGGCCGTCGTGGATGCCATTCCCCTCGGTGACTACTGGCGCACGATCCGGGACGATCGACATCAGGCGAACCTGCTCGTCGATTCCCTCGCGCGCCTCATTGCCCGAGCCCATCAGTGCGGCTTCCAGCACGGCGACATGCACCCGGGAAATGTCCTCGTTCGCCGGGTTGACCAGCGGTGCGAAGCGTTCTTCGTGGATCTGCACCGCGTCTGCATCGGCAAGCGCGTTGCCTCGGGACAGGCTGTCGCCAATCTCGCCCATTTGAATCAATGGTTCCGGCGAAACGCGAGCCGCTCGCAGCGACTCCGCTTCATGAAGAGCTACATCCGCTATCGCGATCAATTCGCCCAGGCGAGCTCACTCTCGCGCAATTGGCCGATCGATCTGCGCCGGCTTTCCGCGGACCTCGCCGTGCAAGCCGATCGGCACGCGAACAAGCTCTGGGGCAAGCGCGATCGTCGCGCCATGCGAACCAGTCGCTATTTCGCCAGGCTTCGGCTGGCCGATGGCTGGCGGGGCCACGCGGTGCTCAAAACGAAGCACCCGACCGCCGGGAACGGCATCAACATTGAGTTCACCAAGGCCCAATGGCGATCATTGCTGGCAAATCCACATGCCCTGCTCGATCCTGCCCGCGCCGAATTGCTCAAGGACTCCCACACCGCAACCATTTGCAAGTCCAAGCTCGAGTCGGATCTCGGCGTCGTCACAGCGGTGGTGAAGCGTTCCCTCGCCAGAAACGCATGGAAGCGTCTGGTTCAGTGGTTTGGACCGTCTCGCAACCTTCGCGCCTGGCGCATGGCTAACATGCTTCGCAATCGCGATCTGCCGGTCGCCACGCCCCTGGCCGTCATCGAGAAATTCGCCCTCGGCTTCATTCGCACCGATTCGATCAGCCTGACCGAGTACGTCGGCGACACCATCGATCTCGAAGCTTTCCTGACCCGCGAAATCGCCTCGATTCCCCCGCTCGAGCAGCGCTGCGTCAAGGACCAGCTCATCCTGTCGGTCGTCCGACTGCTCAAGGCGTTCCATGAACGAGGCTTCATCCACCGGGACATGAAGGCTCCGAACCTGCTCGTGCGCTGGGCGCCGCCCTATCACGGCTCGCCGCTCCTCGTCTTCATCGACATGGATGGCATTTCCCATCGACGGCGATCCACCGAGTCGCAGCGCATCCGCGCCGTCGTTCGGCTGTGTGCCAGCCTTCTGGCCAGCCCCGGTTGCACAGCATCCGACCGACTGAGATTTCTCAAGACCTACCTGACCGGCCCCGGCAAACCGCCGGACGAATGGAAGCGATTCTGGCGGCGCATTCACCAGGAGGTCTGCGCCAAGCTCGCCCACAAGGAAGTCCGCCGCGAGTGGAAGCTCGCCCACTACGGCCGAGAGTAGGCTCGCCCTGCCATGTCCGACTCGCCCCCGCCCCACTCTCCTGCGCCGAAGTCGTCGATCCAATCCTCGGGATACAGCGCGCGCTTCTACCTGATCCTCGCCGCCATGGTCGTGGCATTTCTCGTTGTCGTCTTACAGCGAAACAGCATCCGGGCGCGCTACTGGGCCTACCAACTCAAACAGACCGACGACTTCGCCGAACAGGCCTACTACATCGCCTGCCTCGCGAGTATCGGTGACGCCGCGACCGAAAGCGTGGAATCTCTTGTATGGGATTCTCGCAATGAAGTTCGAATGCTCGCGATCCCCGCTTCCCAGGGATTGACGCCACGCATTCGCCACGAGTTGGTCCTGTACGCACTCATCCTCGACGACGATGAGGAACTTCAGGCATCAGCGGCTACTGCCATTGCCCTGTCCCACTGGAAACCGGGTGAGCAGTTTCTGATCGCGATTAGCCAATCTCCGTCAGAATCCACGGCTTGTGCCGCGGCCGGTGGACTCAGCCGGATCGACTCGGCCGCCGCCGTCGATGCGCTGTGTTCGATCATTCAGACACATAAATCACCGAAGGTGCGAGCCCAGGCCGTGGAATCACTGGCTGGCCACCTTCAACCGTCGCTGGTCAACCGAGATGCCATGACGGGAAAACTTGATCCGATCAGCGTCATGGTTCAGGCACTTGGCGACAGCGGCGAATTCACGGGGAAGCTGGCGGCGGAGAGAGAGATCGAAACCGTCTCATCCGCAGTCACTGCCCGCAAGGGTCTCCGCGTGGCCACCTCAGCCCCATCCGCCTCCGCCGCTCGCACGGTCGCATCCGTCGCGGCCGGCGTCCTGACGGATCTCACCGGCGAAACCATCGAACCCATTCCGGCCGATTTCGCCGCACCATCCCGACTGGTCGAACGGTGCAAGTCCCTTATCGCCCAGCGTCGCCCGCGTCTTCCGACGACGCTGCCTGGGCCGTAGTGCAGGCCTTCATACACCGCACAACCCTGCCGATAAATACGTGAATGTCCAGCCGCGATCTACCGGCCAATACCGACCGCGCAACCTCCGCAGCCCGGAGGCGCATCGTGATCGTCATCTTCGCGGGTGCGACCCTGTTTGCCGTCGACCTGGTCGTCCGCCGATACGAACCTGTGCTGAAGCGATACCAAGCCAACAATTTCGAGAAAAAGAACACCGACCTGGCATCCCGACGCCTGCCCGACATCATTCTGATGGGTTCCTCCCGGGCCATGTACGCCCTCGTTCCCGACGAATTCAGCAGGGCGACCGGCCTCGAAGCCTACAACTTCGGAATCTCCGGCTCGAAAGTCGCTGAATGGCAGTTGTTGGTAAAGCGGACCTTTGAGCAGCACAAACCCAAGCTCGTTGTACTGGGGGTCAATGCGAGTGAGTTTCGCGCCGACTATAGGCAATCACAGGCGGCCCGTCACCTGTTTGATTGGAGCGACCTCGCCGAGGCCGTAGTCCACGACGGACCTTCGCTGGACATCCTCGGCGCTTTTGCGGTTCAGAAGTTTGGGCCACTTTGGATGACCCACTACCGTGCCGGCGAGATTCGCCTATGGGGACAGGAAGAGCTCATTGCCTTCCTGCCCAAGCAGGCTCAGTTTGCCCGGGAAGTGCGCGAACGAGTGGCCAGACCCGTGACCCGCGACGGCTACGAACATCCATGGACGATGGGTGAGCGACTGAAAAATATCGAAGAGCAGTTTCTGGCCAATCCGGTAGCGTTTGAGACCGCCTCCGTGCCGCTCTTTTCCAGAGAAGCGCCCGCCTATCGCCGATTCGGTGAGATGCTCGACTGGCTAAAGGATGCCGACATCGCGACGATCGTTACCTATGTGCCCAACAGCCCCCGGACCGAAAAACGCTGGGCCGTCGTGGAACCGCAGATGATCGCCGCCATCGCAGATGTGTGTCGTGACCATGACACACCGTTTGTGCAATGCCCCCAGTCACTCGTGCCGAGAACCAACCGCGACTACCTCGATGAAACGCACGTCGGCGACGTCCTGGGCCTGAGGTTCAGCCGACAAGTCATCCGGCAGTCAATGGCGATGAATCTGCTTCCCTCAGCTTCTTCGACCGTTGCCCGCGCGGATAACGCCATGGAGACCCAACCTTGATCTTCTCGAGTTGGCTTTTCGCGGCCTTCTTCACCTTCGTCTTCTCCGCTTACTGGGCCCTGCCGAGCCGAGGTTCCCGGCACGTCCTCCTCCTCATTGCCAGTTACGTCTTTTACATGACCTGGAACCCATGGCTCGTCTCCCTCATTGTCGGTTCCACCGTCCTCGACTACTGCGTCGCCATCGGGCTCGACCGCCTCGCATCGCAGCGCAATCGAAAGCTCCTCCTCGTCGCCAGCGTCATCGGCAACCTCGGCATTCTTGCACTCTTCAAGTACGCCGATTTCTTCATCCTCTCACTGAAATCCCTGTGCGAAACCGCCGGCGTCCATACCAATCTCTCCACCCTCTCGATCATCCTGCCGGTCGGCATCAGCTTCTACACCTTCCAGACCCTGAGCTACACCATCGACGTGTATCGCCGTCGGATTCCCGCCACGCGCTCATTCATCGACTTCGCCCTCTTCGTCGCCTTCTTCCCGCAACTCGTCGCCGGGCCCATCGTGCGCGCCGCGGACTTCCTCCCGCAGCTCCGCACCATCAAGCGATTCGACTGGGACCGCCTGTCGTCTGGCATCGTTCTCTTCCTCATCGGGCTCACCAAAAAAGTCATCATTGCCGACTCCCTCGCCACCCTCGTCGATCCCGTCTTCGCCCAGCCCGATCGCTACGTCACGCGCGACCTGTGGATCGCCATGTTCTGTTACGGCGGGCAGATATTCTGCGACTTCTCCGGCTATACCGACATGGCCATTGCCGCCTCCCGCGTGCTCGGCTTTGACCTTTGCGAGAACTTTCGCAGCCCCTACCTCGCCACGAGCCTCTCCGATTTCTGGCGACGCTGGCACATCTCGCTTTCCACCTGGCTCCGCGACTATCTCTACATTCCGCTTGGTGGCTCTCGCATCTCGCGCTGGCTGACCTATCGCAATCTCATGATCACCATGCTCCTCGGCGGCCTCTGGCATGGCGCAAGCTGGACTTTTGTCATTTGGGGCGCAATCCACGGCACGGGGCTCGCGCTCACCAAATGGCTGAGCAGCATGCGCCCGACCGATGATCCTGCGAGTGCCGCCCGCACGGAGTCAGGTCTCGCTCGACTGGCCCAATTCGGAACCACGGCCCTGTGCTGGCTCTCGACGCTGCTCGTCGTCCACTTCGCGTGGGTGTTCTTCCGCTGCCAGCCGATGATCGACCCCATGACTGAAAAACTCGAGTCCACCTCCGCCGCTCTCGCCCGCGCCAGCTTCTTCCTCAAACATCTGTTCGTGCCGACCCAGATCGCCGAACCGTTGTGGCTGATGAACAAAGCCCCGCTGCTATGCCTGCTTGCCATCATGATGGCCATTCAGTTGTACGAAGAATCGATCCGCCGAGGCCGGCCCCGCCTCGTCCTAAGTGCCCCCATCGCAGGCATCGGTTACGCACTTTGGATCATCGCCCTGACCGTCCTCGCCCCCGCCGACATCACGGCGTTCATCTATTTTCAATTCTGAGGCCGCTGGTCGCAGATAAAGAAATCAATAGAGGGGATTGCCGGACGCGGCAATGAAACTGGCAGTAAATGAATGGGCGGAAAACTCTACTTGCCCGCCGGGGCGTCCGTCATCGCACCCAGGCGAGCCAACGCAGCCACGACACCAGGAGCGCCGGGATCGAGCTCGTACGCCTTGCGCAAGGATGCAATCGCCTCACGGTCGTTCCCGCATCGCATGAAGAACAAACCGAGCTCGGCGTGAGCTGCCGCATTCTCTGGCTCGACACTCGTCGCCTGACGGAATGAAAGCTGTGCCCCGTCGATGTCACCCGATTGGGCAAGGTCTCGACCCTTGAGAATCAACATCGACGCCTGCGGGCCGGACTGCGTCGCCGCCCATCGGGCAATATCCAGCGCCGCCTGGTGTTTGCCTTTTAGGCGAAGGGCATCCGCCTTCCCTTGTACCGCCCGGGTATAGCCGGGAAAGGCGCCGATCGCCGCGGCGAACGCCGAAACCGCCTGGTCGCAGCAGCGCAGGGCCGCCGGCAAATTGTCATTCTTGAAGTGGGCGTCCGCCATCCCCATATAGCACAGGCCGTAAAAGTAAGAGGGCTCGGGTCGCTCGCGGTCGATCTCGGCGGCGTGCTTGAACATCCCCAGGGCTTCGGCGTAGTTCTGTGCGTCGTACTCACGGACAGCCTCCGCGTAGACTTCATCAAACCCCGCGCGTGGCTTCCCACAGCCCCCCATCAATGCCGGCATGATCGCCGCAGCGAGGGTGCACACTCCGATACGCCTGAGTTTCGATGCTAGAATCGGTTTCATCGCTATCATGAATCGGCGGAAATCCTGCCCCCGGGCGACGTTTTCGCCGCCCTCCTAACGGGTAGGATGCTAATGAGCCGCCATCGGAATCGCAAGCCGACACGCCCATCGACCGCCGACAACCGGCTTCGGCAAGTATTGCGCGGGAAGAGTAGCTGATGGCCTCACAGAATTCGAAAGATTCCGACCCGCGACGCTTTGTCGTCCTGCTGCATACCCTTCGGACCGGGGCTCACTTCGATCTGATGATCCAAAACGCCGATCGGCTGGCAACCTGGAAGTTTGAGGATTTCCCCGGCAAGTCGAATGCCGATCCGCAGCCCTGCGCCCGGCTGGCGGAACATCGACCCCTCTATCTCGATTACGAAGGGCCCGTCTCGAACGATCGCGGGAATGTCATCCGCCAGGACTCGGGCGGGTGCCGCGCCCGAATCCTGACCGAAGACCATTGGACCGTCGAATTCTTCGGCGCTCGCCTGATGGGAAGGTATGAACTGCGTCGCGCCTCTCCAGAGTCCGATGAATGGTCGCTTCACCGTCTCGGATCTTAGATTACTTTCGCGGCTCACCGGGCTGCATCGCTTCGGCAAATTCGTCCCGGTCTATTTCTCCGTCGCGATTGAGGTCGAGCCGGTCGAATCGCTCCGGTCGGCCGGGGAACTCGTCGCGCGATACCTTTCCGTTCCCATCCTCATCGAACCTGGCAAAAAATCGCTCGAACCGGTGACCGCCTGCGCGCGGTCCTCGCACACCATCACCCTGCCTGCGTTCGCCGCGTGGTCGCTCCGCCCGATCGCGCTCATCGTTCGGGCGAGCATCGGCGTCCCAATTCGGATCGGAAGGAGGAGGTGGTGGCGGCGGTGCGTCACTGAACACCCCGATATCGCCGCGGCGTCCATCCAACGGCCCTGCGCCCGGCACCGAATCGCGCCGGCCACCGCGACCGAGGCCGCGCCCTTCGCCATCGTCTCGGCTTTGATGTCGCCGAACCGCATCTTTCAATACGTCGCGAAGACGAGTTCGAAGCTGCGCCTCGCGCTCCGGCCCGATGTCGCCGACAACTTCAAGGACCACGTCCATGATCTTTGATTCCAGGCCGAAGCCGCCCCTCGCGCCATCGCCCCTGCCTCCGCCGCCGCGGCCGAATCGTCTGCCCACGCCGCGCTGTCCCTCACCGCGTCGACCGTCGCCTCGCGCTCCACGCTCCGCACCATCCGGTGGTCCAAGCGGGCGATCATCCGGTCCCGCTCGATGCGCCGGCGGCTGCTGGGCGCCGTTGTCTGATGTGACGGCGATCACTTCCGTTGAAGCGCTGCCCGCGGCGCGTTTGACCCAGGTGCCTGCTGCGAAGATCACGCCGACTCCAAGCGTCATGAACATGATTTTTTTGGCTGCCATGTGAGGACTCCTTTCGGGTTGGTTGCGGAGGTTGCTCCAGGCGCGCTACGCCCGGGTGCCCCACTTTACCTAACGATTTTGATGCACCTGTTATTGCCGGCCCTTCTATAAGTTGATGCGGACTACGCCTTGCGATACAAGGTGGGCCCTCGTTCATCGCCTCCGGCGTACTCAAAAGCCCGGAGCACGGTGAAAAAGAGGCCGATCGTCCCAAGACGCAGGTAAAAACGTGAGCTTTGCCCGCGATTGTCGTTTCACTCACTTGGCAGATGTGATGTGGACGCATGCATCTATAGCAAAGCCGGCCGGTCTCCGACCGACGCACATTTTCAACAGCCGCGAATTGAGCCCGACTCGTACCGGCGCAAATGACCAAAGGAGCCTGATAATGCTGAAGTTCTCTCGACGGATTGCCCTGGGCCTCGCGCTTGCGTGGCCGCTCGTCGCATGCCTCCCGGCATCGGCGCAGACCGACCTTTCAAAGTTTCCCCTGGCAAAGGCCTTTCCGGCCGATGCGTTCGTGGCCGTTGCCGCCCGGGCAAATCCCGAGCGAAAATTCCTCGACGAATACTGGGGCGAAGTGACCACGGCCTTCATGGAAAGCGGCATCCTTCAGGATGCGTGGGACATGATCGCCGACTCCATGAGCGACGAACAGCTTGAGACCATGGAAGGGGTTCACGAGCAATTCCAGGGTCTCTGCACAAAGGTGGAGTGGTGCGAGTTGTTCGAGAAGGAATTCATCCACGTTGGACGCTTCGTCACGCCCAAGCCGCCGATCATGACGCCGTATGAGGGCGTCATGCTGGGTCGACTCGACACCAAGCGCGCCAAGGAGAACTACCTCGCCATGAAAGCAATCCTCGAGGAGGTCGTCAAGTTGGCGGACGCGCACGGCGCCGAGGGCGCGGTCACGGTCGCAGAAATCAAGACGGGCGACCTCACCATCGCCGGCATCATGCCGCCCGGCGCGTCCGGCCCCATCATCGGCGTTGCCTACTGGAAGGATGTCATCGCCGTGTCATTCGGCGGCTCGACGCTCCTCCCGGAGTGCATCGACCTGCTCAGCGGCAAGTCGAAGTCGCCCGGCCTCATCAGCACCGACCGCTTCAAGGAAGCCTTCGCATCGCTGCCGCCCGCCGAAGACGAGTTCACCTTCTTCGACCCCTCGCGGATGTTCGGTTCCGTCAGCGCCATGATCAAGATGTTCTCCGGCATGCATGCCAACCAGCAAGCCGCCGCCGCCGCGGATGACGAGGAATCCGGCGCATCCGCCGAGGCAGAGGCTTCGGACGATGGCGCCTCGGCTGAAGCGGCGCCTCGCGCCAAGAAGCGTAAGGCCCGGCGAGCAGCCCGCAGAGGAAACAACGACAATGCCGCCGCGCTCGGCGCTATCACCAAGGTCTTCGACGACCTCTGTTTTCTGGATTATGTCGCCTCGGTCACCTGGACCGACGGCTTCAAGGTCTTCCAGCAGTCCAACACCGCCCTCAAGCCGGGCGCCATCGACACGCCGCTCGGCGGCATCTTTGGAAAGTCCGCTTCATCCGACAAGTTCGACCGCTTCATCCCCAAGGAAGCCATCAACTTCACCTGCTCTTCCGGCATCGACCTGAAGGCCCTGTACCACTACGGCCGATCCTTTGTCGAAGAGGCCATCCCCGAAGGCAAGTCGATGATCGAAAAATTCGATCGCATGCAGGATGAGGAATGGGAGCTCAATATCGAGAAGGACATTCTCGACCTTTTCGAAGGCTCCATCATCACCGTCGAGACGCCCAAGGGCTGGGTTCTGATGTGCAAGGTCACCGATGAAGAAAGGGCGAGCGCTCGCATCAAGAATCTCTTCCAGCGGCTCAACGGTCTGCTCGGCCCGGATAACGCCGTCATTCTCACCCCGGTCGAAATCACCGGCGACGTCGAATTCACCCAGATTTCTCATCCGATGATGATGATGATGGGCGGCCTTTCTCCACCCGTCATCGGCTGTGCCGAGGGCTTCCTCTTTTTCGGCGCGAACCAGAAGGTCGTCAAGCAGTGCATCGACACCGCCAACGGCAAGCGCGCCAGCATCCTCAAGAGCAAGCGGTGGAACGCCGAGGGCCTCCGTCCCGCATCCGGCGAGAAGATTCACTCTATCAGCTACACTGATGAGTCGAAAACCGCGGAAAACTTGCAGGCCGTCATCGACGCACTCTCCATGGGATTGGGAATGATGGGCATGATGGCCCAGGACCTCCCGCCCGAAGCCCGGCCCATTCTCCAGGCCATTCCGACCATGCTGGCCAAGCTCGGCCCGGTCGCCGGAAAGATGGATTTCTTCCTGTCCTCCGCCTCTGTCAGCACCTTTGATGGCAAGCGCTGGATCAGCAGGAATGTCCAGAACTACAAGAAGCCCGAGCCGAAAGAAGAGGCAAGCGATTCAGCCGATTCCGAAGAAGAGCAATAATCGGCTTCTTTCGATCGGCAATTTGACGATGAAATCCGACGGCCGGCGCGACTTCGCGTCGGCCGTCTTCCTTTTTTCCGTGTATAATCCGCTATCGAGCGGGCATTCTGATTCGCAGTGCGCCTGCCCCCTCCAGGGAGGGCCCCATGATGGCGAAATCCACCTCACTCAAGACGCTTCTTGACGACAATACGATCTCTGCTTCGCCGCAGCTCGCTTTCCCGGAAGGCGATGCAATTCGATGCGTCGCCTGCGGACATCGTTGTCTCATCCGCGAGGGCCGTGCCGGCGTCTGTCGCGTCCGTTTCAATCGCGGCGGCGAGCTGCGCGTCCCCGGCGGCTATGTCGCAGGCCTGCAGATCGACCCCATCGAGAAGAAGCCCTTCTATCACGCCTTCCCCGGCCGCGACGCGCTTTCTTTCGGAATGCTCGGCTGCGACTTTCATTGCGGCTACTGCCAGAACTGGGTCACCTCCCAGGCCCTTCGTGACGATCAGGCCGTCAGTCTGCCGAAGTTCTGCTCCGCTGAGGAGCTCGCCCGCCTCGCCGTCGAGCACAACGCCCCCGTCGTCGTCTCCACCTACAACGAGCCGCTCATCACCAGCGAATGGGCCGTCGAAGTCTTCAAGGAGGCGCGCAGCCTCGGCCTCACCTGCGGCTACGTCTCCAACGGCAACGGCACCCCCGAAGTGCTGAAGTTCCTCCGCCCCCATGTCGACCTGTACAAGGTGGATCTCAAGGGATTCGACGACAAGCACTACCGCGAGCTCGGCGGCGTACTCTCAAACGTGCTGGCGACCATCGAGAGCCTCGTCGCCATGAAGTTCTGGGTCGAGATCGTCACGCTCGTCATTCCCGGCTTCAACGACAGCGACGAGGAGCTGACCGGCATCGCCCGCTTCCTCGCCGGCGTGTCGAAGAACATCCCCTGGCACGTCACCGCATTTCACCCGGACTACAAAATGGACGACGTCGAACGCACGCCCGCGAAGACGCTCCTCCGCGCCTACGACATCGGCAAGGCAGAGGGCCTCCAATTCGTCTACCCCGGCAACATCCACGGCGGCGTCGGCGATCGTGAAAACACTTACTGCCCCGCCTGCAACGAACTCATCATCCGCCGCACCGGTTTCTTTGTTAAAGATAATCGAATGAAATCCCCGGGCAAGTGCCCGTCTTGCGCCGCCGTCATCCCCGGCGTGTGGGAGTCCGCCGCACCGAAGAAGTCAAGCGGCTCTGGTATTCCCTTCCCAATTAAAGCTCGATAGCATTCGGCTATGCAAAGAAACTGGAGTCTCGGATTCTGCCTGATGCCGATCCTTCTATGTGCAGGAGGATGCACACTCGGGCCTACGGTCTTACGACAAAGTCGATTCGAGTACAACGACGCCATTCAGCGCACGACCGACGAGCAGTTGCTCTTGAATCTCGTCCGTTTGCGCCATCGCAAGTCGCCACTCTTTCTTGAGGTAAGCCACGTCTTCGTCAGGTACGACTACGAACAATCGGTCTCGCTCGATGGCGAAATAGTCGAGAATGTAGGTCCCAATCCGATTACCCCCGACACGCTCAAGCCCGGTGGTTCGCTAAAGTTTACAGAAAAGCCAACATTGAGCCTCTCCCCGCTACAGGGAGAAGAATTCGTAACGCGCATCCTGTCGCCGATCAGCATCGAAAACCTCATACTCCTTCAGCGCAGCGGTTGGGGAGTTGATCGCGTCTTCCGGCTGGGAGTGCAGCGCATCAATCATCTCGACAATGCGAGCAGCGCATCAGGGCCGACACCGGCACATCCGCCTGTTTATGAAGAGTTTCTCGCTCTGTCAAAGTCATTGCGACAATTGCAGATTCGCGGCGCAATCGAATTCGGCTATCAGTCTCATGAGGTCGATCTTGCTCCGCCTGTATCGCTGGATCGCGTCAGGCCTTCCGACATCATCGAAGCTGCGGAGCATCGTTGCCGCTTCCGCACCGCCGAGGACGGAGCCAAAGTTGTACTCTGTCGCAATGAGCGTTTGCTGGAACTTAGCATTCACGAACAATGGCGAAACTCCCCGGAAGTCATCGAAATCATGAAGCTTCTGCAACTCACACCGGGGCGAAAGTCATACCCGGTTGAGCCTGACGTAGCCGATCTCGCACATCTCTCCACGACCGACACCGAAACAGACCATGTCTCCATTGGGACGCGCTCGCTCCTCGGCGTCCTTTTCTACCTATCACAGGGCATCGAGTGTCCGGAATCACAAGTCAATGACGGTTTGATCGCGGAAACGCGCCACGTCAACGGCAGTCGATTCGATTGGTCCAGTCTCTTCGGTGACATATTTCGCGTTCGTTCTCAAAAAATGAGGCCTTTACGTGCTGCCGTTACCGTTTTTTATCGCGGCTATTGGTATTTCATCGAAGAGACGGACCACGCGTCTTTGTCGACCTTTGCACTACTTTCCGAAATGTTCGCACTTCAGGCGGGTTCTGCGAAGCACGCGGGGCCCATAGTTTCACTCGACCTTGGAACCTGATCCAATCCCTCGATAGACGATTTTCCTCGGCTCTCTTGCCGCGATGAACGGAATTGCCCGAAATGTCAATCGAAGCACTGTTTCAGACTTACGGCTACCCGGCCTTGTTCGTCGGAACCTTTCTCGAGGGTGAAACCATTCTCATCCTCGCAGGCTTTGCCGCACACCGGGCCTACCTGAATATCTACGGGGTCGTCATTGTTGCGTTCCTCGGGTCGATGGCCGGTGATCAGTTTTGGTTCTACCTCGGTCGCCGGCACGGGCGCGGCTACATCGCAATGCGACCGCAATGGCAACCGAAAGCGGACCGTGTCCTACAGCTTCTCAAAGACCATCAGATTCCCATCCTGCTCACCTTCCGTTTCCTTTACGGCCTTCGCAACGTTACGCCCTTCGTGATTGGTGCCAGCGGATTCAGCCCATTGAGATTTTCCGCCCTCAACGCCTTCGGTGCGGCCGTCTGGGCCGCTGCTTTCGGAGCGGCAGGCTATCACTTCGGGAACGCCCTCGAGGCGATCTTGGAAGACGTCCGCCATTATGAGTTGGCCGTCTTCGCAGCGATCAGCTTGGTCGGATTTCTTTTTTGGACGCGACGAAGGCTTTCGTTAAGGACGCCAGTACAACCGCCTCGCGATTCTCGCTCCTCTACGAAAGACTGATCAACCGTCTTTACCTCGCTGACTGGTTGGACCGTTGCCTCCGAGCATCTCCATCTGAACCTGCTGAATCTCAAGCAATCGCTGCCACTGATGCGCGACTAGCTGGTCGATTTTCGCGTGCAACTGGCGAATCTCCAGCTCGGCCTTCAGATTGATGCGATAGTCGTTCTCCGCCCGCAGCCGGTCCTTCTCCTCCTGCCGGTTCTGACTCATCATGATGATGGGCGCCTGCATCGCCGCCAGGCATGACAGCACCAGATTCAGCAGTATGTAGGGATACGGATCGAACGGTCGTGATAAGGCGGCGATCGAATTGATCGTGATCCACGCCATCAGGATGAATCCAAACGTGATGATAAACGTCCAGCTTCCCCCGAATTCCGCCAGCCGGTCCGACAAGCGCTCGCCTATCGTCCGTTGCCGATCGAACTGATCGTTCACGTTGCGGCTTAATATCGCCTCATCGTGCAGACTCTTGACGACCATATTCTCCAGATGCGTCATCTCGCCGCGCTCATCCTCGAGCAGGTGCGACACATATTCCGCCCGATACCGATTCAGGTCCTCGAGGCAGATGTAACCGTCAGGCCCCCACTCGGGATGATCCTTGCGAATCTCCGCTCCGATCGCTTCTCGAACAAAACCGGCCGGAACGATATGGCTCTTACTCTTCTCTTTGCCGCAAACCTGACACGTGAATCGATGGGGGTGGGCGTGGTTCATGGGGTATCTCCAACGACGGCTCCACCACGTCGAATCAGAACATGATTACGCCGTCTTTGGAGAATGGTAATCAGGCGGAGTTCAAAACCAAAAGCCGGGACCTGTCCGGGCGAGACCTCGGGAGCCCGATCGCTATTGGCGATCCTCGAACCCCTTGGGATGCGATTTGTGCCATGCCCATGCACTCGCCACGATGCTCTCAATATCAGTGTGCCGCGCGGACCAGCCGAGTTCCTGTTTGATCTTGCCGGCGTCCGCACAAAGCTCCGGCACGTCGCCCGGCCGCCGTGGTGATTCAATGACCGGAATCGCATGCCCCGTCACCGCACGCGCCGCTTCGACCACTTCCCGAACGCTCGATCCCGTTCCGGTGCCCGCGTTATACGCGCGAAACGCGCCCGGCTTCGCCGTCTCAATCGCCCGCAGGTGCGCCGCCGCCAGATCATCGACATGCACATAGTCGCGCACACACGTCCCGTCCGGCGTCGGATAATCCGTCCCGAAGATCATCACATGCTCGCGCTGCCCCAGCGCCACCTTCAGCACATTGGGAATCAGATGCGTCTCCGGATCGTGGTCCTCGCCGATTGTCGCGTCCGGTGCCGCGCCTGCGGCATTGAAATAGCGCAGCGCCACGCAGCCCAACCCCCACGCCGCCGCCGAGTCCGCCATCGCCCACTCAACCGCCAGCTTCACCCGCGCATACGGGCTCTGCGGGTTCTGCGGCGTGTCCTCGTTGATCGGCATCTTCTCCGGCGTGCCGTAAGTCGCGCACGTCGAACTGAACACCATGCGCTTCACACCATGCCGCTCCATCGCCATGAACAGGCGGACCGAGTTGCCCACATTGTTGTGATAGAATTTCAGCGGACTCACCACCGACTCGCCGACCTCGATAAACGCCGCGAAGTGAAGCACCGCGTCAAATCGCAACTGGCCGAAGAGGTCATCCAGCAAAATCGAATCTTCCAGATCGCCGACGACCAGCCGCGCCCCGGGGCAGACCGCCGCGGCATGGCCCGCCGAAAGATTGTCGAAAACCACCACCTCATGACCCGCATCAACGAGGGTCCGGACGGTATGACTCCCCACGTATCCCGCGCCGCCGGCGACAAACAATTTCATCAACTCGCCTCCCATGGCCAGTATAAAGCGTTCAGGCTCACGGACTTATGATGCCGCTCCCACCCAAGCCGTCCTTGCCGGGGCGATTATCCGTCCCCCGACCGGTCACCGCAATCCACTTACCGGTATTGAACCCTCCCACAGAATGCCGAAAGACCTTATAGTTGCCTTACTCGACGGCTTGGTCGGTCTTCCTTGTTGAGCGCGGGCTCACGTACACGATCAGGTCCCCGACCGGCGATTTTGGGAGGTACGCACAAGTGATCACTCTCTGCACTTTCTTGACCCCGTTCTTTGACACGATCCAGCAGATTGTCAACATCGCCTGGTTCCCGCTCACGTTCCTCGGTTCGCCGACCCCCGCGGTCAACACGTTGATCGGCGGTTTCCTCGGCTGCTCGGCCTGACAACGCCGAAACCAGGCAACCAGTTACAGCTAGATGATCACACGCCGGCGGCTCCGACTCCCGCGAGCCGACCGGCGTGTTTACGTCTCAGCCGTCCGACTCGTTCGAATAATGAGCTGATTTCAAGCTGGATTCTCCGCTGGACGCGTGCGCCGTCTGTGACATGATAGATGACGTGCCACGCGATCAAGAGGACATAGCGCCCGCGATTCCCACCAGACTAATTCGTAATCGCCTGACATGGGCCGTCGCCCTCGTCGTCACCTGTGTCGCGTGTTTCCTGTTAAGGACACAGGCCCTTCATCAATTCATCTTCCCCGCCGAAGGCGTCGTCAACCTCCAGGACAACGATCCCTGGTATCACCTCCGCCTGCTCGAACACCAGATCCCCAACTTCCCCCATCGCCTCGGCCACGATCCTTTCCTCATCCATCCCGGCGGCAGCGGCGTGCCGGTCGGGCCGTTCTTCGACTTGTCGCTTGCCGCCGCAATCAGGCTCTTCGCCGGCGCTTCCCCGTCGCAGCACACCATCGAAACCGCCGCGGCCTATTATCCCCCAATCCTCGCCGTGCTCGTCTGCATCGTGACGTTCTTCGCCGGCGCAGTCATTTTCAATCGCTGGGCCGGGCTCATCGCCGCCGCCACGATCGCCGTCATCCCGGGCCCCTTCTTCATCCGATCAGCGCTCGGCTTCTATGACCATCACGTCATGGAAGTCCTGCTCAGCACTTTGGTACTACTGCTCCTGGTGATCGCCCTCAGATCGACGAACGCCCCGAAACCGTCGCCATCCAGGGTCATAACCATCGCACTCGCCGCCGGGCTCGCGCTCGGCTGTTACCTCATCACCTGGATCGGCGGTAGCTTCCTGCTGCTCATCCTGATCGCATGGTGCGTCGTCCAGCACGGCCGCGATCACCTCGCAGGGCGCAGCGTCATGCGCCTCGCGCGCATCATGGGCCCGGCCTTCGCGATGGCCCTTGCCATCGTCTATCCATTCCGAAACGTCTCAATGGCCCGTCTGCAAATCATCGGCCTCGTCGCAGGGCTTGGACTGGTCATCGTTCTCGCCGCTTTGTCCGCGTTACTTGTGCGGCAAAAAATTCGACGCCTGTATTATCCGCTGACGATCGCTGCGTTGGCGATCATGGCCATACTCGTCGCACGTCTCGCCAGTCCCGAGTTCTTCATGCGCGTTGTTTCGGAATTCGGCAGATTCGCCCCCGACGAGACGGTCTCTACCATCACCGAAGCCCGGCCGATCATCTTCGACCTCCACGGCCTCACCCTCAAGCCGCTCTGGGAGATGTTCACCACGACCTTTCCCATCGCCCTGATCGTCTTGGGCGTGCTCACCTGGCGATTCATGCGCGGCCAGGACGCTCGTCACACTCTGCTGCTCATCTGGAGCGCAATCGTCCTTCTCGCCATGTTCGGCCAATCGCGCTTCGCATACTACGCCGCTCCCATCGTCGCACTGCTCGTCGGGCATTTCTGCCAGGGCATGATCGCGTGGTGCTGGCGATTTAAGCACGACGCTGACGCCAAGCGCCCGTCCCCGCCCGGCGTTGCGAGATGGTCCGCCACCGCGCTTGTCGCGACGGTGCTGCTGGCCGCCGCTTTCATTCCCGGCCTGTATCAACTCCCCAAGGCTTACTCCTACTACGACGGCCCTTCGCCCGACTGGCGCGACGTGCTCACCTGGCTGCGCGACAACTCGCCCCAGCCCTACGGCGACGGCGCCTACGTTCGGCCATGCCCATCGGCGAACGAATTCGAACGCAATTTCGACGCGACGTCCGCCTACGGCGTCATGAGCTGGTGGGATTACGGCTACTGGATCAACGCCATCGCCCGGCGCATCCCCAACAGTAATCCGACACAGGCCGGCGCAGCCGACTCGGCGAGATTCTTCCTCGCCCAGGACGAACAAACCGCCTGCGATATCCTCGACCGCCTTGGCGCACGCTACGTCATCATGGACTGGCTCTTACCTCGCTGGGCGCCGCCCGGCGGCGGCAAGGTCTCCGGCAAGTTTGCTGCGATGCCCCTTTGGATCGGCGAATCGCTTGCCCCGTACTACGAGCGCGTCATCATGACCGAGCCAAACGGTCGGCGCGTCACCCGTTTCATTTACTACCCTGCATATTACCAATCGATGTGCGCCCGGCTCTTCGTCTTCTCCGGCCTGCGCATCGCCGGACCCAAGGAGCCGACCGTATACCTGCTCGGACCGCGTGGCTCGGACGGCCTAAGAGCGGTCCTCGGCAAGCAGATCTTCCGTCGAGTGGATGAGGCGCTCGCATTCGTTGACGCCGCGACCGACGGCAGCCGCGTCCTCGCCGGAGACAGCCCCTACATCCCTTGCGTTCCCCTTGAGCCGCTGACGAGATTTCGCCTCCTCCACCAGTCCCCGACCATCGTCGCCACCATTGCCCGCCGGCCCATCGCCCAGGTCCGCCTTTTCGAATATCTGCCAAACTAACAGCACCAGCCGACCTCCGTCCCAGCCGACGGGTAGAAGCGCCGCCCCCGTTTATAGTGGCCGCGCCCCCCGCGTAAGCTACACTTTTAATATAGAAAAGGAGCGATAACGCTTGTCTTCCGAGCCATCACCAGCAACTGAATCCACCGGCGTCGAAGTATGTGCCGCCTGTGGCGCCGCGCTTCGCCAGGCCGCTCGCTACTGTCCAAACTGCGGGCAGCAGGCGGCCGATAATTCGAAGTCGCCGCAGGCCCCGCGCGGCCCGGTTCATCCGAACCCGCTCCGCCCGCCGCCGGAAATGAGCCCCGTGGCGGCAGCCATGGACGTGTTTTATCAGTTCGATTCCGCATGGGGCGGCTCGCGCCTCGGCAGCGAATCGCTTTCTCTCAGCGTTCTATCCTGCGGCCATTCTTTAGAGGCCGTAGTGCTCGAGATATCGGGAGTCGGCGGCCGCGATCAGGCGCCCTTCCGCATTCGTCGGGAAATCGAACGGCTGCCGCGCGGCGACAAGGTCCGCGTCGAAGTGCCGTCTTACGAGCTACCGGACGAACCGCGAAAGCTAAGCGTCACCCTCGTCTCGGCCGATGTGAGCAGGAACACTGCATAGGTACGCCGTGCTGACGGCAGAAAGGTAGGCGGTCATGGCCCCCCTCATCATCTTCGGTGTCGGTATCTTCTTCGTCCTGATGATGCTGGCCAGCGGTTTCTTCACCGTGGAGCAGCAGACCAAGTCCATCGTCGAGCGATTCGGGAAGTTCCACAGAGTCGCTCACCCGGGCCTCAACTTCAAAGTCCCGCTGATCGACAAGGTCGCCGGCCGCATCACCCACCGCGTGCGCGAGCTGGAGGTGAAGATCGAGAGCAAGACCAAGGACGACGTCTTCGTCGATCTGCTCATCGCCGTGCAGTTCTTCGTACAGGAGAATGACGAGGCGGTCGTCGCCGCTCATTACAAACTGATGAACCCCGATCGGCAGATCTCGTCATACGTGTTCGACACGGTCCGCGCCCTGGTGCCGGAGATGCCGGTCGACAACGTCTTCGCCGAAAAAGAGAAAATCGCCCTCGCCGTTAAGGAGCGGCTCGAGCATGTCATGCAGAACTTCGGCTACACCATGCTGCAGAGCCTGGTGAATGACATCCAGCCCGACCAGGCGGTCAAGCTTGCCATGAATCAGGTCAACGCCACTGCCCGGCTGCGCGAGGCCGCCAAGAACGAGGCCGAAGCCAAGAAAATCCGCGTCATCGCCGAGGCCGAAGCCGAAGCCCGCGCCAAGGAGTTGCAGGGTGTCGGTATCGCCCGGCAGCGACTCGCCATTGCCCGCGGTCTGAAAGAGTCGGTCGATGCCTGTGCTGAGGCCGGCATCTCGCCCGAGGAAGCAACCAAGATGGTCCTCCTCACCCAGCACTATGACACCGTCTCGTCGGTCGGCGCCCGCAGCAAGGCCACGATCATGATGATCCCCTACACCCCCGACGGCATGAGCCAGGTCGGTGATCAAATCACCCAGGCCCTGCTGACCACCCACGAGTCGAATCAGCCGGTCGATCGGCATAACGACAAGAACGGAGGCAGCCCGAAGTCGCCGCAATTGCCGCAGCCCCGGCACGCATAGGCCTCCGTCGCGGCATAGGGAAAGTAGTTCCCCGCCATCGACCAACAAATAACAAGACCCACAGCAAACGCCCGACGCGATCACTCGCGCCGGGCGTTTCACTTTCCTGACGAATTGAATCACTTCCGAGGCTTAATCAACGCGATTTCAGCCCGCGTATGTCCACGGCCGACGATTCGCTACAATCCCCGCCCATGCGCCGCCTCCGGCTCCACCACTACATCATCTTCGCCATGCTCCTCGGCGCCGGCGTCGGCCTGCCGCTTAACTATCTCGCCGAAAAAGGCCGCGTGCCCGTCGAGTGGCCTCGCAACATCGCCTTCTACGGTAAGAGCGTCGGCGATCTCTTCATCCGCCTCCTCTCCATGACCATCGTCCCACTGATCGTCACGTCAATGGTCTCCGGCGTCTCCGGCACCGGAAGTCTCAAGGGCCTCGGTCGCATCGGCGCCCGCACCCTCGCCTACTTCATGGGCACGACGGTCCTCGCCATTATCCTGAGCCTCATCTTGTTCAACACCATCCGTCCCGGCGTCGGCGCAGACTTGGACGCCCTCCGATCGGGTGCCGAGACAGTAACACCGCCCGCGATCGACACCTCCGGCGGTGTCGGCAATGCCGTGTGGAACCTCCTCCTGAACATCATCCCCACCAATCCATTCGCCGTCATGGCCGATCCCACCAATCGCTCCATCCTCGGCGTCATCTTCTTCTCGCTGCTCTTCGGCATCTTCATCACCGTCGTCGGCGGCGAGGCCGGGCAATTGCTCTCGCGCGTTTTCTCCGCTGCCTTCGAAGTCATGATGAAGCTCACCATGGCCGTCATCTGGACCGCCCCCGTCGGCGTCTGCGGGTTCATGCTCTACGCATCCGCCGGACGAGGCCTGGCCGTCTTCGTGCCCCTGGGCTGGTGGGTATTCACCGTCTTCATCGGCCTCTTCATACACACGGTCATCTTCCTGCCGATTTGCGTGTGGCTTTTCGCCCGTCGAAGTCCCTGGGAGTTCTTCAAAGCCTGCCAGCCCGCCATCCTGATGGCCTTCAGCACCTCCAGCAGCAATGCCACTCTTCCCGTCACCATGACCAGCATCGAACAGCGCGCCGGCATCTCCAACCGAATCAGCTCTTTCGTCCTTCCCCTCGGCGCGACCATCAACATGAACGGAACCGCCCTCTACGAAACCGCCGCAGCCCTCTTCATCGCCCAGGCATACGGCATCCATCTCTCCCTCATCGATCAGGCCGTCGTCGCCCTGACCGCGCTTCTCGCCGCCGTCGGCTCGGCCGGCATCCCCCACGCCGGCATCGTTATGATGGCCGTCGTCTTCGGCGCCGTCGGCCTCCCACTCGACGGCATCGGACTTATCCTCGCGGTCGATCGCGTCCTCGACATGTGTCGGACCGTCACCAACGTCTGGGGCGACATGACCGCCTGCGCCGTCGTCGCCCGATACGAGTCCGACCCCATTTAGCCGCCTGGCTCCCCCGCCGCTCACGCGCAACACAATTCACTCACCAATAATGGCCCCACTTTTACCTGGGGCCTCTTCGACTTTCCCGTTAATATGCCGTCTTCATGCACCTCAAGCTGCATCATCAAATCCTCATCGCCATGCTCCTCGGCGCAGGCGTCGGCCTGCCCCTCAACATCTACGCCGGACCGAAGACCCTGTGGACCATCCCCGTCCCCGCAGACTTCCCGCCGGGTTCAATGGAGATTCCCCTCGATATCTCAACGCGCCTGACCGAGGGAGGTGCAACGATTCCCGCCGATGCGCGCCTCGTCAAAGAGCGCGCCGGCCGCCGCTGGCGAATTGATGGTAAGCGCGAAGAGTACCGACTGATAAAACGCGGAGAAGAACTGATCGCTCAATCCGGCGGATATTGGCCCCGCACCGTCGCCCTCTACGGCAAGCGCGTCGGCGACGTCTTCCTGCGTCTGCTCTCCATGATCGTCGCCCCGCTCATTCTCGTCTCACTGGTATCGGGCGTGACCAGCAGCGGTAGTCTTCAGGGCCTCGGCCGCCTCGGTGGGCGCACCCTCGCCTTTTACATCAGCACGAGCCTCATCGCGATCTTCACCGGCATCCTCTTCTTCAACCTCATCAACCCCGGTCGACACACCAGCCTCGATCTCGTCGAAGAAGCCGCCGAGTCTCCCACGACCGTCCTTGTCTCCGAAGATCGGGGAATCGGCGAAATCATCTGGAACCAGCTCTTCAACCTCATCCCCTCAAACCCTTTCGCCGCCCTCTCCGACCCGTCAAACACCTCCATCCTCGGCGTCATCTTCTTCGCCATCCTCCTCGGCATCTTCATCACCGTTGTCGGCGGCGAAGCCGGCGATCTGCTGACGCGCGTCTTCTCCGCCGCATTCAAAGTCATGATGCGCATGACCATGTTCATCATCAAACTCGCCCCCATCGGCGTCCTCGGCTACATGCTCTACGCAGCCGCCGGCAAGGGCCTCGATGTCTTCGTGGCCCTTGGCTGGTACGTCCTGACCGTCGCCCTCGGCCTCAGCGTCCACGCCTTCATCACCCTTCCGCTCTTGCTCCTCTTGCTCGCCCGACGCTCGCCGTGGGAATACTTCAAATCCGTCTCGCCCGCCCTCCTCACCGCCTTCAGCACCGCCAGCAGCAACGGCACCCTCCCGCTCACCATGAACTGCGTCGAAAAACGCGCCGGCATCAGCAACCGCGTCACCTCGTTCGTCCTCCCCCTCGGCGCCACCATCAACATGGACGGCACCGCGCTCTACGAAGCCGCCGCCGTCCTCTTCATCGGCCAGGTCACCGGCCACGAACTCGGAATCAGCCAGCAGCTCATCGTCGCATTCACCGCACTGCTCGCCAGCATCGGCGCGGCAGGCATCCCCCATGCCGGAACCGTCATGATGGTCGTCGTCCTCAGAGCCGTGAACCTTCCCCTCGAAGGCGTCGGCCTCATCCTCGCCGTCGATCGCGTCCTCGATATGTACCGCACAGCCATCAACGTCTGGAGCGACTCCACCGCCTGCGCCGTCGTCGCCCGATACGAACGCGCGGCGGCATCCCCATAGCGCCCCCTCTTTTAGAGGCGGCGCTCCCTGCCCAATTGCAAAGTCGCGATTCTGAATTGATGCCCCGAGGCAAACGCCCGGCGCTTATGGATTGATGGTGACCTGCGATTTGTATTCAACGAGCAGGTCAAACACTTCGGCGACGTCTTCCGCGGTCATGCGGATGCAGCCCATCGACATATTCTCGCCGATGCTCGCCGGATCGATCGTCCCGTGGATGCCGAAGCCCGTCCTACCGACCGCGTCTCCCGAGCGACCCTCCAGTCCCACCCAACGTTCGCCGATCGGGTTGTCCGGGTCCTCCGCGAGGTAGTACTGATTGCTGATCGGATCGGTCCAATCAGGATTCTTCAACTTCGAGATCACCATCCACGTACCCGTGGGCGTCCCGCCGTTCGTCCCGAGTCCAACCCGATAGCTCCGCACGTACTGATCGCCCAAAAACAAGTCCATGCGATGATCCGACTTGGAAATCACCGCGCTGAACGGCCCGCGAATGACCTTCAATCGATCGCCGACGCGCAGCCGGTTCGGCTCGGTCACCCCGCTGATCGACATGATCAGCTCCTCGGTAACGCCGAACTCCTTGGCCAGCACATAGATCGTGTCACCCGGCTGGACAATATGGACCGACGTCAGCGGGTCATGGGTGTTCGTCGCCCGGGAAAAGAGCAGCGCCTGCGAAAGTCGCGTCAATTCCTCGCGTATTCGCGCCGCACTCTGGGGAGCAACCTCCTGCCTCAGCGCGGCCGAGTATTGAGCCCGTGCCTCGATGAGGTTCCCCCCGGCCATCGCCGACTTGGCCTTCGTCAGCAGTTCATTCGCGGGAGCGACCTCAGGGACCGCCGCCTTATGCAGCTCCATCTCGATCGGTTCGGCAAAGGCCGGAGGGGTATTCACATTGACGCTTCCCGACGGCGTCACCGCGGCGTCACCCGCCGGCGCGATGTCGTCGTCGGCCGACTGCGGTGCAGGCGATGTCGGCCGCGTCGCCCGCAAACTCACAGGATGCTCGGGCTCAAGATTACTTTCGCGCTCGCCCGACGTCCCGGCCTCACCTGAGGCGAGGCTCACTTCCGCCGGCTCACCGAGATTGCGCCACGCGTAAAGGCTCCACGTCGCCGCGGCAATCAATACAACCAGCGAAACCAAAGGCCATGAAACGTTACGTGGCGCGGAAAAAGGGGGCAAGGAAGTCGCTCCAGCAAATGTGCAAGTCAAGGCCGACGCGGCAAGCAAGTCGTCCAGAAGTTCAGCGGACGAATTCCATTCGTTCGCGCACGATAGGGTACAGTCGATCGTCCACGATTCAACCCCAAAGCGCGCCACCGACGCACGACGCTGTGAATTCTAAGGATCAAATCGCCGAACGGTCTCGTTCGTCACCAGCATCCGCACCTTCACGTCGTGGTGCGCCGCCGGAATCGACTCCACAACCTGCTCCTCAAGTGCCAGCCCGCAGGTGACGCCGCGAAACTCCGGCTTGCTCAGGAACCGGTCATAGAATCCCCGACCTCGACCGAGACGATTCCCAAACGGATCGAAGCCCAGTCCTGGTACGATGACGAGATCGATCAGTTCGATGGGAATTGGCATCCCGTGGATCGGCTCGCGCATACCAAACTGATTGCTGCCGATGTCCTCATCGAGGTTCTGAATCTCCAGCGGCATCAACTGACGGCTGTCCCAGATCACCTGCGGGGCCACCACCTTCTTGTGATCCTGCCACGCCTGAAGCACGATCGGCGTCGTGTCCGGCTCCTGTGGCAGCGACAGAAATATCATCATTATCTGGGATTGGCGGTATTCGGGCTGGGCGAAGAGCAGGGCCGCCGCGCGCCGCGATTGTTCGTGGATTTGCTCGGGAGACAGCGACGACAAGACCGACCGCAGCTTGCTTCGCAGTTCCTTCTTCACCCGGACCCTCGCTCTCGCATGCGGCTTAGGATATAGACTCTGGCGGACGCTTTCAATAGCATCGCGGCTCGAAAGGTATAACCGGCCCCCGCACCGGGCGACTCGTCACGCCCGATTCCTGCGAGGCCCAGCCGTCGAGATCGCAAGTCTCGAACCGAGCGAATGCGATCTCGCTGTCATCGCGATTCTGCGACACCGCGATGAGAAAAAGCGAAGGAAACCGCATCAAGCGTGTCCACTAGAGCGATCCTTCCATGTGTGGCGCTCGTCGGCGCGGCAATCATCTCCGCCCTCGGGACAAGCCTCGTCGCCAGGTGGGCCGCCGCAACCGGTTTCGTCGATCATCCCGGCGGACGAAAAGCCCACGATCGACCCACGCCCCTCGGCGGAGGCGTCGCCATCACCCTCGCCGCTCTATTGCCCATCGTCTTGGCCATCTCCTTCGCATGGCTCCTCGCGGATAATCCGCCCAGTTGGCTCCCCGATTCCCTTCGCATCCATCTCCCCGGCATCGCCTCCAAAACTTTTGTCGGACTCGGAATCGTCGTCGCCGCCGTCACCATGTGCGCCATCGGACTCGCCGACGACGTCCGCCCCATGCAGGCGCGGGTCAAGTTCATCGGGCAGGTTCTCATCGCCCTCTTCCTCGTCGTCGGCTGCAACCTCCGCCTCATGTCACACCTGCCGTCCAGTTTGTCCATCTTCTTATCCGTCCTCTGGATTCTCACCCTCACCAACGCCTTCAACTTCCTCGACAACATGGACGGCCTCGCCGCCGGTGTCGGCATGATCGCCGCCGCCGTCTTTGCCGTGGCCGCCCTCGCCGCCGGACAGCTCTTTGTCCCAGTCTGCTGCGCCCTGCTCGCCGGCGCCCTGCTCGGATTTCTCGCCTTCAACTTTCATCCGGCCCGCGTCTACATGGGCGACGCCGGAAGCCTCGTCATCGGCATGCTCCTCGCCGTCTTCACCATCCTGACGACCTTCGCCTCCCCGGATGAAGGACAAGAGCCCTTCGGCGTACTCGCCCCGCTCGTCGTCATGGCAGTGCCGCTCTACGACACGTGCAGCGTCGTATTTCTCCGTTGGCGACTGGGTGTTCCCATATGGACCGGTGATCGGCGCCACTTTTCTCATCGACTCGTCCGCCGCGGCATGGGCGTCCGTCAGGCCGTCCTGGTCATCTGGCTCGCAACCCTCGTCACCGCGATGCCCGCAATCCTCCTCTCGCGCGCAACCTGGTCGCTGGCATGGGGAATCGTCGTCCAGACAATCCTGGTCGTCGCATTGGTCGCCCTGCTGGAAATTGACAGACGGGAAAAACCGTGAGTCGCTCCGCCGATCATCCAGCTCGGAAACAATCGGCGACCGCCCGCCAGACCGATCGCTGCGAAAGCGATGGCTGGGTCCTATCTGCCTGTCTCCTCATCCTCTTGGCACTAATCCCCCTCCGCGTCGTCATCGCCGAAACGCACACCTTCGAAGTCCCCCGGCTGTTCCGACATCTCGACGTCCCCGACGGCGCCGGCCCGGCGACCACCTTCGCGATCTTCGCGCTCATCGTCTCAATCGCCGCGGTCGTCATGATCACCACGCTCCGACGCGGTCGGCGCCCCTGGACACCGACCGGCATCCAAATCGGCGCAACAATTCTGCTCGTCGCGATGATCGTCTCCACCTGGCGCGCCGGCCAAAAACACCTGGCCGTCATCGGCAGCCTCGACATGCTCGGACTGATCCTCTTCGCGGCCACACTGCGCCGGCTGCTGACGCGACCGTGGCACGTTCGCTTGACCCTGTGCGTCATCCTCACCGCCGGGGCGATGACCATCGTGAAGTGCGCCTACCAGAAATGGATCGAAACGCCGGACACAATTCGATACTTCGAGGAACACCGCGCCGAACTGATGCCGCAGCAGGCCGACGGCAACTCAGCCGAAGCCGGATTCCTCCACGATTACGAGCAGCGGCTGCGCAGCGGGTCCGTCAGCGGCTACTTCGCCCATCCAAACGTCCTCGCCAGCTACCTGATCCTCATCGTCATGACCGCGATCGCCCTGTTGCTCAGCCGGCTGAAGGTTCGACCGAGCTGGACCCTCATCGCACCCGCGATCATCGCCGCAGGCGGTCTCGCCGCCCTCCAGGCTGCCCAGAGTAAAGGCGCCGCCGCCGCACTGGCCATCGCCCTGGGCCTGCTGCTCCTCGGAACGATTCTTCGCCGCGTCATCATCGCCAGACCGCGCATCACCGTCATCGCCATTCTACTGGGCGGAGTCCTCGCCGCCGCCGCCCTGGCCGCTGCCCTCAGTGCCAGACCCGATGCACTCGGCCGCTCCATGCTCTTTCGCTCCCTCTACTGGCAAGGCGCCTGGGACATGCTGCTCGACCGCGGACCCTGGGGCATCGGCGCCAACAACTTCGGACGGCTCTTCACCGCCTACAAAAACGTCTCATGCCCCGAGGACGTGGAGGACCCGCATAGCTGGGTGGTCAAGACAACGGTGGAATGGGGCGTACTCGGCCTGGTCGGTTTCGTAACGATTCTTGTCGGCGCCGCATGGCACATGACACGACGCCGCGAATCGCTCTACAACGACCCTTCGCCCGGCGGCTCCATCATCCTCTGGACCGGCGGCCTGGGCGCTCTCGTCTTCACATGGTGGGCATGCATCGTCTCCGGCGCCACCGAGGAGTACGCGCTGCTCGTCCTGCACATCCCCGCGCTCACATGGATCGTCATGATGATCGCCCTCTCCCTCGAAGGGCCGACCCGGCAGTTCGCCGCCGACGCCCCGAAGCCGATGCTCATTCCCCTCTGCGCCGGCCTGCTGGGTTTCCTTCTTCACTCGGGAATTGACCTCGCCATGTTCAACGGCGGCGCGGCAACCACCTTCTTTGCCATCGCCGCCGTCGTAATGGCGCTCGCCCACCCTTCCGCGAGCGACAACGCCATCGAGTCCCCTCCGCATCGTGCGCAACCCCGTCCAATGTCCGCTGTAGCCATCACCGTGATTGCCGCAGTCATTGTCTTGACAATCGTTCTTGTCCTCGTGATCCCGTCCGCGAAAGTCTCATCGAATCTGCGAGTCGGCCGGCTTCAAGCCGACGCGGCAACCTGGGACATGTACGTCAATTCCCCCGGCTACGCGGCCTACTTAGCCGCGACCGACGCCTACCCGTTGGACGCAACCGCCGCCGACGAATTCCTCGATGAACTCACCCGCCGCGTCGCAACAATCGACCACGTCCACACAGCCCTACCCCTCGTTGACGTGATGCGCGCCCGCGACCCATTCAACGCCGCCGCCTTTCAGCATCTCGCCACACTTCGTTTCCAGCGTTTCGTCATCGGCCACGACATCGCCGATCTTCGCGCAGCCATCGACGCGACGCAAAAGGCAGTCGATGCCTATCCGACCTCTCCCACCAAGCGGCTCACCCTCGCCGAACTTTACGAGAAAGCCGCCGCAACCGGCGATGCCGACGCGAAGCGCAAAGCCGCCGACCAGCTTGAAAAGGCACTGACGCTCGACGGCGAACGCATCTACGTCTCGAAGCCCAACCACTTCCCCGAAGAAATGAAAGCAACCATCCGCCGGCGAATCGACGCCCTTCGCGTTAATTAAACGACTGATCTTATTTAGACGACTGATCTCTAGTTGAGAAACGGGTTGTACGCCCGCTCAGCCCCGATCGTCGTCACCGGCCCATGACCCGAATAGACCTTCGTCTCATCCGGCAGCACCAGCAGATTCTCCTTGATGTTGCGAATCAGCCGCTCGTGACTCGAATGATGAAAATCCGTCCGCCCGATCGATCCGGAAAACAGCGCATCGCCGACAATCACCAGACCCGCCGTCGCGCAGTAAAGCGCCCGTCCCCCCGGCGAATGACCCGACACATCCAGCACATGCCACGTCGTGTCGTCCAGCGTCAGCGTCGAACCCGCCGCAAGATCGTGCGTCTGCCTGATCCCCGGCGCAAACGCCATCCCCATCCCCGACGACAGATTTTCCTTCGGGTCCGTCAGCGTCGCCGCCTCTTCCCGGGCAATGTGAATCGGCAATTCGGGCCACGCCGAGCGAATCTCCGGCACCCCCGCGATATGATCGGCATGGCCGTGCGTCAACACGATGGCATCGGGCTTTAGCTCGTGCAGACCGATATGCTCAATGATCTCCACGGCCGAAGGCGGCAGCCCCGGGTCGATGATCCAGCAGGGCCCGCCCCGACGGCGCCACACAACATACGCATTCTCCCCGAAAGAAGGATCGACGAACTCGGCAATCTCAATGGATGATGACATGATGGACAGCACTTCACCTGCCGATGCCGCGCGGCGCACCATGCGCAAAAAGAAAAACGCGCGTCACTCGGGCTTGCCGTCAACGTAGCCGATGAGCATCGATCCGTCGAGCAGGATGACCGCCTTGTCGCGCACGTGCAGACCGCCGAACGCGCCAAGCGGCTCAGTAACCGCTGACTCCCCATCCTTCATGCTCAGCCGTGCCCCGGTCTCCAGACTGTACCGGCAGATGCGATACACCCGCCGATCCTTGTCGATCTCATCCTCAACTGGTCGGGCCTGTCGCCTTTGCGGCTCCGCGGAAATGGTGATGATGCTGTCCGCCGCAAGTCGCGGCGATTGAACCCCCAGGCACCCGGGAGCCGAAGCGCTCCACAGTCCGTGACCGTCGGCGCAGTCCAGCGCCTCGAGTCGATCCTGCCCCGCGATGTATAGCACCCCGCGAGATCGCCCCACCCAGATCGCCTGATCCGACGCCTTGCCGATCGCCGAACTGCTCCAGACCAGCCGCCCGTCATCGAGGTCATATTTGTTTACACGCCGTCCATCGGGGCTCACATAGAGCGAATCCGAGTCCTCTTGAAGCGTCGAGAGCGTAAAGTGATCCGGTGCCTGAATGATCCACTCCGACCTGCCCCCGTCGAGATCAAAACACTGAATCGAAGTTGACCGGACAATAAGCAGCCGATGCCGCCGCGTCATCCGCATCGCCTGCATCGGCCACGCGTCGCTCGGGCGAAGCGTCCGCACCGCCTTGCCGGTCTCCGCGTTCACCACCGTCACAACCAGTTCGCTCCCCTGCCACGTCGGGAAGCAAAGATACCGCTCATCAACGGCGATCGGCCCCGCAAGCGAGGACTCGGCCCGCAGCGACCATCGCACCGTCCCGTCCGACAATTCGATGCAAACAATCTGTCCGCGATCCGAAGCGCAATAAAGCCGCTCGGCCATGAGAATCTGCTGCGACCACGGAGACGTCTCCTCCGGCTCAAGCATCGGATCGTCGTCAGGCTCATTGCCGAACGCCCACGACACCTGCCCGCTCGTGCGCGTCACCGCAAAAATGCGCCACGGCGTCGAGAGAATGAACCGCGACGCGTCCATTCCCAATAGACTCGGCAGCGACTTCGTAGCCAGCGGCCGCGGCCAAAGTCCGCGCCCCGTTACCGCATGCCGCGCCTCAACCTGTCCACCCACGGCCACGAGCATCGAGTCCCATGTCGTATGCGGCAGATCGTCAAACACCGGATCGAGCACGACCGCCTTCTCAGCAAAGAGTCGCTTGTAAGTCTCGCGGCCCGCACCCGGCCGCGCCGAGTGTCGCGGTTCGCCGAAACGCTCATCGCCCAGCACCATCCGCCCATACGCCGCACTGCTCACCCGCCGACCCGAGTGTCGTGGTTCAAACCGCGGATAGTCGCGCTCCAGCCTGTCGATCCACTCCACGGCGTCCGAAGTCCGCCCGGCCGCAACGAGACATTCGACATAGCGACAAATCACCGATGCCCGGCCTTCAAAGTTCCTCTTCTCCAGCACCCGGCGAAATGACCGCGAAGCCGCCTCGAACTGCCCCTTCCCGCGCAGCAAGTCCGCGTGCGCGGCATAGGCAGCTGTCGCGACCGCGCCGTTGGGAAACGACTCCGCCACCTCCAGAATCCGCGCCGCGTCCGCATCCGCCTCCGCGATCTTCAGCCGATTCGCAGCCTGGGCCTCCACCGCCGCATATACCGACGCACCGTGCGCGGCAATCAACCGCTCAATCGCATCGGCCGCATGCGCCCCGGCCACGACAGACTCCATCGGCGCCAGGACCGACATCTCCGCCGCCTCCGCCGAACGTGACTCACCCACAAGCCCCTGAAGCGTCAGCGGCACGGTCAACCGAACGGTCAATCGCCGCAGCGTCGGATCACCCAGCACCCGCTGATACGAACCAACCGCCTCAGCCGCTCGGCCGGCGCCGGCCAGCACCCCCGCCAGTCGAAATCTCTGCCGTACATAGTCTTCAGGCCCAGGCGCACATTGCCCCGCCATTTCAAATAACGCGATCGCTGCTTCAGTCGCAGCCGGCCCCTTGCCGCCGCGCGAATCCGGCGCATCCAGCATCGTCGCGAAACCCATTAGTTGATCAAACAGCCTGCGCCGCGTTGCGTCATCCGTCAGTCTGGCGAATCCACCCACCCGCCGAACCGCCTCCTCCACCGACGCCAAACCGCGCTCATACTGGCCGCTGTTAAGCGCCAGTTCCGCCAGCGCCATGCACGGCGCCGCATCATCCGGACGCTCCGCCTCGCGCCGCGTCAGCATGTCAAAGACGTTGGCGCGATCGGAAAACCCGTAAACCATGCCCGGCGGCGCAACAATGACCTGATCACCAAACGGCACCAGATTGCCCGCCTCGCCGATCTTCCACGGAAGAACCTGCGCCTTCCCCCCATCCAGCGGATACGTCAGAAGCGCCCGATCCATCGGGATCATGAGGCTCGTTTCAGTGAGACAACCTCGACCATTGAGCTGACCGAGCTCAAAAGGCCTCTGCCACACGACCCGTCGAGCCGAAAGGTCATAACAAGCGACCTCGTTGCCCACCACATAGAGCCGATCCGCGGCAATCCCCAGCAGCATCTGCGGAGCGTGCAACACTTCGCCGCCGATCGGCTCGCGAAGTTCACCCGCTCGCTGGCCAAGCACAAACACACCCGTCGTATCCAGCGGCATGCACACAATCGCGTCGCGCCAAACCATGACCGGCTGATAATTCCACGACCGAATCGCCCGCCCGCCCCGCTCCGGCCAAAGGGGATCGCCCCCCTGATCGGCGGAGGTTCGATAGGTGTAAATCCACGCGACCCGATCCAGCGCCGTCGACACCGCGGCGATCGCTCCGAGGTTGGTCTGCACAAACACCAAATCCCCCGACGCCGCCGGCAACGAAACCGTCGCCCGCCGATACCCATAACTGCCCGTCGCCGCCTCCGCCAAATGGATCATCGACGTCAGCCGTCCATCTTCAGGCTTAAGCCGCAGAAGATAACACGCCTCAAACCCGAACGACTTCCGCCGCCGCCCGACGACAAACAAATCGCCGTTGTGCAGAATCGGCGAACCATCCAGCTCGGCCTCTTCAAACTCCGAGTGAAACGCATCAAGATCATTTCGCCAGATCAATCGTCCCGTCGCCGCGTCTAGACAAACCACGCAGTGCCCGTGCCCCGCCGGTTCCGTCTTGTCCCCAGCTCCAACGCGCACATCGAGCACACTGACGTACAGTCGTCCGTCGGCATACAGCGCCGTGCTCAGCGGCGCGACCGAATCCTCGTGCAGCCACCACGAAGACAGCGTCGCGTCCTCTGCGCCGAACGTCCAAACCACCGAATCTGATCTCGCCGGATCGATCGCCCAGACTTTGCGCCCGTCGTGGTAATAGACGAGTCCCCCGCCCGTCACCGGAATGGTATTGACCAGCTTCCCGCTCTGCAGCGCCCTCGCAAAAGTCTCCGCAAGCGGCGGATCGTCCAGAATCGAAGACTTACCCTCGCCCTCAAACAACGGACCGGCAATCTCAACCTTCCACAGCCGCGCTTCCGGCGTCGAAGTCGCCGCGAAGAATCCCCGGCGATGATTATCCGCGCCAAGCTGAGGCGCCGTCGTCGCCCCGACCGCTCCTTCGGCTCGACCATCGACCTGACGCCTCAATTCTTCCAGCCGCTCGCGCGCGAACGCGCCCGCCGTCTGAACTCGTCCCATCCACGAAACTTCAGCCGACCCCGACGCTTCGGCCTTTGCCTCCGCCTCCAGTTCGGCCGGTTCACCACCCAGTGCCGCCGCAGTCGCCAACTTCACCCGCCAAGCCGCCTGATGCTCGCGATCGGGATGAGCCTCCAGCAAGAGTTGATACCCCTCTCGAGCCTGCTGAAAGTCGCCGCGCTCGATCAACAACTGCGCCGCCAGATCAAGCGCCTCGGCCCCGACCTTGCACGCAAAATACTCATCCGCGACCAGCAGATACTCGCGAGGATCCTTGCCACTGCGCACCGACGCCAGGCGCGATGCCGCCGCCGACTCAAACGCCGCCCGATACGCAGCGAGCCCCTCCGCAGGCCATCCCGCGATGCGGCGATTCACATGAGTCCGAATCGCGACATATCGCCCCGCCAACTGCGTAACCACATGCCCGCCGAATTTTCGCCCGATGAATTGAAGCTGCTTCGCCGCATCTGCCCAGCGCCCGTCCTCTTCCAGCAGCCGAACCCGCTCCAGCGACTCCTCGGCCTCAAAGCTCGTATCGAGATAGGTGACGCTGGGATCAGTTTCCTGGCGCACCTGTGCGTCGACAGGCCCCAAGTGCGCCTGACAGATCGCAACGAGTTGGAAGATCAGCAGCAAGATAATGCGCCTCATCGAATCAACTTGTCCCCGGCTCCTGCGCCGGCATGGGCCGCTCTCGACGAAAAGGACAACGCCCCCATCAAATGGTATGTCCCCGCCCGGATAATATCGCGTCAGAAAGCACCGCGAATCACCTTCGAGTTTCGCCGCCGCATGACTGGCCGCCCCCGCATCGGCCGTTCCCATAAGTCGTTCACCGCAGGACCCGCCCGCCCCGCCGCAATCATCCCGTCACCGATGATCGTCGAATTCCCGGACGATCGAACCGACCTCACCAGCCACCACACGCCACCGCCGTTTCGCTATAATCCTCCGCCCTATGGATCACTTTCACTACACCGGCGGCGAACTTCACTGCGAACAGGTCCCCATTGCACGAATCGCCAAAGAAGTCGGCACCCCGGCATACGTCTATTCCTCCGCGACCCTGCTGCACCACTACGACGCCGTCGCCAAGGCATTCGCCGCCCTGAATCCGATCATCTGCTACTCCATTAAGAGCTGCGCCAACCAGCACATCTGCAAATTGCTCAAAGACCGCGGCGCCGGCTTCGACGTCGTCTCCGGCGGAGAGCTTTATCGCGCACTTCAAGCCGGCGGCGACCCGGCCAAGATCGTCTTCGCCGGCGTCGGAAAAACCGACGACGAGATCAATCAGGGCATCGACGCGAAGATCGGCTGGTTCAACATCGAGTCCGAGGCCGAGTTGGAAAACCTGATCGAAATCGCCCGAAAGCGCCGCGTCACCGTCAACGCCGCCCTGCGCGTCAACCCCGACGTCGACCCCAAAACCCACCGCTACACATCCACGGGCAAAAAGGAAACGAAGTTCGGCGTCGACCTCGAGCGTGCGCGGCGCGTCTTCAATCAATACGCCAAGCAGGACAACGTCCGCCTCAGCGGGATTCACCTCCATATCGGCTCGCCCGTTAACAGCGTCGAGCCCTACGTCGCCGCCATCAAGAAGACCCTCGCCCTCATCGACGAGCTGCGCGCCGACGGCTTCACCATCGACACCCTCGACATCGGCGGTGGTTTCGGCGCCCACTACAAGGCGAGCGAGGCCCCCCCCGCCGTCGAATACGCCGAGGCCATCGTCCCCCTGCTCGTCGGCCGGGACCTCAAAATCATCATGGAGCCGGGCAGAAGCATCGCCGCCAACGCCGGCATCCTCATCTCGCGCGTCGTCTATCTGAAAAAATCAGGCGACCGAGATTTCCTGATCGTCGACGCCGGCATGAACGACCTCATCCGCCCCGCGCTCTATGAAGCCTATCACTTCATCTGGCCCGTCAATCCAGTGGATGGTTTCCTGCCCTCATCGCGCGGCGAAGATGCGACCATGCCCGGCCTGCTGCCCATGGACGTCGTCGGCCCCGTCTGCGAAAGCGGCGACTTCCTCGCCAAGGACCGCCTCCTGCCGCCCATGAAGCGCGGCGACCTCGTCGCCGTCTTCACCGCCGGCGCCTACGGCTTCGTCATGGCCAGCCACTACAACACCCGCCCCAACCCCCCCGAGGTCCTCGTCGAAGGCGACGCCTACCGAATAATCCGGCGCCGAGAGACCTACGACGACCTCCTCGCCGCCGAACAGTAATCTGCTCCGGCGCGACGGAAGATGTCAGAATCTTTCGCTATTTGCTGATGTCCGAAGGCAGTGAGCGCTTCTTCTCGCCGGGCAGGTAGTTCTCCCTTGTTACAACTTTGCGGCCGGACTTGGCTTCGAGTTGCTTCCGCGCATCGCCCGCGACTTTGCCCCCGGCGTGGGCCGCGTCTTTTTTTTCATCGAAACCCTGAGCGTCCTTGTTTCTTGCGATCTCCGTGGTGGCCGCCTCGCCAAGCATCGTGAAGATCAACCCGAGATCGGTCATGTGGTCGCGCAGGTTTTCGCGCTTGAGCCCCTTAAACAATTTGTACTCGGCGGGCGTGACGCCAAACGTTGCCTTTGAGATTTCGGCAGTGAGAATTGCGAAGTCCTTTTGCTCCTTGACCCCGCGCTGTTTCCATTCGTCGGTCAGTTCGTCGCGAATCGCGATCGAACGCATCCGCTTCTCGATCCAGTCCTTTGGATAGCCCTTTTGAACGTACAACTCCCGCATCCGCTGCTGGGCTAGCTCCGGATTCTCAATCTCCTGAACGCGGTCGTAACCGACCTGCGCCAGCCAACGCTTAAACGGCTCAGCCTTTGGACTGGGGATCGACTGGATGATGCGGAATGCGCCCTCTGTATTGACGGCGTCGGATGCATAACTCTTTCCGTCAGCACCGGTTAGCCTCACCTTTCTACAAAGTGTAGAAAGGTCGGCTCCCGAAGATTCGCGCTCCCGACGCTTCATGGCATCCCAGTATTTCGCGGGGGCGGCGCTATCCGTAAGGGCACCGACGATATCCACGACAGAGAAGTACCATTGATCGTCCACCCAGGCACGACGAATCTTCCGTGAGCCGAAAACGGCGATTCGGTCCGGCGAGTCAGCTTTCGATTTTGCCATCTTCAGGCCTCCTACGTCCGAGCATGATAACCGAACATAAACCGAAATCCAGTTTTTTTCCGCCGGCGAATTGCCGGGACAATTCGCCCACGAAAGTCCCGGTTGAAGCAACGCTCGCAACTCCTGCAAAACCCAAGGTGACAATAGGCGAAAAAAGTTTGGGAGGACGATTGCAACTCGCGCAACGGGCACGTGTTGGGGCGCTTCGAGTTTTGGGTGGTTTTGCGCGACATGAGCGTGATTCCTGAATGCTGCTCGCCGCCGACTGATCGGGCACGACCTGACGGTCACTTTGAGCCGACCATTCATCGCCCCAATCGCTACACTTGCTCAGCGCCCGCGCCGATGGCGAGTGAATGAGCTAGTCGTAGCGCGAGCGCATGCTGTTATATGGAGACTCCCACGAACATCCCCGACAGTCCACCCAACGGAGAAGGCCGCGTCCCGACGATGCTCCCGCGCTTGAGCCGCCGCGACACATGCCCGCCAAGCGGCTGTCGCACCGCATCGCCTTCGCCGACGAGCGAACACCGCTGCGACGGACGCAGCTCAAGGGCTTTTTGGAGGCCGGGCTTTAGGTGAAATGGGCTATGCTCGGAGAAGTCCCGCCGAGCCGTTCGGGCGACCAGAGTTTTCCGATGCGCAGCACGCACTCCCCAGGCATCGCCGAGTATGACGGGACGGATGCGGACAAGTCGGCACACTACATGATAAAATAGCTCAGCCGCCGCGGAGAGCTCGGCCCCTGGAGCGAAACGGCCAGCGCGACGGTCGGGTTTGAGCAGGTGATTTTAAGCGAAGCGAATGGAGAATAATACCATGAGCTGGATTGAAACAATCTCTGAAGCGGACGCGACGGGACAGCTTGCCGCCATCTATGCCGAGACACGGGCCAAGTGCGGCAAAGTCGTCAATCTCGTCCGCGTGCAGAGCCTGCGGCCCGATACGATGGGGATCGGACGCAGCTTATACCGTCACTTGATGGACGGCCCCGGCGGACTTTCACGGCGGCAACGCGTGCTGATTGCCGTGGTCGTATCGAAAGTTAACGGCTGCCTCTACTGAATGGAGAGCCACAAGCCGGACCTCCGTGCTGAGGTCCAAGACGAAGAACAGGTGCGGCGCATCCACGAGGACTATCGCAGCGCCGGCTTGGACCCGTCCACCACGGTTTTGCTCGACTTTGCCGTCAAGCTGACGCTACGGCCGAGGGAAATGCGGGAGAGCGATGTCGTGGGCCTCCGTTCGGCAGGCTTCAGCGATTCGAGCATCCTCGATGCCGTTCACACGATTGCGTACTTCAACTATGCGAACCGAGTGATGGACGCACTGGGCATCGAGCCAGAGCCCGAGATGCAGCACCGGCGAACATAGCCGTCGCCTCAATGTGCGACCGGTCCCGCAAGGTTGCTCCGCCCCTTGACGGCGCGGACAGGGAGCAAAAGTTGAGTCTGTGAGGGGAGGAGAAACGATCACCGGCCGGCGATCGGGATTCATCGATCAGCGGTCAGCGGTCAGCGAAAAGTAGTCAGGACTCAAGCCCATGTCATCCCAAAACGCGGAAAACTCGAACCGCCCCAACACATGCCCGCCACGCGACTTGCAATCGCCCGCAAATCGAATTGTCACCTTATGTCACCTTGGTATGGGCGCTCTGTCCGCGCGAGAAGGCTCCGCACCTGCGCGGCTATTTACCGCGCAGGCATCAGCGCCCTCGGTTCCAAGCACGAGAAAAACTCGCAGACTCTCAGGAGAGAAACTCGATACTCGCCAGCGCCGACCGGTGCCCCTCCAGCATCACCGTTACCACCTGGTCCAGCGCCGCCTTCCAGTCCGCCGAAAGCTGTTCGCTCCACGCCGGGCCGGACATGTCCTTCATCACGCCGATCAGCGTGTCGCGAACGATCGGGTAGTGTTCCGGCTGCGTGCCGTAATTGACGTGTCGAGCGCCCATTTCCCGAAGAGGCGCGCTGAGCTTTTCCGGCGCGCGGAGGTTTTGAGCAACCATGACGATCGACGCCAGAAACTTTTTCTTCAATCCACAAAGATCAGAAGGAAACAGACTCCGCATGTCGGGATTCTTCGCGAACAGATGGGCGAAGAAGCGGTCCGCCAGCTCCGGCCCGCGAGCAGCCAGCAGTTTGAAGCTGTTTTCAATCCGCTCGATGCGTGCATGGTCCATGTCTGTTCGCTCCTGTGCTCAAAAAAAACCGGCGACGCGCGCGAAGCGCGTCGCCGGCCCCCGACTGGCTTCTTTCCGCTCAGACGTATCAATCGATCCATAGTTTGTCGGAAATAAGTCGGAAGTTGTCGGTGGGCTACTATTCTCCAGCGGTGGAAGGATGCCGATAAAGTGCGCCCCCCGGAGTTATGCGGTCGGCTATTATTCCACTCACCGGGCGCCACGAAGCGCAGGTTGAAATGACTCGCGTCCGCGCGACCCCACCACGACGCGGACCACTGTGAATGGAGTTGAGAAAATGCCTATCCAGATCGACTGGTATTACCACCGCCCCGGCTGAGAGGGCTGCAAAAAATCGCAGGGGTTCCTTGCGAAAAAGAAAGTTGAGCCGATTGAAACGGTGAGCGCGGGCAAAACAAAGCTCGGCCGCGCCGACGCCCTCAAGCTGGCCAAGTCCGCGAGCAAAGTCATCGCCATGCGCGGGAAAAAGATCATCGAGTTCGACATGAAGAAAAGCCCGCCGAGCGAGGCGGAATTGCTCGCGGTCATCCTCGGCCCAACCGGAAACCTCCGCGCCCCGACCCTGCGAATCGGCAATACGCTGGTCGTCGGCTTCAGCAAGGAGGCGTATCGAGAAGCTATGAAGTAGAAGCGGTAAATGCGAATGACCGAGTCGATTGGCTGGTCAAACTATATGACTCTCAGCCATCGAAGAAAGCTGCCAATGAGCAATAGATAAACCAAGATGCAGGCAGGCACGACCACAACAGGGAGTTGCGATCGAGAGCGCTTCACATAAGTCCGCAGCGATGCGACACAGATCAATAGGAGGACACCCACAAATGCCGCATTGGAGATGACGTCGCCCGAGGAGTTCGCCGGTACGACGGTCACGAAGGAACACATGGCGGCAATGGCGTGAAACATGATGACGGCCAAGAGCAGAATCGACGGGCGCACTTGGATGGGCTTCACGACTCAACGGCCTTTCGCAAGTCTGAATGAAGGAGGCGATGAAACAGATGCTCCCCGCCCTCGCGGCGCGGGCTGAGCCGACCCGCGACGTAGGCCCGCGACCCCAGCCCGCGCTGCACCGCCTCGCAGATGTCGACGTCCTCCTTCTGGACGCGCTCGCCGACGGCGATGCTCGCCCGGTTCCTCGCCTCGGCGGCGCTGGTCGTGTCGTCGAAGTAGAAATCGAAGACGACCTCGCAGCGATCGACCCCCAGCGGCCGGACAAGATTGGTGTCCATCACGCCCTCATACCAATTGAGCATGAAGTTCGGATACACCCACCAGTAATACGCCGCTTCGCCCTTGCGAACCGCCGCCGTCTCGGCATCCTTGCCCACCTTCATCGGGCTCCACTGAAGGACCGTCCGCTCGAAGCAGTCGATCATGTAGTCGTTGTAGTCGATGACGGTGTTGAGGCTCTTGTGCAGATAGGGAATGTGGTAGCCGCCGTCGAGGTAGTTATCGACGTACACCTTCCAGTTGCAGTTCAGAATGTAACTTCGCCGCTCGAAGAACCGCAGCGAGTCAATATTCAGCTTCGCCACGCGCGGCACGATCTCGCCGAGAAAGTCCGCCAACGCCGCCCCGCCGGTCGAAAGATTCACAAAGACGAAGTTCTCCCACGTCTCGCATCGGACGGGCACGAGGCCGTTATTCGCTTTGTCGAAGTCATCGGCCCCGGCGAAGTCGGGCGTGGTCTTCAACGCGCCCGCAAGGTCGTAGGTCCAGCCGTGGTAGGGACATCGCAGGGCGTCGCAAGTGCCCTCCGGCGTGGTCGCCACGGCCGCGGCATGATGTCGGCAGACGTTGTAAAACGCCCGAAGCTGCCCGTCCTGCCCGCGAACCACCACGATCGGCTCGCCCGCGATCACCGTCGTCACGAAGCTGCCGGGCTCGCGGAGTTGATCCAGTCGAGCTGCGACCTGCCACGAGCCGCCGAAGACGGCACGGCTTTCAAGCTCGGCGATGCGTGCGTCGGTGTAATACGGCGCCGGGATCGTCAGCGCCCGATCGAGCGATGCGGCGGGGTCGTAAATGCGAAGGATGTCAGCGAGCGAATCGGCCATGTGATGGTTTCCCGTATGCGATACGGAAAATCATCGCGGATTCGGCATCGCGGGGCAACGTGTGCTAGGCCCGCGGCTGCTGACCGGCCATTACGAAGCGCGGGCCCGAGTCAGTCAGCAGCGGCGCGATGTAGTCGCGGACGAAGTTGGCGTTCACCGCGTCGGTGTGACCGCCGTAGTTACCGTCCTTGGCGAATTCGGGCCGCCAGTCGATGTTGGTGATCTTGCTGTAGAGCCGCCGGGTGTCGTCCCTGGCGTCCGAAGGCACGTGGAAACCCTTGAGCCCGGCAGAACAGGCCCCGCAGAACTGGCGATCGGCCGTCCCGGCAATCGACACGGCCACACCGAGGACCGCGTCCTTCTCGGAGGTGAAGACATAGAGCCGGCCGCGCACTCGGGCCAGTGCCTTGGTCATGTCGTAATGCGAGCTGAGCGATGAACCCAGCAGCACCACATTCTCCACCGGGTGATTCTCCGGCAGCGCCTCCAGCGCAAAGGCGGCAACGGCTGTCCCCGCCGAAAGTCCGACGAGATTCACCGGCTTGTCCGGATGCGAGTCCATGTACTCGCGGATTCGCTGGGCCAATTCCGCAGCCTTCTCGCGCTTGTACTCGACGCTCGCGCTTTGATCCGCCCCAACCCCCAGCCCCGTCTGCCACGGGAAGTTGGCAAAGTCGCCGCCGTAGTTGGCCAGCTTAAGCCCTTCGCGGACGCCGTTGCCCCAATTCGTCAGGACGCCCCCACCACCGGCCCCATCGAGGTAGAAGACGTAGCCGTTCTGGTCGAGGTCGTGGTTGTGCATTTCGGCCTGGCTGCAACCACTCGCGGCCGCGGCAAGGGCGAGCAAGCTAACGACGAAAGGACGCACTGGATGTGTGGTCATGCGTTGGCTCCTCATTTGGGAGCTTGGATGCAGGCAAGTCGTCAGGCGTTACCGTCGGACGGCCTCCAAACTTGGCAGGCCATGCGGGGGGGCCTATCATGCCCTGTCGGGGTACTCGAGTGGCGATTTGAACTGACGAAACGTGCGATCCGTAGACTGTTTTGGGGCCGGCCCCAGGCGCCCCTGACCGAGCGGCACCTACCAGGTATCAATCCACATGGCTCACGAATTCTTTGGCCTCAAGGACGCGGAAGATCGGCACCATGCCCACGCGCATGACCACGATCACGACCACAGTCACTTTCACGATCACGCCCAGGGCAATGCGGCCGAGGAGGCTCGCTGGGCGGGCTTCTGGCTGTTCATCACGCTCGTCGGCGGGTTGCTCGTCGTCACCAGCTACTACGTCCAGTGGTTCAGCCCCAAGGACGCCGCAACGGGTGAATACCTCTACAAGTTTCAGATGGACCTCGTCGCCGCCATTGGCGCGATCCTGCTTGCCACACGAATCCTCTGGCATGCGATCGCCAACTTGATTCGCGGCCACATGCACATGGACGAGTTGGTCGCCCTGGCCATCGTCGCGGCGTTCGGCACCGGCGACTATCGCGCGGCCGGGGTCATCGCCTTTTTCCTGCTGCTGTCGGAGTTAGTTGAGACCCGCACGGCAATCGGAGCCCGGGCAAGCATCGAGGAGCTGATCAAACTGACGCCGAAGACGGCGCGGCTGATTGAGGGCGGGAGCGAGCGAATCGTGGAAGCGGCACATTTGGCCAAGGGCCAGACGATCCGCGTTCGGCCGGGCGATAGCATTCCCGCGGACGGCAAGGTCGTCAGCGGCGACTCCACCGTGAACCAGGCAAACATCACCGGCGAATCCTTGCCCGTCGATAAGCGGGTCGGCGAACCCGTCTTTTCCGGAACGATCAATCTGACCGGGGCGATGGACATCGAGGTGACGAAGGTCGCCGGCGAGACGACGCTGGGGCAGGTTCAGAATCTGATCCTCAAGGCCGAGCGGACGCGCATACCGATCATGCGCTTGATCGATCAGTATGTCATCTGGTACACGCCGGCGGTGCTGATGCTGGCGTCGTTGGTCCTTTTCTTCAACAAGGACGACAACGGGATTCAGCGTGCCATCGCCATGTTGGTGGCGAGTTGCCCCTGCGCCCTGATCATGGCGACGCCGACGGCGATGGTGGCGGGCCTGTCCTGCGCGGCGCGGCTGGGCATCCTGATTAAAGACGTGAAGCATCTGGAGAGCGCCGGTCGCCTGACAGGCGTGGTGTTCGACAAGACCGGCACGCTGACGACGGGCATCCTTTCGGTGACACGGCTGATTCCTCGCGAAGGGGGTGACGGGGCGGAATTGCTGCGCCTGGCGGCTGCCGCAGAGCAGCTCAGCAATCACCCCGCCGCCAAGGCGCTTCAGGATGTCGCCCGCGAGGCCAACATCCAAAGCAACAAGCCGGAGAAATTTGAAGAGGTCCCGGGTAAGGGCGTCGTGGCGACGATCAGGGACGAAAAGACGGGCGACACCATTCAGGTGCTCGTCGGGCGCGAAACATTCATGCGCGAGCGAGGCGTCGACACCAAAGAGTTGGCCGAGGCGGCGGAGGCCACCGAGGGGATGAGCCAGCTTTATGTCGCGGCGAACGGACGTCTGCTGGGCTTGATCGGACTCGAGGATCGCACGAGACCGGCAGCGCGCGAGGCGGTAGAGGAACTGCGCAAGATCGGCATTCGCAGAGTGGCAATGCTCACCGGCGATCGTCAGGCGGTGGCGCGTCGCGTTGCGGCGGAGATGGGATGTACCGAGTATCGTGCCGATTGCCTCCCCCAGGAGAAGCTCGATCTGGTCAATGCCATGCGATCCCAGGGGCACCGGGTCATGGTGATCGGCGACGGCGTGAACGACGCACCGGCGCTGGCCGCCGGAGACCTGGGCGTTGCGATGGGCGCGGCCGGCAGCGACGTGGCGATCAATTCGGCCTCGATCGCCCTGCTTAATAATGACCTGACGCGCATTCCCTTTCTGATTCGACTGAGCCGGGCGACTCGCCGCGTTGTCCTGCAGAACCTGGTGTTCGGTGTCATGTTCGTCGTCACGGTCATGGCCCTGGGGGCATTTGACGTGATTGTGCCGACGGTCGCCGCGGTTCTTCACGCGCTATCCAGCTTCGTCGTCGTCTTCAATTCGGCCCGGTTGGTACGCTTCGGCGAGGATCGTGCCACGCATCAACAGATCATGGCCGCCGAGACAGACCGGAATACCGATATTCCGAGGCCCGCCCTGGCGTAGCCGGAGTTCGCTCGATACTTCGACGCCCATGCGTAATTGGGTGTCGGGCAGACCCCCAGTGGTCGATCTGTTATGATCCGGCTGCTCGGAGAAGCGTGATGGATAAATTTCAGACCGATCCGCACAACATGGGTAACGACGACTTGGTGACCACGCGTCTTGAGACGCTGGTCAACTTCTTCCGCGAGAAGGGCGTCAACTGGGCACGGAAGAACTCGCTGTGGCCGATGCCGTTTGCGACGGCGTGCTGTGGAATCGAGCTGATGGCAACCGGCGCGAGCCGCTATGACGTCGCCCGATTCGGCGCCGAGGTGATGCGCTTCAGCCCGCGTCAGAGCGACCTGCTCATCTGTGCCGGCCGCGTGGCGATCAAGATGATGCCCGTCCTCCAGCGGATTTACCTTCAGATGGCGGAACCCAAATGGGTGATTTCGATGGGAGCTTGCGCCTCGACCGGCGGCGTTTTCGATACCTACGCCGTGGTACAGGGAGTCGATCAATTCCTACCCGTTGATGTGTACGTGCCGGGCTGTCCGCCGCGGCCGGAAACGCTGATCGAGGGCATCATGGCGATTCAGCGACTGGTGGAGAAGGAAGGGATTCGTCCCAGCGCCGAGCGAGAAAAGGGAATGAGGCACGTCGTCCAGCCGACCTATCAGTTGACGATGCCGACGGCCGCTGAATAAGGATGCGTCATGGCCAAGCCAGAAGAGATGCTCGCCGCGCTGCAATCGAAATTCCCCTCGATGTCCCTTGAACTGCGCCCCCTTGTGGTGAGGACGAACAAGCCGGCCGATCAATTCTATGTGCGTGTCGAACCGGGCGCGCTGCTCGAAGTGATGCGTTTCCTGCGGGACGATGAACGCACGAAGTTCGAGCAGCTCATTGACCTGACCTGCGTGGACTATCTGAACTTCCCCGACGCCGCCGATCGGTACGGCGTGGTGTATTCGCTGCTTTCACTGACACACAACCACCGGCTGTGGATCAAGTGCTTCGTGAACGATCCCAAGCCGACGGTGCCGAGCGTTACTTCCATCTGGAAAAGCGCGGATTGGATGGAACGCGAAGTTTTCGACATGTTCGGCGTGGTGTTTGAGGGGCATCCGGATCTTCGACGCATCCTGACCTGGGACGAGTTTGAAGCCTACCCGCTGCGTAAGGACTATCCGCTGCGCGGCAAGGGCGAGCGCGAAGACTACCCGGTCATACACCGCACCGACGCATGATGGACTGACGCCATTTTCGCTTCAGCGATCGATCGGCGCCGTCTGAGCCATCTGCACCTGTCTCACGCGTTGGTTCAAGAGCTCAACGACCAGCGAGAAAGCCATCGCAAAATAGATGTACCCCCTGGGGATGTGCTGCCCGCAGCCATCGGCGACGAGCATCACGCCGATCAGCAGCAGGAAGGAAAGGGCCAGAATCTTCACGGTGGGATGACGCTCAACGAATGCGGAAATCGGCCCAGCCGCGACGAGCATGATTCCCACGGAGATCACGACTGCGGCAATCATGATGGTGATATCGCGGGCCATGCCGACGGCGGTAATGACCGAGTCGAGGGAGAATACGACATCGATCATTATGATCTGGATGATGACCGCCTTGAATGAGTCCGAGACCTTGGCCATCGACTCTTTGCCCGAGGGCCCCTCCATCTTGTGATGGATTTCAAAGGTCGCCTTGCCGATCAGGAACAGCCCGCCAACCAGCATGATGAGGTCTCGGCCGCTGAAGGGATGGCCAATGACGCTGAAGAGTTCGGCGGTCAGCCTTGTTACCCAACTGATGCCGAACAGGAGCAGGATGCGCGTGATCATCGCGAGGAGGAGCCCGGTCCGCCGAGCCCTGGGCTGCAGGGGCGCATCGAGCTTGCCGGCGAGGATGGCGATAAAGATGATGTTGTCGATGCCGAGGACGATTTCGAGCCCGGTCAAAGTCAGTAGAGCAACTCCATTCTCTACTGTCAGTAATTCTGTCATCTTGATACCCTTTTTGCGGGTCTCGGTCGGCATCGGTCTGCCGAACCTGTAACCCGCTCGATCGCCGCCTCATCCAATTCCGCATCTATGAGGCGGACTTATGAATCAAAGATTCCTTAGTAATTACTATCGGATAATCGGCTCGGCCATTCTGCTCTCCGCGGGCGGCTGCGCCAAACCCATGCTCAGCCTGAGCGATGTCGTCGTTGTAAACGGCGGGCAGACGGCCATCGACGCGCTGTCCGAGCATAGCTCGCCGCTTGGTGATGTCGACCAATTGACCGGTGTGAATGTCGAGTTTTTTGCCGGGGATCAAACGCTGGGAACGGCCCGAACTGACCAAGGCGGTTGGGCTCGTTGGCGTTGTCATCTGCCCGACGGGGCGTCATCGGTGCGAGCAAGGGCCGTCGTCGACGGACAGACGGTCGAGGCCGAGGGCGGCGTGTTCGCGTGGGATCCGAAGCGCACCATCATCGTGTGCGACATCGACGAGACGGTGTCAGCGACGAGCTACACAGCCTTATTGGCCAAGGGGGAGGATGATCTTGGCTCGCAGCCGCTGCCGGGCGCGGTGAAGGCCATGACGGATTTGAGTAAACGGTTTAACTTGATCTATATCACGGGCCGACCGAGATTCCTGCTCAACAAGAGCCGACGCTGGCTGAAGACCAACGGCTTTCCCGCGGCCCCGGTGGTTACTGCGCCGACGCTTAAAGAGGCCATCCGGGTGCAGAAGTTCAAAGGCGGTCAGATTGCCGACTTGCAGTGCCTGTCCTCAAATCTGCTCATCGGGATCGGTAACGCCATGACCGACTCAGAGGCCTACGCCGCCAACGGACTGGTTACACTCATCATAGATGAGGGCGATTCCAACCGATTTCGTTCTCACGCGATTGTCGTACGCGACTGGGAGATGATCGGCCGATTTTTCGAGGCTAACCGCGAGGTGCTTGAGGATCCGGCGAGACTGTCATCGCTCATCCAACGTGAAGGAATGCTCTATCGTCCGGTCCGGCGATACATGCCCTGACACCTGCACGCATCGCCAAATTGCTGAGCCGATCCTGTCGCGCACGCCCCGGGGCGGGAGGTGTGCACTTCTCTAAGGCTTGATGACCGGTTCTCATCATTTCCCAGTCGGACGCTCCGCGATAGACTGGGCGCGGAAGTCTTACGGAAAGAAATTCTCAGATTTTCGTGAGAAGCGCCGGGACTGTCATCGAATAATTATTGACCTGAATGTTTGGGTTGCCTTGTCGGTCTTACTGGAGCTCTTATATGGGAATTGGCAGATCGTGTGCCTGCGGTCGTGGACTGATTGGCGTGGTTTTCCGATGCGCCCTTGTTGCCGGAGTTTCGCTGAATCTTGCTTCGATTTCGAGACTGCGGGCGGACTCAGTGAATTCGCCCAACATCACCATGAACGCAGACACCAACCGGGCTTCTGCCACCGGCGCGGGAGCGGGCAACGTCTCGGTGGTCATCAATACGATTACCGTGGCCGAGACCATCGTGACTGAGTATTCATCCGGAGCGGGAAAGGGGATTACCCTCACGGTTCGTCCGGGCTTTCAGTTCGACCCCGCCTCCAATTTGACGGCCCAAAGCAGCACGATTGGAATCAACGGCGGCGGAAACAATGTCGTCGCCACCGTCACGCCGGCCGGCACGGCCAATGAAGTGATCACGTTTAATTTCACGAGTGGGACCAGCGGCGGACAGGACATCATTCGCATCAATGGCATCCGGATCAGGATTCTCAGCGCGGCCGGTGCAGCAGGGCCTGCGCAAACCACGATAAATATCACCACTACCGCTGCAGGCGGCGCCTTTACCAATCAGGGAATCGTTGCAGCGACGATCAACAAGGGCTCACCTGATCATCTGCTCTTTTCAACACAGCCGGGCAACACGCAAGCGGGCGTCGATACCCTTCCGTCAGTCGCCATCGTGGACTTCGGCAACAATATCGTGACGAACGATCCGCGCACGATCACAATGGCGATCCAGAATAATCCTGGAGCCGCCACGCTTTCCGGGGCTACGCAGCGATCGACCGTTAACGGCATCGCGGCATGGGTTGCGGCTGACGATCTTCAGATTACAACCGCCTCAACGGGGTACACAATCAGGGCGACACACAGTGGCGAATCGTTCAACGCCAGCGACATGGTGGACAGCGCCGCATTTGACATCACCGCGGGCAATCCAGGCGGACTCACGATCACACGGCAGCCCGTCACGACCGCGGCGGGTGACGATATCCTGATTGATGTGACGGCGGTGGACGAATTCGGCAATGCACTGACCGGGACGCCGCTCAACGTCACGCTGGATTCCGCGGTAAATCCAGGTGGCTGGCCGCTTCTTTCGACGACGGGCCTGACCAAGCCAACTGTCAACGGTGTGGCATCCTGGAGCGCGGCGGACGATTTGCGAATAAATGTCAAGACGACAGGCTACGTGCTGGCGGCATCGGGCCTGGGGGCCCCGGTATTATCCGATTCATTCGACATAACGCCGAATACCCCTCGTCTGCTCAGGTTTGTCCAGCAACCCACCAACACGACTCAAAACGCTGCGATGAATCCACCCGTAACCGTGGAAATCATCGACCTGTTCGGCAATCGAACAACCAGCAACGCCGGTGTGCTGCTGACATTGCAGACGGCGCCGTGCGGCGGAAATCTGGCCGGTGCGGTCGCCAATGCCACCGACGGCCTGGCAACCTTTGCGGCGCTTACGCTCGACCGGGCATGCGACGGCGATGTATTGAATGCGTCATCCGGCAGCCTGGTCACTGAGGATTCTCAGCCGTTCAATGTGACAGGCGGGACCTGTGGAACCTGCGGCCAGGGCGTGGCGGTCTCTGTCGTTCCTCTGCCGGCTATTTGGATCGTCGCGCGCAATCGCCTCAAGCGATCTCGGCGGCGTTAGAAAAGTCGCCTGTTATTCTAAAGCGGCTCCTGGATGATTGGACGATGCTCCGCGAGCGATGCTTTTCGGCCCGCTTCCTTACGGGCGCGGCTCTGATCGTTCGCTAACGCGGCAACCGCCATAACCCGCATATTTCATCAGTGATCTTCGAATGGTGATGGACGGAGTTTTTCGGCTTTGTGCGTGAGCGGAGGGACGAAGGTGGAGGTTGGAGCGCGCAGGGCCCCCTTACCCCCAAGCGGTGATCAGGTTGTTTTTCGGGTCATGATGGGGCGGGCGGGATCAGGCGGAGTCGTGGAACCAGGGATCGCCACAGGTCCTGCAGGGGGCAGCTGCTCGACAGTCGCAGTACGACGCGGCGCACGGAGACGACCACCCGCGCGGCGACCTTGAAGAGTTTCAGGCGAATGGTGTTCACCTGGGCCTCGGCCAGTTCGGTGCCGGCCAGGGCCGTGCGGCGCAGCGTTTCCACCAGGACGTAGGCCGCCGAGGACAACAGCAGCCGGAACTGATTGGCCAGGAAGGCGTGGCAACTGGTGCGATCGGCGAAGAGCCCGAGCTGCTGCTCCTTGATGCGGTTCTCCATGTCGCCGCGGGCCGTGTACAGACCGTCGTAGATATCGTTCGGCGTGCGGTCGGTCAGGTTGGTCACCACGAATCGAACGTTGGGCCCCTGAACCAGCCGCTCGGCCTTGACGATCACGCGGCGCGGGCGATCCCAGGTCTGCGCCGCGTACTCGATCTCGTGGAAGTTCCGCACCTTCTGCTGCGTGGTGGCGAACTGGGCCTCGGCCGCCTGCATGAAGGACTCGGCCGCTTTCTCCAGGACGGTGTTGCGGGCCAGGCCCAGCACGTACTTGACGCCGTGCCGGTCGCACCATTTCATCATTCGCCGGCGGCAGAAGCCGGAATCCCCGCGGACGATGATCCGCACCCCGGGCCACGCCTGTCGCAAGCGCTGCACCAGCAGCTTCAGGATGGGCCAGGCGTGATGGGCCCCGTCGATGTTGCTGGGCCGCAGGTAGGAGACCAGCAGCCGCGAGCCGCAGAACACATACAGCGGTAGGAAGCAGTGGTGGTCGTAATAGCCGTGGAAGAAGCGGCCTTCCTGGTTGCCGTGGATCGGATCGTCGGTCGCGTCGAAGTCGAGGATCAATTCCTCCGGCGGCGATTCATAGGACGCGATGAACTGCTCCACCAGCACACGCGACATTCGTGCCAGGTCGCCGCGCGTGACGCGGTTCTCCAGCCGGCACAAGGTCGGACTGCTGGCCAGCGGCTCATCCGCGCTCGGCGGCCGCCCGGTCAGGACCGCCAGCACGGGATCGCTCCGCAGGGCTTGATGGTCGTTGAGATCTTCGTAGCCCATCGCAATGGCAAAGATGCGCTGGGCCAGCATGACCCGCTGGTCATGTTGAATTCGGGCCGGATCACGCGGGTCGTTGATGACCCCGGCCAGTTGATCGACCAGGCCCAGACGCCGCTCGACCTCCCGAAGCAGCAGACCCCCGGCGTCTGAGGTGAGCGTTCCGCCTGTGAAATCGGCCACGATTTTCTTGCGGCCGAGACTGGAAAAGAACATCGGTTTGCTGTTACAGTCTGTCACGAAAAAGCCTCCCTGCCTATGGACCGGAATGTTCTTACGAAACCCCAGTCTACAAGGCTTCGAGGCTTTTTCTATTCCTATTCAACGCCGACCTGATGAAATATTCGGGATAAGCGGGTCCGCACTGGCGAAAAGGCAGGTGGGCGGGTACGTTCTGGCCTTCATGGCCATATCACTTAAGGAAGCGTTCAAGGCGTTCGGCTTTACGCTTAGTCTGCCGGAGCGCCTGGTACGGTCCGCGGCTGTGGCGATTGGCGGAACGTCGAAGCTGCTCACCGACACGCTGATCCCCGAGCCTCTGCGAAAGACGACGGCTTACATCGCCATGGTCGGCAACAGCCAGCGATTCTTCATCGAAAAGATCGCCGAGGTGCAGGGCGCCTACGAGGTCTCACCGGATGGTGCGGGTTCTTTGCCGGAAAACTACATTCCACGGGCCATGGCGGGAAACGTCATCAATGCGGCCGGACTCTTCGCCGTTCACCTCTCGCCGTTGTGGGTCTTCGCGTTTGTGAGCGACATCGCCCACGGATCGAAGGCCTACCTCAATAAGCTCGTCGCCGAGTTGAAAGAGAACGGTGTTATCGACAAGGATGCACACATCAAGGAAGTGGACGAGCTTCTTGAGGCGCTCGGCAAGGCCGGCAAGGACACGGCGCAGGTGTTCGACCTGCCGCCGGTCGACGTCGCCTCGCTGGCGAAGTTGCGCGACGACCTGACGCGCGGATATTCCGGCGTCTTCAAGGAGGCCACCGACCTTCTGCCGCGCATCGATAATCTCTGGGCCAGGATGCAGTCGCTCGCCAGCCGGGACGGCGTGGCGATGGAGTCTGTCGTCGGGCTCATGACACTCGACCTGGAAGCCACCGCGGGCAAGGCGGTCGGCGCGGCCTTCGCGGTGGGCAACGCAACGGCGGATGTCCTCTCCGAGACGATCTTCCAGTCTTACGGCGAGACGATCTATCGCATTCAGGAGCGCGGCGCGGTGACGTGTCTTGAGGAGGCGGGCAAGCCGTTCTTCGACGCGATCACGGCGCACTTGTCTTCGAACAAGCAGAGTTGGACCGAATGGGCACTGGGGAAGATCATGAGCCCGTTCGTGGGCGATGAGGCCTCGGCACTTCCAACCTGTTCACCATCGCTTGCGACGCCCACGGAAGCGCCGAAGCCGAATGATCCTCCAGCAACCCCACCCATAAAGTGAGCGGAACACTTCGCTAATCTGAGGATCGACGCAGCTTTACATCATTTTCTACTATTCGATGGCTCGCGTAAGGTACAAATTGAAAATCGTCATTGACACAGCGGGGGGGGGATACAATACCTGCAAATTGTACGTTTGCTGTCGCTTGGAAGCGAGTACAATCGGGCAGTTCATTTTCTATTAGAGAGGACATCATGAAACGCTGTTTGTCGGGCCTAATTCTTTTACTATCAGTTAGTGCTGGTGGTATGGCGCAGCCCGTGTACGCTGAACCAGAATCGACGGTCCTGATCTATTTGGATCAAAGCCCAGGAGCAGTTCCTTGGGCACATCTCTGGCAATCAATCGCTGCAAGGGAGCAAAGAAGTGTGGTCTACGCCACAAACTCAGCCAGCTTCTCGCTTCGCTTAGCAGAAGGGACTTGGGCACGCGTCATAGTGTTGTCAAGGTATGTTTCGGGCGAACCGGCGTACGCCGGACCTCTTCGAGAGTACGCGCAGTTGCATCCTCAGGATGAGGTTCAGATTTTTACTTGGCACGACCACGGTGAAACAACAACTCCGGGAACCGCGGTTGTCGGCACAACTGCGATAACTGGGTGGCGAGGAAACTCAACGACTACACTTTACGCACTAACATCCAGTACACCGTTTCAAACGCCACGCCCTGCCACTGAATCTGGTCTAGTTCTTCCGACGTTTTCTGGCATTCAGGTTCGTTCGCTAGCAACTGTCGGTCCATACTCGGAGACAATGGATTCGGGAAATCTACGGGCCATCGGGATTCAAATAGAACCGTGTGAAGACAATTGTTTCAATACATGGGTTAGTAAGACGCTGGCGTGCTTAACAGAACGCACCACCCAAGAACAACACTGTAACGTCGCACATGGTCCTACCTCGCCCAATCCGGATCAACAGCGGTGGACGACATGCATGCAGGAGGCGGCTGAAGATTATTCGAATTGCATTGGCGCTGCATTCCACCAATATAAAAGATGTATTGATTTTTGCAAAGCCCTGACGGTGCCGGCGACTACGCAGCCCGCCCCGGATCCAGGCGGCTGATCCGACTTCGCTGACTTCAGAGAGTTGGCTTGCCATGATCCGATTAGTGCTGTTGATCTGTGCGTTTGCATTCTCTGATGTAGGTCCGGAGGAAGTCAAACTGACTCCGCCAAGGCTCTGATCCTCTGCGACGGTTCCGCTGGGTCGGTCGAGGATGCTGAAGTCTGGACGCAGGTGCTGGCGGCGGAAAATCCGCGCGTCGTAACTCTCTCCGGCGAAACGGACTTGAGAGCCTTCGATCTGCCCGACGGCGAGTGGCCGGTCGTGTTTCTGTTTGCTGAGCATCGCGGGGAAGGAACGGTTTGGCTCCAGGCGCTGCGGTCCTTTGCTCGAACGCATCCCACTTCCCGCGTTCATCTTTTCCTCTGGAAGGCGACCGGATACCTCGGTGAGGACAGGTCATCGGTCATTGCATCGACCATCATTGCAGCCTGGCGAAACGGAAAGAAAGGGAGGAAAAGATAGTGCCAAAAGGGTCAAGTCGAAAGAAAACCCCCTTAACTGACTGCAAGACCAAGTACGTGGTTAAGTATCGCGACCGGAGTCTACGCTGTGTCAAGGAAAACAAGGAGCGTCAACAAGACTGCATCGAACTCTACGCTCCACAGGGAAACGATCCCGGAGACTTCGATGCTCTCGGTCGATGTATCCAAGATGCAGTGGAGGACCTGACCAACAGCTTAGCCGCTGCCGGGAGAGATTCACGTCGAGGCATGGCACTTTGTGAGAAGCGCCATGGAGGCGCTCCCGCCCCAATCGATCCGAGCCCAAAATAACCTCACCCCTCGCAATTCTTCCCCAATCGTGAAGATTTCGCATTTTCGTTGACAGAACGAGGGTCGCTCCCCATACTTGCCGGGCTTCAGGCAGGCCCCGGCCGCTCTCGCTTTTCGCCGAAGTTCATGGCGGCGCCTGGGCGGGAAAGCACCGCGCGCCCGCGGCCCAAGACGCCCCGGTACTTTTCTACCTGAGAACCGCGAATCATTCGCGGCGCGTTGAGGTCTGCCCCGCTGCGAGGGCGGTGCGATGCGCGCTATGCTCCTCTCAAGAAAGACGGCCTGCGGCGAGTTCAACACGGCCGCTCGTCAAGCTGGAGAACGATGAACGTCTTCATGTTAGGTTGGGAGTTTCCGCCGTTTATCTCCGGCGGCCTGGGCACGGCCTGTTACGGTCTGACCAAGGCGATGTCGGAGCTCGGCCACCACGTCATTTTCGTTTTGCCACAGCCGATCGCCGGAACTTTCTCGACACATGTGACCCTGAAGACACCCTCAGTCGAATTGGCCGAGGCGGCCTATCGCGCCTACACGCTGCGCGAGTTCGACAATGTCGAGTTTCGCGCCATTCCGTCCACGCTTCAGCCCTATACGTCGCCGGAAACCCGCTTTGACGAGATTCACAACACCACTCAATCCATCACCTCACAGGACGTGGTGGCGGGCGGCGGGGCAAAATCGATCGCCAATACTCCGACTTCCATCCTTGGGATGCGCAGCAGCAGTGCCGCGGCCGGCCATTACGGCGGAGACATGTTCGCCGAGACACAGCGATTCGCCGAGATCGCCGTGATACTGGCGCGGACCGAGCAGTTCGACGTGGTTCATGCCCACGACTGGATGACCTACCCGGCGGGGATCGCGGTGGCCCGGGCGATGGGCAAGCCGCTCGTTGTGCACGTTCACTCGACCGAGTTCGATCGCAGCGGCGAACACGTCAACCAGCGGATATACGACATCGAGCGCGAAGGTGTCCACGTGGCCGACAAGGCGATTGCCGTCAGCCATTTCACGCGAAACCTTTTGCTCTCCCGATATGCGGCGCCGGCCGACCGCGTTGAAGTGGTCTATAACGCGATTGACAACAACGGCAGCGATTACGAATTGCCGCCGGCCATTGGCAATGAGGAGAAGCTCGTTCTCTTCCTCGGTCGCATCACCATGCAAAAAGGCCCTGAGTATTTTCTCGGGGCGGCCAAGAAGGTGCTGGAGTTCGAGAAAAATGTGCGCTTCGTCATGGCTGGAACCGGCGACATGACCAAGCGGATGATCGAGCTGGCCGCGGAACTGGGCATCGGGCACAAGGTGGTGTTCACGGGTTTTCTGCGCGGCAACGACGTTGCGCGCATCTTCAAAATGGCGGACCTATACGTTATGCCGTCGGTGAGCGAGCCGTTCGGCATCGCCCCATTGGAGGCGTTGTCGCACGACGTGCCGGTGTTGATTTCCAAGCAGTCCGGCGTCTCGGAAATCCTGAGCCACGTCTTAAAGGTGGACTTCTGGGATGTCGACGAGATGGCGAACAAGATCGTCGCCGTGTTGCGGCACCCGCCGCTGCAAGCTACTCTGCGAGAGCACGGCAACTTTGAGATCCAGAAACTCACCTGGCGTGACTCGGCCGAGGCCTGCGTGGGGGTTTATGGTCAGGCGATTGCCGCTCGGCGGAAGGCAAGGTAGCCATGGCTTCGGTTTGCTTTTATTTTCAGGTTCACCAGCCTTTCCGACTGCGTCGTTACTCGATTTTCGACGCCGATCATAATTATTTCGACGATTACAAGAACGCGGAAATCTGTCGCAAGGTGGCGACGAAATGCTACCTGCCCGCGAATCAGTGCATCCTCGACATGATTCGTGTCCATGAGGGGCGCTTTCGCTGTTCGTATTCGCTGACCGGCGTCGTGCTGGACCAATTCGAGGCGTACTGCCCGGAAGTCATCGAGAGCTTCAAACGCCTGGCCGATACGGGCTGCGTCGAGTTTCTGGCAGAGACGTATTACCACAGCCTCGCGTTCCTGTTTTCTCGCGCCGAGTTCGAGGAACAAGTCGCCTTGCAGCAGGAGCGGATCGGCCGGCTTTTTGGCCAGAAGAGCACCGTATTTCGTAACACCGAACTCATCTACAACAACGATGTCGCCGCCGCGGCCCACAAGTTGGGCTACAAGGCGATCATCGCGGAAGGCGCCGATCACCTGCTGGGATACCGCTCGCCGAATTTTGTCTATAAGGCTCCTTCCGCGCCGATCACGGTACTGCTGAAGAACTATCGCCTGTCCGACGACATAGCATTTCGCTTTGGCAACAGAAGCTGGGCCGAGTGGCCGCTGACGGCGGAGAAGTTCGCTAAATGGGTCAACCAGGTCAACGGCAATGGATACGCGGTCAACCTGTTCATGGATTACGAAACTTTCGGCGAGCATCAGTGGACCGAGACGGGCATATTTGAGTTCCTGTACCACATGCCCGGCGAGGTCATGAAGATCAGCGGGGACAACAATTTCATGAAGCCGTCGGAAATCGTGAGCGCGTATGAACCGTCCGGTGAGTACGACTGCCCTCATTTGATCAGTTGGGCCGATACCGAGCGCGACCTGTCGGCCTGGCTGGGCAACGCGATGCAGTCAAACGCCTTGCAGGAGGCGTTCGCGTTGGAGGGTGCGGTCAAGGCGAAGGGCGATGCGGAGTTGCTTTCGGATTGGCGCCGGCTGCTGACCTCCGACCACTTTTATTACATGTGTACCAAATACTTCGCCGACGGCGACGTTCACAAGTATTTCAATCCCTATGAGTCGCCGTACGACAGCTACATCAACTATATGAACGTTCTCGACAACGTCGCAGCCCGGTCCAGACAATCTCTCACGGCGCCGCTTAATCGGCCTGCCAGGTAGTCGACCCCGCAAACCCGAGGCCCTTCCTCATGTCGCATCAAACGATGGAGGCCCACTATCAGCCGAACTGGAACCTGACGCAGGCGCACGGGCTGCTGGGTTACAACTGCGGCTATGCAGAGTCATCGGGCTGCGCTTCTTTCGATCAGCATCAGCAGGCACTCGTCTGGCGGCTACTGGGTGACACGGTGATCGGTAGCGATTCAACCGTGCTGGACGTCGGATGTGGAATCGGCGGGCCGTCAACGTGGATCGCCCGACGGTTTTCACCAAAGCAAATTCTCAGCATCGAATACTGCTGGTCGAGCGTCTTGGCGGCCGGTCGAAGACCGAGCAATGATTCGGTGCGCCCCCGATTTCTCCAGGGAGACGCCCACAGTTTGCCGGTGGCGGACAAGACGATTGACGTCATCTTCAATCTCGAATCGGCGCTTCATTATTCTGACAAGCGGCGATTCATTGCGGAGTGCCATCGTGCATTGCGGCCGGGCGGCACACTGTGCCTCGGCGACATCACCACGACACACAAGCTGCTGTTCGCCCCCGTGTCGCTCTTGAACAGCTTGCCGAGCCAATTCAATTCCAACGTCACGCTCTGGTCGGCCGACGACTACCAAGCCGCCTTCGAAGGAGCCGGTCTCGAACTTCGGCACCATGAGGAAGCGTCTCAGGGCGTCGCGAGCTCACTTCGTGACGGGCTTTCCGAGGTGAGAAAACGCGGCTGGTCGGGTTCCCGCGGCTTTCGCGGACGGATCCTCTTTCTGGCTGCTTTGGAAAGATTGTTCCGTGCCGGCCTCCTTCGGTACGACCTCTTTCGCGTGACTCGAAAAGCCGCCTAGCAGCAAGTTGCGGCGTCCATGCCGCCTGCCCGTCGATCACACGACGACTTATCGGGGCATTGCCAAGTGGGCCGAATCCTACGATGAAAATCAATACCGGTCTTAATCCTTGCCGGGGCCGTGGGTCAATCGCATCTTAAGGAGGGTCCCTCTCGGGACCGATTTCCAAAGGGGGGTATGCCCCAGAACCAGGGCAAAAAGGCATGACTGCGCGCATCAAGCTCATCGACTTTTTTCGTAATGCGGATGACTCCGCCGCAGACGATGCGCTCCTCAAGGCCCTGGATCATGTTCCGCCCGACGCACACCTGTATCTCATAGATCTCATCCTGGATCGCGACTCACCCACGGGCCTGACGGGTATCGTGGAGCAATTCGATCAACTGGAATCCTCGGCGCGCTCGCGCATCGTGGCCGCTACATCGAAGCTCTTCTCCGCGCTTCGCACGAGTTTTCGAAGCTCGCGGAGCCAGACTCGGCTTAATGCATTGCAGATCATTCGCCGAAGTGAAAACCCCCGGCTTGCTTACCTGGCGGCGCTGGCCATCCACGACGGCGCCGTGCAGATTCGCGCGGAAGCCGCCGTCACACTTCGAGAGATGAGCCTAAGACACCTGTCGAATCTTGCGTCGACGACCGCCATTTTGCGCGATGCCGAGGACGACGGCGGCACACTGGCCGCGACCATCGTCGCAACCGTTCGCATGATCATTGAAGAGCAGCAGTTCCTCCTGAGCGCGATGGAGGATGCCCTGGCGAGCTTCGAAAGCCACCACCGGGCAGAAGTCCTTGAGGCGGCGATGCTGTTCGCCGCCCAAATCGAGGGCCAGCTCTTCACCAAGAACACAATCACGCGCGGCAAGCTGACGCAGGCAATGCTCGAAATCATCGGCGAAAACCTTTCAAAGCGATTCGTCCCGTTCCTTTACGTCTCATTGAAATACCCGGAACTTCGCAGGCAGATTTGCGAATTGCTCGCCGCCTGCAAGGATACGGATTTTTTCGCCGAGTTCATTCGGGAGCACTGGCTGACGCGCGATCCGGAAATCCGAAAGGGCATGCTCCAGATTCGTTCGCTTGAGTGGCTGGGAGACGGGTTTGAACCTTCCTTCACCTTGCCCGCCGATGTCGCTGCGGCCACGCCCAATTGGGTGCTGGCTTTGGGGATTCCGCTCGAACAGAAGGTCGCCGTGCTGCTCAACTTTCTGCTCATCGACAATACCGAGGCAAACAGGGCCGCGGTATGGGCCCTGTGCCAGCTCGATTCCGCAAGGGCGACGCTTGCGTTGCAGGGCGCGATCGACCACGAAGACACGGTGGTTCGAGAAATCGCCGCCCAGGAGATTCAGTTTCGAAAGGAACGAGAAGGCGCCGTCCGGCAGCAGGTCATGGGAAATCGCCCGACCGAGTGGTCCTCCCTGCTGGAGTCGGCGGGTATTAGCGAAGAGTTTGACGACCTGTGGCGCAATTTCGAAAAGGTCTCGCCGTCGATGGCCCGCGCAGCCGGAAAAAGGGCCCTCGACTACGTGCCAGGCCTGTCCGTGCAACTGCAGAATAAGCTCACGGGGAATCAGGCGATCGACCGGATTCGGGCTCTTCGACTTATTCTGGCGCTGGAGTTGGCGGAGCACTTTAAGCGCGAGATATTCAGCATTACCAACGACCCGACCCCGGAAGTGCGCGCGACCGCGATCCGGGCCCTGGGCAGAATTGGAGACCTGACGAGTCATCGCATCCTGGAGCGAGCTCTGGCCCAGGACACGCCGCTTGTTCAGACTCAAGCCCTCGAAGCCCTTGAACAGATGGGCGGCATCAAGGAAACCAGCCTTTTCATTCCGCTGCTGAAGAGCCCCGACGCCAATGTCCGCGCCGCGGCAGTGCGCATTCTACTGAAGATGCGGGTTCCCGAGGCCGCCTCCTCGCTGGTTGCGATGATGCAAGACGCACGCATCGAGCATCGCTGTATGGCCCTATGGGTCGTCGACCAGTATCGGCTGGCCGCGATTGCGCCCCGCTTGCGCGATATGGTCAAGAATGATCCCGATCCCAGAATCGCACGAACCGCCCAGCAAGTCCTCAGGCGGATCGAACGAGGAAACGTCGAAGTCTCATCGGCCTCGGGCATCCATTCGCAGGCAAGAGGGGTCGAATCATGATGCTTAACATTCTCCTGGCACAAAACCCTACGGCCGAGAGGTTCAAGAGCATTCGCGGCGGCTTCAATTCCCGCGAGACTATTGGGGCCGATCTGAGCTTCTTCCTTTGGCTCATGGTCTTGGCGGCGGCATTCATCGCATTCCTATTTATCGTCGCTCGGCAGCGGCAAAAGCGAGGCCTGAATCTCAGCACCGCCCATCCCAGCCGATTCTTCGGGCGGGCAATTCGACATCTCGGAGTTGGCTTCGTGGATCAAAAGGTCATCGAGTATCTGGCCCGACGGGCAGGCATCGTTCATCCGGCGGCCATGCTGATTCACCATGATGTGTTCAAGGCGTACGCCGGTCGAATTTCTGGATCCATTCATATGCAACCGCTGCGGAGGTATGCGAACGGTCGCCTGGCAATGATTCATGCCCGCCTGTTCGAAGAAGATTCCGGCGCACAGAGTTCCGACAGCCAGCCATAACCTCTCTCGATTTTTTTGAAATTCTTCGTTCTTACTGCTCTCGCCACGGCCCCATTCGGGGATACAATTCGACCGATGCCCGGGGACGGCGCGGCCCGGTCCCACTTATGATGCCCTTTTCTTGTCACGGGTGATGCGTGCTCGGAGAATTGCTGCTTCCTGAGCTTGAAGAACTGATCGACGCGCGAAATTTCGGCGCGCTGCGCGAGGCTTTGTCTGAGCTGCCGGCCGCCGAGGTAGCGGACGTATTTTCCGACCTTCCACCAGAGCGCGTAGCGATCATCTTCCGGATTCTTCCGCGTGAGAAGGCGACGGACGTTTTTGAGTATCTCCCTGTCGAATTGCAGGAACAAGTGCTCCGTGCCCTCGGGCAAGAGCAAGTCGCCGGCGTCCTGAATGAAATGGACCCCGACGACCGCACGGCCCTCCTTGAGGAAATGCCGAGCGAAGCTGCGCAGCGGCTGATCGGCCTGCTCTCCCCCGAGGAGCGACGAATCGCGGTCAGGCTTCTCGGCTATCCGGAAGAGTCCATCGGCCGGCGGATGACGCCGGACTACGTGTCGATTCGCAAGGATTGGACCATCTCTCACGTATTCTCGCACCTCCGCCAGGTCGGCGGAAACAAGGAGACGTTGAACATCGTTTTTGTCACCGATGAGAAGGGCCATCTGATCGACGACCTGCGACTGAAGGACATTGTTCTGGCCGATCCAAACGATACCGTCGCCGACATCATGGACGGTCACTATGCCTTCCTCAATGCCCACGACGACCAGGAAGAGGCCGTTCGCGCGTTTAAGAAATATGACCGCACTGCCCTGCCGGTCGTGGATTCAAGCAACGTGCTGGTCGGCATCGTCACGGTGGACGACGTCCTGGACGTGGCTGAAAAAGAGGAAACCGAGGACGTGCATAAAATGGCGGCCGTCCGGGTTTTAGACGAGCCGTACCTCGAAGCGACCGCGATGACGATGGTGCGCAAGCGTGCGCCCTGGCTTTTTCTGCTGTTCTGCGGAGAAATGCTGACGGTCACGGCGATGCAGAGATTTGAATCGACCCTGCAGAGGGTCGTCATCCTGGCGGCGTTCATTCCTCTTATCATCAGCACCGGCGGAAACTCTGGATCGCAGGCCGCTACTCTGGTCATCCGCGCCCTGGCAATTAGCGAGCTATCGCTTTCCGACTGGTGGCGGGTCATGCGGCGGGAGCTGATTTCGGGGCTGATGTTCGGCTCCATCCTCGGCGTATCCGCCTTTGTGGTCGCCTACATCTATGGTACCTACCAGGCGTCACATGGCGCCATGAACAAAGTACATGTCAGCGCCGTGGCCTTCGTCGTCGGAACGGCCCTCGTCGGGGTCGTCATGTTCGGTACCCTGACAGGCTCCATGTTGCCGCTGATTCTCAAACGACTCGGGTTCGATCCGGCCGTTTCATCGACACCTTTCGTCGCTACGCTGGTGGACGTAACCGGAATTCTCATTTACTTCACGACCGCCGTGATCTTGTTGCGTGGAACCATGCTCTAAGGCTGTTTCGAGTTCTTGCACGACGCCAGAGGACGTGTGCTCACCTGGTCGGCAACGGCCGGCAGGACTCACCCGTTTGCGAGTCGATCTATATCGCTGCCTCGGCGGAAATCGACGAATCGGGCGCATCAACATCTTCCCGCGGCCTGGCGAAGCCCAGCCAGGGCACGACCACGCCCGGCAGCGACCAGATGATTTGCACCAGCCGAAGTCCCAGCGTCAGCGCCAGCATTTGCGAAGACGTGGACCAGCCCCCCTCGACCAGCACCTTGAAGAAGACCGCCTCCATCAATCCGAAGCCCTGGATGCTGATTGGAATCGCGGCCAGCAGAAATCCCACGACCGATGCCAGCAGGATGGCCCAATACAGGTTTATATCCGCGTGGTAGGCGGACGTGTGAATCCCCAGGGCCAGCGCCGTGAAGTAAATCGAGGTGATAATGAGAAAGTGGCTCACGATCGTACTGACAAGCGAAGAAGTCGCCTGCTTCGGGTGGTACCGAAATCGAAATGCCGTCTCATCCACGCGCTTGAGCTTGTCCGCCAGCGGCAGGCGCTTGAGCAGCGACTCGTATCCGATAAGCCGCCGCATCCGACGTGAAAAGAACAGGCCGCTCAAGACGAAGAACCCAACCGTCAAATACCCGACCCATCGTCCGTAGAATCCGATCATGTCGGTCCGCCAGAACGCCAGGATCGTGATCGCCGCGATCAGCAGGAAACTGACCAACCCCATCACCCGGTCAAGGATGATGACCGTGATGCCCTCGGTCCGCCGATCCGTCATCCGCGCAACGTGGTACGCTTTGTAAAGGTCTCCGCCCGTCGTGCCCGGCATCGAAAAGTTGAAGAAGTTGCCGGCCAGTGTAAGCAGCAATGAGTTTCTGAAGCTGACCTTGATATCCTGCATGGCCAGCAGACATTGAAGCCGCCAAGCCAGGATAAAGACCACCGGGCCATAGGCGATAAACGCCCACGAGGCCCATCGCCAGTCGGCGTGAGTTGCGATGGACTTCAGGCCATATTCGATTGGCCGCTGCCCCTTCCTAAGCTGGTCCGGTGAGGCCAGCTCACCTCGCGAAATCGAGCGCGTCGTGTTTTGCCCGGGATCGAACACCCGTAGCGTCTCGCCCTCCTCGGCCAATAACCGAAGCCGATGCGAAGGGTTTTCGCTGAGACGAACCGAGTCGTTTAGTGCGACCTTGTCGCTCAAGTATGCCAGCGCACCGCCGCAAACCGCGAGCTTTAAGATCAGCGAGAGGAGTCTTCGCAGGCGGTTTGGTTTGTAGGTTGATTCCATAGCTCAACGGGCCGCTAGCCTAGCACAGATATCCGGCGCGGTCGAAAGCGCGCCCGGCAAGAGTCCTGGAAATCCCCGCTACTGCTTTTTTTTGCCGCCGCGGTAAAATTCGGCTCGCTTTGCTCTGGATACGATGAGGCGCATCACACCGGAGGATCGGCCATGGATGAGTTTCTGAAGGCGGCCATTGACGAAGCCCGCAAAGGGCTCGACGAAGGCGGAATACCGATTGGTTCCGTACTGGTCCTCGACGGCAAGATCATCGGCCGAGGCCATAATCGTCGCGTCCAGAGGGGCAGCGCCATTCTCCATGCCGAAATGGACGCCCTGGAAAACGCCGGACGACGCACCGCCCGAGATTATCAACGTGCCGTTCTTTATTCCACCCTCTCGCCCTGCGACATGTGCAGCGGAACGGCCCTGCTCTACAAGATTCCGAAGATCGTCATCGGTGAGAATCAGACCTTCCGGGGCCCTGAGGACTACGTGCGATCCCGAGGCGTCACCCTGGAAATCGTGCACAACGAAGAATGCGTAAAACTGATGAACGACTTCATTGCCGCGCACCCCGACTTGTGGAACGAAGACATCGGAACCTGAGGGCCATCATCGCACGGCTTTCCTTACTGACGGCTTGTGCCTCAGGTTATCGCCACGTCCAGAGAATTATCGCCCCCATATTGCGCCTCTTGCCTGCCAGGAACTCGTTTACACCGACTCTGTGCCTAAAGAAGCCCCCCCGGTCATCCGATAGGGCATGTGCCATTTCTCGCGGATCGCCTCTAGGTCGGCACGCGCGATAATGGCCATTCGTCTCTCGGCCGCCGCGACGAGTCAAAATGAACTCGCGTCTGCCAAGACGACCATCCAGGGGATGCATTATGAAAGTCATGCGAACAGGGCGAGCATTTACACTCGTCGAACTCCTCATCGTGGTCATCATCCTTGGCATCCTTGCCGCCGTCGTGATCCCCCAGTTCAACGACACCACGACGGAAGCTCGGGTGAATTCTTTGATGACCAATCTGGCAACCATTCGCGGCCAGATCGACCTTTATAAACTGCAGCACAACGGCAACTATCCCGGTCAGGCGACCTTCAGCAGCCAGATGACCCAGAAGACCGATGCATCCGGAACCGTCAGCCCTACCGGCAAATACGGTCCTTACCTTCAGAGAATTCCGACCAATCCGTTTACCGTCGGCGGCACCGGCAACGACGTTACGAACACGGCTGCGGCCGCTTCCAAGGCGTGGTTCTATGAGGCCACGACCGGCGAGTTCAAGGCCAATGACGGCGGTACGACCAATGGTATCGCGCACGATGCACTGTAATTGAGCAGAGGGGGCAACGGCGCCCTTAGAGTGAATTTCGACCACCCATTTTTATTGACAAGGGGACAACGATGAAGGCCAAACGCGGGTTTACGCTGGTTGAACTTTTGATCGTCGTGATCATTCTCGGCATTCTTGCCGCCGTAGTCATTCCGCAGTTTACGGACGCGAGCACCGACGCCCGATCGAGCTCGCTCACCTTTAACCTGCGCGAGGTGCGAAAGCAGATCGACCTTTATAAGCACCAGCACAACGGCAACCCGCCGCCGCTTGCGGACTTCGTTAACCAGATGACAAAGAAGACCGATGCCGCCGGCACCGTCAGCCCCACCGGCAAGTTCGGCCCTTACCTCCAGCGAATCCCGACCAATCCGTTCACCGTCGGCGGCACCGGCAATGATGTCACCAACACCGCCGCCGCGGCCGCGAAGGCTTGGTACTATGATGACACCACCGTAACCTTCAAGGCGAACGATGGCGGCACGACCAACGGCGTCGCCCACGATACGCTCTAAGCGAGTCGACTCGTGGCTTGGCCGCGCGAGCCTCGCCCGTCGGCAAGCGCGCCGAGCGACTGATAACACCAAGCTACGGGACCGGAGCGTTCGGCGACACCGCCGAACGTTTCCGGTCCCTTCGGTTTTGATTTGGCAGTGTTTGCGTCCGATACCGGCGGGCAATCTTGCGATGGCGGTTGATTGAATCGTATGGTTCTAGCACCCAGCCCGAATCGTCAAGGAGGCAGGTGATGTCCGAATCAAACACGAATGGGTTTCTTTGCCGCGCTCGATGCTCGGCCGGCGGTTTTACACTCGCCGAGGCCCTGTTGGCCGCCACCGTTCTGGCCATCGTTGCCGCTTCAGCCACGCTGCCGTTCAGCGCAGGCGTTCAGCAGGTCAATGAGGCCGGAAAGCTCGATGAGGCCGCCGCGCTGGGCGAGGCCATGATGGAGGAAATCCTCGCACGTCCGTTCTTCGACCCGGCGGACCGAACTGCGTCACCGGGACCGGAGGGCGGACTCACGCGCGCCACTTATGATAACGTCGACGACTTCCACGGCTACAGCGAGTCCGCCGGGAATCTCAAGGACTTCAAGAATCAGAACAAGACCGCGGGAACGAGCAGCAGCCTGTGGCGAAGCGCCACCGTCGAGTACATCACTTTTCCCGGCCAGCAGGCGAACGATACCAACAGCTTTGTCCGCGTGACCGTGAACGTTTATGACGGCGCGACCGCGAAGGTGGCCCGATTCGTCCGCATCGTCGCGAGGGAGGATTGACATGCGTCGCCGACACGCGATTTCAATTTGTGCCTCGAACAAATGTCGATCCCCCCGCCGCTTGCCGGCTTTCACGCTTGTCGAGCTTCTGCTCGCCGCCGTGACCGCCGCCATGGTGACGGGCGCTGCGGCGGCGCTGACGTCGGCCGTTGCCAACGCGGCGAGCCAGACGCGCGACATCCGCAAGACGAAGACGGCCGGCTACTATGCGCTCAATCGCATCGGCCAGGCCATCCGCGAGGCACGCTGCATCGGTCAGGTCACGGTCAGCGCCGTCTCCTTGTGGGTCGAAGACTACAACGGCGACGAAGATGTCAATCTCTACGAGACCGGTGTCATTCGTTACGATGCCGCCAAGAAGCAGATTATTTACGAGTATCCCGAGTCTTCCGGCGCCATGCCGGGGACGACGGTGACGACCACCAATTTCAAGAACTCGGCGACCCTGCTTTCCCTTTACCCATCGTCCGATCTGAAGTCGATCGTATGGGCCGAAGGGGTGGAGAGCTTTGGCTTCGTTGGGTACCCCGACTACACCGATACGAAGGTGGTCGAGGCGAATTTCGTTCTGGGCACGGACGGCGACGCGGTTGGATTCACCACCTGTGCGAGCCCGCGGGCATCCGCCGATTACCTTTTCGTGCCCGCAGCCAACGGTCCGCCGTTGCCGGGCTCGAACAAGAAGCAACGAAAAAAGGTCTCCAAGTGGACGGGCGTGGCAACCAGCTAAGCCGCCCATGCGAGTGACGCCGCGGTGAAGACACATTGATTCAAAAGGCTCCATGATGCATCGACGCAAAGGCTACATCCTCCTTGCCGTGCTCGGCATCGCGGTCATTGTGACGGCGCTGGGTCTCTCATTTGTCGAGAGCCACTCCACCGCCATGCCCGAGTCGGTCAATCGATACGGCGCGATGCGGGCGCTGTACCTGGCTGAGTCCGGCGTCGCCATCGGCACTCACTTCCTCATGTATCCGCCGACGACCGTGGCCTACGGCTCCTACTACACTGGCGCGAGCAACGTCGCTGTCGACGCGACCAGCGATTACACGAACATTTCGGTCCTTCGATCGGACGCCTGGACGCCTGCGAAGACCGATCTGAACCTTTATCGCATCACGGCGACGGGCGTCGCTCTCGACCCTGACGGAAGCGTTCGCGGCAAGCGGCAGGTCACGGCCGAGGTAATCGTGCCCGAAGCCAACAAGTGGGTGGTTCCGTATGCGCTATTCGATACGACGTCGTCAACGATTCCGCTTGGAGTGAGTATCTTCGGCGATTTTCACGCCAATGGAGACATCACCGGTAATTTGTTCTCCTTTTGCAATGGAACGATATCCGCCACCGGCGACATCGATTGGCGCGGTATCCGAACCAAGCCGCTGCCCCCGTCATCCGAACCTTATGTCGGTCCGACTGCGGCGACGAACAAGTACGAGTCATACACGATCCGCGGACAGACCTACACCGCACTTGTGATCACTGACAACAATATTTCATCCGCCGACGCGGCCGCCCTCAATGCCACCACGCTGACTGCCGCCAACCCCGGACGCATCATGGTGTACAAAGGCGGCAATTTAATAATCAACTCGAACGCAAACCTACTCGGAACGCTTGTCGTCACCGCGGGAAATCTGGAGTTTGAAAACGGAGGTCCCATTCAGATTACAGCCGTTGAGGGGTTCCCTGCAGCCGTGGTCGCGGGCGCCACAAACTTCGTCATGGTGCGTTCACACGACACTGATGTGACGATCAACGGTTCGATCATCAGCGCCGGCGGATGGGACATAAAGAACAAGAAAAATTCAACGATCAGGGTAGTCGGTTCAGTTATCAAGTCGAAACCGATCACGGGACTTGGCTCCGGTACGTCCGTACGCTTCACCTGGGATTCAACTCGATCATGGTTCTGGGATGTTGAGAACGCTCCGCCTTCCCAGCCCTATACGCTGCTGAACTGGAAAGAGGATTAAGATGTCCGAGCAGACAACGACCACGATCACCCTTGACCGATTTACACGGGGCATTCTTTGCGCGCTGACGGTCCTGCTGACCATCATCGCCATCGAGCTATGGGTCGGCCGGCCGGACGGCGTTCCGACCGCGCGGGCGCAGATCCCGGACACGGCCTTGCAACGACGCGAGATCGTCGAAGAAACTCGCCGCACGAATGTGCTGCTGGGGCAGATACTCGAACACCTGAAGACCAAGCCGGTGCAGGTCACGATCAAGGCCGACGAACGAAAGCCCGCTACCAGGCCGGGGCCGCGCGTCGGCAAGTGAGATAGCTCGTTAAGCATGGGGGAAGAAACATGCATCGAAACGCATACACGATCGTGGAACTGCTTATCGTGGTCGTCGTCGTGGGCATCGTCGCCGCCGTGGCCTGGCCCGACGCCGAGGCCGGGCTGCGCGAGCAGGCGCGACTTGCGGCCGAGCGCTTCGAGAATGACGTTGAATACGCGAAGAGTCTTTCGCTGCGCGATCCGGCCGATCCTGCGGCGATCAAGATCGAGCCGGATAACAACCGCTACTTCATCTCGAAGAAATCGGCCCCCGATACGCCGATTACTCATCCCGTGACGAAGAAGCCGTACATCGTTCAGTACGGACCCGGAGGCACTCCGGGGCTCGATCAGGTGAAGATCGACGGCGCTGAACTCGGGGGCGATGCCGTGGTGGTCCTCGAATCGACGGGCAATCTCGACCAATCGACGTCCGCCGTCCTGCAACTCAGTGCGGCGGGTGCGGAGGCCGAAGTGATCGTCGCGCCGGCCGGCGGCGGTACGAAGGTGGGCGGCACGTTTACCAAGACGGTCTCGCTGAAGCCCACGGTGATTGAGGACGAGGACGAGGGTTGAGGCAAAGTGGTTGTCGGGGGAATGGGCAAGTAGCGATCGATGCGCGGCGTGATTGCGCGCGGCCCCCCCACTTTTGAAGTACAAGACTAAGCCCCTCCCAATAGCTCGCGCACCATTGCGCCGATGTCGTCGGCGCGCATGAGCGTCTCACCGACGAGGATCGCGCAGGCCCCCGCCACTGAAAGGGCCTGAACGTCTGCACGCGATTGAATACCGCTTTCCGCCACGAATCGGACGCCTTGCGGCAATTGCCTCGCCAGCGAAAACGAGGTCATCAAGGTTGTCCGCTGGGCGTGCAGGTCGCGATTGTTGATGCCCAGGAGCGCACGATCCTGCGGGGAAATCAACGGCAGGACGCGCGGGAGATTCGCCGGGTCGTGCAGCTCGATCAGGGTCGCCATGCCCAGTTGTCGCGACAATTCGGCGAGGGATCGCAGCCTGTCGCTGCTCAGGATCTCGGCGATGAGCAGGATTGCATCGGCCCCGGCCGCGCGGCTCTCGAACACCTGATACTCTTCAAGAATGAAATCCTTTCGCAGGACCGGCAACGACGACTTTCGTTTGACGGCCTCGATGAAGCTGAGATCGCCGGCGAAGTAAGAGCGATCGGTCAGGACGCTCAGGGCCGCCGCGCCGTTTGTTTCATAGATCTGTGCGATGGCGACGGGGTCGAAGGGCTCGCGGATGAGTCCGGCCGAGGGGGACTTCTTTTTTATCTCCGCAATCAACGCGGTCCTGCCGGGAAGCGTCACTGAATCGTAGAAATTCCGGGCGGGCTCCGCCTTACCGGCCGCGGTCTCCTGAGAGGCGAACGAGACCGAGGCCTTCGCCGCCGCGATTTCGCGTCGTTTGGTCTCGACTATCTGTTCCAATATAGTGCCCGTCATGCGTCGCTCCCGTGTGCCACTTTAGAATTGCCCCCGCCAGGATGCAACCACACGATGCCGTCGAACTGGACCCGGCTGGAAGTTGCTGAACTGATCGTCTTGTGCTGCGGCGCGGGGCTGCTTGTCGTTGGAGCCGTATGGTTGACGGTGCGCAAGCGTTGGGCCGATGTCCTGCGGCTTCCGGAGTTGCCGCGAAACGACGTTGAGCCGATTGATCTGCTTATCGCATTGGCGGCGATGTGGCTGCTGCCGGGCATCTTTGGAATCCTCCTTGCGGGCCCGACGAACGGGGATACGACGACGCAGCCGACGACTGCCCCAGCGGTTGCGTCCACGACGACCGCCGTGGCCGTGATTGTGGCCCAGCTCCTGACGGTCATTATTCTTCTGCTGATCGGGCGAGCCAGGACACGGGGGGGGCTTGTCGATTGGGGGCTGGGCTTTCGCCGTGTGGGGACTCGCGTTTTGCAGGCGGCGGTCGCCTATGTCGCGGTCTGGCCGCTTTGCACGATCGCCTTGCATCTGACTGTGTTCGGGATCGAACTGGTTTGGCCTGATTACAAGCCGGTCGAGCACAATACAATCAAGACGCTGCTTTCCGGAGAGGCGGACCGGCTCACGATTGTGCTGACGGTGGCGGGGGCGACCTTGATGGCCCCGATGGTTGAGGAGATGTTTTTTCGCGGGTTGTTTCTGCCGCTGATTGCCAGGGCGGCGCGAAGCCGATGGGCGGCGGTGCTTTTGTCGGGGATGGCGTTCGGGCTGTTTCACGTTCCTCTTTACCATGCGATCCCTGCGCTGGCGGTGTTCGGCATCTTGCTCGGGTATCTCTACGTTCGCACGGGATCGCTGACGCTGGTGATTTTTGTTCACGGTATTTTTAATGGTAAGACCCTCCTTTGGGTGGCGCTGGGGGCGACGCCGTAGCGGCTCGAAATCCAAGGTGACACATGGCGATGTCGGGGGTTGCTGGTCAGCCGTCGCCAAACGGCAAGCCGCTTCGTTGGTCGCGCGCAAGTCGAGCAAAATCGAAGGTGACATAAGGTGACACAGCCGAATTTTCTCGATTGCAACTCTTGTGGCGGGCGTGTGTTGGGGCGATGCGCTTTTTGGGTGGTTTTTTGTGAAGAACGGCAAAGTGAAGCAGGACCAGTGTATGCCCGAACAGGCGCGGAAAACCTCGGGAAAGTTCGTTTGTAAGTCTTTGAAAAACGAGTCGGGAAAGTGAAACATAGGGGACGAGGATCCGAGGGTTGGGTTGACGTGCGCTTTGTTCATCGCGTGCATCTTTGTTGAGCGTTTGGGCGTTGGGGCTCTATTTGTGAATACTTGCTCCAAGTGCGCGCGGAAATGGGAAATGAGGCAGTGTTGGTGGGTGGAGAGAAGCCGCCGGCTTTTGGCCCGGGGGCGATATGCGAGGATGTTTGCGATTGGGGCGGGGATGTTTAGAATCCGCGCAGCGGCCGCATTGGCGCGGCGAGAGATCGAGACTGATACATCATCGAGGCCAGAACCATGAAGCGATCCGCCCTGCCGGCCTGCCTCCTCTTGTTCGCCGTTGTCACTTTCGCGACGGCTGCCGATCCGCCGGAGACATTTCAGGAGCGGCTGGAGTACGACGCCGAAAGCGGGGAGTGGATTGAGACGGCTGCGCCGATTCCCGGCACGGAGGAAGGCGACCTGGCACTGGCGCGATCTCTTGTGGCGCGGGAGGAATTCAAGGCTGCGCGGAAGGCGATGGCGGCGTGGTTCAAGACGTGGCCGGAGTCGGCTCACTGGCCGGAGGCGCTTTTTTATGCGGCGGAGAATGAGGTGTCGGCGGAGGATGCGAAGCCGAAGTCGGGCGATTTGATCAAGGCTTATGGATGGCTGGAGGAATTGCTGGACGGGTGGCCGGGGACGGAGTTGTCTGACCGGGCGATCCGGAAGGAACTGATCATCGCGGAGATGCTGCTTTTCAAGGAGCGGAAGCAGAAGGTGTGGAAGGGCGTGCTGTGGCTTTCGGGCGAGGAGGAGGCGCTGACGATGCTCGACCGGATCATTGACGATCGGGCGCGCGACACGCCGGTGGCGGAGCAGGCACTTAGGCTGAAGGCGGACTATCACTATGTGAACGGCGACTTTGAGGAGGCGGAGGAGGCGTATGCGAGATTGATGCGCGACTTTGCGCGGGGGCGGTATTCGAAGTTTGCGCTGCTGCGGGCGGGCGAGTCTGCCCTGGCGCGGTTTCCTGGGGTGGATTTTGACGATGCGGATCTTCTGGAGGCGGAGGTCTATCTGAAGGACTACCGGCAGAAGTATCCGGAGGAGGCGGGCGAATATATGGTGCCGCAGCTTCTTTCGCGGATTGAGGAGAGCCGGGCGGAGAAAGACTTTCGCGTCGCGCAGTATTATCGACGGGTGGGTCAGATTGACGCGGCGGTCTATTACTATCGAATGATCGAGCGGGACTGGTCGGCGACGACGTGGGGCGGACTGGCGCATCAGCAGTTGATCGAATTGGGGGCGATCGAGCCGGAGGTTTCTGCTGACGCAGTTTCAGTGGTTGACGAGGCGCCGGCGGCGGAGTCGCAGGACGACTAGAGCGCGAAGGTGCGGCGAGCATTCTGCCATCAGGCCACGGCAGTCATGAGAGACAGCGCAGCAGCCAAATGAGATCAAACCAATCGCTTGGACGATGGGCGGTCGTCGCGCTGGCCGCGGTGGGCTGCTATATCTGCGTGACGCTCGTGAACATGAGCGTGGGAGATTCGACGACGGGGGCGTCGGGACTGGGGGCTTCGCTTTGCACACCGAGCGAGGCGGTGAACTGCGACTATGTGCTGGCCAGTAAGTGGGCGAAGATCGGGCCGGCGCCGGTGGCGGCGCTGGGGGTGATGTACTTTGCGGTCATTGGGGCGTGGTTTGTTGCGGTCGGGATTCCCAACATGGCGGGTCGGCGGTGGCACGGCGTGCCGGCGGGATTGTGCGCGGCCGGACTGATCGGCTCGGCTTTTTTTGTTTATGTGATGGCGGCGAGGCTGCCGGTCTGGTGCACGTGGTGCGTGGCGGCGCATGGGGTGAACCTTGTTGTCGCGATGATCGTTTTTCTGACTTGGCCGCGAAGGCGGGCGACGGAAGAGACGTCGCCGGCTTATCCATCGATGGGCAGGGCGCTGGGCACGATCATCGGATGCGGCGGCGCGATGGTGATTATCTTTTTGGCTGTGTTCGCGTATCAGCTTCAGATTGCCACGCGGCGGATGCAGTTGGAACTGATGGCGGCGACTAATAACGCGGCGTATGTCTCGTGGAAGCTGGGGGCGCAGGCGCCGCGGGCGATGCGGATTCGGCAGGGGGCGGCGTCGATTGGGCCGGAAGGCGCGGCGCACACGCTGGTGGCGTTCACGGATTTTGAGTGCCGGCACTGCGCGTGGTTTCACGATTATGCGGATCGGCTGGGGCAGCTTTTTCCGAAGGAGCTGCGGATTGTCTTTTTGCATGCGCCGATGTGCCGGGCGTGTAATCCGTCGGTGACGAAGACGTTTCACTACTTTGCGTGCGAGGCTGCGCGTGCGGCGGAGGCGGCGCAGCTTTCGACGACGGCGGAGAAGGCGAAGGCGTACCGGACGCTGTTGTATCGAAGCGCGGACGACTTTGCCTCGCGGCCTTATGCGGCGCTGGCGCGGACGGCGGGGATCGACGCGGGTGAGTTTCAGAAGATGTTTGAGAGTGAGGCGAGCGAGGCAGGCGTTAAGGCGGATGTGGCGCTGGCGAACGAACTGGGTGTGGAGGGGACGCCTTCGATCTGGCTGGATGGGCGCAAGCTGCCTACGTGGCATATTCTGAGCGATGAGCCGAATCCGAAGATCAGCGTGGCGAAGACTGATGCAATGTGGGGGGAACTGCTGCGCGCTGATGCGGCGAGGCGCGGGGCGGCGCAAGAAACGGGCGATTAGTCGAGGTAGCCGAGGGCACCGAGGCGGTCGGCAACCTCTTCCATCTGGCGCTGGGTCATTGCGGCCGTGTCGTGCTCGTCGATCTTGCGCTCGACCGGCGGCTCGTAATGGACTTCGACGGGCTCGTCGAAGATGGCGCTGAGGACGTTTCCGTCCATGTCCTTGGGGACGCGCTCGCCGAGACCGGCGAGGACGGTCGGGGCGATGTCTTCGATGTGGGCATGAATCTTCTTGCCGGCGGCGATGCCGGGACCCTGGGCGATAAAGATGCCTTCGAGGCGATGGGTGCCTTCGAGGCGATCGAGAGGGACCCAGCGGACGGGGGAGCTGCCGCGAATTTTCTTGACGACGGCGAGGCCATCGGCGGGAGCCAACAACAGATCGGGCATCCAGGGGTAGTCCTTGCGGCGGCAGCCGTAGAGGTCTTCGGTGTTGTAGACCTCAGGGAAGATTTTCATCTCGTTGCCGTCGCGATCTCGACAGGTGGCGGCGAGAAGGCGCTTGCGAATCTCATCGCGCAGGGAGTCGTAGCGCGACTCGTCGACGATGCCGTGCTTTTGGCGACCTTTCAGGTTGATGTAGAGGTAGCCGTAGATGCCAGCGTGGAGGACGCAGGCCTGGGTCTTGCTCCAGTCGAAGGCGAGATCGTGATCGAGCTCGCCGACGGAGGCGGCGGGCTGGCCATTCTTGGAGCGCGTCAAGCGGCGCCACCAGACGGCGCCGCGGGTCTGGGCGCGGGCGAGGTTGCTGCGAAGGCTGAGGTAGCCCCAATTGGCCAGGAGGAGATTGGGCTGGGCCTTGGCGTCGAGGCTACCGTGGCCGTGATCGGACATGATGAGGATGGTTGCCTTATTGTCCTCGGCGAGGGCACGGAGCCTGCCGATGGCGCCGTCGAGGCGGGCGAAGCATTCGACGGTCATGCGGTGTCGATCGGGGTCCATGTCGCGGGTGCGCGGGTCGAGGTATCGCCAGGCTTTGTGCTGGAGGTTGTCGACAAGCTTGAAGAGGACCATCATGACATCCCAGCCGTATTTTTCGCCGCAGAAGTTGGCGAGCTCGACACCGCGGTCGAAGCTCTGGCTGATGTAGCGGAGGTTGTCGGCGAAGAGCTTGTCGCCACCGAGGGCCTTGCGCTCCCACTTTTTCTCGTGGGTGTAGTCGGGGTAGCGCGAGAGGATTTCCGACTGGAGCTCCTTGGGCCAGGTGAAGTCCTTGCCGGTGGGCGTGTCGAAGCCGCTGATCATGAAGCCGTTGACCTGCTCGGGGGGGTAGGTCATAGGGACATTGATCGAGCCGACGCGGTAACGCTTCTCGCTGAGGATCTGCCAGATGGTCGGGGTTTTCTGGTTGATCTTTTGATTGTTGTTGAAGACGAGGCGGTTGCTTTCCGGGTCGTAGCGGAGAAAGTCAATGATGCCGTGCTTGCCGGGCCCCTTGCCGGTCATGAAGGTGGTCCAGGCGGCGGGAGTGATGGGGGGACGGGTGGACTCGAGAACGCCGGAGGTGCCGTCCTCAGTTAAGGCGGCGAGGTTGGGCATGAGGCCCTGCTGCATGAGGGGGCGGAGGACGTCGAAGGTCGCGCCGTCGAGGCCGATCATCAGCACGCGAGAGAAGCGTGCTTCCAATCCGTCGGGCTTCTTACCGAATCGCGATGTCACAAAAGATCCTCAAGGCCGGGACTCGCACGGCCGCGCACCGATCAGCGAATCCGACATCACCCACGTGAGATCGGGAATCATACTGTTCTCGTGACGTGGTGGCAAGCAGATGTAGCCATGGCTACATTTGAATCCGGGGTGGTCCTGAATGGGCGGATCAGGGGCCGGGGGCGGGCTGCTTCAGGAAGACGTGCATGTAGGGAAAACGGTCACTGGGGAGCGGGGGTGATTCCAGGATCAGCCGCCATCGCGGATCGGCGGCAAACTCGGCCAGCGGCAGATTGTGGTCGGCAGACTCGGCGAACTGGCGCTCCCAGGCGAAGAGCGTGCCTGGCGGCGCGGCATCCAGTTCCTGCCGGAGGGTTGGGCGCCAGGGTGGGAAGCTGCGGACGGTGACGTAATCCATCCAGACGCAGGCGGAGATGATGGGCTGGTCGGCATGACCCATGGAGCGAAGCTGGCGGCGAACGTCGGCGATGATCGCGGCCTCGGGCGGCGGGCGCAACGGGCCGCACAGTACCGATGCCGCGAGGGCCATCATGATTGCGAGGGTGGTGGGAATCGCCGCTACTGAGAATCGCCCGGCACCAGACGATCGCTCCTTCAGGATGACGGAAAGTGTCACCAGTATGACAGCGATGGTGGCGCAACGAATCGCCTTTACGGCTACGTCGACTCTCGGCAGCTCCGCCGTAACCACATCGGTTGCGCCATGGAGGATGAGTTGCCGCTCCATCGAAAGCCAGAGGAGTGCCATGGCGATGGCGACGAGGATGGCGCTTCTTCGGCGGGCCTGAGGCTCGCTTTCAAACAGGCGGTTCCAACCTGCGAGGGCTGAGATGGCGATGAGTGGACTGATGCCGACGAGGAAACGGGCGTAGCCGCCGGTGTCGTAGAGGCCCAACGCGCGGACGGCCGTTTGGGCGATGAAATAGATGGCGATAGACGCGGCGACCAGGCCGCCGCCGATGCGGGTTAGGGGCGCGATACCGATCATTGCCAGGATGCCGATTCCCGGGCCGAAGGCTTCCATGCTTCGGCTGAAAAACGTCAGCCATCCGCCGCTACCGTATTGTCCTGTGCCGGTGGGATTGAGGAATTGTTCGATAGCGGGCTTGGAGCCGGCGGCCCAGGCGAGCAGATTCACGGCGAGCGGGGCCCAGAGGAGCGGCCAGAGTTTGCGAATGGCGCGTTTTTCCTGGGCGGCACAGTAGAGCCAGATCGGGAGGAATACGATGGCTTCATGCCGGGTGACGAGGGCCAGCGAGAGAACGACGGAAGAGATTGTCCATTGCTTCGACAGGGCGCATCGCGTCGCGAGGATCAGGTAAAAGGCCAGGGCGGTTTCGGTGAGGGTGGTCTGCGAGAGCTGGAAGAAGAGGGGCTGGGCGAACGCGAAAATGACTGCGCCCCAAGCGCTTCGCATCCTGAGTCGGGCTGAGATGCTCCATGCCAAGTAGGCAGACGCGGCGGTCAAGGCAGCGGAGAAGATTCGACAGGCCCCCCAGCCAAGCGAGGCGGGCAAGGCGTAGAGCGCGGTGAAACCGGGTCGGCCCCAGTCGTTGACGAGGTAGGCGGGCCAGGTCCATGCCCATTTGGCGTAGAGGAAATGGGTCAGGTCGTCGAAGTGGAGGATGCCGCCTTTGTGGATCATGCCGCAGGCGGCGCTGATGACGAAGCCGGCCATGCAGAGAACGATTGCGGCGCGGCGGTCGAGCGGCGCAGGAAAGATCGGCGGAGAGGTCGCAATCGTGTGGGGACCGAATAGCATGTCGGGCATCATCGCCGCACGGTGCGGTGTCGCAAGCCTGACGAGAATGTTCGCCGATGACGCCCCACTGCCCCATCGTGACCGTTGATATCGGATCGGCCTTTGTGTCGTTGTGCCGATTCGACGGGAGGACTTTGCATGTTGAGCGGCAGGCGATTGGGTTGCCGGGCGAGGAGTGGCCGAGGTGGATGGGCCTTGTCGCGCCGGCGGGAACGTATCAGGTGATTTGCCGATTGGGCGGCGAGGCGGAGGCGAATCGGCGAGAGATTGAGACGGCGGCGATCGGGCATGGGGCGAAGTTGATTCGATTTGTATCCGACGAGCCGGCGTGCGATCCGGCGATGGCGATTGTCCGGCAGTTGGGCAATCGACTGGGCGAGCGGAACGTTTGTTTTTTGGAGGTCGGGGCGTCGCGATGGCACTGCGGGGTTGTCGATCCGAGCGGGAGAGTTGCGGGGCGAGCGGACGGGCGGATCGAGTCGGGCTCGGCGATTGTGGGCACGATCGCGGCAGCATTGGGCGAGCAGATCCGATCGGCGGCGGCGGAGGCTGCGCTATTGATTGCTTACGGGGGCGCGGGGCCATTACATGCCGAGGCGATTGCGGCGGAGTGCGGGCTGGCGCGGGTGTTGATTCCGCCGCATGCCGCGGCCCTACCGGCGATTGGGATGCTGATTGCCGACATCGTGCTGGACTATCGGCAGGTGATTGAACCGGGGCCGATTGATGTTTCGTTGCTGCGGCGGACCTTTGCGAGGCTGATGGATGAGGCGAATGACGCGGTGACGCGCGAGGGGTACGACGTGGACAACACGATCTGCACGCGGTGTGCGGAGATGGGATTTGCGGGCGATGCGGAGACGGTCGTGGTGAGCTGCGAATTCATGGGTGATGCGGCGGGACTGGCGGACGCGTTTCGGAGGGAGATTGCGAAGACGCCGGGCAGGATTGGGTCAGATGCGCCGATTGAGGTTCGGGCGGCGTGTATTCGGGTGATCATTGATACGCCGAAGATTGAACTGCCGCTGGGGCCGATTCGGGCAGTTGAAGTGTCATAGGTCAGAATCAGTCACGGATGAGGCGCAGCGAAGAGATGCCGGGGGCAGGGCTAACTGGGAACGATGTTAGAGAATTGGGCGGAGACGCGGTCGCGGAGGGCGCGGAGGCGGGGGATGGGATGGAGGGCGTAGAACCACTCACGCCCACCGGCGATGCGGTCGTGCTCAAGGCGACGGATCAGCGCTTGAGCGGATTCTTTTGAGGCGAGATACAGGTCGCCTTGCGTGTGAAGGATATCGTGATTGGCCTGGCGGATGCGGCGCCAGGCGTCGCGGCGCGCGGGACGGTCGCCGGGAGACTCCGTGCGGAGGCGGACTGAGTCTTCGATGGCGGCGGTTCGGCGGGCGGCGAGCTGGGCGAGCGGGTCTTCGGGGTTTTCGACGGTGACGTAGCGCTGGGGATTGAACATGACATCGCGGGCCTGCCGGGCGTGGGCGCGGACGTCTTCGGGACTGACGCCGTAGAGATCGAGCGGCAGACGGAGGGTCGCGGAGACGCAGGCGAAGGCGGGCGGGTCGATGTTGTAGAAGCGCTGGATAAGATCGTCGGTGATCTGATCGTATTTTGCGCCGCCGACGCCGTGGATGAAGAGGTCGCAGCAAACGAGGCGGACAAAGAGGGTCTGGGCCAGGGCGCGAGGGCGCAGGCCGAGCGGAGCAATGACGGCGGGCAGCGACGCGGCGGGGTCCAGCCGGAGGGATGCAGCTTCGATCTCGCCGATTTGGTCGGTTTCCGAGAAGAGAACCACCGAGCGATCCTGGGCCTCGACGAAGAGGCGGCGGCGCGGGCGATCGGGATGGACGACCCAGAAGGGAAGCTCGACGCGGGGGCCGTGCACTTCAAGATCGGGGATGGGGTGGCGCGTGCCGCGAATGTCGCGGCGGTCGCGGTAAGCCTGGAGGGCGGCGTTGTAGGCGGCGGCAGATTCGCGGGCGGCGAGGATGATCGCGGCGGTGAAGGTCATGGCGGCGGCACCGCTGTCAGGCCCCCTGCCGGAGAAGACATCGCTGATACGAAGGAAACTCGGCGTCGATACTCCGATTTCCCTGTCGAGTTCGCTGACGGCGGCGCACCAGCGGTCGACGTAGCCTGCGGCGTGGCCGTCGACCTGAGTGGGAACACTTTGGAAGCCGGTCTGGAAGGCGGCGAGGCCTGAATCGGGATCGGTGGGAATGGCGGCGAAGGCGTCGTTCCAGTCGTCAGGTGAGCTTGAAGCGAGGTGCTCGTAGGCGCGACCGGCGGCGGCGCGCGGGGCGGGGGCGTAGGCGCGGCGCATGGGGTCGGCGGAGCGATCGGGATAAGGAATGTTGAGGCCGGCGGGGACGTCGCTGTCGACGATGAGGAAGACCGCCCTACCGCCGAGCCGCGCGGCGAGTTCGGCGGCGGCGACGTTCTTGATCCAGACGCCGGGGTGCATCCACTCGGGCTGGTGGCCGGTCATGACGACGGGACTATCGCCCACCCAGGCGTCGCGCAAAGACTTGAGGGGACGGTCGAGGATGCGGAGCGGAGAGGCGGAGAGTGCCGCGCGGTTTGCACGGGTCCATGCGGCGAAGGCAGCGGGGTCAGGATGAATGAGGCAGTCGCCGTCGTCGCCGGGCGCGGCGAGGCGATCGATGTCGGTTTGGGAAGCGAGCCGGCTCATTGATTCGGTATGTTAGGCGCAGATCGCGGGCGCGGCAGGGGCGCGGCGGGGATCAGGGCGACGCGGGGGACTTGTGAGTTACTTGCAGGTCGTGCCGCAGCGCTGGACGGCGGAGCGAGACTTGGCGGGCTGGTTGAATTCGGCATGGAAGACGTCCATGTAGTGATCGAGCCGGGAGTTGGGATCGTCGAGGATGCCGCCGAAGTGGCGAGTGGGGTCGTTGTAAATCAGGGGGACGGGCAGCTCGACGATGCGAAGGCAATGCCGGACGGCCTGCACCCAGAACTGCATGGGGAAGGCGTAGCCGGGGACGGTGAGGGGCAACTCGGCGACGCTGGAGACGCGGTAGGCCTTAAAACCGCAGAAGGCATCGGTGAGGGAGAGGCCGAGCTTCTCATTGAGGAAGCGGGTGATTCGCATGTTGATGCGGCGACGGTCTTCGGGGGCCTGGGTACTGACGGGGAAGTCGAGGAGGTAACGCGAACCGGAGATGATGTCGGCGTCGTCCTCGGCGGCGCGGGCGATGAACTCGGGGATGCGGTCGGGTTCGTGCTGGTCGTCGCAGTCGAGGGTGATGATCCAGTCGTAGCCGCCGCGCTTGGCGAAGGCGAAAGCATCGATGAGGCTCTGACCGTAGCCGCGATTCTCGGGGTGGGTGATGAGGTGGATATTGCCGATGTCGCGCAGAATTCGCGGGGTGTCGTCGGTGGAGCCGTCATCAATGATGAGCACGTCGGAGAGACACTCTTTAACGTCGGAGACAACGCGTGCGACGTAGCGGGCCTCGTTGAAAACGGGGATGGCGGCGAGAGTTCTCATGGGGGGCATCCGTTATTCGAAGGATTCTGTCGGTCGCGGCCATCCCTGCCGGCCGGTCGCCTGCTTTGAATATGATAAGTGCGCGGGGGGCAAAGTCAAAGCATTGGCAGCGTAAGTTCGGGTATGGGTTGTACTTGCGAAGGCGCTGGATGAGGCTGGCCGATATAAGAGTTGGGCAGTCGGATGAAGGGCCGCGGTGGTAGGGATGCCAACTCGCAAAAAGCCATGCGCATCAGGAAACGGGCGGAAGATTCGCGCGATGACAATGATGCTTGTCGTGGGCGCGGTGGGATGCCGGCATGGGGCATCGGGGCCGTTTGACGCGGCGTATGAACAACTTGCGGCGCGGGCGACGACAGAGGGGAACGAACTCGCCGCGGCGGAGGACTTCGCGGGCGCAGCACAGGCATACGACAAGGCGCTTCGATATTGGCCGGGCTGCGCGACGGCGCACATGGGGGCGGGCCGGGCGGCCGAGGCGCTGGGGGACGCGGACAAGGCAATCGGACATTATGGCGAGGCGGTGAAGCATGCGCCGTCGGAAAGTGTCTATGCTGTGGCACTTGGGGACGCGCTGCGGCGGAAGGCGGTCACGTCGATGGACCGTGAGGCGCTGGTGGACGCGGCGCTTCGGGCTTATCGGCATGCGCTTTCGATCGACTCAAAGAGTCGGCGAGCGGCGCAGGGGATCGGGCTTTGTCACCGCATCAACGGGCGAACGGATCAGGCGATCGAGGCGTTTTGTCATGCGGCGCGGATGGACGACGGATCGGCGGAGCCCTTTTTACTTTTGGCGGGATTGTACGAATCTCTATCGCGGTATTCCGAATCCATGCGGGCGTATCGCACGGCGCTGAAGCTGGCGCCGGAGGACGCGCGGATCCACAATGCCTGCGCGGCGATGAACGCACGGCTGTCGGACGTGGGCGGACCGAGCCGGCGGTTGGCGCGGCAGCGGGCGATTGCGCACTATCGGCGGTCGCTGGAGATACTGCCGGATCAGCCGAAGATCGTCGCGGAGATGGAAAGACTGGGCCGGACCGCGCCGAGGTGGCTCGCCGGGGGCGTTGACACCGGCGAGTAGCATGGGCGAACGCTCAGGCGAGTCGGCGGCGCATCACCATCGCAAAAAGGTATCGGGGAGACGGCGGGACTATTCCTGTTGCTGCCTGGAATTGTCATCATTGCCAAGCCACTGGGCGGCGTGGGTGGAGACGTGATCGTAGAGGGTCGCGAGGAAACCGACGATCGGGAAGTTGCCGCGCGGGAAGGGCAAGGGGCCGAGCTTTTTGAGGACGGGGGTTGCGTCGGACTGCGGGAATGGCGGGAATTCGGCGAGGTCGGTTTTGCCGTTCCAGAATGTCGTGGGATCGGGGGGGAGGTTGTGCGATGGCGTTGGGGGATCAGTTTGCGGGCCGATGCGAGGGGATGCGTTTAGAGCGGGCCGGGGCGGTTGTTTCTTTGAGTTCTGCGGCATAGGAGAGGTGTGATCTTACCACGGATCGCCGTGCATGTGGAGGGGTCGGCACCGGGCCTGGCTGATCAGGATTCGGAGACGGCTTCGTTGGACAGGGCGAGGTAGTCGCGGAGTTCGACGGTGGACATACCGGTGAGCCACTCATCACCACTGCCGACGATTCGATCGGCGAGGGCGGCTTTTTCGGCGAGGAGGCGGTCGATGCGCTCTTCGACGGTTCCGATGCAGACGAACTTGTGAATCTGGACGCGGCGGAGCTGGCCGATGCGATGGACGCGGTCGGCGGCCTGTTCCTCGACGGCGGGATTCCACCAGCGGTCGAAATGGAATACGTGATTGGCCTTGGTCAGGTTGAGGCCGAATCCGCCGGCCTTGAGGGATAAGAGGAATACGCGCCATTTGCCGCCCTCTTGCTGAAAGGCTTCGACCATGTCGCGGCGCTTCTTCATGGGGGTGCCGCCATGCAGGAAGGGGACTTCGATCTTCAGGCGATCCTGCATGAGCCGCTGCAGCAACGTGCCCATCTGCTTGAACTGGGTGAAGACGAGGGCTTCGTCCCCTTCGTCGAGGACTTCCTCGAGCATTTCGATGAGCCGTTCGCACTTGCCGCTTCGATCGTCCAGGGCCGACTGATCGGCGAGGAAGTGGGCGGGATGGTTGCATATCTGTTTGAGCTTGGTGAGGGTGGCGAGGATGAGGCCGCGACGGCGGATGCCGGTGGCGGTTTCGATTTCGCCGAGGGTCTGGGTGACGGTGCGTTCGTAGAGGGCGGCCTGCTCGGGGGTGAGATTGCAGAAGACGCGCATCTCCATTTTTTCGGGGAGGTCGCGGGAGATGATGGGGTCGGACTTCAGACGGCGCAGGACGAAGGGACGAATGAGTCGGCGAAGCTGATCGGAGCGATTCTGGTCGCCCATCTTTTCGATGGGCAGTGCGAAACGGGCGCGGAAGGCGGTGGCAGAGCCGAGAAGACCGGGGTTGAGCACTTCCATGATCGACCAGAGCTCGGAGAGGTGGTTTTCGATGGGCGTGCCGGTGAGGGCGATGCGGTGCGCGGCGATCAGGGTGCGCAGGGCGACGGTCTGGCGCGCGGTGGGGTTTTTGATCTTCTGGGCTTCGTCCATGGCGATGCGATGCCACTGGACGCGGGAGAAGCCGGGGGCTTCGCGGTCGGCGAGGCCGTAGGTGGTGAGGATGACATCGTGCTGCTCTGCGGCTTCGACGAAGGCGTCGCCCGAGAGGCGCAGCGGGCCGTGGTGGACGAGGACGCGAAGGGTCGGCGCGAAGCGCTGGATTTCGCGTTCCCAGTTTCCGACGACGGACATGGGAGAGAACAGGAGGGTCGGTCCGACTTTTTTTCCGTCGCGGCGCTCGTGGAGCAGGAGGGCGATGAGCTGGATGGTCTTGCCAAGGCCCATGTCGTCGGCGAGGCATGCGCCGATTCCGATTTGATCGAGGAAGGACAGCCAGTGGAGGCCGCGGAGTTGATAGGGGCGAAGCTCGCCGTGAAACTCGCTCGGGGGATCGAAGGCCTCGATTTTCAGTTCGGGTGTCTGGCTGAGAAAGCCTTCGATCCAATCGGCGCCGGACAGGCCGAGGATGGGGAGACCGCTGTCGATTTCTTCCGCCCCACCGGCGAGGCGCACGGCCTGCATGAGTGTGATCGGCCCCTTTGGGCGGCTTTCGAGGAAGGCGAGTGCACGGGCGGCGGTTTCGTGGTCGATGCCGATCCACTTTCCGCGCAGCCTGACGAGCGGGGCCTTCTGGGCGGCGATCTTTTGAAACTCGTCCATGGTGAGTTGCTCGCCGCCGATGGCGACGCGCCAGTTGAAGTCCAGCAGGGACGAGAGGCCCAAGGGGCTTAGGCCGAAATCGCGATCGCCTGTGCCGTGTGTGGCGCGCGGCTCGACGACGAGCTCGAGGCCGAGCTGCTGGTCGGAGATGGCGGCCCACTCGGGAAGGACGATTTCGTAGCCGTCGGCGGCGAGGAGCGGTGCGCGTTCGCGCAGGAAGGCGTGGGCCTCGGCCGTGGTCAATCGGACGGCGCTACCGCGAGCGCGGGAGAGTGCCCTGCGAAGTTCCGGGCAGACTTCGGCGGCGCGCGTCAACTGCGAGACGAGTTGCACGCGACGCGAGAGCAAATGTGATCCGAGGACGGTCGGGGCGTCGTTTCGCTCGGCCCAGACCTGGGTGAGGTCGAGGGGCTCGCCGGTTTCCGGTAGGCGCATTTCGAAGGCGAGACGCCAGGCTGCCTCGGAGGGCTTGGCGCCTTCGGCCGGCTCCACAAGGATGAAGCGAAGCTTGGGCGATGGGCCGGTGTCTTCCTCGGCCTGGCCGATCCAGTTGCGAATGTTGACCGCGCCGGCGTCGTTGTCATCGGCTTCGGCGTGGACGCGTGTGTCGGCTGCGACGAGGGAGGCGAGCCACTTGAGTTCCCAGGCGGAGGACTCGCGCGCTTTGCGGGTGATCTGCTGGAAGAAGTCGTCGCCGGCGAGGACGCGGCGGATGACGGCGTCGGTGGTGAGCGAGAGAAAACCTTCGACGGCGTCATTGGCGTCAAGCGGCTCGTCGGTGACGGCGGCGCGGCACACCGGCGGCATGACGGCGACGTAACGCTCGAGCCAGAGCAGCTCGGCGGGATCATGGGTCAGGAGCCGCCATCGGCCGAGCAACTCGCCGGGACCGGCCTCGATGACGTCGGGGCAGAACTTTCGACGGGCGATGAGCGAGACGGCGAATCGCGCGAGGGTCGCCCAGTAGCGGAGCGAGCGGCCGTGGGCCTGAAGCGCCGAATCATCGAGCCCCATGAGGAGGTCCATGACGTCGGCGGGCCCGAAGCGGAGGGCGGGGAGCTTGTAGGCGGAGAGGTCTGCCGGGCGCTCGGGCGGATCGGAATTGGCGATTTCCTGGTGGGGAACCGGAGACTCACCGCGAACGGGGAGCCAGACGCGGACGGCGTCTTCGGCGGCGGAGGAGGCCAAGAGGCCGTCGGGGGTGATTTTTCCAAGTGCCTCGTGGAGCGCGGCGGCGGTCATGGCCCATGCGGGCGGGCGGCCGTTTCGGCTGGTCGACGACGCGACGGCGGCGATCGGCGCGGCGGATTCACCGAAGACGCAAAGGGCGTCGCCGGTCCATACGGCGTGCATGATTGAGGCGATTGCGGGTGACTCGGTCGGCGCTGTCGACATCCCCGTAAGGATAGCAGGTTTTTGAGGAGGATGCCTTCCCTGTGAGCGGGAGATCATGGTCAGCACGATCGGAGGCGTCTACAATGAATGCCAGGCGGTGAATGGCCATCCAAGGAGCGTTTGCCGATTCGCGGGCGATTCTTGAGGATTGTCGCCCAGCGGGGCGTCGGGCAAACAGGTTCGTTTCTGCCGGTTCCGCGAACCCGCCCGGGCCAGAGGCAGGAATTCCCTGGCCGGCCGGGGTTCACCGGCGCAACGGACGGATTTGTTTCTACACAGATACTTAATCGCGTTGACGCAGTTTCGCGGGAGTAACAGGCGATGGACGTACAAAAACTTTACGGATTGGCCGGGAGGCGGGCGATTGCCTGCGGCAGCACGCAGGGAATCGGCAGGGCATGTGCGATGCAGTTTGCCCGACTGGGGGCGGAGGTGACGCTGATCGCGCGGGATGAGGGGTCGCTGGAGCGTGTGCGAAAGGAACTGCCGACCGGCGAGGGCCAGCAGCACCGGTATGTATGTGTTGATTTCGATGATGCGGACGCCTTGAAGGAACGGGTGGGACGATGGCTGGCGGACAGCGGACCGATTCATATTCTTCTTAACAACAGCGGAGGTCCGCCGCACGGACCGATCACCGAGGCGAAACCGGAAGAGTTCGCGAAGGCGATTGCGCGGCATGTGTTGTGCAATCAGATTCTTGTGCAGGCGGTGTTGCCGGGGATGAAGTCGGAGGCGTACGGCCGAATCATCAACATCATTTCGACGAGCGTGAAGGAGCCGATCCCGGGGCTGGGTGTTTCGAACACGACGCGGTGGGCGGTGGCGGCTTGGGCGAAGACGACGGCGGGCGAACTGGCGAAGTTCGGGATCACGGTGAACAACATTCTGCCGGGGTACACGGATACGGCGCGGCTGGGGGAATTGATCCAGGCCAAGGCGAAGGCGGGCGGGACGAGTGAAGACGCGGTGAAGGCTGAGATCGTCGGGCGTATTCCGATGGGCCGCATGGCTGATCCAGAGGAGATCGCGGCGGCGGCGGGGTTTCTGGCGTCGGCGGCGGCGAGTTATGTGACGGGGATTAATCTGCCGGTGGACGGCGGGCGGACGGGGAGTCTGTGAGCTGAAATCAGATCATTTGCGTGCATCCGAATACCTCTCGAACCTGGAAACTAGTATTGGCGGAGGAAAGAGAATCAATAAGTGCGAGAGACTCAAGAGAGAAATAGCTGAAGCACTCAATCAACTCGATGAGAAGGGACTTTCACGCGCCTTGGAAATTGTGTGCTCGTTGAGCGGAGGGTTGCCGAAGGGCATGTCCGGCAAAGACTTTGTAAAGATCGCCGGTTCGATTCCTCCCGAAGATATTGAGGAAATGGCAAAGGCGATTGAGGAAGCATTCAAATGCCCTCCACTGCATGAGGATTTGAAATGAAGTCCTTGTTTACTTTGATTGGAGATCGATCAACGTGGTAAGCATTCGGCACTACATCAACGGCGAACTGGTGGAGCCGATTTCCGGCTCGTATCTCGATAACTACGAACCGGCGACGGGCAAGGTTTATTCGCAGGTGGCGGATGGGGATGAGCGCGATGTTGCCAAGGCCGTCGCGGCGGCGGAGGCGGCCTTTCCGATCTGGTCGAAGACGCCGGCGGCCCAGCGATGCCGGGTGATGATGAAGATCGCCGATCTGATCGAGGCGCGGAGCGAGGAACTTGCCAGGGCGGAGGCGATTGACAACGGCAAGCCGCTAACGGTGGCGCGGACGGTGGATATTCCCCGGGCTTCGTCGAGTATCCGGCACTTCGCGACGGCGATCCTGCACGCCCACAGCGAATCGCACGTGACCGACGGCGTGGCACTGAACTACACCTTGCGCCAGCCGCGCGGCATCTGCGGACTGATTTCGCCGTGGAACCTGCCGCTGTATCTGCTGACGTGGAAGGTCGCGCCGTGCATCGCGGTGGGGAATACGGCGGTGGCCAAGCCGTCGGAGATCACGCCGATGACGGCGTATCTGTTCTCGCAGATTTGCATGGAGGCGGGGCTGCCGCCGGGGGTGCTGAACATCGTGCACGGGCTGGGTGCGAAGGTCGGCAGCGCGATCACGGCGCATCCGAAGATCGGGACGATCTCATTTACCGGCGGGACGGTGACGGGCCGCGAGGTGGCGAAGACGTGCGCCCCCATGTTCAAGAAGGTGTCGCTGGAACTGGGCGGGAAGAATCCGACGATCGTGTTCGCCGACGCGGACATGGAGCAGACGGTGCCTGGGGCGGTGCGGGCGGCGTATGCCAACCAGGGGCAGGTGTGTCTGTGCGGCTCGCGCATCTTTGTGGAGCAATCGGCCTATGAGCCGTTCGTGGCGAAGTTTGTCGAGGCGACCCGGAAGCTGCGCGTCGGGGATCCGCTGGAGGCGACGAGCGATCAAGGAGCGATGGTGTCGAAGGCGCAGCTCGAGAAGTCGATGTTTTATGTCGATCTGGCGAAGCAGGAAGGCGGCAAGATTTTGTGCGGCGGCGAGCGGCCGAAGGACCTCGGGGAGCGCTGCCGCGAGGGGTACTTTTTCCAGCCGACGGTGATTACTGGGCTCGGTGTCGGGTGCCGGGTGAATCGCGAGGAGATCTTCGGGCCGGTGGCGGCGATTATTCCGTTCAAGGATGAGTCGGAGGTTGTCGAGTATGCGAACAGCACGGACTACGGGCTGGCATCGAGCGTGTGGACGCAGAATATCTCGCGCGCGCACCGGCTGGCGGAGAAGATCAACAGCGGGACGGTGTGGGTGAACTGCTGGATGGTGCGCGACCTGCGGGTGCCGTTCGGGGGGATGAAGCAGAGCGGGGTCGGGCGCGAGGGCGGCGAGGAGGCGCTGCGGTTTTTTACGGAGCCGAAGAATGTTTGTATCAAAACATAGGCCGCTCGACACGGGGAGTGTCAGGTGGAAGGGAGCCGCGCCGAGTACGTGAGCAAGCCGAAACAACACCATACTGTACCTGCCAGTTTCTTGAGAGCGTTTACCGCAGAAGACGCGAAAGACGGAACCCTATACGTCTGGGAACTTCAGAAAGAACGAAGCTTCACAACATCTCCGAGCAAAGCGGCTCGTCAGAGGGACTTTTACAGAATTGACGATGCTGCGGATGAAGACGAAGCACTGATTATCGAGGAACGGTTTCTAGCTAATCTCGAGGGAGAGTTCGTCTCGGCGCGACGCCGAGTGATCGATGAGCCAACGATCTTGATTCGGAATGCCGACATTGAGGCAATATTTCAATTCATCGCGTTGCAATATGTACGGACTCAGCGATTACGAAGTACTGTCGAAGCCTTTGATCGGGAGATCAGGCGATTGATGCTTGCCGAGTACACTGCGACTAAGGATCGTTTTGAAGTCCTGAGAAGCCATGCTGCTAAAGCGGGATTGGTGAACATGCCGTCGCTCGAAGAGTTCCAAGAGTTCGCTCGCACTGGATATGTTTCCTCTGGCATGTCTCAGAACATGAAGCTCGTCGTTATGCTCGATGCTTTCGAGACTGCCCTGATTCTCTTGCGGCATCGGCTCTGGTGCTTGGTCAAGACTGTCAGTTCACCGGATCGCTTCATCGTATCGGACAATCCAGTTAACTTTGCTTGGAGGGAAACTCAAATGGGCGGTTTATTTAGCCCCGGATTTGGAACTCCGAATTCTCAACTGATTTTCCCGATGGCGCCCCAATTGGCTTGGGTGTCGATTCATGAAGACGAGGTCACAAATGGGATGGCGTCGAGTGTCATTGATGCAAAGTGGCGCACGGTCGCGCAACATAATGGCGTGCAGCTTCGTTCGGCCGACCGATTTGTTTATTCATCAACCCCGGAGTTCGACTGGATGGATGACGACGGTACAATCCTAGGATCGGATGTGCTTTTTGAAAATCGTGGCATCCTGTGTTCCCGGAAACAGGCGGGCGACCCGAAAAGCTCCTGGAGCTGGACCGATGATTAGAGATGCCCGTGAGAATGAGGCGAGACTCGGTGAGTCGGTCGTTGACGAAGTCCGCGAGATTCGAGAGACGATTGATCGAGAGGTCGATCACGATGTGCGCCGGCTTGCGCAAACGGCTCGCGAGGTGAGTGCCCAAGTCTCGGCGCAATTCGGCCTCAGGCAGGCCCTCCCGTCTGACGCGATTTCTCAGCGGGCGGATCACCGCACCCCATAGCCGCCGCCAATTCACATCTCGCAAATACATCGAAGCGCATGTCACGGCTGACGGTACAGTCTGCGATCAACGGCGGGACCGATGGTTGAGTTTCTTCGATTCCTGATCGGCCTGTCTTTGTTCGCCGCCTTTGTGGAGACGGCGCTCTATCTTGCATTCAGCCGCTGGTATTACGCGCATGGGCCGAGGCTGCGGCGCGAGGAGTGGCAGAGCACGGCGAGCGTCGCGGACGCGCAGGCGTTTGTCGAGCAGGCGGCGTGGGAGGGGTCGCTGGCCGGGCGACTTCGGGGCGATCTTGTTTGTCTGCGACTGCGCGAGTGGGCGTGGGGGCTGCTGCCGCGCGTCAGTCTGCGCTTTGAGCCGAGCGATAATGGGGCTGTCTTCATCTGCGAGACGCGGCCGTTTCTTGGAGTGATCTGGCTGTTTGCGGCGGCGGTGAGCATCATCGCCGCGGACATTCATCTCATCGTCGGCGGCGTGGTGCTTGTTGGGCTGGGCATTTATTCCCACGCACTTTGGAAGAGCGAGGCCCGGCGCGTCTCGCGGCTTGCCCCGCTTCGCGGCGCGCTGGCGGATATCGGCGTCAGGATTTGTCTTAACTGCGGGTATGACCTGCACGGGCTGAGTGGGCATCGGCCGTGCCCCGAGTGCGGGCACGCGGCGGGGCATGGCATCGGTCCGATCGGGATGGAGACGATTCTCCGACGACTTGATGAGCGTGCGGAGTTGCGGCGGCGGACGGATGCGATGCAGATGGTGCTTGGCGTTCCGCTTTGCTTTGTCGGGCCGGTGGTGATTGGGACGATGCTTTGGGCGGCGGGCTCGATGCTGCTTTATTCGTGGCTGCCGTGGTGGTTGTTTGTCGCATTGCTTTCGATCGTGATGATTCCACTGCTGATTCGACTTGAGCGTCAGACAGGCGGGCAGTACCTCAGCGAGTCGGTTCAGACAATCGGCGAGCGTTTTCCGGATGCACGACCATTGATTTTCGGCGGCCATGTCGGCGCGGGGGGAATGACAGGCCGGGCACTGGCGATGGTGCTGATGAACCCCGAGGGCATCGCGTCGATGTTTGTGGAGGTGTTTCTCACGGGACCGCGCATGGTGCTGCGGAGCCGATCACACCGAAAGCTGGCGACGGCACTGGAGCGCGTGGACCGAGCGCGGACGGCGGAGGTGGTTTCGAAGATGCTGTCGCGCGTCGGCGGGATGCCGCCGGGGGAATTGCTGAAGGACGGCGAGCCGATGAGCAACGTGCTGCCGAGCGTGACGTGGCTGAGTTTTTACGGATGGATCGGGGTGACGGCGAAGGTTGATCGGGTGTTTTTGTTTACGGAGTCGCGCGAGGCGCTGCGGGCAGAAGACGATTGAAACCGCTTGCGAGCTGGGTGGACGACGCAGAGAATCATGAAATCGTGAAATACGAACGATTTGAGGACTTGCCGGTCTGGAAGGCGGCCATCGAGTTGGCGATTGCGACATATGCGCTGACGGAGAATCGGGCGTTGGCCGGTCCGGGCGACCTTCGGGATCAACTTCGACGATCGGCACTTTCGGTGTCGAACAATATCGCGGAGGGATTCGAGCGGGGTTCGACGGCTGAGCTGCTTATGTTCCTGTATATCGCACGCGGGTCGGCAGGGGAAGTACGGTCCATGCTGCATTTTTGCGAGCGATGGTTGCAGACGCGTTCTGTAGGGCCACAAGATTCGGCGGAGCGATCGGAAACGTCGAATCTCAAATCTCAAATCTCAAATTTGAAATCTCAGATAACCAACATCAGGACGCTTGCTGAATCGTGCTCGCGGCAGATTCGAGGCTGGGCGGACTCGCTTCAGAATTCGGATATTTCCGGACAACGGCACTTAAATGAGAAATCTCGCAGGGTGTACGATCAACAGCGCCGCAGTTCGGCGTTTATGAATCAGATCGAGGAGACCGTGCGAAAACAGGTGGAGGCCTGGTCGCGGGCGAATGCAGAGAGCTGCGAGATGAGGGAAGCGGCGGACGGCGCATCGGAATGAAGTAACAGAGACTTCGGCGATTATTATTCGCGCAAGGAGCGTCATCATGAGTCACGACATTGAAAGTTCGCGGGCGCCGGAGCCGGTGGGGGCTTATCCGCATGCGAAGCGCGTGGGGAATCTGCTTTTTGTTTCCGGGATGGGGCCGCGGAGGCGCGGGAGCAAGGAGATACCCGGGGTGACGCTGGACGCGGCGGGGAATGTCGCGGCGTATGACATTGAGGCGCAGTGCCGGAGCGTGTTTGAGAATATTCGCGTGGTGCTTGAGGACGCGGGGTCGGGCTGGGAGCGGATCGTTGACGTGAGCGTGTTTCTGACGGACATGGGGCGGGACTTTGCGACGTTTAACCGATTGTATGCGGAGCACTTCGCGGGGCCGGGGAAGCCGAACCCGACGCGGACGACGGTGGAGGTGACGGCGCTGCCGACGCCGATCGCGGTGGAGCTCAAGGTGATTGCGACGGTGGGGTCGTAAGTCCGACGCGGGAAGCAGGGCCATGAAGACGGACGGGCCGGAGCGTGAATCGCACAAGCGCGGGGCGTATTTTGTCCGGTTTCGGCCGGCGGATGGGCGCGTGGGGTTGGTGCCCGTCTCAGAGGATGCGCCGGATGAGGTGCTACTCGGTTTGAAATGGATTGCGCGCGACTGGAATGCCAAAAAACTTGGCGATAGTACGTTTGATCGATTGTGCCGACGTATCAGGGAGGGGAAACCGGCGACGGTGATCACGATTGAGCCGTACGAGAGCAAGAAGCTGCCGGTGGTGAGGCCGCTGGAGGTGGCGTTCGAGCCGGTTGTGCTCGATGAGACGAGTCCGACCTTGGCGGAACTGTCACGGGAGGCCGCAAGGGAACTTCCCAAATCCGAGACGAATGAATCGTCAAGTGACGTATCAGCAATTCGCAGATTCATGCTGCGTTCCGGAATCAGGATTTTCTGGGGAGGCTACAGTTTGATACAAACATATCATGCTGCCGCCGTCTTTGGCATATTCTCGATTCCAACGATGATGTGGTTTGCGCTCCTGCTGTTTAGTCTACTGCTGCCGCTGACATGGCAGTTCGTCAGCAACTATAGCTGGTTCATCGTGCCGGGCGGGGTTCTTGTCAGGGGTTGGCAATGGAACAAGTGGACCATTCAGACGAATCGATACACACCCAGCGAGACGGTGCTCGTGATTGAGCCTGTGGGCCCGGGCCACAAGGCGAGCCTCATTCGTGAGAAAAAAATCGTCGCACAAAAAACACTGACAACCATTGAGAGCATTGCGCTGCTTGGTGCGTGGCAGAGTTCGATTGCGCCGCCGGAGTTGGAGCGGTTGGTGGATTTGCGGTGAGGATTCCGGGCAAGGGCGCCGCTGCGTTAGTTGTGAGGCCGAGATGACAGATTCAGCAGCTTCGCAGTCATCGGTCCGATCGCCGGGCGCTTACTTTGTTCGATTTCGGCCGAGGAGCGGTCGGATGGGACTCTTCCCCACCTCGGACGATGCGCCGGCTGAATTGCTTGAGCGACTTGAGGATGTTGGGCGATTTTGGAAGGGTGACCGCGAGAGCAATCGGGTACTGTTCCGGCAGATCGGGCTTCAGGACAAGAGTATTGTTGTTTCGGTCGAGCATCGAAAACGATTTCAATGTCCGAGGGCAAGGCCCATCGAAGTAGCATTCGAGCCCGTCCAGCTAGATGAATCGAGCTCGACGCTGCGGGAACTGGCGGCGCTTGCGACAGAATCGGAATGCACTGAATCGGGCACACCTCGCCCGATGCACGGGGTCATCCGGCATTGGCTTCGCCTTGGCGTCCCGGCCGGCGGCTTCATGCTATTATTGGTTCATACGCTCCGAGTCATGGTTCAAAACGGCCCGACTTCTACAACCGCACTGATCCTTCTCGCATCTACGCTGATTTCTTTCGGCCTCCTGGCTGCGATCCCGTGGATCAGGAATTGCAACTGGTTCGTTGTGCCGGGCGGCATCGTGTTGTGCAGGCGGTCGTTGTTAAAGCGTGAGGGATCGGTGGCGCTCTTACGCCGAGGGAAACGCTGCTGATTCTCCGGCCCCAGGCAATCGCAATTCATGCCAGTCTAATTCAGGGAGAAGAGATCGTTGAGTCAACTCGGTTAACGAAGGCTGAGTGCGTGGCGCTTCTCGGCGCGTGGCAGAGTTCGAAGGCACCGCCGGAGTTGGACTGGTTGGTGGATTTGCGGTGATGATTGGCGGTTCCTACGAGTTTTTTCCTCTTCGCAAATGGCCCGTCAATAGAGCAAGGAATACCACGACACACGTGGCCTTCCATGCGAGGAGCCACCAGGGCCGCCACCAGGCGCCGGTGGTTGTTTCGACGATGTCGGAGGCGCCGAAGACGATGAACGTGGCACCCGCGAGTAGTGATGTACGACGCTTCTGACCGACGGCCAGCAATGCATGAAGGAGGAGGCCGAGACCGATGCAGGCCCAGAGCGCGGCTTCGATGTAGTTCGACGTCGTGAAGAAGCTGTCGTCGTGCATGGGATCGGCCCCGTTTGCCTACACTTCGCGAAGGACGGCGCGGACGGGGCTGGCGTCGAAGTTGACGAGGGGGAGCGGGAGGGCGATGAGTTCGTAGCGGCCTTCGGGGACGTTTTTGAGCACGAGGCCTTCGAGGATGGCCATGTCGTGTTTGAGAATCGCGTGGTGGGACGGGAGGTCTTTGGAGGAGAACAAGTCAACACTGGGGGTGTCGATGCCGACGGTGATGACGCCTTTGGCTGCGAGCATGTCGATGAGCTGCGGGGATAGGGCGGCGAAGTCTTCGTTCCAAATGGTCGGGTCGGGATAGGCGCCGGTGGCGAAGAGGATGCGCGGGGCGGCGATTTTCGCCTTCACCTGATCGGGCATGATGCGCGTGCCGCGCGGGACATCGACGCGGATGAGCTGACAGGGGCCGAGGTAGTAGTCCAACGAGCGCTCGTGGATGGCGGGGGCATTCTTGCCGTAGTGATTCGGGCCGTCGGCGTGGGCGCCGAGATGGACGGTGGCGCGGAGTGTGGAGAGGGTGATGTTGTGGCCGCGGTCGATGTCGAGGAGGACTTCTCGCGAGGGCGGTGTGTCGCCAGGCCAGACGGCGAGGTTCGGCGTGATGGGCGGAGTGATGTCGTAGAGCTTTGACATTGAGTGGACCTGTATAAAAGGTTCGGCGTTTGGCCGATATTTTCGAGGCGACTATACTCGCAGCGAACAACAGGGGCCATGAGAAAGTGAGACGATGAAACCCAACATTGCCATACTCGGGGCGACCGGGGCGGTCGGTCAGGAATTTCTGCAAATCCTCGGTGAGCGCGACTTTCCCGTTGGGACGCTGCGGCTGTTGGCCTCGTCTCGGTCGGCGGGGACGAAGGTGCCTTTTCGCGGGCAGACGCTGACGGTCGAGGAGGTCGGGCCGAAGAGCTTCGACGGGATCGACATTGCGCTTTTCTCGGCCGGGGCATCATCGAGTCGCGAGTGGGCGCCGGTTGCGACGAAGGCCGGGGCGCGGGTGGTGGATAACAGCTCGGCGTTTCGGATGGACGCGGGGGTGCCGCTGGTCGTGCCGGAGGTGAACCCGACGGCGATCGGGGATGCGAAGGTGATCGCCAACCCGAATTGCTCGACGATCATCATGAACGTGGCGGTGTGGCCGCTGCACCAGACGAATAAGGTGAAGCGAGCTGTGATCGCGACTTATCAGGCGGCGAGCGGGGCGGGCTATCAGGCGATGATGGAACTCGAGAACCAGTCGCGGGACATCCTCGCGGGCAAGCCGGCGCAGCCGAAGGTGCTGCCGCATCAGGTGGCGTTCAACGTGTTTTCGCACAACAGCGCCGTGGGCGAGGATGGCTACAACATTGAAGAGACGAAGATGATCCACGAGACGCATAAGATTTTCGGCGACTCGTCCATCGCGATCACGGTGACTTGTGTGCGCGTGCCGGTAATGCGGGCGCACAGCGAGGCGATCAATCTGACGTTTGAGCGGCCGATGAAGGCTGACGAGGTGCGACGGATTCTATCGGGCGCGCCGGGGGTGAAGATCGTCGATGACCGGGAGAAGAATTATTTCCCGATGCCGATTGACGCGTCCGGTAAGGATGACGTGCTGGTGGGCCGGATTCGGCAGGACGTGAGCCAGCCGGACGGCCGGGGGATTGAGCTGTTCGTGAGCGGGGATCAGCTTCGCAAGGGGGCGGCGCTGAACGCGGTGCAGATTGCGGAACTATTGGTAAGAAACTAGAATGTACACAAATGGTATTGGCACTCGACAACTTCTCAACGTGGCTTGATGCGGATAATCCAGCTGCATTCAGGTTGCGCGCTGAGGAATTTGCGCGTCCTGGGAATGGCCACGCCCCAGAGGAGGCAGCCTGTCTTGGAGATGCGGTATCGACCATTCGCACTGCGTTAAGAGAATACGCAGATATTCTCCGCATTGCGGGTGAGTTTCGAGAAAAGAATAAGAGTGACCCTGTCCTCACCGGATTTGACTCGCTCTCCGACAAACAGCTCCTTACTCAGATGGATAAGCTTGCTGCCGTCTCGCTTATTCACTCGGCGCACCTGAGCGACATCTCTGCAGGCATGGAATTCCTCATGGATTGGCGTCGCGACTTTAAGACATGGACCGATGATTCTGAGTCGTTGTTGAGGGAGCTGCGTCAACACGAAGAGAATCTGAAGTGGGTTACTGAAGTCACGCTTCAGTGGTCCGAGGACTTGGGAAGTGAGTACGATCGGCGACACCCGGACGTGGCAGATCTTCCCATTACTCTCGTTGATCTTGGGCCATCCAATAGCGCAAATCTTCCGTCAGTGCTATGAGGATCGAGGGCGCTCGTGATTCTCATAGACACGTCAGCCTTGTATGCAATCATAAATCCGCGGGATCAGTTTCATAAACGTGCAAGCCGACATTTGCGCGAACTTAGGAACAACGAGGATGTCTCGATTCCGCAGGTCGCGATGTTCGAGATGATGGGGCATCTGACACGACTTCAAGGAAACCGAGAGCATTGTCATCGTCAGCGTCTAGCCGGCCTGAAATCCCTTTATGAATTTGGCTGGCCTGTTACTTTCCATGAGCAAATTGACTATGAGAACGCCGAACGGTGGTGGCAGGAGTATGCAGACTGGCCCATTGATTTTCCAGACGCGATTATCGTAGCAAGTGCGCGTCGAGTCGGGGCGTCCCGCATTTGGACTCACGACCTTGATTTTCCACGCCTGCTGTCCAAAGTCGCGCCTGAGATTGAGGCAATCGGTTCGGGATTTAGCGATTGGAATTGAAATGACCCGCGACGAGGCGTGGAAGATTCTTTGCGAGCACGTGCAGTCGGATTCGCTGCGCAAGCATATGCTCGCGGTGGAGGCGGCGATGCGGCACTATGCCGGGCTGCTGGGGGGCGACGTCGAGCAATGGGGAATGGCCGGGCTGCTGCACGATTTTGACTACGAGAAATGGACCGAGGCGCCGGAGCACACGCGCGAGGGGGCGAAGATCCTTCGTGAGCGCGGCGTCGATGAGGAGATCGTCGGGGCGATGCTCTCGCACGCCGAGTGGAACCTGGACGAGTACCCACGGGATCGGCCGATTCGCAAGGCGCTCTTCGCGGTGGACGAGCTTTGCGGGTTCATCATGGCGGCGGCGCTGGTGAGGCCGACGCGGCTGGAGGGCATGGAGCCCGCAGGAATCAAGAAGAAGATGAAGACGCCTTCATTCGCTGCGGCGGTGAAGCGTGAGGACATCACATCGGGGGCGGAGAGCCTGGGCATTTCGCTGGAAGAGCACATCCACAACTGCATCGACGCGATGAAATCGGTGGCCGGACCGTTGGGCCTGACAACGGCGGGCTGATACACTATCGGCTGGTTTGAGCTATCCTGATTTTCAATCCAGGATTCCGGAGAAACTTTGCATGACGCGCATTGGTGTCTGTCGTTCGATCGTCGTTTTCGTTTTTTGTTTATCCGCCGGCGTTCATTCCTCCGTGGGCCAGGAGCGGAAGCTGCACTTCGCCGCCGATCGGCCGGTGGACATGAAGCACATTCGCCTCGACCTGCGGGTGAACCTGGAGAAAGAGCACGTGGACGCGCGGGCGACGCTGGACATGGCGGCGCTGCGCGATGTGTCACACATCAAGCTCGACGCGGTGGGCTTTGAGACGAAGGGCGTGACCGTTTCCATTGAAGGCGGACAGCCGCAGAAATGCGACTTTGACAATGATGGCCAGAAGATCACGCTGAATCTGCCGGAACCGCTGCCGCGCGGTCGCAGCGTGCAGGCGACGATCGACTACGCATTGCAAAGTCCCGAGTCGGGCCTGCACTTCTACGGCCCCACGGAGGGCGACCCCGACGCGCCGCGGATTGTCTGGTCGCAGGGCGAGAGCATCACCAATCGCTATTGGGTGCCCTGCTTCGATCATCCCAATGAGATGCAGACGACGGAGATCGTCGCCACGGTGGACGACCCGAACATTGCCATCAGCAACGGGAAGTTGCTTGAGGAAAAGAAGAACGCCGACGGCAGCAAGACATTCCACTGGTTGCAGGACAAGCCGCACGTTGTATACCTGATGACGCTGGTCGTGGGAGAGTTTTACAGCGAGACCGAGACGTGGCGCGGCAAGCCGGTCAGCTATCACGTGCGGCCGAAGTTCAAGGACAAGATCAAGAACTCCTTCGGTAATACGACGAAGATGCTCGACTTTTTCTCCGACAGGATCGGCGTCGAGTATCCGTGGGATAAGTATGCGCAGGTTTGCTGCTATAACTTCGGCGGCGGCATGGAGAACACCAGCGCGACGACGCTGATGGAGGGCACGCTGCATGACGATCGCGCGCACCTCGACGGAGACAGCGACGGACTTGTGGCGCACGAACTTGCGCATCAATGGTGGGGTGACCTGCTGACCTGCCGCGACTGGGCGCACATCTGGCTGAACGAGGGATTCGCCACCTACTTCGAAGCGCTTTGGGACGAGCACCACAACGGGCCGGATGAGTTCGCAATCAACATGCATCGCAAGGCGGGCGGGGCGATCGGCGGAGGCCGGGACAAGCCGATCGTCTGGCCGGGATACAAGGACCCGGACGAGCAATTCGACAGTCGCGCGTATCCCAAGGGTGCGTGGGTCGTGCACATGATTCGGCGGCGGCTGGGCGACGAGATGTTCTGGAAGGCGATCAACCTTTACACCACGCGCAACCGGCATCAAAACGTGGAGACGATCGATCTGCGCAGGGCGATTGAGGACGCGAGCGGTGAGTCGTTCGGACGATTCTTTTATGACTGGACGGAGCGGCCGGGGTGCCCGGATGTGAAGGTCAGTTACCGGTGGCAGGCGGAGGATGGGCTTGCGGCGATCACGATCGAGCAGCGGCAGAAGGACGAAGCGTTCATATTTCCGATGAAGCTGGAGTTTCGCTTCGCGGAGACGGATGAGCCGTATGTCTTCACGCAGGAGGTGACGGAGAAGCGGCAGCAATTCTATTTGCCGCTCAAGTATCGACCGACCCTGATGCGGGTGGACCCGGACATGGCTGTGCTGATGGAACTGACCGAGGAGAAGCCGCGGGACCTTTGGGTCGGTCAACTTTGTGACGATCCGAATCCTGTCCGGCGGATTCAGGCGGCGGAGCATTTTGGCAAGGGCGACCGGGAGCGGGACGTGCGGCTGCTGGCGACGCAGCTCTTGCAGGAGAAGTTCTGGGCGGTGCAGGAGGCGATTGCCCGGGCGCTGGGCAAGAGCGAGGACGACGAGGCCCGCGACGCGCTATTGGCCGGCTTGACGATCGAGCATCCGAAGGCGCGGCGCGCGGTGGTTGAGGCACTGGGTAATTTCCGCGATGAGACGAAGGTCGAGGCGGCGCTACTCAAGCTGGTGCAGGACGGCGATGCGAGTTATCGCGTGGAGGCGGCGGCCATCAGCTCGTGGGCGGATGTCTGCCAGGACGAGCCTTCGGAGATGCTGGAGACGCTGCTTACGCGGGAGTCGGATGGCGAAATCATCCGGAGTGCCGTTATCGAGGCACTGGGAAGGCACGGCGAGCCGGGGGTGATCGATCTGCTGACAGAATGGGCCGAGCCGGATAAGGACAATCGTTGCCGGGCCGCGGCGGTTCGTGCGATTGCCGAGGCGGCGACGCGGATTGGGGTCGATGAGGAGGCGCAGGAGTTTGCCGTGGAGACGATTCTGACGTGCCTGCATCGGGGATCGCGGCGGCTGCAAGTGTCGGCGCTGGAGGCGCTGGGGAGCATGGGCTCGGCGGCGAAGGCTGCGCTTCCGGAGCTGGACCGGTATGCGGAGATCGGCCAGCCGCGGGTGCGCACTCGGGCGGCGGAGATGGCGAAGAAGATTCGCGCCGGTGATTCGACGGGCAAGGGGACGGGTGAGCTGCGCGACGAGGTGGCGAAGCTGAAAAAGGAAAACCGGCGGCTCCTGGATCGTCTGGAAAAGATCGAGGCGAAGTTGGAAGGGCATCCGGAGCCGATGGGCACGCGGTAGCGAACGCGGCGACGGGCCCATTACACGCAAAGCGACTGCCAACGACGTTGGACGGTCTCGACGTTTCCACTGGTGACAAGGTGTTGCCACCGGCGGACAGCATCGACGATCCCGTTTGTTAATTCACTTAGATTCAATTCGCTGAAGACCGCGGCCGGCAGAAGCTGCTGAAGGCTGACCGGGGGCAGTGCGTCCGGCGGCAACGGGCGATCGGCATCGTGCGTGTTGATGCCGATGCCGGTGATGAGGGCGCGGACGCGGCCGGACTCCACCAGCGACTCAACGAGAATGCCGCCGAGCTTGCCGCCGCCTGCGATGAGGTCGTTGATGGGCTTGAGGCGGATTTCGAGGCCCGTGGCGGCGATCAGGATTTCGGCACAGGCGACGCCAGCGGCGAGGGTGTGGGTTGTGAGGTCTGGTGTCGCGGGGCCGACATCGAAGGAGACGATTGAGAAGTAAAGGCCGGCATCACGCGGGGACAGCCACGAGCGTCCCTTCGTCCCCCGCCCCACCGTCTGCTCGCGAGCGATGACGATGACGTTTTTAGTTAACGAGCCGTCCGCGATGAGGCGCTTTGCGGCGTCGTTGGTGGAGTCGACGGTTTCGAGGCGGATCAGGTGCACGATGGGGCTTGATTGTAATGCAAGTCGTGTGGCTATCGGCAGGCGGCTTTCATGCGCTGCCACTGCCGGCTGGGCAGCGTGCGGCCCCACTTGTCGGCGATGATGCTGGAAGCCTCGAATACCGTTTGCAGATTGACTCCGCACTGGATGCCCATTCGATCGAGCATGTAGACGAGATCTTCGGTGGCGAGGTTGCCGGATGCGCCGGGGGCGTAGGGGCAGCCGCCGAGGCCGCCGGCGGAACTGTCGAAGGTGGTGATGCCGAGCTGCAGGCCGGCGAGGACGTTGGCCAGCGCGGTACCATAGGTGTCGTGCAGGTGCAGGGCGAACTTGCCGGGCGGGATGGACTTTAGCAGGTGGCCCACTGTCTCGAAGACGTCGGTCGGCGCGGCGGCGCCGATGGTGTCGCTGACGGCGACCTCGTCGATGCCCATGTCGAGCAGTCGGGTCGTGACGTCGAGGACGCGATCCTTGCTGATATTCCCTTCGTAGGGGCAGACAAAGCTGGTGGAGACGTATCCGCGGACGGTGAGGCCGGCGGCGAGGGCGGACTTCACGACCGGGGCGAAGGTGGCGAGCGACTCGTCCACGGTCATGTTGATGTTTTTCTTCGTAAAGCTGTCGGAGGCGGCGGTGAAGACGGCGATGCGGCGGATGCCGGTCTCCAGGGCCCGATCGAGGCCTTTTTGATTGGGGACGAGTGCCGAGTAGGTGACACCCTCCGCGGGCGGCAGGCGACCGGCGACATCGACCGCGTCGGCCAGTTGCGGGATTGCCTTGGGGTGGACGAAGGACGTGGCTTCAATTGCCCGCAAGCCAGAACCGGCGAGGGCGGCGATGAAGGCCAGTTTCAAATCCGTGGGAATCTGCTCGGGCTCGTTTTGCAGTCCGTCGCGCGGGCCGACTTCGACGATCTTCACTTCCTTCGGTAGCGCGCTCAAGCGGCGGGCTCCTCGAAACGCACGAGCATCGCGCCCATATCCACGAGTTGGCCGGGCTTGCAGGCGACTTCCCGGACTCGGCCGGCCTGCGGGGCGGAGAGCGTCATCTCCATCTTCATCGACTCCATGACGATGAGCGGTTGTTGCGCCTCGAACGAATCACCGGGGGCGATGTTGATCTTCAGAATCGTTCCGGGCATCGGGGCTGCCAGTGTCGACTGCATGGCGGCGGCGGCGGGACCGGTGGATGTGCGGCGGGCGACGTGATCGATGAGTTCGAGACAGTAGGTGCGGCCGCCGAGCCAGACATCGATGCGCCCGGCATGGCGCAGCACGGCGAACGGGATGACGCGGCCGGCGATGCGAAGGAGGCCGGTGTCGTCGTGCCAGTCGATGAGCTCGGCATCAAGGGACTGGCCACCGACGGTGACGTGGTAGGCCGAGTCATGCTCTTCGTCGGCGCGTTCCAGGCGCACGGCGATGGGATCGGGCGACGCGGAAGTTTTGAGCAGAACTTCGCTCATGTCAGGCAGATTAGCATGGGGGATGAACCAGGTAAAACGGGAGGCGGGAATGGGTCGTGATTAGGGGCCACGCCAGCGGCCGGCCGATTCCCAGGGGCCGGGGGCGGCGATGGCTGCTCCGAGCGAAGCCTTTGCGGCAGCGCGGCCGAGGCGTGCGGCGACGGCGGCGGCGATCAGGGCCTCGGTCGGAGGGTTGCCCGGCGCGGCGGCGGCGATGGCGTGCTGCTCGAGGAAATGGGTGTGCAGATTGCCGGCGCGGAACTCGGGATGCGCGAGGACATCGCGCAGGAAGGCGACGTTGGTCGTCACGCCCATGATGACGTAGCGGTCCAGGGCGCGAATGGTCTTATCGATCGCCTCTTCGCGGGTGCGCGCCCAGCAGACGAGCTTGGCGAGCATGGGGTCGTAGTAGACGGAGACCTCGGACCCCTGGGCGACACCGGTGTCGATGCGGATGCCGGGGCCGCGCGGTTCGATGTAGCGTTCGAGGACGCCGATGGACGGGAGGAAACCGCGGGCAGCGTCTTCGGCGTAGATGCGGCACTCGATGGCGTGGCCTTCCTGTTTGAGATCGACCTGGGTGAAGGGGAGCTTTCCACCGAGGGCGACGGCGAGCTGGGCGCGGACGAGGTCGCGGTGGGTAACCATCTCGGTGACGGGGTGCTCGACCTGCAGGCGGGTGTTGACTTCGAGGAAGTAGAAGTTGCCGCTTTGGTCGAGGATGAACTCGACGGTGCCGGCGTTGCTGTAGCCGATGGCCTTGGCAGCGGCGACGGCGGCCTCGCCCATTTTGGCGCGGAGCTCCGGCGAGAGGGCCGGGGAGGGTGACTCTTCGATGATCTTCTGATGGCGGCGCTGGACGGAGCACTCGCGCTCGAAGAGGTGGACGGCGTTTCCGTGGGTGTCGCCGAAGATCTGAATCTCTACGTGGCGCGGGTTGGTGATGTACTTTTCGATGAAGACGCGGCTGTCGCCGAAGGCGGCGCCGGCCTCACGCTGGGCGGCTTCGATGGCGGCGGCGAGGTCGGACTCCTTTGGGACGACGCGCATGCCCTTGCCCCCCCCACCGGCGGCGGCCTTGATGAGGACGGGGTAGCCGATCTTCGCGGACTCCTTCTTGAGGGTGTCGATGCCGATGGCCGTGTCGCCGGACCAGCCGGGGACGACGGGCACGCCGGCCTTGGTGAAGGTGTCTTTGGCGATGATCTTGTCGCCCATGTCGCGGATGACGAATGGGGATGGACCGATGAAGGTGATGCCGGCGTCGTGGCACGCCTGGGCGAAGTCTTCATTTTCGGAGAGGAAGCCGTAGCCGGGGTGGATGGCGTCGACGCCGTGAAGCCTGGCGAGCTCGATGATCTTTTCGCCTCGCAGGTAAGTCTCGGCGGAAGTGTTGCCGGGAAGCGGATAGGCTTCGTCACAGGCGCGGACGTGCAGCGCGCGGCGGTCGGGGTCGGAATAGACGCCGACGGCGGTGATGCCCATCTCCTGGAGGGTGGCGGCGATGCGGCAGGCGATCTCGCCGCGATTGGCGATGAGGACTTTCTTGAACATTACTCGGTGATCCAGTTTGGTTTTCGCTTTTCGAGGAATGCTTTGAGGCCTTCCTGTCCCTCGGGGGAGACGCGCAGCTCGGAGATTTTTTTCGTGGTGATGTCTTCGACGCGGTCCCAGGGTACGCCGGCGACCGCGGAGAGGATGCGCTTGCAGTGGGTGAGGGCGCTTGGGCCATTGGCGGCGAGGGAGCCTGCCAGCTTGTCGATGCAGGCGTCCATCTCTTCGATGGATTCGCAGGCCTCGTTGACAAGGCCGATGCGGCGGGCCTCGGCGCCGCTGAAGACTTCGGCGGTCAGGGCGTAGCGGCGGGCCTCGCCTGGGCCGATCTTTTCCAGGACGAACGGCGAGATCACGGCGGGCAGGATACCGAGCTTGACCTCGCTGAGACAGAAGTTCGCCTTGGTCAGTGCTACGGCCATGTCACAGGCGGCGACGAGGCCGACGCCGCCGCCGTAGGTCGCGCCGTGGACGCGGGCGATGACGGGCTTGGGGCATTCGCGGATGGTGCGGAGCATCTTGGACAGGACGCGGGAATCGGCGATGTTTTCCTCGAGGGAGTAGCCGACCATGCGCTTCATCCAGTTGATGTCGGCCCCGGCGCAGAAGCTCTTGCCCTCGGCGGCGAGGACGATGACGCGAACGGCGGGGTCCGCGCCGAGGCGCGTGAAGGCGTCGGTGAGCTCGCGCATCATGTCGTCGTTGAAAGCGTTGTGGAGGTTGGGGCGGGCCAGGTAAACTTTGGTGATCGAGCCATCGCGTAAGGTTTTTAGATACTCTGGCATAATCCATGCTAAATGGTGAACGGAGACCGGGTTTAACTCGATTTCAATCTCCGAACTGAATTGTCAGTCGGAACGTAATTCGACTCACGCAGCGTGAACCACGCTAGCAATAGATCGGGCCGGCGGCACGGGCTCGCCCGATTCTCGAAGTAGCTCAATATGGCCGGTGATCGCCTCGCGGATCGCGTCCAGGGCCTGCCCCTGCGTGTCACCGCAAGACACGCATCCGGGAAGGTCCGGCACGTAGGCGCTGTAGCTTCCGTCGTCTGCTTTTTCAATGACCACGGTGTAGTCCACGGCTTAATTCTCCTGAATCAGACCCGCCTGTCGTAACACGGATCGGAGCGTTCCCGGCGGGATGTCTCGTCCGAGCTTTCCTCCACCTGGTATTGTAACAACGCCTTTTTTCGTGGGGTGACGAAAATGCAAGTGACTGCCCGTGGTGCGGACGTGCTGCCACCCATCCTTCTCGATCCGCTCCTTGAGCTCGCGGTACTTCAATTTACGGTTCTCCCGGATCGCAGAGTCCGCATTATCGACTACATCCTGAACACGCCGACTCGCCGCTTGGGGAATGGGGCGTTGAGCGAGGCGGCGATGGCGAGGGCCAGGACCGTTCGCGTGTCGGCGGGGTCGATGATGCCGTCGTCCCAGAGGCGGGCGGTGCTGTAATAGGCGCTGGACTCGTGGGCGTACTTTTCCAGGGTCGGGCGCTTGAATTCCTCTTCCTCGGCGGCGCTCAAGCCCGCCTTTTTCTCGCGGGCGAGCTGGTCCTTCTTCACCGTGAGCAGGACGCCGGCGGCCTGTTCGCCGCCCATGACGCTGATGCGGGCGTTGGGCCACATCCAGAGCATGCGCGGCTGATAGGCGCGGCCGCACATGCCGTAGTTCCCTGCGCCGTAGGAGCCGCCGATGATGACGGTGAACTTGGGGACGGCGGCGTTGGAGACGGCGGCGACCATTTTCGCGCCATCCTTGGCGATGCCGCCGGATTCGTAGGCCTTGCCGACCATGAAGCCGGTGATGTTTTGCAAAAAAACGAGCGGGATGCCGCGGACGCTGCACATCTCGATGAAGTGCGCCGCCTTTTGGGCGCTCTCGGAGAAGAGGACGCCGTTGTTGCCGACGATGCCGACGGGGTAGCCCCAGATGTGAGCGAAGCCGGTGACGACGGTCGGGCCGTAGAGCGCCTTGAATTCGTGGAAGCGGCTGCCGTCGACGATGCGGGCGATCACCTCGCGTACGTCGTAGGGCTTGCGGATGTCCTTGTTGATGACGCCGTAGATCTCGCTCGCGTCGTAGAGCGGGTCTTCGGTCGGGCGCATGGACAGTGGCGTCTTCGGCCGGGCGTTCAGATGTTCGACAATCTGCCGGGTGATCGCCAGCGCGTCTTCATCGTTCTGGGCGTAGTGATCGGTCACGCCGCTTTCGCGGCAATGGACGTCGGCGCCGCCGAGTTCTTCGGCGGTTACTTCCTCGCCGGTGGCGGCCTTCACCAAAGGCGGGCCGCCGAGAAAAATGGTGCCCTGATTGCGAACGATGACCGTTTCGTCGCTCATGGCGGGGACGTAGGCGCCGCCGGCGGTGCAGGAGCCGAGGACGACGGCGACCTGCGGGATGCCCAGCGCGCTCATGCGGGCCTGGTTGTAGAAGATGCGGCCGAAGTGGTCGCGGTCGGGAAACACTTCGGCCTGAAGCGGAAGAAACGCGCCGCCGGAATCGACGAGATAGACACACGGCAGGTGGTTCTCCTCGGCGATCTCCTGGGCGCGAAGATGCTTCTTGACGGTGATCGGGTAATAGGTGCCGCCCTTCACCGTGGCGTCGTTGGCAACGATGACGCAGGCGCGGCCCTGGATGCGGCCGATGCCGGTGACGACACCGGCGCAGGGCGCGTCGTTGTCGTACATGTCGCACGCGGCGAGGGCGCTGAATTCGAGAAAGGGGCTGTCGGGATCGACGAGCCGCTCGATGCGGTCGCGGACGAAGAGCTTGCCGCGGTCGGTGTGCCGTTTGACCGAGGCCTCCCCCCCGCCTTGCTGGACGACGGCGACGCGATCTTTAAGTTCCGCGACGAGGCCCTGCATGTGGGCCTTGTTCTCGGTGAAGACGGGATCGGCGGCGTTGAGCTTGGTTTGAATGACGTCCATTGTGCGAGTCCCAGAATCAGGTACCTGCACAATGTAACGGCGATGATGTGCTCTGGGTAGCGCCCGACCGGGCGTGCCGCCATTGTGGCGCGGGACAGTAGGGCAGCCTAAATCGTCAGGGGGCAAGGACTCAGTCGTGCATTGCCGCCAGGTTCTTTTCGGCGAGATTTTCGATCGCTTTTCCGACGATATCGCAAACCTTAGGAACGCCGGGCCCTTGATTGGCCGCGCCGAGACGCTTGACCGCATTCAGAATCTTCACGGCCTTACTCGTCTCGCCCGCACTCTTGAGATTCGCGGCGCGTCCGACGAGTTGATTCGCCAGGAAGCGCAGGTCGGTAAGTCGGCGAACCAGGACATCACGTTGTCTCTGCCAATCGTCGCCCCAGTGCGCGACCCACTGCTCCTCGCTCATATCGCAAACGCGAAGTCGCTTTTCGTGCCCAGGCGGTTCGGAGAGTTGAAGGATGACACGAAGGGCGGACTCCTCAGCGACGCCGAATACCTGCAGCGCCGCCGTCATGTCGGGCAGGACTTCGTCGAAACGTTGCTCGGCTTCCAACGATGGTGATGCAGCGCTACCCTGACAAGGTTTGCACTCGACGCCCTCTTGCGTCGTGCAGGCGCTGAGCGCAGATGCGAGCAGACCGCAGACGGCAATGTTGAGTCGATGCTTTGCTTTCGTCATCGCAATCCTCCTTCAATCATCAAGACCGCCTCATCTTGAACGCGGTCATCGGCCATGTTTCACTGTTACGCGGGAGTATCAGTATTCCTTTTGCTCCTGTGCAGCACCAGTAGAAAAGGGAGCGCTTTTTATAAGGTGCACGGGTCCCGGGATTGGACTAAGCGTGTCTTTTGGCTGGTTATTCCGGTATAGTGACCCGATCATGTCTTCAGCGGTGCGGTTGGGCTGGCCGAATCGGATATCTCTGGCGCGGGTTTTCTGCGTCGCGCCGTTTGTCATTGCCCTGATGAATCTGCACGAACCGGGGCGGGGCTGGCTGAGGTGGTCGGCCCTTGGGCTATTCGCATTGATGGCGATCAGCGACGGGCTGGACGGCTGGCTGGCGCGACGGCTGAACGATCGGACGCTATTGGGGGCCTTTCTCGATCCACTGGCGGACAAGCTGCTGGTGACGGCGGCGGTTGTGATTCTTGCGGTTCGCGGGATCGTCGATGACACCGACCCGGCGGGCCAACGGCGACTGTATCTGCCGGACTGGGCGGCGGTGGCGGCGATCGGCAAGGACCTGCTGGTCTGCATCGGCTTCGCCATTTTGCGCATGACCACGGGCAAGATTCACATCCAGCCCCGGTGGATCGGGAAGACGTGTACGACCGTGCAACTCCTGGTGGTAGTCAGTATGCTGTTATGGCCGGATTTGCCGGGCAGGCTGTCGCAGTTGCCGCAGTGGCTGTGGATCGCGGCTACAATTCTCGCAGTCGCGGCGGCGCTGGATTACGTTCGGCTGGGCAGTCGGATATTGGCGGCGACGACGATCGAGCCGGGGGCCCCCGGCGATGGAGAATGAACTCATGAGCGGTGCTGAGCGAGCGGCATTCTGCACGATTACCGAGGCATTGGAAGAACTGAAGGCGGGGCGCTTCATCATTCTCGTTGACGACGAGGATCGGGAGAACGAAGGCGATCTCGTCTGCGCGGCGGAGCTGGTCACGCCGGAGATGATCAACTTCATGATCCGTCAGGCGGCGGGCAAGCTGTGCCTGACGCTGACGGCGGAGGCCTGCGAGCGGCTGCACCTGTATCCTCAGACGAATGAAAACACCGCGTCGCACGGCACGGCGTTCACGATCTCGATCGATGCGGCGCCGGAGTTCGGCGTCACCAGTGGGGTCAGCGCCGCCGACCGGTGCACGACGATTCGCCGAAGCCTGTCGCCGGATGCGAAGGCGTCCGACTTTCGCCGGCCGGGGCACATCAGCCCGCTGAAAGCCAAGCAAGGCGGCGTCCTTGTGCGGGCGGGGCATACGGAGGCCAGTATTGATCTGGCGCAGCTCGCGGGTCTTACTCCGGCGGGCGTGATTATTGAGATCCTCAAAGAGAACGGCGAGATTGCCCGACTGGATGATTTGATTGAATTCGGCCGGCGACACGGGCTGAAGATTTGCACCATCGCTTCGCTGGTGGAGTATCGCCTGCAGCGCGAGCGATCGATCATTCGGATCGAGTCGATCCCGCTGGATAATGAGCACGGTCACTGGACGCTGCACGCGTTTGAGTCGGTACTCGATACCGAGCCGCATGTCGCCCTGTGCATGGGCGAGGCCATCGGGAAGATCGACTCGAACGGCGACATCGTCAATGTTGACCATCCGGTGCTGACGCGTGTTCACTCGCAGTGCCTGACCGGCGACGTTTTTCACTCGATGCGCTGCGACTGCGGAGACCAACTGGCCGAGGCGATGAAGGCCATCGCGGCGGCGGGCGAAGGCGTGGTCGTCTATCTGCGGCAGGAGGGCCGGGGCATCGGCCTGACCAACAAGCTGCACGCCTATAAGCTTCAGGATCAGGGGCTCGACACGGTCGAGGCCAATGAGAAACTGGGCTTCCCGGCGGACAAGCGCGACTACGGCCTCGGCGCTCAAATCCTTCGAGACCTCGGCATACGACAGCTTCGGGTGCTGACGAACAACCCCAAGAAGATCAACCGTCTGGAGATTTATGGGCTGGACGTTGTCGAGCAGCTTCCGCTCAAGATTGCCCCGAACGAGCACAATCAGCGGTATCTGAATACCAAGCGCACGAAGTTGGGGCACTTGCTGGATGAGTGAGCGAATGGAATGCCCTCACGACGATCGGGCTAATGTGGCCGTCCCGCCGCCTGTTGAGGCAAGCTGCGCTTCGGGCGCGTTCCTGTCTCAATTTACTTCGAGCTACGCAGGGACGGCGGCTTCCTGGGTTCGATCGGAATCCGAGCTTGCATGGCTGGCCCCGGGAACTTCCTGGCCTTTGACGGCGGACAAGGTGCTGGCCTGGGGCCAGGAGCGGCGCGAGCGATTTCTGCTGTGGAACGGGCGCGACGGATTTCCGATCGGTTACGCGGAACTGAATGAGATGCCCAAGACGCGGGATCAACTGTGGATCGGTCATTTCATGCTCGATCCCGCGCGGCGCGGCTGCGGCTGGGCTGTGCGGTTTGCCCAGGCGCTGATTGCACGGGCATTTGTTGAGCGGCAGGCGACGGACGTGCTGCTGGTTGTCGTTCCGGACAACGATCGGGCGATCCGCTGTTACCAGAGGGCCGGTATGATCGATCAGGGGCAGGAGCGCAAGCACTTCAAAGCAACCCGGCGCGACTTTCTGTTCAATCGCATGGCGATCAGCCGAGGCAGATTCAGGAAACTGGCAGGGCTCGGGCAACTTCCCGATATCCCCCTTCCGATTCGCGGACGGCCCGCTGCCGAGGTTTCTTCGCAGGCGGCGGTCTAATCAAATTTCAAGACTTGATTGCACTTCAGATCGCCGGAGATCGACTCGGTGCAGATGCGAATGGGGTGATTGCGGACCTTCGCGCCGTCATCGATTCGGAACTCTCGAAGGGTGGATTCGCCATCGCCCAGGCTGAGGATGACGCGCGTCTGGCGGCGATCTTCCTGATAGAGCAGACTCGACCGCAGATTGAGGGGATGACCGGATCGATTGGTGAGACGCTGGATGATGTGCAGGCTCCCTTCCTCGGCTCGGGCCAAGACGCTGACGTCGAGCCCCGGACAGACCACTTCAACGGGGGCGCGAAAAACGATGTCTCCGCCTTCTCGACTCAGGCGAGCGGCAAAGGTATGGGGGCCGATGGAGTGGTTGGAGGGCAACTGGATATAGAGATCGAACCTGGCTTCCTCGCCGGGCCCCACGTCGAGCGCGACGCTTTCCGGGGTCATTCTCCAGAAGGCCGGCGGATCGAACTTGAGGATGCCGGAGAGCCGGACGTCGTAATGGTTTTTGATTCGAAGCGTCGTTTTGTTCTTCTCAAGTTGAACACGGACGCTGGGTGGCTCAAGGGCGAAGGACGACATGGTGAGAACACGACCTGCCTCGGCGCCGGTCAGGAAGCTCGGCGTGACATCGAAACGGCAGGCACGGCCGGTCGAGCCTTGCTCGGGATTCAGCTCGTTGAGCCAGAGGTCGTAGTGTCTTGATTGCGGCACTGCGTCGGTCATGACGACGCCGGGCGCGCGGGACCGGCCGTCGGTCCAGGCCGCAAGGACGCCGTTTGTGGAATCGGAATCGCCAAAGTACCAGCCGGTAACACCATGATCCAGCCAGATCGGCGCGATGGGCCGGCGATCGCCGAGTATCCGGGCAATCGTGCTGAGGACGATAAACGATTCGTCCGGGACGACGCCTTCCGAGGATGATTGGCTAATCAACCACGGCTGCGGCATGAAGACCATTTCCGCTCCGGCGACACGGGCAAGGATGAGCCTTCGGGCGATCTGCGAGAGCCGGGCGATGCGATCGAATCTTACGGAATCAAGGTCGTCGAGCGTCACCCAAAGGGCAGGCTGGTCTTTACCTTGAGGCCGGGTCAACTGATCGACGAGTTGATCGGCGGTGAAGTGCGCCGGGACGTTGACGGAAAAGACGTCGGGCATGGTCGATGTACCGGACGCGTCGGACCAGGCGACGCCGGCATCCTGCGGGATGATGATTCGCGGGGATCCGACAAGGGGTTTTAGCTCGGCCTTAAGATGCGTCAGTGCTGCATTGAGCGTGTCGGCGCCGGCCAGCGGGTCGGGCGGGGTGCGGCCGATTTGCCAGGCGTTGACTTCCTCGCCATATCGCGCGAGCAAGAAGGACAGGTAGGGCCGCCACTGGTCCGGCGAAGCTGACAACACGTCGAAAACGGAATGTCCAGGATGGCCGAATTGTTCGAGGAGGCTCGGGGGGGGACGATCCAGCGTCCCGACGGTTTGAATGCCGGCGCGGCGGAGCGTTCGGACAAGTGCGTCGGCGGCTGGATCACCGGTGACGATATCTTCATCACGCATACCCTCGCGCCACAGCGGGATTCTCGCGGCCTGGACACCGAGGAGACGGGTCAGGCGGGCGCTGATCTTTCCGTGCGACGGCGCGGCGGGATCGGTGATCACGCCGAAGCCGGTGAGGGAATCTGACTTGTCAGTCGGCACATCGCCGAGGCGGACAAACTTCTGCAGCCGATCGAGCAGCGTTTTGCCGTCGGAGCGGACGTTGAGGCGCAGCGAGTAGAGACCGGGGGGAAGATCGTCGAAGCAGATCGTCTCTGGGCGAGCGCGCAGTTTGCCGATCTGCATTTTTCGCGAGCTGAGCATCCGGCCGTCGGCGTTCGTCAATTCGAGATCGGCCTGGAGACCGCGGCCGTCGAGATCGCTGACGCCGGCCAGGCACTCAACGGGGGTATCCGCCGGGAATACGTTGCCGACGGCCTTCATGGACAAGGTGGCCCGTGGGCGGCGGACGATTCGGATGTCGTCGAACCATGCCGTCGCGTGGATGTCCTGATAGTCGATGGGCCGGGGATGGTCGGGATCGGCGACCGGCGCGTCGGCCTGTTCCACATGAACGGAGAGGCCGATCCATCGGGCGAGTTCGAAGCCCGCGGGAATCTCGATCGTTACCTGAGTCCAGGGCTCGTCCTTGCCTGCGCCTTGCACGTCCGCCGAGCGGCGTTCGCTGTCGTTGATCTTGTTGAGGGCGTGATCGAGGAAATAGACCTTGATGAAAGCACGGGCGCGGCGGAGCTGTGAGGGCTTGATCCACCCGGTGATTTCATAGTCGCAATCTGGATGGATGCTGATGTCGCCTGCGAGGTAGTAGCAGGCGAGGCTTCCGCCGGTGAGCGGCAGCATGAAGGACGGCGGCGCGTCGTGGCCGACGTTCATGTCGAACTTTGGCTCGAGGAATCGCGGATAACGTATGGCGTTAAGCTGTCGCCATCCCGCGGGCATGGATTCGTAGTTGCCGATGGCGCGCTCGTCGAAGTCGAACTCCTTCGTGAGTCGGTCACGAATCTTCGACGAGACAAAGCTCTGCCCGGCTGAGTCGTCTCGCCGGGACGGGGCCGTGGCGGCGTCGGGTGCGGTCGGCCCGAGGAGAAGCAGGAATGCGGCTATGAGATACTTAATCAAGCCGGGTTGCCTCCGATGAAGTGCCAGTTGAAACGAACTGATCGCCCTGCTGTCCGGGCCCTATTTTCCACATTGGTTTTATCGTGACGATTCGGTGAGCGGTTAAGGTTCGCTGCGATCAAGCGAGTGCTGCCGCATGTCGGCAATTCCGATCGTGGAAAGGTGTCATTAGCGTCCGATATTGCACAGGTCGCGGGCATGTGGCAGGTTCCGTCATGCGTGACAATGCGCAGAGGCGATACCTACTCCGGAGGCGATTGGAAATGCTTCGCACATCGCATTCGTAAGGACGTCTTATGACCTGCCGAAACAGCCGGAAATTCAGCAATTTCAAAAGGGGGCTGCTCCTCACGTGTCTTCTCGTCTCGTCCATGGGGATGGACTGTCTCGACAGCGACATCGCCAAGCGATTCAGGGAGGTTGCCGGCCCGGGCATTACGGAGGGATTCTCCTCGGCGGTCACGGACCCGGATAACGCGGAAGCTGGTTTTCGAGATGTCGGCGCGGCGATCCTGGAGGGATTGGGAGGCGTTTTCAACCCACGGACTCCCTCTTCACAGGGCGATTCCCGCTGATTTCCGGCAATTTTTGCCGATTATCCCTCTTACGGCATCAGAATTGCACATCCGAAAAAGTCGGCGTCACGTCGCGCGAGCGCGGAGCATCCAATCAATGGACGGGAGAAGCGCGCCTGGATGGCTGTGAGCCGCCGCCGAGCATTGGCGTGGAATCGCATGTTCGGGGCTTAGTGTCTGCGCGATCGTTACTTAGATACAGTGCCGTTACAAAGGAACGCGAATTGCGACCGTTCATCATGGGTAGTGATCGTGCGGTTTATTCCACCCCGACGGTCGGATAAATCGCAGAATGCTGGAGAACTATTTGCGAGAATTTCGGTATACAAGGTTAGGCATCGCGTAGTTGTAAGTACGAGCTTTTGCCCCCCAGCGTGAACCCTGTAGATCGATTGGCGCCCATACCGCCAGAAAGAGGCCAGACGAGAAATGCTTCGTGTAACGACCAAATTGTCAGACCGCCGCTCCCTTCAGAAGTGGATGGCTCCACCGCCATACATCATGAACGCGGAGTTGAAGCGCCGCGGGACCGAGGAACGGCTCTTCGCGGAATGGCCCGGTCCGGCTGAAGGTTCCGGTCGCGTGACCTATCCGGAGGAGACGCTTCTTTTCAAGCAGCTCCACTATTGCGGTTACCGACTCAGCAAGATGTATCAATCCGCGCATCGCTCGCCGCGCAGCGTTTCCCCGCGCCTTTATGCGAAGTGGGTCGCGCGATATCACCAGATTCGCACCCGACTGACCGAGGGCAACCTCGGCTTGGTCTACGATCTCATCGGGCGAAGCCGATTCGAGATTCTCGATCGTGAGGAAATGGTGAGCGAAGGCATGATGGCGATGCTTCGGGCCGTGGACACATTTGATCCGTGGCGCGGCTTCCGCTTCAGCACTTATGCATGCAACGCCATCCTGCGGGCCTTTTCGCGTGCCGCACTTCAGGATTCCAAGCGCCGGTCAAAGATCGCCGGCCCGTGGGACCCGGAGTTCGAGGAGAGCGACTTTCCCAACAGCCGTCGCGAGGATCAGCGGGCCCTGCTGGCCGAGCGGCTGCAGCGCGTGTTCCGGCTGGACAATGCCGACCTGACCGATGTCGAGAAGACGGTCCTGGCCCGCCGGTTTCCGGTGGATTCGCGACGCCAGCGCCAGACTCTTGAAGAAATCGGCCGTCAGATGCGGGTCAGCAAGGAGCGCGTACGGCAGATTCAGCTTTCCGCGATCGGTAAACTTCGTCATGCACTATCCGAGGACGAAGTCCTTCGATAACACCGGTACAGATGTTCCTTTCTTCTTCTGAGACCCGCCGCGCCACGTGCCCGGCGGGTCTTTTTTTTTTGATGAATGCAGATGTCTCGCGGAAAGCGGCCAGGGGCAGCAGATTCTAGGGTCTGACTGCTTCGACGAGGTAATCCAACGCCGCACCGAGCGGGTAGCTCGTTCGCAGGGGCATCCTCGTGACTCGGCGAATCCAGCGGTTGTAGCGGCGCATCCACTCATTCGGAATGATCCAGCGATCGCAGACGCGATAAACCAGCGGCCAGACGAGGTTGCAGGAGTAGATCGCGCGGATCGGCATCTCGCATTCGGCGAATCGGCGGGAAAGATCGCCAATGGTCAGGCTGTTACCACAGGACCAGTTGGGTTGCGGTCGTGACTTGCGGCTCATGGCCTGGATGCGCGAATACGGCGAGTCGGCGTTTGAGGTGCTGAAGATCACACGTCCGCCGGGTCGCAGTACCCTGCGGAATTCACGCAGGGCTTGCAGCGGGTCGCGGAAAAGATAAAGCGTCTTGTGGCAAAGGACGGTGTCGACTGAGGCATCGCCCACTGGGAGACATTCGCCGCTGGCGACCACGGCGTTGTGACCCGCGGCGCGAGCGATACTGACCGAGCACGGCGACAAGTCCACGCCGATGGGATGCACGCCGCGCCTGGCCAATGCGGTCATGTACGATCCGCGGGCGCATCCCACGTCGAGGACGCGCTCTCCACTCCGCCAGGAAATCTCGTCCAGTAATGCCTGATCCAACTCTTCGTGGATGAAGGTGGGCAGCGACGGCGTCCGAAGCTCGCGCCACTCCCATCGGGCACGGTCGGCGATTCGTCGCATCATCGACGGGGGGCCGACACGGTCCCTTTTCGGTGCGGAGGGGCGATCGGGATGGGGGCGATTCAGCAGGAACATGGGGCCTCTGGGAAACGAGTTATCCTCAAGGATATCGGCGGGCCGTGTTTCGCGAATGCAACATGATGTTCGCGGACCACTCGACGATAAGCGCCTGATTTTGCACTGGTTGCGATTCCCGTGTGGCGACTGAGTGGCCCCATGGTCGGCGCGGCGGAATAAACGGACTTCCGGCAGCGGCACCCTCCTTTTTCGCTCCACCCCCACCCAAGCTGCTTGTCTCCACTGCACTTACGCCGGACCGGGGCCCAACTTCATCACACGCAGGCCCTCGGCGGCACATGGCGTGCATCTCTTCACGGGCATAGGGGAAAGCTACTTTCAACGTGGGGGGACCGGGCGTGCGGATTCACGCGCATCATTTTATTGCCGAAGGGCCTCGCGTTTTCTATGCGAGGTCGTGCTTCGGCATCCCGCTGGCGGCGGGGCGAGTCTGGCTGCCGCACCCATTCTGGTCAACGCATTTGCAGCCGCCGGGGGCGGGCTGCAGCGCGAGCATGAACACCGTCTCCACCGCGCGGGCCGTCGAGCCGTCGGCTTATGTCGAACTTCGGGCGCTGGAAGTGGCCAAGGGGGAAGTCGCGACGGAATCAAATGGCGCTGCGAAGACCGGCGGCGCGTCGTGGGTGAAGCGCTTCTGGCCGTTTCGCTGGCCGACGCAGGCGAGCAATCTCGGCCCGGTCCAGCCGGAGCGTATTCCCGGCAGCAGCCCGAGCGGTCCGGGGCAATATATTGATATTCTCATCTGAGGCTCGGCCGTTCATCAAACTTCCAGCATCGGCCCGGCCTCGTAGCGCGAGGCGACGTGGACGTTTAGCATCTTGCCGACTCTTTTCTGTGTCGCGTCCAGCGCGAGCTGCGGGCGGTTGTTCTGCTCGCTGAGGTGGGCGACGGCGACCCATTGCATCTTTCGCCCGATGCAGCCCGCCGCGAGTGTCGCCGCCTCGTCATTGGACAGGTGCCCGCGATCGCCGGAGATGCGCCGCTTGAGCTGCTCGGGGTACCAGCCGTTCATCAGCATGTCTGTGTCGTAGTTGCTCTCCAGATAGGCGGCGTCGGCCTGCTCCAGGGCTTCGGCGAGGCCGAGAAAGGGCGAACCGAGATCGGTGAGAATGCCGAGCTTACGTCCGTCGTGCTCGATCATGAAGCAGACCGTGTCGATGCCGTCGTGCGGCGTGGGGATGGTCTGCACCTTCACATCGCCGAATGTCAGACACTCGCCGGGCACAAACCGCCGCACGTCCTTGAGCATGCCGACCTTGGGCCGCACGGATCGGTACACCCGCTCAGTCATATAGATGGGGATACCGAACTTCCGCTGAAAGATGCCCGCGCCCCTGGTGTGGTCCCAATGGTCGTGCGAGATGATCAGGGCCTGCACGTCGCGGATGTTGCGATTGCGGGTCTTCATGCGCGTCTCGGCCTGTGCCCCGGAGATTCCGGCGTCGAAGAGCAGCCGCGCGCCGTCCGCCTCGACATAGATGCAATTGCCGTTAGACCCGGATTGTATGGAAAAGGTACGCATCGCTACCGCCAATATACCCGCAGGCCGGGCGGCAAGGAAAAGTTAAAAAAAGGCCCACTGAGGGCCACATGGCAGCCGCTGCGGCGGTGTGACGTGAATCACCGCGACGGAATCGCCGATGAGTAAATGGCTGAGTCGGAGTCCGGCGAGCGAGTACAATTCATACGCCAGATGCCCGACCACGGATGGAAGGCCTGGGCAGCCGATTTCACCGGCGAACGCGACCGGAAGGCAGGAGCAGCAGATGTTGAACGTTGTTCACGTGACGCACGAGGCGGTAGTCAAGATCGGAGGCATCGGGGCGGTCCTGGAAGGGCTGATTACCTGCCCGGCCTATGTCGATGCCGTTCACCGGACCCTGCTGTTGTGCCCGCTGTGGTCGACCGATGGCGATGTCGATTCGCGGCTGGGCCCGGAGGGCGAGGTGCAGTATTCGTCGATCGACGGTCGCACGTCGCATGCCCTGGCCGACGCATTCCGCGGCATCCAGCAGAAGTACCACGTGGAAATCGTCTATGGCCATCGCATGTTGCGCGACCCGATCACCGGGGCCATCGAGCGTCCCGAGATTGTTTTGATCGACGTCAGCCGCACGGCGCCCGAGCACGTCAACGCCCTGAAGTTCCAGTTCTTTGAGAGGTACGGGATGGACTCCACGCGCTTCGAGGGGAGCTGGGAGTACGAGCAATGGGTCCGTCTCGCCAAGCCGGGCCTCGCCGCCGTCCGGGCGATCTTCGGCTGTGGAGCGGGGCATCCCGACTGTGTGGTCATCGGCCACGAGTTCATGGGCCTGCCGACGGCGCTGGCCGCGAAGCTGCACCCGGAATGGAACATGCGCGGCGTTTATCATGCTCACGAAGTGCCGACGGCGCGAAAGATCGTCGAGGAACATCCCGGCCACGACATGATGTTCTACAACGTGCTGGACCATGGGGCGGCCGAAGGAAAGTATCTGCCGGATGTTTTTGGCGACTATTCCGGTTACTACCGACATGCCCTGGCGGAAAACAGCCGCCATCTCGACGTGACGCTGGCGGTGAGCGACCTTGTGGCGAGAGAGCTGCGCTTCCTGTCACCGGAAATGGCTCATTCGAACATCTGCGTCGCCTACAACGGAATTCCCGCCAATGAAAACGCGGCGACCGAGGCAGCGACGAGCAAGGCGCGGCTTCAGCAATATGCCGAGCATCTGCTGGGCGACCGGCCCGATTACATTTTCACGCACGTCACCCGCCTGACACCGAGCAAGGGCATGTGGCGCGATCTGTTGGTGATGAAGTACATCGAAGAGGCATTTCGCTCATCGGGCAAGACGGCGGTACTGTTCGTTCTGTCGACGGAACTGGGGGGACCGCGCCGGCGCGAAGACATCCTCCGCATGGAGCGGGAGTGGGACTGGCCGGTCGGACATCGCGAGGGTGCGCCGGACCTCTCACACGGAGAGGTCATTTACTTTGGGGGCGTGCAGGGGTTCAATGCCCGATCACGCAATTGCAAGGTCGTTTTCATCAATCAGTTCGGCTTTGAGCGAAGGCTTTGCGGCGATCGGATGCCCGCGGACATGCACTTTTCGGATATCCGCAAGGGCAGCGACGTCGAATTCGGCCAGTCGATCTACGAGCCGTTCGGCATCGCGCAACTTGAGGCGCTGTCGTTTGGTTCGATCTGCGTGATGAGTCGCGCTTGCGGCTGTGCCGGGTTCGTGGAGCGCATCGCCGGCCCCAACGGGACGCCGAACGTCATCGTCGCCGACTATTCAGGCTATCGCGCCGAGCCGGACACGATCGAGGCCTACCAGGCGATAACCGGCCACGATCGCGAGGTGTTTGAAGATGAAGTGGCGCGTCGCGCGGCAAAGGAAATTCTATCGCGGTTGCCGACCACCCGTGAAGAGAAGGCCGCATTCGTGCGACGAGGCTATGAACTGGCCGACCGCATGAGCTGGGATGCCGTTGCACGGGAGATGATTCTGCCGGCACTCCACAAGATCACCGCCGGGCCGTCGGTTCGCGTGGCTCAAGTGTCCTCGTAGCGATATCGGTTCCACTTTTGCCGATCGGCCTGCGCTATTAACATCCTCGCTGCGTCAGATGCGCATCTGGAGGCGGCAGGCATGATTGTCGAAACACTCTTGGCGGCGGCGGAGCGAGGGGGATCGCGTCCGGCGGTGGCCGATCCGCTGCTCTCGCTGGATTACGCCAATCTTGTGCGATTCGCCGACGTGATGCGCCGGCAGATTGAATCGCAGACCAAGAACCCGCACGTCGGAATTCTCATGCCGTCCTGCGCCGCGTTCGCCGGCACGTTTTACGGCGCGCTTTGGGCTGGCAAGACCGTCGTCCCGCTTAATTTCCTGCTCCAGCCTGCCGAGGTCGCCGCCGTCGTGCGCGATGCCGGGCTGGATACCATCTACACCGTCAAGTATTTCGCGGAATTGGCCGCCGCCCTGCCTGCCAAGGCGGTCTTCATGGAGGACCTGCCGGTCAAGCGGGAGATGATCATGGGGCGCATCCGGCGCACGCCTCCCCCGCCTCGTGTGAGCCCGGATGACACCGCCGTCCTGCTCTACACGAGCGGAACCAGCGGCGTGCCAAAGGGTGTCTGCCAGACCTATCGCAATCTGCGCAGCGACATTGATGGGGCCATTGAATTGGCCCAGCTCAAGACGGATCACCACTTTCTGGGCGTTCTGCCGCTGTTTCACAGTTTCGGCGTGACAGCGATGTTGATGGTTCCGGTGTCGCTCGGCTCGTCGGTCTATTATCTGCCGCGATTCAATCCGACGCAGGTCATCGACACCATCCGCCAACAGGAGGTCGGCGTCACCATGATGATCGCCAGCATGTACGCCGCCCTGCTGCGCACCAAGACCGGCGGGCCCGAGGACATGAAGACGCTTGAATATGCAGTCAGCGGCGGAGAAGGCTTGCCGGATGCCGTTCACGCCGCATTCAAGGATCGGTTCGGTGTCGACATCATTCAGGGTTACGGCATGACCGAGGCGTCTCCGGTGGTCAGCCTCAACGTGCCGTGGTCGAATCGCGTCGGCACGGTCGGCAGGGCTATTCCCGACGTCAAGGTGGCTGCATTCAGCGATGACGGGCAGGAGCTTCCCATCGGTGAGATCGGCGAGCTTCGGGTTTCCGGCCCGATCGTGATGAAGGGCTACTACAAAAAGGAAGACGACACCCGCGCGGCGATCACGCCGGACGGCTGGTATCTGACCGGGGACATGGGGAAGGTCGACGCCGATGGGTATATCTCCATCACCGGTCGAAAAAAGGAGATGATCATCGTCGGCGGTGAGAATGTGTATCCGCGGGAGATCGAGTCGGTCATCGAGCGGCACCCCGCCGTGGCCGAAGTCGCGGTGATTGGTCAGCACGATGCTTCGCGCGGCGAGGTGGTGGTGGCGTTCGTGACGCTCAAGGAGGGCCAGGCCGCGACCGAGCTGGAGCTTCGCGATTTCTGCCGCGACAAGGTCGCCGGCTACAAAGTGCCCCGGCGAGTCGTCATCGCACAGGACCTGCCGCGCGGACCCACGGGCAAGATTCTCAAGCGCAAGCTCGCGGACCTCCTCGGCTGATCGACGATTTACACTGCGCATGGGGAAAGCGGCAACGAACGGTTCATTTCGTGATGTCGAATTCGCGCCGGCGCGTAAGGTCTGATCTCACCGCGTGATAGGCCGTCCCGCTTCGTCACTCAGGCGAATTCTGCGTGGCGAAAAAACAACGTGATCGGACGAACGATCCCTCCCGCAAACGCGACAGTGAAACTCTTTAAGCAATTGGCCGATCAGCGATTAGACGAGGAATCACACGCCGTGAGACAAGACCCTGGCATCCCTGTTGCGAAAGATCGGTCGAGGGAAGCGTCCGGGGTGGAGCGAAGGCCTTTGAGCGAGCTTGAAACAGGCGCCATCAGCGAGGACGAGCGACGCCAACATCGCCGCATGAGCATCCGCCTGCCTGTGGAGCTGCAGGCGCCGCGCGAGTCGCGCCCGCATATCGTCAGGACGATCACCCAGAACGTCAGCACCGGCGGTCTGTACATTGAGTCGGACGCTGAGGACTTTGCGGCCGGCGAGGTGCTGGACGTGGCCCTGACGCTTCCGGCGGCCGAGGGCGTCTCGTCGTATCCCACCAGGGCCCGCACCCGAGCCCTGGTCCTGCGCGTCGATTCTCTCGATGACCGGTCGCGCTTCGGTATCGCGGCGCGATTCGTTGAGCGCCTCCGCATGGGCTGACTCACACGATCGCGGGGAGGGTGTTCCAACTAAACTCTAGTGATGGGCATCCGCATCGGTCGCGGGTGCGTGGGCGCACTTGCCGCACATGCTGATCGCAATATCACCGAGCGCCGGATCGATGCCAACCGCATCGGCCGGCATCCAGTCCTGCATCCGCCAGCGAGCGCTCGTTCCATTGGGATTCAACCCGACGTTGAGCGTTAACAGGTCAGTACCGCTTTGCCAGCCGATCGGAAAGACGGCCAACTCCAGCCGGCTGCGGCGGTAGGTCTCATCGATTTCGAGAATCTGCCGCGCCGTGGCGGCGGTGGACATCACGTCGAGCGATTCGCTCGTGTGCTCGAGGCCCAACAGGTGCCCCAGCTCATGGGCGGCGATGTTCGAAAGGGCCAGCGCGACCGCCTCGGCACTGGGCTGAAGCCCCTCAAAGAGCTGAAGGTCCTCGGCAAAGATGATCGCCTCCTGGGTGGTATACAGGTTGCCGGTGTCGACGCTGTCGGCGAGGCCGAGGTAGGCGGCGTTGTAGTTTCCGAAGTAGAGCTTCGAGTACGGGCCGGTCGGCCGCGCGTCGTATCGTCCGTCAAGGACGACGACGTTGAACGGGGCCAGGTCCCGCTTCAGCAGATCGACCACCATGTCGGTGATGTACGAGGTCTTTCCCGCGAATCGGCTGGAAATCGATTCCGCGCTGAACGGTCGCATGACCTCGATCGGCTCCAGCGCGATCTGCACCTGGTCACCACCTGCGAAATCCAGCCATACGATCTGCTGCGCCGGCGGCCGGACGGCTTGATCAGGCCTGCGGCTCACCTTGATCGTGTACTCGCCGCTGTCGTACTGGCCGGTTGACGATGCGAAGTGGCGAGCCGTGGAGACAGCGACGCCGACGAAGAGATTGTCGGTATCGCGTCGGACGACCTGCGCGATATAGGGGTCGTAATTGCCCGCGTAGAAGCTTCGGTCGTTGTTGGCGTCGATCAGATCTCCGAACTCATCAAACAATGCGGCGACAGTGTTGAGACCGTTCTTTCCGACCACGTCGATGATGATCTGGTCGCCCGCGACGGCCGGCCCCAGGGCGTAAAGGTCGATGTCACTTCGCCCGTCGATCGTCCCCATGATCTCGATCTGTCCGCTGATGGGCAGCGTCGCGGGCTGGGCGCTCTCGAAGTCGCTGTTGACGAATGACTCCTCGTACACGGGGCTCTGCACCGGCGGGAGCTCTCGCGAGTTGTCCCGGGGACGGCGAGCGCCATTGTCCACGTAGGTGAATGGCACCGTGTCACAACCAACCGCGAGGAAGGCGAGAACGAGGATGAAATGGTAGAGCGACGAGCGATCCGCTCGAGGGAGGCGGCGGGGGTGCATGGGGTAATCTCCACGTGCACTTCCAGCGGCCTGCCTCCCTAAGGGCTTGCCGTCACTGGGTTCATCGGCGCGATGGCCTTCAAGAATTTAGCATTCAGACGCAGAAATGACCGACTGTTTTGGGAACCACGCATGATGTCGCATGAGCGTGATTCTTCTCGGCGGGGGATGATTCTCGGTCCAACCTGCCCGCGTGTTTTCGGATGCCATCCCCGGCCGAAACCGAGCGGCGCTGGTGGTCCGAATTTGGCGTGTGCCATTTTCTTGACCGGTTATCTATGTTCCGCAATAATAAGGTGCTTCAATGTGCCGCTCAGGGTCAGCGCGAAGGGCCCGTAATCGGCGCGTCGGGACCGGTGGGGTCCCGTGAGTCCGCCTGCCAGAATGATTGTCAGCATGCCTTCCAGGGCGTCCATAGGAGACGCCGCCTAAGCCCAAGGCTCCGACGTTGGTCCGTGGAGAATCGCGGCAACGTGAAAGCACCGATCGATCCTGGCCCGAAGCCGCAGTTTGAGGGCGATCGATCCGAAGAAGAACCGCGGAGGTTTCTCATGACCGGTCATGTTCGATCCATACGAATGAGTCTCGTAATCGCGGCGATGGTGTTGTCCGCCTCGCTGATGTCGACGCCGGCCTGGGCATGGGACCTCACCGAAGACATGGTGGGGCAGGATGAAGCCGCCTGGACCGCCTGGGAAACGGCGGCCAAGGCCCTTGAGCGCGACGAGAAGGACGCCGCCGGGACCGCCTATGACTCGGTCCTTGCGTTAGACCTGTCCGACCTCCGGTTGGCGCTGATGGCCGATCGAACCGGTTCGCTGCGGCTCGAGCAATGGGCCGGCGAGTCGGACGTCCCCGCTTCGGTCAAGACCCTCGTCGAGAAGATCCAGAACGGTCGCAAGCAGAAGGGCCTCGCCGAGGACGGCTGGCACTTTGCGGCGATCGGCCGATTCAAGTATGCCGACGCGAACTTCAAGGCGCTTGTCGAGTCCAGCCCGGACCCCGTCGCGCTGCTAGAACTTTCCCGGCAGAATCCCAATCGCCAGTTGATCCTGATCAAGCTGATCAGCAATGCGGACGTCGGTCCGTCGGCCAAGCAGTTTCTCGAAGTGCTCAACCGCGGCGAAGAGCTGCTGCGAATGGACCCCAACGAGATCGCCGCGAACATTGAGAAACTCGGCGGCCCCCCGCGGATGAGCTACAACGCCACCAACCGCCTCAAGGCCTCTGGTGAATACGCCATCCCGCACCTGATTCAATTTCTTCAGAGCGGTAAAAAGCGTTCGCTGCATCCGGCCATCATTCAGGTCATTCCGCAGATCGGCCGCGCCGGGCTTAACCCACTTTGCATCGCCCTGTCGATGAAGGACAACGTCACCAAGAAGATTCTCATCGATTCACTGGCCCGCATCGGCTACAAGCAGGCACTGCCCTACCTGGCGAAAGTCGCCGAGGACTCCAACGCCTCCGGCGAGTGCCGCGCCGCCGCCCAGCAGGCCATGTCCACCCTCGGCGGTGCCGGGGCCAAGCGGGCAACGCTCTTCCGCGATCTGGCCGAGGGCTACTACGACAATCTCGAATCGCTGAAGGCGGATGCCCGGCGAGATACCGCGAATGTCTGGTATCTCCGCGACAACGAGCTTCGTTTGATTGTGGTGCCGACGGCCGTCTTCAACGACATCATGGCCATGCGATCGTGTGAAGAGGCGCTCGCGGCCGACGCCGACATGCCCGACGTCACGGCGCTGTGGATCGCCGCCAACATCCGCCGCGAGGCGAAGCTGGGCCTGGATGTCGAGAGCGATCAGCCCGATGCGCTGGCCGCGAAGGACTCCACGCGTCCGGAGGATTATCCGCGGTCGATCTACTTCGCCCGCGCGGCCGGCGCGAATTACAACCATATGGTTCTGGCCCGTGCCTTTAAGGACCGTGACCCCGGCGTCGCGCTGGGTGCGATCGCCGCGCTGTCCGACACGGCCGGTGCTTCCGACATGGTCGGGATGGAAGACCTGAAGCAGCCGCTTTCCGCAACGCTCGCCTTCCCCAATCGGCAGGTTCGCATCAAGGCCGCCCTGGCTTTAGGACGCGCCTTGCCCACGACGAGCTTTCCCGGCAGCGAAAACGTCATTCCCGTTCTGGCCGAGGCACTGGCCCAGTCAGGACGCCAGGCGGCGCTGATCGTCGATGCCGACTCCGAACAGGCGAACAAGCTGCAGGCCGTCCTCCGAGCCGCGGGTTTCGAGTGCGCGGTCGGAGAGAATCTCTACGCCGCCCGTGATACGGCTCGCAAGCAGGGCATTACTTCCTATGATCTGATCCTTCTGGCGACTGACATGCAGCGCCCCGATTTGCTGACCGCCGTCGGTGATCTGCGAAAAGATCTGCCGACCTCCGCGACGCCGATTCTCGTCGTGGTTAAGGAGGGCCAGCTCAATACCGCGAATAGCGCCAGCCGCACTGCTGCCGGCGTCGAGTTGCTGCCCGCCGAAATCACCGATCTGGGCGATCCCGCGGAGATCAGCAAGCAACTGATGAATCGCGTCGCTCGGGCGTCGCAGGCCTTGGGCATGACCGGGCTCAGCCGCGATCTGGCCATGAGCCTGGCACTGCGCAGCACCGAGGTGTTGCGAATGATCGGCGAGAGCAATCTCAAGGTCTTCGACTTCTCCCGCGCGACGCCGGCCCTGATCGGCGCTGTTGCCGGCAACTCGGAGGCCCTGCGGGTCGCCGCGGCCCATGCCCTGGCCATCGCCGCCAGCGCCGAAGCTCAGGAAGCCCTCGCGGCCGACGCCCTTAACGCGGATCGCGGACAGGCCGAGCGCATCGCCGTGTTCGGCTCTTTGGCCGAATCCGCCCGGCGAAACGGAAACCTGCTCGGTGCTTCGCGGACGGTCGATCGTCTGATCGAGTTCACCATGAAGGAGCCCGACCTGGTTCTGCGTGCGGCGGCCTCCAAGGCGCTGGGCGCACTGAATCTCGCCAGCAACAAGGCCAGCGAGATCATTCGGGCTCAGTACAACGGCTGATCCGGCGAATTCTCCACGCTACCGGTGGTGTTTTTCCATTTGCGATGAATGGGACCGAGCCGCAATCCGTGTCCATTCCAAGGGCTCGCGCATAGAATCATCTCGATGAGTTCGCAGCCTGAAGAACCGACGCGCCTCGACGGGATTCGTCAGAAAATATCCCACTTCCCGAAGACGCCCGGCGTCTATCTGATGAAGGACGCGAAGGGGCTGGTCCTCTACGTCGGCAAGGCCAAGGACCTCCGCTCGCGCGTCTCTTCGTACTTTCAGGACTCCGCCGATCTTCTCAACACACGCGGCCCCGACATTGCCCGGATGGTGGCGATGGTCGCCGACATCGACTTTCTCGAGTGCGAGACGGAAGTCGACGCCCTGCTCAGCGAGGCACGGCTCATCAAGGACATTCAGCCTCCGCACAACGTCCAGATGAAGGACGGCAAGACATTTCCTTATCTGGAAATCACGACTGGTGACGACTATCCCGGGGTGTTCGTCACGCGGACGCCGCGGCCCAAAGGAAGCAAGCTCTACGGCCCGTTCACGTCAGCCGGTGCGCTGCGCGATGCGATGAATGCTTTGCAGAAGGTCTTTAAGTTTCGCACCTGCGAGCTGGACATCCGCGAGGATGATAACCGCAAGCGGTTCTTCCGGCCGTGCCTGCTGTATTCGATCAACCAGTGCACCGCCCCCTGCGCCGACAAGATCAGCCGCGCGGACTACGCGAAGGACGTCGATCGGCTCAAGCGCTTCCTCGCGTCTAAGCGAAGCGTTCTCATTCGCGAGATGGAAAAGGAGATGAAGCAGGCATCGGAGGAGCAGGCATTCGAGGAGGCGGCCAGAATCCGTGATCGCATCAAGGCCATCAGCGGCCTGAAACTGTCCGGTGACCCCGATGCGGACATTCAGCCCGAGGCCTTTTACATCGACCCGCGCAAGGGGCTCGATCGACTCGCGAAGGTGCTCGATCTGGAACAGCCGCCCCGCGTCATCGAGGGCATCGACATCGCCAATCTTCAGGGGCAGGAATCGGTCGGGTCGCTCGTCTGCTTCATTGACGGAGTCCCGTTCAAGGCGGGCTATAAGCGCTTTCGCATTCAGACGGTCGAAGGTCAGGACGACTACGCCATGATCCGCGAGGTCGTGACGCGACGCTATCGTCATGCCGCTGAGGGTGAGGAGCTTTATCCCGATTTGATTCTCATCGACGGCGGGCTGGGCCAGTTGCATGCGGCGCTGGACGCGTGCGGCGAGATGTTCGTGAAGCCGCCGATGGTCATTTCGCTGGCCAAGCGCGAGGAGGAGATTTACACGCAGGCTCGCAAGGGGGCCATTCGACTGGCACGCAACGACGCGGGATTGCGCCTGTTGCAACAGGTCCGCGACGAGGCCCACCGATTCGCCCAGCACTACCATCACATCCTCCGCCGAAAGCGCCAGTTCGACGAAGACGTGAAAGCAGGACGCCGCCCGCCCGGCAAGGGAAAGAAGGCGAAACAGCCGGAAGTGCCGGTTGAGGAGGAAATACCTGACATCGTCGATCAATTCCCGCCGGATGAAGTCCAGCGTCATCCTGAAGAGTGACCGGCTTCGCCCGATGAAGCATCAATCAAACGATACCGAAGACCACGCCCTGCGGCTTGCCAACGCCATCGCATCCACCGCGGTGAGATTGAATCGAAGCGGCGTCACGCAGACGTATCCCTGCCTGACGACGTGCAGGTCCGTTTCTCCCCCGTCATCCAACTCGCCCCAATCTCCGCCCAGCCAATAGTACTCACGACCGTTTGGATCGGATCGCTTCTCCAGCCGATCGAGCGTCGGGAGCGTGCACTGCGCCGCAACGCGAACGCCTCGCGGGTGATCCGCCTTGAACTCGGGGATATTCACATTCCAGACCAGCCGACTCTCCAGTGAGTCGTTGAACAAATCCTCGATGATGCGACCGGTGATTCTCGCGGCACGCGGATAATCCATATCGCGATACAGCTCCAGCGAAACGGCGACCGCGGGACAACCCAGAATCGCCCCCTCGACCGCGGCCGCGACGGTGCCGGAGTAAAGGACGTGAACCCCGGTGTTCAGGCCCGAGTTGATGCCTGAGACGACCAGGTCGGGCTTTTCCGGCATCAGCGCTCCGATGGCCAGCTTCACGCAGTCGGCGGGCGTGCCTTCAACGCTGGTGCCCCGGAATCGATCATTTACGCTCACCGGCCGCCATAGCACGGGATTGCGGATGGTGATCGCGTGCGAGCCGCCGGATTGAACGTTGGCCGGGGCGACGACCGTCACGTCGTGGTTTCGCTGTAACTCGTCGTGCATGGCAATGATGCCCGGCGCGAAGATGCCGTCGTCATTGGTGAGGAGGATTCGCATGAGTCGAATTGTAGGGGGCTGCCGCGCGGCATACAATTGAGCCGGCCCGTAGTTTTACGGCGATCATGCGCCGTTTCCGGTTGCCTCGCGGATATTCCTTCAATGCCCGATATCAATACCCCAGTCGCCCGGCCCGTTGCATCGCCCAGCGCGGTTCGCGCAATTTGCGCGGCTTTGGCCACGGCGCTGGCCTGCGGCGTTGTCCTGCAGTCCGTCCTCGTTGCGGGCTTTTTGAGCATGGGCGACGGCGCCTATCTGAGGCAGGCGGATCGCATCCGAGCCCTGACCCCGACCGACATACGTGCCGCGTTTTCCACCTACAGCGCCCCTGCTGAGACCGGCGGATACTACCAGCCGCTGGCGCTGCTTTCCCTCGCCCTCGACGCGCGGCTCGCGCCGGATCCTTCGGCGGCGGCATTTCACTTTCACCTGACCAACCTCGCCCTGCACCTGGCGAATGTGCTGATCGTGTTTCATATTCTTCGTCGATTCGGCGCGAGCCTTTGGGTGTGCGCCCTTGGCGGCCTGCTCTTCGGCTTGCACCCCATCCAGCTTGCTTCTGTCGCCTGGGTGTCGCAGCGGGGCACGCTGCTCGGCGCGTTCTTCGCACTCCTGGCGATCAATTGTTACTCCAGGGTCGCCCTCCGCGGTCGGACGGCATGGGTCGTGCCTGCGACGCTTCTCTATGCACTGGCCGTCATGAGCAATCCGCTGCTCATCCCCCTGCCGGTCGTGTTTCTTCTCTTGGACCTTTGGCCCGGCAAGCGTTCGGGGTGGACGCCGATCGTGGAAAAAGCCCCGATGTTCGCCATCTTCGTTATCGCCGCCGCGATTCAGGCCATGGTCCATGCTCGAAGCCCCGGGCAGGTCACGGGAGAACTGGGCAGCTTTGAGGTGCTCGGCGGCAGCCTCGTCTCGTTCGTCGTTCGCATTTTTCAGCCGTCGGCGGTCTCGATTTTCTATCCGGCGGCGCGGAGTTCTCTTTCGTCCGCACACCTGGCGGCGATGGTCGGCGTGGCGGGCGCGATCGTCGTCATCGGCATCTGGTCGTTTCGGCGAAGCCGCCCTGTCTTCACCTGTCTGTGCGGAGCCGTCGTCCTGGTCTGCCCGGCCCTGCTGGACGCCGCCTATGCCAGTTCGCTGCTGGGCGACAAGTACCTTTACATGGTCCTGATCGTGCCGCTCATCGTCATCGCTTCGAGCTTTGACCTGATCGCGCGTCCGGCCCGTCGCCGGCTCTGCCTTTACGCCGCCGCCGCCGCGGTCGCCTTTTGCACCGCGCAGTCATACCTGAAATCATTTACCTGGCTCAGCAGCCGTGACGTCTATGAGGAGACGGTCAGACGATATCCCGCATGGCCCGACGGCTACACCGGGCTCGTCGAGGCGTGGCTTCAGGACGGCGAACTGGACTCGGCCCTGAAATGCGCCGAGCGCGCCGTGCGCATCGCCCCCGAGGATCCCGGCATTCAGTTCTATCTTGGAACGACGCTTCTTCTCCATAAGGATGGACGCAGTGCCGAGGCTGTCGCACCGCTGCGAAAAGCTCTCCGCTCGAACCCGAACTGGATCGCCTGCCTTCAAAACCTCGGCGTTGCACTCGTCAAGAGCGGCCACACTGAAAAGGCCGTCGCCTACCTGGAGCGAGCCCGAGACCTCGATCCCGATTCCGCCGCGATTCGCACCGGACTGGGCCATGCCTATCTGCGTCTTCAGCGGCCGTCCGCCGCGCGGGCCGAATTGCAGATCGCCTTGCGCCATCGAAACGACCCGATCATTCACCTCGGCCTGGCCATGGCGTGGGCCGAGAACGACGCCGACGATCAGGCCCGTCGTCATCTGGCCATCGCCCTGGCACGCGATCCGCATCTCGCGGAGCGGGCAGCGGCGTCACCGGCGCTGAGGCGACTCGGCGGCGAGCAGGAGTTGCTCGACGATCGTGACGTGCGGACGCCGACTCCCCCGCTGGATATTGAGTTGCCCGCTGCGCGTCGGGCGGGCGGGCCGACGGGATGAGGCCCGGTTCTGCGTCACAGGATTGCACGGCATCGCATTCCCAGGAAACGCCGAGTCGCGCCTGGACTCACGCCGCCGTTGTGGCGGCCATTGCGTTTGGCTGCTACGTCCCGTCGTTATCCAGCGAGTTTGTGCGGCTCGATGATTATCAGTATGTGATCGACAATCCACTCGTACGCACGCCAAGCTGGGAGGGAGTGCGGCGGTTCTTTGTTGAGGTGATGAATCCGTCGACGGTGGCAGGCTACTATCAGCCGCTCACCATGCTCTCGCTGTGCGGCGACGCCATGCTCTCCGGCGCGGATGCGGATCGAATTGAGCCGTTTATTTTCCACCTGACCAACGTCGCCCTGCACGCGGTGACGGCGGTGCTGGTGATGTTCCTGCTGCGATCGGTAACCGGCGATCTCAAGTTTTCCATGCTCGGGGCGCTGCTCTTCGCCGTTCACCCGATCCAGGTGGAGTCCGTCGCCTGGATCTCTCAGCGAAAGACCGTGCTGGCGACGCCCCTGGCGATCGGTTCTGTGATTGCGTACCTGCAATGGGGAAGAACAAGGAAGTTGGGTGCCCTCGCCGTTTCAATCGCCCTCTATGTCCTCGCCAATCTCGCAAAGCCGACCGTCGTCCTGCTTCCGCTGATCCTGCCGTTTCTGGATTACTGGCCGCTTCGTCGGCCGCTGGGGAAATGTCTGATCGAAAAGTGGCCGTTTCTCCTCGCGATGGCGCTGTTCACCTGGATCGCACTTGTCAGCCAGTCGCAGTCGGAAGCCAGCCTCAGGGTCGCAAACGTTTTCAGTGGACAGGTCATGGTCCAATGGATCGGCCTGCTTTGTTATGACGTCGTTCTTTATCTGGGCAATCTCGTTTGGCCGCTTTACCTCTCGCCGGTGCGTGCCCTGCCGGACGACTTGTCTCTCTCAAGTGCGCCTATCGCTGTCTCATGTCTGGTCGTGATCTGTCTGGTTGGGCTTTGGCTCTGGTCACGCCGGCGCGCGCCGCCTCTTTTTGTTGGGCTTGCGGCCTTCGCCATCCTACTTTCCCCTGCGATGGGACCGCTCCAATTCGCGGCATCGTGCGTGTCCGACAGGTTTCTCTATCTGCCGTCAATCTTCCTGCTGATGCCACTGGTGTCGGCCTGCGCGCAGGCCGCATCGCGTTACTCGATGCGAAAGAGCGTGATTCAGGTCATGTTCGGGCTTGGCATTGTTGTGATGGCGGCGCTTTGCCTCATCCAGCAATCGGTCTGGGCGGATTCGCGGAGCCTGTGGTCGCGCGTCGAAGAAATGTCGCCTGATGACCCGGTGGCACTGAGTAACCTGGCGATCTTCGATCTGGAGGAGGGCAAGCTCGACGATGCACTCCGTCGCGTCGAACGAGCCGTCAAGGCGGCGCCGAACGATGCCCGATCGCTGCACACCCTGGGCCGCGTTCAGTCGCGGCGCGGCCATGGCGCCAAGGCCGCTGCGCTGATCCGCAAGGCGCTCGAGATCGGCCTGGGACCCAGCCAGGGAATCGGTCATATTTCGCTCTCGCAAGCGCTGATGGTCACCGGGGACGACAACGGCTCGCGCGAGGCTTTCGACAGGGGAATAGAATTCGGCTGCACGCCCGCCATCGTGGCCACGGACATGGCCGATTTCGCCTTGAGCGTCGCACACCGCTTCAATCAGGCTGTCTATTACTACCGGCTCGCGCTGAAAGACGATCCTGAGAATGTCGCGACGCGCTGGAACCTCGGAACGGCCCTGGAGGCGACCGGGGATTCGAACGCGGCCCTTATCGAATATGAAGCGGTCAGGGCCATCTACAAAAAAAATGGCGAGCCCATGCCGGTGAGCCTTACCGATGCGCTTCGAAAATTGAGGCAGAAGCTGGGCCGACCGTGATGGAGCGCTTCTCTACTTTTTTGCCGGCTCCTGGGATTCCCGCGGCTTGCCCAGACTGCCGCGCTCCAGGAAATGAATACTGGGCGGCGCCGCCGCGCCGCCGGAGATGATCGTCGAAAGGCCCATCTGCACGCTCATGTCCGTCGGCGTCACCCGCTCGATGGGCACGAGTTCCATGTAGCCGCTCGTCGGATTCGGCGTCGTCGGGACGAAGACCGTCGCGTACTTCTGTCCGCTTGATGCGTCCTCGATGGTGTTGGTCATCAGTGCGAGTGCCTTCATATTGTCACTCGGGAAGTCGATCAGCACGACGCGCTGCCCCTGATCGCCGTCCTTGCCGCTGCCGGAGAGGGCCTGCACCATCCGTTTGACCGAGGGGTAAACCGTATCGACAAACGGCAGTCGCTCCACGATGTGCTCGACGAGGTCGATCATGCGCCGCCCCACGGCGTTGGTACCCAGCCATCCCAGCAGATAGAGCATGACAAGGGTCAGGACCACCGCGATGAGGCTCTCATACCACGTCACATCGGTGGGGTTGAAAGCCGGCGGCGGAAGGTCCAGCTTGAAGGCCCAGATCACGAATCGGGAAACGAGATTAACCAGATGCGTGCCAACCCAGAGGGCCGATCCATACAGAAGGCTGAGGAGCCACGCCGTGACGCCGAGTGGAATCACCAGCAAGACGCCGGCAACGATTCGGCCGCGGATGGTTTTCGGTGCGACGGATCGCCTGTTCTTGGCGATGTCCGCTTCGACCGTGGTCTCTGGAGTCTGCGGTGGGGTCATTTGCGGCGTCCTTGCGTGTCGAGAGTATATCCAGCCGATCCGAAAAGGGCGAAGAACCGTCCTCTCAGCCCCGCTTGGCAGGAAATCTCAAGGGTCCGATCCGACTTCTTACGTATCTACAAAGGAAAGGTGGCGAATTTCCCCGGCGTGATTGTCCGGCGATTTATAACGATATAATATCCTGACAGGTCTTGGGCGGCGGTTGCTCCGATCACCCCCGCGAAAAGGGTCAACCATGAGCACGATTGAGAAACAGGTCAGAAACGCCCGACACCGCCTGTGGATCAATCGCTGGCTGGGACAATTCGGATGGTCCCTCTTTTTTGGTGCCTGCCTTTGGGCGTTGACGGTTCTGGCCGATCGACTCTTTTCGCTGGGTCTGCCGCTTCGCTGGATCGCAATCACCGGGGGCGGACTCTGCCTCCTGGCATCGTTAATCTGGCTGTTCCGATCGCGAGAACAAAACCTCGCCGCCGCCGTCGCACTGGACGAGTCGGCCGGGCTCAAGGAGCGCGTCTCCACCGCCCTGGCCACGCAGTCCGGGGCTAACGATCCATTCTCTGTGGCCGTTGCCGCCGACGCAGAGCGAAGCGTCACGGGCCTGTCGGCGAAGAAGCTGATCCCGCTCCGCTGGTCCGGCTCTTTGTCCTATGGCTCGATGATGCTCCTCATCGGGTTGCTTCTGCTTCTCCTCCCCGAGTTTGACTTGCTGAAGAAGAAAGAGGCGCAGGCCGGTCTGGACTCCCAGGCTGCGGTCGCGGCCCGGCTTCGTGATGTCGTCGCTCAGCCTGTCTCCGCAATTTCTCAGCTTGCCGAAAAGCAGCAGGACGCCGAACTCGAAAAGCAGATCAAGGCGCTGGAAGAGTCGCTGCGGCCCGATCCGGCGAAGGACCCCGACGTGCTTCGCCGCGAGACGGTCAAGCAGCTCGACAAGCTGCAAGACACGATGAAAGACAAGGCCAACGAGGATCGCTTCAAGGCCCTCGACGAAACCAAGAAACGACTGAAGCAGGCCGCCGAGCAATCCGACCCCAAGGGAGAACTGGGAAAGTTGATCGACAGCCTTTCCGCGGGCGACTTCCAGCAGGCCCAGAAGGAGATCAAAGAGCTTCAGGAGAAATTGGCCAAGCGATCGCGCGACGGCAAGATCGAGCCGAAGCAGGCCGAGGCGCTTCGCAAGCAACTCAACGAAATGGCCAAAAAAATGCAGCAGGCCGCCCAGGATCAGCAGAGCGAACGTGAGATGCAGAACGCCGGCCTCTCCAAGCAGGACATGCAGCGCGTTCTCGACACCCTCGCCAAGAAAGACCCCAAGCAAATCGAAAAACTCGCCAAGGAAATGGCCGAGCGCATGAAGGATCAGGGTGTTACGCAGGAACAACTCAAGCAGATGATGGACAAGATCGCCCAGCGCCAACAGGCCTGCAAGGCGCTCAAGGAGATGGGCAAGAAGTTGGGCGACGCCTCCAAGAAGCTCGAGCAGGGTGACTGCGAGGCAGCCCAGAGCGAACTCGGCGAGGCCGGCGAACAACTCAGCGAGATGGAACAGTTGGAGCAGCAGCTCAACGAGCTTGAGGGCCAGCTTGCGCAGCTCGACGAGGCCCGAAACGGACTCAACGAAGGCGAGGGCAAAGGAGAAGGCGACGGCCAGTGCAAGAGCTGCGGCGGCAAGGGATTCCGCAAAGACGGCGCGCCGTGTCCTCATTGCAATGGAACGGGCGACGGAATGGGCGGCGCGGGTCGAGGATCGGGTAAGCGCGACCGCGCCGAAGGCATCGAGGTCGGCTTCAAGAACTCCAAGGCAAAGGTCAAGACGACCAAGGGCGGCAAGATCATTTCGCAGCAGTTCGTGAAGGGACAGCACCTCAAGGGCAAGAGCGAAGTCGAGTTTTACGACGCCGCGTCAGCCGCTGAGATTGACGCAACTGACGCCCTGAACCGCGATCGAATCCCCCGCGCTTATCGTAAGGGCGTTAAGAACTACTTCGATCGCCTCGGCGATGAATTCAACCCGTCCGAGCCGGCAAAGACCGAACCCCCCGAGCCGAAGAAGGATGAGGCCTCGGAGAAAAAATAATTCGTCACGCGGCCGGAGCCATGCCTCTCATCACTCTCAGCCGATTAGCATTACTTTGAAATCTATGGCGGCATCCATTGTTCCTTCCAAGAAACCGACATGAAAGAGCCCTGGATGAATAGACCGCTCACCATTGTTGCATTTGCGATTCTCGCCTCCGTCTCCGCGTGCAATGACGATGCGGCCTCGACGCGAACCGCCTCCGTCGTCATCTACTGCTCCGTCGATACCGCGATCGCCGAGCCGATTCTCGCCGCCTTTGAAAAGCGATCCGGCATCAAAGTGCACGCCATCTTCGACACCGAGGCGGGCAAGACCACCGGGCTCATCAATCGCCTCATGGCTGAGCGCGCTCGCCCGCGGGCCGATGTATGGTGGTCGAGTGAAGTGTTCGGAACCATCCAACTCGCCGAGCGCGGCGTACTGGCAAAATACACAAGCGCGCAGGCATCCGACATCCCGGCGGTCTTCCGCGATTCCGAGAATCGATGGATCGCCGTTGGGCTGCGCGGCCGCGTTATCGCCTTCGATCCGACGCGCATCAAAATAGAAGACCTGCCCCGAAGCTGGTCCGACCTCGCCGATCCGAAGTACCGCGGCCGATTCCAAATGGCCGATCCCCGATTCGGCACCACGCGCGGTCACATGGCCGTCCAGCTTTCCCTCTGGGGTCAGCCGGCTATGGAGAAGTTCTACCAAGCCCTGCGCGACAACGAGTGCAAGCTGGCCGACGGCAATGCCAAGGCCGTCCTCAACCTCACACGCGGCCTCGCCGATTTCGTCGCCACCGATACCGATGACGTATTGCTGGCACAGGCCCGCGGCGACGCCATCGAGATGATCTACCCCGATCTCGACGCGCCGGACGGCCGGTCAAGAAATTCCGGCACACTCTGGATTCCATGCTCCGTCGGCCTCGTGAAGGAATCGCCGCACCCCACCGAGGGAGGCCAGCTCGTCGATTATCTCATCTCCGCTGAAGTGGAAGAGCTGCTCTTCGCCAGTGAGTCTCGCAACGTGCCGGTTCGCCCGGAACTTCGCGAAAAACTGAAGACCGAAGCGTCCCACCAGGCGATAGTTGACTACGCCGCCACCGCAAAACTCCTCGACTTGTCAGACAAACTCGTCCGCGACATGCTGCTTCAGTGAATCGCATCATCGCCTTTCAATTTGCCCGGGTCGTCGGCTGGCTCGTCCTGGCCATGTCGGTCGGCATTGTGCTGGTCGCCACCGTGGTCGAAGCTGCGCCCGGTACGCTCGCCGATCAATCCGCGTGGCCGACTCCTCGACTCTGGGGATACTTCCGAACGACGATCGCCATGGCTTCGGTGGCGACCCTCATCGCATTTGCCATCGCTATTCCCTTCACCGCCGTCATGGCCGGCGTTCGACACGGTCGCCAGCGCCGCGTGCTGACTGCCCTCATCATCATGCCGCTGGTGACGATGCCCAGCATTCACGCCTATGCCTGGATGCTTCTCGCCACGCGCAAGGACGGGATCGCCGCCGCGATCTTAAGCGCCATCGGCTGGAACACGCCGGGGGCCCAGTGGGTGCAGGCGGCCGTCGTGCTGGCGAGCTGGCTATGGCCGATCCCCGCGCTCATCCTGTCCGCCGCATTTCGGCACATGGGGCGACAGGGTTATCAACTTGCCCGGCTCGATGCCGCCGGACTTTCCGCCTTCCTCCGCGGGGCCTTGCCGCTCATGCGGGCGCCGCTCATCGCCGCTGTTGCAGCGACGTTCATCCTCGCGGCAACCGACGCCACCATTCCTCCGCTCATGGGCGCCACCGAAGTGTGGTCCGTCGAGATGCTGGCCGTCGCCGCGACGGCGTCCAGCCATGCGCGCCCCATCGGCTACCTTTTCTGGCAGGCGTGGCCCATGCTGGCGCTGATCATCACCTTCGCATTGGCGGCGATGCCCGGTATTCGCAGGATCGCTGCGTGGGGAGACGAGCTTGAGGGGGCGGACACCGGCACATTAACCCGCGCGCCGGGCCGAACCTGGTTCTTCGCTTGCGTGCTCGCCGGCGCAATTGCGTTTTTTCCTTTGTGCGTCTTTTTGACCGAGTTCGGCTCAGCACGCGAAGGGACAGGCCGCGCGATCATGACGGCGCTAACGACCTATCGTACGCACGGACTTGCGACGCTCCTGGTCGCGGCGCTGACCGGCGCCATGGCGTTCGTCGCATCGCTTGGCGTCATTGCCGATCCGGACGATCACCCGTGGGCCAAAGCATTCGGGAGGCTCGCATTCACCGCCATCTTGATCATCGCCATCCTGCCGCCGGAGATCATCGGCACCGCCCTCGCCGCCACGTTGACACGAGTCTGCGACCCCCGCACATGGAACATCTACGACTACACGCCCTGGGCCTGGATGGCGGCGCTGTTGTCCCGCTTCGGCGTCATTTGTCTGGTCGTCGCCCGTTTGACCAATCGCCGGGTTCCGGCCTCGCTGCTGAGTCATGCCCAACTGGAAGGCGCGACAGGCCCGGCCCGAATCGCCCTCGTTCGGCTGCCGTTCATCTGGCGACCCATCGCGATGGCCGCGCTTCTCACCGCCTGCCTTGCCATGTCGGAAATCGGCGCCTCCGTCCTCACCCAGCCCGTTCGGTTCTTCGGCGGCAGCCTGGCCGTGCAGGTGGACATGCAGATGCACTACGGCCGGCAGAGCGAAACCACCGTCCTTGCCGCTATCATGTTCTCGCCCGCAGTCGCCGCGGCCCTCGTGGGGGCCGCCTGGCCGCGACCATGGACCCAAGCATGATGACTCGTTCAGCATTCAGGTTTGCGCTTCATCTCATCCGCCCCGCGATGATCGTCTCGCTGTCCTTCATGCTGACGCTGCTGCTAACCGTCGGTTGCGCTGATTCAGGTGCAGGCGGTGCGGGCGCGGTGGAAAAGGTCTTCGGAAAAACCGGCCTGTCTCCCGGTGAGTTCAGTTACCCGCGCGCCATCGCCGTCTCACCGGTCGATGGTTGCGTGTTCGTCGTGGACAAGACCGCCCGCATCCAGCGCTTCAGCTCCGACGGCGACTACGAGCATCAGTGGCGCATGCCCGAGTACATCAACGGCAAACCGACCGGCCTCTTCGTCGATTCACGGAATCGCCTCTGGGTCGCGGACACGCACTATTTTCGAGTCATGCTCTTCGACCGTGACGGCAAGGAGCTGCAAAGATTCGGCAGTCAGGGCGAAGGCCCCGGCCAGTTCATGTTCCCCTGCTCCGTCACCCTTTCCCGTGACGGCATCGTGTATGTCGGAGAATACGGCGGTAACGATCGCATCAGCCGCTTCACGCAGGACGGAAAATTCCTCGACTGCATCGCCGACAAGTCCACCGGCAACGGATGGGTGGAACGGCCCGCGGGTCTCGTATTCGACGAAAATGATCAACTTTGGGTGGCCGACGCCTGCCATCACCGTATTTGTGTGTATGGAAAGGACGGAAAGTTTCAGAGGGCCTTCGGCGCGGCAGGCGACGATCAGGGACAGTTCAACTACCCCTACGGTCTCGCATTGGAGTCCGGCGGAACTATCCTCGTCGCCGATCGCGGCAACAACCGGGTGTCCCGCTTCCAGCGCGATGGCAAGTGGCTGGCAAGCTGGGGCACACCGGGACGCGCCGAAGGTCAGATCGCCCAGCCCTGGGGTGTCGCCGTCTCGGCCTCCGGCGGCATCTACTGCCTCGACTCATGGAACAATCGGGTACAACTGATAGATTGGTGACGTTGCGGATAACGGCCGCGGCGAGACTCACTGTAACGGGTACGGGCCGGGGAACTGAATGAGCCGTCTCTTCTCACTCGAACGCTTCGATCGACCCGACTATCTCTGGTTGGGACTCATCTTCATCGCGCTGTGGTGGATGTCGCGCCGTTCCCTTTCCGGTCTCGGGCCCGTTCGCGGGAGGCTCGCGCTTGCCATGCGCACGATCGTGCTGCTCCTGCTTATCTTTGCCGCCGCCGGCGCCCATCGCATCCTTGAGACCAACGACCTCACCGTTCTGTTCCTCGTCGATCAGTCGCGATCCATCCCGACCGAGGTCCGGAAGCAGTCCGAGGATTTCATACAACGTATCGCCGCCGAGGCGCCGCCCGACGATCGCGTGGCCATTCTCACCTTCGACGGATCGGCGAACATTGAGCAGCTTCCCAGCCGGCCCGGCCCCGACGGCGCTGTCCACATTCCCATGCCACTGGCCGCGGGACAAAAACCCGATCGAACCAATATCGCCCAGGGTCTTCGCGTCGCCGCCGCCTGCGCCCAGAACGACACCAACAACCGCGTCATCCTTCTCTCCGACGGCATCCAGAACATCGGCGATGCCCTCGAAGAAGCCAAGACCGCCAAGGCCAACAATCTGCGGGTTGATGTTGTTCCGCTGACCTATGAATACGGCGCGGAGGTCGTCTTCGAGCAATTGCTCGCCCCGCCCTACTCGAATCTTCACGAACAGGTTCCCCTGCGACTCATCCTCAAGAGCGACCGGGCGACGTCCGGCAGCATCCTCATCTATCAGCGCGTCGGCCAAGAGGAACGGCTGCTGGACCTGAGCCCCAACGCACCGGGCAGCGGCCAGCACATTCAGCTTGCTCCGGGTCGCAATGCATTCAACGTGCGCGTCCCGATCAATGAGGCCCGGGCTCACGACTTTCGCGCCGAGTTCGTCCCCGATGACAAGACCGCCGACTTCCTCGGTCAGAACAACGTGGCCCGTGCGTTTACCAACGTCGAGGGGCCGCAGACCGTGCTGATGATTGGGACGGCCGTCGACGAGCCGGACAACGCGCTGCTCGCTGAGGCCCTGGAGCGCGAAGGCATCCGCGTGCAGTCTGAACTCGCGGAGTCCATCAACATCGACACGGCGACGCTTCAGGACTTTTCCGCTGTCATTCTTGCCAATGTGCCTGCGGAGATTTTTTCCGCTGAGCAGCAGAAGGCCCTTGCTGCGTATGTCCGCGACCTGGGAGGCGGACTGCTGATGCTCGGCGGTGATGAGAGTTTCGCCGCCGGCGGATGGCAGGGCTCGGTCGTCGAAGACATCATGCCGATCAAGTTCGACGTCGACTCGGTCAAGCAGATTCCCCGCGGGGCGCTGGCCATCGTGATGCATGCGTGCGAGATGCCGCAGGGCAATACGTGGGGCGTCGAGACCGCCGTTGCCGCGGTGAAGACCATCAGCAGCCTCGACTACTTCGGCCTCGTCGATTGGGGCATGGGCGGATACGTCTGGGAAGTTCCCATGCGCACCGCGAGCAACAAGGAGGCCATCATCTCGCAGCTTCGCAGGATGCAGAACTCCGACATGCCCGACTTCCACACGCCGATGCAGATGGCCTACAAAGGCTTGATGGAGTGCAAAGACGCCGCGCAGCGCCACATGATCGTCATCTCCGACGGCGACCCCGCCCCGCCGCAGACCGGCCTTTTGAATAAGATGGTCGGCAATAAGATCACCTGCTCCACAATCTCCATCTACCCTCACGGCGGCCAGGAGATCGCCACGCTTAAAAATATCTCCAATGTCACCGGCGGCCGGTACTATTCGCTGAGCAAACCCGGCGACGAGAAACGACTGCCGAAGATCTTCATCAAGGAGGCCCGCGTGGTTCGCCGGCCGCTTGTCCGCGACGAAATCTTCACGCCCAAGGTGAAGCCCAATCTCTCCGAGATCATGGTCGGCATCGACAGCATCCCGCAACTCAAGGGATATGTCGTGACCACGCCGCGCAAAGTCGCCGACGTTGAGATGCCGCTTGTTACCGAGCGCGGCGACCCGTTGCTCGCCCACTGGCTCTGCGGATTCGGCAGAACGCTGGCCTTCACCAGCGGGCGCTGGAAACACTGGGGCACGGACTGGGCCTCGTGGTCCGGATTCTCCAAGCTGTGGTCGCAGGCCGTTCGATGGTCGATGCAGCAGGGCGCGGCGGCGAACTTCGACGTCAACACCGTCGTCGAGGGGGACGAGGGACACATTGTCATTGAGAGTCTCGGCGAAGGTGAGACATTCGAGAATTTTCGGCAGTTCGTCGGACGCGCCATCGCGCCGGACGGCAGCGCGACGCCGGTCTCCATCATCCAGACCGGGCCCGGTCGATACGAGGGAAAATTCAAACTGGGCGAGCAGGGGACGTATCTGCTCAATGTCATCTCGCCGAGCTCCGGCGGGGACGACAAGCCCACGATGATTCGCACCGGCGTCACGGTGGCGTATTCGCCGGAGTTCCGCGATCTGGAGCCAAACGAAGCACTGCTGCGCGAGATCGCCGAAGTGGCGGACGGGCGGCTGCTGACCACCAAGGCCACGGCGGCCACGATCTTCGACAAGTCCATCCCCTCAACCATCACGCGCACGCCCATCTGGGAATTTCTGCTCAAGCTGGCGTTATTCATGTTTCTCCTCGATGTCGCCGTGCGCCGGATCGCCGTCGACCCGGTCAAGACGCTCGCGTATGCTCGTAACTACATCGCCGGTCTTGCCGGGCGATTCGGCGCGGGCCAGCGGGCGGCGCGTACCCTGACGGAATTGAAAGACGTCCGCCAAAAGGTTCGGGCGGAGCGTACGAAGGAGGGCGATGCCCGATCGGCGGCGCCTTCGGAATCGGCGAGCATCAAGTTTGAGGCCCAGGGCGATTTGAAGAAACCGGCGGCGGACCTGACGAAGGCACTGGGCGGCGCGGACGCGACGGCGGCGCCTCCCTCGGCGCGGAAGGCGGATAAGTCCGACAAGCCGGCGGAATCGACCACGGCTCGATTGCTCAAGGCCAAGAAGCGGGCCCGCGATCAACAGGACGATCAACCGTAGCCCGGCCCGATGCGGCCGGAGGTTTAGGAGTGTGAAATGGCGGCACAGGTGGACCCGGCGATTGCCAAGGCGACCGAGGAATTTCGGGCGAAGTTCAAGGCGGTCAAGGACGAGATCGGCAAGGCGATTGTCGGTCACAACGACATTGTCGAAGGCGTGCTGATCTGCCTCTTTACCGGCGGCCATGCGCTGCTGGAAGGCGTGCCGGGGCTGGGCAAGACTTACCTCATCCGCTCGATGGCTGAAGCGCTGAAGCTGGAGTTCTCGCGCGTTCAGTTCACGCCGGACCTGATGCCCGCCGACATCATCGGCACGAACATCATCGTCGAGGACCCGGAGTCGGGCCGGCGCAGGTTTGAGTTTCAAAAGGGCCCGCTCTTTGCCCAGATGGTTCTCGCTGACGAGATCAACCGCGCGACGCCGAAGACGCAGTCCGCGCTTTTGGAGGCGATGCAGGAGAAGACGGTCACCGTTTCCGGCAACAGATATCCGCTGTCGCCGCCGTTCTTTGTCATGGCGACTCAGAACCCGATCGAGCAGGAAGGCACCTACCCCCTGCCGGAGGCCCAGCTTGACCGCTTCTTCTTCAAGCTGATCGTTCACTACTCGACGCGGGATGAACTGGGCACCATTCTTCAACGCACCACCACGGGACATAAGCCGGACATCAAGCCGGTCATGAGCGGGGACCAGATCGTCGGCGCTCAGAAGCTCGTTCAGCGCGTCGTGATCGCCCCGCACGTTCAGGACTATGCCATTCGACTGACACTGGCCACGCATCCGCGGGGCGAATTCGCGACGGAGCTGACCAATCGGTACGTCCGCTGGGGATCGAGCCCGCGCGGGGCGCAGGCGGTGGTCCTCGCGGCGAAGGTTCGAGCGCTTCTGGAAGGCCGGTATAACGTCGGGTTTGAGGATATTCGGGGCGTGTTTTTGCCTGCCCTTCGCCATCGGGTTCTGCTGAATTTCGAGGCCCAGGCGGAGGGGCTGGAGCCTGATTCGGTTCTGAAGGACATCGTCGATAAGACGCCGACGGCGAGCGAGAAGGCGGCGTAGGATTGCGGCGAGCGGGGTGAGGGGCTGAGGGGCCAAGGGATCGAGGGGGCGAGGGTAAAGACAGGGGCATCGCTCGCGCGCAAGTCCTGCAATTGCGTAGGTGACAATAGGCGAAAAAAGTTTGAGCGGACGCTTGCAAGTGTTGTGGCGGTCGTGTGTTGGGGCGCTGCGCGAAAAGGGTGAAAAAGGGGCCGAGGGGGGGCAAGAGTAAATGCGAAGGCGGTGACACTGATTGCGTTGGCGCTGGGCGTTGATTGCGATTTGGTATTCGGCTTTTCTGGTACCGCTTGCTGACGCGCGCGGCTCGGATCGGGGGCTCGGCGAGCGACGAAATCGAAGGTGACATAAGGTGACACAGCGGATTTTTTTCGCTTGCAACTCTTGTGGCGGGCATGGGTTGGGGCGGGTCGCAATTCTGGTGGTTTTTTGAGAGAAGGGCCTCAAACTTGAGGCCTGGGGCGTGACGGGCGACGGGGACTTGGGGCCGATGGGTCGAGTGGTTTGGCCTTTGCGTCGGGCGGGCATTGAGAATTCCATCGCCGGGCGGGTTTGGTTCGATCTCCAATTATTAATACTTGCTCCGCGCCCGCGCCTGGATCGCAACTGGTAATTCAATCCAATTTGTAAATGAGGACTCGTCGAATGCGACGCCGACGAATCCCTGTCTGTACATTTCTCTCACTTTCCCCTGCCGGGGCAATGAAAAATGCGGTTTGGGCCGCTCCGATTACAGATTTTTCAGGTGGAATTTAGTGCCTATTCATCGGCGGGGGGAATAGTTCCAGTGACGGCCGTGAGGAGGCCGGACAGTGAACCACGCTGGAGAATAAAGATGAAACTGAAAAGAAAAATCGTGTTCCCGGTGTTCGTCACACTCCTGTATCCCGCGGCAATTGGCTGCGGTGTGCAGGGCAAATGGTCGCTTGCGGGCGTGGAGCCAACTGCGGCGACGAGAGATTTTCAATATCACAGTCTGACGCTGCAAAAGGACGGGACGTTTTATGCCGAGGCCGGCGTCGGACCGATCCACACGACGTCGGGGACCTACTCGTACAAGGAGGGAACCCTGGACCTCGTGGACCATAACGGGCTGCGGCATACGTATGACGCCAAGATTGAGGACGGCGGCAACAAGCTGAGCCTCGCACAGTTCTGGGAGGGCCAAAGACTCGTCGCGCTGATGGAGCGAAAGGAGTAGTGGCCGCACACCGAAGACCCGCCGCTTACGGGCGGAGCATTTGAAACCCCCTAGTGATTGGTAGTCATCCGGGTTGAGGCCCGGCTACAGACGCACCGGCGAGCGTTCGCCGGGCGTGCATGGAAGAGTTGCGTCGAAAATGGTTCGCAAGACTGGAGGTAGATTCATGTTTCTGAAATCGACAATCCAACGTGTGACCGCATCGGCGATCGTCGTGCTTTGCCTCACGCTGCCCGCCCGATCGGAGGCCCTGTTTCCCGTCGAGTGCGGCGAGGAGCACGGCTATATCAACGATGAAGGCAAGATCGTCATCCCCGGCCAATTTGAAGAGGCCCGGGGTTTCCACGAAGGGCTCGCGGCCGTTCGGCAGGACGATCTGTGGGGATTCGTGAACACGAAGGGCGAATTGGTCATCAAGCCGCAGTTCAAGGAAGTCGGAGACTTTGCTGACGGCCTGGCCCCGATCGCCCGGAAGAAGGGACTGCTGGGCAAGGCGTTCGGCTTTGTCGACACCAGCGGCCGCGTCGTTGTCGACTGCGAGTATGACGAAGTCGGCATGTTCTGCGACGGACTTGCCCGTGCGAAGAAGGACGGCAAATGGGGCTATATCGGCAAGGACGGTCAATGGAAGATCAAGCCGGAATTCGACGTGGCGGCGGATTTCTGCGACGGGCTGGCGCGCGTTCAATCGGGCGGAGCCTGGAGCGGCCGATTCGGCTACATCGACGCGAACAACCGGCTGAAGATCAACCCGAAGTTTGATGACTGCGGCGACTTCAATGAAGGTCTCGCTCCCGTCGAACAAGGCGGCAAGTGGGGCTTCATCAATAAGTCGGGTGAAGTCGTGATCGAACCGCAGTTTGACGGGGCGTGGATCTTCTCGAACGGCCGGGCCTGCGTGAAGGTCGGCGGCAAGATCGGCTACGTCGATAAGGCGGGCAGGGTCGTGGTCCACCCGGTCTATGAAGACGCGAAGGCGTTTAACGAAGGCCTTGCGCCGGTGAAGCGCGACGGGCGATGGGGCTACATCGCGACCGACGGTTCCACGGCGATTCCGATTCGTCACGATGAGGCCGATGACTTCCACGAGGGTCTCGCACGGGTGGTGACGAACGGTACGGAGAACTGGGTGAACAAGGACGGCCGGGTGATCTGGCCGACGTCACTCGTCGCAGGCAACAAGTAAGGCCCGGACTATCAAGCGCGGGAGGGTCGGTTTCGGCCGGCCCTCCCGATTTTGTGTGGCTGCAAGCAAGAGGAGAGAGTCATCATGCTCTGGACCATTGCAATCTTATTGATGCTGATGTGGCTGCTGGGGATGGTGACGACTTACACGATTCACGGCTTCATCCACCTGTTACTCGTCCTCGCGATTATCACGGTGCTGATTCGCATCATCCGAGGCGAACGGCCGATTGCGTGACCGGATCGACACCGGCGTGTGTCGGGCGGGCGCGAACTGGAGAAAACATCATGTTTGCAAAACTGCGAAGTGTCTTTTCACTGGCCCTGCTGGCGGTGCCGATCGCATTGTTCGGATGCGACACGGACATGGACGGGATTTTCGATCCCGCGGACAACTGCCCGATGGTGGCGAACTTCAACCAATTGGACTCGGACCTGGATGGTTTTGGTGATGCCTGTGACAACTGCCCCAACAATGCGAACGTCGATCAGGAGGACGTCGATCAGGACGGCGCGGGGGCGGCGTGCGACTCCAATGATCTCAACCCGTTCGTACAGTAGTCCTCCTCCCTTCGGAACGGCATGCTACCACGCAGGTACACGTCGTTCCGTCCTCGACGGCGGTCCATGCCACTTTGGACTTGCCCCCTTGCGCGCGGCTTTTTTTCGAGGGCCTCGCGGGAACGCATCCGATGGACACCGCGCCACTCTTCCGCCCATCGATGCGTTCGGCAAGGCCATAAGCATTTCTGATGACTCGCTCCACGCACGTGGCATGGACCGCCGGATTTTTTTTGGGGGGAGGAGAATCAGGCCGCACCCCTGGCACGTCTAATGGCCCATCGCGGTCGCAGCAACAAAAAATCGCTCACCTAACTTTCTGCGGCGACTGAAATTACGTATCTCGATCCGCATGTCGTACTTGGCTTCCGAATTGGGCCGGGAATAGAATTGGCATCATTCTCGATCCAACTGAACGAAGCAGAAACCGTCAAGCCTAAATGGGTGGAGGACGAGATGCGGATTTTGGTGATTGAGGACAACAAGAAGATCGCCCATCGACTATGCGTGAGGTTCAAAGAGGAGGGGTTTCAGGTTGATGTCGCCAATCGCGGGCAGGAAGGCGAGCAGCTCGCCGCCGAACAGGAATACGACGCCATCGTGCTGGACGTCCTGTTGCCGGATCATGACGGCGTTCAGATCTGCAAGAATCTCAGAAAGCGACACGTCGCCACGCCGATTCTGGTTTTGACCGCGCTGGGGACTACGGCCGACAAAGTCGCCGGGCTTGAGGCGGGGGCTGACGACTATCTGACCAAGCCGTTCGACTATGACGAGCTGATTGCGCGTATTCGGGCTTTAGCGCGACGCGGGACGGCGGGAGAGGCGGTCACGCTGACCTTCGGCGACATCGAACTGGACCTGGCGAAGCGAACGCTGACCCGGGCGGGCCGCGCGATCAGCGTGACGGCGAGGGAATTCTGCCTGATGGAGTATCTCCTTCGCCGGCCCGAGCGGGTGGCGACGAAGTCGGCGATCGGGGCGAACGTCTGGGACATGAACTTTGAAGATGAGAGCAACGTCATCGAGGTGTATGTATCCCGGATTCGCAAGAAACTGGAGCAGGACGGCGAGGCGCGCGTCATCCATACGGTGCCTGGCGCGGGGTACATCCTTTCGGAACGAGCGAGCGAGGAATCGAGTGCACTCGGCGTGGAGTGACGCGACATGGCGATTCGCTTTCACTCATTACGCGCCCGGCTCACGCTGCTTTACGCGCTGATCTTCGGATTGCTTCAATCGGGATTCTGGATCACGGTTGACGTTGTCCGGTCGCACTATCTCCACGAGCATTTTGACAAGGAGCTGCTGGGGCGCGCACGCAGCGTCGTCGGCGCGATCGAGTCCGCCTCGGAACGTACGCTTCCATTTATTCGCGAGCAGTTTCAGAAGGATGCGCTCGAGCGGTTTTCCGCTGAATCGCTTTTTGTTCAGGTCACGCTGGCGTCACAGGAAGTCATCGGACAGACACAAAACCTGACGGGAGCTCGACTGCCGCTTGACCCGGATGCACGGCGGACCGCGCTTCGGGGCATACCGGCTTATGAGACGATGGATGAGGCGACTTCGTCCGCGATCGCCGGGGCGGAATCATCGCTGCGATCTGTCGTGCTGAGTCACAAGATCGGAGACAGCCCACCGGTGCTTATTCAGGTCGCGTCAGATCTTCGACCGGTTACTGAGATCGTCAATCGCCTTCGCCGATTCGTGATTATCTACTTCATCGTAAGCATGGCGCTGTCTACGTTTACATCGTGGTATCTGGTCGGCCGCTCGCTGGCGCCGGTCGGGCGGATTGTGCGGCAGGCGAAGCGCATAACGGCCAGTCGCCTGCACGAACGGATACCCGTGCCGAAGGACGCGGATGAGATCGGCGAGATGGTCCGGGTGCTCAATGAGATGCTCGACCGTCTCCAGGCCCAGTTTCGCAACCAGCGTCAGTTCCTCTCCAATATCTCGCACGAATTGAAGACGCCGATCACGGTGCTGCTCGCGGAGGCCCGGTCGCGCGCGAACCTTAGCGATCCTGAAGTGGTGGAGGAGTTCAGAGGCACGGTTGTCAGTGAAGCGGAACGACTCCTGCGAATTGTTGACGCGTTCCTTTTGCTCACGCGGGTCGGCTCGGGAGGAACGCCGGCGGTTCTGGTGCGGACGCCTTTGGAAGATATCGTGCTCAATGCGATGAAGGCCTGCGAGGGCGAGGCCGCTGCAAAGGGCATTCGACTGATTCCGAAACTAAAGTACGACGACGTCACGCCGCACCCGGTGATCGCGGGCGACTCCGATCTTCTTTATTCAATGCTCGAAAACATCATCCGGAACGGAGTGCGACATACGCCGGAGGGAGGCACTTTGCAGATCGAGGCGGCGGCCAGGATTCGCGATGCCGCGATCTTCGTGCGCGACCAGGGACCGGGCGTGCCGCGCGAGCAGCTCAACCGAATTTTTGAGCCCTTCTATCAGGTGAAGGCGGAAGGCGACGGCAATCATTCGGGATTACTGGGAATCGGTCTGAGCATCTCGAAGGCCATCGCGGAACTGCATGGCGGCTCGATTTCCTGCAAGAATCTGAGTGAGGGAGGCTGCGAGTTCGCCGTGCACCTGCCGATTGAGTCTGATGGGCCAGTTCGGGCGTCACATTAAGAAAGATTCAGCAGGCATTCAGGATACGTTCATCGCCATGTGCGATATTTGGGGTCTCAAGTCTGCCTTGAGGTCGGAGGCGATCGTGCGACGTATTCAGAAGGCAACGGGGATGGTCATCATTTTGGGCGGGTGCCTGACGCTCGCCATCATCGGTACGATTCAAGTCATACACGGCGGCGGCGGCGAGCAGGACTACTCCCCTTCCACCTTCATCACTTCTCTCGAGGGCGGGTTCTGGTCGATTGTCGTGACGTGCACGCTGGCGATTGTCGGGGGGTTTGTGCTGACGATCTTCGCGGGTCGGAAGGAGTCGTAGAGCCCCTCTTTCGGCGAAGTCAACGGACGAAAGCGCAGTCGTTCGCCGTTGCTTTCCACGCGTTTCGACGACCCGCCCACGGCATGTGCTTCGCACGATCCTGGACCAGGTTCTGTCTGACGAATCCCGAGTCCTCAGATATCGCCGGACGAGGGCCGGTTTGAGCATGGCCAGGAAGTTCACCGCCAGTTTCTCGAACCGCTTGGCGATGGCGCGGCGCCCTTTCAGTCAGCCGGTGGAAACATATCCTCGATCAACGCCCATGCTTCGTCTGATAAATCGTGACTTCGCATCCAGGGCGAACTCTCGGGAGCCCTTGCGGTTACGAAGGGTGCTGCCAGGCGCTACTCAAAGAGTGTCCGAAGAATTCCAAAGATGAAATTCAGGAATTGCGCCCAGAAGATCGTAAACAAATCAAATGCCTGCATCGCCGGACTCCCTCATTTTCTTTTTGGTGCGTGGTGGCGGCGAAGGCTCGTGCCTCAGAGGCCGCCGATCTGGGAAGGCCATACAGCCGTGCCTTCCCTTCTCATTACGCTGAAACGTTTATATACAAAATAGATCGCCGGAAAGATGAGCAACTCACCGAAGAAACTCGTGGCCAGCCCGCCGATCATGGGCGCAGCGAGCCTGCGCATCGTATCTGCTCCGGTTCCCTCCGCCCACATGAGCGGCACGAGGCCCATGAAGGTGGTGGCCACGGTCATGGTCTTGGGGCGGATGCGCATGACCGCGCCTTCGTGGATGGCTTCCCAGAGGTCCTTGAGGTGTCGCATTCGTCCCTGCGATTTTGCGTGGTCATACACGTTATCGAGATAGAGGAGCATGACGAGATTCGTTTCCGCGTCGAGCCCGGCCAGGGCAATCAGCCCGACCACAACGGCGAGAGACATGTCGTAGTCGAGCACATAGAGAAACCAAAATGCGCCGGCCAGGGTGTAGACAAACGTGACGAGCGTCAGGACCGTCCGGAACCAGGATCGCGTGCCCACATAGAGCAGGAAGATGATGGCCATGATGGCGGCGGGTACGGCCACGGCCAAGCGTCGGTTGGCGGCCTGAATGTATTCGTATTGTCCCGACCACACGATGTTGTATCCCGCCGGCAGCGAGACCGAGTCGCGGATGAGGGTCTTGGCGCGATCGATCCAGCCGACAATATCCGTCGTGGTGAGATCGACATAGATCCATGCGGTCTTTCGCGCGTTCTCGCTCTTGATCATCGGCGGCCCAGGCACGATCTCAACGTCGGCGAGTTGGGCCATGGGGACCTGAGCGCCGGCAGGCGTCGAGACGAGGGCTCGCCTCAGCGCGGGCAGATTATCGCGAAGCTCCCGTTTGTAACGGAGATTGACCGGATAGCGCTCCAGTCCCTCGACGGTCCAGGTTACGTTGGTTCCGCCCATGGCGGAGAGGATGACGTCCTGGACATCACCGACGGTCAGGCCGTACCGGGCGACTTCATCCCGGTTGATGTTGAAGTCGACGTACAGCCCGCCGACCGTCTTCTCCGGGTATGCACTCAGCGTGTTCGGCAGGGTGCGAACCTCAGCGGAGATGCGCTCGGCGAGATCGGACAAGATGTCAAGATTGTCACCCATGATCTTGATGCCTACGGGTGTCTTGATGCCGGTCGACAGCATGTCGATGCGCGTCTTGATGGGCATGGTCCAGGCGTTGGTCAGGCCCGGAAATGCGACGGCCTCATTAAGGCCGGGAATGTGTTCGTCGCCATTTTCGTACCCATAGCACAACTCGTCGACGGTGATGGGGCGTTCCTCCGGCCAGAAGGTCGACAGCCCGGACAGGCGCTTGGTCCATGACGGGAGAAACGAGAACCAACGGTCGAAGCGGCGCTTTCGCCATTTGTCGCGGTTCTGCTCCAGCATGATGGTGGTTTCAATCATGCTCAGTGGCGCCGGGTCCGTCGCAGACTCGGCGCGGCCGATTTTGCCGAAGACGTGATGAACCTCGGGGAAGCTGGTGATGATGGCGTCCGTTTGTTGCAACAGCGCACGGGCGGTGGTCACACTGATGGCCGGGTCCGTCGTGGGCATATAGAGCAGGTCGCCCTCGTCCAACGGGGGCATGAACTCGCGGCCGAGGCCCGGGAAGGTCGCAGCCAGCGCGGGAAACCACCGTGCCAGTGATGCGCCGACGAGCGGAACGTTTTTCGTTCCGACGAGCGGAAACAGTCCGCTGAAGGCGAAGCAGACTGCCAGCAGAATCAGCTTTTTGCGATGGGTCATGGCGAGGGAAAAGAAAGGGTTGTAGATCCACTGCAAGACCCTGCTGATGGGGTTCACTCGCTCATGGAAAAGCTTCTGAGGGACGAGCAACATGCCGGCCAGGACGATCCAGGCGAGCATGATCCAATGCCGTTGCCGTTCGTAGGAGCCAAGCGGCATGGCCCATACGATGGCGGCGGGCAGGAACATCACGGCCAGCGTGATCGACAGATTCCTGCGCCATCCCCACTCCCTGGGGAGCACGCGAGACGTGATCAGCGAGAGCATCATCACCGGGATGATGGTGATGGCCAGCACGGAAGCCGCCCCCATTACAAACGTCTTCGTATAGGCGAGCGGCTTGAAGAGTCTCCCGCTTTGCTCGCCCAGGACGAAAATGGGGAGGAAGCTGACCGTGATGATGAGCAGGGAGAAGAAGAGCGTCGGGCCGACTTCCGTCGCCGCTTCGATGATCATTTCCGCGCGCGGGCGGTGTATCGGCGTGCGCCCGGCAGCGAGCTCCTCCTTGATACGATCCTCTTCTCGATCCAGGTGCTTGTGGGAGTTCTCCACCATGATGATGGAACTATCCACCATCACACCGATCGAAATGGCGATCCCGCCGAGGCTCATGATGTTCGCATTGATCCCCAGCCAGTGCATGATGACCAGTGCGCACAGCACGCCGGTTGGGAGCACGAAAATGGCCACGAGCTCACTGCGTGCATGCAGAAGAAAGAGAATGCACACGAAGGCGACGACAATCATTTCCTTGATGAGCGTATTGGTAAGGGTCTCGACGGCGCGTTCGATCAGGCCGGACCGGTCATACTCGGTGACGACGTCGACGCCCACCGGCAAACCCTGCTTCAGTTCATCGAGCTTGTGCTTCACATCGCGGATGACCTGAAGCGCATTTTCACCGAATCGCATCACGACGATGCCGCCGACAACCTCCCCTTTGCCTTCTGACTCGGCCAGACCGCGCCGCATCTCGGGCCCGAGCCGCACCTCGGCGATGTCCCGCAGGTAAACCGGGGTGCCGCCCTCCGTCGCGCGGATCACGACTTGTTCCAGGTCGCGAATGCCCTGCCTGGCCCGCACCCGATCGATGGGCACACCATCGTGGCGCGCCTTTTGCACCTGCTCCGGCGTCAGTGACGCGATGTAGCCCCTGCCGCGCACCATGTACTCGGTCTCGGACATCTCCAGCACACGACCGCCCACGTCGTTGTTGGATCGCTGAATCGCCGTTTTGATTTGATTGAGCGGGATGTTGTATGCCAGCAGGCGGTCGGGATCGACGACGACCTGATATTGCCGAACGAATCCGCCAACCGCGGCAACTTCGGAGATGCCCCCGAGCGCGGTCAACTCATACCGCAAATACCAGTCCTGAAGGCTTCGCAGTTCCGAGAGGTCATATTCCGCCAAGACGAGGTCAGTCTCACCGCCCCACGGGCATTTGCCGCCGTGATCGAAGATTCTGACCCGTTCCAATCGATCGCGTATTTCCTCGGGGGCCTCTCCGCGCGTCGCATACCATGGCCCCGGGTTGTCGGGGTCGTGATACATCCCGTTGGGGTGCTGCGGACAGTAGTAACCGTTGCGAACTGAATACTCATAGACCCAGCCGACGCCCGTGGCGTCGGGGCCCAATTGAGGCGTGACGCCCTTGGGGAGCCGGCTGGCGACGTAATTGAGGTATTCAAGGACGCGCGATCGGGCCCAGTAAATGTCCGTTCCGTCTTCAAAGATGATGTAGACGAATGAATACCCGAACATGGAGTATCCACGCACCACGTTTGCATAGGGGACGGCGAGCATGGCCGTCGTCAGCGGATAGGTGATCTGATCCTCGACCACTTGCGGCGTCTGGCCGGGATACTCGGTGAAAACGATGACCTGGACGTCAGACAAATCCGGAATGGCATCGAGCCGGATATTGAGGATCGTCCAGATGCCGGCGGCCACAACGAACGACGTGACGATGAGTGTCAGGAGCCGGTTGCGGCAGCAATACTCAATAATCCTGGCGATCATGGCGTCGAGCTTTCTCTACCTGGATTCGACGAAGTTGCCGCAGTCCAGCATTTTGAACCCGTAGAAGGGATTCGCTTTCTTTTCCACATTCTGAATCCAGTCCGCCTTGCTCATCGGACAGTGGTAGATGAACAGCTTGGGCCAGCGGGCCTTGTCGGGCCTCTGATGTTCGATGATGGTCCGCATGGCGGCGCCTATTTGGGCAAAGTGCAGCCGATCGGCGGACAGGTCCACGCCGCGAATCTTCAGGGCAGCCGCGTGCAATGCTGAAACGGCTGCGAGGAACTGAGGGGCCGCCTTCTCGCCGCGAAGTTGAAGGATGTCGCGCAGCTTTTCACTCGCATCGACCAGCCCGAGCGCATGTCGGGTGGCCTCCGCCATGCTGTCGCCGGCGAATCGCTCCTGAAGCGCGAGGTAATGCTCCGTCAGAAAGTTCACCTGGGCTGCAATGGAGACATTCCCCTCGTCGAGCCCGACGATGCTCTCCGGCGGCACAAGCTGCATCGCACAGATCGAGCAGACTCCCGGATGATCGCTTCTGGCAAGGCCGGGATGCATCGGACAGACAAAGCGGCTCTTCGTGGGCGTTGTGCGGGCGAGATTCCTGGCCCATTCGACGTCGTCAATCGGCTTGAGCTTCATTCCGCACGTCGGGCAACGCCCCTCAGTCGCGGAGAACTGTTCGCATTCCTGCATGGGGCAAACGAATCGGGCATCCGCGGGAACTTCTCGACCTGTCTCCGCGGCAATCGCAGAAGAGGTCTCATCCGTTGACGTCGCCTCGCCGGACGGATTCATCCGCGCCATCGCATCACTCAGCCAGGGGCCGCGAAAGACGGCCATCGGCTCGCCACACTTGGCGCACTCCGCCTCATGGGTGCTCGTCTGCTCTGAATGCTTCGGATTGCGACATGTGTACAGCGCAGTGAAGGGCTCCAGCTTGTTCCCGCACACGGGGCAATCGCCGGACGTATCCGAAAACACATGCGGGTGTTTCGGGCATGTATACGCTACGGTTCCGTCACCGGCCTTGAGCAGGGCCTGGGCCCACGGCAATTCCTCCATCGACTTGAGCTTCATCCCGCAGAGAGGGCACTCGCCCGGCCCACTGGAGAAGTACGGCCCTTGATGGATCGCATCCTTCTCGTCCGGATGTTTCTCCATTGGGCAGGCGTACTTCGCGTCGGCGGGAATGGCCGACGATCGAGAGCTGCCGGGCATGTCGGGTGCTTCATGCTGCACATGGGCCGGCATATACGCCGGCATGGAGGTCGGCGACGGTTCGGCGTGACCCGGATCTGACACTTCCCGCGCGGGCTGTTTTCTCGGTGTTGCCCTGCTTGGCTCCATCATCTTGGCGACGGCTTCCTTGAGCTTGCTTTCCGAATCCAGGAGAAACTGTCCCGAGGTGACGACGACATCACCCACCGTAAGCCCGGATAAGACTTCAACGAAGCCGCCTTCCCCTTCGACGCCCGTCCGAATGTCGCGCGGTTCAAACTTGCCGTTGCCGCGATCGACAAACGCGACCTTGCGCGTGCCGGAGTCGATGAATCCTTCTCGTGGAACCAGCACGGCATCGTCCTTGAGCATTCCCTCAAGCACCACGGTGGCATACATGTCTGGCTTGAGTTCCATTGTCGGATTGGCGAACTCCAAGCGGACCTTGACGCTGCGCGTCTGCTTCTGCAAGTAGGGGTAGATGTAGGTGACTTCGCCTCGGAACACCTTGCCCCGGATGTAAGGGAGCGTCATGGCCGCTGCCTGGCCGACGTGGACCCAGGGAAGTTGATATTCATAAATGTCGACGTACACCCAGATGCGCGAGAGGTCTGCGATGGTGAAGAGCCTCATGCCGGGCATGATGCGCATGCCTTCGAGCGCCGTCTTGTCGGCGACGATGCCGTCCGCCGGCGAACGAATGTGCACCGTCTTCTCCGGGGTCAGCGTTTCAGCCAGGCGGTTGATCTGGTCGGCCGGCACGTCGAAGTAATCGAGCTTAAGACGCGCCGCCTCGACCATCCGACCCGCGTCCTCGGCCGCATCCGCGAATGTGCTCCGTTCCAGTAAGGGGCGCTTACGAGCTGCCGAAACGTACTCAACCTGTGCCGAATAGAGGTCGGGGGAATACACTTCGAACAGAGGATCGCCGATTCTGACCCGTTGTCCGGTTTCGTTGACGTGCAGTTTTTCGATCCATCCCTCGAATTTGGTGTCTACGAAAACAAGCTTTTTTTCGTCGTAGTCGATGCGACCCACCGTGCGAATGGTCCTCACCAGCGGCCCCTGGTGAACGCGCGTCGTACGAATCCCCATGTTTTGAATCGTGACTGGATCAATGCGGATGCCCGGTCCCCCGACTGTTTCGCCCCGATCGGCATAGACCGGGACGAGGTCCATCCCCATCGGACTCTTTCCGGGCCGATCGGATACAAAGCTCGGATCCATCGGCGCTCGCCAATACAAGATCCTGCGTTCCTCCGGACCTGTAGCCGTCGCCTCGTCGCCGTCCGCGCCCGGTTTCATGGGCGTCAGCTTCATCTCGCAGATGGGGCAGTTTCCGGGTTCGCGCTGCAAGACCTGGGGGTGCATTCCGCAGGTGTACCATGTGTCGCCTTCGGCGGGCTTGGCGGCGTTGCCCTGGCTATCCTGCTCTCCACTACGAGAAGATCCGAAGAACCAAGACCCGCCGGCCACCCCGATGACAAGCACCACGAGCATCAGTCCAAGTTGACGCATCCATCCGCCGGAGCCGGTCACGGTGATTTTACTCAAGACTTCACCCTCCACTCCCGCTCGTGACGGCAGCGCTGCGATTCTGCGCCTCGAAAACACTGACGCCTACAGCCTGCTCCAGGTCGGCCACGCTGCGTTCCAGGTCTCCCAGCGTGCGGTAGTACTGCAAACGAAAGAACAACCATTTCTGCCAGTTGTCGATCACGAATTGAAAGTCAGATGTCCCGGTGATGTATCCTTCCCGTGATACTTGATAGGCTTGCTCGGCCTGCGGGATGATGGCGGTGGCATAGAGGTCGGCGATTTTCCGTTGCGAGTTGATGCGGGCCAACGCGTCTTCGACCTGATAGGTGATTTTGTTTTTTGCGGCCTGATGTTGTCTTCGGGACGCGGAGAGCCTCTCTCGAGCCTCGCGAATGCCTGCCTCGATGCGCTCGAACCAGACCGGTAGGTTAAGGCCGACCGTAACGGCCCAGCCGTCAGCCCCCTCTTCACTTAATTGGGAAACGCGCGGTCGCATGCCGGTCTGCGGATTGACCGGCGGCCGAAATGCGGCGCGGGGGTCCATCTGCATCCACTCGAAGCCGATGGTGAAGTCCGGCCAGTATTCGAGCCGGGCCAGACCCAGGCTATGTTCGTCGCGCTCAATCTGACGCTCGATCCGTTGAAGCTCCGGATTCCGCTGGTAGGCATGCGCTAACAACCATTCCAGACGCATGGCCACCCGTCGGATGTCGTATTCCGTCAGCGAAGGGATGTTGGTCAACGGCGGACGATCCAGGATGGAGTTAATCAGGGCAACGGTTGTCGCTCGGCGTTGGTCGAGTTCAACAAGTTGGCTCTCGAGGCTCGACAACTCAACCTGGGCCCGGAGCACGTCCTCCTGCTGGCGCTTTCCCGCCACCAGTTGTCCCCGCGCAACCTCGATCAAATCGCGCATGAGCGTCTGATTCTCACGGGTGATCGGCAGCGCCTGGTCAATTGCAAAGAGCTGGAAATAGGCTCGCTTCACGTCTCCGATCACGCGCAGCCGGGTTTGCTCCAGGGTCTCAATGGCCATGCGCGTTTCTGCCAGTGCCGCGCGCCCACGACGGTCGAGCTTCTCGGGCACGGGCAGCTTTTGCTGAACGCCCAGCACGAAGTAGTTATCGCCTTCGGCCGTCCGCGTCGGCTCGGGGAGGGTCTTGGTCGTCAACACGGGGTCCATCAGCGCCGTTGCCTGCGGAATCCGGCTGGCAACGCTGCGGGCCGTATCGATGGAGGCGAGGATCTCCGGGTTCCGCTCCAGCGCCGTGGCAATCAGGCCGGCGAGCGTTCCATCTTCGACGAGGGTGTTCGGTGGTTTAGTATCCGGGGCGGTCGTCGTCGAAGCGACCTTGGGAACGCTGGCATACTGTGATGCAGTGGACGACTGCTTCAGCTCATAGGTGGCCAACGCCTCGCCGACTTCGCGATCTCCCTGTCTGTTCAGCGCGCAGCCTGCCGGTGCGCCGGCAAGCAATGCCCCGGCCAGGAACCTGACCAACACCCGCCGGGAGCTCGACCCAGCGCGTGAGCGCTTCCGATCTTCCATCAGGTGCCGATTCCTCATCTCGATGCAGGCCCTGTCAACAAAACGTGGTTCCATGATTCGTCAGCAACTCTGATCTTCGACGACCATCCGAACGGCCGACAGTCTCGCGCGAAATCGATCGATGCACGGCCTGCCTAAGCCTAAGCGAGACTGCGCGGATGTTCGACCATCGACTCGCGGCCAATGCGCGGGGGCTCGGCGAGTCCCCATTGGCCGCCGGCCGTCGAAAGCGCGGACACGGATTGTTTCGACTCATTGATTAGATGCCGGAGGCCCCTGGTTTCTTCGCGATGGCCTTGCCGAGAAAATCTGCCCGATTCCCAGATGTCCCGAAAAGGGGGACACAGAGGCAAAGGAGCCGTATGATGTTTCACGGGAACGGGTTAGGACGGTGGTCTCCCATGATTTGTGAAACCGGGCCTTGCAAGGGTATCTGAACCCCGTGACAGAATCAGAACTGGTCAAACGCTGCCGCAATGGGGATCGCGATGCCCAGCATGAGTTCTACAGCCAGACTTCGGATCGCATTTACCGGCTGTGTTTGCGAATGACCCAAAGTCAGGATGTCGCGTTCGATCTCGCGCAAGAGGCCTACTTGAAGGCATTTAGCCGGATGAGCCAGTTCAACGGCGAATCGAGCCTCGCTTCCTGGCTGTATCGAATCGCGGTCAATGAAGCCCTTCAATTCCTTCGCCGAAAGGGGCCGGTGCGTCTGGGCGGCCATACTGATCTCGCTGCCGAGATGGAAAATGAATCCGAGCTTCACGGAACAGGCATGGCGCTGGATGTGGCCGAAGCCCTTGCGCGCCTCGATCCCCCCGATCGGGCCATGCTCCTGCTTCGTTATCAGGAGGGCCTGGACTATCGTGAGATTGCAGGCGTTATGGGCTGTCCCGCCGGGACTGTGGCCTCGCGCCTGCATCGGGCCCGTCAACGCGCCAGGGAATTCCTGGCCGGGGGTTACGATTTGACGGAAGAGAATCCGCCTGCCAGGCATCAAAGAGTAGGAGCCAATGTCGTTGATGCAACTGGCTCCGAAGCGGAACCGCTCCGCAAGGAGTCGGGATTGCCATGAACTGCGAAACAGCGAAACAGCAATTGGGCGCGTATCTCGATGACGAGCTGCCCATTGAAGCTTATCGTGAGACCGAGGCACATCTTTCGGAGTGTCCCGGCTGCTCCGCGGAGTTGGCGTCGATTCGTGAACTGGCAAATAAGCTCGTACCCACCGGGCACACTCGTGTCCCGGAAGGTCTTTGGAGCGCGATTGAAAAGCGGCTGGACAGCTCCGCGCAGAAACTCCCCAAAGGCGCAGGTCGCTCAGTTTGGTTTCGACGCTACGCGCTCGCTGCGAGTCTGCTGGTCTTGATAGGGCTTGGGTCCTGGGCCATTCTGTCCTTTGGGGATGGCGCGACGGTTGCAAAGGCATCTGCCGTAGACTTCAGCATGTTGCTTGACGCGCTTCCCAAAGACGCCTCCGCGGCGTTTGACAAGTTCCTTGCCCAATACGACGCGCGGCAATCGACTCCGGCACAGGCCAAGCGGGCGGCGCCCCGGTTAAACTTCGAGATACCCGATGCACTGCCGGGCGGATTCCGACTGGATAAGACCTACGTGCTTCGATTCGGCAAACAGCCCGGCGCCGCGGCGAAGTACACGAGAAACGATGAACTCCTGGTCACGATTTTTCATCAGCCCGTGCGACAGGAGGACTTCGGCACACACGCCGACTACCCATGCGTCATCGGCCAGCATCGAGGGCACGCCGTCTCCGTGGGCGATTGGAGGCTCGTCCATGTCACCGATTCGACGACCTGCCATTGCGTATTAAGCAAGTTGGGCGACGACACCGGTCTGCCCGAAGTTATCAGAGCTGTGGCGCCGAATTCGATTCCACAGTCAGGCTCGGATCACCACTCCCACACGCATGGTTCGTAGCCTGAGCCGGCCCAATCATGCTCTGAGCGCCCGATGTATTGCTTTATCATCCCTCCCTCGTGGACCACGCCATCGCGAACGCCGACGCGATGGCACTCGGCGCCCCGCCTCTTGCAGACGCACGGCCTGCGATTTCGCGTAAGCAACGGCGTGTCATCGTCCAGCGCGCCATCATCCCCGCCCATCGCCAGGTCGATCGCCAAACACTCCCGCGTGTACTCATCCCCCAGCGTCAGCATCCGAAACGGCCGGCCATCGTGTGTCCAAGACTGCACAAAGTCATACGCCCGGATGTGGTCATTATGGTCCGGGCGAAGCCGAATGCAGGAGCCGTTGCACTCCAATGTCACTACCAAACACGAAAACAATATGCGCACCTGTAGTACAAACGCATCGCGTGAACTGGTGGGGTAAACGGAACCGGCGCTTTACTTTTCGACCGCCCGGCGCTGCACTTTTCAACCGCTGTTTACACGGACTCCCAAGGACGACAAAAGTTTTAGAGAATTCGGGTTAATACCCAGTTGACATTTGGAAGTGAGAATGATAACGTGGATTTCAGTTCGTAATTGATTATAGGAGGCAATTCTGCCGGGGCGTAAATGGCCAATCTGTCTCGGCATATGAACGGTATACAAAGGACGCTTTTTTCATGTGACTCGGTGTCGGCGGTGTGCGCCACCGATCTTCGTTTTTCTAGTACTAGCGTCTGCGCACCTTCTGTACCAAATGCAACGCCTCCAGTGAGTTGAGCAGGGCTCGCCTTTCCGGACCCGATCGCAGGGTTGATCTGGAAGTACGGCGAGGCTTTCACGGTCCGGCGCGCGCTTCATTTGTTGGGGCACGCGATCGGCGTACAGGGACTTATTGGCAAATGGGAAATTTCAGAAGCGTGGTTTCAGAATACAAAGCGACAGTGGGCACTTGCGGGGAGCGCGGAAGAAAAGGAGACACGATCATGCGAGCAAAGGCAGCAGCAACGGCAGTGGTTGGCATTTTGGCCTTAGTTTTGAGCAGCGGCACAGCTTGGGGACGGCCTCCTGTCGTCGGTGCGTGGGGCAGCACCCAAGCCCTGTTCGACGATTCGCCAGGTGAAGGCGTGGCGCCTCGAGGTGTGGGTCCCGGGTTGCAGGCCGGCGCCGATCACATCATTGCCTTCCAGTGCTTGAACAACGGATGGGGCTGGCCGCACGGTGGCTGCCCGACGACGTTCAACAACATTACCGGGCCGATCGCCCTGGGGCTCCTCAACGCCTACAGCCATACCGGAGACCCGGCGCATCTGGCCTCGGCCGTCGCCGGCGGAGGTTACGACCTGACATTCCAGTATCCCAACTTAGAGTTCCGGTTTGGGGCGATGACATCCTACTTTCTTTGGCAACTGAGCCTCGCCTCGGGTGACGTGCAATACAGCACCCACGCCGCAACAAAGTTCTTTGACGAGCTGACGGCCGGCACGTATGGGCCTGGTGACCTGAACACTGCGAGTTGGATCGCGGCCGTCGAGGCTGGGCGAACCGGCACGTGGGTGAACTTGCGCCCGTGGGAATTTCACACCATCATCCCGACAGCCGCAGCCATCGGCAATCCCGGCCAGGCCGCCCTGTTTGAACTGGGCCTGTTGAACGGTCTGAACACGCTCGACAACACCGCTCCTGCCACAGTGTACAGCGATCTGATCGGCCTGTCGGGCGGAGTGCGGGGCTTGGCGCTCAACAGCACGACAGCATTCACCGCGATCAACAGCCCGCTCCACGGTGGGATCAACGGGATCAGCACGCTCCAGGCACTTGCAGATCAGTTGGCCAGCTACCAGAACGCCGATGGTTCGTGGAACTGGCACTCAGATCTCTCGAGCCTCGGCGGTGCAACTGAGACTGACAAAGACACACAGACCACCGCGTATGCCGTGCTAGCGCTCTTGGAGGCAGATCCGCTGGTCGTGTCAGACTACTCGACCAACATCGCCAAAGGCCGCGACTGGCTGCGATCCATGCAGTTGCCGACCGGTGGTTTCATGAGCTATCCGGGCGGCAGCGAGAACACCGAGGTCGAAGGCGAAGCGCTGAGCGCCTTGGTTCCCGATCCCTGCACCGACAATCGGCTGGAATTCCAGCTTGCCGCCGGTTCCGATTGCGTCAAGCCGGGTGAGACGATTCAGGTCGAGCTACACCAACTCAACCTGACCGGTCTCGTCGCCGGTTTCCAGGCATTCTCACAGTTCGACAGCTCGGCGATGACTTTCGTCGGCGGCACATACAACACGCCGTTGCCGTATGGCCAGCCGGTCATCACCCCGATCACGGCGGTCGGCGACGATATCGACATGGCCTCAGGCATCAACAACTTTGGCGGTCAGACGCCCACCATGGCCGATGCCTTGCTGGTGACGCTCTCATTCACGGCGGTGGCCGAAGGGCCGACGACAGTCAGCTTCCGTTCCCACAATCCGCCCAATCGCTTCACCGACCCGGTTGGCGCTGAGGTCGTGCCGTGCCTGGTGCAGTCGCCGACGATCATCATTGACGGCACGCCGCCTGTGATTACCTGTCCGGCGAATGTCACGATCGAATGCGACGAGGATGATCAGCCGTCGAACACGGGCAGTGCCACGGCGACGGACAACCTCGACCCCAATCCGGTGATCACGTTCAGTGACAGCGTGGCAGTCGGCGCTTGCCCGCAGGAGTCCGTCATCACGCGAACCTGGACGGCCACCGACTGCGCGGGCAACTCCATCACCTGTGATCAGACCATCACGGTGGAGGATACGACGGCGCCGGTGATTACCTGTCCGGCGGACGTGACGGTTGAGTGTGACGAGTCGACCGCTCCCGGCAATACCGGTGAGATCGTGATGATGCCGTTCGACGTGAATCCGACGCTCAGCGCGACCCAGGCGCCCGGAGTCTGGTACACGGACCGCTATGCGCCGGCAGGATTCGTGAGCGCATCCTTCGGCGGTGATAATCGGCTGAAGCACTCGATCAACGCGAGCGACTGCTCGCCTTGTCGCGGCGGGGGCTTCACCAGCGGCTTCTACGACACGCAGGGACGCAAGTACGACATATTGGGCACGACGAAGATGTCGATCGACCTCTACATTCCGTCCGCTTGGGGAACGACTGGGCGGCGCATGGCCGGCTTCTGGGGTACCGGGTTCAACTCGAGTGCAGCCTTAACACAGTCCTTCCCGATCATCGAGTTCACGAGCAGTCCCGACGGCAGCGGCGTGGCACGTTTCCGTGGCTGGGATAATGGATGGATCGATATGGGTCTGCCGACCGGCTTTGTCTATGACGCGTGGTACACGCTGACGATCGAGCTTGTTGGAACCAACTGGGTCTACACGGTCGGCGACTTGTCGCTGACTGTTACAGCTATTGACACTGGCGGTACGAGTGTGCAGATCGGCAACGTCATCCTGCAAGGTCATAACAACACGGCGGGCGTGACCTATGACATCTATTGGGATAATTTCGTCGCCACGGCGTTTCCGGTGGCGACTGACAACTGCGATCCGGCTCCGGTGATCACGTTCAGTGACAGCGTGGCAGCCGGCGCTTGCCCGCAGGCGTCCGTCATCACGCGAACCTGGACGGCCACTGACTGCGCGGGCAACTCCATCACCTGTGATCAGACCATCACGGTGGAGGATACGACGGCGCCGGTGATTACCTGTCCGGCGGACGTGACGGTTGAGTGTGACGAGTCGACCGCCCCATTGAACACCGGTTCGCCGGGACACTTCCAGGGCTTTGAAGATCCGGGCTTCGCGAGCAACACGAACCCGGACTGGAACAATTTCAACAGTTCGCTCTCGCGCGTGGCCTCGGGCACGGGCGGGATCACTTCGAAGTCGGGAGGATTTCACGCGGTCATCGACTCGACCTCGCTGCCTCCTAACCCAGACGACTTTACAGGTGCGTTCACCAGACTCGGCGGCTATCAATCGGCGTTCGGCGGCGGCTTCTGCGTGGAGCTCGACGTATATATGGATCTGTCCGACCCCGCGGTCGCCGCCAACACCTATGGATGGGATCTATCCGCGGCGGCGAACAACCAGTCGGGATCACACCTCCGTGATTTCATCTTCCACACCGCGTCGAACGCGTCCGGGAACATCCTGGTGGGCGGAAGCAACAACACCAACTTCACCCGCCGCAACGACCTTGGCAGCATCAACCACTACACCATCACGTCGACGGGCTGGTACCGGTTCCAGTGGGTATTCCGCGACGCGGGCGACGGTTCGTTGGCGGTTGACCTCAATCTTCTTGACGCAGGCGGCACGCTGCTGTTTACGGAGACGCGCAACAATTCGGGCGACTTGATTGCAACGCTTGTCGGCGGCCATCGCTACCTGTGGTTCACATTCCTTGAGGTCGACACGCTTGCGATCGACAACACCACGGTGTCGAACTCGGCGCAGGCGACTGACAACTGCGATCCGGCGCCGGTGATCACGTTCTCGGATGTCAGCACGCAGACGAGCAACGGAAGCTGCACCGACTCCAGTTACACGATCACGCGGACCTGGACGGCGACAGACGCCTGTGGCAATTTCAGTACCTGCGATCAGATCATCACGGTGGACGACACGACCGCGCCGGTGTTGAGCGCATGTCCAGCCGACATCACGAAGAATGCCGACGCGGGCGGATGCACTGCGGTGGTTACCTGGACCGATCCAACGGCGATGGACAATTGTGATCCGGCGCCGACCGTGGTCTGCGTGCCGCCGAGCGGCTCTATCTTCTCAGGAGGAACCACCACGGTGACCTGCACGGCGACCGATGCCTGCGGGAACTCCTCGCAGTGCTCGTTCGATGTGACGGTCAGCGGATCCAACGAGATGGTGGTCAGCATCGACCTGCAAGCCGCCGTGGCTGCTGGTCCATTCACGCGCTGCATCACCTTCGAGTTGTGGAATTGTCCTGACACGGCGCCGGTTGCGACCGTGGACGAGGTGATGACCTTCACCGGCGGTTCGGCGAGCGCAACGGTCCTGGTGCCGTGCGGCACGTACACCTGCGTGACGGCTCGCGACAAGTTGCACACGCTGCGGCGGACGCTCGACCCGTTGCCGACTGTTGGGACTCAATATGTCGCTGACTTCGCGGCTGCCGGCAAGGATTTGCTCGGCGGCAACCTGAACGACGATTTCTGGATCGACATACTCGACTTCGGCGTGTACTCGAGCCAGTTCGGTACGAGCCCGGGGGCCAGCACCACCTGCGCGACTGCTTCGCCGCACAGCGATATCAGCGGCGACGGTTTGGTCGGCACCGGCGACTTCACCTTCATCCAGATCAACTTCCTGCTCGGCCACGAGGCCAACTGCTGCGGGCAGCCCCTGTTCATGGCAGGTGAGGGCGGTAGCGGTCCCGTGACCGAGATCAAGGTGGCCGATTTGCGGGCCCAAGGTCTGGGTGACTTAGCGGCGGGTGATCTGAACCGTGACGGTGTACTGAATCAGTCGGATATCGTTGAATTCATCAACGGGGCCCGGCCAACGCCGAGACCCCAACGCCGACCGATTCAGGAAGAGAGCAGGAACATCCCGCTGGGCGACTAAGGATGCCCGGCGAGGATGAGGTTGGTTAATTTGGCCGAGAGGCGGTCAGCGCGTGGCATCAGTGATAGGGACACGCATTGATTGTTTCTCGATTCTGAGGGAGGTTTCAAAGGGCAGCTCGACCAGTCCTGAAGAATAGGAACGTCTCATCGTGAGCGCCTCGTCTTGAAGAGGACGCGGGGGTGGTTGGCTGTCAAGGGTGTTAGAGGTATTTTGAATCGCTCGTGTGTTGATGGAAGCGAGTAAGGGGAGAAGAGGAGAGGCTTTTGTTTGCTTTGAGATCGTTTTCAAAGCGTAGCTTGTTCGCATGCCTCCCAGTCTTGATCGCGTCGGCGTCGACAGCGCCGGCGAGCATCAACCTGGAGTGGCGGCCTGTTGGTCAAACCGTCCTGGTCGACGACGTTGTCCACTTAGGTCTCTACGCTGTTTCCGATTCCGGCAATAATCAACTTCTCTCGGCAATAGACCTGTTGTTCTCCTGGGATCCCAACAAACTGGAGTTGCAAGGCCTGGATCCGACGGGCGGAGCGGGGCTACTCTTTTCTGGTTTCCCCGTTAACGATGCGTTCAATCTGAATGAGGTTGTCCCGCCGCAGGATGGAGATGGCTACTACGTCGCCTTAGCCAACTTCGGCTCATCCGTAGCCGCGACGCCATCGGGGACATTACTGACTACTTTTTTATTCCGGGCCTTAGCCGAAACTCCCTCGACACAGGTCCTCATAGAGGAAACCGCTGGATCCCCGGAGGGTCGCACAGTCGTTTTTGATGGAACTATCCCTAATACCGATGTCACCGGCACATTGGGCAGCGCAACGGTCACGATTGTACTTTGTCTTTGCCCCGGCGACATGAACGGCGACGACGTCCTGAACGGGTCAGACATTCAGACTTTCATTGATTGTCAGCTTGGGCTCCTGCCGCCGCCGGCAGATTGCAACTGCGCCGATCTGAATGGGATCAACGGGCTGGACTTCGATGACATCTCATTGTTCGTGGAGGCGTTGATCACCAAAATGAGCTGCCCGTAAATGCGCGTTATCGCTTGAGCGGCGCGGCGGGCCAGTCGCTTGAGCCGGGCATTCTCCCGGTTCAACTCCTTAAGCCGCTTGGCCTGGTCGGTCTTCAAACCGCCGTGCTCCTTCCGCCGGCGATAGCAAGTCTGCTCCGTCACGCCGATCCACCTGCCGGCATGGGCCGACGTTCGCCTCTGGGCGATCAACACATCCGCCTCTCGAAGCCGGTTGACAATCTCCTCAGGATTGAACCGCCTCGCGCTCATCACCTTTTCTCCATAATGACTGGCTGCAGGAGACGAGCCGCAACGACTCTTGGTGTGACCGGCCGCGAGAATCATCGGCGACGGGGACTTCTACCCTCCCAGCTTGATCATGCCGGTCCGCTGCTCAAGGGATCCGGCGAGGCTCTTTTTGGCGATTGCCGCGTCGATCAGGCAGTCCGCCAGATGGGTGTCAAGACTCTGCCTCTCCCAACATTGTGAGAGACTGATATGTCGCGAATCGAGCAAACATGGGAAGAGCAGTCCGTCGGCGGTGACACGCATTCGCCGGCATTGTCCGCAAAACGGTTTCGAGAGCGGCGCGATGATGCCGATTACGCCGCGATGCCGGGCATTGGAGGCGACGAATCTTGTAGAGGTTTCGCCGCTCGCGCTTGGGAGCGGCCTGAGAAGGTATCGAGACTCGATCTGTCGGAGGATTCTCTGCTCCGGAACGAAATGCGAACGATTGAACTCGGCCGCCTGGCCGATCGGCATGGCTTCGAGGAAGCGAATCTCAAACCCACGATCGATCGCCCACTCTGCGAGATCGGCAAGGCTGTCGTCATTGTGACCGCGAAGGACGACGGTGTTGATCCTGGGCGGCGGGAAGCCTGCATCGAGCGCGGCGGAGAGTCCGCCGATCACGTGATCGACGCAGCCACCGGTGAGCGCTCGATACCGCGTCGGATCAATCGTATCCAACGACACGTTGAGGCGGTCGAGACCCGCGTTCCGGAGATCGCGGGCCATCTCGGCGAGGCGCAGGCCGTTGGTCGTCATGGCGAGCGACAGATCGGGCGCTGCATCACGTATGCGGGCTATGAGATCGACGATCGAACCGTGCAAGAGCGGCTCACCGCCGGTCAGACGCAATTGGCGAAGGCCTCGGTGTGCGTAAAGATGACTGACGAGGTCCAGTCGCTGGTCATCCGTCAGGCTTGCGCGGGACGACGGCGGGCAGGCTCCGGGGCGGCAATACAAACAGCGCAGGTTGCAAGCGGACGTGACCGAAAGCCGAAGATGATCAATGGTCCTGCCGTGGGTATCGGTGATCGGGTGCTTTTCGAGTACGGAAAGCGAAACGGCCGGGCCGATCGTCGCCTCGGGATGGTTTGAACAGGCATCGGCCTTCATCGTGTGCCACGCTTCTCCTTCCTCATGATTGAGATGGGGCTGGCGTCGCGGCCGCGGCGGCGCAGGCTTGATAGATTTCCGAGCATCGCGCGCAGATCGGCTCATCCGCCGTCCAACTGGAAAAATCCTCGTGAATGGCCACATGCAGCGGCTGGTCATCCTTGTGCCCGATCGCCCAATCGAATGTGGGAAATCCGCAGAGAGAACACGCGGATCCGGGCGTCGGGGCTGACTCATCACAAGATTCGGTCACGACATGGCGCAACTGCGGAAGCCCATTCTCGGCCCAGTCGAGCAGCGTGCGATGATTCGGCAAGTCCGTCTCCGATTGCCGCCAGAGTTCTTTGAACGCGAGATCGGTCGATTCGTCCGTGAGAATTCCGAAAGCACGCGCCAGTTCGGCCCGCCTCTTCGCCTCGACGCTCGCGGGCGCCTGGCCGCGGTGAGCAAGCCGCCCGTCGACGAAGAGGGCCCAGAGAACAGCGTACCGATCCTGGACAAGGTTTCTCGCGGCCGGGGTGGCGCCGGCCGGTTTTCGAGCCACGTCGTATCCGAAGTCGGGCGTGAGCATGTCGTCGATGTGCAGGAATTCGTGACGGGCCCAGTATTCGAAGGCGGAACCATCGAGCAGAGTCGACGGGGCAATCGAGATGATGACCGTGTATTTTTCCGGCGATCCGAATAGCTCCGCGGTCTGCGACTTGGGGCTCGACGCCTGGGTGACCATGACTCGACTCACGGCGCTGCGAATATGGGCGAATTCATCAACCACTCCGAGTATCAGCTTGCGAAGACCCATTTCGGCAAACCAGCGCTCGTGCAGATCGGCGAATGCCCGATCGCGCTCGGTTGGATCGCGCTGTTCGTAGCAATTGGAGAACTGTCGCTCGTAGAGGGAGCGGACGGTCTCGTCCTTGCGCGCCCATTCGAACACGGTCCGCTCGATGAGATTCGGTTGCACGGCCAGATACATGGTCAGTCCCTCTGATTCATGGCCGCGGCCAGGTGCGGACCGAGTTCCACGGTTCCGGGCGCGCCGCAGGTGATGGATGAGTCCTCGTCAGTGATCTCGCGAAGCTCCAGCCAGCCCGGGCCGATCTGAACATTGAGGCAGGCACACCATTCTTTTAACAATTCATGACTCAAGTCCGAAAGTTTCGCCAGTGCCGATTCGGGGCCCGCACGTTGGATTCGGCCGAAGAACGCGGGCATCCACGAGGCGGCGTGTTCGCGTAGGAATTCCCGTTGGGCGTCCACGCATCTGGTCGCCTCCTCGGGTTTGTCCGCGATGCACTCCATCATTGAGAGCACGGCGAGGAATTCCCACTGAGTCGCGACGTGGTCTCCTCTTTCCATCGTGGGTCCGGTCACGTCGAACCCGAATGCGCGATAGAAGCCCATCATGTCGGCGAGCGTCTGACTCTGTTGAAACACCTCGGAGCCGCGGTACTCGAGTTCATAGGGCGGGCAATCGGACCGGACGGTATGGCCCAGCAGCCTGCCGTAATCCTGTTCGAGGACGATTCCGTCCTTCATGCTCTCGAAGAACGCGCTGACTCCAGCCGTCGCCAGCCCCAGACTTCGCGCAGCCTCGCGAATCTCCTCCTGAACGGCCTGATGGCAAAACCGATCCGTGTTCTCGCGGCAAGGCTCTGCAAAACCCGCGGCGATCAATCTGGCCAGCTTCGCCCGCGCAAGCGCGATGACGCTAGATGGTGTTGGCGTGCATTTCCGATCGGACATGGATGGGCTCCTCCACCTGTGTACGGAAGATTTCGCGATCCTTCTTGTCGAAGGCAATGATCGTGTCGTTGAACATCTCGAATTTCTTGTCGGCTACGGTCGATTCCCAGACCTTGGGGCCTTCCTTGATTTCGTAGCGGTGAATAATCCGATTGGATCGCCGGAAGAGCTGCAGAACGGCAAGCAATTCCCGATCGGGCGCGCGGTATCGTTCGACGGCGTCCTGTACGCCGGGGCCGAACATCTGCTCCAGGTACTTGGTGGGCACCCAACGAGGTGGGATGTAGTAGCCGTTGGGCTCAGTTCCGAACTGGGCATAGAGCGGCAGCGCGACCTTGGCGACATGCACAAGGTAATAGAGCGGGTTGTAGCGATCTTCGATCCAGGTGTTGTCCTCGTTGACTTGAACGAGGCCCTGCATGCGCACCTGTCCGATGCAGGCCGACATGCACCGCGTTTCCATCGGGACGCCATCGGACTCGGGGTCGGTCCCTTCGACGCGAGGGTAGCAGGCGATGCACTTCTCGCTGGTCCGGGTTGTTCCGCGGTAGAGCGACTTCTTGTACGGGCAGGCCTCAACACACTTGCGATATCCGCGGCACTCTTTTTGGTCGATGAGGACGATACCGTCCTCGGGTCGCTTGTAGATCGAATTGCGAGGGCAGGCTGCGAGGCACGCCGGATAGCTGCAATGGTTGCACAGCCGAGCGAGATAGAAGAACCAGGCCTTGTGCTTGTTCTGTCCGGTTGCGTCCTCGCCCTTGCCGAAGTCCATGGGACGGGTCAGTCCGCCCGGCGGCGTGTCTTCGTGGATATTGGGTGACCGCCACTCGTCCTCCGTTGGCAGGTATCCGAGCACCTGATTAGGCTGGGCTCCACGGGCGACGACATCCGGACACTCGAAGATCGTCCGGCCTTTCAACTCACCGTACGGCTTGCGCGTGTCGCCGTTCGGACTTCCGATCCACTGAACGCTTTCCGGATTCGCCTGGGCGAGCAGGTCGAGAATCTTGACATCCCAATTCTGCGGGTAGCCGCCGTACGGCTTTGTTTCGACGTTGGTCCACCACATGTGCTCCTGGCCTTTGGAGAAGGTCCAGGTGCTTTTGCAGGCCATCGTGCATGTCTGACATCCGATGCAGCGATTGATGTTGATGACGAAGGCGAACTGCTGCTTCGGCGACGCCTGCGGATGGGGGTAGCTCATCGACCGGCCGAGTTGCCAATTGTATACGTTGCTCATGATGGACTCCTCGCCCTATAGAACCGGGAGGTTTACCGCTCCGCCCGGGTTACGATCCACTTGTAGTCTTGCTGCACGCGGTCCACGCAGCAGGAACTGTTGCTGAATCATCTCACGAATGACATTCATACCGAGTTGGGTGACGGCCAGCGCCGGGCCGGCGAATTGCCCGCTCTCGAACATCTCCCCAATGGACGCGGCGCTGTGGCCGAGGCGAACATATTCCTCGATGAAGCACTCGGCCATTTCGCGTACTGAACCGGGATCGTCCACAGCCAGCTCCACGCCGGTCAGCGTCATCGGATCGGTTGAGTCAGGGTCCTGGTATGGCATGATGAATTCTCGCGTGTTCCTACTTACTTCGACCTGTTAGAATCCCTCGAACTCGACTGCCGGCGCGGTGTCATCGCCACCCACAAATCCGCCGGCAAGGTATTTCTTCATCTTGTCGCTTTCCGCGCCCGGCGACATTCCGTTTGTGGCGGGCAGCCAGATGCCCTTGCCGCCGAGGCCGCCGTCCTCCGCCTTGGTGACGCGAACAAGCGTTTCCTTCGGAACGGTATTGATGGCGTGATTGTCGGCCTCGCCGCCGAAGATGAATCCCATGAAGACTTTGGCCTTGTGAAAGAGATTGTCGGTCTGGTGCATGGGCATGTGCCAGTTGCGGGTGAGACTCTGCTGAGAGCCGTAGCGGAGATTGGCCTGGTACCCATCATCCGACAGCGCCCGGCCATCGGGCCGCGTTTCGTGCGCCTTGACGCTCTTCTCGGTGGCGATGTAAGGCGAGTGCTTGATCATGATGCAGTTGTAGGGATAGGCCGGATTGAAGACGGCCCGAAGCATCAGCCGCGCGACCTTGTAGTATGGATCATTCGGCTTCGCGCCCATGTAAGGCCGGTCCGCCGGATTGGCATCAACGTAGACGTAATCGCCGTTGTTGATGCCGATATCCCTTGCCGCTTGTGGGTTGATGTGCATCTGATGATCGCCCACGTAGGGAGAGCGTTTATCCATCCGATGCGGATCGCCGAAACTGCTGTCGTAGATGTTGTGCCAATCGACGTTGCTCCACGATGAGTGGACGCGATGCCGAGTCTTGGGCGTCAGGGCGTAGAACTTGAAGCCCTTCTCCCAGAGGAAGTTCCGCGTGAGCTTGATCTGCTTCCAGGGCAGCTTGATGTTTCGCACCGTTCGTTCGTCCCAATGCTCGGCCTCGGGGCCGATGCCGTAGTCGTCCGGTCGAATGTATGGGTTGCTCGACATGATGACGTTCGGCAGATAGGGCGTCGCCTCGGTCCCCTCGCGGTGAACGATGAAGTTCTCGCCGTATTCGATCGCCTCCGGAATGTCCGCGTAGGCATGAAGTCGTCCGGTGTCGGTATGAAACGGCTCGTCGTTGTGCACCTGCTCCCAGAAGGGAATGCGCGGATACGTCCTAAAGAGCATCAGCGCAGCGCCCGGCGGGCCGTACTTTCCGGCCATGATGTCTTCGAGCTTGTACCCGACCGTCGTCGTGCTGCTGTCGAGCAGCCGCTGGAGATAAATGCTCCTCTTCCCCTCATGCTCGAACTTGAAATAGTCGTAGAACTTCTGCTTCCACTGGCCGCCAAGCTCTTCTCCGATCGCCCTGGAGATGTTGGCGAGTATCCAGAGGTCGTCCCGCGAGTCAAAGACCGGCTTGATGCCGCCCTTCCATATCTGAAGGAACGGGTTGGAGCAGGAGGCCGTCACCTCCAAGTCCTGGAACTCGACCCAACTATTGGCCGGAAGACCGAAGTCGGCGTACTGCACCGAAGCTGTCATCACGATGTCCTGCGAGATGATCATCTCGATGTTCGGGTTGACGTTCTTGAACATCTCGTAGGCATGCTTGGCGTTGTTGAACAAGTTCACGTTCGTGAACTGCAGCGCCTTGGTCGGCGTCGGCATGTGTGTCTTGCCGGTGAACACCTTGCGCCCGTCCTTCGGTGTATTCACGATGAGCGGCCGGTCGCCGTGATTCCAGTAGGCGGGCTCCTCGTCTTTCGCGTAGTTGTGAGCATGCACGGCCTTGCCGGGCGCCTTTTCATCGAGATTCACCTCGAACGGATCCTCAGCGACCCACCCCTTGAAGCCCGGGCCGGTGATGGCGCTGCCCTGGAAGAGGGCCGCCTTGTAATTACCGGCCCACCCGTGACAACCTGCGCCCGGCTTGCCGATGTTGCCGGTCAACAAAATCGGAAGAAGTGCCGCGCGATTGGCCTCGGTCGCATGGAACCAGTGATTGATGCCTTCGCCCTGATGAATCGCGACTGGCCCGCCGGATTTGGTGACGTCCCAGATATCGCGGGCAAGTCGTTCGATCAATTCCGCAGGTGAATGGGTGACATCGGCGACGCTTTCCAGGTCGTAATCCTTCAGGTGAATCTGGTACATGGACCAGAGCGTCATCACCTCGACTTCACTGCCGTCGGCCAGCTTGATCGTCCACGTGCCCTCAAGGGCCGGTTCGATCTTTCGGGATCGCATCCGTCCGCCGACGTCATCGCGCGTGAGCGCCACCGGCTTGTTCGTCTTTGTATCCCATATGACGCGGTCGCCGAGGGTCTGATGCTGTTCGGCAGTGAACCCCTGGACCTTCATGCTCGGTCCATCCGGGGCGAGGGTGCTCTTGTAGCCGGCGAAGACCTCTTCCGCTCGCAGCCGCTTCAGATTGTCGGTTCGGACCAGCAGCGGGAAGTCCGTGAATTCCTTGACGAATTTCTCGTCGTACCAGCCGCGGTCCATCATGAGCCGAGTCACACCGAGCCAGAGCGCCGCGTCGGTGGCCGGCCGGATCGGTATCCAATAATCGGCCTTGGTACTGGGGGCCCCGTATTCGGGGGCGATGACAACGATGCGGCCGCCGCGCTCCATGCACTCGATGAACCAGTGGGAGTCGGGAAGCTTGTTCTCCACCAGGTTCTTGCCGTCCATGATGATGAGCTTGCTGAAACGCAGGTCGTTGAAGTCGCAGTCCGAGTTTTGCAGCCCGTGGACCCAGGGTTGTCCGGGCGTCTGATCGCCGTGCCAGGTGTAGTTGCTCCAGTTTCGGCCGGCCTTGGCGGTCTCCGGCCCGACATTGCGAATCGCCGCGTCGAGCATCGCCATGCTGTTGTTCAGCCGGTACATCCCATACTTGCCGAGGACGCCGAGCAGGCCCATGCCGCCGCGCATCTTGAAGGTGCGCGTGCCTGCGCCCTCCATCGGCTCAAGCATCTCTTCGGGGTAGCCTTGCTCACGCAGAAGCTTCGCGCCTTCGTCGCCGCTGTAACGCTTACCGATGGTGATGTATCCCTTGGCGATGTATTTCAGCGCGCTGTCCCAGTCGATCTTGACGTGAACGTCGGTGCCGCGCGAGTCGAACTTGTATTTCGTCTTGTTCTCCGGCGTCAGCATCGGGAATCCGTCGTCGGCCCACTCTTTCCAGCCTTTTCGAATGATCGGGTGCTTGAGGCGATAGGGGCCGTAGACCAGCCGATGGAAGGTGTATCCCTTCGCGCATTGCCGCGGGTTCCAATTGGCGGTGGCTTTGTTGCCGTAGAGATCGGCGTACTTCTCGGAGTCGTATTGGGAGCCCATGCGCGTGATAACGCCATTCCGGGTATAGGCGAGGACGCGGCATGCGTGCGTATCGTTCGGCGAACAAACCCAACTGAAGGTGCCGTCGTAGGCGTACTGATCGCGATAGATTTTTTCCCAATCGCGCGCGGGATATCCGGCGAGCGGGTTTCCTACATCGGGTCGGGCCGCGAGTGCCTGAAGCGGCCAGCTCAGAACGCCGCTTGCTCCCGCGGCGAGAACGACAGAAGTTCCCAGGAACTCGCGTCGCGTGGTCTCAGGTGCCTGCCGTAAAGCCATGATCAATCTCTCCTACGCCTGAGGGCGCGTTGGTGTCGCTTTCAATTATTCAATGACCAGCTTCTGCCAGATGCTGATGCTCTTCTTTCCATCCCGGTCGCCGGCGCTGCCGTCCCAGATCGCAAAGGAGATCGGAAGATAGTCACCGGGGCGAAAGACGCGTTCTTCCATTCCGTCGTTTTCGTGCTGGCACGGGGGCTCCAGCGAGCGCTGCATTTGCACCGACCACACCCCGCGGTTGTAAACGGCGCTGCCTTGAACGAGTTGCGCGGACGACGGCTTTCCCGCAAGCGTCCCGGGCCCGCGCGCGACGAGGCATTCCACGGGGGTCTTGAGCTCGGGATCGGCGACCAGATTGCCCGCGCCCCAGGCCGTGATGAACAGCGGATTGTGTTGCGTGATTTCGCCGTGCGCCCAGTCCACATCCGACATGTCTTTCCCCCGGATGGGACATTCTTCGTACATGTCTACAACAAGATTGGGAAACGCGGCGTCCACGTCCTGATAGCCGCTGTCGATGTTCTTTTGCCGATCCGCCTTCCACATCCAGATATTCACGCCGCCGTGCTGCGAAGCATCTCCCATGTAGAACGGCGGGTCGCTGGAGAGGGAGAACTGGATGGCGATCGCGTCGCGAAACTCCCCAACACGCACGGCTTGATCGTCCTGAACTGCATCCAGCCAGGTGAGCCGAATGGCGAGCTCCTCGCCGTTGTGCATGGCCTGGGCGACGAGTCCCTCCACGCGCTCATCGCTCCACCACAGCGGCGTCAGACCGACATAGGCCGGTCGCGCCTGGTCCCATGTGGCGTCATCCGGGCCGGCGGGGAGAGATCCCATGATGCGGGGCGCGGTGATGGTGCTTTGTCGGAGCTGGGCTCGATCTTGCGAGCCGGATCGGGCGAGCGACTGCACAAAATGAATCAGATCCCAGGTATCGTCACTGGAATAGTTTCCCTCGTAGGCCGGCATCGGTGTGCCGCGCATGCCTTTCATGATGCGGCAGTAGAGAGCCGGTCCGTCCATGCCTCCCTTAAAGATGCCGTTCACGAATGACCGCGGCGGGTCGGGATAGCCTTCGTCGTCGAACTTGACGGCCTCGGGTAGTGGGTGGCCATCCGGTCCGTGACAGGAAGCGCAGGCCTCCAAATAAACCCGTCGACCGTTGAACCATCGCAGATCATCCACCCTGGGTTCCGGCGGCACCACGATGGATGCGCCGGGCGATATGCGATCGGCCAAGAGAGCATCTATCTCGGAAGGGTCGATTTGGCCGCTGTCCGCTTCAGTCTTTAATTGCGCCCGGACGGCGTCGGCGTGAATCTGCCGAACATGGGCCACGAGGGCTTGCAGGTCGGAAATCGGGAGATGGCCCCAGGGCGGCATCGCGGAGCCGGGCATTCCCCGCGAGATGGTTCGCATGAGGTCTTCGTCCGAGGGTATCTGGTTCTCAGTCGTGGCCAGCTTGAACTTTCCTGACTTCAGGTTTCGCGGCCGCGGGTTCATCAAATAAGCAAACTTGCCGGCGCCGTCGCCCGCCTCGCCATGGCAAATCGCGCACTGCGTGGCGAAGAGTTGTCGTCCTCGTTCGAGCAAAGTGGGTGGCTGTGACGCGTTCGCCGCAACTGAGTCGGGTTCCCCTTGGCCCGAGGCTGATTGGGGCGGCGTCGATGGCGGCTCATAAGACGCATGGTCTTTTACGACGAACGCCTGCGGGGCCCCGTTGGGCAGGGATTCGCCCTTGAAGGCCTTCCCAGATGAGTCATTGGGCAGTTCAGCGTTTCCCGCCTGAAGTGCACAACTGACGAGCGTGATAACGATGCCCAGCAGCCAGATGGTGGGAAGCCAGTACTTGTTTGACCTGGATGAAGCCATGATGCGAATCCTCCGCAAGTCTCTGAGGCAGATATTATCTATTTCTTGATCGTCATGTCAACAATGCAATCTGGAAAAAAGAGAGATTATTTTCTCCGATGCGGCCGTCCGCTCAGGCCCTCCTGGCCGATTTCGGCGAGGGTTGTTTCCTCGAGCATCTGGTGATAGGCCATTGAGATCGGCTTCCAGTATTCGTGAAAGCCGCAGGGGCGGTCGTCATTGCAACGAGGCTGGCCGAAGGGACAACGGGACCGGTCCAGCACGTCATCGTAGGGGGACAGAATGTCAAGGAGCTTGATCTTGTTGCGCGGCTTCGTCAGGCGAAAACCGCCGCCGACGCCGCGGGATGAATCGAGGAGGCCTGCCCGGACGGCGGTGTTCAGGATCCGCGACAAGTATTGGGAGGGCACTCCGGTATGCGCGGCGATTTCCTTCGCCAGCACCGGAGTTTTTCCGTCCTGCGCGGCGATATAGACGAAGGCGCGAAGCGCATATTGTGCGGTCGTGGATAACATGGGCGATATCTTTATCCGCTTATCATAAATTCGTCAACCGATCATTTCCCGGGCTCCCGATTTGCCGGCGTCGTGCTGGGGCGCGCGTTGTGCCATACGATGATGAGGTCACCGCTGGTGGCCGGGATGAAGTCATCCCTTGCGTAAGAACCGAAAACGCCCTCCACGACTCCATCGACGGATTGAAAGACACGTTCAAGGTCGCTTCTCTCAAGCCTGGACATCGTCCATCGGCGGCTGCGCCACGTGACCGGTTCGTGTTCCAGGTCGATTTCCAGCACATCCACCGCGGCTCGCTCGCCAAGCCTTTGCAACGCCTTGACGATCAACAGCTCGCGGCCTTCGAACCGGCACCGCTTCACATTCTGCCAAAGGATGGAGTTGTCTTCGATCGCGCTTTGGTTCAGGAGCGAAACGACGACGATGCCGCCGGGGCGACACAGGGAGATCATCGCCGACACGGCCGAAGCAGCATCCGCCACGCCGCCCGCAAGCGCCAGTGAATTCCCCAGGCAGATGACCGCATCAAATCGTTCGGGAGAAACTGTCAACTCGCTAAAGGCGCGTTGAGCCCAGCGAAGCCCTTCAGGTTCGCCATGCAGCCGGCGGCAATGCTCAATCATGGCGGGGCTGATGTCGGACCCCTCGACCGACAGCCCCCAGGAATGAAACATGGCCGCATGGTGGCCGGTGCCGCAGGCGACGTCAGCGACCGTTTGCACCTTATGCCGGGCGAATAATTCCTTGAAGAACGGCGCCTCGCGAGCCAGCCGCCTGGGCCAGTTCACCAGCAGGTCGTAGCGATCCGCCAAGTCGTCGAAGGACTGTTCTGTCATGGCGTCAGACATGGTTCAGTACCTTGAGTGAGACGTTCATCGGCTCGGGCTCGCGAGCCTCATCTTGCCGGCCAAACGCGGCGTCATTGAGTTCCGCGAGTAACTGCTCAAGGTTGAGCTGTTGATGAGCGGCGGCTGTTCGGACTGAGATCGCCCGGGCCATCGTCCGTCGCATGATCGGGTTGGCCAGGGGCGCGAAGCCCTTTGCGAGCAGTACAGGAAGCGTAGCCGGGAACCACTCGATGACGAGTCCGATCTTGTCATCCGCGGTAATCGCGGTCGGCCGCTCCACGGGTTCCGCGGCCGGATTCCATCCATTCATGATCCGCCAGAGCGAGACTCCCCAGACAGCGATGCCGGCTACCTCGAAGAGTCCGCTGACGCCGGCGATGGGATAGGCCCACTCGGCGAAGTCGGTGGCGATCTGGAAGGTCACGCGCATGGCACAGCCCGTATTGACCAGAATGAAGGGCAGCCATAGCGGCCGCAGTCGCCGGATGTCAACGCCATTGAGCGTGGGCACGACCTTCGCGGCCATGCCCATAATCATGAGACTGATGAATCCGACGGTGATGGCATGTCGCACGGCCCCGTAGTAGGCATGAGAGAAGCCGATCTGCAGAGACTCTTGTCCGCTCACGGAAAGCGCCCCGGCGGCAGGAAGGATGACTCGCAAATAGAGCGGCGCCAGCACCAGCATGATCATCGAAGTGTGCAGCCATGCGACGGCGCAGCGAACAAACTTCGTGCTGCGGTCCCGCTCCGTTGGACGCGCCAGGAGCCCCCAGCGCAGGGTGAGGACGATGCTGGTCCCCGCGAGGATTGTCATTGCGGCATAGAGCGGCACGGCCCAGCGGTAGTCGCCGGTGCGACGCATCACGATGAAGATCCCGGCCTCGGCGATGATCGCCGTCACGAGTAAAACGAGGGACCGGGTCACCAGCTTTCGACCGGGAGAAGCCATCCCAAACAGCGCGGGGAACATGCGAATCCCGACCCCGAGGATCATCAGCATGGCAAATCCGTGGATTTGCAGGTCTCGCAGCGGCGCCTGATACGTCGAAATGATGCGAAGCAGCTCGGTCCGGTCGATCGCGGATGTCGTGGCGTAAAGGAGGCCCAGATCATAGACGGCCTGGATGAAGAAAAAGCCAAGTGACGCGACCACGAAAGCATCGTGCCGCTCGTAGGGCTTGCCGCTGAGCCTGAATGTCTGGAGCAGCACCGTGACAAAGATGCCGATCGCGGCGATTTCGGCGAAGCTTGCCGCAACGGCCAACTCCCGAAACATCGGGCGGGCAAACAACGGTTCCCCGATCGCCCGGGCAAATACGCCGAACACCATCAGATAGAAACTCATGTTCGCAAGATCGGGCCTCCACAAGTTGGTATGCTTGATTCGCGGAAATGCCTGATAGGCGAACCCCATCACGAACAAGCCGACCCAGCCGAAGATCTGTGCATGACCGTGGGCGTTGATGTCGTGGATCGAAATGCTCGTGAATGCCTGGTTCCAGCCGATTCGCAGAAGAAGCACGGCGCCCCAAACGGCGCCCGCGGTCAGCACGACGACCATCCCCGCCTTGAAGAACCTGCGGTAGATGGTGTTGGCCAACTCGGCGAGCAGGTCGGGCGCCGGCGCTTGTGGAGCTGTCGATGGATGGGCCGCGGCGTCGTTTAACTCGTCGATGAGTTGTACTTCCGGGACGCCATGCGCCCTGGCGAAGTACGCGACTGACTCGGCCGGTCCATGCGGGCCGCCACATCCTCGCAATCCGTACTTGTCAAAAACGACTCTTACGCCCGGATGACGGCGCAGCACGTCCGGCAGCATCATGTCTGGAAGAATGAGTCCGGCGGACGCGGGCGGCCTGGTCATGGGTTACCTCGATCGCTGGCGGCCGGTCGCTCGATTTGATGGGGTCGAGCGACGGCACGATTTAGGCAATGCCGACTCCCAATCGGCTATTCTTGACTTCTGTATCAAGAATAGCTCTAAGATGCCGAATTGTCAAAGCCTCAATCGTGATGGGCCGGAGCGGGATCCTGTTGCTTTTTTTCCGAGGTAAGTGGTTGTTCCGGAAACTTTTACGATGCAAGAGCGGCACCTCCGGGGTACCTCGGGGGATTGACCCGCAACCCCATAAAATATAAGATGATAAAGACATCATCATTAAGAATTGCCGACAGCAACGGGCGGGGACCATGCGACCTCGAAATAAAAAAGCCGGTCAACATCGTCACCCGCGCGCCTCGTCGCAAGCACGGACGGCGCCGAAACGCGACTACAGCCGATGGCGGGCGCTGACCCTTGCATCTGTTTACGTACTGATGGTCATTCACGTCGTCCACTGGAAACTCGCCGGCCGGACGCTGGCTCCCCTCGAACTCAATGAAGTGATGTACACGCTGGAGCTCGGCATCGTCACTGCCGGCTTCGTCTTCATGGCGGTGGCGATGCTGGCGACCCTGATCTTCGGACGTTTCTTCTGTTCCTGGGGCTGCCACATCCTCGCGCTGGAAGATCTGGCCGGCTGGCTCCTGGGCAAGTTGCGCATCAGGCCCATGCCGATCCGCTCGCGCATGCTGCGCTGGGTTCCGCTCTCGGCGATGCTTTACATGTTCGTCTGGCCGCAGATCGCCAGGCTTCTCGCCGGTCAGCCCATGCCCATCATGCACGTCCGGAGCGACGCTCAGGGCTGGGCGTCCTTCGTGACCGACAACTTCTGGCGCAATCTCCCCGGTCCGGGTGTCGCCCTGCTGACATTTTTCGTTTGCGGCTTTGTCATGGTGTACATGCTCGGATCGCGCGGCTTCTGCACCTACGCCTGTCCATACGGCGCCCTGTTCGGAATCGCGGATCGACTGGCCCCGGGACGGATCGTGGCCCGGGGCGATTGCTCGCGGTGCGGAAAATGCACGGCCGCTTGCCAGTCCCATGTTCTGGTGCACAAGGAGCTGGTCGCCTATGGGCGAGTCATTGATCCTGCGTGTCTCAAGGACCTCGATTGCATCGCCGCCTGTCCGGAAGGCCGCGTCGGATACGGCATGGCGAAACCGTCGATCCTTTCACTCCCGGTAAAGGGGGCCGTGCCGCGCCTCGCGTACGATTTCTCATGGCCGGAGGAGATTCTGATCGCCCTCGTATTCCTGGCCTCGTTGCTCATCTTCCGCGGCCTCTATGGCATCGTGCCGTTCCTGTTGACCCTGGCGGTGGGCGGGATCCTCGCCTATTTCACGATTCTCGCATGCCGACTCACTTCGCGCCCGTTCGTTCGGCTCAATAACTTCCATCTGAAGCAGCGGGGCCGTCTCACGAAGTCGGGTTGGGCTTTCGCAACGTCTGCACTCGCCATGGCCGGCTTCACGGCCCACAGCGCCTTGATCCGATATCACGAGTTCCAGGCCGATCGGCTCTTCGCATCCGCTCAACATGATTTCGCACGGAGCGGTGCTTTCACAAACTCCGCCGAGGTTCAAGACGCGATTCAACACTTTGAATTTGCAAGATCATGGGGAATCCTCGATCGCCCGGAGCAGGCGACCAAGCTCGCCGATCTACATGCCGGGTTGGGCCGCAGCCTTGCCGATTCGCGAGAATTCGAGGACGCCCTGCGCCATCTGGAGGCGGCGTCGGCCCTTCGACCGGAAAACGCGCCGGATTCGTACAATCTCGCCGTTGTCCTCAGCGCCGCCGGCCTTTCCGACAGAGCCATTGCCGAGTACCGGCGAACGACGCGGCTTGCGCCGACGGACCCCGATGCGCAAAACAATCTTGGCCTGCTCCTCGCCTCGCATGGCGATTTTGCGGCGGCCGTCCATCATCTCGAACTGGCCATCCGGCTCAGGCCGGATTTTGCATTACCGCATTTCAATCTGGGTCGCATTCACCTGACCCGTGGCGACGAGCAGGCGGCGATCCGCCAATTTCAGGCCGCGGTCTCAATGGATCCGAATCTCGCGCCGGTCGTGAGCGAGCTCGTTCAGGCCGATCGCCATTAAAAGGTAAGCGCCGCGTCTTTCGTTCGCATGATCTCATTGCATGGGGGCGAGAATATCGAACGCCTGGGGATGCGACGTTCGCGGAAGAATGCCGGGTGCGGAGCAATTCCCCGACCGTTTCGCATCGGCCCAATTTATCCCCCCGAGCTGGTCTTGACTCTGGTCCTTCGGACGGCTTATATTGATGATCTGTCAATCAAGAAATAGCCTTTAGAAGATCGAACGCGGGGTGTTCCCATGATTGTGTACCGCTCCTCTTGGCTTACCGGAAGTGTCCTGGCCGTTATCCTCGCCGCGCCGATCGGAGCTTCGGCGGACCCTGTCACCGGTCTCGTTCGGCGAGCCGGCGATCTCGCGCCGGTGGCCGGAGCGAAGGTTACGCTCCAGGCCTCGCTCACGCACACCTTTACCGCGGGGGACGGTACGTTCGCCCTGGACGTGCCCGCCGGGCCCGGCCGTGTCATCGTCGGCGCAGCCAAGGGCTATTTCAATGCCGGTGTTACGGTGACGTCGCCCGCAGCGGGTGTCGTTATTACGTTGACAGCCGTCGCACAAGGTAACGACCCCGCGTACCAGTTCATGTCGCCGGAAACCTGCGGCACCTGCCATCCCAATCAGGTGAGCGAATGGACAAATTCTCCAATGGCCAATGCGGGCGTGAATACATGGGTGCATGACATTTACAACGGCATGGCGACCCCCGGCGGCATGGGCGGATTCGTTTACACGCGTGATTCCGTCTTTGCGCCGACGAATCCGAATTCCGAGTGCGCCGCCTGTCATCAGCCCGAATCCTGGATTCCCACGCCGTTTAGCCGCATGGAAGGCCCGCAGGATGCCGGCTATCCGTCGATCGCCGCCGCGCATGGCATATCGTGCGACGTGTGCCACAAGGTCGCCGACGTGGACGTGGCGAAAATAAACTTCCCGGGCATCTTCCCGGGCGCCGTGGTCTTCACACGGCCGCAGGGCGCCTCTCCCCATCAGGTGCAGTACGGTTTGCTCGGCGACACGACCATCAACATGCCCTTCATGATGCGAGCGTCATACCAGCCTCAGCTCATGGCCGAGGTCTGCGGCACCTGCCATCAGGATCGCAGCGATCCGGAGGAAAATCACTCCTACACCGGCCCGATCTCGGAACCGACCTACATTGAATGGGATGAGTCGCCCTATGCCGATCCGCAGTCCGCCTACTATGCGAATTGCGTAACCTGCCACATGCCGCCCTCCGGCGAGACGCAGTTCTGCGCCATTCAGAGTCCGCCGCTCGTTCGCGATACCAGCCTCATCCGCTCGCATGATATCCGCGGTACGACGCAGGACTTCCTTGAAAACGCAGTCACCATGTCGTTGGCGACGAGTGTCGCCGGTAATACGCTGCAAGTCGATGTGACGCTCGACAACAACCTCACCGGTCACCACGTCCCCACCGGCGTCACGACGCGCAACATGATTCTCCTGGTAGAAGCCTGGCCCGATGGACAGGACCCCATTGCCGATCTCCTTCCTTTCACCGGAGCCCAAACCGTTGACGCGCTCGGAGGCGTCGGCGACCCGGCGCTGGGCTACTACGGCGGCCGGCCAGGAAAGCTTTATGCCAAGGTCAACCACGACGCGCTGATGAACAGCCCGACCTTCTTCACCGATGCAACCGGAATCGTCATCGACAATCGGCTCGCGGCCCTCGAAGTGGACCCGACTTCCTACACCTTCACGCTGCCGCCCGGCACCGGCGACATCCGCGTTCGAGCCCGGCTGCTTTACCGCCGCGCCTGGCGCGCCCTCGTTGATGCCAAGGGCTGGACCGAGGACGGCCACGGCAATCCCCTCGGCGACGTTCAGCCGCCCCATTTCGGCTACCTCATGGAATTGACGGAGACCATGATTCCCAACTGTGAGATGGCCGGCACAGGCGACGTCAACAGCGACGGCAACGTCAACGGCCTGGACATCAGCGGATTCGTGAACGTCCTGCTCAATAGCCCGAATGGTCCCGCCACCTCGGCGTTTTGTGAGGCCGACATCCAAAAGGACGCGACGGTGGATTTCACGGACCTGGGGTTATTCGTCCAGAACCTGGTGAACTGAGTCGTATCTTGCCGGCCGGCGGAATGATCGCGCATAAAGGCGATCCTCGACGTGCGTGCCGAGCGTACGAGTCTCGAGATGGCAAACGTAACCGCGAAAGCAGCAGGTCCGGCTCCTCGATGAGATAGATGTCGGCGCGCCGATGGCTCCGCCGGCGGAGCCGATCAGCGCACCGGAGGTGGATCTGATCAGGCAAGAGTACGAAGCGAGATCATGGGCACGTCGCTCCGGTTAGCAGCATCTCGACGAATACGTCCACGTCGTCTAGATTGACGCCGCTCATCAAGTCCGTGTCGGCACAGGTGCAATTGCCGGGATTGATGATGCAACCAACGAATTGCTGAACGTCACGTCCGTCTTTCAGTCCGTCGCCGTTCATATCGCCGCGACAGGCGCACGCGATTGGAGCCGTCCAGAAGCCCCCGGCGAGCTCATAGGCACCGCCCCCCATAACCGGTCCGGCTTGTGCGTCGGGCTGGCCGATGGTCCCGCCGAGAGAGTAAGTGCCGCCGGTGCTAAACATCTGCCCGCCGCCGTCGATGGAGTTCCATGTCAGGTCATAGCCGCCTAATTGTGCTAGTACGGCCGTGCAAGTGGTCAACGTGAATACGCCGAGGGCAGCCATCAATGCGCTGCGGTTCATTTTCGTTCTCCAATGGGATCAAGTGTCATTGTCCGATGTCCGATGGTGACACTACCGCCACATGAGCTGATGCTCATCACTTTGTTGAATGTGCCCGTCCAGTTGGTGGAACCCTCTTTGATGTACAAGTTAGGAAACTCGCTCGCACCGGCCACCCAGTTATCGATGTTATTGATTCCTTCGGCAATCGTGTTGTAGGGAAGCGCAAAGGTGCCAACCTCGGCCCCGCCATGCGAGAAATCGACCCAGATATCCCAGCGTGTAACTTCGAATCCTTCACACATAGCCTTTCGATTCTCGATTGTCTCCGCATTGCGAGCAGCGTCGGAACCCGCCCCAGGAACTCCCGTCGCAGTCCCAAGGTAACTGACGGCTGGATTAGAAAAGTGTGGTATGCGGACGCCTGGCGAATATGCCATCACTGTACGGTATTGCAAAGTATCGGAGCCGTAGAATCTGTGGCCGTGTGAATAGTCGTACGCGGAGCATTCAGAACCTGAGTTATCATGGTCGTGATTGCAGCCCTGGTTATGTCCAATCTCATGAGGATGGGATAGATTGCCAGCAGCACACTCCCACGTCACTACTTGGTATCCACGTGCACTTGATGTAGCGATGCACCAGGCAAGACCGCAGTATTCCTCATCGTCGACCCAAAGGGTGCAAAAGTCCGCGTTAAATGTGTCGCGGTCACTACGAACAGTGGTCCAGGGAGTTGACCCACCCATGCTGTTGGTACCGCTTATCCTATCCAGGTGATCGTTGTAAGTTCCTTTTTCGTCGTAATTGATTTCGTAACGCCGCACCAAGCGAATGCGAGCATTAATTGCGCTGTTCTCGTACGACTCGTTTGTGCGATCTATGGCGAGCTGACACTCGGCCTGGATTGCGGATGTCCCGCCAGCAGCAGCGCGGGCCACATTCGTATACACAATCATGTTGTCGAAGACGATTCCGACATTTGCGCACGTACCGCGCGAAGCGAAGCCGGCGGTCCGAACGTCGATCCCCTCCCTTTCGCCAGCCTCGGGCACCCAATCCTCTTCATGCACCACGCCAGTAGCAGGAGTCCTCCCTCCTCCACACGGCCGATATTTGTCATCGTCCATCTTGCAAACGAAGTGGATGCCGTTAGATGCGTACTTGGTCTTGTAGTGCAGCATTGCCTGCGGAGCCGTGATCTCGCTGGCAACCGCATCGCCCTGCACGACAAGGATCACCGAGGAGCCCACAAAGCCTACTAGTTTCCCGAAAACGGAGACGCTCTCTTCACCATGCCTTTCGACTCTTGTTACCAACATTTTGACCGTCAGTTCAGGTGATACGTTGAGCAGGATCCGGTCGCCGGGTACCGAGACCTGGAGTACTCCAACGTCGGGTATTGCCGGGACGGCATTCATTGAGTGTCGGAGAGGAATTTCACCTCGCGGCGCCGCGACGGGGATGAACAGGCTCGGTGGCGCGCGACCCGCCTCCTTATCCCCCACCAAGACCGATCGAGCGTTCATATCGCCGTCTTTCGCAAGCGTTGCGCGCTCGGCGAGGGCTACGACTAGGATCGTAAGAACAACCATTGTGCTCTTCATTTGGAGGCTCCCTGAGAAAGCAATGACTCATTGAAGGTTAACAAAAACCAAAACCATTCCTTTCTCGCTTTTGGCGAGCTTGCTCATCGCCTTGCCAATGATCGCGCCCTGGGCCCGCGGGTAATCCAAGACCTTTCTGGCGTGGCCCGGCGTGTCGGAAGTGGTCAGTAGGTCACCCGGTTCGATCGCAGCCCCGGAGGCGTCGCAGTGGACCCACACACGGCCGGAGAGTGCGATCGGCGGTGCGTTCTCGCTTCCGGGAAGGTTGCCTAGGATGGCGCCTGCGGCTATGCCGCCGGCACCACTGACAATTCCTGCCACCCGGCGGTTGTAGGCACCGCGAGCCATGCGTAGATTGCCGGCGTTATCCGGATCGATTTCGACGACCATGCCGGGTTCGACCTCTTCGCTAACTGGAAATTTCTCCGCAACATCGGCGCCCGTGATCTCGATGACCTTTGTACGGACTAGACCTGTCTGGCCAAACATCTGAATAGTTGATGCACCGCCGGTACTGGACAAAATGAGGTAGCCACCCAATGTGGGCTCTCGACCCATCGTTGCAGCGAATGGGTCTGCTGGAGTGCCTACGGAAAGTGAGGTCGGGCTGCCGCTCGTCACGCGAACCGAGCCCATTCCCGAGGGATACATCACAATATTGGCGTCGGCAATGTGATTCCTGATCGTGAAATTGCCATCAGTGCTCGATCCGTAACCCATCCAGCCGCTTCGACCCGCCGCGAATCCTTGTGGATACCATTCAATGAAACAATGATTAGTGCCTTCAATCGCCATTGAATTGCCATTACCCGTGATGTGCAGCTTCCTTTGAGGGGCGGTCGTTCCGATGCCAACGTTGCCATTGCCGAGCAGCCGCATCAGGCTCACGTCGCCGGCGGCCTGGAAATCGATCCCGTTCGCGGCGCCCGGTCCCGCGCCGCCGAGTCGCAGTCGCGCTACGTTATTGAGAAAGCTAAGTTCGCATGCGGCAGATGTGTTCGCGCTATTGCGCGCAACAATACCAACGTCTGAAAAAATCGGACCCGCCGCGTCTACGCTTCCAGCCTGTGGATTGTTCTTTCCGATGCCAACGCCACCGGTCGCTCGAACCAGAAACTGATTGAGCCCGGTACTGATGAAATCCGCATCGGTTGAGTCTGCCCATATGAATGTTCCATCATCGTGGCCCATGAATTGGTTCTCGTCGCGGACTCGGGCACGGCGACCGGCCGCAAAGCTGTAGTCGCCGCCCGCGAAATTGCCGGCACCGCCGACCGTCGTGGAAAAGGCGCCCTTCGACGTGTTGTTGGCGCCGCCTCCCGCGAACGAGCGATCACCAATCGCGGTATTAAGTTGACCACCCGGCACGGCGCTATGTGCCCCGCTGGCAATGTTTGCCTCACCGCCGCTGACCGTCGCGAACGCATGGTCCGCGCTGGTGCCCGCGTTGTCGCCGGCCTGATTGTTTCCGCCGCCGCCGATCGCGCCATAGTCGTCGGTCACACGGTTGCGCGTGTTGTTGACGTTGCCGGTGTCGCTTGGGCCTCCGCCTGCGACTGTCGTATACGAGCCACTGGCCAGGTTGGACCGGCCGCCGCTGATGGAGGCATAAGTCCCTGTCGACTGATTGGAGAGACCACCGCCGACAAACGTCCGCTGGCCGGAGGCCGAGTTGGACTCGCCACCGCCGACGGTGGAGCGGTTCCCCGAGGCCGAGTTGTTTTGGCCGCCGCCGACCGTTGCATACGGACGATCAGTCGTCGGGCCCGAGTTGTTGCCTGCCTGATTCCGATCTCCGCCGCCGATCGTCCCGAAGTCGTCAGTGACGCGATTGTTGTCGACGCCGGCGGAACCGCCGCCGCCGATCGTCGCACCCGCGACGCCGGAAGTGACGGAGTTGTCCGCACGGCCGCCGATCAGATTCGGGCTGCTGGGAGTCTGCTGGGTGTATAGCCCGGGAAGAGACAGCGCGTAGGGCGCCGGGGTCAGCTCCTGCCGTGGGGAAAGCGTCGTCAGGATGCCGCCGGCCGGTCCGACGCGAATTTCCAACCAGCGCCCGTCTCCATTGAACGCCGCCGGGCCGAAGTCGAGGACGGCGGTAAACAGCCCCTCTGAGACGGCTTGGTCGAAGACGGCAACCGGCGGGGCGATTTGATTCGCCGGAAGGCTGCCTACGGGGTCATTCCAGAGCGTGAACTCCAGATCAACATCTGAATTGACCGGCGCACCCGCCTCGGAAAGCCGGCCCTGATAGGTAAACGCCGTACCCATCAGTACCTGTCCCTCGGCAACGTTGGAGACGGCAATAGCGGCGAAAACAACGGCTAGTCTGATGGGGTGCTTCATGGTCTAGCTCCTGCGATGCCTCAATGGCGTCCAGATTGATTCCTTTACTCTCCGGCCCTTGGTATAATTCATGGTCAGCGCCAGGGCTTGCTTCCGGGCCCCGACTCGTTCTTATCTACCTCTGGCCAATTTGAGATCAAAGTCCGCAGAAAAAATTCGTGAACGAGGATCGCCGATGAGCTGCGAACTCCCCGCGGATATCACACGCATACTGAACGACCTAGACAGCAAAGACCGCTGCGCCGTGGCGGATCTGCTCCCGGTCGTTTACGCGGACCTGCGCAGACTGGCCGACAGCTTTTTTCGCAAGGAGCGGCGGGACCACACTCTCCAGCCGACGGCCCTGGTGCATGAGGCCTACGTCCGGCTCATGAATGGCGATGGCCGCAATTATGAAAGCCGCGAGCACTTCTATCGCACGGCCGCGGTTGTGATGCGACATATCCTCATCCACCACGCGCGCGATCGCGCAGCTCAGAAGCGGGGTGGAGATTTCGAGCGTGTCCGGCTCGCCGATGACTTGGCCGCGGAAGTCCCTGAAGAGCTCGATCTCGTCGCGCTGGACGGGGCAATCACCAGGCTCGCCGGTCTGGATGCACGACAAGCCGAAATCGTCTGCCTACGATTCTTCGCCGGATTGACCGTCGAAGAAACGGCAGCAACACTCAAAGTCTCCAAGCGCACGGTCGAGCAGGACTGGACCATGGCCAAGGCCTGGCTATGGCGGGAGCTAAAGAACTGAAAAGGAGGGTCGCACTGTGGGGCCGGAAACATGGCGACGCGTGAAGGAAATTTTCAAGACCGCGCAGGATCAGCCTGATTCGCAGCGTGAGTCGTTCATCGCCCATTCGTGCGGCACGGACGAGACGCTCCTCGCCGAGGTGAATTCGCTCGTCAAGGCGAATGCGCAGGCCAAGTCTTTTCTCGAAGTGGCCATCGAGTCACCTGCCGAACGGTTACCACCAAACATAGAGCACGATAATTCGTGGATTGAAAAAACGATCGGGCCCTATCGGCTCAGGCGCGTACTGGGCTTCGGCGGCATGGGTACCGTGTATCACGCCGAACAGGAGAGCCCGCGACGACACGTCGCACTCAAACTCGTCCGGACGGGTGACCACGTCGATGAGCAAACGGTCCGACTCTTTCGCCGAGAGGTGCAGGCCCTCGCGATGCTCAACCATCCGAACATCGCAGCGCTTTACGAGTCCGGCTGCACGCCGGATGGTCAGCACTACTTCGCGATGGAACTTGTCTCCGGCGATTCCCTCACCGCCTATGTCAAGAAGCGACAACTGCCGCAGGCCGAGCGTCTTGCCATTTTCGGCCAACTCTGCGACGCGATCGCCTATGCACACCAGCGCGGCATCATCCATCGCGACTTGAAGCCCAGCAACGTCTTGATGCAGGAGAATCTCGCCCTCCTGCCGGCGGCGACAACAACTCGTTCCAACGAGGCCGAGGCGCCCAAAGCTATTCCCAAAGTCCTCGACTTTGGACTCGCGCGCATCACCGAATCGGACGTGTCGTTCAGTACGCTGACCACAGCCGTTGGGAAGATACAGGGCACATTGGCGTACATGAGCCCGGAACAGGCGAGAGGTCGAAGCGAGGAAATCGACCTTCGGAGCGACATCTACTCGCTAGGTATCATTTTGTATGAGCTGATCACCGATCAATTGCCGTACGACGTCCGCTCCATCCCGCTCCCTCACGCTGTCCATCGAATTTGCCAGGATGTTCCCCGGCGGCCGAGCACGATCAATCGCTCGCTGCGCGGCGACCTCGAGATCATCGTGCTCAAGGCCCTCGAAAAGGAGCCTGCTCGCCGATATCAGAGTGCCGGCGAATTAGCACAGGACATTCGTCATTTTCTGGCCGGAGAGCCAATCGAGGCGAAGCGAGACAGTACGTGGTATGTGCTCGCCAAACAGGTGCGCCGACACCGACTCGGATTCACCGTGGCCGCGGCGTTTCTGATTCTGCTGGTCGCATCCACGGTCGTCGCGTGGACTCTTTACGCCAGGGCCGATCAATCGGCGGTGCTTGCCCGCCAGGAGCAGAGTCGCGCGGAAGCCGTCACGCAGTTTATGACAAATGCATTAATCGCACCTGACCCGTCGGTAGACCTTGGACGTGACCTGAGCGTACGCCAGCTACTGGATCTCGCCGCCGCGAAGGTGGACCAATCCTTCGAAAACCAGCCCGCCGCCGCGGCCGATGTGCACCTGCTGATCGGGCGCACCTACAACCAGGTTGGTGCGATGGAGCAGGCGTGGACGCACGTCAACAAGGCGCTCTCCATCCTTCGCTCCGTTCATGGAGATCGTCATCCCGCAGTTGCATCAGCGTTATACGAATTGGGCATGCTTGGCATCAATCGGGCCAGGGTAGGGACGACGCCGTTTGAAGAGGCGCTGAGCATCCAAAGACCCCTCTTGGGTGATGACCATCTGGATGTTGCTCGAACGCTTTATGGATATGGGATTGCACTCCGTTTTGCAGATCCCGACCGCTCCATGCAATCGGTCGAAGAGGCGCTCACGATTCGACGCCGGCATCTGGGAGAGCAGCACGTCGACGTTGCGGAATCCCTCGAGTTCCTTTCGATTCTCCATTTGGACAAGGCCGATCTTGACAAGGCACTGAGCCTACAGGGGGATGCGATACGGATTCGCGCCTCATTACTCGGGAATGAATCCCCCGCGGTCGCGGCCGGTCTCACAAATCGTGCGGGAATCCTGCGCCGACTAGGCCGAGTAGATGAGGCAGATGCAGACTTTCGGAAAGCGCTGGCCATCTCGCGGAAGGTATATCCTGAAGCACATCCAAACTTGTGTTCAGTTGTCAACAATCTGGCCGGCTTGTGTTCCTCCATGAATAATCATGACGAAGCGATTTCGTTATACCAGGAGGCCCTGGCGATTCAGCGGACGGTTTACGGTGAAGATCACCGTGCGACGGCCAATACGAAGAACAACTTGGCTGCCGCGCTTTTCGCTCGGGGTGAATTCTTAGCTGCCGAGTCGCTGTACCGCGATGTGTCCAGGGTCTTCCGCAGAGAGTACGGTGACAGGCCGGTGACAGGTGTACCGCTACTGGGCTTGGGCAAATGCCTTCGACGACTCGGCAAGATCGATGAGGCGGAACTGCTGTTGAGAAACGCGATGGCAATTCTCGAGAGGGACACGCAGCGCGCGGATATATGGCGACTCTCTGAAGCGCATGTGGAGCTCGGCCTCTGCCTGATTGCGAACGAGCAATACGAAAAAGCCGAACCGCTGCTGGTCAGGGGCTGGGAGCTTTCACAGCGAATTGAGCGCGCAGACAAGAAGTCGGATGCCCCCCTGCTCGCCCTTGTCGAGCTTTACAAGGCTTGGGGCAAGCCGGCATCCGCCGCCGAGTGGCAGGAAAAACTCCGCGCAAGTGAAATTGGGACTTCGTCAGTCAAGCCGTCTCGCTCGCAGCTTTAGGCATTTGTCCCGCTCGGGGCCGTCATCGATCGAACCAGCTCCTTTCCGGCCGTCAGTTTGAGCAAACATCCCAATCATGAGCCGCATGCACCTTCCCGTTCGGGTAGGCCCAGCCAAAGGCCGGCCGACCATTTGAGATTATTCGCTGCGGACACCCGATTCAAACCGGCCATATTCCCATAGTGAAGGCGCGACCTGCACTGCTAAAGGCGGGAGTCACTCGAGTGCATGTCTTGATTCTGCTCGCCGGACTCATCAAAGCAAATCCCGCTCGCCAAAAAGAGACGGCCATGAAACTTGGGTAAATCACAATTGGTCACCGACCAAATCTAAGGAATTGGAGGAACGGCAATGAAGAGTTCTTACGCGTTCTTGAAGGTTCGACACCCCATCCTTGTCGTTCTTCTTTGGCAATCCATGGCCGCCGTGGTGCACTCCCAGGTTATCGACTTTGAATTCTTGCCCGGCGGTGCGCCCACAACGGATAACCAAGTTATCTCGAATGAATACGAGGCCGACTTCGGCGTAACATTTACGCTACTCGATCGGACGACTGGACTGCCAAACGGTTCGCCAAGAATCGCGAAGGTCGGAGCGCCGCGAACCGCATTCTATGGCTGCGGGGATGGCAGCGACAATCCTGCCCCCGGGCAAGATGTGGGTTCCTCATTCCTAACGGACGACGGGGAAATCATCGGAGCGGACTCCGACTTGTTGATTTCCTACACGAGCCCTGTTGAAGCGGCTTCAGGCGTCCTTCTTGATCTAGACTGTACCACGCAGCCGAACCAATGCGAGCAATGGACCATCACTGCTCGTGATGCAATGGGCATGACACTGGATACACTCGTGATCTCTGCCTTGCTTGGGGCCAACCCGGGCGACTGCACATCGGGAAGCCCGGTCGGCCCCGGAAATGGAAAGACGGTTTCATGGCTCTTCAATCTGCCCGGCCAGCAGATTTCGTCCATTCTCATCAAGTATACTGGATCGTCGCCAAACGTCGGCGTCGCATTTGACAATCTCTCGCCCTTCATGTTGCCGGGCCCTCCGATGGCAGTGATCTCATCGAACTATCCCGCGATTTGCGAGGGCGAGTCCGCCATGCTCACGGCACAGCCGATGGGTGGCCTGCCCCCTTTCACTTACCAATGGCAGCAGGAAGCGACACCCGGAAATTGGACAAACCTCGGGACGGCGTTAACGCAGCCGGTCTCCCCGACTGAAACAACGCACTATCGCGTCATAGTAAGCGATGTTCGAGCGCTCTCGGAAATGAGTGCTCCGTTTGAGCTGGTCGTGTCGACTGAGGATGTTTGCAGCGCCCGGCTTCTGATCACAAGCAATGCAAATAACCGTGTGCTTCGGTATCGTGAGCTGACCGGTGCATTTGTTGATACATTTGTCCCTTCGGGAAGCGGCTCACTTGCCTCTCCTGGAGATTTGGCATTCGGTCCCGACGGCGCCCTCTACGTAGGTAGCCAGGCCAACAACAGCATCAAACGCTATGACAGCACCACGGGCGCCTTCTTAAGCACCTTTGTGGCTACCGGCGCCGGCGGACTAAACAATCCCGGCGGCATCATCTTTGGCGGGGATTGCCGACTCTACGTTTCAAGCACGTCAACAAACAAGGTGTTGAGGTACGACGCACACACAGGTGAATATCAGGGCGAGTTTGTAACGGCAGGTCTTGGAGGACTCAGCAGCCCCAGGGGTATCGCATTCGGACCGGATGGCCACATGTATGTCGCCAGCCTCACCAACGACAGAGTCTTAAAGTACCACGGATTGACCGGAGCCTATCTTGGAGACTTTGTGACGACTGGAAGCGGTGGAATAAATAACCCTAAAGGATTGGTCTTTGGGCCGGACGGCAACCTCTATGTGGCCGGCGAAGTCTCCGACAATGTCGTCCGATACGACGGAATCACCGGCGCCCCGATCGATACCTTCGTTCCCGCCGGTAGCGGAGGACTCAATCAAGCCAATGACCTTGCCTTCGGTCCGGATGGCAACCTTTACGTCGTAAGCTCGCTGACCCATCAGATCCTTCGATACAACGGGACCACCGGCGCATTCATGAATGTGTTTGCCTCGGGTAACGGCCTGAGCACACCTGCCTGGCTGGTTTTCCAGCCCAATGTACCTTGTGCGTTCGCCGCAGAAGACACCAACTGTGACGCAGCCGTCGATACGTCAGACATTCCCTCATTTGTCGGCGCCTTGCTGGGAGTTTCATCCCGATGCTCAATCTGCTGGGCAGATGCCAACGGCGATGGTTGCATCAACGGACTTGACATCAATGATTTTGTCGATTCGGTTCTCGGAATATAGGGCGCTATTTGCCGGCGGAGCGCGGCGAAAAAAGGGTGGAGCAATTCACGTTTCTATGTAACCATAGCCGCTGGTGAACCCGGCTGATGGAAAGCTGGTTTTCTAAAGTCCGTGATTTCTCATGTCCCACGGCTCGTCCAGTTGAGTCGACGTTGCGACCGGCCACGTTCCAACAGTGTTTGAATCGAGTGAACCATTGCCATCTTGAGCTGATTGGCCATGCATATCCTCCGACGGCAGAACCCCTGCCGACGGGGATGTAGGTCGAATCTTCACACTCTCAAAATGGCCGGTTTTGGGGGCGCCTCCGAGTGGCTGGTTTTGGGCGCCTCATGACACTTGGGAGTTGCGCGAGTTAGGACGATCCGTCCTGGCGACGTGCGCGGCGCGAGCCGTTAACAAAATCACCGCCGCTTTCTGCCTTGGAGGGAATACCTCCCCCGTCCGACCTACGGAAGTCGTCAACTGGGAGTTGGGCATGCTCGCTGAAAGCTCGCGAGTCGTCAAACGGTCAAAGTCTCGTCCAAACGCCATTCTACGGAGGCCAAGCAATGGCAATTGGCGGCCAACCGGGGGTGGAAATTGAGGCCCTTCCGATTACGCGAACAAGGGAAAGGTGATGGGTCGCACCACGCGACAAACTGTCTGGGAACTGGCGATTGGTTGCCTAAGAATGGTGGCCGGTGCGGGTCGAGTTAACCCGCACCGACCAGTTTAATTCAGCGTCATCGTTAAGATCACTGGGGCGCCATCGCGGGCAATCCAAACTCACGCATCTTGTCGACCATGCGTTGAAACTGAACCTCACCGCTGTCCGGGCAATCCGGGCCCCAGCATTGCTGAATGGCCCAATCGTAGAACGCCTCCCAGGCGGCCTCTTCAGACCACTCGGATTCACCGCTCTCGCTGGAAGCCGCCATCGACTCGCCGCTGCCGCCGCCCATCAGGCTCTCGCCCTCGCATTCATCGGGGATGCCGTTGTTATTGGCGTCGTCGCCGATCTGCGCCGCGATGTCGCAACCGTCTGGGATGCCATTGCTATTACAGTCATCACATGCCGGATCGTTTTCGCAGGCCGCGATGTCACACTCATCCGGAACCCCGTTGGTGTTGCAGTCGCTGCTGCCAAACGGCGGCGGCAATGACATATCACACTCGTCGGGGTAGCCGTTCGTATTGCAATCCGGGCTGACCCATTCGTCGCCGTCCGGGTCTGTCGGGTCCATGTCGCAGTCGTCCGGCACACCATTAGTATTGCAGTCCGGCTCGCACTCGTCGGGGTAGCCGTTCGTATTGCAATCCGGGCTGACCAACGAGTTTCCATCCGGGTCTGCCGGGTCCAGGTCACACACGTCGGCAATGCCGTTCTCGTTGCAGTCCTCGCCACACTCGTCGGGGATGCCGTCGGTGTCGCAGTCGTAGCTCGTCGCCTGGACGATGTCCCAGTCGTCGGGCACGTCGTTTTCGTTGCAATCCGGCTCGCACTCGTCGGGCACGCCATTGGTATTCACGTCGCTGCTGGTCTGCGCGGCGATGTCCTCATCGTCGGGGATGCCGTTGGTATTGCAGTCTGGGCTTTGCAGCGTGTAGCTTGTGCAGGGCAGGTCCACGAGCGAGTTGACGAAGCACTGGATATCCAGCCCGTTGAACGCCCCGTCGTTGTTTGCATCGTACCGGCACTGTTCGAGGATGTCCGAGCAGGTGAAGTCGCCGAACAGCAGGGCGTCGACGAACGGGGCGATATCGTAAAGGTTGACCAGGCAGTCATCGTTGACATCGCCCTTAAGGCATGGGTCGCAGAGTTCCGGGTCCGTCACGCAGACGCCGCAGGCGGGGACTGACGTGAGCGCATAGTTCGCGGGAAGGAGGGTGTAGTTGACGGTATCAGTGCTTGAAGCGTTTACTTGCGACCATGTAGCAACGAGTTGATCTTCGCTTCCGTAAGCGATTGTGTGCCGATGGCTCAACTGTAGAAACCTTCCATTTCCACTTGTTCCCTGATTGACGCGCAGTTCTCTCCCGCGCGGCGAACCTTGGTTGTCGAAATATTGGGCGTGAATTTCTGATCGTGACTCGACGGTGTTCTCGGTATTCCAAACAACAACGAATCGCCCTCCATTCGTGTCGGTCGCGAGCGTGAGAGCCACGGCCGGACTCGCGCTGATAGGATTGTTGATTTGGGCATCACTGTCTGCATCCACCACGAACATGCCGGGCCGACCTTCGCCCATTGCAGGAATCGGGTCGCGGAGACGTTCGCCGGGATTGGCATTCGTGTCGAACTTGAAGCGCCGGACGTAAATGTGGAAGTTGGGATCGCTGGTGCAGGCGACGAGTCGGGGACCAGCCCATGCCACCACGATGTCATCGCCGACGAAAGAAACGGCGGGAGAGACTTGAGAACTGTCAAATTCTGGATTGGAGTCTTCCAGCGATGGATTGTTGACCCATTGATCGGGGTCATTGATGTCAGGACCTGCCAATTCCTCGAGGAGAATTCCGGTTTGATTGTATATTTGGATGGCGATATTCAGTTCTGAGTCTTCAACTGTAGGAAATTCATCATATGCGAATGCGATTGCAAATAATCCGTCCTCCGATCGCGTCGATACGCAGGGCCGCCACTGGTTGACCCTCGCCCCGCAGGTCGTCGCGTCGCAGTTTCTGAGTGTGGCAGTCTGAGCGCCGTCGATGCCGAAATGAAGCCCGGGATTCTCATCGTTATTCGCCCATGCCGCGGTGGCCTGGTCGATCAAAGCATCCGACGCCCCTGCCGAGGGAAATTTATCCCCGCCTCCACTGGCTGACGACGGCGGGCTCTCCACAGGTATGATCGATTCGAAATCGTCAAAATCAAACTGGTTCTCGGTCAGAAACAGCTTTACCTCGCCGAAAATCGCCCCGTCAACACCGATCCATGCGACGGAATAATGCCCGGTTCGACTGGACGCGATGGACGGCCATTCATGGTGTCCGGGTTCGCTGAGTACCCCGAGCGAGCCAAGTATCTCCCCGGACTTGCAGAACCGCTGAACGCGGATTTCGCGGTATTGCGGTCGCGCGCGAGCGTACGCAACCACGAATTCTCCGCTCTCGCGCATGGCCACGCATACGCCGTCGGACAGAATATCAACCTGGGCTTCGATCGGTGTCGCAGGGACAGGGTCGGGGCACTGAGCATTGGTGTTTGAGGTCACGGGAATGATGAGCGTGATCAGGAGAACGGAAGGGAACAACGACCCTGGAATTCTGGAGCGCGCGGAATCTGCGCAAAGAGTTGACATGGTTTTCCTCCCTTGCAAAAGTCGAACGTTTTGACTTGGCGCCTACGCCACGTTATGTCGCTTGCGCAGGCCACATATGTGATGCGAAAAGTATCAGCAGGCTGGAATGTCTATCGTGGAGGTACCCTCCTCCCCCCATGCCCCAACAAACGGACCGCAATCGGAACACATATCAAAAGAAGACCCGCTGTTCCGGGTTCCGGAATCGCAGACAGTTCAAAGGCCATACTGCCAGAAATGGTTTGCCAATTCGGAGTAATGGGATTACTAGAGGCTCGACCGATTAGTGTTCCTAATCCACGTTGCCAGCGAAAGTGGCTATCGAGGTCCCCGACTTGCGAGATTTCCAGCCAGTAAAGCACACTTGAATCCAGGCTGAGCGGAAAACTGAGATCGACTTCAAACCGATACTCAGCTGGAATACCGGGAAGAAGAAGGGTGCGCCCCGTGGCCGTCCGCGAGGGATTCAGAAACGACTCCTCAAATAGGATGTCGGAACTGTCCGGCAGTCCATCGCCCGGCCGAGCGGAGTAGAGCCGGATACGCATCGCCTCGTCACCGGCAGGCGGATCGTGGGCGTCGGGAGCTTCGTCGAAGTCGCCGCCGTAGAAACCCCACCAAGTGACATGTCTGATTGTTGCGAATTGACTGAGTTGGATATTGTCTGCAAGAAATTGCCAGAAGGGATCACCTACGCCGTTAATGAACGACGAGTCGGACGCCTGCCCTCCGCCCAAGTCTGGCGGCTGACTCACGACAATCCCCTCGCGCGGGAGGCCCATCAGGTCCGGGTCGATGTCCAGCACTGGTCCAGCGAGTGCCATTTGACCGGCTAGGACAGCCGCGGCCACAAACGATACAACACAAGCTCGATTCAACATGCGTATATCCTCCCCGGTTCGCTTGCCGCCCGTTGGCAAGACTTCCCCAACAGGATTATACCGCTTGCAACTTGCATACCTTGCGTCCGATAGGCTCGATTTCTCATGGCGGATGTAAACCCCACGCCACATGGTCTGAATTGCCTAGGGGCAGCTCGCCGATTGAATCATCGCCTTGAAGTACGCGTCCACGTCCGCGACGGTCACCTGATTGTCGCCCGAAAAATCGCCGCAGTAGGCTTGCAGAACATTATCCGTGTCGCCGTACAAGGCGCTCGAAAAGCCACCGCTGTCCGCACCGGTCACGCGGCCATCCCCGGTGAAATCGCCTTTCAGCCGAACCTCAATCACAGCGTCCGGCAGCGAGGAAAAGGTCCCCACGTCGTCCCCGTCGACGCGCGGCGTCTCCGGCAGCCCCGAGGCGTCATAACCGAAGGCGATGTGCTCGATGGTCGCGGCAAGCCCCTGATCCATCCGGCCGACGAACAAGTTATTCGGCGTGAGGTACACGTTGAAAGTGGAATGGGCTACGTGCTGAAGATCCGTTGTGCAGTTTCGCGTGCCCGCCGTGACTCTCAATCGGCCGAGCCGGTAAGGCGGATTCGTCGCCGGATCGCGCGGGACAATACCCTCAACGCCAAAGGGAATCCGGATGGCCTTGATCTTCGCCCACGATGGCGGGTCGCCGGGGACCAGTACACCAGAAGAGTACGCATGCCATGGATATTGTTCCGGCGGCTCTTGAGAGTTAATGACGCTCCCATCATTGATGAGTTCGAACGAGATATCCCCGATGCGACTCCGCGCAAAGGTGCTCGCCGCCTGAATCGATAAATCGAGGCCGACGGCCGCGACGACTTCATCCGTCATGCCGGGATCGTCCTCCACATCCATATACACCCAGATATCACCCGTGCTGCGATCACGATCCCCGTCGAGGTCGGGGAATCCCAGGCTTTGCTCCCACTGATCGGCGTGTTTAGGCTCAAGGACTCCATGATCGCATTGATGACCATCTTGGATGAAAATATGGCGGTGGGCTGAGTTTCGGCGGTGAAGGTCGGTTTCCGCTTGGCGTCGCGAACCCGAGCACCAGGATGACCTGAACGTCCGGAGGCGCCGTATTTTGTTGCCGGATCGACTGCATCGTGCGTAATGGTTGAAGCAGTCATCGAGCACGTTGAGCAGACTCTTTGTTGAACGGACGTTCCCGCCGCGACTCGCCGCACAAGAAGGGAGTCCGGAGTATGCAAAGAGTGTTTCGAGTGTGTGCTGGGATCGACGTTCACAAGAAGATGCTGGCGATCTGCTTGTTGAAAGCCGGCTCGGCGGGAACTGTGTCGAAGGAGATTCGAACGGTCGGGACGACGACACGGGAGTTGCTGTCGCTGCTGGATTGGCTGGTGACCGAGCATTGCGAGAGCGTGGCGATGGAAAGCACCGGCGTCTATTGGAAGCCGGTGTTCAACCTGCTGGAGTCGTCGATCCCGGTCGTGCTGGTCAACCCCCAGCACATCAAAGCGCTCCCCGGCCGCAAGACGGACATCAAGGACTGCGAATGGATCGCCGAGTTGCACCTTCACGGGTTGGTCCGCGCCAGCTTCATTCCGCCGCGCGAGATTCGCGAGCTGCGCGACTTGGTTCGCACCCGCACCAAGCTGATCGGCGAGCGTTCGCAACATATCAATCGAATCCAGAAGGTGCTGGAGGATGCAAACATCAAGCTGAGCAGCGTGGCCACGGACGTGGCGGGCGTGTCGGGCCGGCTGATGCTCAAGGCCATCATCGCGGGAGAATGCAATCCGAACGTGCTGGCCGAGATGGCGCGCGGACGGATGCGATCGAAGCGGCCGGAACTTCGTGAAGCGTTGACCGGCCACGTACGGCCGCATCATCGGCTGCTCCTGCAGACACATCTCAATCTGATTGACAGTCTGAATGCCGCGATGGATGCACTGACACTACAGATTGAGGAGCGCATGCGCCCTTTTGCCAAGATTCGTGACCGACTCGACGCGGTGAGCGGAATCGGTCCGGATGTGGCCACCGTCTACATCAGCGAAATGGGTGTGGACCCTTTGCCCTGGCCAACCTACGGGCACGCGGCGTCCTGGACCGGCTTGTGTCCGGGTCATCATGAAAGCGCCGGGAAACACAAAAGCGGCCGAACCCGCAAGGGCAATCGCTGGCTCAAACAGGCATTCGTTCAAGCCGCCTGGTGCGCCCAACGAGCCAACGGAACTTACATGCAGGCTCACTATCGTCGCATTCGCTCGCGCCGAGGGCCGAAGAAGGCGGCGGTCGCAGTGGCCCACAGCCTGTTCGTCCGATGCTTCATGCTGGTCGCGACAGGGGCTGAATACCACGAACTGGGACCAACTTACTTCGACGAACGGCGCAAAGAGACACTTACGCGTCGGCTCGTTGGAAAGCTCAAGGACTTGGGATACGACGTTTCCTTGACGACAAACGCGGCATGAACGGGATTTTCTGAGCAGGCTGGAAAAGAACATCGGTTTGCTGTTACAGTCTGTCACGAAAAAGCCTCCCTGCCTATGGACCGGAATGTTCTTAAGAAACCCCAGTCTACAAGGCTTCGAGGCTTTTTCTATTCCTATTCAACGCCGACCTGATGAAATATTCGGGCTAGGCGGACTCGCCATGCTCCCGCACAGTCCATGCGGATCCTCCGGAGATGATCGATCAAAGGAATCCAAGCATGCCCTGCCGGGGCGTGACGCGACCCCGAAGAGTCACGCCTCCGCCCCTGCGGCCCCAGAGCCGGTGCCCCGACAGGGTCCTTGGGTCCCCGAGCCTCCTCTTTTCATCCGGACGATTTGAAAATGTCTGATTCGGTGGTTGTGAATGACGTCCCTTCATCAGGGAAAGAAACTTGGCTGGGCGGAGAAGGGCGCGTTGCTGAAGCCAGAACCGTTGATCGTCCCTACCCACGATTGATCCGGCTGAATCGTGGCGCTCACCGTCGCCGCCGAGAATCCAGGAGTCGTCGTGGTAAAGGCAATCTGATTGCCCGTCACCGTACCGTCGACATCCGCTCCGAAGCTTCCGAACATCCGCCATGTGCCGCGCAACGAGGTTCCCAGCACGCTGACCGTCAGCACGCCATTGGTGCCATCCACGACCGTCGTTCGCTGGCCGGCCGCATCGTGATTGAATCCGGTAAGCGCGACCGGATCCCCAGAGAGCGGTGTGTTTGCATAGCCCGAGCCATTGATCGTGCCGATGAGTGAGCCGTCTTCACCGACCGTCGCGGTGAGCACGGCATTTCCGAAGCCTGGCGCGCTGGAGGTGAGCGAAAGCTGGTTGCCGATCAAGGTACCCTCGAGATCGGCACCAAAGTCCCCGCCCCGCCGGTTGCCGCGTACCTGATCGCCCCGAATCGCGAGTGTCATTCTTCCGGCCGCGCCCTCGATCGATACCGTGCGAAGTCCGGCGACCGCAACGAATACGGCGCTTACCGAATGGTCGGCATCCAGAGTGAGCGCAAGCTGGGGATTACTCCCGGTGACTGAGCCTTCCCAACGCACAAAGATCCAGCCATCCGCCGGCGTCGCGACGAGGGTCACCATCGTCCCAGCCGCAATCACGTCACTGACAAAGGGCATACTGCCTGTTTCGGTGATGATCTCCACCGTTCCCTCACCCTGCATCGCGGCGCTCAGCGTCCAGGTTGGCAGGATGCCCGGCGCACCATTGCCCTGACAGTCCATTCCGGCGCACAGCGCCAGCATTGCCAACCCCATCCCGATGAAACCCAATCGTGTCCGTTTGGTCATTTCAGCGCTCCGAATTTGCGAGCAGATTCGACGACTTGGCCTGTACCCGGCCGTGCTCGCGAATCACCGGGTCCATGCATCAGGACTGAGGGGAAGACCGCTTGATCGGTGAGAAGGTGTGGCGGTGTACTGACCGCGAAGGGGGCCGCCTTCCCGGAGTGACCAGGGTCTTGGGCATCGCGAGTCCGCGACACCAGATAGGAATCTACATTTACCCGGTGACAGAGCGCGTCAGACCTAACATGCGGAGGGGTGACAGGACGTGTCGCACGTCCGAAAGTGGCGGCCGTAGGGTGATCGCTCGCAGTGACAGCCCAGCGGCAGGCCGGTGAAATTTTTTTCGAGTTAGGTGCTTGACGATGGGCTAACTACGACTTGCCGCGGTATTGTTCCGCCGCCGCGTTCAGCTCATGGTGAATTTCTGCCCGCAGCCAGTCCGGCCGGAGCACCTCGGCCTGTGGGCCGAAGCCGAGAATCCACCTCTTAAACTCCACGACGTCCCCCAGCTGAAAGGTTGCCACGAGATTGTCGGGCTCTTCATCCGCATGCTCGAAGAGCGTGCCAGCCTCTTCCAGCCAGTTGAGACGCTGGCTCTGATGCCAGAGGCGCTCCTCGACGAGTGCTGCCCCTGTGCCGGTAAACCGAACCGCAATCTCAATGGGCCGGCCCGTCGCATGGATGATGCCGAAGCTGCTGCGGAAGTGATCCTCCAGCCGAAAACCCTCCGGCCGCTCGAATTGAACTGTCGTCTTGCTCGCAGCCAGGATGCGCGCCGCCTTGAAGACACGCAGCGCGCCGGCCCGGTGCGAATGCGCGACCAGGTAAAGGTCGCCGTCGTATAAGACCAGGCCCAGTGGATCACATCGGGTGGTGTATTGCTGGCCACGCCAAAGTGCCCGGTAGGTGATCTCGACGCAAAGGCTCTCGCGCGCCGCCTCCTCCAGGGTCCGGATGATCTCTGCTTTGGCCGCGTAGTCGGTCTGGCCGGTCAGACGGACGTGAAGGATCTCATCCAGCTTGGCAAAGTGGGCCAATGCGGCCGGGGGCAAAGCCTGATGGACCTTTTCGATAAGACCGGCGACGCCATCCGCCAGATGGGTTCCGGTCAGAGGGGCAAGCGACTCTTCGGCGAGGTGCAGGGCCACTGCCTCGGTGAGACTGATGACCAGCGGCCCGCTCCTGAAGAAATCGTGCGGCATGCGCCAGAAGCGCTTGCCACATTCGTCTTGGTCATGCTCGATGGGGAAACCCAGCTCCTGAAGCATCTCAAAATCGCGCTGGATGGTGCGCTCACTGACTCCGAACCGCTCGGACAGCTCGCGCAGGGGGATACCCGTACCGCGTGTTTGCAGGGTGCGAAGCAGTTCCCATTGCCGCGTCAGTTGATCGCCGCGTGACATACAGATGGCCCTCTTGGACCCTCCCATGATATCACAATTGCGGGCCGGGAAGTGGAGGAAAGTACGACTGCGCTTGTACCCAAAGTTGATCCAATCCCAGGGTGAGCAATCGGCCTTCAGCCGGACAAGCCAACCCGGCTCTTCGATGCAGCTAATTGCCTCGGTGGGAACTACCCCAGGTCTTCAATATCCATGGACTTGATCAAACCAACGAGCGCGGTTCTGGCAGACTCAGGCAGCGACTGCCAGATCCTGTTCATGTTCGTCGAGATGGCATTTTTTGATTAAGACAATACTGCTGAGAATCATTCACGCCGGCAATCCCGGAGGCGTGATCCGCCGCGCGCCGATTGTCAGCCGCGACCGCCTCGGCCCCCGCCGCCGGGCCCGCGTCCGCCGGGGCCCATCGGCGGCTGGATTCCTCGCTTCTCCATCTGCTTGCGTATCGCGGAGAAGTAGGCCATGCGCTGGGCCATTTCGTTAGGGTCGCGCGTCTCGGAGTCCTTCTTGCGCTCCTCGCGGCTGCGCGACTTCATCCGATCGCGCCACTTCTCCCGCTCCTTCTCGCGCTCCTTCTCAATCTCTTCTTCGGTCTTACCCTCGTCCTTGGCCTCCTGCTCCTCCTTGTCGCGGCGCTCGTCCATCATCTTGCGCCACTGCTCCATCTCATCGATGTGCTTGTCGAGAATCGCGTCGCGCTCGGCCGGGTCGGCATTGAAGTACTCGTTGACCCGCTTTTGCATCTCGCCTTCCCAGGTCGCCCGCATCGACTCGCCCAGCTTGCGGCGCTGCTCGTCGGTCAGCTTCTCGTCGCGCATCTGGTCGCGGAGCTTGTCCATTGCCGCGACGCGTTCCTCCATCGTCGCATCCTTCGGGATGGTGATGGCCAACTGATCCTGCGGCTCGGCCTTGAACAGTCCAGCCAGGGCAAAGCCCCCGCCGGCCAAGACGATCAATGAAATGCCGCCGATGATCAACGGCTTCTTATTCTTCTGCGTGTCCATGAACTGTCGCTCCCTTAATTCTCGAAATCAGTGACCCGTCCGTCGCTGTAAACATATCGCCGGGCGCCTTCGGTACCGCCCTCGGCGTGGAAATTATCGTAATCGCGAAAAATCCAGATCGAGCTCTCCTGCCGATTCTCGCCGATGAAGTCTCGAATCCGCTCCAATGCCGTCTTCATGGTCTGCCCGCCGAGCAGATGGCTCCGATACTCGTAGCTGCTCTTTTCGGTTGCGAAATAGGACTTGCCCGTACTCGGGGCCGGGCGCTCTATCTGTCCCTGATCCATGGGGCAATGAAAGGCCGCCGCATCGCCGGAGAGATGTGGCGCCAAGACATCCGCGATGAAGATCGTTTCACCGGATGACACTGGGAATGCGTCCACCGATGGCATGAATGACCCAAACGGATAGATATCGTTATTCGAGTCCAGATACGAACGCATCGCAAACCCGACCTGGCGAATATTGCTCGTGCAGGCCGTCCGCTCACCCCGAGCGCGCGCAGCGCTGAGCACCGGAAGCAGAATGCCGATGAGCAGGGCGATGATGGCGATGACGACGAGCAGCTCGATGAGCGTAAACGCGCAGGGTCGATGCGCCGCGTGACGCGCGGAACCATGCTGATGACGGCGAGGGCCGACTGTGGAAACGACCTGATGATTGACCATAGATAGAGATGTATCCTAGCTTCGAAGCCTCATCCACCCAAACAATTAACGGACCCGCCTATTCCGTCTTTCGCTGCGCCACGCCCGATAAACTGTTTCTTCACACCCCGGAGGCCACTGATCGCGCGCTCTTACCGGGCCTGACCTTGATTCATACCTCCTTTGCCTTCCAGAGGATGCAAGAAACGACATTGTATCCTATGCTTGCGGCCGTCGGCCCCCGGGACTCAGGGCGGGCCACTTAACCAGGGCGTCAAAGGCGAGGTGGAAAGAAGATGCGGCGAATCCTGATCGCCACTGTGCTGCTCCCCCTCATCGCCTCGTGCGGATTTTCTCCCCTGCAAATCCCCAATGGCCCATTCTCCCGGCTGATCGTCTTTGGCGACAGCTTTTCCGACACGGGCAACGTCTTCGCCATCACCCAGCAACTCGTGCCCTTCGCCCCCTATCACGGAGGCCGATTCTGCGACGGGGAAGTCTGGATTGACATGCTGGCCCGCCGATTCGGCCTGAGCGCCACAGCCAGTATGGTCGGCGGGACCAACTTCGCCTGCGGCGCATCGGGTAGCGAATCCGGCCTCGCCCAATGGGATGCCTTTGCCGTGGGACCCAACCTGCATGAACAGATCAACCTCTTCCGGGGGCAGCCGACAGACACCGATCTCGTCGTGGTCTGGACCGGCTCCATTGATGTGCTGTTCCACGTTCGCGGTGGCTGCACGACATCCGCTCAGCAGATCGCGCAGAACATCGCCGGTGCCGTGCGACGGCTTCACGAACGCGGAGCCCGGCACTTCCTCGTTCCGAATCTCCCGGATCTCGGTTCCATGCCGGAGTATCGCGACATACCCGAAGGCTCGACCGCAACCACGCTTTGCAGCGACGTCAACGCGGCCCTGATGATTCAACTCGATGAACTCATGCAGCTTCCCGGCATCAGCCTCTACCGACTCGACGCCGCGGCCCTGCTCGCCGAGGCCATCGCCAACCCCCCGACTGGTATCACCAATGTCAACAAACCCGCATGGACCGGCGGATTTCTCGGCACCCAGCAAGCCGGAGAACTAAGCCCCGATCATGCGCAGTATCTCTTCTTTGACGAAGTTCACCCGGCGCACGTCTGGCATCGCATGGTCGCCAATGCAGCCATCGCACTACTCGAAAGCCGGACCGCCGATCTTCCATTAATCACCACGCCTCCGCTTTCCACCGGGGCCTCGCTGTCACCGGCCCTGGACTACTGGACGACCTATCTAAGCACCGTCCTGCAGGGCTCCCCATCCGACACTGCCTGCAGGTACTAAACCCCCCGCCGGCCATACCGCGGCAACGTCCGAGTATCCGCCCGGTCAAACCTAATTCCTCACCCGCCACGGACCGAAAAAACCTGCGAGGTCTCGCCGACCCTCGTGGGGCACTGCATGCGCGTTACTCGTACAACTTCCGATCCGTCGATCCCCACACCGAGGGAGTTTGCAGAGTGGTTCCATGCGCCGCCGCTGATTGTCGAGTCGCCTGAGCCGCAGACCTGGACGCGGCATCGATTGATTCGGCTCGACGCCCTGCTCGCCATCGCGATCTTCCTCGGCGCCATCGCCGCGCGCCTGCCGCTCATCCAGCGCGGTGAGACGCTCCTCCACTCCGACGAGGCCATTGTCGGACTCATGGCGCAGGACATCGCCGAGGGCCGATCGCTGCCCATCTTTTTCTACGGCCAGCGCTATATGGGTGCGCTCGAGGCCTACGTCATCGCCGCGATCTCCTACGTCGTCACTGACCCCATCACCGCGCTGCGACTGGGGCCCGCGCTCTTCTTCGCCGCGCTCGTGGTCGTGCAGTACCTCATGCTGAGTCGATGGTTCGGCCGGACCGGGGGCATCGTCGGGGCGGCGGCCCTGCTCGCAAGCAGCCCCATGTTTGCCCAATGGTCCATCTCCGCCCGAGGGGGATACATTGAAATCCTCCTCTGGGGCTCGGCGCTACTATGGGCCTACTGCGAGTGGTTTTTGCCAGGTGCGCCTCGACCGAACCGGGCATCACTTCGACGCATTGTCTTCGGCGTGCTCATCGGCTCGGGCCTATGGATCAACCCGTCAATCGTGCTCTTCGTCGTGCCTATCGCGCTGCACTACTTATTGAACCACCCGCTCAACGCCGCACTCACCGCCGCACTCACCGCGGTGAATCAATCACCGATGTCCGCCCCACGACGATGGATCGCCCGCGCGCTCAATCGTCCATTCTCGCTGCCTCTTTCTGCAATCGCCGCAGTCGTGACGCTCAACTGCGTGTGGTACGTCTATGTGGACGGCTCCCGTGTTCGATCGGAGATTCTGCTCGGGCTCCTGCCGCGCGGCCTGGCGATCGGCGCGATCCTGCTCGTCGGCGCGGCGATCTTCGGATGCGCCCACCGGCGATTTAATCTTATCCACCGCGCACGACAACTGGCCCAGCCCGCCGCGCCACTGATGCTCGGAATGCTGATCGGCGCGGCCCCCGCCTTGCTATACGTCATGGAGGCGGCACTCGGAATGCGCGAAATGGACCCGTCGCTGCCGCTTGGCATCCGGCCGATCTGGAAACTCCAATCGACGCTCGACTACTTTCTACACGGTGTGCCGCTGCTCTTCGGCGCCGACGCAAGACCCTTTCTCGATCTCGTCACTATCGGTCGGATGGGCGTGTTTAGGCCGCTCGACATCATGACGGCAGGCGTGCTCGCCGCCGCCAATTGGCTGGTACTCGGCGCCGCCATCACCGGCGTCATGATTCTCTGGCTCTCGCACCGTCAGGAATTCAGCCGATTCATCCGACTACGGGCGGGGCTCTACTCACCGACGATCCTGCTGGTGATCGGGGCAGCCGTCACGATAGTGCTGTACCTGCTGTCCGGCGCGGCCCACGATTTTAACACCATCCGCTACCTCATCCCGCTATGGGCGTTTGTTCCGGGCTTGCTGGCGGCGATTGCTGTTAACAAACAATTCAGACTCGGTGCCATCGCGGCCTGCACCTCCCTCATCGCAGGCTGGGGCTTCGGTCAATTCGCCATGTACCAGCAACTCGGCAATCCGCATCCGCTTCGAGTGGTCGCCGACGAATTAGTCGCTCGCAAAGTCGATCCCGCCGTCGCGGAGATCTTCGACGCGCACCTGCTCTCCTACATGACCGGACAAAGGTGTCGACTCGCGGAGTTTGATCCGTTCTGGTCGCGGCTCTCGCATTACCAAGACGCCATCGCACCGGACGAGCCCATCGCCTATGTCGTACCCACCGCCGCCGCGACACTCGGTCGCAACACATGGAATCTCCCGGGCCCGCCACCGCCCGAGCTGTCCCACCCACTGCCGCAGCGCATCGACCGCACAGTTGCGACTGATCCCGATTTGATCGTCGGAAGAGACCCGCTTCCCGGCGGTTACGAGCTTGTCTTCCTGACTCGGCCGCTGCCCAAGTCCGCCCCACGCCCTTAGAAACACGCTGGGCTCCTGGGCCTGTGTGCTTTTCTCGATGCATCGCGATTGCTACAATAGGCCTTGCAACCGGTATCTATCCCGGTCGTCGGGCCGACCGACGGGCCCCCTTTTTTGAATTTGCTCGCAACGGTGAAAGGGAATCTCTGATGAACTTCGCAAAGCGCCTCTCCGGCGTCGCTCGACTTGCAGGTCTCGTGGTCGCCATCGCGATCGTGGCGCCTGTCACGCCGTCAACGTCGACCGTGGCCGCCCGCGATACCGAGTGCTGCCGCTTCCCGGATAAGGAAACCAAAAAGCCGACCGGCAAGAAGTCAAAGAAAAAGTCGAGCAAGACGGCGACGAAAAAGTCGTCCAAGAAGCAGATCGTCCGATGGGGCAAGCGCGCCAATGAGACCGACGCAAAGTACGACAAGCGATACAAGCGCGTGCTTAAGAAGATCAAGTTCGACAAGGATGGCAACATCGAAGGCGGGCCGGAGCGACTGTGGACCTACATGGGCCACCCCTTCATCGTCCGTACCGACATCGGCCCCGAGTTCACCGCCGACTCCGTCATGTATATGGAGATGCTGCACCGCGAGTACGGCGCGGCATATAAGAAACTGCTCGGCAACGAGCCTGCGCAAGTCAAAGAGGCCATCGAGGTCATCATCTTCCAGAGCCGCAAAAAATACACCGAGAACGGCGGCGGGGCCGGCAGCGGCGGACAGTTCATGACCCACTTCTCCTTTCCGGATCGCGGCCCCTTCTGGCCGGCACTGCACTATCGCCTGATGCAGTTCACCGACGGCATCGACGACTTCGCCAAGTGGCCCAAGGGAGTTCTGAAGCATGAGGCCGCCCACATGGAGATGCGCCTACGTTTGGGTATGTCGTTTATCCCCCAGCTTCAACTGGCCGTGCCGGTCGATTGCCCGCGTTGGTTCGACGAGGGCCAGGCGTCGGTTTTCGAATACTGGGACTTCGACAAGACCGCTGACGAAAATCTCACCCTCATTCCCGACCGCGGTCGTTATGCCCCGGTCATTCGTCGCATCCACAAGACCGATCGCTGGAAGGACTTCCAATATGTCTGGAAGATCGAGCCTTCCACCTGGCACGCCGACATGACCAGCGACCAGGGCTTCTTAAATTATGCGCAGGCCTGGTCACTGGCGGCTTACATGATGCACGGCGGAGTGAAAGGGCGAAAAGACTTCCGGGCAATCTACCTCCTTTCGAAGCGCGTCGGCGCGGACCGCCAGACAACCTACAAGGGTGACGGGCTGCGTGCATGGGAAGACCAGTTCCCGCTGGACGCGCGCAACAAAATGGAGACGAGCTGGAACTCCTGGGTGGGCGACAACGTCCCTCGAAACAAGAAAGTAGCCGACGAGGACTACATGCTCCTTCGAATGGGCTACAACCCCAAGATTACTGACAAACTCGAGGGCTACTCAGAAGAAGAGCTTGCGGACATCCTCAAAGAAGTAAAGAAAGAGCGGGAGCGCCGCAAGAAGAAACAGACCGTTGAGAAGTAGTCACGCTTGAGAATTGCTCTGGGCCGGCAGGCCCCTATGACACCTTGGCCCCCGGCGGGACGTCGCTCATCGGCGTCACCAGGATCACCTGTGATCGATCCTCGGTCGAAGCCGCCAGCAGCATGCCGTTTGACGTCTCTCCGCGCATCGTTCGCGGGGCAAGATTCTTCACGACGATGATCGACTTGCCCAGCAGGTCTTCGGGCTGATAGTGCCCGCGAATGCCCGCGACGATCTGACGCTGCTCGCTCCCCAGATCGACTTGAAGCACCAGCAGCTTGTCGGCATTGGGGTGCGGCTTGGCCTCCAGCACCCGGGCAACGCGAAGGTCGATCTTCGCGAAGTCGTCAAATGTGATCGTGTCGGATTGAATCGGTGCGGCGTCAGTCATGGCGACCTCTCTCGTTGGGACTGCGTGATAGCGTGCACCAGTATCGCACCGGCCTCACGGTTCTTCAATGCGCAAGTCAATCACCCTTGCGCTCCAATCATCGATTGTGAGAGGAAATCGTCAGTTCGCCGCCGCAGTCGGCCCGCGGTCGAGCACCTGCACGGTCGCCGTCCCGCGGTATTCCATGTTGTCGGCGGTCACGACCAGAACGGAGATGCGGTGCAGGCCGGGCGACTCGAGGATCTTCACGCCGCGTGCCTCGTCGCCGATCCAGACTCCGTTATCCATCCACAGGAAATCGGCGCCGGCCGTCTGCTCGCGCGGCAGGTCGATGCTGTACGAGAGATAATGCGGACTGGTTCCGATCGCAGGACCGGCCAGCTTGACATTGACGCGCCGCACGCGATCGGCGGGCCGAGTCTGCTCGCGCTTGGGCTCAGTCGGCTTCGATCGAAGCGCCGGCGGCGGGCCCGTCGTCTTGTACACAGGCCTTGCGGCCGCGAACGCGGCGCTCGGAGGAGTGCCGCCGGTATGGCTCGGCTCATATTTCTTGGGGCCGGCATTGGAAGGCGAATACGTCCTGCTCTTCGGCGGCGGAATGCTCGCCGTCGGTCTGCTCCGCTCGGTCGGTGCGCGACCTGCAGGCTCCGATCCTCGACGTCTGGACGACTCGGCATTTCTGGGCGACGGGCTTGACTGATTACCCGACGTGGATGCCGACTTCGGCTGCTCGACGGATCGCCGGGGCTCGCTCGCCTGCGATGGCGGCGGAACCTTGGGGCCTTCCAGCCAGTTGCCGCGCTTGGGATCGGCCGCGGAGGCGAGCCGCGTATCGACAGGCTTCTCCTCGCGCTTCGGCGAAGGGTCGTACGAGGGCGAGGTGCCGTAGGGATATTGCCGCCCCGCGGTCTTGTTGTTGTAGCTGACGGCACTGGTCACGGCCGGAGCGGTCGGGAGCGGCGTCGGAGGCGTCGTCGCCATTGTCGGTCGCCGCGACGACGAATCCACCGGATTACCCGACCGGGCAAACGTCATCCCCAATGGCGGGGACATCCGCGCGATCATCTCTTGCGGCGGAAAGTATTCGGTCATCTGAACCTGAGCCACGGTGGCCGCTGCCTGTTTCGGATGAAGCGCTTCGATGCCGATGTGCTCGGCGAAGAAGGCCGCCGCCGTCTGCGGAATACGACTGTGCCCCATGTTGTCAATCATCTTTCCGCGCACAATGCGGAATCCGCGCGCCGTGTACCATGCCACAGCCTCCTCCGACTCGCTCTTGCAGGCCGGGAAGTCGCCGTCGCCGATGAATATGGCCACCGGGGTACGGTCTCGATAACGCGGAACCGTCTCCTCGATCAGCAGCTTTGACGAAAAGTTCGACAGACGAGTTGCGATGCAGGAGAAACGCTCGGGGAATCGATTCGGAAAATAGTGCGCCAGATATCCGCCGCAGGACCAGCTTGTCGAGAGCACCTTCTTGGGATCCGCGCGCGTCGTGGCAAAGATGTGATCCATGATCGCCAGGACGTCTTTCTTATCTTCCAGCACGTAGTCGTGCTCTCTTGTCAGCGGATACTCCATGAACGAATCGCTCGTGTGCAGCTCCGGCGCACAGATGATGTATCCATAGATGTCCGCTTCCCTCTCCCACTCCCGCTCCTGTGGAAGGGCATTGTCGTAAGGCTTCATGCCGTGGAAGGTCATCACCAGCGGCCAGCCCTTCATCTTGGGGTTCGGATGACGACCGCTGTTCTTGACATAGTCGGCCGGCAGGTAAAGGTGGTAGCCCGCCCCGGTGGTCGGCTCTTTGACGTACTGATAGAGACCCTCGCCGCGAGGCTGAGGCACGGCGCAGCCCGCGCAGAGGCTCAGCCCCATTGCTACGAGCATTCCGCAGAACGCATGCTTCTTCGACATTAATCTCACTGGTTGCCTTCCGGGGAGTGCGAGGTCCGAGTTTCTCCCCCGGGCTCTATCGGCTTGGCCCCGTGGAATGCTTACCTTTTTGAACGCCCCTGGGTTCCGGAAAAAATCCATTTCATCACCGGTCTTGATGGCGCGACCTGATTCTCATCGCTGGCGTCCGCTCTATTCGCGGACACTGTAAAAATTGCGCGAGACCAGATCGCCGGGTCCGCATCCTGCCCCCGCGCGCCAAACCAACCAACCACGACGGGGCGACCCAGTTACCATCATCATATATGATCAAGATTCATGCGGCAATTTCGTCCCGAAATCACGCCCCTCGTGCCCGATAAACGAAGGATTTGTGCCGCATTTTAACCGAGGCGACCCTTTGAGCGAAATAATCGACTCCCTATCGCGGCCGCCGATGCACCGGGAGCCGGGACGTCCCGAAGGGGCGCTCAACCAACTCCACCCGGGCCTGCTCGCCGTGATGGTGCTGCTCGTCGCAATGGCGGTCTATCTGCCCACCTTCAGCGCCGAGTTTCTCATCCTCGACGATACGCAATACGTCACCGCCAACCCGTATGTTCTTTTCCCAAGCTGGAAAAACCTCGTCGCCTGTTTCGGCGAAGTTCTGCGCCCTACAACCGTCCTCGGCTATTACCAGCCACTGACGATGGCATCTCTCATGCTCGATCGAGTCGTCGAGGGCGCCCTGTCCGGCGGATACACTCGACATGCCGAACCCTTCATCTTTCATTTCGCCAACATCCTCCTTCACGGTTGCAACGCGGCGCTGGTATTTCTTCTTGTCCTGGGACTGACCCGTCGCAGCGGCACGGCACTCTTCTGCGGACTGCTCTTCGCGGTGCATCCGCTCAACGTCGAAGTCGTCTCCTGGGTCAGCCAGCGCAAGGCGGTCCTCGCTACCCTCTTCGCTCTGCTAGCAGTGATGTCCTACGTACGATTCGCCCGCACGAATAGGCCCCACTGGTATATCGCCGTCGTTGCTACCTACCTCGCCGGCATTCTCGCCAAGCCCACAGGGCTTCTACTTCCACTTGTCTTCGTTCTCATGGACGTATGGCCGCTCGGCCGCGACGTTCGCCGACACGCCCGGGAGAAGGTCCCCTTGTTTGTCCTCGCCGCCATCGGTGGATGGATCGCCTATGTCTCGCAGACCCATGCAGTCGATCTGACCAGGCAGGAAGGTCATCGCCCCTTCGGCATCACCGCCCTCGTCGCCTGCCACAATCTTAGCTTTTATACCGCCAAGATGATCCTGCCGATCCGGCTTTGCCCCGAGTACCTGATGCCCGACGAATCCGTCGTGTCGCTCGGAAATGCGACGTTCCTGCTGAGTGTCATCGCTGTGGCGCTTTTCATCACGACCTGCGCCTGGGCCTACCGCCGCGGGATCGCCTTCGCCTGGACGCTGCCCATCGCCTTCCTGCTCATGATCGGTCCGACACTGACGCCGGTGCGATTCACGCACACCATTGCCGCCGACCGTTTCGCCTACACACCCCTGATCATCGCGATTGTGCTGCTCGCGGAATTTCTGGTTCGACGCATCACCCCTTCGGCCGCGAGCATCACCCGGCGCGGCGCGCCGGTCATCGGCGCTATCGTGATCACACTCTTCGCATTACTCACGGTGCGCCAGCAATCTGTGTGGCGCGACAGCTACGCCTATTACAACGCCGTCATCGCCCGATTCCCCGATGCGCCGGCCGGCCACTACGGCCTGGGGAATGCCGCCATCGGCGAATACCACCGCCTCGCTGCATCCGACCAGCCGGACGCTGAGGAACGCCGCGCTAAGAGCCTCCAGAACGCCCAGGCCGAATACCACCGGGCCATCAAGGCTGACCCGGAGTATTGCTACGCCTATTACCGGCTGGGGCACATCGAGATCATCCGCGGCAACCTAGCCGAAGGCATCACCATCATCGAGCGCGGCCTCTCGCAGCCCAATGCAGACCCCGAGGGATACCTGTTCCTCGGCCTCGCCCGCACTCACGCGGGACAATACGCGCAGGCGGTTGATCCCTACGAGCGATTCCTCGCCTATCAACCCGCAAATGTCGAAGCCAGGAAAAACCTCGCCAATGCACTCCTGCGAACCGGGCGAGCCGCGGAGTCGTTGCCGCATTTCGAGAAGCTCTATGAACTTGACCCCACCGATCTCGACGGCCGCCAGAACTGGGGCGTTGCCCTCATCATGGTCGGTCGCGCGGAGGAGGCGGTCGATCGACTCCAAGTTGTCGTCAGTCTCCGCGCCGAACTGACGTCACAAGAGAATGATCCGACGCGACTTGAGCGGGCCAAGGCAAAGCTCGCCGACGCCCGATTCACGCTCGCCGGGGCCTTGGCAATAGCCGGTGCCGACAATGAGGCACTGGCCGAACTGACGGCGGCGATTGAATTGAATCCGGCACTCCAATCCCAGGCGCTCAATCACCCGGCCTTCAAGCGCCTCCGTGATTCGGCCCAATGGCGGCGGTTGTTCCCGCAGGGCGCCATCCCCACGTCCAGTGACATCGACCCGGGCACTTAGGAACTTCGGGGCGATCCAATTCTTCTGCGGCTTGTCGCGAACCATGGATGATCCCCGGGCCGATCAAGAAAAGTCTGCAAATTTCGGAAGTCGCGCGCGGGTGGTCGGTGTATAATCGGCGTCACCGGATACGACCACGTCATCATCGTTGATATCGCCTGAGGCCCGCGCGACCGGAGAAAATACCAATGCCTCATACGCTTCGATCTCCGACACGGAATTCCACCATATTGGTCCTCACTGCCTTACTGCTGACCTGCGCCGGGTGCGACGAAATTTGCCAGCGATTGGGACTTCCCACCGAAATCTGTAATTCGTTCGGTCGATTCGGCGGCAGGCAGATTCAGGACTTGCAGGTGGCCGTTGAGGTGCGATTCATCACCGTGGAGGATGACTTCTTCGAGCGCATCGGTGTCGACTTTGACTTCAATCTCAATTCCGACGCCGAGCTCGTTCCCGCAACGAACGAAACACCCCAGTTACCCGGCAACCTGCCTGATGACTCTTTCCTCACCAATCCATCGCAAGTCGGCGGCCAGCAGGGCGCATTGATGCTCGTGCCGAAGCTGCTCGGCGGCGGCAGCGTCTTTCTCCCCGCCATTCTGCAAAACCAGAGCCCGCCACAAGCCGGCCACTTTCCGGGGCTGCCGATCATCAGAGATCTTCCCATTACCAATATCTTCAGCCGGCCCGATCTGAACAACCTGCCCGGCGGCGCGATGCTGGGCTCCATGTCAAACGTCGATGCCACTTCCATCGGCTTCGCGATCCTCAGCGACATCGAAGCGTTCTTCTTCCTCCAGGCCGCCCAGGCAGACACCCGAAATAACCTCTTGGTAGCGCCGCGGCTGACCCTCTTTAATGGTCAGCCGGCACATATCATCTCGCGAAATGAGCGCACCCTCATCGCCGACGTGCAGCCGGAATTCGCGGCGGAGTTCTTGAATGTCAATCCACAGACAACGGGCGTGACTTCTGGCCCGATGTTCAAGCTGACTCCCGTCATTTCCGCCGACCGCCGATTCGTCCAGTTGGCGATCCGCCCGATCATCGCAGCCGTCGGCGATGCTGATTCAATTCAGGTCGGCGGCACAGATCGCCTGATCCAGTTCCCGGTCATTCAACTCACCACCGTTCAGACCACCGTCACCGTGCCCGACGGCGGAACGGTCCTCTTGGGCGGCATTAAGACGACCCCGGGAGGCACGTTGCAGCCCGGCGTGTCGATTCTCAACAAGCTCCCCTACATCAACCGGCTCTTTAAGAATGAGGCGACCCTAAGAGACACACAGTCGCTCATGATCATGGTGACGCCGCGCATCATCATTCAAGGGGAAGAAGAGCAGTAAGTCGGCGGCGAGGCCCACTGGCTGTTTCTCGTTGCCGGTTGCCTGTGAATTCAAGCTCAACTCATGGGTCGCTGATTGCGGCCCCGGGGCCCATCCTGCACATCGCCGCACAGGCGTCACGACGTTACAATCTCCACCTGAATTCACTCGATTCGGCTGAAGCAGCCCATAGCGTTCACGGAGGAGCGAACATGCAGGTCTATCTCGATCTTGTTCGGCGCGTGCTCGACGAGGGCGTACGCAAGCCTTCTCGCACCGGCGTCGACACCATCAGCCTATTCGGCGCGCACTACCAGGTCGATCTCGCCCAAGGGTTTCCCCTCCTCACCACGAAGAAGATGCAGTGGCCCTCGCTCCTCCGCGAACTGCTCTGGTATCTCTCCGGCGAGAACCACATCCGCAACCTCCGCGAATACACAAAAATCTGGGACGCATGGGCCGACGAAGACGGCAACCTCGACACCGCCTACGGCCACTACTGGCGGCACTTCCCCAGCGCGACGAAGGACGAACACGGCAAGTGGCAGGTCCGCGAGGTCGATCAGATTCGCTACGTCATCGACACCCTCAAACGCGACCCATCCAGCCGCCGCCTCGTCGTCACCGCCTGGGAGCCGGGCAACGCCATCGCCAGCAAGCTCCCGCCCTGCCACTACACCTTCGCGTTTCACGCCGCCGCCGGCAAGCTGAACTGCCATCTCTGCCAGCGTAGCGGCGACATCGCCCTCGGCATCCCCTTCAACATGGCCGCCTACGCGGCATTGACGCAGATGATCGCCCAGGAAGTCGGCCTCGGCCTCGGCCGCTTCGCGCATACTATTGTCGACGCCCACATTTACGCCGCCGACCCCGGCAGCCCGATGGCCGAATACGACCACGTCGCCGGGCTGCGCGAGCAGTTGAAGCGAAAGCCCACAACGCTACCCAAGCTGGTCATCGCAAAAAAGCCCTTCGACGAGTTGCGCTATGACGATTTCGAACTCGTGGGCTACCAGACTCAGGACCCGATCAAGTTCAAAGTAGCGGTATAACAGGCCATGCGAACCGTCATCATCGTCGCCATGAATCAGAATCGCCTCATCGGCAAGGCCGGCGGCCTGCCTTGGCATGTCCCCGCCGATCTTAAGCACTTCAAGCAGACGACCATGGGCCATGCCCTCATCATGGGCCGCAAGACCTACGACTCCTGCGGCAAGCCGCTGCCCGGTCGGCGAAACGTCGTCATCACCCGCGATCCGACAAAGTACACGGCCGTGGCGAATGCGGACGCATCGATGCCGAAGGACACCACGCTCGATTTTGTCGCAACTCTGGACGCGGCAATTGAGCTGTGCCGATCGCGTCGCGAGGAGATCGCCTTCATCGCCGGCGGCTCGCAGATTTACGCCCAGGCGATGCCGCTCGTCGACGAAATGATCATCACCATGATTAACGCTCCGGACGCCGAGGGTGACGCGCTCTTTCCGGAATTCGACGAATCAGCATGGGAAACATCCCCCTTTACGGCCGATCCGTCACTTCGCGTCACTCACTACCGGCGTAAGCCGACATCAGGATCCTGATTCGTTACGCCTGCTTCGGTCCTTTACCCTTTCCAACCGAGAGCGCGATCGTTTTAGTCTCGCAGAGCGGTGTGCTCGTAGTCGGCTCGGCCAGCAATTCCGCAATGGTCGAGCTCGCGAAGGCCTCTTCCGCCTTGGCCATCGCGTCATCCAGGCGGCGATGAAGGGGGCACAGGTCGACGCCGTGAGTCTTCAAATCGAGCGGACATGTCTTGATCCGTTGAATCGGGTCCACGGCATTGATCACATCAAGCACCGAGATTTCCTCGGCACGCCTGACCAGGGCAAAGCCACCGTTTCGTCCGGGATGCGAGACAACCAGTCCCCTGCGGGCAAGGGCTTGAAGCACCTTTGACAAATATCCGGCGGGAACGCGAGTTGCCTCCGCGATATGCTGCGTTCCCAGCGAACCGTCGCCTTGAGACGCCAGCCAGACGACGGCCCTTAGTGCGTACTCTGCGGTCTGGGAAATCATTGCGGCGCCCTTATATTATTTGAGGGAGGGTCAGGCTCCGATTCAGAATCCTTCGCAGCCCCCAGCCTTACACCCAGGGGTGGATCATGGAGCACGGACCCGCCTCAACAGCAAGATTCTTGCAGGAAAAAACCGTAAACCTATCTCTTGACATCCAGATTATACCATGCTAACTTTGTAACATCAACCTAGATGTCTAGGTATATGTTAAAAGGCGCGGCCACTTGGAGCATAAACACTTTCTGCACAGCCCTTTAGAGAAACGGATGCCGAATATGAAGAACTATCGACTCTGGATTTCGTTGGCTCTTGTCATCGCGGGTTCATTTCTGGTTCTCATCTACTACGGGATCGAAATCTACCGAGTAGCTCCCCCTATTCCCTCTGCCGTAGTGGGCCCCGACGGCCGAGTCCTCATGACCGACTCCGACATACGAGACGGCCAGAACGTCTGGCAATCTCTCGGAGGACAGGAACTTGGGAGCATCTGGGGACACGGTGCGTACGTCGCACCAGATTGGTCGGCGGACTGGCTGCATCGCGAGGCTGAGCAGATTCTCGAAGAGAAGGCCCGAGGCCTTGGTGCGGAGAGTTTCGAAAAGCTGGACCTCGACCGGCAGGCCATGCTTAAGGCGGCGCTTCAAAGGGAATTACGCGGCAACCAGGTGAATGCCGAAACAAATGTCCTCACCATCTCCGCGGAGCGCGCGGCGGCCATTCGGACCGTCGGAATGCACTACGCGAGCCTCTTCGCCGATGACCCTGCGATGGAGGAGCTGCGCGACGCCTACGCGATTCCCGCCAACGCAATCAAAGACCCCTCGCGGCAGTCGGCGATGAATGCCTTTTTCTTCTGGACCGCGTGGACCTGCGTGACCAATCGGCCCGGCAGCGAAATCACCTATACAAACAACTGGCCACCGGATGAACTCGTCGGCAACAGGCCGACCGGCGCCATTGTCGTCTGGTCGGTAATCAGCTTCGTATTGCTGCTCGGCGGCATTGCCGCCCTGGCATGGTACTTTGCCATTCAGCGAAATAAGGATGAGCCCGAGCACGCCGCACCGGACATCGATCCGCTGATGGCTCTGAATCCGACTCCCTCAATGCAAGCCGTGCTCAAATACTTTTGGGTCGTCGCCGCGCTTATTGTCGTCCAGGTCGGCTTTGGCGCGGTCACGGCGCATTACGGCGTCGAGGGATCGGGCTTCTACGGCTTTCCCCTCGCCAAGTGGCTGCCCTACTCGGTGACGCGAACCTGGCATACCCAGCTCGGCATCTTCTGGATCGCTACGGCCTGGCTTGCCACCGGCCTGTACATGGCCCCCGCAGTCTCCGGACACGAACCGAAGTTCCAGCGCGCAGGCGTCAATTTCCTCTTCGTCTGTCTGCTCATCATCGTCGTCGGGTCGATGGCCGGACAATGGTTGTCCGTTCAGCAAAAGCTCGGCTTCACGGCGGGCTTCTGGTTCGGTCACCAGGGATACGAATACGTGGACCTGGGCCGCTTCTGGCAAATATTCCTGTTCATCGGTCTTATTCTCTGGCTGTTCTTGATGGGCCGGGCGATGTGGCCCGCGCTGCGACGACCCGGTGAACACCGCCAACTGCTCAGCCTCTTCTTCATCGCATCCGTCGCCATCGCCTTGTTCTACGGCGCAGGCCTCATGTGGGGACGCCAGACGCACCTGGCCATCGCCGAGTACTGGCGATGGTGGGTGGTGCACCTGTGGGTCGAGGGCTTCTTTGAGGTGTTCGCAACCGTGGTCATCGCGTTCCTGTTCACCCGAATGGGTCTCCTGAGAACCGCGACCGCGACGGTCGCCGTACTCTTCTCTACGACGATTTTCCTCGCCGGCGGAATCATTGGCACGTTCCATCATCTCTACTTCACCGGCACCCCCACGATCGTGCTTGCACTCGGCGCAACCTTCAGCGCCCTGGAGGTGGTGCCGCTCGTCCTGATCGGCTTCGAGGCGTACGAAAATCTCACGCTCAGCCGCGTGCGGCCGTGGGTCATCGCCTACAAGTGGCCGATTTACTTCTTCATCGCCGTTGCCTTCTGGAACCTCGTCGGCGCGGGCCTGTTCGGGTTCCTCATCAATCCGCCGATCGCCCTCTACTACATGCAGGGATTGAACACCACGCCGGTCCACGGCCATGCCGCCCTCTTCGGCGTCTATGGAATGCTGGGCATCGGGCTCATGTTGTTTTGCATGAAGGGACTGGCCTCTCATAAGCAGTGGCGCACTGGCGCGCTGGCGTATGCATTCTGGTCCATCAATATCGGTCTGGCCTTGATGGTAATGGTCAGCCTGCTGCCCGTCGGACTGATGCAGACCTGGGCGAGCGTCCATCGCGGAATGTGGTATGCCCGGTCCGCCGAGTTCCTTCAGACCCCGATCATGGACACCCTTCGGTGGCTGCGCGTCCTGGGCGATACCGTGTTCGCAACCGGCGTACTGGCCCTTGGCTATTTCATCCTGGGGCTGAAGACCGGATGGTCGCTGAGTCCATTGAACGAGACCATAGGACAGACGATCCCCAATAATCGTGGCAAGGGCACGCAAACTCCCGCGACGGCCACTGCGAACTGAGTCAACCTACCCAGGCAATTGAAAGGACGATTTCCATGAACGATTTGAATCCGAACACAACCGTTGGCGCTCTTGTGGCTGAGCAGCCCGCTCGGGCACGCGTCTTTGAGAGCTTCGGAATTGACTATTGCTGCGGTGGGAAGCGACCGCTGGCGCAGGTCTGTGACCAGGGCGGAATCAACTTCGACCGGGTACGAGATGCACTTCTGGAATCAGACAGGGCGTCTCGAACCACCGAGGAAACCGACTGGTCCAAAGCATCACTCACCGATCTCACGCAACACATCGTGAACCGACACCATGAGTTCTTGCGCGAAGAATTGCCCCGTTTGGCGGCCATGCTCGACAAAGTCGTCGTCGCTCACGGCCAGCGGCACCCCGAAATGCCCATCTGTCGGGACATCTTCTGGTCATTTAGGGCCGAGATGGAGGCACACATGCACAAGGAGGAGTCGATTCTCTTTCCACTCATACGTACATTGGAGACCGAGAAGCATGTTACGCCGTTTCATTGCGGCAGCATTGCAAATCCAATCAGCGTGATGGAGGCGGAGCACGACCACGCAGGCGATGCCCTGGCGAAGTTGCGCGAACTGACCAATGGATTCCGCCCCCCTCCCGACGCATGCACGACCTTCCGCGTTCTACTCAATGACCTCCAGCGATTGGAAGCCGACATGCATCAGCATGTGCACAAGGAGAACAACATCCTGTTCCCTCGTGCGCTGGAACTCGAAAAAAATCTCGGAACCGTCGCGAGCGCCTAGCTCCGGATGGTCTGATCAAGCCGGCGGACGATTGCGCCTTGCGCCGGCATTGAGTTCATATCTCCTCAAACCGCGCCGTGAAGTGTCGCAGAACCGGCGGCTCCTGGACGAAGCGAAGCCCGCGAAGCTCTCGCTTCGTCGCCGCCATTTCCGCGGCCGCCTCGATCACGTAGTCAATGTGGCTCTGCGTATAAACCCGCCGCGGCATCGCCAGTCGCACCAGCTCCAGCGGCGGAGAAGCGGTGGCTCCGAACATCACCGAGCCGATCTCCACCGCGCGAATCCCGCCGACACGATACAGCCCACAAACGACCGCCTGCCCGGGGAACTGCTCGCGCGGAATATGCGGGCACAGAGCCCCCGCATCGATATAGATCGCATGGCCGCCCGGAGGTTCGACGATCGGCACACCCGCGGCCAGCAACTTCTCCCCGAGATATTCCACACTGCGAATCCGGTACGCCAGATAGTCCTCGTGAACGACTTCCTCAAAACCCTGGGCCATCGCCTCCAGGTCGCGCCCGGCCAGCCCGCCGTAAGTAATGAATCCTTCGGTGAGGATGAGCAGATTACAGGCGCGCTGAAATAGCTGCTCATCGCGCAGGAGCAGTAACCCGCCGATGTTCACCAGCCCGTCCTTCTTCGCACTGATCGTCGCCCCGTCAGCGAGCGCAAACATCTCGTGCACGATCTCCCGTACCGATCGATTCCCCATCCCCGGCTCGCGCAGCTTGATCAGGTAAGCGTTCTCCGCGAAACGGCACGCGTCGAGAAAGAGCGGCAGCCCATGCTTGTCGCAGACCGCCCGCACCGCGCGGAGATTCTCCATGCTGACCGGCTGACCGCCGCCGCTGTTGTTCGTCACCGTCACCATGACCAGCGGGATGCGTTCGCGGCCGACTTCACCGATGAGTCGCTCCAGCGCCGCGACATCCATGTTGCCCTTGAAGGGGTGCCGGTTCTTGGGATCGCGCACTTCCGGAATGGAAAGATCCACGGCCTTGGCCCCGCTGTGCTCGACGTTTGCCCGGGTCGTGTCAAAGTGCGTGTTGTTCGGCACGATCTTGTCCGGCCCGCCAACCAGTTCAAAGAGAATCCGTTCGCTGGCCCTCCCCTGGTGCGTCGGCAGCACGTGTTCAAAGCGCGTAAGGTCCTGAATCCGATCCTGAAAGCGATAAAAACTCGAAGCCCCCGCATACGACTCGTCACCGCGCATGACCCCCGCCCACTGCTCCGCGGACATGGCTCCCGTCCCGCTGTCCGTCAGCAGGTCGATCAGCACGTACTCGGCCGGAATCGAAAAGAGGTTGAAACCGGCCTCGCGCAGCATGACTTCGCGCTGACTGCGCGTCGTCATCTTGATTGGCTCGACGCTCTTGATGCGAAATGGCTCAATGATCGTCTTCATGCACTGCCTCAACTCAGAAGTACCCGGTCGCCCGTGACCGGCTCAAAACGCGCCTGAAAGAACCGCAGATGCCCGGGCTCGTAAGTGAATCGCAGCCCCACGATCTTGTCCCGCTGCTCCAGCAGACTGATGACCGACTCAGCCGTGACGTCCATGTGGGCCTGAGTATAAACGCGCCGAGGCAGCGTCATGCGAACCAATTCCAGTTTCGGAAACAGATTCTTACCGCTCTCCTTGTCGCGTCCGGCAGACACAGCGCCGCGCTCCATGCCGCGCACGCCCGAATCCATATACAACGCCGCCGCAAGTGCCTGTGCCGGGAATTGCTCCCGTGGTATGTGCGGCAGAAATCGCGCGGCATCCAGGAAGATGCCGTGCCCCCCAATCGGACGAACAATCGGTACATCGGCGTCTTGCAGCAACTCGCCGAGATACTGCACCTGTCCGATCCGGGCATGCATATGGTCCAAAGACACCGACTCCGCGATGCCGATGGCCATCGCCTCCAGATCGCGCCCCGCCAGTCCGCCGTAGGTGTGCAGTCCCTCATAGATGACAATCATGTTCCGTGCCGCGTCGGCCAGATCATCGTCGTTGACGGCAAGGAACCCCCCGATGTTTACCAGGCAATCCTTCTTGCCGGACATCGTACAGCCATCGGTATACGAGCACAGTTCCAGAAGAATATCGGCCAGCGTTCGCTTCGAACAACCCGGCTCCCGCTGCCGGATGAAGTAGCAGTTCTCCACAGCCCGTGTCGCATCGAGAAACACCTTGATGCCATGCTGACGGCATAACCGCGATGTCTCACGCAGGTTGGCCAGGCTGACCGGCTGTCCGCCCGCCATGTTCACCGTCGCGCCCACGCACAAATAGGCAATGCGCGAGGCCCCCTCCTGGTCGATGAGCCGCTGCAATTTCGCAAGATCGACGTTGCCCTTGAACGGCGCCTCACTCTGCGAGTCGTGGGCTTCATCGCAAATGACGTCCACGAATTGCCCCCCGACCAGTTCCTGGTGTGCCTTCGTCGTTGTAAAATACATATTGCCCGGCACGAAGTCGCCCGCCTTGATGCAGAGTCGGCTGAGAATATGCTCCGCCCCGCGGCCTTGATGCGTCGGAATAAGATGCTTGTAGCCGTAATACCGCCGGACCGCGTCCTCAAGGTGATAGAAGTTCTCCGACCCCGCGTACGCCTCGTCGCCCAGCATCATTCCCGCCCACTGCCGGTCGCTCATCGCGTTGGTCCCGGAGTCCGTCAGCAGGTCGATATATACGTCGCGGCTGCGCAGCAGAAACGTGTTGTAGCCGGCCTCTCGAATCGCCGCCTCCCGCTCCTCCGGAGTCGTCATTCGAAGATGCTCGACCATCTTGATCTTGAATGGCTCCGCCCAGGATCGCTTGTTCATTCCGATGCTCCCATCTTATGGCGATTGCGTGCGCGGACTCACCGCCCGACCCGACCTACGCATCTCGGATAGGCTTGGCAATTCCGGGACCACGACCGATTGTGGAGTTTTCACCCTAAAAAGAAAGGATGTCACGGCCCCGGTCATGAAAGAATTCGGGGAATTGCCCCCCGGAGATGCGGAATCAGTCGGGCGTCTCGCTTATTCGCCGACGCCGCCATCGGGCCAGATCAGGTTTCCAAACGAGGCCGGATCGTAGCAATACCGCTGCGCCCGGGCCCAGTCCGAGTACTCACCGCGAACCGGCTCCAGTCGAGCAAGATTGAAGCCCCATACAAGATTCCGCGACTCACGCGGACCGAAGCACTCCAGCGACATCGCGATCTCCGCCGTCCAGCCGTCCGCACCTCTGGTCACGGAATACTCCGGTCTCGGCCCCGGCCAGGGCGCAACGGACCCGATCGGCGGCGACACCGACACGCCGCGCTCGAAGATCGGGTTCCCGGTGGATTTCACCACCACGTGATAAATGTCATCGCTTTGTGTCGCGACCCCCGTCGGATCAATCATGATCTCGACCAAATCGCTGCCGACCGGACGCAGATCTTCGTAAGTCACGATGTTGCTCTCAACATTCGAAACCGTCGGGCCTGCCGGGCTCAGCGCCTGAATGCCGAGGTACAGCTTCGACCCGTCCGTGCAGCAATACCCGATCGTCTGGCTCTCTGCGCGCCGTCGCGCCGAACCGTGAGTAAACGCGATCAGTCGAAAATCCCCCATGACGTTTTGCGTGCCGGGAGGCCAGTCATCGAGACTCCCATCAATCCTTGGTGGCTTCGACACCTCCGACACGCGGGAAATCGAAAACGTCGCCTGTGCCTCCACCAGTCCGGATCGACCCGCATCGAAAACAATCGACTGGATGTAGTGACCGTCGAGATCGCAAAGCGGCGCCTCGGGAAAGCGCGCCGTCAGGCTGCGACTCGCCACCGACATCTCTTCCAGCGGGCCGATCTGCTTGTCGTCGTCGATCGCCGATGCGCCCTCCGCAAGCGGACCGAATTTCAATCGACCCTCCACCGACGTCCGCAACTCACTGCGCACCTCCGCATCAATTGTCGCTAGATATCCCGTTTGCCCCGGTCGGGGATCTTTCCGCAATCGGGCGGAGCCCACCCACACCTCCAGCGATCTCGTCGCGGCCAGGAACCGAAGCCAGTCGGCGCGATTCTTCTCCAGGCTGATCGGCTCGGCCGGATGCTCACTTACCGCGAGCTCCGCTTCTTCACGGAGAATCGCCGCCGCCAGATCCCAGACGTCAGGGTCGTCAATTCGCCGATCCCAATGAGCGTCCTGAAAATTATCACCATAGGCGCCCGTCCCGCAGGCCTTGATCAGTGAACGCGCCAAGAGCCCCGCCGTGGCGGCGTGTCCGTGCTCGCTCAACAGACGCAGGCACTGGTAGTCCTGAATGCCCGCCTGCAAGAGCTTGAGCCGCGCCGACGGCACCGGACCATCGCAGCCAAACAGCTTGCCGGGATACACCAGCCACGCATCTGACGCCTGGTCGTCCTGCGATATGGCCTCATCGAGAACTTTGCCGGGCCAGTCCGTCGCACGCGGCAGCCAGATCGCCTCGTGTCCCTGCAAGTACGCCTGCCAGGCAATGCTCCTCGCGTGCGTGGGCGGAGCTTCCACCGCGAGACTCCCGCAATAGGGAGGACGATCCGGCAGCAGCCATGTCCGCTTGCCAAGACGCTGAAGCTCCGCAAGTGTCGCGGCATCCTGGTATCGCGCCGGCGTCGCCCAGATATCTACAACTCTTGTCAAATCAACATAATGATAAGCGGTCCAGCCAAACGGCGTCATCGGCTGGGGAATCAGCTTGCTCATGTATGGAAGCTCAATCCCCGCATCGTGCACCCATTCGATCAGCCTGCGCACTCGCTGAAGCTCACTCTCATTTGGATCAATGACCGACGGATAGTCGAAGTAAACCACCGCCCGTTCCAGCCACCCCTTCTCCTCGAAGTGCGCCCGCGCCTTTGAAAGATAATCTTGAAGCACCAGCATATAGGCGGCCGAGTCCATGCCGTCGAATTGTGAAGGATGCGGCTGGCTCATTCCGACCGGCAGAGGCCACGCAAACGCCCCGCGGCCTTCCGCGTTACCGCCGCCCTCGATAAACGGCCCACAAAACGCGTCGTACTCGCTCCAGTCGAGCACCGTATTCCCATCCACATCCTGCGAAAACCGTGGATAGATCTCATCGCAATACGGCGACAAGCCATGCTCGCTCAAAAGGGCAAACGTCTTCTCAATCGCCTTTCGACATTCGGGCTTTGAGATCGCGACGGACTTATTCTGAGGATCGATATCCGTGAAGCTCGCGATCACCGGCCCAAGCTGCACGCCGGCGACAACAGGAATACTCACCTTTGAATCCAGATAGACGTCCCGAACCAGCACCTCGATCGGCGTGCGAAGCGGCGTGCAATTGGGGCCGACCAGTGAAATCGCCGTCTTGTACCGGCCCGGCCGCGCCTCCGGCGGAATGACAATCTCCACGTACAAGGCCAGGCTTTGCCCCGCGAGAACAACGAGCGGCTGCGCGGCGATGCTGCCCGGCGACGCCCCCACGCCATTCACCGGAATAGGAACAAGGGCATCAGGATATGCCCGCGGCTCCCGCAGCCCCTGCGTCCGCAGAAACCAGTTGGGATACCGCTCTACCGTGATCGGATAGGGACGATAGGCCCGGATCGCGCTCGCCGAGATTTTCCCCTCTGTCCCCGCAAGATCATCCGCGCGAAGCTCCACCCCGGAAACGGCGCTATCGACAGCGGAGATAACCAGATTGAACCCGATCTTCTCGTTTACAGCGCTCGTCAGACGGATGGTCCCGTCTCCGCGCGCAAAGATCGATGTCTCCGCGCGAGCCAGTTCAAGCGAATTGACCCGATAAGAAGGACCCGTCGCCCATACCCGCGCCGGGATGATTCTCTCCTCAGTTCCTCGCCCACATCCCGCCCACGTGCAGCCCCAAACCGGCAGAATCGCCACAAGCACGGCGGCAGAGCGCCGGCGCTTCAACGCCTGACTGCGAAATCTCTCATCACCGCGATGTCGTCTGAGCTTCAATCGCAAGCAAGGGTTCCCGGGGGCATGAATCCATAGTCCGGTCGTTGGCGTGTCCGTCGCGGGGCCTATCATATACTATTACTTCTCTTCGGTCGGGGAGTGACCCCAATCGGAGAGACTTGCACATTGAAACCCTTTTTTGCGGGGACGCCGCGCACAGTGCCGCTGTCCTCCCCTAGGATCGCCCTTGACCAGGCAGACCAAACCCTCACGCGGCTCGGCAACCGCAAGTCAGGCAGCCCGCTGCGAGCCGCCCCCTGCCCGCACCGACTTGAAGCTCCCCGTCCTCCCCGCGGACAAGCCCAGAGTCCGGCCCTCCAGGGCGGGAAAGTGGCGGGCCTACTCCCTCCTGTCGGTCCACGTATTCATAATCGCGCATTTCATCCAATGGATGCTTGCCGGAGAAACCATCTCACCGGTCGAGCCCTCCGAATCCATGGAGACAATTACCAGCGGGCGAATCAACGCCGGCTTCATCTTTTTTGCCGTCGCGCTTTTGGTGACTCTCCTCCTCGGCCGCTGGGTCTGTGGCTGGGGCTGCCACTTGGTCGCCTACCAGGACCTGACCCTCTGGGTTCTCAAGAAGCTCAAGCTGCGCCCCAAGCCATTTGCGACGCGGCTTTTTTGGATCGTCCCCCTCATCGCCGCGCTGTACATGTTCGTCTGGCCGGAGATCGTACGACTCTATCTGGGCGTGGAAAGATCACCGACAACCTGGCATGTGAGCACCACCGGCTTCTGGGACACCTTCCCGCAATACGGCATCGCCATCCTCACCGTCCTCTCCTGCGGCGTCGCCATCATTTATTTCCTCGGGCCCAAGGGTTTCTGCACCTTTGCCTGTCCTTACGGAGCCTTTTTCGGCCTTACCGACAAGCTGGCCGTCGGCCGCATCCGCGTAACCGATGCCTGCCGCGAGTGCGGCCACTGTACCTCGGTTTGCACCTCCAACGTCCGTGTCGCCGAGGAAGTAAAGCTCTACAAGATGGTCGTCGATCCCGGCTGCATGAAGTGCATGGACTGCGTGACCGTCTGCCCCAACGACGCCCTCTACTTCGGCTTCGGCCCACCCTCGCTGGGACGCCAACCAATCGCCCCGCCTGCCAAACGACGATTCGATCTCTCCCTCGCTGAAGAGATTCTCGCCCTCATCGTCTTCGCCGGTGTGTTCCTCGCCTTTCGCGGTCTTTATGGAAAAGTCCCGTTTCTCATGTCGCTCGGCATCGCCGGCGTCGGCGCGTTTCTCATCATGAAGGCCGTGCGAATCGCTTACGTCCCCGATGTCCTCATCCAGCGGACGCGCCTGAAGATCGGCGGCAGGCTGCAACCGCTCGGAACCGCCTTTCTCCTCGGCGTCTTTGCGATCTTGGCGTTCACGGTCCATTCCGGCATCTGGAGATTCCACGATTGGCAGGGACATCGCGCCTTCTTGCACTCCCCGCCCGAGACCTTTCGCTGGCAATACGACCCCGCCGGCCCTCCCGGTTCGAGAGACCCCCACAAGGCAAACGTCGACACGGCGATTCGCCATCTCGAGTTTTGCAATCGCTGGGGGCTCTACCCAACACCGGAGAACGATCTCCAGCGGGCCTGGCTTTACGTCTGCGCCAATCGCCTCAATAAATCCGCGGAGTGCGTGCGCGCTGCCCTGGATCGAAATCCAGATGACTTCTCGACCTGGATGAACCTCGCCAAAGTACTTACCGCGGCCGGAGAATTGGCCGATGCCCGAGCCGCCTATGAGGGCGCCCTGAAGCTGGAAACCACGCAGCGCGAAAAATGGGGACGAAAGATCGCAGATCGTCCCATGGACGGCTCGGCCCACCTATGGACTGAATGGGGCATGTTTCTCGTCCACATGGGAGAGCCCGATGCCGGCATTGCGGCACTCGAATTCGCCTGCAATTACGACGCCCGATTCGCCGACGGTCCACTCGCCCTGGGTGACTGCCAACTCCGAATGGACAACCCCGACGCGGCCCGTAGAGCCTTCATCGCCGCCGTACTAATCGCTCCGCAGCGCCCGGAGGCCAACGAGGCCCTGCGCATTATCAACAAGTCGCAGCAGCATTACGACCGCGCCGTCACCGAGTATCGGGCAGCAATCAAAGATCGGCCCGAAATCTTTTCGCTCCGCAACAACCTCGCTTTCGCGCTCTCTGAGTTGATGCGTTATCAGGAAGCCGCCGCCGAATACCGCGAAGCCCTTCGACTGCTGCCCGGCGCCTGGGCCACCCGTGCCGACTACGGCGCACTCTTACTCATTCTGGGCGATGCCGCCGGTGCGATTGAGCAGTATCAGCAAATCGTAAGCGCCGAGCCGCAAAACGCCGAGGCACTCCTGCGACTGGGATACCTCTTCATTCAGACCGGCGACTACAACGCCGCCCGACCCCCCGTCGAAGCCGCTCTCCAATTCGGCGACGAAGCCCAACAGGCGACGGCTCGAATGCTCAGCGACGAGCTAACTCGCCGTACAGCGCCTCAAGCCGCTCGACCATGACTCGATGATCGAACTCCGTAAGACACCGAGCCCGGCCGGTGACGCCGTACCGATTTCGCAGCGCGTCATCTGCCGATAGCTTCTCGATCGCGTCGGCGAATCCCTCCAAATCTCCGAGCCGAACCAGTTCGCCCGTCTCCCCGGGAATCACGACTTCCGGCCCGCCGTCGATGTCGAAACTGATCGCCGGCTTCCCCATGAGCATCGCCTGCACCACCGCCCTCGGAAGCCCCTCCCACTGAGACGTATGAGCCAGCAGGTCGATCGAAGAGAGTACGCGGGGCATCTCGCTCGGCGGCAGTAGCCCGGTGATGATCACCCGATCGCGCAGGCCGCGCCGGCTCAACTCCACCTCATACATATCGCGCTGGGCCCCATCGCCGACCCAGACGAATTTCAATGGCAAAGCCCGTTGCGCCGCCAGCGACATGATCGGGATTAGCTGCTCGTAGCCCTTATTAACAAAGAGCCTCGCCACCGTCCCCACCAGCACGTCCGAATCAGACACCCCCCACTGGCGACGAAGCTCCCGGCCGTCATGTTTCACGGGGTCGAAGTCCGCCGTCACCATGCCGCTGCGAATGGTTCGAAACTGCTCGGGACGGCCCACGCCTGCCGCAAGCGCCTGCCGGGTCATCGCATCCGCGACGCTGACAATCCCGTGACACCGCTTGGCGCAGTGACGCTCGGCGGCGGCGTACATCGCGCTCGTCAATTCGCCCTGCGTCCGATTGAAGCTCATCCCGTGAATCGTGTGCACGATCAGCGGCACGCCGGCCAGATCGGCGGCGATGCGCCCCAGTACTCCCGCCTTGCTCGAGTGCGTGTGCACCACGTCCGGCCGCAGCAATTCAAACGTGCGGCGAAGCGACCGAAGCGCCGCGAAATCCCTCAGGGGGCTCACCTGCCTCACAAGGTCCGGCAACTCTTCAAATTGATAAGGCCCCGTCCGGGCGCGCCCCGTGAGTGACCCCTCCGGCCCCTCCGTCGGTCCGCTGATCAGATGCACTTCGTGACCGCGCGCACTCAAACCCTCGCAGGTCAGCAGCGTGTTTTCCTGCGCCCCGCCGATGATCAAGCGCGTGATGACGTGAACAATCCGCATGGTGCCGCCGAAAGAGCCGGATGGCCGACCTCTCTACGCCGAGGGTTCCTCCAACTGGTCTACGCCCTGAGGCATCGGAGCGGTCGATCGCGGATGGTGATCCACGTGCTCACGCGGGCCGCCCCGGGGAGGCTCCGCGGCCTCGGCACGCTGGATCATCTCCGCACTCGGCGCCGGCAGATTCGGCAGGTCGTACTTCACCCACTGAAGACAAAGCCCGCGAGGCGCCGCCGTCGGGCCCGCACGACTTCGATCCTTCGCTTCGAGTATCTCCCGCGCGGACTGAACCGACCAGCGACCGCGCCCGATCTCAACGAGCGTCCCCATCATGTTACGAACCTGCTTGTAGAGAAACCCCTCGCCCTCAATGTCCATGCGGATTTCCTGATCGACCCGATAGAGTTCGATGCGTCGAATTGTCCGAACATTCGACTGACGTGGGTTTCCCGCCGAGGCGAATGACGTGAAGTCGTGCCGCCCCACCCAGTTCGAGGCCGCCTCCTGCATCCGTTGAAGGTCCAGCGGTTGCCAAAAGTGATAAACGAATCGCTGTGACAAATGCTCGCAGGGCCGCGCGGCGACGTTATGAATCCGATACCGATACAGCTTCGTAATCGCCGAGCGTGTTGCGTGAAACGTCAGCGGCACTTCTGCCAGGTGCAGCAGGGTCATGTCCTTCGGCAACCGCGAGCCGAGACTCCGCGAAATCGAATCCGCGTTTGTCCGACTGGTCGTAAAACAGTTAGCCACGTACCCCGATGCATGAACCCCCGAGTCGGTCCGGCTGCAGCCGATCAGCGCGACCTGGTGACGAAGGCACCGCCGCAGCGCTTGCTCCATCGTACCCTGCGCCGTCCGCAGATTGGGCTGGTTCTGCCAACCGTGAAAGTCCGCCCCGTCATAGGCGAGGATCATCATGAGATTCCGCATCATCGCGGAGCTATGTTAGAAGCGACTCGCGCCGAGCACAAAGTTTTACCAGGACTCGCCGCGCAGGACCTCGGTAACTTGAACAGGTGTTCCTGTCGGGCACACATGTCTCCGGCCTTGCCGAAAAATGCCTGCGGCAATTTGCGAGGAAGTGTAGGCGGTGCGGGATAGCGCGGTTCAGGCCCCTGCCTTGGGGGATGCCGGTGGCGCAGCGTCGGGCTCGACCGTGACATCTTTCTGCACGCCGACAAACGACCGGTTCGTCTTCTCTCGGCGCTTTGTGCGGCTGTGGCGCTTGGACGCCTCTATGACTGGCAGATTCTCGGCGTCCAGCTCCCAGAAGACGTTCGAGCGGCCGCGACCCAGAAGCTTCGCGGCATACAGGGACGTGTCCGCCTGCCGCAGCACTGCGTCGGCGTCCATCGTCGAAGCCTCTCCGCCGAATGCCGTGCAGCCCACGCCCAAAGTAAAATGCTTGGGCTGCGTCGTCGCATCAAACGCGATCGCCGCGAACGTCCGGCGCAGCCGGTCCGCTGTCTGTTTGATCGCGTCGCGCGTCGTGTGCATCATGACCAGCGCCATCTCGTCGCCGCCCAGTCGGCCGGCGAGACAGTTCTGCCCGGTAAGCCGGCGCATCAGCCGACTCAACGTGAGGATCAGCTCGTCTCCCAGATCGTATCCGTGTCGGTCATTCACAACCATCAGATGATCGATATCCGCGATGATCATGCCGCCCACCGACCCGTCGCGGCGTGAGGACATCAGCGCCTCCGTGACGTGAATGATCAGTTGCCGGCGATTCGACAAACCCGTGAACGGATCCTGCAACGCCAGCTTTCGGTATGCCTCGCGTGTCTGCTGCTCGCGAAGCGCCACCCTCAGTCGCCCCAGGAGGTCAACGCTGCTGATCGGCTTGAAGATGATATCGTGCGCGCCGACCTCGAAGCCTTCACTCAACAACGGGTCGCTGCGATCCAGGCCCGTCACAAAAAAGACTGGTATGTCCGCCGTCCCCAGGTTCGCCTTCAGCTCCCGACAAACGTCAAAGCCGCTCCGCGGGCCGGACAACTTGATGTCCAGGAGTACCACGTTGGGACGATACTTCTCGCAAATGGCCAGCGCGGATTCGCAGTCGCTTGCCAGCGTGGAACGAAAGCCGTGATTGCGCGTGATCGTCGCAAGAAGACCTACCATGTCCGGATCGTCGTCAACGATCAGAATCAACGGTCGATCATCGCGACGTCCATCGACCTGGTCGCCTGCCACGCTGGAACCCCCGAATTTCTGCCGCCGCTCGGACGGCGGATTTGACCCGGACAATCTATCGGCCGACTGATCGGGGGCCCGAAGCTTCAACCGGCACAACCTATTTGCGCAGGATTCCCACCGAAATACTACGAGGAAAACGACAAGTATCGGGAATTTATCGGGCGACGAAGATGCGAGATCGAACGAGGTGAAACGTCTCGAAGTTCAACGCGGTTTTCGGACCCGGACGAGTCAAGGAACGTTCGATGAGAGGCGAACCATCGGTCTATGGCTGAATGTTGACCGACGCGGGCGTGGCCCGACTCTTAAGCACGGCCAGAATCTCCCGTTCCAGACCCCGATCGCGCGGCATTTCCGTCCAGGCCTCGTCCTGACGTGCCGACACCCCGGCCTCGCGGTCGATCGGCGTCTCCGTCGGGTAATCCTGAAACCGCGACTGATCGCGGAACACCCGATGGTCGGCCGTGTCCAATCGCTCCACCTTCACAATACATCGCGCAACGCTCCCGGCTGCCGATTCTTCAACAACCAGCGTCGCCTGCCGGCGCATGCGATTGCGATAACCCAGCGCCGCGTCGCGAATGCGACCCGTCCCGCCCTTCTGCTCGTATTCCGACATGACGCTCTGCACCGAACCGCTTTCGGGAGCCACCGACTCCAGCCGAAACCATTGACGCATCGCATAAACGCCCGCGTCAAATGCCTCAGCCCTGGAAACCTTCGGCAGCGTCACCCGTGACCAGCTTTCCCCGCGCTCACCACCGATGCCCCCGGCCTCCAACTCCGAACACCCGCCGGCTGCCCAAACGATCTGCGCCACGGCGGCCAGCGCAATAAGCCGATCGCGGCGAACGCCGAGGCTTCGGCAAATTCGGCGGAAAACCATATCGAGAACTCCTTCCGGAAAGCGGCAGAGAACTGAAATCTCCCTCCCGTTGCCGCGAAAGCCTAGCGCGCGGTACCGAGCCCGTCAACGCGCCCGGCCCGTCCGAATCTGCTAGACTCCCGGTCTGACCATGAACTTGACCGGCAGCTATCTCAACCTCATCGCCGAACGACGACGCGGCCTCTTTTTCGACCTGATTCGAGCCGCCCTCGCCGTCCTATCCGTCCCCTACGCCTCGATCATCATCCTCCGAAATGCCTATTACGACCTGTCCAAAAAGTCCCTGGCCCGCGCCGCCTGCCCGGTTATTTCCATCGGAAACATCACTACCGGAGGAACCGGCAAGACCCCCATGACCGTCTTGATCGCCGCCCGACTCTTCGCCCGAAACCGAAAAGTCGCCATCCTCCTGCGCGGCTACAAGGCATCCCGCGCCGACGATTCCAATTCAAAAAAATCGTCCGAACGCACCAAGTGGGCCTCCCACAGCGATGAGGCCCTGCTGCTCAAGCGAAGGTGCCCGCAGGCCGTTGTCCTGGCCAATCCCGATCGAACCGAGGCCGCCCACCGCGCCGTCACCGAGGGCGCCGATGTCATCGTCCTCGACGACGGCTTCCAACATCGTAAGCTCGCCCGTGACCTCGACATTGTCCTCATCGACGCCACCACGCCCTTTGGGCACGGCTACGTCCTTCCGCGCGGCCTCCTCCGGGAACCCGCCTCGTCACTGCGACGCGCCGACCTTATCATCCTCACACGAAGCAACGAAATCGATCAGGCAACGAGGAACGTCCTGCTGGGAACCCTGCGCCGCGTCTCCGGCGGAAAGCCCATCGTCGAAGCCTCGCACCAATCCGCGGGCCTCATGGACATCAAGGGACGCCCAGCCGGCATCGACGACTGCTCTGGCGTGCAGGCCGTCATCTTCGCCGGAATTGGCAACTTCGACAGTTTCCGCCGCTCCGTCGAAAAATCAGGCGTACGCGTCCTCGCCGCCTATCAATACCCTGATCATCACGCCTATTCCGATGTCGAGATCCAGGGCCTGCAGGACGTCGCCGCGCAGTTGGAGGCTAACGCCGTCATCACCACCGAAAAGGACGCCGTCAAACTCGTCGGTCGCTGGAACGAAACCGCCGGCCGGCTCTTGGTGGTGCAATTGGAAATCAGCATTGACGCGCAGGGCGAACAGATCATCGACGACCTGCTCACCAAAACGCTAAGCAAGAAATGATACGTGGTGAGACATCCGAGCGAGCACGGGGCCTATTACCGCTGCCCCGACGTCGCGGACGACCCCGACGCCGCGATGGGCGAACCGAACTGCTCGCGCTGCCTCGTGGTCAGCACTTCCATCGTCAGTCGCTTTTTCATGCGCTCGAAAATGTCGTTGATCGGCCGCAGCAGCCGATCAAGATCGGCCTGATAACTACCTTGGGCCGTCGGGTTGGACGACGAGGCAAGTTGCTTCTGCGTCTTTTCGATCTCCGCCTTCCGACCATTCCGATAGTTGATGGCTTCCGTCTTGGAATTCTTGAGAATCCCCGCCGCCTGATTGATCTGTGACTCATCGCACCGGTAAGTCTGGCAAAACTGACGCACGTATTTGTCCCACTCCGTCTCGTCGGTGGAGAAACGCTTTTCGTCCATCTGCTGCTTGAGCTGAGCCTGGGCAACCAGCGAATCGCGGTTCGCATCGCGCGACGCATATTGCGCCATGACCGGCGCGTGTACCGGGTCATTCTGAAGCCCCCAGTCCGTCGGCGTCCATTGACCCGATTGCCACTTCTGAACCAGCTTCGTCACGTCGTTATGTCGCCGATTGAACGCCGCGAGGTCCGCCTGCATCTGCTTCCGCTGATCGTCGCTCATCGTCCGGTCAAGCTGCTGCGTGACCCGCTGAATCGCCTGACTGCTCTCGTCAATCAGCGGGCGAAGACGCGTCACCCATTGCTGAACCTGCTCCGGCGTAAAGGGCTGGTTACTCGCCCGCGCGCGTGTGATATCTACCATGACCGGAAGCACGTCCTTGAAGTGCTTCAGCGTCATCATCATCGCCTCGCGCTGAACCGTCGTATCAAGCTGGCTCCGCTGATCGTGGCTCAGGCTCCATCGCGACTGCACCGCGTTCAAGAATGCGTCCTGTCGCGCCACCGGGTCCCACGGCGGAATCCGCCCCACGTCTCGCATCACCGTTCGCGCAAACTGGTCCTCCGGCGAGTTCCAGCCCTGCTGCCGAAAAATGTTGTCCGCCGCGTCCTCTAAGAGCGGAATCTGGTTTTCCCACGGGCCGATCTGCTTGGCGACTTCCATCGCCTCCTCGACCTGCTTGGCCTGGTCGTCCGGAAGCTTCACCGCCTGGGCCGCCGCGACCGAAGAAAACGCCGCGACCGCCGACAGAGCGGCAACCGAGAACGTTCTCCGCTGTGTCTGCTTAAGAGAAATCATGATGTCCTCTGTTTCGGGATCGAATGACTGCCTCGCGAAGTTGTTCGTGTACCTCCAGCGGTCGGGCAACGATCCGCCACGACGCCGTGCCGGTCGAACCGCCGGAGCCCGCCGCGGTCTGAAAGGAGATCGTCCCTGTGCGCGTGACGCGCTCGAGGATACTGAGAGTCAGATACGTATTCTGAATCCGATCCAGCGAACATTCGAACATTTCCACGTTGAACACGCCGCGAATGCGCATCACCCGCCGATTCGTCAGTACATAGAGCCGCGAAACCCATTCCAGCATTCCCCAGCCGATGCGCGCCGCCGCCAGCGAAAATCCGAAGTAATAAAGGTACCAACGAGAAGCATGCGGCACCCATTCGGTCATCGAAAAATAAGATAGCGCGATACCCACCGCGACCCATCGAATCGAAACCAGCACCACGAACCACGGTGACGGCTTCAGCGCAAAATGCACCACCTCGCCACCGTCCAGCAGGTGCGCAGGTACCACCTGACCCAGTTCCAGTCCCACCACCGGGCCAGCGCGACCCTCCGCGTGGGCCACGACGCCCTGTGGACGCTTTACCGGCGGCTCCACGATTGCCGTCACGCGTACATCTCCGGGCGAAGCACGCCGATGTCAGGCCAGTTTCGATAATGTCCATCGTAGTCCAGTCCATAGCCCACGACGAATACGTCCTCGATGTCAAACCCAACGAAGTCCGCAAGCCGCTCTTTCGGCGCCTTCGACGGCTTCCGAAGAAGGACGCAAACCTTGATGTCCGCCGGCCCACGCTCCATCAGGTGCTTGCGAACCGCCTTCAGCGTCCCGCCGCTGTCCAGAATATCGTCCACGATCAGCACATGTCGACCGCGAATGTCCACGCTCAGATCCTGCACCAGCTTTGTCTCCCCCCCAACCGTGGTCTCACCCCGATAACGACTCAGCGTCATCAGCCCGATCCGCATCTTAAACGGCAGGCATCGAATCAAATCGGCGAGGAAAATGATGGAGCCCGCCAGGATCGGAACGATGATCAATCCTTCGGAGTCGTCGGCATACGCCTGATCGATCTCGCGAGCCAGCTCTTTAACGCGATGAAGAATCTGATCCCGGGGAATCAGAATCCTCGCAATGTCTTGCTCCATCGACGGTATTATAGACGCGACGCCCCGCCTGTCACCAAAGCACCGCCGGGGCAGATCCGGCCGCCCCCCTACCCGATGAAATCCCCATTTCCCACCCACTTGCCGACGACCCGCCAAGGCCGACCAACCGCGGCTCCGCAATTTCTGCGCTCGCGATCACCCGACGAAGTCCGGCTCCTTAGCTCTTCATCCGCGATCGAACCACCGACAGAATCTCCTGCTCCGTCTTCATCGACTGCGCCTCGATCTCCTCTGCTCGCGCGAGATACTTTCCGGCGACGGCCTTGTCGTCGAGCGATCCCGCGTTGATCCGCACATTGAGGTGCGCCCCGCGAACCGCCGTCAGCGCGCACAGTGCCGCAACGCCAGCATCCGATACGCTCGCCTCCATCCCGATCTCCGCCATCTTTCCGATCACCCTCATGCTCTCGTGCGACTCGACCATGACCGCCAGCGGAGTCTCGATCGCCCCGCGCGTCGCCGACTGCACCGCCCCCTTGCGCGCCTGCTTCTCCGCATCCGTGCCGTTGGGCAAGCCAAACGCCGCCATGATCGCGTTGAACGCTGCCGTGTCCTCATCCACCAATTGCAAGAGGCGCGTCCAGTGCTTCTTGCCCTGCTCGGCGTAATTCGAAAACTCTTCCCAGCGATCGTCCCAGCCGCGCTTATGCGATGACAGATTCGCCACCATCGTCGCCAGCGCCGCGCCCAGCGATCCGCACAGCGCCGCAATGCTCCCGCCCCCTGGCGCAGGCGCTTCCGAAGCCGTCAAATCGGTAAACTGCGCAACCGTCATATCAACCAGCCGCTTCGCGCCCTTATCCGCAATCGCGTACTCGATGATCTTCTCCTCCGGCTTGAACGGATACAGGTCGTTCAGCCCCAGGCTCTTCACCGCGATCTTGATCAGTTCTGCGTCGCTCACGCCCGTCGACCGCTGCTGCTTTCGCAGAAAATATCGCCCCGCCTCGAGCATCGCCGCCAGCGGAACCAACCCGACAATCTCGCTGCCCGTCACGCGAATGCCGCGCTCCGCCGCCTTTTTCACGCACTCATCAAACGCAACATGGATCGGCGTCACCCCCAGATTCGTCAGGTTGATCGAAATCTGCGCCACCCCGAACTCGTCGATGAACCAGCCGATCGCCTTCACGCACTTCAGCGTGCCCGGCTCCCAGACTTTGCTTCCCTTCTCATCCACCACCGCCTTGCTGCCCGGCTTGCCGTCCACCGTCTTCACCCGGCCCTTCTCGCGGATGTCAAAGGCGATCGAGTTCGCCCGGCGCGTGCTCGTCGTATTGAGATTGACGTTGTACGCCACCAGAAAATCTCGCGCCCCCACCGCCGTCGCCCCCGCTCGCTCATTAAACGCCGCAGGTCCGAAGTCCGGCTTCCACTCCGGCTGCTTGAGCTTTTCGGCAAGCCCCTCGTACTCACCCGCGCGGCAATTCGCCAGATTCTTCCGCTCCGATTTCGAAGCCGCATACTCGTACAGATAAATCGGGATCCTCAATTCCTCGCCGATTCGCTTGCCGAGCTTCTTCGCATACTCGACCGTCTCCTCCATCGTGATCCCCGCAACGGGAATCAACGGGCAAACGTCCGTCGCCCCGAATCGCGGATGCTCACCCTTGTGCTTTCGCATGTCGATGATTTCCGACGCCTTGCGCACCGCCCGAAACGCCGCCTCGCAAACCGCCTCCGGCGCACCGACCATCGTCACCACCGTCCGGTTCGTCGCCTTGCCCGGATCGACATCGAGCAATCGCACCCCCTCAACGGTCTCGATCTGATCGGTGATCTGCTTGATAACGGCCATATCGCGCCCCTCTGAGAAATTCGGGACGCATTCAATCAGCGGCGGCATAACACTCCTCCGGGAATGCCGGGCGTCGCGCCCGACGAATGATGATCAAGACTACTCTGGACCGGTGTCCGTGTTGACAGCACCGAAACTGTACCCTCCGTGACGCCAGGTGGGCCAATTGTCCAGATTCGGTCTCTGCGATTATAATCAAGGGATCCAACGGGCTCACGTTTTTGCAATGAGACCGTGCGCCGCTCAAGTATCTTTCTCGTTATCGTGGGCCCGAACGAGATATGACAGACCGCGAGAAATCCAAGTCGCCGCGCACTCCGGCCAACGAAGCCGAGACGGTCGCGCTGCCGGCCGGTATGGATTCGGCGCCCATACAGGTCTATGGCTTCGAAGGATATGAAATCCTTCGCGAGCTGAGCCGCGGCGGGCAGGGCGTGGTCTATCTCGCTCATGAAAAAGCAACCAAGCGCAAAGTCGCCATCAAAGTTCTGCGCGATGGCCCTCATGCGTCGAACGAGGCGACAAAACGATTCCAGCGCGAGATCGAACTCATCGCCCGGCTCGAACATGCCGACATTGTTGCCGTTCTCCACGCCGGCGTCACCGCGAACGGGCTGCCCTATTTTGTCATGCCCTACATTCGCGGCCGACCGCTGACCGAGTTTGTTAACGCTGAGTCGCTCACGCTGCTTGACGTCTGCCGTATCTTCGCACGCATCTGTGATGCCCTGCATCACGCCCATGGCCGCGGCGTCATCCATCGCGACCTCAAACCCAGCAACGTGCTGGTCGAAGACGAAGGACAGCCCCGCATTCTCGACTTCGGGCTGGCCAAAATCCTCGCCGGCGCGGGCGACTCGCTTGTCTCCGTCAGCCGCACGGCCTTTGGCACGCTTGCCTACATGGCCCCCGAACAGGTTCGGGGTAACCCCGACCTGATCGACGCACGGACCGACGTCTATGCCATTGGCGTCCTGCTTTACAGCTCGCTCACCGGGCAGATGCCCTATCCGACGAACGGCCCGCCCGTCGAGACCATGCAGCACATTCTCAATACGGAGCCCGTTCCGCCCAGCCGCCTTCGCGCCGACCTCGACCGGCAGATCGACACCATCGTCCTGAAATGCCTGGCCAAGGAGCGGGGCGATCGGTATTCCGGCGCCGACTCTGTCGCCGAAGACCTTCGGTCATTTGTCTCCGGCGAACCAATCTCGGCGCGCCGCGACCACTTTGCCTATGTCGTGCGGAAGCTCGCTCGCAACGTGATGAGCCGGCACCCGATTGTCACCGCCGTGCTGATTGCTCTTGCAACGACGGTTCTCGGCCAGGCTGTGCTCAATCCGCTTGTCATGCGCACGACGATTCTCACGCACCTGTTCGAGCGTGCCGTCTCTCAAATCGCCGACACCACGCCCCCGGGCGCTTCGCTTCGACACGTACGCATCCTCGGTATCCAGGACGACCCACCAACGTCCGCGCTTTTTAAACGAGCCGGCCTCCCGGACGAATCAATGGACAATCCGCGCTCGTTGCGGCGCGTCCACGGAGTCCTCCTCAAGCGGCTCGCGGCGGCCAGCCCCCGCGTGGTCGTGCTGGATATCGTCTTCGGCGCCCGCAGCGATTTCGACAGGGAGTTGATCGACGGCGTTCAAACTCTGAACGACGCGGGCGTTCCAGTGATCGCCGCCGTCCAGACCTGGTGGACCAACGAACAGGGCGCGCCCGAACTTAATCCCGAGCTTGCCCCACTCACGCGCTGGGGCTGTATTCAGGGTGAATTCGAGAACAACCCATGGAGAATACTTCTCATCATGCGCCGCGGGCCCCGGCATCCGCTCCCATCCCTCGCCCTCGCGGCCGTCGCCGCCTACGCCGAGCCGCGCGGCGCGCCAACCTACGAATTCGATGACGCGAAGAATACTGTCACCATCGGGTACCAGAAGCCCGCGCCGAACGATTCCGGGACCACCGCATGGCTCCCGACCGAATCCGAACTCATTCTGTCGTATGTCCATCGCGTGGAATCCGGCACTGCGCTGGATGCGTGCGAGGGGCTCGAACCAAACGATCTCGTCGGATTCCGCGTCAGCTCCATGACCGATCAGTCCGTTCTTCACCGGGCCACGTTGGGATACGGCGACGTTCTCGCGGCGAGCCCGCATCAACTTAGGGACATTGCCGAAGGTCGCGCGGTCATAATCGGCGATTTGCGCAGCGGCGTGGATCGTCATCGCTTCGGCCAACCCACCGGGCAGCCCGGCTGCTATGCCCATGCTGTCATGATCGAGCAGCTTCTTCAGGAGTTGGCCTTCCCCGGTCGCCGTCCTGCGCCGCTCGCCTTCTCGGCGTCCGCGGCCGTCGCCATGTGTGCAGTTGCCGGCGTGGTCATCGGGTTTTGCTCATTCTGGCGGCGCGAAGTCCTGGCAGCCGTGTCAATTTTCGCGATCTGCGCGATCAGCGGGTTGGCGGCTCAGCAGGCCAAGGTCCTGTTGAACCCCATTGTTCCCATCCTGACGCTCTTGATTGCCTGCTATGCGACAGCATTGTTGAAGCTCGGCCCGGCTTGGGCCGCGAGTCGAAGGCCTGTTTGAAAGGAGACACGAATGTCCCGGCGATTATGTTTCGTACAGCTCATGATGGTGCTTGCGATGAGTGGATGTGCGATGGAGCGCGTCACAAAAACTCAGCCCGTCTATGCGATCATCGGCGTAGTCGGTAAACCGCCCGCCGCCATGGACTATTGCTTCGTCAATCTGGCTGACATCAACCTTGATAACAAGACACTTCGCCAGGAGTTCGACGCCAGGAAGTACATCACGACCCGGACGATTCTGAAGCTTGAAATCGTCGCCCTTCCGAAAACAAACGTCCTTGCTCTGTTCGGCCCCAACTTTGGCTCCGCGGAGCTGGCCAGGGCCAAAATCGAGAACACCGATCCGATGGTCTTCATCGAATGCGGATGGGTCTACTTGACCGGACAAACCCCGCTCATCGAGACGCCATACGGCACTGCGGGCGCGAATGGCAGCGCGATTGCAGTCCAGATCTTTGAGTCCGCCGGCGTTTCGGTGCATCGGGTTTATTTCTTGAAGGGCTCAAGCGCCCGGGTTTGGACAACAAAGATGGACAAGATCATGGGAACGATCGGTTACTTTGTCGACATGAATGCGGACGGCACCATCACCGCCCCGGCGCCGATATCCAGCAACGCGGACGCGACGGCCTTTCAGAGCAATCTACTCCTGACGATCGAGGCGGCAATCTGACGATAGGAAGTTCGGCGACAATACTTCCCGGATCGGGACGACCTGGCCTTTCTTGATCACCGTCTTCACCGCGTTCACCCCCACACGATAGGGCCAGAGGTCCAGATTCGGCACATCCAGAATCAGCAGGTCCGCCTCGTGTCCCACTGCGATGGCCCCGATCCGGTCCGCTCGTCGCAGCGCCGCCGCCGCGTTCGCGGTGCACGCAACAAGACACTCCGCCGGCGTCATTCGCAGGATCGTGCACCCCATCGACATCACCAGCGGCAGCGACTCGATCATCGCCGAGCCCGGATTGCAATCCGTCGCCAGCGCCACCGGCAACCCCGCGTCGATCAGCTTCCGCGCCGGCGCCGCCGCGGAATGCAAAAAGAACGAGCAGCCCGGCAGCAAAACAGGAATCGTCCGGCTCTTCCTCATCGCCGCGATCGTCGCATCATCGACATATTCCAGATGATCCGCCGACGCCGCATCCATCTCCACCGCCAGCCTCGTCGCCCCGCTGTTCGAAAGCTGCTCGGCATGTACCTTCGGCATCAGCCCGTGCGACTTGCACGCCGCCAGAAACCGCCGCGACTGCTCCACCGTAAACGCCCCACGCTCGCAGAAGACGTCGGCAAACTCCGCCAGCTTCTCGCGCGCGATCCGCCCTAGCAACTCGTCACTGGAAATCGCCGCGATGTACTCGTCCGGCCGCCCTTCAAACTCCGGCGGCAGCGCATGCGCACCCAGAAACGTCGGCACGATCTCAATCGGCACGCGGCTCGCCACTTCGCGGACCGCCAGCAGCATCTTCAACTCAGAATCCGCCGAAAGCCCGTAGCCGCTCTTGATCTCCAGCGTCGTCACCCCCGCCGCCATCATGCGACCGATGCGCGGCAGCGACTCGGCCACAAGCTGCTCGACGCTCGCCACGCGAACCGACCGCATGGTGCTGCGAATCCCCCCGCCCGACTCCAGAATCTCCAGATAACTCGCCCCCCCGATCTTGCGGACGAACTCGCCCTCGCGCGACCCCGCAAACACCGCGTGCGTGTGGCAGTCAATCAGCCCCGGAACAACCGTCCCGCCCCCGGCATCGATCTTCGCGTCAAACGCCCCGCTCGGCGCATCCGCCACCGCGCCAAACCACGCAATCTTCCCGCCCTCAATAACCAGCGCGGCCTGCTCGATGATCGGTGGATTGCTGAACGCACCCCCGCCCACCGGCCCCGGCGGAACCGCAACAAGCTGCGAGATGTTGGAAATGATGCTTCGCATGATTGCCGCGAACTAAGGATAGCGAAGCGCGCAGGAAGAGAGAAGTCGATTTACGACTCCGAAATCTGCTTCTCAAAGATGATGAGGTTCTCAGTCCGATCCGGATCCCATCGCACACCGACGATGTCAAAGCCCATCTGGATCGCCATGTGCAGGATCGCCCGATGCGCGTTGTGGCACTCCATGCGAATCCAGTGGTAGCCGTGCTCCACCGCCCAGCCCATCTGCGCCTCGTGAAGCTGCGTGGCGATCGCCGTTCGCCGAAAGTCCGCATGAACGCCCGTCAGCCACGAAAAGAAAACCGTCGGCTTCAACTCAAAACCCGTGGCGAATCCCACCGGCCGCTTGTCCACCTGCGCAACCAACAGCAGCGGGTTGTAGCGACCCACCAGCCGGCGCCGGAAGAATTCCACGTCGTGCGGCGGCCGAAAAATCTCGTTGTAGAGATCGGTGATCAGCGGCAGTTCGCCCGCCCCTACAATGACCACTTCTGCATTTGCCATCACGCCTCGCGTCCCTTGAAGAGACGCCTCCACGCGTTCACGCCCCGCGGCATTCCGCCGCGCAGCAAAAACCATGACCCATCAACTGCCCATCTTATACTCAAGGATTAATCAGCCCAAGCCCGGCTGGGGTAGTGAGCCGCCCGGCGGAAGCTGCGGCTCCGGCCTGGCCACGACCGGTCGGGCCGTCTGCTTGGGCGGCAGATTCTCATCGGCCAGGATGCCCGACAGAGTCGGTCGGTTCAGCGTTTCTCCCTGACACAGCCGGCGCACCTCGTCTGCGTCCAGCGTCTCGTGCTTCAGAAGCGCCTGGGCCACGGCATCGACCTTCTCCCAGTTCTCGTTGATGATCCGCTCGGCATCCCGAAATGCCTCGTCAATCATCCGCCGAACTTCCTCGTCGATAAGCCGAGCCGTGTCGTCGGAATACTCTCGCTCGCGAAACATCGACTCGCGGTTTTCGCGCGGCGAGTAGCGAACGAAGCCGAGCTTGTCGCTCATGCCCCACTCCAGCACCATCGCCCGTGCCGTGTTCGTGGCCATGTCGATATCCATGGCCGCGCCGCTGGAGATGTCGCCGCAATGCCGAAGCTCGGCAATACGACCTCCGCAAAGCACGCGCATCTGAGTGCGGAGCCACTTCTGTCCATACCCATAACGGTCCTTCTCCGGCAGCGACATCGTCGCCCCCAGAGCCCGGCCGCGCGGGATGATCGTCACCTTATGCAACGGATCGCCGTCAGGAAGCAGCAACTGGAGCACCGCGTGGCCCGCCTCGTGATACGCCGTCGCCAGTCGCTCTTTCTCCTCGATCGTCCGGCTCTTGTTCGACCGGCCGAAGCGAATCTTGTCGCGTGCCTCTTCGAGATCGTCATTCTCGATAAGGTCCTTGTTCTGCATCGTCGCCAGAATCGCCGACTCGTTGACGATCGCCGCCAACTCAGCCCCGCTGAACATCGGCGTCCCCCGGGCCATCCGCATCAGGTCCACCCGCGGCGACATCTTCACCTTCTTGGCGTGAACCTTCAGAATCTCCAGCCGGCCCTTCACGTCCGGCAGCGGCACATAAACGCGCCGATCGAATCGCCCCGGCCGCGTCAGAGCCGGATCGAGAATGTCGTCCCGGTTCGTCGCCGCAATGACAATCACCTGATCCGACGTATCGAATCCATCCATCTCAACGAGGATGGCGTTGAGTGTCTGTTCGCGCTCGTCGTGGCCCCCCCCGCTGTAGGCCGCGCCGCGACGTCTACCCACCGCGTCAATCTCATCCAGAAAGATGATGCACGGCGAGTTTTCCTTCGCGCTCTTGAACAAGTCGCGCACCCGGCTGGCGCCGACGCCGACAAACATCTCCACGAAATCCGCGCCGCTGATCGAGAAGAACGGTACGTCCGCCTCGCCCGCGATCGCCTTCGCCAGAAGCGTCTTGCCGCACCCCGGTTCGCCCACCAGCAGCACGCCGCGCGGAATCCGCCCGCCCAGCCGCTGAAACTTCTTCGGGTGCTTCAGGAATTCAATCAGCTCGGCGACTTCTTCCTTTGCCTCATCAACGCCCGCCACGTCCTTGAACGTGATGTTCGTCAGTTCCTTGTTGCTCACCCGATGGCGAGACCGCCCGAAGCTGCCCAGCATCCCCGCCCCGCCGGCCGAAGCCCGCAGATGACGGAAGATCATGAAATACACAAACCCAAAAACCAGGATCCACGGAACGATCCCGATCAGCATGTTCATCAGCGGAGCGCTCGACGGCTGATACGTCACCTTGGCCCCGGGCGACGTCCGGCGAATCTTCGCCTCCACTTCAGGAACCCGGCCGAGCGTGTTGTACGAAACCTTGAAGCGCCGATTGGCGACCCCCTGCGGAAGCCCCTGCGCCGTCGCCGAATAAGTCCCGGTGATCTCGTCATCCTTGACGATAATCTCATCGAACTTCCCGTTCTCCGCGTCCTTCCAGAACGCGTCGATGCTGATCTCCTTCGGAGACGTGTAACCCTGGGACACTACAAGCGCGATCATCATCGCGATCATCAGGAACCCGATCCAGCTCATCACCCCGCGCGACATCTTCATCCGCGGAGGGGGCATCCCCTTCTGCGGAGGGCGCTTGGGCCGCCCGCCTTGCGGGTCCTGCTGCTCATCTGGTTGTGGGCCATTTTCAGCCATGAAGCTCCCAGATCTCTTGACGGTCCTGTATCTTACGAACGCCCGACAATGGGGGATCGTGCTATCAACTATCGGATTATAGTCGGCGAGCCAACATCACCAATCCGTGGTCCACAGTTCTTCGATCATCCGCTCGCTGACCCGATCCATGGCCCGCTGGCTCGCGTGATAAAAATCTTCCCCCAGGGGCGGAATGTAATCCACGGTCTGGACATAGTTTGGGCGATCTACCAGTACCTCGTTGGTGCGAAGATCCTTCCATTGAAAGCTCAAAACCACGGTCGAAGTCGTCTCCCGGGGCCGAACCGTCCGAAAATCCCGCCCGATCGTGGATTGCCGGACTTCCCGAATCTCCCCGGTCAAGATCGTGTCCGCCAGATCCTTCTTCGCCAGCTTGAACGGCGTCTCCGACTCGATCCGTTTGGCCAGCGCCTCGGTCAACTGCAATTCCAATCCCCGCCGAAATTCCTTCGACTCGAAGATATCCAGCGCCACCGTTCGAATCCGGTCGTTCCGCGAATTCTGCGTCCGAACCACCGCCGTCCGATCGGTCGAATAACCGCAACCGGTCAATTGGACCAAGGTCGCCAACACGCCGAACGCGCCCGCCGCGCGCCATCCCCTTCGCAAAGTCGTGTCGTTGTCGCCGGATGTTGATCGGGTTTGGATCGTCATGAAAAGCCGCATCGCTGGACCGGCCGGGATTATATCCGCCGCTCACCCACTCGCAACGCGGCCACGTTTCTCCCGGCCGTATGCGTAAAACAGCCTTCTGGTGCAGGCCCCCGGGCTTCCAGTCCCGACCGCCCCTATCGCTGTCCCGATCAATAGAAAATCGTCACAATCAGATGCTGCTCGACGTGTTTCGCCTCAAACGGACCGACCGTCGTGTTCACCGTCTTGATGTAAATCTCCGGATGCGAGTCAATCCACTCGTTGATCTGGTCGTCCATGTGCGCCAATGCCGCCGGAGTCAGCTTGCTGTGAAAAGTTCGGATACGCGTCGCCGCCTCCGTCGGCCCGGAGACACCACGCTTCAGTTTTGCGTCATGATGAACCCCCGCCAGCGTGCTGCCTTCCGCGAAGCTGCGGATTTTTGACGAAGGTTGTTGCTCACCCGGGTGGTCGTCTCCCTCCAGCGTCAGATTCTCTTCCGCGGCCGCCGCGGCGCGCTGCGCCTCTATCGCCTCCTTGCGCTTCTTGTCCACGCACCCCGGGCAAAGCAGCACCCCGTGAACAAGCCCCGCCTGTCGATTAACAATCTGGTCCGCGGTGATGGCCGCCCCGCATCCCTCGCAAGCCTTGGCTGCTGTCTCACTCATGCGATGTTGCTCCCTCCCGCGCGGTACGCGCGTCGACTTGTGCGCATCCGGAATCAGACGCTTAGCGAAGCAGCCCCCATTCTAGAAGATTCGTCGCGTGAGATACAACCGCCGATTCACGGCGTTGAGAATGAACTGCCCGCAGTCATTGCCAGCCCCGTCACCAGAATCGTGACCGAGCACACTCCAACCGTCGTCCCGATCAGCGCCAGTGCCCCGCCGGGAATCCGCAATATCAACACCGTCACGCACGCCGCCATCGCGAAACCCGCGATCGCCGGCACAGGCATCGACCACGCCAGATCGAGAATCGCAAACAGCACCAGCACCGCAAGCGATCCATATTTCAGGTGCTTGTGCGCCAGCGCCACGCGACGGCCCGACAGGAGAAAGATGCCCGCGATGCCCACGCCATACGCGATTCCCACCAGCCACGGTCGCGATGAATCCGAAGTCCGATGTATCTCAAAAAGGTGAAACAAACCCATCAAGATCGCGAACGCCGTCATGAACGATCGGGCAATCATGAACCGGTTGATGCTGAACCACCGTAGCGGATTCCGCCGGTCCTTCACCTCGCGCATGACCGGCAGAAACGCCGACTCGTCCAGCGGCATCGCCGCGCCGGGCGCCGCCACCACCGTCGTTCCGTCAGAAGATTGGATGTCCAGCCGAAATCGAAATTCGCCCGCCCGAAACGACTGCTTCGTCCCCAGCTTCCCCCGCTCGATCCGCTGCTTATTGATCCACGTGCCCGATTCGCTCTTGGCGTCTTCCAGAATAACCGTGCCGTTTTCCCCCAAATTCAGCCGGCAGTGAATCTGCGAAAGCCCCTCGGCATCCAATGCCAGCCAGTTTCCGATCGCCTTGCCGATGCGCAATTCGTGCCCGACCGGCATGATAAACTGCTCGCCCACCCAGAACGGCCCCTCCATCACCGTCAGAACCGCCCGGCTCGATCGGCCCGCGGAATCTTCCAGCTCCAGCGTTAACTCCTTCTTGCAAAGCGGGCAATTGACCGTCACAACAAGGTCGAGCTGGTCACAATCAAGCGGATTGCCACAAGGGCAGCAAACGACGAGCGCCATCCCAAAAGCTCCTCCTAACTCGCTCCGGTGCCCCCATTCTCGTGTTCAACACACCGATAGGCAAGTCGATTAGCGCCCCGGTCGAGTCCGAAATCCCAAAGGCCCACCGTCTCTTAGCCGATGTCACAATGGAAGACACTGCGCGGAAGGTCCGCGCAGCGCAATACTTGCGCCTGTACAAAGATGATCTACGTCTCTGCATCGCTTTGGGTCCTCGTCATCATCCTCCTCGCCTGGGGCGTCGACAGGATTTGGAAGGGCCTCGCCAAGCCGCAGACCATTCGCGTCTTCCTCTGGCCCGCCGCGATCCTCGCCCAGATCGGCAGAGTCCTCGCCCTCCTCATCACCGGTGCAAAAGTCGTCAAAGCCCCACCCGAAAATGGTGAGCCCGGCCCCGCAGCCGACTGGGCCCCGAAGATGCCCGTCATCGGTCCCATGGTCGTGGCCCTCGTACCCATGACGATGATCACGTGCGTCCTCTATTTCGTCGGCGTTCGGCTCGGATACGCCGTCGTCGAAAAAGTTCCCGCCTCCACCGTCTCCACCGTGCCGCCACTCACCCTCGCCGCATTCTGGGATCAACTCCGCGCCCTGCTCACCCTCTCGCAAGGCACGCTCGATGCCCTGCGTAACGCCGACCTCCAGCCGTGGAAGCTCCTGCTCTTCACCTACTTGATGATCTGCTTCACCGTCCGACTCGCCCCCTCCCCCGGAAATGTCCGCGGACACTTCGGCGCCATCGTCGTCATCGGCGTCGCCGCCGGTCTCGCCGGAACCGTGCTCACCGAGCTGCCCAACCTCATTCAGGGCGCATGGCCGCTGCTCGCGCTCGCCCTCGGCTGGCTGCTCCTCATGCTCATGGGCTCGCTGATCCTCCGCGCCGCTGTCTCATCCGCGAAAGTCATCCTCAAGACCGACTAAGCCGCGACGGTACCCACATGAATCACGACTCACCTTCCAGCTCGCCGCCGCCGACCACAGACTTCAGACGCAAGATCGTCTCCATCGACTTTCTCAAAGCCGCCATCGACGCAGCCAGGATGAGCCCCGCCGATCGACCGGGCGCGCCCATCTTCGTCCAGTGCCACGGATGCTTCGACATTGTCCATCCCGGCCATATTCGCTATCTCCAGTTCGCCAAGAGTCAGGGGAGCGTCCTGATCGTCTCCATCACCGGTGACGCCGCCATCGACAAGGGCAGCGTCCGGCCCTACATCCCCCAGGAACTCCGCGCCGAAAACCTCGCCGCCCTCGAAATCGTCGACTACGTCGTCATCGATCCCAATCCCACCGCGTCCAAGCTCCTCGCGACCGTCAAGCCCGACATCTACGTCAAGGGCGAAGAATACGCCGTCAGCCGCGACCCGCGATTCCTCGACGAGAAGAAAGTCGTCGAGTCCTACGGCGGCCGCGTCCTCTTCTCCAGCGGGCAGGTCGTCTTCAGTTCCACCCGGCTCGGCGAAGGCATGGAGCGCAGCGCCGGCGACCGTGACGAACTGGCTGATGCCCGGCTGGGGCACATGTGCCGACGGCATCACATCTCGTCCGTCCAACTCGTGACAACGCTCGAAGCAATGCGCGGCAAGCGCGTTGTCATCCTCGGCGACCTCGCTATCGAGGAGTACGTCCTCTGCGACGCAAAGGGCCTCGCCGGTGAATCGCCGATGATGTCGCTCACCGAACTCGACCGCCGCGAGCACCTCGGCGCCGCCGCGATCCTCGCCGCACAGTGCGCCGCCCTCGGCGCATCGCCCGTCCTCATTACCGTCCTCGGCCGAGACGAGTCATCCACCCGCGCCGTCAAACAACTCGAAGATCGCGGCGTCACGATTCTGGCGGCGGCCCGGCGCGACGAATTGCCGCGACGCACCCGTTTCCTCGTTGACGACCAGAAGATGCTCAAGCTCGATCGCGGCGCCCCGCGGCCCCTCGACTCCGCCGGGCAGCGGCGCGTCATCGACCTCGCACTCACCGCCGCCGGGCCCATCGACCTCGCCCTCTACTACAACGCCGGCTACGGCCTCTTCTCCTCCGGCCTGCTGGAGCAGCTTGGCGTCCAGCTTCGCGAACGCGCTCCGATCCTCGCCGGCATGGCCGCCGAGCCCAACGGCAGTCTGCTCCACATGACCAACGCGGACCTGCTCCACGTTTCCGAGCGCCGCCTGCGGTCCGCCACCGCCGACTATGCCGGGGGGCTCTCATCCTCCGCCTACGACCTCATGGCCGCTACCAGCGCCGCCGGGCTGATCGTCACCCTCGGCAAGCGCGGCCTCGTCACCTTTGACCGGCCGACCCACGACCGCACCGATCCTGCGTGGATCGACCGTCTGCTCAGCGAGCATTTCCCCTCGTTCGCGTCGCACGTCGTCGATCGCCTCGGCGCGGCCGAGTGCCAGCTCGCGGTCGCGGCCCTGGCTCGCGCCGGCGGTGCAACGCTCATGCAGTCGGCCTACCTCGCCCAGGCCGTCGCGGCCCTTCAGGTTGTCCGACAAGGCCCGCTCGAGGTTTCGCTCGATCAACTTGAGAACTGGCTCCGCCGCCGCCCCGAACTGGCGGACCCCGCCGCGAGCGACGCCAGGAGCGGCACGCCGCGTGAAGACGATCACCGCGCGGCCCCCAGCGCGAATCGCCGGGTAGCCCAAGAAGCGAAGCAAAGTGGCCGTGCCCACGGAGCGAAGCGAATCAACCCAGCGACGACCCAAGAACCCGCCCCTCTTCCGTAGCGCCACCCCAAATGGCCACCGTTTTTGCTCCCCCACTGTAGCGCCACCCCTTGTGGGTGGCGACGTCGTAGTTCGCGTCAACATTCCAAACTCGATCATCGAACTCCCACAGATAAGCCCCGCATTTCGATGAGCCCCGGACTTCAGTCCGGGCGGTTCTCCATCCACCAGTCGCTCCCATTCGCGCACAAAACGCGTCCAAAACCAAGGTGACAATAGGCGAAAAAAGGGGCCAAGGGATCGAGGGGTCAAGGTGTCGAGGGTGAATACAATCGCGCGAATCGCGCGCAAGTCTCGCAGAATCGAAGGTGACATATAGTGACACACGCGATTTTTTTCGTTTGCAACTCTTGTGGCGGTCATGCGTTGGGGCGGTTCGCGTTTGGGGTGAAAAACGGTGAAGAGAGGCGGCAATGCGGGAAAGTGAAACAAGACCGGTGTATGCCCGAACAGGCACGGAAAATCTCGGGAAAGTTCGTTTGTAAGTCCTTGAAAAACGCGATGAGAAGGTGACACAAAGTGGCCAAGCATGATGCAAGGGCAGCGACACTCGGCGGCGCGGATGGGCTCTGGCCATGCGCCGCGCCGCTCGGAGCGTAGCCCAGTATTGGAGTGGAAAAGTGGATGACATCGCATAGGAGACTCTTGCTCCATGTGCGCGCCTGCGGCATCTGATCCTGATGCTCCTTCAATCCGCACTCCGCGCCTGAATGCGCTTTTGCAGTTAAGTCTCGTTGAATGTCGAGTTCAGCCCCCGAAGGGGGCGCTGGAATGTAGCCACGGGTGAAGCGAAGGCGGCGCATGCCGCCGAGCGCAACCCGTGGACCAGATCGCGCAGCGCGACCCGCCCCGGCTGGGGCGGAGGAAGTCTTCGGCCGTGCACAACGCATCAATCATACACACCCTCTGGTAAAAAAGATCTCCAACGCCCCTCCGGGGCTCCTCATCCTCGCCGAATCTTTCCACGGGTTCCGCATCATTCGGCTGGCGCCTCAGTGATGCTCCACCCGTGGCTACACCCCAGCGCCCCGTTGGGGCTTACCATCGCACGCCCTACCGGGCGAGGTCCTAGCATCGATGGATGTCCGAAAATCGAGGCACCGCAGCACATTCTCTACGCCCCCCGGTGAATTCCCATCTCGCTGCCGGTACAATCAATGGCGGGCCGCAAGCCATCCGCCCCGGGGGCCGCACAGCATGAATCACCTGCCGACAATCCTGACCACTGCCGCCATCCTGGCATCGGCAGCCTCCGCGCGAGTTAAGGCGGACCTCGTTGTGGACTCATGGAGTCTCCTGACGCTTGTCAATGACTTCACGCCTCCCGCCAGCGAGTCGGATGCTTCTTATTTTAAGGATGCCCAAACTCCATTCAGTGCGTCCCACACCGCATCGCTTCCCGCTGGTTCCTATTCAACTGCCTCCTACGACATCGGCTGGCTCCTGGACGATGCCCATTTCGACATCACCACGTCGCATCACCTGGCGCAGCTCGATGGACAGACCGGGACCTCCGGCCGCATCTACCTTACCCCGTCCGTCGACTCCCTCGTCACGTTCTCCGGCAACTGGCAGTACGCCTGGCCGGGCTCGGTGATCGGCGCCACCACGTTCGGAGCCGGCGTTTACGACTACGAAACGCAGGAGGAACTTGTCACCTTTGTCGGTCAGGGCGGTAATGTTGGACTGGACCCTCCCTTCGGCGCATTCAATTTATCAGCAAGCACTAATCTCACCGCGGGCCGCGAATACCTGCTTATCTATCGGGCACAGGTCTTTCACTTCGACCCCACGCCGCCCGGAACCTTCGGCGAAGGCTCTGGGGAGTTTCACTTCACCATCACGCCCATCCCAGAGCCCGCCTCCGCGTTGCTGCTCGCGCTACCCATCCTCGCCAAGCGCTCCCGCCGCCGGCGATCGGTCGGTTCCCGACGGTGCGGCCTGCATTAGGTCGGCTTTAGCCGATCGGCGTTTGCCACCAGCTTGAGCTGGTGGGAGCGGACCCCAACACACCCATTCTCCTATTCCTGTCTTTCAGCCGGCTTCAGCCGGGCTTGGGATTGCCCGATGCGCCCAGTCGCGAGCGCACGCCGAAACAAGTCCGGCTAAAGCCCGGCTGAAGTGAGACAGGAAGCAAAACAATAAGACTGGCCCGTCCACCCCCGGTTGAAACCGGCGGCAAACACCGGCCGGCTGAAGCCCGGCCGTGAGTAACGCATGTCAAAACCGCGCGCACGCGGAGCAAGATTGGATACATGGAGATCAATCCAACCATTGCCCCGCGAGGTAGCGCGCGATGTCACCGATGCCGGCTTTCCAAACCTCAAACCCCAGGCCGCAAGCCTCAGGGCTTTTTCACCAAAAACCACCCAAAATGCGATGCGCCCCAACACATGACCGCCACAAGACTTGCCAGCGTCCGCCAAAACTTTTTTCGCCTATTGTCACCTTCGATTCTGCACGACTAACTCGCATCCCGCGCCCTGCCGGACGCACGATTCAGGATCGCTCTCGAATGAAAACTCGCAGACTCGCCGCTGCTCAAAGTTTTGACTTTTTGAATTGTTGCCGTTTTGACGTTTCCACCCGCAATTCCAACACGCGCCCGCTACGCGAGTTGCCGTCGGCTGCAAATCGCTGTGTCACCGTATGTCACTTTGGCCGTCTACACGGCGGCGGGTTCTTTGGCGGGCTTGCCGGAGAATTCGGTCTTCCAGATGCGCTCGATTTCCTCGGCCCCCTTGAGCCCGTATGTGCGAGGCCGGGGATGAACGAGAGACGTGTCCACGGCCTCGTAGGAGAGCTTGGGGCCGTCCTTGCCATGCTCGGCGACGGTCGTCTTGAGCCACTTGTCGTTGCGCGTCTTGAAGATCTCGCACCACTTGCGGGCCTGGTCGGCGAGGTTTCCGGCGTCGGGATCGAGGCCGGCGATCTCGAAGTCGGGCTTGTAGTGGGCCCCGCGGCACTCGTCGCGCTGCAGCGCCCCTTGGGCGATCACCTTTGCCAGGATCAGCATGTCGCCGAGGGCCCGGGTAAAGGAGAGATTCTGATTGGTCCACATGCCGGTGTCGGCGAGCGGGGCCTTCTGGTAGCGGGCCGAAAGCTCGTCGATGCGGGCGAGGGTCTCTTTGATCTTGTCGTTGTGCCGGACGACGGTGACGTTCTGCGTCATGGTGCGGCCGAGCTCTTCGTGCAGCTTGTAGGCGTTCTCATTGCCGGTGCGGGCGACGAGGGCGTCGAAGCGATCCTTGTGCTTGCGCACGGCGGCATCGAAAAGCGAGGCGGGCTGATCGGCGGCGGTCGACTTGACCGACTTGAAGTAGCTGGTGATCGACGGAGCCGTGATGAGCCCCGCGAAGATGCACGAGAGCAGCGAATTGGCGCCGAGGCGATTGGCCCCGTGGTACTGATAGTCGGCCTCGCCGATGGCGAAGACGCCGGGAACATTGGTCTGCTGATTGCGCGGGTCGCCCAGGATCAGGCCGCCGCTCTTGGCGTCTTTCGCGAAATCGACCCACAGGCCGCCCATTGAATAGTGGACGGCGGGGAAGATTTTCATCGGCGTGACGCGAGGGTCCGCGCCGGCGAATTTCTCGTAGATGGCGAGAATGCCCTCGAGCTTGTGATGCGTCGTGCCCGGCAGATGGGTCAGGTCGAGATAGACGCAGAAGTCGTTCTTCTCGACGCTGAGGCCCTCGTTGGCGCAGACGTGGAAGATTTCCCGGGTGGCGATGTCGCGCGGGACGAGGTTGCCGTATGTCGGATAGCGCTCTTCGAGGAAGTAATAGCGCTCGGCCTCGGGAATTGAACGGGGATCGCGCCTGTCCTGCGGCGTGCGCGGAACCCAGACGCGGCCGCCCTCACCGCGGGCGCTCTCGCTCATCAGGCGAAGCTTGTCCGCGCCGGGCACGGCGGTGGGGTGGACCTGGATGAATTCGCCGTTGGCGTATTTGACGCCTTCCTGAAAGACGCGGCTGTTCGCCCCGCCGGTGCAGATCATCGACATGGTGCTCTTGCCGTAGATCAGCCCGCAGCCGCCGGTGGCCATGACGACGGCATCGGCGCGGAGGGCGACGATGTCCATGGTGAACATGTTCTGGACGATGCAACCGCGACAGACGCCGGCATCATCGAGGACGAGACCGAGAAACTCGTAGAACTCCCAGTTCTTGATGAGGCCCTCGGACCCGTAGCGGCGCACCTGCTCGTCGAGCGCGTAGAGAAGCTGCTGGCCGGTGGTCGCTCCGGCGAATGCGGTGCGCTTGTAGAGTGTCCCGCCGAATCGCCGCCGGTCGAGGTGACCTTCGCCGGTGCGGTTGAAGGGGACGCCGAGACGATCGAGGAGGTCGATGACCTTGGGACCCCAATCGGTCATCTCCTTGACCGGGGGCTGGTGATTCAGAAAGTCGCCGCCATAGACGGTGTCGTCGAGGTGCTTCCACTCGCTGTCGCCCTGGGCGCGGGTGGTGTCGTTGACGCTGTTGATGCCGCCCTGTGCGCAGACGCTGTGCGAGCGCTTGACGGGAACCATGCTCACGAGATCGACGGCAAAGCCGTCCTCTGCGAGCTTCATCGCGCCGGCGAGGCCGGCCAGCCCGCCACCGATCATTGCGACACGTTGCTTAGCCATGAGTGCTTAACCTTCGTCAGGAATCGAACGTACTGTGTGCAGACCAGACAAACTCAGTGTGATTCGGCGGAGATCACCGCGGCCTGCTTTTCTTCCTGGCCCGGGGCTTTGGCGGTACCCAGGGCGTACAAACTGCCGAGACCCCAGATGAACAGGAGCGCCGCGACACCCATGCCGACGAGACGGACGCGGTCCTGTGCCTTCTGTCCGACGGTAATTCCCCAACTAATGCAGAAACTCCAAATGCCGTTGCCGAAGTGGAAACAGGCGGCCCAGAGTCCGACGATGTACATGGTCATCGTCACCCACACTGGAACGATGAAGCCCTTAATAGGTTGCCAGGCCTGCATGCCATTTCGCGTGACCTCGAACGGGTCCTCGCTGCCGATGAACTCGGGCCCCCAGCCGACCCAGTGGGCGAAGCGGAACTTGAGCAGATGGACAATGAGAAAGAGAAAAGCGATGTAGCCGGTGACGCGTTGAAGCGTGAACCGGCGGTTGTCCATATAGGGATAGGAGCGGGTGTTGAACTCGGCGGTCATGGCGATGCGAATGCCGTAAAGGGCGTGGAAAGCGAGGGGCAGGAATATGAAACCTATTTCCAACGCAAGGAGATACGGCAGATTGTGGATCCAGTGAACTTCCTCGTTGAAGACTTCGCGACCTCCTTTGAAAAGGCCAAACCAGTCGAAGGCCCGCGAGTTGGTCAGGAGGTGCTCAATGAGGAAGGCGCCGATCGGGACGATGCCGCTGAGAGAATGGAGTTTTCGGAGCAGAAAATGATGCTTCTGCTCAAAGGTTAGTGCGTCGGAAGTAGGAGTGGCCAAGGCAGGAATTCCTGTTGAATGCGTCGATAATCCGGGCGATCACCACGGATGGACGAAGCGTATGACACCCCCATCGGATCGTCAACCCCGCTTGGGCATGGGAAAGGGATCGGCGTTTCATGTATGATGGAGTCAGATCGCGGGGCGGACCGCCCCGTACTTAAAACACGTAAGGAGTGGGACACCGTGCACAAAGTCACTTCGCTCGTACTTGTCGCCTTTCTGAGCTTATCGATTCCCGAATCGCTCTTCGCGGCAGACCTGACCATCAAGCCGGGCGACCGGGTTGTTCGGGTGGATGTCCAGAGTGACGAGCAACTCAAGCAGTTGATCGACATGGACCTGGATGTGTGGTCTCACGAGATGGGCGTCGGACCGATCGACGTTCACGTCTCGGCTCAGGAATGCAAGGTGCTCGACAACCTGGGAATGACCTATACGGTGTCGATTGATGACTTGAATGCGCTATATCAGGCTGAGCAGGCCTCGCATCTGGTCCGAGGCGCGGGGCCGTTTGATAACTACATGCAATTGTCGGAGATGGTCACTTTCATCAATGACATGGCGACGGCTCGGCCCGACCTGTGCGAGGTCATGAGCATCGGCACATCGCTGGAAGGCCGGCCGATCTGGGTGCTGCATATCACCGGCGCGGGCGCGGGGCCGAAGCCGGGCGTGTTCTATCACGGATTGCAGCATTGCCGGGAGTGGATCACGGGGCCGACGGTTCTCTACCTCGCCGACTATCTGGTGAGTAACTACGACACAGACTCGTGCACTCGGGCACTGGTGGATCAGACCGACTTCTATCTTGCGCCGTGCGTGAACCCTGACGGGTATGAGTACACGTGGACGGCGGGCAATCGACTGTGGCGGAAGAATCGGCGCGATAACGGAAACGGCACATTCGGCGTCGATCTGAACCGTAACTGGGGATACCAGTGGGGATATGACAACGGCGGATCGAGTCCGACGACCAGCTCGGAGACTTATCGGGGACCGTCGGCGTTCAGTGAGCCGGAGACACAGGTGCTGCGCGACTTCGTGCTGGCCCATCCCAATGTCCGCGCGTATATGGACTACCACAGCTATTCGCAGCTTATCCTGTGGCCTTATGGATATGACAATGTGCTTGCACCGTTGCCGGATCGGACGACGTTCGATCTGATCGGCGGCAAGATGCAGTCGCTCATTCAGGGCGTACACGGCCGCTTCTACGACGCCGGGCCGATCTGGTCGACGATCTATCCGGCGAACGGCGGTTCGGCGGACTGGGTGTACGGCAGTGCGGGGCGATTTGGATTCAGCATTGAGTGTCGCGACACGGGCGAGTTCGGCTTTCTGTTACCGGTGGATCAGATCATTCCCAACTGCGAGGAGAACCTGCCCGCGATCCTTCATCTGTCGCGCTGGGCTTCGTCCGGCATCCTGCTGGAACTGGAATCGACTCCGCCGGAAACGATTCTAGCGGATCAAAACACCGTCATGAATGTGCGGATCACTGATTCGCAGCAGATTTATGCGGCGGGGTCGGGGCAGTGTCACTATCGTTTCGACGCGAGTGATCCGTTTTCGACGGCGCCGCTAGCGGCGGTGGGTGGTGGGCTTTATACGGCGACCATTCCCCCGACGCCTTGTGGGGCGATTGTTGAGTATTACTTCACGGCGACGGGGAGCGAAGGATATCTGGCGAAGAGTCCCTGCGACGCGCCGAATAGTGCGTACTCTGCGCGGGCCATCGAAACGGAAATCGACTTCGCCGATGATATTGAGGCGAATCTCGGCTGGACGGTCGGGGACACCGGCGATAACGCCACGACCGGCATCTGGAACCGCATGAATCCGCAAGCAACCGCGGCGCAACCGGAGGACGATCACACGCCCGGCGCAGGGACGATCTGCTGGGTCACTGACGGAAACGCGGGTTCATCCGTGGGGTCGTTTGACGTGGACGGAGGCAAGACGACGTTGAAGTCGCCGACGCTGGACCTCAGTGTGCCTGCCGATCCAAGCATCAGCTATTGGCGGTGGTATTCCAACAGCGCGGGCAGCGCGCCGAATGCCGACGTATTCACGGTCGACATCTCCAACAACGGCGGGGGAAGCTGGGTCAACGTGGAGACGGTCGGCCCGACGGGGGTCGGCACGGGCGGTGGATGGTTCCAGCACGAGTTTCGCGTGGCGGATTTTGTGGCTCCGACGAGTACCGTACTACTTCGATTTATTGCGTCGGACCTGGGCAGCGGATCGATTGTTGAAGCGGCGATCGACGACCTGGTGGTCGGAGAGACCAAGTGTCCCTGCGCGATACCCGGGGACCTCAATTCGAGTGGAACAGTTGACGGACTAGACGTGCAGTTGTTCGTACAGGCGATGACGGAAGCTCCGTACTACGCGGCGTGCGCAGACGTGGCGTTGCCGCAGAATAGCTTCGTGATCGATGCGTATGATCTGTCGGGGTTTGTTGATCTGATTTTGGGAATCCCCTGAAGTCCGAATCTACGAGTGGGATGGGCGGATGCCCGAGTGAGCGATCGCTTCGGGTCGGCCATGACAAATCGTTGGAGGAATGCAGCACCGGCTGGAGGGATATGGAAAAAATACGAATCGGCGGGCGATCAGAGCTTGAGATGTTCCACCAGTTCGTCGCGCGTCATGCTGTGGTGTTCGGCAACCTGCTTGAGAACCTGAGCGAGCGTGCCCGGCTTGATCGGCCGATGCTCAGGGACAACCACGTGGTGCTCGCCGTACCGATCCGTTACGAGGTGGACATGGCTGCCCCGCTGCCGGACTTGTCGATAGCCGAACCTGACAAGGGCGGCGACAAGAGCGTTACCAGACACGTTGCGCGGCAACTTCACGCGGCGATGACCTCGTCGCGAACAAAGTGGAGGCGTATCTGTCGCGGTTTGACCGATTCATCGGCGAAACGACACTCGACAGCCTCGGTTACGTTGGCGCGGAGATCGTCGAGGTTGTCGCCCTGCGTGAACACGCCGTATCGGTGGCAGACCGCGCTGTAACCGCCGGCTTCCTCTTCTTCCTGTACAATGAAGACAATCTCGTCGATTTCCATGACGCTACTCCTGAAAGAACTACGCACTATGAGCATATCGCGAGCATCGGTCGAAGATCAATAGAATCCCGTGTTGGTCCGAAACACTCGGTCCGCAGGGCATCGGATGACAACGACTAACTGGTGTGGATGCCGCTAGTCGTCGGACGAATCCAGCACGGCCATGAAGGCGGACTGCGGGATGTTGACGCTGCCGACGCTCTTCATGCGCTTCTTGCCTTCCTTTTGCTTTTCCAGCAGCTTGCGCTTGCGGCTGACGTCGCCGCCGTAGCACTTGGCGGTCACATCCTTGCGGACGGGCTTGATCGACTCGCGGGCGATGATCTTGCCGCCGATGGCCGCCTGGATGGGGATTTCGAAAAGGTGACGTGAAATCTCCTTTTTGAGCCGGATGATGAGTCGGCGGCCGCGCATCTCGGCGCGACTGCGGTGGACAATGACGCTGAGGGCGTCGACCGGTGTGCCGTTCACGAGGATGTTGAGCTTGACGAGGTCGTCGGGGCGGAAGCCGATCAGTTCGTAGTCCATGGTGGCGTATCCACTGGTGACGCTCTTGAGCCGGTCGAAGAAGTCGTAGATCACCTCGGCCAGCGGGAACTCGTAAGTCAGCACGACGCGCTCGGGCGAAAGGTATTCGGTGCGCTTTTGCGAGCCACGCCGCTCCTCGGATAGCTGCATGACGGCGCCGATGTATCGCGAGGGGGTGATGATCTCGCAGCGGACGTAGGGCTCGCGGATCTCGGTGATCTGGTCGGGGCCGGGCAGGTCGGCGGGCGACTCGATGATGCGCACCGCGCCGTCCTTGAAGACGACTTCAAAACCGACGGTCGGCGCGGTCTGGACCAGATCGACCTCGCTCTCGCGCTCAAGTCGCTCCTGAATGATCTTCATGTGGAGGAGGCCGAGGAAACCGCATCGAAAGCCGACGCCGAGGGCGGCGCTGGCCGCGGGCGTGAAGTTGAAGCTTGAATCGTTGAGCCAGAGGGTTTCCATCGCCTCGCGCAGCTCGGCGCTGGTGGTGCCGGGGCCGGGGTAGAAGTCGCAAAAGACCATCTGCTGCGGCGGGCGATAGCCCTGAAGGGCGGCATCACACGGGCGGCTTTCGTGGGTGATGGTGTCGCCGATGTTCACGTCGCGAATTGTTTTGATGCCTGCGAAGATGTAGCCGACGCGACCGGCGTCGAGTTCGGGCTTGCTGGTGATCTTCGGCGCGAAGACACCCACATCACTAACCTGATAGGTGCGGCCGGCGGCCATGAGGCGCACTTTGTCGCCCTTGCGGACGACGCCGTCGAGCACGCGCATGTGGCAGACGACGCCGCGATGGACGTCGACCTTCGCGTCGTAGATGAGCGCCTTGAGGGGCTTGTTAATATCGCCTGTCGGCGACGGTATGCGCTCGACTACGGCGTAGAGAATGTCCTCGACGCCGGTGCCGACTTTGGCCGAGGCGAAGATGGCGTCTTCGGCGGGAATGGAGAGGACCTGTTCCAGTTCCAGGGCGATGTCCTCGGCACGCGCAGAAGGCAGGTCGATCTTGTTGATGACCGGAATGATGACCAGACCGGCTTCGATGGCCTTGTAGGCATTGGCGAGGGTCTGGGCCTCGATGCCCTGCGTAGCATCGACGAGGAGCAGGACGCCTTCACAGGCGGCGAGGGCGCGGCTGACTTCGTAATGGAAGTCGACATGGCCGGGCGTGTCGATGAGATTGAGGATGTAGTCGCCGGGCAAGGGGCTGGTCACGCCGTCAGGGGCAACTGTGCGCGGTCCGGGGTACTTGTAGTTCAGGCAGGCGCGGTTGGCCTTGATCGTGATGCCCATCTCGCGTTCGAGGTCCATGTCATCGAGGAACTGCTCGCGGAATTCGCGTTCGGTGATGGCCCCGCAGCGCAGGAGGAGACGATCGGCAAGGGTGCTCTTGCCGTGGTCAATATGGGCAATGATCGAGAAATTTCGTATGCGGCTTATTTCCACCGCACGATTCTAGCAGATGCGTTTTTTTTAGATAGCGCTTGGGGGTTAGAACTGCTCAGAGTCGTCCGGGTAGTCGGCCTGACCGATCTCGGAGGTGCTGACGACCTTATGGGCGAGGCGCTGGTACGCCTGAACGAGGTCGCGGCAGATCAGATCGACTCGCTGTCGAAGTTCCCGCCGGTCCTTAATGAGGCGACTGGAAACGCGGCGCAGGCGAACGTTTCGACTAACGGTCCGCTTTCGGCGTCGGCTGTCGGCCACGAAGTGGCGAATCCGATCGGTGAGGACTTTGGCGTCGGCGCTGGGATCAATAACGTCGACAAACCCGGCACGGAATGAATCCAGGAGATGGCCGACTTCGGAGATCCGGTCCAGCAGCATCATGGGCGTGGCGCACTCGGAGACAAGTCCCGCTGAGGGACCGTCGGAAAGCACCGGCGCCGCGAGCACGATGTCAAAGGCGTCGCTCTTCATCAACTCGGCGGCTTCGCGGACTGTGTCCACGATGGTGAGGTTTGCGTCGAGGCGCGCGACAATCTCGGCCGCCAGGACGGCGATGGTCTTCGAGTCGTCTGCAACAATGAGTAACTGCATATCCTTCCGCTTCATGGTGGCTTCCTTCACCCTGTCCGGCAGCTGCCTTGCTTCTTTCCCTGAACTTACTCGCCGAGGATTTTCGGAGTCCTCAGGCATCAACAAAAAAGGCCGGCGGGACGCTTCAGCCGTGAGAGCGAGGGGAGGAGGGAGAGAGGCCTACACGACCCGCCCGGCCCGGATTCCGGCGGCATAATTTTTTCGCACTAAGAGAACAACCCCCCAAGGTTGTGCTTTGGGCCCCCGCGCCCAATCAGCAGATCTCAATTCAGCCCGCGTTCGACGCATCGGACACTTGTGTCCGACGAATCGGAAGGCGGAGCTGGGCCTCAGTCCCGATGCCCGGGCGGCTCTCCAAGCGGATCGATCCACCACCCGCTTCGAGCAGGCGATGAACGCGCGAGAGGCCGACTCCTCTGCCGCGACCCGCAGGCCGGTGCGAAAAGAAAGGATCCATCGCACGGGCCAGAACATCGGGTGTCATTCCCCGGCCGTTGTCGGCACAGGTCACAACAAGGTTTTCTTCGGTCAGATCGGTCGCGGCCTTGATCGACAAACGACGCCCTTTGGGCTGCGTCGCTTCGAGCGCATTATCGATCAGTTCCCGGAACACTACGCTCAAAGCCTCGGGATCAAACCAGATAACCGGGCACGCGGGAGGCAGGTCCAAGGACATGGCAGTGGCATCCAATAATCCCTCGGACGCCATGTCAGAAATGATTGAATTCAGGAGGGCCGCGATATCGACGGACTCGGGCCGGACGATGGCCGGTTGGGTGAAGGACAGCAGGTCCTTCAGGATTTCGCTGCACAACCCGGCCTGGGCGGCGATGGTTTCAAGGTCCCTTTTGGTCTCGTCATTATCGACCCCTGTGGCGAGGAGCTGTGCCCGACCGGAGATGACGGCAAGCGGATTGTTCAGTTCGTGGGCGGCCCCGGTGACGATGGCGGCGACGGATTCGAGGGAGCGAGCGCGAAGGAGGTCAGGTTGAATGGCGGCGAGTCTTCGATTGGCGGCGGCGAGATGCTCGGCGAGGGAAGCGGCCGCGGATTGCGCCTGAGCCTGAGCGATTGCGAGGCCGAGGGCGGCGCCCATCGCGGCGATCTCGGCGGATTCGTCGCGAAACGAAGTGACGGAATCGGCCTGGGCAACGAATAAAACGCCCGCTATCGGTTGGTTTCTTGAGAGAATGGGAAGCAGCCAAACGGTGCCTGCGCCGAGGTCCGGGCGGCACCGATCGATCAGGCTATCCAGCGATCGATCCGGCGGAAGTATCCAGGCTCCGCCGCGAGCTAGCTCGGCGGCGTTCTTGAGGGCCACTCGAAAGTCGGCCACCTGCTCGTTGAACTGTTCCAATCGGAAACGAGTCGTTCCATCGGAGATGCCGAGCTCCAGCCAGGACCCGGAGGGCGATGGAACGAACACAACGGCGCTACGAAGTTCCAGAATCGCCTGCATGGCGCCGGCGCCTATTGCGGCGGTCTGGCGCAAGGAGAGTCCGGGCGTCACTTGTCGATTGAGTTCATCAATGGCGGCCAAGTAGCGTGCGCTTCTTTGAAGGCGACGATTCTGCTCGGCCAGTCGCGTGTTGACCGAGGTAAGCTGTTCGCTGGTCTTGAGCAGTGCGCGGAGATAGACCTCGCGGCCGCCGGACTGGTCCTGTCCGATCCATGTAGAGCGGGATTGAAGTTCATCCGCAATGGATTCGATGATGCCGACCCGAGCGGCTTCCGTCAGACCGAGCAGGGCCGACAGTTTGGGCGAGGCGAGGGTGGAGCCGAGATTGCCGGAAAAGCCGATGTTGTGCTCTCGGGCCATGGCGTCGGCAAGCTGTACGACTTTGATGTAGCGCGCGGCGGCAAGGTCTTCGGGAAGGGCCTCGGGCGGATGATGGTGCAGCCAGATGACATCGATGATGGCCTGAGGCAGGCCCCAGCGCTCGGCGAGGCGGCGTCCGACGACCGTGTGGTCGACGCCGAGAACTGCTCTCTCGACGTCGGTGAATTCGGCGCGCGTTTCCTCTGAGCGCTTCAGGACACGCGCAAAGCTCTTCGGCAGGGCGCAGTCCAGGGCGATCTTTCCCAGATCGTGAAGGAGACCAAGAACAAAGGCCTCTTCGGGATTCACGCCGGGGGCGAGGGCCTGTGCGATGCGGCGAGAGGCGCAGGCCACAGCGAGACAATGACGCCAGAACTCGGCGCGATCGAGGCCGCCGACTTCCGCGGGGTCCTGCGGCAGGGAGAATACTTCGAGGATTTTCTGGGCGAGGGTCAGGTGACGAATTGTCTCGAAACCGAGCATCGCCACGGCCTTGTCGATGGTCATCGATTCCGGCCTGGCGGCGACGGCGGCCTTGGAGCAGGCCGATAGAACGCGCGCCGCGAGAGATGGATCGCTGGAGACGAGTTCGGTGAGGCGGCGGATGCTGCCCTTGTCATCCTGGGTCAGCGCGAGAATGTGAGTGGCTACGGGTGCGAGCGGCGGCAATTCGTCGAGCCGGGAGAGCAGTAGCTCGACATGCTCGGGGTTTGCGACGGTTGTATTTGCGGCGGTCATGGCGGCGATCCTCGCCGGCCCCCCCAGATTCGTCCGCTTGCGGCCTGATACGAGTTTATGGACTCGACCTGCCGCGGCGGTCGGCGAAGGCGCCTCAGAAATAACAATTACGCCGCGACAAGATCGGCAATCGATTCGATGAGCCGGGCGATGTCAAACGGCTTCTGGATGAACTCGTCCGCTCCGGCCGCCTTGAGCGTATCGATCTCCGCCGGCGCTACGGCACCGGATACGATGATGATTTTTGTATGGGCCAGTTCGGGATCGCTCTTGATGCGCTGGCAGACGACGTTGCCGTTGATGTCGGGGAGCATGAAGTCGAGCAGAACCACGTCGGGCCGAAACTCCTTGGTCAAAGCGCCGGCGTCAAAGCCGTTGGAGGCGGCCTTTACCTCGAAACGACCGTCGCGGCCGATGATGTCCACCAGCATGTCCACGATGGCGGGATCGTCGTCGACAATGAGCACACGGCGCTTGCCCGAGTCGAGGTTCTCGATCGGGATCTCGTTGGTCTTCATGAACCGAATCAGCTCGGCTCGGGGAACTCGGCGAAACTTCGAACCGGGTACGCGAAAGCCTTTGAGACGACCGCTGTCGAAGCAGCGGATGACCGTCTGCTGACTGATCTTGCAGATCTCGGCGACTTCGCCAGTTGTGAAAACAGATTTCACACGCCACTCCGGTCCTTCGGCAGCCAGGGCTTCGGCCACGGCCTGTCGCTCGTCCAACGGTTTTCGCGGGTACATGTTACCTAGTCCCCCTAAATTAACAAGTGCCTCCTCGTTATCGAGCAGTCGAGCCTGCCACTTCATACGGAGCAGTCCGAATGGAGTATTTGGTCGAATTATGCCCGGAGCCCTACCACGGATCTCGCTGCATGCCCCATAAGACAACGAAGTCGAGTTGGCTAAGAATGGCAAAATGAGAAGCGTTACCGGAACCTCACCCGTGGAGAATTCGCTGTCTCGGTGACGCCAAGGGCGCGGTAGATGAGGGAAATCGCGGCCAGAAGTCAATGAAGGCTGATTCGCTTGACAGTTTTTGGCCCGGGGATGAGACTCCAACTTGAGTACAGCGTGTTCCTCGGCGAATATTCGCCGCGGGACAGGACAATCCGTCTGGATGATGCGGCAATCGGCAAGGGTTCGCCTGCCGCGACTAGGATAGGAGCTTGAAATGGCCGGTCAATTACTGCTTCTCGGGGAAGGCATTTCTGACTTCCTCCCGTGGTACACCTGGGTCTCCATGGCTGCCCTCGTAGCGATCATCGTCGGCTACAAGATGTATCAGAAAAAGATGATGAGCTGAGATCGAACAGTCGGTCCGGACTCGTTCAGTAGAAACCGATTGCCGTCAATCTCCTTCTCGGCTGCGATCCGGCCTGTACCCGTCTTGATCCACGCGCCTCAGGTTGCGCCTTCCGAGTGCGCTGTGGGGGATCGCCAAGCGGACGCGGTCGACTGGTTCTTCTCATGGTCGCATGGATGAGAAAACCGAATTGACTCAGTCAAATTCAACGCGCCCGGCAGGACTCGAACCTGCGACCGTCGGATTAGAAATCCGATGCTCTATCCAACTGAGCTACGGGCGCTCTTACTTAGCCTTATCAGTATTTCCGCGATGACCGGCAAGTTCAAGCTTGCCGCCATTTCCACATTGCCGAGAGCTTCAGAACTTCACCACCCAGGGGGGCTGGGTCTCACCCATGCGCTTGGCCAAGAGTCCGGGATAGCTGGTCTGGATGGACCTTGCCGCATCCAGACCCAATGCTTCGAGACACCTGCGAATCTCATGATCGTCCGGGCCTTCCACCTCGACGAAGCGACCGAGGAGCGGCAGTTCATCGAGTTCGATTGCGCATTCATCAAGCTGCCATGATTCGCGGTTTTTCTCAAACGTCAGCCACTCGGCAAAGCCGATTGCGTGCAGGAGCCGTAACATTCCCTCGCCGGCCCTGGCCCCGTTTTCGGGAGAAGCCGGGTTGCGATCGGGCAGATCGATCTGGATTTCCTCGCGGCACTTGAAGGCGGATTCCTGAACCGGTCCCTTGAAGGCCAGGCTGGAAGGCGGTCCCGTGCCGTCGAGCACTTCAATTGTTCTGACGCGGAGTCCGCAACCGCGATGAACGAGCGCACGATCGGGCGTGTCCAGCAGCCGATTCGTCTCGCGCACGCGACCGATGCGATTGGCGCCGGCTGCGCGCAGCAGCTCGACGAGCCGATCGTGCGAAGGCACGGCGATCTTGCATTCGAGCTCCTGAGCCATGGCGACGAATCCTTTGTGGGGCGATTAGCCACCCCCTCGCGCGACCGACGAAATCCAAGCCTCGAAGACCAGGGGCGCACCCTGCTATTGAACACTTGGATGACTCACTGCGAGTCTCCGGCGGAGGTCCCGTGATTCTATCTTCATTGGAGAGGCGAGGAAACATTGACGGACGGCGCGGGCGGCGATTTGTTGCGGCCCGGGCCGCAGGCTTCTAACATCGACGGTCCGAGAGGAGCGTGTATGGCTGTTCGTAAGACTCAGAAGGGATTATCCATTCAATTTGCGCGACTTGGCGGCACGATCCGTGCGGGCGTGCTTTTTGTTCCAGTTACGATCAAGGACGGGAAGGCCGTCCTCGGTCGGAAGTTGAGCCTGCCTGCGGAATTGTCATCGCAGGCTAAATTGCTCGCCGCTCGCCACCACGGCGCCAAGCAGGCAGGGGCCATCGATGACTTGATTCTCCCGTCGAAGTCTCGCATTGGGCGGATGGCACTGGTCGGACTTGGTGAGGAAAAGTCCATCAAGGCGGCCGACGTGAGAAACGCAGCGGCCATTTCCATGGAATGGGCCTCTCGTCATCGGGCGGATTCTGTCGTTGTGGCGCTCGACGCACTGCAGGAGATCGCCGGGGCGGATGCAGTTACGACGTGGGTCGAGGGTTGTGTTCTGGGCAGCTTCCGCTTTCTGGAACATCGCTCGCAACTTCCGGATGAGGCGCGAAAGCCGGTCACGCGACTTGTCTTTGTATCGAAGTCGCCCGTGAGCAGATCAATACGCGACAAGGCCGAGGCATCACGACGCCTGGCGGAGTGCGTGAATCTGACCCGGTCGATCAGTCACCAGCCTCCGAACGTGATCAATCCCGTGACGCTGGCGCGAGAAGCGCAGGCGCTTGCACGGAAGCATGGACTTCGATGTCGGGTGATCGACGATCGGCAGATGAAGGCGAAAAAGATGGGGGCGATTCTTGCGGTGGGCGGCGGCTCCCGATCGGCGCCGCGGATCATCGTGCTGGAACACCGGCCGTCGCGGGCGAAGGGCAAGCCGATCGTAATTGTCGGCAAGGCGGTCACGCATGACACCGGCGGGTATTCGATCAAGCCGACTGCCTCAATGGTGGAGATGAAGTACGACAAGTGCGGCGGGATGACGGTGCTGGGGACGCTTGTCGCCGCTGCGCGACTGAAGATTCCACGGCATGTCGTCGGTGTGATCGGCGCGGCGGAGAACATGATTTCCGGGACGGCCTATCGACCGAGCGACATTCTTCGGGCATCGAACGGCAAGACGATCGAGGTTCTCGATACAGACGCCGAGGGCCGACTCGTATTGGCGGATTGTTTGCACTATGCGGAGAAGACGTTTTCACCTGCGGCGATGATCGACCTTGCTACGCTGACCGGCGCGTGCACGGTTGCCTTGGGGGATGCCTGCGCGGGACTGCTGACGACGCATGACGCGCTGGCCGAGTCGCTGATTGCATCGGGCGAGCGAACCAACGAGAGACTCTGGCGGCTTCCGCTGTGGCCGGTATATCGGGAACAAATCGCGGGGACCGACGCGGACTTGAAGAACGTCGGCGGTCGTCTCGCCGGCACGATCACCGCCGCGATGTTTCTCAAGGAATTTGTCACCGACAAGACGCCCTGGGCTCATCTGGACATCGCCGGAGTTGCCAATTCGTCGAAGCCTTCACCGATCTGCCCGGTCGGCGCGACCGGGTTCGGGGTGCGGTTGCTGGTGGACTATCTGCTCGGAGGAAAGTAATGCTGCCGACGTTTTTGGCACAGCTTGCGGCAGGCTCGGCGCTGGCGGTGGGGGTCAGCGAGATGCGGAAGGTCGACTGGCGTTACCTTCGCCTGATGGCGATTGTATCGCTGGCGATTGTGCTTATCTCGCTGCTGCTTGTGGTTCGCGAATCGTGGGTCGAAGGGTCCGCCCGACAACAACCGGCGATTGCGGCGCTGATCGCCGCGTGCGTCATCGGCGTTATTTGGCTCTTCGTCAACGCTGCGCAGGGCGAGACGGTCCGTGCGATGCAGCGGCTGTGGACATTCCTATTCGGCGCGGCCGCGATGGCGGGGGCGGTTTTGCTGGCGACCGGGCCGGACGTTGTGCTGGCTGAAGGCGAGTCGATCGGCGGCCTTAATCGGGCCTTGGCGGCGATGACCATCGTCCTGGGTTCGGGCCTTCTTGGGACGGCAACGGCCGCGATGCTGCTTGGCCACCGATATCTGACCGACACGGGGATGTCGATCAGCCCGCTCAAGCGGATGACACAACTATATCTGGGAATCCTGGCGGTACGCGGCGTCTGGATCGTCGCGGCGAGCTATCCATTATGGGCCGGGGCGTTTGTTCCGCGCGGCGGGTACATGTGGTTCTGGTTGATGATCAGCGTGCGATTCGGGAGCGGGCTTGTCGTCACGGGCGTTTTCGCCTGGATGATTCGGGACTGTGTCAATCGGCGGGCGACCCAATCGGCGACGGCCATCTTCTATCTCTCGATGATTTTCATTTTTCTCGGCGAATTGTCCGGCCAGTATCTGCTGCGCACTGAGTCACTCGCGATGTAGCCGCGCCGCCGGGATGGTATTGGCCGTGATGTTGCTGGACATCGTTCCCTCGGCGACGTTTCTTGGGATCGACGGGGCACTCCGCAACAGCCCGGCGCGGGACGTCACGTAGTTGTCCGCCGTGATCCTTCGGATGGTGAACTTAGAGGGATTCGTGCCGCCATTCTGTCGGGCGATCAGCTCTCGATTGATCCGATGCCGACTTCGGGGCAACGATATGCCGTCCGCCATCGTGAAGCGGTGGCACGTCGATCGCTGCCCGGGCCTCAATCGCGAAGTGGTCAGCCTCGCCTCAGATACCGCAGAGTGGCATGGAATCCACTTTCTCGTGCTGGCGACGCTGAACATTGCTACACTCTTAACATGCTGCAAGACAGCGAGGTTGGATTGAATCGTCCTTTTTCCCGACGGAATCCATGAAGACCTTGTTCAGGCGGGTTCGGCGTGGCTGGGGCCCGCATTGGTCCGCCGGTCGCGCTCAGGCGGCGAATTTCTCAGGTGCGAATTGACCCTTCGTCACCTGTTGCTGTAAGATAACTTTTAGCATGTTCGCCCGCATCTGAACCGGGGGACGGACGATTGCACAGGAATCCATTCAAACTTTGAAACAAGACAGACGCATAGAGACCGGCGTACAGGCAGAGCGAGCCGTGCTTGTGGGGTTGCTCGCGCGCGGACCACACGAAGGCGGCACGAAGTACGATCCGCTCGCGGAGCTCGCCGCGCTGTCTGAGGCGGCCGGGGCGGTTGTCGTCGGGCGCACGCTGCAGAAGAGATCGCGTCCATGTCCCGGCACCTATATCGGGAGCGGCAAGGTTCTCGAACTCGCCGAATACGTCAAGGAAAAGGACGCGGACATTGTCATCTTTGACAATGAGCTGACGCCCTCGCAGATCCGCGAGATCGAGAGAATCTGTGAACGTCGCGTGATTGACCGGACGGAACTCATCCTCGATATTTTCGCGAGCCGGGCACGCACGCATCAGGCCCGACTACAGGTCGAACTTGCCCAGCTTGAATACACGGCTCCTCGACTTCGGGGCATGTGGACCCACCTGGAGCGCATCGCCGGAGCGGGCGGCGGTACGGCGGCCGGCGCGGTCGGCGGCATCGGCACGCGCGGACCGGGCGAGCGACAGATCGAAATCGACCGTCGGATCGTGCAGAAGCGCGTCAGCTTTCTTCGGGATCAGATCGCCCATATCGATCGGCGGCGTGTGCGCGAAGTAAAATCGCGCGGCGACTACTTCACCGTGAGTCTGGTCGGCTACACCAATGCCGGCAAGAGCACGCTGATGAACGCGCTCACCGATGCGCGAACGGTGGTCGCCGACAAGCTCTTCGCGACGCTGGATACCAAGACGCGGCGGTGGGACCTGGGCGGCGGGCAGGTTGCCCTATTGTCTGACACGGTGGGGTTCGTGCGCGATCTGCCGCACAAGCTTGTCGCATCGTTTCGAGCGACGCTGGAGGAGGCGATTCACTCGGATCTGCTGCTGCACGTCGTAGACGCCGCCAGCCACGATGCGGAGAGTCAGATCGCGGCTGTCGAGTCGGTCCTCACCGAGCTGGGTTGCCAGGACATCCCCAGAATTAACGTGCTCAATAAGATCGATCTTGCCGGCGAGGAGTCCGCCCTGCATCTTCTGCGGCTGAGGCTGGAATCGGCAGTTGAGATTTCGGCCCACACGGGCGCCGGTCTCGATCGCCTCGGCGAGCGGATTCTGACCATGATGCGGCATCGATATGTGCGTGTCACCGTTGAGACCGAGGCTGCCAACGGCCGTCTGATCGCCTACATCAGCAAGCAGGGTCACATTCTCGGACGAGAGTATGACAGCGATCTCCTGAGGCTCGACTGCCGCCTGCCTATTCCCGAGCTTCCCCGCGTGGTTCAATTGGGCGGTCAGGTCGTCTCAGAATAGCGCCCCGTCGAACTTGCAAACCACGTTCCCAGCCGCGACCTTCCCGGGCTAATCAGTAGAAGATCAAGTGGGCGGCGGTATGGGCCGAGTAATGATCGCCGCCATCTCTCCCCTTCAGTCAATAGAGACTGCTTTCCGGCGGCAATGAACATCCGTTCGTTGGCCTTATCTCTACGGGCTAAAGAGATGTCGGCACGGGCGGACAATTGATCTTGGGCAGGCCCGACATACAGGGGATCAGTCAGATGAAGGCGAAAATTGTGCTGGATTACGATGCGTCCTTTCGGATCGTTGAAACAGCGATACGTACCCAGGCACAGCTCGTCCTGAGCTTTGCAGAATACCCAGAGCACACGCTTAATGGGTTTCTCATTTCGGGAGACCAAAGCGCCCTGCTGATGGAGCTGACCGGCCGGCCGACCCTGAATCTCAATGACCTGGTCAACTTGCCGTGTCAGGTGCGGCTTTACAGCGATCAGCGATATCAATTCGCATCCGAGGTGACGGGGGCGCCGCAGTGGGGCGAAACGCGGTCGGTATCACTGGTCCGACCGATGGCGCTGTCGGTCATGGATCGTCGGCGGTTTCTGCGTGCGGAGCTTGCCCCGTCGGCCGAAGTATCCGTCGAGTGGACCGATGGCAATGGAACTCACCGCCAGTCGGCGACTCTGCTCAACGTCAGCGCGGACGGAATGGCCGTCAAGATGGACAACAGCGGCTCGCAACAGCTTCATCCGGAGACCCGACTGATCACGGTCTTTTCCTTGCCGGGTCAAAGCAGGCCGTTTCATATGCAGGGGACGCTGGCCAATAAGACGCCTGCCACAGACGACTGTTCGATCGTCGGAATTCAGTTTTCGCGGACACCCAATCAGACTCCGCAACTCGATGCATTGAGACAATTGCTCAGCCGACAACCGGGGCCGGATGTGGAAGTGCATGCATGAGCGACGGGACGATCCTTGATGCGCCATCGGTCATGGCGTCGCTGACCTGGGCGGCGCAGCGGCAGTCCCCGGTCAGCGTTTCGCTGATGACCGAGGGAGGCTGGCATAGCCTTCGATCCAACCTGCTTCGATACGATCCGCAGCAGGGCATTTTGCAAATCATCTATCCCATTGCGCTCACGACGATGGCTCCGCCCGAGATGAATGTCGGCCAGGAGCTGGGTATTTCCCTTCGTCGCGGTCATAAGAAGTGTGTCTTTGTGTGTCGCATCGTCCTTCGGCGTCTCGACAGGACCGACGATGACAAGCCGGTGGACACGCTGCTGCTTCGCGCGCCGGAGGAGGTCCGCGAGCTTCAGCGCCGCGTCTATCAACGCGTCATCATTCCGCGGGAGCGCGTGATTCCCTGCAAGCTGTGGCAAAACGGGCTGCCCAATCGCGAGGCGATGGCCTGGCCTTTGTGCACCGGCCACCTTGCAAATGTTTCGCTTGGGGGCGTCCTGCTGGACATCGCCGGCGATCAGAACCCTCGGCTTAGCGTCGGCGATCTGGTCGGCGTGGAAATCAAGCCTCAATCAGAGGCTAAGACTCTTCAAGTCGAGGCGATGTATCGGCATTGCCTTGTCTCCGGGCCCATGCGGATCGGTCTGGGTTTGCAGTTCATCGGTCTGGAGCATGATCGCCCCGGGCGATCGAGCATCAGCGAGCTCGCGGACTTTGTGAAGTGGGCAAGGCGGCTGAGCAACCCGGACCATTCGCCTCGATTGGACGACGAATAGTACGCCCATCGCGCAAGGTCTGCCGACGTATCGGTGCAATCTGCCGAACCCCCATCGCATCGCGGCGCGAATACAAAGAATGACTCTTGAAATGCGCGCAAAAAAAGAGGATCCGAGCTCGCCGTTACTCGGATCCTCCAAGCCAGGCTGTCCCGCCTAACAGCGGAAGACCCACAGCCTCGCGTTCTATATCGGCACCGGTCCGAGTGCGCTTGAACGGTCCCGAAAACTTCTCGACATTGTGTAATGCAATTGTGTTTTACCGCACTGAATCCGACTTGCAGCGTACGAAGGGGTCCGATAGCTTGCGCAGCATGCGCGAATCCTGCGTAGAATCGGCGCGTGTTGCGACTCTGTCGCCCTGTGCGCGTATCAACAAGCCGTCGTCCGTGTTCGCGATTATTCGGATGACGTGCTGCTTGTGGATCATCACCCAGCACTGTGCGTGTGAGGACGACCTTCCCGCCGTGCCGGAGGAAGCACCGCCGGCCCCCATCTCGCTGGACGTCGAGCACATGGGAGTTTTCAAGGCGGACCGGGAGATTGCCTTTACGAACATGGTGCTGGTGTGGCAACCGGACCCGGCGCAATCGGGACGCTCGGCGATCTCACTGACGAGCGAGCGGCCGATGCCGGACCGATCGCGCGTTTTGTTCGGTAGCTTTGTCGCTGCGTCGTCGTTGGAACGCTTGAAAGAAGAGAGCGCGGACTTTGTCGGCGGCTCGCGGTTGAATCTGCACGGCAACGGCGTCTTCTCGCCGCTGGCCGCATATCAACCGCGTTTGGCTCGATTGGAAATAAAGCGAATCGAATCGGGGAACATCAGCGGGACCATTCACGGCGAGTTTCAATGTTTTCGATTGATGCAGCCATCCACGAAGCCGACCACGGTTGAGGGGGTGTTCGAATTCTCCGCGAAGCTTCTTGACCGAACGGCGCCGGCCCGGCCTTAAGCCAGACGCGGTAAGCCAGCCAAAAACGACTAAGGCGCGGGGTCAGACGCCTTGGAGAGGGTAAGCGCCTCTTCGCATTTGGCATTGTCCCTGGCGAGTTCGTCAAATACGGACAACTCCGACTCGGCGAGAAAGCCCAACTTCTTGCATTCCTCAAATGCCGTAATGCTTTTTCGCAGATGATCGGCGGTCTGCTGCCAATATCTCCGACTCTCTGCGGGCGTATGCGACTCATTCTCGGCCAAGATGGCCGAGGCCTTCGCGATCCCCTGAAAATTGATCGCCCGATTGCGGACGATGATGGCATCGACATTGTCTGAGCCGAGTAATTCCTCGTCGTGTTCGAGCGCTTCGCGATAGAGCTCGATGGCGTCATGCGGACGATCGGTCTCCAGCATCAGGGTCGCGTAGTTGGTCAGCACGACGGCGAGATCGCCGCGCGCCAGGCCGCTCGCCGGATCCTGTCGGTGGAGTCGGCGTGCAATGTCGATGGCTTTCTTGAAGTCCGCATCCGCCTCTTCGTTGCGCTTCATCTCGGATTCGACGACGGCCAGGGCCGCGGCCCCGACGTACACGTCGCGCAGGGCCTGGGCATCGACCTTATCCGCCGCCGCCAGCTCTTCCGACAGGACGAGCGACTTACGCATGTAATCGAGGGCCTCGTCCATTCGGCCCATGTTCTTCAAGGTGCGCGCGATGCCGTCATAGGCGACGGCGATACCGCGAGTTGTGCGGATGTTGTCCGGTTCGGCGGCCGCAAGCGATTCGCAAACCGACAGAATCTCCTTGAAATACCCGAGCGCCTCTTCATCGCGACCCAGCCGCGAATGCAGACGCGCCAGCTTGCTCAGGCTGACCGGCACGTCGAAGGGATATTTCTTTCGCCCTTCCTCTGTAGCCACGATGGCCCGGGCTTGTTTCAGCGATTTCTCCAGAAAGGGAAATGCCTTTTCCGGATGGGCCTGCTGAGAGAGCGCCTCGCCCAGTCGTCCGTAGGCAAATGAGACGTCGCGCCGGGCTTGTATTTCGTCGGGGCGATCCTTGAGCAGATCTTCTGATCGCTTCAGCGCCTCCCGATAAGTCTCGGTGGCCAACTGAATGTCGCCTTTGACCGAGTATGCATCCGCTATGCGGTTCATGGCGATGACGGCGTTTCGGCGATCGACGACCGAATCGGCGCCGCTTGCCCGGGCGGCGTCGTCATAAAGCGATTGCGCCTTCCTATAGCTGGCGAGCGCGCCGTCGATGTCGCCAAGATGAGCGCCGCCTGATCCTCCCTGAATGTCTCCAAGGGTCAAATATGCGACGCCCAACTCCCTCAGCAGGCCGGGTTCCTGTCCGGCGGAGCGGTGCAGTCCGTCGAGGTACTTCAGTGCGGTGGTCACGAGGAGCTGTCGGGCCGGCGTCGCCCCGGGGAGGTCCGCAATTTTGTCGTGGATGTCAAAGATAAACGCATGGGCCAATCCGCGGAGATCATCGAATCGCTCCCGAGCCAGCGCCTCAGCCGCAACCGCCTTGTCACGCTGCTCCTGTGCGATCTGAGCCTCGGCCCGGGCATGTTCCCACAACCGATTGACGTTGCCATACATGAACAGCAAGGCAATTGTGGACCCGCTGACCAGAATCATGAACGCCGCGACCACGCCAATCGCCAGCCGATGTCTGCGCATGGTCTTGCGCAAAACATACCACCCGCTGTCGCGCTTGGCGTCGATCGGCTCCCCTGCGAGGTAGTGCCGAACGTCGCGCGCCAGTTCGCCGGCGCTTTGATAGCGGCGGTCTCGATCCTTGGCCAGCGCTTTGAGGACGATCGTCTCGACCTCCTGATCTATCGGGCAACCCCCGCGGCCGGACCGATCCGCGAGAACGCCGGTGTCCGCTGTCCAGGCGCGGTTGGGTGGCTTGGGGTCCGTCCGCGTGATGTGATGCAGCACATCCACCATCTCACCGACGACCGGGTATGGGTAAGTGCCGGTCAGCATTTCATAAAGCACGACTCCGAGGGCATACACGTCCGTTCGAACGTCCACCTCTTCCGTTTTGCCGCGCGTTTGTTCCGGCGACATATAGGGAAGGGTGCCGAGGACCTGTCCGGACATGGAGACGGCATGATCGACGCCTCCGGCCACGGCCTTGGCGAGGCCGAAGTCGAGAATCTTTGGATTGTCCTCGGCGTCGACGACGATATTTAGCGGCTTGATGTCGCGGTGGATGACTCCCTTTTGGTGGGCGAAGCTGACGGCCTCCGCAATGCGTGCGAACAGGTCCAGCGACTCCCTTAGCGAGGGCCTTTTTGCGCTGACATATTCCTGCAGGCGGTAGCCGGAAACGTAATCCATCACGTAATACTGGCGTTGATCCGAGGTAAGACCCGAATCGAAGATCGCCACAATGCTGGGATGCTTGAGACTGGCGACCAACTCAACCTCGCGATCAAACCTCCGCCGAGAGGCCTGCGATGCGTAGGGGCCCTCCAGCAGAACCTTGATGGCCACGCGCCGCTTGGTGGATTGCTGCACTGCCTGATAAACGATGCCCTGCCCGCCGTGGTGTATCTCTCGAATAATCTGATAGCCTGGAATCAAATCTTTCGGGAGCGGTCCTGGAATGGGCTGATCGTTACCCGATCGGGCGTAGTCTCCCGGTGTGAAGTTCAGCTCGCGAACGCGATCGGCCAGCTTGTCATATTTCTCCCGGAGCGCTTGCACGCGCCCGGCACATGCTTCGCAACCTGCCAGGTGTGCCTCCAGTATGCGTTCCTGCTCGGCGTCGAGATCGCCTCCGTGGTACAGGTTCAGCGCGCTGTCAGTGGGACAACTGCTCATCTCGCCTCTTCGGCCCCGTCGGTGAGCTCGGCCATTCGCTCGGCGAGCCGCTTGGTAATTCGGTACTTGGCCTTGTGAACCTGGTTGGCATTTACGCCGAGTTCTTTGCAGACATCTTCGACATCCCGCTCCTCGATCACATAGAGATGGAATGCCCGAAAGGTCGCTTCCTCGACCTCGGTCCGCACCATACGGAGGGCGTGCTTGAGATGCTCATCCATCCACACCTGATCGAACAACTCTTCGGGATTTGCGTCTTTTGCCTCGGCCACGCGGAAGACCTGGCTCTCGGCAGGGCGCTCATGACAATCTCGCAGCAGGTTGCGAACGCGATTGTTCACGAGGGTCCGCAGCCAACCTTTGAAGCGGCCCTTCTTGGGGTCGTACTCGAAGCCCTCAATGTGCTGGCCGATTGCGGTCATGCAGTGCTGGACCACGTCCTCTGCCTGGCTGTGGTCGAGTCCGCGCATCAGGGCGAACCGGTAGAGCATCGGTCGATAGATGTGGTCGAACTCCTCCCAGGCCGACTGGTCGCGGCGATCACGAATTCGAAGGAGCAGACTGGCACGTGTCGTGTTCATGATGGGCCCATGCCTGGCTCACATTCTATCGCACAGAGCTCTGCAGATCACGGTCTCAATAGAACTAATGGCGCGCAATAAAGAAAAAAGTGATTTGCGAGGCAGAATCCCGGCCGTGCCGGGTACCTGAATTAACCGGCCCGGAGCGATCCGGGTGGAACGAAGTAAACAATCCTCGCAGGGAGTCGATAGTCATGAATGCTCGAAAGAATGGCAAGAATCTGGTTGTCCGCATCGCCAAGTCGTGTTTGTCCGTCGTGCTCGGCGGTGCAGTCATGGTCGGCAGCGTCGGCTGCGATGAGAAACAATTGATGGACCTGGCCCGCGATCTGATCAGCGGCAGCCTGCAAGGTGGTGAAGGCGGTCAGCCGCCCTCGCTCACACCGCCGGGGGACGATCCGACAGACTCGGGATTTCCCGGAACCGGATGGGAGGACGACTGGGGATCCGGTGATTCGTACGATTGCGGATGTTTCTGAGAATGAATTAACGCAAAAAGACGCGGAGGCCCCGGTCAGGATCAGCCGGGGCTTTCGCTTTTTTTTAGGGCAAGCTGAGGATTGACCAAGATCTTCTGCGAACTATGACTATTCGCTGTCGGCCGGTTGGCCAGCGCTGATGGAGGCCAAGTACGCGGCAATGACCTCTTTGGGCGGACCGTCCATGGCGGCATGTCCGTCACGAATCCAGATGGCGCGGTTGCAGAATTGCTCAATGAGCTCCATCGAGTGCGAGACCATGATGACGATCTTGGTGCGCTCAATGAGCGATCGCATTCGGGCGAGGGCCTTTTCCTGAAAGCCGGCGTCGCCGCCGTTGAAGACTTCGTCGAGCAGGAGGATGTCTGGAGAAACCTCGGTCGCGGTGGTGAAGGCCAGGCGCATGGCCATGCCGGTCGAATAATACTTGACGGGTGAATCCGCGAATTTCTGCAACTCGGCAAAATCGAGAATGCTCTCGACACGGCGCGTCATTTCCTTGCGGTCGATGCCGAGAATGGCACCCGCCTGAAGGATATTTTCCCGGCCGGTGAGTTCGCCGTTGAAGCCGAAGCCAACGGTGAAGAGCGGAATCAGGAATCCCTCCTGCTCGACTCGGCCGCTGGTCGGTCGATAGATGCCGGAAAGTACGCGGAGAAGCGTGCTCTTACCGGCGCCGTTGCGGCCCACAATGCCGACTCGGTCGCCGGGCGAGAAGTTGAGCGAGACATCCTTGAGCGCCCAGAACTCAGTGACACCGTTGTCCTGGGACTTTCCGCGCAGCCAATGGATGACCGTTTCCTTGATATTCGGATGACGGTTCCGATAGAGCCGGAAACGAAGGCTGATGTTGTCGGCGCGGATGTATGGATTCATTCGAGATGGGGCCTGCCGGTTATAGGCGGAAAATCACATCGTCCTCGACTCGGAAAAACACGGACAGTCCGACGACAAAGCTCGCCGTGGCAACGACGGTGGCAGTGAGCAAGACAGTCGAAGATGGCCAGACGCCCCGCGCAATCGGGGCGTCGAAAAGTTCCAGCATGTGATACATGGGATTTAGCGCGAAGTACTTCTGGTACTTGTCGGGAATGGCTTCAAAGGGGATCAGGATCGGCGTCAGATAGAACCATGCTCGCATGAACACCGCTATGAGGTGCTCGGCGTCGCGGAAATAGACCACGGCAACCGAAGCCATCGCGCCGAGACCCACCAGCATGATCAGAAGTAGCAGGATCGCATAAGGAAGGAGGGCCAACGGCGGTCCAGGCTTCATGCCGAGAAACAGAGCGATCGGCAATAAAGCAACAAGGGCCAGGAGCAACTCAACAAAAGCGAACAGGATGGTCCGCATTGGGAAAATGAGCTTGGGAAAGCGGTACTGGCGAATGTAGTTCTCGGATTGCAGGATCGAACGACACCCGCCCTCGATCGAGAGCGAGACACAGGTCCACGGCAGCAGCGTCGCAAGGAGATGCAGGGTGTACTGGCCCTTGGTGCCGGCGAAGAGGGTCGCAAAAGCGGCGGATATGACCACGAGCATGAGGAGCGGGTTGAGCAGCGACCAGAGGAAACCGAGGACGGAGCGGCGGTACTTCACCTTGATATCTTCAAGGAGAAAGTTCTTGACGATGGTCCTGGCGCGAATGATTTCGTGAAGTCGACCCGCAAGGGTCATGGTCCATGCTCCTCGCGGCTGACATCTTCGCCGCGAAACGCATGATTCGCCAGGGGCGAGAGAGTGTCAAGCCACGCAACGCGCAAGGGCGTCAGGCGGCCGAGCGTCGGGCGCCGCGAATCAGATCTCGGCAACTGATGGCACCCCACGCCACGAGCAGGAAGAATCCACCGGCGTATGTGGCCCAGCAGCCGATGGCCAACGAGCGCGGCGCGTATTCGATCATGACCTCGTGCGCCCCGGGCGAAATGGGAATCGCCTGGAATGCAAAGTTCGCGCGACTGATGGGTTCGACGACGCCGTCAATTGTTGCCCGCCATCCGGGCCAGTAGGCGTTGGAGATGAAAAGCCATCGCGGCTTGTCCGTGGCGACGGAGAGCTTGATGCGGTCGCCCTTGTAGTCGTTGATGCTCACGACACGCGTGCCGTCGAACGGCGCGGCCCCTGCAGCAGGCGCGGACGTGGTTTGAGGCTCGACCGAGTCGAAAAAGTGCACGACCTTGGAGGGATCGAAGTCTTCGGCGATGACGGCGCGGAGGACGTCGCCCTCGCGCTCGTGCGTCACCGCTTTATCAACGAGAAACGCGCGGGGAAGGGGGTCGGGGAGTTCGTAGTAAATGGCTTCGCCGATACTCCTCGTCGAGACGGGCCGCGGCGCACCGGGTAGCGTGAACTGTTCCCACGAACGGTTATCTATAACGTATCGCACGCCGAACAGTTTGTATGCCGGGAGATCGAAGCGCCTGCGCAGCGCCGCGGCGGATCCAGCGTTGTGAAACCGCGGATAATCGCCGGGCCGGATGTGACGAAGGCTAAACAGCTTCTCGAACTGGGGGGCAAAGTTGCTGGCGAGTCCCTGAAGGACGTAAGCGTTTTGGGGGACCATGTCGCCTGAATCCCAGCCCCATAACCCCTCAGCGGTTTCACTGTAAAGCGAAAGAAATCCCGCGAGCGGGTGGCCGCCGAGCTTGGGTGAGTAGAGATCGTAGCGGTAGGGTCCGCCGGCGCTCATCGGCTCGGTAGACTTAACGGCAAGTGCTCGCCGCCGCGTCGCATCAAGGCTGCGGCTGTCGGTGTTAACGCCCGGGATGTTGGAGTTGGTCGTGGCAAGTTCGATGAAGAAAACCAGGAGCAAGAGAATGCCTGCAAACTTTCGACGGATGCTGCCGACCCGATGCGCGGCGGCCAGCGCGCCGACGGCGAACGCCGCGAGGAGGAATGCGGCGGCAAGCGTGGACTGCGTGCGAATCAATGCGACTGCCTGCTCGGTTCCGAAGGCTGCCTGTAAGACGACGAGGATACCGAGCAGCGCCGCGACGATGATCGCGTGCCGACGCCAGCGAGCGGGCAGGTCAGGCTCCGTCGATTGCAGGATGCGACCGACTCCCAGAGCGACCAGCGGCAGCAGCGCGAGCTGTGTCACGCCCCAGGCATTCATCACACCGCGAATCAGCTTGTAGCCGGGCAGGGTGCGCGAAGCCCAACGGCCGATGAAAGTCGATGACTGAAACCCGAGGACGAAGAAAATCGCAGCAACGCAGATGAGCACGATGGGCCATGCCCGATAGCGACCGCGAACAGCGAATGTGGCAAGGAGAAGCGGTACGACGCCGATGAACATGGTCTGGTCGAGCGTGGGATCGCCGAGGTAGCCCATTTGCGGGAAGAGAATCTGTCCGACGCCGCGAAGGTCGAGGGGATAGAACCACTCATCGTAGCTGCCGCGAATGTATTGGCCGCCTGCTTCCAGGGCCGGGAGAATGACTGCGGCGGAGATGATGACGTAGCCTGCGCCGAGGATCGCTATGCGGGCTAAAGTTTGCCCGAGAATCATTCGCCAGTTGCCGCGAGAAAGCAGTGCTCGCAGGACGATGAGCGTTGAGGTGCCGATGACGGCGAAGTAAACGATGTATGAACCGGCGAGACCGCAAACGCCCAGCAAAATTCCCGCAGCAAGGGTGTGCCGCAACCAGTCTCGGCGATAGCTACGGATGAGGCTCGTAAAGATCCACGGAAACCATGCGAACTGAAACACAATCGTCGAGTGCTGCAGATGGCCGCAGAGATAGCCGCAGCCGAAGAAGAAGACGCCTCCGAAGACGGACGAGAAGCGGTCGCAGCCAAATGAGCGAGCCAGTCGGTATGCGCCGATGGCGCCGAATAGGATGTGGGCCAGCGTGTACCAGACGAATCGCTTGATGGAAAATGCGTCGCCGCCGACGTAGAGCAATTTGTGAAACGGATAATAGAGTCCGGTCTCGGGGATGGCGCAGTGGCTCATGCCTCCCCAGAACTGCGGCAGCCAGAGTGGGGTTTCGCCGTTCGCATTGAAGAGTGCATTGCGGGAAAGCATGGCATAGTGCGGGCCCTGAAAGTCGTAGGGAAAGGCCCGGGCGGCGATCATGTAGGGTGAGTAGAAGCTCACAAACAGGAGCAGCAGGACGAGCATGGGCCAGACATGTCGCCACGGCCCGCGATTCGAAGCAGAAAACGCGGCAGGCCCGGTCACGATTGACGTCCTCCTGTCATCAGGACCTGTCGGGTATCACTGATGACGAACTCGACTTCTTCATCCGTCATCTCAGGAAACATGGGAAGACTGATACAGCGATCGGCCATGCGCTCGCTGATGGGGAAGTCGGCGTCGGGTTTTGATTCGCGATGGGGCATGGGACCGGTAATGGCGGGCGAGGTGCGATCGAGCGTTGGCGATATCGCCTCGGGACTCACGGAAAGTAGTTTGCGGGCAGGGCCGCCCGGCCGCAAGTGATCCCAGCGGAGCGAGGCAACCGCAGTCGTTTTCTTGACCCCTGCGTGACGAATGACTACGATAGGTCGATCATGAATGCACGGCTATCGCCTATGAATGTTTGCGGTCAATCTGACTCAGCCGTGCCGATGATCTGCGCCCGTTGCTGCTGCTGTTGTTGTTGTATTAAGTGTCTGGGAGGAGCCTCCTGACGGCAGCAGTGCACCGCTGAATTGACAAGCGATTCGCAATGACTGACGGCCCTCAGGATAGTTCCTGAAAGGGCCGTTTTTATTTGGCTCAAGCAGGCGGGAGTTTGCACCGTGGGATTACCAGTGCTACCGAATGATGGCAAGCCGGCGCGGCTCGGTGAAGCGAGCGGTCCGCAGGAGCTTGTCGCCTGGAGCCTTCGCCATTTCGCGGGCAGACGGATGGAAATGAGCACCAGCTTCGGCATGGAGGGCTGCGTGCTGATCGACATGTATGCCCGAAGCGGGCAGCCGCTGACAGTTTTTTATCTCGACACGATGTTCTTTTTCCCGGAGACCTATCAACTGCGCGATCGGATGATTGAGCGATATCCGAACCTGACTTTCGTGAATCGCGGAACGACACTGACGCCGGAGGAGCAGGAAAAAAAGCACGGCCCGGAATTGTGGAAGACTCAGCCCGATCTCTGCTGCAAGATTCGCAAGGTCGATCCGATGCACGGCGCCTTGGACGGGGTGGACGTTTGGATCACGGCGCTGCGACGGAGTCAATCCGAGACCCGGGCGAACATTCGCGTGCTGGAATGGGACTGGAAGTATCAGGTGCTCAAGTTGAGCCCGCTGGCGGCATGGAGTCGCAAGGATGTCTGGAACTACATCAGGGAGAACGGCGTTCCGTACAACGAGCTTAACGAAAAGGGGTACCCGACGGTGGGGTGTACACACTGTACGATCCCGGTCGAGAATCTGATGATCGGAGATTACAGCCGCGACGGTCGTTGGGCGGGTTCGGCGAAGAAGGAGTGCGGGCTGCACGGTGAAGGCATCTGACGACGGATGGAGAGAGTCTCATGGCTGAAGAAGGCGCCAAGAAGGAATCGAGGGTCGAAGGTTATAAACGCGACAGCCGCCGTCTGCGCGGAACAATCAAGGAAACGCTTGCCGGGCCGGCGACGCACTTCGAAGACGCCGACGCCAATCTGCTGAAGTTCCACGGGTCCTATCAGCAGGATGATCGGGATGCACGGCGGAGCCTGCGCGACAGCGGTCAGGGCAAGGCCTACATGTTCATGGTGCGCCTGGCGATACCGGGCGGGGTCGTTTCCCCTGACCAGTATTTGAAGCTGGATGAGCTGGCGGACGTCTGCGGCAACGGCTCGTTGCGCGTCACCTCACGTCAGGGTTTCCAGTTTCACGGCGTGTTGAAGGAAAAGCTCAAGGAGACGATTGCCGGAGTTAATCGCATTCTTCTGACGACGATCTCTGCGTGCGGAGACGTAGAGCGAAACGTGATGGCGTGTCCCGCGCCATTGGCGGACCAGCCGCACGCCCTGTTGCGACAGACGGCGCGCGATATCGCCGTGCAACTGCGACCGGCCAGCCGGGCGTATTACGAAATCTGGCTGGACGAGGACGAACTCGTCAACACGCAGGAAGATGAGCCTTTTTACGGCGACGCCTACCTGCCTCGGAAATTCAAGACGGCGATCTCGCTGGACACGGACAATTGCGTGGATATCTACAACAACGACTGCGGACTCATCGCCATCGTCGAGAACGACAGCATCGCGGGATTCAATCTCGTCGCCGGCGGCGGCATGGGCATGACGCACGGCAAGGCGGATACGATCGCTCGACTGGCCGAGCCGATCGGCTTCGTTGAGCCGGCGAATTCCGTTGAGGCGGTGAAAACAGTTGCGGCGATCTTTCGTGACTCGGGTAATCGAGCGGATCGACGACATGCACGCCTGAAGTATCTGCTGCAGGATCGCGGCGTCGATTGGTTCATGGAGGAATTTCGTAGGCGAGTATCGTTTCAACTGGCGCCGTCCCGGGCACTTCCGCCGCCCAGCTATCACGACCATCTGGGAAAGCACGCACAAGGCGACGGCAAGTTCTTCTACGGACTGTTTATTGAGAACGGGCGGATTGCGGACCGCGACACCGAGCGTATGCGCTCGGCGCTGCGAGCGATCGTGCGTAACTATCGCCCGGGCCTTCGGCTCACGGCGAGTCAGAACGTCCTGCTGACAGATCTCAGTGAGCAGGCAATCGCGGGAGTTGAAAAGACGCTCCGAGATCATGGGGTGCGACTCGTTGAGGAGTTGTCCGCGGCACGGCGATACTCCCTGGCCTGTCCGGCGCTTCCCACGTGCGGCCTGGCCGTGTCCGAGTCGGAGCGGCTCATGCCGACGCTTATCGATCGCTTCGAGGCGGAACTGGCGTCGCTTGGCCTGCGCGACGAGCCGCTCACGCTTCGCATGACGGGCTGCCCCAACGGCTGCGCGCGGCCCTACACGGCGGATATCTCGTTCGTGGGTCACCGGCCGGATGTGTATAACGTGTTCGTCGGTGGAGGGATGCCGGGAGACCGCGTGGCGGATCTCTTCGCCGAGGATGTCGCAACGGGAGATCTCTTATCCACGTTGCGGCCGCTACTTACGCGATGGTCAAAAGAGCGGCAGCCAAACGAAAGCCTAAGCGATTTCTACCAACGGCTAGCCGGTGTCACATCCCGTCGACAATTCATTACCGGCAGAGAGACGCCGACAGCGGGCGGATTGTCTCTGACGGTGCTGCCATGATTGAACGATTGCTCTACCTCGGTGCGACGCACAAGACGGCGGCGCTGGCCGTGCGTGAGCGACTGGCACCGGGGCTGGATCGCATCCCCCTGCTGCTTGCCGGCGTGCGGCGACACGTCGATGAGGCCGTGATCGTTAATACTTGCGGTCGCTTCGAGTTGTACGCGGTTGCTGGTGATCGTGCGCGGCACGAATGGCTAAGTTGGCTTGCTAGTGCAATGGATCAACCCTCCACGTCATTGGCGACTACGTTACATGCTCGCACGGGAATGGACGCGGCGGCACATGTCCTTCGCGTCGCGGCGGGATTTGAGTCTCGCATCACGGGAGAGGATCAGATCCTCGGTCAGGTGCGTTCGGCATTCGTGACCGCGACGCAAGCGGGCTCGATTGGGCCGATGCTGTCCGCCCTGTTTCGGGCGGCGATTCATGCAGGCCGGCGCGTGCGATTCGAAACTGGCTTGGGCGGCGGCGCACGGTCTTTTGCGGGACTCGCGGTTGAGACCTTGTCGGCTCACTTTCGCGACCCGGCATCGATCAAAGTGCTGGTGATCGGCAGCGGAAGTCTGGCGCACGATGTGGCCGAGAGATGCCGCCGAGCGGGGGTTCGAGAGTTTCACTTCGTGAGTCGTCACATTGATCGAGCGCGGCTGATGGCGGCAGAGTATGGCGGAATCGCCCTTTCGCTTGACCGACTTGCGGAATCGGATATCGCGGTCGATTCGGTGATAGCGTGCGCAGGCGCGCGACAGGCGTTGGTCAGGACGAATCTGGCCGAAAGGCTTGCCGCCGGGCGACGGGATAAGGAGCATCCGCTCTTGATGATCGACCTCGGCGTGCCGCGCAATATCGACGAACATGCAGGCGCGATCTCGGGCATCTTGCTGCGCGATCTGGACATGCTGGGCGGGGTGACGAGTGCACACGCGGAAGAAGTCGCGCAGGCTGAGGCGATTCTCGTTGAGGAACTGCGGCGCTTTCGATACTGGCTCGCCGGCCGCAGCGCCGCGCCGAGAATCGTCCGTATGCTCGCCAGCGCGGAAGGACTTGCGGCGGATGCCGCACGGCAACTACGTCGCGATCTACACGGTCCGATCATTCGTTTGAAGGAGGAGGCCGCGGCGTGAAGCGACGGGCGCTGATTCTGGCCGCACACGGCAGTCGGCACGAGCCGGCTGCGAACGCAATGCTGCGCGCGTGGGCGGAGGAGATCAGGCGCCGAGGGGGATTTGACGATGTCATCGCGGCGTTTCATCAAGGAGAGCCCCGATTTTGCGAAGTGCTTGATACGATTGAGTCGGACGAAGTTGTCGTCGTGCCGGTGTTGACCAGCCAGGGTTTTTACTGTGACGAGTTTTTGCCGAAGGAGTTGAGTAAGAACGCGCGTTACGCCGGCTTGCGATTGACGATCACGCCGCCCGTCGGCGTACATCCGGATAGCCAGGCGCTCGTTGCCAGACGGCTGGATGAACTCGCGAGGCGGTTCGATGCTGATCCAGCGAACTCATCCGTCGCGATTGTGGGGCATGGGACGAAGCGAAATCCGAAGAGCAGGGTCGCCACGGAGGAGCTTGTCGAGGCGATTCGGCGCACCAGCCAATTCGCCGACGTCGCCGCCTTCTTCCTCGACGAGGAGCCGGGCATTGAGCAAATCCCGACTCGGCTGAGACATCAGTCGATTCTCGTCGAGCCCTTCCTGATCAGCGGCGGGCATCATGCAAATCGAGACATTCCCGAGAGGCTGGGGATCGAGCCGGCGGGCAAACTTCCGTGCGCGGCGCGCCTCGCCGATCGCACGATTGTTGTCGATTCATCCGTGGGAACAGATATTCGCCTAATTGAAGTGATTGAGTCACTGGCGCGTCAAGCAATTCAATCGCCCCCGCTTCGACTGGGGACACGCGGCAGCCGGCTGGCACGCTGGCAGGCGCAGTGCGTGGCTGATCTGCTTCGCGCGCGCGGGACGCAGGTGGAGATTGTCGATATCTCCACGCTGGGAGACCGCATACAGGATCGGCCGATCGACGAACTGGGCTGCGATGACCCGTTCTCGGCTGACATCGAGGCGGCACTCGATGCTGGTGAAATCGATTTCGCGGTTCATAGCATGAAAGACCTTCCGGTGGATCGTGCGATCGACGAATTCGGGCGGTTGGGCGTTGCCGCGGTTCTGCCGCGCGGGGAAGTGACGGAGTCGCTCGTTTCAGGTGATCGCAGGACGCTGCGCGAATTGCCGTCTGGCGCGGTCATCGGAACAAGCAGTCCGCGGCGGGCGGCGCAGCTCTTGGCACAGAGGCCCGACCTGGTGGTCAAACCGATTCGCGGGGCAGTGGATGACCGGGTCCGGCAGGTGATGGCCGGGCGGTTTGACGCGGCGATCCTGGCAACGGCGGGACTGGCGCGGCTTGGGCTGCTCAGCGATGCCTGCGAGGAATTCTCACTTGAGACGTTCGTGCCCGCTCCGGCGCAAGGGGCGATGGCGATTCAAGCGCGCCGCGACGATGCCGAAGCCTGGCGGCTGTGCGCGGCATTGGACGACGCGGCAACGAGAATGGCGGTGACGGCGGAACTGACATTTCTTCGGCCTTATGAACATGATGGCGAATGGGTTGCAGCCGCCCACGCAACTATTGAAGCCGAGTGCGTGACACTTCGGGCGAGGCTATTGTCGCACGATGGGCAGCGAGTTGAGGATGTGCGCGTGAATGCTATTGATCCGCTTGAGGCCGCCGCAGAGGCGCTGCGACTATTGGCGCTGAGAGTCACCCAGCCGGAGGAGTTGCTGCGATGAGCACCGCTCGCGGCATGGTGTATCTCGTCGGCGCTGGTCCGGGTGACCCCGGGCTCATTACCGCGCACGGCTTGGCGCTGCTTCGCCGGGCGGATGTCATCATTCATGACAGACTCATTCCGCATGAACTCTTGGTCGAAGCCCGCGCCGACGCCATTGTCATCGACGCGGGAAAGGCGCCGGGCAATCACAAATTGACGCAGGACGAGATCAATCAACTGATCGTCGAACATGCCGAGTCCGGCAAGAGTGTTGTCCGGCTCAAGGGCGGCGACCCGTTGGTATTCGGCAGGGGATACGAGGAGTATCTCGCGTGCCGCCAGGCGGGGATCGAGAGCGAGATCGTGCCGGGCGTTTCAAGTGCGATTGCAGCGCCGGCAGCGGTGGGCATCCCGATCACATTTCGCGGCCTGGCCCGGAACTTCATCGTGGTGACAGCACAGACGGGGACATCGGACGGCGAGGAGAGTCTAGATTACGACGCCATGGCGAAGATGGACACGATTGTCGTGCTGATGGGTCGGTCGATGATCCGAAACCTTGTCAGCGGGCTGATTGCCGCGGGCAAGAGTCCGGCAACGCCGGCGGCCTGCATTCAGGAGGCCACAACGCCGCGACAGCTCGTTGTTTCCGGCACGCTGGCCGACATTTGTGATCGCGCGGACGCCGTGGGAATTGCCGCGCCGATGGTCATGGTTGTCGGGCAGGTTGCGCAATATGCCGTTATGCAGGGCGGATTCGAATCGTTCGGCATTGGTGAGCGTAGCGAAGCATTGCCGCTTGCGGGCCTTCGTGTCGTCGTAACCGGCTCGCAGTCGTTGAATAGGCGACTGGCGAGCATGCTATCAAGCCGGGGGGCATCGGTGATCGACTGCCCGTTGATTCGCATTCGATATACCTGCGACGCGGTGCAGCGGGATCGCTGCTTTGGAATGCTGCCGGAGTTTGATTGGGTCGTCTTTGCATCGGTTCATGGCGTGCGAGGGTTTGTGCGCGCCATGCGCCTCAGCGGGCGAGATCTTCGGCTGCTGGGGCGCGCGAAGATTGCCGCCGTCGGCAACGCGACGGCGAGGGCCTTGCGACGGGCAGGCCTGAATCCGGATCGCGTGCCGACGGAGCAGACCGCGTCACGGCTCGTATCCGAGCTTCGTGATGACGTAAGAGGCCGGCGCGTGCTTTTGCCGTGTGGCAATGTATCGCGGGATGAACTGCCAGTCGGCCTTTCAAATGCCGGGGCGATTATCGATCGACTCGTGGTCTACGAAAACACGCACGTCGTGACGCCCAAGGCACGCATTGAAAGACTGCGAGAGGGCTTTGACTCCATCATCTTCGGCAGTCCATCGTCCGTCGAGCGATTTGCAGCGTTGAAGATTGAGCTCGACCGCGCCGTTGTTGCGTGCATTGGGCCGACGACGGCTGAGGCCCTGCAATCCATCGGTCGAACACCTGATATCGTGCCGCGAGACTACTCCGTCGAAGGAGTGATCGAGGCCATGACTGAATACTTCCAGCTACAGAAGGTGGTGTCGTGAGCGATCAGCCAATTCACCGATTTCGTCGTTTGCGTAATAAGCCTGCGATGCGGGACATGATGCGTGAGACGACGCTGTCCATGAACGATTTCGTTTATCCCCTGTTTATCGCCGAGCGATCGCAGGATGTCGGGCCGGTCACCTCGATGCCGGGCGTCGTCAGGCACTCGCTGGATGGCCTCGATCGGGAAATCGAGCAGATCGCATCGCGACAGATACGATCCGTGCTGCTCTTCGGCATTCCAGCGAACAAGGATGATCGCGGCAGCGGTGCATATTGGCAGGACGGCATCATTCCGCGCGCGGTCGATCGAATTAAGAGGTTACGGGAAGACCTGATCGTCATCGCTGATGTGTGCCTCTGTGAATACACCGACCACGGACATTGCGGCATTGTTCACGGTGAGCAGATCGAAAATGACGAGACTTTAGAATTGTTAGCCTCGGCGGCGATTGTTTACGCCGAAGCCGGCGCGGATGTGGTCGCGCCCAGCGCCATGATGGATGGACAGGTGTCCGCCATTCGCGCGGCACTCGACAGGTCGGGCCATGATGATACCGCGATACTGTCGTACGCCGTGAAATACGCGTCGGCGCTCTACGGACCCTTTCGCGACGCGGCGGCGTGCGCGCCGAAGTTCGGCGACCGGCGGAGCCATCAGATGGACCCGGCCAACATGCGCGAGGCGCTGGCGGAAGCGGAAGCAGACGCGGTCGAGGGCGCGGACATGCTCATGGTCAAACCGGCCGGGGCCTACCTCGACGTGATTGCCGCGGTCAAGGAAAGACTGCCCCGCTTGCCGCTGGCGGCGTATCAGGTGAGCGGCGAGTACAGCATGATCAAGGCGGCGGCGGCCAATGGCTGGATTGACGAACGCCGAGTCGTGCTCGAAACGCTGACCGCCATCAAGCGGGCCGGCGCGGACATTGTCATCAGCTACTTCGCCAAAGACGTCGCGGACTATCTTGCGGATCGTTAGCCGCTCGCGTCGCAGACCCAGGCCCATTACCCTCTTGCGAATGTCTCATTCCGAAGAACTATTCCGTCGCGCAGTTGGGCTCATGCCCGGAGGAGTCAACTCCCCGGTTCGTGCGTTCAAGAGTGTCGGCGGGACGCCCCGATTCATCGTCTCCGCGCGCGGCTGCCGACTGACGGACGTCGATGGTCGGCAATACATCGACTACATCGGTTCCTGGGGGCCGATGATCCTCGGGCACGCTCATCCGGAGGTGACGGAGGCGCTCGCTCAGTGCCTGGCAAATGGCACCAGTTATGGCGCACCGTGCCCGGCGGAGGTGGAATTGGCCGAGGAGATATGCCGGCGCATGCCGTCGATCGAGCGCATCCGGTTCGTGAACTCGGGCACCGAAGCGGTCATGAGCGCCATTCGCCTGGCTCGGGCGGCGACGGGTCGCACGCACATCGTGAAGTTCGAGGGGTGCTATCACGGTCATGCGGACTCACTACTCGTCAAGGCGGGCTCCGGCGTGGCGACATTCGCTTTGCCGGATTCACCGGGCGTTACGAGTGCCTGCGCCGAGACGACATTGATTGCGCCGTTTAATGATCTGGCCGCCGTTGAAGAACTCTTCGAGACATTCCCCGAGAAAATCGCCGCGGTCATCGTTGAGCCGATCGCCGGCAACATGGGTGTCGTGCCGCCGGCATCGGGCTTTCTCGACGGACTGGGAAAAATTACAAGCTCCGACGGGGCGCTGCTCATTTTCGACGAGGTGATGACGGGGTTTCGCGTTGCGGCAGGTGGGGCTCAGAGCATTTACGAAGTCAGACCGGACCTCACGACTATGGGCAAGATCATCGGCGGCGGCCTGCCGGTTGGGGCGTACGGTGGACGTGCGGATTTGATGGACATGATCGCACCGGCTGGACCGGTTTATCAGGCGGGCACGCTTTCTGGCAATCCCCTGGCGATGACCGCGGGACTGACGACACTGCGGCAACTCGATCAGGCCGCATACGCGACACTCGATGCGAGGTCAGCAGAACTTCAGCAGGGACTTGAATCCCTGTTGCAGGAGCACAGTGTGCCCGGCGTCGTGCAGCGTGCGGGCTCGATGCTGACGTTGTTCTTTTCCGATCAACCGGTTCGTAACTTCCACGATGCGAAGTCGTGTGAACACCGCCGCTTCGCTGCATTCTTCCACGAAATGCTGGAGCGGGGCGTACACTTGCCGCCCAGCGGCTATGAGGCATGGTTCGTGTCGTTGGCGCACGACTCGGCGGCCATTGCCGAGACGCTTTCCGCCGCGCGCGAGGGATTGCGCAAAATTGCGGCGGGATAGGCGGCTTTCATTTCCCTCTCGAGTACCGTTCCCCGGCGGATGAAGACATATCGCGCGGCAACATTCGCACCGCTTCGCCATGTTGGCTCATCCAACCAGGCGTACTCGAGCTGGAACTGACCGTCCGGCAACACGTCCCGCCAGCCGCTCAATACGTTGGTCATGAGGAAGTCGGGTCGATGTGACAGGACATATTTCATGTCCCATTTGCCGAAGGTCGGCTTCGACTCACCATTTCGGGCGATGTAGGCGTCGGTGAGGCCAGCCATATCGATGATGCGCACGGCCGGAGCGTAGTAACCCAACCTGCCGAGTACGTCAGTGGCGGCGAGCAGGTCCGGCTGCCGCGAACATTCAAGAAGTTTCGCCAATTCGAAGTCCGGTCGCACCGACGGCACGGGAAGGTTTCGCTGATATGAAAACAGTGGAGTCGTCAACACCAGTCCGACGACAGTCGCGGTGACGATGGTTGACCTCATCGGCGGCAAGGACGTGCTGGCCCGTTTGACGGCGAGCACCGCGCCCCAGCAGGCGAGGATGACAAGGATCGGTAAATACGGCGTAAGGAGCCGGTAGGACGCCATCCAGTCGCCAAAGTTGTAAACCGCTACGGCGCAACCCTGCAATGAAACGAGGGTCAAGAGCATCGCCGCCGATCGGCGTGATCGGGCGAGCAGAAGCGGCAGGATGCAAAGCAGGGTTGCCAAACCCAGGGTTGATGCGAAAAATCCGGCCACGTAAGCCATTCCCGATTTGTTCAGCACCAGCCCCGGCATCTCAATGATCGACGCGCTCCTGAGCTGCGCGAACATCGCACTCTTGGCCAGGACGCTGTTCGGCGTCCACGCGCCGTAGTAGCAAAGGCGAAATGTCAGTAATCCCATCAGTGCCAAAAGCGCCGGCGTTATCAGTCGGACCCAGACAGCCGGCCGCGACCTGTCACGTCGACTCCGCGACAGGGCCAGGCAGACAGCAGCGACAAACATAAGCGCGAATCCCTCGGGTCGTGTCATGCCTGCAACGGCGATTACCAGCGACGCGGAAAGATAGCGACGACCGATGAAGAGCGCCGCCGCCGCGGTGAGACAGAGACTGAATAGACCGGTCTCAAGCCCCGAAAGCGCCGAGCTGCAAAATGCCGTGGCTGTCGAAAGAAGGAGCCCGGCCGCCGCGCAGGCAGCCCATGACTTGGTAAGGCGCCAGGTCTGCCACGCAGTTAGAATGACACATCCCAGACATGCCGTCGCGCCAAGTGAGCGCGTCCATGCGACGGGGTCGGCCCGAAGGAGCATGCCAAGGGCGGTCAGCCAGACCCAAAGCGGGTTCGAATAGCCCTCCACATGCTCGCCGACATTAAAAACGAGGCCGTTGCCGCTAATCCACTGGAGCGCGTAGCGATACGAGATGAATGCGTCATCGACCACGATTCTCGGCAGACGGAGAATGTGCAGCGCCGACAGCAGACACATGCCGACCAGCGCAAAACCCAGGAATCGACCGCGATGTGTGCGCATCATCTTTTTTATTCGGATACCGGCGCGGCGGACCTAAGCCTTGAACCCGTCTGGATTAGCGGACCGGCGCCGGGCCGTGAGGGACGTTGGACAGCCCGCGATCGTCGTGGAAGAATGCGGGCGTGTCGAAGAAGTCCGAAAAACGTCGATCGCCGGAAGCACCAAAGAGGGCCCGTAATACGCTGCGGGGGGGTGATCCGATTTCGCTGCCTCCGATCAGAACAACGGCCTTCCGGCAGTTCAGCGTTTCGCTGCTCATCGCGGCGGCGGCCGTCATCTGCTATTGGAACACGCGCGAGTACGAATTCGTCCGGTGGGATGACACCGGTTACGTGATCGGTAACCCCCTGGTGACCGGTGACGGTGGACTCAAGTCCATCTGGCTCGATGTTTTCAGAGACAAGCCGGTCAAGCTGTACTACCCGCTTGTGTGGACGTCGTACTGGATCGAGTATCAGTTCTTCCGGGATTCACCGGCCGGCTATCACATCGTGCAAATGGTATTGCACGCACTTGCATCCGTCGCCGTTTTTCTGGCGATTGTCTCGCTGGGGGCGCCGCTCCTGGCTGCGGCGACCGCCGGGCTCCTATTCGCCGTCCACCCGATCAACGTTGCGTCCGTCGCATGGATAGCCGAGAGAAAAAACACGCTCTCCGCGATTTTCTTCTGGGGCTCGCTGCTCGCTTATGTTCAATTTCGGCGTAGCGGGGGAATCTGGCGATACATCGCGGCGATTTTGGCGTTCCAGTTCTCGTTGTTCGCCAAGACGGCCTGCGTTGTGCTTGCGCCGATCCTTCTCGTGACCGACCGGCTGCTTGATGGGAAGTGGACGGCAAGGGCAATCGCCAGAACCGCGCCATTCTTCGGCCTGGCACTGACGATGGGACTGCTGACCGCGAGCGCTGAATCGCAAAACCGAAAGAGCGGAGAGCCGTTGGAGTGGTTGCTGCGCCCTTTCGTCGCCGCCGCGTCGCTGGTTCATTACATCGTTAAGACGATCGTCCCACTCGACCTGGTACCCGTTTATCAACGATGGCCCGCTTCGCTTTCCGAGCCCAGGTATTGGATCACCTCTGCAGGCGTTGCCGTGGCATGCGGGCTCGTCTGGAAGTTCAGGCGAAGACTCGCGCCGCTTGCATGGTGGAGCATCGCCGTCTTTCTTCTGGCCCTAGGGCCGGCATTGGGGCTGATTCAATTCAACTTCCTGCAGTTCTCATTTGTCTCCGATCACTTCGTTTACTTCGGCCTACCCGGCCTGTTGCTCATCGCGGGACTCTTGCTTGAGTACGCTGCGGGCACGACCGCCTCGCCCGGAACCGACTCGTCTCACCCGACTTGGCTTCAAAGTCCCGGAATTCGGCGCCGCGCGGCATGGATGATGCTCTTTACGATCGCAGCCATACTCGGCTGGCTCACAATCCGACAGAATCGCATCTGGAAAGACCCTGAGTCGTTCTGGACTTACACGCTCGATCATAACCCCGACTGCGTCGCCGGCGCCTTTAACCTCGGGAACCACTATTACCAGAAGAATGACTACGAGGCGGCGATGCCGCGCTACGCCCAGGCCGCCAAGATCGATCCCGAAATGATCATTTATCAACGAGCATGCGCGCGGTGCAGCCGGCAACTCGGTCGGGTGGATGAGGCGATCACTTACTATGCGAGGACCATCGAGAACCACACCAAAAAAAACTCGCGCGGCATTAACGACCGAATCGAGTTTGCCAATTACCTGCTCGCGCTGAACAGGGTTGCCGATGCACAGCGAGAGTTTGAGGCCGTGCTCAGGATTCAGCCGAACAATCAGGCCGCAGCGCAAGGGCTGGACCAGGCAAGGTCGCGGCAACGATAGTGCCCCTCGCGCCTGATTCACTCGCCCCCTGTTTCCCGCGTAATTGCCGCCTTGGCATTCTTTTTTTTGATGCCGCGTTAGCCGAAGCTTCCTGGTTCAGATATAATGCGTGGCGGGCAAGCCGAATCCGCATTCCGACAGAGGTCGACCATGTTTAATCGCGCGCGCCCTGCGACCCTCATAGTGCTCTTAGCCGCCGCGCTCGTAGCGGTTACTCAAGCCGTCACGAATGGCGACGATTCGGCGGGCCTGCGGACCCGCTCGGGGCGCCGCCCCATTTTTCTTTGGCCACCGGAGAAAAGTACAGAACAAAAAACCGAGCTTGGGGTCCCGATCACCCTCGGCAACTGGACCTATCGCGCTTTTCGCGCGGGAACGGCCCGTGACGGCGTGCCGTGGGAACTGATCGTCACCCCCGCTGGAAGTGGCGAAAGCGAGTGGAAAAAGGGCCAGGCCCTTGCACCATTGCCCGGCCTGTCCGCCGAGCGAAGCGGAGCCGACAAGCCGCTTAAGGACGAAAATGCGATTCCCGTGATCGAAATGCCCGACATCCTCTGGAAGAAATGGATGTCACGTGAGTTGCACGATGTCGTTGGCATCCATTTTCACGAACTTGTCACCGACGACCATGCCCGCATTCTCTTTACTTTGCACAAGGTTCCGCCCGATCTGCCGGACGGCACGGCGCCTGAGTCGGAGATATACGGTACGCGCATCGAGGCCACCCTGCTGGCGCCGGTTCAATTCAATCTCGATCAGACCGTCGTTGCCCGAGCCGATCCCCTCGACAAGAACCGTGTCGTGAGTCGCGGTGAACATGAACTCGGTCATGCTCAGCTGTCGCAGTCGGTGATCGTTGCCGTCATCAGCGGTCCACAGGACTGGGACCCCACGCGCTGCATCGGCCGACGATCGCGCATCGAGTATTACTGGAAGCGCGAGCAGATCGGTCGCTCGTGGAGCGGGTATCGCGACAGAACGAGGAAGATTCTGGCGCTACGCACGTCGATCGTTCTGGTGCCGCCAACCCGCTGGTCGATGATGCTGCCGATTCCACCGGAGCGGGTCACGCAGAAGCACATTCAGTCGTTCAACGACAGTATCGTTTCGGTGGCCCGGCAATTCGCCGAAGCCGATCGCCTGGCCCAGGAGAGATTCCACGCCGAGCACGGGGCGTTCGAAGCGGCCCCGTAAAGAGTTAGATACTTTTCAATACGGGTTTTCTGAGTTTGGGAATGGGCCGAATTCCCGCTACAATGGGTCAATAAATCGTTTTTCCTACGCAAACCGGGGGGCGGCTTGGTAACCAGCCGATGAGCCGATTGTTGAGGGGCCCTGCCATGACCCGAGCGAGTATCAAGTTCGCAGTTTTCCTAGTTGTCGCCCTGGCCTTCGGCTTCGTCGAAGCACCGTTGGGGGCCGCACCGACGGCCGTCGAGCATACGCCCGGCGCTCAGGCGTTTTCCCAAGCGCCGGACGTTACGCAGCGCGAGCCGGAAACGCCCCGTGAGGCCGACGCGGTTGATGTCTATTTTCGAGTCTCGTTTCAATTCGCCTACGACCGCGTGGCGATCTACTGGACCAACGACGGCAGCGAACCGGGCGGCAGCTTCGGCGTGGGCACGGTCGGCACTCTGGTTCTCAGCAACACAGGCGGTCAGGTCACCTTCGTCACCAATGAGAGCACGATGGAAGGTACGCGCGACTGGTGGAAGGCGACATTGCCGATGTCCGCGCGCGAGTATGCGCAGAATATCAAATATCGCATCAGCGCCTGGGACACCGGCGGCGGCGGTGAGGTCTTCGCCAATGGCGGCGCAAGCTACTCATACGTCAACAAGCTTGCATGGCCCGGCGCGGGGGCAGGCTCGCCAAACCCCGGCCTAGGGTATCCACCGGTCTACTTCTGGAAGGAAGAGGCCATGGTCGGCAACAACTACATCAACCTGATGCTCGACCAGAACGGCACGATCTTCGACATCTTCTATCCCGGCGCGGGGGCATGGCTCGGCGTGGCGACTAAGAACGAGGGCTATGCCGGCGGCAACGACACCTTCCCACCGTTCACCAGCGGCCGCGGGCAGATGCACGTCAATCAGGTGATGTGTGGTATCCGTGTGGATGGTCTGACGTACTGGATGAGCAACGAGAGCGGCCTCGGCTACGACAATGTCGCACAGGCATACAACCCTGACTCAAACACGGTGATCTCGTCCTCTCGGCTTCACGGCGGGGGCAACAACATCGCCGTTCAGCAGTACGACTTCTGTCCCAAGGGCATCACCTTTCCGAACGATCTCGACGGCAATCCAAATCGCGGGTTGTATGTGAAGCGGATGATTCTGACCAACAACGGCCCCTCGACGAAGGTGATTAACTTATACGCCTATGGCGACTTCGCGATCAACGGCGGCGACGGCTCGGACGCGATGTATCAGGACGGGGGCGCGGCGCATGGCGCGATGGTCGCATTTGACAACGCAGGCGGCTCGGCGATCAGTCGCGGAGAATACAATCCGCGCTTTGCACCGGACGACTACCCGAAAAATGTCTCAGTCTTCCTCGGCACGGCCCTGAAGAAGTGCGCCGGCGTTGGCGATTCCGCCGGCACCCCGGCGACCGATTCGTGGCGCGACACAAGCGCCGACAACGGCCAGGGCTGGATCGGCATGCAGCTCACGCTGGACCCTGGGGTTCCTGTCGAAGTCGATATGTGCATCGCGGGCGGCTTCAAGCAAGGGCTGTTCGCGGACGTTGGCGATCGACAGATTCGCCCTGCGCTGGATTGGTTCTTTGCGAACTCGATGTCGAGCGTGATGGGTGACACCGACGCCTATTGGCAAAGCTGGCTTAACGAAGGCGTGCTACTGGATACGCCGGACACGACTTATGACGAACTATTCAAGCGCGGGCTCCTGGCAACAGCGCTGCACCTCGACGGTGTGAGCGGCGCTGTGGCGGCGGGCTATCACAACGGTGCGTATCCATTCTGCTGGCCGCGCGACGCGGTCTACGCGGCGGTCTGTCTGGCCCGTGTGGGACATCTGCCCGAGGCGGACAAGGTTTATCAGTGGATGCGTGACGTGGCCTATCGCGACAACGAATCGTGGGGCAAGGGATTCTGGAAGCAGAAATACACCATGGACGGCCATGTCGTCTGGCCCTCGCCGCAGATCGACGAAACGGCGGTCTTTCCATGGGGTGTTTATTACCAGTACTTGATCACCGGCGATCTGGCGTTTCTGAGCAGTCACTATGACGAAGTGCGCGACGCCGCGTTTACATGCAGCACGAGTCCGGGAGATGCGGGTCTGCATGCATTGCTGAATTACAACGCGACGGAGCGGCTGATGTGGAGCAACAACGTCTGGGAGGATCAATACGGGTTCTTTATCTACTCGAATGCCAACGTGGTGCGCGGCTTACTGGATGCGGCAGCCATTGCCGGAGCGTTGGGGAACAATGCCGACTCGCTGGATTTCGGCAATCGCGCGGACACGATCCGTAGCGGACTGACCGACAAGCTCAACGCCAATGCCGAGGTGACCGACATTTCGCAACTGGGCATCGTCTATCCGTTCAATATCTTCGGGGCGACCTCGTCACAGGCCGCCAATTACATCGACCGCGTGAACGGCGTGGCGAATGACACAACCGGCAACAGCCACCCGCTCGTCAATTTCAATGACGACTACGGCTGGTTGAATCTCATCAATCGCTATTGGGGAGATTCATATTGGGGCGACGGGAGCCCTGCGTCACCGTGGGGAGCCGGCCCGTGGTTCCTGAGTACGCTGTGGTACGGACTCTACTACGCGGAGCGCGCCGACCATACCGGCGACAAGGCCGACATCGACAATCACAAGTTCCGCATCGATCTGTGCATTGACGAGCTGGGCCCGATCGGCTTCGGCGCGGAGCAGATGGCGCCGGCGTGCAACCCGTGCACCTGCCCGAACTGCGGAAGTCTCCTGTATCCGGGGCAGACGGATTTCGTATTGCAGACGGCATGGCCAAACGCCTGGGAGTCGATGTCGACGTTTGTCGATGCGTTGATGGCCTTTCTGGACTACAAGCCGATGGCGCCGACGGACAGCTTCATCATCGAGCCGAACCTGCCGACCGGCTGGAACACAATGACGTTTAGCGGGCTGCGACTGAAGGACAAGCGATTTAACGTACGATGTGACGAGGAGCAGGGGCTCAACACGCACACGCTGACCAATGTAACCGGCGGTACGCTTCACTATACGACGCAGCTTCGCGTGCCGACGTCGGCCAACGTCTTTGCAGTAACGGCCGATTGCCAGTACGTCGCCGCGGTTCTTCATCCAGCCAGCGGACGATTGCAGATCAGCGGCACGATGAACGCCGGGCCGGGCAGCGACACCGTCATTCGGGCTTACTATGGGCTGCGCGGCGATTTTGATCTGAACGCGGCGGTGGACATGGCCGACCTGCCAGTATTTGTGAATGTGCTGCTGGGGCTCGACCCGGACTGCGCGAACAATCCCATCGCGGACATGGACGGGGATTTTCTCAACGACGGAGGCGATATTCAGCCGTTCATCGACGCCCTTCTGCCATAGCGGCGAACGGTGCAAAGCGGGATAACCGCCATCGCGCAGATGGGAAGCAGGAATCCCTGGCCGCAGAGGTTTGCCTGCGCATCCGGCAAGACAGCCGTGTGCAGTGTTTGAGGTTGCGGCGACGGGGCGGATGAGTCCGGTTCGATGCCGCGCCAAGTCACGTTCACTGCGTCGGCGGAAACATCGATGACCGCGTAGCCGAACTTGTTCGGCTCGACAAAGCGCAGCCCGTTCATTTCGATGATCTTGTTTCGCAGAAAATCGAATCCGAGCCCGAACAGCAGCGTTCCCCGAAACTCCGCCCCACTGACGCCGGCGAAGCCAGCGATGAAATCGCCGATCTCATTTTGCAGCGTATCGGTCGCGATGGGCCCGGCGATGATTTCAGGCACCTTGAAGCACGGCGAGAATTCCTGGCGGATGGTGTTGCGCAGGAAGTAGGTGACATCCGGGTTGTACACGCTGGCATGAATGTCCGCCGACATGAGGACGACGCCGGTGATGCCGTTAACGTCAATATAACGGAGCAGGTCGTATCGCTCGGCGACATAGCCGTCCCAGCGGTCATACGGGATGAACAGAAGCGATGTAAACGGGACGGAGCTAAGCACGAATTTCCAGGTAGCAGTCGAGTTCTTCAGCCCATTCTTGAGCCACGCCAATTGCTCTGCGCCAAGCATGGATCGGGCAGGATCCGCCAGGCGAGTGATCGTCTCGATCTCCAGCGTCGGCAACAAAAACGCCCGGGGATCGGGCCCACCACCCTCGCGGCCTACGTCGCGCGAGCGGTACTGTCGACAGTCAAGGATGAAGAACTCGGCGAGCGAGCCGTAGCGCACGGAGCGATAGATGCGTGATTCGTCACCGGCGACGTCTTGCGGACGGATGGGCATGTAGTCGAAGAACGCGCGATAGCCGGCCTGTCGCTGCGCCTCGGTGATATGTGCCTCGAGGTCGCCCCCGTCATAGTCGTTCGCTACTTCGTGGTCGTCCCACTGAACATAGGCGGCGCTGGAGCCGAGGAGGGTCTGCAGGAACGGGTCATTGCGATTTTGAAGGTGCTTGGCGCGATAGCCCTCCAGATCAGACGCTCTCGGGATGCCGCCCGCGACTCCGTCAGCGTAGGCCGTGTCGCCCGCCCAGAACCAGATGTCCGGCTGCTCCTGGGCAGCCTTGCCGAGGACCTCAAATGGCTGATGAGCGGCGTTGGAATCACCGGTATAGACGAATCGAAACGGGCGTGCCGCGTCGGCGGCCGGCACCGTGCGAAAGGAACCGAGCGGGCTTACCGCTGCGGTCGCCAGATCGACAAACCGGTAAAAGTACAGGGTCGCCGGTGTAAGACCATCGACATCGACCTTGACCGTGCCGTCGCTGTCGGGCGATCCGGTGACACTGACAGATTGGAGAATTATCGAGAATGCCTGGTCAGAGGCGATCTCGAGCCGAACCTCGCCGGGCGGAGTCGCGCGTGTCCAGATCATCGCCGTCGTGTCCGTCACATCGCCGGATGCGACGCCCTGAGCGAAAGGGCTCTGTGCCTCGGAGGGCGAAACGAGACCGACAAGGGCAAGGAGAGTCAGGACGGCGGTAAGGGCGTTTTTCAAGGTTTCTGTCCCGTTTTCAGTGGTGTTGCCGATTGTAACTGGAGGATGGATTGCGGCCAATTGACTGCCGCAGTCGCCCGGACCCTCGCTGTAAAAGCAGCGGGAGAGCCGCTATGATCTAAGAAGTGGAGCGACTCAATCAGAGACCTCCCATTCCACGAGAGCAAATTATGAGCCGCGAAGAGGCCAAAACGCGAACACCGAAGCTGGAGACTGTGGAGCCGATCGGCAAGCGCGTCCTCATTCGCAAGGATGCCGACAAGAAGCAGACCAAGGGCGGTATCCAGCTTCCGGACAACATTGAGATTCCGACGATCACCGGGCGGGTCGTGGCCGTGTCCACCCAGGTGGACAACGACGAGGACTTTCCGCTGAAGCAGTACGACAAGGTACTGTTCAATCCGAAGCACGCAATTCCGGTGGATTTTGAGGGCGACAATCAACTCTTCGTCGTCCCGGTAGAGGATGTCGTCGCCGTCTTTCGCAAGGCAGGCGCCTGATTCTGCCCCTGCCCAGAGTGCCCCCCCGAGTTACACCTTCAATCAACTGCCTGGTCACGGTTACAATGCTCCCTTGAACTACTTGTTCGAGGGAGGCGGCAATGACCATTCGCAAGTACGCCGTTTCTGGCCGGAGACCTTCTCGGCTTGTTGTCATTCTGATCGCCTTTGGGCTGACAGCGTCGGCAACCGCAGTCGCGTCGGCCGCGGTGATGGGCGCGAAGAAGAGTAAGGTCTACCACACTCAACCGGATCGCTGCGGCGCGGCGAAGACCATCGCCTCGGGTAATCGCGTCTTATTCAAGTCCGTGCAAGAGGCGGAGACCGAGGGGCGAAGACAGTGCAAATCGTGCGCGCGGATTGAAGAGAAGTTAAAAGAGGAGGCGTCGAAGCCGAAGGAGCCGGAGACGCCCCCCGGTGATGACAAAAAGTCAGAGCCGCGGAAGACTGATGCGGAATCCGGCAAGGGCAACGAGGCCGGCGGAAAACAAAGTCAACCGGCAGGCGACGAAAATGCCGAATCGGGCATTGTAGAGACCGTGAAAGTTTCGCGCGTTCTGCCCGGTGCAACGCTGGAACTGGAGGGCGGCGAGCGCGTGCGACTGACGGGGATCGGCGCTCCGATTAACGGGCAGCCAACCGCGCGAGAGACCCAGAAAAAACTTGAAAAGCTGGTGAAGGGTCGAAAGGTGACGGTCGTATGGGCCGCCGAGGACGAATCCATTCGCGATCGGTACGGCCGTCGCGCGGCGTATGCAGCAATTGGATCCGACCGGGAAGACATCGGCGGGACGCTGATCCAAGAAGGCCTCGCATGGGTCGATCGCTCATCGGACTTCTCACAACTGAGTGAGTACTTGCGACGCGAGGACGACGCGGCCTGGGGGCAGCGCGGCGTCTGGAAGCGTCTAAAGGGGAGCCATGGCACGGCCAAGGTGATCGTCGGCAAGTTTACGCGAGAGTATCATTCGCCGTATTGCCCCCATGCGACGCTGCTGACTGAACCGGCGACAATCAGCGTCAACGAAGCGAAGGGGCGCCGCTTGGCCCCGTGTGAGTTCTGGCGGCCGGAATAGTCAAAGGTCTCGCGATCTGTCGCGACGAATCAATGGCAGTAAGGATGACATGGCGAAATTAAGTCGATCACGCAGGACGGGCGAGACGCTCGACATTTCCAAATTGAGGCTCATCGGGATGGTTCATCTGCCCCCCCTGCCCGGCTCTGCGGGGTCGAAACTGAGCATGTCGGCAATCATCGACCGGGCAGTCATTGAGGCGCGGCAATTAGGCAAAGCAGGATTCGACGCGGTCATCGTTGAGAACTTCGGCGACGTGCCCTTTGCGGCGGACCGCGTTCCGGAAGAGACAATCGCCGCGATGAGCATTGTCATCGCCCAGGTTGTGCAGACGTGCGGCGTGCCGGTGGGCGTCAACGTGCTTCGTAATGACGCACTATCAGCCTTGGCCATCATAGCGACGACGGGGGCAGCCTTCGTCCGCGTGAATGTGCTTTCCGGCGCTTACGCCACAGATCAGGGCATCATTACGGGAAAGGCCAATGAGGTGCTGCGGAAGCGAGCGGCGATCGCCCCGCATGTCGGCATCGCCGCGGATGTGCATGTCAAACACGCGACACCGATTAGCCAGCCGGATATCACCCTGGCCGCCGAGGAGACGGCCCATCGGGCGGGCGCGGACGTGCTGATCGTCAGCGGAACCGGCACCGGCAAGGCAACCGATCTTGCCGCCGTACGCCGAGTCAAGGAGGCCGTCCCGAAGACGCCGCTATGGATCGGCTCGGGCGTGACTGCCGAGACGGTTTGTGACTATTTGGACATCGCGGACGGGTTGATCGTCGGAACGGCTCTGAAGCGCGGCGGGCAGACAACGGCAGCGCTGGATGAGAAGCGGATTCGCGAATTCGTCCGCGCCGCGAAGCGCGTATAGACTGCCTTTAGGCAAGACGATCACCGTGGCCGCCGAGGATTACTCCTCCCCGCCTGCTTTCGCCGCGCCTTCGATGCGAAGATCAAGGCAAACCACCGTGGTGTGATCGCGGGCATACAGTAAACCGTCCACGAAGACCGGTACGGTCCAGCATCGCTCGCCTTGTCGCTGCTTGGTCACTGTCTGCCACAGCGAGCGCGTGTTTCCCTCAAAGATGCTCGCCGTGGAGATCGGCTCAAAGCCCACAGGCGAAGCCTCGGCAACTTGCAATTCACCCGATTCACGGAGCAGGAACAGGTACCGCCCCACCGCGAGCATGGGACCGTGGACGATGCGCCGCTTGAGCCATTCCACCTTGCCGGTGGCGAAGTCCACGCATTTGAGGCCCGTCTCGTCACAGGTATAGATTTTTCCGTCGATCAGAATCGGCGTCTGGAATTTGTTTCGTAGCTTGAGGCTCTTCCAGAGTTCTTCGGCGGCGAGATTGTCTCCATCTTTCCGCAGCTTAAAGAGCGCCGCGCCGTAGCCATAGCCGGAGCTGATAAGCAGTCGGCCGTCGTGAAAGATCGGCCCGGCAACGTTGACGCCTGAGTGTGAAGGCCAGGGCAGCCGCAGGACCAACCGGCCGGTATCTCGCTCAGCAATGAGAATGCTCTCCGCCATAAACCCGCAGATGTAGCGCTTGCCCTCGAAATCGAATGGATATGGTGTGGCGTATCCCGCCGGGTCGTCCCCGCAGGTCCACACGAGTTTGCCGGTCGTCTTGTCCACCGCTCGAAGCGAGCCGTCCTTGCCGCCGGCCGTGAAGATCGCGAGATGGCCGTCGATCAGAACCGAGCCGGAATAACCCCAGTGCGGCTTGCCGTGCAGCTCGTACTCCCAGACTGTCTCGCCCGTCGCAGCATCGAAGCAGAACACCCGGGCGTGCGACCCCATCATGTAAACGCGATGGTCGCTCACGGTCGGCGTCGCGCGAGGGCCGTGGAGATTCGGATCGGGATCGGTCATCTCCGGCTCAAAGGGACGCTCCCAGATCACCGCGCCGGTGACCGTGTCGAGACAGATGACGGTCTGCTGCTTGTCCCTTGTCCCGCCGGTGTAGAGCCGGCTGCCGACGATGGCGAATGAACTGAAGCCCGGTCCGACTTCGCGGGACCACAACTTCGGCGGTCCTTCACTGGGCCAGGTCTTCAGGAAGTTGGTAGCCGGGGCCGCACCGTCGTATCGCGGCCCGCGAAGGTGCGGCCAATCTCCGGCGTTGAGACTCGCGGAAGGAGTGGCAATAGCAAGCAGGCATGCCCAAATCGGCGTTCGCATGGCGAACATCGTATGAGTGAGGAAAAACCCGGTCAAACGGCGGGCGACTTCGCCCCGACCCTAGTGCGTGCCGACGATGTCGAGAATCACCATCGACGCGTCGTCCGCCTCAGAAAGTCCGCCGGGCAGGGTGTCGAGTATCTCCGTGAGCTCGGCTCGAAGCTCGTCCGGGTCGCCTACCAACTTGGCTGCGACATTCGGCTGGAGGCATGGCATCGCGGGCATGGGCGGGCGCTGCTCGATCAGGATCGACTCTAGACCGTCGCTGTAGAGAACAATTCGCTGGCCGGGCTTGAGCATGATGGATTCATCCGTGAACTGCTGGCCGGCGCAGAGACCGAGCAGGCTGCCGTCACCATGCAATTCGCCGATGAGCCCGGAACGGTCGATGAGCATGGGCGGCGGATGACCGGCGACGGAGTAATCGAGTCGCAGTGTCTTGCAGTTGATGATGCCGTACCAGCCGGTGATGAACTGCGAATCGGGCAGGCCCTGTGCGGCGAGTTGATCGTTCAGTGCGCTGAGCACCTCGGACGGCCTGGCAATCACATAGTCATTGCCATCGATACGCTTGGGCTGGATAGCATGCTTGATGTACATGGTCAGCAGCCCGGCGGCGACACCGTGCCCGACGGCATCGGCAAGATAGAAACCGTAATGATTCTCGTCGAGCCGAAAGATGTCGAAGATGTCTCCGCTGACCCATGTGCAGGGCCTGAAGAATGTCGAAAATCGCAGCGGCCCCGCGGCAACAAGATCGCGCGGCATGAAGTCGCGCTGCAGCCGCGAGGCCAGGCGAAGCTCGCGGTCGATGGCGTCGAAATGCTTGTGCAGGCTTGTATGCAGGCGATGCATGCCGCTGACTTCGCGGGCGAATGCCTGAAGTGCGGGCTGAAACTGCGTGACCGCGAGGATGGCGCCGCGGAGGACGTCCATTCCCGAGTCCACGGGCAGGCAGACGAAGCCGACACCGACATTGGCAAAGCGGTCAGGACGCGCGGTAAGGACAATGACTCCGATTTGAAGCTCGCCCAGGGCCGCGAAGCACTCGCTGAGGCGCTTGCGATCGCCTGTCGATTCCGCTTGTTTCGCTTCGCCTGCGTCGATCCAGATGGCGACATCGAAACCGGGAAGCGACCAACCGGCGGGAATCTCAGCCGGAAGTTCGACCAATCGGGCAGCGCAAAATTCGCTCGCCGCCGACAACCGGCCCGCGACAACTTGCGCCGACGTCCGATCACCCAAAACGGCGATCCGGTATATCGGACTCCGCAGCAGACGGTCCGCTGATTGACCGGCCGTCGTGACTACTCGAGTGGTTGTCGTGGTTGCCATTTGACTTTCAGCCGATAAGTACCGCCGCGCAATCGATGCTGCGTTGTTACTTCGGCTGGGATGAATGGCAGGTTCACTTAGCGAATTGAAGCGTCCCGCGATGGGGACTCGGCGTGCCGGGTTTGCCGGCCGGCCACGTCCGAAGGCGGATAGCGATTAGACCTCCGCGACCCGCTCGGGGTGGGCCGCCAGCGTCTCGCCGATGGTCATGCGCTGCATCTCGCTGGTGCCCTCGTAGATCTCGGTAATCTTGGCATCGCGGAGGTACCGCTCGACTTCACTCTCGCGGCAGTAGCCCATGCCGCCGAAGATCTGAATCGCCTGATTGGCGCAGAAGCTGGCCGTCTCGGCGGCGAAAAGCTTGGCCATCGCAGGAATGTGCAGCGAGTGGCCCGCCTGTCCCTTGACCCAGCAGCCCTTATAGATCAGGGCTCGACTGGCGGCGATGCGTACGGCCATGTCGGCGACCTTCCACTGAATCGCCTGAAACTCCGAAATGCTCTTGCCGAATTGGCGGCGCTCCAGGGCATACTTCGCCGAGCGATCGAGCGCAGCCTGGGCAATACCAAGGGCCTGAGCGGCGATGCCGAGTCTGCCGCCGTCGATGGCGGTGAGGGCAATCTTGAGGCCGTGGCCGCGCTCGCCGAGCAGGTTCTCGGCGGGGACCTTGCAATTCTCGAAAACGAGCTCGGTCGTGCTGCTGCCGCGGATGCCGAGCTTGTCTTCGTGCTTGCCGACGGTCAGACCGGGTGTGTTCTTGGGGACGATGAAACAACTTGAATTGCGCCGGTCCCCATCCTCTGTACGGACGAAGAGAAGGACGATGTCAGCTTCCGAGCCATTCGTCACCCAGAGCTTCGTGCCGTTCACAACCCACTCGTTGCCCTTGAGGACGGCGCGACATTTGATCGAACCGGCGTCGGAGCCGCTGCCTGCTTCGGAAAGGGAGAAGCAATTGAGCCACTCGCCGGATGCCATGCGCGGCAGCCACTTCTTCTTTTGGGCTTCAGTGCCGAACTTAAGTATCGGGTCGATGACGAGGGAGTTCTGAACGCTGTTGATGACGCCGACGGAAGCATCGGCGTAAGACAGTTCTTCGACAACGATGGCCGACGCAAGCGCGTCCATGCCGGCGCCGCCGTACTCCTCGGGGACGCAGATGCCTTGATATCCCATTTCGCCAAGCTGCTTGATAACCTCGTGGGGAAACTCGCCCTTGATATCGCGCGCCATCGCGCCCGGCGCGATGACGTTTCGGGCAAAGTCGCGAATGCTGTCTCGCAACATGCGATGGTCTTCATCCAACTCGTACCCGAATGCGATGACGTCTTCCATGGTCGCGGCGTCTTCCTTCATCATGTTGCGGCCTTCAGAGGTATATGTTCGTTTCCGGTATTCGCAGTCGAACCGCCCTTTGTCGCGGCTTGGTTATTCAGATCGAGCAACACTTCGGCCTGGTTAGGCGCTGAGGCGTTTGAACTCCGCGCGGGCAATGAGCATTCGCTGCACTTCGCTGGAACCCTCGCCGATCTCGCAAAGCTTGTTATCGCGGAGCAGTCGCTCGACGCAGACATCCTTGGTATAGCCGGCGCCGCCGAAAATCTGAATGGCATCCCAACCGACCCGGCTGGCCATCTCAGAAGCGAACAGCTTGGCGATGGAGGACAACTCCTTGTCCGGGCGGCCGGCGTCATGGGTGCAGGCGGCCTGACGAACGAGCAGTCGAGCGGCCTCAATCTGAGTTTCCATGTCGGCGAGCTTGAACTGAATCGCCTGGTGGCTATGAAGCGGCACGCCAAAGCTCTTTCGCTCGGCGGCGTAGCGCACGGCCTCCTCCAGGCAGCCTCGCGCGAGACCGACCGAGAGGGAGCCGATGGTGACGCGACCGCGATCGAGAACGCGCAGGGCGTCGATGTATCCCTCGTTCAGCTCACCGCACAGATTCTCGGCGGGGATTTCGCAGTTCTCGAAATTCACCGGTACCGTGTCGCTGGCACGCATGCCCATCTTGTCTTCAGGCTCGCCGATGATCAGGCCGGGCGTTCCCTTCTCAACGAGGAAGGCGGAAATCGTCCGGGCCCCGCGCTCGGGTTTCGTCCGGGCAGTGACGACGAAAACGTCGGCGCGCTTGCCATTGGTAATCCAGAACTTGCGACCGTTGATGACCCAGCCGGCAGAGGTTTTCTCGGCGCGGGTGGTCATGGCCTCGGCATCGGTGCCGCATTCCGGCTCGCTGAGACACCAGGCGCCGATCGCCTCGGCGGAGGCCAGCTTGGGGAGCCACTTCTGCTTCTGCTTATCGTTGGCGGCAAGGCGAATGTGCGTCGAACAAAGGCCGCTGTGCGCCGCGATGAAAAGGGCGGTCCCGCCGCACCACCGGGAGATTTCCTCGACGACAACCGTCATGCCGAGAAGGCCCTGACCTGAGCCGCCGTACTCCTCTGGGAAGGAAACGCCGAGGAAGCCGACCTTACCCATCTCACGGGTGACCTCATCCGGCAGCCACTTTTCCGCGTCCCATTTTCTGGCGTGGGGCGCGATCTTTTCCGCGGCGAACTTACGCGTGAGATCGCGAAATGTCGTCAATTCGTCCGAAAGCGTGAAATTCATGTCGTCCTGCTCACAAGATAGAAATTCTGCAGCCGGGATCAGGCATCGAACCCGACAAATCCTCCTCCGATATGTCCTATCGGGTGAGGTTTGCATAATAAGGTTCGCCGCAAGGTGGGTCAAACGGGGCGACTCAATGGAACTTGCGATGGGACAGATGATTAGAGCGAATATGGAGCAGCCCGCGACGGCTTCTCTACCGCGAGTTCAGGGTTTGTGAATTTGATTCTCGCCTCAAAGAAAAAACGTATTACCTGCACTGATTTTGAGGGTTATCGCTCGTAAAGCCGAAATCCCTTTCCGCGAATCTTTTCCGCTCGCCATGAAACCGTGTCGGGATCCTGCCCCAACAGGATCGTCCAATCGCCATCAGACGTCTCTTCGAGCAGAGATTCCTTGTTGACCATGTTTTCGTAGGGCAGGAGGTCATACGCCATGTTGTAACGCAGGCCGGCGTGGGCGCTCGTCGGTATGAGATCCGCCGGAAGAATCGCCCGCTTGCCGCCGCCCTCAAGGATTACCCCCTGCTGATGCCGCGTGTGGCCGGGAAGAATGCGCGTCGAAATGCCTTCGGCGATCTGCGCGTCGCCGGACAACAACGTGAGAAGGCCCGACTGTTCCAGCGGCTCGAGATTCTCCCGCCGATATGTGCCGGTCATAACGGCATGGCCCTCGACTGCGTCGTCCCACTCGCCGCGCTGAACGAAATACCGAGCTTTCGGAAACGTCGGCTGCCAGCCGCCCTGACCATCGGACATGGTACCGCCACCTGCATGATCGAAATGAAGGTGCGTGAGTATCACAATGTCGATCGACTCTCGATCCACCCCGGCCGCGGTCAGCGAGTCGAGCAGCCAATGCGACCCAAAGCTGAAAAACCCATGCTCCTTTTCCGCGTATTTGGCGTTCTCGCCGCAGCCCGTCTCGATGAGAATTCGGGCACCGGACGTCTCGACAAGCATACAGCTCGTCGCCAGCGGAATCCGGTTCTGCTCATCAACCTGAACGGCTCGGGCCCACACCGGCTTGGGGATAATGCCGAACATGGCCCCGCCGTCCAGCGAAAAGGTGCTCCCATCCAGGACGCGTATCGTCAGGTCACCGAGATGAAGCGTCGGCGGCGTCGGGGTCGGTCCCTGTCTGGCGGCAAGCGGCATAACCGCGAGTCTAATCCCGCCGCGCCAATCGAGCCACCGAAAACGCATCGGCCGATCGCTTCGCGGAATCCGGCCGCCGTCGATATAATCCGCCGCTCACGGCTCCGGCACGCGCCGGGCATTCACGCTGAGAGTGACCAGGAAAACCACACGGAATCACATCATGCTGCTGGCTGAAAAACTCGCTCACTGGACAAACAAGCTCAAATACACCGACCTGACCAAGGACGCGATCCACGAAACAAAGCGGCGCTTCATCGACTCATTGGGCACTGCCCTGGGGGCCTACGGGTCGAAGCCGGCAACGATCACGCGAGCAACGGCGACCGCCGTGCCCTACCCGAAGGGCGGTTCCGCCATCGTCGGCACGATGGCGCGTACGACGCCCGATCTCGCCGCGCTGTGCAACGGGGCACACATCCGCTACCTGGACTATAACGACACATACCTTTCGAAGGAGCCGGCCCATCCTTCAGATAACATCGCGGCCACACTCGCCGTGGCACAGGCCGCAAACCGCCCCGGCAAGGACCTCATCCTCGCAACCGTCATCGCATATGAAATCCAGTGCCGGCTCTGCGATGCCGCCTCACTTCGGGCTCACGGCTGGGATCACGTCACCTATGGGGCATTCAGCTCGACGCTGGGCGCATCCAAGCTATGGGGACTCACTCCCGATCAGATGGTCCACGCACAAGGGCTGGCCGGCGTCTGCAACATCGCAACGCGCCAGACGCGGACCGGTCAGATTTCCATGTGGAAGGCGTGCGCTTTCTCCAACGCCGCTCGAAACGCGGTCTTCGCTGCAAACCTCGCGCGGCAGGGTTTCACCGGACCCAATGAGATCTTCGAGGGGCCCAAGGGCGTATTCAAGATGCTGACGCGCTGCAAGTTCGACGTGGCACTGGGCTCGAAGAGCGCCGGCTACATGATCAACAAGACTTACATCAAGTACTGGCCCGCGGAGTACCACGCCCAGAGTTCTATCGACGCCGCACAGCAGATTCGCAAGGCGTTCATGGCCGACGGGTACAGTTGGAAAGACATCCGCAAAATGGACATGGAGTCATTCGAAGCGGCGGTGTCGATCATCGGCAGCGAACCGGAGAAATGGCGACCGACGAGCCGGGAAACTGCCGACCACAGCATGGGATACATGACCGTAGCCGCGCTGATCGACGGAGATGTCACCCGCGATACCTTCTCCCCGAAGAAGTTCACCAACAAGAAGTACCTGGACTTGCTCGACAACACGACCATCGTCGAGGCGAGTGACCTTAACAAGGGCTACCCCGACGGAATACCGAACCGGCTGAAAGTTCGCATGGCCGATGGGAAGGTTTACGAGAAGACGGTAAAGTACCCGCGCGGCCACGCCGGCAACCCCATGTCCGACGACGAGGTCGAGACGAAGTTCCACACACTCGCCGAGGGCGTCATCCCCACCAAGCTGCAAAACCAGTTGCTTTCTCAGTTGTGGTCGCTGGACAAGGCCCGCGACGTACGAAAGCTCTGGAATTTCAAAGTGTCCGGCAAAGGAGTTCGAGCACACTGATCGAAGGAATCACGCCGTTAATCATGCACAGGCCGGGTAGGAGCCGGGCATACGAACCCACGCGGTAAATCCGGGATCAACAATCACACAAAATAGACGACGGCCGTTGAAGCTCTCACTTCAACGGCCGTCTGTCGTATATCGATCTGGACTTGAGTCGATTCTTCTCTAACTAGAGCGGCTTGCGCATCTGCGTAGCGTCCGGCGCCTCTGCCGGACGTGAATCGCAAGGAACATTTCCTGATATACAACGCTGCATCAACGCGCAATCTGCCATAGATTGTTTTTTTATTCGGTCGTCTCGGTCCTGGGGGTCGCCGCTGTGATAAGAGGCGTCATGAAATCCGATGTTTGACATGCCGATACACTCGGGAGCGGAAACGGAGAAGAACCGGCCGCTGCGGCCGGAGTTCATGTTGTAGCGGGCATACTCATAATGCCATGTCCCGTTTCCCAAGTCTGTGACACGGCGGCCGAGTGTCATGCGACCGTCGCCTGGGAAGTCGATGTACGTGAGGGTGACGGAGGCACTAACAGCCGCTGTTCAGCAGGCAGTCACCGAAATTGGGGACATCGTCCAAGTTAATAATGCCATCGCGAACGGCCTCGACGTCGCCGGCGCACAATTCCTGAAAGGACGGACCACCGAAGAGCAGCCGGTCAACAAAGATCTTGATGTCCAAGCCATCCACCACGGCGTCGCCGTTCAGGTCGCCATTGATGCAGGGATACGGCGTGACGGTCTGTGCTGTCGCCGTCGAAGTCGTACCCGGCTTGAAATAGCCAAGCGTCACCGTCCCCTTGCCGGCCCAGGGCGCGACATCGGCATCAAAACGGAAATTGTAAAGCGTGCCCCAGCGAAGCGCATTGGCATTGGCGTTGACCGAAAAATCCTCGGTCGACCAGGTCACGCTCGAATTTGCGACGACCGGCGGCCAATCGGTGCCGTCGTAGTTGACGTTTCCGGGGCCGTCGCCGTCGTGGTAATCCACATCGCGAAACTCAATGTTTGTAATGTTGGCATCGGGACGAATGGGAATGGAAACTGATCCGATGGACCGGTCGGAATTGAGATTCTGTACGGCGTATTCGTAGTGGTAGATTCCCCCGCCGAGGTTCGTGGCTTGTGCGGCAACGATCACCATAGCGGTCAGCCCCCCGTCTTCCTGGGTAACAATGTCTACCTCGCTGACGGTGGGGTCGGTATCCTTCCAGGCCCTGATACCGGCTTGCTCTCTCTGGGTCGAACCGATCGCGGTAAAGCTCCAGGCGGTACCGCTGCCGGTCACCGAAAGGGGTCGATAAGAGGCGTTGTTATTCTTGTGACCCGCTGAGGCATCGTCGGCGGCGATATACTGTCCCTCACCAAAATAGCGCGTCGCATTCACATCGCCCGAGCCGTTAGAAACTTCAAGGTCAACGATCTTTGCCTGGCAGCGGCGAGCGACCGGGCCGGAAAAGCCCGGGTTGGCCACGGGGTGGATATGAACACCGGTCGTCGGATTGACCTGCCACTTAGGGCCCAGACTGCCCTGTCCGCCGTTGCGACCGGACGCATAAGGGTCTGAACAGCCGACCCCAAGGGCGTTGCCGCTGGTTCCGGAGCAAGAGGCACAACAAACATGGTCGCTCAAAGCGTAGAATCCGTGCTTGAGCCAGCTCTGTCCAAGCTGCTCAAAGCGGCGGGATCCATTGACCAGTTTCATTCGAAAGATGTTCTGACCGATCACCGGGTGCATGTTGCTCGGCTGGTCAATCCAATTGAGATTGACGTTGCCCAGGTTGCAGGAGGTGGTGCCCATCGAGAATGCCTCGATCCCGCTCGCGCTGTTGTAGTTCGAGACGGAGTCGTGGGATAGGACACCCACGACGACATCGGGGCCAATGGACTGTGTGGGTGATCCCGGACAACCGGAGCCCAAAGCCGGGCGAGGTTGAAGAACGACCATTGCAGCGATAACAACACACGAAAGTAAGAACGATCGAGTAACCGGCTGGGACATTCTGCGCCTTTCTTTTGAAGAGATGTGCTCAAGCTTGCTTGAGCGACGAGCCATGGCGGAGTCGACCACGCAGCGAACATATCCATCGGAATGATGGATCGGTTGGCACATGCGCAGTGGTTTGTTTGGACCTCCCGCCGCTAAAAAATTAACTCGCAGTGTTCCAGTGTACCATGCCGATATTTCCCCATCAAGCATTTTTGACGAATCTGAGTGGCAATTCTCGGACCCCGAGCGGCGCGAATTAGGCGATAGCACACAGTATGCGCGGAAAAAATAATCCTTGCGGATAATTTCGGCCGTTCAACGCGTCGAATTTCGGACTACGCTGGTCCGAGCAGTGGAATATGCCGAAACGGCGCAGTGGATCGCGCCGAACCGTCGCTGGCTTTCTCCGCAGAGGATCGTCTCAACCTTCACTTCAGGACCGAGTTCCTGGGTGAGCCGCTCAACGGCGATTTGGTCATATTCCTCGAAAAACCCGCCCGAGCCGGGCATCAGGAAACTCACCGCTGTTTGAATTCCGTTGATGTGGTTAAGGCCACGATTCTCTTCGGCCAGACTTGGTATAGGCACGATCTTAAAGCGGACATCCTCCAACTTCTTCAGAAGTGCTCGGCGTGCCGCGTCTCGCCTGCGGATGGCCGAGAGGTATTCATCGAATTGGGCATCGCCCGTCGAATTGCCGGCCGGTCGCGATTCCGCTTCGGCGAGATCCATGGCCAGTAGAAAGGTCTGAAAGTTACCCACCCCGGAGTCAACTGTACCGGCGCTGAAATAGTCGCAGAGCGCCTCAGGGTACTGGCCCATCCTGACCGCAGCCGCATTCAGCCGCGGTCTGGCGATCGCGAGAAACCCCGACAAGCGGCCCGCCTCCAGGTGCGCGATGCATTGGGCGAACTGCTCGTCACTCAAGACCTTTGCCGCGTACAGGGCCTTGGTGCTGATTCGCAGAATTGTGCGAACGGCCGCACCGGTGTCGTTGACAAAGGCGGTGAGTCCGTCTTTGCGAGCACGAACCGACAATTCATAATCGATGTGATATGAAACAGCCGGCAGAACGACGACAGCATCGGCGTCGAATTCCACTTTGAACGCGTCAATCACCTGATCCGCCGTCAGTCCCAGCGCGAAATTACGAAACACCTCGGCCTCGCCGATGAGCAGGTATCGCCAACCCATCTGCGGATCGGCGACCAGCATGAGATTCCCGCCCTGGAACAGCAGGGGCGATTGAACGATTGTGTGGCCGGACGCCTTCAGCCCTCCCCATAAATGGCTCTCGCCCGGGGCAAAGATACTGCCTTCTTCGCCACGGCTGGCAAATCGCGGAACGATGGTCGCGGGCTCGGGGGCGGATTCATCCGTCGATTGGTAGAGACCAGGTTTCCCGTTGTCCTGGGCCCATTCAGAAACGTCGAATGGCTCGGCAATCACAGTGAGCTGATCGAGGCGCTTAAGCGGCCATAGCCGGGCAAAACCAAGCATCAACTTGAGTTGGTCCTTTTCGATGCTGACGACGAAGCGCGCATCCGGTACGGCACTGGACAACTGACGAGCGATGTCGAGCGAACTGCCGTCTCCCACTCCCCGCCAATAGTCGCCGCGCGCCAGTTGAAGCCGAAAAAGGGCGATCTCGCCCTCACCGGACTCCGTCGCCGCCCGGAATCGCTGTTCACCCTTGTAGAATTGGAATGGAAGATTCTGAACCTCGTCTCCGATCTGATCGGCAGTTCGCCGTGACATCAGAAGGCCAAGAACATAGCGGACGATCGTGTAGTCATCATCCGGCCCCGCACCGGGAATCGGAAAGTACCTCAGCAGATCAACCGGCATTCCCACCTGCCTCAAAACGGCAAGGTCCTCCGCTTCTCCGCGGCTCAGATTCGCCGGACCGATGATGGCCAGGACGTGCGTAAGCGTCTTTAAGAGTCCGTCGCGTGCAAGACGCGTGGTGACATGGTCCGCCGCCGCCCGCAGATACGGCGCCGAATCTTCCGCCGGAAGCGCATAGGGCCAGGCAGGGCCGGCATCATCCACGACGGCGCGATAGCCAAGGAGCGAAGGCCGAGCCTCGGGAATACTTGACCAATACACGCTGGCTGCCCCTGATGGCGCGTGGTGAACGATCTTGATTTCTGCATCGACGGGAAGCCGAGAGTCCTGGCCTGCAACTGCCGGAGAACCTGCATGAAGCGGGGCGACACTCAGGAACATCGGTATAGCTATGCAGACCAGGCTAACGCATGCGGCGAGTGTACTGATTCGAAGGCCCCCGGCATCAAACCGGGAAATCGGATGGTAACGAACGCGTGCAGTCATGATCCCGCCTTTCCCCGTCGTGCCAGAAGGATGCCGGAGAAGACAATGATCGCCACCGCGATCCAGATAGGCAGGTAAGAGACGGCGGGGGATCGCCGAACATGCGACGGTTGAGTTGTTCCGCGGGGTACGGCCGTCGAATCCCGGACTGGGATGCCGTCTTTGGTCTCGCGGACGACAATTCGGAATTGCGTTTCAAACGCCGAGCGGATCATTCGGTCGGCAACGCGATGCAAGTACTCATCGGGCAGGTTTAAGACATCCAGCGTGTGGTTGCCAACGGGCCGAGAACGCAACTCTTCTACAACCCTGGAGGCAAACGGTGTAGGCGATGGGCCCGGTTGTCCGGCGGCGACGCAGGGCATCCATAGGGATAACAGCAAGACCAGATATAGCCAACGTCTCATCACAACTCCGCAAGGCGCGGCATCATACCACGCCGATCGGAAGACTATCCGGTCAGTAGTCGGCAGGAAAGGGCGAGAGGGGCCCGGGTCAAACTCAATCAGCGAACAGTCGAGGCAAGAATCGGGCCGCGAAACGATGCGTGGCAGGCATTACAAGTGGCGATGATCTCGCTCAGCTTGGTACCAACGGCTGCGGTATCATTTCTCTGGGAAACCTCGACCAGGTCAAAACATTGACGTTCCATCCTGGCTGCGAGGCGATCGAAGACGCGGCGACTCTCATCGTTCATTTCATTGTTCTTGAAAAGGTGTGGAATCAATCGGGCATCCTTCGATAGAGCGGCCGCAAGCCGCGACACCCGTTCCATGTTCTCGGGCATCTCACCCATATCGGCGCGATGTGCACGGCGGTCCAAATTAAGCTCGCAAAGCTCTTCCATGACCGCGCGGAGCCGCTCGCTGTTGACGACGTGCAGACCGTGCTCGTCGTCTGCGGGGACCAGGGAAACGGTCGGCGCGGAAGAGCCGTCGGAACACGTTCCAATTCCGAGAAAGGCGATGGCGATAAACGGTATCAGGCACTTACATGTAGTATGCGGATTTTTCATGGCGTATGAAAACTCAGAAAGCTTCAATCTCAAACGAGCCGGTCTCCCACGTTGTTCTCCGTCAGACCATCCTTATTATCGGCAGGAAACATCTTTGCCATCGCGTCAAGATGCGTCCACTGGAGGTCGATTTCGCGCCTGATGCCCGCCAGATCCATCGACGAACGCGTGTACCTTGTTTGACGCATCGCATACTCTTCAAGCGGTACTCCGTCGGGTCGAGCGTTGATACGGTAGCGCAAACCATCGAAGATTTCATAAAGGGGGAAAAGTCCGCATCCCACCGCGTGGCGGACGAGGTCAACGCTCTCTTCGGCTTCCGACTTCCAACCGGTAGGGCAGGGCGAGAGCATCACCATAAACCGGAATCCTCGCACTCGGCGGGCGAACCTCACCTTCCGAAGGAAGTCGTCCCGATGGGCGACGGAAAGGGTAGCGGCGTACGGTATGCGGTGGGCGGCCATGATCGACATGATGTCCTTTTTACGCTCGCCCTTTCCGAAGGGTGACGTGGTGGTGGCGATGCCCATTGGGGTAGCGCTACTTCGCTGGCCGCCCGTGTTTCCATATATCTCGTTATCATAGCAGATGTAGATGATGTCCTCGTTACGCTCGGCCGCTGCGGAGAGGGTGGCGATCCCAATGTCGAAAGTGCCGCCGTCGCCCGCCCAGCAAATGACGGGAGCATCTTCGTCGCACAGCCGCTGCACTGTGCTCAGGCCGGTAGCCACCGCGGGACTGCTCGCAAAGGTCGTTGCGACGACGGGGGCGCCGTAAGCACTGCCCGGAAACGCGCCGGCGGTAACGATTCCACAGCACGCTGGAATTGCCATAATGGGCTTCTCACCGCCCAGTCCCTGGTCGAGAAGCTGCAGGCCGAGGGACATCCCGCAGCCGGCGCAATTGGTGTTCCCGCAGCGAAGAAGATGTTCGCCTTGGATTTGCAGGCTTCCTGTCAACGTCTGGGTCATACAGTCGCCTCCTCCCAGATCGGTTCTGTTTCCGATCTGCGGGCTTCCAGGTCGTCGATGATTCCCTCGATGATCTCCGGTGTAACGTCGCCGCCCCCAAGACCGACGATGTAATCCTGCAGAATGACGTCCCGGGGACCTCGAAGGCTCGCGGCCGCTTCCTGCCAGAAGATTCCGCCGGAGCCGGGAGAGTGGTTCCGATCCAACACGCCAATGCGCTTAGCCGTCGTGACCGCGGCCCTGAGTTCTTTGCGCGGGAATGGTCTGAACTGCTTTACTTTAATCATTCCGACGCGTCGGCCGCGCTCGCGCTGCCGGGGGATAACGCGCCGCAGAGTGCGGGCCATCGTATTGCACGCAACGACGATCGTATCGGCGTCATCAGTTTGAAGGGTCGTCAGGGGGCCATCCGGACGGCGCCCGAAGACCTTTTCGAATTCGTCAATGGCCTGGTTGAGAACTTCGGGAACGCGTTCCATCGCGATCTGAATCTCGCGACGATGGTGCGCTGTTTCTCGCGGCCAGGTAAGCCCGCCGACGGTGACCGCCTTTCCGGGGTGCAGATAATGCGGCACCTTGCAGGCGGGAAGATATCGATCGACCTGCTCCTGCGTAGGCAGTTCAACGACCATTTGAGTGTGGGAAATGATGAATCCATCCATCGCGACCATGACCGGGAGGAGCACGCGAGGATCTTCCGCCACGCGAAAGGCGAGGAGAATGGTGTCGACGAGGTCCTGATGGGATTCGGTGTAGAACTGAATCCATGCCGCATCACGAAGAGCGAGGCTGTCGCCCTGATCCACCCAGATATTCCATGGCGGACCGAGTGTGCGGTTGACGGCGATGAGCACAATGGGGAGGCGATAATAGCCGGCGGCGAAAATGTTCTCTGTCATGTATGCCAGCCCGTTGGCGCTGGATGCGGTGAACGAGCGGGCGCCGCCCAGGGAGGCGCCGATGCAAACGCCCATGGCGGAGTGTTCCGATTCCACCGGAACGACGCGACCTTTGGTGAACGCAAAACTACTGAGATACTCAATGATCTCGGTCTGTGGCGTGATGGGGTATGCGCCGGCACAGCAGCCCCGTGCCGCGCGATTAGCCTCCCCTGCAAGCGCCAGTGTCTGACCCGCAGCGTTATTGCCTGTTACAAGTGCTCTAGCCATTCGGCACCTTCATTTGGTCGCATGAGCGGAGTGACGCGATCGTTGCGTTAAAGTTCCGCCATATAGATCACACCGCGCGGACACTGCGTCGCGCAGATGCCGCAGCCTTTGCAGTAGTCGTAGTCAAAAAGATATCCGTCGCCGTCCCGGCGGAGGATCCCCTCGGGGCAATACTCCACGCATCGATCGCAACCGTTGCAGACGCCGCAACTCATGCAACGGGCCGCCTCGAGCATTGCGTCGGGCTTGTTGTCTTCGTACCCCAGGCGGACTTCTGAAAACGTATGCCGTCGTGTCGTGGCAGATAGATGCCGGCTACGGTAGGCGGGGACCCGGGAGAAAACATGCATGTGCATGGCATCCGGTCCCGCCACCCCTACCGACTCGGCCGCCCCCACGGTTTCGTCGGAAAGCGTGCGATGAATGTGCTGTGCGGCGCGACGCCCGTTACCAATGGCCGCGGCGACGGTACCGTCATTCGTCGCAAAGTCGCCGCCGACAAAGATAGGCGAACCCGAAAGACCAAGCAGACGCGTGCGATCGGAGATCTCCGCTCCCTCGGGCAAAATTGAAAGATCGGAGGACTGACCGAGCGCAAGAATGATACGGTCACAAGGCAGCTCGAACTCGTTGCCCTCCGCGACTTCCGGAATCGGCTGACGACGACCGCTCTTATCCGGTGGGCCAAGCGTCATTCGTCGGCAGGAAAGAAGCATGGAATCTCTGACTTCACGAAGCCGAACGGGCGCGACCAGTTCACGCAGGGTGACGCCCTCTTCGAGAGCCTCGTCGATTTCCTCGCGGATCGCAGGCATCTCCCGCCGGCTTCGTCGATAAACAACCTCCACCGCCGAGGCGCCGACGCGCAGCGCCGAACGTGCTGCATCGATAGCGGTGTTTCCGCCGCCGATGACAATCACGCGCTCGCCTCGCAGGGCCACTTTGTCATGCTTGATGCGATCGAGAAAGTCGATGCCCTCAATAACCCGGCGGGAATTTGCAGGACCCAGATCGAGAGATCGAATCTGCTGCAGGCCGGTGGCCACGAATACGGCATCGTACTGTCGCGATAAATCCATGAGGCGCGCGCGGTCGACCTGCGCTTTAACGTGAAGATTCACGCCATGCTGCACGACGTAGTCGATCTCCGCATCAAGCACTTCCGGCGGCAGGCGATATGAAGGAATGCCGTAGCGAAGGAGACCCCCGGCCTCTTCAGCACCGTCAAACGCGTCCACGCGGTAGCCGAGCTTCGCCAGATGATACGCCGCGCTGAGCCCGGCGGGTCCGGTACCGATCACCGCGACTCGGTGCACACGCCACGGCCTCGACGGTTTCGGGCGAGTCCCCTTGTCGGCGGCCGCCCGCTCAAGGTCTCGAATCTGCACGGGCTCATCGAAGATCGCACGATTGCACGAATCGATGCAGGGCGCGGGGCAGACTCTGCCGCAGACTGCCGGAAGCGGTGTGGTCTGCAACAGCGTCGAGAGTGCCTCGTCGTAGTCGCCGCGCCGCAGGCAGCGAACCAAGGACTGAATGTCGTTTCCCGCTGGGCATGCATGCGAGCAGGGCGAAAGCAACTCATGTCGGTGCGGTTGGCGGTTCGCCCACGATCCCGTACGGATGGCCGACTGCTCGCCCACGTGTTCGTCGAGCAAGTCGATGGGCGGCGGCTTTTGAGGTGCCCGGCGTGTTTCAATGGGCGTGCCCGGAAGCTCTATTCCGCAGATCGCGTCAAATGCCTCGCGGGCCGCGCCGACATTCGCCCCGTCAAAGCGCAGATCGCCCAGTGAATCGGCAACCGACTCCCACGGCTCGCCGAGGATTCTCAGAACGGCGCCCAGCATGGTCGTGTTCACGATCGGGACCGACTTGGTTCCGAGCTTGTGCTTGATGGCGATGCCCGTGGCATCGATGGAGGCCACGTGTCGCCCCGCGAATTCCGGACCGAGGCTCTCTGGGTCTTCAGGGGTGTTAAGGATGATCCAGCCGTCCGGTTTGAGACCCGTGAGAATCGACGGGCTGATGAGTGTGCGATCGAGGACGATGACGTGATCGGGCGTTCGAACCTGATTGTGATTGACTATTTCGTACTCGTCGACCCGGACATAGGCCTGAAGCGGCGCCCCTGATCTTTCCGCTGCATAAACCCCAAAGGCCTGGGCAAACTGTCCCCGAAGGAAATAGGACGTGGCGATGAGCTTTGCCAGCGTGACGCCGCCCTGCCCGCCACGGCCGTAGATGGTCATTTCGATCATGCTGCACCACCGATTGGGTTGGTATCTCCGCCCCGCGCCGCCCAGGAGAAGCCTCCCCAGTGAGAGTAAGCAATGCGACGCGGGGGGCCGACACTTGGAGACACGGCAAACGGCATGCCGCTGAGGCTCCATATCGTGCCTAAAGGCCGAGCATTCGTCCCGATGCGATCCTCTCCACCCTGAAAACGGGCGGTTCAGAAATCCTCAGGGCGGGCAGACCCGTGATTTCGCGGGGTCGGATGCTGAACTTCCCTCAACGCATGGAGAATTGAGGGCAGAAACGGCTGCGGAGGGGGTACCTGAAATGACACGTGATTTTGCAGTCCGGCCGGTTTTTGAATTCGTGCCAATAAACAGGAGACAACAAACGGGAGATTGCCATGAGCGCCAGACGAATTCGACAAATCCGAAGGGCAAGCCAAAGGCGGTCGGACAACCGAAACGGACTCGGCGTAAGCGAACTCTTTACGGCCCCGCCGAAGGACGCACGGGTAATTCTCGAGGTCCGGGATCCGCGATTTAAGAGGTATCTGCTTGGATATTAAGCCGCGTTGTTACCGCTGGTCGATCGGAACGACCTTCAGGTCCGTCGGACCGTCGTACACCGCACGCGGCCGGAAGATGCGGTTCTCCGGCAAATATTCCAGCACACGGGCAGCCCATCCGGCAGTGCGGGACACGGCGAAGATCACTGGGAAAAGCGGGGTCGGGAAGCCCAGCGCGTGATAGACGATGCCGCTGTAGTAGTCCACGTTTGGATAAATCGGCTTGCCCTTGGCCTTCATCTCGCCCAGAAACAGATTCTCAACCTCGACCGCCGTTCGGTACAGCGACTCCATGCCCTTTTCTTTACAAAGCGCCTCGGCGTGCTTCTTGAGAACGAGCGCCCGCGGGTCATACGCCTTGTACACCCGGTGCCCAAAGCCGATGACCTTTTGACCTTTTGCGATTCGATCGGCGACCCAGGCGGCGGCCTTCTCGGGCCCGCCGATGGCTTTCAGATCATCCAACGCTGCCTCGTTTGCCCCGCCGTGCAGCGGCCCGCGGAGTGAGCCGATCGCCGCCGCGATCGTAGAGTACATATCCGCCAACGAGCTGTGGACGACCATCGCGGTGAACGTCGAGGCGTTCATGCCGTGATCCGCCTGAAGAATCAGGCAGATGTCCATGAGCTTCTCGGTGACCGCGGTCGGGCGCTCTCCGGACATCTGATAAAGATAATTCGCGGTGAACGACAGCGAAGGATCGGGCTGGATGATCGGCAGCCCCCTGCGCGCTCGGGCAATCGCGGCGCCGATGCTCCGCGTGCGTGCCATGATTCGAATGGCAATCTCGGTCTCCATCTCGACGGCGTCCGCGGCATTCGACACGCTATGCGTAACAACAAGCGAGTCCTTATCGAGACAGGCAAGAGCGGCAACCGCTGCCTGTAGTACATTCATCGGATGCGCGTCGCGCGGCATGGACTCAATAAACTTGATGATGACATCGGGCAGATCGCCGCTCTTGGCGAGACGCTCACGAAAACCGGCGAACTCCTTCTTATTAGGCAGCTTGCCGAAGATGAGGAGATAGGCGACTTCATCAAATGCGCAATGATCGCTGAGGTCGGCAATGTCGTAGCCGCGATAGTTGAGGTGACCGGCCTCGCCATCCACGTAGCCGACCTTGCTGACGTTGGTGATGGCGCCTTCGAGCCCTCGACCCAACTCAATCGTGCAGGGGAACTCAACTCGGCCAAGGAACTTCGGCATCTGGCTAACCTCTGTTTCGGAGGGATCTCATCGCTGCAATCTCGCACACAGTATAGTGCCTTTACGCAAGTCGCAAAACACACGGCCATTTCGGGGCGATGCAGCCTTCTCCAACCCGCCCCGGCGACGATCGGCGCAGTTTGCAAACAGCAAGCAGCTCCGCTTCTCCGGAGCCCGACGGCTTTTTGCAACACCGGGCCACGCCGTCTAGGATATCGGCTTTCCATGGCCGGCTGATTTGCTTGTGCCGGCCACAGACCTTCGCACGAGTACCGACCATCTGGAGTGACCACCATGAAAGTCCACGAATATCAGGCGCGACAGCTTCTCGCGGCCGCTGGGGCGCCGGTCCCCAGGTTTGAAGTCATCGACTCACCCGATCAGGCATCGTCAGCCATCAAGGCGCTGGGGGGCGGCAAGCTGGTCGTCAAAGCACAAGTCCATGCCGGCGGACGAGGCAAGGCCGGCTACGTCATCCTCTCCGACAACCAGGCCGAGATCGAAAAAAATTGCGCGCGGATGCTCGCCGAGCCCATGGTCTCCAAGCAGACCGGGCCGCAAGGCGTCAAGGTGCGAAAGATCCTCCTGGCCCCGGCCGTCGAGATCGAGAAAGAGTACTACGTCGGCATGGTGCTCGATCGGGCCAAAGGCTGCCCGGTCATGATGGTGTCGAAGGAAGGCGGCGTGGAGATCGAAGAGGTCGCCGCCAAGAACCCGGACGCCATCGTCAAGGAATGGCTGCACCCGCTCCTGGGCTTGCAGCCGTATCAACTCCGGCGGCTCACGACCGCCCTGGGACTCGAGGGCGACCACGCCAAACAGGCGGCACGGACGATGGACGTGCTCGCTCGAATCTACCTGGAGAAGGACTGCACATTGGCGGAGATCAACCCACTGGTCCTGACCAAGGGGACCAACGGAAAGCCCGGCGAGATTCAGGCGATCGACGCGAAGTTCAGCTTCGACGACAGCGCCCTCTTTCGTCACGCGGACATCGCGGAGCTCTTCGATCCGACCGAGGAGAACCCGAACGAGATCAGGGCCTCGAAGCACAACCTGAACTACATCGCCCTCGACGGAAACATCGGCTGCCTGGTTAACGGCGCCGGTCTGGCGATGGCCACCATGGACATCATCAAGCTCCACGGCGGAGACCCGGCGAACTTCCTGGACGTGGGCGGTAGCGTCACCAAGGACGGCGCCATCGAGGCATTCCGCATCATCCTGAGCGACGAAAAGGTAAAGGGCATCCTCGTCAACATCTTCGGCGGCATCGCCAAGTGCGACGTCATCGCCGACGCCCTCATCCACGCGGCTCGGGAAATCGGCTTCAAGATTCCCGTCGTCGTGCGGCTCGAAGGCACCAACGTCGACAAGGCCCGGGCAATGCTCAAAGAGGCGGCGATCCCGCAGCTCATACCCGCGGCCGACCTAACCGACGCGGCGAAAAAAGTCTGCGCGGCGGTCTAAACTTGTCTTTTCTGTTGAACCCCGACGACTCCCGTTGCAAATAGGCGACAAGTGCTTTGCCGACGATTATCGCAGCTCTTGGGCCGCAGATACGGATCGTCACCGTGTCGAGTTTCCAAGTTACCGAACTCGGCGCAGTTGAGGATTCCGATCGTCTATCCGCCGCAGTATCACATACACCATCGCAGAAAAATATCGACCCACGATGGGAACCTTGGTCACTAGGTCGGAAATCAACCCAAGTGGCTGATGCCTTCTTAGTTGCGGATTCACGTTGATGAAGTCTATCCTGAGACCTGCTTGGCGAATGTAACGGAGCCATTCGCTGTATTTCATCTTGTTCAATCCGCCCACAATATCTTCAAGCCGCTCTGCCGGGTCTGTCGGCCGAAAGCACTCCCGCCTCAGCCGCATCAAGGCCTCTTCAGAAAAGATCAACCCCCGCCAGGGAATGGGAATTCGGAAAAACGCATTCAGATGATCGCCCCTTGGGGCCTGAAACGGCTCGAAACTGAGTAACGCTGCGCCGCCCGGCTTCATCAAGCCCGGCAAACTGGCCAGCAGCCGGTCCGGTTCGTTGACATGCTCCATGAAGCCGAGACCAAAGAGGATGTCGAACTTTCGATCGGTCTTCCACTGATTCACGTCGGCACAGTAGAACTCCGGGCGATTACCACTGAGGAGCCGCTCGGCAACGATTTTCGCCTCATCAACCTGTCGTGGCACCACTTCGACGCCGACGACATCTCGCACGCCGGCATCAGCCAGGGCGATCGAGAGTCGCCCCATCCCACATCCGACATCCAGATAACTGAGATTGGGGTCAACCTTCAGCTTTCCGTCAAAGTACGTGTGGATGACTTTTTGCAGGTGCGCCCTGGCATCCGCAAGTGTATACGAGGACTGCGCCGCACGTTCGTTCAGTTCGGCCTCAGTCGCACGGTTACGCGTATGCGTGAAGGGCTTCAATAAGAAGTAGTCAATGGTCTGACCAAACATTTTGATACTCTGCTGGGAATCCCGGTCGCGGCGATTATAGCATATTTTTTTTTGTCCAATAGATGCCTGATGCCGGCGATTGATGCCCTATCGACTCGCCTTCATACTTCGATCTTGAAACGCTCAAGTGCAAAGCCTCATGCAATGTACACCACGAACTGCGACTTCTGTCACCAACCGATTTCCATCACACCTCCATCTTCATTGCCTCCCGAGTCGCTCGACTGCTGCAAGGGTGCCGCTTCGTTGCCGTGGCCACCCAGGTTCGTGGCAAGACCGGGAAAGTCAACTGGATGCTTGCTCACTTGGGCATCGCGCTGCGACTTTCATGGCTGATTTGCATTGCCCGGGCCGTTTTGGCTACGATAGGATCATGCAGGGGTGGGGCAATCCGTCGTCACTTGATCCTGACTTGACGCAGCTCCCGTCGAATAACATTCCGTTCTGCTCGTGCGCTCCACGAGAACGAAAGGACACCGCTTCCATGAGTTCAAGACGCCTTGCCGGCTTCGCATTGATCGTTGCCTGTCTCATCCTGTCTCCGGTCGCCTCGAAAGCCCAACCCGCCGCTTCCATCAAGGCCGGTCCGTCGCCTCACAAGGAGCAATTCGGCGATCCCTACCTCCCTCCGGATACCTCACCCGGCGCTCCGCGCGCCACCACACCGCGAGCACCCGCAGGAAGTGTCCAGGTCAACACAAACGCAATGGGACTGAACATCCCGAACGACGCGGCCAACGAGCCCTCGTTAGCGATTGACCCGTCTGACCCGAACCGGATCGTGATCGGCTGGCGACAGTTCGACAACATCGCCTCAAATTTCCGGCAGGCGGGCTGGGCCTATTCAAACGATGCCGGTGCGACTTGGACGTTTCCCGGTGTCCTGCAGCCCGGCGTGTTCCGCAGCGACCCCATCCTGGGAGCGGATGCTTTCGGCCGGTTCTTCTACAACAGTCTGCAACAGAATTTCTGCATTGATGTCTGGCGCTCGCTCGATGGCGGTGTGACCTGGCCGATTCATCCCGATGCCGTCGGTGGTGACAAAGCCTGGATGGACGTCGACCAGCGAGATTACGGCTACGGCGCGGGCCATCTCTATCAGGCCTGGAGCACCGGCGCGAGCTGTTCGGGGCCCGGCACCTTCACCCGATCCACAAACGGCGGCCTCTCCTGGGAACCAACCCTTTCAACGCCGCTCCCGTCGGTCTTCGGAACCGTGGCCGTCGGACCCGACGGCGAACTCTACATCGGCGGCGTGGACGGACCGTTTTTCTTTAATCCGGACTTTGTCGTACTCCGCTCGTCCAATGCCAAAAACCCCAACGTGACGCCGACCTTCGACGTGGTCGTCACCGGTAACTTCCTCGGCGGCGCGCAGATCGGCGGCGGCGGCCCCAATCCCGACGGCCTCCTGGGTCAGACATGGATCGCCGTGAACAAAACCGCCGGACCCAATCGCGGCCACGTCTACATGCTCGCCTCGGTCCAACCCGCCGGCGGCGATCCGCTCGACGTACGCTTCACGCGCAGCACCGACGGCGGCCAAACCTGGAGCCCGTCAATTCGCGTCAACGATGACCCCACCAACAACGGGGCCTATCAATGGTTCGGCACCATGTCGGTCGCCCCCAATGGACGCATCGATGCGATCTGGAATGACACGCGCGATGACCCGTCGAACCAGTTGTCTCGAGTGTACTACTCCTACTCGACCGACGAGGGTGTCACCTGGACGCCCAATCAGGCCATGACGCCGCAGTTCGACTCCATGGTCGGCTTCCCGAATCAAAATAAAATCGGCGACTACTACGATATGGAGTCCGATCTGACGGGTGCGAGCCTCGCATATTCAGCGACGTTCAATGGAGAGCAGGACGTCTATTTCATGCGGATCACGGTGGACGACTGTAATACCAACGGCATCAGCGACGTCGACGACATCGCCAACATGACCAGCGAAGACTGCAACGCCAACGGCGTGCCCGATGAATGCGAAAATGACTGCAACACCAACGGGATCGCCGACGCCTGCGACATCGCAGCCATGACCAGCGAAGATTGCGACCTGAACGGCCATCCGGACGAGTGCGAAGTCGGCGGCCTTCTTGACTGCAACACCAACGGCAATTCAGACCTGTGCGACATTTACACCGGCGTAAGCCAGGATTGCAACGGAAACCAGATCCCCGACGAATGCGACATCGCGGCCATGGTCTCCGAAGATTGCAACACCAACGGCATCCCCGACGAGTGCGAGCCGCCCGACGATTGCAACACCAACGGCATCGCGGACATTTGCGACCTCGCCCAGGGCACGAGCTTCGACTGCGACAATGACGGCATCCCGAATGAGTGCCAGCTTGACGGAACGCATGTCCTCTTCTCTGAAAACTTCACGTCGGGGCTCCCTGTGGGATGGACGGCGACAGGGCTCTGGCACACGACGGCGGCTTGCCCGAGAGCCGAGCCGTGCGAAGCCTCGCCGTGGGCGTATTACGGCATCGACGCCGCCTGTAACTTCAGCACCGGTGCGACAACAGCCGGCGTCCTCACCGCGCCGCCGATCGCCATCCCCGCCAACGCATTGCAGGCCACGTTGTACTACTGCTCGGCCTACGGCGGCCAAAGCGGCAATTCAAACGCCAGCGGCATGGACTGGGCCTGGATCGCCGCTAACGGCATCGAGGTGGATGACGTCAGTGCCGGACTCTCGCAGCTCACCTGGGAAACTCGTGCGGTCGATCTCTCCGCATTTGCCGGACAGAACGTAACGCTCACGTTCAATTTCGATTCGCGCGGCGCGTTCCTTAACACCTTCCTCGGTTGGCAGTTCGACGGACTCCGGCTGGAAGCGGTGCTTCAGGGTTCCTTGGACTGCGACGACAACATCGTGCCGGACCTCTGCGAAATTCAGAACGACCCCACATTGGACTGCAACAACAACGGTGTACTGGATGTCTGCGAAGGTCCTGTTGTATGCGTCTGCCAGGGCCTGCTCGGCGATGTCGACGGCGATTCCAACCGCGATGGACTTGACATCGGCCCGTTCACGGCGTGCTATCTGGCCGGCGTGCCGACGACGCCGAGCTGCGGCTGTGCCGACATGGACGCCAACGGAGTTGTGGATGATCTGGACGTCGATCTCTTTGTGGATTGCCTCCTCGGGCTGGGTTGCCCGTGAGTCGCGGAGACTCACTCGAATGACGCCGCGATCGGTTTGTTTCGCCGTTGCCCTCTGGGCGTGCATCATCGCTGCGCCGGTGCAGGCGGCTGATCCGACCACCCAGCCAACGAGCACGACCGCACTCCCGAAGGGATTTAAGCCGCACGTCACGAGTGTCCCAGGCGGCAAGGTCGACTGGGCGAGCGGCCACCTGCTCGTCGAAGGCATCGGCAAAGCGCGCGGAACCGACGAACAACAACAGCAAATGGCGGAGCGCGCGGCCACCGTCGTCGCGGCACGAAACGCGCTCGCCCTCGCCGCAGGCATTCAGATCAACCGGTACGGTCGCTTCTCCGACGTCCGCGACGGCACGGTTCAAATTGAGGGACTGCTCAAGGGGCATTTGGCGGTCGACGTAAATTGGGACCCCGCCGCGAAGCCGCCGAGTTGCACGATCACGCTGAGCGTTCCCTTATGGGGAATCAAGGGCCTCTCAGCGACCGTGTTTGAAGAGGAGCGGCAACGGGCACGCTCAAGCGCTCATATGCCGATCGCCGGTTCTCAAGGCACGAAAGCGAGCGATGACGAGTACTTGCTCATCGACTGCCGCGGGACACACATTGAACCGTGCCTGTTCCCGATCATCATCAATTCCGACGGCAGAGTGCTGTACGACGCATCGGTTCGCCGGCAATACCACGGCGGCATCCTGCAGACCGTTCGCTATGTGGAACTCGATGACCAAACAGCGTCAGGTGCGACATCGCGCCCGGCCCTTGATACCGGCGATCACCTTCATGTCTTCAAATCGCAGGCACTCAAACGGTCGAGCAAGACCGACATCGTCCTGGGCCGGGGAGACGTCTTGCGCATCGCAGATGATGCCCGGCTTTCTGAATTGCTTCGCGACGGTCAGGTGCTTGTGCTGCTTGATCCGGCAGCCGCGGCACAAGCAATATCGCCGACGCGCTAATCTGCGTTCGCAGATCTGATTCCCCGCTCACCCTTAATACGCTGACCCCGACCTTGCGCGCTACTTCTGCGACAAGTCCGCGCAGACGATTTCCTCGTCATTTCTCGCAAACACATGCCGATCGGCGAAGGCCGGATGCGACCAGCAAACGCCGCCGCGTCTTGAAGGAAGCTGGTCCCGCGTCGGCTTGATCAGCTTGGCACGACTGACTTCCTTGAAGCCCTGCGGCGACAGGCGGCTGATGATGAGTTCGCCCTTTTCATTGAACATCCACACATCGTCGCCATGTTCGACAAAATGAATCGTCGCCCATCGATCGTGTGGTACGGCCTCGGCGCTTTCCCAGACCCGATCGCCGGTAAGCAAATCGAGACAGCGCAATTCGCCGTAACTATCGACCCCGTAGATGTACTCCCCCTTCAGATATGGCGTGGAGTTAATCGAGTGCAGCGCATCGGTCTTCTGCTCGCTCTCGCCCGCTCGCTTCCAGACCAGTTCAGCCGTCGGTTCCTTCTTTCCAAGCCGAATCAACATGGAACCATCAAAAAAGTTCGACACGAAAATATAATCGCCACGGTGAACGGGCGTCGCAATCCCGATGACCATCCGCGTCGGCGGGAACGGAATACTCCAGTACAACGAGCCGTCCGCGGGATTCAAGCCGACGACATTCGCACCGGTATAGCAGACCAGCACGCGCCGCCCGGCCTGCTCGATGATGATCGGCGCGGAATACGATGCAGGATCCTTCAAGGCGTGCCACACCTCTTTCCCGCTTTTTCGATCAAATGCGACGATGTCGTACTCGCCCTCGCCCCCGATCTGCAGAATGACGAGGTCCCTCTCAATCAACGGCGCGCACGCCAGCCCCCAGATCGGCATGCGAACTTTGTACTCCGCCAAAACATCCTTTTGCCAGTGAATCTTCCCGCTTGCGGCATCGAAACAGAAGAAGTTCCCCATGGCCCCCAACACATAGGCCCGGCCGTCGTGGACGGTCACCGACGCGCGCGGACCGGCGTCGTAGCCGATGTCCTTGTAAACGCAGTCGTAATCGTGGCTCCAGATGGTCTTGCCCGTCTTGGCATCGAAACAATGCACGCGCTCAACCTGCTTGGGCTCGATCAGGCGATCGGTGACATAGACTCGCCCATCGGCCACGGTCGGCCCACAGTATCCGCCGCCGATCTTTGCCCGCCAGGCGATGTCGAGCTGGGGCTTGTCGAAGCGCGTAACTACTCCCGACTCGCGCCAGACCCCGTCGCGTCCCGGCCCGCGCCACTGTGGCCAGTCGTCCGCGAAGGTCGCCGTGGAATTTGTCGGAACTGCAGCGGCTAAGGCCAATAGGACAATGGCGGTCGATCGCATAATGGCTTCTCCGTCGTGTTATGGCCCTTCAGTTGAATGTAGCGGCTCTCTCCAGCCCGAGATCATAGCCGGTGACGAGGTAGTTGGCACCACATGCTTGCATACAAAGGGCGCCGCCCAAAGTGATGCACGGGATTACCATCGCGACACTTCTCAACAGCGGATAACGATGGATCTACGTTCTCGTTCGTGATGACCAGCCAATCCTCGCCGTCCTCGCCGATCTCACCGCGATCGAGGCTGAAAAGAATCCGCGACGGCGGGCGCATGATACTCATAAGCAATTGGTAGTCCTCGCGCTGCATCACCATGTAAACCGTTGTCGACCCTCTTAGCAGATCTAAAATACGCGCCGCCACCATCATGCGAAGATCGTCTCCATCAGCGCGGTCGCGGTGCTCGGCAATGAGACGATACGGATCAACCACCTGCCGCAGTTCGCGGCCGCCATAGAAGGTCACTCTCCCGTCCGGCCGGTTACTCGCCCAGTAAAGCGGCGTGGCGTCGTCGATGCCGGCGGCATGGAGCTTCTTGACCAGGGCCAGTGGATCGTCGATGTTGGACAATTGCGGCCCCATCAGACACCAGGTGACGGCAAACGCCACCAGCGACGTCAGGCCGATCCCCACAAGACTTCGCCGGCGAAGGCCGCGGACGAACCATGTCGCCGACAACGACAGACCGATCAGGATCGCGATGCAGATCACGATTCCCTGCAGAGGAGCCGGGCCGTGCCATTCTTCGGGGTACATCTTCGGCAGAAGAAACCACCCGACAATCGGGATCGACGCGATGATCGACAAGATCGCCGCAAGGATGCCCCACATCAGTCGCGCATTGAACTTCTCCGTCCTGAAGAACAGCCGCTCAAGCACGACAGCCAGCAACAGCGAGCAGCCCGGCACAATCGGAAGGATGTAATAGGGCTTCTTGAAGCTCATCATCGTCGCAAACAAGAACGGGACGACGACCCAGCACCATGCGTAGATCAGTGGCCTGCGATGTCCCGAGTATTTCCGAAGGAATGGCGCTGCGATCGCCTCCGGAAGCGACAGACACCACGGAAGCAGCATCCCAAACAGGATCGGGAAGTAGTAATGCAGCTTGCCCCACTTGCATCCCGGATAGCTCCCCCTGGCTCGATCGAGAAACTCATAGTCCCAGAGCCGCCACGCATAAGGCTCCCTCCCGGCAACGAAGATCATCCACGGCAGGAACACTAACAAAAACAGCGGAATGCCCCACCAAAGACCGTGACGGCGCAGTGACATCAAAAAACGCGACCCAAATTCCCTGATCCCCTTCATCAATGCCGGCCCTATGGTCGCCGGTCCGCCCGCGGCCACAAGCCGAATACTTCGCTGGGCCCACCACCAGAACGCGATGGGCAGGCAAACCATGGCCATCGGCATCGGCCCTTTCGCCAGCATGGCCAATCCCAGCGCGATATAAAAGCGAATCAGATGCGACCGCCCTTCTCTCGGGCTCTCGGCCGTCTGCGAGTACCAGAACTCCGCAAAGGCCCACGTGCACAACAGTGTCAGCATCGCCTCGGCCGTGGCGTTGACGCTGAACAGAAGCATGCCGAACGAGGTCGCAGTGACGAAGGCGGCGATGTCCGCCGTGCGAGTGTCGAACATCCTTCGCGCAAGCCGTCGGACAATCAGGATGGTCAGTACGGTTGCCGCGAACGAGGGCAGCCGCGCAGTCACATCTGTGACGGCGTGTCCAGTCATCGAATCCGTTGGAAAAAACTCCGACAGTGTCGCCACCGTCCAGGCGGGCAGCGGCGGCTTCACCAGAAATGGCGTGTCCAGGTAATGAGGTACGAGCCAATGATTTGAATCGACGATCTGCCGGGCAGTCTGCGCGACGATGACCTCGTGATCCGCGAGATGCGGCCCTTCAGTCAAGAGGACCGCTCCGAGAGCGAGGAAAGCCGCGAGACCGATCAACATCGTTGACGGTGCAAAAAGGCGGCTATCCGCCAAGTCAGCATTCTGAGTCGAAAACGTCAGCGAGATATCTCCGGAATGGAGAGGAAGTTCCCTGGATGATCGGATCACTAGACACGTGGGGTGTTGTTGAGGTTAGCGCCGCTTCGCGCGCCATTCCGCCAGCTCCGCCATTTCGACGGCAAGCTGCCGGTAAACCTCAAAGGAAAGGGCCTGCTGGCCGTCGGAAAGGGCCTTGTCGGGCTGTGGATGAGTTTCGACCATGATGCCGTCGGCGCCAGCGATGACTGAGGCACGAGCGAGCGGCGGTACCGCCCAACTGATGCCCACACCGTGCGAAGGATCGGCGATGACCGGAAGGTGGGTGTAATGTTTGATTAGGACGACGGCCGACAGATCAAACGTATTTCGGGTCATCGTCTCAAATGTACGAATGCCACGCTCGCAAAGGATGACCTGATAGTTCCCCAGAGCGAGAAGGTACTCAGCCGCCATGAACAATTCCTGCAGCGTGGCGCTGATGCCGCGCTTGAGCAGGACCGGCTTGCGGATCCGGCCCGCGGCCTCAAGCAGCGAGAAATTCTGCATGTTCCGCGCACCGATCTGGAGAACGTCGGCCACCTCGGCGACTGCGTCCAGTGTCTCGCTGTCCTTGACCTCGGTCACGATGCGCAAGTCGAAGTTCTTCTTCACCTCGGCGAGAAGCTGAAGGCCCTCCTCCTTCAATCCCTGGAAGGCATAAGGCGAAGTGCGCGGCTTGAACGCCCCGCCGCGAAAAAACCTCGCGCCGCTGGCGGCGACAAGCTCCGCCGTCTTGAAGACCTGATCGCGCGACTCCACCGAGCATGGGCCCGCCATCACGGCCAATGAACCATCGCCCACTTTCGCGCCGCGCACGTCCACAATCGTGGCTTCCGGCTTGACCTCCCAACTGACCAGCTTGTACGGCTTTGAAACCGGCACGCATTCCCCGACGCCGGGCAGTAGTAGGAATTGCTCCGCGGATACCGCCCCCTGGTTGCCGGTAATACCGATCGCCGTTCGGATCGAGCCGGGTATCTCGTGCGGCTTGTAACCCAACTCCTCAATCCGTTGACAAACGGCTTTGATCTGGGCGGGGGTCGCGGATTTTTCCATCACGATCAGCATGGTGTTCTACCAGTCGGCCCGGCCGCCCGATGCCTGCCGCCATAAACGAGTTTCGATTCGTTGATCATTTTTGGGATGGCGCCGTTGACGGCTCTTCTCGGCTAAGGCGTCGCGCATAGCCCTCAATGTGCTCCCAGAGCGATCGCTCCTTATCGTCGGACTGGTCAAGGTCGTGTCGATTCTCCAACTCGTCCTTAACCTTCCCGATCGGCCAGTGGCAGTATCTTAGTCGGTAGGCGGCAAGCACCGCATTGGATCGCTGCTTGCCCGCAGCGCAGTGAAAAAATACCGGCCAGTTCGCCTCATCCGCGACCGCCGCGGCGGCCCGATCCATGGAAACATAGTCGCCGCGGCCGTTGCCCGGCATCGGAAACCGATACATTTTCAGGCCGAGCCGCTTGGCCTCGGCAAGCATGGCCGCCTCGTTCTCACGATCGGTCGGACCCGTGAGACTGACGATGGTCCGAACGCCCTTGACCCGGCTCAGATACTCGATATCCCCGACGTCGGGAAAGCCGCCGCGGTAGATCTTGCCGGACTCGACTTCGACAAAACGCCGCGGAATGTTGCGCAGCTCCAACAGATGCGGCATGGCGATGGTCGCGGCCGGCGGAACGATCAAAAGCAGAATGAGCAGGATGGTTCGTCGCATGATTCGCGATCGGCGATCGCTCGTTGCCGGGCGACGCCGCCAGGTTTCTCCGCGCCGCCTCAGTGCGCCGCCGCGATGGAGGGCGTCCCCACGGTGTTGATGTAGTTGATCATCTGACGCAGGCGACCGTGTGATCGCCGGTTGAAGTTCATCACCAGGCGTGGCTTCTCCGGGACATCATCGCCCTCTTCCGGCAGCGGACCGGTCAGCTCGATGGACCCGCTGCTGATGATGTCGGAGAACTGCTCCTGAATATGCAGGATTGCTTCCTTCGGAAGCGATTCGTTCAGCCGAATAATTAGCGTGTCTCGCACATACCGGTAGGAGTGAAATCGCCGGTAAAACGTCAGAATCTCCTGAACCGCCACCTCGACGTCGTCCGTCACCTTGATCAGGTTCATATCCTCGGCGCTGATCATGCCGGTGTGGAGGAGTTCGGCCTTCACGTACGTCCGCCAGTGTTGCCAGTAGGTTCCGCCCGGCGCGTCCACCATCACGATGGGAACCAGGTTCGCCTTGCCGGTCTGCACCAGCGTCAGCACCTCAAAGCCTTCGTCCTGCGTACCGAAGCCCCCGGGAAACAGGACGACGGCCTTGGCTTCCTTCGTGAACATCAGTTTTCGCGTGAAGAAATACTTGAAGTTCACCAGCTTCTTGTCGTCGGCGATGATCTCGTTTGTCTTCTGCTCGAAGGGCAACCGAATCGCCACGCCGAAGCTCGCTTCGACGCCCGCGCCGCCGTGGCCGGCCTTCATGATGCCGTCGCCAGCCCCGGTGATGACCATCCAGTTCGACTCGCGCATCCGCTGGGCGAATTGAATCGCCTGCAGATACTCCGGCGCGTCTTCCTTGGTCCGCGCCGAGCCGAAGATGGATACCTTGGGAATATCTTCGTACGGAGCAAAGGTCTTGAATCCGTACCGCAACTCGGCAAGGGCCTTGTCCACCAGCTTCACGTCGGCACGGCTCGTCGCGTCGCGCGACATCCGGCAGACCGTCTTGATCATGCTGGCGTAAAGGTCGGAATCGAGGCCCGGCGCGTACTTGCGGACGAATTCCTCAATCGCCGCGTCACGGGCCGCCCTCTCCTCGGTCGTCAACATGCTGGGCTCACTGGGCGGGGGAACTTTGGCTTCGTTAATCACTTCAACTCACCTCAATGCATTCTCTTTTTCGCAAACCGAGCGAGTATAACCGCACTGGGCCGAAGGGCCAAAGGCCTCGTCGCCGTCACGAGCAGGATGCACATGATCGCCTCCCCGGTAAAGCCACGCGCAAATTGAATCGGACAATGACCTTACAGCGAATCCCTCGGTCGGGGTCGGTTAGCCACCATGACACGTTATCGGATGAGACGGAATTCGCAATGTGTTCACCTCGTCTTGGCCTGGGCTGTGACCGGCTCGGCTACGGGTCACCGGTCCGACATCCGCCGAGGGTTCATTTCTTGGGGGGTGCTCGTTTGACGCACCGGCCGATGTCGGGGCGCTCGCGGGTGTCCCCGGTGCGGAGGCAGTAGTACGATGTCTCGAAACCGTCGTCACTGTTACGGGAGAAACGGCACATGCAAAAGACGCTTCTCGTTCGATTCGCGGCTTTCAGTCTCGTCCTCGGTTTGTCCGGCTGCACGGAGCCGCAATACGCCGTCGCCGAACCGGCGGAGACAACCGTCATCGTCACGCGGAACACGACGCCCGTCGATCAGACGCCCGACCCGAATCGCCTGCTTAAGGCCAGCGATCTCAAATCGCTTTCCTGGCGAAGCATCGGCCCGGCGAATATGAGCGGGCGTGTCGCGGCGATCGCGCAGATGCCGGGCAGCAGCAAGTCGTTCTTCGTTGGCTTCGGCACCGGCGGGCTGTTCAAGACGGACAACCACGGCACGACATTCGCGGCGCTCTTCGAGAAGGAGGCGACCGCTTCCATCGGGTCCGTCGCAGTGTGCAAGGCGGCATCCGACGAGGGCAAAGACGGCGAAGATGAGAAGCTCATCGTGTGGGTCGGAACCGGCGAAGGGAACGGGCGCAACTCGTCGTCGTGGGGGGCGGGCGTCTATCGCTCGACCGATGGCGGCGGGACGTGGGAGTGCGTCGGGCTGAAGGACTCGCACGATATTCCGCAGCTCGCGGTGGATCCGCGGAATCCCGACGTCTGCTACGTCGCGGCGCTGGGTCATCTGTGGGGACCCAACGAGGAGCGCGGCGTCTATAAGACCGACGACGCGGGCAAGACGTGGAAGCCGATGTTGCAGATTGATGAGAACACCGGCGCTTGCGATGTGCGCATCGATCCGCAGAGCCCGGACACGGTTTATGCGGCGATGTACATGCGGCGGCGGACTGCGTGGAGCATGATGAGCGGTGGGCCGGAGGGCGGCATCTACAAGTCGACCGACGCCGGAGCGACGTGGAAGAAGCTGGGCGGCGGGTTGCCGCCGCAGACGGGTCGCATCGGGCTCGACATCTATCTGAAGAACCCGAAGGTGCTCTACGCCGTGGTCGAGTCCGACGTCGGGGGATCGGGCGTCGACATCTTTGACAATCGCCAGACTTCGGGCGGGCTCTTTCGCAGCGAGGACGGCGGGGATAATTGGACGCGGGTCAGCGAACTCAACTTCCGGCCGTTCTACTTCTCCAAGGTGCGCGTCGATCCGGTCGACGATAACCGCGTGTACATGCTCGGCTGGGGCCTGGCGATCAGCGATGACGGCGGGCGTAACTTTCGCGCGGGCGGGGCGAAGTTGCCGCACGGGGATATGCACGAACTGGTCGTCGATCCTGCGGACAACGAGCACCTGCTCATGGGAACGGACGGCGGCATCTACACCTCCTTTGACCGGGCGAAGACCTGGGTCTTCCACAACAACATCGCCGCGGGCGAGTTTTACAACATCGCCTTCGACATGAGCGACCCCTACCGCGTCGGCGGCGGCCTGCAGGACAACTGCACCTGGATCGGCCCGAGTGCAACCATCATGTCATCCGGCTCCAGCGAAGTGGCCGCGGCCGAGGGCGTGACCGAGGGCGGCATCACCAACTCGGATTGGCGGCTGCTGTGGGGTGGCGACGGCTATCACGTCGCGTTTGACCCGACCGACAAGAACATTGTCTATGGCGAATGGCAGGGCGGCGAGGTCGGCCGTATCCATCTCGACACCGGATTCCGCAAGCGGATCAAGCCTTCGCCGAAGGAGGGGCAGGAGCGATTCCGCTTCAACTGGAACAGCCCCTTTTTCATCTCGCCGCACAACCCCACGACGCTTTATCTCGGCGGCAATCACGTCTTCAAGCTGACGGACCGCGGCGATCGGTGGGAGAAGATCAGCCCGGACCTTTCGACGCGGGATATTGAGAAGATCATGACGGTGGGCAGCGAGGCGGAGACGCACGGGACGGTGGTGTCGCTGGCGGAGTCGCCGCTGGCGGCGGGCGTGCTCTGGGCCGGGACGGACGACGGACGCGTTCATGTGACGCAGGACGACGGCGGATCGTGGCAGGATGTCACGCCGCCGCAGACCGAGGGCATGTACGTTTCGAGAATCGAGGCCTCGCACCACGACCGCGACACCGCCTATGTCTCGATCGACGGGCATCGCAGCAATCGGTTCTTCCCGGTGCTGATGGTGACGACCGACGCGGGCAAGACGTGGACGCAGATCACCGGCGAGGGCGATGGGGCGCTGCCGGCGGATGAGGTCGTCAAGGTGGTCCGCGAGGATCGCAAGAACGCCGACGTGCTTTACATCGGCACCGAGCGGGCGATGTTCGTCAGCATCGATCGCGGGGGGCACTGGGTGAAGCTGAACGCCGACAGCCTGCCGACGGTGGCGGTCGATGACATCCAGCAGCATCCGCGGGAGATGGACCTGATCGCCGGGACGCATGGCCGATCGATCTATATTCTCGACGATGCCACGCCGCTGTCGCAGCTTACGCCGGACATCGTTCGCAGCGAGTTTCACCTGTTCGAGAGTAAGACCGGCAGGCCGCAGTACTACCTCCCCTACGAGGGGCTTTGGGGCGATCAGATCTTCCGCGCGCCGAACCCGCCGAAGGGAATGCAGATCAGCTACTGGGTCCGCGACTTCAACCACGAAGAGGTGAAGATCACCATCGCCGACTCGGCGGGCAACACCGTCCGCGCCTTGTCCGGCTCCAGCGCGCCGGGCATCCAGCGCGTGCTTTGGGACCTGCAACCGGAAAAGCACGACCGACTTGAGACACCGGACACGGGGCTGGGCATTCTGCATTTTGTCCCGCCGGGCGATTATAAGGTGACGGCGACCTTCGGCGAAGCGAAGTCGGAGATCGCGATCAAGGTGCTCCCGCCGCCGGGGAAATAGTGCGGCGGGTCCGTCAAAACCCAGGTGACAATAGGCGAAAAAAGTCGGCGCGAACGCTTGTAAGTCGTTTATTGATAGTGGCTTGCGGCGGTCGTGATTTTGGGTGAAAAACGGCGCCGGGGCGCGGGGATTGTGTCTCACCTTCGCGAGTTGAGTGACAGCCGGTATGGCACCGGTGAAACGCCGGCGGGCAGGCGCCGACTGTAGCGCTGACTTTTGTGGTTGGCGGTGCGAAAATTGATTCTCGCGCCCACGCCGCCGCGAGGCCTTTCCCGCGCACATCAGTGCGAGGTGAAAACCCGCTTCCCTGCTTCTGGAGATTGCCGAAGACCTGCAAAAACCAAGGTGACATATAGTGACACACGGGATTTTTTTCGGTTGCAAGTCTTGTGGCGGACATGTGTTGGGGCGACTCGCGTTTTGGGTGAAAAACGGCGAGAAACGGCGGGGGCCGTACTTTTTATCTGCGATCAGTTTGATGCGTATGCCGGGCATGTGGCACCCCTTTGATGGGCGGCGGCAGTGGAGTCTCTACAGGTAGACTTGCTCCCTGTCCGCGCGGGGGAGCGGTGATCGCGCGTGCCGGGATACGACCCCGTTGGGGTCGATATGGATTGGGGGCTTGCTGTCGTACAGGGGCGATGCCCCTGCCTACTGACTTTTGGCCCTACGGGCCGAGGCTGAGTTCGCTCGGAGTCCTGCCCCGTGTCCGCGCGGGGGAGCTTGAGGGAGGGTTTCTGCGACGTGGATTTTCGGGAATCCAGGGACAGGATCAGGGGACGAGGAGCTTCCAGTATCGGATGACGACGAATAGGACGGCGAGGACGGCCGCGCCGATGAGTAAGATCAGCGGGGTGTTTCGGTCTGCCCATAGGAATCGCAAGGTGAATTACTCGACAATCGATTTAATGGCCGGGAAGATGTTTATGATCGTGCAGAGCAGCATAACACCTGTCATGATTGTGATCCACCAAGTGTATCGCAGCATGGCCTGGGTCTGGCGGTCGAGATCGCGTAACTGCCGTGGCGGTGCGTCGAGTAGAATTGTAGCCTGTGGCCGCGATGAGTGACAAACGACGAATGTGGATGAGGCGGCTTGGGATGCTCGGGCTGGCCAGCTCCGTAGCGATCACGGTTGCGAGTGCGCTTTCGTTCAACAGATACCCGGCGTGCTGGATTCGGGGACTGAGTATTTGTCTGATCAATGGCGGATTATGGGTGCAGGACGATCCAACGAACAGGCCCTTAGCCCGAATATTTCATCAGGTCGGCGTTGAATAGGAATAGAAAAAGCCTCGAAGCCTTGTAGACTGGGGTTTCTTAAGAACATTCCGGTCCATAGGCAGGGAGGCTTTTTCGTGACAGACTGTAACAGCAAACCGATGTTCTTTTCCAGTCTCGGCCGCAAGAAAATCGTGGCCGATTTCACAGGCGGAACGCTCACCTCAGACGCCGGGGGTCTGCTGCTTCGGGAGGTCGAGCGGCGTCTGGGCCTGGTCGATCAACTGGCCGGGGTCATCAACGACCCGCGTGATCCGGCCCGAATCAACATGACCAGCGGGTCATGCTGGCCCAGCCGCATCTTTGCCATTGCGATGGGCTACGAAGATCTCAACGACCATCAAGCCCTGCGGAGCGATCCCGTGCTGGCGGTCCTGACCGGGCGGCCGCCGAGCGCGGATGAGCCGCTGGCCAGCAGTCCGACCTTGTGCCGGCTGGAGAACCGCGTCACGCGCGGCGACCTGGCACGAATGTCGCGTGTGCTGGTGGAGCAGTTCATCGCGTCCTATGAATCGCCGCCGGAGGAATTGATCCTCGACTTCGACGCGACCGACGATCCGATCCACGGCAACCAGGAAGGCCGCTTCTTCCACGGCTATTACGACCACCACTGCTTCCTACCGCTGTATGTGTTCTGCGGCTCGCGGCTGCTGGTCTCCACCTGCGGCCCAGCAACATCGACGGGGCCCATCACGCCTGGCCCATCCTGAAGCTGCTGGTGCAGCGGCTGCGACAGGCGTGGCCCGGGGTGCGGATCATCGTCCGCGGGATTCCGGCTTCTGCCGCCGGCGAATGATGAAATGGTGCGACCGGCACGGCGTCAAGTACGTGCTGGGCCTGGCCCGCAACACCGTCCTGGAGAAAGCGGCCGAGTCCTTCATGCAGGCGGCCGAGGCCCAGTTCGCCACCACGCAGCAGAAGGTGCGGAACTTCCACGAGATCGAGTACGCGCGCAGACCTGGGATCGCCCGCGCCGCGTGATCGTCAAGGCCGAGCGGCGGCTGGTTCAGGGGCCCAACGTTCGATTCGTGGTGACCAACCTGACCGACCGCACGCCGAACGATATCTACGACGGTCTGTACACGGCCCGCGGCGACATGGAGAACCGCATCAAGGAGCAGCAGCTCGGGCTCTTCGCCGATCGCACCAGTTGCCACGCCTTCCTGGCCAATCAGTTCCGGCTGCTGTTGTCCTCGGCGGCCTACGTCCTGGTGGAAACGCTGCGCCGCACGGCCCTGGCCGGCACCGAACTGGCCGAGGCCCAGGTGAACACCATTCGCCTGAAACTCCTCAAGGTCGCCGCGCGGGTGGTCGTCTCCGTGCGCCGCGTCGTACTGCGACTGTCGAGCAGCTGCCCCCTGCAGGACCTGTGGCGATCCCTGGTTCCACGACTCCGCCTGATCCCGCCCGCCCCATCATGACCCGAAAAACAACCTGATCACCGCTTGGGGGTAAGGGGGCCCTGCGCGCTCCAACCTCCACCTTCGTCCCTCCGCTCACGCACAAAGCCGAAAAACTCCGTCCATCACCATTCGAAGATCACTGATGAAATATGCGGGTTAGGGTTTGTGATAACCCGCGTTGATGTCGTTAAAGACGTCTTCGGTGCTCTCTTGAATGTATGGTTTCGACTTCCCAGAAGCCGAGACGATGGAACGATCTACATTCCGCTCGGTTTGCCAGTGGTGATGCTTGCGGGTGTTTCAACAAGTGTGATCTGGAAGACCCGAAAGCGCATCCCCGAGGGGCATTGCCGGCAGTGCGGATACGATCTGACCGGTAACGAGAGCGGGGTTTGTTCGGAGTGCGGGGCGAGCGATAGGCCCGGGCATGGGGCCATGGATTAATCGCGGATTCGAGCACGCGATTTGATCGGGGGCATTTCGTTCGCCCTTTCGGGCGGTGGGGAAGAAGAGAGAATAATTGGGGAGCCTGCTTTCCAGAGGTTGAAACCGTCTGGCAACCATCGTGCGCCCTGCCGGGCGATAGGCGGAGGATGACTTCGATCGCCTGCGAGGGGAATCAAATCTCCAACGCCCCTGCCCGGGGCTTGTTAGACATCTCAACACTTTACCACGGGTTACGCATCGCCCCGGCCTGCGGCGTGGCGATGCTCCACCCGCGGTTACATTCCGTTGCCCCTATCCGGGGCTAAGCGGGGGACGCTGCTTCGTGTGCGGGCGAGCGTCGATGCGGTTCAAGCAGCCGTGAATGAGTCACGGATGCGGGCACGCGATTGAACCGGTGGCATTTCGTCCGCCCTATCGGGCGGTGGGATGAAGAGAGAATAATAGAGGGACCTGCTTTCCAGAGGTTGAAACCGTCTGGCTACCATCGTGCGCCCTGCCGGGCGATAGGCGGAGGATGACTTCGATCGCCTGCGAGGGGAATCAAATCTCCAACGCCCCTGCCCGGGGCTATTCAGACATCTCAACAGTTAACCACGGGTTGCGCATCGCCCCGGCCTGCGCCGTGGCGATGCTCCACCCGCGGCTACATTCCGTTGCCCCTATCCGGGGCTAACCGGGAGTCGCTGCTTCGTGTTCGCGCGAGAGTCGATGCGGTTCAAGCAGCCGTGAATGAGTCACGGATCCGGGCACGCGATTGAACCGGTGGCATTTCGTCCGCCCTACCGGGCGGTGGGGAAGAAGAGAGGATGTTTTGGGGGGCTGCTCACCAGAGGTTGAAACCGTCTGGCTACCATCGTGCGCCCTGCCGGGCGACAAGCAGATGAATCAGTTCAAGAGGAATTCGATTGGGGAAGGTGATTTGATGGAACTGACTTTGAGGATGGAGAACCCGATGACATTGCCCTGATCGTCAATTTTCTCCATGATGCGGTCGTCCTTGGTTTCGCGGAAGTAGCCGGGGCGGGAGCGGTCAAAGATGACCTCCAGGAAATCCCCCTCGGGATCCAGCCAGATACTTACGGACTTGGCGGCCATAGGACGACTCCCTGCTTGGGCTTGTCAGTCAGATAGGCGGTCACCACGAATGCATCATTCCGTTCGTGCTTGACCACCACACAAAGCCACTTATCGCCGACGCGCGTGCCCAAGTAATAACGGTAGAAAAGCTCGGCCTGCGGGTCACTGATAGATTGTATCACGGTTTGCGGGTTTAACAAAGTTTCGGCGATAGCCGAGTCGAATCCCGCCATCTCGGGGTGCTGATGGATGTGGGCCAATCGTTCGTCGGTCAGACGGATGGCGAGGCCTCGATAATCAGTGATGATTTTCACGGACGCAGTTTCCTGGGTTCGACGGTCGCCTCATCGACGATGCGGATTCCTTCGTCGAACAGGGGTGGAATCATAATGCGTAGGCCCTGAAGTTAGAAATGTTTGCATTCCCGGAATGCGTGGGTGAAAGCAGGGGCTCTCATACCACCGAGGGAAACGGCCATGCCGCAGGGCAAGCGTGTGTCAGGCCGCGCCGTCGGCGGCTTGTTTGCAGAGGAACATGACGGCCATGCGGATGGCGAGGCCGTTGGTGACTTGCCGCAGGATCGCGCTGTTGGCGCCGTCGGCCACCGCCGCCGACATCTCGATGCCGCGATTGATCGGGCCGGGGTGCATGACGAGCACATCCGGCCGGGCGCGCTTCATCCGCTCGGAGGAGAGGCCGAAGAGCCGCGAGTATTCCTGGAGGCTGGGGAAGACGTTGGAGCTGATGCGCTCGCTCTGGATGCGGAGCATGTTGATGACGTCGAACTGGCCGATGACCTTGTCGAAATCGTGGGCGATCTTCGCGCCCATGCGCTCGAAGGCGCGGGGGACCAGCGTCGTGGGCCCGACGAAGGTGACTTCGGCGCCGAGCTTGAGCAGGCCGTGGAGGTTGGACCTTGCAACGCGGGAATTGGCGACGTCGCCGACGATGGCGACCTTGAGGCCGGCGATGCGCCCCTTGACCTGGCGGATGGTGAAGATATCGAGGAGGCCCTGGGTGGGGTGCTCGTGGCGGCCGTCGCCGGCGTTGATGACGGAGCAGCTCACGTTTCGGGCGATGAGGTGCGGGGTGCCGGCGACACTGTGGCGGACGATGAGCAGATCGACGCCCATGGCCTCGATGTTGCGAACGGTGTCGCAGATGCTTTCGCCCTTGGAGAGGGAGCTGGACTCGGCGGTGAAGTCGAGAACGTCGGCGGAGAGGCGCTGGGCGGCGAGGACGAAGCTCATCTTCGTGCGGGTGGAGTCCTCGAAGAAGAGATTGACCACGACGCGGCCGCGCAGGGCGGGCACTTTCTTGACGCTGCGCGTGGAGACATCCTCGAAGGCCAGGGCCGTATTGAGGACCAGCTCGATCTGCCCGGCGGAGAGGTCTTCGATGGCGAGGAGATGTCTGTGCGGCCAGACGACGGCGTCAGGCTCCGGTGCTGCGGCGACGCGTTTGGTTGGTTCGGGCATGTTTTGGGTCCTGGTCATGGGACGATCTCCACGAGATCGTGGCCGTCTGTTTCGCGGAGCGACACCGTGACATGTGCATCGTCGGAGCCGGTGCAGATGCCGACGAAGTCGGGCTGGATCGGGTATTCGCGACCGCCGCGATCGACGAGGACGACCAGCCGGATGGCCTTGGGACGGCCGAGGTCAATCAAAGCGTCGAGGGCGGCGCGGACGCTGCGGCCGGTGTAGATGACGTCGTCGATGAGAAAGAGAAATCGGCCGGCCACGTCGAAGTCGATCTCGGTTGTCCTGACGACGGCGGAGGGACCGATCTCGGCGAGGTCGTCGCGATAGAGGGTGATGTCGAGCGAGCCATAGGCGACGTTTGATAGTCCGCAGTTTTCGAGAAGGGGCATCAATCGTCTGGCGAGCTTATCGCCGCGGCGACGAATGCCGACCACGCCGACCGGACAGCCGGCCGGAATGGACGCAGCCATTTCACCGGCAAGACGTTCAAGGGTTTGCCGAATCGCGTTTTCGTCAAGGAGAGTTTTCATCGGGCTCCTTAAGTGAGCTTTAGGATACGCGGCGGCGGCGGCAGGATCAACGCAGGCAGCAGCGAGGTCGCGATGATGTTCCGGCGCGTTGCTGGCGACGCTGACGGCTGGGCTGCTATAATCCACGCCCCGAGCGTGAAATGACGATTCACAGGGAACTTGGCGCGTTGGCAGAGTAGTCCGGCGCGAAGGTCGGCGTCTGGCCGCAGGCCCCTTTGAGGTTTCCACGTCACCGCAGGCATCCATTACAGAGAGACACGCACAGCGGAATCATCATGAAAGCCATCGGAACGCTGATAATCATTGGGGTGCTGGTGGGCGGCAGCTACTTCGGCTACGCAAAGTTCATCGCCGATCAGCAGGAACCTGGGTTTGTCCTTGCGCCGCTCGATCGCGGCGACATCATTCAGACCGTCTCGGCGACGGGGACGATCGAGCCGATTACGAAGGTGATCGTCGGCTCGCAGGTCAGCGGAAGAATCATCAGGTGGCACGCGGACTTCAACGATCGCGTGACCGAGGGCTTCGTCCTCGCCGAGATAGATCAGGATCGCTTCAAGACGGCGCTCAACCAGGCGACGGCGGAACTGGCGCTGGCCCGGGCGCGGGAGGAGGAGGCGCTGGTGCGATTCAAGGACGCGCAGCGCGAGGCCGACCGCATCCAAAAGCTGTCGGAGACCAATACCGCCAGCAAGAATGAATTCCTGGTGGCCCAGGCCGCGGCGGAGGCGGCGCAGGCGGTCTGGCACGGGACACAGGCCTCGGTGGAGGCGGCTCAGGCGCAGCTGAATGCGGCATCGGTTGATCTTGATCGCACGATCATCCGCTCGCCGATCGACGGGGTGGTCATCTCGCGGACGATCGACGTCGGGCAGACGGTGGCGGCATCGCTTCAGGCGCCCGAGCTGTTTCTGATCGCCAATAAGCTTGAGCAGATGCAAGTGAATGCCAACGTGGCCGAGTCGGACGTGGGCTTGATTGAAGAGGGCAAGCATGCCCATTTCCGGGTTGATGCCTATCCGGACCGCGATTTTACGGGGACGATTTCGCAGATTCGATACAACGCGACGATCGTCGATGCGGTGGTGACGTATGTGACGCTGATCGAGGCGGAAAACGACGATCTGGCTCTTCGGCCCGGCATGACGGCGAACGTGACATTTGAGGTCGCCAAGGCGGAGAAGGCCGTGCGGATTCCCAATTCTGCGCTTCGTTTTTCACCGATTCCGCCGGATGCCTCGGGACGAGGGGGGAAATCGAGCCGGATGGCTCCGTCGCCGACCGTATGGATTCTGGACGCCAAGGGCGAGCCTCAGGCCGTACAGGTCGAGACGGGTCTGAGCGACGGAACCTACACAGAACTCGTCGGCAGCGCGCTGGCGGAGGGCGACAAGGTCATTACGGAGCGCAACTGGCGCGGCGGGCGCGGCGGCGGTCGGTCTGATCCGTCCCGAACGATGAGGTGAGGCGGTCTTGGAAGCAACAGTCGAATCGGTAGCCGCCCCACCTCGGCACACGGGAGTCATCATCCGTGTGCGCGATATGTACAAGACCTATCACATCGGCGAGATCAGCGTGCCCGCGGTCCGCGGGGTGAGCCTGGAGCTGCTTTCGGGGCAGTTTGTCGCCATCATGGGGCCGAGCGGATCGGGCAAGTCAACCTTTATGCACTTATTGGGCTGCCTGGACCGGTGCGACAAAGGGCAATACGAACTGGGCGGGGAGGACGTCACCCGGCTGTCGAAGAAGGAGCTGGCCGCCCTGCGAAATCGCAAGATCGGCTTTGTGTTTCAGAGCTTCAATCTGCTCTCGCGGACGACGGTGCTCGACAACGTGGCATTGCCCTTGAGCTATGCAGGCGTGCGGCGCAGGGAGCGACGAGCGCGCGCGGCGGAGATGCTGACGCTCGTCGGTCTGGGCGATCGGATGATGCACCTGAGCAACCAGCTTTCCGGCGGCCAGCAACAGCGAGTGGCGATAGCGCGAGCATTGATTACGCGGCCGATGATCCTCTTGGCCGACGAGCCGACGGGCAATCTCGACAGCAAGACGGGCATTGAGATCATGGCGATTCTGCAGAAGCTCAACCGCGAGACCGGGTTGACGATCGCGCTGGTGACGCACGAGCCGGACATCGCGGAATACGCCGAGCGCGTGGTGACGTTTCGCGATGGCGAGATCTGCTCGGACGTGACGAACGACGACGTGCGGATCGCGGGCCATTGAGTCAACGCTGAGTCACCAGGACTCCACTTCATAACAACAATTACAAGTTGCAATCCTGAAGGGGGCTGTCCGCGCCGTGGTCAGGCGGCCACGTAGAGTGGAACAAAGCAATCGCCGGACCAGTAAAAAGAAATCGGCCCCGCCGGCAGTAGCTGACGGGGCCGATTGAGTTAACAGAACCTATCGGGCAACTCTCTTACGGCTGCTCGATAGACAGGGTGAACACGCCGTCCGGCGTATTGTTGCTCGGGCCACCCTTGGTCTCACCCGTGATTCGGAGGAGGAACTGGGTGTTGGCCGGGAGCAGGTTCGGGGCCTGTCCAGGAGTGACGCGGAGTCGCGGCTGGCGTCCCTGGAAGAACAACTGGTTGGTTCCAAGGCCCGTCGGGCAACCGTCCGCGTTGCAACCACCATTGACCGCAATCTGCGAATCGCTGGCGGAGGTAGCGGGACAACCCATTGCACCACTGGTGGTCTTGTGGACCGAGATCGTTGCGTCGAACGTTGTATTGATCGTGCACAACTGGAAGATGGTCTCACGAGCCACGGGTCCCTGAGTCCAGCGGTAGTAAACGTCTCGTGCGTTGAATGCCGCCGAACAGCCGGCGTTTGAACCCGGATCGGCGGTTGCGCCGATCGTGGTACCCGCGATCGGTCCCTGAGCACCGACACCAAGGTTGGTGGCGTTGGCACACTGATCGTTCGCGGGAATCGGCGCCGCCGGGAAGGTACAGCCGGCGGAGTTGAGGTTCATCGGACCCAGGCACCATGAGAGGTCGCGATCCAGCAACTGGTAATTGAACGCATCGCCACCGGCCGTCTTGGTGATGGCTGAGCGCTGGTTACCACCCTCGTTGGAAGTTGACCAGAGGAACACGCAACTCGGATCCACGTTGACCTGCTGGATCTCAATCCAGAAGCAGGCATTCGGCGTCAGGTTCACGACCGCGTGGTTGACTTCGTACTGGTACTGGACACCACCGTTCAACACACCTTCGGGGTTGCCGAGTGTATCGAGCGCCACGCTCTTGAGCGGCGTGACCATGAACGGTCCACCGACAATGCTGGCCGTATTCGGCAGGTTGTTCGCACCGTTGCTGTAGTACGTGATGACGAAGTTCTCAGTCTGCACCAGCGGGCTGCAGTCCTGAGTACCTGAGCGGTGGAAGCCGCGGAAACAAACCTGGTTGATGAAGTTCGCGCCGTTCGTGAAGACGGTGCGGAAATCGTCAGCAACCTTAGCGGCATTGTCCCCATCAGCGACGTAACCGCCCTGCTGCAAGCCGTTGATCAAATGCGGCAACTGGCAGCGGCTCACACTGTTGCAGATACCCGTCGGGCACTGCTGCGAACAATCCGCACCGGCTGTCCAGATACCATCCTGCTGGCGACAAGCAACCTCGGTCACCATGGAAGTGCAGTTGCCCTGGATGCAACAGCGGCCTGTCGGACACGGACAGCTTGCACCGCTGGCCCAGATTCCGTCGAGGGCCTGCTCGCACGTTGCCTGGATGGTACTGACGCACTGAGTTATCAGTGCCTGATCCAGGTAGCAGCAGCGGCCGACCGTGCACGCCGGATTGACCGGCGAACAAGTGCCGTTTTCGTTCCATTCGCCGTTGAGCACGGCAACGCAAACGTCTTCCGTGGTAACCTGACAATCAAGCGTCCCAAGCGGCGGAACGTCGTAGCAGCACCGACCGGTGGGCTTGCCACATCCGTCCTTGGCGATTCGGACATTCAGGCTGAATGCCAGATCTCGCTGCTGAACGTTGGCGGGCGTGCATGCCGTGTAGTCCGACGGGAGATCGTTGGAGGCCGGGAGGGATGTTACCGCGTGGCGCGTGTCGCCCTGCGGTGACTGCTCCCAGAACCACTGGCAATCGTTGACCGGGGTGTTGTTGGTGATTTCCATCCACATCGGGACGCCCGCGGTTACGGCAACCGGGGTGACGAGGGTGGCGGTGTAGAAGAACTCGGTGGCCACGGCCGCCGGCAGAATGATTCCGCCTCCGGTGGTGACGCGTGTCAGGTTCGTCGCGGTCGGAATGTGCTGAGGCGCACCGATCGCAGTGCCCGGACAGCGGTTGGCCGTGGTCTGGTAGAACTGAACATGGAAGCAATCCGGATCGGCGGCGACGCAATCGTCACCGGCAACCTGGATGTAGGTGCCCCACCAGCAGATGTTGGTGATGGTACCGGTCTCGAGCGGCACGAAACAATCGGCGGCGCGGCCGGACCCGGACACGTCGAGGTCGCTGAGCGACGCGCCGACGTTGTCGAAGGGCGACTGGGTCGTCGAAGGATCCGAACAGGTCGGGGCGAGGGTGCAGACCGGCTTGTTCGAGGTGACGAGCAGGTTCACAAAGGCCGGAAGATCGGTCAGTGCAATCGAACCGTCGCCATTGATATCGCCACGACAGAAGTTCGGGGCGAAGCATCCGAGGAAGTCATCAAAGACGGTCGGCGGGGTGAAGAGGACACTGATCCATTTCTGGATGTCCTTACCGTTGACCTTGCCGTCGGCATTGAGGTCGCCGGGGCAGCATGTCGTGAGCTGGCTAAACGGCTCACAAGAAGCCTCGACGGAGTACTCAGAGCTGCAATCCGTGTTACCCAGTCCTCCGAAGACCGACGGGCGAATTCGCAGGTAGTAGGTACCGGCACAAACGGCCGCGGTGACTTCGAGGGTCGACGGCGTTCCGGCAGGCGGATCACAGGCAAAGTCAACGCTATCCGCAGCGAACAGGAACAGATCAGTGCAGTCACCACCCTGATCCGCCAGAATGCCGAGTTCAGCGGCGAAGGCCGAGCTCAGCACGCGCCAGCGAATCGTTGACGGCTGGGTGACCGTCATGCGGAACCAGTCCTCGTCGCGATTGACGAAGCGAGCCGTTCCGATACAGGAACCGCCGGAACCGGTGCAAGGCTCGCCGTTCGGACAGTCGATGGGATTGTCACAGGGGAACGGCTGCTCAAAGTTACCCGCACGACCACAGATGACCACCGGACCGCCCGAGCAATCAATGTCCGGACCGTTGAAGGACGGCGGCGTCGCATTGCAACCACCGTTGTGAAGGTCCTGGGGATTGGGGTCGCTCGTATCGGCACAGATGACGTCGTTGCCTTCCTGCAGCGAGCCGCCCGGACAGGACGTCGGACAGGTGAAGCAGGCAGCGGTCGTCGTCACGGTCAGCATGATCGGGGCAGGGGCGCCGGTCGCGTTGGTGACCGGGTCGAAGACGACACGCGGCGAGTCGCCGTAGAAGAAGTCATTGTTGAAGCCACCGGTACCGCCGAGGGCGATGTAGATGATGGAACCCGGCGAGAGACCCGGGCCGCCGCCGATCGGCAAGCACAAACAGGAATTCGAGGTCGAATTCAAGCCGCCGTAGCAAGCGGCGGCGCCGAGCGCGCCGTCAGCCGACGACTCGGTATTGGCACAGTTGTCATTCTGAAGGATCAATGATCCGAGGTCACAGTCTCCATAGCGCTCGCCGGCGCCTGGAGAATTCTCGATCGTGCTGTAAATGGCAAGGATCGTGTTAAATCCCGTCGTGCCGCAGGTGTCGATGACGACAGCGCCGCTGGCGGGCAACTCGTACTTGACATAAAGCACATCGCTGATGCTTCGGGTCAGCGTGCCGGAAGTACCGACAAGCGCGTTGAAGTCCAAAGCCGTGTAGCAAGCATCGCCAGGGCCGGGACAAGGATCGGTCTTGCAACCCGCCACCTGCTCGGAAACGGCCGGATCGCCTTCATTGAAGTCGGCTGCCGGTCGCGGGTTGCCGCCCATACCGATACAGGTTCCTTCATCCAGGGTGATAGAACAGGTGCCGTTGGCAAAGCAGCAACGACCGGTTTGGAGTGAGAACGGCGAGCTTCGCGGGATGAAATCGACGTTGAAGACGCCGTTTCCACGACCTGCTGGAGCGGTGCCGGCGCCGCCGATTCGAACCTTGATGCAGTCACCGGGATCAAAGAACTGGGCGCTTCCCGCTTCGATCGGGAGGGTAAGGTACGACAACGAGTTAAACTTCAGGGCCATCGAATCGCTGGCCAGAATGTCGTCGTTGCAGGTCGCCTGCGGGGCACCGCAAAGGCCAACGCCGCAGTTGTTGACCTGATTCGGCTGACCGTAGATGACAACCCAGGTGTCGAAATTGGCGCCCGCGGTGCTGATCACAAGGTCACCCGCGGTGACGGCGGTGCCATTGAAATTGGTCGGAATTCGGTAGTTGTAGAAGACGTCGGCGACGATCTGGGCATTGGGCGCCGCGAGTTCGCCAATGGGGCAATCCGCGGGGATGTCCGCACCCGGGTGGGCGGCGAGATCGTCGGTGGTGGCCAGACTGGAGTTGTAAGTCACCGAGGCCATGACGCCGGTGATCTGAATCTTGTTGCCGCAGGTATCGTTCGGGGGAACGCCCGGACAAGTCAGGCCCTCAACGGCACAGGTGGTGCCGTCGCCGAGGTAGAAGCCGCCCGCACCGGCGCAACCGATTTCCGGTCGCTCGCTGCAACCCGCCATCGAGGAGTCACAGCAGGCGCCATTGGGAAGGTTACAGGGCGAACAACTGACCGAGATGCGATACTTGGTGTTGCAAGGAATGCCGGCCAACACGTCGGGACGGACGCGGAGGATCCAGGTTCCGGGCGGCAGACATCGCGTGACCGAAATCGGCTCGCAAGAGCGGGTGCTGTTGGCGAATTCGAGAAAAGCGAAGGCCGCCGTCGGGCACGTGGCGGACGGTGCAGCGCCTCCGTTGTTCATCAGCGAAATCTGCATCGGCAGACGACCTTCGACCGTCGCCGTGATCTCAGTGAGCTGAGTCAGGGTCAACAGATACCAGTCATTGTCGCGGGCAACCGCGGGACCGGTGCAGGTATTGCTATTGCATGACTGCCCGGGAACACAATCAGCTTCTACGTTGCAGAAGGGAGCGTAGTTTCCGGAAGTCGCACAGATGGCCTGGCCGCAGCTAATCGAGGAGAAGGCAAATGGCGACTCGAGACAGCCCTGATTGAAAAGGTCGTGATATCCGCTGGAGCAGACGGCTTCACCTTCAGCCGTTGCGCCTGCCATACAGACAGCGTCAGAGATACACAGGTTACAGGAAGGATCGGCGCCGAAATCGGCACAGGCTCCGGGCTTAAACACGTTGACGGTGTTGACGATACAGGCGGAACGAGCGACGCCATCGGTGCAGGTACCCATGCCGCCCATGTTCACATCACGATTGCAGCAGGCACCGGGATCTCCGTCGGTGGCATTAATCTGGACGCTGAAGGCGGAATAGGGACTGCCACCGAAGAAGAAGAAATTACCGTTGCAAATCTCGCCTTCCGGATCTGAAAGATCTTCGACGACGAAGAGGTCGAGCGAGTGGCCCGCCGCGGGATAGCCGCCGATGCTCCAGAACGCATCGTTCGCCGGTGGCGGGGTCGACATACCAACCCAGACGAAGTCTTCGTTGACGTAAACCGGAGGATCAAAGAAAAAGGTTACAAGCTGCGGCGGATTGGACAGGGTGATGTCCTGAGTCGCCGAGAAGAGCAATTGCGACTGGGGACTCTCGGGACAAATCGGACTCGTGTTTCCGGAGAAAACGCTCACGGTGACCGGGGCGAGAATGCCCGAGTTGTTGATACCGCCGAGAATGAGGTTCATGCTGCAGACGAAGCGTGCGGTTCCCGTCAGGTAGACGTCGTCGTCAACGCGATCGCCGTTGTTATTCCCGAAAACAAAGCCGCCGCCGGTTCCACCGCCCGGAGCGTAAATGGTGTTCTCGCAAGGAGGAACCGTGCAGGTCGTCACTGCGCCGCGAGGCGTGACAACCGGCTCGGCCGTCGCGGGCATCGGCAGGTGCTGGACCACCTCCGCTAACCGAGGCTGAATTTCAAATTCGGTCGTCGAACTTGCCGGTGATGAGTCCTGCGGTCCTGCCGCAAGCACCCGCGAAGCTGTGAAACCGCACAAAGCCACCGTGGCCAGTACGGTTGCCGCGAACCAATTCCTTCGAATCTCCATCGATCCTGCTCCTTCTGTTCGGAAGATACCCTTGCATTCTCGCATCAGGGAAAAATTCAGCTCGTTCCTCAATAGACGAAAGCTAGACGCGCGAGAGACCACAGGGTGTCCCGGCGTCCAATGTGATTCCTATTATTTGATAATTCCCGACTAAGCAATCCGTTCCCCAAACCGCCCCTGCAGGAATCCGATTGTTCGACTCCGCCCAGACACCCGACATTTTGCGAACTGCGACAGTGAAGGGTCACCGGAGGCGATTCGCGTAGCTGGGATTGAGTAGGTGAGGAGAGGTTGCCGCGAGCGGCACCGAACGAACAAAATTCCTTGCTTTCTCGGGTGAGGCTTCTTTTCTCGGCTCGCTCGCCATCGTTTGGCTGATTCACATAGTACCTCATTTGCCGTGTTCCAGTCAAGACCTATCGGCCCTAAAATCGACATCCAATAGCCACTGTCCGGCTATTTCGACCGGTAAAAAATGCACGTGCATTCCCATAAATGAGGGCAGCACTTGCGCGAAGAGTGGCTCGGGAGGGCAAAGCTCAAGTCCGCATGGAGCGGGCTTATTCGGAGCAAACCCTACGACCGGAAAAATTGGACCCGCCAGTACTCAAAGGGTCCATTGGTGCGGAGGCCGTGAAAAATGAAGGTCGACCGAAACAGTGACCGACCGGCGAATTGCCGTATGGTCACAGTCCGATAGCATGGGGTGAACGTGAACCATCCGATCTCACTTCCCGCTTTGACACCCCGCTCGATGGAGGAAATCTCCGCCGTCGCGCGCGTTGTGCAGGCGAATCTCGTCGCGCTTCGCGTGGCATGGTGCAAGCGCGCCGGCGTCTCGCCTGAGACCCACGACATCAAGACCCCCCCGCCGGGTCCCGTTCGCCGTTGTCGCGAGTTGCTCATCCCGCGCGAGGTCATCGCGTCGTATGACGATCAGGACATCCAGCTACGTCTCCGCCAGGTGTGGGGCGAGTTTTGCGCGTTGTGCTGGTTGTTCCCTTTCGTCGATCCTCAGGACCCAATTGATTTCGATGCGCTCAAGCCGGAGCAAACGCTTCGTTGCCTCGGAGAAGTGGGCAGCAAGCTATCTGAAGTGCAGACCGGGCTATGGCGGCTTCGCCATGAGCAGCGGCTTCGCTTCGACCCGACCGCACCGGCCGACCCGGCGTTCCAGCGCGACCATTCGCTGGCCCTTTCCCAGTCGATGACCGTTTTCGGCCGGCACATCTCGGTCTGCGAGAACTTTGAGATATTGACCTGCGCCTGCGAATATGCGGGGATGCTGGCCGCCCTGCGCTGGGCGACCGACGATCGCTGGGCCTGGGAGGGGCCGGGGATCATGGATGTCGCCTTGCCGATTCGGCCGTAACTTATGACGATATAGGGATTAATGGCTGATTGACCAACGATCCGAGCCTGGTTTTTTCAGGACGCGTTTTTGGCAGGCTTCGGGGAATATCAGACCCAAACGAATCTTCCGCAACCGGATATCTGATAGAACATAGGACTTTAATAGAGTTGTTGCGCCTTGGGGATGGTCGGCGAGTACTTGTGGCGTGAACAGCGCCTGCGATCATGACCCTGGGGCGAGCTTTCTAGACTGGATAAGGCGTGAACCTCGGCGACATTCTCATCGAAAGAAAGGCGATCAGCGCGGAACAACTTAAGTCCGCGAACGATCAGTGCGGGCCCACCGACCGGCTCGATCGGGTGCTCGTGCGCCTCGGCTATTGCACCGAGACCGCCGTGCTCGGGGCCCTCGGCGAGCTTTATCACTTCGACGTGGTCGATCTGACCAGCGGCGACGTGCAGGTCAACGTCGAACTTCTCCGCAAGATGCCGTCGAAGCTGGTCCATCGGGCCAAGCTCATCCCGCTGGACCGCGAGAACGGCTCGCTCCGCGTCGCCACGCCGGACCCCTTCCAGATTTACGCCTTCGACGAGCTGCGCATGCTCTGCGGTCTCGAAGTAAGGCCGGTCCTCGCCAAAGAGAGCGAGATCAACGAGATCATCAAGAAGCACTTCGGCGTCGGCGGCGATACGGTCAGTCAGCTCATCGACGAAGACGGCCTGGAGGTGGTCAGCGATGTCGGCGAGAGTGCCGGAGACCTGGCACAGATGGCCGCGGACGCCAGCGTCATCAAGCTGGTCAACGAAATCCTCCTTGAAGCCATCAACGAGCGGGCCAGTGACGTCCACATCGAGCCGTATGAGCAGGACCTGAAGATTCGCTATCGCGTGGACGGCATTTTGCGTAATACGAATGTCCCGCCGCAGATTCGCCAGCTCCAGGCGGCCATCATCAGCCGCATCAAGATTCTCTCGAACCTCAACATCGCCGAGCGGCGCGTCCCGCAGGACGGCAGCTTCAAGATCAAGGTGCACGGGCGCGAGATCGACCTTCGCGTCAGTATCATCCCGATGGTCTTCGGCGAAGGCGTGGTCATGCGTATCCTCGACAAGCAGTCGATTCTGCTTTCGCTCGAGGACATCGGCTTCGACCCGGAAATGCTCCAAATCTACCAGCACGTGATCAGCCAGCCGCACGGGATTTTGCTCGTCACCGGCCCCACCGGTTCGGGAAAGACGACCACGCTGTACGCTTCGCTCAACAAGATCATTTCCGATGAGATCAAATGTCTCACCGTCGAGGATCCGGTGGAATATCATCTCGAAGGGATCAACCAGGTCGGCGTGAATCTCAAGGCGGGGCTCACCTTCGCAAAGGGCATGCGAGCCTTCCTTCGTCACGATCCCGACGTCATCATGGTCGGTGAAATTCGAGACCTGGAGACGGCCGAAACGGCGGTGCAGGCGTCGCTCACCGGCCACCTGGTGCTATCCACGTTGCACACCAACGACGCTCCCAGCGCCACGACGCGACTATTGGACATGGGCGTCGAGCCGTTCCTTGTGGCCAGCAGCGTGGAGGCCGTACTCGCCCAGCGACTTGTCCGATCCATCTGCAAACATTGCAGAGAGGAGTACACACCGGAAAAAGTCGATGTGCCGCCGGACTTCAACTGGCAGGGCGAAAAGCTCTTTCGCGGCCGCGGCTGCCGCGAATGCCGGAGTTCCGGCTATGCCGGCCGAAAGGGCGTCTTCGAGCTGATGGTGCTCAACGACGAACTGCGGGAACTCGTCCTCCAGCGGGCCTCTTCCGGCAAGATTAAGAAGGCGGCGATCTCCAACGGAATGATCACACTCCGGGACGACGGCTGGCTGAAAGTCCGCAAGGGGCTCACCACGATCAGTGAAGTCGTGCAAGCGACCAAGGGGTAGCCAGTGGCTTCGCGTTTTTCTTGAGCCTGAGCTTCTTCGAATATCCGAAAGCGACTTAGTTCGGCGTATTGGGATCAGCCACCGTGCGATCGCGGACGATGACCCATTGCCCTTCGATCTGGCGCATGTGCAGGTAGAACCGGCCCGACTTGACGCCGTCTGAGAGTTCGAGCCGGTACACGCCGGAGACCTCGGCCGTGTCAGGCGTCGGCCGCGCGACCGTCAGCCGCGAGAAGCTGAGCTTTCCCATCTGTTCGGGCGTCGCATAGCGCGACTTGTAGCGATCGAGGGTCGCCTGCCAGCCGTGCGTATCGCCGTCGGGCGTGGAGAAGACCAGGTTGTCCGACTTCCAGTAGCCCTTCATGAAGCCGTCGATGTCGCCGACATTCCAGGCCGCCTGCTGCGACTCCAGGACGCTTGTAATTTCCGCGTAGTCGGGAGACCGGCAGCCGGAGGCGCAGGCCGCAAGCGACGAGAGCACGACAACAAACTTTCCTGACCATCGCGTGTTCAAAATGGGGCAACCTCTCTGTCGGCCTCGCGAATCCCGCATCGTCGGATCGCCGCTCTGGATGCGCACATGAACAGGCAATCAGACCCGCGAGGAAGCGGAGTTAACCTACGGTAACTCAAAGCGCGCCAAAAGAAAAAGGCCGGCCGCATCGCAGTTGGATGCAGGCTCGGCCTTGATGAGTCGTGAATGAAGAGGCGACTTACCGGCGCGTGAAATTGCCGGCCTGAATCGGTGTGCCGGGCTTGCACAAGCCGCCTGTCGGTGTGCCGCAATCGCGTCGCAGTTGCAACTTGGGCGGGCCGCCGAAGATGCCGGGCAGGCCGCCTTGTCCGACGCCGAAATCGCCGCCAGTCACGTGGCGAATCTGCGTCGAAGTCTGAAGCACGCCGGTCAGGTTATTTCCACTCTGGGGATTTGTATTCAAATCCGTGGTGGTCAGGCCATCGCGCTGGGAGGGACCGCCCATGAAGCCGGGTGTGTTGCTGCCCACCGGCAGGAGGAATCCGACGCCGCCGTGGTTGTTCAAGAGAGTGAACAACTGGTCGACGCCCTTGAGACCGTAGATGTCGTTGACCATGACCTCGCGATCAAACTGCACGTTATCGATCGCTCGGATCATCTGGTGTGTGATCCACTGGCCGGGCGTCAGGAAACGCGAATTCATCCGGCTGCTGCCGAATGCGCCGGACTGGTTGATGATGCCCTGCACGAGTCCGCGACCGTTGGCGGTCAGGAACATCTTGAAGCGGCCGTCGGCCTGCACTTCAAAGCCAAAGATGTCGGTGCCTTTTTTACTCAGGGTCGCGGTCGGCGCTTCGATCTCCATGTCGCTGCGCGATGTGCCCTCGGCCACGCCGGCCTTGATCGCGCCGTATTGAATCTGGATGCGCGAATGGGCGGCCCCGTCGATCATGGCCAGCTCACCGACGTTGATGAGTGTCATTTGCTCAATGAGGATGACTGTGGGTGGATCGGCCGGGCGTGCGACCATCTTGATGCGGCTGCGCGTGGGCACGCGCAACTGCTGGCCGGCGCTGATCGTTTGTCCTTTGGTAACCGGGGTCCAGCCTTCCTTCAATTGTGCATCCGTGCCGGTCGGCGAGACGGCGACCTTGCCGCCGACCTCGACGACTTCGTACACAAGCTCACCGGTCTTGACCGCGGGCTGCGAAGCCGCGCCGTCGCCGGCCTGCCCCATCACGATCGAAGGATCAAAAAATCCTGCTGTCAGGCAGAGTGCGGCCGCTGCCAGAAAGTGCTTTGTCATATCGCGTAGCCCTCGCTCGTCCTAGCGCCGCGGTCGGTTTTCGCGTCCGCGGCAAATCCAGCCGGAAATCCGGCTTCTTTCCGGTCCACTCCAAAAAATACGATATCATGCGGCCCTCGGCCAACGCATTTTCCCCCGCTCGATCAATTTGGGGCCTATGGCGATCCTAAACCGCTTGCAATATAGCCACTTATGCCTAATTCGGCGAAGGCGGCACGATCAACTCGCCGTGCTCATCGCGGTCGCCCTCGTCGGTCAGGTCGATGTTTTCGGACTCGTAGAGCCCCTTCTCCATCATCAAGGCGTCCGCCTTTCGCATCAGTCCGTGCAGGTCCGCCCCGGTTACGTACTGGTAGTCAATCATCTCGTCCACCATCCCTCGGTAGATCAGCTCGCGTATCGCGTATCGCCGATCACCCAGACCCCAGGAACCAAACAGGGTTGCGTTCACGCCTCCGGAAATCTTGCATATCCGGCAAACCATGAAAGCCAACGAGCCGGCGTCGATCACGTTCTCCGCCTGGAGATTCCACGCCGCCCTGGCGATTCCGCGCGATTCCAGTTTCTCCTTCCGTTCGGCAAATCCCTGCGATGTATCCTCGCCGTCCGCGAGAATCAGCATGGCCCGATACGCCTCATCGACGGTGATGAGCGGAGCCCGGGCAAGGTACACCTGGAATCCCTGATCATCCAGTTCGGCCGGGTTCACCTCGGGTTCGCTCTGCCGTGGTTGCGCGCAGCCGCAAACGAGAGCCGAGACACTAAGGATCATTGCGAGGAAAAAAACGCGAGGACGGAAGCACCCGATTATAGGCGCCGCCCAGACCCTGAAGTCCAATGATTCCATTAGAACGACCATGTCACGCCCGTGAGGAGAAACGTCCGTGTCGTTTGATCGGAAAATGCCGAGCCAGGAAAGAAGGTCCCGAAACGGACTGTCCACGATAAGTCACTGAAAATACGATAGTTGGCGTAATAGTCCATTTCCCATCCGAGGTAGCCGGAACGCTCATCGGCCAGGACGTCGCTGACCGCCGCGACGCTCTTATTCTTGTAATAGAGATAGTAATCCGCCCCTAATTCGAGCTCTTTGGCCGCTTCAACGTCGGGCAGCGGGCGGAAGGCGCCGCCCAGTCTCCAGATGTGGATGTTCGAGAGTCGCGGGGCAAAAGAAAGGCCCGTATCGCGGAAGCCGAATCCGGAAAAGCTTCGATCGACGTAGTCGTTTCGGTTGCCGCCCTCGGCATTGGTCGGGCTGCCGAGGCGATTGGAGTCACCGCTGGCAAACATGTACTCCGCCGACAGCACCGGCTTGGTCTTGTGTCTGAAGTAGTAGTCCAGCTTCTGATCGAAGGCCCAGGCCTTGATCTCGTCGGTGTAAAGGAAACGTCGGTCACCAAAGCTTGAGCCGCGTTCTATGACCCACTCCGTGCCGTAGCGCAGATTGTCAATCAACTCACCGGTCGATCCCCAGCCGATATAGGCCGAGTTGTAGTCGTAATTCTGAAGAAATCTCGGCGGGTCTTCGCTGGTGCTGTCGTTCTGCCATGCGACGTATGCGAACGGCTCGTGCTTGTCCCAGCCCTTGTAGCGCTCCTCGATGATCCAGAAGTCTCGATCGCTGTGATCGGCGACGGGCCTGCTGCGATCGATATTCGGCGTGCTGGAGGGCGTGCGGCCGTAGATGAAAGTGGTCTCAAAGTGCGCCACTTCGCCCTTCACCTGGACATGGTCCAGCGGCAGACTGATAGCGTAGCCCGTTCCGGCATTGACCAGATCGCGCCCGACTTTCACCTTGAACTCGTAAGGCGCCTGGTTCAGTTCATAGAGGCGCAGGGCCTTGGCGAAGTCGAACTCGTACCATCCGCGCTCGAGATTGAACCCGTCGAGGTCATCTTCGTTTCGCGTGAAGCTGTCCCCGGCGTTCCAATCCAGATAGGTGCCGCGCCCGCGAACGTAGCCGGTATGAATGCCGCGATCGGCGCTCAGCGACGCCCACAGGCGAAGCTCGTATTGTCGGAGCGTTCGGCTGCTGTTGAATCCGTCATCGAACAGGAAAAAGTAATTGTTGAACCAACCGCCGTAATCGACCCGAAGCCGCTGCGAAACGGGCAGTTCGCGCTGCACCTTCGCATCGTTTTCGCGCGTCAGTGCCCGCTGTCTTTCCAGGAATGCATTGGAGGGGCCGGAATCCAGGGCCATCTGGCCCAGCGAGGTCGTGCCGAAACCGTGCAACACAATCGTCGCACAGGCGAGAGTTAAGGCTGTTCGACGACGGTGCAAAACCCTGCCTGCCTCCGTGACTCAGTGCCTCGGGTAAACCGTTTGCCGGGCCCACACATCCCGTTCGCGCCGGCAAGCCCGGCACAGACTCAACTCGGCATCGTTGTCACTCTGCGTCGATTCCGCAAGACCACCAGATAGCGAACTACCTGATGCGTCGATATCGTCACCCGTTGACCTTGTGCTACAAAGCACTTGCGCTCGACCGCCTCGGTGGTGGCACCGCGGAAGCGATAGGGTGCCCCAATCAAAGCATTGTTCCCGACGCCCCGACCATGACCCTCAGCGTTTAGAAGTCCTCGGCGGTATGCGTTCTCAGTGCTGATATTCCGGTCTTCGGGGACAGATGCCATGTGCTGATCGGAGGCCGCGGCAACCGTGCCGCCGTCATCCTCACCGGGAGACGAACAGCGGCGGGCCACTTTCGGGCGCAGCGACTCCGACACTCGACGGATCGGGTGTGCGGCGAACCTTTCTGCTACAATTGCCGCTCTTGCGCCTCGGTCAGCCGGCGGTACGGTTGGCGGCCGGAGCCGGACTGTGTTCCCGAGTTCGAGAATTCGTAAGCGGAGACGACCCGATGATGCGTGCATGGCGGTTTGCGTTCCTTTCGGTGCTTTTGACTCCCACGATCCTGTGGGCTGGTGATGAAATCCTCCCGTCCGACGCCGGTCTTCCGGTTGTCGATTGGAAGGAAGCCCCGAAATATATGGACAAGGAGGTCATTGTTCAGGGGCGTATCGTTCAGGGTCGCAACATCGGTCGGATCACGTTCTTGAATTTCGACAGCGCCCGCACCTTCACGGCTGTCGTGCATAAGGAGAATTACAAGAACTTCACCAAGCCTGCCGAACAGGTGTACCCCGGAAAATTGGTGCGTATCCGCGGCATCATCAGCGCCTACCAGGGCAAGCCGCAGATCGACGTCTCCAGGCCCGAGCAGGTGACGATCCTCGAAAAGGAACTGCCGCTTCGGGAGGCCCCGACGCACAAGGCCGGCGAGTTCAACGGGACGGTCACCGTAGCGACGTTCAATGTGCTCAATCTTTTCGATGAATACGACGACCCCTATCACGCCGACGAAGGAACGCCGGCCAAGCCGAAGGCGGAACTGGAGCGTCTCGCGGCAACGATCCGCAAGGTGAATGCCGACGTGATCGCCCTCGAAGAGATTGAAAACAGGGGCTATTTGGAGCGTTTTAATGCCGCCATGCTCGCCGATCTCGGCTATCAGCACGTGGTCTGTTTTGACAGCAACGATCGGCGGGGAATCGACTGCGCCATCTTGTCACGGCTGCCCGTCGGGCCGGTGACGTCGTATCGCCACCTGCAATTCAGCGACGGCTCCGGCGGACAAATGTCCTTCAGCCGCGACCTGCTTCGGGCCCGCATTGAGCCGCCGGACTGCAAGGCATTCGATCTTTTCGTGATTCACTACAAGAGCAAGCGGGGCGGCGCGGCGCAGACGGAAAAGGCCCGGGTCGCGGAATGCACGAAGACACGGGAGATTTTCGACGAGATTCTCAAGGATGATCCGAAGGCGATGTTCCTGATCTGCGGCGATTTCAACGACACCTTCGACAGCAAGCCGCTGAAGGTGCTGCGTGGTGCCGGCGCTACGGCACTGGTTGATTTCACGAAGGAACTGCCCGAAAAAGCCAGCAGCTATAACCGCATGCGGAACGACAGCGTGATTGATTTCATCCTCGCCTCGCCGGCCATGGCAAAGACTCACGTCGTCGGTTCCTACAAGATCATTCCCGGAACCGTCGAGACCGCCGGCTCGGATCACAACCCGGTCGTGACGCAGTTCAAGCTCCGGTGACAATTTTTTGGGGGTCATCGACCGATTTTGCGATTTTTTTCACGAGGAATTCTTCCTTTTCAAATTGGCCGCGCGGGGCCAGAACGGAGGCGTTTTGCGCCCGTTCCCCAGGTTGGATGCTGCGATCGCAAAAAGCCTCTCATCTGCAACTTCATACTCTTCATAAGATTAGACTTCGGCAAGACTTGACCAATGGGCGGAAGATACTGCCGACCGGGCCGGTTCGGGGTGCCTCACTTTCGCTCGGCGGGTCCGGTAACAGGGTAGATTCCCGCTTCACGATGCTGAAAACCTATTGACAGGGAAAAGCACGTCTAGCTAAACTCCGCCCTCTGCATCGGGCGATATTGCCTGATAAGCCTCGTCCTTTAGGCGCGGCAAGGCCGAGGCCCTTGCAGGTTGGTCGGGATTCGTTCCCACCGGTCAACTCTGAGATGGGCCTCAAATGTGGAAGTCACCGAATCAACGGGAACACAGTAAGAAGTGAGGAATTGCTATGACGTTGGATCTTCTCATTGGTGCGTTGATCGGTCTCATCGACCTCAACCCGCTCCTCGACCTGATCTTCACGCCGCTCTCCTGGGCGCTGCTCTTCTTCCGCGGCTAAGCCGGGAACGAGCTGATCTGGTCTGAATGAATTAGAAAGGGGGCCCGTGTGCGGCTCCTTAACTGGAACGTCCTTTTTTTAAGGAAGGATAGACATGACGATTGATCTTTTGATTGGTGCGTTGATTGGTCTCATCGACCTCAATCCCCTGCTCGACCTGATCTTGACCCCGCTCTCCTGGGCGCTGTTGTTCTTCCGCGGCTAAATCAACCGCGTTTGAACGGAACCTAAGGAATTAGGTTCTCAAGATCGTTGCGACGGGTTTGGGTGTACCTGCATCTTGCAGGGCGCCTGCTTCGAGGTGGCCCATCGCGATTAGGACGGGACGTGCCCGCTACACCACGATACGGGCTCTTGATGGGCATGGCTCGTGTCACCTCGAATCGCCCCGGTCGTCTCTGACGGTCAGGGCATGACAATCTGCTTCTGCTAGCAGTTGCAGGACCTGCACGTGAAATCGCGTTCAGGTCCTGTTCTTTTTTTACCGCCCTGCGTTTGCTACCCCCCCCTTTCGATTCCCCCTCTTTCTCGCCTCCCCCGGCTCATGTTCTTCTACTCCTGCCGTCCTGCTCGCCTTCCGGGGGTGTTTCGTGCGGCGCCCTTTTTGAACTGGCGGCGGCGGCGGTATAATCGCATGCGACATCGCGGCGGCCCTTGCACGCTGCGAACCACTCTTAGGATTGATCGCGCTATGGCTAAGAAAGTCGAAGTACCCGAAGGTCTTTGGATGCGCTGCGACGGCTGCGCGAAGATGATCTTCAAGAAAGTGCTTGAAGAGAAGCTTCGGGTTTGTCCGGAGTGCAGCTACCACTATCGGGTGGACGCCCGGACACGGGTTCAGCAGCTTGTCGATCCGGAGACGTTTGAAGAGACGAATCCCTCGCTTGTATCCACGAACCCGCTGGGCTGGTCGGACAGCACGGCCTATCCGACGCGCCTGGCCAATGCCCGGGAGAAGACCGGCCTGTCCGAGGCGGTGCTGACGGGTCGGGCCTATATCAAGGGCCGGGCCGTCGTGCTGGCGGTGATGGACCCGTTCTTTGTTATGGGCTCGATGGGTTCGGTGGTGGGCGAGAAGATCACGGCGGCGATCGAGCTGGGGACGGACGAGTCGCTCCCGGTGATTATCGTGACCTGTTCGGGCGGGGCGCGGATGCAGGAGGGGCTGGTGAGCCTCATGCAGATGGCCAAGACCTCCGCGGCCATTGCCCGGCACGATGACGCCGGCGGGCTCTATATCACTGTGATGACCGACCCGACGACGGCGGGCGTCGCGGCCAGCTTTGCCTTTCTGGGGGACGTCCTGATCGCGGAACCGAAGGCCATGATCGGCTTTGCCGGGCCGCGGGTTATCTGGAACACGGTCAAGGCCGAGCTTCCGGAAGGATTTCAGACGGCCGAGTTCATGCTTGAGCACGGCTACGTCGATCGGATCGTCGATCGGGTCAATCTGCGGACGGAGATTGCCCGAATCATCGACTACTGCGGCAAATAACGGACAATATCCCGCGATTTTACTTCGGACCTGGTGAATCCCGACAAACTCCACCGAGGCACGATGAGTCGCTATAATTGATTGCGACGGGATGGGTCCCGGCAAACCGGCGAGCCCCCGAGCCTGATTCATCCCGACACGCGAGCGCACACCCGAAGGAGACCTCCCATGAGACTCGCAACGACAAGACGGTATCCAATCTCCGCGTGGGCTTCGCTCTTCGCTGTCGCGGCGGCCTTGATCATCGCCAACGCATGTTCCGCGCAGATGACGGGCGGCGGTGGAGGCGGCGGGGGCCGGGGCGGCGGACCGCGCGACCCAGGCGGCGACACGTCTGACGATCGAGCAACCGGTTCGGCATCGGGCTGGATCATGAAATACACCGGACCCAAGAAGGGGGACCCCGAGGATGTGCTTGCCTATTTTACGGTGAAGCCGGCGACGGGGCGACCGGTGAAGCTGCTGGTGCTTCGCGACGACCCGGTGATGATTGAGCTGGGTGACCGAAAGGACTTTGAACCTGAGGAGTACGCAGACGTCCTGATCAAGGGGCTTTACTGCAAGTGCACCTGGAAGGTGACGGATCGGAAGAAGAACCCCGACGACAAGAAGACGAAGAAAATAAACGTGCTCTCGCGGGTGACCTTTGACAGCCTGGAAGTGACGGGGAAACTGGAGGAGATTGGCGACGATCTCGTGGTGATCAAGGGCAAGCCGATCAACGATCACCCCTGGCCCGACGCGCCGCCGAAGAAGGACAGCCCTCGAGGCGACAAGGGCAATGTCAAACCCAAGGTGAGCAACAAGAAGCTGAAGCTCCGGGTCTTTGACGATGTGACGAAGTACAAGGACTCGGCCAATCAGGCGATTGAACCGGCCGACTTCGAGCTGAAGCAGGACGTCACCGCAATGGTGGTCTACGGCCGGAGGGGCGGGATCGTCATCGATCTGAAATCGCCGATCAAGAAGGAAGGCCACGACGACGGCGGCGACGATCGGGACGGCCGCGGCGGCGGCAAGCCGGGCATGTAGCTTCAAGTTCTTTTCTTCAACTTCCATTAAATTCACTCTGCCGGAAGGTCCGCGCGCAAAAATTGCTTCGCGCGGAGGGCGGATTGAAGGGGGAAACGTCGAAACGTCGAAACGGTGCGCGGCGGCGGGGTTGCGTGGGGGCATTCGAGAGGGTCCAGGTGAATGCAGAGGCGGCGGTGCTGATTGGGTCGGCGCTTGGCGTTGAATGCAATTGGGGTCCGGATTTTCTGGTACCGCTTGCTGACGCGCGCGGCTCGGATCGGGGGGCGGCGGCGTTCGCGTAAGTCTTGTGAAATCGAAGGTGACATAAGGCGCGGAAAGGAGCCGAGGGGTCGAGGGCGAATGCAAAGGGGATGACACAGGGCGATGCGAGGGCCGATGGTGGGCCATCGCCAAACGGCAAGCCGCTTCGTTGATCGCGCGTAACTGCTTCAAAATGGAAGGTGACATATAGTGACACACGCGATTTTTTTCGCTGGCAAGTGTTGTGGCGGGCTTGTGTTGTGGCGGGCTTGTGTTGGGATGGAGCGCGGTTTGGGTGATTTTTGGCGAAAAGGACCTGAGACCTGGGGCCTGAGGCTTGAGGCGCGGCGGTGATGGAAATTTGCCGGGCCGGGTGGGCGCGGGATGGGGTCCGAGGGTGGCAGGCGCAAGAGTGGGATTGATGGCAGACATCTCATAGTTGATATTTGCTCCGTGTGCGCGCGGGACTGACTTCTCATTCCCTTCCGATCAACGTAACAAATCCATTTGCTCCGTGTGCGCGCGGGGCTGACTTCTCATTCCCTGCCGATCAACGGAACAAATCTATTTGCTCCGTGTGCGCGCGGGGCTGACGGGTTTGGCGCAAGCCGGGCTGAGGCCGGCGGGGGAGAGGGAAAAAGAACGGGTGGGTGTGGGCTCTTCATCGCCAGTTGAAACTGGCGGCAAACGCTGTTCGGCTGAAGCCGACCTTTTGGAAGGTGACACGGAGGGAACAGGGGCTTGGGTTGCGAGGAGCTTTGCAATCCCGCACCTGGCTCATGCGATTCATCACGCGATCGGGCCTCTTTGTTTCTCGCGGCTTGCTGACGGCTGAAAGGGATTCACCCTCCGGCCGTTTGATCGTAGGATACCCACCGATTGGCCGAATGTCGTCTCGCGCTTATCTGTCCAAACGGCGATCAACGGACGATTCGGTGCAAATCCGCGTTGCATAGGGATTTGCGAGGGCGACGTATTGCCCGGGGTGGTCGGGATCGCGCGTCCTCGCCACCCACTAGGGGTGGCGCTACAGAGGAGCCGCACGAGGATACGTGGCCCCGCGTGTCGGTGCGGGCGTGGTGGTGGGCAGAGCCCACCCTACTTGTGAGGCGAAGAGAAGCAAACTCATACTTGGAGGTAGATACGTGATTTCTCGATTCCTGCGGATTCATCTTGCCGTTCTTGCCCTTGCAACGAGTGTCGCCGTGGCGGCACCGACGGATGCGCATCGTCCGCACGCCGGGATGCTGCGCTTCCCGGATGTGAGCGCGACGCACATCGTCTTTGCCTATGCGAACGATCTGTGGATTGTGTCGCGCGAGGGCGGTCTTGCGCTTCCGCTGGCAGGTCCTCCGGGGCAGGAGCTTGCGCCGAAGTTCAGCCCGGACGGGAAGACAATTGCGTTCGTGGGTAATTACGAGGGCAATCGTGATCTGTACACGCTGCCGACGGGCGGCGGCGTATCGCAGCGCGTGACGTATCACCCGTCGACAGAGCAGCTTTGCGACTGGACGCCGGACGGCGGGCTTTTGTACATGACGAGCGGCTTCGCGGGATTGCCTCGGCAGCAGCAGCTTTACACCGTGCCGGTGACGGGCGGATTGCCGACGCAGGTGCCTGTGCCGTATGGGGCGAATGGAGCGATCAGTGACGACGGCACGTGGCTGGCTTACACGCCGCACAGCCGGGACTTTCGCACGTGGAAGCGATATCGCGGCGGCATGGCGACGGATGTGTGGCTGTTTAATCTGAAGACGAACGAGTCGAAGAAGATCACGAACTGGGAGGGCACCGATACGCTGCCGATGTGGCACGGGAAGACGGTGTATTACCTCTCGGACGCGGGGGCGGAGCATCGGCTGAACATCTGGTCGTACGACACGACGAGCGGCAAGACCGAGCAGGTCACGAAGATCGCCGACTATGACGTGAAGTGGCCATCGATGGGGCCGGGGGCGAACGGGCAGGGGGAGATTGTCTATCAGAAGGGGGCGGAGCTTTTCCTGCTCGACCTTGGGACGAAGGCGAGCAAGGCGGTCACGGTGGATATTCCCGGCGATCGTCCGAAGCTGCGACCGAAGCAGGTGGATGCGGGAGATTTCGTGGGGTCGTGGAACATCTCTTCCACGGGGAAGCGGGCAGTGCTGGAGGCGCGCGGCGATATCTGGACGGTGCCCGCGAAGGAGGGTGCGCCGCGACGACTGACGCGGACGAGCGGTATTGCGGAGCGCGACGCCATCTGGAGCCCCGACGGGAAGCAGATCGCGTATCTGTCGGATGAGACGGGCGAGTACGACGTGTATGTGCGGTCGGCGGACGGCAAGGGCGAGTCGCGGCGGGTGACGGCGGACGGCAATTGCTATCGGTATATGGATGGCTGGTCGCCGGATTCGAAGTACGTCACGTTCGCGGACAAGACGGGCGCGCTTTATCTCTGCACGATGGAGAGCGGGGCGACGAAGCTGATTGACAAGGACCCGTGGACGAATCGGCTGGGCGCGGCGTGGTCGCACGATTCGCGGTGGATTGCGTATTCGCGGACGGGAGATAATCAGCAGGGGGCGATCTGGCTTTACAACGTCGAGACGGGCGAGAAGCATCAGGTCACGAGCGGGATGTTCAACGACAAGTCGCCGGCGTTCGATCGCAAGGGCGAGTTTCTTTACTTTGCGAGCAATCGTGAGTTTTCGTCGCCTATTTATGAAGATCTGGGCAACTCCTGGGTTTATGCGGAGATGGATCGGCTGCACGCCGTGCCGCTGCGGAAAGATGTGAAGTCTCCGCTGGCGCCGAAGAGCGATGAGGAGAAGCCGGAGGAAAAGGACGGCAAGGACAAGAAGGACGGCGACGAGAAGGACGGCGATAAAGCGGATGAGAAGAAGGACGCCGAGGAAGATGGCGAGGAAAAGGGCAAGGATGACGAGAAGGACGGAGAGAAGGATAAGGACAAGAAGAAGGACGACAAGCCGGTGGTCATCGACCTCGACGGCTTTGAGGCGCGGGCGTTTCAATTGCCGGTGGAGCGCGGGAACTTCGGCGGATTGTCGGTGAATGACAAGGGGCAGTTGATGTACATTCGATCGGGCGCGCGCGGGCGGCCGGATTCGAAGGCGTCGCTGCGGCTCTTCGACATGAACGACGAGAAGGCGGACAAGAAAGAGGAGAAGACGGTCGCCTCGGATGTTCGCGGATACGGCATCAGCGCCGACGGGAAGAAGCTGATCGTGCGCAAGGAGGGCAAGTCGTTTTACATCGTCGATGCGGCGGCGGATCAGAAGCTGGAGAAGGGCGTGCCGATGGCGGGGATGGGGATCGACGTCGATCCGCGCGAGGAGTGGCGACAGATCTTCAACGAGGCGTGGCGACTGCATCGCGACTTCTTTTATGTGGCAAACATGCACGGGGTGGACTGGCCGGCGGTGCGCAAGCAATACGAGGTGATGCTGGCCGATTGCTCGTCGCGCGAGGGCCTGACGTACATCATTGGGGAGATGATTTCCGAGCTTAACGTCGGGCATGCGTACGTGCGCGGCTCGGGTGATGGCGAGAAGGAGCCGAGCGTCGCCGTGGGCCTGTTGGGCTGCGACTACGCTCTGGAGAACGGGGCTTACCGGATCACGAAGATTTACGAGGGCGCGCCGTGGGACAGCGATGCGCGGAGTCCGCTCAAGCAGCCGGGCAGCGTTGTGAATGAGGGAGACTATCTGCTGGCGGTGAACGGCGTGCCGGTGGATGAGGCGCGCGATCCGTGGTCGGCGCTGGAGGGGATGGCGGGCTTGAACGTGACGCTGACGGTGAGCGAGAACGCGACGCTGGATGACAAGGCGCGCGAGGTGGTCGTGAAGCCGGAGGGCAGCGAGGCGGGGCTGCGGTATCGGGCGTGGATCGAGAAGAATCGGGCCTATGTGGCCGAGAAGACCGACGGGCGGGTCGGTTACATCTATGTGCCGAATACCGGTGTCGACGGTCAGAACGATCTGGTGCGTCAGTTTTACGGGCAGGTCGATCGCAAGGCGCTGATCATCGACGAGCGGTGGAACGGCGGCGGGCAGATACCGACGCGGTTCATCGAGCTGCTCAATCGTCCGAACACGAACTACTGGGCGCGGCGCGACGGCAACGACTGGCCGTGGCCGCCGGATGCGCAGCAAGGGCCCAAGTGCATGCTGATCAACGGGCTGGCGGGCAGCGGCGGCGACATGTTCCCGTGGCTGTTCCGGTTTAACAAGATGGGCAAGCTGATCGGCATGCGCACGTGGGGCGGGCTGGTCGGCATCAGCGGCAATCCGTCGTTTGTCGATGGCGGTGACACGAATGTGCCGACGTTTGGGTTTTACGAGAATGACGGGACGTGGGGCGTAGAGGGTCACGGCGTCGACCCGGACATCGAGGTGATCGACGATCCGGGCAAGATGGCTGGGGGGAAGGATGTCCAACTGGACGCGGCGATCTCGCACATGCTGGAAGAGCTGGAGCGGAATCCGTATACGCCGCCGAAGCGGCCGCAGGCGCCGGATCGCAGCGGGATGGGGCTGAAAAGGGAAGATCAATAGCAAAGACTGAATGGAGCTATTCAGGCGGCCGGAGCGTGCATGGGAACGGCGTCTGTTTTTCGTGGAGGAGATGCTCACAACAAGGCTCCCGTATAGCATCTAAAGTTGATAAAAGTGTCCTGGTTTGGACTCTCGATCGGTTAAGCGGGTACAATAGGCATCGTCATGTGGATGCAATTGATCTTGACGTGGTCGGTCATTCTGTATCCGCCGCTGGTGCAGCGGGCGGTTGACGCACATCTGCGCGCCGCGGGCGAGGCGAGTGAGACCGATTATTGTTGCTGCGTTTCTGTTGAGCCAGACTCGGGCTGCTGTGTTTTTATCTGCGTGGGTGCTGCGTGCGACGGGATGCTTGCCTGCGCGCCGACGCCCGTGGCTCCGACAGGTCCGAATCCGCATTCACACCTTCAGGTCGCCGGGGCGAACGAGAAACGGCCGCAGGCCGAGCCGACGCCCGTTGTTCGGTTGATCGCACATCTCGTCGAATCGGAGCGGCCGTGCTTCAATCGTGCGGCATCGACGCCGATTCGCGCGTCGGGCTTGTCCATCCAGTCGATTCTTTGTGTCTGGCTGAATTGATTCACACCCCAGCGCCCGTGCTGCGCGCGCGACGCTCAGATCGAATCCAACGATTGAACTGAGGTCATGCCGCCATCAGGGGCGGGCAACGATGCTGCGCATCCCGTTTACCTGCTCTGCGCCGACGCTCGCGGAATGCGGCGTCGGCCGGAGTTTCGATGTAATTTGAATTAGATAGACAGAATTGATTTGGAGAATAGTCATGAACTGGAAGAATCTGTTTGTGTTCGCGATCATCGGGATCGTCATGATCGGCGCGACGTTTACCATCTCGACGGCCTCCGGCGGCGTTAACAAGTCGATGCCGGGTTGCATTGGGGATGACGCGTCATGCAAAGCGACCTGTGACTCGGAGCAGGCATGCAAGGTGGCGGCCTGTGATGCAGACGCCTGCGCGCAATGCGAATGCTGCGAGTCGTGCGAGGACAGCGAATGCTGCGTGTCCTGCGAGGACTGCGAATGCTGCGAAGACTGTGAAGAGGACTGCTGCGTTGTCGTGTGCTGCGACGGGGAGGATCTTCCCGCCTGCTGCGGCGATGATGATCCGGATGCCTAGTCAGAGTTGGTAGTTCTTCCCGGTCGGGCCGTCCTTCAATAGGGGCGGCCCGACCATTTTTTTTGGCGTCGTTGACGCGAGGTCTATCGACGCGACGCGCTGAAGCAGGTCAGGGCCATGAGCTGGAAGCCGATGCCGGCGAGGAGGCGGATGGTGGCGGTGGTGGCGGCGGCGGCGAGGGTTTCGGGGGTGGCGTCGATCCAGGCGAAGAGGCCCCAGCCGATCGAGCAGAGGGCGAAGGCCTGGGCGACGGCGCCGGCGAGTCGGGCGATGGAGAAGTCTTCGTGCTGCTGCTCACGACGGAGCATGCGGATTTCTTCGAGGATGGATTCGAGATGTACGTCACGCTCGGGCGTTGAGTCGCCGTGAAGCGGGCCGGGGCGCATTGATGGGGTCGTTGTCGGTCGCTCTGCTGGCCCTGCATCGTTCATCGATTAACTCCTCCTGTCGCCGGTTCATGAGACCGATCCGCAAAGCGAAAGAATCACGTCCTGAGCGAGAAGGACAATACTATCTCGACGGCGGAGGGCAAGTCCGGCGCGACATGATCGACTTCGTGGGCCTTTGAATCGGCCCTGCCGATGAGAATCGTCCGGCAGCCCGCCGCGCGGCCGGCCTGGATGTCGCGGGCGGAGTCGCCGATCATCCACGATCGACTCAGATCGATTTTCAAATCCTTTGCCGCCGCGAGGAGCATTCCGGGCCTGGGCTTGCGGAGGTCGCTGTCACGGCGGTACTTCTCGACGATGGCCTCGTCGCCGGGCAGGTAGGGGCAGTGGTAGATGGCGTCGAGGGCCGTTCCTTCGGCTTTGAGCAATTCCATCAGGCGAACATGAACGGCCGACAACTGGGACTCGGTGATGCGGCCGCGGGCGAGGCCGGATTGATTGGTGACGACCACGGCGAGGTAGCCGGCAGCGCGGAGTTTCGAGATCGCCTGGCCGACGCCGGGGAGGAGGAAGACCTGTGACGGGTCGTTGATGTAGCCGGGGTCATCGATGAGGGTGTGATCGCGATCGAGGAAGACAGAGGGGCGATGGGAGTCGTGATGGCTGGGTTGGGCCGTGTTGGAGGTCATGGATTGTTGCGCCTGATTCTAATGGGCCTGGGCGTCAGCGTATCGGCGGCTTCTAAATGGTCCACCCATGGCAGGATTTACCGCAAGGAATGGTGGGCAGCCGCGTTTTTTACTAGGATAGGTCATTCACACTGCCCCGGCCCCCGATTTGGGTCATGCTTTTGTGCCTGAGGTCTCCGCCCGATGGTCCGACTGCCGCAATATGAAGACTCCGCCGTGCCTGCGAAGCCCACGGAGGTGGGGAGCTATTTCGTGGCGAATTATCCTCCGTTTTCGGTGTGGCAGCCGGAGCAGGTATCCGAGGCGATTTCGGCCCTGAACACGCCGAGCGAGCCGGACAGGCCGCTTGGACTGTACCTGCACATTCCGTTTTGCCGGAAGCGGTGCAAGTTCTGTTATTTTCGCGTGTATATCGACAAGAACGCCGACGAGGTGGACGCCTATACCGATGCCCTGGGGCGGGAGATCGGGCTCTATGCCGAACGGGCGGGTCTGGCGGACCGGCAGTTTGAGTTCGTCTATTTCGGCGGTGGGACGCCGTCTTTCCTTTCCAACGAGCAGCTTCGCCGGCTCATCGAGAAGATTCGGCGGCACTGGAACTGGGACGCGGCGCGGGAAGTCACCTTTGAATGCGAGCCGGGCACGCTCAAGGAGAGCAAGCTGGCGGTGATCCGCGAGATCGGGGTCACGCGGCTGTCACTGGGCGTGGAGCACTTTGACGACGAGGTGCTGGAGACCAACGGCCGAGCCCATAAGTCTCCGGAGATTTTCAGGGCCTACGACTGGGCGCGGAACACGGGCTTCGCCCAGATCAACATCGACCTGATCGCCGGGATGGTGGGAGACACCGACGCCAAGTGGACAGCCACTGTTGAGAAGGCGGTGGCCCTCGATCCGGACAGCGTGACGATTTACCAGATGGAGCTTCCGTTCAATGCGGTCTTTTCGCGTGAGGCGCTGACGGCCGGCGGCTCCACGCCGGTCGCGGACTGGGAGACGAAGCGTCGCTGGGTGGATGAGGCCTTCCGCCGATTTGAGGCAGCGGGCTACGAGGTATCCAGCGCTTACACGCTGGTGAAGAAGTCGCGGCATGCGGGATTCATCTATCGAGATTCGCTGTGGCACGGCGCGGACATGGTCGGCACCGGCGTTGCCTCGTTTTCGCATTTCGGCGGGGTTCATTACCAGAATGCCGATCAGTGGGCCGACTACATCGGGGCGATCGACCGCGGTGAGCTGCCGATTTCGCGGGCGCTGCGTGTGACGGACGAATCGCTGATGATTCGGGAGCTGATCCTGCAACTGAAGACCGGCCAGGTCGATTCGGCATATTTTTTGAGCAAGTTCGGCGTTAAGATCATGGACCGATTCCGCGAAGCGATCGCCGGGCTTCGCCGGGACGGCTTTCTACATGAGGCCAACGGCGAACTTCGCCTCAATCGTCAGGGCATTCTCCGCGTCGATGCCCTGTTGCCCAGATTTTTTGAAGACGCCTATCGGGATATTCGCTACACATGAGTTCACCACAACAGCTTCACGCTCAGACCGATCCGCAGGCCGCGTTATACGAGTTTTGCTCCCAGTTTCTCGGGAAAGACGTCGATTTATCCGGGGCAACGGTCGTTACGTCGGCGGAGATGCCCCGCGTGTATCGCCGCCTGCTGGTCCACAACGAACACATGACCGAGACGCTGCGCGCTCATCACGGCGAGGACGTGCGACTGAATGTCATCAGGGTTGAGTCCACGCCGCCGATCTACCGCCGCTACATCAGCCTGTTCCTGCCGGAGGGCGATCGGGTGATCGAGTTGGGGATGATGAAGATCGACCTTCGCTACGCGACACAGGACGTCCGGCAAAAGATCGTGGCCCAATCGGCGCCGCTTGGGGAGCTATTGGTCAAGGCGAAGGTGATGCGGCGCATCGAGCCGAAGTGGTACTACCGGTTCGATCGATCCTGCAAGTTTCTGGACGACTTTGGCGACGATCAGATGACCGAGGCTTATGGGAGACTGGCCACGATTTTCTGTGATAATGCACCAGCGATCGAGTTGCTGGAGGTGGTGACGGATCGATGGATTCGGGAAGCCTGAGCAACCATTACGACGTTATCATCATCGGCGGCGGCCCATCCGGGACGACGGTCGCCACGATCCTCGCGGGCCACGGCCGTCGTGTGCTCGTGCTGGAGCGCGGCAAATTTCCGCGCCATCACATCGGCGAATCGCTGATTCCCTACACCTACTGGACCCTCAAGCGCATCGGCATGCTCGAAAAGATGAAGGCCTCGGACTTCACGATCAAGGAGAGCGTGCAGTTCGTCAGCCCGAGCGGGAAGGACTCGTCGCCCTTCTTCTTTTCCGACTGGGACGCCGACGAGTGGACGCGCACCTGGCAGGTGGATCGGGCCCGATTCGATCAGATGATGCTCGATAATGCCCGGGAGCATGGGGCGCAGGTTGTCGAACAGGCGAGTGTCCGCGAGGTGCTCTTCGAGGGCGATCGTGCGGTGGGGGTGAGCGTCGTCATCGGGGGGCAGAGTCGTGAGATTCGGGCGGCGGTTGTGGTCGATGCCTCGGGACAGTCGAGCATCATCGCTCGCAAGCTGAAGCTGCGCTACGGCGATGAGAAGCTCAAGAACGCCGTCATCTATTCGTATTACAAGAATGCGCTGCGCGATGAAGGTCGAAACGCCGGCGCGACGCTGGTGATCGCCCTGCCGGAGTCGGGCGGCTGGTTCTGGTTTATTCCGCTGGCCGGCGGCATCACCAGTGTCGGCGTGGTTGCACCGCCGAACTATCTGTATAGCGGTCGCGGGGACGATCCGGCCGCCATCCTCGACGAGGAAATCGCCAAATGCACGGGCCTGGCGCGGCGCATGGAGCATGCCGAGCGGACGGCACAGATTTATACGACGTCGGATTTTTCCTACCGCTCAAAGCGCTGCGCCGGAGACGGCTGGGTGCTGGTGGGCGACGCCTTCGGATTTCTGGATCCGCTTTATTCTTCCGGCGTGATGCTGGCCCTCAAGAGCGGCGAACTGGCGGCGGACGCGGTGCATGAGGCCCTGACGGCCGGCGATACTTCCGCGGCGCGGCTTGGCAGGTTCGGCGGGCATGTCGCCGAAGGGATGCAGCGCATCCGCATGCTGGTCTATGCCTATTACGATCCCAAATTCCGCATGGGGGCGTTCGTACGGGAGTTTCCGCAGTTCAAGGAGCACATCACGCGCATCCTCATCGGTGACGTATTCAACGATGAGGTGGCCGAAGTCTTCAGCGCGATGAAGGGGCGCATCGACCTTCCCGAGGCGATCCGGGTGGAAGAGGGCGCAGCAGCCGGATGAGACGCGTCGTCATCGGACTGGTCGTGCTGCTACTCGTCGCTCATCAGGACTACTGGGCCTGGGATCGCATTCAACCGCTGGCCTTCGGCATCGTTCCCATCGGGCTGATGTGGCATGTCTGCATTTCGATCGGGGCGGCGATTGTCTGGGCCCTTGCGGTGACATACTGCTGGCCCGCTGACGTGGACGAGCAGGCCGCGGAGGGGATGCCGCCGACGAGGGATACCGGCGGATGATTCTCGCTGCGCTGAACAACGGGCAAGTTGTGGTCGCCGTGATCGTTGCGTACCTCGCGCTGCTGCTGGGCCTCGGGGTTGTCAGCAATCGGTTTTTCAGGGGGACGGCCGCCGATTATTTTCTCGCGTCGCGCGGGATCGGGTCGTTTCTGCTGCTGATGTCGCTTTTCGGCACGACGATGACGGCGTTTGCCCTTGTGGGTTCCACCGGGCAGGCATTCAAGGACGGCATCGGGGTTTACGGGCTGATGGCTTCGTCGTCGGGGATTGTCCACTCGATGTGCTTTTTTCTGGTGGGGATCAGGCTTTGGTCGTTCGGCAAGCGATTCGGCTACACCACGCAGATCCAGTTTTTCCGCGATCGATTTGAGTCCGACAAGCTGGGGCTGGTGCTGTTTCCGATTCTCGTCGGGTTGATCGTGCCGTATCTGCTCATCGGTGTGATCGGGGCCGGGGCGACGATAGAACGGGTGACGGAGGGGGCGTTTCCGACGGTGTTCCCCGCCCACGGCGTCGGCGCGGCGGCGGTGCAGGCGGGAGCGATTCCGTTCTGGATCGGCGCGGGCGTTGTTTGCTGCGTGGTGCTGATCTATGTGTTCTTCGGCGGCGTGCGCGGCACGGCCTGGGCGAACACTTTTCAGACGCTCGTTTTCATCATTCTCGGTCTGGTGTGCTTTCTGGCGGTGGCCGATCGCTTTGGCGGGATGCGCAGTGCCACCGCGATGGTGGCCGAGCGGAATCCGGAGAAGCTCAGCCGGACGGTCGCGGAGGATGGGCCGCAGGTGCGCTATCGCGTGGACAAGGCGCTGTTTGAGAAAAAGCTTGCCGCGTGGGAGGCCGTGCCGGAGTTTGAGCGCGGCGCCAAGCCCATACCGCCCAAGTCGCCCGTCACGATGAGCCGGGTCTATTTCCTTTCGTATCTGCTGATCCCGCTTTCCATTGGGATGTTCCCGCACATTTTTCAGCATTGGCTGACGGCGAAGTCCGCGAAGTCTTTTCGGCTGGCGGTGGTGGCGCACCCGATATTGATTTTGCTGGTGTGGCTGCCGTGCATTCTGATGGGGGTGTGGGCGACGTCGGCGATGATCGACGGTCAGCCGGCGATTCCCTACGGGTTTGCCAATCCGAACGCCGTGCTGGGGAAGCTGGTGGCCGATCTGCATAGTAATCTGTTACCGGGTTTGCTGACGGCGGGGATTCTGGCGGCGATCATGTCATCGCTGGATTCGCAGTTTCTCTGTCTGGGGAGCATCTTCACCAATGACATCGTTGCGCACTACATCGGCCGCGACCGGTTGACGGATCGCCAGCGCGTTATCACGGGGCGCATCTTTGTGGTGATCGTCGTGGTGGTGAGCTATCTATTGGCGCTGACGCGGCCCGGCGGCGTGTTTACGCTGGGCATCTGGTGCTTCGCGGGCTTTGCGGGGTTGTTCCCGCTGGTGATTGCGGCGCTGTATTGGCGGCGGGTGACGAAGGCGGGGGCTTATGCCGCCATCCTGACGACGGGGGCAACGTGGTTTGGGTTGTTTCGCGCATCGGGCTGGGCGGGCGATGACGACTACATGTACATGGGGGTCCCTCCGGTGGCGATCGTCGTCGGCGCATCGGCGCTGGCGCTGGTGGTTGTGTCGGTTTTGACGAGAGCGCCGACGGCGGCGACGATTGAACGATTCTTCGGAAGGACGGCAGATGCTCGCTGAGTTCAAGATGACGCGCCGGGTACAGTTTGTGGACACCGACACCGCCGGCGTCATGCATTTTTCGAATTACCTCCGCTGGATGGAGGAGATCGAGCACGCCTGGTTCCGGTCGCTGGGGATGAGCGTGATCCAGCCGCACGCCGTGGGGACGGTGAGCTGGCCGCGCATCATGGTGAGCTGCGAGTATTTCGCCCCTGCGCGATTCGAGGACGTGCTGGAGCTTCATCTCGAATTGATGTCGCTGAGCCACAAGTCGATAACCTATGAAGTCACCTTTTACAAAGATGGGATCAAGGCGGCCCGCGGCCGCATGAAGGCGGTCTGCTGTCGAACATTCGAGGGTGGACGATTTGAGTCCATCACCATTCCCGCGGACATTCGCGAACGGATGCTTAAGAGCCCGCAGTGAGCCTCGTTCGGGCCGAGTCGGGCGGATAACTGGAGACAAATCATGAAACAAATGCTGCCTTACCTTTTCATTCTGATGGCCATCGTTTCTTGGGGGGCTTATGTCCCGACGATTCATCACGGCCAGCTTGGCTTTGGCGAGCCGAAGGGACCGCTTCGCGCGTTTCTGTTCGTCGGTCTGGCCTACTGCCTCGTCGCGGTGCTGATCCCCGGCCTTTTCATCATGGGCGGGGCGGAGCCAGCGAGCTTCCCGATGAAAGGGATGTCGCTATCCACGCTGGCCGGTGTCTTTGGAGCGCTCGGGGCCCTGGGCGTGATCTTCGCGCTGAAGACCGGCGGGAAGCCGATCTACGTGGCGCCGCTGGTGTTCGCCGGCGCGCCGATCATGAACGTGATCGTTACGATGTTCTGGGACAAGCCGGCGAAGTCGCCGTCGATGCCGTTTTATTTCGGCATCGTCCTGGCCGCGGTCGGTGCGGCCCTGGTCCTGCGATATAAGCCTGCATGATGACGGCGGTACCATTTCAATTTGTAGGGATTTGGCTCGGCCTGTGCGTCGGGTTTGCGCCGCCGTCGACGCAGCCCGCATCGGATTGGCCGATGTTTCGGGGGAATCCGCATCTGACGGGCGTGGCCACGGGTCGGCTGCCCGACAAGCTGGAGGCGCTTTGGCGATTTGAGGCCGGCGACATCATCGAGTCCACCGCGGCTATCGCCGACGGGGTGGTCTATGTGGGTTGCGACGACGGAAAGCTGTATGCCCTTTCGCTTGCAGACGGCAAGGCCCGCTGGGAGTTCGATACCAAGATCAGCGTCAAGTCTTCACCGACGGTCCACGACGGGCTGGTCATGTTCGGGGACGGGGACGGCGTGATGCACGCCCTGGACGCGCGGGACGGCAAGGAGAAGTGGTCGTTCAAGACGGAGGCGGAGATCATCTCTTCGGTCAACTTCGAGGGCGATCGAATCGTTTTCGGGTCGTACGACGGTTCGCTTTATTGTTTGAATCGGCGCGACGGGAAGCTTCAATGGAGGCACGAGACGCAGGGCCGCGTCCATGGCACGCCGTCGATCGTGGACGGGCGTGTGCTGGTCGCCGGTTGCGACGAGCGGCTGCACGTCGTCCGGCTTGAGGACGGAAAGGTCGAACGACAGATCGAGATGGGCGGCGTCTCCGGCGCGTCGGCGGCGGTGGAGGGCGATCGGGTCTTTGTCGGCACCTTCGGCAACCAGGTCTTCTGTTTCGATTGGCGGACGGGGACGAAGATCTGGGTCTTTGAGAATCCGGATCGCGAGTTTCCTTTCTACGCATCCGCTGCGATCGGCAGCGGGCTCATCGTCATCGGCGGCCGAGATAAGTCGCTGCACGCGCTGGACCGGACGACGGGCAAGGAAGCATGGACGTTCAACGCGCAGGCCCGTATAGACTCGTCCGCGGTGATTCTGGGCGACCGAGTTTTTTTCGGATCGGGTGACGGCAATGTGTATGAAGTTGATCTCGCGACGGGCAAGGAGCGGTGGCGGTTCGACACCGGCGCGGGCGTGGCGTCGTCTCCGGCCATCGGCGAAGGGCGGCTGGTGATCTCGGCGGATGACGGCGTGGTTTATTGCTTTGGGGCCGGGAAGCGCGATGCTCGTCCCTGAGCTTGGTGGGTTTTGCATATTCTGAGAGCAGGCGCGGAGAAGCGTGCATTTAGCAATCCGTGAAGTCGGTTGCCGGCACTCGTTGAATAGGGCATCGAGGTGGGGATCTGCCGGCTTGGAATTCGTTTTTCCGAGCCACATAATCCCCCTTGTTCTTGCTGTATTGCTCTCTGACGCGATAGCCGCCGCCGGGTATGGCGGAATCGGCCCAGTGCCATTATTCTGTTTGCATCGGTTGACCGGAAAGTTCGGCGAGCCCGACAATAATCTGAAAGGAGACATCTGAATGTCATTCGTATCCAAGATCGCATCGACTCGATTCGTGCAAATCTGTGCATGCTCGGCCGCCTTGTGTCTGGCGACGGTCGCAAAGGCTGACCTCATCTCGCTGAGCGCCACCCAGAACCCTAATCTGGAGAGCAGCTTCACCTTCGACTTCGGCGCGTTCGGCGGTCCGCGATCGGCGTTGATCTCGCAGACAGACTTCGTACTAAACATCGATCCTGCCGCGGCGCCGGGCAGTTCCGCCGCCTTTGCGTCGTACTTCCAGACGGTCGATTCCATCGGCCTGCCCAATCCGCAGGGCGGCGCGGATTTGCCGACCGGCGTTCTCAATATCTCCATTGAGGAGTCGTACGGCGGCACCTTCGACGAGCTGAGCGGCATGGTGACGACGAGCGACCTTTACAAGATCGAGTTCTCCGGCGACCTGTCGGCCCTCGGCATCTTTTCGCCGGTCTTCCTGCCGGGCGAGTCGGTCGGTCAGGTGGATTTCGACACGCCGAACTCCGGCGCGATCACCCTTAACTGGGACGGCATGGGCAGTATCAGCGGTATCGACTTCGCTTATGTTTGTGCCACGAATACGACCTTCACGCCCGAGCCGGCCTCACTGGCCCTGCTGGGCCTGGCGGGTCTGATGCTTCGACGACGTCGGTAATATCCGCCCGCGGATTTGGCCGCGACGGATTCTTTGAGAATGTGCAAATCATCGGCGTGCGGTCCTTTTCCGAAGGATCGCACGCCGATTGTCTTGCGCCTCCTTATAATCAGGCGTCGCCATGAAAATCGCTTATCTCACCGCCGGGGCAGGGGGCATGTACTGCGGGAGCTGTATGCGCGACAACACGCTCGCCGCCGCGCTGATTCGCCAGAAGCGCGACGTGGTGCTGATCCCCATGTATTCGCCGATCAAGACCGACGAGCCGTCGGTCAGCACCGAACGGGTCTTCTACGGTGGGATCAACGTCTTCCTTCAGCAGAAGTCCTCGTTGTTTCGGTTCGGTTCGCGTCTGCTCGATCGCGTTCTCGATGCGCCTGCCGTCTTGCGACTGGCGATGCGCCGTGCGGGGGCGACGACGCCCGAGGGGCTGGGGCCGCTGACGATTTCCATGCTGCGCGGCGAGGACGGGGCCCAGCGGCGAGAACTGGACAAGTTGATCGAGGGCCTGGCGGCCTATCGCCCGGACGTCGTGCATCTGCCTGACGCACTCTTTGTAGGCCTTGCCCGACCGCTGCACGAAGCGCTCGGCGCGGCGATCGTCTGCACGCTGACCGGCGAAGATATTTTTCTCGACGCTCTGCCGGCGGGGCATCGGGCGGAGGCGCACGATCTGATTCGTCAGGCGGCGCCGGACGTTCACGGATTCATCGCCGTATCGCGTCACTACGCGAATTACGCGAGCGAGAACTTCGGCGTGCCGGATGATCGGCTACACCATGTCCCGATGGGGATTCGCATTGAGCCGCACGAGCGTGGAACGGAATCGGCGGGGGCTCGACCGTTTACGATTGGATACCTGGCGCGAATCTGCCCGGAGAAGGGGCTGCACGTTTTGTGCGACGCCTTCATCGAGCTGCATCGGCGGGGGCGGCCGTGCCGATTGCGCGTTGCGGGCTACACGCCGGAGTCGAGCAAAGGCTACGTCGCGGAAATCGCTGAGAAGCTGGAGAAGGCGGGTGTTCGAGAGTCGGTGGACCTGCTCGGCGAGGTCGATCGCCGGGGGAAACTCGAACTTCTTCGATCCTGTGATGTTTTTTCCGTGCCGACGGTCTATCGGGAGGCCAAGGGCATTTACGTTCTCGAAGCGATGTCGCAGGGCGTGCCGGTGGTGCAGCCGGCGCATGGATCATTTCCCGAATTGATCGAGGCGACGGGAGGCGGATTGCTGTTTCCGCCGAACGATGTTTCGGCACTCGCGGATCGCATGATTGAGTTGATGGACCAGCCGGAGCTGCGAGATCAGCTTGGTTCGCGGGGCCGGCGAGGGGTCGCTGAGCTGTATCATGAGGATCGGATGGCCGAGGGGGCGTGGAACGTATTCGCCAAGGCCGTCGATTTGCGTCGTTCGCTCGTCGAATCGAGTCAATCCGCGTAGGATGCAGGCCATGTCACTGGCGCTCGATGCCAAGTCGATCTGCAAGCAGTACCCGACGCGATCCGCGCCGGTGATCGTCCTGCGGGATGTGTCGCTGAGCCTGACCGAGGGCGAGGCGGTCGCGATCGTGGGGCCATCGGGCTGCGGTAAGAGCACGCTGCTCAATATTCTCGGCACGCTGGAGACGCCCACCAGTGGTGAGGTGCAGCTCGACGGCAGGAACCCGTTCAGCCTCGATGAGCCTGCGCTGGCGGCCTTTCGCAATACGCACGTCGGGTTCGTCTTTCAAGATCACCATCTGCTTCCGCAGTGCAGCGTGATTGAGAATGTGCTGATTCCGACGCTGCCGAATGACGGCGCCGCCAGGCTTACCACGCGGGCCGCAAGGCTGCTCGATCGCGTGGGCCTCTCGGCACGGCTGGATCATCTGCCCTCGGAGCTGTCCGGCGGCGAGCGACAGCGCGTCGCCATTGCCCGGGCGCTAATTAACAGCCCGCGACTTTTGCTGGCGGATGAGCCGACCGGCAACCTCGATCGGTCTTCCGCCGAGACGGTCGCGTCACTTCTTCTGGAATTGCAGAAGGAGGAAGGTACGACGCTGATCGTGGTCACGCATAGCACGTCGCTGGCGGATCGGATGCAGAGGTGCTTCGAATTCTCCGACGGTCGTCTTGAATCGCGCGCCGCATGAACGCCGCCCTTCTCACGCCCAGTACCCTTCGCCGTCGCAGCCTGAGGTTTCATTGGCGCGCAGGCCTTGCCGTCGTCTTCGGCACGATGGCGGGGGCGGCGGCACTGATCGGCGCGCTCTTTGTCGGTGATTCGATGCGCGCCAGTCTTCGCGAGCAGGCGTTGGCACGGCTGGGGCCGGTGGACTACGCGGTGGACGGCGGGCGGTTCTTCGGTGAGGCGCTGGCCGAGAAGTTCGCGGCAGATGGCGATCTGAAACAACTGATCGAAAGCGCGTGCCCTCTCGTGACGCTGCGGGCGTCGGTGACGAACGCCTCCGGGGACGCGCGGGTGAACGGCATCCAGACGCTGGGGGTTGATGAACGATTCTGGCGGATGTTCGGCGACGATGATGCGACGCTGGATGGTCGCGCGGTGATCCTCAATCAGCCGTTGGCCGATTCGCTGGGCGTTCGCGCCGGCGATGACGTGCTGCTTCGATTGCCCAAGCCCGGCGCAGCGCCGCTGGAGACGCTGCTGGGCCGCCGCGATGACACGATTGCCTCGCTTCGATTGACGGTTGGGAAAATCATTCCCGCGAACGGCGCCGGCGCATTCGCACTTCGACCGCAGCAGGCGATGGCGCGAAATGCCTTTGTTCCGCTGGCGACGATGCAGAGGGCGCTGGGGCAGGCCGGGCGCGTGAATGCGATGCTCGCCGTCGCGAAGGTCGAGCGGGATCGGCCATCCGATCTGCACGAGACATTTTCAAAGCGTCTCGACGCGGCGGTGACGCTCGTCGACCTGAATCTTTCCATCCGCGTCAGCGATACGCTCGGGTACGCCGCGGTCGAATCGACGAACCTACTTGTCGAGCCGCAGGCGGAGGATGCCGCGCTGGCCGCTGCTACTTCGCTGAAACTCGGCGCCGTTCCGGTGCTCACCTATCTGGCTAATTCGATCTCAGTTGCTGATTCGTCCAATCAATCGGACTCAACGATCATTCCGTATTCCACCGTGGCCGCGCTCGACCCCGGGAAGATTCCTGCCGGGCAGTTCGTGCTGGCGGACGGCTCAAGCGTGACGCAGCTCGGCGACGACGAAATTCTGCTCAATGAGTGGGCGGCCAGTGATCTCGGCGTGTCGGTCGGTCAGACGATCTCTCTCAGCTACTTCGTCACGAAGCCCGGCGGGCGGCTGGAGGAACAGTCGGCGCAATTCAAGTTGACGGGCATTGTGCGCATGACCGGCTGGGCGGGCGACAGCGGCCTGACACCGACCTACGAGGGCATCACCAACGCAAAACGGCTGAGCGACTGGGATCCGCCGTTTCCGTTTGACATGAAGCGCATCCGCCAGAAGGACGAAGACTATTGGGACAAGCATCAGGCGCTGCCCAAGGCGTTCGTCTCCCAGGCGGCGGGCCAGAAGCATTGGAACGCCGACGCGCGGTTCGGGTCGTACACGGCGATTCGCGTCTTGTTGCCGCAGGGGAAGACCGCCGACGAGAGCGCGCGCGAGTTTGAGACGGCGATGCTGTCGCATCTGCGGGCCGAGCAGATGGGGCTGGCGTTCCGGCCGGTCCGCGAGGAGGCGCTGGCCGCCGGGAGCGGGAGCACCGACTTCGGGCAGCTATTCATCGGCTTCTCGTCCTTTCTCATCATCGCCGCTGCGCTGCTGGTCGCGCTGATGTTTCGACTGGGCGTGGAACGCCGCGCGGAGGAGGTGGGCCTGCTGCTGGCCATCGGGCTGGGTGTGAAACGCGTGCGCAAGATGCTGATCGTGGAGGGGACGCTGCTCGTCGTGATGGGTTCGGCGGCCGGGCTGCTGCTGGCGGGCGGGTATGCGTGGCTGATGCTTGCCGGGCTTCGATCGTGGTGGTCGGCGGCGGTGAATGCACCGTTTCTGCGGCTTGCGGCCAGTCCGACGAGCATGGCCATCGGTCTTGTCGTCAGCATGATGATTGCCCGACTGGCGATCGGCTGGTCGGTGCGGGTGATGGCCCGTAGTTCGGCAAGGTCGCTGCTTTCGGGCGAAGTGACATCGGGGAGTCACTTGGCTTCGCCGCGCAGGCGGGCGGTGATTCGTGCCATCTGTCTTCTCTCGCTTATTGGGGCCATCGCCACGGCACTTGCCGCGATATCCGCGGGAGGGGCGGAGCAGGCGATGTCGTTTTTCATCGCCGGGTTTGCCATGCTCATCGCGCTTTTAACCGCGGTGTGGCTGTGGCTGATCGCCCGACCGGGCGCGACGAAGCCGGCGGCGGTTCGCATGAGTAGGTTCATGCTCGCGGCGCGCAATGCCCGACGGCAGCCCGCGAGGAGCCTGCTGGCGACGGGCCTGGTCGCGTCGGCGACGTTTGTGATTGTCGCGGTGGGCGCCAGCCGCCTCAGCCCCGACATGGACATCGACAAGCCCAGCGGCGGGGCGGGCGGATACTCGCTGGTCGCCGAATCGACGGTTCCACTGCCGTACGACATCAATACGGCAGACGGCCGCGCGTCGCTGGGCATGAGCAGCGAGGCGGCGGCGATCTGCAAGGAAGCGAGCTTCGCCGCCTTCCGCGTGCGGCCCGGCGATGACTCGAGTTGTCTCAATCTCTACAAGGTCAATCAGCCGCGCATCCTCGGCGCGAGCGAGGAGTTCTTGCAGCGCGGTGCGTTCTCGTTCGCGGCGAGCATGGCCGAGTCCGACGAGGAGAAGGCAAACCCCTGGCTGCTGCTGAACAAGCGGTTTGAGGACGGGGCGATCCCGGCCATCGGCGATGAGAGCGCGGTGCGGTGGCTGCTGCATCTCGATATCGGCGGTGACATGGAGATTACCGACGAGCGCGGCCAGTCACAGAGGCTGCGGATCGTTGCGATGCTCGCGGGCAGCGTCTTGCAGAGCGAACTTATCATCGACGAGGCTGAGTTCAAGAAACTCTTTTCATCGATTGGGGGCTATTCGGCGTTTCTCATTGCGACGAATGACGACGCGAAGTTGACGAAGGCGCTGGAGCGCGACTTGTCGCGGTTTGGGTTCGACGCCGAGCCGACGCGCGATCGACTGATCGCCTATATGGCGGTGCAGAATACCTATCTGTCCACCTTTCAAACGCTCGGCGGGCTGGGGCTTCTGCTCGGTGTCTTTGGACTGGCCGCCGTGATGATGCGCAACATCTGGGAGCGACGCGGCGAACTGGCCCTGCTTCGAGCACTCGGCTTCCGCGAGAGACAGCTCTATCAGATCAGCATGCTCGAACACGCGACGCTGCTTCTTGCGGGATTGGCGGCGGGGGTGTTCTCGGCGCTGGTGGCCGTGGGGCCGCACGCGATGGGCAAGTCCGATGAGATACCATGGGCGTCGCTTGCCGGTACGATCGTGCTGGTGTTTATTGCAGGCTTGGCGGCGGGCGCGATTTGCATTCGATCCACGCTCAAGACGCCGCTGCTTGCGGCGCTACGGAGGGAATAACCGATGAGAGTTACGATTCCGATTTGTTCGCTGGTTCTGCTTTCCTGTGCCGCGGCGCAGGCCGGGGACAACTGGTCGAACTGGCGCGGGCCGAGTTTGAACGGCAGCACGGAATCCCGGGGCCTGCCGACAGCGTGGGGCGAGGACAAGAACGTTCGCTGGAAGACGCCGATGCCATCCTGGGCCGGCGCGTCGCCGGTGGTCTGGGGAGATCGCATTTTTCTCACTACGCCCACCGCGAAGCGAAGAGATTCCGACGACAAGGGCATCGCACGGCGGCTTCGCAGGCTGGAGATGGAGGGCCCGGGCGGCGACGCGATTCTCCTGATGTGCCTATCCACGAAGAACGGCAAGGTGCTCTGGGAGAAGAAGATCGACGAAGTCAACAAGCTCTACGGCAAGCAAAACATGGCCTCGCCATCGCCGGTGACGGACGGGAAGCTGGTGTGGACCCTGACCGGGACCGGCCGCCTCAGTGCCCATACCGTTGAAGGTGAAAAGCGTTGGGAGCGAAATCTCCAAAAGGAGCATGGCGACTTTGGGCTTTATTGGGGATACGCTTCCAGTCCCGCCCTTGCCGGTGACAAGTTGATCGCGCAGGTGCTGCACGGCGCGACGACGAAGAACCCTTCGTATGTTGCGGCGTACGATGCCCGAACAGGCAAGTCGATCTGGAAGGTCGAGCGCAAGACCGATGCAACGCAGGAAAGCCCGGACGCCTACACCACGCCACTGGTCGCGAAGATCGGGGGCAAGGACGTCGTCATCATTTCCGGAGCGGACTATGTGACGGCGCACGAACTTTCCGACGGCTCGGAAATCTGGCGCTGCGGCGGCCTCAATCCTGAGCATGCGGGAAACTATCGCATATGCGGAAGCCCGATCATCGTCGATGGGCTGGTCATCGCCACGAGCCGAGAGCAGCCCATGCTGGCGATCCGCGCGGATGGGAAGGGGGACGTCACTTCATCCGCCATTGCGTGGCGCTTTGATGACAAGAAGGCGCCGGACGTGCCTTCGGTGGCAAGCGACGGCGAGTACCTCTATCTGCTGCACGACAACGGATTCATGACGTGCCTGAAGGCGGCGAGCGGCGAGACGGTCTGGGGCCCTGAGCGAATCACCGGCGGGCCCTACAGTGCGTCTCCGTTGGTCGGCGATGGAAAGGTCTATGTCACCAACGAAGAATGCACAACGACGGTGCTCGCGGCGGGCCCGAAGTTCAAGGTGCTGGCCACCAACAAGCTTCCCGGCGGCTACACGCTTTCTTCAATGGCCGTGTCGGGCAGCGAACTGCTGATTCGATCGCAGAAGTTTCTCTACTGCGTTTCTGAGGGGTCCGCGAAATCGCCGTAGTCAGAGAAACTCGTCGGCGATTTGAGCGGCGACTTCTTCAAGCCGCGATGCCGTCTCGTTCATCGGGGCGTCGAGCGTCGCGATCCGATCCAGGACGGCCAGACAATCTTCCGCTCCCTCGCCTTTGATGCCGACAATCGCCACGCATGGGACATCGGCGCCGCGGCACATGCGTCCGACGCTGCCGACCACCTTACCCATGAGGGATTGCCGATCGAGCCGGCCCTCGCCGGTGATCACAAGGTCGGCATCGCTGATGAAGTCCGCCAGGGCTGTTGCCGAACTGGTCAGGTCCACGCCGGGCACGATCTGCGTGTTGAAATAGGCCAGCAGAGGAAGTGCCACACCGCCGGCAGCACCGGTCCCCGGCTCATCGCGGATTAGTCGCCCGGTCGATTGCTCCAGCAGATCGGCCCAGTGCGTCATGCCTTGTTCCAAAGTCTCGACGTCCTTGGGTGACGCTCCCTTTTGGGGACCGAAGACACGCGCGGCGCCGCTGGGGCCGCATGCCGGGTTGAGAACATCCACGGCGATGGTGAACTGGATGCCGTCCAGCGCGTCGGGCGGATCGTTCCATACGACGCGGCGTATCGCGGAGAGCGCGCCGCCGCCCACACCGGTCGGCAAGGGCGTGCCAGATTGATCGATCAGAGAGAGGCCCAGCCCCTGCATCAAGCCCGCGCCGCCGTCGACCGTCGCGCTGCCGCCGACGGCGAGGATGATCTCCTCGACGCCGCTTTGCGCTGCTGCGCGAATCAATTCGCCGACGCCATAGGTCGTCGTGACAAGCGGGTCGCGCTTCGCATCGGGCACGAGGTCCAGCCCGGCGACTTTGGCCAGCTCGATGACCGCGGTCGACGCGTGACGAATCAGCCCGACGGTCACATCGACCGGTTCACCGAGCGGCCCGTGGGCTGCGGCCTGCCGGCGCTGGCCGCCGTCGGCATCGAGGAGCACGTCCAGCGTGCCCTCACCGCCGTCGGCCATGGGGATGAGATTGATCTCGACGTGGGGGCGAGCCGCGCGGATGCCCCGGGCAATCGCATCGACCGCCTGCCGTGCCGTGAGCACGCCTTTGAACTTATCGGGGGCCACGACGACGCGCATGCTCAATTCGCCTGCAGGACGACTTCGGAGCGAATGAATCCGTCGCTTTGAATGCGAAGAATCTGGAATGGAATTCGATCGCGCGGATCGACCTGCTTGACCAGGTGCCCCAGCGCCGAAAACGAACTGACCGGCCAGCGACCGAATGCGGTGATGATGTCGCCCTGCATCAGGCCCGTTCGTGCGGCGTCGGTGCCCGGCGCGACGGCCTCGATGATTAAGCCGATCGGTCTGGGCAGGTCCATGCGCTTAAGGTCGTCCCGCGAAAGCTCGCGGACGCGAATGCCGAAGTGCTTCTCCAGGGTCGAGGCGCAGTCATAGTCCGCCAGCTTGGCGAGAGGGATTTCGATTCGTCGCTGCGGACGGCCGGAGGCGCTGACATCAAATCGCACGCGCGTGCCGATCGGTACGCTGTTGAGGACGCTGAACGCCTCCATGAAGCTCGGCGTGGCATGGCCTTCAATCGCGGTCACCGTGTCGCCCGGCCGCAGTCCGGCGCGATCGGCCGGCGACGCAGGCTCGATCGACTTCACCAATACGCCGCGGACGTCGCCCTTCGGCTCGGCGCTGTCGAAGTGGACGCCGAAGTCCACTCTGCGGATGCGCTGGATGTCGAGCATCGACGGCAGCAGGTCATGCAGCCGATCCACCGGAATCGCGAAGCCGATGTTTTGTGCGTCGCCGCGGATGGCCGAGTTGATTCCAATCAGGTCACCCACCACGTTGAGCAGCGGCCCGCCGGAGTTTCCCGGATTGATCGAGGCGTCGATCTGAATCAGCCCTGAATAGACGAGGCCCGGTCCGAATGTCAGTTCGCGGTTCAGAGCGCTGATGATGCCGGTCGTGACGGTGTGTTGAAACCCCAGCGGATTGCCGATCGCCACAACCGACTCGCCCGGCATCAGGTCGTCGCTTCGGCCCAGCTTCAAGAAGGGCAGGGGCTTGTTCGCATCGACCTTGAGAACCGCGAGGTCATTCTCCGTGCTTCGGGCGACTTCCTCGGCCGGCAATTCGGTCGAATCGGCGAAGGTGACCTTGCACTCCGCGGCCCGATCGATGACGTGGGCATTGGTCACGATGTAACCGGCGCTGTGAATGACGAAGCCGGAGCCGACGCTGGTGGCCTTGTATCGGCGCGGTGGTGCGACCGGAAAGTCGAAAATATCGTCGAAGATGCTGTCGATCCCCATCGGCCGTCGGACGGTGACAACGGTCGTCGTGGACAGGTTCACCACCGCCGGGCTCGCCTCGCGAAACACCCGGACCGTGGGCGTCATCCGCTCCGCCTGCGGCGCGTCCGCCTTCACGGCGGGCGCAAACGAGCTGATCAGGACCGCGCCGATCGCCGCGATCCATACCGACCGGATCATTCTTTGCTCAAACATCCAGGACATCATACTGCTTTTCCCGATAGGTCGAACCGATGCTCTTGCAGACCAGTGCGCCCCTGCGACATTCGCGGGCCCTATGAGAATGACCGCAGAAAACGTGCGATGCTTTCGGAAAATCGAGAATCGTCTCTCCGAGCAGGTCGCTGCCGAGGAAGGCTCCGGCGAAGGCCCAATTGGGGAGAATGGTCGGCGGGACAAGCTCAGCGAACGGAAGATGATGGACCGCGACGACAATCCGCTCGGCCTTTTGCTCCACAGCCTCCAAATGTTCTCGCAACCGGTTGGCCGATCGCTGTGTAAATTCGACGTCGCTGATCGGCAGCCGGACGCGCTCGCCGTCCATCCATCGACTGGTCACCTCGCGCGAGGCAGCGGGTACGTCGTCGTCTCGCTCCAGCAGGTGTCGATGCTTCTCAAAATACGCGGCCGCGCCGGGCGCGACTTTGTGCCGGTAGAATCGAAGCGGGATTCGCATGGATGAGGGGCGAAACGAAAAATCGTACCAGCCGACGTTGCCCGCGAAGGCGACATGTCCGACCTGAAGTGGTGCGGCGTCGAGATAGTGGACGCCGTTTCGAGCAAAAGCGCCGGCCACCTCATTTTCGTAGCGATCCAGCGAATCGCCCCCGCCGAAGGTCCAAAGCTCGTGATTTCCCGCCACTGCCATCTTGATGCCGCGAAACGGCTCGAAAAGCGCGAGCACCTCGTCTAGAATCGCCAAGTCGGCGCCCGCGAGGTCGCCGACGAAGAGCAGGCAATCGCCGCCCCTCTTGCAAATCTCCCGGGCAATGGCCTGCGTCGGGGCTTTGCTTCGCGCCACGTTGTAATGCAAGTCGGAGGTGACGATGATTCGCATGTTTGAGAGTGCCCACCTTCGGCGGAAACGGACACGAGCGTCGTGCGCGCTTCGTGAGGTCTGCCGCATGTCGCCGTTAATCGCCACGGCGGAATTCCGGAATCTTAATTAGCCAAGCAGGTGCAAACAACCCAACACATGGCCGCCATCGTAGAGATTGAAGACTTGCATAAGCATTACCGGCTCGGTGACGAGATCATTCCCGCGCTGCGCGGTATCAACCTCTCCGTCGCTCACGGGGCCTTTGTCGCCATCATGGGCGCGAGCGGATCGGGCAAGACCACCCTCATGCACCTGATCGGCGGGCTGGACCTGCCGGATCGGGGGCGGATTCTCGTCGAAGGCAGAAACGTCCACGCCCTGTCCGACGAAGAGCGAACGCTTTTTCGACGTCGCCGGCTGGGCATTGTTTTCCAGGCATTTAATTTGATGCCGACGCTGACCGCTCTGGAAAACATCATGCTGCCCCTGCTCGTGGACTCGGTGTCTCAATCCGAGGCAAGGAGCCGGGCCGACGAGATGATCTCGCTCGTTCGTCTTTCCCATCGCACGCGGCACCGGCCGGCGATGCTTTCCGGTGGCGAGCAGCAGCGCGCCGCGATTGCCCGTGCGCTGATGAACCGACCCGCCGTTCTACTTGCCGATGAGCCGACCGGCAATCTCGATCCATCGTCTGCGGCCGCCATCTGGCAGATCTTTCGCGATCTGACCGCCGACGGCGCGACGACAGTCATCATGGTCACCCACGAGGCCGAGGCCGCCGCCCACGCCGACCTTGTTCACGTCATCAAGGATGGTCAGATCACCGGCACCATCGAACCGAAAGGATGCGGCGATGCCAATCTGGTGGCAACTCGCTACGCGAGCCTGGCGAACTAGGCCGGGACGCACGGCCCTTACCGCCGTCGCGGTGGCGCTCGGTGTCGCCGTCGTCGTCTGGGTCACCTGCTGCTATGAGTCGGTGCGCCAGAGCATCAATCGCGTCGTGCTTGAGTGGGTGGGCGCGGCTCATGTCATCGTCGAGCCGGTCGAGGGCGTGTGGGCTGTTTTCTCCGGCGACATGGAGGCTGAAATCGCCGCGCTGCCGGGCGTCATCCATACCACGTCGCGCACGCGGGAGTTTGTTCAGGCGGCGGCCGCACACGATGAAAAGGCAACGGCAACGAAGGACCCTGCCGCCCGGCGCATCGAGGTCATGGGCATCGTGCCGGAGAAGGAAAAAATCTTCCGCACCTACAAGCTGTTCGCCGGGCGTTTCATCGAGCCGGGCGACAGCGATACGATCGTCGTCGAGAAGCTTCTGGCTGATGAGATGGCTCTCCAGCTCGACGACAAGATGACCCTGCAAGCCATCGTTGGGGATGCCGCCCCTCGACCATTTCGCGTCGTGGGCATCATTGACCGCCGGCGCGCCAGCGTGAATCAGGCTCCGATGGTGTGGACGAGCCTGAAGAGCGTGCAGGAGCTCGTCGGCCTCGCCGATCGTATCAAGGGCATCGACATCATGGTGGCTGATCCGAGCGTGCCTTCGATCCGGCGGACGGCGGCGGCGGTTCGAGCCATCATCGATCGTCGAAACGCCGCGCGGCCCGGCGGTGCGCACGTGACCGAGGAATTGAACGTCAAAACGACCGAGACCCAGCAGAAGAAACTGGGGGCGGCGCAGGGACTCCTGCAATTCACCATGCTGCTTCTTTCCTGCGTCGTTCTGCTCACTGCTTTCTTTATCATTCTCGCGTCCATGAGCATGGGCGTCTCGGAGCGGATCACCGAGCTCGGCCTTTTGCGGTGCATCGGCGTGACTCGCCGGCAGCTTGGGGGCATCGTGCTCCTGCAGAATCTCCCGCTGGGACTGGCCGGGACCATCGCCGGCGTGCCGATCGGGCTGGCCCTGCAATGGATCACGATGCACTATGCGACGGGCTACCTCGGCGAGATGGTCATCAGCGGCTGGGGCATGGCCCTGGCATGCGGCGGCGGCATCGGCACGACGCTTCTCGGCTCGGTCCTTCCGGCCGCGGGGGCGATTGGTGTCTCTCCGGTGGCAGCGGTCAGAACGATGGGCACCCGGCGATCGGCGCGGGGTCTGGCCATCGCCTTCGCGGCGGGCGTCGTCCTTCTGATGGGTCACGAACTGTCGCAGCGGAACTTGTCGACAAATGGCGGACAGGGCATCGAACTGCGGGCCATTGTCAGTCTCGTTCTGCTTTACGGCGGGTGCGCTCTGGCCGCGCCGCTGATCGTGGTCATCGTCGGCAAGGTCGCCGTTCGCATCGCCGCCGTTTGTCTTCGCGTGCAACCCCAACTGTTGAAGGAGGAAATCGACCATTCCCCGTATCGGTCGGCCGCCGTCTGCTGCGGGTTGGCCGTCGGTCTCTCGCTGATCGTCGGGCTGATCGTCTGGGGTCAGTCGGTGAAGGAGGGCTGGCGCTTTCCCAGCGAGTTTCCCGACGCGATGCTTTACAGCTATGCGCCGATGCCGCTTGAGCAACTGCGCGCGCTGAAAGATACGCCGGGTCTCAAGGACTTCACCGTCTGCGACGATTTTCCTTTCAGCCTGAGCAAGCCCAGCAAGATTCCGCTTTTCAAGTCGCTCTCGATGCTGGACCAATCTTCGCGGTTTCTTGCGGTCGAGCCGGATGAGGGGCTGGCGCTGGTCAAGCTTGCGTTTCTCGAAGGCGACGAGGCGGAGGCCCGCGAACTGCTCAAGCAGGGCGGGCATGTCCTTGTCACGCGTGAGTTCAGCCAGGCCAGGAATCTGCACCGCGGCGATGTCTTCGACATCTGGGTCGGGCAGAAGCATGCGTCGTTCAAGATCGCCGGTGTCGTTGGCTCGGCGGGCGTCGATATTGCCGTGAGTTTTTTCAACGCCACGGAGTTTTTCCAGTTCTACGCGGTCGGCGCGGTGTTCGGCTCGCTGGATGACGCCCGCAGGCTTTTCGGCCGCCGCACCGGGACGATGATGCTTTTCAATTTCGATGAGGCGCTCAGCGACGAGGCGCGGGTCGGCGATGTCTCCAAGGATTCGAAGCCGATTGGTCCGACGGCCGCGGCGCCCGGGGAGCGTCAGACGTTTGCGATGGGGCCGGGTCCGATTCCCGAGTCGGGTCCGCAGGAGGCGGTGGTCAATTCGATGCTCAAGCGGCTCGGCTATCCGCCCAAAGCCTTCGTGACGGCCCGTGAGTTGAAGACGCAGATCGACAGCAACATTAACCGGGTGACGCTGCTGTTGTCGGCGATTCCGGCGGTCGGGCTGCTGATCGCCGCACTCGGCGTGGCGAATCTGATGGCGGCCAACGTCGCCAGTCGGGCTCGACAGATTGCCGTTCTGCGGGCCATCGGCGTCACCCGGCGGCAGATGGCGCGGATCGTGATCGGCGAGGCCGTGGTGCTCGGTGTGATCGGAAGCGGCATAGGTGTGGCACTGGGTCTGCTGCTGGCCCGCACGAGCAATCATCTCACGTCGTCCCTTTCGGGGTTCGAGCCGGTCTTCGCGATTCATTGGAGCTTCGTCGGTCTCGGGGCGGCGACGGCGACTTTGCTGTGCGTGCTGGCGGCCCTTGTTCCGGCGATTCGCGCCAGCCGGGCGAGCGTTGTCTCGGTCCTGGCGGCGTCCTGAACCGGGGCCGGCGGTCGAAAAAGCCAAGGTGGAATAAGGGGCTGAAGGGGCCAGGGTAAATGCAAAGGCGGCGGTATTGATTTCGTCGGCGATTGGCGTTGATCGGGATTGGATATCCGGATTTTCTGGTACCGCTTGCTGACGCGCGCGGCTCGGATCGGGGGCGGCGAGCGAGCAAAATTGAAGGTGACATAAGGTGAGTCAGTCGATTTTTTTCGGTTGCAACTCTTGTGGCGGGCATGTGTTGGGGCGGTTCGCGTTTTGGGTGGTTTTGCGTGAAATCGCGCAAGGTGAAACAAGACTGGTATAGGGACAAACAGGCACGGAAAATCTCGGGGAAGTTCGCTTGTAAGTCTTTGAAAGACGGTTCGGGAAAGTGAAACAGAGGGGCCAGGGGGCTGAGGGATTTGGTTGTGCACGATGCGCTGCCTCTTTGTGTCGTGGTTAGATTGATCTCCAATTAGGAAATCTTGCTCCCCGTGCGCGCCGAATTCCGATCAGAGCAGCCTTACGTTTGCCTGGAGATGTTGAGAATGCTCAGTTAAGAAGGCCGCCCAGTGGGGGTCGAGAATCATGCGAACGGAGCATGGCGGAAGACGAGTCGCACACTGACCAGGCGTGCGTGCCGGCTGCGTGTCACGGCGGGCACGCGAAACTGCACATCTGATCTACAACACGTAGCCCATTCCACCTTCAACGTGTACCTGACGCCGAATAACTTGTTCGTCGGCCGGATGGACCAGGGGCTTGCCGCGGCGATTGAACACATTGCGTTCGGTTATGACGCCTCCGGGCTGCCGGAGACGCCGCGCGTCGATGGGAATGCGGTGGGGACATTTTCCTCGCTTCCGGACGCGGTGATTGAGGTGCGGCTGAAAGGCGATTTCACCGGGGACGGCCGCGTCACGGGGGCGGACAGCGGGGGTTTTTCGAGCGCCTTGTACGGCGAGGGGGACAACGTGCTTGAGGCGTACTGCGGGGACTTTTCCGGTGACAACCGGGTGACCGTTGAGGACGTGGATGCGTATTTTAAGGCGATGATTCAGTCGGCGAGTTGTCCGTAAGTGATGCAGGCGGTGGGTATGCCCACGGATTGGAATCCGAGGGCTTAGGGTGCTACGTGGAATGGCGATTTTCCTAAGAACTCAACGGTATCGGACGGGCGGTATGGAGATTGCGAGCGGTATAATCCTGTTGGGGGCGTCTCGTCGATGTGCGGCGAGCGAATCGGGGAGGATATCCGCATGTTGAAGCAAGCTGGTCTTGTGTCCTCTGTCGTTCTGATTGTCTTCGCCGGTCAAATGGCGCTGGCCGGTCCGGTGCTGGACATCGACCCGGACCTCATGGGCATCCCGCGCGGCGGGATTATTGTCGACCAGCAGCCAAATCTTGGGGGCGGATCTGGATCGGACACTTCGTTTGTCGAAGATGACGGGCTTCCCGAGGTGTGGCAACTGATCGCAGATAACATCGACCTGACATCAGATGCAACCGCGCGGCGACTCACGTGGTGGGGCTTTTATGGCGGAAACTTCTCGGGAAGCCGCGATCCGCCCGTCGGCCATGAGTACATGCGTGTCAGATTCTACGCGGCCCGACCCGGCGACGGCCTGCCCGACAGTTCATCGATTCTATTTGAAGAAACATTCCTGAATGCAACTCGAATAGCGACAGGGCGCGTGATCCCTGGCGGCTGGCAGGAGTTTAGGTATGACATTAATCTCTCAACTCCAGTCTCACTCCAATCGAACACGCGGTACTGGATCGAAATCTCTCAACAGGGCGACATTGATAGTCATTTTAGATGGGAGTCTGGGGCCGGGCTCCAGCCCGGATTCGCGTTCTTAAATTCGATCGTCCCCGACTGGCGATTCACCAACGGGAGTTATGCATTTCAGCTTTCCAGTGTCCCAGAGCCAAGCTCGCTTTGTCTACTTGTTGCTTCTGTTCTTCTCTTGAAGGGTCTGACACGGGGGAGAAAGAGGCGATGCCTATGACGGACGCGATTAGGCCGGAGATCGCCCGACAACTCGCCTAAGAACTCGGGAACTCATTTTCATCGTCGAGAGTATCAATTTGATTAGGAGATGAACCCATGTGCCATCTTCGCGCAGAGTCCGCGCGCTTCACCGCGATCGTTTTTTCTTCTTTCCTTATCGGCGTGTTCAATGTGTCACAACCATCCAGCGCTCAGTGCACCGACCCGGTCCCGAGCACGCCCATCGAGGGTCTCGTCGCCGCGCAGCCGGTCCTAGACTGGGGCTGGTGCGTGGCCATGCAAGATAGCGGGGACTTCACCATTGTCTGGATCGACGATTCACCGCCCGGGAAGTTAGGCGTCGTCCGGGCTCAACGCTATTGCCGGTCAGGGGCATTGCTGGGAGCCTCGGCAGCCCTGACCGACGCCAGCGGGACGCGAAGTTCTCTATCCGTCGCGTCCAGCCGGCTCGGCCACTACTGCGTTACGTGGACGAGCGCGCAGGGAGATGCAGCTCCCTCGATTCTGACAACGCACCTGCAGGAATTCGACTTCGACAACTTCACGTTCACGGGGTCCACGCCCTCCGCGGACTACGGCGACTTTTTTCCGTCGGCCGGGGCGTCGGACGCGACAACAAACCGTGCAACGGTATCCTGGTCGAACGCGCACGAAAACGAAGGCCTCCATTATGCAATCGACGGCGCACAGGCTGGGACACTTCGCACGTGTGACACGCTTTGCCCGGCCCGCGCGAATTTTTGGGACCCTTGCGTGTCGACGCGATCGGAGGATGGAATTACCGCGATTGTATTTGCATTTGATGAAATCCCCGTCGACTTGGACTCTCCTTGGAACATCGCGATCATCGTTATAGATCAGAATGGAGCGATTCTCGAACAACTCGTGGCATTCGGAACATAGTGTTTATGATCGAACCCCATGCGGCCAGCTTCCTTTCTTGGCGCGTACAATTGACCGCCCTGTCAAAGAAAGGAGTTCGCAGCAAGAAACATGCAGGCCGACGCGGCCTGAAAGTCACACTGCATCTCCTAACTGCCGACCAGGCACTAGCCGCGCTCTTGGCGATCAAGCCTGAAGACGTCAAGCGGATCGTCGGCAAGCCCAAGGACAAGAAACGAGGCTAACCGACTCCATTTAGAGCGTCCATCGTTGTTATGTTATATGCATAATTCAGCCTAAGGAGTTTGCGGCCCTAGTTGACCGGCGTGCTGGACGCCGGCTGTTTGAATCCCATCGCCTGAATCTTGCGCCCCGTGACGTTGCCCGCCTCGTCGCTGGCCAGCCAGAGGAACGGGAGGGTCCATTGCGCGTCCTCGGCGGCGTCGCCGGTCAGACCGCCGGGGATCTCCACGGAGTTGATCCGCACGCCGGTGCCGCGATGCTCGGCGGCAAGAAGCTGAGTAAGACCCTCAAGGGCCTGAGTGGAGATGATGAATGCGCCGCCCTGCGGTTTGATCTGGCTGCCCCATGCGCTGGTGACGTTGATGATCGACCCGCCGCCCTGGCGCTCCATCCACGGAAGCGCCTCGCGGCAGACGAGATAAGCCCCGGTCAGGTTGGTCGCCAGCACGTTTCGCCACGGATCGACGGGATAATTGACGACGGAAAGCTTGGGGCCGGTGATCGACACGGCGTTGATGACCACATCGATCCGGCCATAGCGATCCACGACGCGGTGAACGGCGCGGACGATTTCTTCCTCCTGTTGCAGGTCGCATCGCACAATAAGCGGCGGGCTCGGGCGATCGAAGAAGCGGCGCTGGAGCGTCTCGACATCGCGGCTGCGGCGGACGGAAAGCGCCGTAAGGGCGCCGGCCTCGACGAACAACTCCGCCAGGCGGATGCCCACCGGACTGCTGGAGCCCGTGATCAGGACGACTTTGCCTTCGACGGACAAATCACTCCTCCGTGCCAAGAGGTGCTGACGCCCGCCAGCGATGACGGTACCTGCATGATATCGGCAGGCGCTATTGAAACCAAGAGATTGTCGCGTTGTATCGCGCGATTGGGCGCGCTATACTGCGAGCCGACGGGGGAAAAGGGCGGAGCAACATGTCCAACGCGCACCTGGCAGAAGCCTCGCTGGCGGTACTTGTCGTCATAGACGTACAGGAAAAGATGCTCTCGGCGATTTCCAGCTCGCCGCCGGCGGAGCTTGTCGCGGCGCAGGCACGGCTCATTGGGGCGGCCCGAATTCTGGAAATCCCGGTCATCTACACCGAGCAATACCCCAAAGGTCTGGGCCCGACCGACGACGGGCTGAAAAAAGTACTGATCGAGTCGACCGGCCCCCTGGTGAAGAGCACCTGCAGTTGCTGGCGGGACGAGGCCTTTCGCAACGCCCTTCAGCGCACCGAGCGGGAACACGTCATCCTCTGCGGTCTGGAGACCCACGTCTGCATTCAGCAAACGGCGATGGACCTGCTTCGGGTGGATTACGACGTCTTCGTGCCGCTTGACGCGGTCGGTTCCCGCCGAAAAAGTGACATGGACGCGGCACTATGCAGAATGCGTCAGGCCGGCGTCGAAGTGACGACGATCGAGTCGATGATCTTCGAACTGGTCGAGCGCTGCGACCATCCGAAGTTCAAGGATATCCTCCCGCTGATCAAGCAGGCCACGGTGTAAGCCCGATCATGCCCGATGCCGCTTACCAAGACGATTCCGATCCTGATCTGCCGCTCGATCAGGACATGGACGACGATTCCGCCGATATGGTCGCGGACATGGCCTGCCCCGAGTGCGGCGCTGCGGTCATCGCGGACACACCGAAGTGCCCGATGTGCGGAGAATGGATCAGGCCGGTTCCGGCGCGACGGGGAAACTGGCGAAAGTGGCTTTTCGTGGCGGCGGTGTTGTTAATGCTGCTGGCGACTTTGCGATTCACGTTCTAGCAAGGCGGCTTCGTAGCGATCCTGGCAATCGAGGCATCGCAAAGCCCGCGGCACGGCCCGGAGCCGGTCGGCGCAGATGGCGAGGCTGCAATCGAGGCAGAATCGCAGATCGACGGGGGCGGATCGAAGGGCGGCGGAAAGCTGCGGCGATTCTCTCATGGCGGACACTCCTTTGTCAGCAGACATGAATCGGGCCCTCCGAAGTATTGAGTGCGAAGCCGACGAAGCGGGAAGAACGGCTCCCGCCGGTGCGACACGGCCCGCATCATACAATTCCTGACGCATCTGCCAAGCGAAAAAGAAAAACGCCCCGTACGAGGCCTGGCCCGGGGCTGTTGGTTCTTTATATCCTGGGTTTCCTGGGCCCGGACGAGCAGATCGGCGAACGCGGCGCAGTCTTGGTCGTGGAGAAAGACCCTCATGCGGCCGTTGCTGCGATCGATGACGCGGGACGGATCGGCGCACCGGCGAGAAGGATGGAGCGTAAGCCTCTCCGATCATGCGCGGCTTGAAGGAGGAGAATTTGAAAGGCCGTTTGTCCTGGAGGTAAATTGGGGACAACCAGGGATCGAGTCAGGGACATCATGGCGGATTAACGACATCCTGAATTATGGTGGTTAGGCCGTTTCAACGGCCTTCCCCGCAGGGCTACTAGGCCAGGGCTTTAGCCCTGGTCAACAAAGGCGACCCTCCATCCCCCTATCTCTCCCCCCATCCCCCGGCCGCTTCGAGGCCGGGGGATGGGGGGAGAGTGCTACGAGCGCGGCACCCTCAGGCCAGCCCTAAAGGACTGGTCTAGTAGCCCTGCGGGAAAGCCCCGTGAACGGGGCTGCAACCCATTCCAAATCACGCGAATCAGTATTTTTCTAGCGCCTCGTCGTCGCGGTCCCGTTCGCAAAGTGTCATGCCCATGACACGGCGATTCAGCACCTGATACACAACGCCCGACTCGGTAATCCGCGGAGACCGGAGCACGGCCCAACCTAACCCAGCCCGTCCGACCGGCCAAATAAATCAACCTGACACCTGACACCTTTGACACCTGACACCTTTTCTTGCACCGCGGCGGAAGTGCTCGACCGCGTTGGGCAGATCTTCCCCTCCAACAGGCCTTGGGAACTGCAATCAAAGATGACTATCAACGCCACAGCTCCAAGCGTTCGCGACACAGGCCCATCACTCGAAACACGCCCTATCCACTTGCCCTCAAGCCGCCACGGCTTCGCGCCGCAACGAGCCAGGAACGAAAGCTCGCGCAGAAGTACCGACAAACCATCGCTGCTTAGTTCACGGCGTTGCCCGAAGGGGCGAAACACCCGCGCCGAACCCGGCGGCCGACAGGTGCATCTCAGATAGCGGAGGATTCCATTTCAGAGTGAACCAGGACAGGAGAACCCGGAGGGACATGAGTAATCTGGATGGAGTATTTCAAAATCTTTGAGATTCAAAGAACTTGTCAGGGTAGGAACAGTTTAACTGCCAGCATTTATAGTCTTGCCGATGCACGATCCCTCGCCCTTCTTTCTTGCCGCGTAACTCGAGTCTTCTAAGGAAATATGAATCCACAATCTCAAACCAGGCATCGAGTACGAGGTCATTCGTTTCAGACCTGATCATGTAGCATTCCCTGGAATCTATCGATACGATTCTCAAGTACCGTGCGTTCAGAAGATACCTGTCAATGATCTCGGAAGGTTGTCCTTTCAGAAACTCGGCGATGAACACAGGATTGTTACGTAATAGAGTTGCCGCTCGCGACCCCAACAGGTCTTCGGAATCGATCAATGAAATACTCGCGGGAGCACTGGTTACTACTTGAGGTCTCTGAATTGATCGCATCCAGAATTGAAGCGTTACGCCATCGGTCAAAATCATGGGGCCTCCGACTCCCTCGATTAACCAAAAACGCGCTTTGTCAGGCCTATCGATTGCTAGGTCAAATCGGGCATTTGTTTCGAATCCCGTCTTTTCAACGATATTGCATACGGCAATTTCCACGCGATAGGAATCAGCTTTTGTCAGTACACCAAAAAACGATTTCACGTTGTCCAATGGGCTCGCACGGCTGTCACGCCCTTGGCTATGTATTGCTGGTTTTGAATCGCACCGCATGAAGGCGAAGGAAAGAATCGTAGGCCCAACTAGAACCAAGAAGCAACTTGTAATCAGTCCACCAGGAAGCTGATTAAGGCCCCTGCGGGACAGTTTCGTGGCGTTCGGAGAGCGAAGAGGTGTTAGGATGATTTTCTCCCTTCTTTCCGGGGCCGTCCCCTTGGGCGAAGCGTTACTTGTAGCCCGAGTCCATCCGGATCGTGAAAACGTATTCTGACCCGACGGTGCAGTATATCTCGTGAGTTTTCAAACCTAAGGCTTTGCACTTAGTGGCCGACTCCCAACTATGCTAAGGCTCTATTATTACGAAGCCTCCCGATACAAACGTACACTCGCTAAGAGTCTGTATTGTCCCAGGAGTCTTGCCGTGAGGACAGGCGAGAATCTGCATCTCGGCAACGCGCTCATCAGGTCGAGCCTCTGGAATTCTCCTTGAAGCCACAGAATGTGCGATGTATGCAACAAGTTTCAATAGGAAGTCTCTTGACCGGTTTTCTTGGTATCCATTTGGCCAACTAATTGCCTTATCAAGGGTGAGCGCCCAACACTCGGAAGCAGCGATATCAAACACCGCATCGATTCTGCCGGGTAAGTAGCCCTCCGTCGTCAGGCACTCGGCCAGGCCATCTGGGTCGAGAAACTTTACTCGCACTCGACGTGGCGGTGCTATTACACGATGCTTCAAGTTATGGCGACTCCTGGGACATGCTACTTTTCCAACGCGTCTCCTATGATCGGCATGAGGCCGCGACAATCCTCCCGATGACGTCTCGCCATTCTTAATCTCACGATGCACCATTCTACCCGCCTCCCCTACCCCAGGCGCGGTCATGGAGCAAGTGTTGATGAATAGAGAAGCGTCCGCCCATGCCCCGCGATTCGACCAAAACTGTTGACGATCCACGCAGCGTTCGCAGCCTCTCCGTGTCGCTCTTCGCCATTCGAAATTCGCCATTTGCCCGCCCCGCCCCAACACATGCCCGCCACAACACTTGCAATCGAAAAAAATCGGCTGTGTCACCTTATGTCACCTTCGATTTTGCAGGACTTGCGCGCGTCCCGCGCCCCTGCCGGACGTACGACACAGGAGTTCCCCGAAATGAAATCTCGCAGACTCGCCGCCGCTCAAAGTTTTGACTTTTTTGGCGTTTTGACGTTTCGACCAGCCGCTGCCGGGCTAAATATGAACTTTGAAGAGCGGCTTGAAGATGAGGGCGAAGACGATGGAAAGAACGAGCAGCGATATCAGCCAGTGGACCTCGACGCCGAATATCGGCGTGGACCGGGAGGGGTAGAAAACTTCGATGGAGCTGATCGCCGACGACGCGGGGATCGACGGCTCGGCGGAGTAGAGCAGGCGGCTGAAAAAGTCGCCGCCGCGGAGCTTGCTGATGCGCGCGAAGTGACTGCCGACCACGAGCGGCATCTCGACCGTGTCGCCGGCCTCGCCGAAGGTGAGCATGTACACGCCGGCCTGCCGAGGCGTCAGCCGCCAATCCACCGTACCGATCGACATGGCGCGGCAGGGGTCGTTCTTATCCGCGGTCAAACCGTCGGGCAGCTTCAGCGCCGCGCCGGCCGCGACGCCTTTTTGTGGGTCCTTCATCGTGACCTTCACCCTTGCGGTCTGGCCGGGCGGCACCGGGGCGAACTCATAGTGCAACCCGATTTGCACCATGATGAGGACGAAGGGGACGGTCATGATGATCATCGGCCGAATGGAATGGCCCATCAGCCGCAGGGCCTGCCAGATGATCTGCCGCTGGGCGCGAAAGGTGACGGACAGGTCATCCTTGAAGAGCCGCGTGGCGAGCAGGTGCGCTGAGATCTGCTTGCGAACGTCCTCAATCGCGTCCTGATTGGAGGTGTACCGCCAGATGAGAAGCATGACGATGCCGGTGATCGCGGAGATGATCACCAGCGTGACGGCGGGCGGAAGGAGGGCGCACAGGGAAAAGCCCAAATCCCCCAGGTGCGTCATGATGCTCGTCACGATGTCCAATTCAACCTCTCCGTCCGGCAGCGCCGTGAATCACTCGATGTAGCCGAGCCCGCGAAGTCGATCGAGGACGGCCTGATCGGTCTCCTGACCCGTGCCCTTGGCCTCGTCGAGCTTGGCGAGCTCGTTCTCCAGGGCGTGAGCGATGAACTCATCGACGCTCTGATAGCCCGCGACCTTCGCGTACTTCTTCGCCCGTTCGAGCAGCGATTTGTCCAGCTTTACGTTTGCACCAAACACCTTTCGAGCCCTCCGTTCATGCGACGCGCCGTCACTTGGCGGCGACGGCCTTCGCCGATTCTCCGAACACGTTTTTCCCGGTCATCTGAGCGGGCTTCTCGACGCCGAACTCCGAGAGGATCGTCGGCGCAAGGTCGATCAGCGCCGGACTCTCCGCCACAATCTTTCGATTGGAGAGCAGGACGCCCGGCACGACGTCATGGGCGATGCAGTGATCGGCGCTCCATGCGCTATCGTTGTCGAACACCACCTGTGGATCGAACTCGCCGAGGCAGGTATTCCAGCTTGCCCGGTAACCGCGCTCGTAGCCGACGATCAGGTCCGGCGCATTCTTGGTCTCGGGACCGCTGTAGCACTGTTCGGCGCGATAGACCCGGCGAATGACCTGCGCGTCGGTGGCCGGGTCGCGGATCGCCAGGAGTTTTTCGGTGATCTCGTCGAGCAGGGCGTCACGATCCCTGGGATCGACGATGCCGTTCTTCTCGCGGCCTTTGAGGTTGAGGTAGAGCCCGTTGAGCCCGAGCCCGTAGGCCTTGGACTTGGCCCAGTCGGCGTCGATGACGAGGTTTCGAGTGGCGGCGAGATAGCCGGCGTCGCGGAGCCAGGTGTTGAGGCCCACGCAGCGGCTGAAGTTGGAAAAGCCGTGGTCGCTCATGACGATGTAGGTGACATCATCGCCGAGTTTCTTGCGACATTGAGCCAGAGCGGCGTCCATCTTCTCATAGACGCTTTCGACGACCTGCATGTATTTCCTGGCATCCTCCGGCTTGCGCACGGGATGCTTCTCGTCCGAGTCCCACCAGAAGATATGGGCCTGAAGATCGGTGCTGGAATAGTAAAAGAAGAGGACGCCGTCCTCGAACCGATCGAGGGCGTAGTCCATCATCTTCACGCTCTCTTCGAGGATATTGTCGGATTGGACGCGATACTCCTCATCGGTCATCAGGATCTGTTTGCGGGCGTTGAACGCCTCGGCGAAGCCCTGGGTGTGATAGGGGCCGATCGCCTCTCCGATCTCGGCGGCGAACTCCGGCGGCTCGCTGACGGCGACCGGCGAATTCGTCGGGATGAAATTCAGCGGCGTCATGTAGACTTCGACGTCCGGGCGCACCGACTGAAGCAGGAAGCGGGCCATGACACTGATGGACGGGCCGACGGGCGTCTTGAGGAAGTGTATCTCCTTCCAGTCGCTCCACTCGCCGACATTGAGCACGAGCTCGACGGATTCGTTCCCGGCGACGCCTTCGTTGACGTAGATCAGCTTGGCAACGTCGCGGTCGGGATCGACATAGACTTTCATGTCCGCCATGGTCGGCGGGTTCTTCACCTTGAACTCATTGGGCGGACCGTAGATTTTTGCGTTGAAGGCCCCGCGCGCCTTATACGGATACAACCGCAGTCGATAACCCTCGGACGCCTTCACTTCGCGGCGCGCCTTGGTCGAGAAGTGCTGAAAAGTCCCCTGATTGCCGAAGGCATCGGGCACACCCATGCCCGCGAGGCAGCACATGTGATCGTGTTTGGACTCGCTGGGCGGATAATTCGCGGGCAGTTTGTACATCTGGACGGGAATCGCGCGCTGGTCGAGATAATCCCAGAACGGCGTGCCGCGACGGAGCAGCTCGTTCTCCGCGCTGGCCACCCAGGGCAGGATCATGTCCTTGGGCACCTGATAGCTGCCGATTTCATAGGGCTTGGCGTCGCTGCCGCCGTGAATCCGATTGGTCGAGAAATAGGGCGACGCCTGTTTGGCCGGGTCGCGATGGATGAAGTCGAAGATGCCGTGGACGCCGGGGCCGGCGCCGGTGATGAAGTTCGACCATGCCACGGGACTTTGCGGCGGAATGCTCGTCTCGAGCGGCTTGAAGCCGCCCTCTTTTTCCAGCCGAGCGAGGTTCGGAAGGCGGCCTTCATCGATCATGCGCCGCAGCAGCTTCGGGTCCATGCCGTCGCAGCCGAGGATGCAAATCCGCGGATTCTTGTAGGTCTTCCGGCCGGCGGCATCGGCGGATTTTCCGCAGCCGGCCAGCCACGCCATCGGCAGAGAGAGACTCAAGAGAACAACGGCGGCGATCGCCAAGTGTGCCGCGCGCCGCGTGCTAATTTGAAACAAGCTCATTTCGCCCCGACCTCCACCTTGAGCGGTACGCCGTCCATGTTTTCCGGCACGCCCACGCCGAAAAGGTCCAGGGCCGTCGGGCCGAGGTCCATGAGCCGAGGCGAATCTGAGGAAATCTTGTGGCTGCAGAACAGGACGCCGGGGATCAGATCGGGATCAATGCAGTGATCGCCGCTCCATGCCTTCTTGTTGTCGTGGAAGACGTCGGGCGAAATTTTGCCGATCGCCGTGTCCCAACCGACGCGATAGCCGCGGTTGTAACCGACGACGAGGTCGGGTGCGGTGTCGCGGAACGGCCCCTTGTAGCAGACTTCCTTGTCCTGCACGCGCGTTACCGCGACCTCTCCCGACTTGGGGTCTTTCATGCCGGACATTTTGGAGATGATCTCGGCCTTGAGTTTGCGCATCTCTTCGCCGGACTCAACGATGCCCTGCGACTCGCGACCCTTTTGATTGATGAACATGCCGGCGAGGCCGAGGGCGTAGGCCTTCGTCTGCGACCAATCGACGGACGTGAGATACTTCGCGTCGGGCTTCGCATCGGGCTTCAGCTTCATGTAGCCGTTTTCGATGAGCCAGCGATTCAGATCGATGCCGCGGCGGAAAGGCGAGAAGCCGTGGTCGGAGATGACCATGAGCATCGAATCGCCCTCGCCGGCATCGAGGACCTTGGACATCGTCTGGCCGACGAGCTTGTCCATGCGGACGTAGAGATCTTCGATCGTCTTTTCGTGCTTGCTCGGCTGATAGTTAGGATCGAGATTCTTTGGGTGGGCCGGGTGGTCCGGCTCCAGGTAGCGCCAGAACATGTGCTGAATGCGATCGGTGCCGTCGAAGACGCAGACGCAGAGCCCGCGGCGCGTGTTTTCCAGCGCGTCGAAGAATTGCTCCTCGCGCTCGTTGTCGATGGAGACGCACTGTTCCAGGAATGCGTCGTCGTCGATCAGGTCCTCATTCAGCGCCCAGGTATCCTCGGCGAGGCCGAGAGTGGCGTAGCTGCCGTAGCGCTTGGCGAGATAGGTGCTGTAGGCCGTGGGGAAGGAGATCGGCATGGCCGGCTTCTCCGGATCGAGGTTGATCGGCATGACGTACAGCTCGAACTCCGGCTCGATGGAGATCAGCATGAATCGGCAGATTCCGTTGACCTTGACACCGGCCCCGGCCTTGAAGGTGACGGTGATCCAGGGGGTGTACTCGCCGATGCGCAGGTCGTAGGCATCGTCGCCGATGGTGAGCTTCGCGTCGGCCTTCGCTTTGCCCTTGCTCTTGCCGATCTCGACGGTGAAGGGCGCTTTCATCGCGCCGGCGCCTTCCTTGACGCTGTTGTCGGGACCAACGAGCTCGCTGCGAACGAGATTGCCCTCGCGCTTGACGACGATCTGCTCGCCGCCGGTTCGCTCGGGTCCGGCGGGTCTGGTGCTGTAGAACGAGAAGAGTCCCTGAGTTCCGCGCAGGTCGGGCACGCACATCGCGGAGAGTACGACGCCGCGGCACTTTTCCGGCGGCCAGGTGATGGGTACGCGAATGACCGAGGTGAAGATGCCGTGTTCGCCGAGGGTGTTCCAGAAGGGCTTACCCTTGCGAAGCAGGCGAATCTCGGGCTTGTTCAGCGGGAAGGTGTACTTGCCGAGCTTGATGGTCTTGGTCGGCGAATGGATCGACACGGAAGAGAGATTCGGCAGATAGGTGCGCCGATCGCTGTTGAGAAAGTCGTAGATGTTGTGCTTGCCGGGATTGACGCCAGTGAGAAAGCTCGACCAGGCGACGGGGGAGAGCGGCGGCGTGACGGTGCCGAGTTTCTTGTAGCAGCCCATCTTGCCGAGGCGCTCGAGGTTCGGCATCTTGCCTTCGGCGATGAACTTTTCGGCGAGGCTGGGTTCGAGGCCGTCGAGCCCGAGAATGACCAGTCGTCGGACTTTTGCCTGGGAAAATGCCTTGCGCCCCTTGATCGCCCGAATCACCCAACGAATCGGCCAGACCAGAATTGCCAGGAGGGCCAGAAACATCGTCCAGACGATGACGAAGAGCGATGACGCGAGGGCGAAACCGGCGCCCGGGCCGATGTACGCGTGGGCGTCACTCGTCGAAGCCAGAAGACATGCGGCGGCGATGAGAATAAGGAGAGCCGGTCTGGCCGGGGCGGACCGGCGCGTTTCACTAGGAGATTGATGCATAGAGATACTGAACGGCAAACCAGCCGCCTCACTTGATGCCCCCATGAATGCCGGCGGCCGCACGTTTTCGGTCGAAGGCATTCCAGTCCGATATGCCCGGCCACAGCAGCGGCAGGCAGCGGAAAGGAGTATACCCCGCGCCGGGCCGACCGTCGAGATTGCCGGTGGATCGGGCGACGAATTAAGCATGAATTGTGGGGATGGATGTCCCTCATCTGAAGGACGTGGTCCGGGGAAAATGAACTCGGACGGCGCGGCGGATCAGGCGGTGACGCGCTGTGGGGCCGGTGGAGCGGTCGAATTGCGCACGATGAGGTTCGCGGGAAGTTTGATCTTGATGGGCTCGCGTCCGGACACTTCGCGCCGCTCGCTGATCTCGTCGAAGAGCAGGTCCAGCGCGGTCTCGGCCATGGCGCGGATGTCGATCTTCAGGGTGGTCAGCGCGGGCCGAAAGAACCCGGCCAGCTTGATGTCGTTCGAGCCGATGATCGACACGTCACGCGGAACCTCCAGTCGCATCTCCTGGGCGCCGCTGATCGCGGCGATGGCGATCTCATCATTGATGCACATCACGCCGGTCGTATCGGGCCAGCGCGTGAGCAATTGCTGAATCGCGGCCGGTCCCATCGTCGCATCGGAGCAGGCCTGCTGGCGCAGTCGCAGGCCGGGGAGTCCGTAGTCCTTCAAGGCCTGCTCAATGCCGCTCTGGCGGAGGGCGAACCATTTGGGTTCGTCCTCGGCGCGGGGACCGCCGAGATAGCCGAGATGCCGATGACCCAGCTCAAGCAGATGACAGGCCGCGTGAAAGCTGAACGCGCTGATGTCCGGGCTTACTTCGTTGAAGACATTTTGTTCGACGGCGCTGTGAATGAGGACGGTCGGCGCCTGGTAGTGTACGCCGAACATTCGCTCTCCGAAGGGATCGGTGTAGAACTCCTCCGGCGGGGCAATGACCACGGCGCCGGCGAGGCGGAAATTTCGCAGGGCCTGATGGAAACTTGTGATCGACTGACAACTGATCACGCCGTACTTGCGGCGTTCGATCGACCGCGAGACATAGTCCACCAGCTCGGCGAGGTAATGATGACTGGAGATATGCTCGGCGAACATGACGATGGTGCTGAGCTGCTCGCCGCGCAGGCTTCGGGCCATCAGGTTGGGCTGGTACCCCATGTCCCGGGCGGCCTCACGACAGAGCTTCGCGGTCTCCGGACTGACCAGATTGGCCTTACCCGAGAGGGCCCGCGAGACGGTCATGGCGGAGAAGCCGAGCCGATCGGCGATGTCTTTGAGGGTGACGTTCTTGCTCTTGCGATCGCTCATATTGAGCCGGGGGGAGGAAAGATTGTGACGCCTATCGTTTGAAACTTGGCTCGCGTAACAGTTATACCAGCCGCTTGGCTGTATAAGAGTAACATATTATCCGGCTTCACGGGAGGAAAATCCGAGTTCCGGCGGCGTGGACCGATATTGGGGATGGCTGTGAGGGCGTTTATTGACCGTCCGGTTTGTCTGCAGGACTTGGCTGAAATTCCGAATGCCGCGCCCAGGCGAGGGCCGTCGCGTCGCTTAACGATCTTCGAACCGTCAGCCAGGCGCGATGCTGCTTTTCCCATCCGGCCCTGGCGATCGCCCTGAGCGGTTCCGGCTGCACCCCGGCGATGATGACGTAAATCTCGCTCTTTCTCAGGCGTTCGATGGAGGATTCCAGGTTCACCAGACCCGTTGCGTCGATGATCGGCACGGCGGTCAGATCGAGGATGACCGTCCCAATCCCCCGCTGCACGGTCCGGAGTGCACTCATCGCCTTCTGGGCCGCGCCGAAGAAGAGCGGCCCACCGATTTGATAGACAATCGCACTTGGCGGCAGATGAATCTCCGCCTGCTCGCTCGATGCGGCGACGAGATTCACACTGGAAACATCAGCCATGCGGCGCATGAACAGGATCGCCGCGAGTACGACGCCCACCGATACGGACACCACCATGTCGAAGATCACCGTCAGCAGGAAACACACCAGAAGCACAAACACGTCGCCGCGCGGACCCGTCCGCAATACGTAAAAGAAGTGCTTTAATTCGCTCATGTTCCAGGCGACCATGAGCAGCAGCGCCGCCATCGATGCCATCGGCAGGTATCCAAGCAAGGGCGCCACCAGCAAAACCGCCGCGAGGATAAACAGGGCGTGGCTGACAGCCGCGAACGGCGAACGCGCCCCGCAGCGAATATTCATCGCGGTTCGGGCAATCGCCCCCGTCGCGGCGAATCCGCCGAAAAAGGGCGCGACGATGTTTCCGACGCCCTGTCCGATCAGCTCCGCGTCGGGATCGTGGCGCAGGCCGGTCATGCCGTCGGAAACGACGGCTGACAAGAGCGACTCAATCGCCCCCAGCATGGCGATAGCAAAGGCCGAACCGATGAGACTGCGAATCAGATCGACCGAAAGGACGAGTTGCTGCCCGTCGGGTCCCGGCACCGCCCACGGGAGCATGGGCATCGGCGGAAGCTGCGGAATGCCGTGATGTGTGACACCGCCCAGCGTGATGGTGAACCGCGAGTTAATCGTCGCTACATCAAGGCCCATCAAGTAGGCAATGATCCCCGCCGCCGGCAGTGCGATAAGCGGTGAAGGAATAACCTTCGTGAACTTGGGAAGCAGGAAGAGAACACCCAGCGACCCCAGGCCGATCGCCACATCCGGAATGTGAAACGTCGGCGCCGCGGCCACGATGGCCTGCACTTTCCCGATGTAGCTCTCCGGCATTTCGGCGATGTTCAGTCCGAAGAAATCCTTAATCTGCAGTGTGGCGATCACGACCGCAATTCCGCTGGTGAAGCCGGTCGTGACGGGGTAGGGGATGAATTCGATGAGCCGTCCGAACTTCGCCAGCCCGGCCGCGACCAGCAGCCCGCCGGCCATGATCGTCGCCAGCAGCAGCCCGCCGAGGCCGAACTTGGCTGAGATCGGCGCCAGCACGACGACGAATGCCGCCGTCGGACCGGTTACCTGAACCGATGAACCTCCCAACAGCGCGGTGAGGGCGCCTGCCACGATCGCGGTGTAGATACCGTGCTGCGGCGGAACTCCGGATGCGATCGCCAGCGCCATGGAAAGCGGCAGCGCGACAACGGCAACCACGATCCCGGCCAGGACGTCGCCGCGCAAATCTCGCAGGCTGTAGCCCACCCTAAATGTTCTGCGAATCGCACTGGCAAAGGTGGTTGTCGACGGCGCGAGTGCTGCAAGTGCGGTGCGATGTTGTTCAGGCATGGGTGCGGCCTTCCTTCGAGGCCTTGTTTTCGCGTTTTTGGCACGAAACGTCCGAAACGATACCACCGCTTCGCCACGCGTCCAGTCCAGCGCACCCTGCTGTCCCGCATCTCCGATGCTTTACCGCGTTGCAGCAAATCAACACGACTCACTTCCAAAAGCAACATCAATCCCCTGATATCACGCGATCGGACGTGGAAACGGACCCGGGATGGATTCGCCAAAGCCCGCACTGTTCATGACCCGTTCTTAGCGGACTCATCACCGGACGCCACGCCGTTTGACCGGCGGCACGGCGCTTGCCCAGTCTCTCATCAGTTCGAGGGGGGAAATCAACATGTCCATCGCACTTTGCGGCGCCGCCGTTGTCTCGGTGATTTTGTTCGGCTTCTCGGCCGTCCCGTTCAGCGTCGTCCTCGGCGCTGTCGCCGCATTTTTCGTGATGCGGCCCCGTCGAAAGCCCTGGCCGAACGTTGAGTGATGGCCGTCTGGGGCGGTGATCGCTTCCTGTCGCGCCGCCCGGTGCGCGGGGCCTGAACCTGCTAACATGCCCATGTGGAAAATGCCCGACTGATTGTGGACCGCGCGCCCTATCCCGGCGGCGCGGAGAACATGGCTCGTGACGAGGCCCTGCTCACGGCGTGTACGCGACCGGATCATCCGGTGGTGCTGCGCTTTTATGGATGGCATGAACCGACGATCTCGCTTGGCTACTTTCAGGAATTCGCCGATCTTGAAACACTGGAGCAGCCGGCGAGGGATCTGTCTGTCGTTCGCCGCACGACCGGCGGCGGAGCCATTCTGCACGATCTCGAAGTGACTTATTCGCTCGTCATTCCGATCACTCATCCGCTCGTCGCCGGAAGACCCAATTCACTCTATCGCCTGGCGCACGAGGCGATCATTCGCACGATCGGACATGGGACACGTATGCTGGGGACAAAGAACGACTCGTGCGACGCCCCGCTTTCGGAAATCTCGGGATCATCGCAGCGCGGGCCCTTTTTTTGCTTTGAGCGCCGTCACGATCTCGATGTCGTCGTCGATGATCCGCATGGGCCGGCGGGCGTCTCGAAGATCGCGGGGTCTGCACAGCGCCGCACCAGGACGGCGATCCTTCAGCACGGCTCGATCATGCTCGACAGCCGGTATGCCCAGCAGAAAGTGTGCACCTGGTCGGGCCCTGCCGGGGCGATTGGATACGATCAGTCGGTGTCGCGACTGGCTGTCTCGTTTGGCAAGGCGCTTGAGATGGAATTCGTGTCCAGCGAGTGGAAGGACGACGAGTTGGAATCCACCCGCCAATTCACGAGGGTCTACGCGAGCGACGATTGGACTTTGCGACGTACGCGATAGGCTAATTCGCCGCCATTGCGATATCGGGAACGGCCCGCAGGAACGCGCCGAGGGCAATAACCGCCAGGGCGAGGAGGATGTTCAACGTCAGCCAGCGTTTGCGCTTTTTGCGCAGGCCCTCGAAGGCCGTAGACTTTCCGGTCAGGGCGCTGGCGAAGAAAAAGACGGCGAAGGCGAGCAGAATCTTGATGCCCATCGTCACGTTGTAGATCGCCTGCCCCTTGTGCTGCGGCAGTTCGACCGTCAGGTAGTTGTAGAAGCCGGACACCAGCAGCAGGGCGATGGCGATCATCACCAGCCTGGCGAAACCTTTGCGGATCATTTCGTTGAAGTGCGCTCGCGACTCTTCCGGGACGACATGGGCGGCGGGGAACACCACGAAGCCCGCGAAGATGGCGCCGCCGACGGCGATGATCGCCCCGAGGATGTGCGCAAATCGAAGGACGAGGCTTATCCAGTTGATATCTGCCATTGGACACCTCCGGGGCGCAAGGCCCGTCACATGATCAAGTTCGCGTAGGAAGCAAGGTCCCGCCGGAAATCTCTCAGCTTGATATCAAAATCCCGCTCCACCGGAGCGATGTCGCACACCGAGTCCTCCTGGGACATCTGCACCTGTGCCGTGTTGAATCGCATGTAGCCGGGCAGTATCGGGAGCTTCATGACCGTGGCCGCGAGTAACTTTGCCGCCCAGACCGGCTGGCTGATCAACGGCTTCCACATCTTTGCGCCGGGAATCGTCTCCCGGCAGATGCGATACAGCTCTTTCCAACTGATCTTTTCAGGTCCGCCGAGTTCGTAGATCTTTCCGATCGTTTCAGGTTTCGACAGTGCCGCGGCGAAGCAGTGGGCCACGTCCTTGACCGACACCGGTTGAAGCCGGTTCTGCCCATCGCCGAAGTAGGGGATCACCGGCAACGGCGTCGGAATGAACCCCAGCGAAGTCACCGTGGTGTCGGCGACAAACGACTTCATCAGCCGCATGAACTCGCCGTCGGGCCCGTGGATAATGCTCGGCCGAAAGATGGTCCAGTCGAGCCCGCTGTCCTTGACGATGCCCTCGGCTTGCCACTTGGTCTGGTGATAGCGGCTGGGGGCGTTGATCCGCGACCCCAGCGCGGACATGTGCACGATGCGCCGAACGCCCGCGGCCTTGCAGGCTTCGACGACGTTGTGGGTCCCTTCGACGTGAACGCGCTCGAACGTCTGTCCGCGTAGCGGATACTCGAAGATGATCCCCACGATGTGGACGCACGCCTCCGCGCCTTCCAGCGACTGTGCGAGCCCCGCCGGATCGAACAGATCGCCGCCCACCGCCTCGAACCGATCCGCCTCCAGTTGTCGGGATTGCGCAAGAAACCGATCCCGATTCCGAACCAGGCACACCGGCTTATGGCCGCGCGCGACCATTTCCCGTATGACGTAACGGCCGACGAATCCCGTCGCCCCGGTGACCATGACGCGCGTCAGAAATCCGCTCGGTTCCGGCTGCGCTGCCTCTGTTGACGGGCTCTTGGGAGTCTCTTGTGCTTCCGTGCTCATGGTGCTCGCTCGCTGAATTCCCGGTTGACCGTCCGATCATAGCCATCCGGCCGAATCCCGCAAAACTTTCATTCCGGCTGTAACCCTCGCGCCCGAAGATCCAACCCAATATGGACTCACCCCGCCGAGCCGGTAGAATACCTCATCCTCGTTGGTCGGGCTCACAGGTGGCACGATGCAGTACCCGCACGGAAAGGGTTGCGTATGAAAGGCGTCATTCTGGCGGGCGGAACCGGCTCACGTCTTCTGCCGCTGACCAAGGTGACCAACAAGCACCTCCTCCCCGTGGGCCGCAAGCCCATGATTTTTCACCCGGTGGAGAAGCTGCGCGGCGCCGGCATCGAGGAGATTCTCGTCGTCACCGGCGTGGAGCACATGGGGGACGTCGTCGGCCTGCTCGGATCGGGCAAGGACTTCGGCGCGCGGTTTACCTACAAGGTTCAGGATGAGGCGGGCGGCATCGCACAGGCCCTGGGCCTGGCGGAGAATTTCTGCGGCGGTTCGCTGATGGCGGTCATCCTGGGCGACAATATCTTCGAGGACAGCCTCAGCGACGAGGTCGGGCAGTTCTCCAAGCAGGGTAAGGGCGCGCGCCTGCTGCTGAAGGAAGTGCCGGACCCTCATCGATTCGGCGTGGCGGAGATCGAAAACGGCCGCATTACCCGCATCGTCGAGAAGCCCAAACAGCCCAAGAGCAACCACGCCGTCACGGGCATTTATTTCTATGACGGGGAGGTCTTCGACATCATCAAGACGCTCAAGCCTTCGGGCCGGGGCGAGCTTGAGATCACCGACGTGAACAATGCCTACCTTTCCCGCGGCACGCTGAGCCACGGCTTCTTCCGCGGCTGGTGGAGCGACGCCGGAACTTTTGAGTCGCTCGCGACCGTGACCGAACTCCTGCGACAGGGCGAAAACAAGTGACTTCACAAACCGAATTCTCGCCGAAGGCCTTGCTCGTCACCGGCGGCGCCGGCTTCATCGGCTCGAACTTTGTGCGTTATGTCCTGGCGAATCACCTGGGGGTGCGCGTCGTTAATCTTGATTGCCTCACATACGCCGGTAATTTGGAAAACCTCGCGGAGATCGCCGAGGACCCGCGTTACACGTTTGTTCACGGGGACATTCGGCGCGCTCAGTCCTGCGTCGAGACCTGCCGCGAGCACGGCGTGGACTGCATCGTTCATTTCGCGGCCGAAAGCCACGTCGATCGTTCCATCACCGGCCCGGCGGAATTCGTCGAGACCAACGTCAACGGCACATTGAGCCTGCTTCAGGCCGCTCGCCAGTGCGGCAATCTGAGGTTCCTTCAGGTCGGCACCGACGAAGTCTATGGCTCCCTCGGCCCGACCGGCCTCTTCACGGAAGAGACGCCGCTCGACCCGCATTCGCCCTACAGCGCCAGTAAGGCCGCGGCGGATCATCTCGTTGCCGCGTTCGGTCATACCTACGGCCTGCCGGTCATCACGACGCGCTGCTCGAACAACTACGGGCCCTATCAATTCCCCGAGAAGATGATCCCGCTGATGATCAACAATGCCCGCCAGGGTAAGCCGCTGCCGGTCTACGGCGACGGCTCAAACGTTCGCGACTGGCTCTACGTCGAAGACCACTGTCGGGCCATCTGGATGGCACTGACCAGGGGCGCCGCCGGGCGGGTTTATAACGTCGGCGGCAACAGCGAGCGGACGAATTTGGAGGTCGTCAAGGCGATCCTGCGGCATATGGGCAAGCCGGAGAGCCTGATCTCCTTCGTCAAAGACCGCCCCGGCCACGATTTTCGATATGCCATCGATGCGTCGCGCAGCAAGCGCGAACTGGGATGGGAGCCGACGTTTGAATTCGACACCGGCCTCGGCCGCACCATCGACTGGTATCTCTCAAACCAACCGTGGCTCGATCACATCACCTCTGGCGCTTACAAGAACTATTACGAAGAGATGTACGCCGGAAGATAACACGGCCCCCAACATCTTCAGTCGATGATCTCCGCCGGCTGCCCGCCGACAGGCCGTCTCGACGCGAGATAAATCCCCGCGAGAATGATGAGACCGCCCACGACCTGCAAACCGCCGGGCGTCTCCTTCAGGAAGATCATCGCCAGGATGCTTGCGCCGATCGGCTCCGCGAGAATGCAGACCGCCACCATCGTCGCGGAGACATGCTGCAGGGCGTAATTCAGCGAGCCGTGCCCCAAGAGCTGCGGCACGACGGCGAGCAGGACAAACCAGCCGTAGGTCGCCGGGCGGTAACCAAAGGCGGAGTATCCCTTCAGCGCGCAAAAGCCAAGCAGGATCAGCCCGGCAATCCCGTAGACGGCGAGCATATACGAGAGATTGTCCAGCTCCCGCCGCACGCGACGCCCGACGAGCAGATAGCCCGATGCGGTCCAGGCGCCGCACAGGGCGAGCAGGTTGCCGTAGCTGCTGTCCGTGATACTTCCCTCTGCGCCGCCGGCGAAGTTGATGGTTAGGCCGCCGATCCCCGCAAGAAGGATGCCGAACATGAGGTTGCGGTGCATCTTCTCCTTGAAGAAGAACAGAGAGCCGATTCCCACGAAGATCGGGTTCGTGGTGACGATGACCACGGAACTCATCACCGACGTATGCCACAGCGATGTCATCCAGAAATAAAAATGCGCGGCCAGGAACATTCCGCCGAGCAGAACGGGGCCGATGAGGTGACGGGGAATCCGAAGGATTCTCGGGCCGCGCATCACGGCAAGCAGCGGCACGAGGACCAGCGTCGCGATGAAGAGCCTCGCGGCCGCCGTGACCGCAGCCGGGGCGTCATCGCAAAAACGCACGAGAATCGCCGCGGAGGAAATGGAGACCATCCCCACGGCGAGAATCACCGGCACCACGGACGGGCTATTTTTCTGGCCGCTTTTCAAATCAAGGGCTCCGCGATGGAAAGTCGAACCTACCTCTTCGACTTGGGCGGATTGTCGGTCGGCGCCGGGTGCGCCGCCAGCGGCACCCATCGAGAAGCGGGCGCGGCGTAAAAAATAGAGCGGCCGTGGTGGACTCCCGCGTCCCACCACGGCCTTATCGCAGATGGCCGCACAGCCTCTCCCCAACTCTGGCGCGGCTTCCGCGTTATCGTGATCGGCCCAAACCCCTCACAAGAATCGCTGAGGCGCCGGACAACCAAGGGCGCGATTGCTCGCGCGCCGACCGCTCAACGGGTTCTCTTTTTGCCGATCACGCTTAGTCATGGCGCCCCGCACTCTACCTCTCGCACTTGCGATTCCCCCATCACAATTTGTGTCGCCGTTGCCGGGCGCCCGGCAAAGGCACAGTTGCTCACGGGCCAGTCCCCTCTTCATTCTTGACCCACAAGTCGGGCGTCGCGAGGCGCCGACCGCGCGTTGCGCATCGTCCCACTCCCCATCGCCGATGCCAACAGCGCGGCATTTAGACGTCCCGCGACCACCCGTTCGGAGGATAGAAGCATGAGCCACACAGAGCTTCTGGTGCGTCACTTCCATCTTCCTCCCCCTTCCCCCTGATTGATACACTTTGGCGATCATCTTCATCTCGCAGCTTTGCATGATGTGTCGAGCGCTCGGCTCGAACGACTTCGCGCGCCGCCGATCGTGCGGACGGCCGCAGCTTCCTGGGCAAGAACGCGCGAGGGCAGGGCGTTCCCGCGACGATGACGCTCGCGGAATCGCGGCGACGGAAAGGCCCCGCCGTCTAACGCGTGCTTCTTTACCCACTGGATTAACTTTGTTGCGCCGCCGGTCTGATGTCTCAGCCCGAGGCGCTGCTGGATTTTCCGGGAAGCATGCTGAAGTGCGAGTTCCGCGCTTCCACGGCGGCGTCTGAATAAACGCCGCCTGACTGCTCGACCACAAGGCCGATCGGCCCTGGACAAGCCCAGCCGCCGACTACCGAATCGCCGTTTTCACTTCCGTGGGCCTTGATTCAACTCAATGCCCGGCGATCCGCGGCGTCGTCCTGTTCCTTCCGTTTCAATTCTTCCCCGTGGACCGGTAAAGGCAAGTGCGGCAAGATGATTTTTTCAGCGGTTCCATCCGGGCGCCGACGGTCAGGGCGGCGCGGCTATTTCTGAATGTCCACCACGTCGATTTCCAGCCTCCCCAACAGCGGCAGAATGGACATCAGGGAATCCATCATGCCCTCGTCATTGAGCGGCATGAGGGCCAGGGCAATGTGCGTGGGATCGCAGTCGGTCTGACGCATCGCCGCGTCAATATCAACCCACCGGCCATCAATATTCACCTGCGCCCACATGTGAAAACCGAATGCCTTGAGGTCGTCGGCTCCGAGCGGACCACTGGGAACCTGCACCAAACCGCTGACGCCTCGCGCGGGCATTCCCGCCGCACGGGCCAGCGCCGCGAGCAAAACGCCATGCTCGGTGCAGTCGCCGCAGCGATTCCGCGCCACCTCCGAAGCCGTTGCGAAGCCGACATCGAGACTCTTGTCGGTCACATAGTCGGTGACGAACTTGCGCAGGGCGTCGGCCTTTTCGGCCGGGGTCTTCGCCGACTTGGTCGCCTGTCGGGCCAGTCGCTTGATGCGCCGATCGTCGATGTTGAGCGTCGTCGAGGCGATGGTGAACTGCTGAAGATCGTCGCCGATGGATGAGGCGGTTTTGATTTTTCTCAGGGCGTCCCAGTCAATCCGGCGAACGGTCAGCTCGCCTTCGTACGCCGTCATCCGCTTGAAGGTCTGCATGGAGGTGTTCGGAATGTCCGGCAGCCGCGCCTTGCCGTCCTGCGCCATGCGCAGGCGAAACGTCGCCGAGCGCGCAGCCGAAGGCACCTTGCGAGCCACCTTGACAAAGGTGTTGACGAACATCTCCGGGGCCTGCCCGCCTTCCAGCGCCTCCTCGCGCGTGGTGCGATACATCTTCACCTGCATGATGCCCATGTTGACCACTGAGACGATCGGCGTGGCGTCATCATCCACCCAGCTCTCCGTGTCGATCGGCGTGCCCATGTTGAGCGTGGAAGTGAGGCGATGGAGGGTCTGCTTCTTGCCCAGCACGTCGACGGTCTCCTTGCCGTGAACCTTGATCGTCATCTCCAGGGCGCCGTCCACCTTCATGCTCGGCTCGTAGGTCTTCACGGTGAACTGGGTCCCCGGCTTGAGCCCGCGCTTCCGCTGCTCGAGAAGCTGGCCCCAGGCGAATCTGACCTCGGGGTCGAAGTCGTACACCGACTCGCGCTTCGCGCCGGACTGCTCACTGAGGAGCGTGACCTTGCCATCCTTGATTTTCCCTTCATAGGTCACCGGGATATTGCCCATCGTCATGGTGTAGTTGAAGGCCAGCGGCTTGCCGTCGAGCGTCTCGCGGTAGGACTGGTTCATGGAGATCTTCACCCGGGCGGCATCGCGGGCGATTTCCAGGACCATCCGCGTTGTCGTATGCACCTCGTCACCGACACGCTCCAGCGCCGAGTGCATGTAGCCGCACTTGGCGTCCTGCAGGCGGACGGAATACCACTCATCCGCTTCGATGGAGGTCGGGACGGCTTGTTTCTCAGGGCCAGCGAAGAGGGGCGAGGTGAATAGCCCAATGACAAGCAAAGAGCGAAACAGGCCAGGCGTCTGGAATGGGGCGGCATCACCAATCATGTTGTCTCCTCAAGCGTCCGGCGCTTTTCCAGACCGGCCATCGTCGTTTTCACACAGGGTTGACCGGACGAACCGGCTGGCTACCATGCTACTCGTATGGTCAAACGACCGCGACACGCCGCGTTTTCCCACTTGCACCTTGTGTTGATCAGTATTGTATTCGCGCAACCTTCGGGCTGCAGCCGGCCGGCGCCGCCCCAGGAGCCGACCGAGTCGGCCGTCGCCTCTCAGGATATCGACGTGCTTTGGGATTCGGCCCTTTCTGTGCTTCGCAAGCTCGACTTCCAGCCGGACCGGCAGGATCGCGCCACGGGCATCATCACCACATTTCCCACGACCAGCATGCAATGGCACGAGCCCTGGCGGCAGGACGTCGCCGACTGGTACAGCCTGGCGATGTCCTCGCTGCACACGATTCAACGGAAGGTGACGATTCGCTTTCTTCGCGAGCAGCAATGGGTCATCGACGTGCAGGTGGATATGTACATCCTGAGCACACCCGACTATCAGATCACCACCGCCTCGTCCGCGATCAGGAGCTTTAGCGGCGACTTGCCCACCATCACCGGCGAGACCGCCCTCGGCGGGGCCTCCCGCGAGTGGGTTGCCCTGGGCCGCGATGGCTACATGGAAGCGCGCATTCTCAATCGGGTACTCTCCTACTGACCCGCCCCATCGACCGACTCCGCCAAGGCGCTGCGTTCGATCGACCGAACCGCCGAATACCGCTCTATCCCGCGCGCGACCCCCGGGCGTGCCCGTTTCAGGATTGCCAGCGCTGCATTTGCATCGATGCGATCGCGCATCATGAGGTAACACAGGACAAGGATGGCGCTGCGCCCCCTGCCCGCCTTGCAATGTGCCAGCACTTTGCCGCCCGCCGAGATGCGATCGTCAATGAACTCCAGTCCGCGGCGCAGGTCGTCCTCGGCCGGACAGTGATAGTCCAGCGTCGGCAGGTGGAGTTGCTCCAGCCCCAATTCGGCAAGTGTCGCCGCGTCTCCGGCGAACTCCTCGCAAAGGTTGACTACCGCGGTCACGCCCTGCGCTTTGAGCCGGGCCAGGTCTCCGCGCGAAGGGAGTGAACCAATGGCGATATGTTCATCCACCCAGTCGGCCTGATGCCAGACACCCAGCGCGCACATCAGGCGATTGAACCAGAGCGATGGATAAAACGCGGCGTGGATGAGCAGGCGAAGCATCATGGTCTTGCCGCCTCGTCACGTGCTGCCGAGCGAAGCTGCGGCGCGAGGCTGACCCCGTCGATCGGCGGATGGCGCTTGAGCCGATCCGACTCGCCCAACAATTCGAGCAGCGTCGGCATGACATCGACGAGCCGGCCGCACTCGATCGATGCGCCGCTGGCAAGCTCCGGACCGGCGAAGAACAACGGAATGCGCATGTCCTCCGCGAGACACGAGCCGTGCTCGCCGCACCCGTTGCCGGCAAGCAGCCAACCCTGTGCCATGAAGATCACGAGATCCCCGGCGCGCGGCGAGTCGAAGTACTCAATGATCTGCGGCACGAAGTCCGGACAACTGGATTCAACCGTCTTGGCAAGCCATTGCCGCGAATCGTGCCAGCCCTCGCGGGCGAACCTCGCCAAGTCCGGCGACTGGGTCAGGCCCATTGCATCGGCCGCGACGTCCGCCAACGCACCATCGGCGGAGACGACTCGGTACTCCTTCATCGAACCGGCCAGTTGCCGTTCCACCACCGCGATTCCCCGCGCCGATCGAACCTCGACCCGGTCGCGGTCCAGGCTTCGACACACAAAGGCCACCGCCGGTAGATCGGCAATACGGCACGATTCAGCCTGATGGCTGCCTGTCGCAGTCGGACCGTCGATGAACTGAACCACCCGCTCCGTGCTTGGGTCTTCCCCCCAGCCCTTGTCGCCCCGAAGAAAAACGGCGACGCGTCGATGCGAGCCGTCCACCAGCATGGCGTCGTACTTATCCAGGAATGAAAACCGTTCCGCGTATCCGGCGCCGGGAACGTCTCCCTCGCGGCATCGGATGCCCCGAGTCCGGCATAACCACGCGCCAAGGTCGAACGCCTTCGCCTCACTGGCCCGCGGGTGTCCGTGATCCGTCACCAGAATCAGGTATGAAGTCTCCAGCAAACCGGCCGACTCCATTGCGTTGGTAACACGGCCGATCTGGTAGTCAACGTCCTCAAAGACCTTTGCGTAGTAGTCGGTATGCGATCCATACGCGTGCCCGGCGGCATCCAGGCCAGGAAAGTAAAACGTGAGCACGGACGGCCACTGCCGGACTCGCTCGGCCAGCGTGCCCACCTGCTCGATGCACGAGGCGACATATTGATTCACCGGTATGTGCCAGCCGAGAAACCACGCGGGACCGGTCTCAATCCTGTTATCGAACGAATGCGTTACGCCGCGCTGAGTGTGGCACTGCACGTTGACCGTGAAGCGATCATCGAGCAGCTCGTAAAGCGTCGGTTGCGTGAAGTCTTGATTGACGTGCTGATAGTTTTCAAGGGTGATGTAGTCGATCCAGGTCAGACGGTGGCGATCGAAGAGCTGATTGCACATGATCCCGTGATGCCCGGGAAAGCAACCGGTGAAAAGCGAGACGGTATTGGGATAGGTCATCGCGGGCAACGACGTGACGGCATTGTTAACCCGGACGCCGCCTTTGACGAAGCGCTTGTCGATGTTCGGCAGCCTGCCCTCCGCGAGCAGCTCATTCATCCGCGACTCGTCCATTCCGTCGACGAAAAAAATGACGGCGCTACGAGCCGGTCGCTCGACCTTGTCCGAAATTGACAGAACCAGGGGCTGTCGCCCGCAGCCTGCCGGCGCGATGAGCAAGGCGGAGTAAAGGATGGTGATGATGAATTGGCGTCGGTTCATTCGTACCCAATGGCCGTCGTCACGTCGATGCGCTTCACCGCTCTGAGCGGGAGGATGGCAGCGGTCAGCGCAATGAGGATCGCCGCCGCGACGGCGTAGGCCATCGCCCCGTAGGGTCGGACAATCGGGAGATCATAGCCCGTCGCCTTCACCGACATAGGCAGGACAAGATACTCGACCGTCGCCATGCCGATGATGCAGCCCGCCAAGCCGCCCGCCAGACCGAGCATGGTCGCCTCGCCGGCGAGCATGCGCCGGATTTGTGCGGTCGAGGCCCCGATCGCGCGCAGCAGACCGATCTGCCGCGTCTGCGTGAGCAGCGAGACCAGGAGTGTGTTGGCCACGCCGACGCCGCCGACGATCACCGCGAGCAGCAGTTGCAGATTCGCCAGGGCAAACCAGTCGCGCATGAAGGCGTCAACGTTCTCTTTCAGGTTGGAGGTGCGATAGACAAACAACCCGTACTGGTTCGCCCAGCGATCGGTCAGCTTGGCGCGATACGGCTCGATGGCCTCGCCGTCTTTCACCTGAATATCAACGTATGACAATGACGAATCGTCCCAGGTCTCTCGGTAAAGCGGCAGGTCGATGAACACGACGCCGCGAAACCAGGAATAGTCGGTCTGGACCGCGCCGATCTTGTAGCTGCGCGGCCCCTGCGGCGTGGGGAGTTCGATGACGTCGCCTTCGTCCACGCCGTGTATCCGCGCGAAGTTCCGCGAGACGGCGACATTGCCGGCTCTAAAGGAGGCGATGGACTGCGAGGCGGTGTCCGCGTCTGTCGTGACGCCGCGTTCGGCCTTGATCCGCTCGAAGATCTCCGGCTCGTAGGCGATCAGCATGATCTCATCGCCGCCGAACGGCATGAGTCGCACGCGCACGCCATACGCGTTTCGACACTCTGGGTCACTGCGAGCCTCGGCGAGAAGCTCACTCGGAAACGTCCCCGCCGGATAGGCCGACGTGGCGATGTCGTTCATCTGGATCATCAGGTCAAACGCAAAGATATTGTCGATCCAGCGGTCGATCTCCCGTCGCAGACCGCCGACCAGCGCCGTCACCGCGATGACCAGGCTCAGGCTGCCCCCCAGCGCCACAATCGTCAGCGACGTTCGCGAGGGATATTTCACGATACTCTCGAGCGCCATCGTCAGCGGGACGCTCGACAACCTCGCGCCCAATGCACGGATCGCAGGCGTCGCCCAGATCAATACTTGAGGCCCCACCAGCGCCAGCCCGATCATCGCCGCCATCAATCCGAAAACGGTCGGCTTCCACTCCGTTCGCGGATGGCGAACAATAACGACGCACAATGCGATCAGCGCGACACCGCAGGCCAGCCAGAGGCCCGCGCGAAGTTGAAGCGTGCGCTCCACTTCGGCGGGCCGCATCGCCGAGACCGGCGGCAGATTCGCGGCCGCCCTCGCCGGAACGAAGGCCCCCGCAACAGCCGCGAGGACTCCGACAATCGGCGCGAGCAACCACGCATCGGTGGGAATGATGAGCCGAATGTCGCCCAGGTCCATCATGATCGAGAGCGTCTTCGCCACGCCGCGCAGGGCCTCGCCCGCAATGGCTCGCCCACCAAATGCGCCGATGACCGAGGCGACGAGCCCGATCAGCGCGGCCTCCAGTGTGAAGACGAGGAGTATCTCGCGCGGACGGGAGCCCAGCGCGCGCAGCGTTCCGATCTCCTTGGCTCGTTGCACCACCGATAGCGACATTGTGTTATAGACAATGAAGAGCCCGATCACGGACGCGATCATGCTGACCGTAACGAGAATCGTCTGAAACTGGGCGTAGAGATATTCAAACGTCGGATCACCGCCGCCAACGGACTCAACCCGGCACTCGGGACGAACCGCCGCGCGCACGGCCTCGATCGTCGCTCCACCACCAAGGGCAAGATCGATGCGGTCAATGGCATCCCCGCGCGCGAGCAGCCTCTGTGCCGCGCTGATTTCCATGAAAACGATATTGCCGCCCAGGGCCCGCGCAGGACCCTCGGCCGCGAGAATGCCGGCGAGATGACACGTCGTGACGCCGCTCGGCCCGGAGAGCTTGACTTCGCCGCCGAGTTTCCATCCGCGCAGCTCCACGATTCCCGCCGGCGCCACGAAGGCATTCCTGCGCATCAGCAGCGTCGGCAGATCAAGCTTGAGGTCGTCGGAAAACTGGAGATTTCGCAGGGCCGCGTCTCGCCGGGCATCGAGCCCCACAACCATGATCGTCTGCCGGTCTTCAGGAATGATCGCCGCGCCCTGCACGATCGGCGCCGCCTTGACGCCGGCTACCGACTCGACGGCCGCGAGGTCGACCATGCGCAATTTGTCGGACGCCTTAAGTCGAAACTCCGCGCCGCCGGCGAGCGCCTCGACGTTGCGGCGAAATGCGGCGGTGATGCTGGCCTGTGTGCCGCGCATCGAGACGAAGAGCGCCACGGCCACGGAAATTGAAACGACCGACAGCGCGTACCGCAGCGGGTATCGCCGAAGGTGCGACGGCGTGGTGCAGAGCATCTGCTGCATGACGGCGCGGACGTTCACGCGTGGACGCTCCCTGTCGCGACGTCGGATTCCACTTTCCCGTCGCGGATGTGAACGATCCGGTCGGCCATCTTCGCCACCTGCATGTCGTGCGTGACGAGCAGCGTCGTTCGGCCGCTTTGGTGAGCTGTCTCGCGGATCTGGGCCATGATCTCCGCGCTTGTCGTAGAGTCGAGGTTGCCCGTCGGCTCGTCGGCGAGGAGTAAGTCAGGATTCGTAATCAGTGCCCGGGCAATGGCCACGCGCTGCATTTGTCCGCCGGACAGCTCATCGGGAAGAGACTTGGCGCGATCCTTCAGGCCGATGTGCGTGAGCAGGGCATGTGCCCGATCGGCCGCTTCACCGGCGCTGCGACCGTCGAGCAGGAGGGGAAGTGCGATGTTGCGATCGACCGTCAGCGTGGGCAGGAGATTGAAAAACTGAAACACGAGGCCGATGCGGTATCGACGCAGATCGGTCCGCTCGGTCTCGCTCATCGTGGAAATGTCGCGGCCGTCGAAGCACACCCTGCCGGATGTCGGGACGTCCAGCGCCGCCGCCAGGTGCAGCAGCGTGCTCTTGCCGGAGCCGCTCGGTCCGACGACGGCGACGAATTCCCCGCGCTCCAGTTTGAGGGAGAGTCCGTCCAGGGCCCGCGTGGCGATGCCGCGGCGGTCATAGAGTTTTGTGACGCCATCGAAGAGCAGCATAGATCGGCGAATCCTAACGCCTGCCCGAAACAAGCCATAGCCCCGCTTGTTGTCGACCGGCCCGATTCGATACGATAGTGATTCGAGGGGTGGCCGGGCTTTCCGACACCACAGTCACCTGGAGGGAGCATCAACGTGCAAGGACAATTCGGTCGGGCGTCGCGAGCGGTCGCCATCAAGTCATGCGCCGCGGGTATCTTGTGGACCTCTGTGATCTCGGCGCTCTGCGGCTTGCCCGAGCGCGCCGATGCCGGGGGCACGCCGCTGACCACGCAGCTCGTCGCCAACGGGCTTTCTCAGCCGCTCTATCTGACGCACGCGCCGGGCGACTTTCATCGGCTGTTTGTGCTGGAGAAGGCGGGGCGCATTCGCATCATCAAGGACGGCGTGCTTCTGCCGACGCCGTTTCTGGATATTGACCCCATTGTGAACTCCACGACGCTGGAATGGGGCCTGCTCGGGATGGCGTTTCACCCCGGCTATGAGTCGAACGGCTACTTCTTCGTCAACTACATCGAGAACACCGGCGACTCCGTGATTGCTCGATATCGCGTGAGCGGCAATCCTGACATCGCCGACGCGGGCAGCGGTGAGATTGTGCTTTACATCGACCAGCCCAACGCCAACCATCGCGGCGGATGGCTCGACTTCACCTTTGACGGCTACATGTATTGCACCTTCGGCGACGGCGGCGGACAGAACGACCCGAGCAACCGGGCGCAGAACATCAACCTCCTGCAGGGCAAACTCCTTCGCCTCGACGTCGACGGGCCGGACAACATCATGGGCAGCGCCGACGATGACGGTTTCCCCGCCGACCCGCAGAAGCTCTACACCATCCCGCCAAGCAACCCGTTCGCCGGCGTGGCCGGGGCCGATGAGATATTTGCTTACGGCTTTCGCAATCCGTGGCGGGCGTCGTTCGATCGTTCGACGGGCGCGCTGTACATCGCCGACGTCGGGCAGAACGCGTGGGAGGAGATCGACTACATCCCGTTCGGCACCGCGGGCGGACAGAACTTCGGCTGGCGATGCATGGAGGGCAACCACTGCACCGGCATGACCGGGTGCACCTGTTCGCTGAACTGCCCGGGCGGCAGCGGACTGGTCTGTCCCATTCAGGAGTATGGCCATGCGTTCGGCGTCTCCATCACCGGCGGCTATGTCTATCGCGGCTGCGCGATACCGGATCTGAAGGGCGTCTATTTTTATGCCGACTTCCAGAGTTCGCGCATCTGGTCCTTCCGTTACAACGGTGTCTCCATTTCCAGCTTTGAAGAGCGTACGGCCGAGCTCGATCCGCCGGGCGCGCTTGCCATTAACTCGATTGCGTCGTTCGGCGAGGACGCCTTCGGGGAAATCTATCTTGTCGATCACGGCGGGGAGATTTTCAAGATCGTCCCCGCCACTTTCGTCGGGCCGGACTGCAACGGCAACGCCGCGCGCGATACCTGCGACATCCTCGCGATGGTCAGCACCGATGTGAACCTCGACGAGGTGCCGGACGAGTGTCAGTGCGCCACGTGCCGGGGCGACATGAACGGCGACAACTCCACCAACGGGGCCGACGTGCAATCGTTCGTCGATTGCTATCTCGGAGGCGTCGCGACGGCGCTGGGCTGCTACTGCGCCGACATGAACATCGACCTGAGCCTCTCGACTGTCGATATCGACTCGTTCACCGACAAGCTGCTCGGCATCGGCGATCCGAGCCCGATCTGCCCGTAAAGCTCGCCGCGCCATCGCCGGCGGTGGCGAAGCCTGCCGACGATCGAATACAATCCCCCATCATGGACGCTGCCGCGCTGCGCATACTCGATGCCAACTTCAACCGGGCGCGCGAGGGTCTGCGCGTGCTGGAGGAGCATGCGCGATTCGCGCTGGATGACGCGGGGCTGACGGATTCGCTCAAGCATCTGCGCCACGAGCTGACGGCGGCGGGCGCGCGACTCCTGCCAGCCGACGCACTTAGTTGTCGGGACACGCCAGGCGACGTCGGCACGCAAATCACGACGGACGCGGAGCATCAGCGGGCGGACACAACGGCGGTCGCATCGGCCGCGGCGAAGCGGCTTGGTGAGTCGCTTCGGTGCATTGAGGAATATGGTAAGCTCGTCGATCCATCTGCCGCCGCTGCCGTGGAGCAGATGCGTTACCGGTTGTATTCGATCGAGCAGGAGGCGCTTTTGACTTCGCCGCGGCGCAGGCGGCTGCGCGAGGCGAGGCTGCACGTGCTCGTCACCGCCGAGCTTTGCAAGGGGGACTGGCTGGCGACCTGCGAGGCGGCGATGGCGGGCGGGGCCGATGTGATTCAACTGCGCGAGAAATCGCTGAACGACCGGGAGCTGCTGGCCCGGGCGGTGCGGCTTCGCGCGATGACCGAGGCCGCCGGGGCGCTGCTGTTTATCAACGATCGGGCGGACATTGCCCGACTGTGCGGGGCTGACGGCGTTCATGTGGGGCAGAGCGATCTTTCGGTCGCGGATGTTCGGCGCATTGCCGGGCCGACTGTGCTGGTGGGCAAGAGCACGCACAGCGCCGCTGAGATTACGGCGGCGATCGAGGAGCGGCCGGATTACATTGCGGTGGGCCCGATGTTCGCTTCGGCGACGAAGCCGGATGTACAGGTCGCCGGGGCGCGACTGCTCGAGAAGGCTGCCGGGCTTACTGATCTGCCGATTGTGGCGATCGGCGGGATCACGGCGGGCAATGTCTCGGGGCTGGTTTGCCGGAGTCCGTTTGCGGTGGCGGTGAGTCATGCGGTGATCTCGGCGAGCGATGTGGCTACGGCTGCGCGGGAGATTCGCGGGGCGGTTTCGTGCGACGAGCGGCAAACTCCAAGGTGACATAAGGTGACACAGCCGATTTTTTTCGTTTGCAACTCTTGTGGCGGGCATGTGTTGGGGCAGGGTCTGGAAAAGTCGAAAAAGCGAAAAGTCGGATCGTCGAAATGGGGGAGAGTTTGGGCGGGACGGGGTCGCGGGGGCATTTGAGAGGGTCCAGGAAAATGCAAGGGCGATGACACAGTTGGCGTCGGCGGTTGGCGTTGAGTGCGATCGGGTATCCGGCTTTTCTGGTACCGCTTGCTGACGCGCGCGGCTCGGATCGGGGCGCGGGACGCGCGCAAGTCGTGCAAATCCGAAGGTGACATATAGTGACACACGCGATTTTTTTCGCTGGCAAGTCTTGTGGCGGGCGTGTGTTGGGGCGGTTCGCGTTTTGGGTGGTTTTTGGGTGGAAACGTCGAAAAATCGAAACGTCGAAACGTCGAAATTTCGCGGACCCGGGGCCTGGGGCTTGAGGTTGGGATTGCCGAAAACTCGGACATCGCGCGCTAACTCCTGCGGGGCCGGGGTGGGTTTGTTTCCATTTGGTTAATACTTGCTCGGCGTGCGCGCGGGCGGCGTGAATTTGGGGGTGTCGGGGATTGCTGGGGAAGCCCATGGACGGCCGTCCGTGGGCTTCGGACGGATTGCAAGGTAATCCGCGCTAACGCCTTTGTTACGGTCGAACCGTTTTAAGGGAATACCGGGGCTCTCCAGTTAGTTATAATCAAGGTGGTCATGCACGAACATGCTTCGTCGGTGACCCGTCAGCATTCCGGAATTCGCGTGGCCTGATTCGCGACTGATTCCACGATTGGGCCGACTTGCAGCAAGGGCCGGTGCATCGCGTGACAAGAACTTCTCACATTCGGCGTCGCGTGGCGACACTACTTCCAGCGCTTGTTGCGATGGCCGCGTATCTGTTGAGTCCGCCGGCGTCCACTCTTGCACAGTGCGAATACGACTGGCTTCCCGGCGCGGGTCTGCCGGGGGTCGATGGCGGGGTGTCGTCGATGATCAACTGGGACCCGGACGGCGACGGACCGCAGAGTGAGATACTTGTTGTCGGCGGGATATTTGAAGCGGCGGGCAATGTGCTGACGCGCCATGCGGCCGCATGGGACGGAATGCAATGGCGGGCGATGGACAACGGGCTGTTCCGCGCTGGGGTCACTGCTCTTGGTGTTCACGACGGGCAGTTGTATGCGGGCGTCTATAAGAACAGCGACGGACTTCCGCCTCGCGTACTTCGGTGGGATGGCGCCGAGTGGCAGACGGTCGGCAACGTGACGCGCGGTTCTTTGCTTGCGTATGTCAGCGCGTTCGCGAGCTTCAACGGGAACCTGGTGATTGCCGGGTCCCTTTCGGAGGTCGACGGCGTCTCGACGCCCGGGTTTGCGATGTGGGACGGCAAGTCGTGGCAGCCGCTGGGATCGGGGGTGTCGGGCACATCCCCACCGATCGGGTATGGGCTGCATGTCATGAATGGAGAATTGATCGTCAGCGGATCGTTCACGATGGCAGGCGGCATCAGCGCCAATCGCATCGCTGCATGGAACGGGGAAACGTGGCGTGCGCTTGGGAGCGGTTTCTCATCGAGCGGCGCATCGGCGTTTGCGGAATTCAATAGCGACTTGATCGCCGGGGGATATTTCTATGAAGCGGGCGGCATTGTCGTCAACAACATCGCTCGATGGGATGGCGTCGCGTGGCATTCCATGGGCGAAACCAACAGACCGGTTAATGCACTGCGCGTGTTCAACGGGGAGTTGATCGCGGCAGGGGAGTTCGGAGGTGTAGGGGGCGTGCTGACTCAAAGAATCGCGCGCTGGAATGGTGTGACGTGGGACCATGTCGGCAAGGGGATCGGATACGCCCACGGCGGCAGAGTGTATGCGCTGGGCCAACTGGGCGGTGACTTGTACGTCGGAGGTACATTCGGCGTCGCCGGAGGCGGCGTTGATGTGCAGAACTTCGCCCGTTGGGATGGTAGCGAGTGGCAAAGAGTCGGCGACGGTCTCATCGGTCCAGTTTATTCGTTTGGCGTGTACGACGGTGAGTTGATTGCGGCCGGGATGTCTCAGTTTAGCAGCGAACTGAATATCAATTATCTGTCTCGATACCGAGACGGTCGGTGGTCGAGAATGGCCAGTCACGTCGGGATTATCGACGAGATGATGACATTTCGCGGAGACCTGATCGTGGCCGGTGTGTTTGGCGCGGTTGACGGCACGCCTGCCAACAGCCTGGCGCGATGGGACGGGCAGAGGTGGTCCGCGGTCAGTACCGCCCTTGCGCAGGATTCTCCTTTGACCATTGCCGCGATGGTGGAATACCGCGACGAACTCGTCATCGCGGGCAGCTTCAGCCGCGCCGGCGGCGTGGTCGTCAACAACATTGCCCGATGGGACGGGACGACGTGGCGTTCACTTGGAACAGGAACTTCGTGGATCGTACTGGCATTGGAGGTTTTTCAGGGCGAGCTCATAGTGGGCGGCAACTTCACCAGCGTGGACGGGCAGGACATTCCGTACCTCGCGCGATGGAATGGGGAGACGTGGCTTCCCGTCGGTCCGCGACTGAACGGCGGCGTGTCGGCGCTGGCGGTCCACCATGACAAGCTGATCGTCGGCGGAGGATTTTCAACGGCGGACGGCGTGCCGACTGCCAATGTCGCCGAGTGGGGTGGTGACAACTGGACGCCGTTGGGCACCGGGTTTGGCGGCTATGGAATCAACGACTTTGCGACGTACAACGATGAACTCTACGCATCGGGTTCATTCTGGGTGCCCGACGGGAACTCCGGGTACATCGCTCGCTGGGACGGTGAGAATTGGAAGGATGTCGCCGCGAGTCTGGGCGGCGAAGTTTATGCATTGCAAGCGTGGAATGGCGAACTGGTGGTGGGCGGCGACTATCCCTACCCCCTTGAGTGGTCGACGGACAATTACTACGTCGCGCGATTAGCGCCGGTCTGCCGGGTCGGAGATATGAACTGCGACCATGTGATCGACGCGGGTGATGTGAGCCGGTTTGTGAACGCCATTTTGGAGCCGGAGAACCTCACCGGGTGCGGTCGCTACATCGCCAATACGAACCGGGACGTATTCGATGACGGCACGTCACGGGTCGATGCACTTGATATCGCAAGCTTTGTTGACGCAGTGCTGAATCATCCTTGATCGGGCACGGGCGGATTTGATTTCTTAATTAAGTATTTTTTTGGCGCGCGCGGGAGATGCGACCCCTTCGGGGTCGCTTTGCGCGGGGTGGGCTCGCGGTACAGGGGCGATGCCCCTGCCTACTCACTTTTGGCCCTTCGGGCCGGAGGCAGGTTGATCGTGCCGATTGCCGATTTATCGGGGTAGATGCTGGTTAATCAAATGGATAACGGGTTCATCGAGTCGATTGCAGGTTCAACGAGCCGGATGCGAGTTGATTGAGTTGATTGCGGGCAACTGGGCCAGGTGCAAATCAATCGAACCGATGCGGGTTGGTCGATTTGCCAGGCGAGATGCGCGAGGCGGCATCTCGCGCAGGCAGCTGTGTAGGCGCGCACGGGGAGCAAGTGTGGTTGGTGCGAGGAGTACCAGCATGACCTTGGCGCACGAAACGATCAGCGTTCGGCAAACAGCCGTCGGAACTCGGCGGGCTGCCGCAGTGTTTCGGCCTCATGTCACTCAAAAAACGCCAAAATATCGAAGCGCCCCAACACATGCCCGACACGAGAGTTGCGAACGAAAAAAATCGCGTGTGTCACCTTATGTCACCTTCTCTTTTGGCGCGAAGTGCGTGCGAAAAACCGGCCGGCATGGGCGCGCGGCCGCTTGCGGACGATTGCCCACGGTGGATGTTCAGCCGCCCGGACTGGAAGTCCGGGGCTCGTCGGACTGGGGTTCTTGCGGCGGCTTGCAGGGGCGCGGCGTCGCACCGAAAATGCGGCGACTATGAGCAAGAATGCCAAAGCCGCGGTGATGAGTGCCTTCAAGGAAGCCATTGGAGTGCAGGAGTTCCCGTTGCCGGATGCGCTGGCGGCGGGCGACGTGCTGGTGAAGGTGACGATGGCCGGGGTGTGCGGGACGGACGTTCATCTGCACAAGGGCGAGCTGGCGGTGCCGCTGCCGCTGATCATGGGGCATGAGACGGTCGGCCTGGTGGAGGCGATCGGCGGCGAGGCGAATGACTGGCTGGGCGCGCCGCTGAAAAACGGCGACCGGGTGTCGTGGACTGTGGGCCGGCCTTGCGGCGAGTGTCTTTACTGCCGGCTGCACCGATTGCCGTCGCGCTGCTCGAACCGCAAGGCGTACGGGGTGAACACGCCGTGCAACCACGCGCCGCACTTTCTCGGCGGGTATGGGCAGTATCACCATCTGCGCGCGGGGACGGCGATCTTCAAGCTGGCGGACGATCTGCCGTCGGAAGCGCTCATCGGCGCGGGCTGCGCGCTGGTGACGTGCGTGCACGGCTACGAGAAGATGCCGGTGCGCTGGGCGGAGTCGTGCGTGGTGCAGGGGGCGGGGCCGGTGGGGCTGGCGGCCATCGCCATCGCATCGGACGCGGGGGCGCGGCCGATCATCGCCATCGGCGGGCCGAAGGATCGACTGGAGCGGTGCCAGCGCTTCGGGGCGGACATCACCATCGACATCGACGAGATCAAGAACCCCGACAAGCGGCGCGGCATCGTTTTGGAGAACACCAACGGGCTGGGGGCGGACGTGGTGATCGAGTGCGTCGGGCATCCGTCGGCGGTGTCGGAAGGATGGCACCTGGCGCGCGACGGCGGGCGGTACATGGTGCTCGGGCAATACTGCGACGCCGGGCCGATCCCGCTGAACCCGCATTACATCACCAAGAAGGAGCTGGAGATTCACGGCTCGTACGGCAGCGAGCCGCACCATTGGGCCAAGGCGCTGGAGTTCCTGCGGGCACGGGGGGACCGATTTCCGTTTCACGAGCTCATCACGCATCGCTACTCGCTGGACCAGGTGAACGAGGCGCTGGACGCAGTGGCGCACTGGCGGACGGGCAAGGCGGTGATTTGTCCGAATGGGTAGGAGGAGACCTGGGGCGCAATACGGCACATTGACGCGGCATCGATGGTGGGCAGAGCCCACCCTACGGGGGCGCAGCGGTCGGTGAATTGCACGGGGGCGATGGTGGGCAGAGCCCACCCTACGGGGGCGCGGGGGGGCGGGGCCATTGCGGGGGCGCTCGGGTTGTCGGGTTTTGGCGAATTGGGTTTTCGTTGGTAGGCTTCCCGGTCATGCTGGTACAACTTCACACGGCCACTCTGTTTGGTATTGATGCGATCGCCTGCGAGGTCGAGGTGAATATCTCGTCGCGCGGGTTTGCCGCGCCGGTGATCGTCGGATTGCCGGACGCGGCGGTGAAGGAAAGCCTGGAGCGGATTCGCACGGCGATCACCAATTGCGGATACCAGCCGCCGGGCAATCGGACGGTGATCAACCTTGCGCCGGCGGACATTCGCAAGGAGGGGCCGGCGTTCGATCTGCCGATCGCGCTGGGGATGATCTTCGCCAACGACGGCATCGCCCCGCCGGAGTTGAAAGAGTATGTCATCGTCGGGGAACTGGCGCTTGACGGACGGGTGCGGCCGATCAAGGGGGCGCTTTCGATCGCGATGATGGCGCAGAGCGAGGGCTTTCGCGGGGTGATCGTGCCGCGCGAGAATGCCAACGAGGCGGCGGTGGTCGACGGGCTGGAGGTCATCGCGGTGGCATCGCTGGCCGAGGCGGTGGGCTTTGTCGTCGGGCAACTGCCGCTGGAACCGACGACGGTCGATCTCGATCAGCAATTCGCGCAGGCGTCGGCGTATGACCTCGACTTTGCGGATGTGCGCGGGCAGGAGTTTGCCAAGCGGGCGCTGATTATCGCGGCGGCCGGAGGGCATAATGTGCTGCTCGTCGGGCCGCCGGGCTCGGGCAAGACATTCATGGCGAAGTGTCTGCCGACGATATTGCCGGCGCTGACGCTTGCGGAGTCGCTGGAGACGACGCGTATCTGGTCGGCTTCGGGCAAGCTGCCGTCGGGGGCGACGCTGATGGCAACGCGGCCGGTGCGGACGCCGCATCATTCGGCGAGCAGCCCGGCCCTGGTGGGGGGCGGGACGATTCCGCAGGCGGGCGAGGTCTCGCTGGCGCACCACGGGGTGCTGTTTCTGGATGAGTTCCCGGAGTTTCAGCGTGCCATCCTGGAGACGCTACGGCAGCCGATGGAGGATGGGTGCGTCACGATTGCGCGGGCGCACAGCGTGGTGCGGTTTCCGGCGGAATTCATGATGGTGGCGGCGATGAACCCCTGCCCCTGCGGGTATCTGTCGGACCCGCGGAAGCCGTGCAAGTGTTCGCAGATGCAGATCGAGCGGTATCGGGCGCGGATCAGCGGGCCGCTCATCGATCGGATTGATATTCATATTACGGTGCCGGCGGTGCCGTTTGACGAACTGCGGAACAAGAAGGTGGGCACGGACTCGAAGAAGATGCGCGAGGAGGTGCTGGCGGCGCGCAACGTTCAACATGCGCGCTTCGCGGCTTCGAGGGAGCAGGCGGCGCAATCGGCAGGGCGCGAGGAGACGGCCGTCCTCACCGCGGCGCGTGCGACGACGACGATGCTCAATGCGCGGATGGGCCCGAAGCTGGTGCGGCAGCATTGTCCGCTGGACAGCGCCGGGGAGACGATCCTCAAGCAGGCGATGACGGAGCTGGGACTGTCGGCACGGGCGCACGACAAGGTGCTGCGCATCTCGCGGACGATTGCGGACCTTGCGGGGTCGCAGCGCATTTTGCCAGAACACGTCAGCGAGGCGGTGAACTATCGGCAGCTCGATCGGCAGCGATGAAAGCGATCGGCCGTCGCCGAGCCGGCGCTGGAATGAACCGCCCAATGCCTGGGAAACTTAGCGGCGACGGCGGCGGGAACGGTGCTTGGTGCTGCCGAAGGTCGGCTTGGCCTGGGCGGTCGCGGTTCCGCCGGCGTGAGCTGCCGGGCGCTGCGTCGTATCGCGCTTGGGCGCTGATCGGCCGTCTGAATCCCGCTGGGGCGCGGGCTGATTTCCGCGTCCATGGTGGGTGGCAGCCGCGGACTGTCCGGAATGACCCGGCCTGCCGCCGCGGCGCTTCTTTCGGCGCGGCCTGCCGTGCGATGCGTTGTCTCGCTGCGGTGCGTGCGCATTGCGGTCGCGGTTGTCCGAGTGGCCATGCTGTCGCGATGTCGCCTGCCTCGGCCGTCCGGGATTATGAATCGGTGACGAGCGCGGGCGATCGGCGGCATCATTCGATGCACCAGCCTGCGCGTATTCGGGATGTTCGCGAATGACGGTGATCGTCTTGCAGATCAGTCGCTCGATGGCGTTGAGCTGGGATCGCTCGTCCGAGTCACAGAAGGAGACGGCGAAGCCTGACGCGCCGGCGCGGGCGGTACGACCGATGCGATGGACGTAGGTCTCGGGGGTGTCGGGCATGTCGTAATTCACGACGTGGGAGATTTCATCGATATCGAGTCCGCGGGCGGCAATGTCGGTGGCCACGAGGACGCGCGACCTGCCCGATTTGAAGTTTTCCATAGCTCGAAGCCGGGCGTTCTGGCTCTTATTGCTGTGGATGGCCTCGCAGGGAACGCCGGCGATCTCGAGATCGCGGACGACCTTGTTGGCCCCGCGGCGGGTGCGGGTGAAGATCAACGAGCGGGTGAACGCCGTTGTGCCGAGCAGGTGGTTCAGGAGGGCGGGCTTGTTTCGGCGCTTGAGGAAATAGACGGATTGCTCCACGTTGTCGGCGGCGGCGGATTCGCGGGCCACCTGCACGAGTACGGGTTTGTTAAGCATGGCATCGGCGAGCTTGCGGATGTCGGGCGGCATGGTGGCGGAGAAGAACAGGGTCTGCCGCACCTTTGGCACCTTGGCGACGATCTTGCGGATGTCGTTGATGAAGCCCATGTCGAGCATGCGGTCGGCTTCGTCGAGGACGAGCACTTCAACGGTGCTGAGGTCGATGTGGCCCTGGTTCATCAGGTCGAGGAGCCGACCCGGGGTGGCGACGAGGACGTCAACACCGTGGCGAATGCCGGCGACCTGCCGGCCCTGGCCGACGCCGCCGTAGATGACCAATTCGCGCAGGCCAGTATGCGCACCGTAGACGCGGAAGCTCTCGCCGATCTGCGAAGCGAGTTCACGCGTTGGGGAGAGGACGAGCGTTCGGATCGGCCTGATGCGGCCATTGGAGCCGGTGGGCTTCATCAATCGGTGGAGAATGGGCAAAGCAAAAGCGGCCGTCTTGCCGGTGCCGGTTTGGGCACAGCCGAGAAGGTCGTGGCCCTCGAGCACCTGGGGGATGGCCTGGACCTGAATGGGTGTGGGGGTGGTGTAGCCTTCGGCGGTCACAGCGCGAAGGATCGGCTCAGCGAGCCCGAGGTCTTCGAATTTCATGAATGTTCCTGTTGAAATTGGCGGACAGAAGTGGAAAGTGCCGTCGAATGTCCCGGACGCGTGTCGCGTCCTCATCAAGTCATCGGATCAAGGCAATCATCCAACGGCTTTCTGCCTCGTTGAATCAAGCAATATCGTAGTGCATGGCGGACTGGATGTCCAATGGCAGCCTCAAGGCACTGGAATTGGGCGAATCGGCAGTTTCGGCCGGTGGGTCGGGCTCCTGGTCGGGTATGAGGCCTTAAGAAGCCGATGGTCGCGCCGCGAGGGGTCAGAACTTTACCTTCGGCGCTTCCTTTGCGGCGGCATCGTCGAGCTCGAAGAACTCCTCGGCGCGGAAGCCGAGCGGACCGGCGACGAGCAGGTTGGGAAACTTCTGAATTGCCTCGTTGAAGTCGGCGACGGCGCGGTTGTAGCGCTGGCGCATGCTGCTGATCTGGTTTTCGGTGGCGGAGAGCTCGGTCGATAATTGCTGGAAGTTGGCGTTGGCTTTCAGATCGGGATAGGCCTCGGACAGGGCGAAGATTTGCCGCAAGGCGCCGGTCAGCAGGCCTTCGGCGGCCGCGGATTCGACGGGGGTCTTCGCAGCGACCGCCTGATTGCGCGCGGCGATGACGCGCTCCAGGCTGTCCTTCTCGTGGGCGGCGTAACCTTTGACCGTCTCGACGACATTGGGGATCAGGTCGTGGCGACGCTTGAGCGAGACGTCGATCTGAGCCCAGGATTCGCGCAGGTCCATGCGCCGGCGGACGAACCCGTTATAGGCGACGATGATCCAGAGAAGCCCGACGCCGACGACGACGGCAAGAGCAATCAGTGCATTGGTCATGGGACTGGCTCCGTATTGAATGGCCGGTCAGGACTCTCCCGGCGTGCCCGAGTCATCCGGCAAGAGCGTATCAGCCATTGCACCGGCCGCCAATAACGAGCTTCGGTCATCGATACTCGTCCAAAGTGCGCTTCACCAATCAAAGCGGTTTATCAAGCGTGGGCAACGGCGCGGAAAGTATCGCTTTGGCCTTGTCGAGTTGCTTGTGCCCACCGACCAGGACGAGCACGTCGCCGGCTTCCATTTTGGTGTCCGGTGAAGGATTGGTTTGAGGCCGTCCGCCCCTGACCAGGGCAATGATTGTGACGCCGGTGTTCGCCCGGAGATCCATCTCTCGGATCGTCTTGGAGGCGGCGGGGCTGTCGGATTCGAGCATGAAGGTCTGCGTGGCGGTCGCCTCGAGCAGACTGAGCAGATCCGACCGCCCTTCACCGGCGGCCGGCCTTCCGCGGAGCATTCCGTAACCGCCCGCGCGGATCATGGTGATTTGCGCCTCGATGACGTTGTCCGGAATGCCAAAGTGCTTCAGGACGTGGGCGAAGATTTCGATGGAGGTCTCGAATTCCTCGGGGATGACCTGATGCGCTCCGAGCCGATACAGATGTTCCAATTCGCTGATATACCTCGTCCGGGCTAGCACATAAAGGTCCGGCCGGCGCGACCTCGCCTGGGCGACGATTCTCCGGGTAGCATCCTGATCGTTGATCGCAATGACCATTGCCCGCGCCGAACTCAATCCCGCGTAGTCGAGGATCGCATGCCGCGCCGCATCGCCGACCAGCACGCGATTGCTCGCGTCGCGGGCGACTTGTGCGAGCCGGCTGTTCATTTCGATGACGATGAATGGAATGCCGGTGGCCTTCAGCACCTTCGCCAGATTCTGCCCGTTGAGCCCGAAGCCAACAATGAGGACATGGTCCTTCATTTCCAGGGCATGTGAACTAACTTCAATCTCTGAGTCAGTTCCACCGGCAAGCCTTTGATGCACGGCCATGGAAAGCCGACCGGCCAACGGGAAGAAAAACGCGCCGAACATCATCGTTCCGACGATCAGGGCCGTGAACTGATTAAGGTGTCCATCGGACAAGATTCCGAGTCGATCGGCCTCGCGCGCCAGCACATAACCAAACTCGCTCACCGTGCAAAGCCCGATCCCCGAATAGATGCCCAACCGAAGCGGCCAACCGGCGAGGCGCACGGCCGCCGTCGTGAGCAGGCACTTGGCGATCAGGATGACGACGATTGCAGCGCCGATCATCGCCGCCTGCGGCGCAATCGTGGACAGATCGACCAGCATTCCCATTGAGATAAAAAAGACGGCATTAAACACGTATCGAAACGGCATGATCTCCGCGGAAAGCTGGTGACGCAGGTCCGTCTGCGAGAGAATGAGCCCTGCAATGCACGCCCCCAAGGCCCACGACCAACCCGCCAGGCCCGCCAGCCACGCCCCGGTAATTGCCATCACGACGGCGAAAAGCGTGAGCAGTTCGCGACCGCCGTAACGGAGAATGGTCTGAAGTACTCTCGGCACTACCCATCGGGCGATCATCGTCACGACACCCAGCATGGCGACCGACAGGACGCCGCGCAGGGTCGCCTCTTGCCAGCCCGCCCCGGTGCCCGCGGCGACGAGCGGAAGAAAGAGCATCAGCAGAATGACGAAGACATCCTGGAGCAGGAGAATTCCCGTGACCAGCGTGCCCCCGACGGAATTCGTCTCGCCTTGCTGGCTGAGCTGGTTCAGCACGATCGCCGTGCTTGCAAGGGAGACGGCCGCCGCGAGGACCAGCGATTCCGCCGAACTCGAATAGTGAAGGAACTGACCCACGGCATAGGCGACAACGCCGATCAGCGCGATCTGGATGCCCGCAGCCACGAGAAGCCGCCGGCCACTTCGTATGAGCGGCTCCGGAGAGAGCTCCAGCCCCACCGTGAAGAGCAACATCACGAGTCCAAGCTCCGAGAACTGCTCCACCGCTTCCGATGGAATCAGCTGAAGCCCCGAGGGCCCGATGACGATTCCGGCGAAGAGGAATCCGATGATCGCCGGAGCACGGAAAATGCGAAAAAGCCACGCAATGCACAGGGCCGCTCCGAAGAGGACGGCTGCCTGCGTCAGGAAGCTTGATCCGTGCATGTCGGCATGATACGTCGCACCGGGAAATTATTCACGCGAAGGACTGCGCGTGCCGCGAGACACGAAACGCGGTGAGCCGCGCCGGTGCCGTTATGCCCGACGGTGACGGAGGGCGCGTACCTCGACCATTGCGAACGCCACGAAACGACGATCGCTATGAGAAACGCAAGGACTTGCGGTTCGTCGGCCGTCATCTGGTGTAACGAGTTGATGACGTATTGACCGGATGCGAGGTCGCCGAGTATTCAGTTAATGACTGCTCCGGCGGGGTCGCCGGACTTAAAGGCACTATTCAACTGACTAAGGGGGGTGAATGGCACCGGGCGGAGTTTATCGTGCAACCCGGCAGACCCGGCCCTGGGATTCAAATGAGGGATCACCAAATCGGCATTTACAGCCGATAATCCAAGAAGCTCGACGACCATCGCGCTATGAATTGCAAGGCTGCGACCGGACTGCTAAAATGTTTTACTAGGCCGGTACGATTGCCCAGGCAGGAACGAGATGTTCAGGTCAGACGGGATTGGCATGAGTATTCAGTTAGACATTCTTTATCGAAGCCAATTCAGGCATATGCTGTTTAATAGGGACTGCATAAGGAGATTGTGATGGCGCAGCCGCGCGTGCTATTGTTGATTCGGCCCGGATCGCAGATCGGGCCGCTCACATCGCGCGTGACGGAAGGCGCTGAGGTCGTCACCGTTTCTTCGTTTGACGAGGCGGTCGCGGCGATGCGGGACCACGTCTTCGATCTTGTTATTTCAGATCAGAGCGATTTTCTGGCGGTCGAGCGCGCCGCGGTCAATCAGCAGTCCGCGATGATTCTGGAGAACATCGGCCAGGGCGTCTGCATCGTCAACCTGAATGGGCGACTTGTCTGGGCGAACCCCAAGATGCGGAGCTACCCGGAGGAGTTAATCGCGCAGGTATGCGGCGTCTGCGTCAAGACGTTCGGCGCGGCCCATGACAACGACCGCGGGCGACCGGCGCATCACCGAGCCCGGCGCGTGAGTTTGACGAGCCCGCGAGACGAGTATTTTGAGATCACGATTTCGCCGATTCTCAACAGTCGCGAGGAGGTCATCCAGATCGCGGCGGTGGTCTGGGACGTGACCCACAGCCGGCGGCTGCAGAAAAAGATCGACGCAATCGATCTGGCGGGCCGGGAGCTGGTGCGGCTGGACGGCGAGTCGACGGCGGCGATGAACGTCGAGGAGCGCATCGACCTGTTGGAGCAGAAGATGCTCCGCTGCATGCACGACCTGCTGCACTTCGACAACTTCGCGGTTCTGCTGGTGGACAAGAAAACGAATCGGCTGGAGTTCGTGCTGCAGCACGGCATGACGCCGCAGAGCCAGGACTACGAGATCATCGCCCTGCCCGAGGGGAACGGGATCAGCGGCTACGTCGCCGCGACGGGCCGGAGCTACATCTGTCACGATACTTCGAAAGACCCGCGATATCTTCAGGGGCTGGAGACTGCGAAGAGTTCGCTGACGGTCCCGCTTCGATTTCAGGACCGGATCATCGGGGCGTTCAACATCGAGTCGGACCGGCTGGCGGCGTTCAACGAAGAGGATCGCCAATACGCGGAGATTCTGGCGCGCTACGTCGCCATCGCCCTGAACATTCTCGACCTGCTCATCATCGAGCGTAATGAGTCCACCGGCCGTCTGGCCGACGACGTGATCGGCGAGATCTCCGGCCCGCTGAACGACATCATTACCGAAGCACAGACCCTCAAGGAAGAGTACATCGGCAACGACGATCTTCGGCACCGTCTCAATGCCATCTGCGATCACGTCACGGAGATCAAGCAGAAGGTCAAGGACGTGGCGGTCCCGCGCGGCGGCATTCTCGGACGAAGCTCCGCGACGGCGTCCGATCCGCTTCTTTACGGAAAGCGCGTGCTGGTGGCGGACGACGAGGAGGTCATCCGCGAGACGATCGCCGGGGTCCTGCGAAAGGCGGGCTGCGAAGTAGAGACCGCGCCTGACGGCGCGGCGGCGATTACCGCGGTCAACGCACAATCGTTTGACCTGCTGGTGGCGGATATTCGAATGCCGCACAAGAGCGGCTACGAAGTGTTCGCGGCGGCGCGTGATTTGAATGCGGACATCGCCGTGATCTTGATGACCGGCTTCGGGTATGACCCGAATCATTCCATCGTTCGGGCGCGTAAAGAGGGCCTGAACGCCGTTCTGTTCAAGCCTTTCAAGGTGGAGCAGCTTCTGGCCGAGGTTCGGGGCGCATTTCAGCCGGCGAGCTGAGATCAATCCGGCTGGAATTCCCAACGAGACCAGGGTTCGGAGACGGGATCGTCCGTGGACAGGACGTGGCCGCCGATGAATCCGACGTTCATCCTTCCCATGTGACGCATCGCGGGAAACCAGGACACACCCGATTCGTAGGCGTCTTTTTGATCGTCGTATTTCATGGGCGGCGCGGAATAGTAGGGCGAGATTCGTCGCTCGACGGCGACCTCACCGGCGACGTCAAAGACCAGCGGCACGTCAGGATTGGTGAGTATCCTGCTTGAGAGGTACGCGGTGGTGGGAAAAGGCTTGCCCTTGATGAAGCGCGTCTTGCGGTCGAGTCGCTTGTTGAATCCGCTGCTGACTTCTTTTTGCGGTCCGACTGCGCCGGCGCTGCAGGGGACGCCGGAGCGGCGCGTCAGCCGAGCGCCTTTTTCGGGGCACACCAGCGGCGACTCGGAGGCCTTGATGAATTCGGATTCGGACTTGGGCCCCTGCCAGAATTCGTGAACCTGATAGAGCGATTCCTGGAAGTCCTCCAGAAGAAAGCGATCGGCTCCGAGGTTTTGGCTGTCACCGCGCAAACCGGCGCCGCTTTCATCGGCAAACTCAATGAAACGCTGGACGACGGTTCGGTATTTGGCGCGACACTCCACATCCTTGGCGGCGTGGCGTCCGGCGCTGAGTGCGGGCATGAGGATGGCAAGCAGAAGTGCGATCACGCCGATTGCGATCAGCAACTCCACGAGGGTCAGGCCTCGAGATCTTCTTGCCGGGCAGATCATATGAGTCAACTCTGCGCTGCCGGCGGGACACCGGTGCGCAACTTCCTCCGCCGTCTGGGATTATACAGGACCTTGGATGGGAAGTGAATCGGGAGCACGCCGATTTGTGGCGGACCCGTTGGTGGGAGCCGGTTTTCACAGCAGGAGGGCCGGTTGACGGGAGTGGGATCGGCGGTTCCGAACGGGTCGTGGGGTGGGGACAGCAGAATTGTGGGCTATTGATCGAGCAGGAGGTTTACAAAGCCACTGATGTCCCGCCCGTCGATGACGCCGTCGCCATTGATGTCTCCGCGGGTATCGGGGGTGATCCCATTGTGGGTACTGGCGTATTCCTGGGGCAAAAGCAGGCCTTGGACGAAATCGGACACATCCGAGGTTTCGAGGATCTGGTCGAGGTTCTTGTCCCCGAGAACGACGGCATCGGCCTGGGTCACGTAACCGTCGTAATTCGTGTCGTAGGCACAGAAGTTGGGGGAGAAGTTGATGAGGTCGATGCTCTCATTTGTGCCATTCTTGTCCTCGTCGTAGCCGGGCTGTCCGTCGTGGTCGGTCACGAAGGCAAGCAGTGCGGCGACGTCCTGGGCATTGACCGCGCCGTCACCATTGAAGTCGCCGGTCCGAACGTTGGGCGTGATGTCGGTCCAGATGAACTTGGCCCCCCACGGCTGCTGCGATTCGTAGGCGCTGCCGACCAGGACGCAGGTACGCCAGTTGGCAGGGTTCATGGCAGAGGAAACGTTGGCGTACTGCCACCCGGCGATTAGCTGGAACTCCGGCATCCAGGTCATATAGGGATCGGCGTAGGTGGCACTGAATTGGAGGTCGAGCAGGGCTTCCTCGATGGAATTGTCGTTGATGTCGCAGCCGTCGTTGGGCTGGGGCGACATGCTTGAGCCATTCAATTGGGCGCAGGCTCCGTTGGTCAGGCCGTAGACGAGTGACACGGTGGTGCGGTTGGTGACTGTATCGTGCGCGAATCGCAACTTGGTCTCCGGCGTGTAGCGACCGGGACGTTCGACGCACTTGAATGCAAAATCCTCAAAGCCGTGGGCGCGGTGGAGGAATTCGCCGCGCAGGACCCAGGTCTCGCCCGCTTCGAAAACCGCCGGATTGCCGCCGGGCTTTTCGACAACGACCGAGATGCTTTCGATCTGATCCCCGAAAAGAGAGATATGAAACTCCTCGCCGCTGCGCTCTGCGTAGGGTGGAGTCGAAAAAGTACTGTCCAGCATGCTTCCGAGTAACACAGCCCGACCGGCAAAGCGCGCTTCGCTGGTCATGCCTCCGAATCGGGCGGCGTTGGCGAGATACCTGTTCTGAGGATAGCTCAACTCACCGCCGGTATTCGAATCGGCGTCGAGGTCAAACTCGACAAAGCCGAAGACCGGGTGGGGGCCATAGCAGAATGGGGAGTAGGTCGGGAACTCGTCGTCATAGCCGATGGGACCGGGCGGATTGATCAAGCCCACAAAGACGATGTCGAATCGGACGAACTGCCCCGCCGAACTCCACTGACCGGTGAAACGATCGGCCCAGGGAAAGTCGGGTGCGAATTTCCCCAGGCGCGTTTCGACAATATCGGGCAAGCGATGAGTGAGGGGATTAAACGGGCCGTCGTTTCCTTCGTCGGTTCGTCGAATGGTCGCGTCGCCGGCGGCGTCGGTGGCCACGATGGGCTGCGCCGGCGCAGGCGTTACCAGGCTCAACATGACGAGCCAGGGAAGGGCGCGCATTCGGATTGACGGCCTATGATCAGACACTCTCACGAGCCGCCTCCATGGACTTGTTGAGTCGATAGCGCAGGGCCTCGCGGGTGATGCCCAGTAATCTGGCCGCCCGGCTGAGATTCTGACCGGTGTATTCAAAGGCGGCGACGAGAATCGCGTGTTCGACTTCATCCAGGGTGGGTCGGCCCTTTTCAAAGTCCATGTTGATGACACGACCGTGCGGAAGACCGAGGGAAACGTCGGGCGTGCGCATGTCGGACAGCAAGGGCAGTTGAGCGCGGTCGATGGACTCGGAGTCGGCCTGAAGGACGCAACTCTCGATCAGGTGAGACAATTCGCGGACATTGCCGCGCCAATCACATTCCTGGAGGGCGCGACATGCGTCGTCGGTAAAGCGGCGCCGGCCCAGACCGAACTTCGCACTGTGCATCGCCAGGAAATGATTGGCGAGCAGGACGACGTCCTCGCGCCTTTCGCGAAGCGGGGGGACGATGATCTCGACCACGCGCAGGCGATGGTACAGGTCGCGCCGAAACTCGCCGCTCTCGACGGCGGCGGGCAGGTCACGGTTAGTGGCGGCCACGACGTGGACATTCATCGGGCGCGTCTGAGTGCCGCCGACGGGGCGAATCGCGCGGTGCTCGATGGCATGGAGGAGCTTGGCCTGAATATCGGCTTCCATGTGGCCAATCTCGTCGAGGAACAGGGTGCCGCCCTGGGCCACTTCAAACAGGCCGCGCTTGGCCTGCTGAGCACTGGTGAATGCGCCGCGGACGTGGCCGAATAATTCAGACTCAAAGAGCGACGACGGCAGGGCCGTACAGTTCACGTGAATAAACGGCCGGCCTCTGCGCGGGCCCTGATAGTGAATCGCCCGAGCGACGAGGTCCTTGCCCGTTCCGGTCTCGCCCATGATGAGGACGGTCGGCGGATCTCCCCGATCGAGGACGCCGGGGCGGGTGAGTCGGCGGATGGCCTGCCTGATCGATTCGATGGACTCGGATTTGCCGAGAATCCGATCGAGACCGCTGCTTTGCTCTTCGCGATGCTTGAGGAGGAAGAGGTTGTCGGAAATCTGCTGGTGCTCGACGAGCCGGGCGACGACCAACTGCAACTCGTCGAGATCGACGGGCTTGGTGAGGTATTCGGCGGCGCCGTTCTTCATGGCCTCGACGGCGATGCGCTCGCTGCCGTGGGCTGTTACCACGATGAAGTTGGTCAGCGGCGACTCCGCCTTCATCTGGGGCAGCAGCTTCAGCCCGTCGGCGTCGGGCAGGCGAATGTCCAGCAGGACGACGTCGGGTACCATTTCGGAAAAGGCGGGAAGCGACTCCCGACCGGTGTGCACCACTCGCACTTCGTGGCCGTGGGCCGTGAGTTTCTCCGCGACGTTTTTCGCAAGAACGCGTTCATCTTCGACGATCATGATGCGTGCCATTTGACACTTCCTATCTGACGAGGACCGTTACGGCCCGACGTCTTCACCCTTGTTCACCGCCACTGACGGTAAATCCACCACAAAACGAGCCCCCTTCTGAGAGGATGCGAGGCGAACATCGCCCCCATGTAGTCGAGCGTAGCGCCGCGCCGTGGCCAACCCGATCCCGGTTCCGCCGGGCTTGGTCGTCATGAATAAGTCAAACAGGTTGTCCTTCAATTCGTCGCTGACGCCTGATCCCTGATCCTGCACGGCGATTTCAATGCGACCGTTGGCATTGGGTCGCTCGCAGCTCACGACAATGCGATCACCGGAATTCGAATGATCCATCGCATTGGAGATTAGTTCGATCACGACTTGTTCGAGCTGGGCCTGGTCGCCCTGAAGCGTTACCTCGCTTTGCGGCAACTGCAAGTCGAGGGCGATGCCGCGATTGGTCAGCTCGGAGGCAAGCCCATCGGTCGCGGACTTGATGACCTGTGTGAGATTGATCGCGGCAAATCCATCGGCGGTGGCGCGGGAGAGGGCCAGCAGGCCGGTGACACGGTCGCCGAGTCGTCGGCCTTCTTCGAGCACGTCCTGTAGGCGCGTGCGCGAGGCGGGATCGAGTTGGCCGAGTTGCAGAGTTAACTGGGCGGAGCTTCGAATTCCCGCGAGCGGATTGCGAATGCCGTGGGCGACGCTGGAACAGAGCTCTCCGACGGCGGCGAGGCGTTCGCGGCGCTCCTCGCGAAGGCGCCGGCGCTCGATGTCGAGAGATCGCTCGGTCAAGTAGAGACGTCTGCCGAAACCGAGAATGCCCACCAGGATGACGAGGACGGCGGCGATGAGGTAGCGTTCGTCGCGTGCGCGCTTTTCCAGATCGCGCTGGTGAATGAGTAGCATTTCGTCGCGCAGGGCGGTATTGCGGCTCTCAATGATGCCGAGGGCGGTCAATGCTTCGCGCTGTGCGGCGTCCATCTTCGCCATGGCCCAGCCGGCGCGGCGCGTGGCCTCGTGCCGCGATTGCTCGTCGGCGGACTTATCGGTGAGAACGGCGTATTCCTCGAAGAGTTGATCGCCGGATTCGAAGATCTGGTTGATGGCGTCTTCGGGGAGCGGGCCGAGCTGCCTGATCTCCCGGCCTTCGTTAATAACGTCGATCATGCGGACTTTTTCGAATGCGAATCGACTGGCGCAATCATCAACGGCCTGAGTCAGGAAGACTTCGGTGGCCGGCGCGTTGAGCCTCACGATCCGCTCCTCGGCACGTTGCAGCCACTTTGAATGTTCATCATGCTCACCCGCCTTTTCGATCAGCAACTCCGCATCGCGGGTCGTTTCGCTGTGCACCTGGAGCGTCAGCAGAATGACGACCGCATTGAAAAGCGCAAGCAGGAGGCAAACGTGGTAAGAGCGAATTCGGGACACCTGCGAATCTCCACAACCGCGGCTCAAGGCGTCGATTTCGCGATCGAACGACGCCGGACCGCCTGCACAGAACTGTGCGTATTCACACAAATCCTGTGCGGTATCCCTCTATTCTAGCAGCTTCCGAGTCGCCTCCGTTAGGACAACTTCTCGTCTAAGAGGCTCATAAGTGCCCCGTTAGCCGAGGGTTGGGCAAAATGCCGAACCTGAGAATGGGTCCTTCCTGCATAGACAAGGAGCATTCCGCGTGCCAGGTTCGAGAATGGAAAGGGTACGGCGACAATGGGGTCGTCATTATCGGATCGATTGGCCCCTCAAGGGCGGCGGCGACGTAGTCCTGACATGAGCCAGGTTGATACCCTCCCAGGTGAGATTTGAGGAATTCAAAATTTTTGCGATTCGCCGGGAAGATTCGGCGGTCAGCCGGGTACCTCTATTGAGTGGCAGCCCATTGGACGAGATGGGATTGACCCGGATGGCGAGACTGATTCGCGGCGAACCATTTTGCCGCACCGCGAGGTGAGAGATGTCCTGGAACTTTGCAAGACTGTTCGGCCGAGGCAAGTCGCGGATGCGTCAATTCGACGATGCAGCGTCGCTGATCTCGCAGTGGGAGATTGTCGCGGAACCGGATTGCATCCGAGTTCGCCCGGTGGGTGAAGAGCTGAAGCCCGCGGCGATGACGATGATGGTCGAGAAGATCATCGGCCTGAATCGCCCGGATGGGCCCTTTCGAATTGTGTTCGATTTCAGTCGGGTGCAGCGGTTCGGCCCGGAGTGGACGCCGATCATCGCCGGACTGGTACAGGTCGCCAGACAACTGCCGGAGATTTGCGAGATCGCCGGGCTGCATGGTCAGCCGGAGGCGGCGGTCAGACTCTACCGAACGAACAAGACACTGATGGGGATGATGCCGCGCCGCAGCGCTGCATAACGATTCGACGCACCGAAGTCATCAAAGAAAAGTCTGCGTCGATTTCAGATTCACGCTACGCGCGGCCAGTTCGCTGGTCATTCGCTCGAGCATGCCCGATTGCATGCCCAAGAGCTCCGGCGGCAGGACTCCGGGCTGGGCTATCTCGCTCCGGGCGAGCATTCTGGCGACGATGGCGCAGGGGAACGCGGTGGTTCTGGCCATGGATGTTTGCGCGGTCGCATGATCATATTCATCGTATAGATCGTAGGTGTGTCGCACGGCGCGGCCGCCCTTTCGGCCATCGACGACCACTCTGAGGATCGTAAATTCCTCTTCGCCAAGTTTATAAGTCCACATGGGGAAGAGGAGCTTCGAGGTCACATCGAGCGGGCGGACTTTGACGCCGCGAATCTCGATCTCGTCCTTGCCGAAAAGGCCCGTCTCGCGAAGGACGGCCATCAATTCGATGTGACCGGGATAGCGCAGCGTCTTTTCGACCATGTTCGGGGCATTAATGTTTTTGATAAGGGTCCGCAGGCCGTCGGTGTTGAATGCCTCGAGTTCACCGACGATGGGAAACTCGATACGCTCGGCATCGGAAAGGGCCGGCTTCACGACGTGGTTTCCGTTTTCGATCATCCGCGCCGGGCGGGTGTATTCCTCAATGACGTCAGCGGGGGCGAACGGGGCCTTGTACTGGTAGGGCCAGGCGGGTTGTTTCGGAAGGCCGCCGACGTAATAGACGACGCGATCGGTCACATCCAATTGAGATGCTATGTGGCCGATGACCAGATTCGCCAGACCGGGCGCGACGCCGCAATCGACGACGGCGGTGACGCCGCGTTCTTTCGCGAGGTCGTTCAATTCGGTCTGATCTTCGACCATGAATGAAATGTCGGCGAAGGGCTTGCCGGCTTCGATGACGGTTCGGAGCACCATGAAGCCCAACTTGCTGGGCATCGCGCCGAGGACGACGTCGGCCTGTTCGATGGCCTTAATCAGCACTTCGGGAGAGCCGAGGTCGGCCTTGTGGGTGATGAGATTCTCGACTCCGGAGAGGCGCGCCAGATTGGCTTCATTGGCGTCGAGTGCGGTCACAATGAAATCGGGATCGCTCGCCATGTCCCGGGCCATCGTCGCGCCAACGAGCCCGCAACCGAGGACGACTGCTTTTTTCTTGTCCATGAATGATCCAATCGCAACGAGGATTCAGTGACTTCCAGTAAGTCGGCGAGGGCATTCTATCAGGTGACCCGATCCGGCGAGATCCGCCGGTCCGGTGGCCCCGTCGGTGATCGACGCTATCATGTCGCCGCCCCCCCGATCACCCGGTACGTTTTGGGAGGCGACAGCTTTCGGTCTACCGGGCGGTATGCATCGCGCTTCATGGACATTCACTGGGTATATCTTGCGCTGTTGGCCACTTGCCTCCTTTCGTGCGTTCAGGGAGTCTTGGGGGTCATCGCCGGTTGGCGATTTCTCAGGGAGGTCAAGACGGCGGTGGCGCGCGGCCGGCGGCAACTGGATTCCGCGGGCCGTTTCACTTTTCAGCCTCCGCTTGCCGTCATCCTGCCTTGCTGCGGCGTCGATGAGTACCTGCACCGGACGGTCGAACAGCTCGCGCGACAGAATTACAACGACTATGAAGTCATTTTCACCTTTGAGTCGCAGTCCGACCCGGCGTATGCGGCGGTGGTGGAGTGGACGCGCGGCTGGGGGGCCCCGCCGTACAGACTCGTCGTCGCCGGATCGGCTGACGCGCGGTCACAGAAGGTGCACAACCTGCTTGCCGCGTTGAAGCAGGTGTCGGCCGATCGAAAGGTGCTGATTTTTCTCGACTCCGACGCGGTGCCGGGGGATGACTGGCTGGGTCACATGGTCGCGCCGCTGTCCGATGAGTCGGTCGGGGCGGCGACGGGATTTCGCTGGTACTGTGCGAAAGGGGGAATCGCCAACGGCGTTCGATCCGTCTGGAACGCTGCGAGCCTGACCCTGTTCGAGCAGGAGCGGACGCGGTTTTGCTGGGGCGGGGCAACGGCCATTTTGCGGGAGCGCTTTGATTCGCTGCGCGTTGCCGAGCGCTGGGATCGGGCCTTGTCGGATGACTTGCAGGTCACCATGGCGATCAAGGAGGCCGAGCTTCGGATCGTCTTCGTGCCGCAGGCGCTGATACCGAGTCACGATCAAACCACGCTTCGGGGCTTTTGGGAATTTGCGGTACGCCAGCTCACCATTACGCGGATCGGGGCCCCGCGCCTTTGGTGGTCGGGCTTTTTCTTGTGTCAGAGTTTCATGTTGGGCGGCACGGTGGCGGCGGTGCTATGCGTTGGGGCGGCACTCGGGCTGTTCGGGTCACCGGCGATCCTGGCCATCTCCGCAGGGCTTTGGGGAATCATCTCCCTGACGACGGTGGGACGGGCGGCATTGAGGCAGTCGGCGGTGAAGAAGGTCCTCGGCCCGCCGGATTTGACCTGGCGGGATACCGCCTGGGACATCGGCGGGGCCCTGCTGATCGGGATCGTCCACCAGCTTCTTTTCATGGCGTCCATGCGGGGTCGTGTAATTAACTGGCGAGGAAGAACTTATGAGATGGTTTCGGGCGAGGAGACGAGAATTCTACGGTCTCCCGGTGCCACCGGCGGTGTCACGCACCCACCCGCCAAAGCCGTTTAGGACCCCCGAGAAATCACCAAATAGCGAGGAGTGCCTTAATGGGCCTGACTTACGTGGAATGTCCGAAAACCAGCGAAAACCCGGTCCTCAACCGGGGATGTCTGTGAGTAGTTAATGGGTGTTTCTGCCTCGATAAGACTCTGTTAATCAGCGATTTCTAAGCTTCCCGGCCTTGCAATTGAAAGCTCAAAAAGGGTAGTATGGGGCTTGGAAAGAACATGGAGGAGGGGTGAGCGGTACCCCCCAGGTCATCATGGTTTTCTAGGAGCGCCGTGGAATTCGCTCCATCGCTCATGCCTGTATTCAGGCGTGGGGCCAGAAATTTTTAGGAGAGGACAGCGATTATGAAGAACTTTGTACTAGCACTCGCAGTCGTGGCGCTTCTTGCCACACCGTCGTATGGCTCACTGCTCATGAATGAGCCCTTTAGCTACGCGAACGGCAATCTCGTTCCCAATGGCGGCTGGACCAACCACAGCGGCTCCGGCAGCTTCATTCAAGTCAACGCCGGCGTTGCCCAACTCGCTCAGGGCGGCGGCTCGCGCGAAGATGCGAACAGAGGTTTCGGTTCAGCGACCGGCACGCTCTATTCCGCCTTCGACGTCTCTGTTGATAACGGGAACCTCGACGTCTATTTCGCTCACATGATGATCGGCGGATCGACCACGTTCCGCAGCCGCGTCTGGGTCATTCCTGATCCGGCCGGTGCCGGCGACTTCACTTTCGCAATCAGCGATACAAGCAGCGCCGCGGTTGCCTGGGGATCAGGGCTGGACTTCGCCACGACTTATCGCGTCGTTCACTCATACGACCTCGCTACCGGCGCCACGAAATTGTGGGTCGATCAGGCTACTGAGGCTGGCACAAGCGTCTCCGCCGTCGTGAGTACGGCTGTCGTTGCCTTGGATGCGTTCGCCCTCCGTCAAGCGGCCGGTGACTCAACTCAGGCCATCGACAATGCCTGTGTCGCGACGAGCTACAACGAAGCTTACAACTGCATCCCGGAGCCCGGCACAGCCCTGCTCCTCGGATTGGGCATTGTCGGCCTGATCCGCCGCCGGTAATTTCCGGCATACGCTGATCCCGACGCGAATTGCGGTTGGGACGATAGAATTGTGAACCTCACAGGCCGCGAGTAGTATGAATACTCGCGGCCTGTGTTCTTTTTACGCCCATCGTCCAGCGTAGCGCGACAGGAGCACGGACCAATACCCTCGGCGTGAATCAGGAGAGAATCCCTTGACGGATGCACGACTAATTCGATTTGCCCTCTTCGCGACGATGGTGTTGCCCTGCGCAGCGACCATGGCCCGGGAGGATTTGCCTGCGACGACCTCCGCACCGACCACGCAGGCAAGCAGGCCCACCCACGCGAAGCTCGTGAAGGCGGCAGCCAAGAAGCCGCTCGCTGTTCGGGAGCTGAAGAAAACCGACGGGAGTCCTTTGAGTGATACGGAGGCGTCTGAAATTCGCGAGGCCGAGCAGGCGCTCGATGAGATTCCCAAGCTTCGCGCCGAGGGGAAATATGCAGAGGCCCGCGAACGGGCGGAGAAGGCCGGCCGGGTGATCGCCCGACTGCTTGGCCCGCTTAATTACATGAATGTGACGGCGTCGGTTCAGTACACGGCGCTTGAGCGATATTTGTCCGCGAAGCCCGACGAACTGGCCACGTTGCGTCAGGCCGATTCGGCGGAGGCGGCCGCGGCCCAGGCCGTGCGCGACGGCGATTTTTTCACGGCCCGCGTCGAGGCGGCCAAGGCCATTTCCAAGCGCGAGCCCATCTTGGGGGACAATCACCCCGATCTGATCGAACCGCTTCGCATTCTTGGATATGCGCAGACGGAGTTGCAGGCGCTTGACGATGCCGAGGCTCAGCTTGCCCGGGCGCTGGAGCTGTGCGAGCAGACCTATGGGAAGTCGCACCCGCGTACGGCTGCCGTACTGGATCGTCAGGGATGGTTGAATATCTATCGCGGCAAGCCGAACCTCGCGGAGCCCCCGCTGCGCCGCGCTCTCTACATCTTCACCTCCACGCTGGGCGAAGGCGCCGAGGCGGCGGAAACGATGGACAACCTGGGCACGGCCCTGGGCTACAAGTCCGGCGGTGACTTTCTGGAGGCGGTGAACGCCAAGCTTCGTGCGCTGGTCATCCGCGAGCAGGTGCTCGGTCCGACATCCAAGGACGCGGCGATCTCGCTGAGCAATCTGGCATGGCTCTACAGCCGTGGAGGATTGACGGAAGAAGTTATTCCCATGCGTTCGCGGGCACTGGAAAACCTGCGAGCCTCGCTGGGGCCGGATCATCGAGACACGCTGGTGGAGATGTCCAATCTGGCGCAGGCCTACCGTCAATTTGGCAAGCCCGCCGAGGCGGCCGAGCTTTATCGAGAGCTGGTGGCTCACGATCAGAAAGAAAATAATCCCGCGGACGCCGTCGCGGTCAGTCACCTGACGATGCTGGGCTCGGTCCTTCTCGAGTCGGACAAACAGTCGGAAGGCGAAGAAGTGATGCGGCGGGCATTCGATCGCCTGAAGACGTTGCACGAAAAGGGCGAGCATGGGGCGGCGGCCTTTCAGGGCAACCAGCTTGCGATCGCCTACCAGGCAAGACGGATGCTGGATGACGCCTGCAAAGTGCGGAGGCAATTATATGAATGGGAACGCCAGCGACCCGGCCGCGTCAACCAGAACGCACTTCGCAGCAAGGTGCAGTTCGGTCTGCTGCTCGCGGAAGTGGGAGATTTGGCAGAAAGCCGCAAGATTCTGACCACGGCGGTCGAGGATGCGGCGATTGTGTACGGCAAGGGCGAACGCGACACGACCGTCTCGATGATCGCGCTGGCCAGCACGCTTGAGAAGATCGGCGAACTCACGGAGGCCGGGCGGCTTTGTTCGGAGATTCTTCGCATCACGGAATCGAAGTATCCCGAGGGCACGCTGCCGCATGCATTTGCCCTTGCGGCGCTGGCTCGCGTGCAACTGCGACAGGAAAACTACGACCTGGCCAAGTTCTCGCTGGAAGAGGCGATAAAGATCCTGCAAGAGTCCACCCGACAGGATCCGGTCACGCTGATTTCGTGCCTGGTGGATCTGTCCAAGTGTGAAGAGGCCCTGGGTGACAAGGACGCGGGAATCGCCCGACTTCGCGAGGCGTTGACCATTTGCGATGAGATGAATCCGGCTTACCCGCTTCAGCACAAAGGGATGCGGGTGAGCGTCCTTAACCCGCTGCGCAAGGCCCTCGCGGGCAAGGATCAGGCCGAAGCCGATGCGTTGACCGCCGAATTGAAGAAAATCCTGGAGAAGCTGCGCGACTGCCTGGCCTTAAGCGCCGAAGATCGAGAATCCCTGAAAGAACTCGGCATCTCCGAGTCGCGTGGATGAGCCGTCCTTGTCCGAACTCTTAAACTGGTCCCGATCAGAACGCGTCACTCGCCGACTCCTGGCCGTCGCGGTGTTCTGCCTCGTCGCGGCGACCTTCCTACCTGTCATCCATAACACGCTGATCAACTGGGATGACGAAAACTATTTCATCACCCACACAAACTACCGCGGCTTGTCTCTGGACAATATTCGCTGGTGCTTCACGACTTATTACATGGGCCACTATCAGCCGCTGAACTGGCTGAGTTACGCGGTGGATTATTCCATCAGCGGCATGAAGGACCTGCATGTCCGGCTGCATCAGACGCAGGTACTGCTCCATGCCCTCACTTCGGTGCTGGTCATGTATCTCGGTTACGTGCTGCTCAGGATCATCCGACCGGATCGCGATGCGACATCGACGGCCATGGGGGGGGCGGCGGCGGCTTTGTTCTTCGCGCTTCACCCTCTGCGAGTGGAATCCGTCGCGTGGTCCAGCGCTCGATCTGACTTGATTGCTACGCCCTTTTTCGTGCTCGCGGTGATTGCGTATCTGACGTTGAATCGGAACGACCGTGCCGCACCGCGCTCGTGGGCTAAGCGGCTCGGTCCGTCTTTCGGGTTTTACATTCTCGCCCTGCTTGGGAAAGAGTTCGCGGTCACGCTGCCCGCGGTGCTTCTTTTGCTGGACGTGTATCCGCTTCGCCGCCTGGAACTCGGACGAATTCGTGAATGGGCAGACCTGCGGCATCGCTCCGTCCTGCTGGAGAAGCTACCGTTCTTCGCCGTGGCGATCGTCGCCATCGTCAATGCATTCTTCGCCGCCGGGTCCGAGGCCGTGGCTTCCATGGAGCAGCACTCCCTGGCCTCGCGAATTGCCCAGGTCTGTGTGTCACTGGTGTGGTACCCGTACAAGACGCTGGCGCCGACGGGATTGACCCCGCTCTACGAGTTCCCCGCCGGATTCGGGCCCGGTCACCCGTTGGCCGTTCGCAGCGGGATCGCGCTGGCGTTGATTGTCTGCTCGCTGTTCCTGGTACGCCGAAGGGCGAGGGGTCTGATCGCCGCGGCTGTCTGCTACGGCATCATCATTCTGCCGGTTTCAGGGCTGACACAGCGCGGCCCGCAGATCACGGCCGATCGATATACGTATCTCGCGTGTCTGCCGTGGGCCATGCTCTTCGGCTATCTGTTCTTCGCGGGCTTCGAGCGCTATCGGCTGCAAGCGACCGTGGCGGCCGGCGTTTTGTTCGCGGTGATGATCGTTGGGACGCGCGAGCAGATTTCGGTCTGGCGGAACTCACTCACACTGTGGACTCACGGCGTGGCGGTGAATGACGCCTGCGGCGGCGCGCACGCGCATCTGGGGCATGCGCTGCACTGGGAAGGCAGGCTCGACGACGCTATTCGGGAGTATCACAGAGGCCTGGAGCTGGGATGGAAGCACACGAATGTTCATCGCAATCTCGCGGCGATCTATAACCAGCTCTATCGCAACGAAGAGGCCGTCGCGGAGTATTTGAAGGACATCCAACAATATCCCGGCCGGTGGGAAAGTCATTACTACCTCGCCGTGACTTACGAGCGGATGGACGAAGACGAGAGGGCGAAGGAGCAGTATCTCGCGGCCCTGGAGATGAATCCCGATTGGGCCGATGCCCACGTGGCCATGGGTCGTCTGCTCATGAAGCACGGCTACGACGAACTCGCCGAGGCGCGGCTGCGGCACGCACTGACGCTCAATCCACGACAGCGCGAGGCGCTGGAGCGATTGGCACTGCTCTGCGCCGAGTCCGGGCGTCTGTCGGAGGCGATCAAGCTCGTGGACCTGTGCATTAAGGAAGCGATGGAGGTCGGCGACAAGCGGGCCGTCGAGGGACTCCAAAATCGGCGAGCGGAATACGAATCGATGGCCACTTCGCGGCCGGCGAGCGACGCGCGATAACGGGCTGCGGCGTCACGAAGCGAGCTTGGCGAGCGCCGCCTGGTACACCTCCAGCGGGCGATGGCCGAACATCACAAAGATGACCTTGTCGATTTGATCATGACTTTCAAGGAAGCGGATGGTGGCGCCCAGCGCAACCTGCGCCGCCTCTTCGAGTGGATAGCCATAGACGCCGCAACTGATCGCCGGAAATGCGATTGAGCGAATCTTGTGCTTCACCGCGAGGCTCAGGGAGCTTTCATAGCAGGACCGCAGCAGCTCCGGCTCACCGTGCAGCCCTTCGCGATAGACCGGCCCGACCGTGTGGATCACATGCTTTGCGCGAAGGCGATAACCGCGGGTGATTCTCGCTTCGCCGGTCGGACAGCCGCCGAGTGTGCGGCATTCTTCGAGGAGTTCAGGCCCGGCGGCACGGTGGATGGCCCCATCGACGCCCCCACCGCCGAGGAGCGAGGAATTCGCGGCGTTGACGATGGCGTCGCAGTCCAATTCGGTGATGTCGCCTTCAACCAGCTCGATTCGATCCATCCGGCAATCCCCTTGAAAAGCTCAATAAGCGGGTATCCTACGATTTCCACATGGTTTCAACAGCGGGTCAACGGAAATCACCCGAATTACGCTTGAAACCGGCGTGCCGGAAGATTTAGGCTGTTGTTCGACGGCATACATTCATATCGAGACCGGCCCGTCAGATTGTCATTATTTTTTTGCCGGTTCCTCCGGGCAAAGACGCTATCCCTTACGAAGCGCGACGGAGCTTTGCCTGTCCGCCTCCACGCGCGGAATCCATATCTTTGCGGACGCACCAGGAGGACTCAGAATGTCTGCGCAGGTACGTAAAGCGGCGTTCGTGCTTTGTATAGTCTTGATCGCGGGAGGGCCCACATCCGCAGTTGTCATTGTGGGCGGGGCCGGCGCGCCGGTCATGGTGATGGATGATTGCTGCAAGGTCATCCTCAATCCAGCGCCTGTCGTTCCTCTTCCGGCCGGCGGCGCTGCGGCGGCGGGCCTGCGGGCGCAGATTCTGGCGGACTATCCGGTCATTCCCGCGGGTGGGGTTGTGCTCGGCGCTGCCGCGCCAGGCACCGCGACGATCGACGTCTATGCCGCCGTGCTATATGGACTGGATATCGAGGTGCGATACAACGACGGAGTGCCCGGACCGAGTTGGTCGTTTCCACCGCCATTTCCCGGCGGCATGGCGCCGAGCTACCGATTCTCGCAAAAGATTACGACAAACATGCCGCTTGGCGGAGTCGGCGGCATGTATATCGATCCGCGACCCAATGATGATCCGGGCGGGATGCCTCTGCCTTACTATGAGACAGATAGGGAGGCGGCGAGGTTCAGCAATGGGGCCAACGGTTTCGGCGCTTACGACCTGTGGTTCTGGGATTCGCCCAGGCGGCCCTGTAAGAATACGCACACGACCTGGATGGCGGACTGGTTCATCGTCAGCGAAAACCGATTCACCGTTCCCGGCGCGGACCCGTTGCATGTGATTACCGTTCATGACGGCTTTCGATACGGATTCGAGATCTGGCCGAAGAAGCTCTACTTCAGGATTCTCGATCTGTTTGATGTCGTCATTCCACTACCGGACATCGTCGTGGATTGGAGCCCGGCGGTCTGGACGAATAATCTGATGACCCCGACGACGGTCGGCGAGACTTATCCGGGTGGGGTCTTGACCCCCCCGCCGCCGCCGCCTTTCCAGGTGACGGTCGGCGACACGTGGCCGCCGAGCAACATTGCTCCGGACCAGATTCAATTCGGTGCGACGTTCATCCATCCTGGCAACGGCCAGCCGGCCTCCACGTCGTACACGCTGAAGAACCTGCACGACCCGAACAACAAGGGAGATAACTGGAACATCGACGTACCGCTGCTGATGTCTCCCACGCAGGGCAATCACCTGCAAGTCACGATTGATATGTCCAAGAAGTTGATCGTGGTGGGACGAAACCAGCCGACGACCGATCGACAATCGGCGCTGCAGAACGTGCTTGCGGCGGAGATGCTCATGGGATTCAACCCGGAGGCGCACAATCTGGTCGAGATCGGGCGACGATCGTTTAACTTCCAGTTGACCGCGATTGAGCACCCGCGCGGCGATATGGACGGCGATGCGCTGGTCAACGGACTCGACATCCAGGGGTTTGTCGATCTTCTCCTGTCCGACGAGCAGGACATCAATCTTGTGCCCTTCGGGGACTTTGACATGACCGACACAGTAACGATAGACGACGTTCCGGGATTCGTGGATGCGCAATTGGCGCCGTAGCATTTGAATATGCGTGCATTAGAGCCGAGGCGAACTCATCGGATCGCGAGCGCTTGCATTTGCCTCGCGCTCGCGGTCATCGCCGTCTCGTGCGCAGAGCGAGAGCGGGCGGCGGATCGCTCACTTCGGCCGGAGGCTTCCGCAATGCGAGAATCGCCGATGCCCGATGACGACGCGGTCACGATTGAAATCAACGATCGACTCGTCACGGCGCTGCGCAACGGGCGCGTCTTGTGGCAGACCGACGCGGTCGCAGCCGCGCCCGGGCCGATCGCCGGTGAGGCGCGCGTCAGGTCTGCGACCATCCACGACGGGGAAGTTCATGCCGTCGTCGGCAAGCACAGCCTTGTCATTCTGGATTTGCGAACGGGAAGCGTATTGGAAACCGCGTCGGATTAGCCGACCGCTGAGGTCATGCTGAAGAGAAAAAAACGCGTCAGTCGCGCAGGTCCGCGCGGCCTTCGATGAGGTCGGGCACGCCTTCGTCGTCTTCGATGTCGGCGGTGCCGTAGGCGTCATCCTCCTCGGCTTCCATGTCGGCACGGAATTCGCCCTGAGCCACATCGTCATCGCGCTGCTTGCGGATCTCCGACCATTCCTTGGATGTGAGCAGGACTTCCCGCGCCTGGCTGCCCTTGTAGTCGCCGACAATTCCGGCCGAGGCCATCTGGTCGATGAGGCGACTGGCGCGCGAGTATCCGATTTCCAGACGCCGCTGCAGCAGGCTGACGCTTCCGCGCTGACTCTCGACAATGATCGACACGGCATCGTCAAAGAGCGGGTCGCGCTCGGAGTCCTCACCTTCGCCGGCCGGGCGGAGGCGCTGCAATTCGTGATGGAAGACGGGCCGGGCCTTGGTTGATAAGTCGGCGAGGACGGCGCGGAGTTCGTCGTCCTCGATGTAGGTGCCCTGTGCGCGAACGAGCTTGGACGAGCCGGGGGGCAGGAAGAGCATGTCGCCCTCGCCCATGAGGACTTCGGCGCCGTTCTGATCGAGGACGATGCGCGAGTCCATGCGGCTGGCGACGCGAAACGCCATGCGGCAGGGGAGGTTACTCTTGATGAGGCCGGTGACGACGTTGGCCTGCGGCCGCTGCGTGGCGACGACCAGGTGGATGCCGACGGCGCGGCTCTTCTGGGCGAGGCGGGAGAGATGGTGCTCGACCTCTTTGCCGGAGGTCATCATCAGGTCGGCCAATTCGTCGATGACGATGACGATGTAGGGCAGGTGCGTGGGAATCTGCTGCTTTTCCTCGTCGGTCGTGGGGGCGAATCGTTCGTAGATCTGATCCTTGGACATTCGATTGAAGCTGCCGATGTCGCGGACGCCGGCCTCGGCCAGCAGCTCATAACGCTCGTCCATCTTCGTCGTCGCCCACTGGAGGATCATTTCCGCCCGCTGCATGTCGGTGACGATCGGACACATCAGGTGCGGGATGTCCTTGAAGATGGAGAGTTCGACCATCTTGGGATCGACGAGAATGAGTTTCACGTGGTCCGGCCGCTGGGTCATCAGGACGGACATGATGAGCGTGTTAATTGAGACGCTCTTGCCGCTGCCGGTGGTGCCCGCGACGAGAAGGTGCGGCATAGTGGCGATGTCGGCAATAAGCGGATCGCCGCTGGCGTTCTTGCCCATGAAGATAGGCAGGGCCATCTTGGTCGGCTTGACGCCGCCGAGCATGATGAGTTCCTTGAGGCGGACCTTCTCTTTGTTGATGTTGGGAACTTCAATGCCGATGGTGTTCTTGCCGGGGATCGGCGCGACGACGCGGACGGCCGGGGCCTTCAGCGCGCGGGCGATGTCGTTGGCGAGCGAATTGATCTGGCTGACCTTGGTGCCGGCGGAGAGCTCCAGCTCGAACATGGTGATGACGGGGCCGGTGTCGATCTCGACAACCTTCACTTCAATGCGAAACTCGGCGAGGGTGCGCTCCAGAATGGCCGCCTGATCGCGGACCAGCCCTTCCTGGCTCGCGGAGTATCTGCCCTCCGGATCGCGGAGGATGGACAGCGGTGGTAGGACGTAGTCGCCCAATTCCGCCGGCCAGGCGTTCTTCGGCTGCTTGCCTTCGACGCGGTCCTTGCCCAGCATGCGGATGATCAGTTCGCGCTCAGGTGTTCGTTTGGGCGGGGCCTCGGCGTCATCGCCTTCAGATTCTGAGTCCTCCTCCTTCGCTTCAGGTACGGCGTCATCTTCGTCGTCGGGCTCGTCAAGCGCTTGTGCCGACGGCTGGGAGGGTGAGTCGAAGGCGCCGGAGCTCAGGTTGCCCGCCCCGATCATGACCGGCGTGAGCTTCGGACCGATACGACCCGCGGCGCCGACGGTGGAAGTCGCTCGCCGGGCAAACGAGGCGACCCATTCGAAGAATGTTGGGACTTTGACGAGCAGGTCATCGGCGGCGAGGACGACGCCGAGGGTGAATACGGCGGAGATGACCACCGCGGCCCCCCAGAGTGAGAAGGCGTCCTTGAGCATCGCGGCAAATGCAATGCCGAGGATTCCGCCGTGTCCCTCGACAAGTCCCTCCCGAGCGTTCGGGTGGAGCAACGCACCGCCGGCAGCCGCGGCCGTGACCAGAAGGGTGAGTCCGATCAATCGCATGGCGGGCGAGGGAATGGATCGCCGCATGAGTTGCAGGACGGCCGCCGCCGAGACGAGCAGCAGAAGGGGATAGACTCCGTCACCGAGATAGTGAAGGAGGTGGAAGGAAAACCAGGCGCCGGCCCGACCGCAGCCGTTGAGGACCGGATCAGGCTGGGGCCAGACGGCGGAATTCGGCCAGTCGTTGACGTCAAACGTCAGGATGGCCACCCATGCGAATGCGCACAGCACAAGGGCCGCGACGGAGCGCGAGTTGCGAAGGGTCGCGGCATGTTGAGGAAAGAGCGTCACAATGATCCCCGTTTATCCCCCGCTTACGAATTCTCCAGAGCTTTGATTCATCGCTTCCCGCCGATTGCGATCGCCGGATGGATGGCGAGAAAAAAATCAAGGACCGGCGCGCATTTTCAGCGCCCGGCATGCCGCAATCGGCCTTTTCAGTACTATCGACCGAACATTGCCCATCGCTCAACCCAAACGGCGCGACGAAATGCGGCGCTGAAGCGCGCGAAGTCCGTCGAATTTCTTGATTCCAGTCGAACAAATTGTTATGCTCAACCCAGCACTTCGGACCGGGAGTGTGATTCAGGGCTCTGAGCATTTTTTACGGCAGGAGGCGGGCATGTCGAAGCGCCGTAGCTGCGCACTCACCCAGCCGGTCGACACGCACACTTACCTTATTGAGTGGGAGGGCAGCCCGCGCCGAATCCGCCTGATGGATGTCGCCCCGGAGAGCGCAACCGAGGCCTCGGGACGCAGACCGACAAATTTCGGACGCCAGACCCTCTCCTGGCTGCGTAGCGAGGTTTTGGGCGAGGCGCGGGAGGCGGAGGTCGAGCTTCCGGCCGAGTCGGTGGTCAGCAATTCCGGATGCCTGTTGGGGCACCTCTTCATCCGCGGCGCGAACATCTGCGTCCGGATGGTTCGCGAGGGATGGTCCCCCTGCTTTGAGAAGTACGGACACCCCAGTTCTTATTGCGAGGAACTGGAGGATGCGGAGCGCTGGGCCATCCGCGAGGGGCTCGGCATCTGGGGCGGCGCGCATGCCGAGACATACTGGAAACGCAAGCGCTGGTGGCTGCTGCGCGCCGGACAGGTGGAGCGCTGCCGGCACGCCGCCGCGATGGGCGAGGACATTCTGGACGCCCGGCTGGACTACGATGAGATCGTCAAGCGCGCAGCAGTCAACGCGCCATCGGTCATTTTCGCTGACGCGACGAATCTGTTTCCGCTGGCGGACGGGGCGTCGCTTGTGCAGCTTGGGAATCCGAGTCGGCCCTTGTGCGCGTTCTTTCCGTTGTCGATGCGAATCTTCGCCCGTTATCTCGCCAGGCATCACATTGGCGCCGGAAAGCAGAACTACCTGTACTTCAACGGTCCGCTTTCCATGGAAGGCGATCAGCCGCAGATCCTGGTTGAAATCCCGAATGTCGTCGCGACCTATCCGCCGCGCGATCTTCAATAGGCGAGCGGCGACGGACCGCGCGGCGCACGCGCAGGTAGCGCGCAGCCGCGCGGATGGTTCACCGTCGCCTGCTTACTCTTCCATCTCCACCCACCAGACCTTTGTGATCGTTCGTCCGTCCGTCTCAAAGATGAAGCTGTCGTCGGCCGGGGGCTCGTCGCCTCGGCCCGACTGGTCGCCTTCGTCGGTGCGAAGGATGTGGTCGGGCTTTACTCCGGCCTTTTTGAGGCGCTTGATCGAGCCTTCGTGGGGATGCTCATGCGCTTCGCCGGCGGGAATGACCGCCCACTCGGGATCGACTGCCTCCAGGAACGGCAGGGCGCTGGCACCCTCAGAACCGTGGTGAGCCACCTGTAGCACGGTGGACTTGAGAGAGCACTTCTCGGGCAGCAACTTCATCATGTCCAGCATGTCGGCCTCTTCGCTTTCGACGAATTCATCGGGGACTGGATTCTGCAGCTTCAGCGGCCGGCCGTTGATGTCGCCGGTGATGAGGAATGAGACGTCGCCGTAGATCAGCCGAAATACGAGCGACGCGTTGTTTCGCTGTTCGGCCTCGCGGTAGCGGCGATTGGTCTTCGGGTCGATCTTCGGCGGCTGAGCATCGACGTTGAGGTATCGCACGCAGATGTCATCTTTCGCCGTCGTCGTGCCGCAGTCGTCGATGATCTCCAGGTCGCCGGGCGATACCCAGTCGGAGATGGGCATGTAAATCTTGCAATCCTCCTCGCTGCGAACCGCGCTGAGCATGGCCTGCCATTTCGAGTTGGACTTCTCAATGGGCGGACTGGTGTAGCCGGTGTTCCAGAATTGCTCCACGTCGTAGGTCTTGAAGATCTTGAACATGCCGTAGTAGTGGTCGGAATCGGGATGAGTTACAATGGCGATGTTGATCGGCTTGGATGTCGGCACGAAATGCCGCACGTATCGAACCATGTCGTCGAGACCGCTGATACCGCCGTCGATGAATATTCGCACGCCGTCGTCGGGCGTCTGCACCAGCATCGCCAACCCCCCACTCACGTCGATGAAGTGGACACGGAGATGGTCGCGATTGAGCTGGACCTCGGAGATGGGCGTCTTGTGCGTCGGCGGCTCGGCGGCCTGCGCGAGTCCGGACACAAACAGCGCAAAGCAGGCGCCCCATGAAGTGATACTGCGGAACATGGTTCCCTCCTGACCGTGAAAACGGCCCACGACATGAATCGGCCGGAGGATCGCACGAGACCGCCGCGATTGCGGCGAAGCCCTCTCGTCATGGGGTGCGGCCCGATGCCCGACGGCCTTCAGGTTCGATCATAGGCAGCCCGCAAAACCGGGGCAAATCGGGCTGAAAAAACTCGCCAGCCGGGCCCTGCCGGGGCGTGCTTTCCACTGAATCTAGCGTGACTTACGATATACGCATGACACCCCGATCAGCAGAACAGATTCGACGCGAATTCATCGACTACTTCGTCAAGAAGTGCGGGCATACCTTTGTGCCCTCTTCACCGTGCGTGCCGCATGACGACCCCACGCTCATGTTCACCAACGCCGGGATGAACCAGTTCAAGCCGATCTTCCTCGGCCAGCAGGCCCCGGATGTGGACAAGTGGTCCGGCGTCACCCCGGGCATGGCGACGCGCGCGGCCAATACGCAAAAGTGCATCCGCGCCGGCGGCAAGCACAACGACCTCGACGATGTGGGGCACGATACCTATCACCACACGTTCTTCGAGATGCTCGGTAACTGGTCCTTCGGCGACTACTTTAAGAAGGAAGCCATCGAATGGGCATGGGACCTTTTGACCAAGGTATGGGGCATCGACCCGGAGCGACTGCACGCCACCTACTTTGAGGGCGACCCGGCCGAAGGACTCGCGCCGGACTCGGAGGCCCGCGATCTGTGGCTGAAGATTCTGCCGCCCGAGCGCGTGCATCCCGGCAATAAGAAGGACAACTTCTGGGAGATGGGCGATACCGGTCCGTGCGGGCCTTGCAGCGAGATTCATATCGACCTGACGCCGGACAAGAGCGGGGCGAAGCTGGTCAACGCCGGCGATGCCCAGGTGATGGAGGTATGGAACCTCGTCTTTATCCAGTTCAATCGCGGCAATGACAGTAAGCTGACGCCGCTGCCGGCCAAGCATGTCGACACCGGCATGGGCTTTGAGCGCATCTGCGCCGTCATTCGCGGCTTCGAGACGGGCAAGATCGGGCAGGTCAGTAATTACGACACGGACGTGTTCACGCCGATCTTTGCGGCGATCCAGCGCGTGACGGGTGCGCCGGCGTATACGGGCAAGCTGGAGTCGAATGAAGCGGGCAGCGAGGCCGGCGGTCGCGAATCACCGGAACACGCGGCCGTCATGAAGGACGTCGCCTATCGCGTCGTGGCGGATCATTTGCGAACGCTGACGTTTGCGATTACCGATGGGGCGATGCCGTCAAACGAGGGGCGGGGATATGTCCTGCGACGCATCCTGCGGCGGGCCGTGCGCTACGGGCGGCAGTACCTCGGCACGACGCAGCCGTTCATGTGCGAACTGGTGCCCGCCGTGGCCGATGCCATGGGCGAGGCATTCCCGGAGCTGAATCGGGCGCACGGTGGGAAGAATGTCACGCATGTGGCGAGCGTGATCCGCGATGAGGAGGCGTCGTTTATCAAGACGCTGGACCGCGGGATTGCGCTCTTTGAAGAGGCCGCCGAGTACGCCGTCAATCACCACCACGGCCGCATCAGCGGGGAAGACGCCTTCAAGCTGCACGATACGTTCGGTTTCCCGATCGATTTGACGGAGCTGATGGCGGAAGAACGCGGGCTGAGTGTGAACATTGGGGAGTACGAACGCCTTATGGAGGCGGCAAGGAATCGAGCTCGCGCCTCTTCAAAAGACTCAGGTGCCAACCTGGATGCGATGACGACTGACATGGTCTCACGCTTTGGGCCTACCGATGATTCTGCGAAGTATTCGGCGGAAATTGACTGCGTGGAAATCAAGGCGATTTTCGATCTGACAGATCGAGATCATCCCAAACCAATTGGGCCTAATGAATCGCTACATGCGGGAATGTTCGGAGCGATGATTCTTGGTCGGACCTGTTTCTATGGTGAGCAGGGTGGCCAGGTCGGAGACAGCGGGTCGATCTTCACTTCGCAGGACGAGACCGAAGCGACTGACATATTCGATGTAGAGTCAACCGTGCGCCTGGGCGATGTTGTGGTGCATGTCGGACGCGTCTATCGAGGCGGCTTTGCTCCAGGAGAAGAGGTTTGGCTGAAAATCAATCCTCGCCGCACCGCGATCATGCAAAACCACACCGTCACGCACGTCATGAACTGGGCGCTGCGCGACGTATTGGGCGATCATGTGCAGCAGAAGGGCTCGCTGGTTGATCCCGACAAGACGCGGTTCGACTTTTCGCATACGGCGCAGGTGAGCGAGGAGCAGCTTGCCCAGATTGAGGAGCTGGTCAATTCGCAGATCGAGGAGGACCTCGGCGTCTTTACCGCCGAAGTCGATCAGAAAAGGGCCCGCGAGATTAATACGCTTCGCGCCGTCTTCGGCGAAAAGTATCCCGACGTCGTGCGCGTCGTCTCCATCGGCGTGCCGGTCGAGCAGCTTCTGGCCGATCCGAAGAACGACGAGTGGATGCGCTACAGCGTCGAGTTCTGCGGCGGGACGCACGTGCAGCGCACCGGCGAGATCGGCCGCTTTCGCATTGTGGAAGAGTCCGCCGTCGCCAAGGGTATTCGGCGCGTCATCGGCGTGACCGGCGAGCGGGCGGCCAAGGCCGAGGCCGATGCCAGGGACGTTGCACGACTTCTCAAGGAAGCCTCCGGTGCGCCGGACGATTCACTGCATAACCGCCTCGCCGAGATCACCACGATCATGACGCAAAGCGAGATGCCTGTCGTCGAAAAGGCGCGGCTGCGCAGCGACATGGCCCAACTTCAGGAGCGCGCCAAGAAGGCTCAAAAGGAGGCGGCGAAGGCCGGAGCGGGCGAAGTGTTGACCCAGGCGGAGTCGCTTCTGTCCGACGCCCCGCGCGTGGGCAGCACGGCGATCGTCTGCGGCGCGCTGCCCGGCGCGGCGGTCGATCAGCTTCGTGCCGCGTGCGACTCGCTGCGGGCCAAGGCGGGCTCGGCGGCGGTTCTGCTGGCGACGGAGAGCGAGGGCAAGGTGGTGCTGCTGGCCGCCATGACGACGGACGTGGTCGGTCGCGGCGTGAAGGCGGGCGAGCTGATCCGCGACATCGCCCCGGTCGTCGGCGGCAAGGGCGGGGGCCGGCCGGACATGGCCCAGGGCGGCGGCCCTGACGCGGGGAAGATCGACGAGGCAGTGTCAGCAGCGCGGCAGTGGCTGACGCAGCGGATTGGTTCGTGAGAATCTCAGGAAGAATACTCCGAGAGAGCCACCTGCATGGTATAATGATGGAGTACATTTTGCCCCCTGGCGAAAATGTCGCCGAGGTTTGATTTCGCGTGAAGAAACGAGCGTCAGTTCCAAGAACGAAGCCGACTCGGCGCAAGCGCGTCGTGATGGCTCGCGTCATCAAGCTTGGCGAGGACGACGGCAGCTTTGACGACGAATTCTGGCGGCGCGTCGGCCCTGAAGGACGGCAGGAGGCCATGTGGCAGCTTGTCCTGCGATACTGGCAGATGAAAGGCCGTGATCCCCGTGAGCTCCGACTGGACAGATCTGTTGTCGTTGTTAAACGCCGCAAGGGCAAGGTATCTCATCGTCGGCGCGCACGCGGTCAGCCACCACGGTAATCCGCGATTCACTGCCGACTTCGATGTATGGGTCGATTCTGGCAAGAATAATGCTGAGAAAGTCTTTCGCGCCCTCGTCAAATTCGGTGCGCCGTTGCACACATTCACACTTGATGATTTGGCCAAGCCCGACGTGGTTATTCAAATAGGCGTCGAGCCATTCAGAATTGACATTATTACGAGCGTGGACGGCTTGAATTTTGCGGATTCCTGGACCACGCGGTCAGCCGGAAGCTTCGCAGGCGTGCCTGCCGCGTTTATCTCCAGAACTGATCTGATAAAGAACAAAAGGGCTTCCGGTCGACCACAGGATTTGCTTGATGTTGAGTCTCTTTTGAGAAAAAAACCCAGCCCCGTTCGACGGCGCAAGAAGTAAATCGCCAACGCTATTTTCTTCCACATCATCCATGCGTATCGCCATCACCGGTTCATCGGGCTTTCTGGGGCGGCGACTGGTCGCGCTACTGGCCGATCGGCCGGAGGTGGAGGCAGTTGTCGGCATGGATGTCGTCGCGCCCGCGGATGTGAGCCGACCGGCGAAGTTCCAATTCATTCAGCGCGACATTCGCGAGCCCTTCGCGGATGTCCTCCGGACCCACGGCATCACGAAGGCCGTCCACCTGGCGTTTATCTTTGGCCCGACGCGGCACAAGCGACTCGCGCGAGAGATCAATCTCGGCGGCACGCGAAACTTTCTCGATGCGTGCCACACGGCCGGCGTCGCGCGAGCCGTCGTCGTCGGTAGCGCCATCGCCTATGGGGCGCTTCGCGACAATCCGCCGATGCTCGACGAGGCCGCCCCGCTTCGCGCCGGCTCGGGCTTTATCTACGCCCATCACAAGCGGCTGGCCGACGAGATGTGTCAGCGATTCGACAAGGACCAGCCCGGGACCAAACTCGCGGTCCTTCGCCCGCCGATCGTCCTGGGCCGACACATGGATAATTATTTCTCACGCATGTTCTTCAAGCCGAAGGTCGTCTATCCACGATGGGGCGATCCGGCGATGCAGTTCGTCCACGAGGAGGACGTGGCCGACGCGATCCTTGCCCTGCTGGCGTGCGACGCGCCGGGCCCGTTCAACATGGCCCCGGAAGGGACGATCCGCTTCAGCGAGCTGGCCTGGGAGTGCAAGCGGGCTGCGTTCGGCATGCCGTATCCGATTCTCTGGGCGATCAGCGCTTTTACCTACGCGGCGAGGATCGGCCGATTGAACGAGACACCGCCGGGGGCGCTGGCCTACATTCGCTATCCGTGGCTGGTGACCGGCGATCGACTGCGCCGCGAGACGGGCTTCACACCGGCGCGAACGACGATTGAGACGGTGCGCGACTGGCGAGCGGGCGTGCGCGATCAGGCGATGACGGGGGCACAGATGCCGAAGAAGTACCGCGGCTGAGTGAAAGATGTATAAGAGGCGCGGCAGTGTCACTCGGCGATGAGACGGCATAGGTTGACGCAGACCAGACCGCCGTAGGTGCCCAGGACATATCCCAAGATGGCCAGCAGCACGCCGACCGGGGCCAGCAGCGGGTTGAATGCGCCCGCGACAATCGGCGCCGAGGCGGCGCCGCCGATGTTGGCCTGTGATCCGACGGCAATGAAGAAGAACGGCGCACGAATCAGCTTTCCGACGAGCAAGACGCAGCCAATGTGAATCAGGATCCACGTCAGTCCCAGCCCGAGAAACGCCCCGGACTCGGTCAGTCGGCGAAAGTCCGCGCCGGCCCCGATGCACGCGATGAGCAGGTAGAGCATCAGCGAGCCGATCTTCGACGCCCCCGCGCCTTCCAGCTTTCGCATTCGGGTGAACGACAGCGTCACGCCGGCGGTGGTGGCGATGATGACCTTCCAGGCGAAGGCGTTGAGGTAGTCCCCGAGTCGGGCAAAGAACTCAAGTCCCATGATCCACTTGCCCACCGCATGACCGAGGTAGGCGAAGCCGAATCCGATGGCGACGACGTAGAGCAAGTCTCGCAGAGACGCGGGCCTGGTCACGCTGTTCTGAAAATCCTGAATCTCGCCTTCAAGGATGCGGATGGCAGACGCGTCGGCCTTGAGCCAGCGGTCCACCCGATCCGAACGGCCCGCCCAATAAAGCAGCACGCCGGTCCACATATTCGCGACGGCAACATCGACCACGATGATTGGACTGATGGCCGCGTCGGAAACGCCGAAGGTCTTCTGGAGTGCCACCGCATTGGCCCCGCCGCCAATCCAACTACCGGCCAAATACGACATGCGCCGCCATGCATCGTCGGGCAGCCAATGCTGCCAGATGGCCAGGGCGATGGGGCCGCCGAGCATGATGCCCAGAGTTCCGGCAAGCATGACGATGAGCGCCTTGGGGCCCAGGCGCATGATCGCCGGGACGTCGAGCGACAACGTCAGCAGGACCAGACTGGCGGGCAGGATGAACTGCTTGACCCATTCGTACATGGGAGATTCGTTGGGGATGACGCCGAAGCCGGAAAGAGCCGTCGGCACGAAGTAGCAAAAGACCACCGACGGGACGACCTTGAACAGGCGGCCGCCCACGCGATGAGACTGCGCCCAGAAGATGATCGCCAAGACCGAGAAGAGCACCGCGAGCAGTCCGGCGGGATCGCTGATCAGGGGTCCGTTGGTTTTGACATTGGCGAGAAGCAGCTCAGCCGTCGGAGTCAACATGCGGAGGATGGTATCCTCACTCGGATGGAGCGCATACCGGGACGAAGGCGGCTATAATCCGCCGGAAATCCACATGCCCAACTCACCCGACATCTCGCGACAGTATCAGGCAGCGGTCACCAGCGCCGGGCTCTATCTGCGCAGCGACCGCGGGCTCATCGAAGTCACCGGCGCCGACCGGGCGGCCTGGCTGAGCAATCTGGTGACCAATGTGATCAAGACACTTCAGCCGGGAGAGGGGAACTACGCCTTCGCCACCAACGTGAAAGGGCGGACCGTTTTCGATTTGAACGTGCTCGTCCTGGACGACCGGCTCTGGCTCGATGTGGCCGGCCCGTGGCGAGCGACAGCGCTCAAGCACTTTGAAAAGTACATCATCACCGAGGACGTGAAGCTGGCGGACAGGTCGGCGGAATTCTCCCGCGGGGCGGTCATGGGACCGCGCGCGGGCGATGTCGTCAGCGCCCTGGGCTTTGGTAATCTGGGCCCGATGTCGCAGTTGCAACATCTCGCCGGACGAGTCGGCGGGGAGGACGTCCGGATGGTGCGTCACGATTTCGCCGGACTCGTGACCGCGGAGTTCATCGTTCCCGGCGAGTCGGCCGACCCGGTTGTCGCTTCCATTGCCGGCGCTGTGAGCGGACTAACCTGTGAGCGATTGTCCGATGGGGCCGTCGAGGTGCTGCGCATCGAGGCGGGCATTCCGGCGTCGGTCGTGGATATTGACGAAGAGGTCGTCCCGCCGGAAACGTGCCAGGTCGAGCGCGGCATCAGCTATCACAAGGGCTGCTACCTGGGGCAGGAAGTCATCGAGCGCATGCGCTCGCACGGCATCCTCGCGCGAAAACTCGTCGGCCTGCGGATCGAGGGCCAGACGCCGAGCCCAGCAGGCAGCATCGTCAAACGCGATGACAAAGAAGTCGGCCGCGTGACCAGCGCGTGCTGGAGCGAGGCGCTTGGTGGGCCTCTGGCGCTTGGCTATCTGAAGTCCATTCACGCTCAGCCTGACACCCAGGTGACGATCAACGAACCATCCGGCAGCCAATCGGCAATCGTCGCGGCGCTTCCAGTGAGGCCGAGGGCCTGATAACGCCGGTCGACAAGACCAACGTAGCGGTACCACACCATGAGTGAAACATTCGCCAGGCGGCGCTACCTGCTGAACTTCGACAGTCGCCGGCTCGGTCAGGTCTTTACCGATGTCCTCGTGATCGGCGGCGGCGTCGGCGGACTGCGGGCGGCCATCGCCGCGGGCGAAGAATCTCACGTCCTCCTCGTCACCAAGGACCGTCTCGAAGAGTGCAACACCGCCTACGCCCAGGGCGGCATCGCCGTTGTCAGCGACCCGTCCGATTCCTTCGCGGCGCACGTTCGCGACACGATCGCCGTCGGCTGCGGAATCTGCCACCCATCCCTGGTGGAACACTTGGCGCGCGAGGCGCCGAGCTGCCTGAAGGAACTTGTGGAGTGGGGCGCGAATTTCGACTTTGAAAACGGAACCTTCGCACTGGGCCGGGAAGGCGGACATTCCAAACGGCGCATCGTTCATGCCAGCGGCGACGCCACCGGCAAGGAACTCAGCCGCGCCCTCGCCGGTCGCGCCCGGGTATGTGACAACATCCGCATCTTTGAGTCGTGCTTCGTCGTCGATCTGGTCGTTCAGGAGGGCCGGGCCATCGCCGCACTCACGCACCACGCCAAGTACGGCCACCAGATCATCTGGGCGAAAGAGATCATCCTCGCCTCCGGCGGTGCGGGATGCCTCTACCGCGAAACGACCAACAGCCCCGTGGCGACGGCCGATGGATACGCCATTGCCCTTCGTGCCGGGGCGGTGCTGCGGGACATGGAGTTCATGCAGTTCCACCCCACCGCGCTCTACATCGCCGGCGCAGCCCGAGCTCTGATCAGCGAAGCCGTCCGCGGCGAAGGCGCCAAGTTGGTGGATCGAGAAGGCAATCGATTCATGCCCGAGTACCATAGCGACGCCGAATTGGCGCCGCGCGACATCGTCAGCCAAGCAATGGTACAGCACATGGCCAGGACGCACGCCAGCGCGCTTTATCTCGACGTGCGACATTTTCCCGCAGGGCGCTTCGCCGAGCGCTTTCCGAACATCGCTCAGCTCTGCAATGACTTCGACATCGACCCGGCAACCGGCCTCATTCCCGTTCGCCCCGCCGCGCACTATATGATCGGCGGCGTCTCGGTGGACGCAAACGGTCGTTCGTCAATCGACGCGCTCTGGGCCTGCGGCGAGGCAGCTTCGACCGGCGTCCACGGCGCCAATCGACTCGCCAGTAATTCCTTGCTCGAAGGTCTCGTTTTCGGGCAACGTGTCGGGCGATTGGCCTCTGAGGCTGCGAGAGCCCAGCCTAATGGCGTCACCCCGCGATCACTCGACAGCTCAATTGAACAGAGTCCCAGGACGGAGCTGGACCTCGCAGACGTCCGAAACAGTCTTCGCGCGCTTAGTTGGCGGAACCTCGGCATTGACCGCACCGACGAGCGGCTTCACGAGACGATCGAGATCATTGAATTCTGGGCCCGATATGTGCTCGACAAGGTTCTCTGGGACCGCAACGGCTGGGAGACCCAGAATATGCTCACCGTTGCACGCTGTATGGCCGAGGCGGCGCGGCGCCGGGAGGAGTCTCGCGGCGTGCACTATCGGAGCGATCATCCGGAATCGGACGATCGCCTCTTCCTCGGGCATGTCACCCTGCGCAAATCGCAAAGCGGCATCGTTTCTTCCTTTGAGCCGCTCACCAACGGCTGATCGTTCGCGGTCCGCATTGCAATACTGAAATCGTCGAATGTGATTTCGCCCCACCCCTTTCCCGATACCCAGTGTGCCTTCCCGAAAGGGAACTGGCATTTAGGGGGATCGGAAAGATGCATCCAATAACCGAGGGCGCGAGCGGGTCCGCGCACACGCCCATTCATCGCGATCGCAACCTGCGATCCGTTCTGGCCGGTATCGTCGGGATATTGACGCTCTGGGCGGTCGCCCTTTCTTCTGCATCGAACGGAGATGTCGGTCGCTACGTCAACGCCTACGGAGTCCTGCTCGTCCTGCTCTCGCCCCTGGCTGTGCTGACGCCGATCTACGGATGGGCGGGCGTCGTCGACGCCTTCGCATGGATCGCCCGAAAGCCCGGCTGCGGACGGGGCGCACGCGATGCGGTCACGTTCTTTCAACTCGCGGCGGCCTTCGCACTGGCGTTCGGCTTCATCAATGCAATGATAGGAATGGTCATCGCCCTGGCCCGGTCCGGCGGAATGCCGAAGGAGTTGGGTGGGCAGCTTGCGATGGCCCTGCTGAGTCAGCTATACGGTGTTTTCGTCGCGGTCATGGCGATTTCAATTGCCGCCTACATTTCACGGCGACATCGCTACGCACTCGTCAGGGCCATGGTCGGACGCCGCGCGGCAAGCGTTGCCGGCCTTACCGTCATTGCCGGCTCGATGACGACGCTGGTCGTCTTCGGCATCCTCATGCTCAGCGCCATGCCCGCCTGGTGAGCGATCAACCATGCGGTGCGGCGACACCCGGCACGGCAAAGAGCGACGAATAAACCCCCGCGCTCTCACCGATGTTGAAGTCTTCGACGTGCCGCAGCCCGGCGGTCATCAGCCGCTCAAAGAGACTTCGATCGATACTTTGCCAGAATCCGTAGCGCGAGTTTCGCAGGCGCGACATTTCTCCCCAATCGACGTACACATGCCCATAGCCGCGATCGCGAAGCCACGCGATCAGATCGCCGGACGAAAGATTCGCCGCAGCCTCGGCGAAGGGGTTGCGACTAAATACCACGCAGTAGTCCGCGCCGGCATTGAGATAAAATCGCCGTGCGTCGGCGACGACGAGGACGCGTCCGCCTTCGGCCGTCAGCTTGTTGATGCGCGGGACATGCGCGTGCGACGGCCACAAACCATCGGTGAACCACTCCGTTCCGTCGCCGGCGCGAAGCGCGGCAACCTGGAACAATCCGGCCGAAGTGCCTTCGCGGACGAACATGGAAAAATTGAGCACAGCCGCCAGAACGACAATGGCGATACCGATCAGGCTCGTCTCCGTCCTGCGAAACAATTCCCATCGGGCCGCGACGATGAGACTCGCGGGCACGATCAGCGTGACGGCGAATCGCCCGACGAGATGGCTGAAGAAGAGCCACGCGACAACGCCGACGACGATCATCACCCACGCGGCTAAGGCCGGGGCAAACGGCAATCCGCGACCCAGCATTGCGCGGAGTAGCTGCCCGACGCCGACGATCATCGCCAACAAGATTAGCGGGCCAAACAACTCCGACGAAAGAATCTCCGTGCCAAACCGGCGAACCCGCGCGTCCAGCGGCCGATCTTCCGGGGCGGGCAAGTGGCCCTCCGTCCAGCGTGCGGCCCCGTCATCGTCCCAGGCAAGTCCGTTATCCGGAAAGACCGACCGGGCCAACGGGAACACGGGGTTGTGAGTGTTGACCGTGTTTCTAATCAACCACGGACCGAAGGCGACGAGTACGCCGAGCGCAAAGAGCGACGCGGCGGCCAGCCTCTTGCCCTTGCACCGGATCAAACGCCAGAGGACGACAAATGCCATCGGCGCCAGGACCACGGCGATGCCGGTGTATTTGCACCCACAGGCGAACCCGCAGAACAAACCCGTCAGCAGCACCCAGCGAGATGACGCCGCCTCACCGTCCATCCACCAGCGCATGACAGCAGCCAGGCCCAGCGCCGCGTAAAGCAGTAGGGCGTTCTCCACGTAGGCCACGCCGCACAAGTACGCGACGAATGGACAGGTCGCGGCAAGAACTGCCGCGATGACGCCCACGCTGCTACTCAACTGCTTTCCGGCGAGCCAGACGGCGGCGACGGCCAATCCCGCGATGATGAGATTAACCATCTGCGCCGTAATGCCCGCCGACACCGCCTCGCCGTGCACGATCATGCTCAACAGGTAGAGCAACTCCACGGCGAAAGGGAAGTTGCTGTAGATGTTGTGCGGCAGAAAACTGATGCGGCCGGCCTCGAAGAACTCCCGCGGCGCGCCGAGGTGATACTCGAGCACGTCATAACCGTTGCCCTCGGCGGGCCAGAGAATGCCCGGCGGCAGACTGGCGGCCAGAATCGCGATGGCGGCGAACGGTGCAACGAGCATCCAGAGCCAGCGGATCGCGCCCGGCGACTCACTCGCATCGGGCTTCGCGCGAGACAACGTGACGATCGGCCAAACGCCGACCGCAGCGAACACCGACAGAATGGCGAGCCAGAACGCTCGATTCATCAACCCGACCGAACCGAGCCCGAGCATCAGCAGCGCCAGGACGCCAAGCCCGATGCCCGTCCCACCGATCAATCGCCAACCGGGCCCCGCTGACTTAGGCAGCAAGACCGGCGACAGCGCCCATCCGATGCCAAGCCCGGCAAGTGCAATCAACATCGCGGGCGGCAAGTGCGCTGCCATCACCACGACCAACGCGGGCGAGCACACGGCGACGATCAGCAGACACGCGGCGAGGGCCAGCGCCAAGATGGTCCGACTCGGCGCGCAAGCCAGCGCCCCACTGCGAATGTCGCTCGGCGCGTTCAATACGTGGGCCTCGCGGCGGCTTCTTCGTACATCTTGCAATAACTGTCGTAGCGCTCCACCGAGATGGCCCCGGACTCGACCGCATCACGGATCGCGCAGTCCGTCTCGTGACTGTGGCTGCAATTGGGATACTTGCATGTCTGAATCAAATCGCGGAACTCGATGAAGTACGCCTCGATCTCCTCCTTGTCGACGGCGGCGGGGTCGAACTGCCTCATCCCCGGCGTATCGACGATGTACCCTCCGAAACTCCATCGCAGCAGCCGGGCCGTCGTGGTCGTGTGCTTGCCGCGGCGAAGGTCCGTGAGCGTACCGACCGCCAGATCGAAGCCGGGCTCGATGGTATTGATGAGCGAACTCTTACCAACACCGCTGGGCCCGACAAACGTGGACGTTGTGCCGACCAGCAATTCTCTAAGCTCATCGATGCCCTTATTCTCCGGCACGCTGGCGAGGACGACACAGTAGCCGATGCCGCGATAGCGCTGCGCCACCTCTTCGGTCTCGCCGGCCTTGTCGAGGTCGATCTTGTTAATGCACAAGATGGGGCGCATTTTCCCCTGATGAATGGCCACGAGATATCGATCGACAAGATGCGGGCGCAGCGGAGGATCGTTCGCTGCGACGACGATGATCGCCTGATCGACATTCGCGGCGATGACCTGCACACGGCGCTCGTATTGCCGCGAAAGCGTTGTCCGCCGGGGCTGCACGTCTTCAATGACGCCCTCGGGCAAATCGGTATCCTCGCTCACCGCCCTGGCGGCCTGCTCGCCGGCGACCACGGCGTGGAACATCACTTCGTCGCCCACCGTGATCGGGGCGCGATCGTCGCTCATCCGCGTGCGCAGCATGCCGCGCACGGTGCAGGCCCAGCGCTGCCGGCCGTCATCGACCTCCACGAAAAGACCGCGCACCGTCGTGACCACGCCGGTTTGATACTGTGCTTCAGCCCCGGACTCATCTCGGATGATGATGGTGCGCTTTCGCGAGAGGTCGCCCTTGGCCCGGACGCTCTCGCCCTGCGCCGCATCTTCGGCGACTTCGTCGCCGCGCTTGGCCTGCCGGGTCCATGACTGCTTGTCGCGGCCGGGTTTGGCGCGATTCTTGCGAAGGTCAATGCGCACCTTTTTGCCGCGCTTGGCGGGTTTTTCATCGCCCTTTTCACTCACGGCTGCGCCTCCGGGGCAAAAGGCTGAGTGCTCGGCTGAGAACTTGCGGGTTGATTGGTAATCGGGCGGATGGTGACGATCAGCCGGACCTTTTGTGCGGAGGACTCGGGACGCGATGTGGGAGCAACAGCAGACGCCGTGTCCTTCAGCAAGCCCCTCTTAGGCTCGACGACGTCAACGACAACGCCTTGCTCAATAACGTCGACCTCTCGTTCGACGGCGCGGGAAATCGCCTGCTCAACCAAATCAATGTTCTTGTACTCCAGGTCGTAGACGCACTCGATGCCGCCCTCGATCTCGTCAATGCGAACGGGAGTCAACTGAGCGGCGATTCGGGCAAGCGCCTCTTTCACTTCGGGAGCGTCGTTGCCGGACGATCTTTCGGCAACGCTGTCCGGCGCTTGTCTGCCGCGCATGTACCGAATGACGTTTTCACGGGCGGGAGAATCGAGCTCGATATAAAGCCGGTGAACCATCAACTCCTCACCACCGACTTCGGTCGGCTCCTTCGGGGCGACGTACCGCCACTTGGCGCGCGAAGGCGCGAGGCGAACAGGCGCGGCAGATTCAGTCCGCCCGGCGAGCGCGGGCGATGCTCCCGTCACCTCCGGCGAAGTCGAAGGACCTGCAACCTGACTGCTCGAATCCTTTTTCATCCCCCCTGCCGCGGCGGGCGGCTGGAGCATTTCATTCTCCCCGGCGTTCCTGGCCGCATCGGCGAGCAAATCCTCCTGCTTGAGCGACTGCATTGCACGGGACTCATCCCTGAAATCAGCCGACCGCGAGGCCTGCTGCAAGGCCATCGGCGCGGCAGGCGTCGCGCCGGTCGGCGGAGGCTTCGTTGCCAGCGCGAGTTGATCCTCCGGCGGCTTTTCTTCGCGCGACTCTGCTTCGAGCGACGATTGTTCGCGCGGAGCGTCAGCTCGCTCGGCGTCCGCAACGGCGATCGTCGGGCTCTCAGAAGGCGGCTTCGGCAATTCCGGCCACATCAGCCAGCTCGCCGTGACGATCAGGGCCAGCGACGCTGCGATGGCCAGACCGCGCTGCCAAAGCGGTACCCGCCGCGCCGCCGACTCGCTCACAACCGACGCACCCAGCAGCGCCTCGCGCTCCAGCCGCGCCGTTACTTCAGCGGACAAGCCCCTCGGGGCCGCCGCGCGGGGCAGTCCGCCGACCAGCCTCGCCGCATGACGCAGCTCTTCAAGTAATCGCCGCGCATCGGCATCGCGAGCCAACCACCCTTCCACCTCGGCGCGCGCAGTCTCGCTCAGCTCACCGTCGATGTAAGCAGACAACTGCTCGTATTGTCGATCATTCGGCGTCATGGTTGCTCTGTCGCGCTGAGCATGGGAAGCAGCTTCTCCCGCAGTGCCATTCGGGCACGATGAAGGCGGGACTTCACCGTACCGGGGGCAATATTCAATATCTCGGCGATCTCGGCGTAATCGAGCGATTCGACGTCACGCAGGACGACAATCGCCCGGGCGTCGGCGTCCAGCTCATCCATCGCCGCCAGGACCAGCCGATGTTCCTCTCGCTGGCCGGCCTGCATCACAACCGGCGCGTCGGCCGATTCGAGTTGGGCCCAGCGGCCGCCCTCGTCGAGCCCGCGCATGCGAACGGTCGATGCTCTGCGCCGCCCGCTGAGCACCAGATTGACGGCGATGCGAAACAGCCACGTGTAAAACCGCGATCGGCCGTCAAACCGGTCCAGCGATTGCAACGCCTTGATCAGCGCCTCCTGCGCGAAATCCTCCGCGTCCGCGGCATTTCCGCACATCCGCAGGCACGTGTTGTACACCCGGTCCTGATATCGGGCGACCAATTCACCCTGCGCCGCACCCTCGCCGGCGCGGCATCGCATAAGCAGGATCGACTCGTCATCCTGCAAATCGGGGCCGGGGCGGGCTGGCGGATAGTCTTTCATTCACTTGGACTCTCAAAATCGCCTGGGAGTTCCCGGTTTTAGCCGCATTACACCTGTTCAGGCCGCATTTTGCTGATCGCTACCGCGGGGGTCAAACGAGGCGGCGGCAGGCGTTATTTTTCCCTGCCGGCCATGTTGTGGTACGATCTACGATTGTGTCAGTCGCACTTCCCATCGCCCAAGTGGATATCCGGCCCGATTCGATCGTCGGCCCGCGAGAAATTCGCGCCGTCAGGACGCTCCGCGTCAGCGTCACCGATCGCTGCAACTTCCGGTGTGTTTATTGCATGCCGGAGGACAAGCTCGACTGGGTGCCCCGCGAGACGCTGCTGAATTTCGAGGAAATCCGCGCGATCGCCGCCGCCGCGGTCCGGCATGGCATCACGGCTTTCAAGATCACCGGCGGTGAGCCGCTCGTCCGCCACGATCTTCCCCGGCTCATCGCCATGCTCCGCGCCCTGTCCGGCGTGACTGAGCTTTCCATGACGACCAACGGCGCGTTGCTGAACGAATACGCCGTCGCGCTGAAGTCCGCCGGCCTCGATCGACTGACAGTGAGTCTCGACACGCTGGACCGCGAGCGGTTTCGCGGGATCACGCGCGGGGCGAACATCGACGACGTCTGGCGCGGCATTCGCGCCGCCGTCGCCGCCGGCTTCAAACATCCGAAGATCAACTGCGTCGCCATGCACGGCATCAACGACGACGAGTACGCAGACTTCGCCCGCTTGACGACCGAGACCGACGTGACCGTTCGATTCATCGAGTATATGCCGCTGGGCCGCACGGCGCTGGGCGGCGAATACGAGGCGCGATTCATTTCCGAGTCGCAGATTCGCTCGCACATCGAATCGGCCTTCGGACCGCTGGAGCCGTCCTCCCCCGACTCGGGCCACGGTCCCGCGAAAGTCTGGAAAGTCCACCAGGCGGCTGGGCGCATCGGATTCATCAGCGCCATGTCCAAGCCGTTCTGTGAGACATGCAATCGACTGCGACTCACCGCCGAGGGGCAACTTCGCAGTTGTCTGTTCGACGGCGGGGAAGTCGAGCTTCGACCGTTGCTGCGCGGGTCCGCGGGTGGCGGAGATTCGCTCGCCTCCGAGCTGCACGACGCCTTCATCCGCTGCGTCGCCTTCAAGCCTGAAGTGCACTCTTACTTCGGCACCCGTCAGATGTCCCAGATCGGCGGCTGAGTAGATCCCCCCGGATCATGCTGATAAGCCGCTTCGGCCCCCACCCCCCTGGCGGAATTACTCTCTTTCTGCCGCGGCGCTCGCCGATGCGCCATTTGACTCGTTCCTGCTCATTGACTCAGGAGATCGGTATGTCTTCCGCTCAATTGCTCAAAGTGTCGTTGATGGCGCTGGTGGCGATCGCGTTAACCGCGGGAAGCTCGACAGGATCGGCGCCGGCCGTACCGACCTCTCGGCCGGTCATCCGGCTGGTCAACCGAACCGATCGCTCGATTCTCGTCTATCTTGACGACAAATTCGTGATACGATGCGAACCCCATCGTACGCAGACCCTGGACTGCGCGACAGAGGGCGAGGTCACAGGCATTGGACGCTCGCTGTGCGACACATGGGGTCCGAAGAAGCTGCAACTGAAAAACGGCCAGACCTCGCGCTGGGTGTTCCGTGAAGACTCTACAGCAGAGACCTCCGCCTCGGCCGCCGAATAGCGCGAAATCCCGCCAGCGATGCGGCTTACTCCATCACCGACTCCGCAAAGTCCACGACATCGACCGCATTGACCAGATTGTCCGCGTTCATGTCGCCGTGGGCCGGGTTGCAGCCGGGATAGTTGAGGGCGTACGCCGCGGGGTCCAGCACGGCCTCGACAAACGCCTGGATATCCAGACCATTCGCCACGCCGTCGCAGTTCATGTCGCCCCCGCAGGTGTAGGGAATCATTCTCAAGTGAGCGATCGGTGTCATGGCGATGCCACCCGCCGCGGCAGGGTCGGTCATCTGCCATTGCAGATACACGTCGCACGAATCGACGGCCGCCTGGTCGATCGGCCACTGCCACGTGCCGATGCCTGCGCCATTGCCGACGCCATCGAGCGTGATCGGCCCGTGCAGCGTCGGACTCACCAGGGCCCCGCCCACCGGCGGACTCGTGGACATCGCAACAAAGGCCTCCGCACCGCCCAGCGCCGAGGACACGCCGATCTTGAAGTCGATGTTGTTCAGATTCGGCGGGCTGACCGCGATCATGCGCGGCGTGATGCCGCCGCTGCCCGTGACGCCGATGCCGGTCTGCGATGGATTCGGCGGGCCTTCCGTATGCAGCCGCGGACGATCAAACGGGAAAGTCTCGGCCGCGACGCGCGGATCGGTCAGGCCGTTTTGCAGAAAGTTGACGACATTGGGCACCGTCGGCGGAGGCAACCCGATGGGCAGGATCGGCGACTTGTTTTCCGGAAACTGTGCCGCGCCATTGGCATAAAACCCGATCACCTGCGGAAGCGTCGTGAACTGACCGTTGTGCATGAATGTGCGTTTCAGACCGACATTGCGCAGGGTCGGCACCTTGAACCTCCCCCGATCGTTGAACACACCGGTTGTATTCTGTCTGCCTCGGTCTTCGGGCACAGGTCGCAGGCCCAGGTTCTGGAAACTGCTGTTGGTGAAGAGCGGCGGCGTGTGACACACCAGGCACGGTGACGCCTGGAGGGTGTTCCATCCCTGAACCTGTTGCGGCGTCATGGCCGCCCCGTTACCCGCGACGAATGCGTCCCACGGCGTCTGATTCGGGACAAGCGTGCGCTCGTAAGTGGCGATGGCGAATGCGATGCGCTCGGCGGTGATGGCGGGATCGCCGAAGGCAGCCGCGAACAAATCGGGATAGCTCGGGTTCCCGGCGAGCACCGCGGCCATGTCAGCCGGCAGATTCGTCGCCACAATCATCGGCGTGACGATCGCCAATTTGGCCAGCACTTCCGGCCAGTTTCGCGCGTCGTGCGCCATTTCAACGCTGCTGAGAATCGGGCCGATCGCCTGGCTTTCCAGCGCCCCGTTGTTGGCGATACTCACCAGGCCCGTCGCGGGATTCACAAACGTCGTCCGCGCACGACCATCCCAGAAAAGGTCCGGCGCGAACATGGCAAGGATGAAAGAATTCGCCGCGCGCGGCGTGATCTGCGGATTCAGCCCGAATACCGCGTCACTTAGGTAACGATTGTCGCTGCCGCTGCGAATGACGCCCGGCGAGCCGAAGATGTCGTCCGGTGTATTGATCGTGGCATCGACGCCGGCGCTTCGAATGTTGCGGCTGTCCGCGCCAGCAACACTGGACCGATGGCACGTGCCGCAGGAAATCGTATTGTCAGAGGATAATTGCTCGTCCCAGAACAGAAGCTTGCCCAGAATGCGCTTCTGCTCCGTGATGGGGTTCTCCGGCGGCACCGGCACAGGGGGAAAAGGCTGAGCCACGACGGAGCGCGCAGCTCCCAATAGCGCGAGGCCGAACACGGCCGCGCAGGCACGGGACGACTTTCTCATCGAACTCCACTCCTCACTCAAAACGGTCGGGCGGCTATGACCCGATCGGCCCCGGTCTCCCACCATCGCCCGGGACATGACACTCGGCTCCCCATGCGTATCCAAACGCCTCCCGAGTTGGACATATTGCGTTGGGAAACAGCCCTTTTTCAGGCGGGACGGCGGTCCGGCTGGCGAAAATGTTCCCGCCAGCTCTCTGACAGATCCGAAAGGGCCGCCAAACGCCCGCAAAGCACGGGGTCCGGGACCGGCTGCGACTTCAGTTGAACCATGCGGGCAATCGACAGGTCAGGGTGGGGATGGCTGATTCGCTCGACGGGGTCCCCCGCCTGAACCGCCCCCGGCTTAAGAACGCGGAAATAAAAGCCGCTGAACTGGTTCTCAAGAATCCACTTGATAATCCGCTGCTCGCCGAGCTTTCCGGCCAGCTTGAAACAAGGAAGCCTCGGCTGGGAGACCTGCATCTCCGCGCCGCCGACGCGAAAGACATCGCCGATGCAGACGTCGCTCTCCAGCATCCCCTGCGTCGTGAGATTCTCCCCAAAGGAAGGCACTTCCAATTCTCGCCCGAGAATCGGCGACCAGTGCGCGTAGTGTTCGTGAGGGTAACAGCAGACCGCCTTATCCGGTCCGCCGTGGGATTTCTCGTTCGAGACTCGATCGCCCACGAAGCCCAATGGCGTCGCCTCAAGCGGCCCCTCTACCGGGCGGCGATTAATCGACGTGCTGTACTGCTGTCCCCCGCACATGACGATCTGCGGCCGGCCGATGTTCAATGAAACGACGCGCATCTCCTGGTTCTCCGGCACGGCCACGATTCATCGGGCCGCGCGCTTTGCATGCTTCTCGTAGAGCGATTCGAACTCCGTCAGCAACGAGTCGAACTGCGCCATCGTGTCTTCGATGGGCTTCGGGTTGGTCATATCCACGCCGGCCAGCTTGAGAATATCCAGCGGATACTTGCTGCTGCCCGCGGATAGAAAGCTCATCAACCCTTCGACGGCGCCCTTCTCGTTATCAATGATACGTCGGCCGATGTTCGTAGCCGCGCAGTGACTCGTCGCGTAGGTATATACGTAGAAGTTCCGGTAGAAGTGCGGAATGCGCAGCCCCTCGGCGGCCCCGCATTCGTCCACGGCGCAATCCGCCCCATAATACTTGGCGACCAGTTCGGCGTACTTGCTCATGAGCAGCTCGCCGGTGAGCGGCGTGCCGCTCTCGGCCAGACTGTGAAAGAGCATCTCGTACTCGGCGAACATCGTCTGCCGGAATACCGTCGTGCGGATGCCTTCGATCTGCTGCTGAAGGATCAGCAGCCGCTGCGTATCGTCCGCTGCGTTGTTGAGGAGGTAGTGCGCGAGCAGCACCTCGTTGACCGTGCTGGCTACCTCGGCGCAGAAGGTCGCATAGTCGCCGTAGACCAGCGGCTGGTGCTTCACCGTGTACCACGAGTGCATCGCGTGGCCCATCTCGTGGGCGACCGTCGAACGATCGTTCATCGTCCCCGTGTAGTTCAGCAACAGGTATGGATGCGTCAGATAGGCGCCCCAGCAATATGCCCCGCTCCGCTTGTTCGGCGTCTCATAGACATCAATCCAGCGCGACTCAAACGCCTTCTTCAGCGTGCCGGTATAATCGCTGCCCAACGGCGCCAGCCCCTTGAGGATCGTGCCCACGGCATCGTCGTAACCGATGTACGGCGTCTGGGCCTCCACCATCGGCACATACAGGTCGTACTGATGCACGTCCTCCAGGCCCATCAGTTTCTTGCGCAGTCGGACATACCGATGCAGCTTGTCCACGTGCCGGCCCACCGTCTGCACCAGGTTGTCATAAACCGACACCGGAATGTTCGGCCCGTTCAGCGCCGCCTCCCGGGCACTGGCAAATCCGCGTGCCTTCGCGAAGAACATGTGCTGCTTCACATGGCCGGACAAAAGCGCCGCCAGCGTGTTGGCCTTTGCCTGGTAGGTCTCGTGCATGCCGATGAAGGCGTCTCTGCGCACCCGGCGATCTTTTGAAAAGATGAGGTTGTAGTATCGCGCCGAGCTGAGCTGAATCTCCTTGCCGCTCTCGTCTTTAATCTTCGGAAAATCGAGATTCGTATTGGTCAACAGGCCATAGACGCTCTCGGGGGCCGACGCCACGTCACCGGCCATCGCCAATAGCTCCTCTTCCCGCGCGGAGAGATAATGGGCGCGCTGCCGATGGATGTCCTCGATGTAATGCCGATAGACGGCCAGAGCGTCGCTGCGGGCCATCCAGTCGTGGACCGTCTCCGGTGCGATTTGCAGAATCTCCGGAACGAGCCAGCTCAGCCCCTCGGACGCCCGCGTGCCCAGCGACTGCGCCCGATCCCAACGACCCTGCGTGGCGCTGACGCTCATGTCCTCGTGATACGAAAGGCCCGCGTACAGCGTCACACGATCCAGCTCAGAAGCAAGCTCATCCCGCGCCTTGAGCCCGGCCAATAGCGAATCGCCTGACTTGCCGAGCGTGCCTTTGAACTTCTTGAACGACTCAATAAGACCCTCGATCTTCTTGAAGGCCGCCTCGAAATCCGCGTCGCTCTTGAAGATTTCGGCGAGGTTCCATCGGCACTTCTCGGGCACGTCCGCCCGCTTCTCAAAGTGAACCGCGCCGCCGCCGCCGCCGTCCTCGGCCAGATGAATCCCGCTCTCCGCAAAGACGTTCGATGTCGCCATGATGGCACCTGCGCTGATAAGAAAAGTAAGAAACCTGAACATGTGATGGCCTCCACGCGGCGCGGCGGCCTCGCCCCATCAGACGGCCGAAATCACCGCGTATGATCTGTTCAACCAGTGGCAGATTTAGCACGAATGGCCCCGATTGTATAGCGCCCACCGGCGATGACCGAGACCGCCGGATCGCGCCGCCCGGATGGTGCAGGAGTGCCGCTCTCGCGTTCGTCCAAGGCGCCCTGAGGCGTGCCGGCGGGCCGTTCGCCGGGACCATGCCGCGCTTGCCCTGACCGCGTCATGACCCTATCGGCCGCCCCAAGTCACTCGTGCAAACGATGCGACTGCGGCAATCGTCATGTTCCGTCGCGATGCGGATGACCGGCCCGACCGACACTGGGGCGTTGATGACCCGGCGGCCGAATCGGCCGTGCAGGAACGCCGAATCTTGACACGCCTGCGATCCGACTTTCTAATGCCTGATCCCCGGAAACGCATGGTTTCCCAAGGGGCCGTAGCTCAGTTGGGAGAGCGCTTGCATGGCATGCAAGAGGTCGAGGGTTCGACTCCCTTCGGCTCCATTTTTCTTGGAACAATTCTTTCTCCTTCAGAGATCGGACTTTCGCCGGGCGGACCGACGGTGTCGGGGCAAATCCCGCGCCGCGCAAGACTCGGCACGTCTATTTCGGCCTGGAGGTCATTCAGGAATACGAGTGCGGCGGGGCGGCCAGCGTCGGCTCATGCACCTCGGCCCCGCTACTGGTCCGCGACTTTGTCCACGGCGACCCCCAGCGGTATCCTGAAGTCGTGGCCATGCAGACGTACACGATCAACTTCCCCAACCCGGAGGACCCGCCGGTCTCGGTGCCGTCGGCCGCCTATCACTATCTGCACGATGTGCTCGGCAGCGTGATCGGCCTCGTGAACGACGCGGGCGAACTTGTCGAGCAATACACCTACGACCCCTACGGCAAGGTGTTCATCGAGAAGTGGGACGCGGCGGCCAACGGCGGCGCGGGGGCGTGGCTTGCATCCGCCGAGCCGACCAGCGGCAAGCTGCCGGTCTCCTCGATCGGCAACCCGTTCCTGTGGACCGGCCACCGCTACGACGCGGCCGTCGGGCTCTACGCCACGCTTTACCGCACCTACTCGCCGACCCTCGGCCGCTGGCTGCAACGGGATCCTGCCGAGTACATCGACGGGGTCAATCTTTATGAGGCGATGCGTAGTAATCCCGTTGTTTTTACTGATCCTTTTGGAGACGCTGTTCCGCTTGTAGCCGGTGCTGTCGTCGGCCTCTCCACTGCCGAGACCATCGCGGCATCATTCGGATTGACTCTTACTGCATGCATGGCGACGCCAAGTTGCAGAGATGCGGTTTACGAAGGTCTGAGAGATGGCGTTCGCGAAACAGCTAACGTAATATCTCGCGCGGCGGAGAGAATTGCGGACAGGGCATGGAGGCTACGAAGAGCGATCGAACGGAGATTTAGAGATGGATACCGTAGGCGCGGAGATTGCACCCCAGGCCAACATGATGCATTGCAAGCGGCAGTTGAAATGGCGTGCAAGGAGAAGGCAGGTGAGCGAAGTTGTGTCGGCGTGTCAGACTGCAAGACCATACTTGCGAATCTTGCAAAGAATGCCGCCTGCAATGCCGCGAGAAACAGAATCAACATGCTGTGCTTTGGGGGCGGAAACTTAGGTCACCAAACTGCGGCAAACCAGTCTGCGACTGCAATGGGGACGTGTGTCTCGCAGGGAATCGCCAATCACTGCTTCAAGAGGCACGAACGTCCCGGCCATGGTTGTAATAAGTAGCAGGACGATGCATTGTCTTCATCGCTTACAAACGTTTACAAATCCGCGCGTAGCTAGAGTAAATAGGACTTCTGCGATGGATTCGAAACATGACGTGCGACAAATGATCCAGGAGGCGTTCTCCGGTGTTCGACATCCTGGCGATTGGTGCCTCCGAGGAAGTGACGAAGGCGACGAGCCTTTTCTTACGGAAGAGGAATTCTCTGGAAAGCACGACTGGCGAGATCTTACTCCAGAGTTTCTCGACAATTCGCCCGATGGATTTGGCTCCGCCTTGAGTTTCCTATCTGACGAGGCATTTCACTTTTTCATACCGGCCTATCTCATCGCAGACGTTGAGGGAGCTCTCAAGAATGTAAATCCTTCCTTTTATCTCTACCACGGTCTATTAGACGAATCCAAGATCAAGAAGGTAAATCCGGAAAGGTACGGAGAGCGAACATGGTTTCAGGCGGCGTCCCACAGGCTTTCCGTTTTTAGCCGTCCTGAGTCAGCAGCCATAGTTTCCTATCTGCTCTTTGTTCGCGACCGAGATTCGTACACTCGAGATTTCATTAATCAAGCTCTGCAAAATTACTGGTTTGATCGAGCTGGGATCTCTGTTTGATCGTCTTTTGGCACCTTCAAGAAACCTATTGACGTATGGAGAGTTAATCGAATCAGATTATGTTAGCCGATCTCGCGCGGGTCCACCAGCGAGGGGCCAAATTGTCGCGGAGCTTTCAATTCAGTTTCGGACCGACGTCATTTGGATGCGCGCCCGTGAAAACGACGTGCTAGAAGAAGCGTTAGACTCGCGAACCGGTGCAGGCGCCCAGCGGCATTTTACTCGAATCTCATTCGAGTCCGGGCTGGCGACGTGGATGATCGGTAGACCCGCTACGCGGCGCGGTAGTAGTGGGGGAGCAACCCGCCCAGGAGCTTCTGACAGCGGACGCGATCGATGTTCTTGTTGGCGCTGCCGACCCTTGGCGGTCCCGTTGCTGCCGACGCCGTACGTCGATGGGTGTTCCACTACCTGCACGACGCCCTGGGCAGCGTGATCGGCCTCGTGAATGACGCGGGCGAGCTGGTCGAGCGGTACACCTAACCCGAATATTTCATCAGGTCGGCGTTGAATAGGAATAGAAAAAGCCTCGAAGCCCTGTAGACTGGGGTTTCGTAAGAACATTCCGGTCCATAGGCAGGGAGGCTTTTTCGTGACAGACTGTAACAGCAAACCGATGTTCTTTTCCAGTCTCGGCCGCAAGAAAATCGTGGCCGATTTCACAGGCGGAACGCTCACCTCAGACGCCGGGGGTCTGCTGCTTCGGGAGGTCGAGCGGCGTCTGGGCCTGGTCGATCAACTGGCCGGGGTCATCAACGACCCGCGTGATCCGGCCCGAATTCAACATGACCAGCGGGTCATGCTGGCCCAGCGCATCTTTGCCATTGCGATGGGCTACGAAGATCTCAACGACCATCAAGCCCTGCGGAGCGATCCCGTGCTGGCGGTCCTGACCGGGCGGCCGCCGAGCGCGGATGAGCCGCTGGCCAGCAGTCCGACCTTGTGCCGGCTGGAGAACCGCGTCACGCGCGGCGACCTGGCACGAATGTCGCGTGTGCTGGTGGAGCAGTTCATCGCGTCCTATGAATCGCCGCCGGAGGAATTGATCCTCGACTTCGACGCGACCGACGATCCGATCCACGGCAACCAGGAAGGCCGCTTCTTCCACGGCTATTACGACCACCACTGCTTCCTACCGCTGTATGTGTTCTGCGGCTCGCGGCTGCTGGTCTCCTACCTGCGGCCCAGCAACATCGACGGGGCCCATCACGCCTGGCCCATCCTGAAGCTGCTGGTGCAGCGCTTGCGACAGGCGTGGCCCGGGGTGCGGATCATCGTCCGCGGGGATTCCGGCTTCTGCCGCCGGCGAATGATGAAATGGTGCGACCGGCACGGCGTCAAGTACGTGCTGGGCCTGGCCCGCAACACCGTCCTGGAGAAAGCGGCCGAGTCCTTCATGCAGGCGGCCGAGGCCCAGTTCGCCACCACGCAGCAGAAGGTGCGGAACTTCCACGAGATCGAGTACGCGGCGCAGACCTGGGATCGCCCGCGCCGCGTGATCGTCAAGGCCGAGCGGCTGGTTCAGGGGCCCAACGTTCGATTCGTGGTGACCAACCTGACCGACCGCACGCCGAACGATATCTACGACGGTCTGTACACGGCCCGCGGCGACATGGAGAACCGCATCAAGGAGCAGCAGCTCGGGCTCTTCGCCGATCGCACCAGTTGCCACGCCTTCCTGGCCAATCAGTTCCGGCTGCTGTTGTCCTCGGCGGCCTACGTCCTGGTGGAAACGCTGCGCCGCACGGCCCTGGCCGGCACCGAACTGGCCGAGGCCCAGGTGAACACCATTCGCCTGAAACTCCTCAAGGTCGCCGCGCGGGTGGTCGTCTCCGTGCGCCGCGTCGTACTGCGACTGTCGAGCAGCTGCCCCCTGCAGGACCTGTGGCGATCCCTGGTTCCACGACTCCGCCTGATCCCGCCCGCCCCATCATGACCCGAAAAACAACCTGATCACCGCTTGGGGGTAAGGGGGCTCTGCGCGCCCCAACCTCCACCTTCATCCCTCCGCTCACGCACAAAGCCGAAAAACTCCGTCCATCACCATTCGAAGATCACTGATGAAATATGCGGGCTAAGACCCCTACGGCAAGGTGTTTATTGAGAAGTGGGACGCGGCGGCGGATGGCGGCGCGGGCGCGTGGGCGGCGAGCGAGACGGACTGCGGCTCGTCCACCTGCGGCAAGCTGCCGGTCTCGTCGGTCGGCAAGGCGTTCCCATGGACCGACCACCGCTACGACGCGACCGTAGTGGCTCCCACGCCACGCATTTCCGCATCTACTCCCCGACCCTCGGCAGCCCGATCTGAAGCGCAATACCGCGCAGTGTTACACTTCGCTGCCCCTCAAGTGTAGCGCAGGTGCCGACGCCGCACTCCAAACTGCGGTACCGCCGCATTGTCCTGCCTACGTCATGCGGTCTGAGGAACGGCGGCGCCCTTCTTCTGAAACTCGGACACGTCGATCCCCAGCCTCTTGGCTACACGAGCCCCGTAGTCCTCGTCCGCCCTGAAGAAATGGCAGAGCTGCCGCATCTGGACTTCCTTCCGCGCCTGGCCCAGCACGCCCGCGACGCGCGTCGCCAGCCGGTCCCGATGCCCGTTGTCGAACATTCGATAGAGATTGCCCGCCTGGGTGAAATCATCGTGGTCCACGGTTGAATCGTATCGATCGACGATGACCTGACCGAGATTCCACGCGGGATCCTTGAACCGCGCGTCGGGCTCGGGCGCGCCCTCGCGCGAATTCGGCCAGTAATTCGGCCGACCGCCGTAGTTGCTCGCCGTCGCCATCGCGCCGTCCCTCGAGTAATTCATCACCGGGCAGCGCGGCTTGTTGACGGGAATTTCGCGATAATTCACGCCGAGACGGTACAGGTGCGTGTCCTGATAGCTCATCAGTCTCGCTTGCAGCATCTTGTCAGGGCTCGTGCTGATGCCCGGCACCAGCGAGCTGGGGCTGAACGCGGCCTGCTCAATCTCGGCAAAATAATTCTCAGGGTTCCGATTCAGTTCGAGAATCCCCACCTCGATCAGCGGGAACTCCGCATGCGGCCAGACCTTGGTTAGGTCGAACGGGTTCCACTGAAACTTGTCCGCCTGGGCCTGCGTCATGACCTGAATGCAGAACCGCCACTTGGGGAATTCGCCCTTCTCAATCGAGGTGAACAGGTCCCGCTGGTGCGTCTCGCGGTCCTCGCCGATCCGCTTCGCCGCCTCATCGTCCATCCAGCACTTGATGCCCTGCATGGTCTTGAAGTGGAACTTACACCAGATGCGCTCGCCTTTGGCGTTGATCAGGGAGTAGGCGTGGCTGCCGTACCCATTCATGTTTCGCAGGCTGGCCGGGATGCCGCGATCGCTGAACAAAATGGTGACTTGATGCAGCGACTCGGGGCAAAGTGACCAGAAGTCCCACTGCATGTCCATGTCGCGCAGGTTTGTTTTGGGATCGCGCTTCTGCGTATGAATGAAGTTCTGAAACTTGTACGGATCGCGGACGAAGAAGACCGGCGTATTGTTGCCCACCATGTCCCAGTTGCCTTCGTCCGTGTAGAACTTCAGGGAGAATCCGCGAACATCGCGCTCGGCGTCAGCGGCGCCGCGCTCGCCGGCAACCGTGGAGAATCGGGCGACCACATCCGTCTTCTTGCCGACTTTGCTCAGGAAATCAGCTCTTGTGTATTTGGAAATATCATGGGTAACGGTGAATGTGCCGTGAGCTCCGGAACCCTTGGCATGCACAACGCGCTCGGGAATCCGCTCACGATTGAACAATTGCATCTGCTCGAGAAGCTGGACGTCCTGCATCAGCACCGGACCGCGCTCGCCGGCCGTCAGTGCCTGCTGCATGCCAATCGGACATCCATCCGCCGTCGTGAGTATGGGCTTGTCCTTCTTTTCCGTCATTGAATGCTCCCTTGAAGACGTCGTTTTCCGCTCCCGCGCCAAGTCGCCAGGGCGCGCCGCAAGCAGTTTGCGAACCGCGATTAATTCGGTCGCGCAAGACAGGAGAGGATAGTTTGCCAGACCAGGAATTGCTTCCCGTTATTTGCGAATCTCCGGGATTCTAAGCTGTGTCCCCGGAAATTTACAGGCCCGGCACGCAGGACCCGACATCGGCGATGAATCATCACCAATCGCGAAAAATCAGTCTTGCCGCGATCCTGCCTCATGCCCCGCAGGCGGCGTCGCACTTGCTTGCCCCCCCGCGCCCTGGCCCGTTTGAATCTCCGTCAGCAGCCGGCGCGACTCGGCCGTCTCCGGGTGCGTTTCGCCAAGTACGCGGATACGCATCTCCAGTGCTTCCTCGCAAAAACGCCCAGCCGCGCCCGCATCGCCCCCCCGCCATGCCAGACTCGCCAGGTTATGCAAAACCCGAGCAATGTACTGGTGGTCGCGCCCCAATCCTTCGTCGCGCTGCATGATCCGCAGCGACTCGCGATACGCTTCCGTCGCCCCGGCCATGTCGCCCTGCTCCTCGAGAAACTTCCCGAGATTATTCTGCATCTTCGCGACCTCCGGGTGATCCGGTCCGAACGCCCCGAGGCGAATGCGCAGGGCCTCACGATAACAGCGCTCCGCCTCCCGGACCGAATCGGCGTCGGCGCGACTTCGGTAGAGACCGCCGAGATTGTTCAGCGTTTGTGCCACGTCATTGGCAGCGCGGCGCCGCTCCTTGAGGCTGTTAGGCTGCCGCGTCTCCGCATCGGCATACACCCGCCGTCGCAAAAGCAGCGACTCCTTCAAGTGGCGCTCGGCCTCGTCGAGCTTCCCGCGCCGCCGGAGGAGATTGCCGATGTTGTTAAGCGTCTCGGCCACGTCGGCCTGTGACCCACTCTCCCGCCGAGCCGCCAGGGCCCGACGCCACAGTTCCTCCGCATCATCGAGTCGCTCCTGAAAATACCGAAGCTCCCCGAGGTCATTCAGGCTCTCGGCCGTTTCCGCGTCCGCGTCGCCAAGCAGGCGCTCGCGCGTCGAAAGCGCAAATGAAAGGTGCGACTCCGCCCCGTCAAATTCGCTGAAGCTCAGATAGGTCATTCCCATCGTATTGCGCACGGCCGCCGCAACCAGCGGATCGTCTTCCAGCTCCGCCTCGATCTCCCGCGAGCGCGCGTTCAGCGTCTCCAACACCGTCACATCACGCCGCCCCGCCTTCCACGGGTCGGCCGCCTCATAAAGCGCCTCAAATTCCGCAATGATGCGCGACTTCTTCGCCGCCTCCCCGGCAATCCGCCGCGCCTGCACCACCGCGACGACTCCTGTCACCGCAATGGACACGATCAACAGCCCCATCAGCATCGCAGGAATCTTGTGCCGCGAGATCATCTTGCGAAGGTGATAAACCGTGCTCAACGGCCGCGCGTGGATCGGATAGCCCTTGCGAAACCGATCGATGTCCTCCGCCATCGCCGCGACGCTCTGATACCGCCGCGCCGGGTCCTTCGCCAGCGCCTTGAGATTAATCGTCGCCACGTCACGCGGAATCTCAGGCGCCAGTCTTCTCGGGTGCTCCGGCTCGCGATCGCAGATAATGCGAACCTTCTCCAGGATGGAGTGGCTGTCCAGCCGGTACGGCATCTCCCCGGTCAGCATCTGATAGAGAATCACCCCCAGCGCATACACGTCACTGCGCAAATCAATCCCGTCGGCGCTGCCCCGCGCCTGCTCCGGGCTCATGTACGGAAGCGTTCCGACGAGCCGGCCGCTCTCCATGACCAGCGACCGCCCGTCGGCGCCCTCGTCGTCGATGATTCTGGCCAGACCGAAATCCAGAATGCGCGGTTGCCCGCCCGCCGTCATCAGAATATTGCTCGGCTTCAGGTCGCGGTGAATGACGCCCCGCTGGTGCGCGTAGTTGACGCCGTCGCAGATCTTCATGAACAGTTCGAGCTTCCGCCCCATCGCCGCCGCCGAGCGATCGCCCGACGCCACCGTCGCATCATCGAGCAGCGTCACGCCATCGACGAGTTCCATGGCGAAGTAGTGGTTGCCGTCCTCGGTCCGGCCCGCCTGATAGATCGCGGCGATGGCCGGATGATTCAGCCGCGCCAGCGAGATGATCTCCCGTTGAAACAGCTTGATCTGCAAATCGCTAACGTGCCGTCCCCCGATGATGACCTTCAGCGCCACGCGCCGCTGCGTCTCGGGCTGCTCGGCCTCATAAACAACCCCCATCCCGCCCTGACCGATCTTGCGAATGATCCGGTAAGGCCCGATGAAATCCGGCGGCGCCGCCAAAGTAACCGGCACTGCCTGTGCGGCATCTCCAATGTCGCCGAGCAGCGCACGCATCTCCGCCGCGCGCCGGCCGCACTCCGCACAATCCTCGACGTGCCGCGCAATCTCGGCGCACAATGCGTCGTCGTCCTCTTCATCGTGTACCCAGGCCCAAAGGCGATCGTTCGACATCCCGCAAGTCATGGATTCGTCCCGGAAAGACCCTCCAGGCGTTCTCGCAGAAACTCCGATGCCCGAACCAGCCGCCCCTTCACCGCGGCCTCCGTGATGCCCAGCGTCTGCGCCATCTCCTCGCGCGAGAATCCGTCGAAGTGCTTGAGCATCAACACTTCGCGATACTCCGCAGGCATCTGAGCGATGATCTGTCGAATGATCTCCGCCCGCTCCTCCCGCGCCGCCCGCGTATGCGGCCCCGCCGTCGACTGCGCCGCGTCAAACCCGGTGCGAATCAGCCGGTTATGCGTCGGGCTGCGCTGATGTCGGCGCAGAATATCCAGACAGCGATTGCGGGCCACCTTGTAGAGCCACGGCCTCGCCGATCCGGCGGGCAGCTCAGTCGTCGTCGCAATCTTCGAAAACGTCTCCTGCACCACGTCCTCGGCCAGCGCATCGTCCCCCAGGTAAGAGGCACAAAATCGATGCAGGGGCGACCAGTAGCGGCGGGTCAATTCATCCGTGGCCGTGGTGTCGCCCTTCCGAAGAGATTCGATCAGGGTTTCGTCAGAAGGGGGTGTGGATTCGCTGGTCATGAGCCTGCCTTGACGAGATGACTTACCGAAAAACCCGGCGAGAGGCCATTTTACGGAGTTTCACCACGCCCGTGGAGTTTCTGCCAGAAATCGGGCACGTCCCACACGTCATGACATTCAGCCCACGCCCCTGAAAAGGGCCTCTACGGGGCCGCAATCGAGCATTTTTGCCTATTTCGAGATTCGCGGTCCGCCCGCTCCCCCTGTTCGTGACAAAGGTAGGCCGGCCAGTGGAGGTGGGCCTGTGAGAGTGATCAAGAGCCCGTCACCTCACAGGCCCCCGGCCGGCTGAATGGGACAACGAAACCTCGAACCGAAGGAGTCACGAACATGACCACGAAACGAAACAACTCAGCGAACCTGATCCTGACCGTCGCCCTGGCAACGGTCATCGTCTTCGCGCGACCTTCCGCCGCACAGCCGGTGCTTCAGGCCGCCGATCGCCAGACCGCGATCACTCGACTCATGCAGCCAATCACGGCTCGTGTACTTAATGCCGCACATGTCCATGCCGACGCCGACGGCGCGGCCTGCCTTGAGCTTCCGGAAATGAGCGTGATGTTCGACGCCGATGCGACGGCGACCGACGTTCAGACATTTCTCAAATCGCTCCCCGACGACGACGTCATGGCGGCCTTTCAACCGCAGGGCAGCCGCTGGACCTACACCGCGACCAACGGCACGGTCGCCGAGGGAATGCCCCTGACCATCACCTACAGCTTCATGCCCGACGGAACCCAAATCAACACCAGCTACGGCAACGGCCCGAGCGACCTCTTCGCCCGCATGAACGGCAGCTTCCCCGGCGGCATGACCGCCTTTAAGGCCGAATTCGCCCAGGCGATGAATCGCTGGAGCGAGCTCACCAACATCACCTACGTCGAAGTAGCTGATGACGGTCAGGTCTGGGGCGCCCTCGGCCAGCTCAATGCCCGCGGCGATGTCCGCATCGGCATGATCCCCCTCGGAACGCCGCTGGCCGTCAACCATTACCCGCAGTTCGGCGGCGACATGGTCTTCGACAGCAACGACATGGCCACCTTCGCGAACTCGGTCAACGATTTCCGCTCACTTCGCAACACCATCATGCACGAGCACGGCCACGGCCTGGGCCTGAAGCACAACATGCCCACCGACAACACCAAGCTCATGGAGCCCTACCTCAATACCAACTTCGACGGCCCACAGGACGACGACATCCGCGGCGCGCAGTTCATCTACGGCGACTGGGCCGAGTACAACGACGAACCCGCCAACAACGAGTTCATCAACGGCACGCTTCGATCCGTCGCCACCCATGGCGTCATCACGCACGTCCTCGAAGACCTCGCCCTGGAGCGCGACAACGCCTCCGACTGGTACGGCTTCGGTGCTGACCCCGGCACGCCCATCGCCATCCGCGTCGAGCCCATCGGCTCCACCTACACCCAGGCGCCGCAGGACAACCCCAATAACACCTCGACGGTCAACTCCAAGGCCGCCCGCAATCTGGCCCTGAAGCTCTACACCCGAACGTCCGTGTCATCCGATCACCTGACGCTCCTGGCCCAGATCAACTTCAACGACGCCGGCGAGGCCGAATACCACCCGCCGATCCCCTACGGTGCCTTTGGCTTCGGTTACATGCTGGCCAACATCTACTCGAACGACGGCATCGACGACGTACAGCGCTACCGCCTGACGATCAGCAACAGCGCCATCGAGGCCCAGCCCGAGCCCCAGCCGCAGACCGCCCCCGTGTTCGGTCTCTTCAACGTCACCGCCGGTCAAAACGTCTTCGACGGAACGACCGTCCAGTTCGGCAACGTCAACCTCGGCCAGTCGGCCAGTCGAACACTCGCCATCACCAACAGTGGCGATGCAAACCTGACCATCGGTCAGATCACCCTTGCCGGACCGGGCGCGGCCGACTATGGCTTCACCCTGCTCCAGAGCACGATCGCCCCGGGTTCGACGGGCAATCTCGCCGTCAGCTTTCTGCCGAGTGCAGCCGGCGTGCGACAGGCCGTCATGACCATCCCCAACAATGATCCCGACCAGGCGAACTTCAGCTTCATCCTCAGCGGTTCAGGCGTTCAGCCCGCAGCCCCGGTGATGGAAGTTCGCGTGAACAACGTCGTCGTGCCCCACAATAACACCGTGGACCTCGGCGACGTCGAGATCGGCGACAGCGCAACGGCGTCCCTGATCGTCAAGAACGTCGGTAACGCTACGCTCAACGTCTCCAACATCAACTTCGGTGGCGCCGCCGCCGGCGAGTACTCGACGGCGCTGGCGAGCGCGAACCTGTCGCCGGGTGCCCAGGTGACCGCGTCCGTCAAGGTCGCACCGCTCGCGGCCGGCAATCGCGACGCCGAGCTGCGGCTGTTCAACAACAGCAGCCAGAGCCTGTTCGTCGTGCGGTTCACCACCAACGGCGTCCAGCCCCAGCAGCCGATCACCGACTGCAACTCCAACGGCATCGACGATGCCCAGGACCTGGCCGACGGCACCAGCGAAGACTGCAACACCAACGGCGTGCCCGATGAGTGTGAGGTCGATAGCGACAACGACGGCGTCATCGATGATTGCGACGTGTGTGCCGGCGAGGACGACAACCTCGACACCGACGGCGACGGAACGCCGAACTGCCTCGATCAGGACCCGGTCGATCCCGACGTCGGTGGCAATCCTCTTCCGCCGGATGAGGACAACAACGACAACCGGAACGGTTTCTGCGGTGCCGGGTCGGCCATGCCGATGATGGCCGGAATGCTGGGGCTCTGCGGTGCAGGCCTCGGACGACGACGCCGCAAGTAAGGATCAGGTTCACGACCGCGAGGGTCGAAGCGCTTCGGTGCTTCGGCCCTCGCTTCGCTTCCGCCACACACAGGAAGATCAACGAAGCATCTGTTACAATCAGGACTACTCGCCCATATGAAGGAGATGATTCACGATGATTCGATCAAATCGACTCCACGCATTCCTTCTCGCTGCCTTCTGTTTAATGACCTGCACGGGCGGCGGTTGTCCGATGCAGATGCCCACCCCCGGCCCCGAAGGACCGCCCGGCCCCATGGGCACCGACGGACAGCTCAGAATCTATGGCAACGGCTCGGCCGGCGCACGCGTCGTCAGCAGCGATGAAAACTGGAACGACGCCTCTCAGGCGCCGATCAACCTGCAATTCACCGATCTGACCATCAGCGCCGGCGCCACCCTCATGCTGCCCAGCGGCATGACCATCCGCTGCACCGGCACATTCACCAACAATGGAAACATCGTCGTCCGCACCGGCGCCGACGGCGGCTTCGCCGGTCACGACGGGCCCGGCAACGACGACCTCGCCAATGGTCCGGTCGATCCCGTCGCGGGAATCGGGACCATCGCCGCACAGGCCGGAGACGCCGGTGACAACGCCGCGGCACGATTCGGCGGCCGGGGCGGATTCGGCATCAGCGAGTTCGAAGCCCGCCAGGTCACCACCGTCGCGACGGCGGCCGGCGGCGGCGGCGCCGCGGCGGGAACAGATGCATCCGGCGGCGTCACCGACAACAAGGGCTCCTCCGGCGGCGGCGGCGTACGCATTCTCGTCATGGGAGCCATCACCAACTCCGCGGACGCAAACATTTCCGCCGATGGCGCTGAAGGCGAGGGCGGCGGCGGCGCAGGCGGCGTCATCATCATGGCATCCATGACCTCCATCACCAATGCCGGCGCCATATCCGCAAACGGCGGCGACGGCGAGGCCGGCGACAGCAACGAAGGCCCCAGCGGCGGCGGAGGCGGCGGAGTCGTCCACTTCCTCGCCCCGACCATCACAAACAGCGGCACGGCAACCGTCGCAGGCGGCGCGGCCGGCGCGGTCGGCCCGGGCGTCTCAGCGGTCGATCGTTTCGGCGGCGGAGGCGGCGGCGCATCCGGCGGAAGCGGCGGCAACGGCGGCATCGTTCCAGCAGGCGCGAATCCGACCCCGCTCGCCGCGACAAGCGGCGCCAGCGGTTTCGTCCTCCAGTCGCAACTGGACCCGACGTCGCTCTTCTAATTGTGAAGTGCCGCGCAAAGGACACGTTAATGACAGTGAAAAACTCTCAGGATTTTGATGCATGGATTGGGCAAGTCTTTGACCATCCCTCTTGCGGACCTGAGTGGGATGATGCCGCAGGTCCGTGTCCATCGACTGCAGCAGAGTATCTGGCTCAGTTATTCGAGGCTCCTTGCGCCTTGCTCGGTAGGTTTTCCGAGAAGCAGATCGCCCTTGGCCTTGAGCGGTTGCTGTCGAATGCCAATTCAAATTATGTATTTGTCTTGGCGGATGAGTCCGTGCCACAGGAACTTCAGTTGCGCGTCGTTAGTTCGTTATACACACTGTTCAAGGACTTGCTCGCGAAGATATGTTCGGAAAACGTCGGAGTCGACCACCCTCATCGGCGACCGGCAGATTCGATTTGCTTCATGATGTGGGATGCAGGTCTCTTACAGATCTATCCTGAGCGACCCGAGCACCGCATTGTCGATTTGGCAATACTTGATGTTCTAGGCCGGATTCTTGCTTTGCCGTCACAAGCTTGCCAAAAAAGCGCTTTGCATGGGCTTGGACATGCTCATTATGACTATCCGGACGCAATACCACCGATCATTGACGCGTTCTTAGCGGATCATCCAGACCTGAACGAGGACCTTCGCGAATATGCACTAGCTGCGCGAGTTGGTGGTGTTCTGTAGGTGGATGCAATTCTCTGACAAGAGTCATGGTCTTTCGAGTTCTTCTACCACCATCATGGCAAGGTGTTTATCGAGTCGTGGAGCCAGACCACAAACGGCAGAGTGCAATTCGCCGATTCCAGCTTGGTTGCGTTCGCACTAACGAAAATCCCGCGACATCGCCGGCAGCGAGAGTGTCTCGTCCGTCACCTCCTCAATCCGGCTCGGCAGGATGTGCACCACGCGGCCATCCCGCTCGACGCGGCCATGGGCGATGATCGTCCGGCCGTACAAAGCCGCCGTGGCGCACCGCCGATATACCCCGGGACGCACGATCAGATCGGCGCGGCCCGTCTCATCCTCCAGCGTCATGAACATGACACCCTTCGCCGTCCCCGGCCGCTGCCGAAACAACACGATCCCCGCGACGCAGGCCATGCGCCCATGCGGGCAGCACTGCTCGTCCCGAATCTGCGCCGCCGTGAGGACGCGGCGCTTCGTCAGCACCTCACGGATGAACGAAATCGGATGCGCCTTGAGTGACAGCCCGACGGCATGGTAATCGCGGACTACTTCGCCCGGCGCCGACACCGGCGGCAGCAACGCCGGCTGATTCGCCGACTCCGACTCGCGCCAGGCGGCGTCAAACAGCGGCAGCGGCTTTCCCCGAAGCGACTGCACCGCCCACAAGGCCTGCTGCCGGTCCAGCCCCATCGACCCAAAGGAATCCGCCAGCGCCAAAACCTCCAGCGCATGAGCCGACACCTCGCTCGCCCGCCACAGATCGACCACCGATGCAAAGGGCCCCCGCTGCCCCACCGCCTGATGGATCGCGCCGGCGTCGGATTCGCGCAGGCCTCTGACCATCCGCATGCCGAGTCGAACCGCGCCGCCCTCCTCCAGCGTGCAGTCCCACGCGCTGTGGTTCACGTCCACCGGCCGCACCGTCACACCGTGATCCCGCGCATCGCGGATGATCTGCGCCGGCGCGTAAAAGCCCATCGGCTGACTGTTGATCAGCGCCGCCGCAAAGACGGCCGGGTAATAACACTTGATCCACGCCGACGCATAAACGAGCAGCGCGAAGCTCGCTGAGTGCGACTCCGGAAAGCCGTACTCGCTGAACCCCTTGAGCCGCTCGAAGCACTGCTCCGCGAACGCCCGCTCATACCCGTTGCCCACCATCCCCTCGATGAATCGACTGCGATAGCGCGGGATCGAGTCCTTGCCCCGGTTCTTCCACGCGCTGATCGTCCGCCGCAGCATCTCCGCCTCTCCGGCCGTGAAGCCCGCCGCGACAATCGCCAGCGCCATCGCCTGCTCCTGGAAAAGCGGCACCCCCAGCGTCCGGCTCAACACCTTCTCAACCTTCGCATCGGGATAGATGACCCGCTCCTCACCGTTGCGACGGCGCAGATAGGGATGCACCATGTCGCCCACAATCGGGCCGGGCCGGACAATCGCGACTTCGATCACCAGATCGTAAAAGCACCGCGGCTTCAAGCGCGGCAGCATCGTCATCTGCGCCCGCGACTCAATCTGAAACACGCCGACCGTGTCCGCCTTGCAGATCATGTCGTACACCCGCGGGTCCTCCGGCGGAATCGTCGCCAGCGACAGCGACCGGCCGTGATGACGCTCCACCATGTCCAGCGCCTTGCGGATGCAGCTGAGCATCCCCAGGGCGAGCACATCCACCTTCAACATCCCCAGCGCCTCGATGTCGTCCTTGTCCCACTCGATGATCGTGCGGTTCGCCATCGCCGCATTCTCAATGGGCACCAGCTCGCACAGCGGCCCGCGCGAAATCACGAACCCCCCCACGTGCTGCGACAGGTGACGCGGAAACCCGAGGATCAAAGCCACAAGCCGAACGAACAGCCCAAGCTGCGCATCCTTCGGATCGAGCTGAAGCGACGCGAGCTTGTCCATCGTGAAACCGTCCTCGTGCCAGTCATGCACCCGCTTGGCGATACGGTCCACCGCGTCGAGCGACAGCCCCAGCGTCTTGCCCACGTCGCGGATGGCGCTGCGACTGCGATACGTGATGACTTCCGCGGTCAGCCCCGCCCGGTCGCGGCCGTATTTCTCGTAGATGTATTGAATGACCTCCTCGCGGCGCTCGTGCTCGAAGTCGATATCGATGTCCGGCGGCTCGCTCCGCTCCTTGCTGACGAAACGCTCGAACAAAACATTGATACGGTCCGGGTCCACCGCCGTGACCCCCAGACAAAAGCACACCGCCGAGTTCGCCGCCGCCCCGCGACCCTGACAAAGAATGCCCCGCGAACGCGCGAACCGAACCAGATCGTGCACCGTCAGGAAATACGGCGCGTAGTCCAGTTCGTCGATCAGCCGAAACTCGTGCTCAACCTGCCGGCGGACTTTTTCCGAAATCCCCTCCGGATATCGCTCGGCGGCTCCCTCCCACGTCAATTGACGCAGATGCTCCATCGGCGCGAGTCCCGGCGGACAAATCTCGTGCGGATACTCATAGCGAAGCTGATCGAGCGAAAACCCCGACGCGCGACGCGCGATCTCAACCGTCCGCGCGATCGCCTCGGGATGGTCCGCGAAGAGCCGCGACATCTCCTCCGGCGGCTTGAGATGACGTTCCGCATTGGAAAACAGCCGGAAGCCCGCCTCGTCCAGCGTGCAGCCATGACGCACACAGGCCATGACATCGTGCAGCGGCGCCCGCTGCGGAATGTGATATTGCACGTCATTCACCGCGACCAGCGGAACGCCCATCTCTCGTGAAAGACGTATGACCGTCTGCTGGCAGCGAGGGTCGTGAGCCGTATAGAGCCGGGCAATGGCCAGAGAAAAACGATCGTCATCAAACAAAGTGGCCAGTCGGCCGATCACCCCCGGCACGTCCGCATCATCGGGCGATGCAAACCACGCAACGGCCAGCAAACCCTCGCAATGATCGGCCAGATCATCCAGCCAAAGATGACATTCGCCCTTGCCCGCGCGCCGCTTGCCGACCGTCAGCAACCGGCACAGCCGCCCGTAGGAAGTGCGATCCGTCGGGTAAACAAAGAGCGACAATCCCGTCGGCTCGACAAAGCGCAGCCGCGAACCGACGACAAACGGAAGGCCCGCCTCCTTCGCGGCCACGTGTCCCCGAACGATCCCGGCCAGCGTGTTGCAATCCGTGATGGCGATGGCCCGATACCCCAGCAGCGCGGCCTGCCCGATCAGTTCATCCGCATGACTCGCCCCGGTGAGAAACGTGAAGTTACTGGTGACAGTGAGCTCCGCGTACGCAACCGGCGAGCGCGCACACGCCGCATCAGCCGCCCGCGCTTCAGCCGCGCCGCGCTTAAATGGGTGGGCATGAACTTTCGGATCCGCTGGATCGGGCACGACGCTTGTCCTCTGCTACATCCATTGACCGTGCACGAACCAATCGCCCGACCGTCCATCTTGAAACACCCACAGTCGTCGCCCATGCTCGTCGTCGATCTCGTAGTAGTCCCGCGTCCCGCCCCGATCCTTCCACCACGGAAAGACGATGCGCTCCGGCCCGACCCCGGCAACGATATTGCCCGATCGACCACGCCAATCCAGCCAGACCGGCGGCCCATCGGGCACGAGCGACATGACGCGAATCGGCTCGGGCCTCTCAAAAAGTTGTGAGGGTCTGTCGGCAGGATCGACGGCCTGCTCGATCGCGCTCGCGCGCCCCGGCGAGCGCGACGCGATCTCATGAACGGCCGTGGCGACAAACGTCCGCTCCGGGACATAGCTTTCGGTCGCGTCAATCTGCCTGACCGTCCCGGCGCCGAGCCGGTCGATCAATTGATCCAGCAGCGCGCCCAGCGCCGCGGGTTGATCGACCGCCTCGCGCGCCGCATCACGAAGAAACGCCGACTGCTCGACCGGGATGCGCCCCGTGCGAACGGCGCGCAGAATAATCGCCTCGACCCCATGACCCAGGTGCGCCCGCTCCAGTTGGGATGAGAGAAGTTTCCAAAGGTGCGAAAGATCGCAATTGGGATAGGTCAGTCGCAAAGTCAGAACGTGCGGCGCAAGCTCCGCACGGCGCAGCGACACGCTCAATTCCAGAACACCCAGACCGCCGGGCCGCAGTTGCGTCAGCAACCGGGCCAATAGTTCGCGCGTCGTGGCCTCAATCATCTCAAACCGCCGATTGGGTCCGTCGAACTCGTACGATTCCTCAATACGGCGGACAGGCTGAACAGACCGGATCGTCTCCTCCATCGCGCCGGTCGTCTGATCCAACCGCCGAAGCAGCGCGGAACCGAACCTCGCCGCCAGTTCGTCGCGCGGCAAAACCAGAAGATGCTCGATCCGCTCGATCCCGACGTCGGCCAGAGACTCCACCGTCCCCGCGTCGATCCGCAGCGCGCTGACCGGCAGCAGTGACAGCGCCGCGTACATCTGGCTCTCGCCAATCCACGTGATCGGCTCCTCGCCGTATCGCGCCAGCGCCCACGCGCACGCAAACGTCGGGGCCACCGCCAGCCTTCTGCGAAGCCCCGCGCGTCGCAACGCCTCCGAGATGCGATGCACATGCTCGCGCTCGCCGCCGAATAACTTTCCGCAACCGGCGATGTCCAGCATCAACCCGTCCGAACCATCGGGCGATACGACCGGGGCAAAGCGCAGCATCCAGCGGGCAAGCTTGTGCAGTGAATCCGCGTCAGCCTCCGGCGCCGCCTGCTGCTCCTCGACCACCACGCCGGACAGCAGCGAACGCGCATGAGCCAGCGTCATCCCCACGCGCACGCCCGCCGCCGTCGCGCGCTCACAACAAAAGGCCACCTGCTGTACCGAGCGCTGCGAAGTCCACAACAGCCACGCCGACGTCTCAGCCGGCGCGTTGTGGCCGACGCGTGAAGGCGACGTGCGCCTCTGTCTCCGGCGGGCCAGCCAGATCGGCCAGTCGGGCAGATAAACCGACAGTGCTCTTGGCACGATTCCACTCCAAGAGCCACTCGTGTGCGGCTCCGGTAGGCCGCATTCCTTTACAGCGCAGGAGTTCAACGATCCATCGGGGATGACCGCCGGCGGTCTGCTTTCCGGGCACCGAAGGCATCCAGTGAATCAGCCAGCGTGTCTGAGCGGCGGACAGTTCGCTCTGCTGTCGTGAAGGGCAGGTCGCCAGCACCCACTTGGATTGCGTCCGCGCCAGCGACTGAACCCGCTGCGTCGCGGCGCGATGAAAGCCGCTGCCGTCAGCAATGATGACGCCGACCGCCGGCGAACGAAGTGCCGAGTCAATGGCCCAGAGCCGCGCGGCCGCGTCCCGCGATGCAACGAACAGCGAGCGCTTTAGCAACCGTCGATCCCGGCCGCCGTCCCGTATGAGCACGCGCGGATAAGGGTGACAGCGCTCCCCGATCCACAGCGTCCAGGGCAGGGATGGTTGGTGATCGAGCGCCTGCCACGCCAGGTGTGCGAGGATACAAAGCGGCGGCGTCCAGCGAGCGTCAAGCGATCGAGCGCCTCCGGTCGACCCGCTGCCGCCGGCCTCCTCAACCCCGAACCACTCGTGCAGACCGCCGGCCGCCAGCCCGCCTCCAAGAACGGTGTCGATGTCCGGCCAGCCCGTCGGAAAATGCGCCGACGCCGGCTGATCGATGAAGCCGTGTCGCGGAACGACGTCGTGTCGCTCCTCGATGGCGCGAATCCGCGCCGCCAAATTTCGCAGATCCACTTCTCTGCTGACGCCCATGGCCACGGCTCCCACGATGTTCGGTATATGTTAGGTTATCGCGGGAGGGATTGCAAGGGGCTGAACGAACGACGGACAAGCCAAACGCGGCCAGCCCTTTGCCCCGGCGGCATTTAGGAAAGCTCGGCGATGCAGCTCGGATCGTCGTTTCGCGGACTGTTCACCTGACGGCTCACCGGAGAGACCACCAGCCACTCCACCGGACACGGAACCAGCAGCGCCTGAAGCTCCTCGCCCTTGGCCTCCGGACTGAGCCACAAGTCGTAATCCTCGGGCCGCAGAATCACCGGCATTCGATGATGAAACGGCCTCATCACCTCGTTGGCGTCCGTCGTGATGATCGTGAACGACTCAATCTCCTTGCCGTCCGGACTGACCCAGCGCTCCCACAGCCCCGCCAGTCCCATCGGTCTGCCATCCTTGCGCCGAATGTAGTGAGGCTGTTTGACCTCCTTGCCCTTCTGCATCGACTTCTGCCATTCGTAAAACCCGCTCGCCGGCACGAGGCACCGGCGCTTTCGAAATGCATCGCGAAATGAAGGCTGCGTAGCGACCGTCTCCGATCGGGCATTGATCGTCTTGTAGCCGAACTTCTCGTCTTTGGCCCAGTGCGGAATCAATCCCCAGCGGAGAATGTCCAGTCGACACTTGCCGCTCGCTTCAGAGAATCTGACCACGGCCATTTCCGCCGAAGCGGCAAGCCGAACGATCGGCACTTCCTGAGACGGGGCGATGTTATAGCGCGGCGCAACCGGAACCGGCTCGGCCAGATCGAATTCAGCCGCGAGTTCCTCCGCCTGCGCCAGCAATGTATAGCGACCGCACATGTCGGGCTCCTCGATGGATTGTAAGTCATCTTACATCAATCGATCCCCGCCTGCCGCCACGTCCCCCAGGCTGCAGGTCGTTCGAAGGCCCACCCCTATTCCGCAGGCGCGCTCGTCGCGGGATTGTCAGCCGCCTTGTCAGGCAGTGGATGTTCAAGGGCATCGAGCAGCGCATCATGCGCCCCCCAGTAGGCCGCCTCGGCATAGTACAGGATGGATTCCTCGTGCAACTTCCGCAGCGACTCCGCCTTTTCGACGCTCTTCTCGCGGATGCGAGGATACTGCTCCGAAAACATGCGCTGCATGCGCTGCCACATCTCGATCTGCTCGCGAATCGGCGCAAAGATGACCCCGTCGCGACCCTTCGCGGCCTTCGTGCGCGACATGAACAGCTCAATCGAGTCGTCCGGCCCGGCAAAAAGCATGTGAACTCCCCGCTCCATCCAGTCGGCATCCGTCGACAAGATCAACTTCGTCGCCAGCTCCACGCGTAGCGCCGAGTCTCGCGGGGTGCCGAGGATCGCCGCCACCCGCGAGGCGATCTCCGGCGTCTTGTGCGTCACGTGTGGAATGAGCAGCGCCGAGATCTCATCGCCCATCGCCGACAATTCGCGCTGCGCCGCCTCCCGCTCGTCAAAGCGTCTCGCCCCCAGTTGCCGGACAAGTTGCTCGACCTTCGCCTCCAGCGCCGGCGCGCTCGTCGGTTGAGTCGTCGGCGCGTCCACAGGTCGGCTCGTCGGTTGCTCCGCTGGCAACGACGCCAACACCATTGTCACGGCAAGAAGCGAAGACGCGATGGGCACGATGCGAAACACCATGTCGCTATTGTAGCGAATGAAACCGGGCCCGAGGGCTCACCACGCCGCGCGCAGCGCCATGGCGACCGTCGCCCCACCAATGACCATGGCCGCCGATGTCTTGGCCGCAAGACCGATGACCCGGCCGATCGTCGCGAAAAGACCCACTCTCGCCCCAGCCGCCAGGTTGTTTTGCTTGGTCAATTCCGCCCCCAACGCCCCAACAAAGCAGCCCACCAATCCCCCGATCACAGTCCCGATCACCGGCACCGGAACGCTGAGCAGAATCATCCCCGCAAATCCGCCGACCAGCGCCCCCAGCGCCGCCCGGCGACTCGCACCGCAGCGCCGCGCCGCCACAACAGCCGCCAGTGAATCGACCACCTCCGCCGCCACCGCCAGCAGCCCGAGCCCAACCAGCCACTGCCAGCCGATCCGCTGCCAGCCGTAATACCAGTCATAACCGATCGCGGAAATCAGAATGACCCACGTCCCCGGCAATTGCAGGACCGCCAGCACCGTGCCGGAAAGGCTCAGCGCGATCAAGCTGATAAGAAGAATCGTATTCACGCTGTGACTCGGCCCCGTGCGTTAATCCGCCGCCACTTCGACGGCATCGACAATCGCCACAATGACCGATCGCGCCGGCCCCATCGGGTCGTTGAGAACCTGTCTCGCCCCGTTGCCCTCGTCATTCACCAGCACGGTCTCGCCCACCCCAGCGCCCACCGAATCGATTGCGATCACATACTTGCCCGTCGGCTTTCCCGCCGGGTCGATATAGTCCACGATCAACAGCTTGCGATTCCTGTAGAAGGCGTGCTGAATCGTCGAGAAGATCGAGCCGCGTACGATTCCAAGAATCATGATTCCCCCCGCGGCATGTCCACCCCGTCCACGATTCCAATGATCGAATGATCCACCGGAACAAACCACGGATCCAGCGCCATCGCCGCCTCGCGCCCGCCTTCGTAATAGACCAGCTCCCCCGGCCCTGCCATCCGTGTGGCATCGCAGCACACAATCGGCGATCCGCCCGGCTCCTGGCGCGAGGTCAGCGGCTCGACAATCAGCATCGGCACGCCCTTCAACCCCTCATAGGCGACGCAGGGGACCACGGTGCCGATGACGCGACCCAGGTGCATCAGCGTCCCTCTCCAAAGTACGTCGACTTGCCGAGCATGTTGCGCAGGTCGTCGTCGATCCGTGGAATGATCGTCGTGCACACGCACTGATTCTTATAAGCCACCCGCCGCGAGCCGATCTCAACCGCCGCTTCCACGTCCGCCTGAATCCCCGCGAAATGCACAATCCCCTTGCCGTGAAGCCCGTCACCCAGGCGAATCTGCACCACGTGCACGTCGGCCCCCTTCACCGCCGCATCGGCCGCCTCGATAACCGCCGCCATCGTCTCTGTCTCGATCACCCCGATCGTATCGGCGTCCCATTTGCCCTTGGTCCCGAGGATCGCCCCGCGGACCTCGCCATGCACGTCCGGCAGCAGCACCCGATCGATGACCGAATCGGTCCCGACGCGCAGCCCCTCAACGTACGACTCCTCCACCGCCGCGACCTCGCCGGAAAAAAGCACAGCGTACTTGCCCGGCTGAATCGTCCCCGCGCGAATCAACGTGACCGGCGCCTTCTTCACCAGCAAGTCCGTCGCGCGCGTACCGATCGCGATGCTGGCGTATTCGATGAGTGCAATGGCGGATTGATCGGTCAATGGGTGCTCACACGATTCGGAAATGGTCCTTCACGACACAACGCCGCTCACGCGAAAATGACCGGGGGTCGGTCAGTCCTTCGCCCGTCGGACTCGCGATGGAAAACGAGCTGTATCCCTCGCCGCCTTCACCGAGCCCCGCATAGATCGGGCCGTTCTTCACGAAGATGCTGACGTTGATCTCGCGCGCCATCCGGCTCAGATTGCCCAGGTGCATCGAGTGCATCGACGCCGAGTGACCGAAGCGATGCTCCGCCGCGATCGCCAGGTCGATCGCCTCATCCGCGCTCGACACCCGCGCCACCGGCAGCACAGGCATGAGCTGCTCGGTCCAGATGAGCGGGTGATCGACCGGCACATCGAGCACCGCGAGCCGCACCGTGTCCGGCAGACGCAGGCCGATCTGCTCCAGGATCACGTTGGCGTTCTTGCCCACCCATTTCTTATTCGTCACGCCGGGCTTGCGCGGCCCGCGCATCTCTTCGAAGATGACCTTCTCCAACGCAGTAATCTGCGGCTTGGTGAGCACCACCGCGCCGTTCGCCTCCATCGCCTTCAGCAACTTGTCGGCGACCGACTGCACCACGAACACTTCCTTCTCGTCGGTGCACACAACGTTGTTGTCGAACGATGTACCCAGAACGATGTCGCGGCCGGCCTTCTCAATCACCGCCGTCTCATCGACCACGACCGGCGGGTTCCCCGGCCCGGCGCAGATCGCCCGCTTGCCGCTGTTCATCGCCGCCTTCACCACGCCCGGGCCGCCCGTCACCACCAGCAGCCGAACACCCGGGTGACGCATCAGTGTCTGTGCGCTCTCAATGGTCGGCTCGGCCATCGCGGTGACAACATTCGGTGGTCCCCCCGCCCGCACGATCGCCTCATTGATCAGCCCGACATTTCGACATGAAACGCGCTGCGCGTTGGGATGCACGTTGAAGACCACGGTGTTGCCCGCCGAGATCATCCCGATGCTGTTGCAGATAATCGTCGAGGTCGGGTTCGTCGTCGGCGTGATCGCGGCGATGACGCCGAAGGGCGCCCGCTCGATCAGTGTCAATCCATCGTCACCCGACCACCCCCGCGGCTCCAGAACTTCCGGCCCCGGTGTCTTCCGCGTCACCAACCGGTTCTTGATGATCTTGTCCTCAACCCGGCCCAGCCCCGTCTCCTCCTGGGCGTCGCGCGCCAGGCTGATCGCATGAGCCGACATCGACTCGCGAACAGATGCAATGACCAGCTTGCGCTTTTCCAATCCGAGCTTCGAAAACTGAACGAAAGACGCCTGCGCCGCCGCCACGCACTCGTCGATCGTGCGAAACACGCCCATCGGCAGCGCCCCGCCGCGCGACAGCGACTCCTTCACCGCCGGCTTGAGAACCGGACCGGCCGCCGCCTGACCGCCCGCCCCCAGTCGCTCCGCCACCATTCGGGCAATCGCGTCGAGTTGTGTGTCTGAAAGTGAACGCACCGAAAGGAATCCTCCAGAAGCGCCGGACGGATCATGGGACTTGCAAGATCAGGAAGCTCCGGCGCGGTTGCCGCCCGAGGACTCCCTTCTCAATCTATCATTTCTTGTACTTCTGCTCGCCGCCGACCTCCCATTGATCGACGATCGCCATCACGACCGCATCAACCGGCCGCTTGTCCGTGGCCACGGTCTGCCGCGCCGACGAGCCGCTGGCGTAAAGCACCATCTCGCCCACACCCGCCCCGACCGCGTCCGCCGCAACGACCGTGGAACCCGAGGCCTTCCCCTCCATGTCCACCCCGCGCAGCACGAGGAACTTCAGCCCCGAGAGACTGTCCTCCTTCCGCGTGGACACAACTGTTCCGATGACTTGGGCGAGGAGCATGAAATCCCCTACGGATATTGAGAATCGAAAAGGTGGAATTGAGTACCAATAAGCCAGGCGATCCGCCCGGCCTAAGTGCGCTCAATCCTCAACTCCACACTCAACTCTTCGCCGCCTTCTTGGCCTGCTCCAGCCGGCCCAGCGGCAGCGCGAGGTCCACATTGGTATGAGGGCGGGCGATCACATGGACCGAGACAACCTCACCGACGCGAGACGCGGCTGCCTGACCGGCGTCACAAGCCGCCTTCACCGCCGCGACGTCGCCCCGCACGATGGTCGTGACGTAGCCCCCGCCGATCTTTTCGTAGCTGACCAGCTCGACCTTCGCCGCCTTCACCATCGCGTCAGAGGCCTCCACCATCGCCGCGAAGCCTCGCGTTTCGATCATTCCCAGCGCATCCGTCATCGCACAATTCCTCCGACCGGTACTCCGGTCTGTTCATACCGTGTCAGCATCGCGGCTCTGGCATCCTCCTGCCGCACGCCGCATCATTCATCCGTGGTGTTTCTTTTCGATCTTCCGGCCGCTGACACTGGCAATCGCCGCCTCGGCGGCGCGATACGCCACGTCAATGTCGCGCTCCTCGCCGCCCAGATAAACGCGGCCGAAGCTGCCGAATGCCCGAACCTCGAGCACGTTTATGTTCGCCGCCTTCTCCGCCTCGTTCGCCGCCAGCGCCGCATACGCCGCCGGCTCCAGCTCCATGACATAAAGCGTGTGCCCCGGCAAGATCATGTTCCCGTGGCGCATCCGATTGATAAGCTGCGTCTGATAGGCGTCGATGTTCCGAATCACCTGGCTGGAAGAAACCACCGGCTTGTGCCGGTCATCCTCCTTCAGTTCCAGCGTCTCCAGAATCGCCCGGCCCGCCGCGCGGATGTCCGCCTGCGACTCCGAGTGAATCTCCAGCATCCCGTACAACCGCTCGACGATCTGCATCCCCGGCGTGACCCGAGTGCTTTTCAGCGCGATGTCCGTAATCCGGTTGATCTCGATGCCCGGTGAGATCTCCACGAACAATGACGCCATCCGAGGCACAGGCAAAAACCCCTGCGCCACCGTCGCGAGAAACGATGCGTATTGCGGCTGAAGGCTGTCGAGAAAAACGTATGACCGTAAGTCAACCATGATGTCGATCCGATTGATGGCGACGCATCAGCATCCGCTTGATGGCCGCCTGTCATCGACTGTCGCGAACCCGTGCAAACAAGCCAGACAAACTAGGGCCGGACCGCCCGGGTGTCAATCGCCCGCGGCCCTCCGCGCCCCGGTCTCCCCGTTCCAGCCGAACACCCATTCGATTACATTGACCAACCCATGAATGCGCAGATCGACTCCGACATCATGCCGCCCCTCGAACCGTCGCATCACGCGTCCAATCGCTTGGGTCGATGGCTCATCGTCATCGCACTCGCCGCCGTCGGCTTGTTGATCTTCGCCGCCTCCTGCCGCAGAATCTGGAACACAGATTTCTGGTGGCAGTACAAAACCGGCCAGCTCGTCGCCGAGCACGGCATCCCCCACCAGGACACCTTCTCCTACACCCGCCACGGCGCCGAATACATCGAACTTCGTTGGATCTTCTGCTACTGCCTGTATCAGTTGATGCGCCTCTTCGGACCGGCAGGCGTCATTCTCACCCAGTGCGCCGCCATGCTCGCCACTTTCGGCCTGCTCGCCGCCATGCCCGGTTCGAGAAAAGCCCTACCCGCCACAGCCCTCGCCGCAACCATCGCCGTCCTGGCCGCCAGCCAGCGGTTTCAATGCAGACCCGAGCAGGTCAGCTTCCTCTTCCTCGCCGCGTTCCTCTGGCTCATCGACATGTCGCGCCTGCGCAGCCCGCGCTGGGCCATCGCGATCCCCTTCCTTCAGATCATCTGGTCGAATTCCCACACCATCTTCATCCTCGGTCCCCTCGTCGTCGGCGCATGGCTCGTCGGCGCCCTCCTCGATCGCTTCCTCGCCGGCCCAACGACCGCCGAACCCCCGAAGCGCCCCAGCGAAATCCGTGTCGCATCGATGACACTCGCCGCCACCCTCTTGGCCATTCTGCTCAACCCATACGGCTGGCGCGGCATCGCCTTCACATTCCAGCTCGCCACTGAGATCCACGGCACCGCATTCAAAAACAACATCTCTGAGTTTGCGGATACCTTTTCGCTCTCGCAGGACTACACCGCCGTCTTGTTCCTCAAGCTGCTCATCGCCCTCGCCGTTCTCTCCGCCGTCATCAACTGGCGGCGCATCGATCGGTTCCTCCTCATCGTCTGCCTCGCCATGGGTTACCTGTCGTTCACCGCTATTCGAAACCTCCCCTTGTTCGCCATCGCCGCCGTCCCTTTTGTCGCCCAGAACGTGGCCCGCTCCCAACTCTGGGATCGCCCCTTCGCTCGCCGTTACCTCCCCGCCGGCCGCATCATCGCCTGCCTGGCCGCCATCCTCGTCTGCACCGTCGGCGCGTGGAGCAACATGACCGACCGCTTCCACGTCCGCCAGAACGACAACAACCAGTTCGGCATTTCCCTCGCAAACAACCGCTTCCCCATCGAGGCCTTCAAGTTCTTCACCGAACAAAACCTCCAGGGGCCCGTCTTCAACACCATGATGGAAGGGGGCTACCTCCTCGCCAACGACGTCCCCGTCTTCATCGACTCCCGGCTCGAAGTCTACGGCGAAGAATTCTTCCTCGACTTCCTGCGCATGATGGCCGATCCCGCCGACTGGAACAAAGCCGTCGACAAGTACGATTTTCGCGTCCTCTTCGTGGAATTAGGCTTCGCCGCCTCCGGCCTCGTCAGCGACAATCCCAATTGGCCCCTCGTCTATTTCGACGATGTCATCGCCATCTACCTGCGAAGCGACTGCCTCGCCGGCCTCCCGGTCATCGGCCGCGATGTCCCGTTCGAGCCTTCCCTGCAGCGCGCCGCCGCCAATCATCCGCCGGTTAAGCCGATCGACGACACCTCGCTCTTCGCCCGCGTCTCATCGCCCTTCGCCGCCTACAAGCTCGCCATGTTCCTCTACAACATGCAGCAGTTCGCCGCCGCCCTCCCCTTCGTCGACAACGCGATCACCATCAAGCCCGACTTCGCGCCGTTTTTTTCCCTTCGCGCAAAAATCATGGATCAACTCAAGCGGCTCCCCGATGCCATCGCCGCCTACGAAGAAGCGATTCGCCTCGACCCGACCGACACGACCAGCCGCGGCCTCCTCGGTCGCCGATATTTCTCCAGCAATGATTTCGACAGGGCAGCCCCTCTGCTCGAAGCCTCGGTAGACGCCATCCCCGACAACGCCGTCAACTGGGCCCTGCTCACCAGAATCTATCTGTCGCGTTCAAAACTCGATCAGGCACTGAACAGCGCCCGGCGCAGCGTCGAGTTCGATCCCACCAATGCCCAGTACAGAAAAGACCTGGCAAAGATCTATCTCGCTCTCGGCGAAATCGAGCCCATGATCCCCGCATTCCTCGAAGCCGCCCGTCTCGCCCCCGATGACTGCGGCATCTGGCGCGACATGCTCAGCTCCCTCATCAAGATGAAGCGCATCGACCGCGCACGACCCCTCGCCGACCAGGTGCCGCCCGCCTGCCGCCAGTCGCCCGAAGTCGCCGCCCTGCTCCAACAGCTCAGTCCGCGCTAAGCCAGCCGCCCCGCCCAGCGCCCTCAGATCTTCGTGTCGTCCATCTTCAGCGCCCGAACCAGAAACGCCCACATGTCCGCCGCCTCGTCGATCTGCTTCGACGTCGGCTTGCCCGCACCATGCCCCGCGCGCGTCTCAATCCGGATCATCACCGGATTATTCCCCGCGTTGCACTCCTGCAACCGCGCCGCGAACTTGAAGCTGTGGCTCGGCACGACCCGATCATCATGATCCGCCGTCGTAATCAGCGTCGGAGGATACGCCGTCCCCGGCTTCAGATTGTGCAGCGGCGAATACGCATACAGCGTGTTGAACTGGTCGGTGTCATCCTCCGAGCAGCCGTAGTCGCTCGTCCACGCCCAGCCGATCGTAAACTTGTGGAATCGAAGCATGTCCATCACGCCGACCGCCGGAATGCACGCCCCGAACAAATCAGGCCGCTGCGTCATGCACGCACCAACCAGCAGTCCGCCGTTGCTACCGCCCAATATGGCCAGCCGATCACTCTTCGTATACTTGTTCGATATCAGCCACTCACCCGCCGCGATGAAGTCGTCAAACACGTTCTGCTTGTTCTTCAGTCGCCCGGCATCGTGCCATTCCTTGCCGTATTCACCGCCGCCGCGCAGGTTCGCCACCGCATACACCCCGCCCATTTCCATGAACACCAGCCTGCTCACCGAGAACGACGGCGTGATCGACGCATTGAACCCGCCGTACGCATAAAGAAGCGTCGGGTTGTCGCCGGTCAGCGTCAGACCCTTCTTGTGCGTGATGAACATCGGGACCTTCGTCCCGTCCTTGCTCGAATAGAAAATCTGCTTCGTCTCGTACCGGCCGGGATCAAAATCGACCTTGGGCTGCCGATAGACACTGCTCTGCCCGCTCACCATGTCATACCGATAGATCGTCGGCGCCATGTTGAAGCTCGTGTACGAATAAAATGTCTCCGTCTCCTTGCGCTTCCCGTCAAAGCCGCCCGCCGTCCCGATGCCCGGCAGCTCGACGTCGCGAACCGACTTTCCGGCGAGGTCGAACATCTTGATCTGCGTATGCGCATCCTTCAGATAGTTGCACACAAACATGTCATTGATCACCCCGACGCCCTGAAGCGTATCGGTCGACTGCGGGATGATTTCCTTCCAGTTCGTCCGCGCAGGACTGCGCGTGTCGATCGCCAGAACCCGCCCGCGCGGCGCATTCAGGTCAGTCTTGAACCAGAACACCGGCCCATCGTTCTGAACAAAGTCATATTCGGCGTCGAAGTCATTGAGCAGCTCGACCACCTTCGTCGATCCCCCGCCCAATTCCTTGTAGAAGACCCGGTTCTTCTGCTCCGTCCCCTTCCACACATTGATGATCAGATACTTGCCGTCCTCCGTCACGCTGCCGCCGAAGCCCCACTCCTTCTGGTCCGGCCGCTCGTAAACCAGCACGTCATCCGCCTGCGCCGTGCCGATCTTGTGGTAGTAGAGCTTCTGGAAATAGTTCGTCCCCGCCATCTCCTCGCCCGACTTCGGCGCGTCGTATCGACTGTAGAAGAATCCCTGGTTGTCCGTCGTCCACGCCGGATAAGAAAACTTCACCCACTCCAGCTTGTCCGGCAGGTCCTTGCCCGTCGCCACCTCGCGAACCTTCACCGTCCGCCAGTCCGAGCCCCCGTCTGAAAGCATGTACGCCATGTGCGTGCCGTCATCGGAGATGGAGTACTCGCCCAGCGAAACCGTGCCGTCCTTCGACAGCGTGTTCGGGTCGATCAGTACCGTCGGCTCCTTGTCCAGCGAGTCGGTCCAGTAGATCACCGACTGATTCTGCAAGCCGTCATTCTTGGAGAAGAAGTATCGCCCGCCCTCCTTCTTCGGCAGCCCGTACTTCTCGTAGTCCCACAGCTTCGTCAGCCGCCGCCGAATCTTGTCGCGCGCCGGAATCTCCGCCAGCCACGCATTCGTCACCTTGTTCTCTGCCTCAACCCACGCCTTCGTCTCCGCGGAGTCCAAGTCCTCCATCCACCGATAAGGGTCCTCGACCTTCGTGCCGTGATAGTTGTCCACCACCTCGACCTTCTGCGCCTTCGGATAGACCAGCGGCTCCTGCGAATACTGTGTCGGCTGCGCGCAGCCTGCCGAAATGCAGCCCAATAGGGCGACGACTGCGAAGCATCGTGAGGCAACTCGAAACATGTCGGTCTCCTTCATTCGGGGCGATTCGTCGTCGCCCGTCTTGCCGTGGGGGGACGCGGCCCTCCGCCTCGTCATCGAGACGCCAGGGGCAGCGGATGCCGGATAATCCAAGTCGCCCATTCTAACGGACGGGCCGATCCAACGCATCCAGACAGCCTCGCCTTGCCCATCCGGAAGACACGCGGGACAATTACGTTCTTCCAATAGCACCCCAACACGTGGAGGCCCCGCCATGCTGCCGCAACGCCTGATCGCCATTGTCATTTCGATGTCACTGGTCGCTTTTCTCGCACTCTCCGCCGCGCCGAAGTCCGCGAGGTCGGACCAGCCCGACGCAGACAAATCCGCAGCAGGCGAGAAGCCCTCCGACAAGAAGGCCGCCACAAAAAAGGAGTTGGAAGTCGAGTTCCAGCAGACGCTCTCCGGCAGCATCCTTCGCGGCACCTGGCAGATGGTCAAAGGCGAAGAAGGCCTCGCCGGAAAAGTCCCCCTCATGGACCCCAAGCCGGAAGAGTACACCATCGGCAAAGTCTCCAAGGCCTCCGACGACTACTGGATCATCAATGCGAAGATCAAGTACGCCGACCGCGAAGCCAACATCCCCGTCACCGTCCGCGTCGTCTGGGCGGAAGACACCCCCATCATCACCCTCGACAAAGTCGCCCTCCCCGGCCTCGGCACCTACTCCGCCCGCGTCATGATCTATCGAAACTTCTACGCCGGCACCTGGTTCGGCGACTGCTACGGCGGCATCCTCTCCGGCCAGATCACCCGCCCCGCAATCCCCGCCTTCCCCTCCACCCAACCCGCCGGAACCATGCGCTGACCAAGCCTCCGCGCCGATCCAATCCCCGCGCCGATCCAATCCCCGCGCCGATCCAACCCCCGCGCCGATCCAATCCCCGCACGATCATTCCCCGTCGCACTCTCCCCGCACGATCATTCCCCGTCGCACTCTCCCCGCGCGATCATTCCCCGTTACACTTTCCCCGCGCAATCATTCCCCGTAACGCTCTCCCCGCGCAATCATTCCCCGTAACGCATTTCCCGCGCCGATCCGATCCCCGCGCGACCCCCACCGCGGCTTGCCGTTTGGCGACGCCGCACCAACCCACTCCCCACGACGTAGCCCGCGCTCCCCACAAAAAAAACCACCCCCGCGCCCCATCCGCAGCACCGCGCGCCCCCCATCCGTAGCGTCACCCCTTGTGGGTGACGACGTAACGCTCGACATCCCCATCGGCGTCATCTCCCGCGTAACCCCCCGCCCCCCATCCGCAGCGCCGCGCGCCCCCCATCCGTAGCGTCACCCCTTGTGGGTGACGACGTAACGCCCGACATCCCCATCGGCGTCATCTCCCGCGTAACCGCACACCCTCCATCCGCAGCACCGCACGCCCCCCATCCGTAGCGTCACCCCTTGCGGGTGACGACGTAACGCCCGACATCCCCATCGGCGTCATCTCCCGCGTAACCGCACACCCCCAAAGAAAAAGGCGCGCACGTCGAGCAAGTATTCGCCAATAGAGCTCGAACCCAACACGCTCAAAAAAGATGCACGCAATGAACGAATCGCACATCCTCCAAACCGCAAGCCCCAGGCCTCATGTCCCAGCCCTGTGTCGCTCATTTTTCACCCAAATCGCGAACCACCCCAACCCACGCCCACCACAAGTGTTGCCACAATCTCCGCGAGGCTTGTGTCACCTTATGTCACCTTCGCTTTTGCAGGATTTACGCGAACGCCGCGCCCCCGATCCGAGCCGCGCGCGTCAGCAAGCGGTACCAGAAAATCCGGACCCCCAATCGAATTCAACACCAACCGCCGACCCAATCAGTACCGCCGCCTCTGCATTCTCCTGGACCCTCTCGAATGCCCCCCGCGCAACCCCGCCGCCGCTCAAAATTTCGACGTTTCGACTTTTCGACGTTTCGACGTTTCCGCCAAGAAAACCACCCAAATCGCGAACCACCCCAACCCACGCCCGCCACAAGCGTTGGCACAATCCCCAAACCCTTGTGTCACCTTATGTCACCTTCGCTCTTGCAAGACTTGCGCGCGATCAAAGCCTTTGTCTTCACCCTGGACCCCTTTGCCCCTCGGTCCCTTGGCCCCTTTTTTTCGCCTATTGTCACCTTCGATTTTGCAGCACTTACGCGCGACCAGGGAGGCCGCTTGCCATTGGCCGGTGCCGGGCTATCCTAAGAAATACCTGTTGGCCCGGCCGAAAATATTGGTGGGCGCGGTTTGCCTCGTTCACCGGCCCCGACAGGCTAAAAAAGCACCTCGCCGGACGTGCCCTCGCTGGTCGGAGGAATCGAAAAAAGATGTCAAACGGAATGGATTCTGCCGCCTCCCTCGCTTACTCCCCGTTCGCCGGTGTGAGCAGTCGAATCGGCATCACCAGATGGAACTTCATCAAGGCCGCCCTCGGCACCGCGGCCATCGTCTTTATCTTCTGGACCGCCTACAAATTCGAGCGCGACTACCTCAACCGCCACCCGGCCGACATCCGCTACATCCGCGAGGCCAGCGAAGCCGCGATGCGTTACATCACCATCCCGCACATCATCATCGGCTTCCTGTTTCTCGTCTCGTCGAAGAACAACAAGAACGTCCGCTCGCGCATCTGGACCGTCGCCTTGCTCATCCTCGGCGGAATCCTCTGCGCCCTCTACTATCGCGGCGGCGGCAGGACCGACCTCGTCCTGTCGGTCGGCGTATACTTCTACTTTCTCGTCCACGAATTACGCGACGAGGCCATGTTCTACACCGTCCTCGGCGAAGCTGCGCCCATTCCCGACAAAAAGCTCTTCAAGGGTTTCGTCCGCTGGATGGTCCTCCTGATCGTATGCTCCCTCCTGGCCTTCGTCCTGGCCGCCGCCCCGACCGGCTTCTATGTCAGAAAAATGACCGCGTCCGACACCGGCCTGGCCAGCCTCGGTCTGGCCGGCACGGCCTGGTTCGACGGCTCCATGTCCACCCCGATGAAGATCTTCGCCGGGGCCTTCCCGCTGCTCGTCGTCGCCGCCGGATACACCTACGTCCTTCGCCGCTACAGCCGGGCCTTCGGCTACGACAGCGTCAGGAGCTTCATGCAGGCTTACGACAAGTTCTTCTTTGTCATGTTCGGCGTCGCCGCCGTCCTGGGGCTGGTCATCGTCCTCACCCAGCGCTTCTACGCGCTGATCCTATTCCACGTCGTCGCGTGGTACGTGTTCGCGTCATATCAGTATTCCAGAAACCCACCGAAGGAAACGCCGAAGAGCTGGTGGCAGTGGATGCGCACAACGCCGAAGGGCTTCAAAACCCTGCACATCGGCATGGCCGCCATTCTCATGGTCATCGGTCTGGTCTGGACCATCGGCCTCAACCTGCACCCATCGCTCGACTGGCTGCTGGCGCCCGAGTCGTTCCTCTACTGGACGATCATGCACATCACGGTAAGTTTCGTCCCGCGATAGCTTTCCGTGCCCCGCTTGCGCCGTGTCGCTCCCGGTTTTCCACGATACAATCACGCCTCGTGATCGCACTTACCAAACGATCAATCGGGAACACGTTGAATGTCACTCTTGGTTGACCTTCTGGGACCGCGCCAGGGATTTGAAGGCGGCTTGTTCTTGCCCGACTTCAAATCCGCCACCGCGCGCCGACCGATTGAGACAATGCCCGCCGACGTCCCGCTGAATGTCCCGCTGCAGGCAGCCGCCTCCTGCAAGACGCGCACTCTCGTCTCCCCCGGCGAGCGCGTCCTGCAGGGCCAGTGGCTCTCCGCCCCAGCGGACGTGAACTCCCTGCCCGTTCACTCCCCCGTCTCGGGGCGGATCGTGGAGCTGTCTCGTGCCTGGACCGCAAGAGACGGATACCTGTCCAGCGCAGTCATCGAGCCCGACGGCCGCGCCGAATCCGTGCCGCAACAGGTCGGCTGGCAGGGTGAATCATTCATGGGCCAGCTCGCCAACAAAGGCGTCTTCGCCGCATCGTCGCGAAAGCCCGCCCACGTCCTGTTGCAGAACGCAATCGCATCCGGTGCAACGGAACTGATCATCAACGCCATGGAGACAGAGCCCTATCTCACCGCCGAGCTCCGATTGCTCGTCGAGCAGCCCGGCCGCATGGTCGATATGGCCTGCGAGTTGGCGGATGCGATGGGTGTCTCGCGGCTGATTCTGGCCATCCCTTATCGCCATCGTCGCGTCGTGCGACGAATCATGTCCGAAGTGCAGGGCCGACACGTGGAGGTCGTGCCGCTCTCCAATAGCTATCCACAGTGCCATCCGATTATTCTGGTTAAGACGGTGCTCGACAGAGAAGTGCCGCCGGGTGGAGATGTGCTCGATGTGGGGGCTGCCGTACTGTCCCCACTGACGCTTCACGCCGCGGCGGACGCAATCTTTTCGGATCGACCCCAGACTCAGGTGGTAATGACAATTTCCGGCGACGCGGTCGAGCACGCCGGCACCTATCGAGTGCCGATCGGGATGCCGATTCGTCGCCTTGCGGAGCGCGTAGGGTTGCTTGGTCCGGTGGAGCAAATGGTCTGGGGCGGCCCGCTGACCGGCGTGTCACTGACGCGCGACGACGCGGTGGTGACGATTGACACGACCGCGGTATTGTTCTTCCTGAAGGCGGAAAAGGCCGAACCGGTGCCCTGCATTCGCTGCGGCTGGTGCGTGGAGGATTGTCCCACGGGATTAGACCCCTCAGCGCTGGTTCAGCTTGAGGCCGAGACCTCCGTGCCGCGACATACGCTGACGCACCTGAAGGCGTGCATTGACTGCGGCCTGTGCAGCTACGTCTGCCCCGCGTCCCTTCCACTTGCCGCGTCGATCAGCCGATCGCGGAGCCGCTTCTCACGATTTCAAAATTCGACGGTCAGTCCATGAGTGCCAACCCGATTGCATATCAAACCGGTTGGATCGCCCGGTCGGCACCTCACCGGCTCGGCGGAAGCACGGTTCAGGACATTATTCGTTCATGGACCCTGGCCGGAGGCATCGTCGGACTTTTCGGCACGCTCCTCTTCGGCGTGGCCGCGGCGAAAGTGCTGCTGGTAGCGATGGTCTCCGCGGTATTGACTGATTTTGTCGTTGGCTATGCCCGTGGGCGCGGTGTCGTCGGCGGGCTCTCTCATGCGGCTCTCACCGGACTGTTGCTGGGGCTGACGCTTCCCGCCACGGTGGCGTGGTATGTGCCGACGGTCGGCGCCGCGGTCGCGGTGGTATTCGGCAAGGTTGTCTTCGGCGGATTCGGACATTATTTCTGGCAGCCCGCGCTGGTCGGACGCGTGGTGGTGCAGCTTGTGTTTCTTCCAAGCCTGTCGCTGGGCTCTGTCGAATCGGTGAGGCCGGTCTTAGCGCCGGGGCACTTGCTGGTCGGCCGACTCGACTCCAATCAAGAAGTCTCCATGGCGGGTTACCGCGGCTGGCAGGACATGCCCGCGACTGCCGGGAACGATGCGCTGTTGATGCCGACGCCGCTGCAGTCCCTCCGCGCGTTTGCCGAGGGAAAAGTGAAGCCGGATGGCGACCTTGTCTATACGCCGCTGGTTCGTGACATGCTTCCACCCTGGGAGGACACGATCTTCGGGACGATTCCCGGCGGGATCGGTGAGACCTGCGTCCTCGCGCTGCTCGTCGCCGGGCTGTATCTGATCTATCGGGGATTCATTCGGTGGCAGCTTCCGGCGACAATGTTCGCGGCCGCGTTTCTTGCCGCCGGACTGCTCCCCGTCGAGTACGGCGGGGCCGAAGGGGGATACGATTGGTTCCCCATCTTTGCCGTTGAGAATGGTCGCGCCGTCGGACTGGCGTATGTCATGTATCACCTCACGTCCGGCGGACTGATGCTGGGAGCTTTCCTCCTGGCAGGCGACATGGTGACAACGCCGATGCGGGCCAGCGGTCAGATCATCTTCGCGGCCGGCGTGGGGACGCTCACGATCTTCATGCGACTTTACGGAGTGGCCGAGTGCGCCAGTTATTGGTCGATTCTCATTTTAAATACGCTGGTCATGCCGATCGATCGGCAAATGAAGCGAACCGTGCTGGGCGTGGAGGAGTTGTGAGCGTGCGCTGGAGGAGATCGCGTCGGCGGCCTCTTGCGAAGTCGCACGTGCTTTGGCTTATAATGCAACGCATCGGAATAAACTGATCGGAGACAACGCAACATGACGAGTCATCTCAAGGGACGCGACTATATCGAGACGCAGGACTTCACCACCGCGGAGATTGATGAGCTTGTCACTCTTGCGCGGGACCTGAAGGCCAAGTTTCACCGGGGCGAGCCGACCATCCTGCTGCCGCATCAGACCGTCTTTCTCCTTTTCTTCGATAACAGCACGCGAACGCGCAATGCCTTCGAGGCCGGCGCCACGCAGTTGGGCGCCCACGCCCACTTCCTCGACAGCAAGGTGACGCAGATCGCTCACGGCGAGACGGCGAAAGACACTGGTCTCATCCTGGGATCGATGGGCCACGGCATCGCCATCCGCCACGACCTGATTCTCGACGAAGGCAACAAGTACATGCGCGAGGTTGCCGAGGCCACCAAGAGTCCGGTGATCAACATGCAGTGCGACGTGGATCATCCGACGCAGACCCTCGCGGATCTGATGACCATCCGTGAAGTCTTCGGCGACGATCTTCGCGGCCGGAAGATCGCGGTGTCCTGGGCCTATTCGCCTTCCTATGCCAAGCCGCTGTCCGTGCCGCAGGGACTCATCACGCTCATGACCCGCTTCGGCATGGACGTCACCCTGGCTCACCCGCCGGAGTATCGCCTGATGGATCGTTGCATGAAGGACGCGCGCGAAAATGCCAAGGCAGCGGGCACGAAGTTTGAGGTCGTCGACAGCATGGACGCCGCGTTCGATCGGGCGGACATTGTCTATCCCAAGAGCTGGGGCCCCTATGACCTTATGCTCCAGCGGCGCGATGCGAAGAACAACGAAGACATGAAGGGCATTGAAGAGAACATGCTCTCGATGAATGCCCGATACAAGAGCTGGATCTGCAATGCCGAGCGGATGCGCAAGGCCAAGCCGAACGCAATCTATATGCACTGTCTACCGGCCGACCGCGGGGCGGAGGTCACCGACGAAGTGATCGACGGAAAGCAGTCGGTCGTTTTCCAGGAGGCCGAAAACCGGCTGCACACCGCCAAGGCGATCATGGCGGCCACCATGCGTGAAAGGCCGTACTGACCACACTGGGGGAATGGCCAGAATCAGGGTGGGTACATCTTGATCCCCCCTCACGGGGCCGCCATAAAGAGGGCTTCCTCGCCATCGTGCCCCGCATTGCCCGATACATTTACTTATGAAAACCGTAGTCGCAATTGGTGGGAACGCCCTTGTGTCGCCCGGCGGGGCCGGTGACATCGGGGATCAATTTGGTCGCAGCCGCGAGGTCGTCAGGTCTCTGGCCAATCTGGTCGAGCAGGGATGGCAGGTCACTGTCACTCACGGCAACGGTCCGCAGGTCGGCAACATCATGCGCCGGGTGGAGCTTGCATCCGGCGAGGTTTATCGCATCGATCTGGGCCTGGCCGTCGCCGACACTCAGGCGGGCATGGGCTACATGATCGCGCAGACCTGGATGAACGAGCTGAAGCGCCGCGGCCGCGATGCGGTCGTCGTGGCGCTCGTGACCTCCTGCGTCGTCGATCAGAATGACCCGGCGTACCAACGGCCGACCAAGCCGATCGGGCCGTTTCTTTCACAGGAGAAGGCTGAGTATCATCGCCAGCGCGACGGCTGGTCCATCATCGAAGACTCAGGCCGCGGTTGGCGGCGAGTCGTTCCTTCGCCGCGACCGACGCGCATCGTCGAGATGCCGATCCTTGTCGACATGGTGAAGAAAGGGCATCTCATCGTGGCCGGCGGCGGCGGCGGCATCCCGGTGATCGAAATTGAGAACGGTGAAATGCACGGGGTAGAGGCCGTGATCGACAAGGACTTCACCAGCGCGATGATCGCCGCCGAAGTCGGCGCTGAAACGCTCTCACTGGTCACCGCGGTCGAGCACGTCTGCATCAACTACGGCAAGCCGAATCAGGAGGCACTTCGCAATGTCAAAGTTGCGAGACTCCATGAATTGATCGCTGAAAAACAGTTTCCCGAAGGATCGATGTTGCCGAAGATTCGCGCGGCGATCGACTTCATGGACCGCAGCGACCGCCCGGACGCCCGCGCGGTGATCACCAGTCTCACCCACCTGCCGGCGGCCCTCGCCGGCGAAACAGGCACCACGATCACGAGGTAGCCGTCCGGCACACGGTAGTGGTGCCACTGCTTCCATTGCATCACGACGATTCACTGCAATAAGGCGGACACCAGGATTTCAATATCCAGTTCGGAAAGGACCCCGTCAGCGTCAAGGTCCGCAGCACAGACACCTGCATCACTCGACTCTGAAAGTAAAATGGCATCAACAAGTGTCTGCACATCATGCCCATCAACAAAACGATCCCTGTTAAGATCGGGCGTCACTCGTGCGGAACGACAGGATACATCCAACTGAGCAGCCCGACTGATCTTGATTCCGGCGGAATTGGTGATGGCTACATCGTATTGTCCGCGGTCGTTCAGTCGAATACTGGAGATTCGAAGCGTCTCCGTAGCCGCCCCCGAGAACCGCTCGCCGTCGGCAAGGTCCTGCCCGTCAAGGCGCCATCGGTATTGAAGCGAATCCCCTCCGCCCGCCTTCACATTGAAGAGCGCCGATTCATCCACGCCGCGCTGCAGACTTGCTGGCTGGCGAACGATGTAAGGCACGCGCAGTCCCCAGCGGGCGACGCCGACTGATTGAATTCCGTCAACCGAGTTGAACTGCCCACCTACGTAGAGTCCCGGCGGGTTGGGCCCGTCAGCGTCCTCGTCGAAGACTGTGAGACTTCGCGCGTCCAACCACGAACGCGCCGCGAACCTTGCGAATCCAGTCCACTGATGACCGTCCCATCTTAAAAGCGAATGTGATTGATTGTCGCCAACAAACTGGAAAGCGCCTAGCGCTAAGAGGTGAGGCGGGTTGCCGCCGGGGCCGTCTTCGTCGAAGACTTTCATTGATTTGGCGGATGCATTGTCGATTCCACCTACGGGCGTCCAATCAAAACCGTCGGGTGATTTCGCGCCGGCGACGAGGCTCCACGTTCCATTCTCGTATCTCGCGATGCCTTGGTAGCGCCGCTCGTCGGCAAATCGAAGGTGCCCTGATACGTAGAGTCCTTCAGGAACCGCCGCCGAATCCTCGGGCCGAACAACCACGAGGGAGGTTATTCCGCCTTCTTTGGCATCGCCCACGGGCATCCATACCTCGCCGTTCCATGCCGCTATCCCACTTGCAGGAGCGCCGCCGGCCTGGTCGAAGTGTCCGGCGACGACCAGCACGCGGCTCCGGGGGTCGCCATCAACCATCTGCCACTCTGTCAGCGAATCTACCCTCGCCCCATACGCCGCTGTGACCCCGCTTCCTACACGAGACCACGAGTATCCGTCCCACCTGGCAATATTCTCGCATTGAATTCCATCAACTGAGGAAAAGACTCCGCCCACATAGAGCGGTGGCGGGGTCCCCTCCACGCCGTTCTCGTCAAATGTCTGCAAGGTCAAGACTCTTAGTCCCCCGAACTCCTGGCTTGTCATCGTATTTGCCACAGGCACCCAGGTTTGCCCATCCCACAATGCAACGTTGGTAGCAGCAATTTCATTGATTTTGCGGAAGTCTCCCCCGACTACGATTTGTGGTGTCCCGCCCGTATCGTCACCGAAATTTACCGCCTCCACCGCATAGACGTTGACAGGGTTTTCGATGTTTCCAAGCGAATTCCATTCCTCGCCGTTCCAAACTGCCACCGATTGAGTAATGTTGCTCCCCGCCGCATAGAAATAACCAAATGCATAAAGCTGCTCTGGCCGAGGTCCATTGCCGTCGGGATCGATCGCTCGCAAAGCGTGAGGCCCACGCCAAAGGCCATTCCCAACGCCCACGAATTCGGTGCCGTCCCATTGGATAAAGCCCCTGACCGTATCCAGATCACTCCAGAAACCCCCTCCGGCGAAAAAGCTGGCATCGCGTCCACCGTCACTGTCGTCGTCGAACATCCCGAAACTCGTAACATCGGAATAGCCCCATCTACGAATCACGGTTTGCAGGGGGCTCCACTCGAATCCGCTCCATAGAGCTACCCCACCTGGATATGATCCAGATTTGTTGGTAACAAGTGAACGGGGCAGTGGTCCTTCGCCGTCGACATCGAACACGCCAAGTTTGTCCGAGTATGACTGGCCGACTCCGGGCACCGGTGACCAAGTGTTCCCATCCCATCGCACATGCCGCAGGTAATTGGGGTAATTGGGCAGGCGGATGTACCCCGTTGCATACAAGTAGCCCTGACCTGGGTAATCTCCGTCGGGATCGAAGAACGCGAGGTCGTCGATCCAGCCGCTCAACCCATCTCCTATCTGCGACCAAGCATTGCCATCCCACTTTGCGCACATTTGGACCGGCGCAGTGGGATGCCACCATCGGAAATCTCCGCCTGCGTAGAGCGCAGCGGGCAATGGACCCGGGCCATCTTCGTCAAAAGCGACAAGTGCATTTACCTGGCCGCCTGTGACGTACACGGATTCGTCTGCCGGTGACCATTGTGAACCGTTCCAGCACCAAATGCCGGTTTCGATTCGACCTGCGGCGAAGAGCCTTGGTAACCCAGGGCCGGAGCCGTCATCATCAAATACTGCAAGATCGTAGATGGGCCCAGCCGGATGGAAGCACGGCGGTGCGCAAACACGTGTCCATGCGGTTCCATCCCAACGGAATATTCCGCCCTGGCCGTTGATTGCGAACCCGTAGCCGACGACGTAGAGACTCTCCGGAATCGGCCCTGGCCCGTCTTCATCAAACACCGTCATCGCGAGGACTCCCGTGTAGGGTGAACCTGACGAAACCGACGAAGCGCTTCCCCCGACGTCGGTCCATCGCACCCCATCCCAACGAGCGATTGCCGCCACCCACGGACCGCCGACACCTGCGGTGCGAAACGATCCGCCGGCGAAAAGGCTTGGCAGGCCCGGGCCGGGGCCGTCTTCGTCGAAGACGGCCATACACCGAACGACTCCACCGTCGAGGTCTCCGGTAGCAAACTGATCCGACCAGCCCGGTTCGGGTTGCCCCAGAACGGACTGTGAAGTCGCCGCCACGGCACCTAAGGCCCAGTACATCGCGCATTTTCTTTTCATCGACGGCCTCCTTAGCTACACAAAGCCGAGAGCCTCCTTTGCTGCATTGAGAGCCTCCTCTTCAACCACCATCAGCCTCCCTTCACCGGCAAAATCCTTGCGCAGGCGGCCCGCCTGCGATGTTTGCAGTTGACATGCGCCGCCCTGACGCTCAGCGACGCGGACCCATCGCTGCCCGGCTTGGCGCGCGGAATTATCGTGTGCACGACGTAGCGCGCGCAAACCAAGCGCGTAAGCAACGCACACTCAATTGTCGAGATGAAACGGATCGTGATATAAAGGGAGGCGGGAGGGAGTCGGCCGATGGCCGTCAATTGACAACCACCGGGAATACCAGCTTAAGAATGAATAAATGGCAAATACGGGATGATTCGACTCCTACCGGATCCACTTTCATACGACGGATGCCGATTCCTCACGACTTTACTATACCCGATAACTCGGGCATCGGCAACATTTTTCTACCGCGGTGAAAGCAATCCGCGCGGCACTCGACGAGTTTAAGACGTTCGCGTGAAGGCATGACCAGGGACTCGTCGCACGCTTCGTCCCAGGCTTGGCGTTCGGCATGGCGGTTAATCGTCTAACCGGGTCGGTTGGTAGTTCGCTGCCCAAGCGGCTAAATTATCCTCTGAAATGGCCGCGCAAAAGAAAACGCCAAGCCCGCACTTCGAGGCCTCTGAGTCCTTTGCCCGCGGGCTGGACGAAAAAGACCCGCTTCGCGCATTCCGAGATCGCTTCTGCATTCCGACCGGCCGGGACGGCAAGCCGGTCATCTATTTCTGCGGCAACTCGCTCGGGCTCATGCCGAAGGCGGCAAAGGATGCGGTCGAACAGGAGTTGGAAGACTGGGCGCGGCTCGGCGTGGACGCGCACTTCGACGGCCGGTCGCCGTGGTACCGCTATCACGAGCAATTCCGCGAGGCGGCGGCGCGACTCGTCGGGGCGCAGCCCGGCGAAGTCGTCATGATGAACAGCCTGACGGTGAACCTGCACCTGATGCTGGCGACCTTCTATCGACCCACGCGCAGCCGTTACAAGATCCTAATCGACACACCCTGCTTTCCCTCGGACATGTACGCCGTCAAGAGCCAGGCGGCGATGCACCGGTTCGATCCGAATGATGCCGTTGTCATGACACGACCTCGGGAAGGCGAGCACTGCATGCACACCGGCGACATCGAATCGCTGCTGGAGGATCATGGCGACATGATCTCGCTCGTGTTGTTTGCGGGTGTGAACTTTTTTACCGGTCAGCACTACGACCTCCGGCGCATCATCGCGATGGCGAAGCGCGAGGGCTGCGTGGTCGGACTCGATCTGGCCCACGCCGCAGGAAATGTGCCGCTCTCATTGCACGACTGGGGCGTCGATTTCGCGGTGTGGTGCAGCTACAAGTATCTCAACTGCGGACCGGGTGCGGTCGCGGGGTGCTATGTACATGAGCGTCATGCGAGCAATCCCAGTCTGCCCCGGCTGGCGGGATGGTGGGGCAACGATCCGGCGACTCGATTTCAGATGCACCTGTTGCCGGATTTTGTGCCGGTTAGCACGGCGGACGCGTGGCAGGTGAGCAATCCTCCGATCTTTTCGATGGCGCCGCTGCGGGCGTCACTGACCATCTTCGACGAGGCGGGGATGCCGGCGCTGCGTACCAAGTCGGAAATGTTGACGGGCTATTTGCGATTTCTCATCGAGACGATGCCGTCGAAGCGATTTGAGATCATCACGCCAAGCGAGCCCGCGGCGCATGGTTGTCAGCTTTCGATCCTCGCCCGGGACGACGCCAAGGGACTGTTCAAGCGGCTGGAGGAGGCGGGGATCAAGGGCGACTTTCGAGAACCAAATGTCATCCGCGTGGCGCCCGTACCGCTGTACAACACGTTTCACGAAGTGTGGCAGTTTGCGCAGGTTCTCGCCGAGAAGGCCTAGCGCCGCAGCCGTCCGCGTACCCGGCAGTCTCTATTTTTCCAAGTGTTTCCGCATCGCCTTGTCGAAAAGCCACATCCAGCCCTGGTGCGTGCTCTCCAGCTTGGCGTCGGTGATCTGTCCAAATGAGGTGTCCGAAACCTGCAATATCGTTTTTTTGCCGGACTTTTTGAAGGTGAATTTCAGATTGACCATCGCGGGGCCGCCGAACGCGGGCGTGAGGTAACCGATGAGGTCCACCGATTTGCCGGGATCGACACCGATGACGTTGCCCCATACGAGACCGGCGCCGTTGCCCCAGTCTTCGTACATGCGGCCGCCGAGCTTGGCTTCGATGTGGAAGCCCTTGGGCGACGGGACGTTGTAGAATTCCGCCGGCCACCACTTGGAGGTTTCGCTGAACAGTGCCTTCCAGACGCGCTTGACGTCGGCGTTGAAGGTGAATTCGAGTTCGGCCCGGGCCACGCCGAAGTCGGTCTTCGTCTTACTTTTTTTTCCTGCCATTTTTTTTGTCACCTTTCCGGCCTTCAATGTGCCGCTGAAGACTCAACAATCCCGTCGCCCAGACCGCTCCGTAGGGGCGCACCCAACGTTCGTAGATCGCGCGGATGGGCACCGCGTTCAGATGATTCCACCGCTCCCGGCCGCGCCGGCGAACGACGACAAGCCCGGCGGACTCGAGGACGGCGAGGTGCTTCATGACGGCGAAGCGTGAGAGTCGTCGAAACGACTCGGCCAGTGCGCCGGTGGTTCGCGGTCCGTCGCGGAGCAGATCGAGGATTCGCCGCCGAGTGGGGTCGGCCAGGGCTCGCCAGACGGCATCCGATGCCGAAGATTCCATATGTGACCATATGGTAACATATTAACGGGTGGAACTGCAAGGGGTATTCGTCGGACTTCAGAATGGGCGAATTTCGAGAGAATCCGCGCTGGGGTGGACTGGATATTCAAACTGCTCGATGTCTCTCTGGTGACACAGTGTCGCGCCATGGCGCCCGATGGCATCGCGGGAGGAGATCCCGGTAAGCCCGGAGTGAATTCGCTCATTCGGGCGGGGTCCAAGTCCGACGAGTCCGCCGAATTCATGCCGTCGATCTGTCACCGACTTGTTCAGGCCGGCGATGTTCTAATTGTTGAAACACTCGGCGGAGGCGGCTATGGAAGTGCGCCGAATGCGATTGGCGATGTCCCCCCAGAGTCGGGGCGGTGCTCACAGCAACGCTGGCAGCCATACTCCTCTTCCTCGGAAGCTATTCGGCTGTTGAAAAGCTACTGACGTGTCTGGTCGGGCTGATGGGCGCCGCGTTTATCGTGACGGCGATCATGATCGGGCCCGACATTCGTCACCTGCTTTCAGGTCTCCTATCACCGAGCCTGCCGCCCCACTCGGTCTTGACGGTCATGGCACTCATTGGGACCACGGTTGTCCCCTATAACCTTTTCCTCCATGCGAGCGCAGTCCAGCAGGGATGGAGCGAGGAACTTCCACTGGGGAGGGCATTGCGCGAATCGCGATGGGACACTGGCCTCTCCATCGGGTTCGGCGGATTCATCACCACCGCGGCGATTGTCACCGCGGCCGGTCTTCATGGCGACGCGGCAGCCATTGACGGTGCAAGTGACATGGCACGGCAGCTCAGGCCGTGTGCTTCTCAAACTCAATTTCGATCGTCGCGATTTTGTGCGGCCCCAGGGCAACTTCAAGGATCTGGCCGCCGTGCATCGAGAGTTTTTCTTCGCGTTCCTCCAGCAGATTTGTCCGCCACGCCGCCTCAGCTTTCTTGCCAAGTCTCAGCGTCTCCGTAACTGCTGTGTCAGACTGATTGAACACGCGTACGACAAGTGTGTCTCGCGTCTCATGCTTCTTGATCGCAGTGATCGCTGCGTGCGAAGATGTCGCTTCGACGAGTCCCGCTCCCCCGAGCACCTGCAAGTCCTCAACGCCCTGAACCACGAGCGGGGGCACACGCCACGCCTGACAAGCGTGTCTGACTCTCGCTGACAGCCAGCTTCCGACATAGGGCATGACGGCGTACTCGAATCGATGAGTACCGATGCATTGTGCGTCCGGTGTACTCAAGGTGGGGCCTGCATTTTGCCGACGCCGAGTTGAGAAATCGTCCCTTGATAGCCACCCGACGCACCGCAGCAACGTCATTGCCATTCCCACGCCGCCAGTGCCATCGTTGAGCGGCTCCATCTCCGGCAGTCCACGGTTGAAAACCGCCAGCCCGCCGCGATCATCCTCGACCGCCGAGAATTCCTGCTGCGGGTACGTTTTCGGGCTTGGCTGGACCCATGTAGAACCATCCGGTCGATCCAAGGGCCGCGCGTTGACGAAGAAGTGGCCGTCGCTCCAGATCCGATCAGTCTTGATGCCGAACGGGAATCGTGCTCGGAGTCGATGGTCCCTCGCGAGATTTTCAATTTCAAGCTTGATATCAACGACACCATTTAGCGCATTGAGTCCGATTCGTGCCCGTACCCGGCAAGCTACGCGGTCTTTCGTGCGGGCCGAGCGATCCGGCATGATGGCTGACGGTAGCGCCAGGTCAAATTGAACTTCCAGCGCGCCCACGAGGCCGGAATCTCGATAAGTTGTGATCGCTCCAGCGATTCCTGCCGCTGTGATCGTCTCCGTCTTTTCGCACGGCGCGAAGTCGTATTCGTCTCCGATGTCCTCGGTATCCTCAAGGAAGTTCATCCCTTGGTAGGTTCGTCCGGTGGACTTGTCGGTCAGGTCAAATGTCGCATTGGGATGAACAACGACACGACAGAATGCGTTCTCAATGATGGGGCCCTTGATGACAACTGGCTGCGGCAGATCCCGGGACGTCGCGGTCGCAGGCCTGTCGGTCAGGCAATAATTGACATGGCCCACCGGCGGCAGTTCGTCCGCCACGAATTGAAGCAGAACATATCGATCCGTGAGCGGTGTCTCGACTTTGTCCCTCAGTATCCGTGGCCCGAAGTCGCGACGATAGACCTCGAACTGGTCGAGTTGTGGTTGAACATCGAGAAACAGCCGGTAGTCCACGCCCCAGAATCGCTCCACGTACGCGAGATCAATGATTGCGTGCGGCAGCTCGCGACCCCGGGAGTCAACAAGCCGCAGTTGATCCACGTCGGCGCAGCAAGGCTGCAGAATCACAAGCCGTTCGATCACGGCCGAGCGCCGATGAGGGAGCGTGTTCGCCACGCACAGAACCGTGTCCCTATCGCCGGCGTCCTCCCGGGCGAATTCGGGCGCGAGAGCTTCCATTTGGCGAACCATCGCCTCTTCCGCCGTGTCTATCACGCCGCGGAAACGGGGAATCATTTCGGCGTGCACTTCATCAATGCTGCATCCGCAGATCGAATCGTGCGGATGATTCTTGAGAAGAAGCTTCCATGCGTACGCGATCGCCCCCGCCGGGTATTGCCATCCCAGCATGAAATGAACATAGGCCGACAGCGGCTCGAGATATGCTGACAGCAGCGATTGGCACCGGTCGTTGAGCTGCTTGAGGTACATCCTCGCCGACCAGACACCCGACAGCACATGGGCGAGCTTGCCGCTCATCAACTCGCCGCGATACGACTTGAGCTGATGTCCGCACTTCCGGACATCGCGAAGATACTCCGACAAATCGCTGTGACGAAACTCGACGTCGGAAAAGTCCACACGGAGCCGGGCCATGATGCGGGCAAAATCTCGTTGCGGCGGAAAGTGATCGCAGCCATTGTTGAGCAGAGCGACGGATGATCGGGCGCGCTCGCCGATGACTCGAAGCAGCTCGCCGACGCGCTTGGATGCGAGGTCCAGATCCACAGTCTTGCGAGTATGGGAATGCCATATTTCGCGATGACCCAGCCCAGCCGCATTGCAGTATCCGCCGGTCTGTTGAATGGCGAGCACTTCACTGCCGTCGGGCGCCACCCAGGTATACTCTAGGCCAAGCTCGTCAATTTCGTCGCCGTTACCCCTCCAGTAAATAAACGAATCGAGCTTCGACTGCCGGAGTAGCTGCGGCATCTGGGCGACGTGCCCAAAGGTATCCGGCATGTACCCGACCTGGTTCCAACCCCCCATTTCCTGACACACACGATGCCCGATGAGTACGTTTCGAACCATCGCCTCGGCGCCGACCAGAAACTCATCCGGAAGAATATACCATGGCCCAATGGAAAGCCGCCCGGCCCGAATGTGATTGCGAAGTCGTTCCTTATCTTCCGGGTGAATCTCGAGGTAGTCCTCCAGAATCACCGCCTGCCCATCGAGCAGGAAATGCTTGAACTCTGAATCGCTTTCCAGCGCTTCCATGACCGCCTGAACGGTCCGGCATAGCCACGTTCGATAGACGTGAAATGTACGATACCACTCTCGATCCCAGTGGGTATGTGAGACAATATGTGCGACGCGCGGGTGGTTTTTCATGAGACAGACTCACACGCATCCAGAATCTCATTGATCGTGGTCCTGGCCAGGCAGACGCAGGTGTCTGCGGCGCCGTAGTAAACCCGAACGATGCTGTCCATTTCGGCGACGCCCTCTGTGCCCGGTGAATCGATGATCATGCCGCTGGGGAAAACGACATTCGGGACCTGACCCGTCAACTCATACTGTTCACGTGGTTCAAGTAGGTTCCGGCGGCTCCGAGCAAGGACCTTCCGCGGATTGGAATAGTCCAGAAGCACGGCCCCCGCCTGGTAGATATTGACGCTGGCGAAGTGAGTTGCAATGCCATGATAGAGATGCAGCCATCCGTGGCGCGTTCGCACCGGCGGCGGACCCGAGCCGATTAATTCGTCCCAATACCGCCAGCGTCCGTCCATGACGGGCCCGGCGCTTCGCCATGAAACAAGATCGTCTGACTCCGCAAGTTCGATCATCGAACCCGAGACCGGCCCTCCGTTCTTCGCCGGTTGATTCGGTCGTTGAAGCCGAAGAAATCGCCCGCCGATTCGCTCCGGAAAGAGTACGCCGTTTCGCCGGTCACCCTCCGGATCAAAGGAAACCAGCTCAAAATCGCCCTCATTAAGACATCGTCCAATGGCCAGGCGACATCCTTCATCCGTATCAACTGCGAATACCCCGTACAGGTCTCCTTCGAGAATGGTCAGGCGCGGGTCGTAGATGTGATAGGCGCGAAGCGGCTGCCGCTCGATTCCTCGCAGATCGACAACGTCTGGGTGCACAATCCAGCGCTCGCCGCCGTCGCCCGGTCGCTCCGCCCACATCAGCAGGGTCTGTCGTCCGCGCGACTGGACTCTGAGCAGCAGGCGATCTCTGCCTTTCCAATGAACCGCCCCGGGATTAAAGACGGACGATACGTCGACAAGGTCGGGTCGACCGGGCGGAATGTCGGACCGGGTGATAATGGGATTGCTGCTGTACCGCCTCACTGGGCCACCTTCTCGTCGCGCACGATGCCGTCATCATGGACATCGCGCTTCATCGTTCGAAGCTGCTGTAACATCGCATGGATGTCCTTGAATCCGCCAATTGTGAACCAGATAACCACTGTCAGTGCAATGCCGACCTGAATCCAGACATAGACCTGCCAAAAACGCATCCAGCCCGCATCGAATTGACGAAATCCCTCCCCGGACGATCCCACCGTGAGCATGTAAACCGTGCCAACCGCAAAAACGATGACCCATGCGGCCGTCCACAAATAGGTGCTGATGTACAGGAATTTATCACGACGGGAAAAATAGCGATTCATGCCCAATACGCGCCAACCGACGGACGTCTCTCCCTCAGTCTCGGGTTGACAGGTCTCGACCGCATGTTTTCCGCGATGCAGGAGACTGTCCAGTTCAAACTTCCGCGGGCGATAGATCAGCGACACAACAACGTATGTTGCCAGGCAGCATGGCATGGCCAGGCCCCACAACTCCTGCCCGTTCGGCAGATGGCTGCTCAGCCATTCGCCGATCGCATCGACGCGAACTTCTCCAAGCCAGTTCAGCACGCCCCAGAGTGTACGCCCGCGTTCATGATAATCGGTATTTGCGCTCGCCAGCACGAGTCCGCCGAGGGCGATCCCGATCCCCAGAATCGCGGCAGCCCAAGCTCCTTCCGTGGTACCGCGCCTCCAGTACAGACCGCCGATGATAACGGCGCCCGACCACCCGGCGAAGATCGCTCCCGTCAGTGCGAGGAATAGCGCGATGGCCTGATTCTGCTCGTAGCAAAGCGCAAAGACAAACGTGAAAGCCGCGACGCCCAGGGCGGAAATCCGAAGCAGCAGCAAGTGACCGCGCGGTGAAATGGGCTTGCGCCGCAAAGGCAGAATCACGTCCTGAATCAGGATGCTGCTCCACGAATGCATATAAGCGCTTTGGGTACTGATGGACGCGCACAACATCAGTGCGGCGAATGCACCGAGAAGACCAGCCGGAAGCAAACCGGCGAGTGCCACGGGGACCCTCATCTGGCTCCGTGTTTCCAGATTGGCAATGTCGGACAATTGCGAGTCGACTCGCGTCTGCAGGTCGCCCCATGCCGCGTGATGCATCACGACAAAGATCAGGATCGGCAGAAGCATGATGAGCAGGCTCTGCGGGTAGCCGCGCCAAGTGCCGATCACCATTCCCATCTTCGCTTCGTGAGCACTCTTCGCCGAACTGTTATATCCCTGGGTACCCTGCCAGGACATTGCGTTGTACACGACCCCCATTACCCCGATGATGAAGAATCGAAAGTTAAAGGTCTCGACGTATCCTGTGTCGAATGGATTGATCTTGGAATGGCCCGGCGGCACCTGGGTCAGCACGTCGCTGATGTGCCGCCACGGGATTATCAGCAGCAAAAAAACCGCTAATCCCACGAACACTACATTAGCGAAAGCGCCCTGCAGAAAACTGGTCATCATGGCGGTCACCTGCCCGCCGCGGAAAACAAAGAAAACGGCCGTACCGAGCAGGAACAACATTACTAGGGGATAGGTCGGCGCGGAAAGAGGCCCGACCTGCAGCCGCTCCGGCAGGTGTATGAAGTGCATGAAGAAGCGCGCTTCGACGGCGGGAAAGATCCCGAAGTTGATAATGCCGGCCCCGAACGCAACCAGTCCGGCGAAGATCCGAAATCGTCTGCTGTAGCGGCGCTCGAAGAACTCCGCGAGCGTCAGGCAGCGGGTCGCCCGAAATCGATAATTGACCCAGCCGGTTACCGCCAGGACGACGACGACGACGGCCATGCTCATTCCCCACCACGACATGGCGAATCCGGCTTCGTAGTTCATCTGGAAGTCACGAATGATGCTGATGCCACCGAGACCCGCCATCCCCGAGGCAATCGCAAGAAGATAGCGGCCTGCCGTGCGGCCCGCGGAGAGATAATCCGCGACGCCCCGCATCCGTCGCCCTGCCTTCATCGCGCCGAAAAACAGGACGCAGTACATGCCTACGACAATGGACCAGTCGACGATGGTCATGGTGCCTCAAGGAGCTTGCCGGCAACGATCCCAGGGCGTCGCCGGCATGAGCTTATAGCGAATGCACAGGAGCCGACAGTTCCCTTAGTTGCTGCGCATAACCTTGCGAGCTGGCGATGCACACAAGCGAACCAGAGGACTTGATTTCCGGAGGTCATGCACACGCCAAAATGACTGCATGGCCCGAGCCCAGGCAGAATCCGAGATGCGCACGTCGGACCAAGCCGGCCGAGGAGTTCCCGATACACATGGCATGTGCATGGATTGGAAACGCCCAGAAATGAAGAGAAGAGATACCGCCGAAATCGCGATGACGACCCGAAAAACGCGTTTGAAGGTGCCAAAGCTATGTCACATACTGGCCCCCAAGGATTCGAACCTTGACAAACAGATCCAGAGTCTGTCGTGCTACCGTTACACTAGGGGCCAAAAACGAACAGACGAGTCTAGCCGGGCTGCGGATCATGTCAAGAAAGCCGCCTGATTCCGGGCAAGGTCCGTGAATACGCAAGTCTTGTGAAAGCCCTTGCTTAGTGGCGATTGCGCCACGGTTCGGCAGGGGAAGCGTCTCGCGATGGCGCGACCGTGAGGCGTATCGGCGAAACAAAAAGCTCCCCCGTGGGGGCGAGGTTCGCCGGCCACGGGGGAGTCGGTTGAATTATAAACGCCGTGCCGCGCGAGGGCGGTGCCATCGAGACGACGCCGGCGTGGGTGATGTCATTGAGCGCCCGGCGTCATCGGACCCGGCATGGAGGAACCAGGGATCGAGTATCCCGAAATCGGGGAGCCGGGAATTCTGCCGCCGGAGTTGCTGACTCCAGCCATGACGGACATCGGCATGTTGCCGATGGCGGTCATCGGGACGGGGAGGCCGTTGGGGCCGACTGCAACCATGGCCGGCGCGCCGAAGGGCATTGCGCCGCCGGGTGCATACGCATGGCCAGCCGTCATCGCGGGGACGGCGTTCTGTGCGATTTGCTTGAGAACGGCGTCGGGCGGAGCGAATTCGCGGTCTTCGCGTTCGCGCTGGGGCTCGGTGCTTCCCATAAGGTACTGCATCATGCACCAGAAGCGGACGCAGAGTCGCCGCGAGGTTTCAAACTCGGCCGTGGCGTCGAAGGCCAAGCGCAGTCCGGCGAGGCCGATGTGGGCCGGCGTCGGGATGTGCTGAAGCGTTTCGACCCAGTGAAAGTCGTGGTCCGTCGAGCAGGTCTCGTCGCCGGCGAGGAGGACGTCCTTCACCTTTCCGGAGGTGCTCATTTCGACGGCCGCGATCGGCTGTACGAAGTCCACGATGCGACCGCCGCCGAGTTTCTGGCAGGGCGACAGGGCGATCAGACCAGCGACGGCGCGCGTCTCGGTGACGAATGCCAACCATGACGAGCCAAGCTGCATGGCGAGCCGGTTGGGGTCGCCGCAGAGCAAGTGCACCTGGCTGAAAAGTTCCCGGGCGGGTTCGCCGAGGTTCATCAGCGTGAGTGTCTGCAGCATGACGTGCCATCGGATGTAGGCCGGGGGCACGGGCGAGTTTGCCTGGATCGTGACGGCGGCGACGGGATCGCTGCCGAGGGTTTCGATCATGCCACTGACGTAGGCCGGGCCGAGCTTGAGGGTGGCGAAGACATCCGCGAAGAGCGTCTCATGCCACTGCGCCCAGAGGACGGCCGCCTGTGGGCGAACGCCGCCGGAGACGGACTCGGTCTGAAGCTTGCCGGCGATTTCCCAACTGATGTTGAGATCGTGATAGACGCAGCGGCCCACGTCGTGGGCGACGGCGACGATGCTCCAGGGCTGGCCGATGAGCCGGCGCGGGATCGTCACGAGCGAGACCGGGATCTGTCGACCGAGGTTCATGCCGTGCTGCACGTGGTGCTGCCACGGAACGCGACCCTCGGGCACGTCGGCGAGATAGGCCAGCGGCGTGCGAGAGAGGCATTCCTTGGACACCAGTCCCCGCTGATGAGCGAGCTTGACGGTCGGCAGGTACAGATCGCGCATGATCGCGTCGATGGTGACGAGCTTCTGATGCAGCTCGTGACTGGTGTGCTGCCGCAGGACCTGGAAGACAAAACCGAAGGTGTCCTCGTTGGGCAGCACGGTGCGCAGTTCGGCGTCGTTGATGATCGCCAGGGCATCGTGGGGCCGACCCTGATCGAGCATGGTTCTTGCGCGATCGAGCTGGTCGTTGGTCTGCTCGAGGACGTAGTCATACCAGCGCGAGAGGGTCTTGAGCTGGGTGGCGACGGATTTGAGCCTCGTTCGCGTCAACTCAAGATCATTGGGAAAAGCGGCCTGCTCGGCCGGGGTAAACCGGACGAGCAGGTCTTCCTTCATTTCGCCTGAGACCTCGTCGCAATAGAGAGACCAGCGTCTGAGGCTGGCCTGAATATGGCGGGCGCGGTTGCGCAGGCTGACGAGTTTCTGTTGAATCGTGTTCATCGTGCTATTCCTTCTCGGGCATCACCCGTAATTGCTTCCCGAAAGAACGCTTAGCCGGCTTGTCGCATCAGATGCAGCAAGTGGGCGAGCACGAATTGACGACGCCGAACGGGCTGTAGTTTGGAACGGTCGATGCGGCACCGAATCCGCCGACGGTTGACAGCGGGTTGAGGCCGTAGGAATTGTTGACAAACGGCGTGGTGGTCGAGATCGGGGAGAAGCCGTTGGTCGGGTTCCAGTTGTTCCAGGGGGTCGTGTTGTTCCAGGGCGTCGCTGCGAACGACGGGATCGCCGAATTCAGGAGATTCCAAGGGGTCGTGTTCACGAATGGATTCGACACCAGGGACGGGATGCCGCCGAGCGGGCTCACGCCGAATGGGGAGGGCGAGAGGCGCGACCAGAGCGACGGGTTCAGGTTGTTGATGAACGGCGTGGCAGGATTCCAGCCGTTCCAGATCGGGTTGCCGATCGACTGATTCCAGATGGAAGAGCAGTTGAAGGGGTCAATGCTTGCGCCGACGGGATTGTTTGCGAACAGGGGATTTGCGAACGGCGCGATGCCGAACGGCGTGACCGGCGACGGACCGCTTACGAGCGGATTGACGTTTACGGCGAACGGGCTGGTCAGTCCCGGGAAATTGACCGGGTTGGAAAAAAAAGGGGTACCGAATCCCGGCTGCTGGATGGGATTGATCGTGCCGAACGTGCTGGTCATCGGGTTCACCCAGGCGCCGAAGTTCGGCGTCGAGAAGCCCGGCCGAAACTGCGAGATCGGATTCATGAACGGGGTCATGGGGTTCACGAATGCCGACGCGGGATTGACAAACGGGGTCATCGGGTTGACGAACGGCGTCGGGCCAAACGGGGTCGGCATGGCGCCGAAGAACGGATGGGCCGTCGCGCCGAAGTTGGGGATGAAGTTCATCGGGTACTGCGTCGAGATGCCGGTGTATGGGTTAACGGCGTAGTTGTACGGCGTCGTCGTCGGGCAGCCGGTGAAGGAATTCGGGGTCTGGTTGATGAATGGATTGAAGGTGTTGTAGGGGTTCATCGTGGCGTACGGATGGGCGTATGTGCCGAAGCCGGGCTGGACCCAGGGATTGACGGGCGTGGGGATGCAGCCAAATGGAGTCGGCTGATAGGCCGGGATGCCGGTCGGGATGCCGTAGGCCGTGGGGATGCCGTTGGAGAAGGGCATCTGTCCGGGGACAAAGTTCTGGAAAGCGTAGGCGGCGGGATTGGGCTGGCCGACCGGAATGCCTGCGTAGGTCGCGGCACCGAGGGCGGGGTTATAGGCCTGAGTGGGCTCGGCGGTACGAGCCTGGCCGTTGGTTCCGCAGGTCTGCGGATCGAGGGTGGCGGTGCCTCCCTGATATGAGTAGGCGTTAAACATCGTGGGCATCTCCTTGCCAAAAAGGCAACTCGTTACTTCTCGGCGATCGGGAAACCATCCATCCGCCACGGACACACGTCCGAGGCGATATCGCCGATGAGTCAGCAAAAATGTGTTGGGTGCGCCGCCGCGGATAAGACTCTGTCATCCGTCGGCGAACATCGCTGGAAAACTCTTCCACACCGCTCGTCGCATTCGTCATCGCGCCAAGTCGATGACGGGAACGCGAAGTGCCTTCGTCATCGGCGGTATGGCACGGCGGATAAAAGCCAAACATGCCTGAAACCATTAAGATTTCTTGCAATTACGGCGCGTGGATTTTTGATGCTGGGCGGGCCGTCGCGCGGCTGATTCGATTATCAGCATTGGCAGCGACGGCGCGACAGCACGGGCGGGTCAATCAATGCTGATAGCCGCAGCCGCGCTCGGCGCGATTTGTCATTAAGGCAGATTGAAGTCGGAAGATCGGTCGAAAGGTTTCCCTGAAGGCTGCCGGTTCCGCAAAATGGAATCCGACGAATCTACGCTGCGACGCCGTCCCGACGATGAGATCTCCTGGGGATTCGGCCTTTAGAATCAGGCCCGATCCGCAAAAAAAGACGTTGAGAATCGGACATTTTAGGGCGTCAGGCTCTTGAAGACGGCGCGGCGAGCGGTTTATTTTGTACTGGGAGCGATGCAAAGGTTTCTTGCTGACTATGCCGAAGTAGCCCAAGACGGCTAGAATCAAGCTGAATGGAGCAGGAGAACAGATTTTGTGAGGATGCCGTGATCAGGGATCAATGGATCCCGGTGTTTCCACTTCCCAATGTCGTGCTGATGCCTCGTCATGTGCTGCCGCTTCACATCTTCGAGCCCCGGTATCGCGCCATGACCCGCGATGCACTGGCCGGGTCCAGGCTGGTTTCGATCGCCCTGCTGCGTAAAGGCTACGAAGAGAAGTATCACACGCTTGAGGCTCCCATCCACGAAGTCGTCGGTGTCGGTCAGATCATGCGCAACGAGCGGCTACCGGACGGCCGGTACAACATCCTGCTTCAGGGTCTGAAGCGTGCCCGAATCGTCGCAGAGAATAGTGAGCTTTCCTATCGCCGGGCGAAAATGGAGCCGCTGGAGCCGGGACCGCTGCCCTGCGAGGTTGAGCTGGAGTTTCGGCGCAGCATCGTGGAACTGCTGGGCAGTCAGACGATGGTTGAGCTGGCCAGGCAGGGCAACTGGACGAATCTGCTCGAGCATCGCCATGCCTCATTTTCAGACCTTGTTGATGCGCTCGCCGCGTCGGTCCTGATCTGTCCCGATGAGAAACAATGTTTTCTGGAATTGGTGTGCGCCGCCAAGAGGGCCCGTTACTTGTGCGCCGCGCTTCAGTCGATGCAGTGCCGCCCCCCTGCCCCTCCGCCTCATGAACATCGGCCGAGAAGCTGGCCGCCGGGAACTTTCGACAACTAAGCCCGGAACCGCACGGACGCCGCGAGACCGCCGATTTTCGGCCCTGCCCGTCTATCGCTGTGTTGTGGGTGGGAGCCCACCACTGGGGATGGTTACCCAGGGCAACGTCACAATCGTCTGATATCAGTGGGACCGAAACAGCGAACGCCTTCGGGCGGATTGAGTCAATTTCATTATCGGTGGGCGCGGAACAACCGCGCCAGATTAGGGCCGCGGCACGGGGGATGCTGATTGATGGGCAAGTCCGGTCAACGACAGCACCCGGACAAAACGAGTTGAAAGGAGTAAGTATCATGGGTTTCCTCTCTATGGCTACATTGGCGGTGGGTGTGGTTCTCTCGGCGGTTTCCGGCCTCGTCTGCTATATGGGCTCCGGCTCGATCAGCGGTCACGTTTCAGGTCTTCCCGGTATTGAACTCGTCATGTCCCACCCTGCCGCGGCGCTCGCCGCCGGCGGACTTATCACCGTCATCAGCGCATTCGGCCAGCCCAGTCGCGTCGATTAAGCCCATCGCGGGGTCAAACTCGACAACGGGGACGGCATCACCCTCCCCTACCGGATGTCCTGCGGCTTCCTGGTGTAGAGCGCCGCGCATTTCGCACATATCATCCTCGACCAATGGATTAACCGGACAAGCGGTACGTGGTTAATCCGACAGCGGCCTGTGCGGTGACTGGTTAATTCTGTCGTCGCCGGGCCATAGGGACATCGAGGAGCGGACGGATGAATGACCCCCGATCCATGAGCCGACGCGTGTTCCTGACGCGCGTCGGCAAGATCACGATCAGCCTGGGCGCTGCGCCGTGGTGGCTGCCGCGCGTGGCATTCGGCAAGAATCCGTACGACGGCGGCGTGTGGCTCGCGGGCGATCACCATATTCACACCAAGTACAGTCCGGACGGACAGTACGAGATCAGCAAACAGGTGCACGAGGCGTTGCACCACGGGCTGGGCTGGTGCGTCATCACCGATCACGGCGGTCCGCGGCACGACAAGGTCGCCGTCGAGAAGGCCTATCCCGAACTGGTCGCGGCGCGCAAGGCGAACCCGGGCATCATTGTGTTTCAGGGGCTGGAATGGAACGTTCCGGATGGCGAGCACGGAAGTGTGATCGTGCCGCCGACCGAGGACGAGGTGAAGCTGGTCGCCCGATTCGAGCGGCGCTTTGACAACAAGAATTATTCTCGCCCAAACACGCCCGCCAACAGTGAAGCGGATGCCATCGCGGGCGTGAAGCACCTACAGGCGGTTCGCGGTGAGCACAAGCCGCTCTTCTTCGTGAACCATCCGGCGCGGACAGGACGGACGAGCCCGACGGAGATGCGTAATTGGGCGGACGCCGGTCCGGATGTGGCGCGCGGCTTCGAGGGTACCGCGGGGCATCAGGCGGCGCCCCTGATCGGCGCGCCGCGCGGGCACTACTACAAGTCTCGCGGCTTAGGCTCATTTGAAGGATATCCCGAGGCGTCGTATCGCATGTGGGGCGGCTATGACTGGTTCGTCGCCAAGGTCGGCGGCGTGTGGGACAGCCTGCTGGGCGAGGGCCGGCCGTGGTACATCACCGCCAACAGCGACAGCCATCGACATTACACCGACCATTCCATTGTCAACTTCGCGACGTATCTCACCAAGGGCTACGTGACCGCGACGACACAGCAAAGCGAAACGCATGCGCATAACATTGATTTCTGGCCCGGGGAATATACGAAGACCTGGGTGCATGCGCGGCGGGCGGACCCTTTTGAGATTCTGGCGGCACTGCGCGGCGGGAGCATGTTCACGGTACACGGCGACCTCGCGGACCGGCTGGAGATGAGCGCGGCGAGTGCCGATGCGATGGCCCCAATGGGCGGGACACTTGTCCTCGACAAGCGTGGACAGTCGATCGAGCTTCGGGTGCGCATTCGCGAGCCGGAGGGCAAGAACTTCGCCGGCCGGACGCCGAAGGTGCATCATGTGGATATCATCGCCGGGGACATACTCGGCATCTCCAAGGATCGTGCCGCGATAAGCAACGAAACGACGCGCATTGTTCGGCAGGTGCCGGTCGATGCGATGATACGGGAGGGGCCGTGGCTTTCGCTTTCGTACACGTTCGAGCGGGTGGATCGGCCGATCTACGTTCGACTGCGCGGAACGAACCGCGATACGGCGGAACCGGAGATGGACGCCGACGGTGTGAACCCGTGGGAAGACCTTTGGTTTTACAGCAATCCGATCTTTGTGCGGTGCCCCGGTTGATAAATAGTCGTGACGACCGCGTTTTGGCGCGAAAAATGAAGGCGCACCGCCCCAGGCGCCACACCTATCTCCGGTGAGACCGGCTGGCAGCACTTCGGTCATGCGCCGCCCGTTTTCTCCCCGATCAAAATTCTCTCGAATTCGCTTGAGCGTTTTGTCAAGCGGGTGATATATTTATGCATGGTGACGCGGGCCCTCGTTCGCCGACCCATAGGAGAACCATCGTGTTCGTGCTGGTGGTTTCCGACGAAACGTCTCTCGCCCGCCGCGCTCTCCATCTCATTGCAATCGTCAAGCCACGACGAATCGGCTTCTGCCTTTCTGCCATTGTCGCGATTCAGCCCGGCTGCAACCCCCCGGCCGGTTCGAATCTGCCTTGTGCGGGCAGCCAGGGAAGCGCACAGGTGGGATTGGCCGACGGTTCGTGCGGCGCATTTGGCAACGGGACTTACACACTGGCAGAAGCCGGAATCACATACCGCGTCATCCTGAACAGCTTGTCGCGTCCATCTGAGGTTTTCTGGGGCACGTCCCATGCCGCATTTGCATGGAGCAATGACTCGTCACAAGTGACCGCAATCATTGACGAGGAGGGGGCTTCAGAAATGCACACCTACATCGTATCGAACCCGGGCAATGTTCGTACCAAGTCGGCGTCGTACGCGTCAACCGTCGTTTCGTCCGAATCGGTCGACATCAAAGTGCTCCTCGGGCCTGCTGCATCGGGCGCGGTTCAATCGGGAGAGTCTTCAGTCGGCGCAACTGGCGTGGCAGAGCGGTCCGTGACAAACGACGCCAAGCAGATCATCGCCACGTTTCAGAACGCCCCGCCGTTTCGGGATATTCCGGACTATCTCACCTATCTTGGCATGCAGGCTTTGGCGAATAGTTCGTTGGGGGATATGATGATGATGCACATCCAGGGGGAAGGACGCGTACCGACCCGGTCCGAGGCGTTCTTGATCGAAACCCTTTCCAGAATCAGCAACATTATCGATCGCATCGCCGATCATCAGGAAGATGCATGCTTGCCTTGCACGGCGCTATGCGGTCTGGGCTGTTACGGCGCTTGTCGAACGTCCGCCGGAGGGGTGACCCTGTGTGTCGTGCGTCGATCGACCGAGTGCCTCCCCTCCAGCACCTTCACGCTGGGCGCCGGCTGCTTCGATAGCGACACCGGGGCCTGCTGCCTGCGACGATTTGATGAGCCTCGCGGGTGTCGGCCTACCGGTTTGCTCCCCTGCACCGACGAGGGGGGACGATTCAGTCCCATTATTCCGTGTGAATCTGCGAACTGCGCGCCGGGCGGCGCTTGCTGCCTGGGTAATTTCCAGTGCTTTGCCGCCTTCGATCATCCCGATTGTGAAGCGATTGCGAACCGAGAGGAGGCTTCATCGTTCACTTTTCACGAAAATATGACCTGCGACGAACTGGCTGAGGTCGATCTTTGTAACCAGGGCGTCTGCTGCTTTCCGGACGGAAGCTACAACTGCGACTACAGGAACAGAGAGGCGTGCCTTCAGTCCGGTCGTGAGGGTGCCCGCTTTGCCTTTGGACCATGCGAGGCGGCTACCTGCGGCCATTGATCGCGAAGTTTCTGCGGTTTGAGGTTTATCCGCCTTAGGGAGTGAGAGCGCAGGCACACGGGACTAAACTGTATTCATGCTGCTGGCGAACTCGGCGCAAAGAGTGTGAACATGTTGGATGACTGGTGGTTCTACAGCAATCTGATCGTCATCCGTCCAATTGGCAGCGCTATCGGCTTGAATCCGTGAGGCCGCTGGCGGCAAGGTACTCGTCCACTTTGTCGGGACGGTCCCAGGCTTGATAGAGAAAAAGGACTCGCTGAAGTGCGTCGAGCGTCTCCGGCGCCTTTTCGCCCTTTAGCTTCAAGAGTCGGACGTAGGACTGGACCGTCGTATCTTCGGCGTCGGAATACTTACCCTGCTGGGCAAGGCATTCGCCGATCACGCCGAGCAAGACGGCGGTGTCGGCGCTGGCGGAATCGAGCCCCTCAAACCAAATTGAGGCCTCTAAGAGCAGCTCCTCCGCTTCGGCAGGCCGACCCGACAGGAGGCGGATTTCACCCAGTGTCCAGGCGGCGCGGGCCACCTGCTCATCGCCTGTGGGATACTCTTCGATGGGTTGATAGAGTTCGTGCAGCGCCTCATAGGCGATCTCGGCCTCCACCTCGGCATCGGCGAAGCGTCGATCCGCGGCGAGTACCTGTGCCAACCGCCTTCTGCAAACTGCCGCGGCGATTCGGTCGGCGCGACTGTCCGATGCAGGAATCGACGCGATCGCTTCGCGAAGAACTCCCTCGGCTTCCGCATACTCTTTGGCATGACACAGGGCGTCGACCTGGGCGAACGTCTTATCACAATCGAAGGTCGTGCCGGACGCGTCGGAGTCGGCGACGCGATTGGGCCCGTGGCATGCGCTGATGATGAAAGCGGCAACTGCCAGGCAGGTAATTGAGATGAGGCGCGGTCGAATCATTCCGCTCATTCTGAAGACTCACTCATCAGATTCGTTCGCCGACGCATCATGCAGACATCGTATCGTGCCGCGCTCGGACTGGGAAATCGGCGACGCATTCGACGGGCCGCTGGGAAGGGATCGGACAGAAGATCACAGGTCACCACCTGAAACGCCTGAGGACGCACGACGCCGCGAAAGGGTGTACACGGCCGGCAGCACCACGAGGGTCAGGAACGTGCTGGTGACAACGCCGCCGATTACGACGGTGGCGAGCGGCCGCTGCACCTCTGCGCCGACGCCGGTGTTCAGCGCCATGGGTACGAAGCCCAGTCCGGCGACGAGGCCGGTCATGAGCACCGGGCGAAGCCGCGTCAGCGCCGTTGTTTCGATGGCGTGCAGGAGATCGACGCCGCGATCGAGCATCGCCCTCAGATGCGAAACAAAAACCATATCGCCCAGCACGCTGACACCGAACATGGCCACGAAGCCCACGCCTGCGGAGATGCTGAAGGGCAAGTCTCGAAGGTGAAGCGCGCAAAGCCCGCCGACCGCGGCAAGCGGCAGCGTCAAGAAAATTCTGATCACGTCTGAAAGACGGCCGTAGGTGAGATAGAGAAGAATGAGAATAAGGCCGAGGGCGAGCGGAACGATGAACATCAGCCTCAGGCCGGCGCGCTGCAAATGTTCGAACTGGCCGCCAAAGGCCGTGAAATAGCCGGTGGGCAACTCGATCTCGGCGTCGATCCTGCGCCGAGCCTCGGCGACGAATGACGCCACATCGCGGCCGACCACATTGCACTGAATGACGATACGCCGTCGCTGCCACTCACGGGTGATGGTCGACGGCCCCTCGATTTCGCGGATGGCGGCCAAACGGGAAAGTGGAATTCTCGCCCCCGAAGCGGTGGAGATGAGGATCCGGCTGACGGCGCTCGGATCGCGCCGATAAATCTCCGGAAGACGCACGACGAGTTCAAAGCGGCGCTGATCTTCGCGAATCTCACCGACGACTCGGCCGCCGATGGCCTCGACGACTTCCAGGACGTGCTGCGCCGACACGCCGTAGCGGGCAATGGCTTCCTGATCGACGCGCACCTCGAGGATGGGAAGACCGGTGACCTGCTCGGCGTAGACTTCGCCGCAGCCGGGAACGGACTCCAGCACCTCCTGAACCTCGGCGGCAAGTGTCCTCAGGACTTCCAGGTCGTCGCCAAAGACCTTGACGCCCAGATCGCCGCGAATGCCTGCGATCATTTCGTTGAGGCGCATCTCGATCGGCTGACTGAATACGAGGCGCATCCCCGGCATGCCCTGAAGTTCACGTTCGATCAGCGCCTCGAGTTCTTCCTGTGTCGCCGCGCGTTTCCAATTGGCGCGAGGTCTGAGGGTGATGAAGACGTCGGAGACTTCGATGCCCATCGGATCGGTGGCGATCTCGGCGGTCCCGGTGCGCGTCCAGACGTTTCGTACCTCGTCGGGAAACTTATCTCGAATGACGCGTTCGATGCTCGTTCCGATTCGCACGGACTCATCCAGCGAGACGCCTGCCAGGCGGACGGTATTGATGGTGACGGCCTCCTCGGCGAGACGCGGGACGAACTCGGCCCCGGTACGCATGGCCAGCCAGACGCCGAAACCCAATGAAACCACGCTGACCAGCAGGATGGCGACGCGCATCCGGACGGCGAATCGAAGGATGGGGAGATAGATGCGCTTCAGGGCGCGGACGAAAAAGTTGTCACCGTGGCGCGGACGGGAGGGCAACAGCAAGCTGGCAAGAACGGGCATCAGCGTGAGGGATAGAACGAGCGAACCGGCGAGGGCGAAGATGACCGTCAGGGCCATCGGGCGGAACAGTTTGCCCTCAATGCCTTCGAGCGTGAGGATCGGCAGGTAGACGATCATGATGATCAGTTCGCCGAACATCGTGGGACGGCGGACTTCGATCGATGCATCACGAACTACGTCGAGTTTGCTGCGCTTTCCGTCGGACTCGGCAATATGCCGCAGACTGTTCTCCACCATGATGACCGAAGAATCGACGATGAGCCCGAAGTCGATCGCTCCGAGGCTCATCAGGCTGCCGGCAATGCCGAAGCGAAGCATGGCATCGGCGGCGAAGAGCATGGAAAGCGGAATCGCGGCGGCGACGATCAGCCCGGCGCGGAGGTTTCCGAGAAAGATAAAGAGCACCGCGACCACAAGCAGCGCGCCTTCGAACAGGTTGGTCTTGACTGTCTGAATGACGTGTTCGACCAGCTCGGTGCGGGCATAGACCGGCGTGATAGTGACGCCCTCGGGCAGCGACTTTTGAATTTCGTCGACCGCCTGCTGCAATCGATTGGAGACGTCATGGCTGTTCTCGCCGACCAGCATGAACGCCAATCCGAGGACGATTTCCCCATTACCGTCGATGGTGGATGCGCCGCGGCGGATTTCGTGGCCGACTTCGACGGTTGCAACGTCGCGCACGCGGATCGGCACGCCATCATGGGCGGTGATGACGATGTCTCCGATCTCGCGCAGGTTTGTCGTCAGCGCGACGCCGTGGACGAGTCGCAGCTCGCCGGCCTGCTCGATGTTGCCCCCGCCGACATTCATGTTGTTTCGGCGCAGGGCGTCGAACAACTCGTCCATCGTGAGGTCGTACTTCACCAGGCGCACGGGATCGACGAGGACGTGGAACTGTTTGCGAAGGCCGCCCCAGGTGTTGACTTCCGCCACGCCGCGGACGCTGCGAAGCCGGGGCTTGATGACCCAGTCGTGGAGCGTGGTCAGTTCCTCCAGCGACTTATCTTCGCCGGAGACGACGTAGTGGAAGATCTCGCCGAGACCGGTCGAGACGGGGCCCATTTCCGGTCGAACGATTCCCTCGGGCAACTGGACGGTCTGAAGCCGCTCGGACACGACCTGTCGCGCAAAGTAAAGATCGGTGCCGTCTTCAAAGAGGACCGTCACCTGCGACAAGCCGAACTTGGAAATCGAGCGCACCTCGGCCAGGCTGGGAAGGCCGCCGATGGCCTGCTCAATCGGGAAGGTGACCTGCTGCTCGATTTCGGCGGGCGATAGTGCCGGGGCGAAGGTGCTGATCTGCACCTGAACCGGCGTCGTATCGGGAAACGCGTCGATGGGCAACCGGCTCGCGGCGCTTGCGCCCACGACGATGAGGATGATCGCCAGAATCACGACGAGCATCCGGTGGGACAGCGACCAGTTGATGATCCATTCAAGCACAGGCGATCTCCATCGTCGGGTCGGTCAGCTCTTACTCGGTCCGTGTTCGCAGCAGCCGGCGCCGATGCTTCCCTTCATGATCTCGGTCTTCAGCAGAAAGCTGCCCTGGGTCACGACGGTGTCACCCGGGGAAAGTCCGACCTTCACTTCGTAGTAGTCGTCCGCCTCGAAGCCGAGCCGGAGCTGCCGAGGCTCGTAGAGCAAGTCGCTTCGCTGAACGAAGGCGATGTTGCAGCAGCCGTCCCACTGCACGGCCGACTTGGGCACGACGATCAGCGGCTGACGGTCGTAGATGGTGATGATGGCGCGGCCGTACATGTTGGCGCGGAGCAGTCCTTCGCTGTTGTCCAACTCAACGCGAACTTTGAGCGTTCGGGTCTGGGGGTCGATCCGGCGACTGATCCAGGTCAGGACGCCGCCGAAAGACTCGCCGCGCAGACCATCGACCGTGACGACGACGGACTGTCCGACGCGGACCTGGGCGATGTCGGACTCGTAAACGTCGAGCATGGCCCACATCTTCGCGGTGTCCGCGACTGAAAAGAGCGGCCGAGTCGTGTCGACGACTTCGCCCATCACGGCTGAGCGATCGACGACTTCTCCGGCAAAAGGCGCGCGGATGGCCAGCAATGGATTGGTGTCACCCTCGGTGCGGAGCTTGGCGATCTGATCATCGGACAGCCCCAGCGTGCGCAGCTTTTGTTCGGCGGACGAAAGTGCGATGCGGCCTTCGGCGAGCTTGTTCTCGGCTTCCAGGTCTTCGGCAGCCCCGGCGATCCCCTGCTCGACGAGCTTGTGGGTGCGTTCGTGATTCTGGTCCCAAAGCTCCAGCGTGGCGGCTGCCCGGAGATACTCCGCCCGGGCGGATGCAAGGTCGACCGAGTCCACCAGGGCGAGCGTGTCACCGGGCACGACGCGATCGCCGACATCGCGCTCGACGGAATGGACGACGCCGGCCACGCGCGACGCCACGCGAGCGAAGCGGCGTTGGTCGTAATCGATTTCGGCATTGCACTTAAGCGTGCGCGAGACGGGTCGCTCGCTGATCGTCACAAAATCGAGCCCGGCACTTCGCGCCACCTGAGCCGAGGCGAATCGGACAAGGGTCTGGCTGGTCGCACAGGTGACGGAGGGCGGGCGCTGAAAACGCGGCACGTCGGGATCGGTCACCAGTTTAATCGGCGCATCATCCGGCGGCGCCTGGGAGGCGGGGCGCATGATCTCGACGTATTTGGCCTCCTCCTCGGGATTGCAGATGAAGCACAGCGACTCGGGGCGATCGTGACCGCCGCACCAGTCGTTGGTGTCCTCATAGATTTTTTTGAGCTGCGGCTGACAGATCCAGCAAAGCGCCTCGGGCACGTCGTGCTCGACGCAGGGCCCGCCGGCGACGACCAGCTCCCAGTGGCAGAATGGGCACTTGGCGTCGGGTAGACCGTGGGCTTCGCACGCCTTTTCTTCGTCGCTCGCAGTTGCCGTTGTCGTTGCGGACTGCGGCGCGGGTTTGGACTTGTCGCAGGCTGCGATGAATGAAAGCCCGGCGATGAAGACGGTTGCCGTTTGAATATAATATCGTTTGTTCATGTTAATCACCTCTCGTCCGCGGCTTGAGGCCGCTCGTCGGACGACTGCGTGGTTGTGACCTGCGCGATCCCGTGTCTGAGGATTTCGGAGATCGGCCGGGCCGATGCCTGTTCGAGATCGGCGACGTTGACGGCGGCGGTCTGTAGCGCGGCGACGTATCCGCTTCTAGCCTCGAGAAGCACGCGCTGGGCATCAAGGACGATGATGAGCGAGGACCGGCCGGCCTTGTAGGACTCGCGGGACATTTCCAGATTTCGAGCGGCCTGCGGCAGGACATCGCGGGCAAATGATCGGGCGATGTCCCAACTCGTTTGCGCTGAGACGACGGCGCGACGAATCGACTGCATGGCGGAGACTTCCAGGGCCTCCCAGCGCCGCATTTCCTGTTCGTACGCAAAGCGCGCCCTGGCGATCTGGGCCTGATTCTGGTCGAAGATGGGCAGGGTGACGCTCAGCGATGGGCCGAAGATGGCGTCAATCTCGGCGCTGCGCTCCTGATTGCGCTGGCCGCGCGTTTGGAAGTCCGGGGGGCTCAGCGCTCCATTCTTGATCGTTGCCCGTGTGGTGTCGGCGAAGAGGTTGCGACCCTGCAAGGCTCGACGCTCGTTGCGCTCGACGGCGAGGCCGATCTGAAACGACGGGATGATCTTGCGAATCTCAAGGACGATCTGCCGCTCGGCCGCGTCGACATTCATGGCGGCGGCCTTGAGGTCCAGCCGCGAATCAACGGCCAGTTGAATGATGGCGTCAGTGTCGAGGGCCGTTTCCGGCGGCAAGGGCAGCGGCGTGGAGAGATCCACGATGTCTAGGTTCGTGCGAAGACCCAGAATCTGCGCCAGATCGGCTTCGGCCAGCGCGGCGGCGAGGCTTGCCCTTTGCACTTCAATGCGCGCTGCAAGAAGGCCTCCGCGGGCGAGGTTCACGTCGAGATCGCCGACGGCGCCTGCCTGTTTTCGAGCCTCGGCCACCTCCATCAGCCGCTGGGCCAGCGATACGTTCTCCTCGGCGATGGCCCTTGCCTGTCGCGCGCCGACGGTGATGAAAAAGGCGCTGCGGGCCTGGGCGGCAAGCCGTACCGCCGCATCGGCTACGCGCAGGATCGCGCCCTCAAGATTTCGCGAAGCGATCTCCTTCTTCACCGGAATCTGCCAGAGATCGACGATGTTCTGGGCAATGTTGCCCTGGAGATTGCTCCGGCCGCCTCCCTCGGGAAACTGAACAGACAGGCCGAAGGTTGGGTTCGAGAAAAGCCCCGACTGCACCAGATCGGCTCGGGCGACGCCGATCTCAAGAAACTCCGCGCGGATCGCCGGGCTGTTGAGCATGGCAAGCTTGACGACCTCTTCGAGCATCAGGCCGTCTTTGAGCATGGCTTCGCAGGTTGCCATGCGGGCGGCATCGTCATCGTCGGCCAGCACGTCGCTCTCGCCGGTGGCAACGGTGATCAACTCCGCGGCGCGATCGTAGTCCGGCCGCGCATCGATGTGCGCGCAGCCGGCGGCGACAAGCGGCATTGCCGACAGCAGGGTGAACAGCAGTGAGCGTGACAAACTTATCATGACAACCAACTCCGCTCGACGGGAGGATCGATGACGCGATGACGGAAATCGGCGCGCATAAAGATTCGCGGCCGACAGAGTCAGGCATATCCTGAAGGGCGCGGAATCAGATCAGAAGTGGAAGCGAAAGCAGACCGGCATTGGTACCGGTGGGCGGCCAGCCGGAATTGAGAGAGCAGAGGCCGGCCAAAGAGAGCGCAGCGGGACTGTCCGCAACGTGAGTCACCGAGACGGCGGACACCGCGAGATGCGAAAGAGTGTCCCGCGTCTGGGCGAGGTCCGGTGAGGGAGACGAGCAGAAACAGGGGCGCTCGTCGCAATAGTCCTTCTGGTGATCGTCCGGCGCGGATGTTTCGCATGGGCAACAGGCCGACACCGCCGCCGCCGAACAAAGGGCGGGGCAACCGAGCACCGCGAGGGCAAGAAAAATGGAGATCAAAGACCGGCTCATAACTTGGATTAGTCTAGCCCGCATGCGAAGGGATGTCGAGAGAATTGACTCGCTCACGCCCCGGCGTGCGCGCGAAGCATCGGGAGAATCACTCGAAGAAATCGCGGATTTCGGTTAGAAAGTGGGGACAGGCCGCACGGGGGATGCCTTGTTCTCGGACGGAAATGAGCATGCGATATCGCCGCGTTTGCATTGATTCGATCGGCTATGAGCTTCCTCCGGAGGTGGTGACCTCGGCGGAACTGGAAGAGCGCCTCGCGCCGCTCTATCAGGCATTGCGTATACAGCCGGGGCAACTCGAGGCGCTCACCGGCATTCGCGAACGGCGCTACTGGCGGCCCGGTCAGACGATGGCCGAGGGCGCGATCAGGGCCGGCCGCAAGGCACTGGCAACATCAAAAATCTCCGCCGAAGACATCGGCATCTTGATCTACGCAGGCGTTTGTCGCGATCAACTGGAACCGGCGACGGCCTGCGCCGTGGCGAACGGCCTGGGGATCGGCGGTCGGGCACAGATTCTCGACATCTCGAATGCGTGCCTCGGCGCGATCAACGGCATTCTTCATGTCGCCAACGCGATCGAACTGGGACAGATCAAGGCGGGACTGGTGGTCTCCTGCGAGACGGCGCGGCAGATCGTCGATCTGACGATCGAACGAATGCTGGCTGAGCGGAGCATGGAGAGTTTTCGGCTGAGCCTGGCGACACTCACCGGCGGGTCCGGCGCGATTGCGATCGTCGTCAGCGACAAGACTCTGTCACCCAACGGACACGAAGTGGCCTGCGGCGTCCTGCGGAGTGACACGCGGTTTCACGAGCTTTGCCGATGGGGACCGGACACGGGGCATCCCTCGACGGCCCCGATGAAGATGGTGACCGACGCGGCCGGCGTCTTGGAGCATGGCGTCGAGCTGGGTGCGCGGACCTGGCAGGACTTCCTCGAGGAGTCCGGCTGGTCCGTCGAGCAGATCGATCGCACGATCTGTCACCAGGTCGGCGCGCCGCATCGCGAGACGGTGCTGAGGTCGATGGGCATCGATCCCTCGCGCGACTTCGTCACCTATGAACACCTGGGCAACATTGGAACGGTCTCGCTCCCCATCACCGCGGCCATCGCGGAGGAACGCGGTTTTCTGGAAAAGGGGAACCGCGTCGCGTTCTGCGGAATCGGCAGCGGGCTGAATTGTCTGATGTTGGGGGTGAACTGGTAGATTTTGTGCGCAGACTGAGTGCGACTATTTCTCTTCACAACAGCGGCATTTCAACTTGCGCCATCTGAAGCCGAGGACAAGGAATACCCACGCGAAAGCAAAGAAAAAGACTGATCTTACGAGCAACCCAGGTGTTAAGGATCGCGAAGAAGCCGAGAAGACATTCTGAATTACTGCAATCGCGAGAAGCGACCCTCCCGCGATGCAGAACGTCGGAATGATCAGATTTTTCTTGAGACCGGTCCCTTGGCACATGCGGCAGTTTGGATCGGGCTGCTCGAGATTCTCGTTATCTTCGTATGTTATAGCCCGATGAACATTCGGTTCCGTGATCGTTCCGACTTCCTGGGCTGCGCCGCAGCTCCAACAGTGCGAGAAATGAGTTGGGCTTTTTTCGCCGCAATCGGCACAGGTCCAATCACCGGAGATGCGAAACGGCGTGCCACACTCGGGACATCGCGGACTAATCAGGCCACGTAGGTCGTATCCGCACTTGGCGCACTGTTTGGGGTCGACTCGGCCCTCGTTGCCTGCAAGCAAGTCTGCCGCGATGAGCGCATCCTCATCGTGAACGACCCAGATCGAAGGCGCGGACTCGGGCGTTAACGGCAATTCGCCTCGGGCCGCCCAAAGCGCCTCGCCCTGGACGATGGCCTCGATGCCATGGTCCTCCAACACGCCGATCAGCAGCGTGGCGTGAAGGGGATCCGTTGCTGATGCGACTTGCTTCAAAGTGGCTCCACTAAATCGGCCATTAGGGGTCGAGGATGCTAAATCATCGACGTGTGTATTGTAGCTTCCTATTCGCGAGGTCCAATGGCCTTACGGCGGTTGGTCGACTAGGATTGAATCCGGGGCAAGTTACTCATGACGCTTGGCGGTGTCGCTCATGTCGCTGGATGCCCAGACCTGTACGAATCTGCTGAGGCTCGCAAGGAACGCCATCGAGTCCGAGCTTTTCGGGGCCCCGCCTGCGTCGACCGATGCCGGACGTGCGGCGCTGCCCGCGGCCGGGGCGTTTGTGACGCTGCGAAAGCGCGGACAGCTCCGAGGCTGCATCGGAACATTTGATACCAGTCGCGGACTCATCGAGACGATCCAGACGATGGCGGTCTCGGCGGCGCACGATCCGCGATTTGCGGGCTGCCCGATCGGGGCGGCTGAGTTCGTGGATATCGACATCGAGCTTTCCATCCTGTCACCTCTTGAACGCATTAAGAACCCACTGGACTTCGAACTCGGCCGGCACGGCATCCTCGTGCGAAGCGGCGGGCACAGCGGCTGCTTCCTGCCGGACGTGGCCACCGAACGAAAATGGACCCGGGAACAGTTCCTCGACGAGTGCTGCTCGCAGAAGGCCGGCATGGGCAAAGGCGGCTGGCGCAAGCCGAACTGCGAAGTGTTCGTCTTCACCGTCGAGAAAATCCACGAACGACACGAGCTGCACTAAGCAATTCAATTCGCGGCGAGCACCACACGTAGATATTGACCGGTATGACTTTTCGGATCGGCGGCGACATCCTCGGGCGTTCCCTGCGCGACGATGCGCCCACCGGCGTCACCGCCTTCGGGACCGAGGTCGATGATCCAGTCTGCCTGCTTGATGACATCCAGATTGTGCTCGATGACGACGAGCGTGTGGCCGAGCTTGACCAGCCGGTCGAGCACGTCCACAAGTTGGTGGATGTCGGCGAAGTGCAGGCCGCTGGTGGGCTCATCGAGGACGTAAAGCGTGTGGCCGATCGCCGACTTACCGAGCTCCGCCGCGAGCTTGACGCGCTGGGCCTCGCCGCCCGACATGGTCGCGGATGATTGGCCGAGTTGCAGATACCCCAGGCCCACGTCACAGAGGGCAACGAGGAGCTGCTTGATCCGGGCGAAGCCGTCGAAGAAAACCAGCGCCTCTTCGGCGGGCAAGGCGAGGACATCGGCGATGTTTTTTCCACGAAAGCGGATGTCGAGGGCCTCGCGGTTGTAGCGCGTGCCGCGACACTCGCCGCATTCCACGAGAATGTCCGGAAGAAAATGCATCTCGATGCGCCGGGTGCCCTGTCCGCGGCAGGCCTCGCATCTCCCCCCTTTCACGTTGAACGAGAATCTCGCGGCGTTGTAACCGCGCAGCTTCGCCTCGCGCGTCTTGGCGAAGAGCTGCCGGACGAGGTCGAAGATGCCGGTGTAGGTGGCGGGGTTCGAGCGAAGGCTCTTGCCGATCGGCGACTGGTCGATCTCGATGACCTTGTCGATCTGGCTCAAGCCCTCGATGCTCGCGTGGGTACCGGGTCGCTCGCGGGAATTGTTCAAGCGACGGCGCAGGGCGGGCAGAAGAATCTGGTTCACCAGCGTGGACTTACCGGAACCACTGACGCCGGTCACGCAGCAGAAGAGCCCGAGCGGGATGCGAACGTCGATGGACTTCAGATTATTCTCGGCGGCGCCTTTCAGCTCAATCGCGCGGGCCGAATCAATAGCGCGCCTGGCGGACGGCTTGGCGATGCGCAATTCACCGCGGAGATAGGCGGCGGTGAGGGAGTCGGGCGATGCGAGGAGCATTTCGCGCGTGCCGTTTACCAGGACGCGACCGCCTTTTGAGCCGGCATGGGGACCGATGTCGACGATCCAGTCGGCGGCGTCGATGGTCTCGGCGTCATGCTCGACGACGAGGACGGAGTTGCCGAGGTCGGTCAGGTTTCGAAGCGTGCGGATCAGCCGGGCGTTGTCGCGCTGGTGAAGACCGGTGGTCGGTTCATCGAGCACGTAGCAGACGCCGACCAGGCCGCTGCCGATCTGGGTGGCCAGTCGAATGCGCTGCGACTCGCCGCCGGAAAGCGTGGCCGCCGCCCGATTAAGGGTCAGGTAGCCGATGCCCACGTCGATCATGAATTGCAGCTTTCGGCGTATCTCTTCGAGGATCGGCGCGGCAATGACGCCTTCCTGGCCCGGGAATGCGATCGATGAGAACACGCCCGCGACAGCGTCGATGCTCAGGCTCGACAACACCTCGATATTGCGCCCATCCAGCTTCACGGCGAGCGCTTCGGGGCGCAGCCGCGCGCCTTTGCATGCGCCGCAGGGGCGATCGGACATGAAGGCGTGCAATCGAGTTCTTGCCGCTTCGCTGTCGGCCTGTCGCCATCTGCGGTGGAGATTGGGCAGGACGCCTTCGAACTCCATCCCCCCCGCTTTCTTAGCTTTTTCGCCGGCACCGTTCATGAGGATATCGCGGGCCTTGCGCGATATGGATTTGATGGGCGTGGACGGAGATATCTTGAGTTGTTCGCAGTAGCGGCGGATGAGCCGGGCATAGACGGCCCCGCCCCCCTTCCACGGCGCGATCGCCCCCCGGTCAAGCGGGAGACTCTCGTCGGGCACGACCAAATCGGGATCAAACTCCAGCACGGTGCCAAGACCGTCGCACTTCGGACAGGCGCCGTGAGGAGAATTAAATGAGAACAGGCGCGGCTCCAGCATCGGCAAGCGGACGTCGCAATGGGTGCAGGCGTATCTCTCGCTGAATCGGTCGTCGCGCCATTGGTCGGCCTCGCCGGGAGGCTGGTAGGAGACGACCGCCACGCCGTCGCCGACTTTCAGCGCCGTCTCGATCGACTCGGAGACGCGCGTGCGAATGTCCGGCTTAATGAAGATGCGATCGACGACGGCCTCCACCACTCGGGCCTTCGCCTTCTCCAGTGCCGGCGGAGATTTGACATCGTGAATCTGGCCGTCGATTCGCACGCGGATAAAGCCGGCGCGGAGGACGTTTTCGAGACCTTCCTTCGCATCTCGCTTGGTGCCCCAGGGCAGCGGCGCGAGGATCATGACTTTCGTCTCGGCCGGCAGCGAGAGCACGCGCTCGACCATTTGTGGAATCGTCTGGGCGGCGACGGCGCGGCCGCAGGTTGGACAGGTCGGCGTGCCGACGCGGGCAAAGAGCAATCGTAGATAGTCGTGAATCTCCGTTGCCGTCGCGACGGTGCTGCGCGGACTGGCGCGGACGCTTTGCTGGGCGATCGCAATGGTGGGCGGCAGCCCGGCGATGTGGTCGAGATCGGGCTTGGCCATCTGGCCGAGGAATTGGCGGGCATAGGCCGAAAGCGACTCAACGTATTTTCGCTGGCCTTCGGCGTAGATGGTGTCGAAGGCGAGACTGCTCTTGCCGGAGCCGGAGAGGCCGGTGATGACGACGAGCTTGTCGCGGGGTATGTCGAGATCGATGTTGCAGAGGTTATGGGTGCGCGCGCCGCGGATGGTGATGAACTTGCCTTCGTGAGCTGTCATAGGAGGACCCGGCATCACGACAGAAACGCCATCACGTCATAGATCACGTGGCATCCGACGGCGAGCCCGAAACCGCGCAGGACGAAGACCGCCGCGAGGTAGGCGCCTGCCGCGGCACGAAACGCAAACTCCCGGCTGGACCACGCATCGGCCCCGATCGGATGATAATGATGCGCTGCAAAGAGCAGAGATGAGACGATGACCGCGAGGGCGACGCCGGTCACCTGCCGCACGCGGGCGATGTCGACGAGGACGATGCTGATGAGTGTGATGATGATGAGCCGAAAGACCATTTCCTCGTAAAGTCCGGCGCCGACGCTGAGCAGCAGGTTATCGAGTCCGTCGGTGACGGGCGCGCCGTTCGCGGTTCCGCTGACGGTGACCGCCGACAGGCTCGGAAGCCAGTGGTTGAGCATCAGCAGGGGTATGGCAAGCAGAACGCTCTCGCCCGCCATCCCCAGAAGCGGCTGAGGCAGAACCTTCCAGGGCTGGTGCGACGCGATGTGTATGACGAAGAGAACAACCAGCAGCGCCAAGCCCGGCAGGTAAAAACCGGTGGCGCCGAAAAGGCTGAAGAACCACTGAAGGATCTGCTTGGCGGCCAGAGCAGGTCGTGCATACTCGGGCGTGCTGCCGTGCAGCATGATGATGCCCGCCTCGTAGGCAATCACCATGGGCAGAAGAAACACCAGGCATTGGAGCGGCCGATGGGTGACATCCCAGTAATGCTCCGACAATTTGGCTTGCTTCTTCGCCGGACGACGCGTTTGCGTCGCGGGAGGCCTTCGCCGTGTCCGTGGCTTCGCCATACCGTTATCATGGGCACGGAAACGCGATTTCGCAAACTCACGCGATCTGTCGCAGGGCGCATCGCCGACGGCGCCGGGCGGGACTCATGTCAAAAGGCACCACCCAAACACTCCGACAGTTCTACGCGGCGATGTACAAGGCGCTGGGGCCGCAAAAATGGTGGCCCGGCGAATCTCCGGTAGAGATCATCGTCGGAGCGATCCTGACGCAGAACACCAACTGGGGCAATGTCGAGCGAGCCATCGCCAACCTGAAGGCCGCGGGCGTACTGAATTGGAAAGCACTCAGACAGATCGACACATCACGCCTCGCGAAACTCATCCGCCCGGCCGGGTATTTCAACGTGAAGGCCCGGCGGCTGAAGAACTTCGTTGAATGGCTGTGGCGTCGATACGACGGCGACTTGTCCCGGCTGGCGGCAATTGAGCTTGGACGCCTGCGCGAGGAATTACTGTCCATCAACGGCGTCGGCCCGGAGACTGCGGATTCCATCCTGCTCTATGCGCTTGATAGACCGTCATTCGTCGTCGATGCCTACACGGCGAGGATCATGCGGCGGCACGGAATGTCGTTTTCGGGCTATGCCGAATTACAGGCGATCTTCGAAGATAATCTTCCGCGGGAGGTCGGCCTATTCAATGAATACCACGCGTTGATTGTGGCCGTCGGCAAGGACTATTGCCGTCCGAAGGCCCGATGCGAGGCGTGCCCCCTTCGACGATTCAAACACGACGAGACGGCGTAAGTGACGCCGGAATAAACCGAAGTAAAAAAAGAGCGGCGGGACCGAGGGCTCACCTCGATCCCGCCGCGTCAAAGGCTTTCCACCAAGCCGAGGCTGCTCGCGCTTACCGTAACAGCGAGAGGATTTGCCCCGACTGTTGTGATGCAACTCCAAGGAGCGAGATCGCCGACTGGAGAAGAACGTTCTGGCGCGACAGCTCGGCCGTCTCCGCAGCGAAGTCCACGTCTCGAATGACGCTTCGTGCGCTTTCCAACGCCTCCTTGGTGGCGTTGAGGCTGTTGATGGATGTCTCAACCTGGAACTTCTGGAAGCCGCCGATACGACCCTGCTGTGTGGCGACCTGGTTAATCGCCGCCTTGGCAATGGCCACGGCGTTGTTGGCGTTGGAAGACAACGAGTTGGTACCACCGCTCTTGAGCGTGTTCAGATAGCCCAGGGTGCTGTTACCGAGGTTCTGGCTGAACAAGGCGTTCACACCAATCGTGGACTGCGTGTTGCTCTCGGTTCCGAGCTGGAACGTCGAACCGCCGCCGGTGATGGAGAGATCGCCGGCGCTGCCCGCAGCGTTGCCGGTCGTAGTCAGCGTGAATTCGCCGCTGGTGCCGCCGGTATTAAAGGAGACACGCAGGCCGTCCACGAAAGCCGTGGCGCCGTTGACGGTGACCGAGGCGTCGGTACCGGTGGTGTAGGAGATGTTGCTGAAGTCGGTGTCGCCGCTGATGTACGTCGCGGAGACAAACGACGCCGTACCGAAGTCGCGGCTCTGGAGATGCAACTCGCTGCCCGAGATCGACGCGGAGACGCCCGTGTCGGCGGCGGCGGCGATGATGCGATCGCGAATCTCCGTGAACGTGTCGGTATCCGAGACGGCGATCGTCGCGGAGCCGAGCTTGCCGGTGATGCTGAACTCAGCAGCGTCCAGAGAGCCGGCGCTCACCGTCGTGAGCGTAGCCGAAGCGACGGCGCCGGCCGTCAGCACCTGGACTGCGAGCGTCTGCGAGCTCGACGAGGACGGGCGCGAGTAAACGCGGACGTCGCTGACCTTGGTCGCGTCCGTCGCGGTCGCGCGGATCGACTGCTGACCGTCGAGCAGCGTCTTGCCGTTAAAGGTCGTCGTTCGAATGATTCGGTCGATGGAGTTGATCGCGTTGTCAATCTGCGCCTGATTGGCGGAGATTTCCGCGGCGGACAGACCGCCGGAGCTGGTGCTGGACGCCGCCAGCTTCTCGATTTCCGAGAGGAGATTCGAAACTTCTGTGAGTGCCCCGTCCGCGACGCCAAGAATCGACTTGGCGCGTTGGCCGTTGCTGATGGCCGCGTCGACGCCCGTCAGTTCGGCACTGAGGCTCTGAATGGCGATCAGGCCTGCCGGGTCGTCGGCTCCCCGATTGACTTTGAACCCTGTCGACAACCGTGTCAGGCTGTTCGCCTGATCCGCGGATGTCCGGTTCAAGATGTTGAGGAGCGAGAGTGTGTTTGTGTTGGTAACTGTCAGACCCATAACTTCTTTCCCTTCTCCAAGGCTACTTTTGACCCCCTGTCCCATAGTGCTGCTACGTCAGGGACTGGCCCACCAACCTGATTTTCAGTACTGGCAAGCTTGTCGCCCAACGCTTGAGCAAACCTAAGATAGAAAATCAGGATTCACCAAGTCGAAGTGAAAAATTGTGACGTGAAATCGCGAGGGCGCATAAAAACCATCACGCCAATTGCACAACCGGCGTCATGGTTTTCAGACCACGATTAAGAATGTTGAAAAAGTAACGTCCGAATCAGGAACCGATGCGCGCGGGACGGTTGGCGACGGCCTTGCCGTCCGGGGTTGCTGATGTGGGCTGCGAGTCGGGCGAAGCGTCCTGCCCCGGTTGAGATGTCGCCAGTTGAGCGCGGTATGCACGCAATCGCTCGACGGCCTCACTGGGGATGGGCCCCAGGCGCCACTCGCCCTCTTCCTTGGCGATGGCCACCTGGACCTGTTTGACCGTCTCGCCCGTCTTGGCCGCGAAGTCCTCTAGTTCGTACTCGGCGCTCATGACAAACACGTCACCGGCGGAATCCGGAAGCGGCGGCATCTTCTCAATGCCGAGAATCTTGATGCGCTTGAGCGCGTTGAAGTTCGACTCGAACCTCGGCGGAAGGATCGGCGGGTGGCGGCTGCTGAGCATCATCCGAAAGTCTGAATACTTGCCCTCCCTGCAAACCCTCGCGAATCGATCCACGAAGCGATTCAAGGAAAGATCAAAGCTCCTCGCGGACACCGGGAACCCGAATTCCGGACTGTTCTCGGCATCGAGAATGACCGCCTCTGGAAACGCCTCTTCCTCGGTGAGGACGCGCTCCTCCGTGATCAGCACGAACACAACCGCGCTGACAAAGAAAAAGGCAATCAGAATCAACCCGTAGATCCCGAATCGCCTGAGGCTGATTGTTCGTTCAGCAAGAGATGCCATTCATTCGCTCGTTCGTTACCACAAAACCCGGGAGGCGATCACATGCCGCCGCGACGCTGGGCCCGCTGTATTTCTTTGCGGTCTTCCTTTTTTCGCTCGCTCTGCCGCTTGTCGTGATGAGACTTGCCTCTGGCCAGGGCCAGTTCCACCTTTACCCGGCCGTCCTTGTTGAAGTACACGCTCAGGGGAACCAAAGTCTGGCCCTTGATCTGGACGGCGGCTGCCAGCTTCTTGATCTCTCGCTTATGGAGGAGCAGTTGCTTGGGCCGCTTCGGATCGTGATTGTAGCGGTTTCCCTCCTTGTACGGCTCAATCTGGAAGTTGAGAAGCTGGACGCTGTCCCTCTCGATTCGAGCGTAGGCCTCAGTAATGCTGGCCCCGCCTTGCCTCAAACTCTTGACCTCGGTCCCCTTCAATGCGACGCCGGCCTCCACCTTAGAAAGCACCTCATACTCATATCGGGCCTTCTTATTCTGCAAAGGGGCGGTACGGGAGGATCGCTTACCTGACGTATCCTTGGTCATGACAACATGTTACGGTAATCCGCAAAAACCGGCAACTCTTTGAAAAGCTGCGGCCCTTGTCCGGGCGAATAGGTATAATAGAGAGGCAGCGATATGAACCAGTCAGATGTCATCGAAGGACGGCTCGATCCGGCCCGCGAGCGGCACCTCATTGCCGAAGCTCAGCAGGGATGCGCAAAAAGTGCGCATCAACTGATTGAGGCCCATCAGGACCGGCTCCACGCCTTTGTCTGGCGAATTGTCCGCGACCGGCACGAAGCAGAGGAAATCTGTCAGGACACCTTCCTTCGGGCGTTTTCGGCCCTCGACACCTTCAATACCACGTACCGGTTCAGCACCTGGTTATTCACGATCGGTTATCGGCTCAGCCTGAACGTCATTCGCCGCCGAAAAGACTACACCGGCGACCTGAACTTCAGCGGTTTCGCCGACACGGGCCGCGGGCAGGCTGACGAAGGCCATGCCGACGCCATCGCCAACAGCGAAGAGGCCCACCGGTTGAAAAGAGTTATCTGGGATTCCGTGGATCAACTGACACCGCAGCAGCGCGCGACTGTATTACTCTTTTATAGAGAGTCGCTCGGTTGTCAGGAGATCGGTGAGATCCTCGACATGCCGGCGGCCACGGTGAAGAGCCATTTGCACCGTGCCCGCGGACGGCTCAAGGAAATGCTCAGCGGCCAGTTGGTGGAAGACTGGACGCTGGTTCGATTTGCCGGCCAGGCCGAAGGGGCCTAGATTGCCGGCCGATAAGCGCGGTCGCCCACCCGGCGGCCGCCCGGGAGCAGGTTTCATGTTGACGTGCCGACAGGTACAAAACCTTCATCATCAATTCATTGATGGTGCTTTGTCAGCCAGCCTGATCGCGGAGGTCCACGCCCACCTGCTTCAGTGCCCGGCATGTCAGCGCGAGGTGGAGATTTCCCGCGCCGCCGCACATGTGCTGGCCAAAGACTTTCCGGAGCCGTCGCTCGATTCCGGATTCGCCAGTCGCGTCGTCGCGGCGATGGCGGAAAAGCGTCCTGTCCGCACATCACCGGTCAAACTTAGACGTGAACAGTCAAGCCGATGGCGTCGTTTTGCGATGGTGGGCAGCCTGCCTGCCGCCGCGGCCGTTGTTTTCCTGGCCATCCTGATCTGGCCGTCCGACGACCAGTCCGCCCGTGACACGCGGGTCGCCGGCGCTTCTTCCGTCGTGGACGCCGTCGGCGTCAAGGACATCGCCGACCCGACACTCGAGGCCGTGGCCGGGGCACGCGATGCGGCACAAAGCCTCAATCAGCTACTGCAGATCTCCGCCAACGAGGCCCGTCAGAGCATGCAGGACGGCCTTCGCGAGATCGACAGCGCTGCTCCGCGAAGCGAACCGCCGTCACTGATGGAACTTTTCTTCCAGCCCTTCGATGAGGTACTTCGCCCTGAGAAGCCCGCCACCGCCAAGGATGGCGAGAAAAAAATCATTCGATTCTGACATCAGCACTGCGACAATGAGTGACACCTGAAGATTTGGGGGAAGCGCGGCGCCGCTTCTGCCTGGAGGATAGTCCGCACGTGTATTTCCCGAGCCGAACAAATAAACCGATACGCCGCACGACGATTCCGGCCGTGTTTTCTTTCCTGTTCGTCCTGACTTCAACGGTCCACGCGGATCGTTCGAAGGAGGCGGACTGGACGCGCATCGTGCCCGGCGACGTTCGATTCTACGTCGAGTTTCGCGGTCTCAGCGCCGTTCGCGTGCAATTCAAGAGGCTGGGCATCTGGGATACGGCCATGGACCTTCGGGCAGACGACGCCCGGCGCGCGACGGCGACGCAGCCGTGGCAGCAGCGCACGCACGAGCTGCTTGGGCTGGAGCCGGAAGAGGCGATTGGCGAACTCCTGGGCTATCGCTCGGCGCTCATCGCCGCGGAACCCGCCCAGTGGGACAACGGAGTCCTGCTCGCCGAATTGGCCCGCGACGACCAACTCGAACGAATGCTGGAGGCCTGGGATGCCACCGAGACGACTTCCGAAGGCGCCGTCAAGCGATACACGCTCTCCGGCGGTCTCATGCTGGCATCGCTGGGGCGCGTGATCGCCATCGCGCCGGCCGGCGACCCGGACGGGCTCTGGGGACGGACAGTCCTACTGATGGCCGGACAAAAGGGGCCGACATTGGCCGGCCGCGCAGACTTCGCAGCACTTCGAACGCGATTGTCCCCCGATCCGCAGGGGCTTCTCTACGCCGTCTGGAAGCGGGACGATCCGACGGCGTTCGCGGGGTGCAGGCGGCTGGTCCTGGGCATCTGGATGGAAGCGGAGAACATCCTCTGCGAACTGCACGGTCATCGCGCAAAGCCAAAACTGGGCGACAAGCCGATCGACCCGGCCGATCTTTCCGGCATTCCGGCGTCGGCAATTGCCGCATGGTGCGGTTCTCTCGATTTCCAGTCGCTGCGCAATGAGGATATGGAGAGCCGGCGCCTCGATGAACAATCGCTCATGGATACATTCCTCTCGGCCATCGGCTGGGGCGCAACAAATCAGAAAACGCTGATCGATACGCTGGGCCCCGAGTGCCGCATCCTTCTTGGAAAAGATCCGGCGGCCACCAGGGCCGAGCTGCAGGTTCCCGCCGCCGCCATCGTCGTTCAGGCCGGCAAAGCGCCGGACATGGTCGCCAATCTCGACACTATCATGGACATCCTCGCCCAGTGTATGGCCACCTTCGCGGCCGCCCCCGGCGAGCGCATTTCGCCCACCCCCGTCATTGTGAAAAACTGCGAGGGCGTCGAGTTGCACGGCATTCGGATTGGATCGGTGCTCGCCCGCCGACTCGAGATGCCCTTCCTGCGACATACCGAACTCGCATGGGGCCAGATGGACGGGCGACTCCTCGTCTCAAGCTCGCGGGCCTTTGCCGAGGAACTGGTGCGCGCGACGCTTGGAAAGGCGGATCGACTGGATCAGGACATCATCGTGGAAACTGACCATCACAGCCGTCGCGATGACGGTCCGATCGTCGAGTTTCTCCTCATCCGCGGGACAAAGCTTTCAAAGATGCTGACGAGTTGGGCCGAGTATGTGGAGACACGCCACCCCCAGGCGACAAAGCCGGAGTGGTGGCGAAGGTGGGCCGATCAGAAAGTCGAAGCCCGATCGAGGCTCGATGTGGCGCTCTCCGAAGACCCGGCCGTACCGGGCAAGGCGACCGTGGTGGAGGTCGGAGAGTTTTCCCCTGCCTTCAACATGCTCTACCCGGGCGACATCGTGATCGCCGCGGCGGGCGCGCCACTCGAGGACGCCCAGCCGGCCCGGCAGGTCGCGGACCGCTATCGCGATCGCGGCGAGAGTGAGGTCTTCCCGCTGACCGTCCTTCGCGAAGGCAAGCAATTGGTTCTGGAAATCAAGGTGAGTCCGGCGACGCGACTCGATCCCGGCGTACTCGATCCGGTTCGCGCCGTGCGACAATTCGCCTCTCTCGCCAAACGGGCGGAAAACGTGACATACGTTCGACGGCTGACCCGTCCCGAGCGACTGGACGCATCTATCCGAATCAAGTGGGACACCACGTCGAACTAGCGGCGGCGCTACCGCTCGAAGTGCTCAAGCTCCCCCGCCGGCGTAAAGCCCATCGCCCCGAGAAACGCGGCAGACGGCGCATCGTCGATATCGCTACAGGCGACAATCGCTTGGGGAAGTAACCGCCGGGCCAGTTGCAGGAAACGCGTTGCCATAGCCCGTCCCACGCCAATCCTGCGCGACTCGGAAAGCACGAACAACTCGCTGAGCCGGGCGATGTCGCCGACCTGCAAGTAGCCGACCCGGCCGACGGGCTTGCCATCGTGCATCGCGACAAACAAGTCGAGTCGCGAGTCGTTCAGCCGTTCGGCGGCCAACTCCGCGCGTCGGTCGGAGTCGGGAGCGCCATCGTAAAAAGTGGCGCGAAGCGCCTTGGGCATGGCCCGCGCGGGCAAGACGCGAATCGACTCATCAGCCGGCGCTTCGAGCAATGCCCACGACGACAATCCCCAGACCGTGCTCGTTTTCTTTTGCCAGCCGTGCCGCAAGAGAAGCTCCGCGACCGGTTCGACCGCCTGGCCCGACGCCGGTGTCCATCGTCCGCACTTAAGTCCCCGCTGCTCGAAGTATGCTTCGGACCGCTCGAAGGCAGTCTCCCCATCCATGTCGGCCAGCCACACGTCGCGAAGTTGATTGGCCTCGGCTGCCCAGGCAAAGGCCTCTGACCAGAACGCCACGCCGTAAGGCAGAGATTCCCACTCCGATAGCTGTTCGCACAAAGCCTGCTCGGACTTTCGCGCAGCAGTCACGATGCCGGTCGGGTCTGACATTTGCGAACCACAATGAGTCGTCATGCCTGCATCCACAATGATCTTAGCGACGCCTTCACGCGGAATTCATCCACTTCACCCATCATCGTCGCGATGATCGCCGATGCAAGGCGTGAATCACTGGCCGGTTGACAATCCGCGAGTTGACCCGTCTCATCGCGTTTACGTCAAGTGTGAACCGGGGCAGGCGACCCATGAGCGATGCAGAATTGAATTCATCCGCCAAAAAACGCGCCATCATCCTCTGCACGGGCAATTCCTGTCGATCTCAGATGGCCGAGGCCCTGTGGCGAAAGCATGGCGGCGCATCGTGGGAGGTCGTCTCCGCAGGCACCCAGCCCAAGGATCAGGTGTATCCCCTCGCGGTCCAGGCGATGGCCGAAAGCGGCATCGACATCAGCGGCTATCGTCCCAAGGACGCGGCGCAGTTCACCGGGCAGCACTTCGATCTGGTGGTGACCGTCTGCGACAACGCCGAGCGCGAGTGCCCGGCCTTCGCCAATGCCGACAAGCACCTGCACTGGCCGTTCGACGATCCGCCGAAAACGGCCGGTGATGAAAGTGCGAAGTTGCAGGCCTGCCGCCGCGTGCGCGATGAGATCGAAGCTGCAATCGCTCGGTTTCTAAGCAAGTAAGCGCCGCCCCACCCTTTAATGACTACCGATAACGCCCGACAGCCACTGAGGCAACCCAGCGCACATTTTCAGACCAGCGACAATGAGAACCACGCCCAGAATGCGCCGTAGCATCGGAGATGGCAGCCGCCGACTTCCGAGTTGTGAGCCGATGGTTCCGCCGATTCCCGCCGCGACGGCATAAATCCCGATCACGGGTGAGAGTTGCTGGAGGCCGGTGAGATTGCCGGCCAATCCGGCGATGGAATTGACTAGAATAAACAGCGCAGAGACCCCGGCCGTGACGCGAATCGTCGCCCAGCCCGCGAAGATCAAGAGCGGCGAAAGGAAGATGCCGCCCCCAACGCCGACAAGGCCGGAGAGCAATCCCAGTGCTGCGCCGAAGATGAGTGAGATGCCGACGCCTGGCGGCTTCACGTCTTCGCGCTCCTGCTGCCCGGCCGTCATGAGCAGGCGCGCCGCAGCATAGAGCAAGACGATTCCCACGAGTGGCTTAAAGACCGGCGGTGGCAGGTGAATGCGCCCGCCGACAAATGCCGCCGGAATTGAAGTCACCGCAAACGGCCAAAAAGTCCGCCACGAAAACCGGCCCGCCGAGAGAAATCGCTGCGTCGCAACCGACGCCACAAGTACGTTAAGCAGCAGCGCCGTCGGCCGCATGACCTCCGCCGCAACGCCGACCAGCGCCATCGCCGCGAGATAGCCCGACGCCCCGGCATGGCCGACCGACGCATACAACACGGCGGCGACGAAGAACAGACCGGCAAGCAGAACTGTGTCATCCACTGTTCACCTTTAAGTACCGAGGTACTCACTAATTGCATCGAAATCAACCAATCGGACAAATTAGGTCGCACTACTCGAAACGTCAACGAGTGAGAAAGTATTGAACTGGCATACTAAAAGTGATTATGATGCCACTTAGTAGGGATTAGTGGTGAAGGAGGTCGCCATGCTTTTCAGTATCAGTTCTCGTTTTTCGTTCTCTCTCACGCTGTTCGTCCTTTTCTGCTCTTTCATGTTTAAGACCGCGCCCGCGAATGCCGGCAATACCGGTATTATGAGGCTTCAGTCCATGACTGGAAGCGATGGTTTCGTACGCAGTGTCTCCGCGGATGGCTCAGTGATCACCGGCTACACGCTTTCCAACGGCCGACGTACTCCTTTCAAATGGTCTGAGTCCAACGGTGTCATCACATTGGGTTGGCTCCAGCAGTTCGGCAATGGTAATGCCGAAGGCAACAGTGTTTCGGACAATGGAATCCATATCGTCGGGAAAGAGACGTATCCGGCGGTGCCGTTTGATCCTCCGACCAGCGTCGGGTTCCGCTGGTCACCCGGCAATAACATGATGGCGCTTTCCTCAAGTGGTCCCGGTTATAGTCGATCTGCAAACGCCGTGGCGGATACCGGAAGGGCCGTGGGATACGTTCCGAGTTCTTTGTTCAGTGAATCTTCGCAGGCGGCAATATGGAATGGAAACCAGGTGACACTGTTGGGTGTCATGGAACCCCAGGATACTTTCGCATGGACTGAGGCCAGCGCGGTCACTCCGGATGGAAATATCATAGCAGGATCCGGAACAGCTTTTACAAACGGCTCATATGGGCCACGCGCGTTTAGATGGACACAGCCTACCGGGATGATCCCGCTTGGTCTGGCTGTTGGTCAGACAAGCAACCGCGCGACAGATATTTCTGCTGACGGAAATGTCATCGTCGGCAACGCCACGCGGTCCGGCGCCCGAACCATCTTCCGTTGGACCATGGAAACCGGCGTTGTGGATCTGGGGCGATTACCAGGTACTTCGTTCTGCGACGGAATCAGGACGTCGGGCGATGGTTCCATTATTGTCGGGAATTGTGACAGCGTCCCATTCATCTGGACTCAATTCTTGGGTCTCCAACCCGAGCTATAACCGAATTTCGTTGATGGTGGCGGGATAAAAAAAGGCGGCGTACTCTCGGGACTTGTTCGAGGTTCCGAGCCGCCCACGATGGGCAGAGGAGTACGCCGATGCAGGAGAGTAACGAGTCGATCGAGACGATTCCAGTCCCCAGCCGAGACGTTTTGACGGAGATTCTGCGGGACGGGGCCCAACGGCTCCTGGGCCAGGCGATCGAGGCGGAGGTCGATGGCTGGATCGAAGGGCACGCCGATCTGCGCGATCCGCAAGGCCGCCGGCAGGTGGTCAAGAACGGCCATCATCCCACCTGGACCCTCGTCACCGGCGTCGGGCCGGTGGAGGTGACGCAGCCGCGGGTGTGGGACCGTCGGATCGTCGGCCGCGGCGAGGCCGGCGAAGCGTTGGATGCAAATGGCCAGGCCGTGGAGCGGTTCTGTTCGTCGATTTTGCCGCCGTACCTGCGGAAGACGAAGGCCATCGAGGAGTTGATCCCTGGCTGTACCTCAAGGGCATCAGCACCGGAGACTTCAGCGAGGCCCTGCAGGCGCTGGTCGGTCCCCAGGCGGCGGGGCTCAGCGCCACGACGATCACGCGTTTGATGACGAGTTGGCAGGACGAGTACCAGTCATGGAATCGCCGCTCCCTGGAAGGCAAGCACTACGTGTACCTCTGGGCGGATGGGATTCACTTCAACATCCGCCTGGAGGAAGACCGGCAGTGCATTCTGGTGCTGATGGGCGCGGGGCGGACGGCCGCAAGGAGCTGATCGCGGTGGTCGACGGCCATCGCGAGCGAGCAGTCGTGGTATTCGCTGCTGCTGGACTGCCAACAACGGGGCATGACGATCGACCCGAAGCTGGCCACGGCGGACGGAGCGGCTGGCTTCTGGGCGGCGCTGCCGAAGGTCTATTCGACGACCCGGGCGCGCGCTGCTGGGTGCACAAGACGGCCAACGTGTTGGACAAGATGCCCAAGCGGGTGCAGACCGCGCGAGGCCAAGCTGCACGAGATCTGGATGGCGCCGACGCGGGAGAATGCGAACCAGGCGTTCGATCACTTCGTGGCCCACTACGCGGCCAAATACCCCGCGCGACCGAGTGCCTGGTGAAGGATCGCGAGGTGCTGCTGACGTTCTACGACTTCCCGGCCGAGCACTGGCGGCACCTGCGGACGACGAATCCGATCGAAAGTACGTTCGCCACGGTGCGGCTGCGTCACCGCCGGACCAAAGGCAACGGCAGTCGGATCGCGTGTCTGGCAATGGTGTTCAAGCTGTGCGAGTCCGCCGCGAACCACTGGCGGCTGCTCAATGGCGCGACGCTGCTTCCCGATGTCATCGCCGGTGTGAAGTTCGTCAATGGAGAAAAGGCCGAGAGAAACGCCGCCTGATTACCGCGTCATCAACGAAATTTGACCATTACTCCTCCAACCCCTGAATTCGGCTCTGGTGAATCACTATGAGGTCGATCTGACGGGTTGGTACCTTGGCCAGGTTGCAGACGTCTCGTCGGATGGTCAGTTCCTCGTTGGGACCGGCGCATACAACAACAGTCTCGACGGCTGGCGTATCCAGATTCCAGAGCCGGGAATCTTCACACTGGCGCTTGCCGTATTAGTATTGGCGGCTCGCCGACGCCGAGCAGTCTATTCAGTTCGATTTTGAAGCCGTTTGAGTCGAGGGAAACGAAGATGTACCGCGTATTTGCCTTCTTAGTGTTGTCAGCAATTGTCTGCGCCGCAGCTTCAACCGCTACTCACGCGGGCATTGTTCCCAGTTTCATGGGCCTTGGTGATCTTCCAACTGGAGACTACTTCAGTTCCGCAAATGACGTCTCGGCCGATGGACGCTATGTCGTTGGACACGCTCGAAGGTTGCACCCTGTTTCAGGCGGAAACGCGGATACGGCTGTCCGGTGGGATACGACGACAGGAGACATTACGATTCTACATGAAGATCGTTTCGGACAGGCATATGCCATATCGTCAGATGGCACAACTGCGGTCGGCAGCACCAATAACAACCCAACGATTCCGTATAGATGGACTGACGCTACGGGGCCGATCCGCATCGGTAGTGTCGGCACAACTGGGGCAGCGAGAGGCGTTTCAGCGAATGGCTCGGTTGTCGTTGGCACGCGCGTTACCTCCGACCCGAGTAATGGTCAAATTTCGTTGATGACGCGGTAATCAGGCGGCGTTTCTCTCGGCCTTTTCTCCATTGACGAACTTCACACCGGCGATGACATCGGGAAGCAGCGTCGCGCCATTGAGCAGCCGCCAGTGGTTCGCGGCGGACTCGCACAGCTTGAACACCATTGCCAGACACGCGATCCGACTGCCGTTGCCTTTGGTCCGGCGGTGACGCAGCCGCACCGTGGCGAACGTACTTTCGATCGGATTCGTCGTCCGCAGGTGCCGCCAGTGCTCGGCCGGGAAGTCGTAGAACGTCAGCAGCACCTCGCGATCCTTCACCAGGCACTCGGCCGCGCGCGGGGTATTTGGCCGCGTAGTGGGCCACGAAGTGATCGAACGCCTGGTTCGCATTCTCCCGCGTCGGCGCCATCCAGATCTCGTGCAGCTTGGCCTTCGCGCCGGTCTGCACCCGCTTGGGCATCTTGTCCAACACGTTGGCCGTCTTGTGCACCCAGCAGCGCTGCGCCCGGGTCGTCGAATAGACCTTCGGCAGCGCCGCCCAGAAGCCCAGCTGCCCGTCCGCCGTGGCCAGCTTCGGGTCGATCGTCATGCCCCGTTGTTGGCAGTCCAGCAGCAGCGAATACCACGACTGCTCGCTCTCGCGATGGCCGTCGACCACCGCGATCAGCTCCTTGCGGCCGTCCGCCCTCGCGCCCATCAGCACCAGAATGCACTGCCGGTCTTCCTCCAGGCGGATGTTGAAGTGAATCCCATCCGCCCAGAGGTACACGTAGTGCTTGCCTTCCAGGGAGCGGCGATTCCATGACTGGTACTCGTCCTGCCAACTCGTCATCAAACGCGTGATCGTCGTGGCGCTGAGCCCCGCCGCCTGGGGACCGACCAGCGCCTGCAGGGCCTCGCTGAAGTCTCCGGTGCTGATGCCCTTGAGGTACAGCCAGGGATCAACTCCTCGATGGCCTTCGTCTTCCGCAGGTACGGCGGCAAAATCGACGAACAGAACCGCTCCACGGCCTGGCCATTTGCATCCAACGCTTCGCCGGCCTCGCCGCGGCCGACGATCCGACGGTCCCACACCCGCGGCTGCGTCACCTCCACCGGCCCGACGCCGGTGACGAGGGTCCGGGTGGGATGATGGCCGTTCTTGACCACCTGCCGGCGGCCTTGCGGATCGCGCAGATCGGCGTGCCCTTCGATCCAGCCATCGACCTCCGCCTCGATCGCCTGGCCCAGGAGCCGTTGGGCCCCGTCCCGCAGAATCTCCGTCAAAACGTCTCGGCTGGGGACTGGAATCGTCTCGATCGACTCGTTACTCTCCTGCATCGGCGTACTCCTCTGCCCATCGTGGGCGGCTCGGAACCTCGAACAAGTCCCGAGAGTACGCCGCCTTTTTTTATCCCGCCACCATCAACGAAATTCGGTTATAGCTCTCCTCGACCCTGGTCGGTGGCGATGTCGTGGAAACTTCCGATGCGTTTAAGTGGACATCGTCGGGCGGCTTTGTCGGCCTTGGGACGCTTGGTGGTACGCATAGCTTTGGCGCCGACGTTTCCGCCGACGGTAGCGTTGTTGTCGGCAGCGCCGACACCTCTGGCGTCCGGCACGCTTTCCGCTGGGATTCTCAGGCGGGAATGACATCACTTGGAATGTTGCCCGGCTTCACTGTACGAAGCTCTGCGGCGGCCATTTCGGCTGACGGGACATTTGTTGTCGGATCGAGCATTGGTCCCAATGTTTCGGGCGCTCCCACATCACAGGCGTATATTTGGTCCCAGGCCACCGGGCTGACCGGCCTCGGTGATCTACCGGGAGGACATTACTTTAGCGAGGCCAGGGACGTATCGGCGGATGGTTCAGTCGTAGTCGGCATTGGCACGCGGAGTGGGTTATCGGCAGAAGCAATGATCTGGGATCGAGTCAATGGAATGCGACATCTGAAGGATGTCTTGCAGAACGATTACGGCCTCGACCTATCCGGTTGGACGTTGCATCAGGCAAACGGCATTTCTGATGATGGAAAGACGATCGTTGAAATGTTTCACTCAAAGTGAGACAAATTGCCTTTCGGAATTAAGGATGATTTCCTCTGCCTGGTAGGGCAGTCGTTTTTGTCGCAGTTTCAAGTTCTCCTGCTTTCGCAGTTCCCTGGCCGTTTTTAATTTCCGGCGTCGCTCGGCCAGGAGCGGCTCCGGATCACCTCGATAATAGTCCACCGGCCGCAGATAGTTCAGGCTGCTGTGCAGCCGGTGGTGATTGTAATGGTCGATGACGCCGTCGATGACAGCCTCGGCGGCGGCGAAGTCGGCAGTCTCCAGCACTTCCAACGCCTCATCAATCTTCTCGCCAATGGTCCGGTTGCACCGCTCGATTTCAGCATTGTCGGTCGGCGTGTGCGGCCGGATCAGATGATGTCCCACGTCCATGGCGTCCAGGGTCTGGGCGAACTCCCGGGCGATGTAGCAGGAGCCGTGGTCGCTCTGGATGGTCGGGCGAATACCGGCGGGAAGCTTTCCAATGGCCGTGGCCGCGGCGATCGCGACGCTGCGACCATCCATGAGCGCAGGAGTTCGTGATGCACGATGTAGCGCGAATACACGTCCAGAAATGCCAGCAAGTAAAAGTTCCGCAGCCCAACCTTCACATAGCGGAGGTCGGTCTGCCACTGTTCGTTGGGTCGGGTCGGCCGGTCGCCCCGACCGACGCCTTTCTCTTACCCGGGAACCCAGCGGCACACCAGATTCTCTTCACCCAGGACGCGATAGACCGTCGAGGGACTGAGCGCGACCACGTTTTCATCCAACATTTTCCAGGCCAATTCGCGGTGTCGCAGGTCTGCGTGGCTCAGGGCATAGTCGATGATCTTCTGCCGTTCACAGAGCAGAATTTCAAACAGCGACCCTGATGCAGCGCGGGCCGTCGGCGCGGAGGCCCCATCGCCGGCTCTGGTGAGCCATCGGTGGTAGGTGGCCGGGGCGATCTCCAGATGGCGGAGGATTCGCCGCAGGGGCCATCGGATGCGCTGCTTTGTCTGCGTCACCACTGCTTGCACCTCGCGCTGGAGTTCTGTCGGAAGCTGGGCATGGTCGCTTAGTCCGAGAGCGTTTTTTAGTTCGAGGTTCTCGGCGATCACCTCGGCGATGACGCTCTTCATCCGCGTATTCTCGGCGGCCATCTTTTCGATCTTGGGGTCCGGCCCACCGTCTTTGGTCTTGCGGGCGAAGACGCTGTCCGCCGACTTCATCAGGGCCTTGCGCCACTGATAGACCAGGTTGGGCGAGAGACCCTCGCGGCGGCAGATCTCCGCCAGCTTGGCGTCGGAGTTCATGGACTCCAGCACAATGCGGAGCTTGTCCGCCGGCTTCCAGCTACGACGTGGCTTACGATTGGACACGGTACGTTCCTCCGTGCGACCAAACCTGCTGCCCTCTCCAACAAGGCCTCCCCGCGGAGGGGAAGAAGCTCAAGGAGGGGGAGTCTGAGGGGGAACCCCCCGCCCCCCCCCCCCCCCCCCCCCCCCCCCCCCCCCCCCCCCCGCCCCCCCCCCCCCCCCCCCCCGCCCCCCCCCCCCCCCCCCCCCCCCCCCCCCCCCCCCCCCCCCCGGGACTCGGAGCATCCATCACTATACCGGAAGTGCCGACTGTCTCATTTGGCGTGAAACACTACATCGTCGGTTACGGTATCCATTCGGGTTTTGGCGGCGAGGCCTGGGTCGTTCATATTCCAGAGCCCGCGAGCAGCATTTTGATACTGACGGTTTTTCTTGTGTATGGCCTCAGAAAGCCACACCGAACAGACTTCAATTGAGATAATCCAATCAGCTATCCCCCCACCTTGCTCTCGTCCCGAAATGCCCGCTTGCGCTCCACCGCATCCAGCAACCGCTTGCGCATGCGACAATTCTTAGGGGTCGCTTCGACCCACTCGTCGTCCTCGATGTACTCCAGCATCGCCTCCAGGCTCATCTCCCGGGCAGGCTTGAGCACCACCGTCTTGTCGGCCGAGGCGGCGCGGACATTGGTCATCTTCTTGAGCCGGCAAACGTTGACGTCGATGTCGTCGTCCTTGCAGTGCTCGCCCACGACCTGTCCCTTATAGACTTCGTCGCCCGGCTTCACGAACATCATGCCGCGATCGGAGAGATTCTCCAAGGCGTAGGCCGTCACCCGACCGGTCTCCATCGCCACCATGACGCCGGCATGCCGCGTCGGGATCGCCCCGCGCAAATGCTCGTACTCGTAAAACGAGTGGTGCATGACCGCCTCGCCGCGCGTCGCGTTGAGCATGCGCGTCCGCAGGCCGATCAGGCCCCGTGCCGGAATGGTGAACTCAAGGTGGCACTGGTTGTCCTTGGTCTCCATCTTGATGAGTTCGCCGCGGCGCATGCCGGCCAGCTCGATGACCGAGCCTGAGTGAGACGTGGGCACATCCACGACCAGGTACTCGATCGGCTCGCACTTCTTGCCGCCGATCTCCCGATAGATCACTTTCGGCTTACCTACCATCAGCTCGTACCCCTCGCGGCGCATCGACTCAATCAACACGCCCAGGTGCAGCAGACCGCGCCCGGAGACGCGAAACGTGTCCTTCTGCGTCATGTCCTCGACGCGCAGAGCGACGTTGGACTGCAATTCCTTCATCAGCCGATCGCGAATGTGCCGCGTCGTCAGAAACTCCCCTTCCTTGCCCGCAAAGGGTGACGTGTTCACCGAAAACACCATCGTCAACGTCGGCTCGTCCACGGGAATGATCGGCAGCGGGTGCGGGTCCGAGGGGTCGGTGATCGTGTCGCCGATGCCGACGTCGGGAAGGCCCGTCAGCGCGACGATGTCGCCAGACTCGGCGCTGTCCACCTTTTTGCGGCCCAGGCCCTCATAGCTGAAGACCTGGTCGATTTTCTCCTTGTTCCGATGGCCGTCGCGGGAGATGAGCATGATCTCCTGGCCGCTCTTGAGCACGCCGTTAAAGACGCGGCCGATGGCGATCTTGCCGACGTAGTCGGAATAGTCGAGCGAGGCGACCAGCATCTGCACGGAGTGATCCGTCGAACCCGATGGCGGTGGGACACTGCGAATGATCTCCTCAAAGAGCGGCTCAATGCTGTCGTCCGGATCATCGAGCTTTCTCTTCGCAAAGCCGTTCTTCGCGCTGGAGTAGAGCACCGGCCAATCGAGGCACTCTTCATCCGCGCCCAGATCGAGAAAAAGCTCGTGCGTCTCGTCAAGCACATCCTTCGGACGGGCGTCCGGCCGATCGATCTTATTGATCACCAGAATCGGCTTGAGGTGATACTCAAACGCCTTCTTGAGCACGAACCGCGTCTGCGGCATCGGACCTTCAAAGGCGTCAACGACCAGCAGACATCCATCGGCCATCTTCAGGACCCGCTCAACCTCACCGCCGAAGTCGGCGTGGCCCGGCGTGTCGATGATGTTGATCTTGTAGTCTTTGTAGTGAATCGCGCAGTTCTTGGCGAAGATCGTGATGCCGCGCTCGCGCTCCTGAGGATTCGAGTCCATGATCAAGTCGCCCGACATGGTACCCTCGCGGAAGTTACCGCTTTGCCGCAGCAGGCAATCGACCAGCGACGTCTTTCCGTGGTCAACGTGGGCAATGATGGCGACGTTTCGAATTTGCATGAAGCTCCCGTCGATTCGCAATAATCAGGTCTTGGGGGGCGTCTCCTGTGGTGGCTGCGGTCGACGCCGAAAAAATTCGCAGCCCAATATGGTAGCGAATCGAACTGTTTTCCGCCAATCTGCCGGCGAATTGGTCCATGCGGGAGGCGTGGCGACGCTCAGAATGCATCGCATATGATGTTGTCCTCGATTTGCATGAAATCTGCACTCAGGAGCCGCAAATGAGCACAAGACCCGATTCCACCGATCGTCGCACGTTTCTCGCCAACTCCACCATGTTCGCCATCGCCGGCGGCGCCATCAGCGCTACCGCGACAAATGCAGACGCCGAGCCGGACGACCGGAGCTCCACAAAACGCGTCGTCGTCCCCGGCAGCCCCAGTCCCGCCTATTCCCGGGCGACGAAATTGGGGAACATCGTCTTCGTCGCGGGCTGCGTCGGCGTCATCCAGAAGGACGGCAAGGCCGTCATGCCCGAGGACTTCGAGGCCCAGGCCCGGCACACACTCCTGAACCTGAAGGCATCCGTGGAGGCCGCCGGCTCTTCGCTCGACCAGGTTCTCAAGTGTAATTGCTTCCTCAAGGACTACGCCGACTTCAAGCAGTTCAACGAAGTCTACATGAGTATTTTCCCGGAGCCGCGCCCAGCACGCTCGACTGTGGTCGTGAAGGATTTCGTCGTCCCCGGGGCGCTGCTCGAAGTGGACTGCACATGTGCCGTCGCCGGCTGACACCGTCGCCCCCTGACCGGCGCCAATTGCGGACTTCAAAGGTCCGGATGGAGTTCGGATTCGATTCGATCGTCAAGAAATCCTGGCTCTGATAAAACGAGCAATTGCAAGCATGAACACCATGTGTACAATTTTTTCAGCAGGATAACGGAACACACGTCGGTCGACGGTCGATTCTTAGGAAGGCGGACTCGATTGGGCGGTCTGAACCTGGTTGATTCGCCCGCTCTGCTTTGAACAAACGTCGTTGTGGCGTGTTTTCCTGGACTTCGGAGAAGGCTCGGGGCGTCCCTGGCCACCGAATCCCGTCGCACAAGAGGAGTCGACGAGCGGAAAAGGGCACACAATTCGTATTGAAAGGGCCTGGAGTATTCTTTAAGTGATAGTTCTCATGGGCGTATCGCTGGCGTTGCAGATCGCCGCCTCGCTCATCTCATTTCGATTAACGCGACTGGTCGGCCCGCGGTACGGATGGATCCTCCTGGGTACCGCATTGGGCCTGATGGCCGTGCGCCGGGGAATCACGTTTTTCAGACTCGTCATGGGCGATATGTCCCATCCGCCCGATCCCGCGGCCGAACTCGTTGCCCTCGCGATCTCAATTTGCAGCGTCACAGCCCTGGCATACATCGCGCCGCTCTTCCGCAACATCCACCGAACATCCGAATCCCTTCGTGCCAGTGAAGGGCGACTCCGGGTCGCGCTTGAGGCCGGCGCCATGACGACCTGGGAGTGGGACGTACAGGCCGACGCTGTCACCTGGGGCTCGCGTGTATCCGAAGTGCTGGGCGTCCCGGCGGACAATCCGCCTTTGTGTTCCGCCGAGTTCTACAAGTTGGTCCTTCCCCAGGATCTACCCGGGTTCCAGCGAGCCGCGGAGACGGCGGCCGAGGAACGCCGAAATCTCGACACCGAGTTCCGAATTGTTCGACCGGATAACGGCCAGACCTGCTGGATTGCCGCAAAGGGAAAATTCCTGCTTGACGCTGAAGATCGACCCGCAAAGATGATCGGAGTCAACTTCGACATCACTCCTTCGAAGGACGCATCCGAGCAGATTCGAGCGGGTGACGAGCGATTCAGGCTCCTCATTGATGCGATTCAAGACTACGCCATTCACATGCTGGACCTGAAAGGTCACGTCTCGACGTGGAACGAGGGTGCCCATCGTATCTGGGGCTACACCTCGGAGGAGATCATGGGCAGTGACTTCAGCGTCTTTTTTACGCCGGAAGACCTCGCCGCCAGAATGCCCGACAGATCGCTCCGCATAGCCGATTCAAAGGGGCGGTATGCATCCGAGGGTTGGCGCCTCGCCAAAGGCCGCAGGATGTTCTGGGCGGAAACCCTCATCACACCGATCCGCGATGCGAAGGGAGTTCAAACCGGTTACGCAAGGGTCACGCGGAATCTGACCGAGAAAAAGCAGGCCGAAGACGCCCTGCGGGAAACTCAGTTGCGGCTGCAGATCGCACAGGATATTGCCAGGATCAGCACCTGGACCTGGGACCCCAAGTCCGATCAGGTTGAGGTCACCGACAACTGGCGAAAGAATCTGGGTGAGTTGCCGGAGCGCCAGAAAATGAGCTTCGACCAATGGGTCGAAACCATTCACCCAAACGACCGTTCCCGCGTTCAGGACACCGTGCGCGGCGGAATGACCTCCGGCACGCCCTATCAAGTCACCTTTAGAACGATGCAAGCCGACGCAAAGGAATGTCACATGCGGGCATGGGGGCAGCCCTATATCGATTCAGCCGGACGCGTGATCAAAATCACCGGCGTCACCCAGGACATTACGGACCAAGTCCTCGCCGGCAAGGCAATGGCCGATGCCAAGCCCAAGCGCGAAGCGTAATTGCAAACAATTGATAACCTTGGCGGGTGAGCCGATCCGGCGACGCTCCGCCCTGTCGTCATCAGTCTCTGATCAATCACTCGGACGGCCGGCTTTCCTTCGAAGTGTGCGAATTCCTAGCGTTCCCCGATCGGTTTCACCTTGCGCTCCGGCTCGCCGATGTACTCCGACAACGGGCGGATGATGCGGTTGTTTTCGTGCTGCTCCATGACGTGAGCGCACCAGCCGGAAACCCGGCTGCAGACAAAGATCGGCGTGTACAGGTCGATCGGAATGCCCATCTGATAATACGCATGGGCGGCGGGGTAATCCGTATTGGGGTGGATGTTCTTTTCCTTGAGCATCAGCGCCTGAAGCCGATCGGCCATCTCGATCCAGTGCGTCTGGCCGGTCTCCTTCGTCAGTTGAACGCTCCACTCGCGAAGAATGTGGGCCCGATGATCGCCGCTCTTATAAACGCGATGACCGAAGCCCATGATGAGCTTCTTATTGTTCGGGTTCTTCGCGTTGTGCTCCTGAAGATCGCGGAACCACTTCTCGACGTTTTCGGGTTTGCCGATTTCGAGAAACTGCCGCATCGCGGCCTCGTTCGCCCCACCGTGCAGCGGACCCTTGAGTGCGCCGATCGCCCCGCTGATGCACGAGTGCATGTCCGCGAGCGTTGACGCGATGGTACGAGCCGTGAACGTTGATGCGTTGAACTCGTGCTCGGCATAGAGAACGAGCGTGCCGTCCATCACCCGCCCGGCAAGCTCACTGCCGAACTTGCCGGTCATCATCGCCAGCAGATTGGCCCCGTGCGTCTTGCCCGCATCGGGCTTCACGACGGGAACCTTGCTCACCTTCTGACACCAGACGCCGACCGCGGCGGCAAGCTGACCCAGCAATCGCTCCGACTTGCGAAGATTCGCCGCGTGCGAGTTGTCCTGGGCATCAGGATCGTAATGCCCCAACAGGGAAACCACGCTCCGAAGCACGTCCATCGGCGGCGTTTTCTCTGGAATTGCCGCGATTGCCTGCGCCACCGGCGGCGGCAACGTCATCGACGCCTGAATCCTCGCGCGAAAGTCCTTCAACTGCGACACATTGGGCAACTCGCCGTGAAGCAGCACATGGGCCACCTCTTCAAAGCAGCAGTGCTCGGCGACGTCCGCGATGTCGTAGCCGCGATACCGCAGGCTCGTCTGCGTCACCTCGCCGACGGAGGTCTGCCCGGCAACCATTCCCTCGAGTCCCGGCTTAAACTTTAGTTCGCTCATGATGTCGCTCCCTGCACGGCGGCCTTGTCGATGGCATTTAGCCCATCATAATCCAGAAGTTCGTACAGTTCCTTGCGCGTCTGCATCCGCGAGAGCCAGCCATTCTGGTCCCCGTCGCGATGAAGTTCCGCCAGCATCTCCGTGACGGCCTTGAATGCAACCCGAAGGGCCGTCTGCGGATAAATGACCATCTTATACCCCATCCGCGAAAGCTCACTCAGCGTCAGCAGCGGGGTCTTGCCGAACTCGGTCATGTTGGCCAGCAGCGGTGCTTTCACCTTGTCCGCGAACTTCGCCAGTTCCTCAGCGCTCTGCATCGCCTCGGGAAAAATCCCATCCGCCCCCGCGTCGAGATAACGGCGAGCCCGATCGACCGCGTCCTCAAATGATGTCACGCCCCTGGCATCCGTTCGCGCGATGATCATGAAGTCCTTGTCGCTGCGCGCCGCGCACGCGGCCCGAATCTTCTCCGCCATGGCCTCGGCCGGGATCAGTTCCTTGCCGTCCAGGTGCCCGCACTTTTTGGGCAGCACCTGATCTTCGAGGTGGACCGCCGAAACGCCCGCGGCCTCCATCTCTGCAACCGTCCGGGCCGTGTTGATCGCCTCGCCGAAGCCGGTGTCGGCATCGACCACGACCGGCAGCGTCACCGCATTCACAATTCGCCGGGAATGCTCAACCGCCTCGGTCGCGCTGACCAGACCAACGTCAGGAAGTCCGAAGACGGCGTTGGAAAGGCCCGCACCGGAAACGTAAACCGCCTCAAAGCCGGCCCGCTCGATCGCCCGAGCGGTCAGCGCATTAAATGCGCCGGGCATCTGCACCGTCTTGGAGGAAATGAGACTGCGAAGTCGCTTGGATCTGGCCTGAGTCATGGCGAACATTATCAGCGTTTCCGGGCTTACTCACAATTTTAGCAGCCCTAGAAGCCGGCATAGGGAATTCCCTTATGGCCTTTTACAATTAACAGCCGATAACTAAGATTATGCCAGTCCGAAGCTTTTCAGAAGGAGTCTGAGAAATGGCAGGACATGCGCCGGAGTTCCTCTCAACGACGGAGCGGCTAACTGGTTGGATCGACGAGGTTTCAGACTACCGTCTGTCGCTCTACATGCTGGCGACAGCCTCGATTGTCGCCATTCTGTTCTACGTAGTCTCGGCGAGAGTCTTCGCCTGATTCGGTCGAGCCCTCACCGTACGCTCCGTCACCTTCCCACCCAAAGACCCGTCGGCCACCGCTACTGAAGCGCCGCCAGCCGGGAAACGACCCGCCTAACGATTTCGACCGCCGCCCGACATTCCTCCTCCGTTGATTCCGTGGAAAGACTGAATCGAATCGACCCGTGCGCCGCGCGCTCGTCGATGCCCATGGCCTTAAGCACATGAGACGGCTCCAGTGAACCGCTGCTGCACGCCGAGCCGCTCGAAGCACACACGTCCAGCTCGCTCAACGCGATCAAAATCGCCTCCGCCTCCAGCGCCTCGAAGGCGATGTTCGTTGTGTTCGGCACGCGGCAACTCGCGTCCCCGATGACCCGCGCAAACGGCACCGCCGCGAGAATGCCGCGCTCCAGCTCATCGCGCAAGGCGGCGACCCTCCCCCACCCGTCGGTCTTCAGCCGCTCGCACGCAAGATGCGCCGCCTCACCAAAACCCACGATCGCGGGAACGTTCTCCGTGCCGGGCCGGAGGTCTCGCTCCTGATGCCCTCCCACAAGCTGATTGCGAAGACGCGTCCTTCTGCCGACATACAAAGCGCCGGCCCCCTTGGGCCCGTGAATCTTGTGCGCCGAGAAACTCAGAAGATTTGCGCCAAGGCGAGTCACGTCGATCGGGAGCTTTCCGGCGACCTGAACCGCGTCCACGTGAAACGGAACGCCTCGCTCTCCACAAACGGCGGCGATCTTCTCAATTGGAAAGATCACGCCGGTCTCGTTATTGGCATACATCACGCTGACCAGCGCCGTCTCGTCGCACAATTCCGCTTCGAGCTGATCCAGGCTCAGATGGCCCTTCTCGTCCACCTTGAGCCACGACACGCGATAGCCCTCGCCGGCCAGCCGTTCGCAAAGGCTGTGGACCGCGACGTGCTCGACCGATGTCGTGATGATGTGTCGCTTCGTCGGATACGCCGCCAGCGTGCCGAGGATGGCGAGATTGTCCGCCTCGGTACCGCCGCTGGTGAAGACGATTTCGCGGGACTTGGCCCCGATCAGTTCGGCCACTTGCTCGCGAGCCATCTCAATCGCATGACGAGCCGCCTGACCCGCTCGATGAATGCTTGAGGGATTTCCATATTGCCGTTCCCAGAATGGCGACATCGCCGCGACGACTTCCGGCGCGACGCGCGTTGTGGAGTTATTGTCGAGATAAATGAGGCTCACGATGTGATTATAACCGCGTCGCCGTGTCCCCGGCACAATAGCGCCATCGACGCTGTGCATCGCTATGATCAATGGCCGTTTGACGCACCGACGGCTCAGTTCGATAATCTCGCGGGAGCGTTTCCTAAGACGATGGCAATTGAGACAATTTCTATTGAGCCCGGCGCGTCGAGTTCGGCCGCGATCAGTCGTGCGGCGGCGGCCCTGGCGGATGGTGCGCTGGTGGCCTTTCCGACGGAGACGGTCTACGGCCTCGGCGTCAACGCCGGAATCGAGAAGAGCGTCCAGCGCCTTCGCAAGCTCAAGGGCCGTGCCGCCGAACGGCCCTTCACCGTTCACATTGGACGCCGATCGGATTGCGATAAATTCGTCCCGCGCATGTCGCCCATTGCCCGGCGACTGAGTCGCAAGGGTTGGCCCGGCCCGCTCACCCTGGTGTTCCCCGTGCCCGATGCGACGGAGGCCGCCGTCTATTCAAGTCTCAGTCCAAGCGGCATCCAGTCCATCTACTCCGAAAGCAGCGTCGGCATTCGCTATCCCGATCATCCGCACGGCGCGGCTCTGCTGGCCAAGGTGGAGGCGCCGATCATTGCGACCAGCGCCAACTTCGCAGGTGAGCCCGCACCCACCGACGCGAACGCCGTGCGCGAGCGACTTCACGACAGCATCGACGTCCTGCTCGATGCCGGGCCCTGCCGATTCAAGTACGCCTCCACGATTGTCAGCCTGGTCGGCGATGACTACCGGATCGTTCGAGCCGGTGCGATCGACGCGGATGCCATCCGGCGACTGGCGACGTTGGAGGTCCTTCTCATTTGCTCGGGGAACACGTGCCGCTCGCCGATGGCGGAGGGGATTTTGCGACAGCTCATCGCGGAGAAGCTGGGCTGTGCGCCGGCGGAGATCGAAAGCCGCGGGGTCCGTGTGAGTTCCGCCGGTACCCTGGCGATGGACGGCGGAAGGGCCACGCCGGAGGCGGTTGAGATCTGTCGCCGAAGGGGGATTGACATCAGCAACCATCGTTCCCGAAGTCTGGCCGGAGAGCTGATCCATGCGGCGGACCTCATTTACACGATGGCAGGCCACCACCTTGAGGTGGTCCGCAGTCTCAATCGAGGCGACCCGGCCAAGGCGGCGCAGCTCGATTCCAGGGGGGATATCTCTGATCCGGTCGGTGGTACAATCGAAGACTACGAAACCGCGGCAGAGCGCATCACCACGGCTCTGCGCGAAAGACTCCCTGAGGTGCTCCCATGAAAGTCGCGCTCGGCGCAGATCACAGAGGCTTCAACGCCAAGAATCATATCAAAACGGTCCTGCGGGAAATGGGCATCGAAGCCGTTGACTACGGCACCGACTCGACCAAGTCCTGCGACTATCCCGACCCCGCCGGTTCCGCCGCCCTGGCGGTGCAGAAGGGAGAGTGCGAGGTCGGCGTGCTGTTCTGCGGCACCGGCATCGGCATGTGCGTCACCGCCAACAAGCTCCACGGCATCCGCGCCGCTTTGTGTCACGATGAACTGACCGCGGAGATGTCGCGACGCCACAACAACGCCAACGTCCTCTGCCTGCCGGCCGATCTGGTGGGCGACGCCCTTATGCGCCGAATCGTCGAGGTCTGGCTCAAGACGCCGTTTGAGGCCGGGCGACATCAGGGACGCATCGACAAAATCACCGAAATCGAACGGGCACAGTGCAATAAACCGCAGCCCTGACCGCGCCCTCCCACTATCATGTTTCAAACGCGGACATGATGCCGCTGCGACCGATTCGGCCGCAATGCCGTCCGCTCCCGCGACACACCCTCGATTCATTGAGCAATAGAGCATGGCAGAATTAACACCCAGACAAATCGTCGCCGCACTCGATAAGTACATCATCGGTCAGGCCGCCGCCAAGCGGGCCATCGCCGTGGCCATTCGCAATCGCTGGCGGCGGCTTCAACTGCCCGAAGCGATGCGCGAAGAGGTCGGCCCCAAGAACATCCTCATGATCGGCCCCACCGGGGTCGGCAAGACCGAGATCGCCCGGCGCATGGCCGCCCTGGTGGACGCGCCCTTCCTCAAGGTCGAGGCGACCAAGTTCACCGAAGTGGGCTACGTCGGGCGCGATGTCGATTCGATCGTGCGCGATCTGCTCGAGCTGGCCATCGCCATGGTCCAGCAGGAACAGACCGAAGTGGTTCGCGAGAAGGCGACCGACCTCGTGGAAGAGCGGCTGCTGGACGAACTCATTCCCCAGCCCGCCGAAATGTCTTCGCCGGAGGGCGTTTCGGAAGCCGAAGGTCGCCGGCAGCGCACCCGGGAAAAGTTCCGCGCCCAGCTCCGCGCCGGAGAGCTCGAGGAAAAAATGGTCGAGCTTCGCATCGAGCAGAAGATCGCTCCCATGGGCATGTTCGCCACTACCATGGGGCCGGATCAGATGGGCCCGGAGATTCAGGACCTGATGGACCGGCTGATGCCCTCGCAGGCGAAGGACCGCAAGGTGACGATCCGCGAGGCGCGAAAGATTCTCTTCGCGCAGGAGAGCGAGAAGCTCATCGACCGGGACAAGGTCAAAGAAATGGCCATTCAGCGCGCCCAGAGCAGCGGCATCGTCTTCATCGACGAGATGGACAAGCTCTGCGGCAACCGGCAGTCCAGCAGCAGCGCAGACGTCAGCCGCCAGGGCGTGCAGCGCGACCTGCTGCCGATCATCGAGGGCTCCACCGTCAACACCCGGCACGGACCGGTGAAGACCGACCACATCCTCTTCGTCGCGGCCGGGGCCTTTCACAGCGCCAAGCCGAGCGAGCTGATGCCCGAGCTCCAGGGGCGATTGCCCATTCGCGTCGAGCTCGACGATCTCACCAAGGAAGACTTCCGCCGCATCCTCACCGAACCGGAGAACGCTCTGACCAAGCAGCAGGTCGCCCTCATGGCCACCGAAGGCGTCGAGCTGCGTATCACCAGTGACGCCGTGGACGCCCTCGCGGAGATCGCCGCGAATGTCAACCAGACGACGGAGAACATCGGCGCCCGCAGGCTGCATACCATTATGGAAAAGGTCATCGAGTCGCTTTCCTTCGACGCCCCGGAGATGTCCGGCAAGGCGGTCGTCATCGACGCCTCCTACGTGAATGACCGGCTCGCCGAAATCGTCAAGGACGAAGACCTCAGCAAGTTCATTCTTTAGTCCGCCACGCCCCCTACTCGTTCTTCGCCATCCGCCGATATACTGGAGTCCATCGGGCTCGGTTTGAACTCTGGTATTCGGGAGCATTTTGTGAAAAAGAAGGTGATGTTGCTCTGCACCCTGACGATCGCGGCGTGCAGCCAGTGCGGCGCGCTGGACGGCCTGATTCTGAAGCCCTCCGACACGATCCGCCGATTGCCGACCGACTTCGGCTATGCCTATGAAACCAAGACCGTCCTCACGCCCCAGGGCCACGAGATCAGCCTGTGGCACGTCAGCACCAGCTCGCCCGAGCGAAAAGGCATCATCGTCACCATTCCCGGTAACGATGCGAACAAGAGCCGCTACGTCGTGAGCCTCCCGCTCTTCGCTGACAACGGCTGGGACCTCATCCTGCTCGACTACACCGGCTTCGGCGAAAGCCCCGGCCAGCCGACGCTGCAAGGTCTCTTCGACAGCGCCTATGGCGCGATCGACTACGCGAAGTCGCAGAGCGACGTCGTCGTGGGCTACGGCATCAGCCTCGGCACCGGCGTCCTCGCGCGCGTGGCAGCGGACCGCGAACTGACCGCCGTCGTCTTCGAGAGCATGATGGTCTTCTACGAGACGCCGACGTTGTTCGCGGAGAATCTCGGCATCGATTTGCCCGTCTTTGGTCTGGCCAACTGGATCGCCGAGGCCGCCTCGACGCCGGACCTCGACAGCAAGAAGTGGATTCAGCAGGTCACCGAGCCCAAGCTCTTCATCCATTCGCCGGGCGATCATGTCACGCCCTTCGCCGGGGCGAAGGAAGTCTTCGACCTCGCTCCGGCGCCCAAGTTCATGTTCGTCACCCAGGGCGAACATGCGCTGCAGGCGTTTCTCGATCCCGGTATGTATCGCAACGTCGTCAACGGCTGGCTGGACGGCGTGATCAATCGCGACCCGATCGAGAACCAGCAGTACCTGCAAATCCTGGAAGAGGAAATCACCGCGGCCTTCCAGGCGCTCGGCCTCGAGCCGCCGCCGCCGGGCGCTTTTACGCCGTGATCGGGCCTCAAAACTGAAATGACATAAGGTGACACAAGGCCTCGCCGGACGATGGCAAGTCCTGTGACGGGCGTGAGTTGGGGCGCTTCGAGTTTTGGGTGGTTTTTGGTGGAAACGTCGAAAAATCGAAACGTCGAAATTGGGGGGCTGGGGCTTGAGACTTGAGGCGCGGAAGGGGCAACGGACCAACGTGTCGATGGTTCTGGAGTGTGCATCGCGCGGCGCCTCGCGGGTCATGGTCAGAATGGGCTCCATGTAACTAATCTTGCTCCACGTTCGCGCCTGCGGCACCTGAGTCTGATGCTCCTCCCATTCGCACCCCACACCTGAGTGCCTTTAGCAATTAGGTTTCGTAGAGTTTTGTATTCAGCCCCCGAAGGGGGGCGCTGGAATGTAGCCACGGGTGGAGCGAAGGCGGCGCTAGCCGCCGAGCGCAACCCGTGGAAAGAATCGCGCAGCGCGACCCGCCCCGGTCAGGGGCGGAGGAATTCTTCGACCGCGCACGACGTATCAATCAATCACTCACATACCGCTCGTCGAACTCGATCCCGTGCGCCCTCAGCAATCGCAGCAACTCCGATCGAAAATCCTCACGCCGATGATGCTCGGCCTGATTTGCGATGTATTTCTTAACCACGTCTTCCTGTGACTTGCTGACCGAAAATGCGGAGTAGCCCTCTTGCCACGCAAACGCGGCGAGTCTCGGAATAGTCTCATGGACCCATTTCGACGACCGCGCTTTCACGACTCGCATCAGATTTGAAATCGACTCGTCCGGCCGCCAGCGCAAGTACAGGTGCACATGATCCTCCATGCCGCCGACGTCGAGCAGTGTCCCCTTCTCAGTGCGAACGATCCCGCCGATGTACGGGTAGAGACGTTCTGCGATCTGCGCACTGATCCATTTCTCGCGTTGCTTGGTGCTGAAGACAACGTGTAACAGAACCTGCGAGTACGTGCCGGGCATGCGACACCTGCTGGTTAACGGAGGCTTCCAACGCCCCTCCGGGGCTTATCCTACTCGCCGAACCATTCCACGGGTTCCGCATCACCAACGGCTGGCGCCTCGGCGATGCTCCACCCGTGGCTACAACCCTGCGCCCCGTTGGGGCTTAAGAATGCGCGCCCTCTGGGCGACTACCCAGGGCCGCTCGCCTTCTGGTCGAGTAAAAATGCGTTCGCCGGCGCGAGCGCGGAGCAAGAGTCTCCTATGAAATGTTCACGCCCACCGCCAACTTGCGCCCAGTTGTCTTGTCAGACATCGATTCCGTCCCGCGCCGCAGCGTCATCCTGACAACGGTTTCACTGTGTCACTTTTCCGACTCGTTTTTCAAGGACTTACAAACGAACTTTCCCGAGATTTTCCATGCCTGTTCGAGCATGTACCGGTCCTGTTTCACCTTGCCCGTTTTCACCAAAAACCGCCAAAAACGCGAAGCGCCCCAACATGTGCCCGCCACAAGTGTTGGCACAATTTCCAAGGGCCTTGTGTCACCTTATGTCACCTTCGATTTTGCAGCACTTGCGCGCGATCAACGCATTTGTTTTCACCCTCAACCTCTTGGCCCCTCGATCCCTCGGCCCCTTTTTTCGCCTATTGTCACCTTGGATTCCCGCGCGATCGGCGCAAAAAAAGGGCGCGAGCCGCCGGTGACGACTCGCGCCCGAAGGCCCCGGGCGGTTTACTGCCCGGGGCCTGGGTTCGATTCACTCGCGGGGCGTCTCCAAATAAGCGGGACGCCGCCGCGAATTTGAGGTCATGACATCAGTCGTCCTTACCGTTGACCCAGCGCTTCTGGATCACGGTGAAATCAGCCGGGCCGAGCGAATCCGAGCCGGGGTAGGCCTCGGAGCCGACGGAGACGCCAAGCTCCAACGTGCGCGGCGTCGTGTCCACAAGGTCGGGGTAGTTGGCCTTGTTGAAGTTGGCGCTGATGTGGAACTTGCCGACGGATGCCCGCAGGTGATCGGCCGCGTTGATGGTGCGGCTGACGGCGCCGCTGATGACGAACTGTGACGACTCCAGAACCGGGAAAGGCAGCGTGATCGTGACCGCCTTGCGCGGAATCTCGATTTCCATCGGCACGTTGGCCGTCGGATTTCCATCGGCGTCGACATTCAGGACTGCGCCGTTGCCGAAGTTGATGGCGAAGGCGCCGCTGATCTGCCGCCTCTGGTACTTGATGTTCAGGGTGGTCTCGCTGCTCGATATCATCGTGCTGCGGATGGTGATCGGTACGCAATTGTTGGAGAAGTGGAACCGCGAGCCCTTCCAGTTGATGTCGAACTCGGTGATGGGACCGGCGCAGTTCTCGTATCGCCACTTCTTGTCGTCGTTCCCGAAGACGGCGAAGGTCACCGCTGCGTCGGAGACGACATTCTGTCCGGCGAGGACGAGATCAACCAGCGCCGTCGGATTCAGCTCGGTGTAATCGACGCCGAAGGGCAGGCCGATCTCACCGGTGACGCGAATGTGACCGGGGTTGGGGTTGAACTTGACCTTGGCGGTGTCGATCTGGAAGACGGACAAGGCCGACGGGTCGAGGGTGATCGACTGGGTTTCCTCGTGATAGCCGCCGACCGGGTCGGTCACGCGGAGGGTGACTTCGTGGGTGCCGTAGGCCAGCGGGACTTCGATCGTCTGGCAGGTGACGTCGTTGCCGGTACAGACCAAGGCGTTATCGACGGTCCATTCAAAGGTCAGAGTGGTAACGTCGTCGTCGATGTCCATCGAGCCGGAGCCGTCCAGGCGCACGACGGCCTGACTGCCGATGGAGGTGAGCTGCTCGATGACGGCATCGGCCGTCGGTCGGGCATTGCAGGGATCGGTTCCGTCGAGGATCTCCTGACCGTCGGAGAGCGTGTCGCCGTCCGAATCGTCATCGAGCGGGTCGGGGCAATCGCCACCGGCGGCGAGTGCAATCTCGGCGGCGTCGCTTACGCCATCGTTGTCGGTGTCGGCGCTGTTGGGATCGGTGCCGTACAGGGCTTCGTCGACGTCGGACAGGCCGTCGTTGTCGTCGTCCGGATCGCAGACATCGCCGAGGGCGTCGTTGTCGTTGTTGGCCTGATCGGTGTTGGCGTCGCTGGGGCAATTGTCCACGTCGCCGCAGACGCCGTCGCCGTCAACATCGTTGGCGACATCGCCGGGGCAGGCGTCGCAGACATCGCCGAGGCCGTCACCGTCGCCGTCGGCCTGATCGGGGTTGTAGGCCGCCGGACAGTTGTCGACGTCGCCGCAGACACCGTCCGCGTCGGCATCGTTGTCCGGGTCATTCGGGCAGGCATCGCAGGCGTCACCCAGCGCATCGCCGTCGGCATTGGCCTGATCGGCGTTCGCGTCGTCGGGGCAGTTGTCGACGTCGCCGCAGAGTCCGTCGCCGTCGCCGTCGTTGTCGGCGTCGCCGGGACAAATGTCACAGGCATCGCCATTGCCGTCACCGTCGGCGTCGGCCTGATCGGCATTCGCCGCGGCCGGGCAGTTGTCCGACTGGCCGCAGATACCGTCGTTGTCGACATCGTTGGTGGGGTCGGTCGGGCAGGGATCGCACGCGTTGCCGAGCGAATCGGCGTCGTCGTCGGCCTGATCGGCATTGGGCGTCGCGGGGCAGTTGTCGACGTCGCCGCAGACGCCATCGGCGTCGGCATCGTTGTCGGCGTCGAACGGACAGGGATCGCAGACATCGCCCTGTCCGTCGGCGTCGGCGTCTTCCTGGCCGGGATTCGGATCGTCGACGCAATTGTCATCGCCGTCGAGAATGCCGTCGCTGTCGGTGTCCTGACCGACGGCGAAGGTGAGATTATCAATGATGCCGGAAAAGGCCGAAATGGTGACGCGGTGGATGGGAATGGTTGGCGAGGAGATGCCGATTACGCCGTATTCGAGAAAGCCGCAGGCCCCGCTGGCCTGGGCGAACGGCGGCGCAAAGACGGCGGTTTCGATGATGGCGTTATTCTCATCGAGGGCAGTGAACGTGGCGAACTGGAACTGGGTGGCGACAAAGGCAACGGCAAAGGCGCTGACCGGAGGATTGAAATCGATCGAGGCGGTCTGCGAGGCGATCACACCGAACGGCAGGGAGCCGTTGACGCCCTGCGCGCTCCGAAAACAGGAGTCGGTATCGCGGGCCAGGCGCACCTCTGGATTGATGGTGACGCCCTGTGCGGCGTATTCCGTATTCGGAAACGTGTAATTGTTGGGCGGGTTAAGGAGTGTTGTCCCGGCGCCGTCCTGCTCAAAGGTGAGGGTGGTGTGCGGGACGGATGTAAAGAACGCGAAATCGGTGATTGGCGCCGCGACGGCCGATGTGGCAGCCATGGCAATGAGCGAAAGTGCGACCGCAAGTATGTGTCGTGTCATGCGAATCAACTCCGAGGTCTGATTTTCCGCCAACCTTTTATGGAAACCTACACAGGCCTCCGACAGAGAAAGCGTTGTGAATTGGGGTCAATGGGGTTGAACTGCTTGATCAAAGCCGTTCCCCTCCGTGATGGATACAAGTCCGCGGTTGAATTGTTTGATGCGACCCGCTGTTTAATCTCGTCTCCCGCCCGGCGACGAAGCCTCGATGCGCGTCAGTCGTTTAATTGTCACACGTCTGACACTGAGGGAAAGTTTCACCAAAGTGGCTGTGAATTGCAAGAGGAATCTGCTCACATGCAGCGGCAATTGTTGCCGCACGATTGTGAGGGTATTCTCATCCTGGAACTGCGCATGAGACGGTCGCTCGGTGTTTTAGAATCGCAAGCGCATCCGCACGGATGCCCCGATAAAAATTCGACCTGATGGGTCGGATTTCACGAAAACGTTTTCCTGCCCCGTGTGGGGCGGCGAATAAGGGAAGAAAGCCCATGTTGGACCCACGGATTTCGCGACTTGCCGACGTGCTTATTAACTACTCCTGCGCCGTTAGGCCGGGGGAAAAGGTGCTGCTTGAGGCGATCGACGTGCCTCACGAGTTTACGTGCGAAATTGTGAGAACCGCCCGCGCGGCGGGGGCGATCCCGATCGTCAAGCTCGACTCGAACCAGGTCAAGCGGGCGCTGCTCATGGCCGGGACGAGTGAGGGGTGGAACCTGATCGCGGATACCGAAGAGGGCGTCATGAAGAAAGTGCAGTGCTACATCGGGGCGCGGGGAAGCCCGAATGTGAGCGAACTATCCGACGTGCCGACGGAGATGCAGAAAATTTACGAGCAGACGGTCTGGAAGCGCGTGCATATCGAGGCGCGCGTGAAAGGAACACGCTGGGTGGTGATGCGCTGGCCGAGCCCGTCGATGGCGCAGATGGCAGAGATGTCGACGGAGGCGTTTGAGGATTTCTACTTCAACGTCTGCACGATGGATTACGGCAAGATGGCCCGGGCGATGAAGCCGCTGGCCGAGCGAATGATGAAAACTGACCAGGTGCGACTGGTGGGGCCGCGCGATACGGATCTGACGTTTTCGATTAAGGGGATTCCCGCGGTTTGCTGCGACGGGAAGATGAACATCCCGGATGGCGAGGTATTCACGGCACCGGTACGGGAAAGCGCCAATGGAATCATCCAGTTCAATACGCCGACGCTTTATCGCGGAGAGACGCACACGGATATCCGGCTTGTGCTGAAAAACGGCAGAATCGTGGAAGCGACGAGTTCGAATTCGGCCAAGCTGAATGAAGTGCTCGATGCGGATGAGGGGGCGAGGTACATCGGGGAATTCGCCATCGGGTTTAACCCGTATTGCATCAAGCCGATGAAGGATATTCTGTTCGATGAGAAGATCGCCGGGTCGATTCACTTCACGCCTGGGGCATGCTACGACGAGGCGAGCAACGGGAACATATCGAACATTCACTGGGACATGGTGCTGCGGCAGACGCCGGACTGCGGGGGCGGGGAGATGTACTTTGATGGAGAGCTGGTGCGCAAGGACGGGCTCTTCGTGGTGAAGGAACTGGCGCCGCTGAATCCTGAGAACTTGAAGTAGCCGGGGCCGGACATGAAGCGAGGTCCGGTCGAAAATACGCCTGATGGGTGTTCTGTCACCGATGAGGATTTTCGGGAGTATCCGCTAACAGGAAACGGAGCACATCGGGAAATCGCTTCTGCCAGGCGGCTTCGTTGTGCTCGCCGCCCTCCACTTCGCGGTATGCGAAGTCGCGGTCGGCTTTCAGGCCCGCGGACTCGAAGATCTTCACTAACTGGCGGGTTCGACGAATGCCCTCGGAGAATCCCTTCACCTGGCGACCCTCTGCCGTTCCCATGTCCACCCAGAAGCGGACATTCTTCATCCATGACGGGTCTTTCGCCAGCGACTCTAGAAATGACGCGTGGTTCCACATCAGGGCCGGCGAGATGACGCCGCACCTGGAAAATACTTCGGGATACTCTTTACAGATGTAGAGCGAGATGAGCCCGCCGAGAGATGAGCCGGCGACGCCGGTGTTTGCGCGATCGGGCAGGGTGCGATAGGTCTTGTCGATGAACGGCTTGACCTCTTCGACGAGAAACCTGGCGTAGAGGTCGCCGTTGCCACCTGCGCCGCGTTCGTCGTCACGATCGGGCGTGTACTCGTCCATGCGTGCGGGAGTGTTGTAGATTCCGACGATGATGAGCGGTTCGATCTTTCCGGCCTTGACGAGCGACTCGGCGGCCTCGTCGGCGCCCCACTCGATACCGAGGAAGGATGTTGAGGCGTCGAAGAGGTTCTGGCCATCGTGCATGTAGAGGACGGGGTAGCGTTTCTGCGCGGCCGGCTTGGCTTCATAGCTGGACGGGAGGTAGACGACGAGCGAGCGCGGACTGGAGAGTCGTTTTGAGGGAAAATCCGAGTGATAGCGGATGAGCCCGCTGAGACGCTTCGCACCCTTCGCACTGCGGTCGGCTGCGGCCTTCGACGACTTCGATGCCCAAGCCGCGATGGTGACTTCGATCTTCGCAGGGCCACCGACGGCGAGTCTTCGGTTTGCAATGTCGATTCCAGTCGCGCTTTTCTCGACGCTGTCCCAGGTTCCCAGCGTGAATTTGTACTCAATCTTCACGCCGGCGGGCAGTTCGATGGCGCGATGGAAGCGGCCATCGTCCATGCGCTCCATCGGCACGCCCGGGGCCTGCCATGCCCCGAGCGACGGATGGCTGCCGCACAGGTAGACGACGGCGTCCTTTGGGGTCCCGTCTGGCACGGTGACGAAGAAATCGAGCTTCGCGTCCGTCATGTGACCGATGCCCAGGGACGCGAGTAAAACGCAAAGATTCGCAAGCATGTGAGGTTCTCCGATATCATACGGTCCGAAGGAGCCCTACTTTGCACGATCACGCGCCCCAGAGTGACGGGGGAGATCATCAACCGGCTGACGAGGACGCTTCGCAGTCCAGCATATACGTATGCTTCGAGCCGGACCAGACCCTTTGTGCCGAGCGGATCGACGGCTGGCACCGGACGAACGACGACCTTGCGGAGTATAGCGCTCGCGTGGAGACGCCGATCGACGCGCCTGAGGCGCTGGAGATCAAGGCGAGGCTGAGTCGGCAGATCCATTCGGCTGACGTGCTGGTGTGTGTGATTGGTGCGACGACATGGCTTAACGAGTGGGTGTCATGGGAACTGGATACGGCGAAGGCGGACGCGAACCACAAGGGGCTGGTGGCGATCATGCTGCATCATCAGGATCTGCCGCCGAAGCAGTTACAAGACGCCGGAACGGTATTCATCCGTTTTCGCCGAGAGCAACTTGAAGGGGCCATCGTCTTTGCCCGACAGGTGCCGAATCACGAAGAAGACTTTATGTTTCTCGATGAGTGACGGTCGTCGCGGACTTCGCATTTCACTTTGCGCGTCTTTCTTCAGCCGCCAGTTGCGAGAACAAGACGTATCCGGTGACTGAGACGATCAGGGCAACGCCGAAGACACCCCAGTCGATCCACTCATAAAGCAGCGCACCGAGGAAAGGGGCGAAGAGGCCGCGGAAGCCGGTGAGCGAGACGTGGATGCCCATGTACAGCTCGGCCTTGTCGTCCTCGGCGAAATGCAGGTGGCCGATGTTCCATGCGATCGCTCCGCCGCTTTGGGCCATCCCGTCGGCGACGCGGCCGATGGAGAAGGCGACCAAGGCAAGCACGAGGACGAATGCCGCGCCGCCGTCGACGTACATCGCCGCCATCGCCCCCAATCCGCAGAAGAGGAGCGAAGTGCTCCAACAGACTGAGTTGACCACTCGAAAGCGGAGCACGCCGACCCGATCGAACAGCCTCGCCCAAATAGGCAGCATCAGCAGTGTCACGACGCGCGGCACGCCGTCGAGTAGGCCGTTGCTCAGCAGGTAGGAGAGGCCGAGGACCTTGGTGAGGACGATGGTGTTGACCGGCATGACCATGAGGTTGGCACTGCCGAGACACATCTGAGCGGTGCAGTAGCGGGCGAATTTTGGATCCTGCCGAAGCGCTTCGCGCATGCGGCCGATGATCTGCCAGGGCGTTACGGAGGAGACGAGTGAGAACGGCGCTATCAGGCCAGCCTCCGCGATCGCGTCTCGATCTCCTCCGGCGCGAGTGGATGCGGCCGACTTTTCGCCGCGGACGTGGAGACGTCGAAAAACGAAAAGGCCGAGGGCGCCGGTGAGGGCAACTGCCGGATAGAACCATTTGTAGGCAAGGTGATCGAAATCGAAGAGCGCGCCGCAGCCGAGAATGATCGGCAGGCCGACAAGGGTACGGACGATTTGCAGTCCGGCGGTGATGCGGCCGCGATGCGACTTGGGGTAGTTACTCTTCCACAGACTGGCACGGGTGGTGACGACGCCGGACATGAACACGCGAGCGAGGCAAATCTGTAATGCAAAAATCCACCCGCCGGCGGCAGAATCCGGCGTCATGCTGACGGTGAGCGTGCAGGAGACACTCGCGGCGGCCAGGGCCATGAAGACGGGAACCTTTCGACGGCCGACAATGAGGGTGCCCCAGACGAGGCTGACGAGATTTGCGAAGGCGGGGGTCGCCTGGACGACGGTGATCAGGAAGTAGCTACCGCCGAAGGTCTTGCTGACCACGACGGCCGAGACGGTGCCCTCGACGAGCCCGGCAAAAAGGCCCCAGATAAAGAGATGCTGAATCTCGATGAGGTAATTGCGCCGGGCCATGAACGGCAGCCGGCCGATGCGAAAGAGGTCCATTAACTATGCGCCCCAGCGGGACAGTTCCATCCGTCCCGTCGTGAGCCGGAGTATAGCACGATCAGGGGAGTGTGTGTTGGATCGCAGAAAGACGAGGGGCCGTTCCGGGCAGGGGACGCAACGGCGCGATCATTCGAATTCGAGGGTGAAGCGGGATTTGAAGTGGAGGTAGTAGAGGCCGATCAGGCGCATGGTGACGATGGTGAGGGCCACATTGAGTATGTTGAGTCCGGCGGTGATAGCGATACCTGCGCCTTCAAACTCGGGAAGCGGGATGTCCAGGCCGATGCTCGCAAAGACCATCGCGGCAAATGGAAGGGTCCACAGGAAGCCAACGAACAGGATCATGATCCAGATGGCGATATATGGGAGAAACGTGCGGAAGATCGTTGTAAAGATGAGGTCCAGCCGGAATATCATGCCGAGTGCGTTGAAGGCGAACAACAGGACAAAAATCGGCCAGAGGAAGAAACCGCCCGCCATCCAGGCCAGGAGGGCAATCGGAGACGCCATCCAGCCGGGAAGTGCGCCCGTGAGCATCGCAGCGGAATAGAACGCGAAAGGTCCAATTGCGCAGACGTAGGCGCCGATGTACTTCAATGCCGGCTTGATGACATCTTCAAAAAACCCATCTTCCATCTTGATGCCGGGCATGTCGTCGGAGCCGACGGCGGTGTCCTGGACAACTGACAGGTACATGGCACTGAGCCAGCCGAAGATGATGACCGATCCTATCAGGCCGAAGATTCCTGCGTATCCCAGCGGAATGCCCATCAAGGAGATGATGCCGATGATGACAAAGTTGACAAGATTGGATGTATTGCGAAGCGGGTAGACAAAGCTCTGCACGGCGTCTGACCAAAAGCCGCGAACCGGCGCCTGGACCGCGTTCAACTCCGCCTTCACGCCGGTGATCTGTCTGTGGCGCGGATCGCGCGCGTACTCCAGGTCGGCCGTGTCGGAAAATTCGGATGGGGGCGGCGGCGGTGTCTTAACGCTTGGGCCGTCGCCGGCGAGGGAGAGCTCAAGGCCCGCGTCGTCAATGGACATTGGCGAGATGGTGCCGGAGAGGTCGGCGATTTCCAGATTGAGGTCGGTCTGCGCCGTATCGAGCTCATCGGCGCGCGGCATGCGCGCTGACGGGGCTGGAGGCGGTGATGAGCCTGCGGAGGCTGAACTCGGCCGAGCCGACGACGCAGGTGACGAGCGGGCGGCACTTGGTCTTGCCTGCGAAGCGGGGTTCGGGAGACTGGGTTTTTTCTGTGCAATGACAAAGCGAGACTTGGGCAGAACAAAGCCTGCCCCGCAGCCGGTGCAACTGACACGCTTGTCGGCGAGCTTCGAGGAGACCTGAAGCACCTTGCCGCATTTGCATTTGACCCGAAGGGCCATTGCCTGCTCCCGCCTCTTGAGAAACAGCACCGCCGACGCGCCTCTTGCCCGGCGGAAACTCGAATGGGACGATCACGATTATACCCTGAAACCTCGACAAACCTGCGTGGCGAGGTACATGCAATTGCGGCGGGGGTAATTGGGGGGCTATTATCGCGGACATGGGCGGTCGAAGGAAAAAACGAGGCGCGAATGGATCGCCACCGGAGCAGGTCGGCAGCCAGGTGACGCCTGGCGAGCATGCGGCGGCTTCGAAGCGGCGGGTGCAATTGGCCGCTGCCACGGCACTTGCATTCATATTGGGCGTATTTGTGTACGGCAATACGCTCGGCGCGGATTTCACGCTGGATGATGTCCCGATCATCGAGGAAAACACGATCATCCGCGATCTGGGCAAGTGGCGAGAGTATTTCACGACGAACTATTGGGGGGAGAGTGCCAAGTACAACGACAAGAGCCTCTACCGGCCGCTGACGATTCTGTCGTATGCCGTGAACTATGCGGCGCACGGGAATGAGCCGAGGGGCTACCACGCGGTCAACATCGTTCTGCACGGGGCTGCATCGGCGCTGGTGGTCTTGATGCTTGCAGCGATGTTTGGCGACGTTTTTGCGGCTGCGATCGCGGGCATTCTTTTTGCGGTTCACCCGATTCATACCGAGGCGGTGGCCGGGATTGTCGGGCGCGCGGAGATCATGGCGGCGATCGGCGTGCTGGGGTGCTGCCTGGGGTATGTGAAGGCCATGCACGCGACAAAGCGGGGCGCCGCGGTTGCATGGCTGACGCTCAGCGTGGTCGCTTATGCGTTTGGCTGTTACTCAAAAGAGATCGCGGTTGTGGCGCCTGTCTTGATCCTGCTTTGGGAGCTGACAGCGGGAGTCCAACGCCGCATCGCCTTTCAAAAGCGGTCGCTGGCTACGATTGCCGCTTTCTTATCATTCGCCGCAATCGCGATGAAATTCATTATCATGCGCAAGGAGGCGATCCTTACGGTCAGCAAGAACATTGGGTTCGTCGGGGTCAGTGACTTCGACCGGGTGCTGACGGGTCTTCGCGTTTGTCTTGAGTATGTCGGGCTGCTGCTGGCTCCGATCACGCTTTCGGCAGATTACTGGGTCACGGATGTTCCGCTAGCGCACAGCGTCGCGGAGCCCGGGGTGGCGGCTGCCGGCGCGGTACTGGTGATCCTTGTCGGCGTGATGATCTGGTCGTGGCGGCGCATGCCGATGTTGGCATGGGGTGTCGGGGCTTTTCTGATCGCCCTGTTTCCGGTGTCGAATCTGCCGTTTGCCATTGGGGTGATGAAGGCGGAGCGAATTCTTTACACGCCGTCGATCGGCTTTATCGCCGCGTTTGCGGCGGTGCTTGCGATGGCGTGGCGGCGGGTTTCGCTGCGGCCGACAGTGGTGGGCGTGACCATTCTCGTATCAACACTGTACGCGGTGAGGACGGTGGCGCGTAACAGGGACTGGCAGAACAATCGCGTGCTTGCAGAAGCGACGCTGCGCACATCGCCCGAATCCACGATTTTCAACACGATCATCGCGACTGAGTATCGCGCGGCCGGCGACAATGTCAGTGCACGACGTCACCTTGAGAGGGCACTGGCCGGTCAGCCGGACAATACGACGTCGCTGTTCAATCTGGGAAACATCGAGCTCGATGAGAAGCGGTTTGAAAAGGCGGTTGACCTTTATCGCCGGGCACTGGCGGTGGAGCCGAATTATCTGTCCGCGCTTAACAACCTGGGGCGAGCGCTGGCGGAGTTGAAGCGATTTGAGGAGGCGGCCGAGGTGCTGGAGAGATCACGCAGTCTCAGGCCGGAAAGCCCCGCCTCGTACGTCAATCTGCTGTCCATTTATATCCAGACGCGTAACATGACGGTTGCCCTGCCGCTGGCGGAAGAGGCGTTGAGGCGATTTCCCAACGAGGCTGCGGTTCACTGGAATGCGGGAAGCGTCCTGAGCATCGTCGGACGGAAGGAGGAGGGGGCGGCTGTGTTACGGCGAGCCAAGGAACTCGATAAAGGGTCGGTTGAGCGGGATATTCGGACGTCGCTGGACTGATTCCGAGAAAATTGAGATTCAGAGAGCAATCAGAGGAAAACTTCTGCAAACCGTTGTTTTTTCAGACTTTATCGTCAGACTTGCGTCGCGCCTGCCTCATAAACGGACAACTCTTCCCAAATTATTTGCAATTCGGAGGCAGAGATTAGATGCTTAAGTGTTCATCTGATGGGTGTTCGCCGCATGCATCGAGGCGACGCAAGAGAGTTATTGGCCTCCGCCCCGAACGATCGGCGCAATCATGAATGAGATGAAACACGCCAATCCCAGACGTTTTGGGGTGCTGCTTGTTACCGTTGCGTTGGCACAGGCATGTGCCTGCCAGAGCACCATCCAACTTGAAGTTCCACTCTCACCGGTAGGAACTGACACGAATGCCCAGAAACCAGGATCCACACCCGACGATTCCGAAGATCCTTCGCCCACCCCGATCGTCATCAATCCCACTGGTGAGTACACGCAGTATGTCTTGACGGATCGACAGCGATTCGTGGGCCTGCCCGCGTGGATGCCGGGGGTGGATTACAACACGTTGACGTTTACGATCCTGGCAGCACCGACGCATGGCACTTTGTATGGCACGGCGCCGAATCTCGTATATGTGCCGGAGGCCGGTTTTTCGGGAGATGACGAGTTTATCTACCGCGCGGCGGGCGGGAGTCAGTCGCTGCAACGACGCGTCAAGCTCAAAGTCGCCCCCACGTTTGTGCCTCCCATCGGAATTCCGTCGCCGCCCTTTGGAATTGAGGAATCCCACCATATGTATGACGGTGCGACGTTTGACTTTGGCAGCGGGCCAGAGCCGTACCGCGACGCGGGCAACGGGCCTTACACGCACTATATAGACTGCAACGTCGGCTTGGATTATTTGCCGCCGTCTAGTACGCCGAATCCGTTTGGAACGGCCGCCTCGCCGCGAAAGACGATTCCGGATTCCCTCCCCGACGGAAGCGTGGTCGAGCTGCACGGCGTCGGATTTGACACGCAACTCTTGAAGAGCGTTTCCGGTACCGGGTCGGCTGCAAAACCCATCTTCATTCGAGGAGCGAGCCCGACCCAGAAGCCCATCGTACGGCGGCCACTCCAAATCAAGTGTGACTATGTGATAGTCGAGAACATCGATTTCGACTACTCCGACTATGGTTCACCAAGTCTCAATGGCGTCGGCGCGATGGTTCGCGTCTATGAGGAGACGAGCCCGGCTTTGCGATTATTCCACCACATCTCCGTGCGGCATTGCCTTTTTCGTGACATGCCGAGAGACCCAAATGAAGGGGTGGCGATTGCGACCAGCTTCTCGGTCCAAGACACGCCTTCATCGCCCAATGACGCGACGAGCCTTTTGGAGTACCTCGTTGTTTATGATATCGAAGCCCGCAATTTGGGCGAATGGAATAACCCCTCGGGCTCAACTGATTATCTCGGGCCGCACTTCGGCGCTAATACCCGGCACGTCTGGCTGCTCGATTCGCACCTGCATCACCTCGGCAGCCATGCCGCAGCCTTTACTCGAACCAACGCTTTATCCGATCAGGCGCCTTGCAGAAACGGATACGCCGGTCGTTGCTATATGCATCACTGCAAGGAAAGCGCCTTTATCTTCAAGCACGCTCGCGATTCGATATTGTCCCAATCGATATTGCATACTTCGCGCGATTCCGATTCCGGACCGGGCGATGGTGTCGCCATCCACTCAAACGACTCCAATGCAAACTGGCCCGCCTCGGATAACATCTGGGTTCTGTTCAATGAAGTCTATGACACCGAACGAGGCATCGATCACACGAGCCCGCCGTCGATGCCGGTCGGCACTTTCGGGCGATCCTATATTATTGGCAACGTCGTCCACGACGTATATGACGCGGGCGATCTCAGCTACACCAACGGCTCTGGAATCAGTCACTCGAAACTGACTCAGGTCCGAATCATCAATAACACGATCTATAGCTGCGACCAGGGCATCTGGTGGGGCACCTCAGGCCTGACCGAGCCGGGTCGGTGCACGACCGTCGTTCGCAATAACCTGATTGCCAACTTGAGCGAGAAATACCTGCAGACGAACGGCGTAGACGGCCTTCACTTCAACGTGACTCCAGATTCGATCATTCCATTTCCATATAGCGTCGTGGATCATAATCTGCACTGGGAAGACGTCGGAAATGTTCGGTTCATGATTGTGGCGCCGTTCGGCGTGACGAGATATTTCTTCCTGCTCCCGGATATGTTCCTCGTGACCGGACTGGGCGGCGATTCTCTTCAGACGCCGCCGCTGCTGAGCAATCCGGCGGACCATTCGTACTTCCTCACCGGGGCCAGTCCATGCGTGAACGCGGGCGTTTTGGACGACGCCTATACGACGTTCCAGTTAACGTTTGGGCGTTCGATTCGATTCTACCAGGACGGAACGGCCTTCACGCCCGGCCAGGTCAATATCGGCGCTCTTCCGGTCAAATGATCGATCAGGATGGCCACGCCTCAGGATGTCCACGCCCAGGCAGACTGTTCGGCGGACGGCATCGGCCGACGTTCGAGACTCAGGTTTGAATAAACATCGTATTTCGACAGCGAGACGTCGGCGCGGCAGAGACGGCTCATTCGAAACCGGCCACGCGCGAGTGCCGATGAATTGGCGGTCGGACTAGAAGATCCGCGGCCCGGCGTTGAGGGCGTAGGTCTTGCATTCCTCGTCTGACATGACCGGCATACCGATCTCACGCAGCTCTCGATCAATCCACGACCGCATAGACATGTTCGTCTTTTGCTCGGCGTAGCTGATCTTGGCGCGCGTAATGATCTCGTGCCTGGACTTCTCTTCGGTCATTCTCATCTTCTGTTTCCTTGTATCGTTTGGCGGCCCATGCGGCGTTGAGGTAAAAGGATTGATGCCTGGCGCCTCAGCGCTGTCCGCCTTGAATCCCCGCGAGTTTGCAATCGCCGGAGCGTCGACCATCCTGGTCACGACTGGTTGTCACGTTCCTTCGTCAGTCTTGTCCGTGAGCTTCAAAGAATGCGAGCCTGAGCCTCGCTTTTTGAGAAATTGAGCATGAACTCCTTAGCAGGCCCTTCTGCACAGATCTTAGCATAAGTATCGGTTTCGGCAAGGCCCGGCATTGAATTCCAGGGCGTCGGGCCACGGCCTAGGCCGCTCCAGGGCCCTAAAATAGGCCGTGTGGCGGCTGTGATTTATGTTTGGGCGCGCCAGCATTTCCGATCGTGCTCGGGATCGATTTTTCCGACGCCCATGAGATAGCACTTCGTCGTCTCCGGACCCATGAACTTAAACGTCTTTCGAAATTCCTTAAACAGCTCGGCCCGGTCCCGGGGCGTGGCTGCGGGCAACTGATTAAACCAACGGCCATAAGATCGGTGCCGACCGGCAATCTCCAGGAAGGCACGGGCATTAGACACGACCGCCTCGATCTTTCTACGATTGCGGATGATTGCCGGATCATCGCAAATTCTGTTGATATCTCTCGCCTTGAGTGCCGCGACGCGGTCCACTTTGAATCCGTGGAAGAGCTTGCGAAACGCCGGCCGCTTCTGAAGCACGATCTTCCAAGATAGCCCGCACTGAAACACCTCGAGCGACATCCGCTCCAAGTGCCCTGCGTCAGAGCGAATGGGGACGCCCCACTCATCATCATGATACGCCGCCAGCATCGGGTCGGTCGCAGCCCACTGGCAACGCACCCGACCATCAAGCGAACCGGTATCAACGGCCTTTGGCATTTAATCACCCCTTGGCAAGATGCGAATCGCCGCGCACCCGCGTACAATAAGTCTCTGGCAGCATCATATGCCGCCTCACAAGCCGGAGCCACAGCCCATGGGCCAGAGATTGTATCTGGACAACGCCGCGACCAGCTTTCCCAAGCCGCCGGAAGTCTTCGAGGCGATGCAATCGTACGCCCGGGAAATCGGGGCGTCTGCGGGCCGAGGCGCTTACCGTGAGGCCGTGGAGACCGGCCGCATTGTCACTGATTGTCGGCGCGGACTTGCCCGATTGATCGGGGCGTCCAAGCCGGAGGAGATCGTCTTTACGCTCAATTGTTCGGCCGCCCTGAACCAGGCGATCAAGGGTCTGCTTGTTCAGGGGGATCACGTCGTTGCCACGAAGATGGAGCATAACTCCGTCCTTCGCCCGCTTGGCGGACTGACGACGGCAGGCAAGATTACGACGACCTATGTGGATGTCGACCCCGCGACAGGGCTTGTGCGACCGAGCGATGTCCTTTCGGCACTGCGACCTGACACGCGGCTCGTGTGCGTCGTGCATGGCAGCAACGTCACCGGTGCGGTACAGCCAATCGAGGAAATCGGGCCGGAACTGAGACGACGGGGCGTGCTCCTGCTCGTCGATGCGGCGCAGACGGCAGGCCACCTTCCATTAGACGTTCAAAGCGGATGTTTCGATTTCCTCGCTATGCCGGGACATAAGGGATTGATGGGCCCGCTGGGAACCGGCGCGCTCTACATTCGCCAGGGCCTTGAGGAAGCGCTGAGGCCGTTGATCGAAGGGGGCACGGGCAGTGTGAGCGAACACCCTGTACAGCCGGACTTCATGCCGGACAAGTTCGAGTCGGGCAGTCACAATGCCATCGGCCTTGCCGGGCTTGGCGCTGCCATCCAGTGGATCGAGGCGAAAGGGATGGAGTCGCTGATGCGGCACGATCGTGAATTGTCAGGGCGATTTCTTGATGCGGCCCGAGAGATTCCGGAACTGACCGTGTACGGGCCACAAGAGCCGACATCTCGCGTTGCGGTGTTCAGCATCCGGCTGGGTGGGTTGGATCCGCAGGAGCTTTCATCCCTTATGGAGAGTGAGTTCGGGATTCTGAGCCGCTCGGGAATTCATTGTGCCCCGCTTGCACACCAGTCCATTGGAACCCATGCCGACGGCGGAACGACCCGCCTATCGTTCGGTGCTTTCAACACGCCGCAGGACGTAGATCGTTGTATTGAATGCCTGAGAGAACTTTCCACGGTTGCTTCGCGAGCCTGACCCGTGACGTCCGCACGAGGCTTGCGCTCGGGTGGCTCCTTGCCATCTCGGTGTCTGCATCGACGGTCGGCGCTGCGATGGCGGAACCGACAACCGCCGATGTCGACGCCGAGATCGGTCAGGGTATCGCGGCGTTGCTTGATGCGATTCAGCTCGAGGATGACATTCAGTACAGCCCGGCCGGCAAGCCCGGCCAGACGATCCGATTGCAGGGGATCATCGGCCGGCGGACGAAGAAGTGGATCGAGATCAAGAACAAGGACGGCAGGACGGTTCAGATTCCGCTCGATGCCATTACGGTCTGGAACCGCTCCGGTTATGTGAAAAACGAGCTGAGTTCGTACTACCTCGGCGGTCCGACCGCGCTGGCGGGGTTGGCCCTGCTGAGCGCCGGCGTGGGCCACAACGATCCGAAGATGGCGTCGCTGCTGGAAACCCTGATCGCCGAGCCGAACATGCAATCCGGCACATACGTCCATAGCCTTCGTGCCGCGATGCTCAGCGCCCTATTGGACCGCAATTTATCGCCGACGACGCGTACCAAATACGCGCGACTTCTGCGACGGGAAGTGAACTGGCTCGCCGGCGCCGGCCGGGGCAACGGCGGCTACGGTTATACATTGGACGACGCCCCCCACTGGGATCACTCCAACACGCAATTCGCCAATCTCGGCCTGTGGGCCGGGGCGCTCGCCGACGTGGGCACAAAGAGAAGCGTGTGGTCCTTGATGCGAGACCATTGGCTGACATCGCAGACGGACTCCGGCGGCTGGTCTTACCGTGACAACAATTCATCACCAACATCTTCCATGACCCTTGCGGGGTGCAATAGTCTTTTCATCGTTCTCGATCGTTACTTCCCGCTGCGGGAAGGTCGCTATGTTGTCTTCGAGGGCATTCCTCCCAATCGAAAGGCTCGCGAGGCGATGAAGCGGGTTTATGACGCGATTTTGCGCGGCGACGCGTTTCTCACTACGAATCCGCCGGACGTCAGTCAGCACGAAGGCTACGAATTATTCGGTCTTGAGCGGCTGGGGCTGGCAAGCGGCCGGGCACGTATCGGCGGCGTGGACTGGTACGCGAGCAATCTCAAAAAAATCCTGGGGCGCGAATGGGGACGAAGCGTCGTGGCCGATTCATTTGCGCTTATCTTCCTCGCGCACGGCCAGGCTCCCATTTTCATTCAAAAAATGCAGTACGGAGCCGACGAGGACCAGTGGAACTACTACTACCGCGATCTGGCGGGCATTACGCGATTCCTGAGCAAGTCGTTTGAACGACTGTATCGATGGCAGATTGTCGGTTCACATGCCACGCTTGACGAACTGCGCGACGCCCCGATTCTGTATCTTTCCGGAAGCGGAATACTTGAACTGCCCGAGGACACACTCGCCAACATTCGCGCGTACATCGACGACGGCGGGGTTGTGTTTCTCCATGCCGATCGGGCAAGCGGCCGGTTCACCGACTCAGCCGCGAAGCTCTTTGAGCGGATGTTTCGCGATCGGGGATATCGCTTTGAAGTGCTTCCCGAGGACCATCCCGTTTTTCACTGCCACTTCGGAGGGCCCGCTTCGGTCTGGGAGAGACGCCCACCGCTTCGAGGCATGTCGGATGGATCGCGCGTCGCCGTTTTTCTTTGTCCGGTCGATATTGCCGGGGCCTGGCATCAGGAGCGCACGCGATTTGTCGATCTGTTTCGGATCTTTGTGAACCTGAGAGTTTACACCGCCCCACCGTATCAGCAGCTACCGCGGAGGATGCCCGATGGGCCGACCGCGCAACGAGCCAACGTTGGCCGGGCCCGAGTTTCGGTGGGGACATTCAAACATGCCGGTGAGTGGGACCGACACCCGAATACTTGGCGGCGATATGGCAGTGGCAGCGACAGCCGCTGCGGCATCTCGATTGACGATCGCGGAATCATTACCGCTGCCAGCGCCGCAGATCGCTCGAGCTTGCCGGACGTCCTGCATGTGAAAGTGCCGACCGCGGGAGGACCGACCGAGGCGGAAGCCAAGTTTCTCATTTCGGCGATGAGCGCCGGTACGGTCGTTCTGATCGACGCAGCGGATGGGATGTCAGCGGGCATCTCCGCCGTTCCGCAATGGGTCGAGGCCCTCAACTTCGGCCGTCGCGAGGTACTCGCTCAGGATCATCCGATCGCCACCGGCGCGTTTGAGGGTGGCAATCGTCTCATTTCATTGCAGACAACGGATGCCGGTGCATCTCTGAGGCAGGGCGACGCGGCGCCGCCGATTTACCTGCGAACCATCGAGAATCGTGTGGCCCTGATAGCCTGCCCGTTCGACCTGTCCGCGGGGATGGATCGGCACTTTATCTGGAATCGCGTCGGCTACCTGCCGGAATCAACGAATCAGATCATGGACAACATCCTGCTATGGACACTCGAACAGAGACGGGGCGCCGCTTCGAACGAGCGCTGATCGTCCACGGCGGCGCGCTCGGCGATCTCATTTTGAGCCTGCGACTTGTTGAGGCACTTCGCCTCAGCGGCGCGAGTCGTGTCAGCCTGCTGGCAAGGCCGACGAGCGCGCGACTTTGTCTCACGTGCGGCGCGGTTGAAGAGTTGCGCGATATCGAAGGGGGGGGATTTCATCGGCTCTTCGGCAGCGCGGATGAGCTGCCGGGCGAAGTGCGCGTCTGGCTGGGCGCTCATGACATCGCGATCAACACGCTCGGCGATCCGGAAGGCTTGATAGCCGGTAACCTGCGAGCTACGGGAATCGCTCACACAGTCAGCATCGACCCGCGACCCCGGGAAGACTTGCTCGGCCACGTGAGCGATCAATGGCTCCTCGACCTCAAGGCACATGGGATGAATGCCCATGTGGGGCATCCGCGACTGGTTGTTCCCGCGTCGCTTCGGACTGAAGCGCAAAGGATTCTTCACGCCTGTCGCGATGGCGTCGCCGCTCGGCCGATCCTCCTTCATCCCGGCAGCGGCGGGCGTGACAAGTGCTGGAAGACCGATTGCTTCGTCGAATTGAGCGAGGTATTGCGACGTCGCGGATTTCTACCGATTTTTGTCCTCGGCCCAGTTGAAATGGAACGGTTCCCGGCAGATGAAATCCGATCGCTACGCGACGCCACCAAGACCATCGAGAGTCCTGCGCTCGAACTGCTCGCCGGACTTATTGCGGAGGCCGGCCTGTTTGTGGGCAACGACAGCGGCGTTTCGCATCTTGCCGCGGCGGTCGGCGCCAAAACCCTTGCCTTGTTTGGTCCGACGAATCCGGCCCTATGGCGACCGCTGGGAGAAAACGTTCGCATCGTACAGGGCAAGACGCCCCCTGATATGCCGACGGTGTCGGAAGTGCTGCCGCATCTTGATTTGTTCGACTCGATTCAGACCGGCGTGCCGTTACAATCGGTCGATCAAACTGAGTCAGCGTCCCATCCGTAAAAGGCGCAGCGCCCCATGCCGACGGAATTGTCCTGCCAAACTCTGCTCGCCGGGCCGACCGACGCGCGCCGCGTCCTGCGCATGACCCTGGCGACGCAAGACCAGTCGGCCGTTGAGTTGGAAAGCCACGTCAGCTCGTTTATCCAGTATGCCCGCGTGATGAATCTCGATCTTTCCCGGCAGTGGCTGCTGCAGAGCGCGGGGCGCATCATCAGTGCCTGCACGTGCATCGAGTCTCCGGGCCGGACCGCGATGTTGTTCCTGCCGGAAAGCCGGAGACAGTCAGCGACGGCGTCGCAAGTCGTGGCTATGCTGCGCGGGGTGCTTGCCGAGGAAGCGACGCGCGGCATCCGGTTGGCGCAGTGCCTCCTTGGGCCCACGGATGCCGGTCTTCGTGCCGCCTTATGCGCCGTGGGTTTCTCGGAGATTGCGGAACTGCTTTACATGGAGTGCCCTTCGTCCAATGTGACGCGGATAAATTATTCCGTCGGTGGTTCTGAAGCGGCTAAGGCCACCTGGATGACCTATTCATCCCAAATACACGACGAACTGGCGGCCCTGATCCTCGAAACCTATCGAGAAAGCCTGGATTGTCCGGGCCTTTCCGGGTTGCGGGACATTGAGGACATCATCGCTGGTCACAAAAGCGCGGGGATATTTCGGCCGGAGCGATGGCTTATTTACGGGCGGGCGGGCAGCCCGGTGGCTTGTATTCTCTTGGGAGAGAGTCCTTTGCGCTCGGCGCTGGAAGTGGTGTATATGGGCGTGCATCCCTCGTCGCGCGGACAAGGGTTGGGCAATTCTCTTTTGGCGAAAGCGCTTGAGATTGCGCATGCCCAAGGCATTGAAAGAGTTACGCTCGCCGTCGACGCGCGAAACGCGCCGGCGCTCGCGATTTATCGTCGATTCGGCTTCGAAACGTGTTACCGCCGGACGGCGATGATCTGCCCGATCGGCGTAACCACTCACGCGACGTGAGGATGCGCATCAGAGTCGTCACCTGCGCCAGGTTTTGCACGACTACTCAAGAATTAACGTTGCGTTGTGGGCAAGCCGTGGATGAAAATTTTTTTGCAGTCGCAAATACTTGATTCAACGAGAGTCGCCGCATGTGCAAAACTTTCGTTAAAGTTTCCGATTGACGCGAATCGGCGGCATTCGTATAACTTCGTCCCGGCAAGAAGACGGTTGAAGAGGCAGTCCGGTCAGTACACAGTGCCGGAGGAGACCAGAAGCGTCAGCATTCGCAGCTTTTTGCCCCGTTTATAAAACCTCAGATCAGGAAATTCGCACTCGATAATTCGAGATGCGGTCGTTGGAAGGAGCGCGCCGTGGCCATTGAGATTCAGGATCCCATTGATCGAATTCGAACGCAGATTGAGGAAATCGTCGGTTCACAGCAGTTCAAAATCTGGTTCCGGCATTCGACTCAGTTCAGTCTGTCCGATGATATCCTGAAAGTCGGCGTTCCGAATTTGTTCATCGGCGGCTGGATCGAAGACCACTTCGCGGACTCCATCGCCGAGGCCGCCGAACAGGTCATGGGTCGCCCTATCAAGGTGACGTATTCGATCGACCCGGTTCTGTTTCGCAGCATGCGAAAGAGCCAGCTCAACTCGCAGGCGGCCTACATTGAAAAGAACGCCGAGCGGTCGACCAAGGAAGGCGGCAACGGCGCCGTGCCTGCCCGCGATCCGCAGCGGACATTGCGGGGCCGGATGGAAGACTTCGTGGTCGGGGCGAATAATCGTCTGGCATACTCAGTCGCCGAGTCGATCATCGAGAACCCAACGTCGGATTCGTCGACTGTCCTCTTCCACAGCGCCTGCGGGCTTGGCAAGACGCATCTGCTTCAGGCGATCGCAAACGGCCTGAGCCGGCACAACGGCAAGGTGCGATGGATTTACGCATCGGGCGAGGACTTCACCAACCAGTTTCTTTACGCCCTTCGGGAACGAAAGCTCGATGCATTTCGACATCGCTTTCGGGACATTGACGTGCTGCTCCTCGATGATATGCAGTTCATCGCCAACAAGAAGGCGACCCAAGAGGAGTTCTTCCACACCTTTAACGCCATCAACGCCGCCGGGAAGCGCGTCATCCTCGCGTCCGACGCTCATCCGCGCATGATGGGCGAGCTTTCCGAGTCACTGGTCAGCCGCCTCGTCTCCGGCATGATCGTCCGCATCGAGCGGCCTGACGTGCAGACGCGCAAGGAGATTCTCCGCCGCCGCGCGACCGCGCTGCAGAAGTCGCTTCCCGAGCCGGTGCTCCAGTACATCGCCGACAAGATTCAGGCCAATGTGCGAGAGCTCGAAGGCTGCCTGGTCAAGCTCCTGGCGTTCGCTTCCCTTTCCCGCGAGCCGATCACCCTTGACATGGCCCGCCGAGCCCTTGATGACCATTTGACGCAGACCGGCAAGCTGCTCACCGTCAGCGACATCGAGCAGAGCGTCGCCACGTTCTTCGGCATCACCCCGGCGGACCTGCATACCTCCAGAAAAAGCCGGGTCATCGCTTTGGCGAGGAACATCGCCATGCATATCGCCCGAAAGCACACCGATTTTTCGTTCCCTGAGATCGGCCGCATGATGGGCAACAAGAACCACACCACCGTTCTGCTGGCATGCCGCCGGATGGGGCAGCTCCTCGCCAGTGACGGGGAAGTGACGTGGCCCAGCCTCAGCGGCGTCCATACCCGCAAGCTCTCCGAGCTCATCCGCTCTTTCGAGGAGCAGCTCGGCTGCGCGGCCTGAAAGCCGACAACGAGACGACGGCGGCGGATTCGTTCGGAATCCGCTGCCTCCCTTGCCTGATTTGACGCATACAATAGGGGACGGCCCGATGGGCGTCCGGGTTATTGGCTGCGCCCACGCCCGAGAATCCGAGCAAAAGGACTTCGACCGACCTCTGATCGACCAAATACGCCAACCGACCGGGGATGATTGGTCGATGATTCAGCGGACGCAGCCAAGGCCGGCGGATCGCGCTATGTTCCGGGTATAAGCGATTCGGTTGAACCGAGTCGGCTCGATGCATTTGGCCGTCCTACTGCAAGGCTGGACATGATGACCCATTATCAAGAGCGTTTTGGATATCGTAGTTTCCTTATGACAGCATGCTGCTGGGCGCTGTTTGGATTGCTGGGTGCATCGAGCCTCCGCGCCGACCCGGACCCGGTCAAACGCGATGCGTCTGGTTTTTATCCTGTCGCGCAAAGGGACTCATCCTCCGACATCGCCCTCCTTGAGCGCCTTTCGAATGCATACAGCGCCATCGCCGACGAGGTGCAGCCATCGGTGGTCAGCATCAAGGCGATGACGATCAACGAGGAAGTGAACGACGAGCTCAAGCGGATGTTTGGCGACGAGAACCTCCAACCCATCCCCATGACCGGAACCGGCAGCGGATTCATTATTGACGATGCAGGATACATCGTGACCAACAATCACGTCGTCGAGGATGCCGGCCGGGTCCAGGTGACCCTTCAGGATGGGCGGGACTTTCTCGCCGAGGTCATCGGGACAGACAAGATGACCGACATCGCGGTCATCAAGATTTCCGCGGACGACCTGAAACCGTGCCGGCTTGGCGATTCGGATGCGATGCGAGTCGGCAATATCGTTCTGGCAATCGGCAGCCCCTTCAAGTTTGGAAACAGCGTCTCTCAGGGCATCATCAGCGCCGTCGGCCGTTCGAATGTCGACGTCAAAATCGATTACAAGGGCTGGTTGCAGACTGACGCCCCCATCAATCCGGGAAACTCCGGCGGTCCGCTTATCAATACCCGCGCCGAGGTGATCGGCATGAGCGTCGCTATTGCCACGGAGTCCGGCGGCTACCAGGGCGTCGGTTTCGCGATTCCATCGAACGTCATCCGCCGCATCGCAGATACGCTCAAGAGGGGTAAAAAGGTCGTCAGAGGCTATCTCGGCGTCGCACTACGACCCGTGAACAGGGCCGTCGCCGAGGCTTATGGGCTTGACGCGGCGTATGGCGCTCTCATCCAGGGCATCATCGATGAATCGGAAGACGCGCCGGCGGTCAAGGCGGGCATGCAGCCTGACGACATTATTCTCAAAGTTGACGACCGACGGGTGCGTGACGTGGAGGACCTGCAAGACCTGGTCGCCCAGATGCCGCCGGGTACGAAGGCCCGCTTCAACATCTGGCGACATAAGCGTTCGAAGGTTGTCACCGTTGAAATTGGTAAGCAGCCGCTGAATTTCAGTACGCAGACCTCCAGATTCGACCCTTCGTCTCAAGATGAGAGCGACACCAAGGAGCCCGGCAGCATTTCGAACTCGGAGAAGCCCGAGGACAAGATTCAAAGTGAGATGGGTGCCGAGTATGTCGAGCGACTGGGAATCTATGCCGCCACGCTGACACCGGAACTCCGGAAGAGATTTCGGACCCGAAGTGAGGTCGAGACCGGCGCGATTATTACACTGGTGGATCCGCTCGGTGAGGGATTCGCCGCTGATCTGCGCCGAGGCTTTGTCATTCAGGCCGTCAATGACGACGAGATCGAGAGCATCGGGGACTTGAAGCGAACCCTTGAGAACCTCAAGGACGCCCGAAGTGCCCGAATGGAGGTTCAGGACGGCCGCGGCGTGGGTCGAGTTGTCGTGCGCTTGCGCTGAGCGGGCTTCGCTTTGATATCGCGCGACTCATTCTCACGCAGACAGGTCGATGTGTGGGCGGCCGGATTCGTCAGTGGTAATCCCGGCGTCATCCTGGGCTTCGTCCTGTTCTTCCTCTCCTGCGGGGGTGTCCTGGCGACCCTGACTGCCCAGACCCCCGGAATCAGTGTGAACCTGTGTGTCGTCGGTGTCGGTGCCTTCGACTTCCAGGATCGCGTCAGGGCCTCCCGTGAGGGCCTTTGCCCGACTCTGTTCGGCGTTCTTGTCCGCATCGGTCTTGCGGGCCTGCTCGGCCTGCGCCGTGCCGGACTGGAGGACGGAGGCGATTGGATTAGGCGGAATGGCGGACACGATTGGCTAGACCCGGAATTCCTTGTCACGCTGGCGAAGCTGAAATCGAAGCCGATCGACGATCGCGGAGTGCATCTGGCTGACCCGGCTCTCCGACAGATCGAGCGTCAGGCCGATTTCCTTCATGGTCATCTCTTCGTAGTAATAAAGAATCAGGATGAGGCGCTCAGTTGAAGTCAGTCCCTGCTGAATGAGCCGCTTGAGATCGGCCTTCTGGACTTCCTGTTGCGGACTGCTCGCCCGCTCGTCGCGGACGACGTCGATTTCGGTCAGCTCGCGCGAGGAATCGTTGCCGTAAGCCTTGCGCGAGAGCGAGGTCATTGAGACGGCGTTGGAATCCCTCGACATGCGGTCGAATTCCGCCGCCGAGACGCCGATCTTCTGAGCGACTTCCTTCTGGGTGGGCAGACGGCCCAGTTCGCCCTGGAGTTCCTTGGTAGCCTGCTGAATCTTCTGCGACCGGTTGCGGACAAGCCTCGGGACCCAGTCCATCGAGCGGAGCTCGTCGAGGATGGCGCCGCGTACACGGGGCGAACAATACGTCTCGAACTTGACGCCTCGCTCCATGTCGAAGGCCTCGATGGCGTCCATCAGTCCGAAGGCGCCGGCGGAGATGAGGTCGTCCAGTTCCACCTCGGTGGGCAGCTTGGCGTGAACGCGCTCGGCGTTGAATCGAACGATGGGGAGGTATTGCTGAATGAGGATGTTGCGAAGCTCGCGGCTGGGGTTTTTCTTGTATTGCCGCCAGATATCTTGAATGTCCGTATCGACTGCCAGCATACGCCGTACTCCTGCTTGACCTTGGACGACTGAACCTTAAGCCTCGACCACCTGCTACCGTGGCGCGCCCTTATTCAGGGGGACGCCGGCCTATCGCACAACTTGCACATTTGAATCCGACATGCCGCGCTCCACCTTTTTGGGTGACTCGGAGCGGTCATCTGTAGACCGGTCCAGTTGATCGCGAACGACGAAGAGACCTATCCAGCCGGTGAGGCAGCCAAGTGCAAGACCCCCAAAGAGCCCGACGAGGGCCCTGAGCATGATCTTCTCCGCGGCGGCCCCCGACAGGAGCCCGCCGAAGATCGTTGCACTGAAGATCAAGAGTCCACAGCATGCGCCACACAACCGTGCCAAGCAGTTACGCCCTCCGGGATCGATTCTCGGTCGTCATTAGTAATTGGGATCGGCGGCGGAGGGCGTCGGATTCAGCAGAAAAATGCAAGAGCTCGGCGGAAGAAGCCGCTTTCATTTCTGCAGGCTGGCAGGTCGCGGCATAGCCGCTCCGCCAGTGCTGTCACGCATGTCGCGGCGAGGCAGCGCGGAAATCGCGTGACGAAAGCAGCCCTTCCGCGAACGGCCAGGCTCACGTGCTCGTCGCGCAAGATATGCCCCCGGGTTCCCAGTGGTATGCCCAGGAATCGTTCCGCAACGCCTGAAACTCGGTCGGCGACGAGCCGGGCTTCCGACTGACTTCCGGCCTGATTGACGACGAGGTTCATTGCGGGTGGCGCATCATGGCGGGCCAGGACTTTGATCAGCGCATAGGCATCGGTGATTGCGGTTGGCTCGGGTGTGGTGACGATCAAGAGCTCGTCGGCCGCATGGGCAAAGGCGACGACGTTTTCGGAGACCCCGGCCCCGCAGTCAATCACGATGAAATCCGACTGACCTTCGAGGTCGCCCAATTGATCGATCAGTCGCTTGCGATCGGACGCGGGCATGTCGGCGAAGGCAGGAAGGCCGGATACGCCGCGAATGAGTCGAAGGCCGTCCGCCAGGTGCGCGGCGACCTCGTCAACCGTCCTTCGGCTTTGAATCAGATCGGTGAGGTCATATTGCGTCTGCACGTTCAGGACGACATCTACATTGGCCGTCCCGAGATCGGCGTCAAGCAGGACGACGCGACGGCCGAGTCGCGAGAGCACGATGGAAAGGTTGACGGCCAGATTGGTCTTGCCGACGCCGCCCTTACCGCTGGCGATCGCGATGATCCGGCACAGCTGCGGCCGCGCGGGAGAGGGCGTGCTCGCCGGCTTGGCAGCGGCGCGCGTCTCCATCAGAAGTCGAAGTTCGGCGGCCTGGTCCAGCGGCGCGACGCTCATCTCACGAACCCTCCGTGGTCTGGGCCATCGCGCCCTCGGAGGCGGGCGGCGATCCACTTAGACGGCCGGACCGGTCGACTCCGAGAATCAACTCCGCGACTCGCCGGGCGCTGCCGATCTCGATGTCGTCGGGGACCGACTGTCCCGTGGTGAGATACGACAGCCGAACGCCTGCGGTTTTGAGTACATTCAGAATGACGCCGAATCCGACGGCTTCGTCGAGCTTGGTGAAGATGATCTGCTTGGCCCCGAGCACTGAGAACTTTTCGATCGCCTGGCGAATCGTCGATTCACCGCTGGTTGATGAGAGCACCAGATGCACCTGATCCGGATAGGCGGCCGCGAGAAACGTCCGCAGTTCCGCGATACGCAGGTCGTCCTTCTGACTCCGCCCGGCCGTGTCGATCAGAATCAAATCGACCGACGCCATCTCGCGGATGGCAGCCTGCATCTCCTCCGGTGTGGCGACGGGGACGATGGGAATCTGCATAATTTGCGCGTAGGTTTTGAGCTGCTCGACGGCGGCAATTCGATAGCTGTCTATGGTGATGAGTCCTACGCTGCGACCCTCGCGCAGCTTCATATGGGCGGCAAGCTTGGCGAGGGTGGTTGTCTTGCCGACACCGGTGGGCCCTACCAGGGCGATGATGGTCGGACGATTCTCCGTTACCAGTGCTAATGGGGCGGCCGGCGGCAGCATCTGATCGACATAATTGACCAGTTCTTCCCGAATGCGCTCCGCGCCCACGACCTGGCCCGCGACCGGTTTCCCTGAGGCATCCCAGTGAGGCGGGTTGCTCCCCAGCCGGGGTCGCAGTCGATCGATCATTTCCATGACGATTGAGTTCGATACTTCGTGGCTGATGAATCGCGTGTAATGGTCGATCAACTCGGCCGGTACATCCGGCGGAGTCGACGGATCTGACTTCTGGAGCAAGTCGCGGACCATCGAACGGATGGCAACCACTTCCTCGCGGATTGCCGACGCGGAACCGTCTCCATCCGTCGCCGTCTCCGCGGAGGGCTCCGACTTCGACTCCCAGGGTGCAACAGGGCTTACGCTGATCTTCGGCGGAGTCGGTGCAGTGGCGCGATAGGCGACCTGGGCTGAGACGGCCTCGACGGAAGCGGAAGGCTCGGGAGCGGCGGCTTCCTCCTTGTTTCCCGCGGAGGCCCGGGCGGCGATGACGCGAGGGTCCACGGTTGCCGTGATCTCAACATAGTTACGGGCACCGATGCCGAGAATGCCTCCGCGCTTGATGGTGCGCGTGTGGAGGATCATGGCGTCCTTGCCGAGTGCGCCCTTCACCTTGGCCAAGGCATCAGACATTGACCGGGCTTGAAACGTTTTCAGATCCATCTGTCATACCCTTGCCCTGACCATCCACCGGGAGATCAAGGGCCACCATTCCGTGGGTTCTAATGTTCACGCCCCGAACCACCTCACCATAACCCAGGACGGCCACGGTGGGGAGTGCCGATTCGACGAGTCGGCGGACCCATTGGCGAACCTGCGGCGAGGTGAAGACGACGGGGGGCTTGCCCGATGCACGCGCGGCGGCGGCGTCCACCTCATTGCGGACTGCGGCAACGATTCGGTTGGCCAGGGCGGGCGGGACGGTGAGATAAGAGCCGCGGTCTGTCCGCTCAACGTGACCGGCGATTAACTCTTCGAGTGAGGGGTCCAGGGTGACTCCGTGGATGGTGTTGTCCGAGTCGCGGTATTGTTCGCAGAGCGTCCGCGCGAGGGCATTGCGAACGTATTCGGTGAGAATCTCAGCATCCTTTGTCCGCCCGGCCCAGTCGCCAAGCGTTTCCAGGATGGTTTCGAGATCGCGGATCGGGACGCGCTCCCGAAGGAGATTCTGGAGGACGGACTGAATCTCCCCAATCTTGAGCTGGTCGGGAACGATCTCCTCCACCAGCTTCGGACTCTTCTCTTTCAAATGATCGAGCAGCCGTGTGACATCCTGCCGCGTCAGAAGCTCCGCGGCGTGCTTGCGGATGATCTCCGTCAGGTGGGTGGCCAAGACGCTGCTCGGCTCGACCACCGTGTAATTGCGATGCTCGGCGGTCGAGCGGTCGTCCTCGGCAATCCATAGGGCAGGCAGGCCGAAGGCCGGCTCGTTGGTCTCGATGCCGTGAACCATTTCCGAGACCGCCCCGGAGTCGATGGCCAGCAGTCGGCCGGGTATCAAATCGCCGCGGGCGATTGAAGCGCCACGCAACTTGACGCTGTACTGGTTCGGCTCGAGTTGTACGTTGTCGCGAATGCGTATCGGTGGAACGATCAGGCCCATGTCGCTAGCGATCTGCCGGCGGATATTGGTGACGCGATCGAGAAGGTCGCCTCCCTGTTTCTTGTCCACGAGGCGGATGAGGCCGTAGCCGACTTCCAATTCCAGCGCATCAACGGTGAGACAGGTTTCAATCTTCTCAGGCTCTTTCGGCTTGGCAGCCTTGGCATGTACCGCCTCGGTCTCCTTGCGCTTCGTCTGCCCGAGGAGGAGGTAGCCGAGGCCGCCGACCCCGCCGGCCATGAGCATGAGCGGGGTCGTGGGAAGCGGCGTGAACATGAGAACCAGGAGGAAGCCGCCCGACAGCATCATCGCCACCGGACGCGATGTCACCTGGCTGATCAGCTCCTCGCCCATGTTCGTGCGAGCGGTCGAGCGCGTCACGATCATGCCGGCCGCGATCGAAACCAGGAACGCCGGAATCTGCGCGGAGAGCCCGTCGCCGATGGTCAGCTTGGTGAATACCTCGAGGCATTGAGTGATCGGCAAGTCCTTCTCCACGATGCCGACGTACAGGCCTCCGAGAATGTTGATGAGCGTGATGATGATGCCGGCGATGGTGTCGCCGCGCACGAACTTGCTGGCACCGTCCATGGCTCCGTAAAAGTCCGCCTCGCGGGTGATGTTCTCGCGACGACGGCGGGCCTCGTCCTCGTTGATCAAGCCCGCGGAGAGGTCGGCGTCGATGGCCATTTGCTTGCCGGGCATTGCGTCGAGGGTGAACCGAGCGGCAACTTCGGCGATGCGCGTCGCACCCTTAGTGATGACAACGAATTGAATGATCGTGATGATGAGGAAGATGATGACGCCGACGGCGAGCGAGCCGGCGGCGACGAATCCCGCGAATTCCTCGATGACCTTTCCCGCCGCGCCTGTGGTTCCATCGGCGTTGGTCAGAATCAGTCGCGTCGTGGCCGTATTCAGAACGAGTCGTAGAAGCGTGAGCGAGAGCAACAGCGAGGGAAAGGAGGAGAATTCGAGCGGACCATTGATGTACATCACGGTCAACAGGACGACGGCGCTGAAGGCGATATTGGCGATCAGGAGCAAGTCGAGGATCGGGGTGGGGAGCGGGACCAGAATCACGAGGATGAGCGACATCGCCAGGACGGGGTAGACCAGCCCGCGCTGTTCGTGCAGGAGGTTCAGCGCTTTAATGAGCGGAGTTGGTCTGGCGGCGGCTGTCGGCATGATGTCCGTGACGATCCTCTCGTATTACGCGATCACGCGGCCGGGGCGCGGCGCATATTCCGTGCCTTGCCGTTCAATTCATAGACGTAGGCCAGTATCTCGGCGATGGCCTTGTAGAACTGCTCGGGAACTTCCTGCCCGACTTCGACGGTCTTGAACAGGGCTTGTGCCAGCGGCTTGCGCTCCACGATCGGAATGCCGTGCTGAACGGCGATCTGACGGATCTTCGCGGCCAGGTAGTCCCGTCCCTTGGCAATCACGCGCGGGGCGACCATTGCGTCCGAATCGTATTTGATGGCGATCGCAAGCTCGGTCGGATTGGTGACGATCACATCCGCCTTGGGGACATTCTTACGAATGTGCATCAACGCCGCGGCTAATTGCATCTTACGGCGGCGCTGCTTGACGACCGGATCGCCCTCCATGCGGCGAAGCTCCTCCTTCACTTCCTCCTTGGTCATCTTGATGTCCTGCTCGTGCCGCCAGCGTTGCCAGACGTAATCCATCAGTGCCAGCACGAACAGAACGACCGCGAGAATGAGGCCGATCTCATAGAGAATCTGGGCCATCAGCGCCAACTGGGCCCAGCCGCCGACCTCCATCGCCAGAAAGACCTTGCCAATGCGCTCGGCGATAATCACATAACCGACCAATCCGACAAACGTCAGCTTCAGCATGTTCATTGCCAGCTGGACGATCGTTCTCATGCTCAGAAGCCGCTGGAAGCCGTTCACCGGGTTGAGCTTGTTCAGATTCGGCGTGAGCGGTTCGGTCGTCATAACGAAGCCTACCTGCACCAGATGCGAGGCGACGGAGAGGAGCAGCAGGCCGACCATGATCGGCCCCGCGGCGCCGATGACTCCCGCTGCCAGCGAAAGGGTCATGGGAACCACATCAATGTGCATCGCCTCGCGTGCATCGCTCATTTCCATGTAATGGCGCAGCGATCCAGTCAGAGACTCGATCAGGCGAGGACCAAACCAGCGCAGGCAGACCATCCCGCCAAGAAGCAGGATTGACGAGGACAGATCCTGGCTGCGGGCAATCTGCCCCTTCTTGCGGGCCTCTTCTCGCCGCCGCGGTGTCGGAGCCTCCGTTTTGTCTCCCGCGTCACCCGGCATGGATCACCCTTTCCGACATGGTCTGCATCAACTCGCCGAGGTCGTCGAGGCTGTCTTCAACTCCGGAGGCGATGAGTCCGCCGCTGTGGGAGATTGAGACTGCCACGACCAGGAACGCGACGACGATCTTCAGACTGAAGCCGACGGAGAAGATATTGAGTTGCGGCATCGTCTTGGTCAGAAAACCCATGATGAGAGATGTCAGCATGAGCGCTAGGACCGCAGGCCCGGCAAGCCGCAGGGCCAATTGAAAAGTCGTCGAGCAAACCGACATGGCGAACTCGCCGAGGGCGCCGTCTGCCTGAAGCATGAGTGGAGGCACCTGTCGAAAGCTGTCGAGCAGGGCCTGAATGACCGCCAGGTGACCCCGCAACATGAAGAACAGAATCATCGTCGCGAAGAACCAGAGCTGGTCGATGACCGTGCTCTGCTCTTCGAACAGCGGATTGAACACCTGGCCGAGCGAAAGCCCGGATTGATGGCTGACGAGCTGGCCGGCAATCTGCGCGGCGAAGAACACGGTGCCCGCCGCGAGTCCGAGGATCTCCCCGATGATGAACTCGGTGGCCATGCCGGCCACGGCTTGTCCGGTAGTCAGGGACTGGGGCAACACGGGAGCGACCGCCGGGAACACCATGAGCGACATGATGACAACCAGGCCGGCCATGAGGGTGCGCGGAATCTGGGCGCTGGACAGCATCGGTACGGCGAGCACAAGCCCGGCGACGCGCGCCAGGACCAGCGCAAAACTCGGCAGCAGCAATTCAAACCGAAGCAGTTCCACGACGAATCATCATCTCCCGCTCACAGCGCCGGCATTCCCAGTAACTGGCCGCCGGCAAAAGCACGAGGCTCAATCGCGATTTGACGCCATGCAACCTAGGGCGACCACATCCCCTCGCCCCAGAGCCGCTGGGTATATTCCACCATGCGTGTGGTGAGCCAGGGAATGAAGAACGCTGCGGCAAGACCCATGGCCACGATCTTGGGAACGAAGCTCAGTGTCTGCTCCTGCAACTGGGTCACCGCCTGGAAAATGCTGATTCCCAAGCCGACGACCATGCCGATCGCCATGATGGGCCCGGCGAGAAACAGTGCCAGGACGAGGGCATCGTAACTCAGGTCAATAGCAGTATTCGTGGACATTACGACCCTCCGAAGCTGGCAAGAAGCGAGCCGACGACCAGACCCCAACCGTCGGCCAGCACGAACAGCATAAGTTTGAACGGGAGCGAGATCAGCACGGGCGGGAGCATCATCATGCCCATGCTGATCAGGATGGAAGCGATGACCATGTCGATCACCAGGAACGGCAGATAAATGCGAAAGCCCATGACGAACGATGTCTTCAGCTCGCTGAGCACAAATGCGGGCACGAGCGTCGTTAGACCGACCGAGCTCTTCTTCAACTCGACACCGGGGGCCACGGGACCCTCGACGTATTCGTGAAATGTGTAAACGTTCTCCTCGTTGCCGGCCGCCTCGATTTGTCGAAACATGAACTCGCGCAGCGGCTTGGCGCCGAGCTCAAAGGCCGACGCCTGACTCAGATCTCCGTTGAGATAGGGATCGACCGCGGTCGTTTTCATACGCTGCCACGTCGGCGCCATGATGAGCATGGTCATGATCATGGCCAGCCCCACCAGGACCTGTCCCGGCGGAAGCTGCTGCGTGCCGATCGCCTGTCGAAGCAGCGCGAGGACGACCACGATGCGCGTGAAGCTGGTCATCATGATCAGGATGGACGGCGCGACCGTGAGAATTGTCAGCAGGACCAGGATGCGGAGTGATGCGGTCACGCCCTTGGCGTCCGTGGCGATCGGCGCCACCTGGCTGACGTCGGGGATGCCGAGAGGATTATCGAGGGATGCAGGAGAATTCGTCAGCGCTTGCGCCGATGCCGGCGCGGCTGTCGTCAGCGCGAGAAGAGTCGCAGCGACGAAGCCGACGAAAAGTGACTTCCTGAATCCGAACAACAACGCGCAACTCCTTTGCGCTGAGCCGCCCGCGCCGGCCGCGAAGGGCCGCCGGCGTTTGCCGCGTGCTTAAACCGGCTCCGCCGGTATTCCGCGTTTCGAAAGGGCGCGGACTCGTCCGAGGACATCACGTACGTTTGATCGCGTTTCGAAGAGCTTTCCCGGAAGAATGAGGTCAGCCGACTCGGCGGCATTGCCTCCGCCATCGGCATCAACTCCCGTGCGACGACCCGCAAATGCTGCCAGCGCGGCTGAAAAGGTACCTCCTCCGGCTCGACTCACATCGCCCATGATGCCCGCGACTTCTTCGGGGTCGTCAATTTGAGCGACGGCGCTGATTCGATCCGGCGTGACACCCAAAAGCACGAGTCGCCCGCCGAGGCGAACGAGGCAGAGACACTGTTTGCTGGACAGATACTGTCGGGAGAGGACTTTAATCGCGTTGTCGGCGCCGGGCTTGTGTCCGGGATTGACCAGTCTGCGAAAGAAATATGCCGAACCGCAGATGGTCCCCACGACGATCATCATCGGGAGGATGACGGAGCCGCCCAGCGAGCTGAACATGCTGTCGGCGCGGCGGGCTGTCGAAGCGGGCTTCGATCGTGACGGACGTCGGATCAATTCATCCGCATCGTCGGAAGCTACAGCATTAATGGGTGCGGCATCGACCGGGCGACCGAGAGTTTCTGGAGCTATCTCGGCAGTGGGCGGTAGTTTCGTGGTCTCGGCCATCGGCCGGGGCACTGTGCGCGTTTCGGCAACCCCGGTTTCGGCACCTTCCATCGGATCGCCTTGCGCGACTGATGTCGCGGCAATGACCAGCATAGCAGATGCAAGGATGCGCCTGCGCGCACCGCGGCCATCGACCCTCACGCCGTCACCTCTTCCTCATTCGAGACAATCTCGCTGACGCGCACGCAGAAGTTATCGTTGAGCACGAGCACCTCGCCTCGGGCGATGAGTCGCTCGTTCACAAAGACGTCGACCGGGTCTCCGGCGAGCTTGTCAAGTTCGACGATGGACCCCTCGCCCAGCTTGAGCACGTCCTCGATGCACATGGATGAGCGGCCGAGCTCGATCTTGAGATTCAGGGCAACATCATTGAGCAGATCGAGGCCCTTTTCGTCGGCGACGGCGCCGCCGCGGCCGAAGTCGGGCAGCTCCAGCGGAACACTGTTGGCGGGAGGAGGCGGCAATGGAGCGGACCGCGCAGCCGCGGCAGCACCCGCAGCCACATCGTCAATTGGACGACCCGAGGCATCGAGTTTCAACGGCTCGGCGGTCGGCGTCTCAGCAGCGGTCGCTACGTCGACAGTCGTGTCGTCCGCCGCGATCACTTCAGGCTGCGACGAGTCATCCGGCTGCCTGGGCGATGCTGCGGCATCGGCCGCCGGCGTTGACGCTGCGTCACTCTTGGGCGCACCGGCCGTCGATGCATCGCTCGCGGCCTGATTCATCGCCGCGTCGATTTCGGCTTGCGAGAGGTCTTTGGGTTGGTCGGGCGCTTCGCCGGACATACATTCCTACCTTCCGTGGCAGCACGCGGCATCCATGCCTTGCAGCGATTGACCCGATTGCGCGATTGCCCGCCCACCAGCGGCGGACTCGGCCTAGAAGCCGGTCGGCATCGGCATGCAGTCAGGTATCAAAACCTGTTCGATCAGCGAGTCGTCACCCAGTAGCTTGCCCAGTTCATGACGAACCTGGCGCTTCAGCGTCTCCAGACCGGGCTCACCGAGGTGGCGCTCGTCGGCGCTGCGGATGACCCGACCAATGGTGTCTTCAACGGTGCCGGCGCGGCCTTTGATGAATTCGTCCACGCGTGCGACGTTCTCGTTGTGCACGCGGACGACGACGCGCACGTTGTAGAGCATCGCTCGCGAGCCGCTGCTGTTGAGCACGCGGACCTTCGCCACCGGGATTTCCTGGCTCTCGGCCCACGGCTTGGTCGTCGGGACGAGGGCCTGTTCCATGCCGACGGTCGGATCGGGATCGCTGCCCACCATCTTCATCACGATGAAGATTCCGGCGCCCTCGACAATCATCAGTCCGCCGACCAGACCGATGAGGCCGAACTTGCCTTTTTTCTTCGGTGCGATCGGTGCTTCCTGGGATTCGGGGGCTTCCGCAGGTTTTGCTTCTTCTTTGGCCATGCCTTCACTCGCCTCGCGCGATGGCGCGCGAGGATTTCGGGACAAGAGTCTATTGTCTTATCGGTCGAATTCTGCGCCGGCTCCAGCCTCATGGCGGTGTCAGAGAGTGCGATCTCGAACAATTCCGCTGACCCATGCGCAATTGCTGCCGACTGTCCGCGCCCGATAGAAATCGGACGGCCTAATGCGAGAACGCGCGAATACTGCGCCCGTAGGCCACGGCGCGCAACACCACCTCTTCGACGGACTCCCGGACGATCAAGTGCTCGCCGTTGACCAAGGTGATCATGGTGTCCGGTGTCGACTCGATGAATTTGATCATCTCGGCGTTTACCACCATGTGGTCGCCTCTGAGTTTCGTCACGACAATCATGCGATCACTTCCCGCCGACCATGGACTGGTTACCCAGGATTACCGTCGAGCCAGAAGCAACAGCTCCTGAAGCAGCGTGTCGGAAGTTGAGATGACCCGGCTCGCCGCGGAAAACGCCGTGGAGGACGTAATCAGATTCACGAATTCGCGGGACAGATCTACGTTTGACAGTTCCAGCGCGCCGGCCGAAATCTTTCCCGCGCCCAGAACCAGCGGAGGCGTGATCCGGGCCTCGCCGCTGTTGGGCCCCACGAAGTACACGTTGTTGGATCGTGAGAGCAGGCCCGCCGGATTGGAGAAGGTCGCCAGGGCGATCTGGCCAATGGTCTGATTCAGACCGTTTGTAAACGTTCCGGTCACGACGCCGTCCTGGCCAATGCTGTAGTCAATCAGGGTGCCGGTGGCAAAGCCCGTCTGGAAGCTCATCACCAGCTCGGAGTCGCGGGCATTGAGCCCGCTGAGCCGGGCGAAGTCGAGGGCGATCGTCAGCGGATCCGTCGCACCGCTACCGACGCGGTCAATTACGATTCCGTTCTGCGGCGCATCGACGAACTGCCCGTTCTCGTCGAAGTTGAGAACCCCCGTGCCGATGTCAAAGGTCACGTCGGTATCGTCCGCGGCCGTTGCGTAGAACCGCCATGAGCTACTGGCCGTTGTTCGGGTCTCGAGCACCATGGTCAGGTTTACCGAGATCGGCGAACCCAGTGAGTCGTACACGATGAATGTGGTCGTCGCGCTTTCGCCGTTTGCCGCCTGGGTCTCGTTGAACGTGAACGGCACACCGGTCCCGCCGTTGCTCAGGAGTGTGCCCGACTGAATGGACAGCGCGTTTTCCGTTCCTGCGTTTCCGCGGATCTCCAATCGGCCGTCCGCCGTCACGCCGACGCCAGGCGTTCCCGAGACGCCCACGGTGGTATCAATTCCGCTGGCCGCATCTAGCCAGTTGAGGAAATCCGTCACCGTCGTGCCGGTCGTGCCGACAACGAACTGCTCGGCTGGAATATCGCGTCCGCCGCGCTTGATCCCGTTGATCGAGACCACGTTGCCATTTACGAAGAACGCGGCGCCGCCGGGGTTCTTCACTTCGGTCAGCAACGTCGCCCCGGTGATGGGGTTGTTCGCGGCGTCGTGAAGCACCTGAGACTGGAGGATCGTTCCCTGGGTCGCGACATCGCCCGTGGAATCGAGCGTTCCGTCGAGCTGGGCGGCGTCGGTCGCCTTCGCGGTTGTGAGTGAACCGATGGGGATCTTCACGTCAGTGACCGCGCCGGGGATCAACTCAAATCGATCGTTGACGCCAAATCCCTGAATGAAAAACCCATCGGTCGAGATCAGGCGATTATCCGCGCTCAGCGAGAATGTGCCGTCGCGGGTAAAGACGCTTTCGTTCTCCGGCGTCCGCAGCACGAAGAATCCGTTGCCTTCGATCGCCAAGTCGCTGGCAATCCCGGTCGTCTCAATGGAACCGGCCGTGAACGATCGCTGAATCGCGCCGACCGTGGAGCCGAGTCCCACCTGTGAGGGATTCGTGCCGCCTTGAGTGCCGTTCGGCTTGGTGCCGGCCGACAGGGTTCGGGCAAACTGTGTCTGGAACAGCGTGCGCGATCCTTTGAAGCCCGTTGTGTTGATGTTGGCGATGTTGTCGCCGATCACATCAAGCTGAAACTGGCTGCTGTTGAGTCCCGAGAGACCGGTGAAGAGTGCTGATGTAAGCCCCATATCGATTTATCTCCATCTCTGTGGCGAGAGATTCAAAACTCTATCGATCCGTCCGACTAGCTACCGACTCTATTGATCAGACCCCGACGCTGACGCCTGGCGCAAAGAGCGCGTTTAGGACGCCCGCGGCATGATCCAGCGTGTCTGCGACGCCGCCGGACCAATCCTCAGTAGATTTTGATTCGCTCGTAGCCGGCGTCGTCCCGGCAGCCGACTGAGATGGACTGTTTGTCTTGCCTGGAGTCTGCCCTTTCTGAAGGCCAAGACGATCGAGTACGTCGTCCGGCAGGTTTTCGAGGAGGGTGACAAGCTCGACCTTTCCAGCCGGCAGAAGTTTGCCGTTGTGCAGCTCCAGAATTGCGTTGCCCGATTTGTCAAACTTAACGCCGGTCACGATTCCGTCGATATCAACGGGATTACCCCCGCTGTCCGTTGCCGTTCCAAAGACGTAATGACCAATCAGTCCGGCTGTCGCGCCGAAGCGCTGCTCGCTTGCGAGGGCGGTGAGCGTTTTGTTGAGGTTGGATGATTGCTCCATTTCGCGGATCGTCGCCATCTGATTCAGCAACTGCTGATTATCTGTCGGCTTGAGCGGATCCTGTGATTGAAGCTCGGCGATCATCAGGGCGAAGAAGTCCGCGCTGTTAAGATCCTGAAAGCCCCGGGTCGTCTGTTCCTGGGCCGAGACTCTCGAACTCGGTTGTATTGCCTGCGTTTGCATGATTGACTCTCCTAATGTTCCTCGCGTGGGAGCGCGCCGATGAGCGTCCTAATGTTCGTCCTCAGGCGACCAGATCAAGCCAGTATTCCGCGATCAACGTCGACTCATTCCCATCGATCCGCGACGCACTGACCACATTTGCGTCGGTTTCATCCGAGCCCGCTGAATGGGAACGCTCTTCGCGACCCGACGAGCCGTCATGTCCCGGGGCGCCGAAGCGATGGCCCTCCGCCCACGACGAGCGGGATTCGTTGAACTGGCCGTGACCCGGCTGTTGATTCGACGATGACGATTGCTGGTCGCTCTGTGATTGCGACTGATTATCAAATGAGGCAGATCGGGCAACGATCACTTCAGATCGCTCGACGCGAATGCCGTGCGACGCCAGGGCGTCACGCAGCTCCGGAAGTCGAGACTCAATCAACTTTGCCACTACCTGCGAATTCGCATCGACGCGGAGTGTCATCGCGTCGTGGTGCATCCGAATCTGAAGCCTCAACTGGCCCAACTCGGGTGGATCAAGCTGAAGGGTGACCTGTTGTCGCCCGCCGTTGTTCGATGCGCTGAAAACTTTGGCGGCCGCATCCAGCGCATCCGCCGCTGATACCGGCGGCGAGAGAATCTCCGTCAGCGCTCGGGGAGCCGCATCGCGGACTAATGCAAATGAATGAGCAGTTCCGCCTTGAAGGCCTGCTGGACTGCTCGTTGGAGTCGAGCTGTTGCCGGGTGAGACATTCGCGGTCGAAACGGATCCCTCTTTCGCTGCGGAGATCAAAAATCTCCCCAGAGATGAGGCACCCGAATCTCCCCTGCCGCTTCGGATGTCGATTTTCTTGATCGCCTGAGAGTGGTCAACATCGTCCGGCTTGACTCTGCCCGGCGTGGGGCGATCCTTTTGCGCGCCATGATCGTCGCCCGCCTCCAGTAGACGATTGTCGAACCTCGGCTTGAGATCCTTGGTTTCAACTGTCTTCGCATCGTCCTTCGCCCGTGCTGACAGCAGGGATCGCTGGTCTGTCGCATCGCCCTCATCGCCGGTCGCGCCGCCTTCGGCACGCACATCCACGGGCACGATCTCAGGCTTCGACGAAGCCGATTCACGCGACTCGACTGGCTGCGTCGCGCTGGATCGGGAACCCGACTGCTCGGTTGCACGGAGCTCCGCACCGGTCGATCGATCGACTGGCGCGGCAGTCAAATCATCGTGTGAAGCGGCGCTCGTCGTGCGGGTCGGTGTCAGAAACTCTGATCGGGCCTTGGTTTCACTCTCTGACGCAACTGAGACTGCGCTGGAAGCGACCTCGCCGTCGACGACAGGCGGTGTATTCGTTACCGGTACGGGCTGCGATTTCGCCCCGCCGGGTTGATGAATCGGTTTGTCCAGCCGGTTGCCGACATTGGTCGTCTCCGCTGGGCCCCTCGCTCGGCGAATCTGATCATCGACGCGCGTTGGGTTCTTGGTCTCGAATTGGGCCGGCGCAACATCATCTCCCGAGGGGAGAATCACGAGGTTCTGTGTTACCGGCTGGGCGACTGCTACGACAACCTGTTCCGCATCAGCCTCCGCCGACTCATCCGCCTCCGGCTTTTCGTCGACAGGTTCCTTCGGCTTGATGTCATCCGACGGCCCCGGTTTGTCGGTCGGCCGCCGGCGCTCCGCGCCTGCAGCGAAGCGTGCGCCGTCGAAATGCTCTTTGAAGTCGGATTGCGGTGTTTCCCGCTTCGGAGCCGGAGGTCGCTCCGCCTTTAGCGGCAGTATCTTTGCCGCTGCCTGAAATTGTACTGCCATCGGGATGGTCCTTTGCCTCGGCTATTTGCCTGCGGCCAGGACCTCCGCCTGTGCTGCATCGCGCTCATGTAGTTTTTCCAGAATGCGCCCGATCCACAGGCGCTCCTCGTTCTTCTTGCACTCGCCGACGATCTTCCGGGCCTTTCGCGGCTCCATCTGCAGCATGATGCGAACGACGTCCGCGTCCGCCTTCAGCTTGAGCAACTCCTTGGCGTCCTTCGCCTTGAGGCCGGAGAGGATGTCCAACTCCTTCTTCAGCCCTTCGTCACCCGCCTCCTCAGCTCGGCGTTGCTGTTCCTCTCGTTGACGCTTCTTTGTCTCCTCAAAGGACTCCTGCGACTTGAGCAGCGCCAGTTGTTGCCGCTCCAGAAGGTCCCAGCCGTTTTGAATTTCGCGTTTGCGTCGCTCCAGCTCCGTTCGCGCGATCTCGTCGGCGTCCTTGTTCCGCTTGATCCTTTCGCTCGACGTGATGACCCGCTGTGATTCATCGCCCGCGGGCCTCGTCGTCGTCTCGTCATCCGATTCACCGGTCAGCACCGCGTAAGCATTGCGAAGGCGATCCTTCTTAAGATAGTCCTTGCTCCACGCGAATCCTGCCACGACGGCCAACGCCGTCATGTTGATCATCGACAGAAGCGCGAGCGCTGTTAAAAATCGTTTCACGGATTCTCGCTCTCATTTGTCATGGCCGCGTGCGCAAATCGGGTCACGTTTAGCTCGTCAAGTTCCAATTGCTCGCGCCGCTGAACTTGCGCAACGAACGTCGAATACTGCCGCTCCCTGAGTGTTTCGAGCACCTTCGTGTCTTTTCTCGCCACCGCGAGCGCAGCGCGCTCCTGCGCGAGTACTGCATGTTGACCGGCAACTTCCGCATCGGCCTCGAAAAGACGCTGGCGAAGCTTCAAAAGCCAGTGGCGAGACAGGCGTACTTCGTCGACATCGAGCATGTCCGATTTCAGCGATCGGCGAAATGCTCCTGACTGCCGAGCAATTTGATCCTCGATCTCCGCACGACGCGACTGGGTCGCCATGATCTGACTGAGCCTCGTCGCGACGACGCGCCGGCACTGCTCCTCCCGCTGCTTTCGCAGCTTGAGCAGTGTCTCGAATCGAAAGCTGAATCGCGACGCCATCCGTCAACCTCTCTTAAGCGCCGACCCTTGCTGCGGCCTGCGCAGCAGGCTGGCCCGCCGAGCGCTGACGCCCCGTCGTTGTGGCAGCCGGAGCCGAGCGAGCCGGCTGGGCGACGCTCGCCTCAGCCTGTTGAATATCCTTTGCCAGTTTCAAGAGCGCCTCTTTTGAGCCTTCAAAACTCGCCTCTTCCTCGACCGGCTGCGACAAGAACTTTTCGACGGCCGGCCTCATCCGAATCGTCACGTCGTATTCTGGGTTCGTGCCCATCGCATAGGCGCCGATGTTCACCAGGTCCTCGATCTCCGACCACACTGCCAGCAATCGTCGAACGCGATCCGCCGCCGCGCGATGCTCCGCGCTCACCAGGTCCGGCATGACGCGGCTGATGCTGTCCAGAACACTGACCGCCGGATACTGCCCGCGCGATGCCAACCGCCGCGACAGCCACACGTGCCCATCGAGGATTCCGCGGACCGCGTCGGCGATCGGATCATTCTGGTCGTCTCCCTCCACCAATACGGTGTAGAGCCCTGTGATCGATCCCTGCGCCGTCCGGCCGCAGCGCTCCATCAGCTTCGGCATGGCTGCGAAGACGCTCGGCGGGTAGCCCTTGGTTGCCGGCGGCTCACCGGCGGCAAGCCCGATCTGCCGCGCGGCCATGGCCATGCGCGTCACCGAGTCCATGAGGAGCAAGACCGATGCCCCCTGATCTCGAAAGAACTCCGCGACCGCCATCGCCGCGTAACAGGCGCGCATCCGCAGCGGCGGCGAATGGTCTGACGTGCTGACAACTACGACGGAGCGCCTGCGCCCTTCAGGCCCAAGGTCCTTCACCAGGAAATCCTGAACCTCGCGGCCGCGCTCACCCACCATTGCGATGACCGTAACGTCGGCGGATGTATAGCGGGCCATCATGCCCAGCAGGACACTCTTGCCCACTCCGGTGCCGGCGAAGACACCCAGGCGCTGGCCTCCGCCGACGCTCAGCAGGCTGTTGATGCTTCGAATACCAACGGACAGCGGCGCGTCGATGCGCGAGCGAGACATTGCCTCCGGCGCCGAGCGGTGAAGCGGGTAATGCGTGTCCGACTCAATCGGTAGACTTTCACCTTCACCGGCCAGGCGGCCCATCCCGTCGATGACCTTTCCGAGCAGACTATGCCCCACTGCAATTCGCTGCGATGTGCTGACCAGTCGAATGCTTTGCCCTTTTCTGAGCCCCTCGTGGGTGTTGATCGGCATGAGCAGCGTTGAATGATCTTTGAAGCCTATGACTTCCGCCGTGACGCGCTGGTGCGATCCGATCGTCACCTCGCAGGTGGACCCCAATGGAACCGGCAGACCAACGGCCTGAAGCGTCATTCCCGCGAAGGAAGTGATGCGGCCCGTGACGCCGAGACACGGTGTTGATCGGGCGACGGTGAGCTGATCGGCAAGCAGGCTCATGGTGTCTTTTTCCAGCCTTCGAGACGTGCGCGCCAACCGGAGATGAGTTCGTCCGCGATTCGTTCGATTCTGCCGACGACGGTGGCATCTACCACGCTGTTGGACGTCGCTACCACGACGCCGCCCCGGCCGACCGATTCGTCCGCCGTCAACTGCACGCCGCGAGCCGACCTGACACTGTCCGCGAGTTCGGCCGCCAGTTCACTGACCGCTGCCGCGTCCTGCGGGTGGACGCGAATGACCGCCTCGGTGGATTCGGAGATCAGTTGAAGCGCCTCGGTGCATGCCTCCCGGGCCATTTCGATCGCGGCTTCGTCAATGTGCGACAACTTGTGGCAGATGCGCCCCGCGATGGCCACCGCAAGGACCACTGCGTCCCGCCGCGCCGCGCTGAGCATTCTCTCGCGATCCGCGGAAAAAGAACGAACGGTCTCCTTCAACGCGCTTACCAATGAGGCCTCATCTGACTTCAATCGTTTGCGAGCCTCTTCCAATGCCTCCCGCAGACCCTCATCCCGGCCTTGTTTTTGCCCAGTCGTTTTTCCTTCCTCAAAACCCTCTCGTCGAGCTGCCTCGTGCAACTTTGCGGCTTCGGATCGGGCATTGGCGAGAATCTTCGCCGCCTCTTCGCGCGCCGCGGCGAGGACGTTTTCTGCCTTTGCAGCGATGTCGCGCAACTCGAGCCCGGAACTGCCCAGCGACATGAAGCGCTCGCTGCCAGGCTTGATGATGGCTCGACTCATACGATGAGTTCCTTCTCTCCGCCGCGGCCGGAAATGATGATTTCGCCGGAATCCTCAAGCCGCCTGACGACGTCCACGATGCGCTGTTGAGCCATCTCCACGTCGGAGAGCCGCACCGGACCCATGTATTCCATTTCCTCTCTGATCATCTGCGCGGCGCGATCGGACATGTTGGAGAAGATCTTCTGCTTGAGCTCATCCGTCGCCGTTCGCAGCGCCAGCACTAGATCGCTCGTCTCGATCTCCTTCAGGACCGACTGGATTCCCTTGTCGTTCACCAGCAGGACGTCCTCGAAGACGAACATCAGCCGGCGAATCTGCGCCACGAGGTCGGGGTCATCCTCACCTAATGCTTCGAGGATTCCTTTCTCTGTCGAGCGGTCCGTCAGGTTGAGAATCTCCGCGACCGAGTTCACGCCGCCCACCCGCTGGAGACGATCGGTCATGAGTCCGCTGAGGCGGTGCTCGAGACCCCTCTCCACTTCCTTGATCACTTCGGGGCTGGTCTGCTCCATGCGGGAGATGCGACTGACCACCTCGATCTGCTTTTCCGGAGGCAATCCTCCCAGGATTTCACTCGCCTTGCTCGCCGTCAGGTGCGCCAGAATGAGCGCGATTGTCTGCGGATGTTCATCCTGAATGAATGTCAACAGGTTCTCTGTCTCCGCCTTGTGCAGAAACGTGAACGGCTTCGAGTAGAACTGGTGCTCAATCTGACGCATGATGCGTTCCGCTTCATCCTTGGACAGCGATTGTGTAAGAAGCATCTTTGCGTAGTTCAGCCCGCCCGCTTCGGTATATGACCGGGCAAGGGCGAGATTGTGAAACTCCTTGATGACCTCTTGGCGGACCCGCTCTTCGACGCCGCGCAGACTGGCCACTTCCCGGGTAATGGCCTCGATGCTGTCGGAGTCCAGTTGCCGGAGAATTGCGGACGAGGATTCCTTTTCCAGGGTCACGATCAGGATCGCAACTTTGCGCAGACCGGTCAGGATCTCATCTGATTTTCCTGCCGACTTTGTTGCTGCCGCCATCGATGCGCTCTCTCAGTTCGATTCACCCATCCACTGCTGTACGACGCCAGCAGCCACCGTCGCGTCGTCCTTCACAAGCTGGCCGATCTGCTTGACGATCTGCTGCGTGCGTACGGTCTCCTCGTCCACTTCGTGGCCGACGAGCACGCCCTGCATCTCCTGCACTTCTCCCACTGCCATCGACCCGCCCGAAAGCGTCTCCAGCGGTCCGTCCTCGCCCACGGTGAATGAAGTGCCGCCGCTGCGGGCGCCCGCCGTCGCAAGGGCGATCGGCGGAACAAGTCCCGCCTGCGCTTTCTTGGCAATACGGAGCATGAAGACAAGACTGACCACGGCGAGCAACCCGAGCACGGCCTTAACGCCATTTTCCTTCGCCATCGCCATGAAGCCATCGCTGGCCGCCGCAGCAGCCTCCGTCTGCGTCGTCGCGGGCAGATCGGAGTACCAATCCACTGCGACCTGATCGTCGGCCTGAGCGTCGATCAGGGGCTTCACCAGTGCCTTGATCCGCGGCAGCTCGGCCTGCGAAATCTTCTCAATTGCCGCGTTGTTGGCCTGACCCAGTTCCACGCCTTGCGACGCGGCGACGCGCTCCAGAAAACTTCGCGGAACGCTCACCGATGCGGAGAGTCGCTCAACGGATCCGCGCAGCTCATCCACGACCGTCATCTTGACGTCGCGCTTTTCGCTGTAAGTGGTCTCCGATTGTTCCTTCGTGCTGTTGCTTCCCGATTGCCCATCGGTCAGGCCCACGCGCGTGTTCGGGCGAACCGCCGGCTCCGCGGCGCGGGAGCCACCGGTCATCTCCTCCGTTGTAGCGGATTCACGCTGGACAACCGGCACACCGTATTCTTCTTTCTGGGATTTCTGAGTCGCGGTTCGCAGCTTCGCATGTACGTTGACCACGACGCCTTCAATATGGCGAAGCTGGTCGTAGATCTTTTGCATGTAATGGTCTTCGACGCGCTGCTGCTGCTCCAAGATCTCCGTCGGAATCTGGTCCGCGCCGTCCGGCGGTCGGTAGAACCGCTGCCCGTCCGTGATCTTGATGTTTGCCAATTGCAGGCCCGGCACGGCTCCGGCGACGAAATTCGAGATCGCCAGGATGCGCTGCTTATCGAGGCCCGAGGAGTCCGCCATGGTCAGCGCGACGCTCGCGCTCGAGACGGCCTCCTGCCGCGAGAATCCTCGCTTCTGCGGGACTGTGATCAGCACTCGAGCATCGCGTACGCCATCAAACTTGCGGAGCACGCCGGAAATCTCGGCCTCGAGACCGCGCGACTCCATCCAGCGAGAGCGCTCCTCACCGATGAAGACGCTGTTCTGTTTGACGAGGGATGCATAGGCGAGACTGGTATCCGCTGGAAGCGCCCCCCGCTCCGACAGTATCGCCTGGGCGCGTTGACGAAACTCGTCGTCACCCTGTATTTGCACCCGATCCCCGGCCACACGCGAGGACACACCCGCCAGACGAAGCTCCGCCTGCACGCGGGAAACCTCCTCAGCGCTGAGCGATTGATCGAGAAGCGGAATCCAGTCCGGCTCGGTCCCCCACTTGATCATCCCCCACATTCCACCGACCACGACGATGACCAGCAGCCCAATGGCGATCCGCTGCGAGATGGACATTCCCCGCATTTGCTCGCCGATTTGTCGAAATTGTGCGCTGAGAAATTCCATGGAGATGTCGATCGATCCTCGATCTATGCCGCCGCCATCCTAGCAACGGTTGCGCCTCCGGCGCACCACGCAGTCATTGCTCGTCCCATCGGCTTACGGCTACTGCCTGCCGCCGGACCTTTCCTGATCCCGGGTCTGCTATACCCGCATCTGCTTCATTTCGTTGTAGGCGTCCATCAATTTGTTGCGAATTTCCATCAGTAGATCAAAGGCGACGCCCGCCTTGCGACTGGCGCTGAAGACTTCGGCGACGTTGTCTGTTTCGCCGGTGAGCAGCTTTTGCACGCCGACGTCGGCCTCTGTCTGAAGCTGGTTCACCTTGTCGAGGCTCTCAAGCAGGTACGACTGAAAGTCCTTGCCGTCCGCGCGCGAGGGTCCATGCGTCGTCGGGCTATCTCCCAACGGCTTGATGAACGGCGTGGAACTCACATTTCCAATCGTCGGATCAGACATTCAGGCCAATCTCCACTTGTGCTGAGTTCACGACAACCAATTTCCTACTAGGCCAGGAGCCGCAGCGAGGCCGCCATCATCGATTTCGTCGCCTCCATCGCCGTCACATTCGCCTCATAGGCTCGAACCGCCACCATCGCGTTGATCATTTCGGTGGACGAGTCAATATTCGGATAAGCCACATAGCCATCCGCGTTGGCATCGGGATGGCTTGGGTCATGCACCAGCCTCGGGAGAACGTTTACATCCTCCCGAATCGCCTCCACGTGCACGCCGGCGCCGCCCTTGGCGTCACCGGGCGCCAGCAGCGCCACACGACGCAAGTACGGGCCGGGTTCGCCGTCGGCCCGTCGCGTCGTGCGCGAATTGGCAATGTTCGCCGAGATCGTGTCGATCTGCGTGCGCTGGGCGACGAGGCCCGATGTGCTGATGTCCAATAGGCCGTACATTGCCGATCCGATCCCTCAATTCCCTGGATCACTAGAGTGCCCGGCCGCGAATGGCCTTTTGCAAACCGTCGAAGTAACCCTTCAAGAGTTCCGTCGAAATCTGATGCGTCATTGCCGTCTCGGCGAGCCGGCTCATCTGCTGCTCAATCGAGGCGTTCGTTCCATCCTTAAACAATATGTTGTCAACCGGCTCCTCGCTCGGCGTCACTTGCAGGAAGCCATCCGCGCCCTGCCGAAACTCACTCGTCGATTCCAACTGTAGCGGCCCGCCGTTTTGCTGCCGGCGGGTCGACGCATCGCGCAGCGCCGCCTGAAACCCTGCCACGTCGAGCTGCTTGGCCCGATAGCCCGGCGTCGTGATGTTGGCGATGTTCGTCGCCAGCACCTTCTGCCGGGCCTCGTTAAAGGCCAGCGTCTTCTCCAGCATCGGCATCGCGCCGCCACGTGTCATTTCCGTCAGGAACACACAAACCATCCTTCACGCCGTACCGGGCGCGGTACTCTCAACATATGCAAAGCAAGCTCCATGCCACGTATCGACCAGCCGGCCGGTTACGCCAGGGCAGTTCTTATCGAAACAACGGATTCGCAATCGGCAATCTTTGCCGCGAGCAGCAAATCCTGCGCCTTTCGCCGAGCTTTATTCGTCAGCCCGCGCGTCGCGCCGCAGCCTGCTCCGCCGTGACCGCCGCCGCAGCCGCCTCTTCACGCCACTTCTTCAACTTCATCCCGAGCGTCCGAACGCCAATTCCAAGAGCCTTGGCCGTCTTCTCGCGATGACCGTTGAAGCGAACCAGCGTCTGCTCGATCAGCGAGCGCTCCATGTCTTCCATCATGTGGCCCGGGCGCATCGGTCGACCGCTTTCCTGGCCGCCGAAGTTCGTCGCCAGCCACGGCTCGATCATCGGGGCATCAAGCTGCTCCTCCTGACAGAGCACCACCGCCCGCTCGCAGATATTCTCCAACTCACGAATGTTGCCCGGCCAGTGATAGGTCTCCATCACCGACAGCGCGCGGGCACTGATCTTCCTCGCCTCGCGACCTTCGCGCCGGGCGATTCGCCGCAGGAAGTAGTCGACAAGTTCGGGGATGTCTTCGCGACGATCGCGAAGCGGGGGCAACGTCACCGGCAGGACGCTCACCCGGAAGAAAAGGTCCTCGCGGAATCGCCGGCGGGCGACCCAATCGGTCAGATCACGATTGGTCGTCACAATCACGCGAACGTCCACCATCTGGGTCATGCTGCTGCCGACGCGCTCGAAAGCCCGCTCTTGCAGTACGCGGAGCAACTTGGACTGGACGGGGACCGACACCTCGCTGATCTCGTCAAGGAGCAGCGTGCCGCCGTCGGCAAGTTCGAAGCGGCCCTTGCGAAGCTTGTCAGCACCAGTGAAGGCGCCGCGCTCGTGGCCGAACAGTTCGCTCTCGAGCAGGGTCGCCGACAATGCCGCACAGTTCACGGCCAGCATCGGCTTGCTTGCACGCTGCGACGCCGCGTGGATGGCGCGGGCCACCAGTTCCTTGCCGGTTCCGCTTTCACCCTGAATGAGCACCGTCGCATTGCTTGCGGCAACGCGCTCCACGTGGGCCCGCACCTGCTTCATGGCGCGACTCGAACCGATGAGTTCCGATTCGCCTTCGAAATCCCTGAGCGACGTGCGAAGGGCCTCGTTCTCGCCGCGAAGACGTCCCATTGAGACGGCCCGTTCGACCACCAGATTGATCGACTCCGCGTCGAATGGCTTCTGAATGTAGTCGAAGGCGCCGAGCTTCATCGCTTCTACGGCGTTCGGCACGGTTGCATATGCCGTCATCAAGACGAATGGCGTGTCCACGCCTCTGGTCCGAAGCGACCGGAGCAATTCGATACCGTCCATCGTCGGCATCTTCAGGTCGCTGACGATCGCGTCGAATCGGGTGCTGCAAATTTCCACCAGAGCTCGACCGGGCTCGCCGTGCGCCGACACTTCGTGTCCGGAAACGGTGAGAATGTCGGTCAGGGAATCACGCATGACATCCTTGTCATCAATAATGCAAATACGCGCCATCGGTGTCGCTCCATCTGCCGCGATGCTGACAAGAGCCGTCCATAGCTCTCTGCCGCGCCGCGGTCGGGTTAATTATTTCCTTACGCTCTATCTACATGAGCCGGCCCCGACCATCGGGTTCGACTCAGGTCAAACTGATTGTTCTGTCTCCTGAAGTACCGCGCCGTCCGACGACGGCAGCCAAATAACAATCCTCGCCCCACCCTCCGGCCGATTGCCGGCGCGAATCGTCCCGCCGTGCGCCTCGATAATCCGATGCACGATCGCGAGGCCCAGACCGGTCCCCGTCGATTTCGTCGTGAAGAACGGATTGAAAATCTTGTGCAGGCTCGCCTCGGGAATCCCGGGGCCGTTATCGACGACCGCGATCTCTACGCCGCCTTCCTTCTGCGTCCAACTCAATTGGACGACACCCCCCGGGCCTGCTGCCTGCAATCCGTTCATCACCAGGTTCAAAAGCACCTGGTGCAAACGATGGCGATCACAATGGATGTCCACGTCGCCGTCAGGATAGGAAAACTCACCTTTGGACTCGGCCGCCCAGGGACGCGCCGCATCATCCAGCGACAAGAGCAGGTCGCGCATCGAGCACATTTGTCGTTCCGGCCGATGCTCCTGGGCAAAATCCAGAATGTCGGATACCAGTCGCTCCAACGTTCTAACCCCGAGGCAAATCCGCGACGCCGCGGTACTCACTTTCGGATTCGACGCAAGCTCCCGCTCCAGCATTGACGCATACAGCGCAATCCCGCCCAACGGATTTCGTATTTCGTGAGCAAGCCCGGCGGCCATCTCACCCAGCGCCGCGAGCCGCTCGCTCCGGCGAAGCTCTTCGTTCTTGCGACGCAGCTCTTCCCGGAGCCGGGCCACTTCCCCATGAAGCCGCTCGTGGGCGTCCTTCAGGCGCTCCGTGACGTCGTTGTAAGCGGAGATGATCGCCGAGAGCTCCAGCTCGCGCCCACTGACTTCAGGTTTGACAAGCGTCGCTGCCGTCATCATGCCACCGAGTCCGTCAAGGACGATTTCACACCGGCGGTCGAAACGTACGCCGCATTCGTCCGCACGGCCGTCTCCGCCTTTCCGAGTAGATTGGCAACACCCTGACGACGCGCGCGTAGCGTTGCCGTGTCGCGATTGTCATTGGTGATGATCGCTCCCAGCGCGGCGTTGGACTCTTCAAGAAGCGCTGCCACCTGTCGGCGCCGGGTCTCGTCGAGGCACGAGTAAATGGTGGTCCATGACTCGCGATACGGACCCAGCCTCTCGTTCAGGGCAACGAGTTTGTCGACAAGCTCCTGTCGCTCGACCAGCAGACCCAGTAGCGGCTGGGTGTCCTCATTGAGGATCAGCGCCCTTTGTCGATCGGCCAAAAGACGCAGCCTTACATAAAGCTGACGCTGCGACTCCAGGAGTGCTATCAGCTCCGCCACTTCAACTGATGTGTCCCGCGTTTCCATCTGGTCCTTCACTCTCAATTGATCGCCGTTCTTTCGAGCCGAGCGATGAGGTTTTCCCAATAGTCCTTGGACGACATCCCCTGGTCAGGATCAAACGCGCTGGCCGGCGTCTTCTTGATCAACCATCCCAGTCTTGCCAACGCCGCACGCGCCTGTTGAAGCTCTCCCAGTCGCTGGTGGCAATTCACCACCTGCAGCATCGCCGTCAACGAGGTCGGCGTATTCTCGTATCGCCATCCGGCTTCGCTGTAGGCTGCGATCGCCTCCGGATATCTCTGGAGATCAAACAGCACGTCTCCCCGATCCAGATACCCTGAACGCAAGTACGTCAGTTGCACGTCGGAGAGAGAAGAAGCGTCCTGAGATGCCAGAAGCCTGATCACCCGGTCGTACTCTTCCGCTGCTTTTTCCAGACGGCGATCGGCCTCCCGCAGCATGCTCAGCCGAGCGAGATGACTGCTCTGCTTTTTCGCCTCGTCACTTAGTCGGGAAGCGCTGAGGCGATAGTTCTTGGCCAGCATGAAGCGAAGCCGGGGCACATCCGGATGATCGGGATAGAGGCTCAGGGCCGCTTCCAGCCGGGCAATGGCGCTTTCGACGTGGTCCGGCAGTTTCGCGGGGTCCGCGTCCGAGTAATACTGCGCGAGAAGGAGCAGCGCCTCGCGGTATTCAACAGCCTTTGGGGAAAACAACTGGTCCGGCCCGCGATCGTCCACGATGTCAACGAGCATCCGAACGCCTTCAATCGCGTCGTCGCCGCCCAGTGAAATCAGACAGTCGGCCAGGGGAACGGTCGATTCCAGCGCCGGCGGTGTCCGCGGATATTCGTCCATCACACGGCGGTAATAGCCCTTCGCTTTTTTGTATTCTCCGACTGCATGGTACGCCGCGCCCAATCGATGCAGCGCATCGGCGCGACCTGTCGCGAGGGGATACTCCTCCGTCACGCGCTTCAAGGTCTGGATCATTCGGTCGGTTTCGCCGGCGTCTCCCAAATCGGTTGCCGCCTGCTCCATCCACTTCGCCGAAGTCTGATCGTCTGAAAATGTCAGTTGGGAAAGCTCGAAGCAAACGTCCGCCGCGCGAACGAAGTACTCCTTGAATCGGCCCGACTGTTCCCCCTTGTCAGAACCCTTCTCTTGCTGCACACGCTCGCCCAATTCTCTCAGTGACGTGGCAAGGCGGGACAGATACCAGATTCGAAGGGTCGTGTCGTCGGGTTCCACCAACTGCATCGCCGTTTCAAGATAGGCGGCGGATAGCGACCAGAGCTGCTTGCGCGTCAGCTCATCGCAGGTGCGGGTCATACCCTTGCGAATGGAGCCGGCATCGATCGTCGGATGGCTCTCAATCCCCGTCACCAGGCTCTTTACTTCCCGAAATACCTGCAGGCCTTCCTCGTATCTGTCCAGAGACGCAAGGCATTCCGCACGGCCGAGCAGGCACTGATCGTGAATCGCCCCTGATTCAAACGACTTTAGAACGTCGTCGAAGTAGCCGAGCGCGGATTGTGGCCGCGCATCTTCTTTCTCCATGACCCCCAGCAAATACCCCGCCCGGGCCCACAATTCGTCGCGAATTCCCCACTCCTCGCGAAGTGACATCAACAGTTCGATTGCCTCTTCTCGCAGGCCCGCATGACGAAGCGCCAGGGCCTCACTATAGGAGACGATGGGAAGGTATTCGGTGCCGCAAAGCCTCGTCTTGGCAACGGTGATGACGTGCATGGCGGAGGCGGGATCACCCCGACGGAGCAGGTCTTGAACAGAGCGCTCAACGGCCCAGAGATAGTTGTCCGGCGAAGCGCCCTGATCGTCGAGTATTGCATCGACGTGGGCCGCAATGTCCTCCTGCGTGCCGATGTCCTGCGTCAGCATCAATTCAACCACATTGCGATGCAATCGGTCGGGACGCTCGGCTTTCAGGTCAAGCGCGCTGAGGTAAGCGGCGACGGCCGGCTTGAATTGCCCCGACCAGCGATAGGCATCTGCGACCGCGACCCAGTCCTGCCCTTTTGGCTCCGCTCCATACCGAAGCGCCTCATCTAGATTCAGTATTATTGCCTCGACGTTGCGAGGGTCATGAACCGTCATCCGCGCCTCGGCGAGGTAAATCACCTGGGCAAGTTCAAGATGCAACTCGCTCTTCTGGAGCTGTGTATGCTCCTTCTCATTCAATAGATACATCAGATAGGCGCTGGCTCGCGGCAATTCCCCCCGGGTGCGAAGCACACGCACGTTGGCGAGTTGCTCCTCGAAAGTTGACGGCCTGTAGTCGAGCGCCGCTTTCCCGATACCCCCGGCGAATACCGAGATACCCAGAATGAACAACGGAATCTGCCAGCGACCGGTCATCGCCGAAGGGGCTGATTTGCTCTTTTTCGATTTGCTCATCCTGAGCCCCGTTTTCGAGCACCGGTCTGACCGGTTATTCCCTGTCGCTTCGGGTCGATTCGCCTGATCGGCCGACATTGCCGACCCGCGATCGACAATCGGGCCGTTGACCGGCACGACCTGCCGATGAATCTGCCCGACTGCATTCGGTTGCGTGTTTATCGGCGAGTTGTGCGCTCACCGTCAAAGCGATTTTTGCGTGTTGAGGCGGCTCCTGCGCGGCCGACGCAGCTTTCAGCACTACGGCGCGCGTATGCCCTTGGGATGGGGCGGTAGCTGTCGCAGAAATTTACCTGGGCTGGTGCCAATCGGCTGCCACAAGCAACCGAACCGATCGCGGAGAGATCGAAAAGCTGGCCGGCAAGGGAGACGAAAGATCGCCATCCATCTCTACGCTCACCTCGGTCTCCGAGCGGACGGATACCCGCCGCGCCTGGCGATAAATCGCCCGCCCCCCGGTCACGTGAGAGCGGCGAAGTGCGGCCAGCGCATGCCTGACGAGCGTGAAGCGGGCGCTGCATGGAAAAACACAGAGATCCAGCAAACCGTCCGCCGAATTCGCCGAATCGAGTAATCGCAAACCGATCGCGTAGCGCGGAACGTTGCCGACGAAGACCATCCCCTCCCCCTCAAATACTGTCGCACCATCCGCCTCTACATGAACTTGTGGATGCCGGTAACTCCAGAATGTCCGCCAGATCGGCCAGAAGTAACTCGAGTGCGTGATGTGACCATTTCGTCCCGATGAGAGGAGGCGCACCACTTCCGCATCAAATCCGATGCCGGCGACTAGGAGGAAATGCTCGTCCCCCCTTTGGATCGCATCCATTTCAAATAGGACGCCGCCTTCAACGATGTCAATTAGTTGATCGGGGTTTGCCCGTATCCCCAGATACTTGGCCAGGATATTCTCCGTCCCCGAGGGAACAATGAGCAGCGGTGTCGAGGTCCCGATGACGCCGTTTGCCGCCTCACGGATGGTTCCATCACCTCCGACCACGACCACCAGCCCTTGTCTGCGTTCGGAAGCCGCCCTGGCCAGTTGTCTGGCATGTCCGGCGTGTCGCGTCAATTCAGTCCGGACCGACATCCCCGCTTCCATGAGCCGATTGCGCAATGTGGCCAGGAGACCGTGCCGCTTTGCCCGGCCGGATGAGGGGTTGGCGATGATCGTAGCTTCCAGGAATCGACTCAGCGGACGGCTCCAAATATCAAATCCGTGGCCAGGCTCGTGGCCCCGACAAACCGAAACTCCGGCCGAATCGTAGTGATTGGAGGCGGATCGGAATAGTACGAAGGCGGGTTGCTTGCCACGGACGCGTCTCCCGGAAGCGCACATTCCCGCTTGATCCGATTTTGAGGCCTACGATCCCGTCAATTGACCGATTCTGACGATCCCTCTAAAGTCAGTCGCTCTCATTCCCGGGAAGATTCAAGGCAATTCTGATGGACTCAGCACAGAACAAACCGACACGATCGCCGCAAGCCCCCGACAAGGTCGATCCAGAGGCCCCTGCCGACGCCTCAATGGCCCCACCGCGATCCGATGGGATACGCGACACCATCGAGTCCATCGTGGTCGCCTTCATACTCGCCTTCGTCTTTCGGGCTTTCATGGTGGAGGCATTCGTCATCCCCACCGGTTCAATGGCCTCGGGCCTGTACGGTCAACATGCCTACCACCGGTGTAAGCTTTGCCAATATCCCTTCGCCTATGGGCTACGGGAGGAACAGCGAGCGCTTACCCAGGACGGCAGTATGAGGTCGCAGCAGGGAACGCTCGCCCACCAATACGCCGTCCGATGTCCCAATTGCGGATACAAAGGCGAAGGAAACTCCCCCATCAACACGCCGGACAAACCCGTCGTGGGAAATGCCGGCGATCGCATCCTGGTACTGAAATGGCCGTATGACATCGGCGGCGAGTGGCTCGGCCCTCACCGGTGGGATGTCGTTGTCTTCAAGGACCCAGAGGACGGCGAAACCAACTTCATCAAGCGGCTGATCGGACTACCCGGCGAGGTCCTTCAAATCCTCGATGGCGATATCTACACCGCGCCCATCGACCAGGTCCCCGCCCCGATTGTCGAAGCGCTCTCCAAGCCCCCCCAGCCGTGGAATCCCGAATACCGCCGATTGAATCCGGCGCAATTCGAGCAGCTTGCCGCCCTCCTGCACATCCGCCGCAAGACTCCCATGGCGCAGCAGTCCCTCTGGATGATCCACCACGATCACGATTTCAAGCCCGATCCGAGCATCCCCCGCGACCCATCCTTCACGCCGCCCATGTGGGTTCCGGAACGCGAGGACTCGGGATGGAACACCGCCTCACCCCAGTTGCGGTACGTCCCCGGCAAAGAAGGTGACGATTGGCTGCTGTTGACTGGAAAGCGAATCGAGGATGATTACGGTTACAACAACGTCGGCGCCGCCTCTTCAGGCCCGCCGCCGCCCCAGCAACTCGTCGGGGACGTCCTGCTCAAATTTGTCCTTACCCCCGAATCTGCCAGCGGGGCATTCAAGCTCTATCTCAGTAAGGGATCGGACGAATTCACCTGCACCATCGACGCCGACGGGACCGTCAGGCTCTTCAAAATCGGCCTGCGCGGCGCCCTTGTCCAACTTCAGAAGAACCAGATCGATCCGATCGTCGCCGGCAAACCGCTCAGCGTTGAATTCGAGAATCTCGATTATCGCGTTGCCTTGCGCATCAACGGTGAGCGGGTCGTCGCCACGGTCGATTCGCAGTACGCCCCGGATCCCGTGAAGCTCTTCAAGGCGTTTGGCCGAAGCGATTCCGCCAACCGAGCCCTGATTCGAATAGCCTCGGATCGGATGCCGCTGCAAATCGATCACCTCGCGGTCTACCGAGATGTGTACTATCGATCCGATAGCGTTCTTGAAGAGCGAAGCGTAATGGGCAAGCAAAACCCACTGGCCCACCTGCCCGGATGGGGCACGACACTCAATCCGATTCTGCTTCGCAAGGAACCGGCCGAGTATTTCTGTATGGGAGACAACAGCCCGCAGAGCAAGGATTCTCGACTGTGGTGGGAGGTCTGTCCCATCCTTGAAAAGCGCGGCGATTATCAAAAGGGAACCGTCCCGGCCGACCTCATGATCGGCCGCGCTTTCTTCGTTTATTGGCCAAGCGGCTATCGCATTTCGAAAGACACCCCTGGCGTCATTCCCAACGTTGGGCGGATGCGCATAATCCGATGAGACAGAAACTTGCAGAATCCAGCCATGTCTGCAGAGTCAGATCACGCTTCAGAATTCAGAGGGCAAATCGACATTATCCACAATCGGACCCTTTGCGATCATCGGGGCCACCGGACGATGCGACCTTAAGCCACAAATCACAGGCCCGGCGAATCCAACGATCTCAGGGTCGGTGGTCGAACGACTTCTAAGTGACTATAAACAAATATGTTAGACTTAATTTTGCAAGGCTCCACAAACATTCCTGTCCACCGGCACAATTCCCGGTAAACTACCGAGCCGCTTCGGCTCGTTTGGCCCAAATGGAGGTCCCGCTCGCGCCGTGAACACCTTGTCCCCACTCAGTTCAGCCCAATCGGCAACGTCCCCCGGTGCACCCGGCAGGGCCCTGCTCGAAGTACGAAACATTGTGAAGGCCTACAGCGGCCGGACCGTCGTTAATCGAGTCAGCTTTACGGTCGGAAAGGGCGAAATTGTAGGGCTCCTGGGACGGAACGGGGCCGGAAAGACGACCAGCTTCCGCATGACCATGGGCATCGTAAAGCCCGATGGCGGCGAAGTCCTGTTCAACAACGAAGATATCACCCACCTGCCCATGTACAAACGGGCACAAAGGGGCGTCGGCTATCTCTCGCAGGAGAACAGCGTATTCGTCAAGCTGACCGTCGAGAAGAACCTACTGGCCATCTTCGAACTGATACGCGGCATTAGTCCCGCGGAACGGCGGCGCCGAACGCGCGAGCTGCTCGAGCAATTCGGCCTGCTTCGAAACGCAAAGCAGGAGGCACGCACCCTGTCAGGCGGAGAACGCCGCAAGCTGGAAATCGCCCGCGCACTGATCACCCAGCCCGCCATTATCCTGCTCGACGAACCCTTTAGCGGCGTCGATCCCATCGCCGTGCAGGACCTTCAACGTGAAGTTCGCCACCTCAAGAACAACATGGGGATATCGTTCCTTCTGACCGATCACAACGTCCGGCAAACCCTCGAAGTCACTGACCGCAGCTACATCATCCACGAAGGCACGGTCATCGCCGAGGGCTCGCCCCGCCAGTTGATCAACGATCAGTCGGTCCGAGAGGCATATCTCGGCTCGACGTTCCGCGGCGACGAATTCGACCATCCCCCCGCCAGCAAATAAGACTTGAGGACCTCATCCACGATCCGGATGCGTGCGGAGTCGCCCCCGCGAGAGGATCTCCGCCTGCCGGTCACTCGGTCTCGTAGCACGACGGACCCGGACAGTGCAACGTCCGCCCCGTCGATTGCCGTCCCGATCCATCAGGCCGAAGTAACCATCGCAGGTAGGTGAAGAACAAGTGGATTTTTCGCGACCAGCTTCTCGCCGGCCGTACGTGAATATGTCGCTCCGATATCATCATTCCTTTGCTCCCTCGCGAGGAGTGGGGTCTTGGGGACGCGAGGACAATGTCAGGTTCAGCACGATGCGTGCCGTCAGAGAGAAGTCGCCCTGTCGGCCTCAATCTTTGCACAGGTCCCGGCAAGCTCTGCTGCCTGGGCAATATCCCCCATCTACGGCGGGTGACTTGCGGCTCTGGTACCCGACGCCACCCCACGGGTCATCTGCCGGAAGGCGAACGGCTGACCCACTGATTCGGCCAAAAAGCCAAATTGGAGCCCTGGGTAATCATGCCTCCAAGCCCGTAAAGAGGCACATACAAAGCCCCGACTCACTCAATGTTGCTGGAAAGACACTTGGGCTGCCGTTATATTAAGGATGACTTCAGGTGAGATCGTGTTGCTGATGCTGCGGCCGGGCACTTACGAAAGCCCGCTATTTTTATTCCTTAATTCGACTCCTCCTGGCCGCGTCCGCACAGCTCACCTCTAAAATATCAGCGTACTGCCCGGCATAAGTGTTGCTCCTGCGGGCAGTTGGCATGACGGCAGGCATTAAGGCAGGGAGTGAAGTTTAGCAACCGCGTATCAGCACGGTATAAATTTGCCAGGCTGCGGTATCCGGACCGTCGTCGTTTTCGCGATCCTGTTCCGGCAAGCTGGGTTTGGCGCGCCACGCGGCATTTGCAAAAACACCTACTTTCTGACTTCCCACTGCCTTAGCGCAACATCGTTCCAGTTCGGTAGAAATGCATGAGCAAGCGGCTTGAAAGCCTGATGTTTGTCAGAGAGCTGGGGACCGGCGCCGGGACCAAAGTCGCCCTAATGCGCGACGCCAGGGACGGGACGTACTACTGCAAGAAGTACGTGTCGGCCAACGCCCCCAACTGGCATTCGCAGGTTCGCCAACTGAAGAACGAGTTCGACGTCGGCGTTTCCAATAATCATCCAGTCCTTCGCAAATCTCTGGAATACGGCATCGTCAAGCGGAAGCTCCGGGCCATCGAGGCCTACAACATCCTCCAGTTTGTCGATGGCATCCCCCTCGACAAGTTCGCGGAGACCTCCACCCCGCCCCTCATCGTGAAGATCTTCTGGCATGCCGCCGACGGTCTTCAAGATCTTCATCGCCGTGGTTTCGTCCACGCCGACCTGAAGCCACACAATATCCTTTGCGCCAAGAACGGACGGCCGACCATCATCGACTTCGGCCAGGCCTGCGCCATGTTCACCCGCAAGGAGCGCATCCAGGGCACAAAGGACTTCATCGCCAAGGAGCAGGTGGACCGACAGGCCCTCGATGCACGAACCGACGTTTTCGGACTCGGCGCAACGATGCACCGGGTATTTCTCGGCCGCTCCGTCGAGACTGAGCTCAACAGCACCAGCGTCACCAAAGGCGGGGTGAATCTGGACTTCTGGCGAAATCCGAATACCGATCAGGCCAAGCAGCTTGATCCGACCCTGCTTCGCCTGATCGAGGATTGCTGCCAGCCTGATCGAGCTGATCGTCCCGAAAACATGCAACTCGTAAAAGACAGGCTCGAGGTCTGTTTCGACCGAGTCGCCAAGACCGCCTAAAATCTCCTGCAACTGCCGTAAGCGCAATATGCCCCCAACTAGGACGATTCTCACCCCGCGAGCTTCCCCATGAATAATTCAAAACCGTTCCCAGCATTCGACATCGACATCCTCCTGCCGCCCCCTCTCAAAGCCTTCGGCCCGCTTGTGTCCGACGCTTTGAAATTCTTCCTCTCGCAACTTGGCCCAGCCCGTCTTTCCGAGATCTCGGCGATCCAGTCCGCTTTGCCGCAAAGCGCCGGACCCGCCGACAGACTCGTTGCTCTGTTTCACGTTTGCCCGACGCTTCACAAGCTGGCGCAGGTCATCGCTCGGCATCGCGGCCTCGACCCGCTCGTGCGCCAAGCCCTCACGGCTCTCGAAACCTTCCCCCCGATCACCCCGCTTGATGAGGTCCGCCGCATCATCGACGAGGACCTCACCGCTCAAGGCGTCCGTGAGGATGTGCGCATCGCCGATGCCGCCCTTGCCGAGGCAAGCGTCGCCATCGTCGTGCCGGTCACGTGGCACCGAACACCGTCGGGCCCGCCTCAGAAGGGCGTCCTCAAAGTCCTGAAGCCCGGTGTGAAAGACCGGCTTGAAGAAGAACTCAATCTCCTGGACGCCCTCGCCGACCACCTGGAAGACGTAGCTCCGCGATATGATGTCCCCGCCCTCGACCACCGAACGTCGTTTGAACACGTCAGGACACTCCTGCTCGGTGAAGTTCACTTCGCCCAGGAACAGAAGAACCTCTTCGCCGCGGGACAGCAATACGCCGCCCGACGCGACGTGTGGATTCCCCGGCTGCTTCCATTCTCCACCCCTCGTCTGACCGCCATGGAGCGGATCGACGGAGTTCGCGTGACCGATGCAACCAGCCTTCCGGCATGGAAGAAGCGTCAGTTCGCACGCACGATCGTCGACGCCATGATCGCCGATGTTGTCTTCTCGCGCGACGAGGCCATGACATTTCACGCCGATCCCCACGCGGGAAATCTCTTTGCCGCTGACGACGGCAGGCTGGCAATCCTTGACTGGAGTCTCACCGGCCGTTTGCACAAACGGGAATGCGAGACGATTGCCCGCCTTTTGATGGCGGCTCTGTTACGTGATGCCGCCGGCCTCTGCACCGCCCTTGACGCACTAGCCGTCAAGCACGCCGATCCGATTAAACTGGCGGACGTCGCCGCGCGCAGCCTGGATGAACTGCTTCGCGGTCGCCTGATCGGTCCGAACTGGATCGTCGACTTGATCGACCAGTCCGTCCTCGCGGGTGCAAGCTTCCCGGCCAATCTGCTGTTGTTCCGCAAAACCCTGATCACCCTCCAGGGGGTCGTCAGCGACGTTTGCGAGGATTCATCCCTCGATGCCATCGTCATGTCCAAGGGCATGGCGGAGTTCTGGGCCGAGCTTCCCCGCCGCGCCTGCACCTGGCCGCTCTCAACGGATTTCACCACCCACGTATCCAGCTCGCAGATCGCCAACATGATGGCCACCGCGCCGTTCGCCGTAGGGCAAGTCTGGATGCGCGCCTGGACAGACTGTCTGCGCACGTGCCTCCCGACTCGCTGACACCGCTCAACTGTCAGTTAGGATGATTCCCGCGCTTGTCGCGATTGCACCGATCGCCGGTCGTGGATCGACTTCTTGACGTGCTGACTCATACGGGTGGTTCGTTTGCGTAACTTACTTGATCTTGACCTGAAAATCCTGCCGCCGAAACAAGCACTTCCCCTCGGCTCCCTCACATACGTTGTACAGCGCGTAGCCCTTGATCGTGACCGCTTTCCTGGACTTCCCGTTGCGCGTAACCGCGAAGCTCAGCGTGCGAACCTCCTCGCTCGTGGCCGACCCCGCATTCGGCCACTCCAATATCTTCGGCGATATCTTTACGCCTCTTGGCGCCTTTAACCAAACCCGAAGCGGCTCTGCTTCGTTGTTCCAGTGAGCGCCCAGCGCGACCGACGGTCGCAGCGTCAGATGGACTTCCGACTCGCCCTTCTGCGATGATTCCGTGGATCGCACGACCGCGGTCTCAAGAGCGATCAAATGCTTCTTATCCCGAGTCACCTTTCCTTTGGGATCGCCTTTGGGATTCTCGCCGCCGGCCGGAGTCAGCGCTTTTCCGCCCAGCTCAGCGCCAATCGGCTCACTGACGAGCGGCAGCGGCTCCTCGCCCCGTGCCTTGATTTCTTTGCGCGCCGTCGCGACCCAGTCGTAAAACGCGTAGGGTTTGTCCAGCGCCGGACCGTATTGCTGAAGACGACGACGATAAATGTAGTTGTTCGGCGCGAGACTCAGCGCTTTTTCCCATGCGTCGATCGACGCCTGAAAATCCGTGGCCAGCCGCTTGTCGCTGTCGTAGCGCATTCGATAGGCGACCCCGAGGCCGAAGTATGCCATCGCATTCTTCGCGTCGTCCTCGATCGCCTTGCCGTAGACCTCAATCGCCTCCTCGACCTGGGCCAGTTCTCCCGCCAGCAGAAGCGCTTCGCCGTGCGACACCAGCGCAGGCGCGTTGCGCGCTTCTTCCGCCATCCGCCGCGTCACCCGCGTGTTCGGCGGCTCATCCGTATTCGGCGTAATAAACGCCGGCTTACCGGGAAACTCCTTTTTCACGAAATCGTCGACGAAAGTCTTGAGGTCCGGCTTGGTGTCGCGCACGTACCCGTTCTCATCCACCGCCACGAATACCGGCACTACATCCGCGTGTATGTAGTTCACCGGGTCTTGCAGCAGCGGCCCCGTAATCCCCTTCCATTGCGCGAACAATCTCGCGCGGTCAGGGTGCTGCTCCTGAACGACCCCCACGATCACCAGCTTTCCATCATCCACAGACGGCTTAAGTGTTTCGTACCAGACCGGCACGTTTTTACGGCAGCCCGCTCACCACGAGGCGAAGTGAATCAGCAATACCTTCTTGCCTCGGAACGCGGTGATCGAAATCGGCTCGTCGTGTGTCAGGTTCCAAAGGGCCAGCGGTGGATGCGGCTTCCCGACCTTCGGCGGAAACCGCGCCTTGTCCTTCGCGACTGCCGGTAGCGAAGTCGTGAGCAGAATCGCCGCGAGTGACAATTTCCGTAGGATTCCAGGCATAGGTATCGCTCAAATTCGCCCGGTTCGAGATCAGACTGGGCGATCTCTGACATTGTATGAAGTTTCGGCCGCCAATGCAGCAATCTAATGGTGCATTTGCCGACCCAAAGCGCGTGATTGGGCCCGCGCGACCTTCGTCATCGCTTGCCGCTTGGCGACGATTGCTGAAAGGGCATCCGCGGACTAGCCTCGCAGCTCGTCGCCGCGGTCCACGTCGATGGTCTGGAGTGTGTTGTAGAAATTCATGAAGATGGCGATGCCGATGGCCGCTTCGGCCGCTGCCAGCAGAATGACAAAGACCGCCACGATGTGCCCATCGCCCAGGCCGGTCTGATAGCGGCTGAAGGCGACCAGGTTGATATTCGCCGAGTTCAGCACCAGTTCCACGCCGATCAGGATGCCGATGGCGTTTCGCTTGGTGACCATGCAGAAAAGGCCCAACGAAAACACCAGGGCGGACAGGACCATGTAATGATTCAAGCCGACTGTGAGCATCTCGAATTATTTCTCCGGCCTTGCCAGGTACGCCGCGCCGATCATCACCACTAACAGCAGCACGCTCGCCGCCTCGAACGGCACCAAGTAGTCCGTCAGCAGCGCCTTTCCGATGGTCCCTACCTTCGGCGACTCCGCCAGGACTCCGCTCGAATTCGACCAGTCCGCCGACAACATCAGGGTGCATAAGCCGAAGGCCAGAAGCACGGATACCAATGCCGCCGCCGCAATCTGTCCCTTCGTCGCCCCAAACTGTACCCACGGCGACTTGCTGGTCAGCATCACGCCGAACACGATCAGAATCAGCGTACCGCCCGCATAGACGATCAACTGAATCACCGCGAGGAAATTGGCGTGCAGCACGAAATACAGCGCCGCCACGCCGCCGAGCGTGCCCAGCAGACACGTCGCCGAGCGCACGATGTTCTTTGAGATCACCACGCCGAGCGCGCTGCACAAGACCAGCGCCGCGAAGACATAGAACGCCAGGTTTTCCACCGCTTCATTCATCGCTATTCCAACTCAATGCACCGGCCAGCCAACCTCACGCCCAAGGCAGGTGATCGATGACCAGACTGCCTACGAGCCGTCGTCGATTACGATAGCCGTATGCCGCGATACCAATTATGCCGAGGATGGTTGCAGCGCCGAGCGCGACCAGCACCCAATGTACCACTTCATCAACACGGATTAACCAGGCCAACTGAAGATGCTTCGTGCCGAGTATCCACAGGGTGTTGCCCAACAGCACCACCATGGTCAGCGGCAGCAGCACCTGCACGCAGGCGTACAGCACCTGGTCGATGCGAATCCGCGGAAGGGTCCAGCGAATCCACAACTGCACGTAATATAAAAACGCCGCCTTGAACACGAACAGAATCGGCCCCTCAAACAAGACGCCCCGCACCAGCCGCGACGCCGCCACGGCGTACCAAGAGCCGGACCAATCCGGCGCCCACGTCGACGGCAGCGGAGACTTCCAACCGCCCAGGAACAGGATCACCGCCAGGCCGCTCACCACGAACATCGCGACGTATTCGCCGAAGAAGAACAGCGACCAGCGGAATCCGCTGTACTCCGTATGGAAGCCGGCCACGAGTTCCGACTCCGACTCCGGCAAGTCAAACGGCGCCCGCTTGCAGGAAGCCAGCGAGGCAATGTAGTAACAGAAGAATGCGATAAAGCAGAACGGATTCCTGAACACCAGCCAGCTCTGAAAGCCGTCGCCCTGCATGTCCGCGATCTGCGTCAACTGCAGTGTGCCGACCGTCATCACGGGAATCAGCAGACTCATGCCCATCGGGATTTCATACGAGACCATCTGGCACGCTTCGCGCATCGCGCCGTACATCGACCACTTATTGTTGCTGGCCCATCCGGCGAGAATCACGCCCACCACTTCGATGCCGATCATGGCGAGAATGAACAAGAGCGCCACGTCCAGATCGCGGAAGACCCACGCCCCCGCGAAGGGAAGGGCGATGAAGGCCAGGATCGGCGGTACGAAAGTCAGATACGGCGCCAGCTTGAATAGCAGCGCATCGCCGTCCGGCGGAATGAAGTCTTCCTTGAAGATCAGCTTCACGCCGTCGGCGGGAGACTGAAGCCAGCCATGCCAGCCGCCGACGCGCATCGGCCCCAGGCGCGATTGAATCCGCCCCGCCACCTTGCGCTCCCACCAGATGCCGAAGACCGGAATGATGCTGATGAAACCAATGATCCCCGCAATGGCGACGAGGTCACGGATCAGTCCGAACTGAAGAGGCCAGAGGAGATAGGCAAGGATGGGCAGCCTGATCGTCGAACTGATGGCCTCGTTGACCTCCGAAACCGTCAATTGCGCCGAGATCGGCAGCAGCGGCAGCGCGGTCACGGCATCATTCGCCGCATTGGGCCCGGCGAGCATGTCCTTGGTGAAGTCAAAGAGCCACGCATGCGCCCAGACCAGGAGGCACACGCCGACCAGTCCGCCGAAGAACAACGTGAAGGCGACATACCCAAATCGGAGGAACGCGCCGATTTGGCGGTAGAGAATAATCGCCATTGCGCCGAGGAAGGAACCGGCGAAGCCGGCCATGGGGCCCACGATTCCCGCCACGACGACGATGATCTTCCAGTCGGAAATCTTGCTGGCGTCGCCGATGTCGAAGAACCAATAGCAGATCGCCGCGACGATGAGCTGGGCGAAGGCAATCCCGAACAGGAGCCGGATGGCCTTCGCACGATACGACGTCAGCTTCGCCGTGCTTTTCGGTACCCAGGGTAGCGTGATGGTGCTCAAGAGACGAGACTCCCGGCCGAACAAATCCCAACTTCACCCCCTCAATCGGGGACTCGCTTTATAGCGGCTGACCGGCCCTTTGCAAAGCCCCGGCTGCCCGCGCGTAACTCCTTGCCTGCAAGGGCCCTTAAACGTCTCATTCTTCAGACTCATCGAGCCGATAAGATCGGCGCCGGGGACCACGGATCACGCCCTGTCGCGTCCACGCAATAGGGCCCGATGGAGGTACGTTAGGGAGTGGGGTGGCAGAAACCCCTGAATGAGTCCTTCCTTGTACCTATGCGATATCGGTGGGCGTCGCTTAGCCGAGCCGGTCGTCCCGTCACTCGCCGGAGATATAGATATGCGATTCGCCCTAGTCGCGATTGGGATGTCTTTTGCGTCCAGCGCCTATGGGCAATTCTGCGATCCCAACGATCCGCAGGTATCGCTCTACGACCTTGGGGCCGGCACTTACAAGACGTTTCAGGGCGGGCTCTATCCGGGGGGCAGTAACCTTCGACCGGCTTCGCACGATGCGGCGGGTCAGCAGATCGCGGCGGGGATTGTTCCGCTGAACACCAGCGGCGTCGCGCATCCCAACGGTCGCATCGTGATGATCAGCATCGGGATCAGCAACATGACGCAGGAGTGGCGCGTGGGCATTACGAGCGACCCATCCAGCGCGGCGCTGGCGTTCATGGCGAAGGTGGCTCCGCTTCAGGTGAGCGGGGTGGTCAATCCGCGCGTGCTCTTGGTCGATGGCGCCAAGGGGCCGTTCGGCGCCGACCTTTGGGGGGCTGAGCCGGCCGATATGGCCGTGGACCCGTGGTTGACGGCACTGAATCGGCTGCAGTTCAGCCAATCGAGCCGGGAGCAAGTGCAGATCGCTTGCGTGAAGGCGGCGCATCCGGGACCGACGCAGTGCATGGCGAGCAATGGGAGCTCACTTGGTGATGCCGGGGCATTGGCACAAGACTTTGCCGGGATCGCGCGGAATTTGAGAATCGTCTTTCCGAACATCAAGCTGGTGTATTACGTCAGCCGAAGCTACGGCGGATATGCGACGTCGGGAAATCGGGAGCCGTTCGCCTTTGAGCAGGGCTTCGGGATCAAGTGGATGATCGAGTCGCAGATCACGGGCAGCGGCACGTTCGGGAATCTCGGGTTCCAGGGTGCCAACTCTGTTGCACCATGGGCCTCGTGGGGGGCGTATATCTGGGCGAACGGCAATACGCCCAGCGGGCTCGGCCTGACCTGGGATATCACCGATTTCCTCGATGACCACATCCACCCCTCGGCCAGCGGGGTGGACAAGGCTTCGGACGCGTTTCTCGAGTTCTTCCTGACCGACAAGACGACCCGTCCGTGGTTCGGCTGGCAATGCCTGCATGGGGACGTCAACGGAGACGGATTGATCAACGCGGCCGACATCGCGCTGTTCTCGACCACGCTGCTTGCCCCGCAGGCCGCGCAGGTCGCGGTGCAGTGCGGCGCGGATGCGGATAATGACGGACAGGTGACAGAGGGCGATATCGCGCCTTTTGTCGCCCTGCTGCTCAACTGAGACGAAGCGGAGAACCGTCTCAAGTCCTGCCTGCCATCATTCAATGAGCGAAGACAGAAGCCTATGGCGATCCCGCGCCAGCGGGCATGGCGTCGAACACCGCCCAGCCGATCATGGCGGCGGCTTCGAGGATGGCGATGGTGACGGCGGCCCAGGCGAGGCCCTTGGCCGATGCGGTGGCGCTGCGGATGACTTCGACGCCGGTGATGATGGCGGCGGGAATCCCGATGACGATGACGCCCAGACCGAGCGACCCGAGGATGTGCCCTCAGCAGAAGGCCCGATTGAGGGCGACGCCGCCGATGGGGGCGAGTGAATAGATGAAGGGCTTGAGTCCGGTCATAGGGCACTCCCGTCGAGAAACTTTTCTGATGATACATCGGCATATCGGCCGGGCTCCAGATCGTAGGTGACATAAGGCGAAAAAAAAGGGGCCAAGGGACCGAGGGGTCCAGGGGTCCAGTGTGAAGACAAAGGCTTTGATCGCGCGCAAGTCTTGCAGAATCGAAGGTGACATAAGGTGACACAAGCCTTGTGGGGACTGTGGCAACACTTGTGGCGGGCAAGGGTTGGGGTGGTTCGCGATTTGGGTGGTTTTGGGTGGAAACGTCGAAACGTCGAAAAGTCGAAACGTCGAAATCGTGCGCGGCGGCAGGGTTGCGCGGGGGCATTTGAGAGGGTCCAGGTGAATGCAGAGGCGGCGGTACTGATTGGGTCGGCGGTTGGTGTTGATTGCGATTGGGGGTCCGGATTTTCTGGTACCGCTTGCTGACGCGCGCGGCTCGGATCGGGGGCGCGGCGTTCGCGCAAATCGTGCAAATCCGAAGGTGACATAAGGTGACACACGGGCTCGGGGAATTGTGCCAACGCTTGTGGCGGGCGTGGGTTGGGGTGGTTCGAGATTTGGGTGGTTTTCTTGGCGGAAACGTCGAAACGTCGAAAAATCGAAAAGTCGAAATGTCGAAACGTCGAAATGGTGCGCGGCGGCAGGGTTGCGCGGGGGCATTTGAGAGGGTCCAGGTGAATGCAGAGGCGGCGGTACTGATTGGGTCGGCGGTTGGTGTTGATTGCGATTGGGAGTCCGGATTTTCTGGTACCGCTTGCTGACGCGCGCGGCTCGGATCGGGGGCGCGGCGTTCGTGGAAGTCTTGCAAAAGCGAAGGTGACATAAGGTGACACAGGCCTCGCGGAGATTGTGCCAACGCTTGTGGCGGGCGTGGGTTGGGGTGGTTCGCGATTTGGGTGAAAAATGAGCGACACAGGGCTGGGACATGAGGCCTGGGGCTTGCGGTTTGGAGGATGTGCGATTCGTTCATTGCGTGCATCTTTTTTGAGCGTGTTGGGTTCGAGCTCTATTGGCAAATACTTGCTCGACGTGCGCGCCTTTTTCTTTGGGGGCGGGGGGTTACGCGGGAGATGACGCCGATGGGGATGTCGGGCGTTACTTCGTCACCCACAAGGGGTGACGCTACGGATGCGGCGCGGGATTGACTGGTTCGTCGCAAGCCCGGCTGAAGCCGGCTGGGGGAGGGAAAAGAAACATGGGTGGGGGTGGGCTTGTTTCCACCAGTTGAAACTGGCGGCAAACGCTGGTCGGCTGAAGCCGAGCTTTTGGAAGGTGACGTAGTGGGGGCACATGAGTGACGCACAGGTGACACAATAGGAGCGAGGATTAATTGTTAGATCAGGAGCATCGGCGCGGGGAAGAAAAGACACGGGAGGGGATTCCCATTTGAGTGGGTGCGGGAAGGGAATCTCGCACCGGCGAAGGGTGACACAGAGGGGACGAGGGGCTTGGATTGCGAGGAGCTTTAGGGGGCGAAGGTGAATGCAGGGGCGGTGGCACAGGGCGGGGTGGGTGGATGGATCGGATAATTGATTGCCGGATCAGGAATTTTGGCTTCGCGAAAGAGGACATGGGAAGGGATTCCCATTTTGAGTGGGTGCGAAGAGTAATCCCCGGTCGTTCACCGGGGGCTCAACGTGGCGGGGTGCAGTTTCGCGAATGACCACGCCGATTCCGACGTCGAGCGCTACGTCGTCACCCACAAGGGGTGACGCTACGGATGGGGCGCGGGGGTAGTTTTTTTCGTGGAGAGCGCGGACGACATCGTGGGGAGTGGGTTGGTGGTCCGTCGCCAAACGGCAAGCCGCGGTGGGGGTCGCGCGGGGATCGGATCGGCGCGGGGCGGGTTGGTGGAGATGAGCCCCCCGGGGCTAAGTGTTTCGGGGGGGTGGTTACGCGGGAGTCGATGCCGATGAGGGGCTAGAAGATTTGGCCGGTGTCGAAGCGGCCGAGGGATTGTTCGAGGGCGCCCATCATTTCGCCGACGGTGCAGTAGGCCTTTGCTCCTTCGATGAGGGCCGGCATGACGTTTCTCTCCGCCTTGGCGTCGGCGGTGATTTGCTTGAGCGCGGCGGAGGCTGCGGGGGCGCTGCGGCTGGAGCGCAGCTTTTTGAGGCCGGCGATGGCTTCGGTTTCGACACTGGCGTCGATCTTGAGCAGGTCGATGCCGGGGCCGTCGTCGTCGGTGTAGTCGGTGACACCGACGAGTTTTTTGTCGCCGCGCTGGACGGCCTTGTTGTACTGGTAGGCGGCGTCGGCGATCTCGCGGCGGATGTAGCCGTTCTCAATGGCGGCGATCATGCCGCCCATCTCGTCGATGTCGTCGATGTACTCGCGGGCTTCGGCCTCGAGCTGGTTAGTGAGCGACTCGACGTAGAAGCTGCCGCCGAGGGGATCAACAACGCTGGCGACGTTGGTCTCGCAGGCGAGGACCTGCTGGGTGCGGAGGGCGAGGGTGACGGCGTGCTCGGTGGGGAGGCAGATGGTCTCGTCCATGCTGTTTGTGTGGAGCGACTGGCATCCGCCGAGTACGGCGGCCATGGCCTGATAGGCGACGCGCATCAGGTTCACGTGCGGCTGCTTGGAGTAGAGGCTGCAACCGGCGGTCTGGGCGTGGAAGCGGAGCCACATGGAGCGCTCCTTTTGGGCGCCGAATCGCTCTTTCATGTAGTGGGCCCAGAGGCGGCGGGCGGCGCGGAACTTGGCGATTTCCTCGAAGAAATCGTTATGACTGTTAAAGAAGAAGCTGAGCCGGGCGGCAAAGGTGTCGATGTCCATGCCGCGCTCGACGCAGGCCTGGGCATAGTGCAGGCCGTCGCCGAGGGTGAAGGCGAGCTCCTGACCGGCGGTGCTGCCGGCCTCGCGGATGTGATAGCCGCTGACGGAGACGGGGTTGTACTGCGGCAGTTCCTTGGCGCAGTACTCGATAGTATCGGTGACGAGGCGGACGCTCTGGCTGGGGGGGAAGACGAACTCGTTCTGGGCGTGGAACTCCTTGAGGATGTCGTTCTGGCAGGTGCCGCGAAGCTTCGACCGGGGGACGCCCTGCTTGTCGGCGGTGGCGATGTAGTAGGCGATGAGAATCGCCGCGGGGGCGTTGATGGTCATGGAGAGGCTGACATCGCCGAGGTTGATGCCGTCGAAGAGGATTTCGTAGTCGGCGAGTGACGAGACGGCGACACCGCAGCGGCCGACCTCGCCGGCGGAGAGAGGATCGTCGGCATCGCGGCCCATGAGGGTGGGCAGGTCGAAGGCGGTGGAGAGGCCGGTCTGTCCTTTGCCCATGAGGAACTTGAAGCGCTCGTTGGTCTGCTTGGCGGAGCCGAAGCCGGCGAACTGGCGCATGGTCCAGGTCTTGGTTCGGTACATGTCCTTGTGGACGCCGCGGGTGAAGGGGAACTCGCCGGGGTCGCCGAGATGGGTGTCGTAGTCGATTTCGGCGATGTCCTCGGGGCGATAGGTGAGCTCGAGGTGTCGGCCGGACATGGTGGTGTGCGGACCGATTTCGCCGGGGTGGTTTGAGACTTTTTCTGCCATGCGGTGCTCCGGGTCGAATCGGGTAAAGGTGATCTGGAGATATTCTAGCGGGTTGACGGGGGCGTGTGAAATCCGCCGGAAGTCCGAACGGGCGGGCTAAGTCGTCAGGATTGAAATCCCGCGAAATAGAAGTCGAATTCTATTTTGCAAGAATGGCGGACTACGCGGCAGTTATCCCAGCGAAGCGGCCCAGCTTGGGGTGCGCTTCTCCAGAAAGGCGCGGAGGCCTTCTCGGGACTCTTCGTTGATGAAGGCCTTGCCGAAGCACTCGGCTTCGCCGGCGAAGCCGCGCTCGAGCCAGGCGGCCTCGTGGGCGCAGAGGACGTGCTTGGCGAGGCGGACGGCGGACGGGCCGTTGGCGAGGATGCCCTTGGCGAGGGCCTCGGCGCGGATCATCAACTGATCGAGCGGGACGCATTCGTTGGCGAGGCCGATCTCGAAGGCGGTCTTGGCATTGATGCGCTCGCCGGTGAGGAGCATGCGGCGGACGCGGGCGGGACCGATGAGGGCGAAGGCGCGCTGGGTTCCTCCCCAGCCGGGGATGAGACCGAGGCTGACTTCGGGGAAACCGATGAGGGCATTTTCCGCCATGACGCGGAGATCGCAGGCGAGGGCGAGCTCGAAGCCGCCGCCGAGTGCGGAGCCGTTGATGGCGGCGATGGTGACGGCGTGCTTGAAGTGGGCCAGACGATTCATGAAGCGCTGGCCTCGCTGAGAGAATGCGCGACCCTCATCTCCGGAAGCGCGGGCCATCTCGTCGATGTCGGCGCCGGCGATGAAAGTGCGCCCCTCTCCGGTGATGATCAGGACGCGCAGGTTGGGCGATTGCTCGATCTCGTCGAGCCTCGCCTCGAGCGACGCCATGATCGGCACGGAGAGGAGGTTGATACCGTCGTCACTGGCAAAGCGGATGTAGCCGATCTGCCCCTGTTGTGTGTAGCTGACTTCTGTGCTCATGCAACTGGCCCCGATAGGAAGAGCCTATTCTAGGGGGTGGCGGGGGGAAATGGAACCCTTTTTGATGGCGGGCTGGTTGTCTGGGTCTGCGCTTGATGGGGGCGATGCTGGACCGCTTCCTAACGGTCGCGGCTCTGATTAATACGGGGTTCGGATGGGGATGGCGGGCTGGTTGTCTGGGGCTGCGCTCGATGGGGCGATGCTGGACCGCTCCCTTACGGTCGCGGCTCTGATTAATACGGGGTTCGGATGGGGATGGCGGGCTGGTTGTTTGGGGCTGCGCTCGATGGGGGCGATGCTGGACCGCTTCCTAACGGTCGCGGCTCTGATTAATGCGGGGCTCGGGTGAGGATGGCGGGCGGCGCTTCCGGCGCGGGTCAGTACTTGTGGAAGCCGCGGCCGGACTTTCGGCCGAGGTATCCGGCGTCGACCATTTTCTTGAGAAGTGGGCAGGGGCGGAACTTGGGGTCGCCCAGGTCTTTGTGGAGCACATCGAGAATGTTGAGGCAGACGTCGACGCCGATGAAGTCGGCGAGGGTCAGCGGGCCCATGGGGAAGTTGCAGCCCTGCTTCATGATCTCGTCGATGTTCTGCGGCTCGGCGACGCCTTCCATCAGGGCGAAGGCGGCCTCGTTGATCATGGGCATGAGGACGCGGTTGGAGACGAAGCCGGGCATGTCGTTGCAGGGGAGCGGGTTCTTGCCCATCTGTTTGGCGAGGGCCTCGACTGATGCCAGCGTGGCGTCATCGGTTTGGAGTCCGCGGATGACCTCGACGAGGGACATGAGCGGGACGGGGTTGAAGAAGTGCATGCCGATGAATTTTGAGGGGCGGCCGGTGGCGGCGGCGAGCTTGGTGATGCTGATGCTGCTTGTGTTGCTGGCGAGGATGGCGTCGGCGGGGAGCCGGGCTTCGATTTGTTTGTAGAGGGCGACTTTGGCGTCGAAGTTTTCGAAGATGGCCTCGATGGCGATGCCGACCTTGGGCCAGGCGATTTCTTCGAGGGAGGAGCAGACTTTTAGATTGGCCTTGGCCTTCGCGGCGACATCGGCGGGGAGCTTGCCCTTTTCGACGAGCTTGCTCAGGCTCTTCTCAATGTCGGCGAGGGCTCTCTTCACCTGCTCGGCGTTGACGTCGTAGATGAAGGTGGTGAGGCCGGCGGTGGCGGCGACCTGGGCGATGCCGCGGCCCATGGTGCCGGAACCGATGATTACTGCGGACTGGAAGGACATGATGCACCTCTTGGTTTTGAATGAGACAAGAAGAGCAATGATAAGGTGAAAGGAAGCGGGCGACAAAGCGGGCCGTGGGCTATGGAGTCGCTTGGGGAGGGCGTTACCCCATGCCTGCCGGGGCGACATCGAACAGGACGAGATTGAAGCCGTCGGCCAGAAGATGAAACGGCATGCCGATCGCATTGCAGACGTAGCTGAGCATCCAGAAGAAGGCCTGCATCGATTCGGGAAAGACGAACAGGAGGAACATCAGGAGGCCGAAGCCGCCCCAGACGGCCTGAGGCTGGTGCAATTTCCAACGGGTCTCGGCGTCGAAGGTGTGTTCGATGATTCCGAAGCCGTCGAGCGGGGGTATAGGAATCAAATTGAAGACGGTGGCGATGAAGTTCAGCACGGCCATCGCGGCGATGAAGTAGACCCAGGTTGGATGGGGTCCGATGGGCGGAACGAGGCCGACCATCGGATGAATCGGAATGCAGAGCAGGAGGAACAGGAGAAAATTGCTGGCGGGTCCGGCTGCCGCGACGTAGGCACTCCATTTTTGGTTGCGGAGGGCGGATCGATCGATCATGACGGAGCCGCCGGGGAGTGGGAAGCCGCCCATCATGAGGATGATCGCGGGGAGGAGGAGGCTGAAGACGGGGTCGATGAATTTTGTGGGGTCGAGGGAGAGATAGCCCGAATATTTCATCAGGTCGGCGTTGAATAGGAATAGAAAAAGCCTCGAAGCCCTGTAGACTGGGGTTTCGTAAGAACATTCCGGTCCATAGGCAGGGAGGCTTTTTCGTGACAGACTGTAACAGCAAACCGATGTTCTTTTCCAGTCTCGGCCGCAAGAAAATCGTGGCCGATTTCACAGGCGGAACGCTCACCTCAGACGCCGGGGGTCTGCTGCTTCGGGAGGTCGAGCGGCGTCTGGGCCTGGTCGATCAACTGGCCGGGGTCATCAACGACCCGCGTGATCCGGCCCGAATTCAACATGACCAGCGGGTCATGCTGGCCCAGCGCATCTTTGCCATTGCGATGGGCTACGAAGATCTCAACGACCATCAAGCCCTGCGGAGCGATCCCGTGCTGGCGGTCCTGACCGGGCGGCCGCCGAGCGCGGATGAGCCGCTGGCCAGCAGTCCGACCTTGTGCCGGCTGGAGAACCGCGTCACGCGCGGCGACCTGGCACGAATGTCGCGTGTGCTGGTGGAGCAGTTCATCGCGTCCTATGAATCGCCGCCGGAGGAATTGATCCTCGACTTCGACGCGACCGACGATCCGATCCACGGCAACCAGGAAGGCCGCTTCTTCCACGGCTATTACGACCACCACTGCTTCCTACCGCTGTATGTGTTCTGCGGCTCGCGGCTGCTGGTCTCCTACCTGCGGCCCAGCAACATCGACGGGGCCCATCACGCCTGGCCCATCCTGAAGCTGCTGGTGCAGCGCTTGCGACAGGCGTGGCCCGGGGTGCGGATCATCGTCCGCGGGGATTCCGGCTTCTGCCGCCGGCGAATGATGAAATGGTGCGACCGGCACGGCGTCAAGTACGTGCTGGGCCTGGCCCGCAACACCGTCCTGGAGAAAGCGGCCGAGTCCTTCATGCAGGCGGCCGAGGCCCAGTTCGCCACCACGCAGCAGAAGGTGCGGAACTTCCACGAGATCGAGTACGCGGCGCAGACCTGGGATCGCCCGCGCCGCGTGATCGTCAAGGCCGAGCGGCTGGTTCAGGGGCCCAACGTTCGATTCGTGGTGACCAACCTGACCGACCGCACGCCGAACGATATCTACGACGGTCTGTACACGGCCCGCGGCGACATGGAGAACCGCATCAAGGAGCAGCAGCTCGGGCTCTTCGCCGATCGCACCAGTTGCCACGCCTTCCTGGCCAATCAGTTCCGGCTGCTGTTGTCCTCGGCGGCCTACGTCCTGGTGGAAACGCTGCGCCGCACGGCCCTGGCCGGCACCGAACTGGCCGAGGCCCAGGTGAACACCATTCGCCTGAAACTCCTCAAGGTCGCCGCGCGGGTGGTCGTCTCCGTGCGCCGCGTCGTACTGCGACTGTCGAGCAGCTGCCCCCTGCAGGACCTGTGGCGATCCCTGGTTCCACGACTCCGCCTGATCCCGCCCGCCCCATCATGACCCGAAAAACAACCTGATCACCGCTTGGGGGTAAGGGGGCTCTGCGCGCCCCAACCTCCACCTTCATCCCTCCGCTCACGCACAAAGCCGAAAAACTCCGTCCATCACCATTCGAAGATCACTGATGAAATATGCGGGATAGCCCTTTTCGCGGACGCTTCGATCGCCGCCCCAGTAGGCGACGAGTGCGTGGGAGAATTCGTGCAGGCACACCGAGAGAATCCATGCGAGGACCGCGGCGAACATCAGCGGGGTGAAGGTGACGGCGAGCAGGGGCGCGTTGAGCATCCGACGATTAGAGCCGGGTAAAAAGGAAAACGCCAGATGCGGCGGGTGTGCTGCATCCGGCGTTTTGATTTCTTATTCGTAGTGTCCGGGGCGGACTAGAGCATTTCCTCGCCGCTCTTGATGTGGGCGCGGAAGTCGGCGATGAGCTGTTTGGTGATGGGGCCCGGCGTGCCGTCGCCGACGATGCGCTTTTCGAACTCGGTAACGGGGCAAATCTCAGCTCCGGTGCCGGTGATGAACATCTCGGTGGAATAGTAGAGGTCGGCGCGGGTCATGGTTGTCTCGTCGGTGGTGATGCCTCGCTTTTGGGCCATTTTCAGGACGAGTCGTCGCGTGATGCCGCCGAGGAGGCCGCAGTGGGTCGCGGGGGTACGGAGCTTGCCACCCTGAACGGCGAAGATGTTGTCACCGGTGCATTCGGCGACGTAGCCCTCGTGGTTGAGCATGACGGCTTCGAGGCAGCCGGCGTCGATGGCCTCGATCTTGGCCATGATGTTGTTGAGGTAGTTCAGGCTCTTGATTTGCGGCGAGAGGGCGTTGGGGTGATTTCGAATGGTGGACGCGGTGATGATCTTCATGCCCTTCTCGTACATCTCGGGGCCGTACATCTGAATCTTGTCGCAGATGATGAAGACCTGTGACGGGAGGCAGCGAAACGGATGAATGCCGAGGGTGCCGGGTCCGCGGGCGGCGACGAGTCGGATGTATCCGTCGGTGGTGTTATTCGCCAGAATCGTTTCCTTCATGGCGGCGACGATCTGGTCGGTGGACCAGCGGATTTCCATACGGATGGCGCGGAGGCTGTTGGCGAAGCGCTCCATGTGGGCCGTGCATTCGAAGATTTTTCCGCCATAGACGCGGATGCCCTCGAAGACGCCATCGCCATAGAGCAGGCCATGCGAGAAAACGCTGATCGTCGCATCGGCAGTGGGGACGAGCTTGCCGTCGAGCCATATTTTCAGGTTCGGATTGGGGGAAAAATCCTGAGCCATAGGTCGATCCTCGTTCACGTCATGGCGTGAGCCTGTTTCGTTCGCGGCGCGGCGCGCCGCGGGCATCGATCGGTTGATGGTGGACATGGCCAAGCCTACCTTTCGGGATTCAGATGCGGGGCAGTTGGGCGACCAGCAATCGCCTCGAACTTGCCCGGCGAAATGACGGCCGCCCCGCCCGGACTGTCGTCATATTATTCTACACGGCCATCAACCAGATGCACAACCGCATCGGTTCGGGCGGCGATCTCGCGGTCGTGGGTAACCATGACGACCGTTTGGCCCGCCGCGTTGAGCGACTTCAGCAGATCGAAAATATCCCGGCCGGTCCTGGCATCCAGGTTGCCGGTAGGTTCATCGGCAAAGAGGACTTTCGGCTCGTTCATCAGCGCCCTGGCGATGGCCACGCGCTGGCGCTCTCCGCCGGATAACTCGTTCGGGCGATGTCCGAGCCGTCCGGCGAGGCCGACGCGATCCAATAACGAGCGCGCCCTCGCTTCAGTCATCGCTCGGCGTCCCAGCCAGCCGGCCATCGACTGGCCGACCATGACCGGCAGCAGGACGTTTTCCAGGACGTCGAACTCCGGGAGCAGGTGGTAGAACTGAAAGACGAAACCAAACGAGCGATTCAACAGATCGTTGCGCCGGGACTCCAGGCTCGCGGAAGAGCGCTGCAAGACGGCTACCGGCCGCTTTGATGCGCCTTCCGTTTCGAGATCGGGCGCGGAGGCTTTTGGCGAGAACACTTTTGCCGCGAAGGAATCGTTCTGCCGGCTGTCGCGGCCTCGCGGAATCGTGCGGACACCTTCGGCCTCGAAGAGCGGCGACCCTTCAAACCAGACCTGGCCTCGCTGGGGCACGTCCAGGCCGGACATCACGTGCAGCAGGGTGCTCTTTCCGCTTCCGCTGCTGCCGATGATGGATACGAAGCGACCGGCTTCGATGTTCAGGCTGATCCCGCGAATGACCGGCAGTTCGGTACGACCGAGAATGTAGCTCTTCTGGATATTTTCGCAGCGAATCAGCACTGGCACATTGAACCGCCTGACGCGGAACCCCGCAAGATTACCGTGAAATCAATCGCGGGGCGGCGACGGTGAACTCGAGAGTCACCGGCCAACCAGCCACGCCCGCGACTTATTACGAAATGACCGGCCGATCGGATCGCGGAGAAACGTCAGGGGATCGTTCGGCGATTGAGCGATCCCGGGGAGCGACATTAGGCCAGAACGAGGGGCGGCTGGATGGTGAATTCCTTCATCAGCGACTCAGCCATTTCGGCAGTGACCGGCTTTGAGAAGAGGAATCCCTGGCCGAAGTCGCAGCCCAGTGTGAGAAGCTGCGCGAATTGGTCGGCGGTTTCGATTCCCTCGGCGATGGTCTTCATGTCCATGTTGTGGGCGAGCTCTACGACGGAGTGAATGATGGCGGCGTATTTCTTGTGGCTTTCCAGGCATCTCACGAAGGACTGGTCGATCTTGAGCTTGTTGAACGGGAGGTCGCGAAGCAAGGCGATGGAGGAAAGCCCCTTTCCGAAGTCGTCCATGTGCAGTTCGATTCCTAATGCGCGGATGGCGGTGAGCTTGTCGAGAATCAGGGATGGATCGTCGGGAATGACCGATTCGGTAATCTCGAAGCTGATTCCCTCGGCCGGGCACCGGGTACTCTCCAACACGGCGCACACGTCTTTGAGGAATCCGGCGGCGGTTAACTGTCGCTTGGATATGTTGACGCTGACTCTGAGCCGCTGCCCCTGCGGCCGATGCTGGTTGATTTTTCGGGACATTTCACATGCCGCTTCGAGCACCTGACGCCCTAAGGGCGCAATCAGGCCGGTCTCTTCGGCGATCGGAATGAAAATGTCCGGCAGCAGAATTCCGCGTGTGGGATGGTTCCATCGGGCCAGGGCCTCGAAACCGGCGGTCCTGGACGTTTCGATACAGACGATCGGCTGGTAGTGGACGATGAACTCAGCGGCTTCAACGGCCCGCCGCAGGTCATTTTCAAGACTGAGCCGGTTGACGGCGGCGGCGTGCATGGCCTCATCGAAGACGGCATGGCGCGCCTTTCCGTTGGACTTGGCGCGATACATGGCGGTGTCCGCGTCTCGGAGGAGGGCTTCGGCGGACGTTTCCGATCGGCAACTGACCGCGATTCCGATGCTGGTGCTGATGACCAATTCATGGTCGCCCAATTGAAAGGGGACGGCCAACACGGAATGGATGCGCTCGGCGACGCGGGAGGCATCGACGGTGTTGGAGATATCGTCCAGGAGAATGACGAATTCATCACCGCCGAGACGGGAGGCGAAACCCTCGCCGATGCGGACGACACTGTCCGAGGCGCGCACGGTTTCGGTGAGCCGACTGGCGACGCCGATGAGCAGTTGATCTCCGACCGCATGGCCGAGACTGTCGTTGACGACTTTGAAGTTGTCGATGTCGAGGAAGAGGACGGCGAACCGGTAATCGGCGTCGCGCACGCTTCGCCGGACAGATTGATTGAGCCGATCCATGAGGAGCGCTCGATTGGGAAGGCCGGTGAGCGTGTCGTGCAGCGAGTCATGCCGCAGTTGGTCTTCGGCCTGCTCGCGCATGCCGATTTCCTTTCTGAGCCGGCCGTTTACTTCCTGTAATTCGACGGTGCGCTGCTCGACAATCTTCTCGACTTCCTGAAGCTTCATGGCGGCCTGACGGGCGAGGTGCCACTTTTCCGTCAATGCGCGGGCGAGTTGGCGGACTTCGATGTTTTCGAAGGGCTTCTTGAGAATCAGCAGGTTTTCCTTGCGATCGAGTCGCCGAAGGAGGTCGTTCCACGAATACTCGGCGTAGGCGGTGCAGACGACCACCTGCAGTTCGGGATGTTCGTTCCAGATGCGTGAAATCGTCTCGACACCATCCCAGCCCGGCGGCATGCAGATGTCCACGAAGGCCATTGCATACGGATTTCCCGCGCGATACGCCTGTCCCACCATTTCGAAGGCTTCCTGCCCCTGGAAGGCCGACTCGATTTCAAACTTTTCCGCCGCCTGAATCGTCTCTGACTCACCGAACAGCGCGGCCTCCGCGTCCCGCAGCGCATCGGCGTCCGTGGAGACGGGCGAGAGAATCTTGGCGAAATCCAGGTGGATTTCCCGATTGTCATCGACGACCAGGATCCTTCGGTTCGGCGTCGTCAGGGGTAATGTCATGCCACGACCTCCATCGGTCGAGCCAGCACTTCGAGGATGAAGGCCGCTCCCGTTCCTGGTCCTTCGCTGTGAGCGGTCAGTGAGCCGCCCATTTCCTTTGCCGCCAGCGCGCTGGAGTGAAGTCCGAAGCCGTGTCCGTCCTTCTTTGTGGTAAACCCGTGGGCGAAGATGCGCGTGATATTCTCTTTCGCGATTCCGATGCCCGAATCGATGACTTCGATGCGCACCCGTTCATCCATGACGCGAATTCGAATGGTGACCTGCCTGACCCTGACCGAAGGATGGCCGGCGGCGTGTTTGGCGTTGTGGAGGAGATTGACCAGTATTTGCATGAGTTTGTGGCGATCAATGTCGACGAGCGGGAGCTTTTGGTAATCGCGGATGATCGCGATGCCGTGTCGCTCGAATGAGGCGGAGCTGAGGCGGAGCGCGTCCTCGAGGATCTCGGAGAGGCAGACATGCTCCATGACGCAGGAGTTGCCCGCGTAGACCTGTTGCGTGGAGACCACGCTCTTGATGTGCTCGAGGTTTTTGCCGAGCGACTCGAGTTCGTTGGCCATGAGTTCCTGCTCGTCTCGGAGGGTGTCGGCGAGCATGGTGAGGTACTCGGGAACGCGACGGCCTCGGTCATCTTCGGAGAGGAACTTCGGCAGGTCTTTCGAGTGCTCATTGAGAAGCGCGGCAACGCGGCCGACCTTCGACAGGTTTGACGATCGAATGCTCTCGGAGATGATCGATGCAGACGTGTTGACGCTGTTGAGGACATTTCCGACGTTGTGCAGCACGCCGGTTGCGATTTCCGCCATACCCGCTCGCCGTGAGACATCCATGATCTCCTGGACGAGTTTCTCTCGCTCCGCCTGAGCCTGTTTTCGCTCGGTGATTTCGCGCCGCAGCGACGTTGCCTGCTCGGCCAACTCGGCGGTGCGATGTCGAACCTCGTCCTCGACTCCCGCCTTGGTGAATTCCAACTGGGCCCGCTCGTTGGCGATCTGGCGCATCTCGTGCGTGCTCTGGAAGCACATCCAGATCAGGAAGATGTCTTCGAAGACGACCCAGGCGGCGTGCTCCAGCAGCCGGAAGGGACTGGCCATCGCGACGCCGTAGACCGACTCCGGCCACAACCATCCGCGAACGCCGTGGTCCACGGCCACGAGAAGGGTTGCCGGAATGAAGACGCGCCAATCGCGGTAAAACGCCAGAAAGGCCAGTGAGCCGAAAACGTGGAAGTGTGTTTCGATGCGGCCGCCGGTGAGGTGGATCAGGAGGGCGGACCACAAGACCTGGCTTGCGGCGATGACGCAACGCGTCAGCAATGTCGCGGGCCGCAATAGTGCCATCGCAATCGGGGCGCTGGAGAGGAGGGCCCCGATGATCAGGGCCGCCCAGACATGGGTATGAAGCAGACTCTTTTCGCCGTACCAGGTTCTCGGTGAGATGACCATGGCGCAGATGATGCCGCTGACGAACTGTATCGCCATGAGCAGTGCAAACATGCGATCGGTTCGGGCGTAGGTGCGAATGCACTGCTGCTCGAAGAGCTGATTCGCGCGCCCGGCGACTGCCGGATTTATTTCTGCGTCGCGCATGGTGACATGACCCCATTTGACTTAGCGATCTGAGACCTGCCGAAAAGCTCGCATCCGAAGACGGGCGACTCGGTGCAACTTGGCTTCTCGCGGCGTGCCAGGGCAATGACGCTGTCTCGCGCCAGATTGCTTCCGGAGTGGCCGCGCGAGGACGTGATGCCGCCGTGGAACAGCAGCCGACCGTCGGCGTCAAAGAGGACGGCTGCCCCGGATGTTGCAGCGCCGAAGCGCATCGCCTCCCGGCCATCGAGGTCGACGGCCACATTGACACGGGGGATATCGGACGCGCTTTGCCAGAGGTCCGTCCGGGCCCAGTCGTCGGGCTTTGAGGACGGTTGCATGAAGAGCACGTGGCAGTCGATCTGCTCCCGGCAGTGACGCATGACGATGGCCAACTCGCCAATGGTGGCTCGCGTGCAGGGACACTTCGGGTGTGCAAAGAGAAGGAGGCTCAGCTTGCCCGGCTGGCGGGTGATTGGACTGTCCGCCGGCCAGATTTGGCACACTTCGCCTGTTGGGCCCGGCGCACTGCTGTAGTTGGTCAGCACCGTCATGGCCGCGAGGACCGTTGTGAGCCAGGCGAGCAACAGCCACGCGGGGACCTTTTTGGCGCGGTTACCTCCGTCGCTTTTCAGTGGATCGCATGTGTCCAATAAAGACATCGCGTTCACCTCTTAACTGCTCCGGCCTAATGGATAAGGGAGTCCTGGGATTCTCCAATCCATTCGGCCCGAACGGGTAGACGTCAAAGGTCAAAATCGGGTGATCGAGTTGATCGCGAGAAGAAGTCCGCGGTTGTCTCGATATTTACGGACCTGCCGGCGTAATTAGCGAGGTGAGCAAACAATCGGGATGTGCCGACGCGAGTCAGTGAAGCAGTGAATTATTCATAGCGGAGCGATTCGACGGGCCAGGTGCGTCCGGCGCGGATGGCCGGGAAGGTGGCGCCTGCGATCGATGCGAGCACTGCGAGGATGCTAATCCAGATGACCTCGGACCACTTCCAGACGTCGGGTATCTTGTCAAAGGAGTAGGTTTCGGGACTCCAGACTCGCCAGTCGGGGTTCAGTCGGGCGAGCCAATCCTGGACGTCGTTGATGTGCTCGACGAAGGTGGTTCCGAGGAGGCCGCCGAGGACGCAGCCGACGAGGCCGATCGCCCCGCCGTAGGCGAGGAAGACGGCTGCCACGCCCGCGGCACTTCCGCCGACGCTCTTGATGATGCCGATGTCGCGGGTTTTTTCCTGGACGATCATGTAGAAGATGCAGAGGATGAGGAAGATGGCGACGATGCTAATGACGCCGAACATGATGAGGACGAGGAACTTCTCCTTCTCGATGGCGGCGATGAAGCTGGCCTGAAGCTCTTCCCAGGTGTGGGCCTCGACGTTGGCCATCAAACGGCGCTCGATCGCGTCGGCGGGCATCTCGTCGGCGAAGCGCACCCATTCTTCGTTGATCAGATCGCGCATGCGCATCAGCTCGCGACGATCGCCGCCGTGTTCGGGGCGGAGCTTGATCTGAATCTGGCTGCACCTTGCGCCGGCCATCCCCGTGCCATCGGCGCGCTGCATGGGCTCCATGGAGAGGAGGGTTTGAAGGGTGTCGAAATCGACGTAGACATTGACCGAGTCGATCTCGTGGATGCCGGTGCGCGAATCATCGACGTAGCGAAACGAGGGCTTGGGCGGCGGCTCGGTGCTGACGTCGCCGGTGCGGGTGAGCGGTAGGACGGTGAGGTAGCACATCTCGCCGCGGGGATACTTGTAGGATCGATAGTAGTCGCCGGTCGCCTGACGTCGAAACACGATGCTGCGGCCGAGGATGACGCCGGGGAGCTCGCGATCTTCGGCGCCTGAGGCGTCGGCGGAGGATTTGAAGACGCCGGGGCCGGGATAATCGTCACCGGGCTCGCGTTGATATTTTTTCTCTTCTTCGGCGCGCTCTTCGGGCGGGAGAGACGCGAGGTATCGCTCGTAGGCTGCTTCCTGCTCGGGGGTCAGTCGCGGAATACCCTTGTCATCGCGGAGGTAGGTCTGCTGGGGGCGGGGACCGAGGGTGGTGTCGCCGTATCGATTGTTATAGAAGAGGTCTTCGCCGAACTTGTTGACCTGGACGTACTCGTTGAGGCGAATGCCGACGATCGTCACGGCCTTTGTCACCTGCGCCGCGGGGAACTGGAGGATGCCGTAGGTTCTAATGAGCGGCGTGGCCTGCACGACGATGGGCTGATCCTTGTCGTCGCGCAGCTTTTTGATTCGGTCGATGAACTCCGCGTAGTAGGGATAGCCGGAGAGATTGCCGTCCATGACGAGATCGCCCAGCAGGCCGTTTGCGCGGGTGCGGATGCTGTCGACGAACCCGCCCATGACGCTGATGACGATGATCATCATGGCGACGCAGAGGGTGACGGCGCCGACGGAGAAGAAGGCGATGCGCTTTCGCTGCAGGAGGCGCGACGCGAGGAAGGCCACATAGTAGCGCGGCCATCCGAGGAAGGGAGATGCTCGCCACGTGACCCACCACATCGCGGCGAGGACGCCCACGAGCAGCATCCACAACCCGGCATTGAAGAGATACCACTCGGGCCGAACCCAGCGAATGTAGGGGAAGCCGAGCCAATGGGCGGGGCTCAGGACGGCGAACAGCGTGGTCATCTCGTTGGGTTCGAACCAGAAGCCGTAATAGGACTCGATCGGCTCCCAGGTGATCAGGGCATAAATCGACCACACCACGAGACCGACGCGCGCGGCAAACCATGCGGTGCATAGGGGCCGGAAGCGAAGGACGCGAAACGTCCCCGGCCAGCGGATGAGCAGCATCCAGATGAAAACGATCGGGCCGAGCATGAGCTCGCTGTGATCGAGCCCGTCCTCGGCGACTTCGGCCGGGTTGAAATACCAGGGGAGGCCGGTGAGGCGGCGAATCATCGTTTGGGAGCGGATGCCCTGGAAGGAGCTTTCGTCGTCGCGCAGCATCTGCAAGATGATTTCCCAGCGGGGGTGTACGCGATCCTGATAGGTTTCGAGCTCGGTGATGAGTTGGCGGCGTCGGGCCTGCATCGGCTCGGGCATCTCGCCGAGGAACCGATGCTTCGTCACGTGTTCGACGAAGTAATCCCGCGCCTGCGGTGTGACACCCTGGCCGACCCACGAGGCGCCGACCGCGGCGTTGAGGCATGTCACCGTGGCCCACAGACCAACGGCGACCCAGATTGTGCCGAGGACGAATGAGACCGCCCGAGAGCGCGTGGCTGCCTGCCAGTGACCGGCGGCGATGAGCCAGGCGGCGAGGGTTCGCAGGAGCCAAAGGAGCATGTGCCCGGCGGCGACGAATGGGAGTACGGCGAGGACGGGCAGGGCGAGGAGGGCCATCTGTCCGGCGGTGAGGGTGATGGGACGGCAGAGGAGCTTGGCGGCTGTTGCTTCAATGACGATGTAGAAGGCGCCGCCGAGGAGATTGCTCAGGCCGAGGAAGATCAGATACGCGGGTAGCGTGATCGGGGCGAAGAGGGTGAACAGAATCGTGGCAGCTCGGGATCGCACGCCTATTCCTTGCCGGAGGGGGTGGCCTCCGCGCTGTCGGATGACTTGCCCAGGGGTCGCTGGAGCGGGAACAGAATCACGTCTCGAATGCTTGGCGAGTTGGTGAGGAGCATGACCAGGCGGTCGATGCCGACGCCGAGGCCGCCGGCCGGGGGCATGCCGTATTCCAGGGCTTTGATGTAGTCGTCGTCCATGACTCGCATCGTTTCGTCGCCTTCGCCTGCGAGCTGGGAGCTGAACGTCTCTCGCTGCACGGCCGGGTCGTTCAATTCGGTGTAGGCGTTGCCGATCTCCATCTTCGCGACGTAGGCCTCGAAGCGCAGGGCGATTTCGGGATCGTCCTTCTTGCGGCGCGTGAGCGGGCAGAGGGCCGCCGGGTATTCGACCACGAAGGTCGGGGCGACGAGATGCTCCTCGACGGTCGCCTCGAAGACCTTGTTCGCCAGGACGGCAGGATCGACCTCGCCTGCGGGTCCGCCGTCTTTTGTTGTCTCACGCAATAGCCCAAGTTCGCCGGCCTTGCGCTTGACGGCGGCGGCGTCTTTCAGATCGACACCGGCGTATTCGCGCAGGAGGTCGCTGTAGGTGCGCCTGGGCCACGGCGGGGTGAAGTCGATTTCCTGGCCGCGAAACTGCCGGCGGAAACCACCGCCGAGGGCCTCGATCGACTCTACGACGATGCCCTCGACAATGTTCATCATGTCTGACAAATCGCCGTAGGCCTGATAGCACTCCATCATGGTGAATTCGGGGTTGTGCTGGGTGCTGATGCCTTCGTTGCGGAAATTGCGGTTGATTTCGAAGACGCGTTCCATGCCGCCGACGAGCAGGCGCTTGAGGGACAACTCGGGGCTGATGCGCAGGAACAGGTCCATGTCGAGGGTGTTGTGGTGGGTCGTGAAGGGGCGCGCGGCGGCGCCGCCGTAGATCGACTGCAGCATCGGGGTCTCGACTTCGAGAAAGCCCTGCTTTGACAGGTGGCGGCGGACGGCCTCGACGATGCGCGAGCGGGCCTTGAAGGTCTGCATGACCTCGGGGTTGCTGAAGAGATCGACGTATCGCTCGCGGTAACGGACGTCCACATCGGTAAGGCCGTGGAACTTCTCCGGCGGCGGGCGGAGGCTTTTGGAGAGGACGCGCAGCGACACGGCCCAGACGGTGATCTCGTTGGTCTTGGTCCGGCCGAGCAGGCCCTCGACGCCGATGATGTCGCCGAGGTCGAGGAGGCCGACGAGTTCCCAGCCGGCGTCGCCGACCTTTGCCTTGGAGATGCCAATCTGGATGTCGCCGGTCCAGTCGCGGATGGTTAGGAAGGCGAGCTTGCCCATGACGCGACGGAGCATAATCCGCCCGGCGGCGCGGACGGAGGCGGTTTCATCGGTCTGGCCGGGCTCGACGCCGAGGCGCTCCGCGAAGCTGCGGATGTCGCCGTTGCTGCGGACATCCTCAAAGCGAGCGCCGTAGGGCTCGTGGCCGGCCTCGATCAGCTGGAGGAGCTTCTTTTTGCGGTCTTCGTAGTACTGGTCGAATTCCTGTGTGCTCATAAGAGGCGACGATCATCGGCGATGGCGCGGCGGAGGTCAAAGAACGTGGGCGATGTCCGGTTCCCCCTAGGGCTCCAATCTCGAATCTGTCGCATGGCCTCTTGGACGGAGATCGCAACCAGTGGAGATGCCTGAAATGATCCGCCGTCAGATTGACACGAGTCATCCGCTCCAACTAAGCTAATATCAACCACCAACACGCCAGTTTCTCAGCTGGTTCGGGCAATAGGAGGAATCTCAATGAACAGTGGCCGGTCGGGGATCTTGCGTCTCACATTCTGTCTGGTCGTTGCCCATGGAGCTTCCAAGGCGGCTGCTCAATGCGCATACGATTGGAAGCCAGGAGATGCGTTGCCCGGCGTTCAAGGGTCAGTTTGTGCCATTACCAATTGGGACCCGGACGGACCCGGTTCAGAACCTCCACTACTCGTAGTTGGCGGACTGTTTTCAAACGCCGGGGGGCATCCGGCATCCAACATCGCGACGTGGGATGGAGTGGAATGGCAGGCTTTTGAGCCCGGCTTCGACGGCGTCGTTTACTCGCTCATCGTGCATAACGGCGAGCTTTATGCAGGGGGCGATTTTACGTCGGCCGGCGGCCTCACAGTGATCGGAGTCGCGAGGTGGGACGGTTCGGCTTGGCGCGAAGTCGGTGTTGGCTTCCTGAACGGCAGGGTACGTGCCCTGGCAGTTTTCAACGGCGACCTGATTGCCGCCGGTTATTTCACGAATTTTCCTTTTGTGTCTCTAAATGGAATCGGGCGATGGGATGGAACCAATTGGCACGGACTTGGATTGGGGTTGCGTGGGCAGTCCGCAACCTACGCGCACGCACTTACGGTTCAAGACGACAATCTCATCGTCGGGGGTAGTTTTTCGCAGGCAGGATCAGTCTCAGCGAACAACATCGCCCGTTGGGACGGGGCGACGTGGCATAATCTGGGAACCGGCGTTAATTCGACGGTCAATGCGCTAACGATCCATAAGAACGAGATCATTGCGGCGGGGACGTTTACCCAGGCCGGTGGAATGGCAGCCAACCGGATCGCAAAATGGAGTGGAGTCGAGTGGCAGTCGCTGGGCAGCGGATTCGATCAATCTGCACTTGCTCTAAGTTCCCATGGAAATCGATTGTATGCCGGAGGCCCATTCACGACTGCCGGCGGTGTGGCAGCTTCAGCGATTGCTGAGTGGGATGGATCATCATGGATTCCACTGGGTGAAGGACTAAGCGGTGACACGTCACAAGCCGTTTGCGCTTTGTATTCCAGGGATGACCAGCTTTGGGCCGGTGGATATTTCATCAATGCCGGCGGAATGGAGTCCAGAAGCATTGCACGATGGAGCGACGACCAATGGCACGCTACATCGTCGAGCTTCAATGGAAGCGTACTCGACGTGCTCTATCATGAGAATTCAATCATTGTTGCCGGCACGTTCACTCGCATCGGAGGCATCGAAGTCGGGGGCGTGGCAAGGTGGGATGGTGCAAATTGGCAGCCCATGGGATCACCTCAATACGACGCCGTCAACGATTTGAGGCTCTTTAATAATGAGTTTTATCTGGCAGGAGATCGACTCAATCAAAACGGTTATCCGCTGGGATCCGTCTCAGTCTGGGACGGAACCAACTGGCAGAGCGTCGGCGGCCAGTTTGACGGAACCGTGTCGGCTCTGGATGAATTCGGTGGAGCACTTGTCGCCGCGGGACGTTTTTTGTCAGTAGACGGGACGCCCGCATCAAGAGTTGCGTACTGGACCGGATCGGCCTGGCAACAACTGGGCAATGGACTGGACGGCTGGATCAACTCGCTTGGGCACTATGGGGGTAAGCTCGTCGCAGGTGGAGGCATTCCGCATCCGACCGATCCATTTTGTTCCCTTCTTGCTGAGTGGAACGGACAAGTTTGGAGAAAGTTTTCCCAGCAGCAATGGCTGGGTGGTGAGGTCAATTCGATTCAGACCGTAGGCGATTCTCTTTTTGCGATCGGGCCATTCAAACTAGCGGCCCACGTTGAGGTAAATGGAATTGCTCGGTGGAATGGCTCAAGTTGGAGCGATTTGGATGGAGGCTGCCCATTCGGAGTGATTTCTGACTTGACGGCATACAACGAGCAATTGATTGTTTCGGGACAATTCGATTACATCGGGAACGAATTTGCCAACAATGTCGCGGGGTGGAACGGAACATCATGGTTTCCGTTAGGGGAAGGCGTCAACGGCCCCACGATATCGGTCAATCAGGCGGGCCATCAATTAATTGCATCCGGCAACTTTTCAATGGCGGGGAGCCATCCCTCCTATCGGCTAGCCTCCTGGGGCCCGGTCAACTGCGATTGCAATAACAACGGGATCAACGATTTTGATGAGCCCGGATTCGGCGACTGCAATGTCAACGGGTCACCGGATGTCTGCGACCTGGATTGTGATCTGAACGGAGTCCCCGATGACTGCGAACTCGGCGACGATTGCAATGATTCGGGCGTTCCCGACAGTTGTGAACTTGAGGGAAATGACTGTAACTCCAACGCGATACCCGATGACTGCGAATTGGGGCCGAACGACTGCGATTCGAACGGCGTGCCTGATGAATGCGACATCGCAATGACTGATTGCAACCAGAATGGATTGGTCGATCGGTGCGAATTGGCGGGTAACGATTGCAATGCGAATCAAGTACCCGACGACTGTGAATCGGACGTCGATTTGGATGGTGTTATTGATGCTTGCGACAACTGTCCCATGAAGGCAAATCCTGATCAGGCCGATTTGGAGAGCGACGGATTCGGCGATGCGTGCGACAACTGCCGCCTATTCCCAAATCCAGGCCAGGAGAACAGGGACGGTGACTCCGCAGGTGATGTGTGCGATCCCTGTCCCGATGACCCATTGAAGGTGGATCCCGGTCTCTGCGGATGCGATGTCCGCGACGACGCGAATGCCGACGGGGATTTCTACGCAGATTGCATCGATAACTGCCCGTTCATACCCAATGACGATCAGGAGGATTGCGACTTTGACTTCGTCGGCGATATTTGCGAGCGGGATTGCAACTTCAACTCGATCCCCGACGACTGCGAATCCGTCACGATCGACTGCGACTGCAACTCGAACGGAGTCAACGACGACATCGAACTTGCGGGCCACGACTGCGACGGCAACAGCATGCTGGACGAATGCCAGATTTGTGGCGACTTTGACGTCGACCAGGATGTCGATGGCGCCGACTTCTCGACGTTTCTGCTGGCATATGCCGCCCAATCGACGGACATTAACTATTTACCATGCGCCGACTACGACACCGACGGTGCGATCACGCTGGTCGATTATCAAAGCTGGCTTGCCTGCTACCGCGCGTGGGTCGGCAGCAGCATCGCCGCTCCGCCCATCCCGGCGGACATCGGCGACATGAACGCCGACGGATTTATCAATGGACTTGACGTTCAGCCCTTCGTTGACACCGTTCTGTGGCCGTCAGGCGCGGGCCTGCGAAACCGGATCATCGCCGACATGGATGGCAGCGGAACGGTCACACCGGGCGATATCCCGCTTTTCGTCGAAGTGATGCTGAGCCCAGCGGAGTGATTCTGAATCAAGGATGCGACGTGATCCGAGAGGCTAAGGTAAGGAGCACAACATGAGGGGAGGATTCATCACGTTCACTGCGTTGGCGATGATCGGCGTCTGGGCAGGCGACTTGCGCGCCAGCATCTGCCCGACCGATGTCTGTGTCCGCATGGAGCTTGACGAACAGATCATTGTCGAAGGCGGCTACTTCTCCGTGAACATCGTCGCCGACATCAACGTTCCCGTTGTCGGTTGGGGAATCGATCTTAGGCTTACTCCGGAATCGGCGATCGCACTGGCCGGCTTGCCGAGTATCGGTTCAGCGTGGGTACCATCCCCCTCGGCTGACGGCGACGGACTCGCTGCCCTGGCCTTTCCGAATGCCATCACGGGCAATGATATTCTGTTGGCTACGGTAGACCTGCAGGCGATCTCCATCGGGGATGCTGAACTGAGCATCGAGACAACGATCGGAGACTTGACCGAAGGATTCGCACGCGATCCGATGGGTTTTGCATCGCTTAACGCCACGCCGGCGTACGTCACCGTCATTCCCGAGCCCGCCGCATTTGCCTTGCTTTGCTTCGCAGGGCTTTTGCTTCGCCCGCGCAAGATGTAATCGTTCGGCTCGCTGTGATGAGATTAGACCATTTACGGCACTAGCCCAGTTGGCGGGCGGGCGGTGGTTGGTTACTGGGTGTCGGGGGATTTTTCGCGCGTGCCGGCGTAGAGCTCGTACTTGAGCAATCGGCACTCGATCTTGGCATTCCAGAAGATCAGCTTGCGGCTGGTTCGCAGGCCGATGCGTTTGGCCAGTTCGCGATTTCCGGTGAAGATGCATCCGACGTAGCCCTGGCACTGCTTCTTGAGGAAATCGCCGATCCGCTTGTAGGTTCTTTCCAGCTCCGCCGAGTCGCCCATTCGCTGGCCGTATTCGGCGTTCATGATCACGACGCCGGGCGGCGGTGGGACGGGGGTATCGGCGAAATCGCAGACGTGAAACTCGATCAGGTGATCGACGCCGGCGGTCTTTGCATTCTGTTTTGCGGCGCTCACGGCCTCGGGGCTGATGTCGGAGGCGACGATCGGCGCGGGCTTTGCCTTGCGTCTCTGCTTGCCTGATTCGACGCGCAGGTCCTTCCACACTTTCTCGTCGAAACCTCGGATGTGCATCAGTCCGAAGTTCGATCGCAAGAGGCCCGGCGCGCGGTTGGCGGCGAGGAGGGCCGCTTCAATGGCGAGTGTTCCGCTGCCGCACATCGGATTCACGAAGGGGGTGCTGCCATCGTAGCCACTTGCGAGGACGACGCCGGCGGCGAGGGTCTCGGTCATCGGGGCTTTGAAGGGAATGCGCCGGTATCCGCGATCGGAAAGCTTGCCGCCGCTTGTGTTGAGGTAGATCCAGCAGTAGTCGTTTCGCCAATAGGTGTTGATGACGATGCCGTGGCGTTCGGGGCCACTGGACGGGCGCGCTCCGACCTGATCCTGCATGCGATCGACTACCGCGTCCTTGACGCGCTGATTGACATACATCCAGTTGTCGATGGAGGGGTGGTCGCCACGGGAATCGACGCAGATGTAGCCATCCGGCGGAATGATGTCTTCCCAGGCGATGGTCGAGGCGTGGGTGTAGAGGTCTTCGGGACCGGTGCAGGGGAACTCCTTGAGCAGGTAGAGCACCGAGATGGCGGTTCGCATGCGCAGGTTGAGGGCCATGCAGTCGCGCAAGGAACCGGTGAGCTCGACGCTGGTCTCGTGGACGGCGGTCGGGGCGTGGCCCAGGTCGTTTAGTTCCGCCTCGACGTAGGGGGCGAGGCCGGGGGCAGTGGTGATGCGCAGGTCGTTCTTTGTGTCCAGTTGAAGCATGATTCTTCCGGGGTTGCCGGGGATATTGCCGGCTACGCGGGTCAGAGTGTAAGCGATCGAGCGGCGCGGCAGGCGCGAGGGCAGAGCGAAGTCGGCTGAGAATGGGAAACCCGGAAAAGACGAACAGTCGCCCGGGACGCACCGCCAGGCGATCGGCACCGTCCATGGACTGGCTGGAGATGCCTTGATAACCCAACTTTGCGGAAGGAACTGTAGGGTGAAGGCCTGACAAAACGAACGTTTGGGGCGTCATGGCCCAGTCGTTCAAGGGCGTTAAAAGGTGGTAATTGAGCCCAGAATCGAGTATAAATGCAGTAGCGAGCCGGCCCCGGAGTGGGCAAAGTTCCCCGATTTTCTTGTCGGTATGGAGATTCAATGACGAGTTCTCAACGTCTCACTTCGTCGTTATTGGTACTTGCAATCTGCTCAATCTGCTTAGCCCATCCGGACGATCCCAAGCTTCTCGATCGACAGGCTCCCTTTGTCGGGGCGAGCTATCGCCTTGGCGTGGATGGGCCGGCGGACCCTCGCGGCAGCGGCTTTGCGTCCAGCAATGTGACGCTTCATAGCTGGATCACCCTGTCGGATATTGCTGCTTTCTCGGGGACGACTGTTTCTTCCGGCAACGACTGCTGGGGCTACACGTCGCCTTCCGGCCGGGAGTATGCCCTGGTCGGGGTCAACTCGGGGCTGTGTTTCGTGGAGATCACCAATCCGGATAACGCCCAGATTATCTGGTTCATCCCCGGCCCAGATAGTTTGTGGCGCGACGTGAAGGTGTATCAGAACTACGCCTATGTGGTGTCCGAGGGCGGCAGCGGAATCCAGGTCATCAGCATGGCGAATATCGACCAAGTGACCAATCGCATATCGCTCGTCGGCACGGTCACGACCGGCGGCGGCGTGGCGACACATAACGTCGCCCTCAACACGGACAGCGGCTATCTGTACCGGTGCGGCGGCGGATCGAACGGGATTCGCATTTACAGCCTGGCGAATCCGGCGAGCCCGACGTATGTGACGTCCTGGTCGGACCGCTATGTGCACGATTGCCAGGTGGTGACGTACACGACGGGTCCGCTGGCGGGGCACGAGATTGCGTATCTCTGCTCGGGCAACAATGGCGGCGGGACGAATACGGGCCTGGACATTCTCGACGTGACGGACAAGAACAACATCGTCAATCTTTATCCGACGCGGATTACGTGGCCGAGCGCGGCGTATTCGCACCAGGTCTGGCTGTCACCCGATCTGAAGTACGCCTATATCAATGACGAACTGGACGAGACGGGCAGCACGCTGACGCGGACAATGGTGGTGGACGTGCAGTTCATGATTGACGAGAACGTCGCGGCCCCGTTTCTCGCGTCGACGTTTAACGGGACCAGCGTCGCGATCAATCACAATCTCTACACCAAGGACGACCTGATCTATGAAGCAAACTATCGCAGCGGACTTCGCGTCTTCTGCACGACGGCGGACCCGCTGAACCCTGAGGAGATCGCTTACTTCGACACCTATCCGGGCAGCGACTCGGCGAATTTCAACGGCGCGTGGAGCAATTATCCGTACTTCCCCAGCGGCAACGTCATCATCAGCGACCTGGAGCGTGGGCTCTTTGTCGTATCGGTACAGGTACCGGGCGAGAGTCTTTCGTTTGGATTTCCGCAGGGCAAGCCGTCGATCGTTTCGCCGGCGGAGGGCACGAGCTTTGCCGTTTCCGTCGGGGCGGGCGCCTGCACGGCGACGGATGTCCTGCCGGGCACGGAGATGCTGCACTACGACATCGGCAACGGACTGGTCACTGTGCCGTTGATTGAGAACGGCGGCGACTTCATCGCAACGATTCCTGCGAGCCCGTGCGGTGAATTCATCAGCTATTACTTCTCCGCACAGTCGGAGTCGGCTACCACCTATCTGGACCCGCCTGGCGCGCCGGGCGTGACCTATACGGCGCTCAGCGAACTTGGGGAGATCGCCGGTCCGGTGGACAATTTCCAGACGGATACGGGCTGGACGACGGCGGTCGTCGGGGCGACGTCGGGCGGCTGGCAGCGCGGCGTACCCATCGTGGACACCGGCTGGCCTTACTCACCGTTTTTTGACTCGGATGGCAGCGGTCAGTGCTATGTGACTCAAAACGGCTTCGGCAATACCGACGTGGACAACGGCGCGGTTCAGCTTATTTCTCCGCCGCTCGATATGTCGGGCGAGGATAATGCGATAACGTTTGACTATTACCTGTACCTGAGCGATTCGCAGACGACCGATCGATTGCTTGTTGAGGTCAACTCCAACAATGGCGTGGGTCCGTGGACGACGATCTTCACTGATTACTCCAGCGGCGGCCGCAACTGGCGAAACAAGAAGATTTACGCGACGGAGCTTGCCGCGGCGGGCGTGACGCTGACCTCGACGATGAAGCTGCGATTCACGGTCAATGACAGCACGCCGCAGGGTGTTGTAGAGGGCGGCATCGACGCGGTCGGCCTGTTCCATCTTGACTGCTTTGTGCCTGTCACGTGTACGAAGGGCGACGTGACCGACGATGGTTTTGTGAACGGCAACGACATTCAGCCGTTTGTCGACGTCCTCTTTGGAAGCGCGACGCTGGGGACGGTCGAGTTTTGTGCGGCGGACATGAATGACAGCGGCGACGTCGAGGCGACCAACGATCTGTCCATGATGGTGGACTGCCTCGTGAACGGCGTTTGCCCGTAAGACGCCCGTGGAATACTTTTAAGTCAGTGAGCCAATGCCTGAAGGTTCACCTTTTCTCGATCGGTGCGCGGCAGGGATGGGTAGAACTGCCAGACATCGGGGAGCATGTAGGACGGCAGCCGATCTCGGCAATGGGCGATGAGGTCTGACTCGGAGAGCGAGGCGCCTTCGCGCGGGGCGATGCAGGCCTTGATTCGATTGCCGAATACGGGGTCCGGCAGCGGAATGACCGCCGCCTCCTGCACCGACGAATGCGAAGCGAGGGCCGCTTCGATCTCGCCCGGCTCGATGCGATGCCCCCGGCACTTGATCATGCGATCCACCCGCCCGTCGAACATCAACTCGCCGTCCGGCCCGACGTGAACGCGATCGCCGGTGCGATAAGCCAGGCCGAGCCCGTCCGGGGCGGGAATGAGCCGCTGCGATGTCAGTTTCGCGTCACCATGATAGCCGGCGGTGACGGTCGGCCCGGCGACGAGCAACTCACCGCTTTGTGCCGCATCGCTTCCGACCGGATGTGGGATTCCCGACTCATCAATGCACCAGAGGCGCGTATCGGCGATGGCCCGGCCGATCGGCAACGGGCCTTCGACCGTCAAGTCTTCCGAAGCAACGCGGCGGCAGGTACAGGCATTTGTTTCGGTCGGGCCGTAGAGGTTTGCATACGTGGCGTGCGGGATTTCTTTCGCGATCGCCTGAAGAGCGGGCTTGGGCATGACTTCGCCGGCGAAGAGGACGAGCCGCAGGGCTGAGAGATCGTGTTCGGCGAGCTTGCCGCGAAGCTGCATCATGATCAGCGATGATGGAACGGAATACCACACGGTGATGCGCTCGGCGGCGATGAACTTCGCCATTTGATAGGGGAACATCTTGAGTCGCTCGGGAACGGGGATCATCAGCGCGCCTACGCGGACGGCGGCGAATATATCCAGGGTGGACAAGTCGAAGTTAAACGGGGCGTGGTTGGCGACGCGGTCTGTCTCGACCATGCCAAACTCGTCAACGACCCACTTTGAGAAGTGCAGGAGGCTTTCGGTGGTGATCTCGACGCCCTTGGGCCGGCCGGTTGAGCCGGATGTGAAGAGGATGTTGGCAATGTCGCGCTTCGGCGTCGCGGCACTGATCGTCGCCGGTTTGTGTTGAGTCGCTCTTGAGAGAGGGATGACTCCCTCGTCCGCACGCGAAGTGACCGCGGTCATGATGCGGTCGATGCCCAAGGGAGCGCTGGTGCCGACCCAGAGGGAGATGTCGGCATCTTCGCAGATCATCGCGCAGCGCTCGGCGGGCCAAGTGGGGTCGAGCGGCACGTAGGTCGCTCCGGTACGGATCAGGGCGAAGAGGGCGACGATGGCGTCGATCGACTTGATAAACGAAAAGGCCACGCGGCGACCGGGCCCTGCTCCCAGCTCGGCAAGCATCGAGGCCGTGCGATCGCTTCGATCGAGTAGCTGGCGGTAGTTGATTACATCGTCGCCGAATTTGACGGCGGGCCGATCGCCGAAACGGGAGGCGGTTTCCTGGAGCAGGTGATAGAGCGTGATTGACATGATTCGTCGCCGAGGGCGACCCCGCGGCTCATCACCCGTTGCGGTTGGTGATCCATTCGACGATCGACGCGACGGACCCGACTCGCTCGGGGGTGACTTCGTCGTCCGGAAGATTGATGCCGATGTCCTGTTCGATGAAGGTGAGGAGCTGCATCAGCCGCAGCGAGTCGAGTCCATTGGCATAGAGGTCGGCATCGTCGGCCGGCCAAGCGTTGGGGGGCGTTGGGATCAGAGTCTCAAAAAGGTATCTGCGAAGCTGATCTCGCGTTTTTTCTGCCGCGACGGCCATTGATTCATCCTCCGAGAAAGAGACAAGTTTAGAAAGATCAGGGGGTCGGGGTCAAATTGCCCGGAGAATAACGCGATAGGAGGAAAAAACCCGGCAAAATCGCCAACATGATGGGCGACGGGTCTATGGGCAGGCCGGGTTGGGATCGCCGATGCCGAGGGTCTTGTCCACGAAGAGCTGGCCGTCGATCGCAAGGTCCAATATGCCGTCGCCGTCCATGTCGGCGCAGTGACAGCCGGGTGCGATGATCGGCGCGGGGCCGGCCATCAGGCAGTTCACAAAGTTCTGGATGTCCAGCGCGTTGACGAAGTTATCGCCGTCCATGTCGCCGCGGCAGGTCGGGCACAGTGGAGGTAAACCCGGCGCCTCAATCGCGCCGACGTCGCATTCCGCGGTGCCGTTGCCATCGCCGTCGGTCGGCCGCGGGTTGGAACACTGATCATCCATGATGATGTTTCCCGCTAAGTCGAAACATGCTCCCCGATCGACGGCCGGGCTTGTCGGGGCAGGGAAGTGGGCTTGCAGATTGCCACAGGCGGTCAGTGTTGAGAGCTGTGTCGCGATGGGCGAGCCGATGGTGCCGAATTGATCGGACGCCGTCGGGATCATGCCTGTTCCGTCGACATTGATGTTGCGGCCGGCGGAATTGATCGGCGAGAGCGCCACGACGTTATTGCCGGGCAGCGAGGGTGCGCTGTCGATGATCGACCCCAGGACGTCCATGACGCTGACCGACCCGGACGTGTTTCCATTGAACAAACTGTCACCGGACGATGCCCGATTGGCGACGAATGTGCATGCGCTGAGCTCACATCGGGCGCTGAAATCGTTTTCGATGGCGCCGCCGAAACCCGACGGGGCGGAGTTTCCGCTGAAGGTGCAGTTCACCGCGCTGAACATGCCCAACGGGTTCTGGTTGTACAGGGCTCCGCCACCCGCGGCGTTGATGATCAGACCACCGGACCGGTTGCCGCTGAATTCGCAGTGAGAGGCCGTCGCGGTTCCGGCGTTGGCGATTGCCCCGCCCAGGTTGGTGGCTGTGTTGGCCCGCAGCGCCGTTGAATTGAGGACGAGGGTGCAGCCGAACTGGTTATTGATTGCCCCGCCGCCGTTGTCGGCCTGGTTGTCGGCAATATATGAGAATGACGTCGGCAGGAAGGACAGGGTGCCGCTGTTCTGATTGGCAAATGCCCCGCCGTTGCCGCCCCCGGTCGCCCGGTTGAGCGCGGCGATGAGGAAGTCGATGGTCGTGATGCCGGAATTGGCGATGCCGCCGCCCTGCGTCGCTTCGTTGAATTGAATGACCACGTCGGACATGATCGCCGTGGCGCCTCCGGCGATTCGCGCCGCGCCGCCGCGATTACCGGCGACGTTGTCTTCGCCGAAAATGCCGCCGTTGAACGTGGCCGGTCCGGAGAGGTACAAGCCGCCGCCGTCGTCACCGGCATCGTTGTTGCGCATTGTCAATGAGGACAAGAATTGAACTGTGACATCCCGGTCGGACCACAGTCCGCCGCCGTCCAGCGTGGCGGCGCAATCCTGAATCTCAAAATTCTGAAGTTCCAGTCGCATGCCCCCCTGCATCAAGACTCCGCCGCCGTTGCTGCCGGTCGCTCCGGAGGCATCGCCGTCGCGAATCGTCAAACCCGAGAGGCGTACGATCAAACCGCTCGGGGCGGTGCTGGGGATGTGAAAGATGCGATCGCGATTGGGCGGCAGGGGAAGTCCGGCGCAGGAGATAATGGTATTCCCGCCGCCATTTCCATTGATGTTGAGTTCGGTCAGCCCGGCGACGGGATTGATGTCAAGGTCGCCGACGAGGCATGCGTCATCGGCGCCGGCGCGGGTCAGGAAATGAAAACCGTTGACGGCAAAATGAATGTCAACAATACCCGAGACCTGATTCGCCTCCATGATGGCGGCCCGAAGCGAACACAATCCGTTCGCGTCGAGGCACAGGCCGTCGCCGGGATTCGTGTCGGTCGAATCGGCCAGGGTGTTGACGATGTAGGTGGATTGTGCAGCGGCGCGATCCGCCTGCCATGTCATTAACATCGCCGTCGATACGAGAAAGAGCCCGGAATAGCGGGAAACTGACGTAAAGAATTGCATGAATTCCTCCCTACCGATCCTGAATGTTTATTGTACCACAGGCGCCCCCCCGTCCTTGCATCGAGGAGACGCTATTTGCTGCCAATGGCAACGATCTAGAGGGGCAAGCGACGGAATCCCCCCCGTCCGGCGCAAAAAAAAGCCCCGCCGGCCAGTGCCGACGGGGCGTGAAATAGCGAATTCTTTCGCTTCAGTAACGATTGTCGCCGAAATCGGCGCCGGAGCTTACGTTCCCTCGCCAGCGCCGGCTCCCGCCAACTGCGGCTTGGCGTCGGCATCGGCAACGATTCCCTCGAAAGCGAGCTTCTTGTCGCCCTCGCCCTGGGCAAGGGTCACGATGATGCGGTTCTTGCCCTTGTAGGCGCCGCGAAGCAGGCTCTCGCTGAGCGGGTCTTCGAGATGCTGCTCGATCGCTCTGCGAAGGGGCCGGGCTCCGAACTTCTCATCGGTGCCCTTCTCCAGAAGGAATTCCTTCGCTTCGTCGTTGAGTTCCATCGACAGGCCGTGGTCGATCAGGCGCTTCTGCACTTTCTTGATTTCGAGTTCGACGATGTTGGTGAGGTCCTCGTGCTTGAGCTTATGGAAGACGACGACTTCATCGACTCGGTTGAGAAACTCGGGCCGGAAGTGGTTCTCAAGCTCGACCTTGAGCGTGTTCTTCATTTTCTCGTAGGTCATGTTCTCGTCACGCTTCTCGAAGCCGAACGAGGCCTGGTGGGTGATCTTGTCGGCGCCGATGTTGCTGGTCATGATGAGGACGACGTTTCGGAAGTCCACGTGCCGACCGAAGGAGTCCGTCAGACGGCCTTCTTCCATGATCTGCAGGAGCATGTTGAAGCAGTCGGGGTGGGCCTTCTCGATTTCGTCGAGCAGGACGACGGCATAGGGGCGGCGGCGAATGCGCTCGGTGAGCTGTCCGCCCTCCTCGTAGCCGACGTAGCCCGGAGGGGCGCCGATCAGGCGGCTGACGTTGTGCTTCTCCATGTACTCGGACATGTCGATGGTGAGCAGGGCCTCTTCGGCGCCGAACATGAACTCGGCGAGGCTCTTGGCCAATAGGGTCTTACCGACACCGGAGGGGCCGATGAAGATGAAGCTGCCCATGGGCCGGTTCGGATCCTTCAGGCCGCTGCGGCTGCGTCGGACGCTTCGCGCGACGGCGCTGATGGCCTCTTCCTGGCTGATGACGCGCTTGTGAAGCTCGGCTTCCAATTCGAGGAGGCGCTGAGCCTCTTCCTTCTCGAGGCGCGTGAGGGGGACGCCGGTCATCTTGCTGACGACCTCGGCGATGACTTCCTCGTCGACGACGCCGTCAATTTCGTTGCGATGCTCGTGCCAGTTCTTTTCGAGTTTTTCCTTCTCCGCGGCGATCTGGAGGGCCTTGTCGCGAAGATCGGCGGCTCGCTCGTAGTCGGCGTTCTTGACCGACTCGTCCTTTTCCATGGTCAGCTTCTTGATGTTGTCCTCAAGGGCCGTGAGCTCCTGGGGCTTGGTCATGGCCCGCAGACGCACGCGGGCGCCGGCCTCGTCGATCACGTCGATGGCCTTGTCCGGCATGACGCGGGAGGGGATGTAACGCATGGAGAGCTCGACCGCGGCGAGCAAACCCTCGTCGGTGATCTGAACGCGATGGTGCGCCTCGTAGCGATCGCGGAGGCCCTTGAGGATCTCCAGCGTCTCCTCGCGGGACGGCGGCTCGACCATGATCTGCTGGAAGCGGCGCTCCAGGGCGCCGTCCTTCTCGATGTACTTGCGATATTCGTCGAGGGTGGTGGCGCCGATGCACTGCAATTCGCCGCGCGACAGGGCGGGCTTAAGCACGTTCGACGCGTCGATCGCGCCTTCGGCGCCGCCGGCGCCGACCAGGGTGTGAAGCTCGTCGATGAAGAGAATGACGTTTCGGGCCCTGCGGACCTCGTTCATGACGGCCTTGATCCGCTCTTCAAACTGACCGCGGTACTTGGTTCCGGCGACCATCATGGCGAGGTCGAGGACGACGATCCGTTTCTCGGCGAGAATTTCGGGGACGTCATTGCTGACGACGCGCTGGGCCAGACCTTCGACGATGGCGGTCTTGCCGACGCCGGCTTCGCCGAGGAGGACGGGGTTGTTCTTGTAGCGGCGGCAGAGGACGACGAGCAGGCGCTCGATTTCGTCTTCGCGACCAATGACCGGGTCGAGCTTTCCGCTGCGGGCCATTTCCGTCAGGTCGCGGCCGAATGAATCCAATGCCGGGGTGCGCGACTTGCCGCCCTTGCGGCCGGACTGGGCCGAGCTGGGCTGGCCGCCGCCTTCGGGCTCACCCTCGTTCTCGACGCCGGCGCCGAGCAGATTCAGCACCTCTTCGCGAACTTCTTCGAGCTTGATGCCGATGTTCATCAGAACCTGGGCCGCGACGCCGTCCTGCTCACGCAGAAGGCCCAGCAGCAGATGCTCGGTTCCGACGTAGTTGTGGTTCAGATTGCGGGCCTCTTCGATGGCGAACTCGATGACCTTCTTGGCCCGCGGGGTCTGAGGCAACTTGCCCATGGTGACCATGTCGGGCCCGCTCTTGACGAGCCGCTCGACTTCCATGCGGACCTTGCGGAGGTCTATTTCAAGGTTTTTCAGGACGTTCGCGCCAACGCCGGACCCTTCCTTGACGAGACCGAGCAGGATGTGCTCAGTGCCGATGTATTCGTGGTTGAACCTCTGGGCCTCTTGATTGGCCAGGGCCATCACCTTTCGCGCTCGATCCGTAAATCGTTCAAACATGGGGTTGAATCCTCTCGTTCCGGCTTCCCTGCTTCATGCAGGGGCGGCGATGTCTGACCAAGGACTCCGGAACCGTCTGACGTTGCGACGCTTCTAATTGCCCTTCGACCACCCAACCGATCCGTCCGACGCCTTGATGAGGCACCGATTCCCGCGGACCGTCTTCCGCGCCAGCTTACCCGATTCTAGTCCGCCCGGTATGCCGCTGCAATGCGGGCTCTTACCGGACCGGGCCGGTCGGAGGCGGTTTCATCCAAGTGTATCGGTTGGAAAGCGGGGGCTATGCACTCGCAATCGTGCGCAAAGCGCGAGATCTGCGACCGAGAATAAGAAATAAGACAGGGGCAAGAAATGCGCCGGCCGGCTCCGGAATGACGGTGATTCGAAAATCGTGGGAGCCGGTGTTGTCGGCGAAGAACTGATCGAACATGCCTATATAGATGTAGCCGGCCGACCGTGCCGTGACCCACAGTGAGACGTCGTGATCGTCGGTCAGGCTGACGCGGTCCGAGGCGAAGAGCACGGTTTCGCCGATGAGGGGAATCGGCGCGGTCACGTAGTTTGAGACGACGCCTTGGTAGCTTCGCATGAGCTCGATGTTGTTGAGCGGCGAGATCAGTCCCATGTCGAAGTTGGACATCACGTAGTAGGGACCGCCCACGTGTATCTGACCGGTGCCCTGAATCTGAACCAGGTCGCCGATGCCCACCTGAATGCCGGTATTGAGCATGTGGGCTTTATTGTTGAAAGCGGCGTTGCGCGTACTGATATACGAGAAATCGAAAACGGTTCCTGCGTTCAATGCTTCATCACCGGCGAAGACGAAGCAGATTGCCGCGACGAGCATCCACGGCTTCAGAGCTTTCATGGCTGACCCCCATCCACGTTCGACTCACCGTCGGCGCAGCGCGATGGCGGGGCGCGTCGGCGAATTCTCAAAAAGCTGAGTGAACCCCCTCGAAAACTCGACCTGCGTCGGTCGGGCATCTTGCGCGGCAGGCGCCCGCGCGAGATGTCTGCACTGGATGGTATCTCACGTGGAGGCGGCGGGTAAAGGTCGACCCTGGGGATTTCGCGCGCACGGATTCGGACGCAGCGAACAACGAAAAAAACGGACTCGATTAGGGGACTTGATAATGAATCGACGGCCGGCGGTGAATCGTCAATCAGCGTCCTTCAGGGCCGCCATGGCCTCGGACTGAAATCTTCGTCCGTGATCCAATTTACAGACGCGCTGCCAGACGCGCCGCGCCTGGTCCCGATCGCCGATCTCGACGCAATACCGGGCCCAGAGGACGTTGGCCTCGACGTGTTCGTCATCGAGTTGAATCGCCTCGGTGAGGGTTTGGCCCGCGACCTCGATGTCGCCGCGTTCCATCGCCTCTCGCGAGCGGATCAGCATCAGGGCGAGGTCATCCTTGCGGCGTGAAAGCTGCCGCACCTGTCGATGGAGCATGGCCTGAGAGAGCAGCCAGGCGAAGGCGGCAATCCCGACTCCGGCTGCGCTGAGCCATGCCGGAATCGCCTCCGGGGCGATGAAGTAACCGGCGATCGCGGCATTCGCGCCCAATGCAAAAACAATTGAGAGAAGGAAGCCGACCCATTCGCGGCGCTGCAAGATGAGCCCGGCGCCCGGGACGAATAGATTCAGCAGCGAAGATAACACGGGTGCAAACCTCTGCCCCTGCGGAGTTGAGGTCGCGCGATTCAAGGCGTGGCCACGGCGCTGGGACTATCTTTCGGCGCCATAATCATGGGCTCGCTCAACTGCTTCCAGGTACCGAAGAGGACGGGTGCGACTGCGACGACGAACGCTCCGATGGTCATCCCTATCCAGGAGCGGCCCTGCCTGTTGTTCTTCGGCTGGCCCAGGCTGCGAAAGCCGAGGATGCCTCCGATCAGGCCGAGGACCACGGCCAGGGGTACCGCCGCCATGACAATCGGCTGTCGATACTGCGACAACCCCAGTTCGGAATTGTAGGGAATGACCATTTGCTCGGTATCAATGCCCTTGAAGACGACGACGACCAAGCCAAGTACGACGACCATGCCCGCCATCGCCGCCAGCATCGAAGCAGTCGCCTGCGTGTCATAGAGTCGGAAATTCGGCTTTTTCATGGTTTGTCGATCCTCACGGGTCGCCCTTTGGGGGCGCTGGTACTACCATTCGCGGCTCGAGCCGCCTGAGTGTAGCCTATCATAATCGGTCGTCGTCTCAACGCCACGGAGTTCCGATATGAGCCAGTCCACCCCCATGCCCCTCATTGAACCAGCGATTCGCGTCATGATGATGCCCCGGGATACCAACGCCCACGGGACGATCTTCGGCGGGGTGATCCTGAGCTATCTCGACCAGGCCGGGGCCAGCGAGGCCCGCAAGCTCGGCTGCACGCGTGTCGTTACCGTGGCCATGGACAAGATCGAGTTTCTTCATCCGGTCTTCGTGGGCGACGTGCTCAGCTTCCTTGCGGAAGTCGTGAAGGTCGGACGGACCAGTGTCCGAATCAGGGTGCGCGTCGAAGCGGAGCGATTCGATCCGCGGTGCGAGCGGGTTGAAGTGACTTCCGCGGAAATCGTCTATGTGGGCGTCGACGAGGACCGCAAGCCGATCCCCATTCAATCCAAATCGCCTTGTTAGTACGGCGTCACCGGTCGTCCTAGAACATGGGCGGCTGAGGCGGTCGCGGTGCTTCGATGCCGCCGGTGCTGTCAGGCGCATCGGCGTCAGAGACGCGCTCGAAGCCTGCCCGCGCTTCGACGGCCTTGGGATCGAACCACTCCGTCATCAGGAGGGCTCGGCGCTCGCTCAGCAGGCGGAAGTACGCCGAATTGCGAAGCGTGGTTTCGAACTTCTCCTGGTCGACCGGTTCGGTGCCGGCCAATTCCACGACGAAGTGCTTGCGAAGTTTCGGGATGGAGACCAGGCGGACAAGGGGGGCCGGCTCAAGGGCGGGCTGCGTCGTCGCGGCGGCGGTCCGCTCGGTCTCCGGAACATCCATCGCCGGTGGCGACCAGCTCGGCTCGGTCATTTCGTAACAGGCATCGACGAAAGCTTCCGAGAGTCCCACGCCGGTCACGCTGGGCGCCATAAGCGTGGGCTTTCCTTCCTTCATGGCTTCCATCATTTGTCCATCGGCGATTCTCGTTCGGCGGGCAAACGCGGGCGGCGTCGTCACGGCGATCAGCGGTGTACCCGACTTCAGATCGGGAAAGTAATCGAGGGTCTTCTCGACGCCCAATCGAGACGCGACGGCGTACAGCTCGCGGGCCACCGGTTCGGCCTTTGCAAAGCCACGCTGAATGCGGACATCGCGCTCCACCTGCTCCCGGACTTCGGAAACGTCGGCCGGGGCCTGCGAACTGTTCGTCGCCACGACACGGAAAACGATGTAACGGTCGGTCGCGTAACTCAGTTGTCCTCCGCTGAATTGCGGCGCCATGGCTGTGAACGGCGCTTCGCACGGCTGGAACAACTGAAGGCCGGTATCGGAACTGCGATCTTCGTCATGCTGATAGAAGGGCGTAACGTTGAAGGCGTAGTCAGAAAGCGTGACCGTTAGCTGTCCGGAAAGGAAGGCCCCGCGAAGGTCCTTGTAGGACATCAGGTCGTCCTTCGACAACCAATCGGTCTCCGCATAATCGACTGGAACGCCGAACTCGCCCATCATCCGATCGGCCACTTTCTTCATGGCATCGGGGGCGTCCGCACCGGCGGGAATCGGCTTAAGGCCGGTGGTCAAGTCTGTCTTTACGTCCTGCCAGGGTTTGGCCAGCAGGCTCTGTGCCTTTTTCATCGCCTGCTCGGCGAGCTGGGTGGCGTTGCGGCGGCGAAGTTCGCGCTCGACGTCGTCGCGGGCCTCGCTGAAGCTCTTCTCGACCTGCTTGGGCTGCGGGGCCGGCGGCTCGGCGGGCTGACTGGCGGCGTCGCCGGTCGGCTGGCTGGCCGGCGTTTCCGGCTCGACGTAGATCGTCTTGGTGAACTGAGCCTTGTTGGCTTTCCAGTAGGTCTTGATCGCGTCCATGCTGATCGTGACCTGAGGCGAGATTTTTGAGATGCTCGTCGAGATGTACTGCAGCTTCACGCGGTCGTCATACTTGTAACCGAATCCCGAATCGCTCTCCGACGCCTTTTGGTCCTTGTGGACGTCGAACATGGCCTGGACTTCGGCGTCGTTGATCGGCGCGTCGTTTTCCAGGTATCGTTCGGCGGGAACGGAAATGAACTTCACGCGAATCTTGTCTTCGGTCTCGGAGACGAAGTGCTTCACCTGTCCTTCCGAAGGCATGGCAGCGCCGGTAACGTGACTGGCATGCTTCTGAATCGCCATTTGTCGCCTAAGGGCCTGACGAATCGCCGGCGGTGTGATCCGCTGATTGACGCGAAGGTTTTCCAGGTACTCGGCCGGCAGAGACTTGAGGTCTCGTTCGATTTCCTGGTCCGACACTTCCACACCGGCGCGCTCGGCCTCGAGATAAAGCAGGTACCAATGTTCCAGCCGGGTCGCCTTGTTGCCGAATTGCCAGATTTGCGGATACGGCGACTGGACAGGGCTCAGGCGGTCGAGAACCTCAACATCCTGCCGGGCGAAACTCAATTCACCCTGCGTAATGTCCTTTCCAAATGCCGTGCCGAAGACCGACTTGGCCGGATCGGGAGCGAGGATTTCGACCAGGGCGGACCCGCCCACGAACGAGAGCATGGCCAGGAGCACGACGACGACCATGATCTGCTTAGTATGCGCTCGAAGCCACTTCATCATTGCGAGCTAACTCCTATGGGAGGAGATGAGTTATCGACAGAAACGCGAGCCCAATAGCTTAACGCACGCAGCGCAGGCGTGGCAAGCCGGGTGGGAATCGTGGAAATCATCGCAGTCGGGAGGCCAAGCGACGTGTCCGGCGGGCCTTTGGCCGCCGGGAGCGGACTTGGCTGCCATGGGACGGCGGTGGGCCTCGATGGCCGCTTATAGCCCCAAGGCCGTGACGAAGCTGGGGACGTCGGCGATGTCAACCATATTGAGGCCGTCGAAGTCGCCACAGGCGCAATTCCCGCCGGAGACGCCGGTCAGGAGGCAATCGACGAACGGCTGGACATCGAGGGCGTCGATGAAGGTGTCCTCGTTGAGGTCGCCGAGCAGATTACACGACGGCACGATGGAGATGATCCCGTTCGCACTGGTGATCGACTGACCGTCGGGATTGGTCACGGTGATGGATCGGGGACCGACGGCCGCGGCGACAGAGACGGTCAGATTCAGGGTGATTGTGGTGGGGTCGGTGAAGGTGACGCTATTGACCGTGACATCGCCTCCGCTGACCGATGTGGAGATGTGGTTGGGATAGCTGACATCGGGATCGAAGAAGCCGGAGCCGCTGACGACAGTTCCGGTGACGACGACATTCTCGTTTGAAGCACCGACCGGAAGCGTCGGCGGGAAGGCGGAGGTCGGGTCGGCCGGCGGGGGAGCGATGAGCTGAATGATGCGTGTGGCCCAACTGTTGGTGGCGTTGCAGTATTCCTGGGCTGTCCACAAAGTCATTCCGTCAACGGGATCGAGGCTGGTGGAAGAATAGTCTCCCCAGCGCTGAACGCCGCCTTCGGCGTTGTAATTAAAAGTCGTGCCCTCGGCGATGATCGACGTCTGAAGCGTACCGAGCGGGTCATCGTTGTGGCGACCGGCGACGGCAATCTCGGCGCGTCGCGCATCGCCGCCCACGGAGCAGCCCAGCGCGGCATGGCCCTGTTCGTTCATCGCAATTGAGGGAACCCAGTAACGATCGAAATTCGAGGCCGCGTCGTCGAAAACGGTGCCGGCCTGACGAACGACCGGAGATGTCGTGAGGTCCTCAATCTCATACCAGCGTGAGCCGATGCGATTGCCCGAACTGGTCGCCACGCCCGTCGCGGACACGCGGAAGCTGTGTGCGGTCCACAGGGTTCGCAAGCCGGTAAGCTGGTTATGGAAGATCGTGGCCACAAAGAGCCGATCGTCCAACGCATCGAGCGGTGCGGTGCTTCCAAGAACGGGCACCGCCGTCGGATTATTCGTGGTCGGCACGCCCCCCACGAAGATGTTTCCTGAGATCGACGGTTTTCCGCCCGGATCGGAAACGCGCCGCATGACGAGTTGGTTCAAGAAGCTATTGCTGGGACCGATGAAATACCCCTCGGTCGCCGAAGGGTCGTCATTCTGCACGCCGCGCGGGGCGAACGGGCCCTGGCCGAAGCCGTTGGCGATCCGGCGGAAGGCGCTTACGACGATGGGCCCGCCGCTGAGAACCGAACTCTTGCGAACGACCCATGCGCTGGTGCCGGCGAAGCCCGGTGCGAACATGTTGGCCCCAATATAGAGGGCGTTATTGTCAACGCCGAGGCTGGGATAGTCGGCGAAGGCGCCGGTGTCAGCATTGGGGGTGGCGCCGACGAGATCCTGCTGGAAGAAATAGAAGGTGAAGCTGGATAGCGTGGTGATAATCGAGGTGTTGCTGACGGCGATCACGATGCGATTCGGCGTGGAACCGGTAATGGCAATGACGAACCAGCGATTCGTCAGTCGATCGTAGCGAACCCACGGATCAGCGACGATGGAGCCGCCGCGAACACTGTTGAAGAAAGTGTTGAGACTGGTGCTGAGTCCATCGGCGACGCCTGTCTTCGTAAAGACCTTGATTCGGCCGTTGGCGATGGCGACGATCTGCGTCAGTCCCACGTCGGCATTGGTATCCGGCGGAACGTACCCCGACTGATTACTGGGCACGCCAATGAATTCGACGCCGGTGGTCTGCGGAATACGCGGGGTGACGCCCTGTCGATCGGGGGATTCGCCGGCTTCATTGCTGGTTTCCTCCAGTTGCCGGGGAGGCCACTGCGAAACGGCGGGGCTGTCGGAGGCGGGATCGAGGTGTCGTCTCCAGGGCGTTTCGTGCTCCTCAAGGGCGATGAAATCCTCCGAGGTGAAGCGCGGCTGGGGGGACGCGTTGTCGCGGATCATAATCTCTTCGACGGTCTCGGTGATGCCTGGCTCTCCGATCCAGAGTTCGCCGGGGCGATAGAAGTTCGGATCGGCATTGGCGGCCTCGAGGGCGGCGATCTCTTCGGGCGACTGAACATACTGAGGCACGGCGTCGGCCGGCTGCTTGCCGGTTTCATCGAGCAACTCGCCGCCGCGCGGGAAGGCGAGGCGGAGTTCGCCGGCATTCAGTTGACCGTCGCCGTTGGCATGGGTCGCGACTTGCGGCTGGACGGCAGGTCCGGTCGCGTCGGAATGAGAGCACGCGGGAACCAGTAGAAGTAATGCGAAAAAGACGCCCTTGGAAATGATTCGCCAAGCCATGAATGCTCCCCGTGTGGGAGGGGTGTAATCCGAGGTCTGACTCGCAATTAATGGGAACCCACGATCAGAAGCTCGGAAATTCAGAAGTGACGGCGGGAGAGATCCCCGGTGGAGGTTGCGCTAGAACCTCGATATCGCCCACCCCTGTCTTCCAGTCCTCCATGGTACCCATATTCGTGGCTCAGACCAAGATTTCGAGCGTGCCATCGCGCGCGAAACGGGGCATTTTGAGCCGCAAAACGCTGCTCTTGCGGGCTTGGTGGGCCTGTGCAATAATGTCGGGCTTTCCAGAATTGGGTCACGGCACAAGCCGAACGACAGCGGAGCCTTTTGTCATGTATGCCATTATCGAAGACGGCGGCAAGCAGTATCGCGTCCAGAAGGGCGATACCCTCCATATTGAAACTCGAGAGCTGCCGGAGTCGGCCAAGACCATTGAATTCGCCAACGTGCTGATGCTCGGCGACGGCGAGAAGAGCAAGATCGGCGCTCCGCTGATCTCCGGGGCGAAAGTGGTTGCCTCGATTGTGAATGAAATGCGCGGCCCGAAGGTGGACATCATCAAGTTCCGCCGACGCAAGGGCTACCGCCGCAAGCAGGGCCACCGCCAGGACTACATCAAGGTGACGGTCGATTCGATCAGCGGCTGATCGAATCCCAGGCGGCCCATGCCGCTCTCGGCAATAGACGTCGCAGCTTCGTTTTTACCTGCTTTGTTTTTGGGGCAGATGATCAACAAGGCCAAAAGTCTTCTGCCCATCGCGCTGGTCGGCCTCATCGTCATCACGGCAGCCGGGTGGGGTCCCGCGTCTGATTCATCTTCATCGAAGCCCGAGATGGGTGACTCCGACCAGGTGTCGCTGGAGTTCTCCTGCAAGGCCAACGAAAAGCTGTACTACGTTATCGAGCAGGAGTTCCGCGAGTATGGCGGCGTGCCTCCGCTACTGTCTTATTCCACAACCATCAAGGACCGGCGGACGATTGAGCAGCGGGTCATGGCGCGCTCGACGCAGTCGACCGATGTGCCGAACAGTACCGACCGCCGGATTACCGTTGTCTGGCAGTGCGATCGGTACGAGGCGACCGAGCAGGGGATGCGCGACACGCTGTCGTATGACTCGGTGCGGCACACCTATCCGCCGAGCACGCTGTGGGAACTCGGCGGCATCGACGGCTCCAAGTCGAGCTTCTTTTTTAATCCCGCGACCGGCAAGGCAGATATCCTCAACATCACGCCGGGCAAGACCGCCGGCGAGGCTAATCGCCGGCCGCTGACGAAGATCGGCTCGAAGTGCCAACTGACGAAGGAGAACTTCGCCGAGATGATCGACATCATGGGGGCCTACTGGATGCCGATGAAGCCGGTGAAGGTGGGCGAGACCTGGTCGCGGACGATCACGGAGAATATGAAAACCTTCGGCACGGTGGAGACGGTCCTTCGCTGCACGCTGGGCGATGTGACGAAGCGCAATGGCCGACGAATCGCGGTGGTGGAGATTGATGCCGACGCGAAATTGATCCCGCAATCGCAGCCGGCGTCGAATCGCACGGCGCCCGGGCGAGCCACGACGTCGCCTGCCGCCCCCCTTTCATCAAACGGTGCAAATGCGACGACACAAGCCAACGATCCGACGACCTCACAGCCGGCGAATCGGCCGGGACAGACTCCGGCGAAACCGCAGCGCGAGTTTCACATCGACAAGTTCACGCACAAGGGCAGGGTGGAGTTCGACCTGGACCGCGGCGAACTGGCGACGATGACCTTGCAGCGCGAGCTGGCCTTTGTGGCCAAGGTGGAATCGGAGAAGTCCGGCCCGATGGAGCTGCACTCCGGCTCGGCGCACATCATCAAGATCAAGAGCGGCCGCACGCCGCCGCCCAAGCCGATCATCGTCGGCGGTCCCAAGCCGCCGGACGAACCGGAAGAGCCGGAGCCCAAGCAGACGCCTTCAGCGCGGCGCAGAACGGCGCCGATCCCGACGTCACGGCCGACACACGTCCGCCCACCGCAGATCAACCCGCCCGCGACGCAGCCGAGCGCGCCGACGACGCAGGCGGTGAAGTAAGCAGCGGTCATCTCGACTCGCACTGTACGAGGAATCGTCTAGTCCATGGACGTGATTCTGATTCTGTACCTTGTCCTTCTTGTTGCCATCTCAAGTAACGCAGGTGTGCGATCCGGGAAGGAACCTGAGTCGCTGCGATCAACCGCGGCACAGCTGGCCTTGAAGACTGCCGCCGCTGTTGGAATGGTTTCAGCCTGCCTCACGATCATTGTGTACCTCTATGCGTACTATGTAATCTCGTCTGGGAGCGTAACCATTGAGCCACCGGCGCCTCTGATACCGGTTCTCGGTTGGGCAGTGCTACTGGGATTAGAAACCGGCGCTTCGGGAGGAGTCTTAGCCGGGCTGACTGCGATGACGGCGCAGCGAATCACGATCTGGCGAATGGGCGATCGGGTAAGAAGCGGTCATTGCTCCGGCTGCGGGTATGATGTGACGGGGAACGAAAGCGGCATCTGCCCGGAGTGCGGATCTCGGTTAGGAGTTCGTCCACTCGATGCTACATGATGCTCCGCGGTCTGCGTTGCCATCGGTACTGACAGGTAACTTCTTGTTGACAATCTGGAACCGGGGACCCGACCAGGGCAGGCGCAAGTTGTTTACTTCGAATTGTGCCGGTGATACACTTTAGGTCGGCGCCGGAGGAGGAAAGTCGTTGGACGTGGGTCCAGGGAGGCTAGCTTGCGTCACACCCTGATACGTATTCTGGTTCGGTAGGTCGGGCAGATTTTGAAGGGCAGGGGGTACTCGCCTCTGGAGCGTTCGCGCTCCTCATCCGCCTTGGTCGTCTATTTTTCTGACGAATCCGCTTCATGCATGTGTCCACTTCGGAACTTGATGTTGTGAAACCAATCTACAAAGGAGATTAGAGTCATGAGTAAGTTCAATTCCGCCATCCTCATCGCCGCATGGCTGGTCTTTCCTGGTCTTGTGCAAGCATCCATTGTCCCTTCGGTCGTTATCCAAGAGTCGATTCTCTCGCCGGGCAACGCGGTGCAGATGCGCTATTCGCATCAATACGGGCTACTGTTTCTTCGGAATTCCGCGAGCGCGATCCACGTGCTTGATGTCAATACCGGCGTGCCGATAGACCTTCATCTTGCCAATGAGAGGTTTACCGACATTGATATCAGCCCGGATGGTCGCTACCTGTTCGCGGCAGATTTCGGCGGCGAGCAGACGGGATATGGAAATCCCCTTCGGCCAAGTTACGTTCAGCGGTATGACATGGTGACAAGGACGTGGGAGTCGCGTACAGCTCCGCGAATCGCCTATCGGATAGAGGCCGTCAGTTCTGATCGTGTACTGCTGCTGGAGTCGGACCAATGGGTGGATGTAACACTGAACCAGTGGAACAGCAGTTCCATGACAGAACTAAGCCGAAGGGCGGCCGATTACTATGGAGACATGGAATACCATCCAGCTACCGGACGAATGCTCCATGGCAATTCCGGCAGCTCATCCCGGGAGATCAACGCGTTTCGTATTGTCAGCAACAGCATCATCAGTGCGGAATCGAGCGGGACCTATGGCAGTGCGCAAAACGGCGGCGGCACGTCGGTTCTCTCTACCGACGGCCAGCGATTTTATTACGGTCGGCTTCAGGTAGAGGCGCTGGACGTAACGAACAACATCCGGATGTTTCCCGAGGCCATTTACAGCGCGACCGGAGAAGTCGCATTCGGGCAGAATAACTACTTTTCCGCAGTGACCGGCATGAATCTCGGAACGCTCGGGTATTCAGCGACTGCTCTTGCGCCGAGTGATGATGGTCGGCATCTTTGGGTATTCCGACAGTCCGACAACACGCTGAATCGCTACCTCATTGTCCCAGAGCCGTCTTCGCTGTTGATCTTATGTTTTGGTGCATTGGCTGTGACGAATCGTCGGAGAGGGCGAATGATCGTACACAAGGCCGGGCAATAAGAGGACTAATCAAGCAGCTTCCAAAGCCCATAGAGAGCCAATGCCCAGAACCACCACTTGAAGCCGGCACCTTTCTTCTCCAGGGAAGGCGCGGGCGGCGGGTGGGCGGGGGTCGGCGTTGCCGGCGGAATGGCCCAGTCGGGCACTTTGCGTGAGAACGACGTGAAGCCGTCGAACGGGTAGGGACGGCGGAAGCGATCGATCAGCGACTCCATCACGTCGAAGCGGGCCGAATCCCATCGCTTGTCGTCGGCGACGGTGAGGGCAGGCCCGATTTTCTTCCGCAGGTCCTCGGGGATTTCTTCGAGCGTGGCGTACTCCTTCGGTTCGCCGTCGCCTTCGATGACGACGAAGCGCTTTTTCTCGCCCGCGCCGGTGCGGAGAATGCGGATGCCCTTCGTCTCGGTAGCGGAGGCCTCCACTTCGATGATCGAGTCGGCGATCGTCTTGTCGAGGATCTTTCGTGCGGAGTCGAGGGCGGACTTTTTCGCCGAGGCGGAGTCCGCCGTGTCGGAGGCCGCGGCCGGTCGCTGTGCCGGCGCGCCGCACTGACCGCAGAAGCGGTAGTGATCGGGATTGGGGTCGCTGCATTTCCAGCAATAGACCATCCGGGCGAATCCTCTGGCGGCGGCAGCGTTTCATGCCGCTTACTAACGTGCGCGGCTCGGATTGATGCGCGGAGCGCGGCGCAGTCCTCGGCGATCGGAGGATTCATCGACCGGCGAATCGTGCACGTTGAAAGCAAAGCGCCAATGCGGATCGATGGATGATCGGACGTTCTGGGGGTCCGAGAGCACGCCGGACGGTGGAAGCGCAGGCGACGTATTCTCGCCCCCCTACCACTTCTTGAAGACGAAGAACCCGGCGGCGGCAATGAAGGCGAAGCCGACGAGGTAGTTCCACTTGAGCGGCTCCTTGAGCCATAGGACGGAGAAGCCGCAGAAGATGATCAGCGTGATGATTTCCTGAATGGTCTTGAGCTGTGCGGCGGAGAATTGCTTATGTCCCCAGCGGTTGGCGGGCACCTGCAGGCAATACTCGAAGAAGGCGATGCCCCAACTGATGGCGATGACGCGCCACATGTCGACGTGCTTATATCGAAGGTGGCCGTACCAGGCGATGGTCATGAAGAGATTGGAGAGGGTCAGGAGCAGAATGGTTTGCATACAGGTTTCCCGTGTTGAAACGATAACCCCTTGCTGACGCGCGGGGCTCTGATCACTGAGTGAGGCTCCGATCAGAGCGACATTCGGGCCCATTGTTCGAGGAAGAGGACGGCCCAAAGCTGACTGCCAAAGTCGATCCAGGGGCGTCGCTGGGCGCGGAGCATCCACTGCACGCCGCGCGGGTCGAAGATGCCGTTTGATACCAGGGCTCCTCCGTTTAGCAGCTCCGCCGTCTGATCGAGCAGGCCGCGCTTGAGCCAGCGGCGGATGGGGATGCGAAAGCCCATCTTGGGGCGATAGAGCAGTTGGTGCGGGACGTAGCGCTCGGCGACTTTCTTGAGCAGGTACTTGCGCGTGTCGCCGCGAATCTTGAGATTCGTCGAAAGCGATGCGGCGAATTCGGTGATGGTGTGATCCAGCAGCGGCACGCGGCACTCCAGGCTGCAGGCCATGCTGGTGCGATCGACCTTGGTGAGGATGTCATCCGGCAGGTACATCCGCAGGTCGACGTATTGCGCCGTCTCAACGGCAGGCCAGCCGCGCTCGATGCCGATTCGGCGATGGGCGTCAAAGATGTCTTCATCCGTGGGCGCAGGCTGATAGGCATCCGTCAGCAGGCGATTCATCAGCCACGGGCTGCAAAGCACCTGATGCTCCTCGTGCTGGCGAAGCGGGGTGTGCGAGGCGTTTCGAAAGCGCTTGAGGAACTTGGCCTCAGGGCTAAAGAGCGCGCCGGAAGAAGCAACGACGGCGCGATTGCGCAGGCGTCGGAGTCGCCCGCCCTCCTGCACCGCGTCGAGGACTTCCTGATAGCGGCCATAACCCGCGAAGGTCTCGTCGCCGCCGTCGCCGGTGAGGGCGACCTTGACATGCTTCGACGCGACCTGACAGACACGATAGCAGGCGAGGGCGGATGAATCGGCGAAGGGCTCGTCAAACTGGCGAACGAGCAGCTCCACGGCGTGCATCGGATCGAGACTGACGTGCTCTTCGTAATGCTCGGTGTTGTACTTCTGGGCGAGGGTCCGGGCATAGGGAAGCTGGTCGAAGCCGGCCTCCTCGAAGCCGACGCTGAAGGTCTTGATGCGCTTGCCGGAGACGATGGAGGCGAGGGCGACGACGAGCGACGAATCGACACCGCCGGATAGCAGCGCGCCGACTTCGACGTCGGACTCCATGTGGCTCTCGACGGCGGCGCGGAGTTTGGCGTCGAGCAGGTCTATCGCCTCGCGCTCGTCGGTGAGCTTGTGGCCGGAGTAGTCGAGCTGCCAGTAGGGTTCGATCTTGACGTCGAGCTTGCCTGCGGAGGGGTTTCGATCTGCGACGAGGAGGTGTCCCGGCGGGAGCTTGTAGATGTTCTCGAAGATCGTCAGCGGCGCAGGGACGTATTTCCAGCGGAGGTATTCGCGCAGGGCGCGGCGGCAGATCGCTGACTTGTCCGGCAGCATTGCGCGAATGGCCTTGAGCTCGGAGGCGAAGATGAGGCGGCGGCCGTCGAGGTAGTAATAGAGCGGCTTGATGCCGTTGCGATCGCGTGCGAGAGTCAATTTGTCGCCGTCGAGAATGGCGATGGCGAACATGCCGGAAAGCTGCTCGACGAAGCGGCGCGGGTCTTCCTCGTAGAGATGCAGCGCGGTCTCGCCATCGCAATGCGTACGGAACTGGTGGCTGCGGTCGAGCAGTTCCTTACGCAGTGCACGGAAGTTGTAGATTTCTCCGTTGTAGACGAGGTGGATGCGGTCGGACTCGTTGGAAATGGGCTGGTGACCGCCGGCGAGGTCGATGATGCTCAGGCGACGGTGGCCGAAGAAGGCGCGGCGGTCGGGGGCGATCATGCTGCCGCGGTCGTCGGGCCCACGATGGGCGATGGTGTCGATGGCGCGGTCGAGAATGGCGGGATCATTGAGTTCCGCGAAGGGTTCGATTGAGATGCCGCCGAGGATGCCGCACATGGTGGAGACTGATCCTTTGTCACCGGTTGACGACGGTGGCGAGGCATCGTAATTCGGCACGGCGGTGTTGAGTAGGTCAGTGGTCGCGAGAGCGCCGGCGGCAAACTGCCGGTGGCATCCGGCTAGAGTCGGCGATTGAGACGGAGTAACAAGCTTTGGGCGACAGGCCGCGTCTGATCATACCTGCACCGCGTCATCAGTTCATGAAGCAGTTGGACAGGCCCTGGCCGTCCAGGTTTCAGGTGGAAGTGCAGGCCAATGTTTCCGATTCACTGGTGAAGCGGTTTGCGGAGGCACCGAGCGGATCCGGGCCAGAATTTCCCCTGCTGCTCACGAACGATTGCGAGCCAATTGCCCTGAATGGCTACATGCTCTGCCTGGAACCTGGGCGTGTAATCTGTGCCGCCGCTTCGGAGGCTGGGCTGCGCTACGGACTTCAATCCCTAAGACAACTGGCGACAGAGCCCAATATGCCAATGGGCGCTGTCGATGATGCCCCCGCCATGCGTGTTCGCGGGTTTCATTTAAACTTCGAGAGCTATCGACGGATGGATATGGACGCGGCGCTGCGGCTGGTCGATGCGGCGGCGCGGTTTAAGTTGAACTCGCTGCTCGTCGAGTATGGCCCTCGATTTCCATTCTCCGATCAGCCGCAGATGCGCGACGGATTGACGCTCTCGCCGGAAGAGATCGCCCGACTAACCAGTGCGGCGGCCGGGGAGGGCATTGAGGTCATCCCGCTCCAGCAGTCGCTCGCACACCTCGAGTATCTGCTCAAGCACGATTGCTTTGCACACCTGCGCGAGCGCGACGGGCGGGTGAACATGCTGTGCCCGACGCATGAGGAGAGCCTGCCGCTGATTAAGTCGCTGATGTCGGAAGTCATGGCGCTGCATCCAGCGTCAAGGTGGTTTCACCTCGGCGGGGACGAGGCGCGGAAGATCGGCGAATGTCCGCGATGTCGGCCGCTGGTGAAGAAGGAAGGCGTCGGCCCGGTGTACGGACGGTTCATGGGCGAATTGGCGCGGTGGGTTCTTGCGCAAGGCAAACGCCCGATCGTCTGGGACGACACCTTCTCCGCACACCCGGACGCGCTGAACCATCTTCCGAAGGAAACGATCATTCAGTATTGGGATTACATCGTGGTGGATGACCCGACACCGGTTCTGATTCCGCGGATGTCGCACGCCCAATACGGCGGGCCGCGCGTTTGTCACGACTGGTCGTGGATCGTGCCGGGCAGAACGAAAAAACTGTCCGACGTACAACGCGGTGTGATGCGGAATTACTCGAAGGCGGCGCGTTTGAAGTCGGCGCTGGGCAGGGCCTACATGGCGGAGTTCGGGAAATATCTCGGGGACGATTTCCCCGGGCTCATTCGGGCATTGCCGTATGTCGAGTATTACCAGGATCGCGGGTTTGACGTCATCACGAGCCCGACGGGGATGGGCAATGGGGATATGAAAGACGGCACGCCGAATTTCGCCCGATTCGAGCGGAACATTTCGACGCACGGGCGCCGCGCGAAGGAAAACGGCAAGACTCTCGGGGTGATTACGACCGCCTGGTACGACATGCCGCCCGAGATTCTACACCAGCCGCTGGTTCAAACGGCGATGAGCACCTGGTGAGGGGCTTGCCTGCGGGCGCGCGGGCGGTTGCAATTCAGTCGTGACGGAAAACTACGATGTCATCGTTCTCGGCGTCGGCGCGATGGGCAGCGCGGCGTGTTATCAACTGGCCCGGCGCGGCATTCGTGCGATCGGCATCGAGCAATTCCACCTCGCCCACGACATGGGCAGCTCCCACGGGCGGACGCGCGTTATTCGTAAAGCGTACTTCGAGGACGAGCGGTATGTCCCGCTGCTACAGGCGACCTACGACGAGTGGCGGGAGATTGAGGCTGCGTCCGAAGAGAAGCTCATGCACCTGGTCGGCTGTTTGAACGTCGGGCCGGCCGATCACGAGAGCATTCGCGGGGCGCGGCACAGCGCGGAGAAACACAAGCTGTCGTTTGAGGTGCTCGACAAATCGGAGATGGCCGGGCGATGGCCGGGGCTCGATCCGTCCGAGCGCGACGTGGGGATATTTGAGCAGGAGGCGGGTTACCTGCTGCCGGAGCAATCGACTCTCGCGATGGCCCGGCTGGCCGAATCGAAAGGCTGCCGGATCGTCGCGGATCAGCACGTGCTGGAGTGGTCGGCGAACGACTCGGGTGTCACCGTTAAGACACAGCGAGGCGCCTATTCGGCCGCAAAGCTCATCATCACCGCCGGACCCTGGCTGCCGGGTATCGTCGCCGATCTGGGAATCCCGCTGCGCGTGGAGCGGCAGGTGCAGTTGTGGTTCAGCCCGATAAAGCCCGAGCTGTTCACGCCCGATCGGTTTCCGGCATTCATCCACTTCGTCGCCAATCGGGGATACTACGGAATTCCCAGCGCCAGTCCGCCATGGATCAAGGTGGCGCGGCATCACGGCGGCGTCATCACAACGGCGAACGACGTAGATCGGCGCATATTGCCCTCCGATGAGGCGGATGCGCGATGGTATATGCAGCGGCATCTTCGCGGCGCAGACGGCCCGCGCATGGATGGAAAGGTCTGCCTGTACACGAACACGGCGGACGACCATTTCATCATTGATCGCCACCCTCGGCACGCGAATGTGCTGATCGCGGGCGGATTCTCGGGACACGGCTTCAAATTCGCCCCGGTTGTAGGGCGGGTCTTAAGTGACATGGCGACGGATCAGAAGCCGGCGCTGCCGATCGAGATGTTCGCACTCGCCCGGCTGCGGCCGTGAAACTATAATGCGGGTCTCGTTTGAAAAGAGGAGTGTGGAACGTCGACCCGGCCCCGCGCGCCGCGACGGATTCGTCAACCCATGACCTATTTCATCAGCGACGAGGAGACACTGGACCGCGATGGAATTGCGGCGCTACAGCGTCGCAAGCTGACGGCGATGCTGCGCGAGGTGCTGACCCGAAACGCCTTCTATCGCGCCAAGCTGGGAAATCGCCCCGCCGAGGAAGTGGCCGAGGGCTTTTCGGCGCTGCCGCTGACAACGCGATCTGAAATTCAGCAGGATCAAAGAGATCATCCGCCCTTCGGTACAAATCTGACCTTTCCTATCGAGTGCTATACTCGATTACATCAAACGTCCGCCACCAGCGGAGAGCCGCTGCGCATGGTCGACCGGCCCGAAGACTGGACCTGGTGGAAGAAGTGCTGGGGCACCATCTATCGCGCGGCAAGCGTGACGAAGGCGGACCGGTTCGTTTTTCCATTTTCGTTTGGGCCGTTCATTGGTTTTTGGGCGGCGTTTGAGAGCGCGGTCGAACATGGAAACCTGTGTCTGCCCGCCGGAGGGATGACGACCACCGCGCGTTTGAGGTTTCTGATTGAGAACGAAGTGACGATGATCTGCTGCACGCCGACCTACGCGTTGCGAATGGCGGAAGTGGCGAAAGACGAGGGAATCGACATCGCGGCATCGGCGGTTCGCGGACTCATCGTGGCCGGTGAGCCGGGCGGAAGCGTTCCCGCGACACGCAGGGCCATTGAGACAGCATGGGGCGCGAGGGTATACGACCACACCGGATTGACGGAGGTCGGGCCGTTCGGTTTTGAATGTGAAGAGAAGCCGGGCGGAATGCACTTGATGGAAAGCGAGTTCATCATCGAGGTGATTGATCCGAAATCGCAGCAATCGACGCCGGACGGCGAGCCGGGTGAACTCGTCGTGACTCACCTCGGTCGATGGGGCATGCCGCTGATCCGCTACCGAACCGGCGATCTGGTTCGATTAAGCCGCGGTAAGTGCGCGTGCGGGCGGCATTTCGCGAGGGTTGATGAAGGCATCCTTGGGCGCATCGACGAGATGTTTTTCATTCGCGGCAATAACGTGTATCCTTCGCAGATCGACGACATCGTGCGGGGCATCGGCGGCGTCGCCGAGTATCGTTTGGAAGTGGATGCTCGCGGGGCCATGACGCAATTGAACATCGAGATCGAGCCGACCCTTGAAGGTGACGGCAGCCTTGCGCGGCGGCTGGAATCGGCGGTGCAGAACCGGTTGCACTTCAAGCCTGTCGTCAGTCTGGCCCGGCCTGGCTCATTGCCGCGGTTTGAGATGAAGGCCAGGCGACTGACGAAACTGACCTAGCGGCCGGCGCCGGAAGCCGAGCGATTTCGCGGGAGAGAGATAACATGCGACAGATAGCGACACGCGCGTCGATTTTGCGAGAGCGAACCACCATCGCCGTCGTCCTGGCGATGGCCACGACCCTGGGCGGCGCCGCGACGGCGTCGGCATCGGACTGGTTTGGCTGGCGGGGCCCGGAGCAGGCCGGGTTTGCCCGGGAGAAGGCCGTCGTCACCCAATGGGAGATTGACGGTGAAAATCAGCTATGGAAGTCGGACATCGGCGGCCGCAGCACGCCGATCCTGATGAATGGTCGCCTCTACGCCATCGCCCCTGCGGGCGAGGACAAGTGCGTCGGCGAGCAGGTCGTGTGCCTCGACGCCGACACCGGCAAGACCATCTGGGCCCACCGCTTCAACGTCTATCTTTCCGACATCGTCGAGAATCGCATCGCCTGGTCGTCGGTCGTCGCCGATCCTGAGACGGGCAATATCTACGCCTACGGCACCGGCGGAGAGTTCATGTGCCTGAGCGGCAAGGACGGCACACTCATCTGGAAGGAAGCGCTGGGCGAGAACTTCGGGCGCTTCAGCGGCTACGGCGGCCGTGTTCATACGCCGATCATCGACGAAGACAAGGCGATCATCAGCATTGAGTACCTCCTCGCGGGATGGGACACCGGTCCGAACAAGGCCGGCCACCGCTTCCTCGCCTTCGACAAGAAGACCGGCGAACTGATCTGGTCATCCCTGCCGGGTGAAAAGCCCCTCGACACTACTTATGCGACGCCGGTGGTCACGGTCATCAACGGCGTTCGGCTTCTCATCACGCCCTGCGCAGACGGCAACGTGTACGGCATCAAGGTCCGCACCGGTGAGCGCATCTGGCAATATCGCCTGGCAAAGCGAGGACTCAATACTTCGCCCGTTGTCGATGGCAAGTTCGTCTATGTCACGCAGAGCGAGGAGAACCTGAACATTACGGACATGGGGGCGATCGTCTGCCTCGACGGCTCGTTGACCGGCGATATCACCGACAAGGGTGAAATCTGGCGCATCAACGGCATCACGGCAGGGTACGCGTCGCCCGCCCTGGCCAATGGACGGCTCTACGTCGTCGATAACTCCGCCGAGATGCACTGCTTCGACGCGAAGACCGGCAAGAAGTTCTGGGAATATCGCGTCGGCCGGGCCATGAAGGGTTCGCCGGTGGTCACCACTGACGGCGTTATCTACATCGGCGAGGTGAACGGCATCTTCAAGATACTCAAAGACGCCGGCGACAAGTGCGTCGAGCTTGACACCAAGCACTTTGAACGCGAGGACAGGGCCGTCGTCGAGATCAACGGCGCCCCGATCGTCTCTGACGGCCGGGTCTATTTCATGACGCGTTACGGCACCTACTGTCTCGGCAAGAAGGGCGACACAACGAAGGCCGAACCGGCGCCGTCCATGGCAGCCGAGGCGCCTGCTCAGAAGGACAAGCCTGCGTCGTTGCTGGTCGTCCCTGCTGAAGTAACTGTCGCACCGGGCGAGCGCGTGGCATTTCAAACCCGCGTCTTCGACTCGAACGGCGTGCAGATCGATGGCAAGCCGGTGACCTGGGCCGTCGAGCGCGTCAGCGGTAATGTGGACAAGAGCGGCAACTTTACGGCGGCGACTGACAACGTGTTCTCCTCCGGCGTCGTCACGGCGCAGCTCGGCGGCATCAAGGCGAGCGGCCGCATTCGTATCTCGCCGCGCCTGCCGATCCACGAGAGCTTCGACAAGATGAAGGCCGGGGGCCTGCCGGCCGGCTGGATCGGGCTCGATGTGAAGAGCGCGCTGGCGGACGTGGATGGCAACATTGTTCTGCAAAAGCTGGCCAAGAGTCCGTCGGCGCCGTACATGCGGCTGGAGGCCTTCAGCGGCCCGCCGATTCCCGCCGGCTACACCGTTCAGGCAGATATGCTGGCCAAGGCAAAGCGCGGCCGGCGCGTCACGCTGCCGGACATGGGACTGATCAACGCGAGATATCAACTCGTCTTCCAGGGACAGCTCCACGAACTGGAGATCGGTCGATGGAAGGACGAGCCGATCCACAGCCTGAAGAAACAGGTCCACTATGAAATGACGCCGGGCATCTGGTACACCATGAAGATGCGCAGCGACTTGTCGGGCGGCAAGGCGACCATCCGCGGCAAGGTCTGGCCGCGAGACGAGAAGGAGCCTGACGCGTGGACGATTGAGCTGGAAGACGACTGCCCCAACACCGAAGGGGCGCCCGGCATCAATGGATTCTCCAACGGAACAACGGTGAAAAAGGAGGGGGCGGGGATCCTCTTTGACAATTATCAGGTATTCATCAATGAATAATCGCGATTATTCGGGAAGGCGACGGAAGATGAACAAGATCGTGAACTTCGGGTCCATATCCGTATTGGCAGTCGCGCTGGTTCTTTCTGTCTGCTCAGTCGGCCGGGCAGAGTCGCCCAAACCGAAAAAGGGCGACTGGCTGATGTGGGGCGGCACGCCGGATCGGAACATGGTCTCCGACGAGACAGGGATTCCGGCGAAATGGGATGTGAAGAAGGGCGACAACATTCTGTGGGTCGCAGGGCTGGGTTCGCAGACTTATGGGAACCCGGTGATCGCCGACGGGCGCATCTTCGTCGGCACCAACAACGGCGGCACGCTGCGGCCGAACATCACGGGCGACAAGGGCGTCGTCGTCTGCGTGGACCAGAAGACCGGCAAGATGCTCTGGCAGGCCACGCATAACAAGCTGCCCACCGGGCGCGTCAACGACTGGCCGGAGCAGGGCATTTGCTCTTCGCCCGCCGTTGAGGGCAATCGCCTTTACTACGTCAGCAATCAGTGTCAGCTTGTTTGCGCCGACGTCGAGGGCTTTCTGGATGGCGAGAACGACGGCCCCTACAAGGACGAGCAGTACAAGGACAAGCAGGACGCCGATTTCATCTGGGTTCTGGACATGTTCGAAGACCTGGAAGTTTTTCCGCATAACCTGGCCACGTGTTCGCCGGTGATCGGTGGCGATCTGGTCTTCGTGTCCACTTCCAACGGCGTCGATGAAGGCCATCTGAACATCCCGGCGCCCGATGCCCCTTCGTTCATCGCCGTCAACAAGAACACCGGCGAACTTGTCTGGGAGCGCAAGGACCCCGGCACTCATATTCTGCACGGTCAGTGGTCGAACCCGGCCTACGCGGTCATCAAGGGCGCGCCCCAGGTGATCTTCGCGGGCGGTGACGGCTGGTGCTATTCATTTGAACCGAAAACGGGCGAGCTCATCTGGAAGTTCGACCTGAACCCGAAGGACTCGGTCTGGCAGCTCGGCGGCCGGGGAACGCGCAACAACATCATCGCCACGCCGGTGATTCATGACGACAGCGTCTTTCTCTGCGTCGGTCAGGATCCGGAACACGGCGAGGGCGTCGGCCACCTTTATCGCATCGACGCGACCAAGAAGGGCGATGTCACCGAATCAGGCAGAATGTGGCACTTCGGCGGCGAGGACTTCAAGCGATCGATGTCTACCTGCGCGGTGAAAGACGGTCTCGTTTATGCCGCCGACCTGTCGGGCTTCCTGCATTGCCTCGACGCGAAGACCGGCAAGCCGTATTGGGTGCATGACACCTTCGCGGCCATCTGGGGTTCTCCGTTTGTCGTCGATGGCAAGGTCATGCTCGGCACCGAGGACGGCGAAGTGCTGGTCTTCGAGCATGGCAAGAAGAAAAAGCTGATCGCCACGAACAATCTGGAGAACTCGGTCTATACCAGCCCCGTCGCGTCGCACGGCGTCTTGTACGTGACTAATCGCAAGGCACTGTTCGCGATCAAGGAAGGCGCCAAGTCGTCGCCGGAGAAGGCGACGGCAGCCAAGTAGGCGGCGAAACACGATCGCATGAATCTGCCATCACGGCGATGCGCCATTCCCCGGCCGTCGGCACCTGCTATGCTACGCCCCCATGTCGAGGCAGGACCCAAAGGGGACGATGACTGACGCCGCGCGGCAGGCGGCGGGCTCTCTCCTTTCCAATCGCAACTTCATCCTCCTCTGGATTGCCTACGGTATTTCAGCCTTCGGAGACCACCTCTCCGAAATGGCCCTGCTCAGCCTGCAACACGCCCTGGACCCCGGTGTCACCGATGTGACGCGCCGGCAGGCGATCATGCTTTTCGTCTTCATGTTTCCCTTCTTCGCCTTCGGGCCGGTCTTCGGCATGGTGGCCGATCGCTTGCCGCGGAAGTGGATCATGGTTGCCGCAGATGTCATTCGAGCGGCGATCATCTTCGAGATGCTGGTCATTCTGACACGGCTGCATCACTGGATTGAGCCGGGAACGGCCGACGATGCGCCGCTGACCTTGTGGGTGGCCATGCTGCCGCTGCTGCTGCTCGGCATGTTTGCGGCCATGTTTTCCCCTGCGAGACTTTCACTCCTGCCAACACTGATTCGTCAGGACCAGCTCGTTCGGGCCAACGCGTCGACGGCGGGATTGGGCATGATCGCGTCGATCGCCTCGGCGCTGGTCGGTGGATGGCTGGTCGAAAACGTCAGCGCCACGGCGAACTTCCGCCTCGACGCGGTCACCTTCATCGCCAGCGGCATGTGCATTCTGCTGATTCGACCACCGGCCATGCCGCCGACGTCCGACAGCGGTCATGGGCTGGCCTCGCTTTTGAATGGTTTTCGATATGTGGCGCGTCATCGTCGCGTCGCGGAGATTATCGCGATCTCCGCCATCCTCTGGGCCGGCGCCTCGATCATGCGCAGCGTCATCCCCGCAATGGTGAAGGATGTCTTCGGCGGCAGCTATGCGGACATCGGAAAGTATCAGGGACTGCTCGGCGGCGGATTGCTTCTCGGCTCGATCATCCTGACGCTGCTCGGCGGCTCGCTGCGCAGTGACCTGGCCATCTCCTGGTCGCTCAAGCTTGCCGGCATCAGCGGACTGCTCGTCGCGGCTTCGGTGCAGTTTCGCTGGCATCAGGGATTCTGCGCCGCGGGCATCCTGCTCATCGGCGTCTTCGGGGCGGGGATTCAAGTCAGCGTCAACGCCCTGCTGCAGCGCATCACGCCGGACTTCGTGCGCGGCCGTGTCTTCGGCGTGCACGATCTATGCACCATGAGCGGCCTGCTCCTGGCCACGGGCATTCTTGGCATCCCGGATTGGCCGAACATTGACCGGCACATCGCCTGGATCGCCGGGCTCACGTCGCTGGGCCTCTTCGCGGCGGGCATGTGGACGACGATGGTGCGACTTCGCCGCGGTCGCTTCGGCCGGGCGATTACATTTGTCACGAATTTCAATCAGTTCTATTGTCGATTCTGGGCCCGCGTACAGCGCGACGGCATCTGCACCGTGCCGGCGCAGGGGCCGGTCATCGTCGCCGCGAATCATTGCAGCAGCCTGGACCCGTTCCTGCTGAGCGCGACGAGCCCCAACAGGTTTGTAGGCTTCATGATTGCCAAGGAGTTCGCGGGATTTCCGTTGTTTCGGAGAATCGTGGAGCTCATCGAGTGCGTGCCGGTGAATCGCTCGGCCGTGGATGTTTCGTCGATCAAGGCGGCATTGCGGCACCTGGAGTCGGGCCGCTGCCTGGGCATTTTCCCGCAGGGGCGTATCGTCTTTCCCGGTGAAGCGGTCGACGGGCGAGATGGCGTCGGGATGCTGGCACTTCGGTCCGGCGCGACGGTCGTTCCGGCCTACATCTCGGGCGTGCATCAGCGTCCGTTTCCCGGCGGCGAGTACGGCGACTTCTTCAGCCTTGTCGCCCCGCTATTGATCCGACAGCATGCCCGGGTGCGCTATGGCAAGCCGATCGACCTGTCGCCCTGGAAGGGTCGGGAAAAGGACAAATCCGCTTATGCGGAGGTGTCGCGGGTCATCATGGAACGCATCATCGCACTTGCTTCTGATGACCAAGTGGGATGACACACGCAAGGAGCGTGCAGCGACACACATTCCCGGGGGAAGCGCCCTTTGAGCGCACCGACGAGCCCACCGGCCTTGTCAGAAGACGCCGCCCCATAGCCCGCCGACATTCGCCTGCATCCGCGCGCTTGCGATGCTACTTACCGCCTGAATCGGCGATAGCTTCTCCGCGGGCTGTCAATTGCTCCGGCGCAGGCAGGCCCATGTCCTTGATCTGCGACTCGATGAGTTCCTTCTTGCCCACCAGCACGAGCAGAGCCTGATCGAGCGGGATAGCCGATGACGCGATGCTGTTGAGGTCGTCAGAATTGATCTTGGTCATCTGGCCGAGGTCATCGCCGATGGTGTCGAAAGGCAGACCGTTCTGCTCGAGCAGTTCCGCCGTGGCGACAAGGCCGGAGAGGCCCTGGAAAGACTGAACGAGGTCCATGCGGTTCGTCTCTCGTGCCTTTCCGGCCTCCTCGCTGGAGATGTCTCCGCCGCGAAGCTTCTTGAACTCCGCGAAGAACTCCTTGAGTGCCGCGCCGGTGTGTTCGGCCTGCACGTCGGCGCCCGCGGAGAAGTAACCGGTGGACGGGGCCATGTTAAAGCTCGATCGCGCCCCGTAGGTGTAGCCCTTGTCCTCGCGAAGATTCTGATTCAATCGGCTGGTGAAACTGCCGCCGAGAATGGTGTTGAGCATCTCGAGGCGAACGCGATCCGGCGTGGTGTACTTGGGGCCGGGCATGAAGAAGCGAATCACCGTCTGAACCGCGTCCGGCTTGTCGACGATGACCACGCGCATCCTGCGGTCGGTCGGCTCAGGCAGTCCGAGCGTCATGGAAGGCTTGAACGCTCCCTTCGGCATGGTGAGCTTCTTCTCATCCCATTCGCCGGCGTTGGCGCTCAACTGAGTCCCCGGCTGCCAGGCGGCAAAGTGATTCTCCAGTGACTTGACGACCTCTTCGCGCGTCATGTCACCGGCGACGAAGAACCTTGCCCGGGAGGGAACGAACAGCTCCAGACACCGCGAGCGTACGTCATTCACATTAAGCTTGCTAACAGTCTCCACCGTGCCGTCCTGCGGCCGTCCGTAGGGGTGATCGTCGCCGAAGAAGGCTCGAAGGCCGACCCGCGTCGCCACGACCGCCGCGCGGTCCTCTGTCTGCTTGAGCCCTTCGACGTGCAGGCGCTTGACGCGATCCCATTCCTTCTCGTTGATCTTCGGCCGCCAGATCGCGTCGGCGAAGAGCGAAAGCGCGTCGTCGATGTTCTCCTTGAGCCCGGTGAGATTGAGGATCACGAATTCCTGTCCCGCGGAGACGGTCATGCGCGCACCGAGCCGGTCCATGGCATCTGCGAATTGCAGCGCATCCAGATTGCCGGTCCCCTCGTCGAGCATGCTCGCGGTGAGATAGGTGAGTCCCGCTTGTTGGGGCTTGTCCTCCGCCGCGCCGCCTCGCATCATCACGGAGACATGCACGAGCGGCAGCTCGGGCCGGTGCCAGAAATTGACGGCGATACCGCCCGCCCGAAAGTGCTCGGGCGGCTGCGGTGTAAACGGCTTGTCCACGGAATCAGTGGGCTGCGTGTCACGCGCCGTAATCAGATCGGTCGCCGATTTCTCCGGGAGCACCCACATGATGAGCCGACCCGTGGGCGTCAGCACCTTCTTCGCCCAATCCCGGACGATCCCGGGCGACGGCATGCGATATCGGGCGAGATCGATTTTTAACCCGTCCGGCGTGCCGAGGTGGAATTGATACTCATTCAGCTGATCGGCGCGGGCCAACAGCGATTCGAGCCGCGAGATGGTGGAGAATTCGTGCGAAGTCTTCTGTCGCTCGAGTTCGTCCTTCGTCGGGCCTTCCTTGACGAACGTCGCGAGGACCTCATCCGTCAATTCTTCGATGCGTTCTCGCGAGGCATCCGGCTGCGCCGTCACTTCCACCTGAAAAAGCGAGCCGAGGTGACTCGAATACTGGTTCGCCGACACGTCGGTCGCGAGCTTCTCTTCATAGACAAGCTTCTTGTACAGCCGGCTGTTCTTGCCGTCGCCGAGCACGCCCGCCGCAAGGTCCATCTCGGCGTCACCCTCGGCGAAGTTCGCCGGGCTGTGATAGGCGAAGGTGAGCCGGGGAAATTGCACGTTGTCGGTATAGGTCACGCGGCGAACTTCGTTGAGGCTGACCGGTTCGGCCCGCTTGTGCGGCGGCTCGCCCCCGCGCGGCAGCGTGCCGAAGAGCTTCTCGACCAGCGGCTTAATCTGGGCCGGATCGAAATCGCCCGCGACGACGAGGCAGGCGTTGTTCGGCACGTAGTACCTGGCGAAGAAGTCTTTGACGTCCTGGAGCGTGGCGGCCTCCAGGTCTTCGTGTGAACCGATGACGGTGTGGTGATAGGGATGGTCCGGCGGATACATCAATTCGCCGATCTTCAGGTCTGCCCGGCCGTAGGGCTGCATCTCGCTGGTCTGCCGGCGTTCGTTGCGGACGACTTCGCGCTGTTTGTCGACCTTCTCCTGCGTCATCTCCTTGCCGAGGTCTTCGAGCCGATCGGCGTCGAGCCACAGCAGCGTTGGAAGCAGGTTCGATGGACCGAATGAGAAATAATTCGTCCGATCCTCCGAGGTCGATGCATTATTGAAACCGCCGCCGCGCTCCATGATCACGTCGAACGAGTTGCCCGCCACGCGCCGCGTGCCCATGAACATGAGATGCTCGAAGAGATGAGCGAACCCGCTGTGGCCCGGCTCCTCGTCCTTGGAACCGACGTAAAACCAGGTGTTGATGCAGGCGACCGGCAGGCTGTGATCCTCGTGGAGGATGACGGTCATGCCGTTGGAAAGCTGGTATCGTTCGAACGTCACATTCTGGGCCCTCGCCTCGGAGGCTGCGACCAGGATCAAGGCTGTGGCTGCGTGGGCGATCAATTTCATGTTAGTGCCTCGGAAGCGATGGGGTCTTTTGTGCGTCTGGCATGGTTACTTTCACTGCGGAAATGATAATCCAGGCGGCCTCAGTGGTCTAACCCGCATATTTCATCAGTGATCTTCGAATGGTGATGGACGGAGTTTTTCGGCTTTGTGCGTGAGCGGAGGGACGAAGGTGGAGGTTGGAGCGCGCAGGGCCCCCTTACCCCCAAGCGGTGATCAGGTTGTTTTTCGGGTCATGATGGGGCGGGCGGGATCAGGCGGAGTCGTGGAACCAGGGATCGCCACAGGTCCTGCAGGGGGCAGCTGCTCGACAGTCGCAGTACGACGCGGCGCACGGAGACGACCACCCGCGCGGCGACCTTGAGGAGTTTCAGGCGAATGGTGTTCACCTGGGCCTCGGCCAGTTCGGTGCCGGCCAGGGCCGTGCGGCGCAGCGTTTCCACCAGGACGTAGGCCGCCGAGGACAACAGCAGCCGGAACTGATTGGCCAGGAAGGCGTGGCAACTGGTGCGATCGGCGAAGAGCCCGAGCTGCTGCTCCTTGATGCGGTTCTCCATGTCGCCGCGGGCCGTGTACAGACCGTCGTAGATATCGTTCGGCGTGCGGTCGGTCAGGTTGGTCACCACGAATCGAACGTTGGGCCCCTGAACCAGCCGCTCGGCCTTGACGATCACGCGGCGCGGGCGATCCCAGGTCTGCGCCGCGTACTCGATCTCGTGGAAGTTCCGCACCTTCTGCTGCGTGGTGGCGAACTGGGCCTCGGCCGCCTGCATGAAGGACTCGGCCGCTTTCTCCAGGACGGTGTTGCGGGCCAGGCCCAGCACGTACTTGACGCCGTGCCGGTCGCACCATTTCATCATTCGCCGGCGGCAGAAGCCGGAATCCCCGCGGACGATGATCCGCACCCCGGGCCACGCCTGTCGCAAGCGCTGCACCAGCAGCTTCAGGATGGGCCAGGCGTGATGGGCCCCGTCGATGTTGCTGGGCCGCAGGTAGGAGACCAGCAGCCGCGAGCCGCAGAACACATACAGCGGTAGGAAGCAGTGGTGGTCGTAATAGCCGTGGAAGAAGCGGCCTTCCTGGTTGCCGTGGATCGGATCGTCGGTCGCGTCGAAGTCGAGGATCAATTCCTCCGGCGGCGATTCATAGGACGCGATGAACTGCTCCACCAGCACACGCGACATTCGTGCCAGGTCGCCGCGCGTGACGCGGTTCTCCAGCCGGCACAAGGTCGGACTGCTGGCCAGCGGCTCATCCGCGCTCGGCGGCCGCCCGGTCAGGACCGCCAGCACGGGATCGCTCCGCAGGGCTTGATGGTCGTTGAGATCTTCGTAGCCCATCGCAATGGCAAAGATGCGCTGGGCCAGCATGACCCGCTGGTCATGTTGAATTCGGGCCGGATCACGCGGGTCGTTGATGACCCCGGCCAGTTGATCGACCAGGCCCAGACGCCGCTCGACCTCCCGAAGCAGCAGACCCCCGGCGTCTGAGGTGAGCGTTCCGCCTGTGAAATCGGCCACGATTTTCTTGCGGCCGAGACTGGAAAAGAACATCGGTTTGCTGTTACAGTCTGTCACGAAAAAGCCTCCCTGCCTATGGACCGGAATGTTCTTACGAAACCCCAGTCTACAAGGCTTCGAGGCTTTTTCTATTCCTATTCAACGCCGACCTGATGAAATATTCGGGCTAAGAACGCCACGGGTCGGACTTATCCAATCCTGCACGATTCGGTGGAAATCTGCGGCCCACGCCGCGATGGCCCGGCCGTACCGCGCCAGTGATGCGACCGCCCCGATCCGCCCTGCCGCAGAACCGGCGGAATGCGAAACTGACGAAGAGAGTTTAGGTAGATCGCCGGGGAGTCTTAGCTCTTGCGCTGGCGGTAGAGATTCTTGTCCACGACGGCTGACATCGCGGCGGTGTCGAGCTTGCCGCCGAGAAAGGCGTTGATCGCGGCGACGTGCGGGATGGAATTCTTCAGCATGGCGTTGTAGTCCACCTCCAGCAGTTGGAAGCACGGCTGCTGGTCCACCCACTTGAGCACCTGATCGACGTGCTTGTTCAGCAGGTTCGCCATGTCCTCATCGCTGGGACCGCCGTCCTTCACGGTCCCGCGGCGCTTCATCATCTCTTTCTGCGAGGCGAGGATTTCCGGCATCGCCCTGCGCATGAACAGGACGTTGTAGCGGTAGCCCTCGGTCGGCAGGTCGAGCAGGAGCTGCGAGATCATCTTTACGACCTTGCCGCAGGCCTCCGGCAGCCAGGACTTGTCTTCCTTGATCTTCTTGACCCGCTCGAACTCGTAGTAGCCCTTGGGGTTGTCCTCGTCAGCGCTGCGGATGCCGTCCTGGACGGGCGGAATGCCGCCGGCGTCCAGCATGCTCATCATCATGGAGGTGCCGGACCTGGGTAGTCCGGAGACGATCGTGATCGCGTCGGTCGTGCTCATATCGAGTCATGCTCCCAATCGGGCGGGTGTCGCGGAGCCGTTCCGCTTGTTGTCTGACACCATGATATCAGCCAATGCGGCATGCGGCAAAAGCCCCAGCGCCGCGGACATGGGTAAAAAAGAAACCGACGCCCTCGGGATCATCCCAGACAAGGCGTCGGCTGATTGGCCCGTTGTCCATCGGCCGGCGTCGGCGTGTTTGGAGCGCCGCGCCCGCTCGACGGACGAATACGGTTCGTCGCGATTTACCAGGCGACGTAGCTGCTGCGGCGAGCGTTGGTCCGGCTCTTCGTTGAGCGGCGGGCGCTCGAGCGGCTCTTGCTGTTGCGGCGAGCGTAGCTGCGCTTGGCATAGCTCTTCTTGGCGTAGCTCTTCTTGCCGTACTTGCGGGTGTTCTTCCGGCGGCTGGTCATGCTGGTCTTGGTCGCGCTCTTGAAGCCGGCCGTGGTGAAGTTCCGCGTGATCCAGGTGCAGGCGCCGAAGCCAAAGCTCTTCCACATCTTGCTGCAAGCCTTCAGATCGTTGACGATCTGGGCGGCTTCGCTCTTCAGGAAGCTCTTCTCGACCGGATTCTTCGAAGCGGCAAAGCGTCGCTTGAAGCGGTTGAACTGGCTCTGCTTCCGGGTGATCTGAGCTTTGAACCCGGCCTTGCTGAAGTTTTTCGTCTTAAAAGTCATACCAATGTCCCTCGAGAGGCACTTTTTTTCCCGGTCCATTACCGGGGCTTGGCCTTCTCGTCGGCAGCTTCGGCGGGGCAGTTAAGCTATGTCGCCGGTCGGTCCAATTTTTTCTCAAGCATGCCGCCCGATTAAACGCCCTCCGCCAATTCCAACGACGGATGTAACTAGTGCATTTCAATCGACTTACGAGATGTATATTGGAAGAAACAGGCCGCCGCCGCACGGTCTCACTTCGCTCGCATTTGACGGAATAATCGCGCCCAATTCATGGCCGGACCGGGGTCTATTTTGTCCTCAGTGACGTGATAGTGACCCAGTATGCCCCTGAACTTCGCAAGTTCATCGGGCGACAAGACGCCCTTCCGCACTTCGCCGTTCGCCGCGCGCGGCGCATCGGGCAAGATGCGCGGTAGCGCGCGACAAAGTGCTGCGCTCAATTTCGCAAGCGAGTCGTATTGGGCGTCGGTCAGGTCGTACTGATAAAGATCGCGATCGTGAATGCGCCCGGCGACGAGCTCGCGCCGTGATGGACGGGCCACAAACCCACGCGTGCGAATGCCGGTCGAACCGTTCACCTCGTTCGGCTGAAAGACCGGCCAGCCTCCCGCGTCGGGCTTATACCACTTGTCGAATTCGGCCTCGTCCTCATAGGCCCCCATGTTGGCGATCTCGACGCCGACACTGCGATCGTTCGCCGGTCCGCTGTGTCGGGCGCGCTCCTTCACGTCCAGCGTCTGGTAGATGGTTCCGTCCACGTCGAGCAGAAAGTGCGAGCTGAGCCCGCGCATGTCGTGCAGGACCTTGAAACAGACCCGGGACGTGCCGCACACGTCGTAGTGCAGGACGAACAGATCGATCTGCTGCTGCAACAGCGGCAGCGTCCATCCCTCGCTCCACACGCGCTGAGCCACCGAGGCGGGCAGGTTCCCCCGGAAAGTGTCGTACCGCGCGGGGGACGACCGGCGGCGGGACTCGGTCGGCATCATGCGGTCGGGCGTAAAGCGACACTCGACGCGATAGGCGTCGTAGCCCCCGGGGTCAGTCCACAGGACGACGGGTGCGCCGGTGTGGAAGAATTGGCCGCACACCACGATTTCATCACCGGTTCGCGCGACCGGCTCTTCGGCCGCACGCCTGGCGCATGCCCCGATGGCGATCGAGATCGAAAGAGTCGAGAGGGTAACGACCGAGGCGCGCAATTTTCATTCCTCGTGGATGCCCTCTTGCATGGGGGCACCGGGGCAACAGTCCCGAGTCCATGCATCACATACGGTGGCGGATCGCCCAAAGGTCGTGGAACACGGGCTTGAAGAGCGACTCTTTCAAGAACGGCACGCCGGGCGAGCCGCCGGTCCCCTGCTTCGAGCCGATGGTGCGCTCCACCATCTTCACATGGCGATAGCGCCACTCCTGCAAACCCTCGTCAAAGTCGGTCATCAACTCGAAGAGGATCGCCACGTTCGGCTGGCTCATGTACAGCGCGAGGATGCCTTCCTGAATCTCTTCATTAGATTCGTTGGCTTTCGTGATTTCGCGCGAGCGAACCGCCTCGGGGATATTCACGCCGCGCTGCTGAAGAAAATCGTAAAAGTGATCGACGACGCTGCGCTCCTTGAGGCGGCGCTCGATGGCGGCGAGGCCCGGCGCGTCGTCCGGCAGATACTTGAGCGTCGCCGCGCGCTTGTAGCCGAGACAGAACTCAACCTCACGGAACTGCGTGGATTGAAAACCAGAGGCAGTCTCCAGCCGGTCGCGAAAGCTGTTGAAGCTCGTCGGCGTCATGGTCTCGAGGATGTCGATCTGGGCCACCAGCGTCTTCATCACCGTACGGCATCGCTTGAGCGTGTGAATCGCGGCGTACAATTCGTTGTTTGAGAAATCGCGCTTAATCTTGTCCAGTTCGTGCAGAATCTGCTTGAACCACAGCTCGTACGTCTGGTGAATGACGATGAAGAGCATCTCGTCGTGCTCCGGCGGCGTCGAGCGGGGCTGCTGCAAGCCGAGCAGGCTCTCCAGTTTCAGATATTCGCTATAAGTCAGCGGCATGATCGGCGGGTCCCCTACTTCTCTCGTAACCGTCGGCGCACAACGACACGCGCGTACATTACCATAACCACCGTATAGACGATCGTCGCCATCAGCGTCAGGGCCTGCGGCGCTTTCATCGTCCCCTGAATCGCCAGGACGGCGGCGGGCACGACGATCATCCACAGGGCCGCGACAACAGCCACGACCATATCCTGCCGCCGCGCCTTACGCACGGCCTGTGCATACGGCGTTCGGGTAAACGATACCATCGTATAAAGCGGCGTGAAGCTGCCGGGCAGCAGCGTGTGCAGGCTGCGCTCAAACTTCTTGCGCCATCGAAACGCGCGCGAGGCGGTCTTGTCGCGCATCTCGTAAAAGTTCTCCACCGCCAGCGTCGCGAGGGCGTCGCAGTCCGGCTTGCGGATGCGATCGTACTCCTCGAAGACGCGCTCCCAGTGTGGAGCGTGCGCTTCGATGCACTCATCCAGAATGATGCAATCCTCAAAAGAGGCGTTGGCCCCCTGCCCGTAGAACGGGACGACGGCATGGGCCGCATCGCCCAATAGCGCCACCTTCCCGCCATAATGCCACGGTCCGCAGCGCACGGTGACCATGGATCCGGTCGGGTTGCCGTTGAAGTCGTCGAGCAACGTCGGCATCAGCGGCAGGGCGTCGGCGAACTCTCGCTCGAAAAGCCGCCGCACGTCGTCATCCGTCTTCAATGCCGCGAAACTCGCCGGGCCTTCGAACGGATAAAACAGCGTGCAGGTAAAAGACGCATCCGGGTTCGGCAGGGCGATCATCATGAAGCTGTGCCGCGGCCAGATGTGCAGCGCGTTCTTCTCCAACGCGAATCCGCCCGACGCCGTCGGGGGAATCGTCAGTTCCTTGTAGCCGTGGCGAAGGTGATCCTGCCAGTAGTCGAAGCGATCCAATCGCTGCATCGAACGTCGCACAGCGGAAAACGCCCCGTCGACACCGATCACAATGTCACCCGTCGCCTCGATGGGCTGATTGGTTGTCGTATTGATCAGTTTCGCCGCCGGGCGATCGAGATCCACCTCGGTGCAGCGATGATTGAAATGCACGCGCACATTGGCATGCTTCTGTGCTGCCGCGATGGTGGCGCTGTTCAGCGCTGCGCGGCCGATGGAGTTGATGTGTAGCGCCGGGTCCTTGTCGTACGGCTGATAGTGCAGGTCGCCATGGGGGCCGTGAATCATCCGGCCGCGCATGGGAATGGCGCTGGCCAGGACGTCGCCGGCGATGCCCACGCGCTCCAGCGCCGCGATGCCCCGCGTGGATAGCGCCAGATTGATCGACCGACCGCCGACGAAGTTGCCCGCGTTCGGGTCTTCGCGTCGTTCGTAGAGATCGACCTCGTAACCCCTGCGGCCAAGATACGCGGCAAGCAGCGCCCCGGAGAGGCCCGAGCCGATGAGCGTAAATCGCGGATGGGCGTTGTCAGCCATCGGGCCTATTTAACGCGAGGGCTTCGATGTCGCCAAGTTGTCGTGAATCGTGCGCTCGAGAAGGGCGACCGCCTCGGCGAGCGTGCGCTTTTCGGCCGCTCGCAAGGGCTTCAACGCGTCGGCGAGCATCTGCACCCGGCGGCCGCGGCCTTCGGACATGATGCGACGCCCCTTGGCGGTGGCGGTCAGGTGAATGACGCGGCCGTCCTTGCTGTCAGCGTCCCTGCGGACGAGGCCGCCGGCGACGAGGTCGTCGACAATCCGCGTCATGCTCGGCGGGCGCACCTGCTCTGCCCGGGCAAGGTCGCCCAGCCGCAATGGACCGCCGAACACGATGACGGACAGGGCGGATAGCTGCGGTGCGGAGAGCCCGGCGGCCTCATCGACCCGGCGCAGACGGCGCAGGAGGTGGATGGCGGCGGAGTGGAGGCGGTCGGCGATCTCGGCCGCGTCGGCGGGCGGTTTCGCGCCGATGCGGCGGCGGGGGTTTTTTCTGGATGGCGTCCTTGCCGGTCGGGTCATCATGGGCTATATTAGTTAGCGCAACTAACGATTGTCAAGTCTGAACGGGAGGATTCGGCAATGGCGGCTTCTGCAACCGCGGCATTCGATTTGGTCAAGACGGGCGATATCGACGGCCTTAGGTCGCTGCTGGCATCCGATGCCTCGCAGGCCTCGGCGCGAAACGCGCAAGGGCTCTCGCTGCTGATGTTTGCACGATACCAATTCAAGCTCGACGCGGTCGAGGCGATCCTCGCCGCGGGGGCATCGCTCGATCTCTTCGAGGCGGCGGCGCTGGGGATAGTCGATCGGCTGCGATCTCTTCTCGATGCCGACGCGGCGGCGGCCAATTCATTTTCACCTGACGGAATGACCCCGCTGGGGCTGGCGTGCTTCTTTGGTCAGCCGGAGGCGGCGCGGCTGCTCCTGTCGCGCGGGGCCGATGTCAACACGGCGTCACGCAACCCGATGAAGGTCGCCCCGATCCACGCCGCCGTCGCGGGCAAGAACGCCGAAGTGATCGACCTGATTCTCTCCAGCGGTGCCGACGTGAACGCAAAACAACAGCAAGGCTGGACGGCCATCCACTCCGCCGCCATGCACGGCGACCTCGCGCTACTGGAAAAGCTCCTCGCCCGCGGCGCGGACCCGATGGTGATGAACGACGACGGCAAGTCCCCGCTCGATCTTGCTATAGAGAAGGGGCAAACCGGGATTGTAGAGCTGTTGAGAACTTGAACATGCAGAGACACGAGCCTTCCAACTTCGATCACCACAACACAGTGACAAGAAAGATATTCAAGGCTGTCAGAATGAGGATGAGCTGCGAGATCAGCACAATCGAGACCGGCCGCTCAAACCGCAAGTAGTACTTGAACGCTGCGATCAATCGGTACGCCCAAACGATAGCAGCCATTCCAAACAAGACCAACCACCCGTACAGGTAAGACATCAATGGCATGGCGAGCCCTCCAGGAGTCCATGTAATTCCCACTATGGCTAGAACGATGAACACGCCCACGCACGGCCACGTAATGACGTCGCACGAATACACAACTATTCGCATGAGATGAGGAAGTCGAATGCTTGTACGATTGAGCGTTCGACGAAAGATAATGAAGATTGCCTGAGTTAACCAAGGCCACATAAGCAGGAGAGCCACCATCGCTCCTGTCGGATTGTCCTGGCCAAAAAGGATTCTCCTTACAATTCCGGTCGTCGTGACGGGCCATTCGGCGGCAAGATAGGCTTCTATTGATCCGAATTCTTGGGTAAGTTGATCGAGATACTCCTTCGACACGTATTTCGGGTTACCTCCGTTACTCAGCATGAAATTCCATTGCATCGTGTTATTCGCTCGAACAAGTGGAATCAGACACGCTAAGAGTGTCCCAACGGAAAGAAAAAATACCGCCGCAATGTACAGCCAATACACCACGATTCGCCCGGGGTGTGACGGTTGCCCCGGGTGAAGCCGCCTCCAAAACCGAATCGGTCGCAGATGCCCAGCAAACGTCTTGAAGAACGACCAGACATTCCGCTCTGGGTGATGCTCAAACAAATACGGATGCAGCCGCTGCGTCGGGTCCAACATCTCCCGCCAGCCGAACCGATACCCGCACTCCGGGCACCGCGGCTCGGCCAGCCCGCGAAGGTTGTACTCGCAGAGCGGGCAAGCGATCTCCTCGGTGATCGCATCCCAGCCGGGCGGCCCTGTCGTCGGCGCGGCTTCATCAATTTGACCTTCCGCGATGTGCGTCATCCCGATTGCCTCCAGCCCGCTGCGGCACAGTCCCTGAGCACCATTGTGCCCGCAGCCAGTGATATTGCCCATGTACAGATACGAAATGCGGCAACGCATCACGGCTTGAGGAGTATGCTAAAGAAGTGCTTTGGTCTCGGGCATGAACCGGTTTGGCGTGCGGTCCGCCAATCGGCCTTAGATGCAGAGGACAAGGTTTACGAACGCGGAGATGTCGAGGCCGTTGGTGTCGCCGTCATCGTTGACGTCCGCATTCATCGTGTCGCAGTTGGGGTGACTGGCGGCGTAGCCCGCCGGGTCGATCAGCAGTTGAACAAACCCGTCCAGGTCCTCCAGGCTGACGTGTCCGTCGCAGTTGGCGTCGCCGGAGAGCGGCAGGAACATGAGAAACACGACCCCGTTGAGCCCCCCGCTGCCTGAAGGAATGAACGTCCCCAGGTTTGAGCCGTCCTGTCCGCTGAATTTGACCACTGAGTTGTTGGCGATGCTGGCGACGTAGATGTTATTGTCGGCCCCGATGGCCATGCCGGTCGGCGCCGTGATCGAGGGAATGAAGCGATCGATGAAGGCGCCCGTCGTCGCGTTGTAGCGATGCACGCGATTAGCCTGCTCAGCGTTGACGAGCACCTCGTTGCAACCGTAACGAAACAGAATCGTGCGCGGGCGACTGAGGAGAGTCAGACCCACCCCGCTTGCGATATAGGTGTTAATGAAAGCGCCGGTCCCACCGTTGTATCTGAGCACGCGATTGCTGAAGTACGAGGGCACATACAGATTGCCGTCAATGCCGAAGATCATCCCCGCATCCGGCCCGTTCAGGGTGTTGGCGCCGGTGGGCACAAACACATTGAGAAACGCGCCGGTCGTGCCGTCATAGCGAAGGACGGAATCATTATCGAAACTCGCCACGTAGAGGTTGCCGTCGGGTCCAAACACCGCCGTGGTCGGACCGTTGAGCCCGCCGGTCTCGTCCACCATCGGCGTACCGGGATCGTCGAAGATAAACTCGTCGATATAGGCGAAAGTCTGCCGGTCGTAGCGCAGGACTTTGTTCGATTCCTCGCAGCTGACGTAGAGCCGTCCATCCGGTCCGACCGTCACGCCGAGCGGGCCGTCCATATCGCCGCCCGGTCCGAGGTCGCCGATGTATGCGCCGGTCGTCGCGTCGTAGCGGTGCACCTGGTCGGAGTTAAACCCGCTGGCCAGCAGCACGCCACCGGCGATGGCCGGGGTGGCGCATAGTCCAATAGTCACGATGACGGCGATGCAGAATGCGAGGCGGTTGCCAATAGACGCCATGGCCTGGTCCTCCAAGATGAGAGTCGGCGCGCACCTTCCCCTTAAGTAGCGCCGTCCGGCGTGTTGCGATTCGTTCCGGCATGTCCGACCGACTCGGAATCCGTGAATTCCTGAGTCGTTCTGGGTATACTCAACGAGGATCAGTGCCTCGCCGGTCCCGCCGAATACAGAAGCGCACACCGTCGGCCCGCGCGGCCAAAATTTTTTCCGCCCGGCCGGCGATTAACTGACAAACGCTCCTGAGAACCACCATGTCGAGAATCCCGCATACCCTGCACAACGCTCAGCCGCTCTCGACGGTGGTCTATCGCTCGCTTCGCGCCATGGCGCATCGCCACCTTGCGGGCGAACGCCACGACCACACCCTCCAGCCGACGGCCCTGGCTCACGAGGCGTACATTCGCGTCTCCCATCGCGCCGACGGGTTTCCCGCCGATCCTGCCCAGTTCCTGTTGGCGGCCGCCGGCGCGATGCGATGCATCCTCGTGGATCACGCGCGCCGCCGAGCCGCGCAAAAGCGCGGGGGCGATGTTCATCGAGCAAGAGCGCCGGTCGATTTGATCCAGGCCGACAGCGCGCGAGTCGACCTGCTGGCCCTCGACGAATCACTGAATCGCCTGCGCGAACTGGACGCTCAACTCGCCCAGGTCGTGGAGATGCGGTATTTCGGCGGTCTGGGCGATGCCGACATCGCGGATGTTCTCAAATGCTCGACCCGCAGCGTGCGCCGCGCGTGGAGCGTCGCCCGTGCGTGGCTCGCGCGGGAACTACGGCCCTAGAGGGAAAGTGAAGTGAGCGCGGCGCCCTGGTCTCAGGTTCGACGGATCGTTGAAGCGGCCATCCATTGTCCCGCTCATCGTCGTGACCGGCTGCTCGACCGCGCCTGCAGGGGTAGTGCCGACCTGCGCCGGCAAGTCAGCGACCTGCTGTCTCAGGAGCTGCCCGACGAATCATGGCTGGAGTCGCCGGTCGCCGGCGCTGCAACCCATCTGCTCGAATTGTCTCATCTGGTCGGACGAACCGGTTACATCGGCCGCTATCGCATCGGCGAAGTCATCGCGGTCGGCGGCATGGGCGTCGTCCTTCGCGGCATCGATGAATCAACTGACCATCCGCGCCCCGTAGCGATCAAAATCCTCCCCCGCGGCCTCTGCACGCGGCGCACCCTGCGCGCCTTTCGGCGTGAGCGGCGACTGCTCGAGCAACTGAACCATCCCAACATCACGCAAATACTGGAGTCAGGTCTCTGCCCCGACGGACAGCCGTACATCGTCATGGAATTAGTCGACGGCCATCCGATTGACCAGTATTTTCGTCTTCATCCGACTTCGCTCGAAGATCGCCTGTCCCTGTTTCGCGCCGTCTGCCTCGCCGTGCATTACGCCCACCAGAGCCTCATCGTTCATCGCGATCTGAAACCCGGCAACATCCTCGTGGGCACAGGCGGCGTTGTGAAGCTGCTCGACTTCGGCATCGCCAAGCTGCTAGATCCCGACGCGCGTGCCGCCGGCTCGAAGACCGAGACGATGATGGATGCCATGACGCTTCAGTACAGCAGCCCGGAGCAGATTCGCGGCGAGCCCATCACCACCGCGACGGACGTCTATTCGCTGGGCGTGATTCTCTACGAGCTTCTGGCGGGGCGTCCGCCTTACGACTTGTCCCGCAGTTCCCGCTATGAAGCCGAGAAGACGATCTGCGAACTGACGCCGCAAAGTCCGCGCGAGGCGTCCATGGATGGCGGCGCCGAGTGGAGTTCGGCACTGGACCGGATCGCCATGATGGCCATGCACAAAGAGCCGGGCAGGCGTTACGCATCCGCCGAACAGCTCGCCGAAGACATTCGACGATATCTCGACGGTGTCACCGTCATGGCCTACAAGCCCGGCCGATTCGAGCGGGCCATTGGACTGATGAAAAAACACCGTGTAGCCTTCGGCGTGGCGGCGGCTTCATTCGCGGCCGTCTGCACGCTCGCGATCGTGTCGGCCTTCGCGGCGCACGAGGCCACGGTCTCGCGCGACCGGGAAAGAAAAGCGCGCCAAGTCTCGCAAAGCATCAACGGTTTCATGAGCGAATTGCTGGCGATGGCCCGTCCGGAGCGGCTGGGGTCGTCCGACTCCGGGCTCCATGTCCTGCAGGAGGCGTCGGCCTTGGTCGAACATGAACTGGGCGATCAACCGAACATCGCGGCGGGCGTGTACATGCAGATCGCCAGCGCCTATTTCAATCTGCGCCGAGACGCCGAGTCGATTCGCAATTATCGAAGCGCCCTGGCCTGCCTGCGCCGAAGCGACCCCCCGGACAAGGAGCGTCTTGCCGAATGCCTCGGTTCACTCGGCGCGGCCTTGTCCTATCGCGATGACGAGGAGGGACTGACCCTTCAACGCGAAGCGCTTCAAATTCGCCGCGAGCAGTACGGTGAAAATGATCTGCGCGTGGCCAAAAGCATGCACGGCGTGGGGTTCGCACTGACGCGCTGTGCCCGACCGCCGCGATACAAGGAGGCCGAGGAACTCTATCGCGCGGCCTTGGATATGCGACGACGACTGGGCGCCGAAGAATCCGCCGCAACCGCTCACAACCTTCACGCCCTCGCTGCTCTTATGCGTCATCAAAATCGGCTGGAGGAATCGGCAACGCAGTATGAGCAGGCACTCGTCCTGAGCCGCCGCGTGCTGCGGCCGCTGGACGGGCAGCTCATCGACCTCTTGAATGACTATGCCGCGTGCCTGCGCGATCTGGAAAGATGCGAACAGGCGAAGGCACTCCTAAGCGAGTCAGTTACCCTCACAACCCAGGCCCTTGGAGAAGTAGCAGGGTCCGGCACGCTCTCAAGCCTTGCATCCCTCACCTGCGAATGCGGTGATCGTGACTCAGCATGGCAATTGATCAATCAGGCACTTGCCCAATTGAGCCGGGCCGTCAGCGCCGACCGATTGGGTCCGGCGGCCGATCGCTGGCGAAAGATCACCCAGGAACTGGGCGAACAATCTCCGAAACCCCGGATTGAAGCGTATCGGGAGTTCATCGCAGACCTGCCGCTTCGCGAGTCAACGCTCCGGGTGCCGCCGAGCACCTATTGCCACGTGCTCGCTCACCTCGCGGCCATCGCCGTGCAGACCGGCGAACATCAACTGGCGAGTGAGGTCGCCGGCGAGGCGATTCGCGCATTGGATGCGCACGACCCGGAAAGCTGGCCCATACGCATCGAACTGCGACAAACGATGGCCCAAGCGCTGATGGGCGTGCACCGAACTCGCGAGGCGCGAGCCATTCTCATCGAGGTCTACAACGCGCTTCGCGAGCGCCGGGGGCCCGATCATCGCGAGACCCGAAGCGCGGCGGATCAGATCGCCGCGATTGACGGCATATCTCCCACGCAATCGACGACGCTCAATTGACGCGCGAGACCATGTCCAAATCGGACACGCTTACAAATCATTGACGCAGGTTGTGAAGTAGTGCTATTCGCCGCGCTCGTGGCGGCGGGTGGCGCGCTGTCCCCAGCGCTGCTCGACCGCGTAGCCCAGGAGCGTCGACAGGCGCTGCAATGTCAGGGCGGGGTAGTCGATGCCCAGGGCCTGGCGAACCTCGCGCGTGTTCGACTCGTCGAAGACGGGCTGGTGCTTCAGCCGCGGCATCAGCAGGTCGTACTTCTCGAACATCAGCGATTCGACCACGGTCTTGTCGGCGGGCAGGTCGTGGCTCTCGGCGAAGGTGCCGCCGGTGATGCCGAAGAAGTCCTCCAGGCCCTTCTTGAGCAGGTCCCACGTCGGCGGATTCGGGTCGGTCAGATGGTAAATCCGGCCGTGCAGCTTCGGGTTCAACACGATCTCCGCGACCATTCGGGCCGCATAGTCTACCGGCACGAGGTTTTGAATCCGATCGTCGGCGCGGCCGGGAATGCGATGCGGGATGTGCGACACGTGTCCGTTGCCGCCGCCGAACTCCGCCTTCAGCAGACTGATAAAACGAACAAACTGATAAAAGCCGCCGAACTGGGTGGTATAGCCGTTGGTGGAGTCGCCGATGATGAAACTCGGCCGCATCACCGTGAGCTTGTTGCCGTTGCCGTTTGACCAGTTGGCCAGCATTTCCTCGGCGACCCACTTCGTCTCTTCATATTCTGTCTGAAACGATGCCGGACGAGGATGAAAGACCTCGCGAATCGTCTCGGTATGCGAACCGCAAACATACGCCGTGCTGATGCTGTGAAACTTCTCGACATGGTGCCGGTCGGCCCATTCCAGAAGCGTGGCCGTGCCGTTGATGTTCGTCCGGTGCGGTTCGCCGTTGCCCTTCGAGAAGAGTTGCAGGCTGGCGGCACAGGCGAGGATGTTGTCCGTTGGGCCCCACTCGCCGTCGGGCAGGTCCTCCGGCAATGCGCCTTCACGAAGAATCAACTGGCCCGACGAAATGTAATCGTCGATTTCCGCACCCAGCGGCCTTAGCATGCCGGCGAGGCGGCGACGCGAATCCTGTAACGGCGCCCGCAGAATCGCCACGACGCGGCGACCGCGGAGCAGAAGCTCTTTGAGGACATATTGCCCGAGGAAACCGGTCGCCCCGGTCATCAAAGTGGTCGGCTGGTGGTCCGTCATGCGTGGTAATACCCGTTCGTCTGGGACGCCGAAGGTGTCAGAAGCTCCTGATCGGCACTGATACTAAGAACGAGAGTCCCCGTCCGGTTAACCGCGACTTTACGCCGGACGACTCCCTGCCGACCCCAAGCAGGAGGCGGCTCGATTCGAATGGAACATCTTCAAGGCTGTAAGGGAGGTTAGCAAGCGGAATTGTCGGGGACCGAATTCTTCCTGCCCTTCAGGGTTTCACGTCCGAAAACCGTCTATAGACCGGAAATCGGGCCTGGCGATGCAGTGTCTTTCTCGCATTCGGGGCTTCATGGTACAGTTCGACAAGCCCACATGATCCTCAGACCCTTCTCCGAACATTCGTTTCCCTGCCTCAAGCCAGAACTCATTCTTGCGCCTCCGGACCCCGCCGGACCACCCATCAATACCCGGCAGTGGCTCTCCCTTGCGCACTCAAAGTTGGCCGCGCTCCTTCCCCCGGGTCGCCCAGCCCTCATTACCGAGCAGTTGGTCAACTCCGACGGCTCGCCCGCAGATGTCTTCGCCCATTTTGGGATCGACCGCCAGCGACTCCCGAAGCTGCGCGGCAACTGGGACGGTCTCGCACACACGGCCCAGGTCTCCGGCGACAATAAGAACCAGGATGCCACCACCCCTCCATGGGAGGGTTTTGAAGACGTCAGCATTCCCGGTGCGGGCGGCGTGGAGATTTGCGGGCGACTCGGGCGAGTCAGGAAGGGAACGGAGTCCGCCAAAGCCGACTGCCTGGTGATCCTGCCCGGCCTGCTGGGGGATAACAACGTCCTGCGAACGCGTGATCTGGGAAAGGCGCTGATGGCGCATGGCTACCACGTCCTGGCACTGGAACTGCGCGGCCACGGCGACACCTATCGGGCACAACCCGAGGTCCGTTACACCTTCGGCGTGCAGGAGACACTGGACTTGCTCGCGGTCTCGCGATGGCTGGAGCAGCAGCCCTGCGTGCAGGAAACCGGGCTCGTCGGCTTTTGCTGGGGCGGCAATCATGCCTTGCTGGCCTCGTGGATTGACGGCGCGACGCCTGATCATCCCGGCATCATGAAAGACGTGGCGCCCTATTATCGCGAAATCGGCGGCCAACGGCACTATACACGCGGCGTCATGGCATTCTCCTCTGTGCTTCGATATGAAAAACTGATGACGGAGCTGGATCGGCCGTGGTCACGGTTTGAACATCCGGCCTTCGCCGGCCTGCAAAACTCCGTCAAGACACGCATGACGCATCGAAATTATCCAAATCCTTCCACAAGCCTCAGGAAGATTATTGAGGACGACCTTTGCAGCGCGAGCATGAGTTACCCCGGCTTCGTCGAGGACGCCACCCGGTTTGTCTGCCTGATGGAACCGCCTGGTTCGCCCGGATTCAACAAACTGGCCACTGCCCGGACACCGACATTAATTGTCCACGCGGCCAATGACCCGTTGGCGCCTGCCCAGGACGTCGCGGACCTGATATCGTGGACGACGAATCCGATGGTCGCGGCGATCATCCTGCCGGGCGGGGGACACATCGGCTTTGCCGCCTACGCCACGGCCTTCTACTTCAGCCTGATTTTGAGCTTCTTTTCCCGTGTCAGGAAATAGGGCCCGTTCATGCCCTGGGTGAGCTTTCAATTCTTGTGAAAGAAAACGGCGGTATTGAGGGCCGGCCTTGCAAGACTCTAGAATCCAACCGCACAGTCGCCCGGAGCAGCCATGAAGACGATGCCCGACCTGACAACGCCGATCGCCAATGAGCTCGATCGCGTCATCGAGGTGTTCGACCGCGAGCTCGGCTCCGATCTCGCTTTCGTGACCGATCTGGTCGACCAGGTGCGGCGCTATCGCGGCAAACTGCTTCGCCCGCGCCTGCTGCTGCTCTCCGGCGCGGCGACCGGCCGCATCGGTCAGGAACACATCATTCTCGCCGCCGTCGTGGAGATGGTCCACATGGCCACACTCGTACATGACGACGTCCTCGATGAAGCCGACGTGCGTCGCCGCAGCCCGACGGTCAATCGCCTGGTCGGCAACGAGGGCGCCGTCCTGCTCGGCGACTTCCTCATCTCCCACGCCTATCACCTGTGCAGCAGCCTCGACTCGACCCACGCCTCTCAGCGCGTCGCCGCGGTGACCAACACCGTCTGCGAAGGCGAGTTGATGCAGATTCACCATCGCGGCAACGAGGAATTGAGCGAGGCCGACTACCTCGAAATCATCCGCCGAAAGACCGCCGCCCTCACCAGCGTCTGCTGCGAGCTGGGCGCCTGGGCCAGTCACGCCGCCGCCGAACAGGTCCGGCAAATGGCCGACTTCGGCATGGACCTGGGCATGGCGTTTCAAATCGTTGACGACCTGCTGGACCTCACCGGTACCGAGAACGAACTCGGCAAGACGGTAGGCCGGGATGCAGACCTCGGAAAATGGACCCTGCCGGTGATTCGATTCCGCGATACGGCGGATGCTGAGGAGAAGTCTCGTCTACTCGCAGTGATGCGCGGTAGCAGCGACGATCGCACGGCCGGCCTGCGCCGTCTGCTGGCCGGCTCCGATGCCGTCTCATATGCACTGGAGGCGGCACAGGGCTACGTTCGATCCGCCCTCGCCCGCCTGGCCGAATTTCCTCCCAGCGAGGCCCGAGGCGGTCTCATCGCCGCCGCCGAATTCATCGTCACGCGCACGCATTAACGACTCCCCCCGCCGCCCACAAACCTACGCCATGATCTGAGCGAGCAGCGTTTCATCGAGCTCCGTCAGGTCTTTGATCTGTCGGTCCGCCTCGACGGCCGGCGCTGCGATGGCGTGCGGACACACCTGCACGACACGCATCCCGGCGCGCTTCGCGGCGGTGATGCCGTGGGCGCTGTCCTCGATCGCCAGACATGCCGAAGGCATCAAGTCACCGTGCCGTCCGGCGAGCAGTTCGATCGCCCTCAAAAATCCTGCCGGGTCGGGCTTCGAAAGCGCGACTTCATCCGTCGACACAATATGCTCGAAGGCGTCCAACAAGCCCGCGTGTCGTAGTATGGCCTCTATCTCGACGCGCTGGGCCCCGCTGCAGATCGCCAATGGGAATCGTGTCCGCGCCCATCCCACAAACGACTCGACGCCCGGCAGGAGCGGCAGGCCCCCCTCAATGTGCCGTCGATAAGCCGCGTCTTTCTTCTTGAGCAAGAGCTGTATCGTCTCATCAGTCGGAGACTCGCCCGACTCGCGGAACAATCTTCGAAGGAACGTCGCGTCGTTGAGGCCGAGATAATCGGCGAGATAGTTTTCCCACGTCGGCACCTGCAAGTCGCCGTCCAGCACATCCGCAAAGGCCCGATGATGAAGCGGCTCGGTATCGGCTATGACGCCGTCGAAATCAAAAACGATCGCCTGAAGCATCGTGACCATGTTAATCGCCAGGTCGTTCCGTGTCGGCGCCGGCTCCAAAAGAGCCGGCGCTAATTGTCCCCACGAATATCCTGCGCATTGCGAAGGCCGTCGCGGGTCAGGTCGCTGCGCTCGACCGGGCTCGGCATCATGTTGGCCCCGACGAACAGGTCCCTGAACGTCGCGAGATCGCCGACGTGCTCGCCGAAAGTGCGGACAAGTTGTCAACAGGCGCCTTTGGCGGCCTCACCGAACCGTATTATCATGTCGACAAAATGATGAGCGGCGAAGTGACCGGGAGGATTAAGTTGAATCACAAAGATGAGATCTCGTTGTTCGCCGCCCATTTGGGTGACCGCTTCCGACGACTTGCCCGATTCGCAATCGCACTACTTCTCCTATCCCCTCTTGTATGCGCGCGAGCCGACGACGGCCGCGCGGCGAAGAATTCACGGATTGCCGCAGACGTCTTTCCCAGAATCGCCGATCTCAATGCCCATCTCTCCCAGGAAAAGGCGACGGAACTACCCATGAAGATGCGGAGCCTTGTGAGCGGGGAGTTTCAGTTCTACCGCGGCTCGGCCGACCTCTTCTACGACTGGTGTGCAAAAAACGCATCCGACTGGGCCAATGACAAGGACGCATTCCTGCGACTTCACGGAGATATCCACATCGGCAACATCGGCACCCTCCGCGTCACCGGTCCCGGCGGCACGGCGATCGGGTTCGGCCTTGTCGATTTCGATGAAACCGTTGAAGGGCCGTTCCAGCTCGACCTGCTGCGCGGCGCGGTCAGCCTGCGATTTGCCGCGCGCGATCAGGACAGCCCCCTGGCCGACGAATCGTGGCATCGCGTGGTGGCGGCCATGTGCGATGCCTATGGCGAGGCAATCAGCGGTGATGTTTCCGTCACCAGACTAGAGGCGGAGTACAAGCCAATTCGCAAGCTGATGGACGACGCGTCAAGCGGCAAGCCGTGGAAGCACGCGAAAAAATACCTCGTAAAAAAGCGTGACGACAGATTCGCCCGCATACGCTTCAAGAAGAAAAAGCCTTCAGACATCATGAGCCCCGTCGATGCCAACGCCCGAAGCGAGGTCGTCGCGGCCCTTTGGGATGCACGCAATCTGCGGGGCACGCGCCTCGTCGACTCGATCGGTCTGTCCGACCGCGATCGATTGGAGGCCGCCGTGCGCGACGTTGCCCGCTGGACGCGGCTGGGCAGCGGCGGCAGCCAGGGCCTCGACAAGTTTCTTGTCCTCCTCGACCGGAAGGTGATCGGCGAGAACGGCCCATTCATCATCGAGTTAAAGGAAGAACCGGCGTCCGCAGCCGAGCGGGCCGGATACCTGGCCGCATCAAAGAGCGGAAAGACCCGGGCCCGGGATGTCGTCGAGGGGCACGAAAGGCTCTGGATGCAGTCGCCCTGGTGCGTCGGTTACTCCGCCATCGGCGACAAGGGATTCCTTGTCCGCTCAAAAGGTCCGTGGGCCGAGGAGTTGGACGAAGATGACTTCGAGGGAATGGCCGGCACGATGCGCGCCGCGAAGATCATCGGTAGTGCCGTCGGGCTGGCTCACCGGGCCGGGCTGCGAAGCGCAACCGGGAATAATCAGGCCGTCGTGCAAACAATCCAGAGCCAGCTCGCGAAGTCAGCGGGAGAAATCGAGCAAAGGGGAAAGCAGCTCGACGATCACCTGCGCGCTCAATTTACCAGTCTGAAGAACGACCCCCGGGCCGCCAAGCTCGTGCAGCAGGCCGACGCCTTCATCGCGTCCGCGTTGCGCAATGGGTCAAGTAATCGATGAGTGAATATGAGGAGTCACGGGCTGGTGCCGCCCCGCGGCTGATCGCCTTACTCGATCACCCACTTCGACGTCCGAAGGGGGCGATTCGTCTGAGCGAATAGGGCGATGTCGTCGACCAGCATCTTGGAGTCGAGGTCCGCCACGCGCATCAGCATGCGGCGATTCTCCGCCTCGGTTGTAGCGACGCCGCAACCGATCATGGGCGAAATGACACCGAGTGCTAGAATGGCCAGGGCGATCAGTTTGCGATTCATCTCTAGATTCCCTCGTTCGGCAGGACCCTCAAATGGGGCCGGCAGGCTGGCAGGTTTGCGGTATGGTCCACCGATGGCGGCGGATGTCCCTCCCAAGTAGTCCCCCATATTCTATTGCGGACGGGGCCGGAACGTCAATCCCGTTGTGACTCGCCCTCGCGAAGCGCCGATAACCACTCACTGTATCGATAGGGAACCGAAAACGACTCGCCGATCGCCTTTAATCTCTCCAGGAATCGCTCGTACGCCGGGCCCTGCCAGGCCTGAGCCGCAGGATCGCAGAAGAAAATGCGACAGCCCAGCGGGCGGCGTTCCCGAGCATTGCAGCGTCCACCGGATTGATAAGGACACCTTGCTTCGTCCGTCGGTTCGAGCCAGCTCGACCGCATCCCCTCGGAAAAGTAACGCAACTCAACATCGGTGACGTACAGCTTGTGACCGAACGAATCGAATTTGCAGCAGTGCCCGCGATTGATGCACACCGGCGAGTGTGCCGCCACCGTGGCATCGACCTCAGCATAAAAGGCCAGCATCGCCTCGGTGAATGCGTCGCCGCCCGGCGTCACCGGCGCCGGCTCCTCCGCCTGAGAAATGAGATGACTCAGCGGCACCTTCACTTCGGCACATCCTCCCAGCGCTTCGCGTTCAGGCGCACTTCGATCTGAACCAGATCGTAGGACTTCCCGCGATTCATGCCCGGGCACCCCACCGCCGCCTCATTCCAGTCGTCGATCGATTCCAGATTGATGTCCCAGAATGGCCACGTTCGACATTGCAAAGGTCGCACCGGATAGATCGTGCAGATGCGCTTGCCATCGACATGCTTGAGAAAGCAGCAGTCGCCGGAGCCCTTGTCCTCGGTCAGTGATAATTTCCTGCCGACTTTGCGCAGGTGCTCCGGCCCCAGTTCACCGTTCGGCGAACCAATGAACTCGGCGATCTTGCCGACCTCCTCCGGCGTCACATAGACATAGCCCGGCGCGCCGGTGCAGCAGTTTCCGCACTGGGTGCACGTGAACTGCAAACCGTCGGCGTACCAAGGGCGCTTTGTTTTCGCCATGGAGAATCAACCTCGCTCCGCGGATAGACTGCTAACCCAGTATAGTGGAAAAACGCCGACTACTTGAAGAACAACCTGCTGAAGTACGCCCACATGGCCAGAACGGCGACGACCAGGATCACGCTGAGGATGACGTTGACCTTGTTGCGCTCTGCTCCGCGCAGATCCTGGGCCGCGGCCACCGTCTTGTCGAACACACGCTGATTCGTCGCCGTCGGGACCGCCGTCACCAGGCTGATACCGACCAGCACAACAACGGAAATGACGAAGAGAATGATGGCAACGTGCAGGAAGTTGATCTGGGCAAACTGAACCAGCGGCGGCCAGGTCACCCACGGCGTCGCCGACTTCACGCCAAGCTCCGCCACGAATCGAACCGCTCCCAGCACAAAACCAATGACCAGCGCCGCGAAGGCGCCGGTGGCATTCGCCCGACGCCAGATCAACCCGACCAGAAACACCGCGGCAATCGGCGGCGAGATGTAAGCCTGCACCGATTGCAGATAGACAAACAACTGATCGCTCACCACGCCGATGAACGGAATCCACACCAGTCCCACGACAACCAGCACCGCCGTCGAAATCTGCCCCGCCCACACCAGCTCGCGCTCCGTCGCCCTCGGCCGCAGCCGTTGATAGAAGTCGATCACCACCAGCGTCGAGCTGCTGTTGAACACCGCTGACAGAGAACTCATCAGGGCCGCCAGAAGCGCCGCGACGACCATGCCCTTGACCCCCACAGGCAGCAGGTCGTTCACCATCTTGGCGTACATGTCGTTCGGCTTGGTGTCCGGAAACAGAATCCGACCGGCCACGCCCGGCAACACCAGAATGAACACCGGCAGAATCTTGAGGAAGCCCGCGAGGATCGTGCCGCGCCGTGCCTCGCTGACGTTCTTCGCGGCGAGCGTTCGCTGGACAATCATCTGATCCGTGCACCAATACCAGACCCCGAGGATCGGCGCCCCAAAGAGAATGCCCGTCCACGGGAAGTCGGGATGGTTGACGCTCTTCCACAGATTGAAGAACTCCGGCTCGACGCCACTGGCCAGCGCCCCGAGACCGTCCACCTTCGAAATCGCTGCAAACGTCAGAAAGATGCCGCCGGCGATAAGGATGAACGCCTGCATGAGTTCGGTGTAGATGACCGCGCGAAGGCCGCCGAAGATCGTGTAGATACCGGTCGCCACGACCAGCACGATCGCCCCGGCCCAGATGTTCCACCCGAGCACCTCCTTGAGAACGAGCGCGCCGGCGAACACCGCCACGCTGATCTTGGTGAAGACGTAGGCGACCAGCGAAACCATCGACAAATACGTCCGGCAGCGCGAGTCGTAGCGCCGCTCCAGGAACTGCGGCATCGTGAAGACGCCCAGCCGCAGATAGAACGGCACGAAGAACCAGCCGAGCAGCAGCAGGATAAAACACGCCAGCCACTCAAACTGCCCGACGGCAAGGCCGCTCGAAGCGCCGGACCCCGCCAAGCCGATGAAGTGCTCGGCCGAGATGTTGCTGGCGAACAGGCTCGCCCCCACCGCCAGCCAGCCGACGCTCCGCCCACTGAGGAAGTAGTTCTCGCTCGAGTCGAGGCTCTTCTTGCTCGACCAGTAACTGATCGCCGCGATGGCGGCGAAATAGACAAAGAGAACGACAAAATCGAGTGATGCCACGATGATTGCTCCACATCAAGTGACAAAAAACACGGACGACGGAAAGTGTAATTGAAAGGGTGCATGCCTCGCCACTTACGAAAAAATCTCGACGGGATCGCCCGGCTCAGGAGTCCGCGGCGCGGCGCGGTGGGAGCAGCTCGGCGAAGCTCAATTCGTGGCCATCGGGGTCGGTGATGTGAAAATATCGCTCGCCCCACGGAGCGTCCTGCGGCGCCGCGTCGGGCTTCAAACCGGCGGTGATGAGCTGTCGATGCTGTTCATCAGCGCTCGCGACGCGAAAAATGGCCCGGCCCCACCAGTTCGGCGGATAGTCTTTTTGCAGTATCAGGTTGACAAAGCCCTGTCCGGCGCGGAGGCTGGTGAAGTCGGCGCCCGGCCCACCGTAAATTAGTTCGAACCCGCACGCTTGGTAAAAAGCAACCGCGCGGGCCATATCGGCCACAGCGAAGGTGACGGCGCTAATATGATCGATGGACATCGGACGCTCGCAGAGTCTATGGCAATCCGCCCAATCCGAACAGTGAATCATGAGGCATAAACGATGGCAACTCTAAGCGGCAGAAAAATTCTCATCTTCGTCGGCGACGACTACGAAGACCTCGAATTGTGGTATCCGAAACTCCGCCTGGAAGAGGCGGGCGCCAAAACGGTCCTTGCGGGGCAGGAAGCGCGGCACACCTATCGCGGAAAAAACGGCTACCCCTGCGAGAGCGACGCAGCGGTGAGCCAGGTCGCGGCCAAAGACTTCGACGGCGTCATCGTTCCCGGCGGATGGATGCCGGACAAGCTGCGCCGCGATCCAAAGGTGCTCGAACTGACGCGAGACTTCAACACCGCCGGCAAACTCATCGCCTCCATCTGCCACGGATCGTGGATCAATATCTCCGCGGGAATCGTCAAAGGCGTGAAAATGACCAGCACCTCGGCCATCAAAGACGACCTGACCAACGCCGGCGCCACGTGGATCGACGCGCCGGTCGTGGTCGATCGGCACCACATCTCCAGCCGCCGACCACCAGACTTGCCTGCGTTCGGCGAGAAGATCGTCGAGTTTCTCAGTCGATAATATGGATTAGTTTCCCGCGGCAAGCAGCGACTCGCGGAAGGATTGGAGCTTCTGCAAAGCGGGCCGTGGCGACAGGTCGCTTCGCAGCAGGCAGGAAGCGGCGGGGTCGTTAGGCGAATCGGCAAGGCCGTGCCACGAAACCGTCTCGACAAACGGCCGGGCGAACGCCGTTGCATAGAACTCCGACAGCCATCGTGCCTGGATCTCTTCCGACCACGGACCGCGCCACGAACCGCCCGACCCATCCGGGCATGACGGGACGCCCGCTGCCACGACGTGAATCGGCTTCCCCAGATTGCCGAAGCGATCGAGCACGGATGAGACCTGGAGCATGTCTCGGACGATGTTGTCGGCGGGAAGATGGCCGAAGCGAATCTCGATGCCCAGCGCATCGAAGCTGATGCCGCTCTGGATCGCCATCTCGGCATAGAGCAACGGCGGCACCGTCTGCGGATCGGCGGCGTAATAGTCCGGCCAGGGCGGGACAATGGTCAGAATCGCCTGGGTCTTGGGGCTTGCCTGACGGGCCAGCATCGAAGAGAGCCGGGTCAATTCCATGACCTGTTCGAGCTTGAGCTTGAGCGGGTTATAAGCGTGAAGCCCGGAAGCGATCTCCCAAGCCTGAACATGCGGCGCCAGCGCCTTGAACATCTGCCGCAGATGTTTCGCGGCGGCATCTCTGAGACGCACATAGTCCTTCTCCTTGGATGAGCCGGACCACCAATCGGGCCGGTGGACATCATCGAAGGAAAGTAGAGAACCCGCCCACAGTTGAAGCTTTCGTTCCTTGACGATACGTACCCACGGCTCGATCGCGGTGAGGGAGGCCTTGCCTTCTTTCGCCTCGATGATGCGCCAGGGCATGGGCACGCTGACGAAATCGAGTCCACCCGGCAATCTTTGAGGATGGGGAGCCGAAGTCCCCTGCGAATAAACCTCCGCGATATCCAGCCGGCAGCCGAGGGGACGCTGTCCGACGTGATTCGCGGCGCGGCGACGGCCGAGGCTGATGTTGGCATGAAGTCCCGTGACGGCCTCGCCGGCATTCAGGGCGGCGATCAGGGCCTTTTCGGCATGGGCCGCGCATTCCACTTCATTCGGACAGGTGATCGCGGTGAGGAGAAGATCTCTTGCGGCGTCGACCGTGCGAATCACTTCTTCGCTATCCGGCGCGCCGTAAAGGCCCCAGTCCTCGCGCTTGAGGCTGATGCGCATCAACTGCCCACGCGCCAGCTCCGAGAGCAGGTCGTAGGGCTGTGCGCGATCCAGCAATCGCGGCGTTTCAAGCATGACCTTGCCGAAATCGGGAACGTTCCATTGGATGGCCAGCGCCGCGGCGGCCCGGGAACGGGGCTCGCAAACGAGATGACCCTTCTCGAATCGCAATTCAGCACGGATCGGCACACGCTCCGCCCCCAGGAGGTGAGCGCCGCGGAGGTCTACCGTCGTCGCGGGCGCGCCGTTCTCAAATACCTTGAATCGCAACATGGTCGAGGTTGCCCCGCCGAAATCGGGTGATGTCTATGGGCCACTCAGTGCTCGGCACTTGGTAACCATGATAAGCTCACGGGTGAGATGCGTGAAGTCACGCACGAGCGGCCCAGCCGAAGCGCCGTAAATCGTAACGACCACGTTCGTCCGGTCTCACGCCTTCTGTTTCGAGCAGCCTGCGCTGCCGATTCGGTCCGTCGCCGCCTCGGACGCTGATACGCCCCTGCGAGCTGACCACACGATGCCACGGAAGTCCCGCGGCAAGCGGCGATCTGGCGAGCAATGCACCGACTAGTCGAGCGCGACCCGGCAATCCGGCCGCCTTTGCGACGCGGCCATAGGTGGTGATGCGGCCGCGCGGAATGTGCGAGACGACGCGAAGTATTCGCAAGTGTCCGGTCGACGGCGGCGAAGCTTCGGCCAGTCGCGAAATGGGTTTTCCACGGCGAATCTTGCGCATGGCATCAGGTCTTGACGACAGGCGTGAGCGGAGGACGGCCGCCAAGCACGGCGATGACATTGTCCGCGGCCAGACACGCCATCTTGACCCGCGTCGTGACCGTGGCGGAGCCGATGTGCGGAAGGAGAACAACGTTCTTCAATCCCGCCAACTCCGGCGGGACGTCGGGCTCGTCGGTATAAACGTCCAGGCCCGCGGCGGCAAGGCGACCGGAAAACAATGCTGCAATCAGAGCCTGCTCGTCCACAATCGCCCCGCGAGCGGTGTTGATCAGAATCGCCTCGCGCTTCAACTTGGCGAAGGCCCGTTCGTCGAAGAGCTTGTGCGTTTCGTCGGTCAGGGCGACATGGATCGAGACGAAATCCGCCTCGCGCAGAACATCGTCAAACGGCATCCGGCGCCCGCCCGCTTCGTTCATGGCGGCCTTCTCCGAGCGCGACGTGTAGATCACACGCATGTTGAAGCCGGCCGCGCGTCGGGCGACCGCCGCGGCGATCCTGCCGCCGCCGATGATGCCGAGCGTCTTGCCGAAAACATCCGCCCCGAGGTAATCCAGCATCCCCCACCCTCGCCATTGCCCCGCCCGGACAACTCGATCGCCCTCGCAAACCCGCCGGGCTGCCGCCAGCATCAGGGCCCAGGTCAGATCGGCAGTGGCCTCGGTCAATACGCCGGGCGTGTTGGAGATGACAATGCCGAGCCGACTCGCCGCGGCAATGTCGATGTTGTCATAACCGACCGCGCAATTGGCGAATATCCGACACCGTGGCGCAGCGGCGGCCAGCACGTCGGCGTCAATGCGATCGGGCGCCTGGCAGATCACCGCATCGTGCCGGGCGACCTCCTTCAGCATTTCTTCCCGGCTCAGACCGCGCGGCAGCGAGTTCTGGTGTACGATGAACCCCTCCGAGGCCAGCAGGGCCGTCGCCTCTTCGGGCGTGGCACGGGTGATAAAGACTGAATGTCGCTTCATGGTTCGGTTTCCGTCTTCCCCGGCAGCATAGCGTCGTCTTTCGGCGCGGCAAGAATCCTCGTGAGTTCCGCGCGATTCGTCGCTGGATGATCGGGCGCACACGAATTATGCTAGCAATGACCATGGGCATGGCGCCCGCGCTGAACGCATTCTCGCATTCAGGCCGCGGCACGCTCACTGACTCGGCGACCCGATATGGAGCTTGTTCAAGTACTGCGGAGCATCATCCAGCGGAGAGAGCCGACCGACCTGGTCGAGCTCCTGCTGATCGGCCTGGCCGTCTATGCGGTGATGCGGTTCCTGCGCGGCACGCGCGGGGCCAGACTCCTGCGCGGATTTATCTTCCTCCTCGCCGGAAGCTCGCTGCTGGTATCCCTGGTGGCCAACGTCCTCGATCTCGAGCGCATCAAACAAATCTACCCCGTCTTCGTCGCGGCGCTTTTCCTGATCGCCCTCGTCGCGTTTCAGCCGGAACTGCGCCGGGCGCTAATCCGCCTTGGCGCGGCGACATGGTTTGGACCCAGCGGACGCGAGTTCGGGCGGGTGATCGATGAAGTGGTCGAGGCGGTCATCTACCTGTCAAAGAACAAAATCGGCGCCCTGATCGCCTTTGAGCGGGCGACCGAGTTTGGCGGACTCATGGACTCGGCCTGTCATCTGGATGCCGAAGTCAGCAAGGAACTCCTGCTCACCATCTTCTGGCCGGGCTCCGCCCTGCACGACATGGGCGTTATCATTTCGCAGGGGCGCCTGGCGGCTGCCGCCGTTCAGTTTCCCCTGACCGAATCAGAAGGGCTCGACGCATCGTTGGGTTCCCGCCATCGCGCCGCGATCGGACTGTCGCAGGATTCCGACGCCCTGGTCATCGTGGTCAGCGAAGAGACCGGCACGATCAGCCTCGTCGAAAACGGCGTCATGGAGCGGCACCTCACCGGCGAGACCCTGCGGCAACTGCTCCGCGAAAAGGTCGGCGAAGCCACGCGAAGTACCGAGCGGATAGAAGTAACGTCCTGAATTCAGGAACCGGATGATGTGGGAGAGATTCAAATCAGGCGCTGTCATCGTCTTCGTAACGTTGATGATCTGGTTCGCCGCCGATCAGAACGTCAAGGAAGAACAGAATTTCCGCGTCTCGGTCCGGCTGGTCAGCAGCGATCCCAATCGCTACGCCTCGATTGCCGATGTGCCGTATCAGGCCGTCTTCACCGTGACCCTCAACGCCCGCAGAAGGCGAATTCTGGAATTCGCCGAGATCGCCGCCGAAGGACGCCTGTTTGAGGCGAAGATCGGGACGTCCGAACCGGGCAGCTCAAAACCGCAGCCGTTCTCCGCTCGCGAATTGCTCAGTCGGGTCAGCGAGTTTAATGAATTCGGAATGGGGCTCATCTCCAACATCGAGCCTTCAGACGTCATGGTCATCATCGACGGCTACACAACCGTGGAGAACGTCCGCGTCGAGCCGGTCTATGGCAATCTGAAAGTGTTGGCCACGGCAAGCCCGTCAAAGGTTTCTGTTCGATTGCCGAATTTCCTCGCCACGCGCTTGGAGCAGAATCGTGTCGCCTCCGCGGACGCCGAAAAGCACATCCGATCGGCCGGAAAACCCGACGGCTCCTTTCAGGTGACGGTGCCGCTGACCTTGCCCGCCCTGCGAACCATTCCGCCCGGCGTGGACTTGAAGTTCGTCCCCAGTTCCGACGTGACCATCACCGGCGCCATCGAGTCGCTCAATACCACCCGTCGCAAGGGGCCCATCCAGATCATGTGGTCGATGCCCGATCAGGTGCAGCGCGACTTCCGCATCGTCGTCAACTCAGATACCAATCTCCGCGCCGACATCGATGTGACGGGCCCCAAGGAAAAAATCGAACAACTCGACCCGCGCGACATCCGCGCATTCGTCGACGTTTTGGTCTCCGACACTGAGAAGCCGGGCGTGAAGATTCGTCGCGCCGTCACCTTCGTGCTGCCCCCCGGCTTCACCCAGGCTGCCGGGCCCCCGCATGAGGTGGAGTTCACGCTTCAATCGCTCGCCGTCGAACCAGTCGCGGCGCCCTGAGAGTGATGCGCGATGATCGGATGGTGCGCAGCGGCTTTCGCGGTGGTCCTTGTCCTTGGGGCGGGCGTATGGGTTCGACGGCGCAGCCGGACATCCGGTCCGTCCTGTCCTCACTGCGGCGCTCCCCTCTTGAATGACTGGAGCGTTCGATGCCCGACATGCGGGGAGAACATATGACGATCCGAATCGGCGACGTCACCGCCCATGAAACCCTTGGCCAGCCGGGGCCCCGGTGATGACGTCCTCGACTCCCCGTCTCGTCACCCGAAGCAGCGCGCAGTTCCTTCTGCTGGTCGCGATGACGATCCTCGCCTATGTGCCCGTCTTCAGTGCAGGCTATGTCTGGGACGACGATTCCTACCTCACGCGCAACAAGACCCTGACATCCGAGAACGGACTTGCCGAGATTTGGCTCACGCCGCGCGCCTCGCCACAGTATTACCCGATGGTGTTCTCGACGTTCTGGCTGGAGCGCCGACTATGGGGCCTCAATCCAACCGGCTATCACGTCGTCAACGTGCTGCTTCATGCGGCGACCGCCGTTTTCTTGTGGCGATTGCTCTTGCGTTTGAAGCTCCCCGGCGCCTGGCTGGCCGCCGCGGCCTTTGCGCTGCATCCGGTTCACGTGGAATCAGTCGCCTGGATCGCCGAACGAAAAAACGTGCTGTCCGGCCTCTTCTACATGCTTGCCGCCTCCGCCTTTATGAGGTTCATTCCGCCCGACAGCGCGCCGAGTCGCGGGCGAATCGGGTGGTACATCGCTTCGCTTGGGCTGTTTGTCCTGGCGCTTTTGAGCAAGACGACCACTTGCTCGCTGCCGGCGGCGATTCTGCTTGTCATCTGGTGGAAACGTGGGCGCCTGACGCTACTCGATGGCCTGCCGCTTGTTCCCATGTTCCTCCTGGGCGGCGCGTTCGCCGCGCTCACGACCCATCTCGAGCAGTCACACGTCGGCGCAGAGCAGATCGACTGGCAACTCTCCGTCGCCCAGCGCTGCATCATTGCAGGCAGCGCACTTTGGTTCTATCTGAGCAAGCTTCTTGTGCCCGCGAATCTCTGCTTCGTTTATCCGCGATGGACGCCCGATCCAGCGTCGCTGCTCGATCTCGCCGCGCCGCTCGGATGGCTGCTTCTGCTCGCTGGGCTGCTGGCCATGCGCCGTCGAATCGGCCGCGGCCCGGCGGCGGCCATGCTCTTTTTCTCAGGTACGCTCGTTCCCGCCCTGGGCTTCATTGACGTCTTTCCATTCAAGTACTCTTTCGTCGCGGATCACTTTCAGTATCTCGCCTCAATCGGTCCGCTGGTCCTGCTCGCTGCCGCGCTCCATCGAGTCGCCAGAGGCGCTGGCTCTTCGATCGCGCACGCCGCAAGTCCGCTGGTAAAGTCGGTGTGCGCGGCGGTTCTCGTCTGCCTCGGCGGCCTCACCATGGCCCGGACCTTTGCATTTCAATCCGAAGAGTCGCTCTGGCGCGATACCCTGGCGAAGAACGATGCGGCCTGGTCGGCACACCTGAACCTCGGCGTGATTCTCGATCAACGCGGCGAAACCCAGTCAGCCATCGCCCATTTCGAAAAGGCGTTGAAGTTCGCCCCGAAAGAATCCGCGGTCCACGTAAACCTGGCCCTGGCCTATGAGCGCACCGGTCGCATTGATGAGGCCCTGGCTTCCTATGAGACGGCACTGTCGCTCAACCCGAAGAGCTGGACGGCCCATTACAACCGCGGCGGCCTCCTCACCCGGCTCGGCCGAAACGAGGAGGCGATCAGCGACTTCACACAATCGGCCGAATTGGGTCCGGAGCCTGCGCCCTCGCATTACAACCGCGGCATCGTCTTGGAAAAAATGGGCCGCCGCGAGGATGCCTTGCAGGCATTCAAGCAGGCAGCCGAAAGCAAACCAGACTGGATCGCGCCGCGCCTGGCCGCCGTTCGCTGCCTTCGCGACCTGGGCCGTAAAGAGGCCGCCATTGCCGCATTGCGAGATGTGATATCCCTGTTTCCGGACGAGCCGGAATCTCGGACTTTGCTGCGGCAATTGGATGGCCAATAGGCACTTGTGCTTCGGAAACTGGAGCACCCCCATCCCGTTTGGCGACCGGCGAAGTCTTGAATCTCCGCCCCCAATTTGATAGACTTCGATTTCTGAGCAAGAAGGAAGGGAACATCTTAATATAGTGCCGCCCGGCTCGCACCCATTGGCGGCTCCAAGCACCCGAAGAAACTCTTAGCCGGTTTTTGCGCGACGAGAGTATGTAACTCTCCGCGAGTGTTTTATGTACGTACCCAAACTGAAAGGCCGAACCATGATTCGAAAAGTTGCCCTCGCTCTCCTTGTGTCAGCGGTGGCGTCCACCGCCAAAGCCGGTGTTTCCGGCGACCCCAACGACTTCTACGTCCTCAGCGACGCGGTCAATGAGGTCTACCAGTTCGACCGACTCCCCGCATTCCCGCATGTACCCGGTGTCTATGCCGGCGTTCTCGGCGGCAGCTACAGCAACGTTTTCTCCAACCAGGGCGAAGTAGGCACAATCTATCCCTATCTCGGCGCAGTCGCCGGCACGAACCAGGATTTCTTTATCGGTGGCTTTAGCGGCCTGACGAAGATTGACTCCACATCCGGCGCGTTCATTCAGAGTGTCGGCGCAGCAGGCCTGCGACTTGGCCCCGCCAAAGCGCCCAACGGCAATCTCGTCGTCGGCGGCCCGACCGGCGTCGAAGAGTATAACCCCAATACCGGCGCGTTCGTTCGCACCGTCGTCGGCTCCGGTGACGGCGCCAATCTCCACGCTTTCAACGGCAATAGCATGTATGTCGCCAACTGGTACGGCGGCTCAGGCTTCGGCATCAAGCGCTACAACTTCGTCAGCGGCGCATCGCTCGGCGCCGACATCGCCGTCCCCTTCGCCCCGCAGGAAATCGGCTTCGGCCCCGATGGCGCACTCTATGCCACCGCCCTCTACGAAGGGCCCGGCGTCGAAGGCCTTTGGCGATACGACTCCGGCCTGAACTCGTGGTCGCAGTTCATCGATGTCCAGTCCCTCGCCGGCGGCGGCCCGCACGGTTTTACCTATGACCCCGTGACGTTTGACTGCTTCATGGCCTTCAACACCGGTGAGATTTACCGCTTTAACGGCTACACCGGAGCCTACATCGATCAGCCGAACTTTGTCCCCACGAAGCTCACCGACGTCCTCTTCAAGGAAGTCATCCCCGAGCCGGCCACGATCGGCCTGCTGATCCTCGGCGCCGGCTTCGTCATACGACGCCGCTCGCGCTAAGCGCCCTCCAAACGTGTCCGTTCATCGCGGCCCGTTTGCGAATTGAGCCAACAACATAGACCCCGTGGCGATCACACGTCACGGGGTCTTTGCTATTAAAAGCTGCACTCAACTGCGATAGCAAAACAACGGCGTGCACTTAGAAATCGGTTTCGCGATGTAGTGGGGCAGGCGTCTCTGCCCGCCATTCCACAGAGTCCAGGAAAGTCTAAAGCGACTCGTGTTTACCTACCCACTTGTAGTTGTCCACGTCCGACCATCAATATCTGAAACACGATCCAATCCATCACTGGACATGGATCACCCCTTCTTCGCCATCTTCGCCCACGTGTCCTTCAGCGACACCGTCCGGTTAAACACCAGCTTCCCCGGCTTCGAGTCCGGGTCCACGCAAAAATACGCGTGCCGCTCGAATTGCACCCGGTCAGGCAATAGTGTCCCGAAGGCGTCGTGTTGAACCGAGTACTCCGCCGCGCTCGGCTCCAGCTTGCAGCCGCTCAGCATCTCCAGCGAGTTCGGATTGAGATTCCCCAGCCACGCCTGCTCCCCGCCGTCTATCCGCTGACCCGACACGAACTCAGGATTCTCAGCAGAGAACAGGTGATCGTACAGCCGCACCTCCGCGTCGATCGCGTGCGCCGCCGACACCCAGTGAATCGTCCCCTTCACCTTCCGCCCGTCCGGCGAGTCACCACCGCGCGTCGCCGAATCGTACGTCCCGTGAACTTCCGTCACCTCGCCCGTCGCCGGGTCCTTTACGCACCCCGTGCACTTCACGAAGAACGCATACCGCAGCCGCACCTCGTTGCCGGGATACAGCCGGTGATACCCCTTCGGCGGCGTCTCCTGAAAATCGTCGCGCTCGATATACAGCTCGCGCCCGAACGGCACCTGCCGCGTGCCCGCCGCCGCATCCTCCGGATTGTTCACCGCGTCGAGCTGCTCGACCTGCCCCTCGGGGAAATTCGTAATCACCAGCTTCAGCGGACGCAGCACCGCCATCCGCCGCGGAGCCACCTTGTTGAGATGCTCCCGAATGGCATTCTCCAGACGCACGATCTCGATCGTGCTGTTGAATTTCGCCACGCCGATGTCTGCGCAAAAAGCCCGAATCGACTCCGGCGTATAACCGCGCCGCCGCAATCCGCTCAGCGTCGGCATCCGCGGATCATCCCACCCGTGCACGTGCTTGTCCTTCACCAGATCGAGCAGCTTCCGCTTGCTCATCAGCATGTGCGTCACCGCCAGCCGCGCAAACTCGATCTGCTGCGGATGGGCGATTCTTCGGCCCCACGGCCCGCTGCCGTCATCGGTCCGCCCTTCGTTGATCGAATCGAGAAACCAATCGTACAGCGGCCGATGATTCTCAAACTCCAGCGTGCAGATGCTGTGGGTGATGTTCTCGATGCTGTCTTCCAGCCCGTGCGCCCAATCGTACATCGGGTAGATGCACCACGCGTCCTTGGTGCGATGATGCGCCGCATGCAGGATGCGATACATCACCGGATCGCGCAGGTTCAGATTCGGGCTCGCCATGTCTATCTTCGCCCGCAGCGTCTTCGACCCGTCGGGGAACTCTCCCTTGCGCATCCGCGCGAACAGGTCGAGATTCTCCTCAACGCTCCGATCGCGAAACGGGCTGTTCGTCCCCGGCCTCGTCAATGATCCGCGATGCCGCGAGGTTTCCTCGGCGGAAAGGTCGCAGACAAACGCCTTCCCCTTCCTGATCAGCTCGACCGCCCAGTCGTGCATCTGCTGGAAGTAATCGCTGGAGAAGATGACGCCCGCCTCGGCGTCGGTGTCAGACATGCCGACCCACTTCGCCCCCAGCCAGCGCACGTCGCGCACGATGCTGTCGACGTACTCCTGCTCTTCCTTCACCGGATTGGTGTCGTCAAAGCGCAGGTTGAACCGACCGCCGTACTTCTCGGCGAGGCCGTAGTTCAGCCAGATGCTCTTGGCGTGACCGATGTGCAGATACCCGTTCGGCTCCGGCGGAAAGCGCGTCTGCACCCGCGGCCGCCCGTCAGGCCCCGTGCCCCAGCGCAGCGCGGCATTATCCGCCTCAACGATCTCCTGGACAAAATTCAATTGCTTCGGTGCGGTTTCATTCATACCCGGAATTGTAACTGGAAGCCCCAGCGGGCAAAGAGGCGTCCGGTTCGCCATCCTTCTTCGCCGTTGGGGGCAGCTCTTCGATTCGCGCGAGTTCGTCCCCGATGAACGTCATGAGTTTCTTGTGGTGGTACGGCTCCAGCCGAATGTCGGGTTCCTGCCAGCCGGACTGCATTTCGTAGCGCTTTCGGATGCGCTTTCGGACGAGTTTCCAATAGCGCCAAGCCCCATATCTATCAGAGGCATTGCTCCTCAGGCTGAATATTAAGTTCCCGGTGTCCTTGTCTCGCCTTTCATATCGATTCTCGAAAAGGGGGAGCATGTAGCGCTCAACCGTCAAGTCCTGAGGAAACCAGGGGTTTGGGTTCATGTAGTCGAGTTGCCGATGGAAGCCTGGGATCAAAGGAACTAGAAACACTTCTTCTGATGGATACGTATAGGTAATCGGAATAGCAAACAAGCCAATAAGAATCGGAGTAGTTACCGCGGTAAGCACCGGCTTCGTTCTAACGCCTTCGATGATACCCATGATCCCATAGCCGATGACGACTTCGTTTGGAATGATCGCCACCGAACCGAGCAGAATGTCGACCGGAACCTTGGCCTTTCCCTCTACGATTGGAATTATGTGCGTGATGGGCGCTCCCTGATAATGACCGAGGAAAACTCGATAATTGTCACGGCGATTAACAACGAGCAGCCCGTCAGCCTCGATCAGCTTGCCATCGCGATCTCGAAACTCGACCGTCTCCCCGACCCGGCCGCGAAGATGGGATACATAGCGACCGGTAGCGCGCATCCCGTGGATGAAACCGCGGATGTCCAGAGGATCGCAAAGAGACTCTTCACTTGGATGGCCCTTGAGCCGAATCACAGCTTCGCCCCCGTGCAACACTACGTTCGAAGCACCTTACCCGTCTTAGCCCTCGAACTTAGCAATAGGAATCTCTACGGCCCGTGCACTCGGTGCGGTACCCCGCCCAATCTCCGCGACACGCCGCATCACCGATGCATCGTAGTAACGAGCCCCACATTTCTCGCAAACCCCGATCGGTACATCTTCAAGGATGACAAACCGGCCCTTGTGCCGAAGCGCCTCTTGTTGAGAGGTCCGACCCTTTACCAGTCCGCTGCAATGCTCACAAGAAAAGTCGTACATATCGCGATCCCTACTTTACTTCGTAGACGGTGATAATGAGTAGTTGCTCGCCTTCGACGAACCTCGCAACTGTCGCAACCTGCGTGGTAAGATCGCAACCGGTTCCGACAATCACATATCGGGTTCCTCTTGGATCGTCAGTCAGCACCGCGTCAATTTGTCCGGTCAGGATGGCCGCTTCGACATCAAGTACATCAAGGTTATCCTCATCCATCTCGTCGTATGCATGCTCGGAAAAGGCATATCGCCGGCTCAAAATGGCGCTGCGAATCCGTTCGAGCATCTGCATTGGGCGTTATGCCTCAGAACCTGAATCCATCACTGCCGTGGCGAATGCTCATTATATCCCATCGCGGCATTTCGTCGCCACAATCGCCTATCGATAGTTGTTCCCATGACCACTGCCCCTCAAGACCAAACTCGCAAGGAATATCAAGCACCTCCCCCGCCCACCGGCCATAATTCCATCATGAGCGAACCACTAAAAGCCCAGACCGCCCGCGACTACACCGAGCGTGTCCTACGCGTCCTCGTGCACATTCAAAATCATCTCGACGAGGAGCTATCACTCGACGACCTCGCTGCCATCGCCCGATTCTCCCCCTTCCACTTTCACCGCGTCTTTCGCGGCATGGTCGGCGAATCCGTCAAGGAGCGCGTCCGCCGTCTCCGGCTCGAACGCGCCGCCCACCGCCTCAAGTTCTCCGACGAGCAGGTCATACGCCTGGCACTCGATGCCGGCTACGAAGCGCACGAGTCCTTCACCCGCGCCTTCGCCGTCATGTTCGGCGTCAGCCCCAGCGAGTTCCGCAAGACGCACCGCGCCGTCGCCTATCCGCCCAGTCCGTCCAACGTGCACTTCGTCGCCGGCGGCGATCTGGAATCCTTCGAACCCCAATCACCGGGAGAAAAAGCCATGGACGTCAGAATAGAAAAAATCCCCGCAACCCGCGTCGCCTTCATCCGCCACATCGGCCCCTACGATCAGGTCGGCGCCGCATGGGGACGCCTCATGTCATGGGCTGGCCCCAAAGGCTTGCTCGGCCCCTCAATGCGAATCTTCGGCCTCTGCTACAGTGACCCCGACGTGACACCGCCGGAAAAAGTCCAGTACGACGCCTCCCTCGTCGTCGGCCCCAACGTCCAGCCCGAAGGCGACATCGGCGTGCAGGACGTCGAAGGCGGCGAGTTCGCCGTCGCCGTTCATCACGGCTCATACAGCAAGCTGGGCGAAACCTACGGCATGCTCTGCGGCCAGTGGCTGCCTTCCAGCGGCCGCCAACTCGGCCCGCCGCCGTGCATCGAGCGCTACCTGAATAATCCCCAGTTCACCCCCGAAGACAAGCTCGTTACCGAGGTCTGCATGAAACTGGCCTGACGCCGCATCCTCCGCGCATCGGCCACTTTACCAGCACCGCCACGAACGACGCCGTATCGCCGCTTATCATCCGCGCGTCATGCTCTTTGTCACCGGCGGCGGCCGATGAGTAAACGCGGCAAGCGTCCCGGCGCGCACATCGTCCGGCGCCGACCAAACCAGAAAGAACATCGCCTCGCGCGCCAGCCGCTGGGCATCGCGCTGCCGCAAAAACCCCGACCCCTTGGCCAGCGTCATCAATCCAACGGCCAGTCGCATCAGCAGATCATTCACCGCGATCCGAATCTCCGTCTTCGGCACCTCGGCCGCCCCGTCGGCGATCGACGCGGCAAGGCTCATCAGCTTCTCGCGAACTGCCTCAAACCGCGCCGCGAGATCTTCGTAACATTCCACCAGCGGCTGCGGCGCCTTTTCAGCATAAACCTTCATCTGCCGAACCATCGCCCCGGCCAGCCCGATCCCCGCCGTCGCCACGACGATCGGCTTCACCGGCGACCTTGACGCAAGCACGCGCTCCACCGGCCCGCGAATAATCAACGCCCGCTCGATGTGCACCGCCCGCAGGTGAATCTCACTCGTCAGCGTCGCCTGAAGCGCCGCAAGCTGCATCGGCGGGTCGATATCGACATTCGCCCGGTCCATCGGCACCACCGCCAGTATCTGCCTTCCATCCGGCAATACCGCCCCGGTGACGACATTGTGGCACTTCTTCGCCCCCGTCACCCACGGCATCACCCCGGTCAGCACAAAACCGTCGCCCGACGGCTGAGCGCTCATCGCCGGCCGCCCCCCCTGCCGGCTCGTCGTCAGTTGGCTGATCCCCACACTGGTCATCAATTCATTTCGAGCAAATCGCGGAAGCAGATCGCGCCGCAAAGCGTCGTTCTCACCGGCGGCGATCAACTCGCACGCCGCGTCGCGCTGACTGAGAATCAAAAGCGTAGACATGCACCCCGCCGCGACCGCCTCATACCCCAGCGTCTGCGAAACAGGATCGAGCCCCAGCCCGCCGAACTCCCGGCCGACCACCCAGCCCCAGGCCCCGGCCTCTGTCAGAGATGTAATCGATTGCTCCGGCCACTCGCCGGTGATGTCGTAATGCGTCGCCAGCTTTGCCAGCCGAGCCCTCAGAGATTCCAAAGCAGGGTCCATCGCCTGATTGTAAGGCGGCAGACCAAAGGCTTCATCACGAAACCCGTTTGCCCGAATCGAAGCGCCGCCTCTCCGCCCTGCCTGCCGTTCGCCCCCGAGGCCAAACTAAAACGCCGCATGCCCCGTCAACTCCCGCCCGACAATCAACTCGTGAATCGTCTCCGTCCCCTCATAGGTGATGACGCTCTCCAGATTCAGCATGTGCCTGATCGGGCAGCACTCAATACTGATTCCGCCCGCCCCAAGGATGTCGCGCGCGTCTCGGGCAATGTCCAGCCCCATGCGCACGTTGTTCCACTTGGCCATGCTCACGTGGCTGTGGTGAAGCTGTCCCGCGTCCTTCAGGCGGCCCAGTTGCAGGGCGAGTAGCTGCCCCGTCGTGATCCGCCGGGCCATGTCCGCCAGCCGCCGCTGAATCGTTTGCGTGTGAGCGATCGGCCGGCCAAACACCACGCGAATCTTGGCAAACTCCAGCGCCTCCTTCATGCACGCCTGCGCCGCGCCGATCGCGCCCCACGCAATTCCGTACCGCGCCTGCGTCAGACATCCCAGCGGCCCCTTGAGCCCGAGCACGTTCGGCAACCGCTGGCTGTCCGGAATGCGCACGTTGTCGAAAAAGAGCTCACTCGTCACCGACGCCCGCAGGCTGAACTTCCGCAGAATATCCCGCGCCGAGAACCCGGGCGTCCCCTTATCGACGATGAAGCCCATGATCCCCTGCTCGGTGCTGGCCCAGACAATCGCCAGGTCGGCGACCGTGCCGTTGGTGATCCACATCTTCGCGCCGTTGAGTACCCAGTCGCCGCCCTTCTTCACCGCGTGTGTCTTCATCGTGCCGGGATCGCTTCCGCCGTCCGGCTCCGTCAACCCAAAACAGCCGATGAGCTCGCCCTTGGCCATGCGCGGCAGATACTTCTCTCGCTGCTCTTCCGTCCCGTACGTCAGGATCGGGTACATGCACAAACTGCCCTGCACGCTCACGAAGCTGCGCACCCCGCTGTCCCCGCGCTCCAGCTCCTGGCAGATCAGTCCGTAACAGACGTTGTTGAGCCCCGCGCAGTCGTAGCCGTCGATGTTGCAACCGAGCAGCCCCATCGCGGCGATCTCCGGCACCAGCTCCGCCGGAAAGCGATGATCCTCAAAGGCCTTGGGAATGATCGGCAACACGCGCTCATCCACAAATCGCGCGACCGCCTCCTGTATCGCGATCTCGTCCTCGGTCAGAAGCGATCGCGTATTGAAGTAGTCGTAAGCGTGCGGGGTTCCAACAGACTTGGGGGCAACGGCGGTCATCGTTCGCGGCTCCGTGGTAAGCAGTGTCAAAATATCTTCGAGCAGTTCCGCTCGCTGTGATGGAGCATTCTAGCACACACGGCCGCCCGGCCCTAGTCCGCGGCGTATCGCGCAATATGCCCCTCCGCCATTCGAATTCCGCGCCCCAAATTCGGTGGAACCTCTCTCCCCCCGCACGCTAAGATGCCGTCAGGCGTGCCTGATCCGCCGCGCCATTCATCAATGTGCCAATTGACTATGGAAACAGCATGACCACCCTCGACCAACGTAATCCCCGGCAAACCGACCACCCCACCCCGCACCCCGCCCTCACTCGGGCATTCAACCACGCCACGCGCTATCTCGACGGCCTGGACGACACACCCGTCGGCGCGCGGCTCACGCTCGAGCAGCTTCGCGCCCGACTCGGCGGCGCTGTCCCCGAGCGCGGCACGCCCCCCGACCGCGTCATCGACGACCTCGTCGCCGCCACCGACGGCGGCCACAACGGCTGCGCCGGCGGTCGATTTTTCGCATGGGTCATTGGCGGCGCACTGGAGTCCGCCCTCGCCGCCGACTGGCTCACATCGACCTGGGACCAGAACGCCGCCCTCTACGCGTGCAGCCCCTCCGCCGCCGTCGCCGAAGAAATCGCCGGCGACTGGCTCAAAGAGATGCTCCACCTTCCCGCCGAAGCATCCTTCGCCTTCACCACCGGCTGCCAGCTCGCCCACATCACCTGCCTCATCGCCGCGCGGCACGCCGTCCTTCAGCGCGCCGGCTGGAACGTGAACGACGCCGGCCTCTGCGGCGCGCCGCGCATCCGCGTCATCACCACCGCCGAGCGTCATCACTCCGTCGACCGCGCCGTCCGCATCCTGGGTCTCGGCAATCGCAATCTCATCGCTCTCCCCGCCGACGACCTCGGCCGCATGTACGTCGCAAAGTTCGAACAGACCCTCCGCGCCGAAGCATGCCCCACCATCGTCGTCCTCGACGCCGCCGACCTGAACATCGCCGCCTTCGACCCCTTCGACAAACTCATCCCCATCGCCCACGCCGCCGGCGTATGGGTCCACATCGACGGCGCCTTCGGCCTCATGGCCCGCGCCAGTCGCGCCAAGCGCGCGCTCATGCCCGGCATCGAGCTCGCCGACAGTTGGGCCACCGACTGTCACAAGTGGCTCAACGTCCCCTACGACTGCGGCTTCGCCGTCGTCCGCGACCGCGCCGCCCATCGCGACAGCCTCACCATCGCCGCCAGCTACATCGCCGCCGAAGGCAGGGCCCGCGACGAGATCGACTGGAATCTCGAATGGTCTCGCCGGGCCCGCGGCTTCACCGTCTACGCCGCCCTCCGCGAGCTCGGCCGCGATGGTTTCGAGCGCATCATCGACACCTGCTGCGCCCACGCATCAGCGATCGTCGAAGGCCTCGGCAATCTGCCCGGCGTCGAAGTGCTCTGGAAGCCCACGCTCAATCAGGGCCTCGTGCGCTTCCTCGACCCGCGCGCCGGCGCCACCGACGCCGACCACGACACCCGAACCGACGCCGTCATCGCCGCCATCAACGCCGGCGGCGAAGCCTTCTTCAGCGGCACCACCTGGCGCACCCAGCGCGCCATGCGCATCAGCGTCGTCAACTGGCGCACAACGGCCAAAGATGTCCACCGCGTCGTCGCGGCAGCAAAGGCGGCGATCGCTCAAGTCGCATAGAGAAGCCACGCGCGGCTGAGACGTTGGCACATCATCCAGCGCGACAACCGGGCCACGGCCAATGGTGAGGAACCCCAGCTTCCTTGTTGGCATGTCGAGAATCACGATCATGTTATCCAATTGGAATATCGCCTGATCGTTGGGAAGATTGACGGCGTTTCGGCAGAACCACGACACGAACGGAGCGTCCATCGCTATCGTGTAGTCTCTTTCATCCCCCCTTTTTACTGCGAGACCCTGCGCCGCCCAGAATCCGGGGAACGCTCTCCATTGCGAGGGGGCGGTGGGATCAAGCACCGTGTGGTCGGTCGCCCTTCCCCATAGACCGTGGTTTCCAAATGTGCCCGGTTCATCCGACATTTCGAAAAGCCTACGGGGAGCGGCGATCTTCCCGATTCCCTTTGAAAGCACTCGGACATCGCCCCGCTCTCCGGCAACGCACCACAGGTCGTATCGCTCGCTTTTCTCGTCCTTGTCCACGAACAGCCGCGCCTGGCTGTGCGACAGGTCCGCGCTTAGCGCGCGCTGCTTGCCCGTTCCATCTGTCCGGATACGCCAGACATCCCCGTCGTCCGGGTTGATGTAGTAGACCGTCGCAATCGGTGGCTTCACGAAGCGCAAATCCGACTGGAGCGACGCATCGTTGTATAACGACAGACTGCTCAGCGAATAGAAGTACGGCACGATCAGCGTGTACGACGCCACCTGAGCCATTGCCGATGCGCGGAGACCATGTCCCGGCCGAGTCCCCGCCCTCCTCATCGCCCATAAGCAAAAGGGCCACTCAAGGAATATGCTGCAAACAAACGACACGGCGGCCGCTACGTAGAGGGCACTCCAGCCCGCGTAGAGCGGGTCCTGTCGCATGCGGATGTCTTGAAACCAGTTGCTCAGGTACTCGACGCCCGCCACCCCTGCGAACATTGAGACGTAGTTGGCGACGATCATGATCGGGATTGCCCGGCCAATCCTCACTTTGAATAATCTGCCGATGATCAGTCCTTCGAGAATGCCGATACCCGCGTTGCCGAAGAGCATGAAGAGCCCGGAAGCCCACATCAGCGGCGTCCCCGCGTTGGCCAGTGTCGGTGACGCAGCAACCAGAACGATCGCAAATGCCAAGAGGATAAAAGACAGACGATGGGTAAGTGATTCTCGGCGCGGCATGGAACGGCCCTTCTAATGAGTGTCGATACTACTGTTTTGCCGCGTGTCCGATGTCTAGCTCAACGATAGCCGGACTATGTTCTCACGCTTCCCCTCACCCCGACCGCCCCGCGTGGTTCGGATAAACCCCCTTCGCGTGTAGCCGCCCCAGGTGGATGTAGCTTTCGCGTACTTCCTGGAAGTAGAGCCGCTCTGTCTCTGTCGTGTCGCGCACGACCTTCCCCGGCACCCCCATCACCACCTTACCGTCCGGCACCTTTGTGTTCGGCGGCACCAGCGCCCCGGCCGCGATGAGGCACCTTCGCCCGATCTCGCAGTCGTCGAGCACGATCGCCCCGATGCCGATGAGCGTCCCCGCGCCGACGCGCCGGCAGTGGACCACGGCGTGGTGCCCGATGGAGACGTCGTCCTCGATGTCGAGCTGCACCCCGCGATTGGTATGAATGACCGTGCCGTCCTGGATGTTGACGCGCCGCCCGATGCGAATGGCCGAGACATCCCCGCGAATGGTCACGTGGTGCATCACGGTACACTGATCGCCCAGCGTCACGTCCCCGCCGACGTAGGCCGTCGGCGCGATGTAGACATCCTTCCCCAGCACAACCCGATCCGGCAGATCAACAAAATCAAACATGCGGCGGATTGTAATGCCCGGCGAAAAAATGGGTCGACGCCGGACCCTCGCCTGTTGCGACCGCGAGCCTCCGTCGGCCGTCCTTTTCGCGTCGAGAGCGCTCGAATCCAAGGTGACATAAGGTGACACAAGCCTCGGCGAATCGCTCGCAACCCTTGCGGCGGTCATGTGTTGGGGCGCTTCGAGTTTTTGGTGGTTTTTGAGTGAAAAGGCGCTGACATTCAGGCCGCAGGCTGGATGGGGTTCGTGATGTGGATTCTGGCATCGCATAGGCCGCCCTCGTAGACTAATCCTTGCTCCCCGACCGCGCCGATGGTGAGGATTCGGCCTGGTCTCGTCCGCCCTCCGGGTGAGTACGCCGGTCGCACCCGACCTCGAAGGGTGTCAGGCCCATGACGCCGAGCGCGGCTTTCGATGGCTCGGCCTCCGAAGGGTCGGCTTCCGTCGATCGGTGTTTGCCGCCAGCTTGAGCTGGTTGGATCGGGCCACCACCTGCCCATTTCCACCTTCCTGTCTTTCAGCCGGCTTCAGCCGGGCTTGGGATTACCTGATCCGCCAATTCGCGAACGCACGCCGAGACAAGTCCGGCTAAAGCCCGGCTGAAGTGAGACAGGAAGAAAAAAAATGAATGTGGCCCGCCCAGCACCGGTTGAAACCGGCGGCAAACGCCGGCCGGCTGAAGACCGGCTGAGGTGAGGGGCGGGGCGTGCGAGAAGGGATTCGCGCTGGGCCTGTTCTTGCGCGGACGAGAATACGCAGGAGGGAAGAATGGGATGAGGAGCACGAGCCGGATGAGGAGCAGGATTAGGATTCGGAGCGCGAGCCTGCGGATTCCCCCGTTTTCTTGACCCATCCCCGCACGCCGATAGGATCATCTACGGAAAATCTCGCAGGCGATCCAAACAATCGCCCACCGTTCGGGAGAACCATCCTTGTCCGCATCCAGTTTCCAGTCCGCAGGCCTCAACCTCACGACCCCGCTCTCCGCAGCCTCCCTCGGCGCCTTTCAGAGCCCCACCGTCCGAAGCTGGCTCCGCGCCATGGCCTGCACCCTCGGCCTCATCGGCCTCGCCGCCCTCTTCTGGGGCGTCGACAAATACGGGCCCGGCGTCTTCGCCCTCGACTTCTCCAACATCCGGCACAGCGACTACCGCATGTTCAAGAACCCCACCACCACGCCGATGCGCATCTTCGGCATCCCCCACTTCTTCATCGGGTTCGCGTTTCTCTTGTCCAGCCGGCGCATGCGCGAGCCCAAGAACAAAGTGCAGCTCGCCGTCCTCACCGTCATCGGCATCGGCTTCTGCCTGCTCTTTCGCAAGGTGGGGGCGAATCTCAACATCTTCGCCGTCTTCATCTTCTACTTTTACTTTCTCATTCACGGCTTCCGCGACGACGCCCATTTCTACAAGACCTTCGGCGACATGCCCCGCGAAGCCGCCGCGACCCACGATCGCATCCTCATCGTTCTTCAGGCCCTGCAGATCGGCCTGCTGTTTTCGCTCTTCTGGCCGACCTACGCCCACGTCGCCTCAACCGACATCCGCCGGGCAGACCCGATCCTCTCGAACTTCTTCCCCGCCAGTTGGCCCTTCATCCTCAAGCTCGGCTCGATGTTCATCCCCATGGTCATCATCACCCTCATCGCCCTGCACCGCGTCGCCCGCAACGTGGACGGCGGCCTTGCGGGCCTCTGGCGACTTCACCGGCCGCTCTTCATGGTCTTTGTCTTGTCGCTCGGCGTCCTCGGCCTGGCCATGTTCGGAGGGCCCGGCGCGTTCGACATCTGGGTGCTCATGCACTTCGTGGCGTGGTACTTCTTCGCGCTCTTCATGCTCGATCGCCATCCGCCGAAGGAGCCGCCCAAGAGCACCTGGGCCTGGATGCGCACGACGCGCACCGGCTTCGTCACTTTGCACACCGGCCTCGTCATTCTCACGGCCCTCATCCTCTGCGTGTCGGTCTACGTCTTCGGCCAGAAGGCCGGCGCCCTCGACGTCATCGTCGGCAAGGAAGCCTTCTACTACTGGACGATCATGCACGTCACCTGGAGCTGGGTGCCGAGGTAACGGCATCTGTAGCCATTTTCCTGTCACTGGCCACCGAAGGAGGGGTGCCATGAATCCGCCGCCTGTTGTTCCTACAGTAAGGCCCCTTTCCACAAGTGCGGCCGCGAAGCTCGACGCCGCCGGAAACGTGGCCGTCGACGTCGCATGCCGGCGCTGCGGCTACAACCTGCGCACGCTGCCATCGGTGGGCAAGTGCCCGGAGTGCGGCACCGCCGTCGGCCGGTCGCTGCACGGTGACCTGCTTCAATTCAGCGATCCCGAGTGGGTGGAGAAGCTGGCCGGCGGGATGAACTGGATCGTGGCGTCGATCATCATCGGGTTCTTTTCGGGGATCATTGCGATCATCGTGGGAACGGTCCTTGGCGGATTCAACAACCCAAACATCGTCAATACTGCCGTGGCCGTCGCACAACTTGGGTTTGGCGCCATCGGTCTGATAGGCTACTGGAAAGTCACGACGCCGGACCCGGCCAAGCTTGAGCCGGAGAGCCCCGCTTCTCCGCGCACGATCGTTCGCATGGCCAAAGTGTTCAATTACGCGGCCGCGCCAATCGCCCAGACACTCATGATTCCGGCAACCCTGATTGCCCTTGCAATTTCGACCGTCTCAGGGATTGTCGGCATCGTCGCTATCTTTGCGATCTTCCTCTATGCAAGAGTCCTCGCATTGCGCATCCCCGACGACGTGCTGGCGCGGCAATGTCAAACGGAGATGTGGGGCCTTGCGATCATGTCGGTCGGGTCTGTTGGTACGACCGCGATCATGGCATATGTCGCAGGGGGAGGTGCGGGTCCGGCGGTCCTCGCGACTGGGGGCGGCACTGGTGCGCCCGCTACTTCCCCCGCAGCCGGCCAATCCGGCGCAGACTCCTCGGGTTCTCTCACTAAGTTGGGATACGTTTCTCAGCCAACTGCGCCGGTGGGCGGGGCGTCGGGAACCACCACGACGACGGCGACAGCCACAACCGCGACCTCTCCGCTTACGACAGGTCGATCCATTTTCGCTGCGGCGATTGGCTGTTTCATCGGGCTGGGTTCCCTGATCTTCGGCATCTGGTCCATCTTGCTGATCTTCCGGTTCCGAAAGGCCTTTGCCAAAGCGGCCCAGACCGCCCGAATGTCGTGGGCCGCGCCGCACGGCCCCGCCGTTGTCCCGGTGCCGCCAATGATGAATGGTGCGACGGCACGGCGTCAAGTACGTGCTGGCCTGCCCGCAACACCGTCCTGGAGAAAGCGGCCGAGTCCTTCATGCAGGCGGCCGAGGCCCAGTTCGCCACCACGCAGCAGAAGGTGCGGAACTTCCACGAGATCGAGTACGCGGCGCAGACCTGGGATCGCCCGCGCCGCGTGATCGTCAAGGCCGAGCGGCTGGTTCAGGGCCCAACGTTCGATTCGTGGTGACCAACCTGACCGACCGCACGCCGAACGATATCTACGACGGTCTGTACACGGCCCGCGGCGACATGGAGAACCGCATCAAGGAGCAGCAGCTCGGGCTCTTCGCCGATCGCACCAGTTGCCACGCCTTCCTGGCCAATCAGTTCCGGCTGCTGTTGTCCTCGGCGGCCTACGTCCTGGTGGAAACGCGCGCACGGCCCTGGCTGGCACCGAACTGGCCGAGGCCCAGGTGAACACCATTCGCCTGAAACTCTTCAAGGTCGCCGCGCGGGTGGTCGTCTCCGTGCGCCGCGTCGTACTGCGACTGTCGAGCAGCTGCCCCCTGCAGGACCTGTGGCGATCCCTGGTTCCACGACTCCGCCTGATCCCGCCCGCCCCATCATGACCCGAAAACAACCTGATCACCGCTTGGGGGTAAGGGGGCCCTGCGCGCTCCAACCTCCACCTTCATCCCTCCGCTCACGCACAAAGCCGAAAAACTCCGTCCATCACCATTCGAAGATCACTGATGAAATATGCGGGCTAGTCACTTCAGCTATTGTCGGGGTTGGTTCGTGGCTGATAACCGTTCCCGATCCAGGCTCTGGGGGGTTGGATGCACGCGACCGAACGAGAAGGCGAGCACGATTCTTTCTCGTCATCGGGTTTGCGTTAATGACATCCAGCCAATTCCTTGGCGGCCTTGCCACTGGTTTGTGGCATGCATTGGAAATCTTTGCGCACCTAAATCTCATTGCCGGTGTGATCGCATTGCTGTCATGTGTTAAAGAATTACTGTTGAGGATTCCGGACAGAGTTCTTGCCAGGTCCCTGAGCAGATTCACTTGGTTCTTTGTCGCATCGTTAATTCTCAACACCACGATGGGATTGGCCAGAATCGTCGTAGCCGGAAATACATCTCCGGCAGCAAACATAGTTCCATTGGCGGTGTGTTTCTCAGGCTTCGCCTCCATCGTCGCCATGATCTGGGCAATTCGAGTCTCATTCAGGCTCAGGTTGGCATTCAACGAAGCTGCATTGCTTACCCAGGCCACAAGCGATGCTCATAAGTCGCCGCAACTCGACACCAAAGGTGGGGCACCATGAATCCGCCGCCTGTTGTTCCTGCAGCAAGGCCGCTATCCACAGGCGCGGCCCCGAAGCTCGATCAGGCCGGTCTGATCGCCGAGGACCTGCCCTGCCGCCACTGCGGCTACAACCTGCGCACGCTGTCGATGGAGGTCCAGTGCCCGGAGTGCGGCACCAGCGTCGGTCGGTCGGTTCACGGTGATTATCTTCGCTACGCCGATCCGGCCTGGGTGCGGGTACTCGCGACAGGGGCGACGCTGGTATTGGTTGCCATCATTCTTCAAGTACTGGTAACGGGCGTCACCTTTGGGCTACTCTTCACATACGCTAGGTATGCAAAATGGACCGGGGTGTTGTACATCGCCATTACCTTCATGGGAGGTATTGGATTCTGGTTGATGACTTATGCTGACAGTGCCTCAACGGAGAATTTGGCCCGCAACAATCGAAGGAAGATAGCGAGGATTTTGCTTGTAGTATGGCTTTGCCTGGCCGTATCCGGCCCGTTATGGCGCGGTTCTATCGCCATAGTGCATTATTCGGTTGACATTCTCATTCTCGCCATCTCCATCGGCTTTGTTGTCGCGATGCTGTCCTGCCTTAACGCTCTATTGCTAAGGATTCCAGACGAGTTGTTGGCAAAGTCCTGCCGCCGATTCGCCGTGTTTCTGATCGTTACGATGATTCTTAGCGAGCTTGTGGATTCCATCGGGATTTTTGGAGCGGGCAGTACATTTCTTGCAGCAAATCGCATGATCATATTGTATTCGGCCGCGCTCCTAACCATTTTCAGAATGGCCTGGGCAATTCAAATCTCGGTCAGATTGCGGGCAGCATTCAGGAAGGCCGCCCAACTTGCCCGGGACACATGCCAATCGTATGCGCCGCGGTCGTCACCTACCCAAGGAGGAATCCCATGAATCCGCCGCCTGTTGTTCCTACTCAAAGGCCCCTATCCACAAGTGCGGCCGCGAAGCTCGACGCCGCCGGGAACGTGGCCGTCGACGTCGCATGCCGGCGCTGCGGCTACAACCTGCGCACGTTGCCCTCGGTGGGCAAGTGCCCGGAGTGCGGCACCGCCGTCGGCCGGTCGCTGCACGGCGACCTGCTTCAATACAGCGATCCCGAGTGGGTGGAAAAGCTCGCGAGCGGGATGAACTGGATCATCGCCTCCGTCATCATCGCCATCTTCACAGGCATGATCATCGAGGCGGTGACGATGATGATCGGCGGGACCGGAGGCGCGAAGTTCAACACGATCGCCATTCCCCTGATGCAGCTCTGCCTGGGGGCCGTCGGTCTCGTCGGCTACTGGATGTTCACGACACCCGACCCGGGCAACATCGAGCCGGAAAAGCCGACCTCGGTGCGAAAAATCGTTCGCGGCACGGCGGTGTTCAATTACCTCGCCTCGCCGATCGCTCAGTCACTGGTCGTCACGGTTCCCCTTATCGCCGCCGGAATCAGCGTCGTGTCCGCGCTGGTGGGCATCGTCGGAATGTTCGCCATCTTCCTGTATGCCATTTCACTGGCGAACCGAATCCCGGATGTCCTGCTGGCCCGCAGTTGCCGCACGGTCATGTGGGGAATCGTGGTCGTCATGGTAGGCGGCATCGTGATGGCGGTGCTCTCGTCTATTGCACCGGGCGGCCCGGCGCCAGCCGGCCTGCTCGCCTTCGCCGGTTGCTTCGTCGGCGTCGGTTCCCTGGTATTCGGCATCTGGGCCATCATCCTGGTCATTCGCTTCCGAAAGGCCATGGTCAAGGCCGCCCAGACTGCCCGGGTAACCTGGGCCACGCCGCAAGGCCCCGCCGTTGTCCCAGTGCCTGCGCCGCCCCGCCCATTAACTTAATGTTGCCCAATGGGTTAAGACCCACTTGCGGGACGGGAAAAGTTGGCTTAGGCTAGTAGGATTAAGGTGATCCCAGAACTTCGCGGCAGCCGCCAAGGCCCCGCGGCTTCTACATGGTAAGAGTAGAAGCGAGACCGACACCCGCAGGAAACCCACATGGCGCTTACGGCAGAGAGCAAGACGGAACTGGTAGGAAAGTATCGGCGTCACGACAAGGACACGGGCTCGCCCGAAGTCCAGATCGCCCTTCTGACGGAGCGCATCGGCCAGTTGTCGGACCACCTTAAGACGCACAAGAAGGACCACTCGTCGCGCCGCGGCCTGCTCAAGATGGTCGGCGCTCGCTCAAGCCTTCTGAAGTTTTTGACGAACACGGACCGCGAGAAGTACCAGAAGACCATTGACAGCCTCGGTCTGCGAAAGTAGTCGGCGCCGGCCATCGGGGTCGGCAATCAGCACCTCCGCCATTCCCGCTCAAAGGCAATCGTGCATGTATGGGCCGTTGCGCTGAGTGTGCGCCTCAAATTGCAGGCGAATCGCCGATCAGACTTCTTGCTCTCCGGGCAGCGGAGAAATCAGGAAAACAGGCCCGCAGGCCGACAACAGCCGGCGGGCAGACAGACGTTCAATAATCGTAGTGACGCAAAGTCGTGTGTTGGAATTAATGTCGTGCAGAAAAAGTAGGTTGGATGATGAAGACGTACAGTGTTGAAGCGGAAATCGGCGGACGAAATTTGAAATTCGAAACGGGCAAGCTGGCCAAGCAGGCGGCGGGCTCTGTTTTGGTCACCTATGGCGAGACGATCGTGCTGTGCACCGTTGTCTCCGGCCCACCGCGGGAGGGCGTCGATTTCTTCCCGCTCACCGTGGACTATCGCGAAAAGATGTACGCCGCCGGCAAGTTTCCGGGCGGCTTCTTCAAGCGCGAAGCCCGTCCGACGCAGAAGGAAATCCTGACCATGCGGCTGACTGATCGACCAATGCGGCCGCTGTTTCCCGATGGTTTCATCGACGAGGTGCAGATCCAGTGCATGGTGCTCTCTTCGGATCAGGAAAACGACGCCGACGTCCTGGCCATGTGCGGGGCTTCGGCGGCGGTCGTCGTCAGCCCGCTGCCTTTTGAAGGCCCCACCGCCGGCGTTCGCGTCGGCCGGGTGAATGGGCAGTTCGTGCTGAACCCGACCGTCGAGCAGCGGGCCAACAGCGACCTCGAAGTCATCCTGGCCGGCCACGTCGATGCGGTAAACATGATCGAAGTCGCGGCCTTCGAGCTGCCTGAGGCGATCATCGCCGAGGCGATTGCCTTCGGCTTCGATGCGGTGAAGAAGATTTGCGGGATGATCAAGAATCTGGGCGAGCAGGTCAACGTCGCCAAGACCTGGACGCCGCCGGAGCGCGACAAGACGATGCCCCGCCGCGTGGAGGAGCTTTGCACCAAGCTCGATCTGAAGGGCGCCAAGAAGACGAACGGCAAGCAGGAGCGCTACGCCGCCGTCGATGCGGTGTATGACAAGATCATCACCGAGCTTTGCCCGGAGGGCGCGACCGACCTTAAGTACACCAAGAATGACGTGAAGGCGGAGATTCAGAAGGTCGAAGAGCGCCTCTATCACAAGATGGTTCTCGACGACGGCATTCGGCCCGACGGCCGCGGCCCAGAGGATATCCGGCAGATTATCAGCGAAGTGGGCATCCTGCCGCGCACCCACGGCTCGGCCCTTTTTACCCGCGGCGAGACCCAGGCACTGGTCGTCACCACGCTCGGCACCTCGCGCGACGAGCAGACCGTTGATGATCTTCTCGAAGAGTACAGCAAGAAGTTCATGCTGCACTACAACTTCCCCCCGTTCTGCACCGGCGAAGTGAAGCGCCTCGGCGCCGTCAGTCGCCGCGAGATCGGCCACGGCAATCTCGCCGAGCGGTCGCTGCAGGCCGTTTTGCCCAGCCCGGAAAAGTTCCCCTACACGATTCGACTGGTCAGCGACATCATGGAGTCGAACGGCTCCTCGTCGATGGCCTCGGTTTGCGGCGGCACGCTGGCGCTCATGGACGCCGGCGTTCCGATCAAGCATCCCGTCGCCGGCATCAGCGTCGGCATGGTTCATGACGGCGATCGCTACAAACTCCTGGTCGACATCCTCGGCGAGGAAGACCACTTCGGCGACATGGACTTCAAGGTCTCCGGCACGCAGGTCGGCATCACCGCCGTCCAGCTCGACTTGAAGGCCCGCAGCATCAGCCAGAAGCAGATCGTCGAGACGCTCGAACTGGCCCGCTCGGCCCGAATGAAGATCCTCAAGGACATGCTCTCGGCCATTCGCCAGCCGCGCGCCGAGATCAGCGTCTACGCCCCGCGCCTGCTGACCATCAAGGTGGCCCAGGACAAGATCGGCAAGATCATCGGCCCGGGCGGCAAGGGCATCAAGGCAATCGAAGCCACGACGGGCGCCAAGCTCGACATTCAGGACGACGGCACGGTCTATATCTCCAGCGTCAACGCCGCCGGAGCCCAGAGCGCCTACGAAATGGTCGAGCAGATCGCCGAAGGCGTCCGCGTGGGCAAGATTTACACCGGCCGCATCACGTCCATCAAGGAATTCGGCGCGTTCGTGGAAGTGACTCCGGGCCAGGACGGCCTTTGCCACATCAGCGAACTGTCCGTCGACTACGTGCAGCGCGTGACCGATGTGTGCCACGTCGGCGACATCGTCAAGGTCAAGGTCATCCTCGTTGACGACACCGGCCGCATCAAGCTTTCTCGGAAGCAGGTCATGCTCGAGGAGCGTCAGGGCGCCGGACAAGAGGTCGCCCCGACGAACTGATTGCCGATTCAACAAACGCAAGACTGAGACGCTTCAGTTCGTCGCGACAATCTGATTCAATGAGAAAGCCCGAACGGTACACCCGTTCGGGCTTTTCTTATGGCTACCCGAATTCCGCCATCTGAGCTTTGGCGGATCCGTGCAGCATCACTGATCGACGACGCGCCACTTTGTGCTGCGCCTGCGCGTCGTCGCGGCTCGCCTATATCACTTCCATCGTACCCTGGGCGGTAATGTCCCTACCCCGAATATTTCATCAGGTCGGCGTTGAATAGGAATAGAAAAAGCCTCGAAGCCTTGTAGACTGGGGTTTCGTAAGAACATTCCGGTCCATAGGCAGGGAGGCTTTTTCGTGACAGACTGTAACAGCAAACCGATGTTCTTTTCCAGTCTCGGCCGCAAGAAAATCGTGGCCGATTTCACAGGCGGAACGCTCACCTCAGACGCCGGGGGTCTGCTGCTTCGGGAGGTCGAGCGGCGTCTGGGCCTGGTCGATCAACTGGCCGGGGTCATCAACGACCCGCGTGATCCGGCCCGAATTCAACATGACCAGCGGGTCATGCTGGCCCAGCGCATCTTTGCCATTGCGATGGGCTACGAAGATCTCAACGACCATCAAGCCCTGCGGAGCGATCCCGTGCTGGCGGTCCTGACCGGGCGGCCGCCGAGCGCGGATGAGCCGCTGGCCAGCAGTCCGACCTTGTGCCGGCTGGAGAACCGCGTCACGCGCGGCGACCTGGCACGAATGTCGCGTGTGCTGGTGGAGCAGTTCATCGCGTCCTATGAATCGCCGCCGGAGGAATTGATCCTCGACTTCGACGCGACCGACGATCCGATCCACGGCAACCAGGAAGGCCGCTTCTTCCACGGCTATTACGACCACCACTGCTTCCTACCGCTGTATGTGTTCTGCGGCTCGCGGCTGCTGGTCTCCTACCTGCGGCCCAGCAACATCGACGGGGCCCATCACGCCTGGCCCATCCTGAAGCTGCTGGTGCAGCGCTTGCGACAGGCGTGGCCCGGGGTGCGGATCATCGTCCGCGGGGATTCCGGCTTCTGCCGCCGGCGAATGATGAAATGGTGCGACCGGCACGGCGTCAAGTACGTGCTGGGCCTGGCCCGCAACACCGTCCTGGAGAAAGCGGCCGAGTCCTTCATGCAGGCGGCCGAGGCCCAGTTCGCCACCACGCAGCAGAAGGTGCGGAACTTCCACGAGATCGAGTACGCGGCGCAGACCTGGGATCGCCCGCGCCGCGTGATCGTCAAGGCCGAGCGGCTGGTTCAGGGGCCCAACGTTCGATTCGTGGTGACCAACCTGACCGACCGCACGCCGAACGATATCTACGACGGTCTGTACACGGCCCGCGGCGACATGGAGAACCGCATCAAGGAGCAGCAGCTCGGGCTCTTCGCCGATCGCACCAGTTGCCACGCCTTCCTGGCCAATCAGTTCCGGCTGCTGTTGTCCTCGGCGGCCTACGTCCTGGTGGAAACGCTGCGCCGCACGGCCCTGGCCGGCACCGAACTGGCCGAGGCCCAGGTGAACACCATTCGCCTGAAACTCCTCAAGGTCGCCGCGCGGGTGGTCGTCTCCGTGCGCCGCGTCGTACTGCGACTGTCGAGCAGCTGCCCCCTGCAGGACCTGTGGCGATCCCTGGTTCCACGACTCCGCCTGATCCCGCCCGCCCCATCATGACCCGAAAAACAACCTGATCACCGCTTGGGGGTAAGGGGGCCCTGCGCGCTCCAACCTCCACCTTCGTCCCTCCGCTCACGCACAAAGCCGAAAAACTCCGTCCATCACCATTCGAAGATCACTGATGAAATATGCGGGCTACGGCACGATGCACTGACAGCAAATCGTCTGGGTCCCGTTTCCGTGGTCCGTAACAGTTCGCGAGCAGAGCGCGTCGATGCCGCATCCACCCACGCAAATCGGCACCGACGGCGCCGGGCTCAGTTCAATATGGCACTGATTCGGACTCTTACAGTCGCACGAGACGACCTGAATCACCTGTTGTGTCGACGCCTCCACGAGCACGCATGTTGGAAGACATTCCTGCCCTGAGATCGGACACTGCGTCGGATTGCACTGACCCGTCGCTGGATTCACGCCGCATTGCGCCGGCGGCTGACAGGCGTCGTCGATGCCGTTGCCGTCGAGATCACCCATGCAGAATGTGCCGGGACCCTGCGGCATGCCGCCAAGCAGATTGACGCAGCAGACAGGGTCAGCGTCCTGGCAGTACGGCCCGAGGACGGGGTCCTGTACGCAGCACGCCTGAATCGAACCCTCGCAAAGCGTTCCGCCGGTCAGTACCGTGCCGCCCTCGGCCTCGCAGCAGCGAGGGTCAAGCTGCTGACACGATCCATCGGGCAGACAACACGGCAACTCCGCCTGACACGGTCCAAGCTGACCGGGCGTGCCATCGGGACACGTCGAGACACCCGCCGGAAGGTTGATGCACCCGTTCGGTCCGTCGCAACACGAGTAACGGCGGTCGTCGCAGCAGAGACCGTCCTCGGCCGTGATGTAACCGGCAATGTTGAAGCCGGTGACAACGCCGCCGCCGTTGGTCACGCGAATCTCAAGACAGTTCTCGCATGCCCTGAAGAGCGACTGATTCGTGACGATGACATGCGTGGGCTGCGGCGTGTTGAAGGCCCAGCCGTTCGGCGTCGCGCCGACCTGCACGCCGTTGAGCCACACTTCCGCGTAATCGTCTGCCCGCAGATCGAGAACCATCGTCGCGTTCTTGAATCGCGGATCGAGGCAGAAGCAGTAGTCGTAGTGGTAAACGCCGTTGGGGCCATACTGCGCGGCACTGATCCATTGCGTGCCGGGAATCGTCAGCCACGCCGGATGCGGCGTAATGACGGTGGCCGGTCGCGGCGTGATTCCACCGCTTGGATCCACCGTGACTCGCCACGTGTCATCGTCGAGCCCGATGGGAATCAATCCGCTTCCGTTGTCGTACACGCCGGAGGCCACGTTCTTGCTCAAATCGAGCGGCTCGCAGCAGCACTTTCCGTCGTCGGCCGTGACGGTGCCGGCCATGTTGAAGCCGGTCGGCGCGCCGCCGATGTTTTCAATGATGACGGTGACGCAGTTTTCTCCCGGCTGGAAGAAAGCGGGGTTATTGGTGCTGAGGGTGGCCGGTGTCGCGGAGCTGAATGCCCCGGTGTTGCCGATGAAGTTGCCATTGAGGAATACCTGACCGTTGTCGTCGCCCCGGCACTGAAGTGTGAGCAGCGGATTGCTGAATCGGTCATCGAGGCAGAAGCAGAACCGGTAGCCGTAGGTTCCGTTCGGGCCGAAGTAGTTCGCCGAAATCCACTGCGTGCCCGGAATGGTGACCCACGCGGTATGAGGTGTCACGACCGTCGCCGGGCGAGGCGTGGCGCCGCCGCTCGCGTCCTGCGTGACGATCCACTCGTCGTCGTCATTGCCGACGGGAATCAGCGATCCGTCCGCCGCAACGCCGGTGGCGAGATTGATCATCGCGTCTTCCGCCGGACAGCAAGGGGTATCTTCGCAGTCCGCCTTGCTGAGGACCAGATCGACGAATACGGCGATATCGTTGGCATCGTAGATGCCGTTGCCGTTCACATCGACGCATGCGCAGTTGTCCGCGGGAATCGGGATGCCCAGGAAGCATCGCACGAATCCGGCGATGTCGAGGCCGTTCAGAATGCCGTCGCCGTTGACGTCGCCGGGGCACTCACAGGACTGCTGAATGCAGTCGCAGCACACGTCGAACGAGCCGTCGGCATTCTGAATGACATTGCGAACACAGGTGAATCCCGGCGGGCAGGTACCTTCGCAGAAAGGCGTCACACCCGGGAAGAACTCGACATGACACTCCTCGGCGCCGCGGCAATCGCACTCTCTGACGGTGAAGCCGCCATTGGCCTCCATGCGAACGCAGCGCGGTTTGCAGTTTTCTCCCGCGACCGGACACGCGAACGGCTTGCAATCCTGGCCGTCCGTCGTCGGCTCGCAGAACGGCGGATCGTCCACGCATTCGCAGCAATACTGCGTTCCCTCGGGCGTGGCAAAAACGCGCTGAATACAAACCTGGCCCGGCGGGCACCCGCCGATGCACTCGGGCACCGTGGCGCCCGCGAACAATTCCGCGTGGCACTCATTCGGGCTGCCGCACTCGCAGTCCGTCACGCGCGGCACGCCGTCGAAGCCGATGAGAATGCACCTCGGCTGACACTCCTGGCCCGCGATCGGACAGACGGTCGGCGCACAGGCGGAGCCGTCCGTGAGGGGTACACAAGCGGGCGGTGGCGAGTGGCAACCGCACTCAAAGCGAGTCCCCGGTGGATACTGGGTAAAAATCACGGATGCGCTGCCGCTGGGCATGCCGTTGATAAACACCTGGCACTCGTTGCCCGGCGGTGGAACGGGACAGGCGCCGATACATCGAACGATGTCACCCTGCACCTGAATGTTGCCGCAGGTCCCCTGATCGACACAGCCGCAGGCCTCAACCTCTACCAGGTTCGGAAGGGCCGGATTAAAGATGACCGATTTCACACGGCATAATCCGGAGGAGCTGCCACCCAGACAGTCGCTCGGCGGCTGGTTCTGGCACGGCGGGTCAGCGATCGGGCAAATCGCTCCTCCTCCCAGTTCGGAGTTGCCGCCCGTCGAAACCGACGCCTGCACAGTACCTGCCGGTGTGCTTTCGGCCGCGAATGAACGTCCTGCGAGCAGGATCATGGTGATGGATGCGACGAATAGAATCCGATTCCTTTTCAGTTGCATGAGGTTCTCCTGCCCGATTGAACTCGGGAAACCGCTTGCCTCTCCGGATGAGTTGACGTACTGACACTCTGGCCAGGGGCGCACACGCCCCTACAAGTCATGCGTAGGAAGGGATCGAATTGTTTCACTTGTTGCGTAAGTGTCTTTATTATCAGGCCTTAGAACCAAATAACGCCCGAGCAGGCTGGTGCTCCGGGACGGTATAATTGAACCGGGGTGAAGCCGATGGCGTTATCTTCCGCCGAATTGACATCAACCGCCTTGCTCGAGAATCTTCACGACGCGAAGAATCAGGCGATCTGGCGCGAGTTTGACGGGCGATTCCGCCCGCTTCTCGTCAGTTTTGGGCGCAGGCTGGGTCTGGAGGCCGAGGACGCCGCCGACCTCGCGCAGGAGACACTGCTTCATTTCGTCCGTGACTATCGCGCCGGCAAGTACGACCGTTCCCGGGGCCGACTCGGGGCCTGGCTCATGGGGATTGCCCGTCATCGGCTGGGGGATGCCTTCAGGAAGAAGGCTACCCGCCGCGAGACGCGCGGGGAGTCCGCGATCATATCGCTGCCGGATGAGTCTGAGATGAGCGCGATCTGGGAGTCGGAGTGTCGTCAGACGGTTCTTGAAAGCGCCATGCGGGAAATGGGCGAGACTTCCCGTGTCAGCAAGCTGACCCTGGAGGCATTTCGCCTTCACGTCGTGGACGAGCTTAGCGCCCAGGATGTGGCGAATCGGCTGGGGACCACCCCGAGAGCTGTATACATGGCAAAGCACCGCTGTCTTCGTCGGCTTCGGACGGTTGTCGACGTCATGAACGAGCGATTCGGGCTCGTCTAGGACGATCGGTCGCTTCTCTCTCCTCTACGAGCCTCCCTCAAATGGGGCGGTCAAAGGGAGTCCGGTCAATCATACATGACGCGTTGTTGTTCGATCGAAGAATTGGAACGTGCGCAGACGGACGACCGGCTGCACGCATCGCTACAGGCGCATTTCCTGGCCTGTGCCAAGTGCCGCGCCCGATTTCGCGACATTGAAAAAAACAACGGCTTTCTCAAGTCGATCAAGACCGCCGACCCCGCAGGTCTCGTCGCCGCATCCCGCGCGGACCCCGGATCACTCCCTCAGGTAAAGGGATTCGAATTCATCCGAGAGCTGCATCGCGGGGGACAGGGTGTCGTTTATCTCGCTCGCCAGTCCGGGGCCAAGCGCCTCGTGGCGATCAAGATGATGCTCTCTGCCGCGCTGGCCACCTCGCGGCAACGGCGGCGCTTTGAACGAGAGATCGAAATCGTCGCGGGCCTCCGTCACCCGCTCATTGTGACCGTTTTCGAAAGCGGCAAGACGCCGGATGGCTGGCACTGGTTCGCCATGGAGCATGTCGAGGGCGTCCCCCTCAACGTTTATCTGAGCCAGCGCCGACCCACGCAGGACGGCTTGCTGCGGTTGATGGCCGACGTCTGCGACGCCGTGAATTTCGCGCACCAGCGCGGGATCATTCACCGCGACCTCAAGCCTGCCAACATTCTGGTTGATTTCGACGGACGTCCTCATATTCTCGACTTCGGGCTGGCGAAGGTCTTCGGCAGCCACCCACAGGCGATTGATTCCGCAACGACGCAGGCCGGCGAATTCATGGGAACCTTCGCCTACGCCGCGCCGGAACAGTTTCGCGGTGCCACGGCGGATATCGACACGCGTACGGACGTCTACGCCCTGGGCATCCTCCTGTACGAGGCGACGACCCGAGAGCACCCGTTTCCCGCGTCAAGTTCGCTACCCGATTTCATCAAGTCGGTGGAGGAGCGAGAGCCCAAACGCCCCTCGCTCATCTCTCCGGACGTCAGTTCCGAACTGGAGGCCGTCATCCTTCGCGCGCTGGCCACCGAACCGGAGCGTCGATACCAGTCGGCCGGCGCGCTCGGCGATGACATTACGCGCTGCCTGACGGGCGAGCCGGTCGAAGCGCGCAGGGACAGCCGATGGTACCTGCTTCGCAAGACGGTTCATCGGCATCGCTTGGCCGCCGTCGTCCTGTCCGCCTTCGCCATCCTGGTCCTCGGCTTTGCCATCGTCAGTGCCCGACAGACGCGGCTGATCGCCATTGAGCGAGACCGAGCCGTCAGTGCCGAACACACCATATCCCAATCGGCGGAATCGCTCGCCGCCGCCCTGCGCGAAAGCAACATCGAGCGCGGGCGTCTGCTCGCCCAGTCCGGCAACGTTCCCCTCGCGGAGTCGATGCTGCATCGAGAGTGGCTTTCCTCGCCGTTTCGAAGAGAGCCGCGAACCGTGTGGCCGCCGGATGATGCCGCTTACTGGGCGCTGTGGGAGCTCTATGCCGCCTCGCCCTGTCGGGAGACGATCCCCTGCGCAAAAGGCGGCAACCCGCGGCTCGCCTTCAACAGTACCGGCGAGATCGCTGCCGTCGCGGTCGGACGAAACATCCACCTGTTTCAATGGCCGGGGATGAAGCCGCTGAAGGTGATCGGCCCAACGAGCGACAACATTCTCGCCGTTTCATTTGTGGGTTTGACGAATCGGATTGTCGTCGGCTCGGTGCAGGGCCGCGTCGAGACATGGGACTTTTCGACAGGAGAAATGACGAACGATTTCCAGCACGGGGATCGGGCGATCCGTACGATCTGCCCCACGCCCGACGGACAACTCTACTTCATCAATACAATGGAACAAGCTGTTTGCGCTTTCGATCCGCAGGGCCGACGCATTGCGCCACCGTGTCTCGAGTCTGACGGGATCAGATCCATGGATATGGATCCATCGGCGCAGCACATCGCCCTGGGAGGCTCCAATGACACCGTCATCATCGTTGAACTGAACAACCGCCAAAATACGCTCGCGCTGCCCGCTCCGATGGGCCCCCGAAAAGATGTCACGGCCGTGCGATTTCATCCCGATGGTCAACTCCTGGCGCTGGGGCGCGAAGAGGGATCCGCTGAGGTATGGAATTGGCGTGATCGAAACCTGCTATGGAGCGAGCGACTCCATCACGCCCCCATTGTGTCGCTGGCCTTCTCGGCCGACGGCGCGACCCTGGCAAGCGGATCGAACGATCGACTCATCCAATTGACGGACACCGAGACGGGAAGCGCGACTCGAACACTCGGCGGACATACCAACACGCCGTCGTTTATCTATTTCGCAAAGAAGGGGGACAAGCTGGTCAGCGCGGGACTCGATGGACTTCTGAAAATCTGGGATGCGGCCGACCACCCGGGCACGCGCGTGCTGGAGGTGAACGGTCGCACACTTTTCGGCCTGGCATACAGCGCGGACGGCGAAAGGCTCGCGGTCACGGCGGCAGGCGGGCCCGATCCGATCCGCGTCTTCGATACACGTACATGGCAGCGAATACAAGCGTTCAGCGGCCATCGCGGTGTGGTGACTTCGGCGGCCTTTAGTCCGGACGGCGAACTGCTGGCAACCGGCGGTTACGACCACGACGTGCGATTGTGGAGCATCGCCGACGGCGTATGCCGGGCCGTGCTGAAAGGACACGACAATTTCGTGGAGAGCGTGGCCTTTTGCATGGGCGGCAGCCGTGTCGTCTCAGCCGCCGATGATGCAACGCTTCGCATCTGGGACTCCGTGTCACACGAATGTGTGGCTGTTCTGCGAGGGCACTCCGGCCGATGTCCGATGCTGTCCGTATCGCCCGACGGCCGGACGATTGCATCGTGCGGCATTGACGGCACCGTGCGATTGTGGTCCGCAGTCGACGGCGCGCCGCTTGCGGTGTTCAAAGGTCATAAGGTTCCCGTGCGAGCAGTTTGCTACTCGGCCGATGGGCGACTGGTCCTCTCCGGCGGGGACGATGCGACTATTCGAATCTGGGATGTGGCGAAAAAGATTTGCGTCGGCGCCATGACCGGCAGCGATCAGGATATCTTCGGCCTGACCGTGAGCCCCGACGGACGATTCGCCGCGTCCGCCACGCGCGGCGGTGTCGTACAGTTGTGGTCGCTGGAGAAGCAAACTGCCCTTGCAGTGGTGGAAAAGGTCTCGTCGCAAATGTTTTGTGCCAGATTCGGCCCCGACGGGCGCACGATCGCCGTCTGCGGAGAGGCCGGTGTCGTCAAACTGATCGATCTCACCTACTTTGACGAGCACATTTCCGCGGCAGAGCGCGTCGACTGGGCGACCGAATCACGGGATACTTTGGAAGCTCCCTGAATCGCCTCACACTCTTCACCAAGCGGCGCCCTACACCCCGTCGGCAAAACGCTGATACAATGCGCCTCCAACGGAGCCCCATGAATGGCCGAAGAGAGGTCCGACAAGCATACCCATCCTCACCATGTCGCCTCGCCTCACCTGGCCGAGCAGATCGTCGAACTCTCCGCGCTGACCGGCGGCCTGGCCCATGAGATTCGCAATCCGCTTTCGACCCTGAAGGTCAACCTGCAACTGCTCGATGAGGACTGGCGAAAGGTGGAGGCGCCGACCGCCGATCAGCCGTGCGATCCGCAGGACGTGGCCCGGCGCAGCCGAGCCCGAATCGCGACGCTGCTCAAGGAGGCCAACCGCCTCGAACAGATTCTGTACGACTTTCTCAAGTACATCGGTAAACGCGATCTTCGGCTCGCCGCCCACGATCTGAATCTGGTCGCCGCCGAGCTTGTTGAATTCTATCGACCGCAGGCGCATGCAGGAGGCGTCGAGTTGGAGATGATCCCCGCCGATGCGCCGGTCGTGTGCCGCGTCGACGCCGATCACATCAAGCAGGCCGTGCTCAACCTGTTGATCAACGCCCAACAGGCCATGCCCGGCGGAGGAAAGATTCAGATTCGCATTTCGCAGGATTCATCCGGCGCCGGACAGCTCGTCATCTCAGACAGTGGTCCCGGCTTTGATGTCGGACAGCGTGATCGCCTCTTCGAGGCATATTATTCCACCAAGAAGGGCGGCACCGGCCTGGGACTTGCCACGGCGAGGCGAATCATCCGCCAGCACGGCGGAACGATCAGCGCGGCATCGCCCGTCGGCGGCGGGGCCGAGTTTACGATCACGCTGCCTCAAGATTGCCGCGAGTAAAGATCGCCAACAGACGGGAGAACCTAATGTCCAATGAGCAATCGCTACATCGAGACCCGAGCCAGGAAACCTGGCGGATGTTCCGCATCATGGCGGAGTTCGTCGAAGGTTTCGAGACCATGGGGCGCATCGGCCAGGCGGTGAGCATCTTCGGCTCGGCGCGAACGCAACCCAACGAGCCCCACTATAAGAACGCCGACCGCCTCGCGGCGCGACTGGTCGATCTTGGCTTCGCGATTATCACGGGCGGCGGGCCGGGGATCATGGAAGCGGCCAATCGCGGCGCATACAACGCGAAAGGCACCTCGATCGGCCTCAACGTCACCCTGCCGCACGAGCAGGAAGCCAACCCCTATCAAGACATCAGCCTGGAGTTTCACTATTTCTTCGTGCGCAAGGTCATGTTCCTCAAGTATTGCCTCGGGATGGTCTGCTTTCCCGGAGGCTTCGGGACCCTCGATGAGTTCTTCGAGTCGATGACGCTCATTCAAACAGAAAAGAGCCCCAGGTTTCCGGTGGTGCTCTTTGATTCCAAATACTGGTCGCCGCTCGTCGGATTCTTCCGCGAAATGCTTCTGCGGGAATATCGATCCATCTCAAAAGAGGACCTGGATCTCTTCATCGTCACCGACGACGTGGAAGAGGCGGCGAACTACCTGCGCACCACCGTGGACAAATCGCTGGCGGAGCGACGGCCCCCATCAGCCGAAGAGGAGGCGAAGATGCCGCACGAACATCGCATCACAGGTGAAGGCACGCGCTATGGCAAGCCGTCGATCAAGCGACGCGTCGGCCCGCTGTAGAGTTCTGTCGATTTCCAATCTCTAGGGAACCAGATCAATCCCGCCGCGCGCGAACGGGTGGCAGCGCAGTATTCTGCGAATGGAGATCAAGCCGCCGCGCCAGGGGCCGTGGCGATTCAGCGCCTCAAGCGCATATTCACTGCACGTGGGATGAAACCGACACGCGTTGCCGGGCACCAGGGGGCGCAGCACGAGTTGATAAGCCCGCACGAAGAGGATCAGAAGGGTTGTCATGACTCGGCGGATCATGTCACCCTCCTCACGGCAAGCCGATAGATCGGCCGGCCTTCGCGCAGATACTTGATTTCAAAATTCGTCTGCACCTGCTCGTCGACCGTCCCGAACTCAGCGTCATCAAAGGGCATCACCGTAAACGCGGGGCTCGACAGGATCGCCGACTGAATCTGGCAGAAATATTCCGCGTGATCGGACTGCGCCGCAAGCCGGCCGTTCGCCTGAAGCACACGGGCTGCCGCCTCGACAAAGTCCGGCGTGAACATCCGCCGCTTGCGGTGACGCCTCTTGGGCCACGGATCGGGATGATAAACGTGCAGCGCAAAAAGCGACGCAGGCGGCAGCCGGTGCAGGACAAACTCCTTCGCGTCGCAGCGCATGACCCGCACGTTGGACATGCCCCAGCGCGCCATCCGATCCGCAGCGAAGCGATAATACTGATTGGCCCACTCGATGCCGAGATAGTTGCGCTCCGGATGCGCCCTGGCCTGCCGCAGCAGAAACGCGCCCTTGCCGCAGCCGATCTCAAGCTCGACGGGGCGGTCGTTGTTGAACATCGCGGGCAGGTCGGCGATGTCGCCCAATGTCTCCGGCGCAACAGCAATGTCGTCCATGGTCGGCATTCATTGATTATAAGGCGGCGACGCCCGGGGCGACTACGGGCGAGGACCGGGCGTTTCTACTGCGACGGGCCGACGGCGGAGCAGCCAGTCGATTTCCTCGCTCTTGAGGATGCGGGCCAGCAGGAGATAAGCCAAGACGGCAGAGACCAGCGGCACGAATACATAGATGCACCGCGTTCCCGTTCGGCCGAGATAGGAAATGGGCCATTCCTGTGCCCACGAGAATACAAGCGAGGAAACCATCCAGACAATCGCCCCGCCCAGAAGCGTTTTGACGGCCGACCTGGCAATCAGCCTCCCACCGATCAGCCCGCGCAGTCGCCTTCGCAGCAGCCAAAGCGACACACACACGTGCATGGCCGCGGTCGTTGACGTGCTGATGCCAAATGCCGCCTCGCGGATCGATGGATGCCAGACCAGCGACGCGCTCAGGACAATATTCAGTGCCACCAGCGACACACCAATCCACATCGGCGTCAGCGTATCTTTCAGACTGTAAAACCCGCGGAGCAGAATATGCTGGCAGCAGAACGCGGGAATGCCCACCGCGTACCACTTGAGCACCCACGCCGCCCGCCGCGTCGCATCAGGGCCGAACCGCCCGTGCTCAAAAAGCAGCGAGACGATCGGTTCGGCAAGTACGAACAGGACCACCGCCGCCGGAACGCCCTCAAAAATCGCCACGCGCATCGACTGACCAAGCGTCGACCTCAGTCCGCCGAAGTCCTGCCGGCTCGCATAAAGCGAGAACAACGGGAACACGGCGGTGGCCAGGCTGATCGCCAGCACCCCGAGCGGAAACTGATAAAGGCGCTGCGCATTGTTCACCGCGGACAGCGCCCCCTCGACCAGCGGATAGTCAAACTCGTGCCCCATGAGCGTAAAAGAAGGCGGCGCTTTGGGGCCACGCGTCAGATAAGTACAGATGTAGGCGTCAAAGAAGACCGAGAAGAGCAGCACGCCCTGCCCCAGCAAAACCGGAAGAAACATGCGTCCGATCCGGCGCACGTCAGGATCATGAAGCCCCAGCGACAATCGAAACTCGACGCCGTGTCTGCGAAGCACCGGCAGGATGATGAGCAGTTGAATCACGGCCGCGGCAAGCACCGTGTAGGCCACGCCGAAGATCTGCTCCTCCAGCAAATCGCCCAGCATCGGCCCGACAACCAGCACGCCGAACATGTTCATGATGTTCAACACGATCGGCATCAGCGAGGGAACGGCAAAGTGATTCAGGCAATTGAGGATGGCGGAGAACAGCGCCAGCAGGCAGATGCCGATCATGAACGGCAGCATCACCGCCGTCAGGCCGGTCTGCAGCTCGCGCATCGCCCCTCCGGGCTTGAAGTGCCATACCACCAGCACTCCAACTTCCAATAGCACCGTGATGGCCACAAGGACCACCGTCATCAGACCCGCTACCCGCCCGAGGAGGGTCCATGCGGCGCTGCGCCCGCGCTGGTCGAGGGTCTCGGTGAAGATGGGAATGAAGATCGCCGACAAGGCCCCTTCGCCGAACAGGCGGCGAAACAGATTCGGAATGAGGAAGCCGTAGTTGAAGGCGTCCTGCACCCACTTCTGGCCGTACACATGGTTGAGAACGATATCCCGGGCCAGGCCCGTAAAGCGCGACAAAAGCGTGCAGGCGGCAATGAGCTTGGCGGAATTCAGGTACTTGGAGTCATGCGACATCGCGGCCGGAATATATCGGTGATGCATGGCCGCAACAATTTACGAATCGCCCGGCGATCAGCCATTCCGCCGGCGGCCGGAGGCAGGAAGCCGAACAAACGACCTAGCGGGATTCCACAAGCGGCGCGTCCACAGCCGACATGCTCTTGATAATCAGGGGGGATTCGGGACGCCGATTCGCATCGGTCGCCGTCTCGCCGATGCGCCGCAGCGTAGCGAGCGACTGCGGGCCGGTGATCTGCGCAAAGGCGGTGTATCGCCCGTCCCAGCCCGGCTGACGCGACAGGCAGATGAAGAACTGGCAGCTTCCCGAATGCGGATCGCCCGGTAGAAGGGCCATGCCGACCGTGCCGATCTCAAAGGCCGTATCGTTGAACTCGGGCTCCAGCGTCAGACCGTCGGGCCGCTTGCCCTCGCCGTTGCCGTCGGGAGAACCGCCGAGGATGAACTGATTCGGCATGACCAGATGGAACACCTTGCCGTTGTAGAAACGCCGGTCGATCAGCTCCAGAAAGTTCGCAACGTGACGGGGCGCTTTTTCATACAGCAACTGGATCGTCAGCGTGCCGTACTCCGTCTCCATCAGGACCTGCTTATAAGGCACGACCGTAACGACGACGGGAGGCGCTTCCAGCGCTCCGCCGTAGGGCTTCCACTTGAGCTCGTAAATGCCCGCCTGATGCAGCCCCGGATAAAATCGCGAAGCATCAAACCTCAGGCCCGCGACGCCGAACGGCGCCAGCGTGATGGCCGGTATCGGATACTCCGGTTTGCGCGTCACACGGTCGCCCATGTTCGGCATCTCTTCCGAGGCAACTTCCAAAGCGCGAAACTGCGGTCCCGAAAACACATGTTCGAGAGGCAGGCCGACGCCGATGTCCGGCCGCTCCTTCCCAACCAGCGCCCCGGGAACGGAGAGCGTCACCTTTTCATCCGTCAGATTGTAAATGGCGAACTCAACGATCACCTTGCCGCCGACCGGCACCACCGTCTTCTCCGGCCGCAACTCGGCGCGGACCATGCTCGACAGCGGCTTGTCGGGCGAGAGAGGCGCGAGCGCGTCCCCGACCGTCGGCTGAGCGACGATACATGCCGACAAGGCGGCTAGTGTCGGGAGCAATCCCATCATGAAGGCCTCTTACGCGACAATGTGTCGATGATGCGCCCCCCACCCGGCGGGCATGACATCGCCAGGCGCGGCGCCGCGTCCGAACTCACGCACCCGATCCGCTGAGCACCGCGCTGATCGTGCGACATAGAATAAAGAAATCGAGCTTCAATGACCAATGGTCTATATAAAACAGGTCCAGCTTCATCCATTCCTCGAAACCGATCCGATGACGACCCTTCACCTGCCAGATACACGTCAGCCCCGGCCTCATGCTCAATCGCCGACGCTGCCAGCGATCGTACCTGACGACCTCGGACGGTAGCGGCGGCCTCGGGCCGACGATCGACATATCTCCCTTGAGCACGTTGAAAAGCTGCGGCAACTCGTCGAGGCTCCATCGCCTCAGGAACTTGCCGACCGTCGTTACGCGCGGATCGTTCTCCATCTTGAAGACCGGCCCCTCGACCTCGTTCATCTTGGCCAGCTCGGTCTGCTTTGCCTCCGCGCCCAGTTCCATCGTCCGAAACTTGAGCATGGCGAATTCCCGACCGCTCAGGCCGCTTCTTCGTTGCCGAAACAGAACCGGACCCGGAGATGTCGCCTTTATTGCCAGCGCGCATAAGAACATTATCGGCGCTACCAGAATGATCCCGATAACCGTAAGCACAACATCCGCCGCCCGCTTGACCCACAAGAGCTCCGGCGTGTGCCGCACCGGCGAGTAGGCCAGGAGCGGGATACCGTGAAAATTCACCAATTCCGGTGTTGAGTGGCATGCCAGCGATTCCACCTGAATCTGGGCCGTGACCCCGATCTCCTCACACAATTGAACGTACGGCAGCAGCTTCGGCAGCACCTCGATCGGGGCGCAAAAAATGACCTCGTCCACGACGTTGCCGTCCAGAAACCGACCCAGTTCCTCGATGCCGCCGAGGACCGCGCCGGTGGCGAATTCAGAGCCGCTTTCTTCCCAAAAGCCCCGCAAATGGCCCAAAACCATGGGGCGTCCGAGCGCGGCCGTACGCAGGAGCCTGCGTATCCGAATCGCATCGCGGCCCGTCCCGACGATCAAGACGTGCCGTTGTTGCCGGGAGTTGATCCAACTGCCGACGATGCCTGTTATACCTCGCACCAAAAGGCTGGTCGCAGGCACCACCAAAAGCATAAAGCCGATCTGGGCCCGGGGATACTCGATTCGGACGAACAGCAGGGCCAGTCCGGCAATCAGCAGGGCGAGGATCACATCGGCAATAATTGCCGTTCGCAGGTGCCATCCAAAGGACCGCCATCGCTCCTGATATGACCCCATCATCCCAAGAATCACAGGCCACGCGATCGGCAGAAACACCATGACCTTCAGGTGCACCTCGCGGACGCTGCTGATCTTCCCCGGGAGAAGCTCCGGCCACGGCACGCCCATATAGAGGCGGCAGCGGATGATGTCGGCCAGCATGTAGGCGAAGAGAATCGCCGCGCCGTCCGCGACGATCATCCCCACTCGGAATTGTCGCCATAGCCTGTTCTGGGTCATGGATATTTTGCGACCTCTGACGGTGTGCGAGTTCGAGTCTGCCGCGACGACGGCGGCGATCGCGAGGCGCCGTCAGGTATCAGGTCTGCTCCCAAGCGGATTCTAAGCGCCCCGATTCCCTCGAACAAATGCCGACCTATCTCAGCGAGCGGGCCCTGCGAATTCAAAGAGCAGTTTCCACCGAAACTTAACCCCTCACTCACCCGACCATAACGGCCACCGGCTACAAGAATTGCACCTTTTACGGCTCCACCCAAGTCACCCTTCGCCGTTCTGACCGCGACAATCAGGGCGGCCACTTCTTTTTTTGCGCAGTCGATTCAGCGGCCCCTTTCTTAAGGTGGCAGGGCTCCGGTTGCCGGCGGCGTCCCAATGGCTGAGCCGCCCCTAACCGTGCTGCTCCGCCGCGTGAAAAATCTCATCCGGAATCGGAATCAACTTGCCCGCGCGGTCAATGCAGGCCAGCGTGCTCTTGGCCTCGCAGAGCAGTCGATCGCCGCGGCGCAGCGTATAGGCGTGGTCGATGCGCGCCCGCGTCATGCGCTCGATCTTCGTGGTCAGTGTCAGTTCGTCGTCGTAATAGGCCGGCGCGCGAAACTGCACCTCGATCTTCGCGACGGCGAAGAGCACCCCCGCCGCCTCCAGGTCACGATATCGAAACCCGGCCAGGCGCAGCAGCTCCGTTCTCCCCATCTCGAAATACTCGAAGTACTTGGAGTGGTGCAGATACCCCATGGGGTCGCTTTCCGCGTAGCGCACGCGAATGGATAAGTCGCAGGTCGTCGGCGGTTTCGTCGCGTTCATGCCGACATTGTCAACACGCCGCAGGGCCAACGCAACCCGACCGCGGCCCCCTGTCCCAGCCTCCCATGCGCGCGCACGTTGAGCAAGATTTCATAGATGGAGATCGATCCAACGATGACCCGCGAGGTAGCGAGTGATGATTCCGGTGCAGGAAACCTCAAGCCCCCAGGTCCCAGGCCTGTTTCGCTCATTTTTCACCCAAATGGCCAGCCGCCCCAACACATGCCTGCCACAACACTTGCCAGCGCCGCCAAACTTTTTTCGCCTATTGTCACCTTCAAATCTTCGCATCGCCGCGCCCCCGATCCGAGCCGCGCGCGTCAGCAAGCGGTACCAGAAAAGCCGGAAACCCGATCGCACTCAACGCCAACCGCCGACGCAATCTGTGTCACCGCCCTTGCATTTTCCTGGACCCTCTCGAATGCCCCCCCGCAACCCCGCCGCCGCTCACCATTTCGACGTTTCGACTTTTCGACGTTTTCACCAATCGCCCCAACCTGCGCCCGGTACAAGTGTTGCCACAATCCCCGAAGGCCGTGTGTCACCTTATGTCACCTTCAATCCGGCACGCCCTCAGCAGGCGCCGAGGCCGGTTTCGGCCTCGACTTCTCGCGCCACTGTCTCGCAAGCTCGTCGTAGCCCTCGTCCGGCGAGACACGGTGCTTTTCCTCGTAGAGCCGCACATAGGCGTTAATAAAGGTGCCGCGAAGATACGACGGCAGCCCATCCATGCCGGGCGATGCGCTCATCTCGGCCAGAATCGCCTCCGCCTCGGCGGTCTTGCCCTGCTCCGCGAGACAAAGGGCCATCCCCAGTTTGGACGAGTACATGGAGTGATGCTTCGTCAGGGATTGCCGCGCGTAAATCTCCAACGCCTCGCGAAAGTACGGCTCCGCGCCGGCGGGGTCTTTCTGCTTAAGGAGCTGATAACCCATGTTCGATTCGCTCAGGGCGACGTCCGGATGGTCGTCGCCGAGTATGCTGCGTCGCACATCCAGCGCCTCGCGGAGGAGCGGTTCGGCCGCGGCGAGGTCGCCGGACAACTGATACATCATCGCCAGGTTATTCACATTAATGATGACATCCGGGTGGTCATCGCCCAGCAGTTTGCGATTCATCGCCAGGGCCTCGCGCGCCAGCGCGATGGCCGTGGGCATGTCGTCCATATCCATGACGGTCGCGGCGAGGTTGTTCAGGCAAGTCGCAATAACCACGTGCTCTTCGCCAAGCACCTTGTGGTACATGTCGATCGTCTCGCGGAGACACTTCTCCGTGGAGACAAAATCATCGCGGTTGTGATAGACGCCGGCGAGGTTCAACAGGCTGTCGGCGACTTCCTTGCTGCCTTCCGGAAACAATCTCCTGCGGAGGTCGAGCGATTCACTGATGAGCTTTTCCGCCTCGTCGAGTTCACCCGTGGTGAGCAAAAGGCCGCCCAGATCGTTCAGGATTTGCGCGAGGGTCCGGTTAGGTGTCTCGGGCAGCGCCCGCGCCTGGGCCAAAGCCTCTCGAAACACGGCCTCGGCCCCGGCCATGTCGCCTTGCTCGTAGCGGCTGATGGCGATATTGCTGCGAGCGATGATCGTCCTTTCGTTTTGAATTCCCAGACCGGACTCGTAGAGGCCCAGCGCCTCCCGCCGCACCACCTCATCCTCACGGTTTTTCCCCTGAGCGCCGAGCACCGACGAAAGCTCCGACAGGGCATCGGCCAGCAGGACTACATCTACAGGGTCATTCGCTCGGCGCAGTTCAACGGCCCGGCGCAAGGCGGGCTCGGCGTCTTCGTTAAGGCCGAGGGTTCGAAGAATCGTGCCGAGTGTAAACAGCAACTCCGACTGAACACGCGGCTGGTCAGCGAACTTCGTCTCGACAAGCTCGATGTCGCGGCTCAGGACGTAATCACCGAGGACGCGCCGGGCGACATCCACCGCCTGGACCGGTTCGACGATGTCGGCGTACTGCTGGATCTGCTCGCTGATTTCGGCATCGGTGAGTTTCCGCCGATCGGGCCACTTTCCGACAAAGCGTCGGCGCAGGCTCTCTTCCACCTGCTTGCGAAACAGCTCCTTGAAACCGGCCCCCAGCGCCTCCACGTTGATGCCGGAAAACAGCTCAGATTGAAACTCGGCGACTTGGCGCGTCTCAGCGGAACGCCGATCGGCCAATGCCCGCTGGGCCGCTTCGGACTCCAGGGCCCGGGAGGCTCGGATCGCAAACCCGATCGAGACGATCGTGGAAACGATCATCGTCAGAATCATCGCCCCGCCGGCGATGACGGCCCGCCGATGACGCCGGTAAATCTTCTTCAACTTATAAGCCCTGCTCGGCGGACTCGCCGAAACCGGCTTGTGAGTCAGGAAGGCCGAGACATCGTCGGCGAGTGCAACGGCGGTGGCATATCGTCGGGTGCGCTCCTTCTCCAGGCACTTCATGACGATCCAGTCCAGATCGCCCTGGAGCGACCGGGTCAGCGCCAGCGGCTCCATGCGCCGGCGCTCCGCGATCTCCGAGATGGCGTCCGTCGAAGGCTCGTCCGAAGTCTCCGATCGCGGCAGTACGGTGATGTTCGACGAGTTACCCAGCGTGCGCAAGCGCGTGCTGGGCCGGGGCGGCTCCTCGTCGCGGATGATGCGCTGGATCTCAGCCAGCGGCGAAGAACGGAGCCTTCGGCTGTCAAACGGCGGACCACCGGCCAGCAGTTCGTAAAGAAGCACGCCCAGCGAATACACGTCACTGCGCGTATCGATGTCGATCCCCGAGACTTCGGCCTGCTCGGGACTCATGTATTCCGGCGTACCGACCAGTTGATGCAGCTCGGTGAAGTACGTCTTGTCGGTCAGTCGGACTTCCGTGGCCTTGGCGATGCCGAAGTCGATGACCTTCGGCAACGGCCGACCATCGGCGGAAGTCACCAACACGTTCGACGGCTTCAGATCGCGATGGATGATGCCCTTCTGATGGGCGTGCTGCACGGCGAAACAAATGTCGCGGAACAAAGTCAGCCGCTCGGCGATGGGCAGCTTCTCCCGGTCGCAATAACGGGTCACAGGTTCGCCGCGGACCAGCTCCATGACAAAGTAAGGCCGCCCCTGCTCGGTCTGCCCGGCGTCGAGAACCCGGGCGATATTGGGATGATCCATCATGGCCAGGGCCTGGCGCTCGGCTTCAAAGCGCGCAATCACCTGCTTCGTATCCATGCCCGCCTTGATGATCTTAAGCGCCACCCGGCGGACCACCGGTTCGACCTGCTCCGCGAGAAAGACGATGCCGAAGCCGCCTTCGCCGATCTTCTGGAGGAGCTTGTAGCGTCCGATCCGCAGACCCGGTCCTTCCAGCATCGCTCGCCCATTGACCGACTCGAAGCCCGCCCCGGTGGGGGCGTTCATGAAGCGCGGGTCGTCAAGCGTCGCGAGGAGTTCGATTGCCTCGGCGGTGATGTCAGGATTTGCGGCGGTCGCGCGAATGACGAAGTCGCGCCGCTGCTCCGGCGGGAGCCGCGCGGCCTCCAACAACAACTGCTTGAGCTGCTCGCGACCGTTCGTGTCCATTCTTGGCTAGTTTCCTTGAATCTGCCCCTGAAGATGTCGAAGCAGCCAGGCCCGGGCATAGCACCATTCGCGATCGACCGTGCTCGGCGAGATGTTCAGCGCGGCGGCGGTGTCATCGATCGAGAGCCCCGTATAGAAACGAAGCTGCGCCACGCTTGCCGCCCGCACATCATGTTCCTTGAGCGCCTCAATCGCCGTGTCGATATCGAGGGCGTGACCGACCGTCTCATCACTCGCCAGATCGGCGACGTTGGCGATCTCCTTGTTCCATCCTCCGCCGCGCTTCTTCGCGCCGACCCGGCGCGCATGCTCGATGAGGATCCGGCGCATCGCTTCCGCGGCAGCCGCGTAAAAGTGGGCGCGATTGTCCCAGCCGACTTCCGTGTCGCCAAGCAGCCGCAGATACGCCTCATGCACCAGGGCCGTCGCCTGGAGCGTATGGTCGCGACGCTCCTGGCGCATCTGCCGCTCCGCAAGTTCGCGCAGGGATCGATAGACGAGGGGCAGCAGATCGCGCGCCGCCTGCGGCGCGCCGGCGGCGGCCTCCGACAGCAGCTTCGCGACACGACCCTCGTCCGATGTCCCGGACGGTTCGCTTTTCTCCGACGATTTGTCAATCATGGCATTACCACATGCGAAAAGCGGCCGACGCGGACCTCAGGATTCCGCCCTCGAATCCTGACAGCCCGGCATATTCTACCCTGCTCCCCCCCGCGGCATACGACGATCCGATCAATTGATCCCGGCCTGTCCGGAATAAATGGATTTCATGATGTCGCCCGGCCCGCCATTGACGCATTCTCCCCCGTCAGCAACCCACGCCTGATTCAGACCGTCCTCGCGGACAAACCAGGGAGAAAAACCATGTCCAGAAACCGAAACTGCGCGCTGCAAGCCTGCTTCACCACCCTCGCCGTCTGTTGGTCGGTCGTCTTTTCCGGTTGCGACACCATCGCGCTGCCGCCGCTCGGAGGATCAGGCACCATGGGCACGCCGAATCCGAATCCGAATCCAAACCCATCGCCCCAAGCCTCCTCCGGTCCGTTCCCATCCGGTACGTACATCTTCTCACTCAAGTCAGACCCCATCGATGGCTTCACCTACACCAACTCCGGCGCTACCCTTGAGCACTGGGTCTTCAGGCCGCCGCTCTCGCAGGGCCGAGCGTTTTGCGGAGCAGCCGCTCTGAATGACCGCATCTACGCGATCGGTGGCAACAACGCGGTACTGGCCGAACTCGCCACCGTCGAAATGCTCGATCTACCCGGCACCGGCATTTGGACGCCCGTCGCCCCGCTTTCGGCCCCGCGCACCGGCATCGCCGCTGCCGCCGCCAATGGCAAGATCTACGCAATCGGAGGTTTCAGAATCGGCGTGCCGCTCGTGGGCACGAACGAAGAGTACGACCCTGCTCTGAACACCTGGACCCCGCGCGCACCGAACCCCACCCCGCGTTCCTACGCCGCCGCCGTGACCGTCAACGGCAAGATCTATCTCATGGGCGGTTCAACGATCATCAACAACACGTTCCAGGATACGACCAGCGTCGACGAGTATGATCCCGTCGCCAACACCTGGACGCCCAAGGCGCCGATGCCCGTCGCCATGTCGACCCACGCCGCGGCCGAGCTGAACGGCAAGATTCACGTCGTCATCGGCACCACGCACCTGGAGTATGACCCCGTCACCAATGGCTGGACGCCGCGCAAGCCCATGATCACGGCGCGTGACCGCCTCGGCGCTTTCAGTTGGAACGGCAAGCTGTACGCGGTCGGCGGACGGCTTCCCGGCGGCGGCGTGTTTGGCGCAGCGGAGGAATACAGCCCCGAGCTCGACAACTGGACGCCCCGCCAGTCGGTGGGCAACACGAATCTCCGCCACTCGTCCGGCTACGCCGCGATCGGCCCCTCCTACTACCGCATCGGCGGCACGGCCCCGACGGGCCAGGGCGGAAACAATCATGACATTCAAACCATGGAGTACTTCGCCCACACCCCTGTCTTCCCGTTCCGCAAGAACTGAGGCAGGCTCGAACCGGCGACTCTCTTGCAGGGTCAAATGGCGCCGGCGTGATTCATTCGCGCCGGCGCCGGCTTTTTTACCGCCCTGACTGCCGATTCGCCTGGATACGCTATGATATTTAGTCAAGGGGTTGATACATGAAACGAAATGACATACTGACCACATCAAGTACCGCCACAAAAGTCGAAGAGGCACGCGCCATTCTTCGATCTCTGGGCCGAGTAGCCGTCGCATTCAGCGGCGGCGTGGATTCGACATTCGTGCTCAAGCTCGCCGTCCAGACTCTGGGACAGGCAAACGTCTTGGCCGTCACCGGACGAAGCCCCAGCATCGCTTCCGCCGAGGTCGAGGAGGCCGTCCGCCTCGCCCAGGCCATCGGGGCAGAGCACCTTGTCATCAGCACGCAGGAATTCGACGACCCCGACTACATCGCCAATCCGACCAACCGCTGCTATTACTGCAAGACCGAGCTCTACACGCGCATGAAGCCCTTCATCGCCGAGCGCGGCTTCGACGCCATCGTCAACGGAACGAACGCCGATGATCTGGGCGACTATCGCCCCGGCCTGTCAGCGGCGGGTGAACACTTCGTGCGAGCCCCCGCGGCAGAGGCCGGGCTGACCAAGCCTGAGATTCGCGTTCTTTCCGCCGAGATGGGCCTTCCCACGCACGACAAGCCGGCCGGCCCGTGTCTTTCCAGTCGCGTGCAATACGGCGAATCGATCACCCCGGAAAAGCTCCGTATGATCGAAGCGGCGGAGACGATGCTCCACGATCTGGGCTTTCGGGAGTGCCGCGTTCGGCACCACGACAAGCTTGCGCGAATCGAGGTCCCCGCCGGACAGATCGAGCGGTTGGCATCACCCGACTTGCGAATGAAGGTCGACGCGGCATTCCGCGAACTCGGCTACCAGTACGTCTGCATCGACATCCGCGGCTTTCGCAGCGGGAGCATGAACGAAGTGATCGCATTCGGCGTCAAACAATTGGCGACGTAACCTTCAGCTCTCGTCCGACGGCGACTCCGCCTTCCCTATCTCGGCCTTCAGTTTCGCCACGAGTTGATCCGCCAGTCGCGTCGGCTGCGGGAGCCGAAATCCTGCGTGACACCAGATCGCCGTCTTGACCGCCTCGATCAGTGTGATGCGATGGCCCACGCTGACGAAGACCGGCTTGAATTGCTCGTGCGTTCGAACGATGCGGCCGATGAGTTCGCCCTTATCCAGCATGGGCGAATTCGCGCCGCGCTGTTTCGTCGGCTCTCGATACTCCCCGCAGAGCAGGCTCTTGGCGCATCCGAAAGTCGGGCGATCGAGAAACAACCCCACGTGACAAGCCAGACCCATGCGCCTCGGATGCGCCAATCCGTGTCCGTCGAGCATGAATACGTCCGGCTCACAGCGGATGCGACGGGCCGCGGCGATAATCGCAGGGGCCTCACGAAAACTCAGCAGGCCGGGCACATAGGGAAAACTTACCGGTCTGACGACGTGCGTCGTCTCCAAAACCGAACGCGTGCCGAGATCCCAGACAACCCAGCACGCGACAATGCGCTTTTCCGAATCTATGAATGCACAATCTGCGCCGGCGACCAGCCGGGGACGCCTGCCGATCGGTTCGATCACCACGGCATCGGCCAGATCGCGCTGGATCGCCACGGCCCGCGCGGGCGTAACGTTCCATCGGTGGAGAGCACGCGGCAGCTTCATGCAGCCATCGTATCTCCTCGCTTCTCAACTGCGTAGGAGGCCGCCGATTCAGGTCCTGATTGTTTCTCCCCGTCGGGACGAATATCATTAAGGTGGAAGAACAGGTTTCGTCATCCCACCCGGCCGATTTGCATGAACCCCCTTCCTACTCAATCGCTGCGTTTCGGGCTTGCCGCGGTGATGCTGCTGGCGCTTCCGGTTCGCGCCGAGCTGATCAAGCTCAAGGGCAAGGAAACGATCGCCTGTCGGGTCATCGAAACGACTGATCTTGAGACGAAAGTGATCACCTCGGAATCCGGCGAGCGCCGAGAACTGGTGATCCCAAATCAATCGATCGTCAAACGAATTCACGGTTCCGAGGAAATCGCCAGCATCGAGACAAATCGCAGCGCCGCCAGTCTTTCCGACTGGGCTGCTTCTTACTACCACGCAAGTTTGGAGATGCTGGCGAAACGCTGCATCCGCGGAGCGCTGGCTCTCAAACCACAGATGGGGGCCAAACCTCGCACCAGGGCGGCAGGGGCAGGTCGCAAGGTCGGAGACTTTGTCAGTTTCTGGAACCGCATCGTTCTGCAGGCCAGAGCCGATGCGGCCAAAACCCGGGATGTCGCGGAACACCTGGTTGTCGCCAAATGGGCGAAGGAAGCCGGCCTCAATGAGGACGCCGCTTACTACCTCCGAAAAGCGTGGAGCATGGCTCCGGACTCCGTCGAGGCCGGTCGCCTGGCCGTCGATTGGGGCGTGTCGCTTGAGCGATGGCTGCAGGTAGACCTGACGACCGCGCTCGATCAGCCGCTGCTGAAGGAATCGATTCAGGATGGGCAGGATCAGGTCACTGCCGAGGCGGAGAAGGAGTTCATCGTCATCCCGCTGCGATACGCCCCGACCCTGTTCGCCGGCGAAATGAACAAGTCTTCCTCCACCACCCTGGCTCGCAATTCGCTGAAGGGAAAAAGCGGACGCGGATATTACGGTCTGCGACTTATTACCGCGGAAACGAATCGCCTCAACGTCGACGGCGCCGATCAGAACCCGATCTACGAACGAATGGCCATCAAACCGCGAGAAGGTCGCGATCGAATGATCGAGCTCCGCGATCACCTCGGGCCTCGTGTCTCCACACAAGCCGAGGGAGACGGCCAAAAGTCCAACCGGTCGGCCAAGCAGCCGCGACTTCGGTCTCGTCCAATCGCGAAGGTCGCCACGGGATGGATCGGTCTGGTCCTGGAAGTCCCGCGACAGTCGAACACCTTGAAACTCGAATGGGCCCGCGGCGGCGAAGACTTGCTTGATCTGGCGTTTATCCGGAGATGTCAGTCCTCGTCGCCTGAAGTCGTGCGATCGCCGACGGCAAATGGAGACAGCGCCAACGCCATCGGCGGTTGGGCGAGCAATCAGGGCATCCGATCGGCGCTGACTCACGTAGGCGGCGCCTCGCCTTCGATGGCTGCGCTGGCGATCGAATGGCTGCTTCGTATCCGGCTGGAGTTGGAAGTCCGGACCGGTGATGAGGCGGACGCTGACCTCGAGGATTTCGCGTCCGCGGTCGACGGTGCGATCATCCGTGCCGGGGCGCGGTCTGAGGAACAGGTCCGCGTCTCCGCATGGCGATACTTTTCGACACATGCATCGCGCTCGCGCATGACGCCTTCGGCCCAGGCCATGCGGGAACTTCGTCGCGGACCGGTCGAGCTTCAGCGGAACTGGAACCGCATCGTGCTGTGCGCCCTGGTGGAGGGTCCGTGCGGCATGTGGTGGGAATCGCCGTCGCCGATTCAGCACGTCAAGGCAACCGAGGCGGGCGACGACCGACTGACGGCGGTCCAGATATGTGCCGCGAGTATTTCGGAGGCGCTGCTCGGATCGAACGACGTGCTTGTCTGCGCCGAGGCGATGGACCGCCTGATGGGCCTGCCGACCGCGGCGACCGACTGGCGATTTCTCAAGGAGGCCTCGCTCGCCTCGCAGCGTCTGGCACTGGAGCGCATTCACGACCTGCCGGACCCGGCCTCGCAGAGGCGGCTGATTCAGGCGCTGGTTCTCAGCGCAGCGCCGGAACTTGCCCATGATCTCTCGGAGGCAGCGCGCGAAATCGAGATGCATGCCGGCCAGACGGGCGCGGAGCTCCTTCGGCAATGGGACTCGCTGTCTCAGGCGGAACAGAAAGTCGCATTTCTCAGCTCGCTGGGCGGCCTGAGTCTTGGTAACAGCATTTACGGGCCGCGCTTCAACGACATGATCAGCCAGGCCGTCCGGGAGGACCGCGCAATCCGCGAGGCGGCATGGCGGCTGTGTATCAACCAGCTTCGGTTCCGCAACGAAAACCTGGGAGTCGAATACTTCACGAGCAGGGGCGCTACGAGCAGGGCATCCAACCTGATGGGCCACGGACCGTTTCCGATGCTTCTTGACAACGAGTCGAACGACCCGCTGATTCGAGTCGCGACCGATGCACTGCAGCGCGGTTCTTCTGACGTGAGTTACGCGGCGGCCCGGGCGCTGATTGAGCTCGGCTACGCCGATGAAGTCGTCCGGGCGTTGCTGAGCGATCAGATGGATCCGGAAACGAGAAAGGCCCGGCTTGAGCGCATGCTGGCCGATTCGGAGATCAACCGGACCGACGCGTTTGTCGCGATGATGTCCGGCCTTTTGAAGCCCGGCGCGGCGGATTGCAGTTTGTCGATTCTCAATCATCTCCGCGAGCTGCTCCTGACGATGCCGCCGGAGGAGATGTGGCGGTTCCGCCTGGCGATCAAGGCGGGCGCAGATTTCGAGGCGATGGATGAACTGGGGCAGCGGCTCGACCCGACCGGCGCGAACAGCGTCAATCGGCTGATGCGGCTTACGGGACACTTTACGCAACAGGACGTGCAGCGACTTCGCAAGGCGAGCGGCGCCGCGGCGCGGTCGGAGGCGCTGGCGGAAATCAACCTGCGCGGCGGATGTCGTGTCGATGGCGATTACAAGGCGCTGGCGATCATCTCGACGACCAGCCAGATTCCACTGACTGCTGAAGAGGGATCCTCCGGGAAATCCAGGGCGCTGCGGTGGTCGCACCCTCAGCGGGTGACACTGGTCATGCCGCCGGTTCGACTTCGGTCCGCGGAGTTTGACGATACTTACGAGGTCTATTGGGGCCCCAAGTCGATCGGGCAGGGACGGGTGCTGGAAGTCTCGCTGCCGGTCAGGGCTTCGCGGGCTTATTACCCGCTGCTGCGATCGAATCTGGAGTGGTGGGCGGTTTCCGGGGTAAGTCCGGAGGAGGAGAGCGGGAGCGGACCGCCGGTTTTTGGGCCGCCGAGGTTTCAAAGTCGAAAGGTTTTGAAGACTCAAAGTGCCGGGACAATGACACTTCAGATCGGCGAATATCTCAACCGGGGAATTCGGGACGCCCGCGTGTTTCCGGCGGCCGAACTGGATGACCTGGTTCCGCCATCGTTGTCGATCACGCTTCGGTCGTGCGTTTTCAGCAGCTACGCCGGGACGACGGTGACGATTCAGCCGGGGATGACGCCGGCGAAGGAAGGCGACGTTCCGCAGGTGAAGTCGAATCCCGGGCCGCGCCATCTGTCGAATATCCTGCTCGTCTTGGAGCGGGATATGGGCGAGAACTGAATCCCAATTGGGCCGAACCGAGCCGAATTCCGTGAGCCACCGCGAATACGCGTCATTCGGCGCTGGGGCCCTGGCCGGAGACGGTTCGCTCCTCGACGACGTCCCACTCATTGGCGATGGCGTACTCGATGACGGCCTCGGCCAGGGTGAGCATATCGACACGGGCGGCTGAGCCGCCGAATTTGACCATCGGGGCCGAGACGACGCGGATGAGATGACGTCCAATATCGACGATGTCGTATCTGGGCAACGGATAGTGTCGCATGGCTTGCTCGAGCTGCTCGCACTGCATGGAGCCGGCCGCGGTGAGCCAGATGAAGGCCTGTTCGGTGTCCACTGTCTTCCACCATTTCGCGTCACGCGGTTGGTTTTGTTCCTGAGCCATGACGTTTCCTCCCCCAGGTCGTCCTTTTGATCCTGACCGGCGGCGATCTGGCCGCAGCGGTCGAACTCGTCGGATTCTAGGGAGGGGTTTTGCGGAATATCAACCTCGCTGTAGGTCCGAAATGTGCGTTTGGCTGTGATGTTTCGCGGGCGCCTTGGGATCGCGTGAAAACGTGAGTACCTCGGGCGGGCTGGTGGTCGGTCGGCGAGCGGCGAACCGCTTCGGGGCCCGGCGCGGGAAGCGAGAATATCGAAGGTGACATAAGGTGACACAGGCCTCGCGGAGATGGTGCCAACGCTTGTGGTGGGCGTGGGTTGGGGTGGTTCGCGATTTGGGTGGTTTTCTTGGCGGAAACGTCGAAACGTCGAAACGTCGAAATGGTGCGCGGCGGCGGGGTTGCGCGGGGGCATTCGAGAGGGTCCAGGAAAATGCAGAGGCGGCGGTGCTGATTGCGTCGGCGGTTGGCGTTGAATGCGATTGGGATCCGGATTTTCTGGTACCGCTTGCTGACGCGCGCGGCTCGGATTGGGGGGCCGGCGACGTTTGCGTAAATCCTGCAAAAGCGAAGGTGACATAAGGTGACACAGGCCTCGTGGGGATGGTGCCAACACTTGTGGTGGGCGTGGGTTGGGGTGGTTCGCGATTTGGGTGGTTTTCTTGGCGGAAACGTCGAAAAGTCGAAACGTCGAAACGTCGAAATGGTGAGCGGCGGCGGGGTTGCGCGGGGGCATTCGAGAGGGTCCAGGAGAATGCAGAGGCGGCGGTACTGATTGGGTCGGCGGTTGGTGTTGATTGCGATTGGGAGTCCGGATTTTCTGGTACCGCTTGCTGACGCGCGCGGCTCGGATCGGGGGCGCGGCGTTCGTGGAAGTCTTGCAGAATCGAAGGTGACATAAGGTGACACAGGCCTCGCGGAGATTGTGGCAACGCTTGTGGCGGGCGTGGGTTGGGGTGGTTCGCGATTTGGGTGAAAAATGAGCGACACAGGGCTGGGACATGAGGCCTGGGGCTTGCGGTTTGGAGGATGTGCGATTCGTTCATTGCGTGCATCTTTTTTGAGCGTGTTGGGTTCGAGCTCTATTGGCAAATACTTGCTCGACGTGCGCGCCTTTTTCTTTGGGGGTTGGCGGTTACGCGGAAGATGACGCCGATGGGGATGTCGGGCGCTACGTCGTCACCCACAAGGGGTGACGCTACGGATGGGGGGCGGGCGGCGCTGCGGAACGGGCGCGCGCGGTGCTGCGGATGGGGCGGCGGGCGGTTACGCGGGAGATGACGCCGATGGGGATGTCGAGCGTTACTTCGTCACCCACAAGGGGTGACGCTACGGATGGGGGGCGCGCGGCGCTGTGGATGGAGGGTGTGCGGTTACGCGGAAGAGGATGCCGATGGGGATGTCGGGCGTTCCTTCGTCACCCACAAGGGGTGACGCTACGGATGGGGGGCGCGCGGTGCTGCGGATGGGGCGGCGTGCGGTTACGCGGGAGATGACGCCGATGGGGATGTCGGGCGTTACTTCGTCACCCACAAGGGGTGACGCTACGGATGGGGGGCGCGCGGTGCTGCGGAACGGGCGCGCGCGGTGCTGCGGATGGAGGGTGTGCGGTTACGCGGGAGATGACGCCGATGGGGATGTCGAGCGTTACTTCGTCACCCACAAGGGGTGACGCTACGGATGGGGGGCGCGCGGCGCTGTGGATGGGGTGCGTGCGGCGCTGCGGATGGGGGGCGGGGGTGGTTTTTTCGTGGAGAGCGCGGGCGACGTCGTGGGGAGTGGGTTGGTGCGGCGTCGCCAAACGGCAAGCCGCGGTGGGGGTCGCGCGGACATCGGATCGGCGCGGGGTGGGTTGGTGGGCCGTCGCCAACCCACTTCGCTTCGCTCCATGGGCAAGCCGGCAAGCCGTGGTGGGGGTGCGCGCGGGGGTGGGGATTTCGTATGATGCTGCGGGTGGGGTTGGTGCGGCGCGGGATGGAGAGATTGATTTGACGGTCATTCTGGAAGCGTCGGGCCTTCGGGTGGAATACGGGAAGACCGTTGCGCTGGATGATTTTTCGCTGAGCCTGCGCGGGGGGGACCTGCTGGGGATGATCGGGCCGAACGGAGCGGGGAAGACGACGAGCCTGAAGGCGATCGCGGGTTTGCAGCCGATTGCGGCGGGGCGCGTTCAGGTGATGGGCGAGACGATCGAGCCGGGGAACGTGGGGGCGATCTCGCGGATCGGCTTCGCGCCGGATACGCCGCCGGTCTATGAAGAGATGAACGTGGAAGATTTTCTGCGGTTCATCGGCAAGGCGTACCGGCTTCAGGATGAAGAGATTGAGGAGAGAACGGGCTTCTGGCTGGAGCAGCTTTGGCTGACTGACAAGCGGACTTCGAAGATCAAAGCGCTGTCGCGGGGAATGCGACAGCGGCTGACGGTGGCACGAACGCTTCTGCCGAACCCGACGTTGGCGCTGTTGGATGAGCCGGCGGCTGGGCTGGACCCTGCGGGGCGGGTTCAGTTTCGAAAAATGCTGGGGAGCCTTCGCGATCAGGGGAAGGCGCTGATTGTGAGTTCGCACATTCTCGCGGACCTGCACGAGTACTGCACCCACATCGCGATCATGGAGGGCGGCAAGCTCAAGCAGTTCGGGACAGTCGCGCAGGTGGTGGGCGGGAGCGAGGACAATCGGTGCCTTTACCATGTCACCCTGGCGCGGGTGGAGCCGGACGCCGGGCGGATACTGGCTGAGATTCCTTCGCTGACGCATATCGAGGTTCATGGGCGGGAGATTTCGTTTGAGTTCGAGCACGATGACACGGCCGCGGCGGACCTCCTTGCGCGATTGATGCGCGCGGGGCTGACGGTGGCGAGCTTTAGCCCGACGGATCATGACCTGGAGCAGGCGTATCTTCGGACGGGCATCAAGCAGGTGGATTAGACGATGAGCATGTTTGACGCACCCTTGATCAGAAACCCCCTGGGGTGGGCACAGTTGATGCTGATGGGCGGGTGGAAGCGCCTGTGGGCGGTGGCGGGATTGACGGCGGCGGGGATCATCGTTTGCAGCGTGATGATTTATCGTGCTGTGAACCCCAATCTATCGCCCTTTGCGCAGAGCGCCGTTGGCGTCCTGATGATGATCGAGGCGGTCCTGCTGTTTTTCATTGCCTCGGGACAGATCAAGAAGGCGCTCTTACGCGACTTCACGACGGACATGATTACGTCGCATCGGTTGTCGGCGATGAGCGGGTACACGGCGGTGTTCGGATATGTGACGGGGCCGATCACGCAGATTCTGACGATGAGCGCGGTGATCTGGGTGGCGATGCATGTATTCATCTCGATGGTGACGCCGACGGCGGGCGTCGGGCAAGTGTCGATGCTGGCGATTCCGTCGGTTCTTTACGCGATCATGCTTTGCGCGGCGGCGACGCTCTGGTCGCTGGGGGTGCTCATCGGCCTCTCCACGCGCGGCAAGGCGGGGGTCCTGGGCGTCGTCATCTTTCTGGCGATTTCGAACAACACGTCGATGTTCAAGATCGTGCCCGGCCTGTATGTGCTTTTTCCGCTCACGGAGATTGTGACGAATAATGTAACGTCGGTGGGCAGCATCTCTTTCGACGCGGAAGCGCTGTTGGCATCGGCGCTGATTCAGACGACGCTGACGCTGGTGTTTGTGATTGCGGCGGCGCGGAAGTTTCATCGGGACGACGTGCCGGCTTTTACGCCGACGTTGGCGCACATTCTTCTGGCGATCTGCTCGCTGACGAGCGCGGTGGCGTTCAAATACTGGCGTCCGAGCGTGACGGGAATGATCGTGCCAGTGGAGTTCACAGTCGATCCGGGGAACCAGATGCTGATGACGCTGGCGTCGCTGGCGCTTTTGAGTTTGCTACCGGTGGCGGTGGGGGCGAGCGCGGAGGCGCGTTGGGCGAAGCGGGCGGCGGCGGATGCGCAGTTTGCGCCGCGGCGGCCGGCGGCGTTTTATGCGTCGGCGGCGACGGCGACGGCGGTGGCGCTGGGGATCATGCTGGTGGTGACGGGCAAGGCCTTCCAGGGGCAACTGAAGGAGGCCACGGGGCTTTCGCAGACGGCGGACAGTGCCATGGTGATGGCCCTGGCATTTTTTCTTGCGATGGTGACGATGTCGGGACTTTTTCGGTATTGCTACGGCATCGGGATGGGTGGGCTGACGGTGGGAAGTTTTGCGATCGCCCTGCTGTGGCTGGCGCCGCTCTTGGCCGAGGCGGCGTGGTCGGTGTTGATGGATGTCCATGCGAGCCGGGAGTACTCCGTGCTGTTTACGATTTCTCCGATCGGGACGTGGGCGGCAGTCCTCAAGAATTTGGATGCGCCGGTGATGGCGGGGCTGGGTGTTCAGGGGGTCATCGCGGTGGGTGCATTGATGCTTGCACAGCGGGTTCGTCGGCGACGGCGCATCGCATCGACGACGTGAGCGGCTCGTTGCCGGGTTTTTTGACGCATTGCGCCATCCTGCGTAGAATCGCCTCGTAAGATACGCACAACAACTTCGTTATATTAAAAGTGGATATCGCGCCACGCGGCACTTCGAACGGGCAGTGCGGCGCCCGATCAAACCTGGAGTTCAGAAGGGACACATGATGACACGCTTCGACACGATCAAGGGGCTTTCTTTTCTCGCCATTGGTATGACGGGCTGCAGCCAGTCGGGGACGATGGGGACCGCGGCAGCGCCGAAGGACATGCAGAGCACGCCGCTGATTGCGCGGGATGTCTTCTTCGGGAACCCGGATCGGGCGGGGACGCAGATCAGCCCGGACGGGACGCGGATTGCGTTTCTGGCGGAGTCGGATGGCGTGATGAACGTGTGGGTGGCGCCGCTGAGCAATCCGAACGATGCGCGGGTGGTGACCGAGGACAAGGTTCGGGGCATCCGGTCTTATCAATGGGCGTACGACAACGATCACATTCTTTATGTTCAGGACAAGGGCGGCGACGAGAACTGGCACGTCTATGCGACGAACTTGCGGACGAATCAGACGCGGGACCTGACGCCGTTGGACGGGGTGCAAGCGCGGATTCAGGAGAAGAGCGACGAATACCCCGGCGAGCTTCTGGTGGCGATCAACGATCGCAACAAGCAGCTACACGACATTTACCGGGTGAACATCGCCAGCGGGGACCGGAAGCTGGTGATGCAGAACGACGGATATGTGGGATTTGTAACCGACAACCAGTTCGGCGTTCGGTATGCCATGCGGATGACACCGGACGGCGGCATGGAGGTGTTCAAGCCGGCGGGCGGGGACTGGACGCTTTCCGAGAAGATTCCGGCGGAGGACGCCCTAACGACGCAGCCGGTCGGTTTCGACAAGAGCGGCAAGACGCTGTACCAGGTGGACAGCCGCGGGCGCGACACGGCCGGACTGTTCGCGATCAATGTCGAGAGCAACGAGAAGAAGCTCCTCGCCGAGGACCCGAAGGCGGATGCGAGCGGGACGCTGGTCGATCCGAAGACTCACGCCGTGCAGGCGGTGGCGTTTACCTACGAGCGACAGCACTGGACGATCCTGGACGCGGCCATCAAGGCGGACATGGACTATCTCGCCAGCGTGGCTGACGGCGAGATCAACGTCTCCAGCCGATCGCAGGATGACAAGCACTGGATCGTCGCGTATGTCATGGACAACGGCCCGGTGAGTTACTACCACTACGATCGGCCGGCGAAGAAGGCGAAGTTCCTCTTTACCAACCGCAAGAAGCTCGAAGGTCTGCCGCTGGCGAAGATGCACCCGGTGGTGATCAAGTCGCGCGACGGCATGGACCTGGTGAGTTATCTTTCGATTCCGGCGTGGGCCGACAAGAAGGCGAACGGACATCCGGAGAAGCCGCTGCCCTTGGTGCTGAATGTGCACGGGGGCCCGTGGGCGCGGGATGACTGGGGGCTTGATCCCGAGCATCAGTGGTTGACGAATCGCGGCTATGCGGTGCTCAGCGTGAACTACCGCGGTTCGACGGGGCTGGGCAAGAAGTTCATCAATGCCGCGAACCTGGAGTGGGCGGGCACGATGCACAACGATCTGCTCGACGCGGTCGAGTGGGCCGTTAATGAGAAGATCGCCGATCCGGCGAAGGTGGCGATCTATGGCGGCAGCTACGGCGGGTATGCGACGCTGGTCGGTTTGACCTTCACGCCGGATACCTTCTGCTGCGGCGTGGATATCGTCGGGCCGTCGAATCTGATCACGCTGCTCAACTCGATTCCGCCGTATTGGAAGCCGATGCTGGACATGTTCACCACCCGGGTCGGAGACCATCGGACCGAGGAAGGCAAGAAGCTGCTCATGGAGCGGTCGCCTTTGAACAAGGTTGAGAATATCACGAAGCCGCTGCTGATCGCCCAGGGGGCGAACGACCCGCGCGTGAAGCAGGCGGAGGCGGATCAGATTGTGGCGGCGATGCAGCAGAAGAATATCCCGGTGACGTATGTATTGTTCCCGGATGAGGGGCACGGCTTCGCGCGACCGGAGAATCGGACGGCCTTCTACGCGGTCGTCGAGGAGTTTCTGGCGAAGCAGCTTGGCGGTCGGTTCCAGCCGATCGGCGATGACTTTGACGGTTCGTCGATCACGGTGCCGGAAGGTGCGGAGCAATTGCCGGGGCTGAGCAAGGCGATCTCAAAGAGCTGAGTCGGCGTCGAGGAAGGCCTGGAGGATCTTCTGGGCGGCGATGCGGTCGGTGAGGCCCTTGCGGCCGCGCTGCGGAATCTCCGCCTGATCGAGGACTTCATCGGCGGCGAAGGAGCTGAGCCGTTCGTCGAAGAGGCGGACGGGCTTGTCTGAGAGGCGGGCGAGTTCGGCGGCGAAGCGGCGCGTCAGGGCGGTCTGGTCGCTTTCGGTTCCGTCCATGCTGAGCGGGAGGCCGACGACGAACTCGGCGGCGTTTTCACTCGCGGCCAGATCGGCGACTGCGCGGGCATCGCGGGTGACGTCGTTGCGACCGTTAAGGGTTGCGAGCGGCGCGGCGATTTTCGTTTCGCGGTCGCCGACGGCGATGCCGATGCGGCGGGTGCCGTAGTCGATGCCGAGAATGCGAATGGCGCTTGGCATGATGCGGGTCAGAGGTATTCGTTCTTGCCCAAGCCCTCGAGTCGGGCCACGAGGGACTTTATTTCCTGCACCTGATCGCGTCGGCAGACGAGGGTGGCGTTTTTGCTGTGAACGACCACAAGGTCATCCGCGCCGACGACGGCGATGAGGTGGTCTTCCTCGCTGACGATGATGTTGCCCTTGCCATCGATGACGAGGTGCTCGGTGGCGGCGGTTGTGTTGGCAGACGCATCGGCGCCCATGACGGCGGGGAGGGCCGTCCAGTTGCCGACGTCGAGCCACTCGAGCGACATTTCCACGGTTAATACCTTGGCGGCTTTTTCCATGACGGCGTGGTCGATGCTGATGCGCGGGAGTGCGGCGTACAGCGCGTGGGCGGTGTCGGAAGTGAGACCGGCGACGCCGCCTTGGGCGAGCTGTGCGGCGGCGCTCGCCGTCGCGGGCAGGTGCAGACGAAGCTGGTCGAGGATGGCCGCGGTGCGCCATACGAACATGCCGCTGTTCCAGAAGTACTCGCCGGAATCGACATATTGTCGCGCGGTGGCGGCGTCGGGCTTTTCCTTGAAGGCGGTGACTTCGTAGACGCCATCGGCGGCGGGGCGGCCGCGCCGGACGTAGCCGAGGCCGGTGTTCGGCTCGGTGGGTTTGACGCCGAAGGTGATGAGGGCGTCGGCGTAGCGCTCGGCGGCGTCGTAGCCGCGGCGGACGATGTCGACGAAGCGATCGGCCGGGCGAATGACGTGGTCGGCGGTGAAGACGCCCATGATGGTCTCGGGCTGACGGGCGTGGAGCATCGCGGCCGAGAGGGCGATGGCGGCGGCGGTGTCTCGGCCGAGCGGCTCGCCGATGAGGTTCTCGGGCGGGAGCATCGGCAGTTCTTCGGCGATGGCGGGCAGATGATCTTTGAGCGTGATGACGTGGATGTCGCGGGGATCGAGCAGGCCGGTGAGGCGCTCGACGGCGCGATAGATGAGGCTGCGGCCGTCGATGATGCGAAGGAGCTGCTTGGGTCGGTCCCTGCGCGAGAGGGGCCAGAGGCGCGTGCCTGATCCGCCGGCCATGATGACGGCTTTTCGTTCCATGCGAGGGACATGATAACCGGTGGCGCGGCGGGCGGGGCATCGGCTCGATCATCCATAGTGAAGTGTTGCCATGATGGCTTCGGCGGAGGTGAAGCGACCCCAGTCGCGGTTGCCGCCGAGACGGCGGGAGATTTGGCGGAGCCGGTCCTTGAGGTCTTCGGCGCGGACGTAGTCGGAGAGGGAGAGGCCGTCGTAGAGTTGGCATAGGCTGCGGAAGACGATGGCGGCGTCTGACTTGACGGCGTAGGCGTCGACGGGGAAGCCGTAGGCGCGGCAGAGCATGGGGCGGGCGTCGTAGACGGTGCAGAGATCGTCGGCCAGGAGCGGGCAGGCGGGGCCGAGATCGCGGTTGAGGCGGGAGATGCGGGCCGAGAAGGACGGCTCTTCCCGCTGACCGGGAATGTCGGACGGTGAGACATTGTCCGCGAAGAGTCGGGCTTGTTCGACGATCAGGGCATGGGCGGTGCGCTGGGCGGGGATTTTCGATTTCGCAGGGAGCGCTTCGACGGCGGCGGACCAGGCGACGGCCTCGGCGAGGGTGACTCCGAAGAAGGCGCCGCGTTTGCAGCAATGGCTGCATCCGGCCTTGCAGAGGTGGGGGTTGGCGGGGTCGGACTTGTAGGCGGCGGATCGCTGGTTGAATTCGGCGTACAGGCCGTGCAGATCGGCGAGGGCCGAGTCGGCATCGTGGAGTTCGATACCGAGGCCGGCGATGTGAATGTGGACGGGGGCGTGCATGAACCGCTATTGTATCGGCTGATCAACGGTTCACCGGCAAAACAGGCAAGACGACCCATGCGACTACTCTCCGGCGTACAACCATCCGGTAAGCTGCACCTCGGCAATTACTTCGGGGCGATGCGGCAGCACATCGAGAATCAGGAGAAGCACGAGTGCTTCATCTTCATCGCCAACTATCACGCGCTGACGACGATACAGGATGCGAAGGTGCTGGCGGACTACACGCGTGACGTGGCAATCGACTATCTGGCGCTGGGATTTGATCCGAGCAAGGCGCTCTTATTTCGGCAGAGCGATGTTCCGGAGGTGTGCGAGTTGTCGTGGATTCTGTCGACGGTGACGGGCAAGGGGCTGCTGGAACGGGCGGTGAGCTATAAGGACAAGGTGGCCAAGGGGCTGACAGCGAGCATGGGGCTGTTTTCGTATCCGATCCTTCAGGCGGCGGACATTCTCATTTATCGCAGCCATGCCGTTCCGGTGGGCAAGGACCAGGTGCAGCATATTGAGATGACGGCGGACATGGCGGGGTATTTTCACAATACGTTCAATTGTGAAGTGTTTGTCCTGCCGAAGCCCATGTTGAACGAGGCGGCGATCGTGCCGGGGGTGGACGGCGAGAAGATGAGCAAGAGCTACGGCAACACGATCGAGATCTTCGAGGAGCCGGGCCCGGCGAAGAAGAAGATCATGGGCCTAAAGACGGACAGCACGCCGGTGGCCGATCCGAAGGACCCGGAGACGTGCAATGTGTTTGCGCTGCTGAAGTTGTTTGCGAGCAAGGAGGAGACGGCGGAGTGGGGCGCCAGGTACCGCGCCGGGGGCATGGGCTATGGCGATGTGAAGAAGCGGCTGGCGGAGCTTTACGAGGAGCGGTTCGGCCCGGCGCGGGAGCGGCGGAAGGCGCTGGTCGCGGACCCTGCCTATGTCGAAGGCGTCTTGGCGGAGGGCGGTCGGAAGGCCCGGACGGTGGCGATCGAGGTCATGGACGCAGTTCGGGCGGCCTGTGGGATCGTCTGTGCCCGAAAGTAGTCACCCCCGATTTGCGGCGACCCTTTTTTATTTTCGGTATTGACCGTTTTTGACGGCCCAACGATTTACTCCGGCCTCTCCCGGTTCGTTACAATGCGATTGAGCCCTGCGGGATCTTGTGCCGTACCCAATGCAGCGGGCAGCGGGATTTTTGTTCCCGACATTGTTCGCGATTTTCGGGGCCCAGGGTCTTCAAGTAGAGAACAACTGAGAGAGATTCGGGAATGCGGCCGAAATCCGTCTACCTGATTGGGAGTCTCGTCCTTGTTGCCTGGGCGGATGCTGCGCGCAGCGCGGACGTCATCCTGAGCCGGGCGGGAGAGGATTGGAAATACAAGGACGACGGCAGCAATCTGGGAACGATCTGGCGTTCGCCCTTTTTCAACGACAGCGACTGGGCTATCGGCACAGCGCAACTCGGTTACGGCGACGGGGACGAGGAGACGGTGGTCAGTTACGGCCCGGACGAATCCAACAAATATATCACAACCTATTTTCGTCGGAGCTTCACCGTTGACGACCGGTCGATCTTTTCTGGATTGCAGGTCTCACTGCTCAGAGATGACGGCGCGATCGTCTATCTGAACGGGGTCGTCATTTTTCGCTCCAACATGCCGACGGGTATTACCATATACACGACGCCCGCGGCGTCGGTGGTGAGCGGGAGCGATGAATCCACATGGTATTCGACGACCGTGTCGCTCGGTCCCCTGCTCAGTGGGACGAACGTGCTCGCCGTGGAGATCCACCAGTCGAACGCACAGAGTTCGGACATCAGTTTCGATCTGCAGCTCGTGGGGCAGACGACCGACCTGGATCTGGTGAACGCGGGGTCAACATGGCGCTATCTGGACAACGGGAGCAATCAGGGCACAGCCTGGCGTGAAGCCTCGTTTAATGACTCCGGATGGCCCAGCGGCCCGGCGCAACTGGGCTATGGCGACGGGGATGAGGCAACCGTCGTTAGCTACGGACCCAGCGCATCGAACAAGCACATCACGACTTATTTCAGACGGGTCATCAATGTTTCGAATCCGCTCGACTTCGGGGCGAATCTCACGCTTTCCGTGCTGCGCGATGACGGGGCCGTCGTTTATCTGAATGGAACCGAGGTATTTCGCGATGGGCTGCCCGAAGGAAGCGTGCAGTACAACACTCCGGCGAATCAGGTCGTCGGATATGAGCTGGAGAATCGCTTCGTTCAGACGCTGGTGCCCACGTCGTTGCTGGTGGCCGGGCCGAACGTGATTGCAGCGGAGATTCACCAGTCGGACCCGGCCAGTTCCGATCTCAGCTTTGATTTATCCCTGGTTGCCACGCCGCTGGTCAATCCGACGGTCACGCGCGGACCCTATCTTCAGTGCGCTTCGCCGACGTCGATGGTGGTTCGCTGGCGAACGAGCGGGCCGACGGACAGCGTGGTGCAGTGCGGCACGACGCTGGGTAGTTCCACGTGGACATTTCAGAAGCCCGGCGCGACGACCGAGCATGAAGTGACGATGACCGGGATGGTGCCCGACCAGAAGTATTTCTACGCGGTGGGATCGACCGCTGGGATTCAGGCGGGCAATACGCAGGATCACTTTTTTGTAACGCCGCCGGCGGCTGGAACGCCCAAGCCGACTCGCGTCTGGGTGCTCGGCGACTCGGGGCATGCCAACAGCGGGCAGATCGCGGTGCGGGATGCGTATTACGCCTTCACCGAGGGGACGCATACGGACTTGTGGATCATGCTGGGGGACAACGCCTACATCGACGGAACCGACGCTCAGTATCAGACGGCGGTGTTCAACGCGTATGCCACGCTGCTTCGGAAGTCGGTGCTCTGGCCGGCGATCGGGAATCATGATTCGCACAGCGCGGACTCGCCCACGTTGTCGGGCGTTTATTTTGACATATTCACGCTGCCGAAGAACGGGGAGAGCGGCGGGACTCCGTCAGGGACGGAGGCCTACTTTTCGTTCGACCACGGCGACATTCACTTTATCGTGCTGGATTCGGACGACAGCCCGCGCGCGCCGACCGGGGCGATGCTGACCTGGCTGACGGCGGACCTGGCGTCAAACGACAAGACGTGGATTATCGCCTTCTGGCATCACCCGCCGTATTCGAAGGGGGGCCACAATTCCGACAACGCGTCGGACAGCGGGGGGCGGATGAAAGATATGCGGGAAAACGCGCTGCCGATTCTCGAGGCGGGCGGGGTCGATCTGGTCATGACGGGGCACAGTCATTCCTATGAACGTTCGTATCTTCTGGACGGACATTACGGCACGTCGAACACGCTCGTGCCGTCGATGGTGATTGACGGCGGAAACGGTCGCTTCCGAGGCGACGGCGGTTATGTCAAGCCGACCGCAAGGCCGAATGGGCACGAGGGGACCGTTTATGTCGTCGCGGGCAGTTCGAGCGAAGCGACGGGAGGATCATTGAATCACCCGGCGATGTACATTTCGATGGGCTCGCTTGGCTCGGTTGTGCTGGATATCGACGGCGGACGGCTGGAGGCGAAATTCCTCGGATCGACCGGGGCGGTGCAGGATTGTTTTACGATCTTCAAGGGCGCGCCGTCGGCCAGAGGTGATATGAACTGCGACGGCGGGCTGAACCTGCAGGATATCGAGCCGTTTATCGCGGCCTTGCTGGGTCTGCCGCAGAACGATGGATCAGCGGAGGCCGGCGAGAGCGAGGATCCATTGCAATGTTCGAATGCATCAGCCGATCTGAACGGCGATATGGAGATCAACGGGCTGGATATTGAGTGGATGCTGAGCGAGCTTTTGCAGGGAGAGTGCCCGTAGGCAGGTATTTTCTCCGGTCATCAATTCTCGTAACAGGGTTTCCCAGTATTGTCATTTCGCGGTCGGCGGAAATCGGCGGGGTTTCCCTTTCGCGGCTGACCACTCATAATTGGCGATTCGGCGGGGCGGTGGTTCCCGCGCAAGGATGCGACCGTGACCATGACCGACTATTCCGTTCAAACCGACGTCTATAACGGCCCGTTGGATTTGCTGCTCTATCTGATCCGGCGGGACGAGGTGGATCTTTACGACATCCCGATCGCCCGGGTGACGGAGCAGTATTGCCGTTATGTGGAGACGCTGGCTTCGATCGATCCGAACGTGGCGGGCGACTTCCTCGTGATGGCGGCGACGCTGATGGAGATCAAGAGCCGGATGCTCCTGCCGCGTCCGCCGGCGACGGAGGAGGCGGAAGAGGACTTTTCCGATCCGCGGCTGGAGCTGGTTCGGCAGCTTCTGGAATATAAGAAATTCAAGGATGCTTCGCTGGAGCTGGGGGCGGCGGCGGATTCGCAGGCGCAGATGTGGCCGCGGACGCCGGCGAAGCCGAAGGCGGCGGGGCCGAGCGAGATCGATCTGGACGACGTGCAGATCTGGGACCTTGTCGCGGTCTTTAACAAGCTGATGGCGTCGATCGGGGCCGGGGCGGCGACGCACGATGTGGTCTTTGATGACACGCCGATTGCGCTGCACGCCACGGATATTCTCGATCGGCTGGAGCGCGAGGGAGGCGAGCTTGGTTTTGAGCACGTCTTCATCGGGCGCACGCGGGCGGAGATGATCGGTCTGTTTCTCGCGCTGTTGGAGCTGATGCGGCAGCAGCGCGTTCGCATCGTTCAGGAGGCGGTGCTGGGACCGATCCGCGTCATTCTGCTTTCCACGGAGCCGATTACCATCGGTGCGGAGTGGGAGCCGGCGATTCGAGAGGCGGTGCTGGGGCCGACGGTTGAGACGGCGGACGATGTCGCGGCCGAGGCGACGGACGATGTTGAGGCCGGCGACGAACTGGACGGCATCGAGCTAGACGATGAGGAATCGTTCGCAGAACTGGACAAGATCAAGACGGACGTGGACATCGACGCGATTCTGAAGCAGGACGAGAGCACTGCGGAAGTCGAGGATGAGGAGCAGACATCATGAAGCCGTCGGAGAAGCTTGCTGAACTGAAACTCACGCTGCCGCCGTTTGTCGCGCCGATCGGCTCGTACATTCCCGGCATCCGCACGGGCAATCTGGTGCTGGTCAGCGGGCAGCTTCCCTTTGTCGAGGGCAAGCTGACCTGCGCCGGCAAGGTGGGCCAGGACGTGACGCTGGAGCAGGCCAACGCGGCGGCGCGGACGGCGGGGCTTAACGCCCTGGGCATCGCGGCGCATACCGTCGGGGGCATCGACCATATCAAACGTATCGTGCGGCTGGCGGTGTTCGTGAACAGCGCGCCGGGCTTTTTCGATCAGCCGAAGGTGGCCAACGGGGCGAGTGACATGATGGTGCAGATCTTCGGCGAGGCGGGCAAGCACGTCCGCGCGGCCGTGGGGGCGAGCGAACTGCCGATGAACGCGGCGGTGGAAGTCGAGTTGATGGCGGAATGCTAGAGCCGACCTCCGATTCACCGCTGCGGCCTGTCTGGTGGGATGACTCGATCGCTCCGCGCGGGGCGCTGGGGATGATCGACCAGACGAAGCTGCCGAGTGAGTTGGTCACGATTGCCTGTCGCACGTCGGCCGAGGTGTGGGACGCGATCAAGCAGCTCAAGGTGCGCGGGGCGCCGGCGATCGGCGTGGCGGCGGCGTATGGCGTGATCGTCGGGCTCGACGAGGCCGAGCCGGGCGATGCGAACTGGCGCGGTGCGCTGGCGAAAGCTTGCGAATACCTGGCGACGAGCCGGCCGACGGCGGTGAATCTGTTCTGGGCGCTGGATCGGATGCGGCGCAAGGCGGAGTCGCTGGGCGGCGCGAAATGGCCAGAGGCGCGGGCGGCGCTACTGGCCGAGGCGCACGCGATTCGCGATGAAGACGCGGCGATGTGCCGGGCGATCGGGGCGCACGGGCAACACCTGATTCCCGAGGGCGGCGGGGTGCTGACGCATTGCAATGCCGGCGCGCTGGCGACGAGCGAATATGGCACGGCGCTGGCGGTCATGTATGCCGCGCACGAGAAGGGGCGGAGGTTCAAGGCCTATGCCGATGAGACGCGGCCGCTTCTGCAGGGCTCGCGGCTGACCGTGTGGGAGCTGATGCGCGGCGGCATCGATGCGACGGTCATCTGCGACAACATGGCGGCGGTGGTCATGCGTGAGAAGAAGGTGAACGTCGTGGTGACGGGGGCGGATCGGATTGCGGCGAACGGCGACACGGCCAACAAGATCGGCACGTATGGCGTCGCGGTGCTGGCGAAGGCGCACGGCATTCCGTTTTATGTGGCGGCGCCGAGCTCTACTTTTGATCTGACCATTTCAGATGGGTCGGCGATTCCGATTGAGTATCGCGACCCGGCCGAGGTTCGGGCCATTGGCGGCCATGCCATTGCGCCGATCGACGTGCCGTGCTACACGCCGGCCTTCGACGTGACGCCGGCAGCGCTGATTGCGGGGATCATTACCGAGAAGGGCGTTATCTCACCCGTGAACAGTGAGTCCATCGCCCGATTGATCGGCGCGGGCCGCTGAGACTGATTGAGTTTATTTTCGCGGGGCGTCGGGCTTCGCGTCTTGCGGGGGCGCGCTCCACTCGGCGGCGGGCTGTTTTGATTCATCGCGTGCGAGATCGGCGCTGATGATCTGCCAGTCGGCCCAGCGGTCTCCATTCCACTCGTTTGAATAAAGATGCATCTTTCCGTCCGAGGCAACGCCTGAGAGCATGAGCACGATGTCGTCCGAATTCGGCCGGGCGCGCATGGCGAGGTATCCGACGCGCATGGCTACGGGCAGGCGAATCGACTGGGATTTCTCGACGGACGCGCCATCGAAGACGCGACAGACGAGCTTTCGGTTGTCGGCGTCGTAGCAGGTGATGATCGCATCGCCGGACTTCTGCTCGTAGGCCAGGTCGAAGACGCGGCCGAGGAGCTCTTTGATTCCTTTGCAGACGTCGAAGGACCGGGCGACGCCGGTATCCGCGGTGACGGTCATGCTGATGCGGCCGTCTTCCCACAGGGCGACGACCGCGGATTCCTCGCGGGTCGGGCAGTCTTTGGAGACGACCACGACGGGCAGTTGGGTCAGCGGCAGAGGGCCTTCATGCTCGATGCCCGTGGCGGAGCGTTGGCGGGATCTTGTGAGCGTGTCGTGGTTGGCGACGGGTCTGACGGCAGGCGAGAGATTCTGGGCGGCGACGGGAGCGGCGTCGCGCGAGGACGGCGCCGCGAACAGTACGAAGACGATGAGCCCGACAGTCATGAGATTGCCCTCCGACGGCGGTGCGGCGAAGGGCCGCTGCCGTTGGAGGATCTTTTTTGGCACCGGGTGCGCCGTCGGGGCGGCGGTGGGGCGAGCGACGCGACGGTCCTCTAATTCCGGGTCCCGATTGTGAAACGTGTCGGGCCCTATCGGGCGGGTAGGGTCGTGAGGGTCGTGACGGTTCAGCCGATTCGTTGCACGGCTAAGTGCGGACTGAAGCGGCAATTGCGTCCCAGGTAAACGGCGTTGCGATGGGGCGTCGTCGCGGCCCGCTGGGACGTTGGGTCCGAGTAATGAGGGCTTGAATGAGACGAGCGCGAGGTCGCGCGGGGGCGGCGGGTCAGGGCGGGATCGGGGACTCTTGAAACGCCCCGGCGAGCGGGGTACTATAAGTTAATCAATCGTGTTCCTGAGCGAGCCATCGGTTGATCAGCAACACCCCCGCCCGAAGAAACCTGCCTGGGGAATTGAGAGAATAAAAAAATGAAGCGCAAACTACGAGTCGTTAAGTTCGTGATTGCCGTTTGCAGCGGCGCGTATGTCCTTCAATTGGGGACTTGCTTCTCCGGCGGCATCAATACCATTCTGGCCTCGTTGCCGACCGGAACGATCTTGACGGACCTCGGATTTCCCGGTCCGTGCGGGACGCCGAATTACTTTTTTGTGGACGCGAACGGTGTCCCGCAGGGTGAGGTGTTTAACACGGAAGACGATCTGGTGTTCTTCTGTCCGGCCGATGCGATACTTCAGGACGCGGGAGGCGGCGGCGGTTGATTGAAGAGAATTCTCGAAGACTGTCCGGCAGCCCTTGAGGCTGACTTGATAAAGAGAGCATATGTTCCTCGCGGACCCACGAGGAAAAGAGAGCGAATGCAGATGAGAGCGAACATGAAGAATCACAAGCGGATCAAGAAGATTGGAATGACCATCAGTGCCGTCCTGGCCGGAGGCGCCGTTTTTGACAACGGCTGTTTCAACACGTTGGCGTCGATCAACGTTTGCGGCACGGTTCTGACATTCTGCACGCCGGCGGATCAGATCAATGCCTTGTTTCCGTACCTGACGATTCCTGATTTCAGAACGGACCCGTCGTGCACCATCCCACTCGGATGCGGCACCGGCGATATTTATTCGGATATCCCCCCCGGCCTGCCCGGCGGAACGGCGCCCGAACAGCCGCAGGACGATCAGGGCGGCGGTCTTGGCGGTGGCGGCGGCGGCGGCAACTAGCCTCCGTTACGCTCGGAATTCAATCGCATCAGAATCTTCGATGGCCCGTGACTTCGCGTCGCGGGCCATCACTTTTTTGCAGTCCGATGCGCACGGCCCCTTCGCCTCTACAATGCCTGCGTGACCCTGCTCGTGAGAAATCTTGCCCTGTCGATCGACGCGCCTGAGGAGGAACTGCTCCAAAGGGTCGCGAAGCGGCTGCGCGTCGCGCCGGAGGAGATTAAGGGGCACGGCATCGTTCGACGGGCCATCGATGCTCGATTCAAGGACCGTGTTTCATTTGTGTACAGCGTTGAAGTATCGCTTGCGGGCGGCCCTCGCGATGAGCGGAATGTGCTGCGCCGGCTCAATCGCGCCGATGTGGCCATGTTGACGGACGAGCCGAGGCAGCCGCTGGAAAACGGCGTGGAGCCGCTGGCACATCGGCCGATCGTGGTCGGGTTTGGCCCGGCGGGGATGTTCGCGGCGCTGTGGCTGGCGCGGCACGGACTGCGGCCGATTGTTCTGGAACGCGGCCAAGGGGTGAAGATTCGTCACCGCGACATCCTTCAGCGGTTTTATCGCGAGCACGATTTCGATCCGGAGAGCAACCTGCTGTTCGGCGAAGGCGGGGCCGGGGCCTACAGCGACGGCAAGCTCTACACGCGGGTGAACGATCCGCGGATGCGCGACATATTGCAGGTTTTCGTCGATCACGGCGGCAAGCCGGACATCCTCGTGGACAGTCGTCCGCACCTGGGCAGCGACTGGATCCCCACGCTGTGCTGGCGCATCCGCCGGACGATTGAGTCGCTGGGCGGCGAGATACGATTCGGAGCGCGGCTCGATCGTGTGGATATCGTGGACGGCGTGCTGAAGTCGATTCGCATCGGCGGCGAGACGATCACGCCCGGTCCGCTGCTCCTCGGCATCGGTCACTCGGCGCACGACACGGTTCGGATGTTGATCGCGTCGGGGGTGACGATTGTTGCGAAGCCGTTTCAGATCGGGGTGCGTGTCGAGCACCCGCAGGCGCTGGTCGATCGCTGGCAGTACGGTTCTTCGTGCGGACATGGACGGCTTCCCCCCGCCGAGTACCACCTTGTCGCCAAGGGCGCGGCATCGTCGCGCGGGGACGTTTACAGTTTCTGCATGTGTCCCGGCGGGGTCATATTGCCGACGAATGAGTCGGCGGGGATCATCGCCACCAACGGGGCATCGGGAGTCAATCGGTCCAAGCCGTTCGCCAACAGCGGGCTCGTGCTCACGGTTCCGACGGAGGAGTTCGGCAACGATCCGCTGGCGGGCATCGACTTCATACACAAGTGGGAACGTGCGGCGTTTGAACTGACCGGCGAGACGTATCAGGTCCCTGCCCAGCGGGCGACCGATTTCCTGGCTGACCGAGCATCCGACGGGAAACTGGAGACCAGTTATCCACTTGGCGGGCGGTGGTCGGCGATACGTGACATCCTCCCGCCGTTCGCCACCGATGCCATCAAGCGGGCCCTGGCGAACCTCGACCGTCGGATGCCGGGGTTTGCCGGGCCGGAGGCGATGGTGACCGGGCCTGAGACCCGGGCATCGGCCCCGATTCGCATCCTGCGAGACGCCGACACACGGGAGAGCGTCACTGCCGCGGGGCTTTTCCCCATCGGCGAGGGGGCAGGGTATGCCGGGGGGATCATGTCGGCGGCGGCGGACGGCATCGCCACGGCGGAACTGCTGATCCGGCGATTCGCCCCCCTTAAATAGACCACTCCGAAATTGTTCGCCCAAGTCCGTCGGGACCGTCGCTGGCCTCTCTCATGAGCGTGTATCTCCAATTTCGGAGGGCGCTCGAAACGGAGGCATCCATGTTCGTAACCCGCACTTTCTCAATCGGACTTTCGGCCATCACCCTGCTCGTCTCCGCGGCACAGAGCGCCGTGGTGACGCTGAGAGTGTCACCGCCCACGAGCAATTTCGCGCAGGCGGTGACCGTCAAGCTCGACTATCAGGACGGTTCGTCTCGCATTGTGCCGGTCGGGATTGACCCCGTGGCACACGCCTCGCCGGGGGCCAAGGCGGTTGCGATCGCGACGGCGCTTACGGACGCGGGCGTCAGTGCGCAGCCGCTGGCGGTTGGCGAAGTCAAAATCGAGGGCGGACCGAACCTCAAGGAAGTTTCCTTTGAGACCGGCGGGACGGGCGAGATGGCGGACATGATCAAGTCCCCGGACGCGATTGCAAGCACGGTGTCGTTCGAGGGACCATTTAATCCGTTTGCCGCCATGGGACAGCCGGCCATCTTCACGGCCGGAATCGTCACGGACGTCGGCGAGGTGACGGTGCAGGTCTCGGCGGCGGAGCTCAACTTTCAGACTGACGGGCCGATCGTCTGTCAGGCGCTGTTTCAGCGGCTCGCCCCACGAGCCCCGCTTCACGGCGCGGAAATCCTGTTCGTGGGAGATCGACTCGAAGTCTATTTCGACCCGGCGTACACCGTGAGTCAGGGAGGCATTATTTTCGGTACGACGTCGTCGAGCCAGGGCTGCAAGGGCGCGGTTGAGATGCCGCCGCCGTCGGGCGTTTTGTTCGGCGTTGATACGCCGACGAATCTAGTACCGCGCGCGCTGGATATGACGTTTCGATATCCCGATGGTTTGGTCCTGTCCGTGGAGACCGTGATCGACCCGCTGGTGGTGACGACGGCAACGCAAAAGTGCGACCGGGTCGCAGAGTCGCTCAGCGGCGCGGGCTTTGTACCGGCGCCGACCGGCGACCCGACGTCCTGCGGCATCGGCGCTGTCCCGCCGGGCACGCAGATTCGGATGGTGGATCAGGGCACGGGCGAGCGCAAGGACGAGCTTTTTGTGTGGAATCCGTCCGAGGGGCATGTGGCCTTTCCGGGCTTCTTTGAACCCTTCGATCGCAACGGTCAGCCGGCAATCTTTACGGCGGGTATCGTGACCGACGTCGGCGAATTGACGGTGCAGGTGACCGCGCAGGAGCTGAACTTCCAGACGGACGGCCCCATCATTTGTCAGGCGCTTTTCCAGCGGCTCGCGCCGCGAGCGCCGGATCATGGTGGGCAAATCCTGTTCGCGGGTGACCGACTCGAAGTTTACTTCGATCCCGCGTACAGCGTCACGATGGGCGGCGTTACCTTTGGAACGACATCATTGACGCCCGGCGCGGAGGGAATGGTCGTCGTCGAGCCGCCGCCGGCCCCGGTCGTGCCGGGCGACATGAACTGCGACGGCGACGTGAACGGTCTGGACATCGCCGGGTTCATCCTGGCGATGATGGATCGCAACGCCTACGAGGCCGAGTACCCCGGGTGCAATTATCTCAACGGTGATCTGGATGGCGACGGGCTGGTGACGGATGGTGATCTGGATTTGTTCGTCGCGCTACTGGCTCAGTAAGCGAAGCGCGTGGGGCCAAATGCGGTTGCGGTTCGTCGCACGGGCCGGAGGCCCATGCTACCCGATCGAGGAACCAGCGGTTCGCCGCACGGGCCGGAGGCCCATGCTACCCGAAGGCTCTATCCTGCCGGCGCGTCAGCCCATGGTCAGTTCACGGTACTTCACGCGATGCGGTTGGTCGGCGGCGACGCCGAGGCGGGTCTTGCGGTCGGCCTCGTAGGCGGAGTAGTTGCCGTTGAACCAACGCACGGTGCTGTCGCCCTCGAAGGCGAGGATGTGCGTCGCCACGCGATCGAGGAACCAGCGGTCGTGGCTGATGACGAGGGCGCAGCCGGCGAAGTTCTCGATGGCATCCTCCAGGGCACGCATGACGTTCACGTCCAAATCGTTGGTCGGCTCGTCGAGCATGATGACGTTGGCGCCCTGGGTGAGCATGCGGGCCAGATGGACGCGGTTGCGCTCGCCGCCGGAGAGCGTGCCCACCTGCTGCTGCTGATCCTGCCCGGTGAAACCGTAGCGCGTGACATAGACCCGGCTGTTGACGGATGCGTTTCCAATTTGCATGTGCTCGCGGCCGCCGGTGATGGCCTGCCAGACGGTGTCGGTCTCCTTGAGCGTCTCGCGGCTCTGCTCGACGTAGGTGAGCTTGACGCTTTCGCCGACGCGGATGGTCCCTGCGTCGGGCTTCTCCTGGCCCGTGATCATGCGGAAGAGCGTCGTCTTGCCGGTGCCGTTGGCGCCGATGATGCCGACGATGGCACCGGCGGGGATCGAGAAACTCACGTCTGACAGGAGGATCTGCCGACCGAAGGCCTTGGTCACGTTTCTAGCGTCGATGACCTGATTGCCGAGTCGCGGGCCGGGCGGGATGTAGATTTCGATCTCTTTGAGTTTCTCCGTCGCGTCTTGTGCGACGGCTTCCTCGTAAGCGCTGATGCGGGCCTTGTTCTTCGCGCGGCGGGCCTGCGGGGAGCGGCGAATCCACTCCAACTCGCGCTGCAAGGCGCGCTGCCGGGCGGACTCGGTCTTTTCCTCAACGCGCAGTCGCGTCTCCTTCTGCTCCAGCCAGGAGGAGTAATTGCCCTTCCACGGAATGCCCTGGCCGCGGTCGAGTTCGAGAATCCAGCCGGCCACGTTGTCGAGAAAATAGCGATCGTGGGTGACGGCGATGATGGTGCCTTCGTAGCGCTTGAGGTGCTGTTCGAGCCATGCGACGGTCTCGGCGTCGAGATGATTGGTCGGCTCGTCGAGCAGGAGGACGTCCGGCTTTTGCAGGAGAAGTCGACACAGCGCGACGCGGCGCCGCTCGCCGCCGGAGAGGACTTTGACGAGGCGATCGCCCTCCGGGCAGCGCAGGGCGTCCATGGCCATCTCGAGTTGGGCGTCGATCTCCCAGGCATTGATGGCGTCGAGCTGCTCGTGGACCTGGCCCTGACGCTCAAGCAATTTGGTCATGTCGTCTTCGGACATTTCCTCGCAGAGCCGCTCGTTGATCTGCTCGTATTCCTTGAGAAGGTCCATCGACTGCTGCATGCCCTGCTCGACGACCTGGCGGACGGTCATGGAATCGTCGAGCTTCGGCTCCTGTTCGAGGAAGCCGACGGTGTAGCCGGGCTGCAGGGAAATCTGTCCTTCGTAGTCCTTGTCGATGCCGGCGAGGATGCGAAGGAGGGTGCTCTTGCCGGCGCCGTTGAGACCGAGGACGCCGATCTTCGCACCGTAGAAGTACGAGAGATGGATGTCCTTGAGGATCTGCTTCTTGTCGTGGCGCTTGGAGACGCCAACCATCGAGTAAATGATTTTGTGTGCTTCGTCGCCCATCTGGGGTGCAATCTCCTGCTAACCGGTGCGTGTTCTATTTTGCGACTGGATGGCCGGGCAGCCATTCTACATGCTTTGCGGGTCTCGACATCGGTTGGGGGCGAGTCCGACATGCGGGGGATGCGTGGGAAACTGGGCGATACAGGGGTCGAACCTGTGACCTCACGGGTGTGATCCGTGCGCTCTGACCAACTGAGCTAATCGCCCTCTTGTCGAATGGCAACCCGTCCGCCGGGCGACGGGATGGACACTGCATCTATTCTAATCCCGACGGCCTGGGCGGCAAGGGAGGCCGTGCGCTTCATCCATTTCGACGGGTGCGTTAGAGTCAGGGCCTGACGCCTGAATTGAACGATCCCACGAGGATAAGGGGCCCGCAAACGGATGGACGCAGCGATCAAGACCGCGGTGGATCAGTGGCTCGCCGATCCGGCGATCGCCACGGGGGACAAGGACGAAATCCGCGCGCTTGTTTCCGCCGGGAATGAGCGCGAGCTGACGGATCGATTTTATCGCGACCTGGAATTCGGCACGGGCGGAATCCGCGGCATCCTCGGCGCAGGCCCGAACCGGATGAACATCTATACGGTCGGGGCTGCGGCGCAGGGGCTGGCGAACTACATTGCCAAGCAGGGTGCGGCGGCGAAAAAGGCCGGCGTGGCGATCGCCCACGACAGCCGACGCATGAGCGATGTGTTTGCGATGCGCGTCGCGACGGTGCTGGCGGCCAACGGCGTGACGGCGCATCTGTTCAGTGCGCTGCGACCGACGCCGGAGCTTTCGTTTGCCGTGCGGCATCTGGGATGCACGGCCGGGGTCATGATCACGGCGAGTCACAATCCGCCGGAGTACAACGGCCTTAAGGCCTACTGGAACGACGGCGGGCAGGTCACGCCGCCGCACGATACGAACATCATTTCCGAGGTGCGCGGCGTCGGGGCCTATGTGAATATCCGCGAGATGACGGAGAGTGACGCGACGGCGCAGGGGCTGCTGCATCGCATCGGCCGCGAGATGGATGACGCCTTCCTGGCACTCGTGGACAAGTCGTGCCTGGCGCCGGAGATCTGCCGCGAGCAGGGCAAGAAGCTCAAGATCGTTTATACGCCGCTGCACGGCACCGGCGGCACACTGATCCCCGAGGCTCTGCGTCGGCGCGGGTTTGTGCATGTCATGGAGGAGCCGAAGCAGTCGATTCCCGACGGCAACTTTCCGACGGTGAAGTCGCCGAATCCGGAGGAGGGGCCGGCGCTGGCCATGGCGATTGACCTGGCAAAGAAGGAGGGGGCCGATCTAGTGATCGCCAGCGATCCGGACGCCGATCGGGTGGGCATTGCGGTGCGAGGCGATGGCGGCGAGTTCGAGCTGCTAACGGGCAACCAGATAGCCGCCCTGTTGACGTATTACATCTGCGAGCAGCTCAAGCGGAGCGGCAAATTCCCCGCAGACGGCGTCGTGCTCACGACAATCGTGAGCGGCGACTTGATGAAGGAGATTGCCCGATCGTACGGCGCGGAAGTCGTCGAGGTGCTCACGGGTTTCAAGTGGATCGGCGAGCGGATTCGGCTTTATGAAGAGGCGGGCAGCACCGGTGCACCTTCGAAGGCGTACATTTTCGGCGCGGAAGAGAGCTACGGCTACATGCCCTGCGACTTCGTCCGCGACAAGGACGCGGTCACGAGCGCGGCATTCATCGCCGAGGCCGCCGCATTCGCAGCCGCCGAGGGGACGACGCTCTACGGTCTGCTGGGCAGGCTCTTCGCGAAGTACGGCTACTTCCGCGAGGGGGCCAAGAGTCTGACGCTGCCGGGGGCAGACGGGGCGGCGCGGATCAAGTCGATGATGCAGTCGATGCGGGCAAAGCCGCCGCGAACGTTGGCCGGCGTCGCCGTCGCGCAGATCGGCGATCTGACGACGGGCGACATCCGGGACGTGGCATCGGGCGCGGTGGTGGGTCGCTACGAGCTGCCGTCGAGCGATGTCATCGTTCTGACACTTTCGGACGGCACGAAGGTGATCGCCCGGCCGAGCGGGACCGAGCCGAAGATCAAGTTCTACATATTGACCCGGGAGCCGCCCGGCGACGTGACTCAGGGGGCGTCATTGACGAAGGCCAAAGTCGAGGCGATATCGGCGGAGCTGTCGGCTTTGAGCGGCGCATGAGTTTCCCGCGTCCCGATGCCTCGCACTCTCGGTGTCCCGATACTGATTAGGAATAGATGGTAAACCCCGGTTTGAACATCTGGCTCGGTCTGTTTGCCGTGATGGGCACGCTCGGCTTTGCGTCGGCGCTTTATTCGCTGGTGGCCAGCATTCGCAGTCGGCGAAGTCCGGTACTGGAATGCGCGGCGATCATTGCGCTGGGGGCGGCGTGGTGGATCGGCCACGTGTCCGCCTTCGGCTGGCTGGCGATGGTGGTCGGCGTCGGTCTTTCTGCGTTGCGACTGAAAGGCGCTACTGCACCGGCGCCCTCGGAAACATCTGGCGTGGAGCCGTCCGATCTCTCAAAAGCAGACCTGCTGCAAGTCGCAGAGACCGCTGCCCCCCCAATGCCACGGGCGAAGACGTCGGAGGCATCGCCGAGTCCTGCGACGCCGAAGCAGCCGTCGATGCCGCCGCAGACGTACACGACCATCGCGCTATTGGGCAGCTCGTTGAAGGTCTCGCTGGAGGTGCTCTGCGCGTCTCTGCGGCGCGGCGGCGAGCGGCGCGCGGAGGTCCGGGCGGCCACGCAGCGAGGTTCGCCGGCCCATCTGATGATCGGCCCCATTCGCCTCGACGTCGCCAGCGATGCACAGAGTCTGCCGCGACAGACCCTTGAGGACGCCGCGGCGCAGAGCTTCGATTGGCCCGATGCATTGGCCGTCGCGGGAACACATGCCGCGCAGGTTTCCTTCACCACGACTGTCGCAGGCTACGAACGAACCGGGGACACGACGCGCGACGCCGTTCTTCGCGCGCACCTTCAGGCGCACGCCGCCCTCGCGGAGTTCGCCCCGGTCATCGGCGCCTGCTATCCGGCGTCCGGGCTGTTGATCGACGCGAAGAATGTGTCGCGACTGCTGGCCGAATCCGACCCGCTCCGCCTGCTCAGCGCCACGGGGCTTGGATATCGCGCTTCGTCTCTTGAAGGCGACAAGGCCGGATGTCACTGCTGCGGCACGGTCGGGCTGAACGATCTGGGGCTTATGGACATTGAGATTGTCACGCGCGAGGAGCCGGACGATGACTTGACCAACGCGCTGGTGCGGATGGTTCGCCGCGTCTATGAGGCCGGAGAAGACGCGGCCCGCGTCGGCGACGAAGTGCCCGGATATGATGAGTCGTGGACGTCGGGCCCGGCCGCGTCGTTCCTGCAGCCGGATCGGCAAGTGATGAGATTTGAGGAACCGGAACCGCCACCGCCGGTCGAAGAAGCCGCGTCATCATGATTTATTCAACGGGATGTGAATACGCCATCCGGTCGGTGATGATCATCGCGGAACTGGCACGGCCGGGCAGGTTCGTGCTGCTGCGGGAGATTGTCGCCCGATCGGACATGCCGGCGTCGTTCGTCGGAAAGATTCTCCAATCGCTTGTGCGGGCGGACATTCTGGTATCCAGCAAGGGGCGCGGCGGCGGGTTTTCGCTGGCCCGGGACGCGGACCGGATCACGCTGCGGCAGCTTGTCGAGGCGGTAGACGGCCCGGAGCGGATCGAGCGCTGCGTCCTCGGGTTTGCCGCGTGCAACAGCAGCCAGCCGTGCGCACAACACGACGCCTGGCTGGAGATTCGCGAGCAGATCCACACGCTGCTCAATGAAACGACGGTTGAGGACCTTCTGGAGTCGCTCTATCGCAAGAGACGCCAGGGACGTCGCGCCTGACCGTTGATGCCCTCAGGCCTGCGCCCCCCTGCTCCTTGTCGAAGCGCGGTCTGGCCACGATCATGGTTCACTATGAGCAGCACACCCACGATTCGTGCCCGATTCGCCCCTTCTCCGACCGGCTACCTTCACGTCGGCGGCGCCCGAACGGCGCTGTTCAACTGGCTCTACTGCCGTCGTCACGGCGGCACGTTCATCCTTCGCATTGAGGACACGGACATTCTCCGCAACATCGAAGGGGCGGAGCAGAAGCTCATCGACGACCTGCGCTGGCTGGGGCTGGACTTCGACGAGGGACCGGGTGTCGCCGGGCCGGTGAGCCCCTATCGGCAAAGCGAGCGGCGCGAACTGTACGACACGGCGGTGGCGAAGCTGCTGGCGGACGGAAACGCCTATTACGCGTTTGAGACGCCCGAGGAACTCGACGCGCTGCGCAAAGCGGCCGAGGCGAATAAGACATCGTTCCGCTACCCGAGGCCCGATCCGCTGCCGACGAAGGCCGACGCCGATCGCGCCCGCGAAGAGGGCCGGCCGGTGGTGGTTCGCTTCAAGACGCCGAACGAGCCGATCACGGTGCACGACGAGATTCTCGGCGACGTGAGCTTCGGGGCGGGCGAGGTCGAGGACCTGGTCATCGTGAAGTCCAACGGCTGGCCGACGTATCACTTCGCGGTCGTGGTGGACGATGCGCTGATGCAGGTCACGCACGTGCTTCGGGCCCAGGAGCATCTGATGAACACGCCAAAACACGTGTTCATACAGCGGGCGCTGGGGTATGCGACGCCGAAATACGCGCATCTGCCGCTGGTCTTCAACATTGACGGGACGAAGATGTCGAAGCGCGACAAGCACAAGGTGGTGCGCGCGGCGGTGAAGGAGCGGCTCAAGTCGAAGGCGTGGACCAAGGAGCAAGTCGGCGAGATCGCCGGTTGCGGCGCGACCGCGCTGGACAAGTGGCTCGACAAGGCCGACACCGAACTGGACATGTCGCAGGTGACACGGCTGGCCGAAGCGGCGGGCGTCGTGATCCCCGAGATCGACGTGCACGATTTTCGCTTGTCCGGTTACCTGCCCGAGGCGCTGGTGAACTTCGTGGCGCTGATCGGCTGGTCGCCGAAGAACGATCGCGAGATGCTCACGCGGCAGGAGATGATCGACGCCTTCAGTCTGGACGGCATCAACAAGACGGCGGGCCGTTTCGATCGCGACAAGCTGCTGGCGATGAACACGGACTACGCGGCCCAGGCGACCCCGGAGCGATTGCTGGCGGCGTTTAGGGATTGGGCCGAAGTCAGCGGCAGTCCGCTGGCCGTTCTCGATGATGACACGGCCGTGCGCGTTCTCGCGGCGTGCAAGGGATTTCGCACGTTTCGCGATCTGGAGTCCAAGGCCGCCGTGCTCTTCGCCCCGGATGATTCGGTTCAATACGAACCGGACGCCGTGAAGAAGGTGCTGGCGAAGAACGACAACCGGGGATTCGCCACGCTGGAGACACTTCTCCCGCTGCTTTCGGCGCTGACGCCTTGGTCGGCGGAAGGGATCGACGCGCTCATCAAGGACCTCTGCGAGAAGACGAGCGCCAAGATGGGCGACGTGGCCCAGCCCCTGCGCGTGGCGGTTGCCGGGCGTCCGGTCAGCCCCGCCATCGGCGAGACGCTGGCACTACTGGGCAAGGAAAAGACGCTCGGCCGGGTGCGGCGGTGTTTGCAACTTCGCTGAGCAGCGGTGTCGCGCTCAATACACGCCTTCGACAACCGTGGTGGCGAAGCCCGAGTAGGGGCGGACGTTGGCGGAGCCGTCCCACGGATATTTTTCGCACGGCGGGGTTCGCTTGGCCTCGTCGCGCTCCATGAAGCGCGGCATGAAGAATTCCTTGGTAAGCGTGGTCAATCGCGTGCGGCCCCATTCGCCGTAGGGCACGACCGTCTCCTGATCGTCGAAGCTCACCACCTCGACCATCGCGCGCGGCACCGGCGGGTGATAGATGATGTCGTAGTTGTCTGCCGGGTCGAACGGCTTGTGGCAGGCAAGGCCCATCAGCGTGTTGCCGTATGTAGGGACGAACTCGATCTTGCCTTCGAGCAGCTCTTCCCGGGCGAAGCGATGAAACTGCGGGGTCATCTGGGTGCCGCCGCAGAAGACGCCCTTGATGCCGACATCGACGAGCGAGACCTTCTCGCAGAGGGCCTCCAGCAGCTTCGGCGTGGTGAACATGCAGTGGATATTGTCGTGCGCTCGCAGCAGAGTCAGCCCCTGGTCGATGACGTGGTTCTTGTAGTCTTCCATGATGGTCATCTGCTGCTTCTTGATCAGCTTGATGACCCATCGCGGGTCCATGTCCACGCAGAAGCTGATGCCGCCGCGGAACTGAGCGAGGTGCTCCACCGCGAGCCGCAATCGTCGCGGGCCGCTTGGACCGAGCATGAGCCAGTCTGCCCCCTTGGGAAACGCCTTGTCGGAAAGCGTGCTGCTGAACTGTTCGTAGTCGATGCGGAAGTCGTCGATGTTGACGCGACTTTTGGGAATGCCGGTGCTGCCGCCGGTCTCGAAGACATAGACGGGCTTGCCTTCCAGACCCTTGGGCACCCATCGACGGACCGGTCCGCCGCGCAGCCACTCGTCCTGGAAGTTGCCGAACTTCTTCAGGTCGGCGTAGCAGTTGATCTCTTTTCGTGGGTCCCACGACAGCTTGCTCGCGTGGTCGAGCCAGAACGGGCAGCCGGTCTTCGGGTCAAAATGCCACGCGATGATCTCACGGGTATGGGCGTCGAGCTTGTCTTTCGCTTCGGCGACTCTCTTTTCGAGGGACATGGCCTCAATCCTCCGGGCGGTCGATCGTGCAAGGCCGGTTTTAGCAAGTTGCAAACCAACGGTTCAAACGGCACTTGGGGGGACGATTCTTCAATTGGGGCATTCTATCCCGACTTGAGCGATTTTGCAGTGGCCGGCAAGCCCTTGCGACCCTCGGCACTCGAATCCGGCCGGATGATCGAATAAGCTCAAGCGCTGGGGACAGATTTCTCCGAGTCTGCCATGAACATGTCGCGCATCATATTGACCTGCCTTGCACTTGGCGTCGCGGGGTGCGACACGATTCCCGCGCCGACCGGGCCGTTTTCGCGGCTCATCGTGTTCGGCGACAGTCTGAGCGACACGGGCAACATTCTCAAGGAATCTGGTCTGGTGCCGGTCGCGCCGTACTTCGAGGGTCGCTTTTCGAATGGCGAGAATTGGGTGGAGGAGTTTGCGCGGCACTACGGCCTCGAAGCGCGCCCGAGCTATGTCGGCGGCACGAACTTCGCCCAGGGTGCATCATCCTCCAGCTTTGGACTGACGGACTACAGCGGGCTTCCCCTCGGGCCGAACATCCGGCAGCAAATTGAACTTTATCGCGGACAGCCGGATGGGACGGAGCTCTTTGTCGTCTGGAGCGGGGCCAATGACCTGTTCGACGTGCTCAATGGTGACTGCACGGCGACACCCGACGACATCGCGGACAGTCTGTTCGGGGCCATCACGGCGCTTTACGGGCGCGGCGGGCGACAGTTTCTCGTGCCGAACATGCCGGACCTCGGCATTGTGCCGCGCTACCGCGGGCGGAGCCGGGAGGCACAGGCGACGCAACTGAGCTTGGAGCTAAACACAGCGCTGGCCGCGCGGCTGGACGTGATCGAGACGTTTCCGGATATCAAAGTGTATCGCCTCGACATCGAATCGCTCTTTGCCGAGACGGTGGCCAACCCGCCGGCGGGGATCATCAATGTCGCCGACTCTGCGTGGACGGGATCGTTTCTCGGCTATCTCGGCGGCGGACAGTTGGTTGAGAATCCCGATGGGTACATCTTCTGGGACTTCGTCCATCCGACCCGCACGGGCCACGGACTCATCGCCCAGGCGGCTATCGCGCTGGTCGATTCGGAGCTTGTTGCGCCGACGGCCAACGGACGGCCTGAGGCGTTCACGCTGACACTCCCGCCCGCGGTGGATTACTGGCTGACGTGGTTCTCGCTTGTCGGCCAGCCCGGGGGAAGCCCGAACGAGTGTCGATTCTGAGACGCACGCTTTGCGTATCGAAGCTCGATGACTTCAGTGCCTGAGTGTGATTGACGAGCCGTCGTGTTACGGTCGCTCGATGATCATGGCGACCGCGTTTCCGCCGCCGAGGCAGAGGGTGGCGATGCCGCGTTTGAGGCCGCGCGCCTCCAGGCCGTCGATGAGCGTGGTCAGGATGCGCGTGCCGCTGCAGCCGATCGGATGACCCAGGGCGATCGCCCCACCGAGGATGTTGACGCGGTCGGCGCCGATCTCTAACTGCCGCATGCACGCCAGCATCTGAGCCGCGAAGGCCTCGTTGATCTCGAAGAGGTCGATGTCCTTGACCTGCAGGCCCGCCTTTTCGACGAGCTGCCGGACGGCGCCGACGGGGGCGATGAAGAGTTCCTTCGGTTCGACGCCGAAGGTGGTGTGGGCGATGATCCGGGCGCGAATCGGCCAGCCGCGCTTCTTGGCTTCGTCTTCCGAGGCGAGCAGGGCCATGGCCGCGCCGTCGGTGAGCTGCGATGAATTGCCGGCCGTGATGGTGCCGTCCTTCTCGAAGGCGGGCTTGAGTTTTTGTAGATCGGCGAGCGTCACTTCGGGGCGGATGGATTCGTCCTCGGAAAAGATCGTCGAGCCCTTCTTGCCCGGGACCTCGATCGGGGCAATGGACTTTTTGAACGCTCCTGATTTCTGCGCGGCGGCGGCGCGATGATGACTATCCAATGAGAAGGCGTCCTGATCCTCGCGCGAGATGTTGTACTTCCGCGCGGTGTACTCGGCGGCGTTGCCCATGCCCCAGCCCTCGAACGGGCAGGTAAGGCCGTCGGCCAACATGCCGTCTTCCATGGTGACATGGCCGAACTTGGTCGCGCCGGTGCGCGTGCCGCGGACGTAGTAAGGCGCGTTGGACATGCTCTCCATGCCGCCGGTGAGGATGATCTTTGCCTGGTCGAGGCGGATGTTGTTGTCGGCGTTCATCGCGGCGCGGAGGCCCGATCCGCAGACCTGGTTCACGGTGACGGCGGTAATGGTGACGGGGAGGCCGGCCTTGAGGGCGACCTGTCGCGCGGGGTTCTGGCCGACGCCGGCCTGGAGGACTTGGCCGATGAGGGCCCAGTCAACATCATTAATGGGACATCCAATCTCGGCGATGAGGGTCTTGGCGACCTGTGCGCCGATTTCCGGCGCGGAGAGGGGGCTGAGCGTGCCGAGAAACTTGCCCATGGGGCTGCGCTTGGCGCCTACGATGACGGAACGATTCATGGTGCGAAACTCCGGTTGCAATGCGTTTTCTGGCGACCCGGTTTGCCCGGGAAACATCAGGAAAGTATAAGGACTTTTTTGCATTTGCACAAAGTGCGGCGGATGGAAATGGGAGAGGACTGACATGGTCTCGGACATGTATCGGACGTTGGCGGTCATCGTATCGCTGGGTGTGGCGGGTTGTACGGCGCCTGGGGAGACCACGATCGCCGCGCGCGATGAGGGCACGCCGGCGAAACAGGCTTCCCGACCGCGCGTGGTCAATTTTGCGCCGGGCCTGCGGATTGACTACCGCGTGCCGCAGGTGGAAGTGGACTGCGAGGTGATTCTCAGGGACGGGGATCTGGAACTCTTCGCCTACGCGAAGGCCTCGGTGCCCAAGGAGCACGAGTCGATCCTGCGGACGCACGTGCCGCCGCAGAAGGTCTATCAGGCGCTGGGGTTGATCGGGCTGACGCCGGGCCAGACGCTGAAGTATCTGATCGAGACGAAGACGGTTCGGCCTGCGAGCGGCGACAGCGTGGATGTGCTGGTGCGCTATGAGAAGGACGGCGAGACAGTTGAAGAGTCCGCCTGCGGCTGGATGCTCGATGCCGCGGCGAAGGCGCCGATGAAACCGACGCACTGGTTGTTCACCGGATCGGAGAAGATGGATGACGGTGTGTTTGCCGCGGACTATGAGGGCACGCTGGTGACGGTAGTCGATTTTCCGAGCTCGCTGCTCTCGCTGCCGACGAGCCACAGCGAATCGGATGACCAGTTATGGCTGAAGGCGAATACGCAGGCGATCCCGCCGGTGGGAACGAGCGTGACGCTGGTGCTGCGGTCTGCGAAATAATCTGCCGGCCTGCAACTCAGCGCTTTCGCGCGATCAGCGAGGCGGCGTAGCGACGCGGTCCGGCGAGCCCTTCACGCGAAACGAGAATCTCCAAGTTCGCAAACGCGCGGGCCAATTCGCCGGTGGCGAGGACGTGCGATGCGCGCGACGGCTTGCCGAAGGTCTCGCGCTGCGGTTCGACGAATGTCTCATAGACGACGAGCCCGCCGGGGCGGACGGCGGCGGTGATGTGCGGCAGCAGCGGGCGATGCAAAAAGTTGAAGCAGCAGACGAGGTCGTAGGCGTTTTCGGCGATGGCCGGCTCGCGCTCGACGTCGCGCTGCGACATGTGAATGCTCACGCCGCTACGCCGGGCGAGATCGTCCGCCAGCGCCAATGCGTCGGGCAGGATGTCCCAGGCTTCCACGTGAAACCCGCTCATGGCGAGAAAGACGGCATCGCGGCCGGCGCCGCAGGCGATGTCGAGGGCACGGGGGCGCGGATCGCCGGCAAGTTGCAGCAACCCATCGCGGCGAATCAGCTCGACGAGCTCGATCAGCAGGTCATGCGGCTGCCAGAGTCGGGATCGCGAGGGGCCGGACTCGGTCGGGCCGTCTGCCAGCCACGAGAGTCCGTGATGCACGGCGGCGACGACGCGCTCGCGGGCGCGCAGACGAGACGCGGCCCATCTGGCACGAGTCGGATCTTCGTCGAAGATCGTGACGGCGACGCTGCGCGGCGGAAGCTCGTGAATGCGATGGGCGAGTTCTTCGAGCGGGATGTTCACCGCGCCGGCGCGATGCGATCGCTCGAATGACGCGGCCGGCCGCACGTCGAGAATCGGTTGCGTTCGCGCGGGATCAAGAGGCACGGCCGTCATCTATGCCCCGCCTTCGAGGCGATGTTGCCAGATCACCACGTCGATCCAGCGGTCAAACTTGAAGCCGATCTTCTCCAGACAGCCGACCCTGCGGAAGCCGTGCGCTTCGTGAAGCGTCTCGCTGGCGGCCTGATGATCGGCGATCTGGGCGACGAGGCTTTGCAGGCCGCTGCCTCGAGCCAGCGCGATCAGCTCGACAAGCAGCGACTTGCCGATGCCGCGGTGGTGGCAGTCGTGCCGGACATAGACTGAGTTCTCCGCCGAGAAGCGATAGGCGCAGCGGTTGTTCCACCGGGAGAGCGTGCCCCAGCCGACGACGCGACCCTCCTCCACCGCAACGATGGCCGGATACGGACCCGTGTGCGAGGCCAGCCAGTCCCGCCAGTAATCGTCGCCCTCGGGCTCAGTGGCGAAGGTGCAGGTCGAATTGAGCACGTAGTGGTTGTATATCTCGCTGACGGCGGGGATATCGGTTGGTTGAGCGGCGCGGATGTTCATGACGTTTGCCTCGACCTCGATCGTGCTATGATAAACCGTTCGCGATGGAGACGGGAATGCGTCTGAGGACGCCCGATCGGATTGACACGGTGACCCCTCCCTGACGGTCGGCTCTCTGATCAGAAAGGCCCCAATGCCCTCAAACGAATCCGCTGATCGACCGCCGATGACCGAAGAGCAGTTGATCGATCTGGCCCTGCGGCAGCCGCTGGCGTCGGAACAGTTCAAGCCGGTCGATCTGAATCTGGACCGGCGCGAAGGGCTGAAGATCAAGTGGTCCGACGGCCACGAAAGCCAGTACCCGCTGGCGTATCTCCGGAAGCGGTGCCCCTGCGCGACATGCCGAACGGAGCGGGAAAGCGCCCAGCCGAAACCGGCGTCGCTCTCGCTGACGATCCTCCCTGCGAACATCGACAAGGCAACGGTCTTTTCCGACGCGAAGCTGGTGGGCAACTACGCCATCCAGATCACCTGGGCCGACGGCCACTCGACGGGGATTTTCGATTTCCGCTACCTGCGGGTGATTTGCCCGTCGAACAAGGGGGGAAGCAAATAGCGGAAGACACTATTGGTGAGGACTTCAGGCGTCGTATAGTATATATACTAGACGACGCCGAGAGTCTGGCACTTAGTGGAACCGCTAGGAGCTGGTTTTTATTGGTCCATCACGTTTCTTCACGTTTTGGTCGTCCTAGTGTACACACTAGGACGACGAAATAAGGCCGATATGTCCGTCTAGACTGTAAGTTTCTAACATCAATAAGTTTATCGCCATTAAGAGGCTGCGGAATCTCCCACTCTAACATCGTGCGTGTTTAATCCTTGGAAATTCGTATGTCATACAGTATATATACTGTATGACACCGATATCTAAGCCAGCTAAAACTCGGCTCCAAATTGCAAAGCGGGACATCTTCCGTCAGTTCGAACAACTCCCGGGGAAGGTACTCCGTCAAAGAGATGTATCGCGAATCCTCGATGAAAACCGCGAATCATGGCGCCTGACACAGGGAACAACATTCCAAGCGTTCACTCATTTCTTGCTCACGTCAACAAAGCTCTCAAAGGTCACTTTCCCATTTCCCAAGCCATACGCACGGGAGACACGATTCATATGGGGCGATGTGGATCTTCGCGAGGTGATGTTGACCCTCAAACCCAATTGCCATTTCTCGCATTATTCCGCAATGCAATTGCACGGCCTCACGGAGCAAGTGCCGAAAACGACCTACATCAACTTCGAGCAGCAGCTCGCCAGCAACCCGACGGGCGAACTAGCGCAGAAGAACATCGACGCTGCATTCCGGCGACCCGTCCGGACAACGAAATACATCGCCGAGACCGACCAGTTTCGCGTGTGCATCCTCAATGGAAAGAACACCGGCTATCTGGGCGTTGAGGAGATTGACCATCGACCAGCGGGCGGTGGTCGCAAGTTCAAGATTCGGCTGACAGGCATTGAGCGTACCCTGATCGACGTTGCCGTACGGCCAGTCTATTCCGGGGGCGTCTTTGAGGTATTCAAGGCCTACCGCCTCGCGCGTGAGACGGTGTCCGTGAACAAGCTCGCTGCCATGCTTCAAAAGCTGAGATTCATCTATCCGTATCATCAGGTGATTGGGTACTACCTGGAGCGATCGGGCTACCGATCGACGCAAATCGACCTTCTACGACGATTCCCAATGGAGTTCGACTTCTATCTCGAGCACAATATGAAGCAAACAGAGTACGTAAAAGCATGGCGGCTATACGTGCCAAAGGGGTTCTAGGCGACGGACGATTTCCAGAACGTAGTCGAAGTAGAAATCAAACTCCTCCAGCGAAACGCCCGGATTGACCGAGTCGCGTACCGCCTGAAAGTCTGACCTGTGAAACTCGCGGTGGTTTCCAATCTGCGGCAAGAGCGTCAGCGGTACTCTCTTTGCGTCAAACATGTTCCTAATTATTTCCTGGTGTTCAGAGATCGTCATGTCGACATTGCACCGGTTTACGATCATATGAATATCCAAAAAATCTCGGGCACGAGCTGCCCCCGAACGCTTTCGCTTGACGATTTCATTGTACTCCGGCATTTGCTGGCAAATGGCTCTTAGCTTCTCTGCCGCCAACATGGCGGGTGAATAAACATACACTTGATATCCGTAAAGGTCGACGGTCTGCTTGCCCGCCGTAAACTCAAATTTGCTGATCTCAATGATGAATCGTGTGCCTTGGCCAATCTGAACGGCGCGTCGGCGAAGTTGCTCAACATCCCCGGCGAACTCCTCAAACAGCTTCTTAGGCACAAGCTTGAATTCGATACTGTATCCGCCCCAGAATTCCGCCAATTCAGCCGTCACCTCCGGCGGTCTGTCATTCATGGATAGATCGATTACCTCATAATTGTTCTCGCGAAAGGTCTGTCGGATCAGGAGTCCAATTCTTTCTTCAACTTGTTCCCGCTCTTCATCGCTAAAGGCGTCCTTCATCGATAGATCGATATCGATGGAAGCGCGCGTGCTGATGCCATGAATCAGATCAAGCGCATTCCCGCCCTTTAAGACGAGCCGCTCCATAAGCTCGTCATCAGAGAAGACAGCGACGATGGCGAGCTTTTTGATCTTCTCAAGCTCTGCTAAGTCACTCGTAAAGTCAGGTCTGGATTTCTTCGCCATCCGGCCTCTCGGACTCCACACAAAGGATTAGTCGAGCCGCATGATTCTAACCAACGCCTAATTTCTAGCCCCAGCCCCTCCCACAGCCATACACCGAGCACTTACGAAGCGTGTTGCGGCGAAAAACGAGACGCGGCCGACGGTTGCCAGGGGAAGCCTTCCTCCATATCAGGCTGTAAGAAAATCGACTGAAAATTGCGATTTCCAACCATCCAACGGTGGGTTGTTTGTCTCCGGTCATCATAAACCCTTGGATTTTAGAACGCCCTTTATTTGGGGGCGTATAGCCCTTGCGGTAAGATCGTTTACACAGATATCCGATACGTCCGTCTCGGGCGGGGCCGGGGGCCTTGGTGCCCGTGGGTCGGGTTCGCCATGCTTCGGGGGAGCCAACTGGAGTCGCCGCATGAACCTTCGTGAATTTCGCCGTACCTCACATTCACCATTCCACGCGCCGCGATCGATCGGGCGGAGCATGGTCGTCCTCGCCCTGGTGCTGGCAAGTAACGCGCTGGCCGCTGTCGCCGGCGACCGGCGATCGGCTGACGAATCGCTCTTCTCCCGGCAGGCCTTTCTCGATCATGTCTCGTACCTCGCCAGCGACGAGCTGGAGGGACGCGGCACGGGGCAGGAGGGGATCGACAAGGCCGCCGAATACATTGCCGACTACTTCGAGGACTGCGGCGTCAAACCGGCGGGCGACGACGGCACCTACTTCCAGAACTTTTCTCTCAAACTGTGGAAAAAGATATCCCGCGGCACGCGGCTGAAGATCGGCACCGACGGCAGACCGGCCAGTCGCTCGGCGAAGCTGCACGAAGACTACCGGCCCTTTCCGTTTTCCTCGTCCGCCGCCTTTGACGGTGAGGTGGTCTTTGTCGGCTACGGCATCGTGAACGACGATCACGACTACAACGACTACGAAGACATCGACGTGGCGGACAAGGTCGTGCTGATGATGCGCCGCGCGCCGCGCTTCGCGGAGTTCGGTATGGCCGACATGTCCTTCCGCTCCAAGTCCAGCCGGGCCAATGCCCGGGACGCGAAGGCGATCCTCATCGTGAACCCGACCTTCGACGATGACGGGGACAAGCTCTATTCGTTCGACGAGTCATCCGGGGCGGCTTTCGGCATGACGCCGCCCTCCTACGGCGTGCCCATGCTTCACATTTCGCGGGCGGTCGCCGAGCGCATGCTCAAGGCCGGGGGCATGCCGGACCTGGCGACGATCGAAGAGAAGATCGACAACTCGCACGAGCCGATGTCGACGCTGCTCAAAGGCGTGAGCGTGAAGGGTCGGGTGAAGATCACCGCGGTGGAGAGCCCGGTGAGGAACGTGGTGGGGCTGATTCCCGGCAAGGGGCCGAACAAGGACGAGTACATCATCCTCGGGGCCCATTACGACCACCTCGGCATTCGCCACAAGGGCGAGGAAGGCTTCGACCCCGAGAAAGACATCAGCAACGGGGCCGACGACAACGCCAGCGGTACGGCGCTGATCATGACCATGGCCGACGCCTACTCTCGCGGGCGTGCGCCGAATCGGTCAATCCTGCTCATGCTGTTCACCGGTGAGGAGCGCGGCCTGCTCGGTTCGGCGCACTTCGCCAACAAGCCGACGATCGATCTGACAAAGGCGACGGCGATGCTGAACTTTGACATGATCGGTCGGCTGCGCAAGGACACCCTGGAGGTCGGCGGCATGAGGACCGGCGACTTTGAGGAGATGGTGCGCGACCTCGCGGATGAACATGGTCTGAAAGTGAAGGACGGCGGCGGCGGCCGGGGGCCGAGCGATCACACCAGCTTTTACAACAAGGACATCCCGGTGCTCTTCTTCTTCACCGGCTTGCACAAGCAGTATCACCAGCCGGACGACGACACGCCGCTCTTGAACATTGACGGGGCGATCCGCATCGCCAAGTTCTCAGCGGACATCATCGACGCGATTGATTCCAGACAGGTCGCGCCGCAGTTCGCCAAGGATTCGCGCAGGCCGCGCATCGGCAGGCCGGACGATGAGGATGAAGACGATGACGTGGCGGTTGCGGCCGCCGCGCCGGGCGTCAATCCGCACGAGGCCCCGGTCAGCGCAGCGAGCGCGGGGCCCGGCGACGGGGTGCGACTGGGGATCAGGCCTGATACGTCCGACACCGAAGGCGGCATCTTGATCGGCGAAGTGATGGACGACACCCCGGCCGCGCGGACGGACCTTCGAGCGGGCGACCGGCTGACGCGACTGGACGGCAAGCAGGTGGAGGGCATTGAGGGGCTTCTGGAGATTCTGGGGAGTCTCAAGTTCGGCGATAAGACGACGGCGGTCATCGAGCGAGACGGGAAGACGCTTCGCAAGGAGATTCAATTCGGCGAGGCGGTTGCCGTCGCACACGCGACCGAGCCAGCGCCAACGGCGCATGCTCGCCCCGCGCCCACTGCGCACGCCCATGAGCGCCCAGCGGCCGGCATGGATGACGCTCTGGCAAAGATGGATCTCGATATTGCCCGGGCAAGGATGATGCTGGACGACAAGCGGTCGGAGCTCGATCAGTATCGCCAAAGGGCAACGCAGACGGGGACAGGGGTGGATGAATTGAGAGAGAAGGTGCTGACCCTCACCGCGATTGAGACGGAACTGGCCATGGACATGGACGGCAAGCGGACAGTCTTCGAGCAGTTTGACAAGGTCAGACCGGAGGACATGCCGATCACGCCGGACCTGCAAGCGCTGTTACAAAAGGACAAAAAGATTCAGCGGCTTGAAGACAAGGCCGCCGAGGCCGAGGAGAAGCTCGTCGAGGCAACGGCGCGTCATAAGGACGACGTCGAGGACCATCCTGACGTGGCCGCCGCCAGGGCCGTGCGCGATTTCGCGGCGGACCGGGTTTCGGAAGAAAGAGCCACAAAGGCGCTTCAGTATCGAGTCAGACAAAAGGACCAGGCGAGGCGCCAATATAAGCAGGCGCAGGATCAACTGCTGGCGATCCGCGAACGATTGGCGGGGGCCCAGGCAGAGCTTCAGGACAAGGAACAAAAACGCACCGCCATGCTGCGGCTTGAGCAGGAATGCGCCACGCTCACGACTGCCTACGACGCGCTCGTAAACCAGCGACGCCAATTGGCGAGCGTGCCGCGCATCGCCCAACTGGCGCAGGTCATTCGCGATACCCTCGTCCAGGAGACGGACGACTTCGAGATCACCGTGAAGTTCGACGCGAATCGGCCGGACACGACGCTGGAAATCACGCTGCGGCCGAGGAGCGCGACAGGAGAGAAGCTCAGCCAGATGCGCGATGATCGCGAGAAAGAAAAGCGGGCGTACGAGTCAGCGTTGAAGAGACTGGAGCCGAGCGCGGCGAGGGCCATTGATGCAATGGCGCAACAAATGGCGAATACTAATCGTGGGAAGACTCCTCGGAAGAACGTCAGAAAATCCGCCATCAAGAAGACGCACGAAGAGCCCGCGAAAAAGGCTGAAAAGAAAGCCGAGAAAGACCCGCATGCCGACATGCCGGATGACGTGACGTCGACGCCGATGCCGCCGGTGCGACTGGGGATCATGCCCTCTTACGGTGAGACCGAGGGCGAGGGCTATGAAATCACCGGCGTCGTCGAGGGCGGCGCCGCGGCCAAGGCGGGCATGAAGGACGGCGACCGCATCTACAAGATCGGCGGCGTCAAGGTGACGGACGTGTACACCTACATGGATTCACTGCGCAAGTACAAGCCCGGGGACCTGGTGCCGGTGGTCGTCCTCCGCGACGGGAAGAAGGTGGAGTTGAAGGTCAAGGCGGAGGGCCAGCAGTCGAAGGAAGCGGCGTAGCCGAGTTTTCCTTTGGGCGAATCGTTGTTACCGAAGACGGGAGATTGAACCATACCGATTCACGCCCTCACTGGATTGACCGAAAAGCCATTCAGTCTCATGATGTCGGACCATCTGAGAGTCATTGAAGATGGAATCCACACTTGGATTGATTAAGGCCTTGATCGCAGCCGGTGAAGTTGTCATCTCGGACCATGGATATGATGAACTCGCGGCCGACGGCCTTACAGTCGACGAGGTGTTAAGGGGCGTATCGGAGGCCCAGGAAATCGAGGATTACCCCGATTACCAGAAAGGCCGATGCGTTCTTGTGCTACAATCTGATCATGCGGGCGGGCCCATTCATGCAGTATGGGGAATCCGCAGGGGTACAACGACTCCGGCTGTTCTTGTGACAGCGTATCGGCCAGATCCGGATCGATGGCAGAGCCCGACGACGCGGAGAAAGTCATGAGCAAAGACACACAAGTGAAATTGCTGCGCGAGGGGGACTATATCGCCGAGGTCCAGTTGGAGTTGATCAACGACCCGGACGGCTGGGGGCCGTACCTGACCGTTGACGAGGCGAAGAAACTGGACCGGGTGCGCGAGGCGCTACGGTCGGGCAACACATCCGCGGCCGGAAAACTGGCGAAGGTATTCCGTCTCGTTCCCATCAGTGCCGCGTAGGGACTATGGCACAACCCCAATCCACACGCGAACGCATTGTCTCCGACTGGACCGCCGCCGCCGGCGGATGGCGACGGTGGGAGGCGCACAACATCGCCTACAGCTGGCCGGTCACGCATCGCATCGTCGAGGCGCTGAATCTGTCGCCGGGACAAACGGCGCTCGACGTCGGCTGCGGCATCGGCGACCCGGTGATTGCCATTGCCGAGAAGATAGGCGAGACCGGCCGCGTCATCGCGATTGATCCCGTCGCGGAAATGGTCGAGACCGCCCGCGCCCGGGCGGCGGGCTTCGGACTGACCAATATCGAATTCCACACCTGCCCCATCGAAGAGCTATCGCTCGCCGACGGCTCGCTCGACGCGGCCAGCGGACGATGGTCGTTCATCTTCTGCGAAGACGTCGTCGCGGCGCTGCGGAGAGTGCGCGCCTGGCTCAAGCCCGGCGGGCGGTTCGCCATGGCGACATGGACCCCCCAGGAAAACTCGCCGGGCTTCAAGATCATCAACACGGCGCTGAACCGGCAGGTCAATCTGCCGCCGCTGGACGCGACCAAGCCGGGCATGGCGCAGCTCTCGGAGCCCGGTCAGCTTGAGGGGGCGCTCTCCGCCGCGGGGTTTAAGGACATACGCGTGCAACCGGTGCGGCTCTCGATCTTCGCCAGGAGCGGGGCCGAGTTCTGGGAGATGATGTCCCAGATGGGCGGCAGCCTGCGCAAGGTGTACGACGGTCTTAAAGAAGACCAGCGCGCCGCGGTGGCCGAGGAAGTCATTCGCGGCGTAGAGCAATTCCGCAGCGCGGACGTGCTGCGGATCCCGGCGCTGGCCCAGGTGGGCAACGCAGTTCGATGATCGAGGCGACATGCTGTTGTCGATCAAGAAGCGCATCAGGCTACGCGCATCGGGAGTTGTCTTTCGCGAACCGCCTCGGCGGCATAGACCAGCGCCTGACGAATATCATCCGGTTCAAGGTCTGGATAGTCGGCGAGAATCTCCGCATCGGTACGACGCTCCGCGATCAGGCCGACGATGGTTGCCACGGGAATTCGAAGGTGCCTAATGCAGGGCACTCCCCCCATTTGTGCCGGATCAACCGTAATACGATCGCATTGAGCCATCACCGTTCACTCCCGTGGTTCGTCGCTGATACATTCTATCGACGCCGGCACGGCTATTCACGCGAAATCTTCGTTTGAGCCGAGGGTTCCCCCCGCCTTGAAGCCGTTTTCCCGGGCCGGTAACATGCTGTTTCTGCGCGCCGGTCGGCGGTCGCAACCCGCCGGACGCGTCTTTTTTAGGCAGGGTAAGAAAACACGATCCATCCTTCATTCAACCTGAGTCGGAGGCCCCATGCCCAGCTATACCACCGCGGATATCCGCAATGTCGCATTGGTCGGTCACACCGGATCTGGAAAGACCTCACTGTGCGAGGCGTTTCTCCACGCCACCGGCGTCACCAGCCGGCTGGGCAAAGTCGCCGACCAGACCAGCCACCTCGACACGGATGACGAGGAGAAGGAACGCGGCTGCTCGATCGATTCGCACGTTCTAAGCATCGTTCACGAGAACAAGGTGCTCAACCTCATCGACACGCCGGGCTCGCCCGACTTCCTCGGTCCGGCCATCGCTGCGCTCGCCGCGGCCGAGACGGCGATGGTGGTGATCAACGCCGCCGCCGGCATCCAGGTAAACACGCGGCGGATGCGCGAACAGGCAAAAGACTTCGGCCTGGCCCGCATCATCGTTGTGAACCACATCGATGCCCCCAGTGCCGATCTCGCCGAGCTGCTGACGGCCCTTCAAGAGAGCTTCGGGCCGGAGTTGACACCGATCAACCTGCCGGCGCCAGGGCGCAAAAGCGTGGTCGATTGCGTGAGCAGCCCTGACGGCGAGTCGGATTTCGGCAGCATCGCGCAGTGCCACAAGGACGTCATGGAGCGCGTCGCGGAAGTCGATGACGCACTGATGAACAAGTATTTCGAAGAGGGCGAACTGTCGGTTGACGACGTCATCGCCCACCTGCCCAAGGCCGTCGCCGACGGCAAGATCGTCCCCGTGCTTTACACCAACGCGCTGGCCAATGTCGGCATCAAGGAGCTCCTCGACTTCATCGCCAAGTGCTGCCCCTCACCGCTGGACGGCAAGCAGCGAAAACTCATCATCGGGGGCGAGGAAAAACCCCTGCCCACGAACGGCTCCTTCTGCGGACAGGTCTTTAAGATCGCCATTGAGCCGAAGAGCAACATCAAGTACGCCTTTATCCGCGCCTTTTCCGGCCACCTCAAGAGCGATGCCAACCTGACGACCTCCGGTGAAAAAAAGGGCGTCCGTCCGGGCCACCTGCTGAAGTTTCAGGGACACGAACACAAGGAGACCGACGAAGGTCTGGCCGGCGATATCTTCGCGGTGGCCAAGCTGGAGCTGCACATCGGCGACACCGTCTTCGACCAGCAGACTGAAGGCAAGGTGCCGATGCCGAAGTTTCCAAACCCGATGTACTCGCTGGCGGTCGAACCGAAGGCCCGGGGCGACGAAACAAAGATCGCCGAATCCGTGCGCCGATTCACCGACTGCGATCCGTGCTTCAAGACCCATCACGACCCGCAGACGCACGAGCTGGTCATCAGCGGCGTCGGCGACATGCACCTGCGCGTCATCCTGGCGAAGATGCACCGCCAGTTCAAGCTCGACGTGAACACCAAGCCGCCCAAGATTCCCTACAAGGAGACGATCACCGGCAAGGCCGACGGGCATCACCGCCACAAGAAGCAAACCGGCGGCGCGGGCCAGTTTGGCGAGGTCTTCCTCAAGGTGGAGCCGCTGCCGCGCGGCAGCGAGCCGTCGCTCGAGTGGTCGTGGGACATCTTCGGCGGAGCGATTCCCGGACAATTCGAGCCAGCCATTAAGAAGGGCGTCGTCGAACTCATGGGCCTCGGAGCCCTCGCCGGTTTTCCGCTTCAGGACATCAAGGTGATGATCACCGACGGCAAGCATCACCCCGTGGACTCGAAAGAAGTCGCATTCAAGACCGCCGGCAAATATGCCTTTAAGGATGCGATCATGAAGGCCAAGCCCGTCCTGCTCGAACCCATTGTGGATATCGAAGTGACCTGTCCCTCCGAGAACGTCGGTGACATCACCGGCGACCTCGCCCAGCGCCGCGGGCGGCCCAGCGGGCAGGACATGCTGCCGGGCAACCTGACGATCATCACCGCCCAGGTGCCGCTGGCCAAGGTGTCGGACTATCACTCGCGCCTCAGCTCGATCACCGGCGGCAAGGGCACCTATAGCATGGAGCTATCCCACTACGAACCGGTACCCAGCAACGAGGCCCAGGCCATCATCGCCGCCTACAAGCCGCACAAGGACGAGGACGAGTAAGGCGTCCGTTCTTCACGACTTGGGTAGTTTCTGCAATCTCTCGTGGATGAAGAGCGCGCCGACGGCGACGGGCGCAATGAGGCCGCAGGACTGGATAAAGGGAGCGATGGCGCCCGGCTCGTTGGGCAGCCAGACGATCTCATCGTGCTCGTCCTTTGCCTCGGCCGTTTGCCATCGCTGACGCAGTTCCTCAACCGTTAGTTCGATACGAGCCTCGAAGAGCATTTCCGGCTGGTGAATTTCCTTGTCGCGGATCATGCCGACGCAGATGAGATCGTGCAGCTCCTCGCGGCGCAGGCCCAACTCCTCCTCAAGCTCCCTTGCGACGGCGGCGAAAGCGTCGATCCGGCCCTCGGTCGTCATGTCCGCCTTTTCCAGCGCGCCGCCGAATGTGTGGACGTGATTCGCGTGGTACGAGACGCGCGAGGATCGCCGGCCGTAGCAGATGCGGTCGTCGGCACTAACGATCGTCGCCGTGGTGCCGATCGGATTGGCGAAGCGCTCCCAGCCGAATTCGGCGAGGCGATGCTTGTTGTAGAGATTGGTGCCGACGAAGTCGCGGTAACAGGTCGGCCCGACGGTCAGGGTAAAAACTTCGCCGTGCGGCGAGGGCCGCACCTCGTGCCGCACATAGCGGAGCAGTTCACCGTTGAAGAGGAGTCGATCGGTGTCTTTGGCGAGGGCCAGTTGCCGGTCCCATTCGACGGCGATGGCCGCGTCGAGATCATCGGTCGTCGGCCGGGGCGCGAGATCGTACTCAATCCTGACGCAGTCCATCGGGAACCGGCCGCAGGCCTGAACGACGAACGGCTGATTGTCATCGCTACATGTCGACAATTGAGGCACTCTCGAATGACCATACTGAGTCACGCGACATCAGGCGGATGGAGAACCGCACGGACTGAAGTCGGGGGCTCGTCTTAGGGTCGGCGACGTTTCCCCGCGCGATGCGCGCAGTCTGATTGCCACGCCGGGCCGCTTGATATACTATCATCACATCACGAGTTCGTGGGCCTGGCCCATCGCTATGACCGAACGGATGAAAATGGACCGTCGATTCCTGAAAATCCTGCTCGCCCTGAGCATCCTCTTCGTGGCCACCGGCGCCGCGACGATGCTTCACTGCCACGAGGAAGGGCACGAGCTCGGGGCCGAAGGCTGCCAGATTTGTCACTGGCTGACGGTCGCGAATTCGGCGCTGATCGTCGCGCTCGTCGGACTCTGGTTGCATATCCGCGAAGTCCGACCGGCGCTGCCGGCCGTCGTCTTGCTTCCACGCGTATCGGGCCGCCCGCGCAGTGCGTCGTCCCGCGCCCCACCTCGCTAATTCCTTTCAACGATGCCCGTGCTTTGCCGTGCGCCGATTTTTCTCGGCGTTCATGAACTCGCGCATTCGCGCGAAGCCTTGCGGCGATGCACGCCCTCAATCCCCCAATGATTTCCACAGCTTCGGACCACCGGCCCGGGGCGTTTCATCCTAACCCGAAATCATCGACGGCCTCGCGGCGATGGCGCCCCGACCGACATACGAAAGGACAAGCGCGCATGAAGAAGCGCGGATTCACGCTGATCGAACTGCTCATCACGATCACGATTATCGCCATCCTGATTGGGATACTCCTTCCCGCGCTATCCAGTTCCCGAAAGCTGGGCCGCCGCAGTGTCGCCCTGGCCCGGCTCCGCGACCTCGGCGTCGGCTCCCTCGCCTACGCTCAGGACAATGAGGACTGGTTCGCAACCCTCATCGACCCGGAAGAGCGGAGCTTTCGCGGGCTCAGCCACCTCGGCCGGGCACTTCAACTGCCGCCGGAGGTCTTTCTCAACCCCAACACGATGGATCAAGCCACGAATCGCCTGACCGAGGATGGGCGTCCGATCCTCGCCGAGGTGGACGGCGCCGAGATCACCGACGAGATGACAATTACGCCAGCGAACATCGCTCAGGTGCGCTGGCACTGCTCGTTCTCATACGACAATGATCCCAAGACGAGCCAGACCGGGGCGGCGCTGAAGATGAATTCCACCCTGCCGCGCGTCTTCATGGGCGATCGGGCGGATTACGAGAACGGCCGTACCTACTCGAACAACTGGCAGGGCGACGGAATGACTCTCCTATGGACGGATGGCCACGCAGAATTCTCGAAGCTGCGATCCATCAACGATCAATCCGACCCCAATATCTACCACCACAATGAGTTTGAGGGCGAAGGCGGCAACGAGGTTAACGACGGCGTCGCCGTCTCCCCCGCGACGCGCGACACGCACCTGCGGTTCTTTACCGAGGAGGAGGATGACGAACTACTGCCGGATTGACGCAGTGATGAGCTCTGTAATTGCGATCGCTCCGAACGGGAACGCGCCTATTGGCACCCCCCATTCATGATGAGATTGCAGAAGGGACCTATGTCGGCCTCGGTGATTCTCAAATAATCGGTGTCACGCGCCAATCACTCACTTCTTGGCCGCGGCTGCCTCGGGCGAATCGCCGGGGCTGGTGGAAACCACGCGCTGAATGGCGGAGCGGCTGAAGGTGATCTTCGTGTTGCTGGACTCGTCCACCTTCAATGTGACTTCGTCGTCCTTGACGGCCAGCACGGTCCCGAGGATGCCGCCGATGGTAACGACGCGGTCGTTCTTCTTGACGGCGGCCAGCATCGCGGCGCGGGTCTTGCGCTCCTTGCTCTGCGGGCGGATCATCAGGAAGTAAATGACGATGCCCATGACGGCGAGCATCGGCAGCAGTGACTCAAGTCCCTGTGGGGCGGCGGGATTGGGTTGCGTCGTTTGTGCAATGAGCGAAATCAGCGGAATCATTCAGCGTCCTCGTTGTCAACCGTGGTCGTCAGGCCCGCCTCGAACGCGGCGAACGCGGCGAGCAACTCATGAAAAGTGCCGGCGGCGATCGTCTCCCGAATCCGCCGCATGAGGCGTTGATAGTAGGCGATATTGTGCAGTGATACCAGCATCGGGCCGAGCATCTCCCCCGCCAGGAACAGGTGCCGCAGATAGGCCCGGGAGAAATGGCTGCAGGCGTAGCAATCGCAATTCTCCACCAGCGGACGCGGGTCGGTCTTGTACCGGGAATTGCGGATGCGCACGAAACCGGCGTCGCAAAAGGCGAATGCATTACGGCCGTTGCGCGTCGGCAGAACGCAGTCGAACATGTCCACGCCGGTATTCACCGCGCGCAAAATGTCGATCGGCCGGCCGACACCCATCAGATAGCGAGGGCGGTCGTCGGGCATGCGATGGGTGAATTCGTTCAGAAAGGCGGCCATCTCCTCCGGCGCCTCTCCGACGGACAGGCCGCCGATCGCGTACCCGGGAAAGTCGAGCTTCACGATCTCGTCGAGACAGCGGCAGCGCAGGTCGAGATCGAGCCCGCCCTGGACAATGCCGAATAGCGCCTGGTCGTCGCGTCGCTTCGCATCGCGGCAGTCGCGCGCCCAGCGAATCGTCCGATCGACCGCCTGACGAAGCAGATCCGGCGAAGCGGGCAGCGGCGGACACTGATCGAAGGCCATGATGATGTCGGCGCCGAGCTTTTCCTGAATCTCGACGGCCTCCGACGGCGAAAGGCGCAGTACCGCGCCGTCGATGTGCGACTTGAATGTCACCCCGTCGTCATCAATGCTGTTGAGCGTGGCCAGGCTGAAGACCTGGAAGCCGCCGCTGTCGGTGAGGATCGGCCGGTCCCAGGACATGAATCGGTGCAGCCCGCCCATCTCGGCGACAATGTCGGCGCCGGGACGCAGGGCGAGGTGATAGGTGTTGGCGAGAATAATGCTCGCGCCGGCGGCGACGAGCTGGTCCGGCGTGACGCCTTTGACGCTGGCCTTCGTCCCGACCGGCATGAAGGCGGGCGTCTGAATCTCACCATGCGGGGTGTGGAGCACCGCGCATCGGGCGCGCCCTGCGACAGCCCGGATTTGAAAGGAGAATCGAGACATCGAGGTTTTTTCCGGTCGGGGACGGGGCCGCGGGATAGTGCCATAATGATGGCACTACCGCATGGAAATTCCGCCCCGGGCTTCGCTTCGGACATATCTTTGTGCAGCCGTCGCGGCTTGACAAGACCGCCCGGAAAGTCATATAGTAACCGGTCTCGGTTCGCACGCGCGAATAGTTATTTCGGGGGCCGATGCGCTGGTCCGGAAACTGAGCCGGAGCTCTAACTCAACAGGTGCAGGGATGCAACCGGGCACTGGAGGGAATGGCGTGGCGAAGGGTCGAGAAGATTCGAACGGTCACGATAGACCGTCGAAGAAAATAAACGGCGCGGATTCAAACGGCTCGCGGCAGCCCAAGGTGAATGGTCGAAGGGCGACGATCGCCCTCGGAGGCGCGATTCCCCGTAACGGGGACAACGCGAAGCCAACCACACCGATGCCGATGACTCATCTTTCGGATGCCGAGCTTGAGCACTTCCGCGGGCAGTTGGTCCAGAAGCGCGCCGAGTTGATCGGCTCGGTCAAGACCATGGAAAGCGAAGCTCTGCGCAAGACGCGCTCCGAAGGCAGCGGCGATCTGTCCATGATGCCGATCCACATGGCTGACATCGGCACCGACAACTACGAGCAGGAGTTCACCCTCGGCCTCGTCGCCAACGAGCGAGACATGCTCCGGGATATCGACGACGCATTGGCCAGAATCGAAAACAAGACCTTCGGCATCTGCGAAGCCACCCACAAGCCGATCGGCAAGGCTCGTCTCAAGATCAGGCCCTGGGCTCGATTCTGTCTGGAATACAAGCGTTCGCAGGAACAGCAGCGACGCAGGTAGGGCGGGACGAAAGAACCTACGGAACCTCATGATGACGGCCACGTCAGAACCCGCCCCCCCGACCATTGCTGCATCCGGTGCGACCATTCAGTGGGCCATCACCCACGCCCCCAGCCATCTGCGCCTCTGGACCGTCGCGGTCCTCGGCCTGACCGCCGACCTGTGGACCAAGGCCTGGGCCTTTCGCGAACTCGGCGCACACGAGTCGCGCGTGATCATCCCCAACCTCGCCAGTTACAAGCTCTCGCTCAATCCCGGTGCCCTCTTTGGCATCGGCGCCGGCCTGGCGCCGGTCTTCGTCGGCGCATCGGTCCTGGCCCTCATGTTTGTGCTCTACCTCTTCGCGAACTCATCCACCAAGCGATGGTCCATGCACATCGCCCTCGGGCTGGTGCTCGCCGGCGCCCTGGGCAACCTGTACGACCGGGCCACGCAGGCCGCCTATGTCGCCCACTATCCCGACGGGTCGAGGGTCATCGGCACGCTGGTCGATGAGGGCGAGAATACGATCCGCATCGGCGACTTCCCCAACGGCGTCAATGCCCGACAGTTCCCCAAACCGCCGCCCACCTCCAAGTCGGGCCTTCAACCGGTGGTCCGCGACTTCGTGAAGATCGAGGCTAAGATCGGAAAGCTGGAACTGTGGCCGTGGATCTTCAACATCGCCGACGCCCTGCTGGTCTTCGGCGTGGCGATCCTGCTGCTCAACTTCTGGTTCGACCGTGATCATCAGCCATCGCCGCCCGCGAATCCGACGCAGCCCGTCGGCGGATAGCGATCGCCGGTACACCTCAACCCACACGCGGGATCCGTCATGCATTCCGCCGATCGTCATTCAGCCGCCGCGGCATCGCCGGACCATCGCACACGAGAACCCGCGCTCGTCTGGTGCTGGCGAATCCCGCTCAAGCTGGCGATCTTCGCCGTCGTCACGTTCTTCGTTCTGTTTCCCAGTCCGTCGCAACTGGCGCGGCACATCTCCCACCTTCGAGACATGCAGCAAATGATCGCGCCGGACGCCCCTCAGCTCGCGGGCCTTGAAGCGTTGGTGCGCGAACGATTGACGATCACCGCCCCCGCCGATGCCGACTCGCCGCCGGTCGTTCAAAGGGCTGTTGAGCGCGTCGTGCTTGAGAAGGTCGAATACGCCTGGGACTGGGACCAGTGGGGCTCGGCCGACTACATGCCGACGGTCGCGGAAATGTTCGAGCTCGCCGCCGCCGACGACGGGCAGCTCCGCGAAGACTGCGACGGTCGGGCCGTCATGGCGGCCTCGCTGATGAAGCGGCTGGGCTACGAGCCGACCCTGGTGACAGACCTGCGGCACGTCTGGGTGACCACGCCGCAGGGCGCATGGATGGGGCCCGGCGGCGAGACAACGATGGCCTCCGGCGAAGAGGGCAACGAAATCGCCTGGGGCACGCTGCTCTCCAACATCCCCACGTCGCTCTCCTTCGGCGTGGCGGTGTTCCCATTCGTTCGCGAGTTCATCATCCTCGTGACGGCCTATCTGCTGCTCATCCACCGCCGAATGTCCCGCCCCGCCGCCGCGATCGGTCTCGTCCTGCTCCTGCAGGGCCTCCTCTTCATGCGCCTCGGCTTCTTCGCCCCGACAGCAGTCACGCGCGAGGCCTCGTCCTGGCCCGCCTGGGTGGGACTAATGCACATCCTCGCTGGCTTCGCGGTGCTCATTCGGGCTTCGCGTCGGGCTCGAATAGGGATTTCTACAGTGCCCGTCTCCGCATGCTGAATTGAACCGTAGCACATCAACTCGGTACAATTGAGTAGGGAGTAGCGGCGTGAATCAGAAAATGATTGCTATTGCCGTGCCGATCTGCACGATGATCTTGCCGACTTCGGCAGCGCTCGGCAGCTTTACGGTGGATCGATGGGATTTGGCCACACGGATTCACGATAGCAATGACACCGTTCAAGATGGCTCTGTCACGGTCTCGAACCCTTTTAGTCAGCAATATGACGTCGCGCTCGGCGCCTCGCAGGCCCATTCCTATTTCGATTTTTCATGGACGCCTGATACCGCCTCCTTTCTGATCACCGCGTCGCACATCGCATTCGACGGCAACGGCGGGACCCGATCGATTTCTTCCGGCAACATATACCTCACGCCATCCGTTGATCTGTTTCTGACCGCCACCGGCACCTACGATTACGACCTGCCCGCCTGGGCCATGCAGGTGGCACATGGTCTGGACATTTTCGTCGATTCAAGCCATCCCTATTCCTGGGGCGACTTCGAAAACACATTTCTACAAGGCCCGATCTCCGGGGCATTTCACTTGTCCGAACAGGGCATACTTCCCGCCGGCAGTTCAGTAACGATCAGTTACGCGATGCACGTCGACGGCTTCGGAAACTCGGGCCTGCTCGCCGAAGGCCACGGGAATATTCTCATCACGCTCCAGCCCGTGCCGGAACCGATGACGCTTACGATGCTCGCCCTCGGCGCGGTATCGCTATCCAGACGAGTTCGCCGTCATTCGTCGTCGGCCGTGTAGTTCATTCCAGCCGGGGTGGAAGAATGCTCAATTCCCCGCAAGTTTGCGCAGCGGTTGGCCCGTGATGCGAAAAACCGTCCACTCATCCATCGGCACCGCCCCCAGCTTGCGGTAGAAGCCGATGGCTGGTTCGTTCCAGTCCAGCACCGCCCATTCCAGTCGGCCGCAATGTCGCTCGACGGCGATCTGCGCCAGCCGGCTAAGCATGGCCCTGCCGAATCCCTTCCCGCGATGCTCGGGCTTGACGTAGAGGTCTTCGAGATAGAGGCCGTGGCGGCCGAGAAACGTCGAGAAGTTGTGGAAGAAGACGGCGAAGGTGACGGCCGCCCCATCCAGTTCTCCGATGAGCACCTCGGCCACGCGGCGATCGCCAAAGAGCGACGCCTTCAGTGACTCCTCCGAGGCGACGACCTCGTTCGACATCTTTTCGTAATCCGCCAGTTCACGAATCAGCCCCAAAATGACAGGCACGTCGTCTGCGTCGGCGGGGCGAATGGTCAGATTCGGTGCATCGCGGCGGTCGGTCATCGTTTCACCCGAAGTCGAATCGACTTCCAAAAAAAATGCGATCTACTCCGATTGCAGCCGGGGCCCGACGATCTGCCGGGCAGTTCGCCGCTCTTCGTATTGCCGGCGCAGGGTCGCGTCCTTAATGTCGATCCGGGCCTGCATCAAGAGACGCTCGCCAAGCGCCTCCATCTTCTGCGCGACCAGTCGCGCGTGCAGATGTCGCTCCAATAGCGGGCGCAATTCTTCAAACGACTGTTCATCCGGCGGAATACGGCGCACAAGCTGGAGGATGTGATAGCGCCCCTCCGCCTCGACCGGGTTCGACACCTCGCCCGGCTGAAGCTGCGACGCCAGCGTGGCGAACTCCGGCGGCACGGTCGGATCGTCCTTAACAGCAAACGGCGGAAGCAGGCCGCCCTTCTCGCGGGAGATCACGTTCTCGCTGAAGTCGCGCACCAGCTTCTCAAAGTCCTCCCCGGCATCGAGCCGCTTCTTGATGCGCGGCCAGATGCGCGGCGCGGCGATCTGAATGTGACGGACCTCGACGCGCTCGCCGTGCTTGATGCGAAACTCCTCCCGAAGCGCCTCCTCCGTGATGGTCACCTCCCGCTCGGCCAGCCGCCGCAGATGCGCCTGGCGCTCGATGGCGATCTCCAGTTCCCTTCGCGTGATGCCGCGCGAGGTGATCCACTCGTCGATAAGCTGCTCCCGGCGGGCCGGCGTGAGCTTGTCGGGGTCCCTGCCGTTGAAGCGATCGGCCTGAAGCGTGTGTTCGTATTCATTCTCGATGTCGGCATTGCTCACATCGAGCCCCTGCCGCCTGGTCTCCTGCCGGGCCACCTCCGCGAGGACCAGTTGCTGCAATTGAGAAAGCCCGCGCGTTTCGATGAGCAGATTGACGAGGTCCTGCCGCTCAATCGGCGAGCCGTTGACCAATGCAATGGGTCGGCTGCTGACAGTCTTGGGGGTGGCCGGCGCAGGTTCCGTTCGGGCCGGCGGCGGCTCGGCGGTCGCCTTCGTCGGCGGGTCCTTCGCCATGGAGAGTTGATCGCGCACGCTCGGCGCGGCATCGCCGCCACGCTCGCAACCGAAGGGTAGCGCGAGTCCAAGGCAGCTGATCGCAAGCATCCATTTCAAAACAGTCGGTGTCATGTGTTCCTTACGTCCGACGGATGCGGCATTTTGCGCCGTCATGCCGGGTTGAACGGGTCCCTGTCCTTTCGACTGATGACAATCGCCGCACCGGGCATTCGCTGCCGAAGCTTCTGCGAAAGAGGCATCAGAACCGGCCGCTCGCTGGCCCAGTGACCCAGCGCAATAGCCGCCGCGCCGCTTCGTGCGTAGGCCAGTGCATCGTGATGACGAATCTCGCCGGTGATGACCACGTCGCCCTTGCCGCAGGGACGGCCGGGAATCTCAAACGGCAACGACCCGGCCGAGCCGGCGCAGATGAGAGCATGGCGCAAAGACTCCGACGAACTTCCGATCACGACCACATTAGCGGCGCGGCACTTCCTCTTGAGTACCCGTGCAAGCGACCGCAGGGTCACAGGCTTCGCAAAGGCCCCGATCCTGCCCTGCCCGACGCACGGATTCGGCGGAGTCTCCAACGGATAAAGATCAAAGGCAGGCTCATCGTAGGGGTGAACCTCTCGCAGCGCGGCGACGACCTGCGACAGCCTCTCCGCGGGCAGCACTACTTCCAGACGAATTTCCTCGACGGTCTCAAGTCGACCCTTTTTCCCCTCGGTCGGCTTCGTGGACTCCGTGCCGAAAAACGTACCGCGACCGCTGAGTCGGTAGCTACACTTTTGATAATCGCCAATGACGCCTGCGCCGGCGGCAAAGAGTCCCTCGGCAACGCGGTCGACATGTCGCTCGGGAACAAACGTGACCAGCTTGAACTGTCGCGAGGGCGATCGCGCCGACTCAAAGGGCCTCACATCGCGCAGGTGGCAAAGCGACGCCAGCGTCTCATTCGTCCCGCCGGGGGCGCAGTCCAGCGCCGTGTGCGGTGAATAAACGGCAATGCGATGAGACAGCGCTTCAGCGGCAAGGCCGGGAGCCGTCCGACGATCGAGGAGCATCCTCGCGCTCGGCTTAAAAATCACCGGATGATACGCAACAACGACGTCGAACCTGCCGGCGATCGCCTCATCGAGCACGCCCGGCGTCAGGTCGATCGTGAGCAGCACCTTGCGCGCCGGCCAGTTCGGACTGCCGACGAGCAGGCCGACATTGTCCCAGTCGGCGGCGGCCCAGGTCGGGGCGATCGTCTCCATCGCCGCCGCGAGTCCGGCAACGGTCGGCTCTCCGCGAGCCGGCTTTGTTGATGTGCTTTTGCGCGTCTTCATCTCTTTCGCATCCGGGCACTTTGTTCTGCCGGATGCACAAACAGACTAACGGAATTCGGCCCAAACGCCACGGTCCGTCAACGACTAAAAGTGCGCATGTCGTTCAAGAGCTGAACCAGGTGGGTCCTGTTGAAGTCCTCAAAGCCCTTCATTTCCGGAGGCGGCTTGTCATCGCGCGTCGTGATGGTCTCTTCGGCGAAGCCGTAGGCCTTGAATGGAAGCACGATCTTGTAAGCCTCGTTGATGAGGGCAATGTGGTGCCAGTCGCAAATGACGGTGTACGTCCGTTCCGTGTCGCCGAGAATGTCGTGGCCCAAAGAATAGTCCGCCGGAGGATTTTTCACGCCCAACAGCGGCAGCATCGTTGCCGGAATATCGAGATGACTGGTCAGACGCGTAATCTCTCGATGCCCCTGACCGGGAATCGACAGAACCATCGGCGGCCGCGTCTGGCCGTCGGTGAATCCCCAGTTGTGTCCCCAGCGGCCGTTCTCCATGAATTCCTCACCATGATCACCGGTGACCATGACGATGGTCGAGTCCATGAGGTCGTGCTCTTTGAGGTAATCCAACACCCGGGCAATCTGCGAATCGACATGGTTGCAGGCATTGATGTAGCGGTTTTTGATCGGCGTAATGTCCTTGTGCAGGTCCATCGTGGCGTAGTTGAGGTCTTCCAGGTATGGCCGGCGAATGACGGCGGTACTGGGAAAGTGATAAGGCGCGTGGGTAGACTCGAAGAACATGAACGTCATGAAGGGCGTCGAGACGTCGCGCTGATCAATGAACTTGAGGAGACTGTCGATGTTCTCGATATCGCGCCGCCAGGGCAGTGCCGTGCCGGCCTCGTGAAGCTTGTCCGCGGGCACATTGACGAACATTGTGCGATCGAACTCGGGATAGGTAAAGCTTGCGCTGGTGAACATGTCCATCTGGTAGCCCATGTCATGGACGACATCCATCATCACCGGCGAGCGCTGCTCGTCAAAAATCGGAAACCAGAAGCTGCCGTAGAGTCCGTAGAACATGCTGAACATGCCCATGCGCGTGCCGTTGCCGCCGCTGTAGTGCTGACTGCATGAAACCGCCGACTGCGCCAGCTTCCAGGTGGCGGGCATGATCTCGGGATCCAGCATGTCCGCCCGAAGCGATTCCGCGACCAGCCAGACGATGTTCGGCGGGTGCGGCAGCGTCACGCGCTCGATGGGGTGTCGTGGGTAACAGACGCGCGAGGAGCTGTTGTCGAAATCAAACTCCGACCGCCTCACGACCTCGAAGCCCAGCGATTGAGCCAGCTTGGTCAATGTGGTCGGCATGTAGAACGGAAGTATGCCCGAAGAAGCGAGCACCGGGCGGTAGCCGCGCAGGCTGCATACGCCGTAAGTCGTGCGTTCAAACATGCCGGCGCCGAAGGCAAGACAGAATGCAACCACGACGCGACGACGCGTCACCAGCCGGCCCAGCCACAACTGAATTCGAGGCACGCCGACCACGACTGCCAGGAGCAGCGCCTGAACGGCGAAAAGAAAAATGATGATCAATGCGATCGTTCGGTTGGTCGAGTCGCTTCCGCCCAGCGAGGCCAACCCGCCGCGCGTGAACACGAGATTCCAGACGAACCCATTCAGATGAAACCCATACATGTCGAAAATGATGCGATCGGTGTAGATGAGCACCTGAACCAACGATGTCCCGAATATCGCAATCGTGCAGATGATCCATCGCCGGGCCCGCGGGCCGACGCGGCGCGACAGCGAAAACCGGGACATGAAAAAGTCGAGAAGCAGCAGCGGAATGAAGACAGGGGCGAGGTAAATCAGACAGTAAGTCAGAAACGCCGCCGCGGTGAACGCGACGGTCAGCGCGCCGCCGCCCCCCTGAAGATATTGCAGGAGCCCCGCGGCATTGATCAACACCGCCGCGTAGGACACCAGAAAGTATCTGCCCAACAGGTTCGAATTGGGAAATCCAACGCCCCTCCTTATCGTGCTTTGCGCGGCATCCATCGCTATCGCGGGCATCATTCGCATTCTCCGGCTGAAAACATCGAACAGATCCCGTCGGAATAAACGCCCGAAATCAAGCGGGGCGTTCAATCCATGCCTGCGCCTAGAATGTGACGCGCTCGAATTCCTTTAATGGATAACCGCTCCGTGGAACGCTCAGGCGCCCGTCGCTTACCTTCACCTTCAGTCGCGGAAGCATATCACCGGTCGCTCCCGGCCCCGTGTAACGAAGTTGCAACTTGCCGCGAACGATCTCCCATGCGTAGGGATCGAGGATCGGCTTTCCCTGTCCCGGCGGAAGGGTGATGTCGTACTCCAGCGTCCCGTCGGAGCGGAATTCGATTTCTTCCGTGGCGACGCCCTCCTTACGTTGATGGAGCGATGCGTTGCTCACATCCAGCGCCCGCCAGCGACCCACGAGCGCTGCCGCAAGCTCCTCGTCACTCATCTTCTTTCGTGTGAGAACGACGAGCAATATCACGCCCACGGTGACCGCGGCAACACCGATGAAAAGCGAGAGCTTCCGTCTTTTCGCGGTGGGCGACGTTGTTTCAGCAGGAAGAATCGGGGAAGGGTCTGTTTCTGTCATGACAAGCTTGGGCCGTTCTTTCGTCGAGCGGATTGTACAACAGCGGGCCGGGCGAACAATTAACCAAATGATTACAAATCTGTCATTCTCTTGAGCCGCCGGGTCAATTCGCGCCGCCGCGATACGCGGCTTCCCCGTGTCCAAAAGTCAATTGAGCGGATCGAAGAGGCGAAAATCGCCGTGCCGGCCCCTAACCGGTCGTCATGAAGTCAGCCGCGCCGCTAGTCGGCGACGGCGCACTCGCGAGCCACAAGTTCGCGATACAGGCCGCCGATTCTCTTGGATATCTCCCCCACCGCGCCGTCGCCGACCATGTGCTTCTCAATCGACGTGACCGGCATGACTTCCAGCACCGTCCCGGTCAGAAAGACTTCATGGGCCTCCATGAGCATGTTGATATCGATTGGAGTTTCCTCAACCTGAATGTCATTGGCATGGCACACCTCGATGATCGACGCCCGGACAACGCCCGGCAGGACCGGCGTGTCGACCGGCGGTGTCAACACCTTGTCGCCCATGACGACGAAGACATTGCAGATCGACCCCTCGGCCAGCCTGTTCTCCGTGGTGAACCACAGCGCTTCCTGGCATTGCCGATCGGCGGCATCCTTCATCGCCAATAGCCGCGGCAGGTAGGCCAGCGTCTTGTGACCGGCGAGCGGATCGTGGCGGTTCTGCTTGTAGGGGCTGATGCACACCCGCATCCCGCGCGCATAGAGCTGTTCGGGATACGACTGCACCGGCGACGCAGTCACCAGCACGGTGGGCGGCGCGCGATGCTCGGGATTCTGCCCCGGTCGCGGAATGTCGCCCGGCGTCATGACCAGCCTCAGCCGAGCATCCTTGAGTTCGTTCGCCGTCAGGACATCCGCAATACCCCGCCGCAGATCGTCGGTCGCCGAAGGCACCGCGGCCTCCATCGCCGCGGGCATCTGAATCTCCAGCGTGGACGCGGAGTGCATGAGCCGCAGCAGATGAGCGTCGAGACGCATCACCTTGCCGCCGTAGGCGCGCATGGTTTCAAACAGACCGGCCGCATGGGTGAAGCCGGCGTCGAAGACCGACACCCGAGCCTCGGAGGCCGGCACGATTTTGCCATTGAGAAAAACGAAATCAGGCATTGTGTTCCCGTGCGGTATTGAAGAGCAGAAGGAGGCAAAAATCAAAAAACGCTCGCGGGCTCGCCACCCTGCGATGAATGTGCAGTCGCCTTACACATGAATGACGGTGCTGGGTTCATCATCGACCGCCGGCTCCGAATCGGCGCCCAGGGCCTTGAGCATCCCGGCGGCCTTCGCGGCCAGCTCGCGAAACTCGTCCTCGGGATCAGAGTCGGAAACGATGCCGCTGCCGACATGAAATCGGGCGCGCCCGCCGGCGACCGTCATCGTGCGAATCGCCAGATTGAGCTGCATATTGCCGTCCAGGCCGATGTAGCCGATTGCCCCGCAATAGGCCCCGCGAGGATGTGGCTCCATCTCGCTGATGATCTGCATCGCCCGGACCTTCGGCGCGCCGGTCACCGAGCCCCCGGGAAACGCCGCCCGAAGAAGATCGATCGCGTCCATGTCGGCGCGGAGCGTGCCGGTGATGCTCGCCGTCCGATGGAGAACGGTGGGGTGCACTTCAATGCAGCCCTCCTCCAGGACACGCACGCTCCCGTAGTCGCAAACACGCCCGAGATCATTCCTCTCCAGATCGATGATCATGTTGAGCTCGGCGCGATCCTTCTGGCTCACGGCCAGTTCAGCCGCCGCCGCATCGTCTTCGGCCTCCGTCCGGCCGCGCGGACGTGTCCCCTTGATCGGCCGCGTCGTGACACGCCGGCCGAGCAGACTGAGAAACAACTCCGGCGAAGATGAAATCACCGCCGACGGATACGGGCCGTTGGGCGTCTCAGGAACCTGAATATACGCGGCGTAGATCGCCGGATTCACATCGCAGAGGCTCTGGTAAACGTCGATGGGATCAGCGGCAATCTGAGCTTCAAACATGCGGGCGAGATTGACCTGAAAGACATCTCCATCGCGGATGTAGTCCAGGGCCCTTTGCACCTTGCCAAGATAGCTCTCCCGCGAATAGGCCCACGTCCCACCGGACCGCACGCGCATCGCAGCGGACGAAGCCTCGGAGTTCGCCGAGACCACGACGCGCAATACTTCGCCCATGCGCTCTTTCGCGCTCGGGCGCTTCTCAACGGCCAACTCCGGCGGAAGCTCGACCGCCGCCGCAAACCACTGATCGCGAAGCCGATCGTGAATCAGCGCGGCATCAAACAGGCACCACTTCCATTCCGGCAGCGGTCCGGTCTCGCCGCTCGCTCGCGCCGCCGTCGGCTCGGCATAACGACCCGCCTCGTATGCGAGGTATCCGATCCACCCACCGATAAACGGCAGCTCCGAACCGGACTCCAAATTCGCCCACGGACCGGAGACGGTCCGCAATTGATCGAATGGGTCGCTTTGCCCACCGGGCTGCCCGACCATCACGCGAGCGGGAGACCATGCGTAGATCGAGTACCGGCCGAAGGTCTTGCTATGGGCGACGGACTCGAGCATCACCGCATGCGGCAAACGACCGACAACACGGCGCAGCGCCGCCAGGTTACCGGGCTGCGGGATGGGCTGGATCAACGATTGGATGGCGGCGTCGCGGCGGCCGTTTGGCATAAGCCGAGTAGTATAGCGGGATTATCGGCGGATCAGCCACGACTTATCCGATATATGCCTACGCGCCGAATCGGACTCGGTCGGCACCACGGACGATGCCCGGTTTCGCCTTGAGAGAGCCGGTTCTGGTTGTATAATCTGATGAAGGGTGCAATCCGGGGGCGGCAAGTACAAAGGTACGACCCATGAAGGCCATGCCACGCGAGGACAGTGCAGTTGCGGTGTCGCGCCAGTCGCCACAGACAGCGCTTTGGATCATCGCCATCCTGCTTTCGATCATTGCCACCGCGCTGATCGTCCGCAGCCCCGGACCGTTCGCGGCCCAGCCGGCCTTCGGCGACGCCCCAATGGTCGGCGCCCGCGGCATCTTCGCCTTCACCGGTCAACTGGATAAGAACAGCTACGGCCTGTTCATGATGGACGTCGATGCCCGAACAGTGTGGTGCTACCAGTACCTGCCGGCCACGCGAAAGATGAAGCTCGTCGCGGCAAGGTCGTTTGACTATGACCGCTACCTGAAGGACTACAATAACGACGTCCCGACGTACCAGGAAGTCATCGGCCTCGTCAATGACGAGCGCCGCATTGCAGAGCGCAATGAACGTGGGGGAACCGCCGATTCCGAAGACGCCCTGAGCATCAGCGTGCCGGGCATGCCGTCGTCGGGTGGAGCGGCAAGCGGTAAGAAGGACTCGAAATAGGGATCGGAGCATTCCGCCCGCCGAATGAACGGCTCGGCTTGTCGGCCACACACGGCCGACGACTGAGGTCCGGCATTTGACTGGATCGCGCCGAACGGCGTGGCAAGTCGAATTCGGCGGGTTGTAACGGGTGGGTTATCCAAGCCGGCGCCAAGCCTGGGAATTAAACATCATGGCCAACGAATTCTACACATTCGAGGAAGCCTGCAAACATCTGGATAAGACCGAGGCCGAAGTTCGGTCCCTCGTCGCCGAAGGTCGCCTGCACGAGCTGCGCGACGGCGGCAAGGTCTTCTTCCGTCAGGACGAAGTCAATCAGATCGGCGCCAAGGAAGGCAGCAGCATCGTCGATCTCGATGCCGCCGAAGCCATGGACGCCGGCGGCGAAGACGTCGCATCATTTGCCGACGCGCTCTCTAGCCTGAAGGATGAGTCCTCCAGCATGGGCATTCTCGATCAAACCCCGCAGCCGGCGCCGGAAGAATTGGCGCTGGACGGCGCCGAACCCGCGGCCGAAGAGGCCGAGGCCGATTCTTCGCTCGGTACTTCGAACTTTCGGCTGGTGGACGACGAGGCGGATGCTTCGCCTGTCGTCGAATTGACCGCCGACAGTTTCCCGGAACATCTTCCCGCCGCGGAGAAGCCGCAGGCCCTGGAGGCAGACGAACTCACCAGCGAAATCGACCTCTTCCCGTCCGGTGAAGATTCCTCCGCGGGCATGTCGCCGCTCGGCGGCATCTCGCCCGACATTGAGCTCTCGCCCTCCATGGAAGGAGAGGCGGTGGACATCGAAGTGCCCGATCTGGGTCTCTCCGGATCGAGCATCATCAGCCTGGAACCGACCGCCGAGGAAGAAGCAGCCCCCGTCAAGAAAGAGCCGCCCGCCGCCCCTGCCGGAACCGGCAAGACCGGAATCAGCGTCTTCGATGATGACGAACTCCAGATCGACGCCGACCCTATGGGTGAGACCCGAATCTCCGGCGGCATCGATGAACTGGAAACCGTCGGCAGCGGAAGCGGCCTGCTGGACATCACTCAGGAAAGCGACGACACCAGCCTGGGCGCCGCGCTCCTCGACGTCATCAGCCCAACCGAAGCGGCCGATACTGAAACGGAAGATGCCATCGACGGCGAACCGGAAATCATTTCCGCCGAGGCCGAAGAGACGGTCGAGGACAGCGAGGGAATTGTCGCCGTCGATGATGCGGAGCCTGAGTTTGCCGGAGCCGCCATGGCGGGATCGGCCGTCGCCGTCGCAGCACCCAGAGCCGCGGCCCGCGTCGGCGAGATGGTCGGCGCCGTGCCGATGAACATCACCCTGATCCTCGGGCTGATCTGCATGTCACTGATCGGCCTGGCTGCCGCGAGCCAGATTCAGGGTGTGTGGCCGTCGTTCCTCAATCCGATCGCCAGTGACGTCATTCACTACAGCGTCTTCGGTGGGCTCGGCGCCGCCGTTCTCGGTGTCGGCATCTGGGGAATTCTCGCCGGACGCAAGTAAGCATTCCATCCATCGAAATCGTGGACGGCGTCAGGGGCGGTGCCACTCGCTGCATCCGCCGCACAGCGGCATCTCGGCGATCTTCTGCGACCGTACGCATTCGAGTCTTGACGAATGCCACGCATCCGACAGGCTCATTTCCGGCAGCCTCCCCGTGGTCTGCAACCCGCGATAATCCTGATCGCACGTCGTTACGCTTCCATCAGCGAGGATCATCATGCGGCTCAAAGTCTGCCGGCAGATGCCGCGCGCCGGCGGCGTCGTCCGCGTCACCGCCCTCGCCGTCCGCTGACCAGCGTAGTCGCTGTGACCGATGATGAGCGACATTCCCAGTCGCCGCTGCCACTTGTCGAAGAACTCCTCCATCTCGTGCACGTTCTCGATGCACTTGGTAAACGACGGCACCACCAGCGGCCGTGCCCGATTCGCCCGGATGCGCCGCTCCAGCCATCGCTCCAGTCGGGCCATAACCTCAGTAAACTTGTCCGCGCCGTGCATGACCTGATACGTTTGCTGCGTGGTCGCATCGAGCGGCAGCTCAATCACATCGACCGGCGTCTCGAACAGCGCATCCTCCGCATCGGCGCTCTCGACGCGCGCGTAGGTTCTCACCGCCAGCGCCGCCGCCCTCGGCCGCAGCATCCGGCAAACCTCCGAAAAGCTCGGATGTACGAGAGGATCACCAAAACCGGCCAACACAACGCGAACGTCATCGCGGTCGCCGATTGCATCGACGATTGCCCGGATGACGTCGAGCTTGATGGGACCGCGCCGGCCGACGGCATCGCCGCTCGGGCGCGCGATCGAATCGCCCGGTAACGACGCATCGGTTGTCAGCTCGATTTCTATTTCCGCGGGAAATGGCAAAACCTCGGAAGCCGCCTGTTCGCAGAGGTACCGGCCGATCCGCTCGGCGCTCCACTCTTCCGCGCCGGCGGCGATAAGCGCGCCGACGCGCTCAACCCCCCGCGAAGTGTCGCATAGCAGCCTTCCGCCTGCCTCGATCACCGCGGCCGGCGCGCGATAGCACGCGTCCTTGCCCGTCAAATCGGCAACCGGTCGATCGGGATTGTACGCCAACAGCAATCCGACCGGCTCATTCGCCAGCGCAATCTCTGCAATCAGACTGCGTCCGAGGATGATTGGTGCGAGGCCCGGCGGCGCTTGCGCAAAAGTCAGGTTCATCTCGTGCCCAAGTTTCTCGTAGTGCTCGATCATCGCGTCGATCAACTGGGCATCCACCAGCGCCGCCGCACCGGGAACGCAAACCACCGCATCGGCCTCGTGTTTCTGGGCCAGCGCCGCCAGCACGGGCAGGTTTATGTCCTCATCAAAAACCGAGAGTGAGCCGACCCCGCCTCGCCACCCATCGACGCCCCACCATCGCCCCGCACGCACCAATTCCTGAAAAGGGCCCGCCTGCAACTGAGCCGTCTCAAGCTGAACACCTAATCCTTCAACAAGCGCCTGAACGCCCCGCGCGTCCTCCGGCGATGCCACGACGAACACCTCATCAATTCGGCGCGCTGCCTTCACCCGCGACAAACATCGCCGAAGCACCGGCACGCCCGCGATCGGCTCGGCGAGTCGGCTTCGCGTGCCCAATGGCGACTGACGAAGATCAGCGATCACCGCCGCGATGAACTTCATGTCGCCCCTCCGATCGCCTCGTCAAACCTCACGACGGACTCCCGAAGAATCCGCTCAAGCAGCGCACAGCCGGATATCAGGTTGTCCATGAACTGCATGTCGCGCGACAACTGCCGCTCGCCCCGATCGCGCATCGCCTGCGTCAACGCCGCCAGCTTGTGATCCGCGGCGATCTTCTGCAACTCGCCGAGCTGAGAAACCTCCCGAACCATCTGAAAGATCAGCTCGTGCCGCTGAACCAGCGTCCGCAGCTCGTCCACGCGCACCAGCCGCGCATTAAAGGCCGCCGGATCGCCCAGCAGTCCCTTCATCTCCAGCAGCAACCCGCGCGTCTCTTCGCAAAGCTCCTTAAACCTCGCCAACTCATCCAGACGTTTCCGCAGCGCCTCCCGCGCCGGCCCTGACTGACCCGCGTCGCGCCAGCGGCTCGCCGCCACGGCAAATCGACCCGGGTCGATCGCCTCGCGGCAGAACTGCTCGGCGGCCTCCCGAAGCGCCATGACCGCCGCGCCGCGCTTCTGCGCTCCGCCCTCCGTGGCGTCGATAATCCTGGCACTCGATTTCGCGAAGTCGCGCTCGAACTGCTCCAGATACGTAAACATCTGCTCGTCGGTGTAGATCTCGCGCCCCTCGATGTCCTTCACCCGCCTCAGGATGGACCGTTGCCGCGCGATCCGCTCCCACTCCTTCATCTCCAGCGTGCCGAAGCGACCCAGCTCCGGCGTCCACGACCGGTGCATCGTGACGCCCGGCGCGTAATAGACGTGCCCGGTGAAACCGAGGTCCTGTCCGATGAAGATGATCGGATCGCAGCCCAGCCACTGCGCGAGGTAATACGCCAGGTGCATGACCGTGGAGCCCGGCTCCATCGGCGTTCGCCGCGCGATATCCGTGCCGATGCATCGATGGGCAAAGTGGTTTTGCAGCAGAATGACTTTCCCCTGCGCCCGGCCCTCGCCCTGGCTCGCAAATGCGTCAATCGCCTGCCACGCCGCCTTTGGCTCGGCCACCAATACGACGTCCTCGGAAATTTCAAGATTCTGAAAAAACTGCTTGGACATCTCGTTGAAGTCCAGCGAGGTCACGAAGTGCGGCCTGATGCCCCGCTCGAGCAGCGGCCGAAGCGTCGTCTGCGCCGCGATGATGACCGCCTTGTCGCGCAAATCGGCGAGTTGATCGATGTTGCGCGCCAGCGAGGGACCCGCCGCGACCAAAATCGCCGGACATCCCGCGAATCGGTTGCGCAGCAAGTCCGGCGGCGGCGTGGAAACATAGGTCGGCAGGTTGTTGGCGATGTTTCGACACGTAATCTCAGCGTTGCGCACAAGCGTCACGAGCGACATCTTGGCGAATGCCGCAAAGTCGAGAATCGCCTGTCGGGCAGCCGTGTGAAAATCGGAATGGTGATCGCGCGAGGCCGGCGGAACCGCGAAGAGCGTACCGAGCATGAGCAGCACGGAGTATTGCGTCAGCCGATCGTGAAGCGTTGACTTGGCCAGAGTCGTCAGAAAGATAACGCGCCCCGACGAAATAGCTGACGAAAGGTCGGTGAACTCTAGCGCCGTCTTAAGCGTGACGAGGTCCGGCTCGCTGACCACAACGAGCGCCTCATCGCCGAACGTCGCCCGCAGCGCGAGCACGTGATACCCCAGCCCCAGCCCGCAAAGCAACAGACACGCGGCCTCCGTTTTCTCCAGATTGCCGCAGAAATCGGCGGCCTCCTTCACCGGGTCATAACGGCTGTGAAGGAAAATCGTCCGGCCGTCCTGCGTCGTCACGCTGGCCGTCAGTGCGCCGGATCGGGACGCCGTAACCGCAAGTCTTGCGTCGGGATCGATGTCGTCGATTTGCTGCGCCAGTCGCGGATCGTGCCGCCACAGCGCCGCCATGTTGGCGAGAAATGTGCGATTGATGTCCATATCAGTCGTCACCCGCGGGATTGTACTCGGAATCCCGGTCGGCAGTTGTATGCCGACGCCGGCCCGGCTTCGAGCGACGCCGCTACGCCGGACTCGGCCGATCGCGGACCAGACGCGCTCCGCCACATCGCGGCTTGGCCGCACTCAAAAAAATCTCTGCCCGGCGAAGACTACCTTGTGCTACACGGACGTCCACCGCTCCACGACCTCGCGCAACACATGCCGAATCGTCATCCTCAACCCTGAAATCGACCCTGGTACTTCCGGCGAAAATGCGGCCTCCGGCAATCCTCGCGCGGGCAACAACCAGGCCTTATCTGCGGGCGGTAAAAGCTTGATACACGACTTCTCGAGTCTTAACTCACGACATCCTAGGGCCGATATCGAAACTGTATCGTTAGGGTAAATGCCCACGATAGGCGGGGTCACAACGGTGAAGACGGGGCTTTCTCATTTTGTTTCTCTTGCGAAAGGCCCGCGCCCATGGCGGAGTGAGAAGCAGTTAGGACTCAGCATCACGCACCATTCGTCAAGCAAAATACTTGGCGCAAAAAATGTGGAACGAAGTGCTCGGGCGCCGGCGCCCATTCGTATCCATTGGGGCAGCTCCCTCCTCGTCATGGCACTCATCACCTCCGTCGCCCAAGCCGCGCCGGGCGTCAGCATCACCCAGTCCGGCGGCACCACGTCGGTCAACGAAACCGGACCGATATCCGACTCCTACACGATCGTCCTCGATGAACTCCCGACGGCCGATGTGGAAATCGTGGTAGACCCTGATGCTCAAACAAGCGTCGGCGCCAGCGCCGGATCGCCGATTTTGCTGACCTTCACAACCGGCAATTGGAACGTCGAGCAGACCGTGACAGTCACGGCGGTCGATGACGCCGTCGTTGAAGGACCGCACACGTCCACGATCGTGCATACCGCGTCCAGCGCCGACGGCAACTACAACGGAATCGCCATCCCCAACGTCGTGGCCAATGTGACCGACAACGACACCGCCGGCGTGGTTATCACCCAGACCGGCATGACGACCGACGTCAACGAAAACGGCCCCACCTCGGACAGCTATGACATCACCCTGTCATCACGCCCGTCGTCCAGCGTCACCATTACCGTCACTGCGGACAGCCAGGTCGATCTGGGATTCGGGCCCGGCGTCAATCAGGTCATTGTCATCAGTCCCGGCACCTGGAGTTTCGCCCGCCAGGTGATCGTGACCGCCGTAGACGACGCCGACCCGGAAGGACCGCACACTTCCATTCTCACGCATACTGCGTCCAGCTCCGACACAAACTACAACGGCATCGCAATCGCAAACGTCACCGTCAACATCACCGACAACGATGCCGCAGGCGTCAGTATTACCCAATCCGGCGGGTCCACGGACGTCAGCGAGCAGGGCGCCACGTCCGACACCTATACGATCGTCCTCGACAAGCAGCCTACGGCCTCGGTCACGATCACCGTGGACCCTGATAATAACACAGACGTTGGCGCCGGAACGGGAACGCCAGTGGACCTGGTCTTTACGACGCTCAACTGGAACGTCTCCCGGCAGGTCACCGTCACCGCCGTGGACGACATGGCCTCAGAAGGTCCGCACATCTCCACCATCACCCACACGGCGGTCAGTGCCGACGCCACCTACAACGGCATCGCCATCGCCAGCGTCCTGGTCAACGTGACCGACAACGATGCCGTCGGTGTGACCATCACGCAAAGCGGCGGAACAACGGCCGTCAGCGAACTCGGCGCAACCTCCGACACCTATACCATCGTCCTGGCCGCACAACCCTCCGCCGACGTCGTCATCACGGTGGACCCCGACCTACAAACCGACTTGGGCGCCGGCGCAGGGACGGCAATCGTCCTCACCTTCACCAGCGCTAATTGGAGTACCCCGCAGACCGTCACCGTCACCGCCGTCGACGACGCCATCGCGGAAGGACCGCACGCATCGACGATTACGCACGCGGCGTCCAGCGCCGACAGCAACTACAACGGCATTGCCATCTCCAATGTCGTCGCCAGTGTCACCGACAACGACACAGCGGGCGTAAGCATCACCCAAAGCGGCGGTGCCACAAACGTAAATGAAACAGGTCCGACGTCCGACTCCTACAACGTCGAACTCGACTCCATGCCGGTCGCCAATGTGACCGTCACCGTCGATCCCGACGCCCAGACCGATCTCGGATCGGGCCCCGGCGTGGCCGTCATGTTGACGTTTACCAACATGACCTGGAACACACCCCAGACCATCACCGTGACCGCCGTCGACGACGCCATCGCCGAGGGGGCCCACACCTCGACGATCACCCACGCCGCGGCAAGCGCCGACTCGAGCTACAACGGCATCGCCATCGTCAACGTCGTCGCCAACGTCACCGACAACGACACGGCAGGCGTCATCATCACCGAATCCGGCGGCTCGACCGACATCAACGAGACCGGGCCCACGTCGGACACCTACACCATCGTGCTCAATTCTGAGCCGACCGCGAACGTCACCATCACCATCGACCCCGACACGCAGACCGACCTGGGAAGCGGCGCCGGCACCGCCGTCAACCGAACGTTTACGAACATGAACTGGAGCACGCCCCAGACCATCACCGTGACGGCTGTCGACGACGCCGTCGCCGAAGATGCGCATACGTCAACCATCACTCACTCCGCCGCGAGCAGTGATTCAGTCTATAACGGTATCACCATCTCCAACGTCGTTGCCAATGTCACCGACAATGACACTGCCGCGGTCAACATCGTCCAAAGCGGCGGCACAACCGATGTCAGCGAGACCGGGCCCACCTCCGACACTTATACCATCGCGCTCAATTCCCAGCCGACAGCGAGCGTTACGATCACGGTCGATCCGGATAATCAGACCAACCTCGGCTCCGGAACGGGCGTCGCAATCAATCTAACATTTACGACAGCCAACTGGAATACAGCGCAGACGGTTACGGTCACGGCCGTTAACGATACGATCGCCGAAGGACCTCATACATCCACCATCACCCACGCCGCCGCCAGCAGCGACGCGAAATACAACGGCATCGCCATCGGCAACCTCGTCGCCAGCGTGACGGACAACGACACTGCAAGCGTCACGATCGTGCAGAGCGGCGGATCAACCAATGTGAACGAGACCGGGCCGACCTCGGACACCTATACCATCGTGCTGACTTCACAGCCCACCGCGAGCGTCACGATCACCATCGATCCCGACCCTCAGACGACCGTGGGCGCCGGCGCCGGCGTTGCCATCACTCGTACGTTTACGACCGTGAACTGGGCCACGACGCAGACCATCACCGTGACCGCCGTCAACGACCTGGTGGCCGAGGGCGCGCACACATCGACCATCGTGCATACCGCGGCAAGCAGCGACACCATGTACAACGGCATCGCCATCACCAATGTCGTGGCCAACGTCACCGACAATGACACCGCAGGCGTCACAGTCACCCAGTCCGGCGGCTCAACCAACGTCAACGAAATGGGGCCGACCTCGGACACCTACACCATCGTCCTGACCTCGCAGCCCACCGCGACCGTCACCATCACCGTTGATCCTGACATTCAAACGGATGTCGGCGCAGGCGCAGGCGTCCCCGTCGACCTCACGTTCACCACCGGCAACTGGAACACGGCGCAAACCGTCACCGTCACCGCCGTCGACGACCTCGCACAGGAAGGACCTCACACCTCCACCATCACCCATACCGCCGCCAGCGCAGACGCCTTCTACAACGCAATCGCCATCGCAAGCGTCACCGCCAACGTCACCGACAATGACATACCCGGCGTCACCATTACTCAGTCAGGCGGCTCCACCGCGGTTAGTGAGACCGGCCCGACCTCGGACACCTACACCATCAACCTCGAATCTCTGCCGACGGCCAATGTCACCATCACCGTCACGCCCAACGCGCAACTAAGTGTCGGAGCCGGCGCCGGCGTGGCGATCAACCTCGTTTTCACCACGGGCAACTGGGCGACGCCCCAGACCGTAACCGCAACCGCGATCGACGACGCCGTCGCAGAGGGCGCCCACACCGGCACAATCACTCACACCGCATCCAGCAGCGACACCGACTACAACGGTTTCGCGATTGCGAATGTCGTCGCCAACATCACCGACAACGACACCGCCAATGTCATCGTTACGCAAAGCGGGGGCAGCACCAGCGTCAACGAATTCGGCCCCACGTCGGACACCTACACCATCGTCCTCCAGTCTCAACCCACCGCCGATGTCACCATCACTGTGGACCCCGACACTCAGACCGACATCGGTGCAGGCGCCGGCACATCCATCGATCTCGTCTTTACGTCGGCGAATTGGAACTCTGCCAGAACCGTCACGGTGACCGCCGTCGATGACGGCGTCCAGGAAGGGCCTCATACTTCCACAATCACCCACACGGCCGCAAGCTCGGACACCAACTACAACGGTTTCGTCATTTCCAATGTGGTCGTCAACGTGACGGATGACGACCTCCCCGGAGTCACCGTCAGTCAAAGCGGCGGCACGACCAACATCGCCGAAACCGGCCCGACATCGGACACCTACACACTGACACTCGATTCCCAGCCCTCCGCCGATGTGGTCATCACGGTCCAGCCCGATGCACAAAGCGACCTGGGCAGCGGCGCGGGCGTCGCCATCATGCTGACGTTTACCGCGGCAAACTGGAACATGCCGCAGACAGTCACGGTCACGGCGGTCGAAGACGCAGTCGCCGAGGGCGCCCACACCTCAACGATCACCCATACTGCGGCCAGCGCCGACGGAAGCTACGACGGAATCAGTATCTCAAACGTGGTGGCCAACATCACCGACAACGACACTGTCGGCGCGACCGTCGTCCAAAGCGGCGGCTCCACCGCAATCAGCGAGACAGGGCCGACCTCGGACACCTACACGATTGTCCTGAACTCCCGACCGACCGCCGTCGTCAACGTCACGGTCACGCCTGATAGTCAATCGGATCTCGGCGCCGGCGCTGCGACCGCCGTCGTCCTCATGTTTGACACCTCCGACTGGAGCACGCCCCAGACGGTCACCGTCACGGCCGTGGACGACTTCGTCGCCGAAGGGCCGCACACGTCGACCATCTCGCACACCTTCGCCAGCAGCGACACAGGCTACAACGGCCTCAGCATCGCCAATGTCGTCGCCAACGTCACCGACAACGACACTGTCGGCATCGTCATCACCCAGAGCGGCGGCTCAACGGCCGTCAGCGAAACCGGCCCCACCTCGGACTCCTACACCGTCGTCCTCAACTCGCAACCGACCGCAAACGTAACGGTGACGGTCGATCCCGATGCACAAACCAACGTCGGCGCCGGTTCGGGTGCACCGATTGCCCTTTCGTTCACAACTGCAAACTGGAGCACGCCCCAGACCGTGATCGTCACGGCCGTCGATGATGCCGTGGCCGAGGGAACCCACAACTCGACCATCACCCACATCGCCGCCAGCGCCGACAGCGGCTACAACGGCCTGACCGGCGCAAATGTCATTGCCTCGATCACCGACAACGATACGGCGGGCGTGAATGTCCAAATCTCCGGCGGCACCACCGTCATCAGCGAAACCGGCCCGACCTCCGACACCTACACCCTCGTCCTCAACTCGCAACCCACCGCCGATGTGACCATCACCGTGACGCCCGACAGTCAGTCCAGCGTCGGCGCTGGCGCCGGTGTCGCAGTCAATCGAGTCTTCAATGCCGGCAACTGGAACGTGGCTCAGACCGTGGTCATCACCGCGATCGACGACGCCGCGCCCGAAGGCCCCCACACGTCCGTGATCACCCACTCGGCGGCCAGCGCCGACGGCAACTACAACGGAATTGCCATTTTAAATGTCACCGCCGATGTGCAGGACAACGATCTCGACGGCACAACGATCGACCAGACAGCCGGCTCGACCGCCGTCAGCGAAACCGGGCCGACCTCAGACTCCTACACGATCGTCCTCGACTCCGGCCCCACCGCCGACGTCACCATCACAATCGATACAGACACTCAACTGGACCTCGGCGCCGGACCAGGCGTGCCGATTAACATCACGTTCACAACGATGAACTGGAGCGCCCCGCGCACGGTCGTCGTGACCGCCGTCGATGATGCGCTGCCGGAAGGACCTCACACCTCCAACATCACCCATACCGCCGCCAGCGGCGATCCCGACTACAACGGATCCTCCATCCCCGACATCGTCGTCAGCATCACGGACAATGACATTTCCGGCGTAACGATCGTCCAGACCGGCGGCGGCACGGCCGTCAGCGAAGCAGGCCCAAGTTCCGATACATATACTCTCGTCCTCGACTCCCAACCGACGGCCACCGTCAACGTCACCGTCACGCCCGACAACCAGAGCACCGTGGGCGCGGGGCCCGGCACGGCGATCATGCTCGTGTTCTCAACCGCAAACTGGAGTACGCCGCAAACCGTTACCGTCACGGCCGTCGACGATGCCGTCGCCGAAGGCCTGCACTCGACGACCATCGCCCACTCCGTCGCCAGCGCGGACGCCGACTACAACGGCATGACCGTCTCGAGCCTCGTCGCCATCGTCACGGATAACGACACCGTCGGACTCTCCATCACACAAACCGGTGGCTCAACCGATGTCCATGAAGAAGGGGCGACGTCGGACTCATACACCATCGCGCTCACCTCTCAGCCCACGGCCGATGTAACGGTGACAATCACCCCGGACCTGCAAACCAGCATCGGCTCGGGCGCAGGAGTTGCGCGGGGAATCACCTTTAATGCCGCCAACTGGAATGTCCCCCAGGAAGTGACTGTCACCGCAATCAACGACACCGTCGCAGAAGGGCCACACGTCTCAATTATCGGTCATGCCATCGCCAGCCTGGATTCAGCTTACAACTCCCTGCAGGTCCAATATCTCCTCGTGCACATCGTCGATGACGATATACATGATGAGAAAGCAGGTGGCGGCGGCGACGGCGAGGACGATGTTTACACGGAAATCACGACGGTCACCCTCCGGCGCATGACCCCATGCGGAGTCCTGAGTACAGCGCCGACCCTCTTCGGTTTCATGTCGCTCTGCTTCCTGCGATCCGCTTCCGCTCGACGTCGAAGACGCGCGCCGGTCGCGAATCATCAAGTCGGCGCCTGACCGTCGCCCAGTGCGGCGCAGTGATGTCCGCACTCTTCAACGGTGGCGAATCGATCACGGAGTGACACCATGCGTAAGCCTTCCAATAAATGGATCCAAGTCGTCTGCGTCGTTGCGCTCCTCTCGCCCACCGCCGGATGTGAATCAATCACCTCGATCCTGAGTTCCATCTCGCCGCCCCCCATCGTCGGTGTCTCGCTCGGCGTCGGTTCGCTGATCGGCTTCCTCATCGCCGACAACGCCCCCATCGAAGCCAGCGTTCAAAAAACCTGCTACCTCAACGGAGAGACAATCGACTGCTCCGAAGTGCCAAAGTAACGCCCCAGGCCGCTCCCACGGGCGCCCCACCCATCTGCCCGGCCCCACCAAGAACCGCCTAAAAAATAATCAGTATTCCCTGGCGTCGCTCGCCCCTCCCTTTCGCTTCTTTGTTGCGGACGACCAACTCGTCCAGCAAAGAAGACTTCCAGAATCACTGTGGCATTCCTCCAATTCTGCGACCCCGTTATCGACCTCGTTAACCTCGTCGAGTTCCTCGTCTTCGCCCTCCCCGTCAACGGCCTCGCAGCCATGATGCCCCTCATGCCGGCCGCCTGCGCCTGCGCCCGGTCGCGCCCACGAAGAAATCCGCGCGCACGATGAGCAAGTGTAGTTAGCGAGGAGACCACCCCCTCATGCACCGCGCAGGTTCAATCTCATCGCTGAACCCACCCAGCACCTCGCGCCCCGCGCCGCAGTTGCATTCTCCCTGTCCCGTACGCGCCTACAGCCTCCCCAATTTCGACGTTTCGACTTTTCGACGTTTCTGCCCAAAAACCACCCAAATCGCGAGCCGCCCCAACCCAAGCCCGCCACAGCACTTGCCACCATCCCCCAAAACTTTTTTCGCCTATTGTCACTTTCGAACTTGCAGCACTTACGCGCGATCAACGAAGCGGCTTGCCGTTTGGCGACGGCCCACGAGCGGCCCCTGCATCGCCCTGTGTTACCACTCTTGCAGCAATCTCTCAGCCCCTCATCACCCCAGGCCGCAGGCCGCAGGTCCCCCAAATTTCGACGTTTCGATTTTTGGACGTTTCCACCGAGAAAACCACCCAAATCGCGCATCACCCCAACACATGCCCGCCGCAGGACTTGCAAACGAAAAAATTCGCGTGTGTCACCATATGTCACCTACGATTTTGCTCGACTTACGCGCAGGCAGCGCCACTGCCTCCACCCTCAACACCTCGGCCCCTCGGTCCCTCGGCCCCATCTCGCACTTTATGTCACCTTCGGCTTTGCGCGACCTTCGAACACGATCAGTGCCCGCGCTGGTGCAGAATCACTCATATCCCGGCCTCCCGATAATTGCCCGGCCGGTGTCGCCGACAAAAGGCCGGCTCCTCATAGCCCGAATATTTCATCAGGTCGGCGTTGAATAGGAATAGAAAAAGCCTCGAAGCCCTGTAGACTGGGGTTTCGTAAGAACATTCCGGTCCATAGGCAGGGAGGCTTTTTCGTGACAGACTGTAACAGCAAACCGATGTTCTTTTCCAGTCTCGGCCGCAAGAAAATCGTGGCCGATTTCACAGGCGGAACGCTCACCTCAGACGCCGGGGGTCTGCTGCTTCGGGAGGTCGAGCGGCGTCTGGGCCTGGTCGATCAACTGGCCGGGGTCATCAACGACCCGCGTGATCCGGCCCGAATTCAACATGACCAGCGGGTCATGCTGGCCCAGCGCATCTTTGCCATTGCGATGGGCTACGAAGATCTCAACGACCATCAAGCCCTGCGGAGCGATCCCGTGCTGGCGGTCCTGACCGGGCGGCCGCCGAGCGCGGATGAGCCGCTGGCCAGCAGTCCGACCTTGTGCCGGCTGGAGAACCGCGTCACGCGCGGCGACCTGGCACGAATGTCGCGTGTGCTGGTGGAGCAGTTCATCGCGTCCTATGAATCGCCGCCGGAGGAATTGATCCTCGACTTCGACGCGACCGACGATCCGATCCACGGCAACCAGGAAGGCCGCTTCTTCCACGGCTATTACGACCACCACTGCTTCCTACCGCTGTATGTGTTCTGCGGCTCGCGGCTGCTGGTCTCCTACCTGCGGCCCAGCAACATCGACGGGGCCCATCACGCCTGGCCCATCCTGAAGCTGCTGGTGCAGCGCTTGCGACAGGCGTGGCCCGGGGTGCGGATCATCGTCCGCGGGGATTCCGGCTTCTGCCGCCGGCGAATGATGAAATGGTGCGACCGGCACGGCGTCAAGTACGTGCTGGGCCTGGCCCGCAACACCGTCCTGGAGAAAGCGGCCGAGTCCTTCATGCAGGCGGCCGAGGCCCAGTTCGCCACCACGCAGCAGAAGGTGCGGAACTTCCACGAGATCGAGTACGCGGCGCAGACCTGGGATCGCCCGCGCCGCGTGATCGTCAAGGCCGAGCGGCTGGTTCAGGGGCCCAACGTTCGATTCGTGGTGACCAACCTGACCGACCGCACGCCGAACGATATCTACGACGGTCTGTACACGGCCCGCGGCGACATGGAGAACCGCATCAAGGAGCAGCAGCTCGGGCTCTTCGCCGATCGCACCAGTTGCCACGCCTTCCTGGCCAATCAGTTCCGGCTGCTGTTGTCCTCGGCGGCCTACGTCCTGGTGGAAACGCTGCGCCGCACGGCCCTGGCCGGCACCGAACTGGCCGAGGCCCAGGTGAACACCATTCGCCTGAAACTCCTCAAGGTCGCCGCGCGGGTGGTCGTCTCCGTGCGCCGCGTCGTACTGCGACTGTCGAGCAGCTGCCCCCTGCAGGACCTGTGGCGATCCCTGGTTCCACGACTCCGCCTGATCCCGCCCGCCCCATCATGACCCGAAAAACAACCTGATCACCGCTTGGGGGTAAGGGGGCCCTGCGCGCTCCAACCTCCACCTTCATCCCTCCGCTCACGCACAAAGCCGAAAAACTCCGTCCATCACCATTCGAAGATCACTGATGAAATATGCGGGATAGCTGGATTTTTCCGCCTCCATGTCCGATACCAATCCAGGGGCCGGAGCCGGGCCCCCCTCACGAACTTGGGCCGCCTGCAATCACGACGACCCGGCTTCGATGTTCACGACGCGAAATGCACCTGCGCCGTGCATCGACAAGATCAAATCAATCAGCAAGCGTCTTTCGGGGTCGGCGCTCGCCCCGGCTTGGGCCGGAAGGAGACCGTCAATGAAGACGATTCTGGTTGCAGAAGACAATGCGATATGTCGGGAGCCGATCGCCGCCACATTGCGCCTGAACCACTACCAGACTCTGGAGGCCTCGAATGGCGCCGAAGCGCTTCGACTCGTCCTGGAAAATCAGCCGGACTTGATACTGCTCGATCTGTCGATGCCGGTCATGGATGGCCTCACATTCCTCGGAAAACTGCGCGAAGCCGACGTGACTCCAAAGACCCCCGTGATCGTATTGACCGCAACGACCGATCGGGATGCCGTCTTGCAGGCAGCCCAGATGGGAGTTTCCAGCTTTCTGCTCAAGTCCAATTTCTCAAACGCGGAGCTGATCGCCCGGGTACATTCGATCCTGGGCGCGACTGAGCCGGATGCCATCGAGCAGGCATCGGCGTCGCAGGTACCCTCCAAGTCGAAAGCTGCCTCTGCCACAAAGACTGCCCAGCCTCGCGCGGACGCGACCAGCGCCCCGGCCGCGGCCACGACCCGCGGCCTGACGAAAGCTCAGGTCCTTGCCCGACTCAATCAGGAGATCGACCTGCGCTCCATCAAACCCATTCTCGAATACGTCATCGCGCTCACCCGAAGCGGTACCAGCACGCTTGACGATATTGCGGCAGCCATCAGGCAGGATCAGGCCCTGTCCCTGAAAGTCCTTCGCGTGGCCAACTCGAGCTTCTATCAACGGGGCAAAGTCGCCAAGAACCTGGTGGAAGCAACCCAGCGAATCGGCTTGACGGCCGTTCGAAACGCGGTCATTGCCATTCTTTCAATCGAGCACTTTGATCAGGCGACCGGGGCCGGCCTCATCCCGCAGCGGTTTTGGGAGCATTCACTCGCGACCGGAATGCTGGCCGAGATGATCGGCGAAGAGACCAGCCAGGCCAACGCCGATCAATTGTTCCTGGCCGGTCTGCTTCATGATGTGGGCCGAATGGTGCTGGGCACCATTTTTCAAAATGAGTATTCCGCGGTGATCGCAAAATCCCGGGACACGGGAATGGACCTGGAAGCCGTGGAGATGGAGACCTTCGAGGTCAGCCACGCCGATGCCACCCGCGCCCTGCTGAAGCACTGGAGTATTTCGCCGTCGATCATCGAAGCCGCATCCCTTCACGGAGCGCCGATTGAGCAGCATCGCAATTCGAAGGATGACGCCAAAGGCCTCATGGCCGTGGCGCTGGCTAACCGGATGGCCCATGCCCTCATCGCGGGCGGCAGCGGCAATACGCAACTGCTTCCCTACCATGAATTCGCGTCGGAGTTGGGCCTCGACCATGTCGCCATCGAAAGACTCGCAGCCGCCGCCCTTTCGAAGTTGACGGACATCCAGCTCTTTTACGCCGCGCAGTCCAGCGAGAACTTCGGCGACTCGCTGGGCAGCGAGTTGGCAAGCTGCGCCAAGACCGCGCCTCGCGTCGTCGTCCTGGGATCAGACGCCCCGGGCGACCCGTACTCACTGTTCTTCAATCAGCTCGGTTGGCTCAAGCCTGAACAACCCACCGTGGCCATCGTCCTGGCTCGAACCCAGCTCGATCTGAAACGTTATGTCACGGCGCTGAAAAAGCTGGACTCAACTGACCGCGGAGTTATTCCGCTGGTCGTTGCGACGTTTGGACAGGACCTGGAGATTCCCCCGGAAATCTCGAGCAATCGCCCCACCGAGACCATCTCGCTGCCCTGCGATTACTCTCATCTCGTGGACACGGTCACCCGATGCAGCGCGGCGGCCTTGGAGGAACTTGCCGCGCCAATCTAGCCCGGATATTTCATCAGGTCGGCGTTGAATAGGAAAAGAAAAAGCCTCGAAGCCTTGTAGACTGGGGTTTCGTAAGAACATTCCGGTCCATAGGCAGGGAGGCTTTTTTGGTGACAGACTGTAACAGCAAACCGATGTTCTTTTCCAGTCTCGGCCGCAAGAAAATCGTGGCCGATTTCACAGGCGGAACGCTCACCTCAGACGCCGGGGGTCTGTTGCTTCGGGAAGTCGAGCGGCTGGTTCAGGGGCCCAACGTTCGATTCGTGGTGACCAACCTGACCGACCGCACGCCGAACGATATCTACGACGGCCTGTACACGGCCCGCGGCGACATGACGACACGGCAACGTGAAAACCACGTGCGTCTTGGCAGCCGCCATCGGACCCATCCTATCGCCAACAATTCTGGAAATCGATCAGCGGATCGTTGGGCACAGGCTTGACATCGCGGCGATAATTAACTACTCTGAAGCGAACTAGGAAGATCGAGGGTTCCAATTTTCCTATTCAAAACGGGCCTTGATTCTATCAAAGCGGGCTACCAAAGATCGGTTAGGCATCTCGTTGGCTTAGGCGGTAGCTTGCTATTCAAGGCTTGGGCATGAGGAGGCAAAGTGTGCATCCTTCCAGTCTGAGGCGCGCGTCCCGTCGGCGGTTTCTCCTGCTTCTCTTCGCTACATTTGCCATGTCTACCAATTGCGTCGGTCCTCCACCCCCGGAGGTGGACATTCAATCTCGCAATCAGGATGTGTGGGGACTGCGACCCGGCGATATCGAGAAATGCGCCCAATCCATGGCGCGCGATCTCATCACCGAGCCCCTGCTGAATCGCAATGACCCGCCGGCGAGGATCGGCATTGCAGGCATAGAAAATCAAACAAATGAACCCTTCATCGGTGACAGCGCCGACATGATCGCCACGCGCATCCAGACGATTCTGTTTCGCGCCCTCCGCGGTGAGCAGCGCACGGCCGGCGGTTCGGCAAAGTTCATCTCCATGCGAGAGGAAGTTACCCGGGAGATCTTTATCCAGCGCCGCGACAAGCGAAACGGCGAGCGAAGCCACACCGGGCTGAAAGACCAGCACGGCGTCGATTTCATTCTGACCGGCGCCTATCACTCCGTTGACAAGGCGACCGCGGGAAAACGGCTGGTAGACATGATCATGACATTCTCACTGGTGGATGCCGAAACCGAGGAGATTGTCTGGACTCACGATTGCTCGGTGCGAACGGTCACAGGAGGCTAACCCGTTGGTTACTTCGGCTCACAATCGCGAACTGGTCCTCTGTGCGCTTCTGGTTATTGCCGCCGCTCAATGTGCCGGCTGCAAAGCCAATGACGACATGGGAAGCGTCGAGGCGATGAAGGGCAGCCTGTTTGGTGATGCCGAAGTGGCCCGCGTGGCAGACCTGATGGCTCGGGATCTGGTTCGCGATCCGCTTTTCTACCAGTCGGACGCGCCGCCTCGCATCGCCCTTGTCCGCGTCGAGAACGACACCACTCAATACATGTTCGGCGATGCCAGGGAAGCATACCTCCTGAAGCTACGGACATACCTGAAGCGCGCACTCAAAGACCGGATCATCCTGGTGGAGCCCGATCTGGAAAAAAAATTGCGCATCGAGTTGACCGATTGGCAGCCCGAGGACGCCGCCACATCATCCGTGGCTCGAGGGCACAGGGGCAAGCACGGGGTCGACTTGTTTCTGACGGCGCGTTTCATGTCCAACGACAAAGTCGTCGCTGTGGCGGAAAAAGATGGCGCCATCAACAACCGGCGCATTGTCGTGCTTGAGATGAGCTTCAATCTCATAGACGCAGAGACCGCGGAGCTGGCATGGGCGCACAGCATCTCGTCGGCCGCGGCCTATTCAACGCGGGACTTTCAGAACTAGGAAGCCATGCCAATGGGAACCCTTCGAGACATGCTTCGGGCCACTTACTTCCGCGGGAAATTCGCGATTCCAATTCTCCTGTTAGCGGGATGCGCTGCTCCCCCGCACGGCTACACATGGGGAACTGCGCAGTACGAGGTCGCCGCCGACGCCCTTCGAACACCCGCCCAGTTGGAAATGGCAAAGCCTCTTGACCAGCGGGCCAAGGATGCCGGTGTAACGGTGCTGGACTATGCGGCCGCATGCCTTGCGAGCGGCAACTATGAAGACGCGCAGCAGGCGTTCTACCAGGGAATCCTTATAACAAACGACCTGACCCTCCGTGAGTCAGACGGCGATGCAAGCCTGATCTGGGACGAAGCGACCAAGGTCTGGCAGGGCGAAGCCTACGAGCGGGCGATGGCGGAGTTCCTCCACGGAATATGCCTGATGCGCCTCGGAGATTATGACAATGCCCGTGTGGCGTTTGATCGGGCGCTGGTCTGCGATCGCTTCAGCAAGGGGGCCCTTTACGAGCGGGAGGGGTCCACGACGTTGACCGGCTTCTCCCTGAGTAATGGCGTGATCGCGCGGGGCGGCAGCGTATTCCAGCGCGACTTTCTTGCGGCATACGTTCTTCGAACGCTCTGTTATGTCCACCTCCGCAAGATGGAGCGCGCCCGACTGAGCTGGCAGGAAACGACTGATCTGTATCGCGAGTTATTGGGGACCGCGCGGGAAAACTCGAGCATATTGACCCCGATCTTCTGGACTCAGAATAGCGGTCGCTACGAGTATCCAAATGTATTCATCCCTCCGTTCCGCCTGGGCTCGGCGACGGACGGATCGTCGGCCAGTGATTCGGACATCCTCTTCTCCAAGAGCATCGATGAACTGGCCCAGGCAAACTGCCTCATCATCGCCGCTGCCGGAAGTCGGCCCAAAAAAGTAAAGGTCGGGCCGGCCGTGCAGGACGCGAACTTCATTCACGACGATTATCTGCGCCCCGCAGAGTCCATTCAGGCCCTCGACATGATGATCGACGGAAACGTCGTCGGGCGAATGACACAGTGCCTCAATCTCTACGGGCAATCCGCCGGTCGCGGACCCTCTGCCAAAGATTTATCTCAGGAACGAAAGGGAAAAGTCGAGGACTTCGGACGGGCCCTGGAGAATAGCGGCAACAATTACGTCAAGATCATCGGCATGATTGTTCGAGCGGCGAATCAGGAGGAGGCCGACACGCGCCAGTGGACGCTGGTTCCCAACGCGATCCATCTTTGGATCGGCCGGCTCGATTCAGGAAAGCACCGGCTCTCACTGCTGCCGTGCGGGTTTAATCGTCCCTCCATCGAGCCTGCCTGGATTGAGCGCGCGTACAGTAATCTGTTGCAAAGTTATCAAGGTGCATATCTGCAGGAATTGGAAGCCGCTTCAAATGGTTACTGTGCTCCTCTGGCCCTTCGACAGGCCTTGGCACAGGACATCGAGATCGGCTCCGAAGGGCTATCGACGTTTTTTATCGCTGAGAGTTACAACAAGTTCATTCAAGCTGCTCAGCCGCCTGCGCCAAAGTCGTACGTTCTGCTTCCGCGACGCCAACCGGGGAAATCATGATGAAATTCGGCTGCCAAAGGGTCTCGCTCACGGGGATCACCATTCTCACGATGTTTCTCCTGATTACCGGCTGCGCTCAGGAAAATACGATTTACGTCGACGACTACCGAGAGCTTCGCCCATACACCACAACGCTCCTGTCAAACACTCAACCCGCGCCTGACGACCAGGCGCGCACGGACGATACGGCGGACGATGGCTCAACCGATCATGCGTCGGCAGGGGGTGCATAGACCATGTGCATCAAGCTCCCCTTCGCACAACAATACCGGCCGACGCATACAAACTATTGGCCCGGCGTTCTTCTGTGGATGCCAATGCTGCTGGTCATCGGCTGCGCCCCTGTCGAACAAAAGGTCGGCGATTCGGCGAGCACGCGAATTCACGATCCATTCCTGCGCAAACACGTCAAAACGACCGTCAGGAAGGGCCAACTGAATCCGCAGCTCGGCCTTTATGAAATCGACGCGACCATTGAGGCGGACAGCCTGGATGCTGACCGCGCGAACTCATACCGTGTGTTCATTCGCGCCGTCTATTATCAGGGCCAGGAAACTCAGCCCGTGGACTCCTCTCAATGGACGGAGTTGCTCCTGCAGCCCGGTAACCCAGCCGCGTTCTCGTCAGCGAGCCTGACCGGCGCGGATCGTTGCTTGTTGGAAGTCGCATACCCGGAGGAGGTGGGCCTGAAATGAGAACGCCATCGACGAGTATTTCTTCCGCCCGGACATATGCTTTGCGATGTCTCGCGGCGCTTTCCACACTGACAGCGATGATCGCCGGCTGTTACCCTCAGGCTCATTCGCCTCAGGTCGGGTCCACCCGGACTGAGGACGAGTCCCAGGTTGTCTACAACCATTCATGGCTCAAGTCCGCCGTCCTGCTTCGAGACATGCAGGTCGAGCACATCGACGGAAACCGACTAAAGATCGTCGCTCAGCTTCACTCGCAGGAGCCGCACGTCTCTCGTCGTGTCAACGTCCGAACCGAGTTCTACTCTCCTTCCATGGCAGACGGCGGCACCGTCGTCGATGCCACAGAGTGGCAGGAGTTGGTGCTCGAGCCCAGAAAACGCGTGCAATACGCCGTCAACAGCCTCAAGGCGGCCGACGATTTTCGGATTTACGTCTATTACGACGAGGACCTTGGTAAACGGTGATTCCCCCTGGGGAACTTCGCCTTGACCGTGGAGCGGCCAATGATCCTGCCCACACTTAGATTGTCTTGTCTCGCACTTCCGGCATCGCTCTTGATGCTGGTTGGCTGCGGGCCTGACCATCCCGAGACTGTCACCGGCATTTCGAGACAGGCCGCGTCATCCGATCAAGGCGCCACCGGCGATTCGCACTACCAAATGGAACCCCGAAGAGCTGCAAAGCCCAACGACGAGGACAATCCCTGTCGCGTGGTGATCGAAGAGGCCCGTTACGACTTCGGAAGGGTTTACGAAATCGCAAGGCGTCCTCGTCTGGCAATCCTCGCGAATGTGCTGAGTACGAATCTCGGTGGTCGCGATGATGATCAGTCTCGCGCATCGACGTCCGTGAGCTTCTCCGATCCGGAGGCGGTCCAGGTTGACCGCGCCACCGTCGAAAACGAGTGCATCGCCTTCTTTGACTCCACGACCCACCGGATGAAGCTTGTTGATGTCGCCGTTGCGCGAACGAGCATGGCGTCGGCCAGGAATGAAGCCGGTGTGCTCGAGGGATTTCGACGCATCGATCTGTGCGACATTGGGATCATGATCGAAGTCCGCGCAGCAAGGGTCGAGCCGACCAATGCCAGCCCAGGTAATCCCGAGCGATACTCCATTGCATGCACGGGCCGCGCGGTCAATGTCCGTGATGGGCGCGTCCTGGCGACCGCGTCGGTCGAGCGCAGAATCGCCGGCAGCGAACAAGCCCTCGACAACGGCCTCCGTAAGGTTGCGCTATGTCTGGCTGCGGAACTATCGACCCAAATCGGCGACAAACTGACGAGGCCCGCACCATGAATTCAATAACCGGGCATCCACTAAAGGGCAGGAACTCCGGGACGACCGCCTTTGTCGGGCTCACCATCCATTTGGCGTTGGTTCTGGGTTCCGGCTGCGCCAAGCCGATAGCGACCGAGTATTACTCTCGAACCCCCGACACGCCAATCGAGTGGCGGCTTGAAAAGCCCACAGGACAGGTCATCGTGGGATTGGCAATCGACTCGCCCAGCCTGGTTGCCTACGGCGAATCGTCCGCCGCCCCCAGAACCATCAACCAGGCGGTCGAAGTCGCGCGCATGGAAGCATGCGACGCCCTTCTGACGCAGCAAGCCGGGGCATTCTTGACCTACGCCTCCACGGCAAACGCCTTCGGCAGGATCGCTTTCGTGACGCCGGCCAATGTACAGGGAATAGACTGCCAACTTGAGCTCATGCTCTCATTTGAGCATGCCGGCGATTCCCAGGTGCATTACTGCCTGGGCCGATTGATCGCGAACATTTACGACGGCGCTCACGCCCAACTGATCGGTCGCGTCGTCAAGTTTCACGAGGCCATGTATACCACTTCCAAGAACAATCCGAACACGACCCATGACGGCATCCAGGTACAGAATGTCTTGCGCGACAAGCTCTTCGATGAGCTGATCGACGAATTCAAGTCCGCCTGTGATAGTGACGCATCCGAGCAAGAAAGCTCTGCGAGCTCTTAGCAGAATCGACGAACGAGTCCAACGTGTACGATCAACACATCGGACTCTCGAATCTGTAAAGAACCTCCTCTACTCTAAATCGTCGCCTCCTCATCCCCTTCTCTCCGTGATCCAGCCCCGAATCCTGACTCAGATGCGAGGGGAAAGGGCACGGGTCTCGAAACGCTTCCATCGCTCGCATGTCGTCGCTAAGTTCGGCGCCGTGCGATGAACAATGCGGCGAGTGAGGCCAATGACGCCAGGGCCGTCGGGGCGGTGGTCGAGCCGCACTGGGCCGCCGGCTCCTTCAGGGGGAGCGTGATCTTAAGCTCCTCTAGCTCTCGCCCGGAGTCCTGAAAATTAACACGGCAATCGCCATTGACGTCGCCGGTCGGCCGGCCCTCGGCGTCCACCGCGAGCCCCGATCTGTTATTCGGGCAGACGTCGCAGTCGTCGGGGATGCCGTCCAGATCGGTATCGGTTTCGTCGGCGTCGGGCGTGCCATCGCTGTCGCAGTCCGGCGGGAGGATGCCGGCGGTTGCCGTCCAGAAGCCGCCGATCACCGCGTAGCTCCCGCCCGACATCATCGCGCCGGGCCCGGCATCGTGCTGGCCGACGGCGCCGGACAGCGTGTACGAACCGCCGGTGCTCTGCCCGCCCCCGCCGTCGAGCGTGTGCCACGAGAGATCGTACGGCTGAGCGTGTGCGGTGGGCGTCGTCGCAGGCAGCAACCCGACGACGAAGATCCAACCGAGTGACAATCCGAGACGTTGATGTGTTTTCATGCGAATCATGGGTCATCGCTCCTTACTTTGCGGCCTTGCCGAGCATGGATTCGAGCCGGTCGAGCCGGGCCTTCAGTGCCGCATTCTCGGCATGCAGTGAGGCGATCTGGTCATCCTTCTCGCTTTTGACCTGCTTGATGGCCGAGACGATCAGCGGCGTGAGTCGGCCGTAATCGACGGCGAGATAGCCTTCCTCGTCCTGTCGCACGACTTCCGGGGCGACCTTTCGGACGTCCTGGGCGATGAGGCCCACCTGGCGATCTTTGCTGAAATGGCGCTCAGGGAATTCGTCGCGCTTCCAGTCGTAGTGCACCGGCTGGAGCTTCTCGACAACGGTCAATGCGTCGGCGACGGGTTCGATGTTGGTCTTGAAGCGCTCGTCCGAGCAGCTCAGCGTTCCGCACGCGGCGAAGACGCTGCCCGTCGCCCGGATGTTGCCGACGACGTCGAGGGCCTCGGTCGGGGCAATGGTGCCGATGCCGACGTTGCCGGCGGGATCGACCATCATACGCACGATGCCGGCGGTGTTGTCGCGGATCAGCAGGGCTCCGGCCCCTTCGCCGTTGGATGAGCCGGTGGAAATCAGCCCGAACTCACGGCCCCCGGCGTCGGTGTTGAGCAGGTTGACCCAGATTCCGAGCGGATTGGCGTCTTCGAATCGCACCTGGCTAAAGGTGGGGCCGCCGACGGTATGAAGTCGTGCCGTGGGTGCGGTAACACCGATGCCCATGTTGCCGTCGACATAGCAGCGCCCCGAGAAATATCCCGCGTGGCCTTCGGGGCTGGCAGAATGTCCAAAGACGCCGATGCCCGGGCCGGTCGCGCTGAGGGCATACCCCCCGACACCCACTCCATTGGGGGCATGGGTGTTTCCCTGGACGCCGACTGGATTGCCCTCAGTGGAGGTCGTGCCAAGGACCGCGGTTCCCCTGGGGTTCGCGGTTTGGCTCCAGATTCCCCAGCTTTGGGTATTCGGAGTGGAGAACGTGTCATTGATGAAAAGCGGCGCCTGAGAGGATGCGGAGTCAATATGCAGGGGATAACTCGGCGAGCTTGTGCCGATCCCGACGCGATCACTGAAGAGCGCATTCCCGCCGTGCACGTCGAGCCGGCCTGCGGGGGTGGCCGTTCCGATGCCGACGTTGCCATCTCCGCGCCAGGTCATGACGTTGGGATTCCAGAGGGACCACATGCGCAGCGCATTCCCAGCGGCGCCGCCGCCCGCGAAATCCGCGCGAAGATCGAAGATCTCCTGGTTGGTTTCTCCGATTCCGAGGATGCCTACGTCGTCGACGGCACCGAGGTTCTCGATCGATAAGGCGGACTCGGGCGTCGTTGTGCCAATGCCGACCTTGCCGGCGGAGTCAACCATCATGCGCACTTTGCCGGCGGTGTTGTCGCGGAACATTCAGAAACGGAGTGCGATCTCCCGAATACGGTTGCGCGGTGTAACACCGCGCAATTTCGCGTCTCAGGCCGCACGACCGAACGCCGGTAGTTCTCCCGAACGATCAAGATCACCGATATTTACGTTCAAAGCGGGCGACCGGACTCGAACCGGCAACGTCCAGCTTGGAAGGCTGGTGCTCTACCATTGAGCTACACCCGCGAAGTTCGCCGCTCATTCTAGCGGCAGGTCGCGATGTGTTGCAAATACTCGCATCACCATTGGCTTTTCTTGCACGCCGCCAAAGCCGCGAGAAAGCGGCGCCGACAAGCAGAATCGCGATGGCATACACGCCCCTGCGACGTCATTCAATCTTAATGGACCGCGGGGCTCTCTTCCGAGTCTGCGCCAAGAATGCCTAAGCGCTCTGCTTGCGGATGATCATATCAAAGTTGCGAACCATCCCGCGCAAGACGATCCAGCCGACTCCGCTGTAAATCGCGGCGGCCGCCAGCGCGGCGACGAAGGCAATCACCCGGCACTGCCGCATCACTTCAACAGAGATTTTCGTCCCCGTATCCGCCAGCGCATTGACCGGATCGATAATGATGTACAGCCCGGTAAACGGCGTAAGCGGCCAGATCGCCGCCGCAAGCGCCTCGTTGTCGCTGCTCCGCACGGCGAATGGGCAACTCGTGGCGATCGCAATGAGCAGGATGACGATCGACATGCTCGAAAAAACCGCGGCAAGCGTCTTCTTGCTCTTGATCGATGCCTGCAAACCCAGCATGCAACAAAGCGCTGTCACGGATACGAGCAGGATCGGCAAAGTCAGGAGAGATTCCCAGTTCACCACCGGCCCCTGCTTCGAAATCAGTCCGGCAAGGTAAAAGAGAGCGACCGATACAAACGGCACAATGAGAATCGGTCCGGCGGCATAAACCAGGCCGATGATCTTGCCGGTGATGATGTGGCGACTGGTCAGCGGCGTGGCCAGGACAAGCTCCAGCGTGTTCGATTCCTTCTCGCGCGTCATGCTCGTCGCCGCGGTCGCCGTAGCGATGAACAGTGCCACAGCCAATTCGATCGCCGTCGCGCCAAAAAGCCACGCGCGAGCCTCGACTGGATCGAGCCCGCCGGAGAGATAGATAATCACCAGGGTCACGGCGATGACGATTCCGACGCCCAGCGTCGCATAGCGCGCGATGAATCCGCCGCCGGCCGCCGCGCCGGTAACCGACTCGCGCCAACTGATCGGGTTCGACCAGACGTGCCGCGGCCTTCGCGTCTGTTCGTCGCGGTTCTCGGAGAGATGCAGCGTCCCCGTCAGCCGCGAGAGCCACGTAATCTCCCCCTCCTTCGCACCGCGCCGAACAAAGAACAGGCTCAGCGACACGAGGAACAGAGACGCGATGAACGTCATGCACACATACGAGTACTGCGGATACGCCAGGAGCTTATTGATCGGAAATCCGTAATGCGCCACCGACGCCGCCGACGGCGCCGGCGTCTGCCCCAGCACGACCGCAAGCGAAAGAAACGGATGAAACGCCGCAAGCCAGCTCATTTTCGCCCCGGTCGACGGAGCGGGCTGAGCCTCCGGCGGAATCAAAGCCGTCGCCGCCCCAATGTAATACACGATGATGAGATAGAGCGCGATCGCGAGATAGAAAGTAAAGATCGTCCGGCCGGTCCCGATCTTGATCACGCTGATCGTGATGGCCATCGATCCCGTGAGCAAGGCCGTCGCGCCGGCGATGGAGATCGAAAGGGCAATCTCCTCACCCGTCACGCCGCCATAAACCATCATGATGCAAAAGAGGGGAATGCCCGCGAGAAGCAGCATGAAGACGAAATAGAGACGCGACAACAGCGACCCGAGAACGATCTGGCCGTTGGTCAGCGGAGTGGACAGGAGAATGTTGAACGTCTGCGAGTCCTTCTCCTGAGTGATCGCCGCCGCGGTGAAGATCGGCGCGATGATACACACCATGGCAAGCTGCACCAGCGAGACGACATTAAAGACCTTCGTGGCGTTCTTGGCGAGATCGGAGAGCGACGTCTCGCCGGACTGCAACACAAGTACGCCGATGGCGACGATGGCCGCAAGAATGGTCAGGTAGGCCGTACGAATCCAGAGATGACGAAGTCGCCGCCCTCCGGCGTATACCACGCGCACCACGATCGGATTGGCCGGGGCCAACCGCCAGAACCAGGTACCCAGATCACGCAATACGGCCTGCATAAGAAGACTGATTCTCCGATCGCAGCTTGAATCAAATCCCGGCGGGGGCAGCTACAGCGGCGGCTCCTTCATGCCCCGGTCGACCAGCATCTGCCGAACCGTGCTCTTCGCGGTGGCGCGCTGCTTGGAGTCAGGCAGGCCGTCAATGCGCTTCTTCAGTTCTTCGTCGAGATCGAGCAGCGGCTTTTGCAGCCGATCGAGGTCGGCCTCCAGCGCGAACAGCGATGGCCCGCGCGACTGAATATCGGCGCGCCGAATCAAATCCCGCGCAATGAGATTGTCCTTGATCTTGCGCCGCCAGTCGTCGGTCTTGATGATCAAGGCGCGGTCTCTGCAGTCCTTGAGGATGGCCTTGGCCGCCGCAATCTGCTTCTCGTCGAATTGATAATACTCGCCCGCCTGAGTGACGTAGTTCTCCCATTCATCATCCGTGCGAAGTCGAAACTCGATCCATCGCTCGGCGTCAATACGAGCCCGACGATGCGCCTCCGGCTCGCTAGGGTCCACCGGCGTCGGCTGGGCCTTGGAAGGGTCTTTGTCAGCCGGATCCCAGAAAGGATTGGCATTGTCACCGATCTTGCCCTCCTCCCACCGCGCCATCCGCGACTCGAAAACGGTAATGCCCGCGGCGGCGGCCGTCAGATCGCCGGTCAGCTTAAGGCGCTGCGCCATCGTCATTTCCTTGCCGATGTCAGCGCCCATCTGCGTGATGAGGTCCTTGAACTCGGGAATCATGGGTTTGACCATGCGCGAGAACTCCTTCGCCGCTTCCTGAGTGAATCGGTCGTCGTTCTCGATCATGCTCGCCATCATGTATTCCATGACCTCCTGGCCGTTTTTTTCGTTCCTATGAGCAAACCGGAGAATCCGCTGCTTCATCGCCTCGGACACGGCATCAACCTGCTGATCGCTGAGTCCGTATCGGTTGGTCATGCCCACGGCGAATCGCTTGCTCATTGCCTCCGCGATCTTCGGCGTCAGCCGAAGCCCCCGCTCGGTCGGGCGCATGTATTCCGAAGGATCCGGCTCGGCCGCGGCGGGCGGGACAGGTTCATCAACCGGCGGCTCCTGCGAGTAGCCAACCCCGGAAACCGTAAGCAACACGCCCAACAAAAGCAGGAAGAGTCGTCGTAATGAAATTGGATGGGTAAATGTCATTGCACGATGCCTTTCGTGAAGCGCATGAAGGCGGTTTCGAGATTGACCTGTTCTTCCCTGATTTCACGAATCGGTATTTTCGCGACGAGCAGAGCGTGGGCGATGAACGAGAAGTCGTGCGTGTCCTCCTTGAGCGAGACGAGCAGTCGCCCGTCATCTGTCTCGACCAGTTGGACCAGCTTTAGTTTTCCGAGAATGGCGGCGGCCTTGTCCTGACCTTCGCCGACGCGAATCTCAAGCTTGGTGCCCCCCCTCGTTCGGCGCACGATCTCCTCAATCGGCCCGTGAAACAGCAGCTCCCCGCGCTCAATAATGCCGATGGTCGTGCAAAGCTCGGCAAGCTCGTGAAGAATGTGCGAGCTAATGACGATCGTCTTCCCCATGCGCCGCAGCTCTTTAAGCAGCTCGCGCATCTCAATGCGCGCACGCGGGTCCAGGCCGCTCGCCGGCTCATCGAGAAACAGCACCTTCGGGTCGTGCAGCAAAACTCGCGCCACCGAAAGCCGCTGCTTCATGCCGCGAGACAAACTGTCAACCAGCGCCTCGCGCTTGTAAGACAGATCGGTCAGCTCCAGCACGTCGCCAACGACCCGCGTCCGCTGATCGCCGTTGATGTTGTACGCGGCCGCGAAGAACTCAAGATACTCCTGCACCACCATGTCTTCATAAGCGCCGAAGAAGTCCGGCACATAGCCGATCATCGGGCGAATCAGACGTGACTCGTACCCGACGGTGTGACCGCAGACCCGGGCCTCCCCCCACGTCGGCTGAAGCAGCGTGGACAGGATGCGAATGGTCGTCGTCTTGCCGGCCCCATTCGGACCGATGTAGCCAAAGCACTCGCCCTCCTGAATCGTCAGATGCAGGCCGCTCAGCGCCACAAGTTTGCCGTAACGCTTCGTCAGGTTGATGGTCTGAATGATCACAAAGGCTCGCCTCGCACCCGGGGAATTCGCTCGACCGGTATCACAATCCGATAGATTGTATTCGACTGGCTCGGCGCCAGCCCCCTCTGGTCCACCATCAGCCGCGCCGGCCCGGGGGCCTCGCTGCGACCGATCAAAAGTGCCGTCAATCGGGTGAGTCGTTTCGTGCAATCGAGCCGTCGGCCGTGGCCGCGCCGCAAATTCACCGGGCGACTCGGATCCTCCCGCAGCAGGTCGAAAAACGAAAGCAGCAGGACCGACGTATACTCATCCGACCCGGTGAGCTGTGTCGCGCTCGGCTGAAGTCCGCCGCCGCCCAGCGGCATAAAGCTCCGCATCTCCCCGGCCCAGTCGCCGATCTTGTCCGACAGTCGCGGCATCGTCTTAAGCGGCTGAGTCTTGTCGCGCGGATCGGACAACAACCGTTGCCGCAATTGCGCATCCGACAATTCCGCCTCCACGCCCTCCTCGGCCAAATCCCCCACCAGAAAATAATTCGCCAATACCGTCACCCCCTCGCCCGCCGTCTCCTCATCCGTCAGGAACAGGTAACAATCCTTCAGCGGCACACCCAGACCGTTCCGCAGAAAACTGCCCGGCGCGAACTCATACCGAAGACTGCTCTCCTTCTGGTCCGGTCGGCGAAGAACAATGCGCCCTTCAAACCGACCCGGCAGCGGCCCGTCCCAGTCACCCTGAATCTCCTTGAGTGTCGCCCGCACAGGTACCCCCGCAAGCCGCTCGCCCGCCAGCAAACACTCGTAACTCGATGCCGAAGCAAACTGCGAATCGGGTCGTTCGAGCGTGTCCGCAGAACCCGGCACAGCCCGCAACGGGCCGAACTGCTTCGGCAAACCCGGCGCCTGCTCTCCCACCGGCAGCGTGATATCCAACCGCGTATGGTTCGGAGTCTTAATGCCGAAAAGACATCCCGCGTGGGCCTCATCCTGGCCGGCAAATCCGTCAACGACGGATGTCTGCCAAAGACTCTTCGTCACGCCGCGCAACATGCCGACCATGCCGGTCCCCAGCAAACTGCCGGCGATACTGACGATTCCGAATGCCGTCCAGCCATGATGCAGCCACGCGCGCTTCTTGAGATACCAATAGCTGCCGACCGTCGCGACAAACGTATAAGCTGCCGCGAAAAGCAGCGCGAAAATCAAAAACTTGGTGCCCACCCCCTCAAACGCAATCGAACTTCGCAGCACCTGAAACAAATCGGTCGTTCCCTGCCCCGTCCACCCTTTGGGCTCTTCCTTGAATACCGGCGGCAGCGAAAGCAAGCGCCGCGCCAACACCCGTTCGCACGCGACCTCGATAAACGGGTCCTTCTCCTCACCCGCCTCGACCCCTTCGCCGGCGCTGACCGCGCTTGAAATCTTCTTCGGCGCCGGCAAAAGCTGATTCAACGACGCCCCAAGAAATGTCAATACCCCGCGCCCGATCTGTCGCCGAAAACAAATCTGAGGGTTCGGGCAGTTCGCCGGAAGCGCGATCGCCCCCTCGCGCGGCGTCATCAGGCAACGTTGAAAAGGATTCTTCGCATAGTAGCGATCCAGCCGGCCGGAATAATTCGCCTGGCTGACGATGTCCGTAAACTCCTGAGCCTCGGTCCGCTCTTCCACCCCCCGAAGTGTCACCGGCAAGGCATCGGCCAGCGGTGAACCCGCAAGACTGCGCCAGTTCTTGCCCGCCGTGATGAGCAACCGCCCGCCGCCGGCCACCCAATCGATGAGGGCGTCGATCTGCTGATCGTTAAGCTCGGAAGGGTCCGCCTCATCCCACGTGATGGCATCGACCGCATCGAGCCCCTGCGCGCGCTGCGGCAACTCGCGCGGCGCCATCGATCGCACGCGCCGACGATTCACCTGCTGCTCCTGCCGACGACGATTCACATCGAGCAGCGCCACATGCGGAAGCCGGCCCGACGACGCAATATCCACGATCAACAGCTCATCAGGGGAAATGTCGCTCGCCGAAGGGCTCTCGATCTTCGCGACGCGCTCACCCTTCTCATCGATGATCTCCAGTTGATCGCCCGCCTCGTCGTGAAGCGTCACGTGCACCGACCCGCCGATGCCCAGATCGTACGGAACAAAATAGACCTGATAGGGTCGCCAGTCGCCGTTCGGCTCAAGAGCGACCGACAATCTGGAAATGACGATGTCCCCGTCGCGGTCGCGCTGCTCCAGCCGAAGCTCGCCGCCGAATGGACCCGCCGCAAGCGACCGAAGCTCGACCTCGACAAAACTCCACGTGCCGCTCCGCAGGATCGGGTCGCCCCCGGCGAAAAGTCCGATTCGCGTGATCCGCCCCTCCACCGGGGCGCTGTCCTGCGCAATCACCGGCACGGGAACCAGTGCGGCGAGACAGGCTGCGAGAAAGATCGCGGGGAGTCGATTCATGGTTGGCAAAGCTGTCAATAGAGAATACGCAATCGGAACCCCCCGGCCGCAGGGAAACGATGTTTGCAGGCCGATACGCACGCGAGGCCGCCACATCCCAGGCCTACGGTTTCTCATTGCATTGGCAAACCATCTCGCCGCAGCCGGGACAGCCGTTCGTATACTTCTTCATGGCCTTCTCGAGGTCTACGCCCTCGACATTCGCCAGGGTCGCCAGCCAGGCAAGCACGTCCGCGAATTCCGCCTCCTTCTCGTCGAACGTGCCCTCTCGTATGGCGGCCGCAAGTTCACCGACCTCCTCCATCAACCAGAGAAACGTTCCCTCGGACCCCCGCTTGCGGTCCTTTGCCGAATACATCTCCTCAATCAGGTGTTGCAGAGCCCGAAGTTCCATGCGGCACGATTCTCCTCGTCAATGGATTGCCCGATGCAGAAAAGAATTGTACCGGCCACCCGCCAATACGTCGAAATCCACGGCCGAGTGCACGCCACCGCCGGGCGGGCTTTGTCGCCAGACAGGTCGCCAAATGGCAACCATATCGAGCATTGGGCCACTCCCCCGGGTCCGCCCAACTATTCGTAGCCTCGCAGATAATGGGTAAACTGACCCGGGACGGGCTCATGAACTCGCAACCCAATCGATAAGCGTCGTCGAAGCAATTGAAACTGGAGGCGGTTCGGCTAACGAGCGGGAGGACATCCCATTGGACGGAAAACCTTTGGATGACGCATTTGAACTTCGCGTGAGTGGACTTGAATCCCAAGTCAGGCGTACTCGCCTTTGGCTATTCTTCCTTTCAGGCATGGTGGTGATCTTGATTCTCTGGACAGGATCAAATCGCTCGGGGCCCACGGTAAGTCCACATCAGCTAGTCATACAGGATACCGTCGGTCGGAACCTGCTGGATATCGCGACATATTCAGACGACTCCTACGGAATGAGTCTACGAAGGCCAAATGGGGGCACACTAGCTGCACTGTTTGCAATCAATGATATGCCGGAATTCGGCTTTTATGATAACAGGGATAAGTCGCGACTTAGGATGCACCTTAGAGACTCAGAGAATTCCCCAGAAATCCTCCTGCTCGACTCCTCGCAAATCGTCCGAGCAACTTTGTCGCTTCGATCAGACCAGACTCCCGTGCTGAGCTTCTTCGACACAAAGCAAAAAAATCGATTGGCTTTCGGGCTAGGGAAGAGTGGGTGGCCCGACGTGAGTGTGTTCGACGAGTCAGAGCGCTGTCGATTTGCTGTCTACGCGACCGAAGAAGGCCTCCCTGCCGTCGTCATACTCTCCAATGATGGAAAGGAGAAGCAATCGTTCGTTTGGTCTGTTGAGAATGGTTACGCTAACTTCAGATTGGCCGAATGATCCCGTGACGGAGGGATTCCCCGCCGGTTAAGGCGTGCTCTGGCTAGGAGACCAAATGGGACTGGTCAGTCCCATTACCTGAAACCTCCAATTCGGAACGCAAGCGACAAATTGGGTCCACACTCCTGCAAATGCAAGACCGTGTCTATGCATGTACCCCTTTTCGTTCCAGTGGCGCGAACGCGGAGCAAGTGTGCATGAATGGAGACGGCTACGGCAATGTCCAACGAACAAGCAATAGTGAATCGTAAAGAAATCGAACCGGCCCACCGGCCCCGGGGCCTCGTGTCTCAGAGCCGAATCAGCAAAAACCACCCAATTTGCGAACCGCCCCAACACACGCCCGCCGCGCGACTTGCAAGCGACCGCCCAAACTTTTTTCGCCTATTGTCACCTTCAATCGTGCAGGACTTACGCGCGAGCAACGAAGCGGCTTGCCGTTTGGCGACGGACCACCAGCAGGCCACCTCACCGCCGCGTGTCATCGCGATTGCATTCACCGTCGACGTCTTGCCCCCTCTGTGTCACTTTCCCCAACCGTTTTTCAAAGGCTTACAAACGAACTTTCCCGAGACTTTTCGTGCCTGTTCGGGCATGGACCGGTCTTGTTTCACCTTGCGCGTTTTCACGCAAAACCACCCAAAACGCGCAACGCCCCAACACATGCCCGCCACAAGCGTTGGCACGATTTCCCCGAGCGCTGTGTCACTATATGTCACCTTCGATTTTGCAGGACTTGCGCGCAGTCTTCACGCGGCGGAGTATTCGGAGACGCTCACACATTATCCTTCTTCTCCGCCCCCTTCTCCGACTTCAACCGATACTTCCGCGCCTTCTCCAAATCCCCCAGCGCCTCATACGCCCGCGCCAGCCCCGCATACCCCGCCCCCTTCTCCGGCCAGATCTCGCACACAACCTGGTACTCCCGAACCGCCGCCTCCGCACGCCCCGCACCAAGAAGCGCCTCACCAAGCCCCAGATGGATCTCCCCGTCATACGGGTCCACCTCCAGCGCCCGCCGATACCACGTCGCCGCCTTCTCCGACAGCGCCCGCGCCTCCCCGGCCGCCTCGCCGGCCCGCTCCATGTATATCTCCGCCACCTGCCGCGCCACCGCCGGCTCGTCCTCGCTCAGCAGGAACAACCGCTCCAACTGCCCAAGTGCCGAGTCCGTGGCACCCAGGTGCAGGTATATCCCCGCCAGCCGCCGGTACGAGTCCGGGTCGTCGGGAAACCGCTCCTGGTACTTCAGGAGCCACCCCGTCGCCTCCTTCCACTGCGACCACGCCTGCTCCACGAACCCCAGATACTTCATCGCCACCCCGCACCCCGGCTCCACCCGAATCAGCGTCCGAAGATACGGATCGACCTCATTCACGAATTCATTGCGCCGCCCCTCATCCTTCTCCGCCAACATCCGGCCCACCAGCACCCGGCACAACACCTCCAGCGCCCGCGCCGACTCCCGATGCGCCTCCAACCCACGCCGCGCCGACGCCTCCGCCTGCTCGTACTCCCCATCAAAAAGCTGCGCCTCGGCATACTCCCCCCACAGCGCCGCCTCAACACGACGCTTCGTCCCCTCGTCCATCTCCGCGCCGCGCCGCTCCTCGCCGCCTTCCTCTCTGCGCTCACCGCCCTCGCGCAACATTTCAAGCTCGCCGCGAATCACTTCCTTCTCCCGCAGCGGCCCCACCGAAAAACCCCACGACCCCACCTGCAATTTCGCCCACTGTGCGAACTCCGCATCGAACGCCGTCGTCTCGATGCCCAATACCTCCCGAAACGCCTCCGCCTGGTTCCGCCCCGCCCGAAACGCCTTCAAAAAACCACCGATCGCCCGCTTCCCGTGCCGCTCCACGATGTACTCAAACATCCACTCGCTCTGCATGTACGCCAACTGCCGATCGTCCGGCCGCCGAGGCCGCATGAACCCCCAATCAATCGACTTCAGCGTAAACAACCCCCCGCCCGCGCTCACCTCGTCGCGCTGCCCCATCCGCACCGCCCGGCACAACAACTCCTTGGTGCCCCACGACCGCGGCGCCGTCTCCTCAAATACCGCCAGCCCCTCCGTCATCCAGTGCGGGATCCGATTCTCCGTCGCCGCCAGCGTCACCGTATGGGTGAACTCGTGCCGAAGAACCGTCGCCCAGTTGAACCGCCCGAACGGCGCCATCCCCCGCGGCGCCACCATCGCGATCACCCGACCGCTGCACGCCCCCACCGTCGCAATGAAAGGCCGCCCCGTCACCCGCACCGAGAACCCCATATGATCGGGAAACAACTCGATGATCGTCTTCTTCCCCAACGGCCACGCCCCCTCAGCGTCAGCGCCGCGGTTCGACTCATCCTTTCCGTCCGTGATGTGCGGCGAGACCCCGAAGTCCCCGCAGATCTCCTCGTGAATCCCCTCCAGATACTCACTCACATACGGCGCGATCACGCCGTCCGCCGCCGCCCGGTCGCCGCGCTGCTTGTCGAACTTGATGATGAAATGATCCGTCTCAAGCTGGTCAAACCGGTCGATGACGTCGAGCAGCTCCAGAACGTTGTGCGTGTGGCTGTCAAAGCTGTCGAGTGCAAATGATGCCTCAAGCGTCCGTCGGGCAAGCGCTTCCTCGCCCGTATCCATGTATACCTGCCCCAGCGACGTGCGCGGGCTCGCCCACCATGGTGCGAACTCGATCGCCTTCTTGAAATGCGCCTCCGCCTCGCCATACTGCCGCCCCGCGGCCAGCCAGGTGCCCAGCGCGTTGTGCAACACGCCCGCCCGCTCGTTGAGCTTCTCGACGGCCGCGATCACCGCCTTGGCCCCACCCTCGTTGCCAAGGCGCGTCAGGGCCGCCGCCTTCACACCGAGTGCATCGATGCTGTTGGGATTCGTTGCGAGGGCATGATCGGCCGCGACGATGGCGTCCTCATACTTGCGCTCGGTCATTCTGCAGTCAGCCTCAAGCACTCGGGCAACGACCGACGACGGATTCACCTTGAGGGCGCGGGCAACGCACTTGTCGACTTCCTCGAAGTTCCACTCCTCAAGAGCGATTCGGCCGAGCCCGACGTGGACGGCGGCCACGTTCGAATTGAGCTTGAGAATGGCCTCAAAATCCTGCTTGGCCTCGCCGAGATTGTGCTTGGCCAAGAGCAGCTCCGCCGAAGCCAGCCTGGCCGGCCAATAGTCCGCATCGACAAACTCCATCGCCTCCTGAAAAACTTCCGTAAGCACGTGCCGCGTTCGACGAACAATGTCCCGGTGACGCGTAAGCGTGCTGAAGCGCAGAAACCCCAGCCCCAGATATGTCAGTTCGTCGGCGCGCTCCGGAAGAGCCTCGCCGGCCATCCGATCGTTGAAGTAGCGGTATGCATCGATGGCCTGATCGATGCGCCCGATGGTTTCCAGCACGCGCCCAAGCTGGTATCGGGCACGCAGGTTGTCCTCGTCGGCGGCAATCGCCTTCTCATTGTGGCTGATCGCCGCGTCGTAGTCTCCCACTTCTTCCTTCAGTGCCGCGACGGTTGCATTCCACGCGGCGGACTTTCCACCGATCTCCTCAAGCCCAAGGAGGCGAGTCAATCCGGCCTGATAGTCGCCGATTTGAATGTCTATTTCAGCGCGGCCGCATGCTGCGCGAAGGTGAAGCCGCGGATTGCCGCTAAGCGCCTCATACATGGCGATCGCGGCGGGATACTCCCCTGCCAAAGCGAGTTTGCGCGCGGCGCGAAGGGAATTAACGGGACGCGTCGTCGGCCGGCCGGCCGGCGAATCTTCGTCCGGGCCGAAAGTGGAATTGCGATCCTGAGCGACCGACGCCAACGCCCCAATCAGGATGAAAGCGATCGCAGCGACCCACGCTCGGACATGCGGACGATTCATCTCAGGAAATTGCGTCACTCAACCCTCCGGAAATGCGCGGTGTTGAACGCGACTGTATTCGTCCAGAAGTGCGTACTGCATGAAGTTCACAAACAACTGAACGCCGATCGCGGCGAAGGCAGCGAGCATGTGGGCGGCCGGAGGGACATAAATTCCGATGGCCGCGCCCAACGCAATGACGATCAGGATAGAGGCGATGCCCACCATGCCGATGCGGAGAGCCCGGGACTTCATCTTCATCACAACTTCATGAAACCCGGCGTCGAGCCCCGCCAAAAGCGCCGCCTGACGGATGATCTTCTCCTGCACCACAAAATACATATACGTCACGATGTGGACAAAACACGTATACATGGCCGTCAATACGCCGAGCAGAAAGTGCCGCTCAAAGCCCGCCTCGCCGGCAACGATCAGCCCCAACACAGCCGTGAGGGACATCAGCAACAGGTTGCTCAGCGCCAAAATGAGGAAACTCTGCTTCATGGGTCTGTCGATCTTATCTGACGTTGAGCTCCGCGACGACTGGTGCCCTGGTGAAAAAGGCACCACAGCCCCCCTGAAGGGGGATCGTGGAGCGCATTATCAGAGTAACGAGGCGGAGAATTGCTCGGCCCGACGGAACTTGGATATAATGATCCACGGGACGTCCAGGGGCGATTCGCGGAGGGGAAAATGCGTCGTAAGGCATACGGTTGGCTGTCGCTCATTGCGATCGTGGTGGGATGCAATGTATTCCCGCAGTTCATTCCCGGCCCGCCGGCGGATGGGACCGTCGTCGTGGGCGGTATTTCCAACACCAACCCATACTTCGGTCGATTCCGCCTGGCCAACGCGCCGGACGTGGACATGGGTCTCTTCATGCTCGCGAGCTGTGGCTGCGGCGATTGGCGCGTCCTGTTCAAGCCGGACGACGGCAGTCCGCAGACTCAGTTTCCCGTTCAGTTTTATTCAACCGGCGAATATGTGCCGACCGGCAGCGTGGTGGTGCAGGGGACGGAGGATTACAACTCGATATTCGCGGAAGTGGACCAGGACGGCGGCCTCTGCGATGGCAAAGCAGAACTCGCCCTGGCGCAATACCTGATGAGCGCCGATCGCCAAAGCGCTCACGACCAGGCGGTCGATGCGTGCGGACTCTGTCATATCGGGGAAGACTCAATCTACCCGCTGCCGCCTACACACCCGCAGAAATACAAGACAAATCCGCGTGTCTGCTTTGAGTGTCACACCGTCGACGGACAATAGCCGCCGGGTTCAATGCGTTGCGGCCTGGGGTGGGCGGCGAGCGTTTGACCCATCGTTGTCGGATCGAGCCCGGGTCCGTGCCGGTTGAATCCATGAAGTGAGAATGGTCAGAAAATCGTTGCGGTCGATCGGCTTGGTGATGTAGTCGCAGAAGCCGGCCTCTCGACATTGGCGCCGAAGGTCCGGCGTATCGTGGGCGGTCAGCGCGATCACCGGCACACGACGCCCGGCGGCGCGCATTTCACGCACGGCGTCGATGCCGCACATGACAGGCATTTCCAGATCGAGTATCACAAGGTCAAATGGCACTGGGAAATTCTTGCCGCGCGAAGATGATGCGAGTGAATCCGGCTCTTCGGGCGAGCAAACAAGCCCCACGGCCTCGCGTCCGTTTTCGGCGAGGGTGACGATGCCGCCGGCTCGATGGATGAGCAGGGCAAAGAGCTTGCGATTCTCCGCGGCGTCATCCGCAAGCAGGATGCGACAACCGCTGGGCAGATCGACTCGCATCGGTTCGACGGCTTGTGCAGTAGGCGTTTGTCCGGCATGAGTCGCAACCGCAGCATCCACGGCGGCTGAATCTAAACCATCGTCGGAGTCGTCCACGGCCCATTCCTCGAGGTGACGAGAATCCAGCATCCTCACGCGGTCGAGCGGGCCTGCCGGAATGCGGATTGAAAACGTCGTCCCCACACCGGGCCTGGATTCGACGAGTAACTCCCCTTCAAGCAGAGATGCCAGCTTCTTGCTGATGACGAGCCCCAGCCCGACGCCGCCAGCTTTGAGAGACTCATTGCCGCCGACCGGCTGAAAGGGAACGAAGAGGCCGGCGAGTTGATCAGGTGTCAGGCCCGGTCCGGAGTCGATGACCTGGAATTCCAGAAGCGGCGTCGGAGTCGCATGAACTACCCGGGCGACAATGCGGACGAAACCGGTGTGGGTGAACTTAATGGCGTTGGAGACGAGATTGAGCAGAATCTGTCGAAGGCGGACGGCATCGGTATTCACGGCCTCTGGGATGGGGCCTTCGCAGGCGACGGTGAGCTCAAGGTTGTTCGCGAGGGCTCTGGCGGACACGATCTGCCTGACCTCCATCATGACTCGATGGGGAGAACAAGGAGTGATGTCGATTGGAATCCGGCCGCGAACGAGGCGTGCCATATCGAGGGTGTCGTTAATGAGACCGAGGATGTGCCGGGAGCAGGTCCGGATGTTTGTGAGGGCGGTTTCGCGCGCTGCGGAGTCCGATGATGTCGCGGGAATGGCAGTAAGTGAAGTCGTGTCGTGAAGGAGTTCGGCATGGCCGATGAGGGCGGAGAGGGGATTTCGAATCTCATGGGCCCAGGACGCCAATGCCTCCAGTGCCATATGAGACGATTCCGGCGTCGCAGCAACCTGATTCTCCGAGGAAGATGAGGCGTCATCGCGGCCCCGGGATGCCCAACGAAGGATGACTGCTGATACAAAAAGCCCCAGTCCAAACCAGCCCAGAAAGCCGTCGAAGACATCGAATGCGTTTCGATAAGTGATATAGGCTCGGAATGACCCAACCGCCATCAGTGCGCAGCCGATGCAAGATAGGCCGGCGGTCGCTGCCCTGATACGAGAAAGCTGGCGGATGGCGCGCCGCGATGATTGCGGAGCGAAATGGGACATGCATAAAACCCCGGCGGGAGCGGAATAAGCCTCGGGGTATTCATCGACAAGCCATGTCTGAATCTTGAGGTGTGTCGATAGATGGACTGACGACGGAGTCAGGTACGGGCGAGTCCGAGTTGTACGGCGAACCGTACCAACTGGGCGAGCGAATCGGCCCGAAGTTTTGTCATGACTCGGGCCCTATGAACTTCAACGGTTTTCTGGCTGAGTCCCAGTTCGGCTGCGACCGCTTTATTGGACATGCCCTCGACAACCATGGCCATGACCGTGCGCTCACGCGGCGAAAGGAGCTCGAATCGCTCGTGGATTCGCGCATCCATCTCGGCGGACTTCCTGCTCTGGGCGTCCTTCTCGAGCGCGCGATAAATCTCATCGATGAGGAGTTGGTCGCTGAAGGGCTTCTCAATGAAGTCCATGGCGCCCGCCTTCATCGCTCGGACTGCCATGGGAACGTCACCGTGTCCAGTGATGACGATGATAGGTGTGGTGACGCCACGAGCGTTGAGGCGCTCCTGTAACTCAAGTCCGCTGATGCCCGGCATTCGGACGTCGAGCAGAATACAGCCGGCGCGCTGCAAGGCGTCAGAACTGAGCATTTCGTCGGCCGAGGCAAACAAGAGCGCAGAGAGGCCGACCGACTCAATCAGCCATTTAAGGGAATCGCGCACGGCATTGTCGTCGTCGACGACAATCACCGTTTTGCTGCTGAGCTGCTGTGTCATCTGACTCCCCGCGCTGGGCGGAATGCCACTATTACCCCTCTCGAAGAATAACGGAAATCTCCTGGATGGAATCATCGCAAATAGGCGCTTTTTAGTAAAACAAGACAAATGCTCAGACGGACGCGGGCTACAGGAAAACCCCTACTACTAGAGCGGATTGCGCGTTCCTCTAGCGCCATAGTGCACTAGGGGTTAGGCTCATTGCCAAAGGAGTACTTTGGCATGGAAGCCTATTCGATGGATTTGCGCAGGCGGGTGCTGGCAGCGTGCGATGCCGGGCACGGGACTACTCCGGTTGCAAAGTCGTTCGATGTGTCGCCAGCCTGGGTTCGACGACTCAAGCAGCGGCGTCGCGAGTTGGGGACGATCGCGCCGCTTCCGCATCGCACGGGACCGATCCCCCGACTAAATGAATCTCGGAAAGAGCGACTCCGCAAGCTGGTGGAGGCGCAACCTGATGCGACGTTGGCGGAACTCCGCGACCGGCTGGGCCTGAAGATCACCCTGGGACATCTCTGCCGCTCGCTCCGCAAGATGAAGCTGTCGCTAAAAAAAAGTCGCTCTTCGCGGATGAGCAGAACCGCCCGGATGTGAGAATTCAGCGTGAACACTGGCGTCGGCAATTAGGAGGCCTCGATCCCGATCGCCTTGTATTCATTGACGAAAGTTCAGCGAAGACCAATCTGACGCGCCTGCGCGGCCGAGCGCTGCGCGGTCAGCGGGTCAAAGCCCACGCCCCTTATGGACGATGGCAAACCACGACCATGCTCTGCGGATTGCGCCTTCGCGGCGCCATTGCCCCGATGATCTTGTCCGGTGCCATCGACAGCGCCTCATTCACCGAATACGTCCGCCAGGTTCTGGCTCCGGCCCTGCAGCCCGGCGACATTGTGGTCATGGACAATCTGGCATCTCATCAGGCCGTCGGTGCACACGAAGCCATCGCTGCCGTCGGCGCGCACGTGGCATTCCTGCCCCCGTACTCGCCCGACTTCAACCCGATCGAGATGATGTGGTCAAAGGCCAAACAGATTCTGCGCACCGCGGCCGCCAGAAACTTTGAGGAACTATGCACCGGAATGGCAAAGGCCATCGCCGCGATCAGCCCCTCAGATGCATTGGGCTACTTCACGCACTGCGGAGTCGCTACAGAAAAGCGCAAAACGCTCTAATTGAATAGCCAGGCGCGCGAAAGATCAATTGCTGTGCGAATTGCACAAGACCGGGCACGTGGCTGCGGGGTCTCCTTTGCAAATGGGTGGCAGGGCACACGTGCCGGAAAGATCGATTCGTCATGCAGTGCTCCGAGCGACTATGAAGTTGAGACTGCAGGTGCCGGCATTTCACAGAGATAAAAAGCCGAATCTACTGAGCAGTCTGAGGAAGCCGCGCCGGCTTTCCGATGGGAAGTTGAAACTCAAATGCAGTGCGGCCGTCCGGGCACGACCTAAACTGAAGGCGGCCGCCATGCGCCTCGACGATGCCCCGGGAAATGGAAAGACCCAGACCTACGCCTCGATCCTTTGTCGTGGAGAAGGGCTTGAAGAGATCAGCCGCCGCCTGCGGGCTGACGCCCGGCCCGTTGTCGATGACGCTTAGTTCGACTTTGTCATCGACATGCCCTGTCGAGATGATAATTCGGCCCTTTCCAACCGGGGTCTTTTCCAGCGCATCGCATGCATTCTTAATAAGGTTGATGATCACCTGCTCTATTTGAATAGAATCCACGATCACAGGCGGAAGATCGGCGGCGAGACTGCAGACACAGTCGATTGCATTCTGGTTGATTTCGTGTTCCACGAGCCTGAGGGCATTCTTCACGATGGTGTTCAGGTCAGCAGTCGTGCGGTTGGCCTCGCTCTTCCTGGCAAATGCTCGAACCCGCCGGATGATCTGAGCAGCGCGCTCGCTTTGCTCGGCGACGAGTGACATCGCTTCGGCAATCTCGGGGCCGGGGCTGGACGAGTCCCGAAGGCGGCGCAAGGCGGCACTCGTGTAGTTCGAAATCGCCGCAAGCGGTTGATTCAACTCGTGAGCGAGGCCCGAGGCGAGTTCGTCCAGCGTGACGCGGCGGAGAATGTGTGCTAATTCGGCCTGGTGGCGTAATTTCTCCTGCTCCGCCTGCTTTCGACCGCTGATGTCTCGAATGGCGGAAACGCGTACCAGGCGGCCGAGATAAGGCACCCATTTTCCACGAAGTTCGATGGGAAAGGTCTCGCCGCTGCGTCGAAGACCGATACTTTCCTGCACTTCATCGCCGCCGCCGGCGATGGACACTCTTCGTTCGTCACGCGATTCCTGAAGGGATTGTGGCGCGACGAGTTCTTTGCGGGTCAATCCGATGATCTCTGATAGCTCGTACCCGAACATCTCCGCCAGGGCGGGATTGGCCGCGAGTATTCTGCCGTCTTCGTGAATCGCGATTCCCTCGAACGCGGCATTCGAGAGCTCCTGAAACCGCTCTTCGCTCTCCTTGAGCTCTGCCGTGCGCTCCAGCACGCGCCGTTCGAGCTGCTCATTGGCGTCCTTCAACGACTGTGCGACACGACGCTGATGAGTCGTCTCCACTGACATGCCCGCAAGATAGAGCCGGCTGGATGCGTCTCGAATGACGAACTTGTAGCTCGTCCAATGCTGGATTTCACCGTCGAACTCGGTGACTTCCTCGACGATGGCCAGCGTGTCGCTTGCGAGCACGGCGAGGTCGTTCTTGCGGAACTGGGCCGCCGTCACGGGGGGCCAAAGTTCGGCGTCGGACTTTCCTTTCCAATCGGTGACCTTGAGGCGAAACCTCTCCTCCATGGCCGGATTCGCATAGACCAAGCGCCCATCGAGGTCTTTGACGTATGCGATGATCGGGCAATTGTCCATGAAGGCATGGAATCTGGCTTCACTCTCCCGGAGGGAGGAAATGGCGTCGACGATTTTGGCGCGCGCCTTCGACTCCTGGATGGCAACGGAGAAATGAGTCGTGATGCCGATGAGGGTCGCCAATTCGTCCTCTGTCCACTCGCGGGGAACCGGCGAGCAGAATCCCAGGATCCCCACGAGTCCGTCGACGCATCGGATCGGCACGTCCAGAACGGCTCGCGTGATGTTCAGGTCGAAGATGGCGCAGGCGTCGGTTTCTGGTGGCTCATGCTTGAGGTCGGAGAGATTGACCGGTTGACCTGCACGAAGAGCCGCCAGATAGCGAGGCGCCCGTCGCAGGTCGGCGACAATGCCGCTGATGGAGGCCCAATCCCGCGGCTGCCGCGAAATTACGACCTCAAGTCGGCCCGAAGGATCAACGGTTGAGTAGGAGACTCGAATTCCCGGAAATACCTGGGCCACCTTGTCAACGGTTTGACGAATGATGTCTTCAACCGGAAGACTCGATGTGATGTTTGCGGCGATGTCATTGAGCAGGGACAGCCGGGCCTCCTCCTGCTTCATGCGCGTGACATCCGTATAGACACCGAGGATGCCTCGCACTTCGCCCTGCTCATCGAACAACGGCGCCTTGCTGACGAGCACGGAACCGATGGCGCCGGAGGCAAAGTGCTTAAGCTGCAATTTATTCAGAATCGGCTGACGCTTTTCGATGACCGCCCGATCGCTTTCGCGGTAATCACGGATCAAATCCGCGTCTGTGTGAATGTCGTAGTCCGTCTTCCCGACAACTTCAGCGGGAGATTGAAAACCAACGTCCCGTGCGTACTGCAGGTTGCCTCCCTGGTACACGGAATTGCGGTCTTTCCAGAAGACCGCGTGTGGAACGTGGTTAATGATTTCATTGAGCAGGGCTCTCTGTTCTCCAAGATCGCGCTCCACTCTCCGGCGACGGATCACGTTGAACAGCAGTGCGGAGATGATTGCCGCCTCGAGCAGGCAACAAGCAGCGGCCGCGACGATGTACCAGCCATATTGCTCAAAAACGGATGGAACACGACGTTTGATGATTGCGCCCGACGGCAATCGGGATTCCCTGATGCCCCATCGCTGCATCGCGCTCCAGTTCACCAATGCGACGTTGGGGCTTTCTTGAATCATTGGAATGCTACTGACAGGTTCGCCTTTCAGGACACGAACAGCCAGATGTGCCGCGGCCCGGCCCTGGGCCTCTCCGGAGACAACGACGCCGCCGAGCACTCCGTGCTCAAGATAGGTGTCGAACAAGGCGTAGATCGGAATCGGGGAGGTTTCGCAGAGATGTTCCAGCTGCGTCTGATCCGCTCCTGGAACGCGGTTCGCGAGATGGTAATTCGCAAGGAGAAGGACAGCCGTCTCATCTCCCAGTCCGTAGAGTCGTTGCACGATTTCAGCTGACGTGCCCCCCAGTTGCCATTGAAATTCGATGCGATCGGCAAACTGATCCACTACCGCCCGAGCGCGAGATTCCAAGAACTTGGAATGTTGCGTGTGATCCGTCAGGAAGATGACGCGGCGCAGGTCCGGCTGAAGTTGCAGGGCCAACTTCAATGTTCCGGAAACATCAACCGACTCTACAACGCCGGTGGCGCGAAGGGGATCAACCCGGCGAAGTACGTCCGCGCTGGAGGCAGCGGAAAAAACGATGGGGACACCTGGGAAAGCGGCGGCGCCATAGACCAGTGCGAACTTCAAGGCGGGTGAATCAGTGGTGATGATCAGATCAACGCTTCTGTTCTCATAGCGTTCCTGGTACCAGGCGGTGAGAGATATGAAGAAACGCTCGTCGCTGTCCTGGAGGACATCGAGATATTCGTAATAGAATTGGACGCGAAAGGCGCCGGAGCCGTAGATTGCCCGCCGAATTGCCTCAACCTGCACCTGAGTGTAGCGCGTATCTGAGCGATAGGAATTCAAGATCAGGATGCCGCGGGGCCTTGAGGCCACCGTCGCATCGCTCGATGAAGGCGTGTCGATCGACACCTGCTCATTGGAATTTTGCGTGGCAGGTATGACTGACGGCGGCTGTAAGGCGGCGCGTCCCTGCCCAACAGCCAGACAAGTTAGTGCCACGCAGGCGCAAAGGGTCTCTATGGTAACTCGCTGGGCCAGTAATCGGACGAGAGCCTTGTTCATAATAGACCGGTGCGGCAATTATCCATGAATCGCGGAAACTGGGAAACGTCGGCCTGTCGAAATAGGGGCACCTCGGGCATCGGACGCGATACGTCAATCGCCGAGGAGGGAGGGAAGGGTCAACGTTACTCGTGGCGAAGAGCGTCGATGGGATGAAGGATCGCGGCCTTGAAGGCGGGAATGATGCCGAAAAGGACGCCGGTGCCGGCGGAAAAGCTCAGTCCGAGGGCGACGGCCCAGGCGGGGACGGGGATGTCCACCATGGCGGGATGCTGCGAAGCAATGCGACAGATGGCGAATCCCAAAGCAATGCCGATCCCGCCACCGACCGTGCTGAGGACGACGGCTTCGGTGAGAAACTGGAAGAGGATGTCGCGTCGACGGCCGCCGACGCTCTTGCGGAGTCCGATCTCGCGCGTGCGCTCGGTGACGCTGACCAGCATGATATTCATGACGCCGATGCCGCCGACGATGAGGGAGATTCCGACAATGCCCGCCAGGACACTGGTGGCGATGATCTTGACGCGATCAAAGTCGCGCAGGAATTCGTCCTGGCGGAGGATGCGAAAGTCGTTGGGCGTGCCGGGCTCCAGGCCGTGACTCTCGCGAAGGACGCGGGAGATTTGCAGGCTGCACTCTTCGATATCCTTCTCGTCGGTGGCTTCGACGATGAAGGGCATGAAATACTGGGACATCGGCGAGAGCTTGAGGGCTGTTGTGTAAGGGATGAGAATCAGGTCGTCCTGATTCTCGCCCATCATGTTTCCCTTTTCCTCGAGGATTCCAAGCACGCGGAATCGGGTGGCGTTGATATAGACGAAGTCGCCGACGATCTGGTCGGAGGCTTCGAGCAGACTTTGCACATTACGGCCAAGAACGCATACGTAGGAACCGTTGTCCACCTCAAGCGGACTGAAGAAGCGACCCTTGTCCACAAAATACTTTCGGATGGGCTGGAACTGCTCGGTGGCGCCCTGGATCTCGGCGCCTTCGATTTTCTCGCGGCCGAACTCAATCGTGGCGGCAGCGAAGACGAGGGGACTGATGCGGCGGACCTTGTCGCACCGGGCTGCGACAGCGCGGACATCGGAGATGTCCATGGTGATGCGGCCGATCATGAAACCGTGGTCGTCACCGGTCCAGGGGAAGACGAACATCATGTTGGTGCCGAAACCGCGGAGCATGTCGGTGACGTAGTTGCCGAAGCCTTGGACAAAGGAAACGACGGTGATGGTGGAGGTGACGGCGATGATGATGCCGAGGGTGGTAAGCAGGGAACGGGCCTTGTTGGCCCAGACCTGAACCAAGGCGGTGAGGACGTTCTGCCAGTGCCGGGCCGCAAGGGCGGAAAGATAGTCGACGGCAGCGAGCGGCGAAGGGAAGCGGGGGGATGATGGCCGCGCGGATTCGTCGGTCAGCGATGCCGTAGGATGGGATGTCGGGGCCAGATCGGCCATGGTGCCGCGCTCCCGTCTACTCGTGCCGCAGGGCGTCAATGGGGTGAAGAATCGCCGCCTTGAACGCCGGGATGATTCCAAAAACGACGCCTGCCCCGGCCGAGAAGCCCAGCGCCAGGGCAACGGACCAGATCGGCACGTTGATATCCACCATCTGTGGATGCAGGGCGGCAATGTGCGTGACTCCGTAGCCAAGTGCCACACCGATGGCCCCGCCTGTGGTGCTGAGAACGACGGCCTCGGTTAGGAATTGGAGCATGATGTCGCGCCTTCGGCCGCCGACACTCTTTCGCAGGCCGATTTCCCGCGTACGCTCGCTGACCGAAACAAACATGACGTTCATGATTCCGATGCCGCCGACGAGAAGGGAAATGCTCACGATGCCGGCCAGGACGCCGGCAGCGGTGGCGCGGACCTTGTGGAACTCGCGAAGCATTCTGTCCTGGCGCTGGATACCAAAGTCGTCAGGCTGCCCGATCTCCAGGCTGTGACGCTGCCTCAGGACCCGTCGAAGCTGCGCCTCGGCATCGTCGATTTTCTCCTCACCGTTCGCCTCCGCGAGGAATCGCATCGATTCGCGCATCTGGGGGAACATTTGCATCATGAGTGTGTAGGGGATCATGACCGTCTGGTCCTGATCGTCGCCCATGAAGCTGCCCTTCTCTTCGAGAATGCCGATGACACGCAGGCGACGGTCGGCGATCTGAATCGTGTCGCCCAGTACGGACTCGTCGCACTCCAGAAGCTTTAGAACACTGCGTCCGACGACCACCACCGGCGCGGCCATTTCCACGTCCAGGGGTCCGAAGAACCGGCCCTTGTCCACGTAATAGTTGCGGATGACCTGATACTCCTCGGTCACGCCGCGCGTCGGGATGTTCTCGATGGCGCCCTTGCGATAGGCGACCTGGGTTTCCGTGAACAGAAACGGCGTGATGCGGGCAACGTCAGGACACTCGGTGCGGACGGCCTCGATGTCACGCTCGGTCATGGTCACGCGGCCGACGCCTGTAACTTCCTGCTCCCAACTGATGTCCGGCCAGACCACCATGTACTGGGTGCCATAGCCACGGAGCATTCCGGTCATGTAGCGGCCGAATCCCTCGACAAATGAAACGACGGTGATGATGGCGGTGACGGCGATGATGATGCCGAGCGTCGTAAGGATGGAACGGCCCTTATTCGCCCATATCTGAATGAAGGCGGTGAGGATGTTCTGCGCCGAGCGGCTGAGTCCGGCCAAGAACAGTTGGGCCATCCGCCGGAGCTGCCCTTGTTGGCCCGCGATCATGACGTCGCTCCCGCAGTTTCGAATTCCAGGGGAGTCGCGACGGAGGCCCTGCCTGAGGGCACGTCAGAGGCGATCATTCCGTCTCGCAGGGTGATAATACGATGACACTGTTGGGCAATGTCAGGCTCGTGCGTGACGATGATGATCGTCTGTCCAGCGGCGTGGAGATCCTCAAAGATGGACATGATCTCGTTACCGGTGGCCGAGTCGAGATTACCGGTGGGCTCATCGGCGAGGATGATGTCGGGCTCCTGCGCCAGGGCGCGGGCAATGGCGACGCGCTGCTTCTGCCCGCCGGAGAGCTGGTTGGGCCGGTGCGTTGCCCGATCGGCGAGGCCAACGCGCTCAAGAGCAGCCATGGCGCGTTGTCGGCGCCGTGGCACCATGGCGTACATCAGCGGAAGCTGGACGTTTTTGAGCGCTGTTGTGCGTGGCAGCAACTCGAAGTTCTGAAAAACGAAGCCGATCTGGCGGCCGCGAATCTTCGCGAGGCCGGACTGGGAGAGCTTTGAAACATCGGTTCCGTTGAGTTCGTAACTGCCGCGCGTGGGAATATCGAGGCAGCCCAGGATGTTCATGAGCGTGCTCTTGCCCGAGCCGCTGGGGCCCATGATGGCCACGAACTCGTTGGAGAAAATATCGAGGGTGACTCCGCGCAGGGCGTGGACCAATTCGGTGCCGACGCGATAGATCTTCTCGAGATCGCGCAGGGCGATGAGACTTTTTGAATGTGATGGGTCCATTTGGTTATCCACGCCCCGTCACGATCCGCTCGCTGATGAAAGCGAGCCGTTTGCGGACGGGTCAGCCGGGTCGCTCGCCGCGCCGGCGACCTTCGGCTCCTGCGATTGTTCATCCGCTTTCTGTTCCTGTTTCTTGCGCGCTTCGGCAAGCTTTGCCTTTTCGTCGTCGGGCATGGTCACCTTGCGCCCGTCCTTCAACTGATCCAGGCTGCGATAAGGTCCGGCGATCACGGTGTCGTTCATGCCGATGCCGTCTTCAATCTGAACGAGTCGTGTATCCGCGATGCCCGGCTGGATCAGGCGAACGCGTGCGACCTCGTCTTCGATGACATAAGCGACCTTGATGTACTGGGCGGCCTTGGCACGCTCGGACAGGTCCAGGTTCTCCTGCCGCTTGTCGAACTCGGTAACCACAGCCTCGGGCAGCTCCTTTCGCATCCGATGCACCACGGCCTCGACGGGAATCGTGATGGCGTCGCTTTGCTGCGCGACCTCGATTTCAACATTTGCAGTCATGCCCGGGAGAATGCGACGATCACCGTCCATCACCTCCAGAAGAGTCTCAAACGTGACGACGTCGCGGCCCAATTCCTTGGTGCTCTTCGAGGCGACGCGAATGACCTTGGCGGGGATCGCCGACTGTTGATCCGACTGGAGATAGATACGGGCCTTCTGGCCGGACTTGACCAACGGAATATCGACTTCATCGACGCGGGCACGCACCTGCATGCTCGACATGTCGCTGATGGTCATAATGACGGTGCCGGGGTTGTTCATGGTGCCGGTGACGACGACCTCGCCGATCTTGGCGTCCAGCTTGGATACAACACCGTCGATGGGCGACTCAATGACCGTTCGTTTGAGATCCTCTTTGACCCGGCGCAGATATGCCTGCGCCTCGATGATTTCCTGCTTTCGCATTTCGAGGACTGCATTGGCCTTCTTGAGGGCCGTGACGTAGTCGAGTCGCTCCTTGTCGCTGGTGGCGTCCACTTCGGACAGTCGAACCTGACGGCGATAGTCGCGCTCGGCGCGTTCCACGTCGGCCTCGGCATCCACGACCGCCGCCTCAAGCCGACGCACACGCGCCTCGCCGGACTCGACCTCCGCGACCAAATTGTCGTCATCCAAGCGGCAAAGCAGATCGCCGCGCTGAACCTTGGAACCCTCGACGACCGGCATTTCCTCAATCTTGGCGACGATTTCGGAGCTGATCTCGACCTCAAGCGTCGCCTCGGTCTCACCGGGTGCTTGTACGAGTCGGATGATCTCCTGCCGGGCCGGAAGGATCGCATTGACGGTGAGCGCCACTTCATCCGCGATGTTAAGAATGGGTTTCTGATCGGCCCCGCGACGTAGACTCCCGAGGGCGAATACGCCTCCGACGACCACAAGGAGGATGACAATACTGACGATTCTTCGCATGCGAGGCACCTTCGAAGCGACTATCGCCGCCACGTTACGAGTTCATTGCGTATTCAAGGCCGACGTGGCCGACCGACGCGACGACCCCAAGGAGGGCGCAGCAGACAATCGCCGTGCGACGGCCCAACTGCTGGGTGACGATCAGGCCGAAGGCCACCAGCACCCAGAACCAGATACGAAAAGGATCGATCGCCGCAAGATACGGGGCCTCCCCGGGCTTCGCGAGAATGGCGAGCGTCGTGTCCACATGGGTCGTGCGGTAGGCGAACATCATCGCCAGTCGCAAGAAAAAACCGATCAGCTCGACGAAGCCGGCATAGACACAGATGGTCAGCAGCGTGTGGTATTCGGGCTTGCGTCCGGTAAGTGCGACGGCGGCGTAAAGCAACGATGAAATCAGCAGGAAGGAAGTGAGCATGTAAAGCGGCTTGAGCACGACGGCACCGAGCCGCCGAAGCAGCTTCATGAACTCACCCTGCTTGCGAACGTCGGCCATGACTTCGCGCAGCTGCACCCGATCGACAAGATTTCCCTGAGTCTTTTCCACGACGGCAAGCTGCTCTTCGGTTTGCTGATCCACCCGGCGATCGATCAGGCCGGTCTGGACCTCGACGACTCCAACCAGCGTCACGAGGCAAAGGAGCACAAGAAGTGTCCAGCCGTATTGGCCGACATCCTCGACTCGGCTGAAGACGGCCCGGGGGTTGGTGATAATCCACGGCGCGTGACGCAGACCCAGAGCGGCGGCTTGTCCGGCATGGGCCGGGGGGCCTGATTCAACAGATTGGATGTCGCTCGCCGCCATTGTCACCCTGCTCGACAGATGTGCCGTCGGAACCCACTCTCCCAGGCTATTCAAACGGAATACGTCCCCATCGGATTCGCCCTGCGGCCGATTTTATTGCATGATTGCCGATTTGTCTGTCCGCATGGCCGCTTTTGGCGGCGTCAAGCCGTATTGAAGCCATTTGGACGCGGTATCAGTCGCACCTTAGACTTAACCAAGCCGATGAACAGGGGACCCCTTACTTTGGCCCGTCGCCGTTACAGCCTGCGTATCTTCACTCCATTATGCAATGCGCGAGCCGAATCCTCGAAGACGGCAGCCTGCGTTCTCGTCGCGATTCTAGCGGTAACACAGACCGGTTCAGCTCAGACCGAGGGGATTGAGCCGCATACTCTGGCGGATATTCGCCCGGATCAGCAGGTCATCCACGAATTGGGCGCTTATCAGTCCACGATCTCGGATTTGAGAAATCCAACCGATGTGGCGTTCGATTCTCAGGGTCGCATCTACATCGCCGACGAACAGAGCCATCAAATCAGGATATATGGCTCGGACTCCCAGCGAGTCGCCGCGTGGGGGCGTCGCGGAACGGCACCGGGTGAACTGAATCGACCCGGTGGCCTAGCCATTTCGCGCGACGGGGAGATTTTTGTGGCTGACAGCGGCAATCACCGCGTGCAGGTTTTTGATGCAGATGGGGCCTTCATCCGGTCGTGGGGCGGATACGGGCGCGGCAAGGGTCAGTTTAATAATCCGACGCGCGTGGCGGTCAACGATGGGCGCGTCTATGTCGTCGATGAGGGCAACCATCGCGTTGAGGTTTTCGATCGCGAGGCCATCCATCAATTCACGATCGGTCGCTATGGCAAGAGCGATGGCGAGTTTCGCCGACCGACCGGCGTGGCCGTCGATCCCTTAGGAAACGTTTACGTCGCCGACGGCGACAATGCCCGGGTGCAGCGGTTCGATGCAAGCGGGAAGTTCATCAAGGCCTGGAGCCAGTGGGGGCCCTACCCCGGCTTCATCATGAATCCCTCGGGAATCCAGGTTCAATCCGGTCGCGTGTACGTCGCCGACGGTGACAACCATCGGGTACACGTCTTCGACGTGGACGGTGGATATCTCTATAGGTTCGGCGTGCATGCAGTCCGGCCGCGCGAGGGCAATGGTCGACTGCACTATCCCAACGCTGTGGCTATTGCTCCGAACGGAGTTCGGGCCGTAGTTTGCGAGGGGTTTGAGAATCGATGCCAGCTATTCGGCATCGTCACGCCGGAAACACCGAAGGACCCGCTGGCGAATTCAGGGCTCGATCTGACGCTGGTCTCGCACTATGGACAGCGCTGCGACGTGGACGGTCGGCTCATGGCCATCACCGAGCCTGAGAGCCACTCAGTCCTGGTGTACGACCTCTCTGCCAAAGAGCCGATCTGGATCACACAGATTGGAACATACGGCGGGCGCAACGGGGAATTTGTGCGGCCTACGGACGTGAAGCTGGATACCAGTCGATCATTGCTTTACGTCTGCGACGCGGGCAATCGGCGTATTCAGACCTTTCGACTCTCTCCCCCGCCGGCGGACGCGATCCGCTTTGACCCGTTGATGGCGAAGTTCGCCTCATCGATTGATCTTTGCCAGCGAGCTCGTGCCGGCGCAGATTCGCGCGAACATGTGGATGTCGCTGACATCGAGCCGACCGCCATCGAACGCGACGAAAACGGGAACACCTATATTCTTGACGCGACTCATCGAAGGCTATTGAAATTCGATGCCGAGTGGAACTTATCAGGATTCTGGGGCCAATTCGGGCGCGTGGGCGGAGGATGGGGCAGACCGACTGACCTGGTCTATCATCGTGCGACAAAGACTCTGCGCGTCGTTGATGCGGATCGACGATGTATCTTTTTGTATCATGTCGACGGTTCCGCGGCGGGAACGCTACGGCCGAGGTCCGATCTGGGCGTCGTTGAGCCGTTCGGGATGTGTGTCGACGATGACGGCAGCGTGTACGTCACGGATATGGGCGCCGATCGTATTCTGAAGTACGACAACGAAGGTCAGTTCCTAAGACACTGGGGAAGCCCAGGGCTGGGTGCCGGCGAGCTGTATCGACCCACATCAATTCAGCTCGACCACAACGGGCGGCTGATTGTCATTGACTTTGGCAACCACCGTGGCGCTTATTTTTCCACTGACGGGGAGTTTATTGATGTCTTCGGTTCTCGATTCTTTACCGCGCCGGCCCGGCAACAACGCAAGACTAACTGATCAGCCTGCGCCAAATGCGGGCATGCCCGTTGCCGTTGGAACATTTCACTTACCGACTCGCCGGATCTGCTGCTCGTTTGTTTGGGCATCGATCTTCGCCCTGCCGTTGTTCGCTATCTTGACATCCTGTGCGGGCGGCTCGGCATCGGGCGTCCGTAATCAATCAAGCGGCACAATCACTCCGCAGACATCCGGAAACTCGCCCATCACCAGCAATGCCGGCGGTTATGAAGTTGTCTTCACTCTTGTGCCGCCGAAGGTCCCGCTCAATGAGCCGTTTGAGATACGAGCGTGCGTGACCGCCAAAGCCGGATCCCCGACTGATGCTGAGAACCTGGTGATTTCCGTGGATGCCGCCATGCCGCAGCATCAACACGGCATGAACACCAAGCCTCGCATCGAGCAGACCGGCGACGGCTGTATTCACGCCGAAGGCATGCTCTTTCACATGGTCGGCCGATGGGAACTTTACTTTGACATCACTCGCAACGGCATTACCGAACGTGCGCAGACTGAAATCATGCTCGAATGACAACCCCGACTCGACACATATCATTGCGAACCAGACTGCTCGTCGCAACGGTTCTGATGGGCGGAGTGGTGCCGTCCCCTGGGAGCATCTCAAGCGCCTTTGCAGACAGCCCTGTCGCGATCACGTTTGAAAAACTCGAGCGCGACCGCATCTTTCAGCATTCGCCGCTTTTGCCTCCGCCGATCGACGCAACGAATCGATTTCAAATGGACGACCGGGCGGCACGGCTGGGCCAGCGGTTATTTTTCGATCCACGGCTGAGCCGAAACGGAAAAACATCCTGCGCTACCTGTCACGATCCCGCCAAGTCGTTTGCGGATGGAAGGACGCTCTCAGAAGGAGTAGCTACTGGCGATCGACACACACCCGCTCTCTGGAATGTCACTCATCATCGCTGGCTCTTCTGGGATGGTCGGGCCGACACACTTTGGGGACAAGTCGCCGGTCCGCTGGAGAACTCGATCGAAATGGACGGCGATCGTGTGTCGATTGCCCGACTAATTGTGCAGGATGACACGCTGCGCGAGGCGTACGCTGAGGTGTTTGGCAAGCTACCGAACATCTCCGATACGGGCAGGTTTCCCGAAGCCGCGCGACCCCTGCCACACTCGCCGCAGGATTCGCGGCATCGCGCCTGGCAGTCGATGCGCGAAGATGATCGCGAGAGCGTCAGTCGAGTGCTGGCAAATGTCGGGAAGGCAATTGCCGCGTACGAAACCCGGCTGATCAGTCGTGACTCACCGTTCGACAAGTTCGTCGTCCAACTCAAACGAAATGAGCCGCTTGACGCGATCTCCGCATCCGCCCAGCGCGGCCTCAAGCTTTTCGTCGGCCGAGCGGACTGTCGGCAGTGCCACGTCGGGCCCATGTTTACCGATGGTGAGTTTCACAATATCCGCGTGCCTCCGCTCGGCGGGGGAGAGCCGATCGACGCCGGGCGGTTTCGCGGTATTGAATTGCTGCGCGCGAGCCCATTCAATGCCGCCGGCCGATTCAGCGACGCTCGCGACGGTACTGCGGCGAAGCGTCTAGAGTTTCTTGCCAAGCCGGCGGACTCGTGGGGCGCTTTCAAGACGCCGAGTCTGCGAAATGTCGCGCGCACACCTCCGTACATGCACCAGGGGCAGTTCGCGTCGCTTCGCGACGTGCTCAACTACTATTCGACATTGGAAGGTGCAGTGGTCATGGGGCACCACCCGGAGACGGTGCTCAAGCCGCTGTTTCTTGACGCCCAAGAGATTGATGATTTGATTGCATTTCTGGATAGCCTGACGGACGAGGCGATCGAACCGTCACTTCTACGGGCACCTGATGCTCCGTGAAAATCGGTCAGTCTCTTGTGTGCCCTTGCTTGATGCCGTTACATCGGCACCATGCGAAGCCCGAAGTTTCTCATTTCATAAATGACGGTGCCGTCCACGGTCAGGAATCCATCAGCAACCAAGAGCGGCTGGTCGCCCTCTTCGCGACGAGTAATTGTTGCCTGCACCTCGACACGCTCGTTGGTCGGAATGATCTGCCCGCGATAGAACCACTCGTGGGTCATGCCGACGGCGATCGGTTCGAAGCGATGTGTCGCCGCCAGGTGGGGCCAGCGGTCGAGGGCGAAGGCCTTCATCAATTGCAGCATGGACTCCAGACCGAGGGAGCCGGGCCATACCGGGTCCTGATAGAAGTGGGCCTTGAAGAACCAGGCCGATGGATCCACTTTGGCCGAGCCCTGCACGAAGCCCAGGGCGTGCGGTCCGCCGTCGGGAATCAAGACATCCACCCGATCCAACATGCGAAATGCCTGCGCAGGCATGGCTGCCCCGGCGGATTGCCCATCAAACGCGATTAAGCCCGCTTCATCGGGCGTCATCGGAGCGACCTTCGGCAAGTCGAAGGATTTTGCCGTGGTACGCTCCGTATCTGTCGGCATGTACATTCGTTGGCCCGCGTCGCGGATGCCGACCTGTCGCGCCAGAGCCTCCCTGGAAAAGAAGCCGAACGAGGTCGTGCCGTCGTAGATAACGAGATCGCCGCGCAGCACCCGCATGTCGAAGTGTTCGATGATCATGCCGCCCGCCCGCGAGACGTTGGTCATTCGCACTTGGATGCGCAGCGTGCCGGCGTCCGCGAATACCTCGTCGTGCAACGTTGCCTCGCCGCCAAGATTGCGGAAAGACAGATCATCCTCGCTGGTCAGCGCCGATCCTGCGTAGGCGGCAAGAAAACCGCAGGGCTGAAGGGCTATCTCCAGCAGCACGGCGAAAGGCATTGACACTTGGCGGTTTGCCGCGAAGTACCAGGCATCGGGCGGCACGTCGTATTCCGCCTCGATCCAGCCATCGGCCTTGAGGACGAAGGGCGGTGGCTCCACGGATGTGACGCGATCGAGAAATTGATAGGGTGGCCCCGGCAGACGGGCGATGCGGCGACTGTCGCCGTCGAAGATGCGATACGGTTCGCCAAAACAATCCGATGGCTTGCCAACCGCAAAGGCGAGAATCTGTTCGCCAGAAAAGATGGGCTCACGACGAGTCGCAGACACGGACATCGAAACTTCGGACTTGCCGCGCCACAACGACTCGATGCGCTCCCGAGTGAGGCCGGTCAGTTGTAGCGACATGTTGGTCATTTGCACGATGGGTACGCCGTCGGCGTACATCAGGGCGTCGGCCAGCACGTAAGGCTCCGGTCGATATCCCACCTCCTTGATTTCGACACGGTAGGATGCCTTCTTCGTCGCCGGCGTGACAGGACCGCGGCACCTCAGGGCGCTGGCGATCCCGGGAATCGGCTCGTAGATCAAATCGTCCTGATCGGCGATCCATCCCATGCGAAGCAGGAAGACCCGCAGCGTGTGAACCGTGCATTCGTACATCAGCGTGCCGGGCATGACCATGTCGTCCACGAAGTGACAGGTCAGATACCAGTCATCGGGATGCACATCGGCTTCGGCGTAAATCATGCCGAGTCCGTACCGCCCGCCGTTGGCGTTTAGCTCCAGCACCCGGTCGATGAGCTTCATCGGTCCGCCCGGCAGCCGCGGAGGATTGGCCAGCGCCAGGTCGGCAAACTGTTGCCCGAAGCAGTCTGCAAGTTCGCCCCGTCTCAGTGCTGCAATCCTGTCATCGCCAAACGATTCTGTCCCCGGCGTATCAACCCCAACGGGCCAGGCAAATCCATCCGGCAATGTGCGCGGCGACGGCCTTGTTTCCTCGGGCCGCAGCACAAGGCCATGTGACTGGCGTATCTCTTCCGTTGTGAAAAAACCGGCGCAGCCCTTCCGCATGGTCAGAACCGGCTCGCCGTCAATCGTGCCGTCAAACTCGAAGAAAAACATGTACGTCTCGCCCTGACGCACGAATCGGTCAATGCGAATGTCGTAATGAATGGTCTCGCCCGGCCGGGGCAGGTCGCGATGAAACGTGACCGTGGCATCCAGAAGCCGATAAGAGCGAACGCCTTTGGCAACGAAGTCAATTCCGAGATAGCCCGAAAGAAACAAGTCGGCCTGTCCGGCCTCAACGGTAATACAGATCGGGCAGCGGTCTGAGTCCAGGTACCACGCGCCGGGAAGCACGTCATGCTCGGTGACAACCCGGCCGGGCCCAAGTACGCCTTTGGTCCCATTGACCGACATGATTCGATCGACCAGCATCAAGGGCTCATCAGGCAGTCGAACGCGTGTGCGATAGCCGTCGATGATTTCAAATTTCGGGCCAAGCACATTGGCCACCTTTCCACGGGCAAACTCCAAACACAATTCGCGGGAGTAGGCCGGCGCGGCGGCACGACGAAGAGAGACTGGCGGAACCGACTGGCGAGGCGATATCGGCATCTCGTTGTCGTTGACGATTTCCGAAAGTACTGCTGCGCCGTCGACCTTACCGACTGCGCTTTCCAACAACTCGGCCTGCATCGTAAGTACTGATGCCAATTCCCTGGATGCGCTTTCGCTGAATCGCAGATATGCATCATGCGCCGCCGTTGTTCGCGCCGCGGTCGCAAGCACAGCATCTCTCAGCATGACGAATTCATCCCCTCCACCGGGCACCGATGGCATGAACACATCCGCCGATTCATCAATGCCTTCGCCTGCAGAATCTTCCCGTGACGGCCGCGCGGGCAATGTCTCCCCTAAAGCCATCGAACGCTGCGGAGTCGGCAAAGGCGGGGGTAATTGCTCAAGCCGCGTTGATATCTCGATCACGGCATGCCCCGGGAGCCGCGACGAAGCCGCATCGTCAAGGGCGTCTCGATACAATCCCGCCAGATTCACCGGCACGCGCTGGGCGATTAATCCGGCGAGCAGTGCCATCAGCGAATGGAGTTCCTCATCCGCTCTACCTGAGGCCGATGCCGCAAAATACGATCTTCCTTCGAGGATCCGGTCGATCATGCGCGTACACGACGCCTGCGGGCCGACCTCGACAAACAGTCGCACACCATCGGCATACGCCTGTCGGATGACCGCCGGAAAATCAAAACCATGGATCGCCTGGGCCGTGATGGATTCAGCCGCGGTCTCCTTAGAGACGTTGTAGGCCTTTCCGGCGGCAGCGCTATAGAAGCGAATGCCATCGGGCGGACTCGTTGGGAGAAGATGAAGCTGGCGATACGCCTGCTCAACTTCATTCACAGCCTCGAAGTGCACCGTCGGAACGCCATCGATCGTAATGGCGCGACTGCCGGCACGCCGTGCCGCCTCATGAACATCGCGTCGCAATCCGCCGACCACGCATTCTGTCGGTGTATTCACGATCAACAGTCGGGCGTGATGAAGGCCGACCAGCGCCTGTCGCACAACTTCGACAGGTTTCGCAACGACCGCGGCGCACCACTCCGAAGCTGCATCAGGCGGCAATCTCCATGCGCTGTAGATCGCGTTGCGTGGCCCGGCAAGCTGCGACTTGAAGAGCGGCGAATCGCTCATCCGGCGAAACATTTCATCGCGATCGGGCCACGCCCGAAGCGCGAAGAGGCCGACCGACTCGCCGAGGCTGTAGCCGATCGTTGCACGGGGGCGCAGACCGGCTAATTGAAGAATATCGCTGGCCAGGACGCCGAAGGAAACCTGTCCGAATATGAGCCGCTCGACATCGTGAGCGACCGCGTGCATTGCCTCCTGCCGCCAGCCATTGGGCCAATCGCAGCGCCAGGGCATCAGTTGTTGCGGCGAGAAGTGGCCGGCAAGCCGATCCGATTGAGCATCCAGCGCATCGACCACCTGCGGGAAGTGCAGTGCGAGCTCACGCCCCATGCCGAGGTAGTGATTGCCGGAACCGGGGAAAACGAATGCAAGGTCACCCTTGCCGCCGAGTGGATCCGGGAAAAAGAAAACGCCATCCTGACCGCGAATGGCCTCGGTCGGCTTATCACGTAGCGACTTTTGGGCAGAGTCGATTGACCGTACGAGCGAAACTGAACTGTCGGCGACGATCGCGACGGCGAGGCGTTTCGAGGTATCGGCAGAGTGTTCACGTAACCACCTTGCGGCAAGGCTGCCGAGGCCATCACTGGCCGTCTCGGCAAATCCGCGAAGCTCGGTGAGACCTCGAACAAGCTGGGCGACGTCACTCGCCTCGACGGCGAAGGTGGCCGTCGGCATGTCAAGCACGGGCGCGCGAGAGCGGGTGGATAATGGCTCCTGCTCCTCAAGGATCACGCAAGCGCTGTTGCCGTCGCTCGTCGTCGCGCTGACCAACGCTCGCCGGGGCCCATCGACTCGATCGCGTAACCAATACTGCGGCTCGACCGGGAAATGGAATGAGTCCGACTGATTGTGCAATGGCGATAGGCTCGCCCGCGTTCCCGGTAATGTCGCGTGATGGAGGCATAGTGCGGCTCGAATAAGCGATGCCATGCCAGTGGCAGCCCCACAATGACCGACGCATAGAGTGGACGAGCTAAGCGCGACGAGTTGAGGGACTTCGGAGAAGGCCGCCTGAATGTCCGGCGAAGTCTCGCTACTTCCCGCGAACTCAACAAGGCCGACGGAGGCGGCTTTGACATCGGCATCCTCGCAGGCTCGAAGCAGCGCGGCCGACCCCTTGACAGCATCTCCCGAGGCATGACCGAGACCGCGGATTACGGCGTAGATTCTATCTTCATCACGCAGGGCATCGGACAATCGCTTGACGACCAGCGCAGCCGCGCCATCCCCAACATGCTGATCGCCATTGCCGGCCGACGTCATTGCAGCACGGCTGTCGGTCGCCAGGTCGATTGCGCCGACAACGACGGCGTCCATCTCCCGCGCCCGCAGAGCCCGAACGGCGACTTCAAGTCCCTTGAGTCCGGATGTCTCCTCGCAGGAAACCGCGAAGCTCGGTCCGCCCAGTTGAAACTCACAAGCAATGCGACTGGCGATGATCCCGCCCAGGGCCCCGAGCGTGCGAGTAGCGTTGAGTGCTGGACAAATAGCATCCTGCATTGCCGTGACCCAGTCAGCCTCCTGTTGCGGGGAAAGCTCGATGCCGAGCCTTCGCGCCCATCGGCGGGCTTGTGACGGCAGCCACCATCGCAGGTGGAAGTTTGTCGTGTTGAAGTCGAGGGACATGCCGATCAGCACACCCACATTCGGACGGCGCTCGCGTAGAGGCATGCCCGCGTCCATCATCGCCTCGGCGACGACATCCAACATGAGAAGCTGTTGAGGAAGAATCTCCGGCAGTTCCATCGGCGGGATGCGAAATCGCCCCGAAACGACCTTCAACTGATCAATTTCGGTTCGCTGGAGCGCACCGCCGAACGCGACCCGCCGGAACTCGGCAAGCGAAGCGGCATCGCCGAAGTGCGCGCCCATGCCGACGATCGCAATTGGTTCAGTCGGGTCCTCTGTTGTCGGGGCGATGATGATCGTTGACGGTAAGCGGCTCCTCTCAGGCTCCACACTCGCCAGGTACTCCTCAACCAGGACATGGGCATTGATACCGCCGAACCCGAAGGCGCTGATCGCGGCGCGGCGCGGTGTCTGCCTGTCGCGAGGCGCCCATGGCTCCGGGGCGACCTGCACTCTAAACGGGCTGCCCTTCAGAGGAATCGCTCCACCATGGTCTCGATAATTCGCCGACGGCGGCAGCGTCTCATGCCGCATGGCGAGCAGTACCTTGATCAAACCTGCTGCGCCTGCGCCCGTGAGGAGATGGCCGATCATCGACTTGACCGATCCGATCGCGCACTGGCCGGACCTGGCGCTAATCTCCTCCCAAAGCGTCCTCATGCTCTGAATCTCAACCGCGTCGCCGGTAGGAGTGCCCGTACCATGACACTCGATGAGATCGACGCTGTCCGGCGTCCAACCCGCTGCCTCATAGGCTTGGCGCATGGCCCGAAGCTGCCCCTCGCTGTCCGGAGCAAGAAGGCTTCCGCCGATGTCGTTCGATAGACCGATGCCGCGAATGACCCCGTGGATCTCGTCGCCGGCGGCAACCGCGTCATCGAGGCGCTTCAGAACAATGACCCCCGCGCCCTCGCCGACAACGAGTCCATCGCAGGAGGCATCGAACGGAGCGCATCGGCCGCTTGGGGAGAGTGCGCGTAGCTGAGTGAACCCCATCTGCGTATAAAGACACTCCGGACGCGAAACACCACCGGCGAGCATGGCGTCGGCTCGCCCGCTTCGTAGCTCATCACACGCGAGCTTCACAGCGTATAAAGAAGATGCGCACGCGGCATCAAGCGTGTACGTCCCGCCGCCCAACCCCAGGGCCTGTGCCAGCAGAGCAGCCGGCAATCCAACAACGCGTCCGTTCATCTGGTGCGTGACCGTCGACTTTTCCCGCTCTCTTGCCGAAACAATGCCCGCATGCTCAAAGAGCCGTCGCTCAAAGTCCGCACCCAATGTTTCTCGCGTAATGGCCGATGATGCGTCGGTCGGCAGCGCAATGGCCGCGAGGATCACACCTATGCGATCGTGATCGACTCCGTCCATCCGGGCATGGCGGTAGGCGTCACGCCCAGCATGGAGGACAAAGTGATAGAGCGGATCAAGCTGCGAGAGCAAATGCCTGTCGATTTCCAGACCGGCAGGATCGAGCCGGAAATCCTCAACAAAGCACCCGCGGACAGAAAGGACTTTGTCCGCCGATGGCGCATCGGCGATTGCGCGATGCGGTTCAATGATCCACCGACCAGGCGGAACCTCGCGCGTCATGTCGCGGGCCTGCGCAATGTTGTTCCAAAAGGCGCGCAGGTCAGCCGCGCCGGGGAAGACGCCGCCCATGCCGACGATGGCGATCGGACAATCACGTTTCATGCGGCGACCTTCAGGTGGCGGCGGACAATCGGGAAGGCGGACGGAAGGCATCCCAAAGGAGCGGATCTACCGTGCATTCGTAACCGCTGATTTCAGCGACGAGCGCGCCGGCCGCACTGACGAATGCAATGTCAGAAGTCATCTTCGCCCGCGAGGACTCGCGAACCTGGAGAATGCACGTTACCCCATCCATCGGCAGCGAAGGGCAATACAACCGAAGGCGTCCGAAGTGAGTCGGCAGCGACGGCGCGCCCAGCTCTTCGCAGCACCATAGGATCGCCAATTGAAACGCGGCATCGAGAATCAAAGGATCGGCGATCCATGCGCCGCGCAACGGCTCGGACATCCAATCGCGCGGAGCGCCTGCGGACACGACTCGACCGACGATGCCTCGGCTGCTGAGCCCGCGAATCTCACGAATGCCGCGCAGGTGCGGCCCGTGGAAGAGATTTTCCTCATATGCAGAATCGACATTACGCGGATAGGCGCGGTCGATGACGGCGTGTTCCTCGGGCGCGGCAGGAGCAGACAACCTTTGAGCCGCCAGGAGTATTTTTGAATGGGCGTGTATGGCCGGCAGACCATCGTTGCGGACAGATCGCAATTCGGCATCGACAATGAAGGCGTCGCCATCTCGACGAGAGCGAGATACCGCAAGCATCACACCCAGCGTACCCTCACGGTCAAGAGCCGCGGCCTTGAGGACTCTCAAGTCGTCGATACCACGCACAACGAGGCCCGGATTTGCATGCAGCGCCGCATGGGCCATCCACTCGACCATCATCGCAACAGGCAATACCGGCCGGCCGGCCAGCAAGTGCGATCGGAGAAACGGAAACCGCTCTGCATCGAGATCGAGTTGAAATGCAATCGAAAGGTCCCCGGTCGGAGCGGCCGGCGCGGCGACGGGCTCAACATGGATGCTTTTTCGTCGACTCAGCGGTGCGCCGACGACGACCTCGACATTGCCCGACTCGACGAGCGTCTCGGTCACCATCGCTTCCGCGCCGGCGGCAAGCGGAATCAATTCGACGCCCTGCCGAACAAACTCGCGACGCAATGCCGGCGTCACCATGCCACCGTCCCACGGGCCCCAGTTGATCGATGTCACACGGCATCGAGACAGCTCACGACTCATTCGCCGTGCAATCTTGTTCAGAGATTCGTTCGACATGGCATAGTCGCTCTGGCCGACGTTGCCGTATCGGGCACTTACCGAAGAGAAAAGGACGACCTGCCGCAATTCGTCGAGATCGAGCTCGGCGAGCAGATTTCGAAGGCCGACGATCTTGGTGTCAAAGACTTTCGCAAACTGTTCGGCGGTTTTGTCCTTGATGAGCCGATCTTCCAGCGTCCCGGCGGCGTAAATCAGGCCGCGGACAGGGCCGTGCTGCGCAATAATGCGCTGCGTTACCTCGCGAAGCGCCTCGGCATCTCGCACATCCACCGCCTCGTAAGCGACGCTTGCGCCGGCCTCGGCGATGCGATCAATGTTCTTGCGAATCTCTCGAGCGGCCATTCGCGCACTGAACTCAGCCTGCAATTCGGCGGGCGTCGGTCGCTGGCCTGCGAATGCGTGCTTCAGAATCGCCTGCTTAATGTCGGACTCGCTGGTCAGCGGAGCAAGCCAGGACGGCTCCTCCTCGGGTACGGGCGAACGACCGAGCAGAATCAGCCTCGGCGCACACTGGCGGGCCAGGGCAATCACCGCCTCGGCCGTCACGCCTCGAGCGCCGCCGGTCACGACGACAACATCATCGGCGCAGAGGGCAGGCTGTCCGATCTTCGCGGATTCCTGCTGGACCTCGAATTCCAGCCGTCGCCCGGACCCCAGGCCAACTTCCGTCGGACCGTCGGCGGCCAACTCACGCAGTATCGCCGAAGCAGCCGCGGGCAGGTCAGTCCAATCAGGCGAGACATCAATCGCGCGACAGCACACGTTCGGCCACTCCAGCGCTGCGGTTTTGGTCAGGCCGGCGAGCCCACCGATCACAGGATCGAAGTCGCTCCCGACAAGACCCATCGCGCCGTCAAGACGAGTAATGGTGGCGAATACGGCGCGTCCCGTTTTCGCTGCGCCGGTGAGATCGGCGCTGACAAGCCTGGCGGCCATCAAGGCCTCACGCAGGAAAACGTCGGACGATTCTCGGCCCGCCATCGCACCGGACGTGGCAATCGGCGAAACAATAATCAATCCGACAATGCCGGTGCGCTTCGTGCGCCCTGATATTTCAGTGAGATTGACCAATCGCGCGGCGATGCCGGCGGAAATACATTCATCGATGATCGCGGCGGATAACCCCTCGCCGTCGTCGGTGACCCAGATTTCACCGTCCGAGGCGATATTCAGCGGGCGATCCTGCGGCGGCTGCGTCTCGACGGCGATCAGAACACCCCGCTTAAGCAATGCCAAATTCTGTGGCTCTGCTTTGATTTCCCGTGGTGCGACCGACACGCTCGAAGCCTGCTCACGCGATGGTGCGATCGCGGGCGCCGCTGGTGACTGCGAAAGGTAATAATCGACAACCTGCCGGAGCGTTCTCAGGCTGCCCATGAACTCCGGCTTCACCGGCGGCAGGTCAGGCGTCTGCGCCTCAACGCCGGCAAGAATCTCGACGCGCTTGATCGAGTCGATACCGAGATCCGCTTCCATGTCCATGTCGAGATTGAGCATGTCGGGAGGATATCCCGTGCGCTCGGCAACAACGCTCAGGAGTGTTTGACCGAATGCATCGGCGTTCTGAGTGGATGTCGCGGCCGCGGGTCCGGCACTCGGCGCAATCGGCTGCTTCGGCGATTCTGTCGGTTGAGGCGAGGGCGTCAGCGGTATATCCGCCGCGCCGCCGGCCATGAAGTCAACAATATGACCGAGCGTACGCAAACTGCCCATATGTTCGGGCTTGATGGTGGGAAGGCCCGGCAACCGTTCCTCAATGGCCGAGATGATCTCCACTCGCTTAATGGAATCGATGCCTAAGTCGGCCTCGATGTCCATTTCCAGGGTGATCATCTCCGATGGATACCCGGTCTTTTCGCACACGATCTCTTGAACAATCGGTTCTATGCGAGATCGCGCGTCACCCTGAACACTAGCGGGCGCCTTGGCCGCGGGCACGGACTCAACGGAAGAGATTGGTTGAGCCTTCGGCTTGGGAGACTCGACGATCGGCGCGGCCTGAGTTTGGCGAACAGGCGGCATCTGATGGGCCGGCGGTGCTGCGACCGCGATTGGCTTTTCGGCCTCCACGGGCGGCAGCGACGGCGACTGCTGGTAAACAGGTTGAGAACGATTCAACGAGTTCGATATAAGTCGATGCTGACTTTCGAGAAGCTGCTGAAAGGCCCGATGGGCTTGCTCCTGAGTCGCGAGAAACTTCTCGTGAGCTGCGGCGGTCTGCTGTTGCAGGGACTGCATCGAGCGAAGCCCCTCCTGCATGACGCGCAGCGCATCAGTAAGGACCGGAGATACCGACGGGACACTCGCAGACTGATCTATCTCGGACCGACTCGGGCCTGGCGATGCGGGGGGCATATCGGAGGTTTCTGACATTTTCGCACTCTTTGAAGCTTGTTCAATCCTGGCCGGCCGAACAGGAACGGAAGCCGGCGGAGATCGTTTGGTCGTTTCGCTTTTTTCCGGCAACTCTGTCGCCGGCTTCGGCGAACGGTAGTTCGCGCCGACGAGCGGCACCATCATCTTCTGCTTGCGAGGCTCCCTGGCGGCCGCCTCCCATTGAGTTAAGTCAACTTCATGTCCGGCCGCGGCAAGTTGCGCGACCAATCGTCCGAGGTCGGAGATTCCGCATTTTCGCCCCGCACTGGCATCCATGCTGATCGCGGCGTGCTGCCTGTCTTTTAAGATCGAACCGACAAGGCCGGTGAGGATTGGCTTGGGCCCCACCTCCAGGAATGTCCGAACGCCGGAATCATACAGCGACTCGATTTGGCCGACAAAATTGACGGGAGAAAGCAATTGGCCCGCCAGAAGTGACTTTGCCTCTTCTGGGTCGCCCGGATACGGCGCGGCGGACGAGCCGGCAATCACCGGAATTTGCGGACCGGCGAATGCAGAGGCTTCGATTGCACTTCCCATTGATTCAGCCGCATCCGCCATCAACGGGCTGTGGAACGCGCCGGATACTTGCAACTTGGTGCTGGCGAATCCAAGCGCCTTGCATGCTTCGGCAGCGCGATCAATTGCCTCGTGCGAACCCGAAAGGACGCACTGGCTCGGGGAGTTGAGATTGGCAAGCACCACATCGAGGCGGCTTTCGGCGATGAGATGGTCAAGATCGGCCGGCGAAGCCTTCACAGCAAGCATAGCGCCGCGATCTTCTCCGTCACCCGCCATCAGCCGACCGCGAAGCCGAGAAAGGCCCATCAGCGTCCGTTCGTCGTAAGCGCCGGCGACGGCAAGCGCGACAAGTTCACCGTAGCTATGGCCGCAAACGGTGTCGGGACGAACACCGAAGCGACCGAGGACTTTCGACATGCCCCACTCAATCGCTGCGAGTGCGGGCTGAGCGATGTCAGTTCGGCGAAGTCGATCTTCCTGTGCCTGGCGAGCCTCTTCAGTAAAAGCCGAGGTTGGATAGATGGCGTCAGAAACAGAGTGAACGGGACCGTCAAATCCCTGATCGGTCTCTGTGAGGGCCGCGCGTAACTCTGGAAAAGCGCACGCCATTCTTCGGGCCATGCCGACGTATTGGCTGCCCTGGCCGGGGAAAAGAAACGCCAGCTTTCCTTCGGCGGGCGTTGCTGAATAATAAATGTTGGGTAGCGTCCAGCGGTCGGCGCCCGTTGCCAGACGATCGGTTGCCTTTCCCAGGATAACAGACAAATCGTCGCCGTGTTCAACGATGATGAGCAAACGGTGAGTATCTTCGCGACAGAAATCGCGGCGAGATTCACATGCCATCCAAGCCAGGTGCGTGCGATCGAATTCCGGCTCGACGACAGTCTTACTCCACACGGCGAGTTGACTCACCAACGAATCGCGTGAATCAGCGGACAGCGCGATGATCTCCACGGAGCCGTCCCACGCAGGAACCTCCTGCGCTACGCCATGTTCTTCGAGGACCACATGAAAATTGCTGCCACCGAAGCCGAATGAACTGACCCCGGCGCGACGCGGCGTGCTGTGGTCGGTCAACCACGGTCGAAGTTCGGTATTCAAATAGAACGGACTGTCGCCAATTCCCATTTTGGGATTCGGCTCGCTGATCTTCAGGGTCGGCGGGAAACTTGCGTGATAGATCGCAAGGGCCGCTTTGACCATTCCGGCCGCGCCGGCGGCGGCCTTGGTGTGGCCAATTTGTGACTTCACAGAACCCAATGCGCACCATGCACCGTCACCGCGCGCTTCTCTAAAAACCGTGCGCAAGGCATCGAACTCAGTGGCATCGCCGACGGTGGTGCCGGTTCCGTGTGCCTCAAGCAGTGAAACGCTTTGCGGCGAGATTCCGGCAAGCTCATAAGCGTTACGAAGGCAGCGCGCCTGTCCCGCCGCGTGCGGTGCATAAATGCTCTGCGAACGGCCGTCGCTCGAAGTGCCCATGCCTCGAATCACGGCATAGACGCGGTCGCCGTCTCGCTCGGCATCGGCGAGGCGCTTGAGAACAACCATGCCGATGCCTTCGCCGAGAACCGTGCCGTCCGCGTTGGCGCTGAATGGCCGCGCATCGCCCGTTGGCGACAGGGCGGGCGTCTTCGAGAAGCACATATGCATGAAGATGTCGTTGAGCGTATCCGCTCCACCGGACAGGATCATGTCGGCCCGGCCAGTGGCGAGCTCCATCATGGCGAGATGCACCGCGCCGAGCGAGCTCGCGCACGCCGCATCAATGACGCAGTTCGTGCCTCGCAGGTTCAACCGGTTGGCAATTCGGCCCGCGACGACATTGCCGAGTAGTCCGGGAAACGAATTTTCCTGCCAGGAGACATAGCCTTCCGAAATACGGCGGATGACTTCCTCGGCGGTCTTCGGGTCCACGCCGGCTTCGGCAAGCGACTTTCGCCACAGGGGATGACCGAGCCGCGCGCCGAGGGAAATGACCAGCTCTTGCGTGCCGGTGATGCCAAGAATGACGCCAGCACGCTCACGGTCAAACTCGCGTGAATCGTCGTATCCAGCGTCGGCGAGGGCCATCTTGGCCACATGCAGCGCGAGTAGTTGAGTCGTGTCCGTTGCTTCAAGAATACTCGGTGGGATGCCGAATTCGGTGGGGTCAAACTGTACCGGCGAAAGATAGCCGCCGCGAGAGCAATAAGTATGATCCGGCCGCTTAGGGTCGGCGTCGAAATAGTCCGCTGGCGACCAGTGCGTCGGCGGTACTTCGGTAATACCATCCTCACCTCGGGCAAGGGTTCGCCAGAACTCTTTAAGATTCGCCGCGCCGGGAAAAACACATCCCATGCCCACGATGGCAATGGGACACTGCCCCGGACCCGCGCCTTGTCCTTTGGTACTCAATCTCAGGCCTTTTTGGTTGATCAACTTGGATCCGCCGCGGCGGAGTGGATGTCTATATCAGTTTTAAAATCGCGTCGCGCTCAATCGGCCGGAAGCCGGTCGCCTCGGGAGCCAATTCAACGCCCTGACCGCGGAGCCAGTTTACTCGAAACTGGACAGCTGCGCCGAGCAGGATGTTCATGGCTACCGTAACCACGCTTCGGTTCTCCGGCTTGGCTAGAAAAGTGCCCCGAGTCCATTCATTGAAGGCCCCCATCGCCGGGCCGCACCATATCTGGTAATCCGCCTTGCGGGACGCCTCGCCCTTGTTGGCCCAGTCCGACGAGCGACCGAGATACGACCTGAAAACCAGCGCCATCTTGTGCTTCGGCTCGCGCTGGGCGCGGGCGATCTGACTCGGGTCACGCTCCTCGAAGAAGCGGCGAGTCTCGTCCCATGCCTGTTCAAGCGAGCAGCGGAAGAAGTCTCGTTCCAGCGGGGACCGTTGCGAAGGCGGCAATGCCTCCAGGCTGTCGAATTCGCGGTAGAGGTCATACAGCTTGCGAGCGCGGACAGCGAAGAGCGTGCCCCACTTCAGTACCTGTACTTTCACTCCCATCTCGAACATGTCCGCGGCGGGGGCCATGGCGATGTCGGCCGGACCCGCCTGTGCAAGCATCTCCCGGACGGTCTGTGAAGTACCGGCCTCAAGACACCCCTGATTGACTGAACCGGTCATCACGTAGGCCGCCCCCATTGAGAAGGCCGCAACGGCGGACGCAGGCGTGGAAATACCGCCTGCCGCGCCGACACGCAGCGGCTCGGCGTACTGATACTTCGCCTGCACTTCATCTCGCAGGGCAATCATCGATGGCAAAAGCGAAATGGCCGGACGATTGTCGGTGTGCCCGCCGGAGTCCGCCTCGACGGTAAGGTCCGGGGCGACAGGCACATGTTCGGCGAGCTTGGCCTGCGCCTCGGTGATGAATCCGGACTGCACGAGCTGTGCAAGCAGGTTCGCGGGCGGCGGCATCATGAACTTTCGGGCAACTTCGGCGCGCGAGACTTTGGCGATCACCGTGTTAGGGCAAACAACGCGCCCATCCGGTCGTTGATGAATGCCCGCGAGGCGATATCGAATCAGCGGAAGCGTCAAATCGAGATAGGCCGAAGCATCGACAAGCTTGACGCCGCGGCGCAGGTAAAGATCGACGACGCCGGATTCCAAGTCCGGCTCGTTCGGACTATGGATGAGATTGATGCCAAATGGCGAACTGCCGAGATTGCGATGGAGTCGATCAATCGCCTGCTCAACGCGGGCAATCGGCAGACCGGCCGAGCCGAAGAATCCAAGCATGCCGGCGCGGCTCATCGCCTCGACGACTTCCTCTGAACCGATGCCGTTGGCCATGGCGCCGGCCAGGTACGCGTACTTAAGTCCGTATGCATTTCGAAACGCCGCGTCACCAAGTTGTGAAGGATGAAGGGCCGGCGCAAACGCGACCAACGGATGGCAGGGCTCGACATGCAGCGAACCCTCTCCGATGAGGCTCCGTCCGCCGACGCCGACCGCCTGACCTCCGCGGTGACGAACAATGTGCAACGGCTCCGACACTTTCAAAAGTGCCGCATGGATGGCATCTGATCCCGCCTGGGGTCCCCTTTCACCGGGCAGCCACCAGCCGATTTGTCCAGCCGTGCCACCATCAACAACGCCTGTCGGATCCGCCTCGTCGCCGGAATGAATCGATCTCGCGCCGCCGTCGAGGGGCAGCCGCCGTGCCGCCTTCACGCCCAGATCGAGCAGCAGGTTGCACCCCGCGAAGAAGGTGCCGACCGCCAGCTTGGCCGTCGTCTTCGCGCCGGCCGCTGCCGCGTCAATGGCCGACCGACCGCCATCGAGGGCGGAACTGGCCAACGAGCCAACCGTGTGTCTGGGCTCACCGTGTTCGCTCATACTTACGCCCCCGTCGGCCTCAGCACGGAGAGCGCGACATCGCTCGCCCCGCGATCCGCAATCGCCTGCTTCAGCGAAACCGGTATCTGGAAGACGGTACTCTCCTCCGCCGTCGTGCAATACTCAATTTCCTTTGCCCCTTGTTCGAGGAGCTTGCCAACCACGGCCTGTACGACTCCCTCAGGAGTACTGGCTCCCGCCGTCACACCGACGACGTCGACACCTTCCAGCCATTGCAACTGAATCTCACCGACTCCGTCGATCAGGAATCCACGTACGCCGCGCGCCTGAGCGACTTCAACAAGCCTTGCCGCGTTGCTCGAATTGCGCGATCCGACGACCAAGAGCAGCTTCATGCCGCGACGGGCCATCTCCTTGACGGCGTCCTGCCTGTTTTGCGTCGCATAACAGATGTCATCCGTCGGCGGCAATTCGAGACTTGGAAATCGCCGGCGCAGCGCCGCAAGCACTCCGGCGGTATCGTCAACTCCCAACGTGGTCTGCGTCAGCACCATGAGCTTCTTGCCGGCCGGAAGCGTGACCGTCTGCGCCTGGGACTCATTCTCCACCAGCGTAATATGTTCGGCCGACTGACCTAGCGTGCCGATGACTTCGTCGTGACCCTTGTGGCCGATGAGAATAATGTGATAGCCCTGCTTGACGAATCGATGCACTTCGAGATGCACCTTCGTCACCAGCGGGCATGTCGCGTCGATGACCTGCAACTGCCGCCGCTTCGATTCTTCGAACACCGTGGGGGAAACACCGTGAGCGCTGAGAATCGTCACCGCCCCGGTCGGCACCTCACCCACTTCCTGTACGAAGACCGCGCCTTTGGATCGAAGGTCCGAAACGACGTGGCTGTTGTGAACGATTTCTCGGCGCACATAGACCGGCGGGCCGAAGACTTCGAGCGCCAAGTCGACGATCTTTACCGCTCGATCAACGCCGGCACAGAATCCCCTGGGATTGGCAAGTAGAACTTTCATCAATCGTCCGCCCTGTCGTCGCTTTTTCTTCGCGGCAGAGGTCCCGGATCATATCACACCCTGACCTTCTCCGCCTTACTTGGGGACCGAGCCCAAAGCAGGATTCTTGCGTTGGAGGCAGCCTGTTTACCGCGATTCTGAGTTACTGGACCGAATTGACCGTGCGATGATTGGAAATCTCCCTGCCTTCTCGACTACGATGGATCGTTCCGAGTCGTTAGGCAAATTATCTGGAGGGGAGCCCATTGAATCCAATACCTCGTCTTTCAGTCCCGTTCCTGCTCCAAACAGCGATCGTGACGACATCGCTATTCTTATTCCTTCCCGGACCCGCTTCCGCGGGCCCCAGCTTCATGGGGTTGGGCGACATTCCCGGCGGCCTCAATTCGAATTTTGCCAATGCCATCTCCGCTGATGGTTCAACTGTTGTGGGCGCGGCATTGACGACCGAAGGCTTCAGCGCTTTTCGTTGGACCTCGGCAACGGGCATGGTGAATCTCGGAGATTTGCCGGACGGCGCCCACGAAGGCACCGCGACGGCCGTCTCCGCCGATGGCTCGGTCGTCGTCGGCACGGGCGCATCTCTCGAAGGCCGCGAGGCCTTTCGATGGACTCAAAGTGAAGGACTCGTCGGTCTCGGCGATTTTCCCGGATTCGATTTCGACAGCATGGCCAACGGTGTGTCCGCTGACGGGTCGGTCATCGTCGGCGCCGCGACAGGCTTTTTTCTGCCCACGGCCTTTCGATGGACCGCCGGCATGGGGCTTGTCGATCTTGGCGATCTACCCGGCAATTCCCCATTTTCCGCAGCTCAGGCCGTTTCAGACGACGGCTCAATTGTGGTCGGGCAGAGCATCTCCAACCTCGGCAATGAAGCATTTGTTTGGACACAGTTAGATGGAATGCTGCCGCTGGGCGATCTTGCCGGCGGTCCGCATTTTAGCGCGGCCGTCGATCTGTCCGCCAACGGCGCAGTCATCGTCGGTTTCGGCATGACGGACCAGGGAGAAGAAGCATTCCGCTGGACCCAGGGCACCGGCCTTGTCGGCCTGGGCGACTTGCCCGGCGGCGCGATGCAGAGTTCCGCCAGGGCCGTTTCCGCGGACGGCTCCGTCGTGGTCGGAACTTCAAAATCCGCACTGGGCGATGAAGCATTTCTTTGGACGCAGGGCGGGGGAATGCGAAGCCTTATGGAGATCCTGGTAAGTAACTTGAACCTCGACTTGGCGGGATGGACGCTCAGCGAGGCGCTCGACATCTCGGCCGATGGGACCACGATCGTCGGGCGCGGCGTCAACCCCTCGGGGAATACCGAAGCGTGGATCGCGGTCATTCCCGAACCGGCGACGGGCATTCTCTTGCTGATCGGCTTCGCGACCATGATCCGTCGGCAGTGAGAACAGCTTTGCGCCGGCGATAAAAGCGGCTTTACGGTTCAGAGTTGAGCAGCCCCAGAATCTTTTCCCGCATCGCATTCAGGGCCTTACCTCTGTGACTGATTCTGTTCTTGTGTTCCGCGGGCAGTTCGGCGGCGGTCATTTGCAAATCGGGGATCAGGAAATACGGGTCGTAGCCGAAGCCGCCGGCGCCGCGCGGCTCGTCGATGATCAAGCCTTCAAACACACCGTGGGCCGACGCGAGGACGCGCACATTGCCGTGGGCCGTTGCGAGGATGCCGTCGACGCTGGTGGGCGAGCTCTTTGGGCTTGCCAGCACCATGACGCAGTGGTAGCGGGCTGTTCGGCGCTCGAGGGGAAGTCCGCTCATTGCGGCGACGAGTTTGGCGTTGTTGGCGGCGTCGCGTTGGGGCCGGGGGAGGTGGGCGGCGGTGCGATCGAAGTAGGCAGAGTGAACTCCCGGCTCACCGCCTAGTGCATCCACTTCCAACCCCGAGTCGTCGGCGAGGGCCCACAGGCCGGTGAGGCGGGCGTAGTAGGTTGCTTTGAGGGTGGCGTTTTCGAGAAAGGTGGCGCCGGTCTCTTCGGGTTCGGGGATGGGGCTGGGCAGGTCGGAGAGGGAAGCCCATTGCAGGGACGCGGTGAGAGAGGTGAGGGGAGACAGGGGAGCAGGTGAGCGGGCGGCGTCGGCGAGGACGGCTTGAATCTCGCGGACTTTGGCGGGGTTGTTGGTGGCGATGAGGATCTTCATGGGCGGTGAGGTTAACGGCGGAGAGCGGGGAGGGAAAAGGGAAAGGTGAGCAGTTGAGCAGGGGAGCAGGTGAGGGGACAGGGGAGCACATCGCTGCGGCGATGAGAGAGGTGAGAGGAGAGCAGGGGAGCAGGTGAGGGGACAGGGGCAGAGAGGAGAGAGGGGAGAGGAGAGCACATCGCTGCGGCGATGAGAGAGGAGAAAGGGGACAGGAGAGCAGGTGAGGGGACGGGGGAAAGGGGACAGGAGAGCAGGGGAGCAGGTGAGAGAAAACGGACCTCGGCGGGGACCTCAGTGGGGGTGCGGCGAGGATGCGGCGATGAAAACGGACGTTGGTGGGGGTTGGGCGTGTAAAAAGGGACGTCTGCGGGAGGAAGCTCGCCGGGTATGCGCTTGCAATAGGGGGCGGGGCGGCGTAAATTCTAGTAGGACTGCGCGATAAAGACCTGAGCCGGCACCCAGACGTGCCAGCCGCATGCACCCCACCAGTGCTCAGGTTCGGGTAAGACGAGGGAATGCCCGAAGAGAAGTATCCAGCCAGGCGAAGCGAGCCTCGATATAGAGTACAGAGCCGCCGGACTCCGCACGCCGATTGGGATGTGCGGGTGGGCATATGTGACGAGGAGAAGAGTCATGATTCGACGAGCACTGATGTGTGGCGTGCTGGTCCTGACGATGGTTGTTGGGATGGGGCAGGTTCGCGCTGATGAGCCGGTTGAGAGTGCGCGTGAGCGGCTGAGCCGGGCGATCGGGCTTTGCGAGGCGGGTGAGTACGAGGCGAGTCATGAGATTCTGATTGGGATTGATGAGGATGAGATTGAGGATGAGGGGGGGCAGTTGCAACTGCAGCGATACCTCTCCAAGACCGAGCAGGCCTTGGCCGGCATCGAAGAGGCGAAGAAAGATTTCGCCGCCGCCGAGGCAGCCGAGAAGGCGAACGACAAAAACCAAGCCGTCCAGCTCTACACTCGTGTAACGGAAAACAAGTACGCTTCGAAGGATGCCAAGGACACGGCATCGAAGAAGCTGGATGAATTCTCCAAAAAGTCTTCGAAGGACGCAGCACCGCCTCCGGCCGATGGCAAGATCGAGAAGATGACGGAGGCCGCCTCGTCCGCACCTCAGAATCAAACGGCGTCATGGGCCCCCGCGACAACGCCGCCCGCCAAAAAAGGCGGCTCTTCAATCGTCGAGGAACTGGCCATCGAGCACGAGCTGCTGTGGCAGCAGGCGGTACAGACTTATAAAGAGGCGGCCCGCAAGCTCCGGGTTTCAGTGCTCAAGGAAGATTTCGCCGAGGCCAAGCGCCAGCTTGATTTCGCCCGGGAAACCATCGAACTGAACCGACGTTACGCTTCGCCGGCTGCTCGCTACGAAGAATTGCGCGATCAGGCGGTCGAGCTGGAGCGATTTCTTCAGGATGAGCAGCGCAATTACGACGAACGCGTCATCCGCGAGAAGCAGCTTGAGATTCAGCAGCGCGAAGCGGACCGCGGGGAGCGGATTCGCAACACCAAGCTCAAGCAGGTTGATGCGCTCATGAGCCAGGCGGAGGAACTCGTCGGCGAACAGCGCCTGAATGAAGCGATTCAGGTTCTCGATCAAATTCTGGCCATCGACCCGCAAAACGAGCAGGCCGCATGGAAGCATGAAACCTTGAGCGACCTTGCTCAGGTCCGACGCATCAAAGCCACCTCTCGCACCAAGGATCGCGAAGTTCAGGACCTCGTTGCCGAGAACGTGGAATCGGCCATCCCCTGGCACAACGACATTAACTATCCGAAAAACTGGCCGGAAATCGTCGCCAAGCGGCCCTCCAACGAAGAGGCGAGCGAACCCGAACAGAATCGACAGGTTCGCAAGAAGCTTGGCACCGTGGCGCCGGAATTGAAATTCGACGCCCAGCCGTTTGAAGAAGTCATCGAACAGCTTCGCGCCCTGACCGGCCTCAACATTATTCCAAACTGGCCGGCCCTTGAGGCCGTCGCGATTGAGAAGGACAGCGAGGTCAGCCTGCGCGTCCAGAATGTCTCATTTGAAAAAGCCCTTCAGCTCATGCTCGACGCTCTTGGCGCCGGCGAGACGGAACTCGCCTATGAAATCGACGAAGGCGTGATCCGTGTCTCCACCAAGGAAGACCTCAGCCGGCGAACCCTGACTCGCGTCTATAACGTCCAGGACCTCATCATCACCGTCCCGACTTTCCGTGGACGAGCGATCAACCTGGACCAGATCGGCCAGAACTCCAGTCAGCAGGGTGGCCTCGGTGGAGGTCGATTCCTCCAGGGTGGCGGCCAGGGCGGTGGAGGCGGTGGTGGTGGTGGTGGCGGCGGCCAGGGTCTGTTCGGCGGCGGCGGAGGTGGCGGCCAGGGTGACGATGAAGAAGAAATCGATACCGATCCTCTTCAGCCGATCATTCAACTGATTCAGCAGACGATCGACCCGGAAAGCTGGCGAGAGGCGGGCGGAAACGTCGGCGCCGTCCAGCAGCTCAATCAGCAGATCATCGTCACCCAGACCTCGACCGCGCATCAGGAGCTGCGCGATCTCTTACGTCAGCTTCGCCAGTCGCGTGCGCTGCAGATCGCCGTCGAAGCCAGATACATCACGATTTCGCGCAACTGGTTGGAACAAATCGGCGTCGACCTCGACGTCATCCTAAATAACGGTAACGCCGGGTTCGACAGAACCACGATTCTCAATCCGGCAACCGGTAATCCGGTTCTCGTTCCAAGAGAATTCACCAGACTGGGATTCACGCCCGGTGCGCCTGGAGGCATCGGCATTACGCAACCAACGCAGCCGTTCGGCCATGTATTTGGTCAACCGGGTCTCGTTCCCGGGACGGGCAGCGTCGGCCCGGCGTCAGGAAGTCTTACGCCGATTCCGATCGTCAATAACACGCTCGATCTGGCCTCGCCGCAAAACACCAATATCGCCGGGTCGCTTGGCGGCTTGGCCAACACCTCGCCGGCGTTCCAGATTTTCGGCAGTTTTCTTGACAATATCCAGGTTGACTTCCTCCTTCGAGCAACGCAGATCGACCGTCGATCGAGCGACCTCGATGCTCCTCGACTCGTGCTCTTCAACGGGCAGCGGGCGACCTTTGAGTCGTTTATTGAGCAGGACTACATCGCCGCTTTGACGCCCGTCATCGGTGATAACGCCGGAGCCTTCCTGCCGCAGGTAGCCACGGCTCTCACCGGCCGGTCGCTCGACGTGCAAGCGACAGTCTCCGCTGATCGGCGCTACGTCACCATGACGGTGCGAACCTTCACCCGCGTCACCGGCGACTTCCGCACCGTGTTCTTCGGCGGTTCGCAGACGGTCGGATCGGGCTTCATCGAACTCGCGACGCAGACAACTCAGCAGATCCGCACGACGGTCAGTGTTCCTGACGGCGGCACTTTGCTCATCGGTGGCCTTAAACTCTCGGCTGAGCGCGACGTCGACGCCGGTGTTCCCGTGCTTTCGAGAATCCCGATTCTCAAGCGAGCCTTCTCGAATACGTCAAACGTTAAGGACGATCAAGTACTTCTCATCCTCATCAAGCCGACCATCATCATTCAGGAAGAGGCTGAGGCCGAAGCGTTTCCGACGCTTTCGTCCTCCGCGCCCTGATCGTCTGCGACAGCGGATTGTTCGACATTCAAGTATGATTGACCTTCAAGGGCCGATCGCTCCATGGGCAGGGCGTTCGGCCCTTGTTATTTGCCGATATATGCGCAATCGTGAGCGTGTGCTCATGTAACAATCGCCCCATCAAAGACCGGTTTCGTGCAGAGTTTGACCGACACCGCCGCAAATCCTGACCTCCACTCAAGCACCCGGCGCGACGCAACGGGCCTGGCGGCATTGATCGCTTCGGCGCTGTTCGTGTGCGCGATTTCATGGTTTCAGCTCGGCAGCATCGACCTGGGCTATCACCTCGCCTACGGGCGGCACTTCCTGGACACCGGCAAGATCGTCGAAGTGGACCCTTTCATTTATCCCGAGGTGGCCAGGCCGTTCGTGAACGCAAACTGGGGCTCACAGGTACTCATCGCCCTTACCGAACGCACGGCCGGTGCCGCCGGGCTCATCGCGCTTCGGTCATTGTTGCTTTTGATTGTATTTGGATGCATTGCCCAGGTTGTGCGCCTCAGAACGAACGGACCGCACTGGATCGCATGGGCCTGGATGCTCGCCGCCATCGCTGGCTACGAACGGTTCACATTGCGACCGGAGTTATTCAGCTACGCTCTGATGATGGTGCAGCTTGTGATTTTATCGAGAGGACTTCGCGGCCGTCAGGACTGGATCAAGCTCGGACTGCTGCAGGTGCTTTGGGTCAATCTGCATAGTTACTTTCTCGTCGGTGTCATTCTCTCGGGCGCCTATCTTTGCGGCTCGATGTTTCGCGTTCTGTGGAATAAGAGCGACAAAGATCATCAAGATGCTCGCAGTGCCCTTAAATATCTGGCGGTGGCGATGAGCATTCAGATGGCCGCGTGTTTTATCAACCCCTGGCTGCACCGCGGCGCGCTCTTTCCGATTCAGACACTGAGCTATCTCAAGAACGAAAGCGTCATGGCGGGCGGCGAGGGCTGGACCGGCGAGAGCGCATGGTCCGCCATTTCCGAATTCAAGTCGCCGTTTGCTTTCCTCGATCAGCCGATCAACATCCGAACCATTCAGGCGTACTTAGGCCTTCTCGCGGTCGCGGGCCTGGCCGTAGCCGCACTATTGGCCCAGCGGCAGACCGGCCCGGCGCTGGCGGTGCTTCTGCTCTTTGCCATGTCCACGCAGATGCGGCGAAACATCTGCCAATTCGCACTTGTCGCCTCGCCGCTGGCGATGCTCGCATTCAGCCGCTTCAAGCCCTGGTCGACTGAGGCGATGATCGCGGCCCGTCGCGTTCGCTTCGTCGCGATTCTCATCACAATCGGCGCGGCGGCATGGTGGACATTTGGCATTGTTGAGGGGCGGTTCTATTACCGGGAGCGCCGTATCAATCGCGTATTTGGCGCCGGCTACAACAAGCGCGTGTTCGCCATCGGCGCGGCACAATGGGTTGCCGATCACGCCGATCAGCTCAAGCCCAACCTCTATGTCAATTACTTCGCTTCGAGCAACACGCTGCCGTGGCTGCCGCCGAAGTTTAAGGTCTTCGTCGATACCAATACCTTTGCCTATCGCGAATCATCGCTCGCCGACGCCTACAAACTCGGGATGGGCCAGCTCGATCATGCCGCATTCTTCAGCGATCACGACGTTAACATCGTTCTGTTGCACTGCGGATCGGACACGCAATTGCTCGTGCGGCGACTTGTCGACGACTACACCAACTGGGCCCTCGTTCACTTTGACCGGCACGCGGTCATCTTCGTCCGCCGCATCCTGGATCACGTTCCCATTATTCGGGCGTCTCCCGTCGCAATGAATGACCTCGACCCAGCGCAGTGGATCGCCGACACCACCGGCAGTCCCTCGCAGCGCGCACTCGATCTGGGGATTGCCGCCGGTGTGCCGCTGTCACTCGGATGGCACTCCAAAGCCCTTGCCCTCGCCGAGGAAGCCGCCCGACTTGCCCCGGACTATCACGAGGCCTGGCAGTTTCAAGGCGTCTGCCACGGAAACTTGGGCAACGAGGCAGCCAGAGCGGGACGACTTGAAGACGCCGAGCGCGCATACAACCGTGCCCTGGAGTGCTTTGGAGAAGCCCTGATGCTCACCCGCGAGGGGACAGCAAACTACGACCAGGCCATGGCCTACTCGCGACTCACTATCGAGAAGCTGAAGGAACTCGCCGGGATGAGAAACCCCCAGGACCCTCCGCAAATGCCCTCCTAAGCCCACTCCCTGCCAGTTGCACACTCTCATTACAATCAGTATTGACAACAACTTACGGCAAAAGCGGGTGGCCCTGCCGAGACCACTTTCAGGCCCCAATGCGGTAACCGCAAACGGCTTTCGTATTTCAAACCAGAGTCGATAGTTGACTTTACATGATATGCGACGCATACTATGTGATACATAGTATCGGAGCCATGAATCATGCAAATAGAACGAGAACTCCTCAAAGGCGTCCTTCCCATGGCGGTTATGCGCCTGCTCAAGCGGCGGAGCATGTACGGCTACGAGTTGGTGACCGAAGTCACGCAGCGCAGCGACGGGGTGCTAACCCTGGGACAAAGCACTCTGTACCCCCTGCTCTACAACCTCGAGGCCCAGGGCCTGGTCGAGAGCGAGTGGCAGGCCTCGCAAGGCGCGCGCGACCGTAAGTACTACAAACTCACCGACAAGGGCCTTCAGCGGCTCGAGCGCGACCTGTCCCAGTGGGAAGCGCTCGTCCGCGGCATGGGCCAACTGGTAGTCGGGACGTCCGAGGGAAGAGTGTCCGTGGTCCTGCCATGAGCGATACGGCCCCATTCATGCAAAGTGACGCCTTTGAGTCACTGCCTGATGCGCTTTGTGAAGTCATCCGCAGCGTCGTCCGGAAGACGCGCCTGTGGCCATCTGAGAAGCGCGACGTGCAGGCGGAACTCGAGTCTCACTTTCGCGAGGGACTGATCGAGCTCATCGGGCAGGGCATGAGTGTGGATGAATCCGTCGAGGTCTTGCGCGACGGCTTTGGTGATCCTGAACTGACGGCGAAACTCATTCGCCGCGGAAAGAAAAGAGGTAGATCGATGTTCTGGAAAATAATCGTGGGTACGGCGCTCACCGGGCTCGGCGGCGTCGGCACGGGAGCGGCCTATGTGGGTTATCTCTGGCTGGCCGAGCCGAATCCCACAGTCAATTACGTTGCGAAAATCAACGAACCGATCATTCAGATTCCCGAAAGCGATCGAAGCTGGCCCGTCCTGCGCGATGCGATCCTTCAAATGACATCTTCACCGGGAATCGAAAAGATTCGCGGCACCATGCCGCTGCCGGGCGAGGCAACGTGGCCGGAAGCAATGACATGGGTGTCACAAAATCAGAACTTGCTACCCGTGTTTATACGTGCAGCTCAGATGCCGGCATATGGATTCGTCTATGACAATGCTTCCACGGCGGAGTTTCTGGCCGCGCGAGCCGCGGCGCGGGGCGAACCGGCTTCACAAGCCGTTATAAAAGACGACCCCCTTGCACCGCCGACGCTCTCCCTGCTTCTTCCTCATCTGTCGGATTATCGCGATGCAGGTCGGCTCCTTCTTCTGGCCGCGAGAAATGAGCTTTATCACGGTGACTTCGTTGAATGCTGGACGGCGCTGGATTCGGTGCATCGACTCGGGGCACAGTTGCTCACCGGACAGACCCTCATCGAGCAGCTTGTCGGGCGGGCGATGATGGGCATGGCAGCTCAGGAGATGCGCCGTGTGCTTTACGACCTGCGAGACACCATCACGCCGGAGCAACTGGCAACGGTCGGCGAAAGCTGGTTCATGACCATGCCGCTTGACTCGATGAAGCCCAACTACGAAGGTGAAAAGCTCTTCTTCAGCGATGTTGTGCAGTACATCTTTACCGATGACGGAAATGGGAATGGACGCCTGATCCCCAGCCAGTTCGAGAAGATTGAATGGCTCGGCCGCGACCCTTCAACTTCAAAGGAAGACAGCTTCCATCGCGAGGGGCGGTACCTTCACATTGCTGCCGTCCACGCAGATCGTGCCACAACGATCGAAAAGTACACCGAGCTATGGAATAAAATGCACGAACGGATTCAACTTCCGCTGCACGACCCGCGCCGAGAGGATGCCGGCAGAGTTCTTGACGCGGCCCTTGAGAATGAGCCGCTGGGCCGATTCGCCGTCATCAGCACGCTCCTGCCGAATTTCTCCAACGCCGACGCATCCCTGCGCGAAAGTGTCATTGAGACGAAGGCCCTCCGAACCATTGTCGCCCTGCTGAGATTTCGTCTCGACCATGCGGCATTTCCCGCGAAGCTCGGCGATTTGGTCCCGACCTATATCGCAGAGGTCCCGATGGACGCCTACAGCGGATCGGAACTTCGGTACGATTCCGCCGCCCCCTATGGCCCTCGCCTGTACAGCGTCGGACGCAACATGAAGGATGACAACGGCGTGTCGAAAACACCCCTCGGACAATCCGACGCGGACCGTACGACGCTCGACCTGGTCTTTTGGCCGGAAGATCACCTGAAATAATCCGTCGATGACCCCTCCCGGCCAAGTAAACGCGCCCGTGACATCGACTCTCGATGTCACGGGCGTCTTTATGTCTGAACAGAATTTCCCGGGGGATGCTTTGAAGATTATCGCGACTCAGGAGACCGCAATGCTGCGTCTTCGCCCTGTCGCGGAATCTTCACCAGAAATGACCAGTTCGGCATCTTGACCTGCTTGCCGTTCTCGTCCGTTGCGATTCGCTGAACGATATGGCCGTTCTCCAGGTTGTACTTGAGTTCCTCTTTACCGCGAAGTGCTTTAACGGCCGGACTGTAACCGGTGCGACCATCTCCCGTATCAACCAGGGCGTCCTCGCCGAACGTGCCGACGCATATCGAAGTCTCAGCCTTGTCAGGATCGTGATAGTAATAGGCTTCGTGGCCGCGATCGCGAAGATCCTTAACCCACTCAACCGCCGCGGCTTTGTAGTCATGCAATGAAGGCGTCGGATATGTAACGCCGACATGCAAAGTGTAGAACCCTCGTGCGTTTCTCAGGTCCCACTCCGTCGGGCCGACGTCGGGGCGCGGCTGTGGGATAGGCCGAGCCGAGAAGAACGGGTATTGGTCCCCGATCGCAAGCTTGCGAATGAAATCCAAGTCCGTTTTTACTTCGCTGGAGATGTCAACAATGACATCGCCCTGGGCGTAGCGTTCGCCGTCAACTTTTGCCTCAACATACTTTAATTCATAGCTTCCGTAGAAAACGCGGCTGCGATCCTTGTCGTGCTGAACAGTGACCAAGTCCGGCCGAAGACCCGATACGCGCTTCAGGGAACTTGCCAGGGCATCAGCGGTTTCAGCGTGGCGCTCTCCTCGGTACTCATTGCACTCAATGGTCCATGTCTCCACGTCGCCGGCCCTATGCCCACCGCCGATTCCGACTAGCGATCCCTTCTGCCAGAAGTCATCCCACTTCTGCTTTTCCTGCTCACCGCAGCCGATAATCGACAACGAAAAGGCGATGACAATCGACCATTTGTACTTCAACATCCCAGATCTCTTCCGCATCATTCGTCTTAAGCTATTTGCCACGGGCCCCCAGTGAATGAGACTGTATCGACTTCAATTGACGGATTCCCTTCTCCGCCAGGGCCAGCATTTTGTTCATCTGAAGTCGGCCAAACGGCTTTCCTTCCGCGGTGCCCTGTACCTCGATGAATCGGCCGCTTCCCGTCTGCACGACGTTGAAATCCACCTCCGCATCCCTGTCTTCAACGTAATTCAAGTCGAGCAGGATTCGGCCCTCGACGATGCCGACGCTGACGGCCGCAACCGAATCAACGATTGGATTAACCGCCAACACCTTGTCCTTTCTCAAACGCCGCACGGCATCGACCAATGCAAGATATGCCCCCGTAATGCTTGCCGTTCGCGTGCCCCCGTCCGCCTGAATCACGTCGCAGTCAATCCAGATCGTCCGCGGCCCCAGCTTCGCCATGTCCACAATCGCCCGCATCGATCGCCCGATGAGTCGCTGAATTTCCTGTGTTCGACCGTCTACCTTTGTTCGATTGCGCGGACGACGGCTGTCTGTGCTGGCGGGAAGCATGTCGTACTCCGCTGTCACCCAACCCAGCCCGGCCGCCTCTCGCCACTTCGGCACGGATTCCTCAATCGACGCGGTACACAGCACATGAGTATCACCGGCCTTGATCAACACCGACCCAGCCGCGCTCTTGGTAAAGCCTCGGTGGACCGTAACTTTACGCAGCACATCGGGCATGCGACCGTCGGCCCGGGATTTCTTCGATATCGACTTGGACATGGCTGCGTACGTTACCCGGCCGCGCCGAGCTTTGCCAGCCGCGCTTCTGCTTCCGTGCCGGTCGTGATCACTGAAAGTCGACGGTCCGTCTCTCCTTCAATCTCAATCGCGATCCAAATCGTGTGCGAAGGCATCGCTGCTGCAACTCGATCGGCCCACTCGACGATCACCACGCCCCCGTCCGTCATCTCCTCAAAGCCCAACGCATCAAACTCCGTCGGGCTGCCAAGGCGATAGGCATCGATGTGACTAACTGGATGGCGGCCCGCGTACTCATTGATCAACACAAACGTCGGGCTGCTCACCAGGCGCGCGTCCGACACACCCAGTCCCAGCGCCAAGCCCTTGGTCAATTGTGTCTTTCCTGCCCCAAGCCCGCCCGCCAAGGCAACGACATCGCCGGGCGCCAGCATTTCGCCGATCGCTCGACCGATCTCAATGGTCTCATCCGGGCTGCCGGAAACGATTTCTAACGTCGTAGTCATGATTGATCCGTAAAATGCTGCCAACCACGCGGCTCGATCGGCGTCCTCGATCCATCGGCGTTCAAGAAACTGACGCCGCAACCGGACTCCGCCGACCCGATCATTCGAAATCCGGCATTCGCGCCGGCCTCTGCATGATCTGCGGATTCCGACCATGCGGACCAGGCTGCCGGGTCAACCGCGCATAGCAGCTCAAAATCTTCGCCGTCGTTTAGAACATGGTCGAGCACCGTCCGCCCATCTTTGTTCGCCAACTCAATAGCGGCCTCCGACGCCAGACTCTCAACAACCTGCGGCAGACATACAATGCCGCACCGCGAGGCATCCGCCAGTCGATGGGCATCCATGGAGAAACCGTCCGAAAGGTCCATCATGGCGTGGAGCGCCGGACCCAGCTTCTCCGCGAGAAGTCTTGCCTCCCGAACTCGCGGCTCAAAATCAAGATGGTGCCCCATGATGCTCCCGCCGAGCTTTCCGCTCACGACCAACAAATCCCCGGGCAACATGCCGGATCGTCGCACCGGCTCAATACGCGAAGCCGTTGCAGAGCCTTGAGCCCCCCATGGCTCCGCGATCACAGTCACGTCGATCACCAGCGGCTTGTCCCAACTATTCGTGTCCCCGCCGATCAGCGTCACCTCGAACTGCCGCGCGAGCCGATCGATCCCTTCGTGAAGCTCCCTGGCCTGCGTCATCGTCCAGGCATTAGGAAGGGCCACGCTCACCATCGCCCATCTCGGTCGAACCGCCATGGCCGCGCAATCTGACAAGCTTACGGCCAACGCCTTTCGCCCGATTCGATCCGGCGAATGGACCGAGGCGTCGAAATCCACGCCGTCCATGAGCATGTCACTGGTGACGAGAATCCCCCCCGGTCCCCCGCGAACCATCGCCATGTCGTCGCCGATCCCAATGGGCACTTCCGTCCCGCCGGCGGAACATTTTGACCGAATCCAGGCGATCAGTTCATCTTCAGACTTCTTGGGAGGCTTCACGCCGGAAATTGTAATCTCCCCGCCAGTCCCTTGCCTGCAAACTCGATCGATCGTAGATAGAATGAACAGGATAGCCGGGGCGTGCGAAGCGGATAAACAGGGGAACCTGATCGGTCGGCTCGCCGGTATGCAACCGGCCCACGGAGGCAGCCATGGACAAGATGAGTGTCATCGTCGTCGCGGCAGGCAGCGGAGAACGCTTCGGAGGCGGCGAGAATAAGATTTTCGCCAAGATCGGCGATCAACCCGTCTTCCTCATGGCGCTTCAACTCTTCGTCAATCGCGAGGATGTGTGCCAGACCATCCTCGTCGTTTCTCCCTCCGACATCGACCAGATGAAGTCCAAGTTCGGCCCCAATATCGGCTTCATGGGCGTCAAGCTCGTTGAGGGTGGCAAGGAACGATATGAATCGGTCGCCAAGGGTCTTGCCGTTGTCTCGGATGAGGCCAAGTTGGTCTGCGTTCACGATGCCGTTCGGGTTTGCGTCGCGGCAGACTGGATCGATCAGATTTATCATGCCGCCCTTAAGCACGGCGCGGCCATCCCCGCCTGCCCAGTTACTTCGACGCTCAAACGCGTAAGTCCAGAGGGAGTCATTACTGAAACCGTCGCCCGCGATGGCCTCTTTATGGCCCAGACCCCGCAGGTTTTCCGTCGCGACATCCTTCAGGAGTCGTACGATGCGTTGGCAGCAGGAAAGCTGCAACTGCCCGATGCCGTGCCGCTTACGGACGATGCCCAGTTGGTGGCCGCCGCGGGCCACCCGGTCTATGTCCTCGACGGCGACCCACGAAACATCAAAATCACAACCAAGGGCGACCTGACGCTGGCGGCTCAGCTATCGAAATCCCTGCCCCAAAAGCCCGCCACCCGGCGCGGTATTTTTGAGGAGGCGCAGTGGTAAGAAGCAGCGGCGCCGACGCTTGATCATCTCCTGCCGAACTTGACCAATACACCGGAAATCGTTGAAATACGGGCCGGTTTCAGGACGAAACGCCCTCTGGACGGACCGCGCGGCCGAGCCGCGACATGAGCCCAAGGATAGCTCCCATGAAAACTACGAAGATCTCACACACTGGCTTCGTCTGCTCACTCGTGGCCCTGGTCGGCATGCTCGCCGGCTGTGAAGGCTGGAACCGAAAGCACGATTACTCTGTGGCGGATGTCAAACCGCCCGCCGAGGACGCCGAACCAACGCGCGGCGTAACTGGCCAAACAGCGAACTTCGCCGACATGGTCGAGGACATGATGGCCACTCGCCAGGAGTTCCTCGCCCAGGTCAAGTCGCTTCAGTCGGCCTATCTCGCCGCCGGCGACAGCGTCAAGGCAAACTGGTGCCGACGCCTTTCGTGGCAGCTCGATGAAGTGCTCAACTATCCGTTTCTCTCTGCAGCGCCGGCCGAGCACCGCGTGGACGTCTCTCCCGTGGAATCAATTCAGGAAGCAGACCGCCTCTATGACGAGGCACTGGGGATCTACAAGCAAGTCGCCCTCGTTCCGCTCGCAGGCGCTTTAGAGGCCAACAAAGAAAAAGCTCGAAACGCCCTGGTCATGTTCAAGCGCATCCTGAAGGAATACCCTCGCTCTGACAAAGTCGACGACGCCGCCTTCTATTGCGGGGAGATTTACAAAGAGTACCTCCGCGAGGAAGACCCGGACGATGAACTGTCTGTTCGGTACTACCAGTGGGCCGCCGCCCTCGACGCCGATACGCCGCATCCCGCGAGGTTTCAGTGTGCCGTCGTCTACGACTTTCGCCGCCATGATCGGGCAAAGGCGATCGAAATGTATCACCAGGTCATGGAGTTGAACGAGGCAAACAACCAGTCGAATGCTCGCTTCTCCGCCACGCGCATCGAACAGCTTACCGACGAAGAATACAGCCACCTCAAGCCCGAGGACCGCCCCAAGCCCAAAGCCGTCGCCGGTGAACCACGCTCGGGTGACAACCCGGATGACACGTCAGGCGGCGTTAAGCGCACGAGCAATCGGGAAAGCCCGCTAGAGCCGACCCCGACTCCCTGACCGCTTTTCCTAGAATACAGATTCCCACTTGGTCGCATTGACCTGCAAGGCAGGATGCGACACAAGCAGGTGCCACACCACGGCTTGAAGCGCCTCGGTGTGCGGCGTCACGCGCTGCTCGCTCACCGTCGGCACGATCACGCACGAGTCCGCGACCTTCGCCGTATATCCCCCGTCGCGGCCGACCACGCCGAAGACTCTCGCTCCAACCTGTTTGGCATACTCAAGCGCTCGAACGAGATTGACGCTGATCTGCTTTTCCTGGTGCCCTCCACCGACCGAAAACACAAACAACCCGTCCCGGTCGCACAGCCGGCTCCCCTTAAGCCACGCAGCGAATGATTCATCCCAGCCTTCGTCGTTGATCCTTGCGGTAAGCTCCGACACGTTGTCCGTCGGGGCATAGCTCTCAAAACCCGCCAGCTTGCGAAAGTCATTGACCGCGTGGCTCGCGTGACCCGCCCCGCCGCCTACACCGAGGAAAAAGAGTCGCCCGCGAAGCTCGCGCAGCGAGGCCAGCTTCTGCGCCATGACCTCAATCTGCGCCGCGTCCAGTTGCTTGATGATGTTCCCGGCCTCTTCGAGATAGGTTGCCGCGAAGGACATAATAAAGATTTCCTTGTGCTATCGTTCCCTGGCGGGCTCGCCGCCATTCTCCATGACCGTAAACAGTACAGGCGCCGATTCGCCGTGCGCATTGCGCAGGCGAATTGTATGCGCTCCGACCTTCGCCAGAAACCTCGCCGGCACATTCGCCGACATCCAGCGATCGTCGCCCAGAAACGCGGGAATCGACACCCCGTCGAAGAGAACCTCGGTACCCGAAATCGCCCGCTCACATTCGATCGAGATCGCCGACGATCCATCCGGCTGGACATTGAAAGACACCCCTGAAGGAGTCGATGCGGGGCTAACACTTTTCAAGATAGGCGGGTCAACCGGAGCAATATCCGGCCTCGCCTTCTCTGCAAACGTCCGCCGCTGGGCGGGGCCGATCACCCGGTACCCGGGAAGGATAATCTCCTCGATGGTCGCCTGCTGCATTTCCATGAACGGTACGCGCTGCCGGTGAATCGTGACCGTCAGTGACGACAGCGTCACCGGCAACCATCTCGCATCGATAACGGCAAACCGATCGAGACGATCGCCCGTCCAAAGGCATCGCGATTTCCCGGCTGCGTCGACGCCGTCAATTCTCATTTCGACAATTCGTGAGTTCGATTTGTCCGTCGGCGGCAGGACAACCTGCATCCACGAGAGGTCCGCTGGTTGAACCAACTCGAATCGCAGCCAGTGGTCGCCCGGCGATATTGCCGACTTCCACGCAGTCGCGCCGTCGGGCGACGCATCGTGATCGAAAACATTGGCCGGTTCTACGGCGTCGTTATCGACGCTATCTGCCGTAACCGATTGCACGGGAAGCGGGACTCCGTCCATCGCCTTGAGGACCGAGCCCAACTCCAAGACGCGAACGTCCGCCATCAGCGGGCTGCCGCGAAAATCGTTGTAGGCAAACGCCTTCAGCTCGGCCCACATCGTGTCCGTCGTATAAAGCGAGGGCAAACAGAAGACCGGATCGATCTGCTGTACATAGGCCTGAAAACTCGGATGGTCCCGATCAAAACTCCACGGGTAGTAGGAGATGATCCACGTCTCAGGCGGCAACTGCCGCAGCTCGTCCATCGACAAAATCGCGGGAGAACTCGGAAACCAGGCAATCGGCAGCCACGCGACTGGACGTTCGCCCTTGTTGCTCTCCACCCAGTCGAGCGTCTTGCCAAGGCTCAGATGTGCCGCGAAGACCTGTCGCGCCTGCGCAAACGGGATCCAACCGACCACGATCACACCGGCTGCGACAATCGCAAGGCGGATGTTGGTTCGACGCACGACGGTTCGGGCGATCCCCACGATGGCCATCGCGGCAAAGAGAAACAAAAAGGGCTGCAGGACCGAACTCTGTCGGAAGAACGCCATACTCTTCGTGAGCGTGGTCACATACAGCAGGCACAGCGGAAGGCCCCCGACAAAGGCAAACCGTGTCGCCGGGCGATCCGCCATCGCCGCCTGCGCATAGCCCAGGCTGACGAACCAACCGGCAACACAGGCAAGTATGAGCGGAATGCCGAATTGACTGACAAAAGACTCTCCCCACTGGCCGAGACTGCCCAGCGTGCCCCAGTGAGCCGCGTGTAGTTTGCGTAGTTCAATGAGCGTCGCGAAGGGCCCTTTTTCCCATGGAATCCCGACTGCGTAGTGGCTCATCAGTTCGAGCACGATTTGCAACCACACGGACCCGACGACGAACACAACGACCTTGCCCCAGAACGCGCCAAGCCGCCACTCGCGCCACAACCTGAATACCCAGTACAAGAAGCAGACCGGCCCCACAAGATAAAAGGCGGTGTAGTGAACATTCTGCGCCAGCCAAAGAAACGAACCAGCCAAGAATAGACGCGTTGCACCGGAAAATCGCCTTGAGCCGTGGTTCATCTCATCGCGCATCAACAACCAGAACGCGACCATCGCAAAGGGCAGGCCGAGGATTCTCGACTCCGGCTGAGGCGTCCACAGAACAAAGGTTGGAGACGTAGCCAATAGGAGAAGCGAAATCAGTGCCGCCGTCCGATGGCGAATCAGCGCCGCCGCGAACCACGCCCAGGCCAGCAGGATCAGCCCATGCAGTATCGTCGTCCAAAGTAAAAAAAATCGAAACGCGCCGGTCTGCTCACCAAAGGTCGGCAGCGGATAAGAGCGAAGGCTAATCCCCAGCTTGAGCGGCAGATAGGAGACAAGGTAGAAGTACGGTTGCAGCGCGTTATAGTAACTGAACGCCCCCTTCCAATCCCGAACCGTATCCATGCCCTTGATGAACAAAACACGATCATCCATCACCCAGCCGTACACATATCGGAAGTTTATGAGCCAGACCGATAGGTAGGCGAAACACACGGCAGCCACGGCGAACCAGTATTGACGGGCCGACACATTGTCTGACGATGAGATTGACGTGATGCTCGCTTGCCTTTCGGTCGGCCAGGATCGAGCCGATGGCGGGTCCATTGACTGATGCTGGGACTGCGCTGTTGGCATTCGTCGGATTCTCTACGGCCGGACGACGAATTCAAGCGATTCGGACCGTCCACAAGGATTCTCAAGCCAGATTGAATAGGAACCGGGGCCAAGAACTTGATTCGGCGGCAGATTTGCGGTGACCCAATGGTCGTTTCCAAAGGCCGTCTTCAGAGAATGGCCGGCAAACAACACACGCGTTCCGCGGACGACATCGGCACAGTCAATTGACAGGGCATACGTTCCATCCGGTTGTACGTTGAACGTCTGGCCAGCCTTCATTTCACTCGGGTGAATCGCCATGAGGCGAGGAACCATGGCCCGCAACGAAAGCAAGCCGGACTCTCGGAAGTCGTCTTTCAACCGTACCACAACCTCGCCAGGCCCCTCAAATCTTCGGCAATCCCCGACTCCTTCGAGTTGGTCGGGGTATTCAGTCCGGCGCGTCGAGACGTCTTCGCCGTTTAGCTGCATTACAACATGTGCCCCGTGGCCTGAGACAGTGGCAAGTACGCCGGCGTGACCCCAGCACACGTCGATCAGATTGAGCGGCGCGAATGCGCGCCGGGGCCGCGGCCTGACCAGTTGGTACCCGGGAAAGACGATCTCCTCGATTTCAGCAATGGGAGTGGACGTCCACTCATCGACGGTCTGACTGCGAATGACGAATCTCATTTGTTGGACCGGCCGTTTCTTCCACGATGCCTCGACGATCGACAGGTAGCCCAGTTTGTCGCCTTGCCAGACAGATTCCTGACGTCCCGTGCCGTCGTCAACGAAAATCTCAAGCGCATCAATCTTCGAAGTGATCGCATTGGCATCCATCGATGGGCAAATGATCTGCACCCGATCAAGACGCGGGAGTGACGTGAATCGGATTTCAAGGTAGTGACTTCCCGGCGAGGACGCGGATTTCCATGATGTATGTCCGTCGGGCGAGCCTCCATCGTCGAATACGTTTACAGCCTCATGTTCAATCGATGCTTCTGAGTCCGCCTCAAGCGAGGCGATTTCGAGTGGCTGCCGGTCGACGACAACGTAATCGGAAATGCCCAATACGCACGCTTTGTTCATAAGCGAGTCGTTGCGCCAGTCGTTATTCGGCCAATACGGAGAGACCTCGGCATACACCGCATCCGTGCTCCAGAGCGTCGGGAACGACGCCTCCGGAATTAGTTCCCTCAATCGCGCGGCGCTCGCCGGTCGGCCCCAGACAAAGCCCGCAGGAAAGTAGGTGACCAGAACTGAATCCGGGGGCGTATCTCGAAAGTCGGGTGGATTGAAGAGGCCGTAAGTGCCGCCGTACCATGCGACCGAGAGCCACTTCACCTGTTGAGTCGCACGATGCGCATGAGCGAACTGCAATGCTCTGCCCAGGCCCAGGTGTCCTTTATAAACTGAGGCCGCTTGTCGGGCTTCATGGCCGCCCACGGCGAGGAAAAGCGCGACCGCCAATGCCGATTGGAACAATCGTTTCCTGGATGCACGGTTCACGATTGCCATAATCGCCGTTGATGCGGACAGGTATAGAAACGGCTGCAAGACGGTTGTCATTCGGAAGAACGGCATCTTTCCCGAAACGAGCAGCAGAACGACCGCCAGCGGGATTGCCAAAGCGACGGTCCGCTGTGCCGGGCTGATTGACCCGCGGATGATCTGCACGGTTTGGATAGTCCAACCCGCAAGGATGAGAATAAGGAGCAGCGGCCCCATTTGGCTCAAGGCGGACCGCAGCCAGAGTTCGAGATTGTGTTGCAATGAAAACCTGGATGTGTGCTGCGATCCGGAACGAACGGCGAACATCGCAGGTCCCTTGTCCCAGGGAAGTCCCGCCGCGAAATGACTAACGAGTTCGACACCGACAATGGGAATCACAAAGGCGAGGACGAACAAAGCGAATTCACCAATCACCGCGCGGCGACGATGTGTCTCAGTCAACGCGCCCAGCCAATGACAAATCGCAAGAGGCCCCAATAGATATGCGGAGGTGTAATGAATTGACAGGGCGATGGAGCAAAGAAGACCGGCGCAGAACTGACGCCGCCCATTTCCGCGGGTACCTGGAGCGCTCGACATCATCAGCCATATCCCCGGAAGCCCCGCCAGCAGACCGAAATACCGCGAGTCGGGCTGAGGCGTCCAAAGGAACAGCGAAGGAGACGCAATCAGCAGGGCAAGGGAACCCAAGGCCACGGTGCGATTGCGACAGATCTTGCAGGCGAAGGATGTCCAGAGCAGCAGAAGAAGTGCGTGGAGGAAAACGGAATAGAGCAGCAGGAAGCGAAAGTGGCCGGTCCGGTCTCCGAATAACGGAATGGCGAATGAATCAAGCTCTATTGGCAAGGCGGCCGGCAGCAGCGAAATCAGATAGAAGTAGAAGTGAAGTGCATTGCGGTCATCCGCCCTAAAGGGGGCAAGCAAGTCCGCGGCAGTCTTGCACGCCTTCTCATAGACCAGGCGATCATCCATCATCCAGCCGTAAACGTATCGAAAGTTGATGAGCCAGATGAACAGGTAAGCCGCGATCAGCGAGACCGCCAGAACCCAATAGGCGCGCCGCGAAATGTCATTACTAGTTTCGCTCACGGCTCGCTTGCGCCACTGATCGAGAAACTCAACTCGTTGGACTCAGACCGGCCATATCGTAATAACACGCGATACTCGCCCGAACGCGCCAACATCACTGGCGGCACAACCGCGGTCAACATCGATTCCCCGCCATACGAAGTCGCTAGCGGTTTGCCGTCGAAGACAATCACCGTTCCCGCCAGGGCATTTTCACACTCAATACCGATTGCCGATCCACCGTCAGACTGCAGATTGAATCCGACGCCCTCCTGTGTTTGCGCCGGATGCAGCCGAATCAGCCGTAGTGGCTTGTCCCTCGGCTGAACTCGCTCCGCGGCTCGCCGCTCTCTCTCCTCTGCTGTCCCCACGACCCACTCAAGCCTTCCGGACTCACCCGTCCAGCTCGAAAGGTAAGCGGAGTGTACGCCCGGCGAACTGACCAGCTCCATGGGCACAAGCGCCGTAAGATAGGTCTCGCTCGCTCGCGCCGTCACCAGCCGTCGATCGCCCAACACAAGCACCGTATCCGGCGCGGCATGCTCGGCCCGAATGGCAATGGCCGACTCACCACCCGCCTGCACGTTACAGCCCACGCCGACCAAAACAAAATCCGGCTCCAGGGCCACAAGCCTCGGCGGCGGCGCCTTGTCGGCGGGATCATATCCGGCCATGCCGTTGTCGATATCGATCACGACATTTCGGTCATCCACTTCGCCTTCCAGCGTCGCCGCGGACTCGTACCCGACGAATCGCACAACGAGCCCCGGCTGGCGCAACAACTCCGGCACCATCGGCCCGATGCCGCCCGCCGCCAGCGCCCACCGCCAATGCTCGGGATTGGCGGTCAGAAACGTCATCGACTCCAGCGGATGATCCCGAAACACCTTAATGACCGGCCGCTCAATCTGCCGCGTTCCTCGCGCAGCAAACTGCCAATGATAATTTGAATTCTGATTGCTCAAATTCCCGTTGAGCATGATCAAGACCAGCGCAGGCGCCCAAAGGAATCGCACCAGCCAACCCGCGCGATCGAGGCTGATCGCCAGAAGCACTGCCGCGCCCGCCAGCGGTTCATACATGTAATACATCTGCAGGTTTCTAGTCAGGAGCGTCGGGCCGAAGTACGCCGCGATCCACATGCCCCCGATCAGCAGCCGCCATTTCGCCCGACGACCCGAGACCAGCGTAGCCCCCAAGAGCAGAAGAAAAGCCGCGTATTGCCCACACTCAAGATGCCTGATGGTCCTCGCCTGGTTAGGTCCCTGGTGTGCGAACCATGCGCTCAGGCCTCGTGCACCACTCATCGCGAAGTCCGTCCGAAATGTGTCAACTGACAGATTAGCAATCGCGGAAAGGAAAACGGTCGTCTTATGCAGCGTCTGATCCACGAGCAGCTTGGGCGAATAGACGGCGCTTGAAGACGGCATCGTCGTCACGATGATTAACCGCATCATCAGGTATCCACCGATCAAGAGAACAAGTGGAATCAGTCGTATCACCCACCGCCGACCCTGGTTGCGCCATTGTCCCGACGGAACTACATGACAGAATACGATGGCGCCGACGACAGAGATGATGACCAGTCCATAATCCTTGGTGAAGATTGCCAGCCCTGTGAATAAGAGTGCGGCAAGATAATCCCTTCGAGCCTGCGATTCGCCGTATCTCAACCAGCACAAGAATCCCATGAGTATCAGCATCAGGCTGACGATGGAGTCATTGCAGTTGATGTAGCCGATGTTTGTCATGTGAATCTTAGACAAGGCAAAGAGCGCCACACCTGCCGATCTGGCGTAGCGCGACGAGGTCAGTCGACACAACACCCGATGAAGCAGAAGCACGACAACCACCGAGCCAATGAAATTACGCCCGTGATGGACCCATGGATCCAGCGGAAGTATGAACATCCAAAAGAGATTGACGGCACAAAATACGGGGCGGAAAAAGATATTATCCGTTGCACTCCACACGCCGCCCCAGAAGCTGTCGCCCGCCGCCCGATACTGACCGAAGTAAATGAAGTCCTCGCCCAGAAAATAGCTGTCAAACGCGGGCCGCGTCATCCACAACATGATCGCCCCGCAGACGAGCGTGACGACGGCCGATTCAATCCAGCTTCCCGGTATTTTGCCGGAAACCGGTCCCGCGCCTGAGTCGCGCGCTGGCTCGGCCGACGAGGCGCCGCGCGATTCGGACGCCGTCGCTTTCCACGACCGACTCGACGGATCGGCTTTCGAATTCAGAACAAGAATCCTCGTTTGGCGACTCTCAGTCGGCGATTTTTTCTTGTGCCCTGACGATGGGCTGATCTTCCGGGGGTGCACGGTAGAGGTCAAGCGGATTGCGTCTCCGCCGGGGCATCGCTACGCTCCGAATTGCGCCGATCTCATTCGTGCCGACCCATGCAGGCGATGGGCGCAACGGGTCATCGAGGGCGCCAGTGTTTCAAGAGGTCTCATGAATCCAACGGCCAAAAAATGGACACTCCGCCTCATCAAGCTCTCCGTTTGTGCGGGCGCGCTATGGTACCTCTCCGGCAAGGTAACGTTTCGCGACTACGCAAGGCTCGCGGAATCCCCGAAGCTCAAACAACGCATCATTTCCGAGACCGGCGACTCGCTCGTCATTCTCAACGCCGCCACCGATCAGCCTCGGACAATCTCCGCCCATGCACTCGCCGTTCAGGATTCGCTGAAGCCCGGCCAGCGTCCGATTGAGCGAGGCCTTTTCTACATCATCCGCTCCGCAAACTGGTCGTGGACCGGCTGGGCCATCGCCACCATGGCCCCGATCCCGTGCATCCTCGCATGGCGACTCCGGTACCTCCTCGCCATGCAGCAGATTGTCCTCAATTTTCGCGACGCCGTTCTGCTCACCTATGCGGGCAACTTCTTCAATTTCGCCATGCCCGGCACGACCGGCGGCGATGTCTACAAGGCCTATCACGTGGCCAAGCGAACCACCAGGCGCGTCGAGGCCGTCACCATCATCATTCTCGATCGTGCCATCGGCATGATCAGCTTTCTGATTCTCTCCGTGGGCGCGCTGCTTATTGCCCGAAAAGAGGAATTGCTCGGCGAGTACGGAATATGGGTCACTTACCTGATGCTCGCGTTCTTCCTCGGATGCCTGCTGTTCTTCTCGCGCCGCGTCCGCGATTTGTTGCGATTCGAGAAATTGCTTGCCAGGCTGCCCTTCGGCGACAAGATTCGCCGCATCGACGAGACCGCCTACCAGTTCCGTCATCACCCCGTTCGGGCAATGAACGCTCTCGTCGCCACGTTTGCTAGTCACTTCCTCGGCGTAACCGTGATTTATTTTCTCGCCCGCGGGTTTGGTATTCACCCGAAGGCCGACGAGTCGATTCGCGATTTCTACCTCGCGTGCCTGCTCTCCACCGTGGTCGGTCAGTTGTTCTCCGCCGTACCCATCAGCGTGCAGGGCTTCGGCCTGATGGAGGCCGTTTTCTATCGCGTACTCGTCGTCGGAGGATGGGCGACGGCCTCGCAGATGCTCGCCCTCACGCTGTCGTTCCGAATCGTACAGATTTTCTGGGCCTTGCCCGGCCTCGTCGTTCCCTGGCTCGGCTTCGAAGCGCCGCCAACCGAGGGACCCACTCCAGGCACGACCGGTCCAAACCTTCCCTTGCCAGAGGCCTAATCGAAGCCCCCCGTCGTCGGAATCACTTCCACTCCAGAGCCCGCCGGTGCCGCCGTGTCGGGATTCAGCAAGCAAAGAAGTGCATTCGCTTCCGCCAGCCCGAATGGATCGCTCGAGCCCGACCACTTCGTCGGCGCTGCGAGCAAACCCCTTGCCTCGTCGCTCCACACCTTCGCGGGAACGTAGGCCGGCCGCGAATCGCGATGCGCCTTGATCTCCTCCGCCAGCGTCACGCGCACCGTCCTCGGAGGCAGTGGCTCAAAACCTTGCAGGCCGCGAATCGCCATCCGCACGAACAACCACGCGCACACGAATGCGCTCACCGGATTGCCCGGCAGGCCGAACACCTGCTGGCCGTCCGGCCCGACGCCGTACGCCATCGGCTTGCCCGGCCGCATGGACACCCCGTGAAACCGCCACTTTACACCGAGAGACTCGAACGCCTGCGGCACCAAATCATGCGTGCCCATCGACATCCCGCCCACAGTCAGCACGATCGGGCACTCCATCGCATTTCGAAGCGTGGCAATGAGCGCCTCCAACTCGTCCGGCGCGGAACTCGGCGGCCGCGGAGATGCCCCAAACTCCCGCATCATGGCCGAAAGCATCGGCCCGTTACTGTCGTAGATTTGTCCGAATCGACGCGTTTCCCCGGCCCTCACCAGTTCATCGCCCGTCGACACGAGCGCAACTTGAACCTGATTTGCGACTTCGAGCGTCGCCGCGCCGGCCGTCGCGGCCGCGGCGATTTGCGCCGCCCCAATTCGCAGGGGCGGCGTCAGGACTACGTCACCCCTGCGACGATCGCTGCCCTGACGCGAGGCATTCTTCCCCTGCGCAACTGCAACACGCAGAACCACACTATCTGCGTCGACTTCGCAATCTTCAATGCGAACGACGGCATCCGCCCCCGACGGAATCGCAGCGCCAGTGTTAATCTGCATGGCCTCGCCGCAACCGATCGTCGTGTTCGTCGTCCGCCCAGCGACTATAAGACCGCAAATCTTCAGCCTCGACCCGGCAGCGGCGCAGTCCGCCGACCGCACCGCAAATCCGTCCATCATTGACTTGTCAAAAGCGGGGTAGTCGTCGTCGGTGATGACCGGACAAGCCAGAACACGACCGATACACTCCCCGATCGGAACCGTCTCGATCCCCACCTTCGGCGTGCCGTGGAATCCGCCCATGGCGCTCTCAAGAACCCCATTGCGAACGACCTCCCAGGCCTCGCCCATCGCCAGCAGCCGATGGGGGCGCTTACCCCACGATGGCGAAGTTGTTGACACGATAGTGATTCATCCTGCCGCGCAGAATCGTCAACGCGCGTTCATCGAAACGGTATCCTTCTTTTTTCCACCCTGCTTGGAATCGTCATCGCCTGCTTTCGGAATGACGACCAGCCGGATCGCGCGATCATCCGTCATATACTTGGCCGCGACTTCCTTCAGTTGTTTGGCTGTGAATGTATTAAACACCTCGGGAAGCTGCTTCATCTCCTCAAGCGAATGCTTGCGATAGACCATCTCCCTGATCTGGGTAAACCAGAACTCCGGCTCCTTCATCCTGGTATCCAGGTCGATGATCACCTGCTTCTTTGCAGTCTCAACTTCTTCATCCGTCGGTCCATCCGCGGCAAATGCTCGCATCATCTCCAGGACCGTGTCCGCAAGCTTTTCCGCATTCTTCGGGTCAGTCGGCGCCGCGCCAAAGATCATCCCCAATCCGGGAATCGTCCGCGCCGGCTGGCTCTGACAGCCGATGCCATAGACCAACTGCTCTTCCTCGCGAATCCGCTTGGTAAATCGATCCGTGAGAATTCTCGTCGCCACGGTTAGCGCTCGGCGATCCATCGTGTCGCGCTCCTCGCAGCCGACGAAACCCGCCAGCACGATCGCCTTCGGCGTCACCGAATCGAACTCTACCTTTTTCTCATAGGGCCCATCGCCGCGATTGAGCTTCCTGAAACCATCCATCGCGGCGAAGTCGCTGGACCGCTCCGGCAAGGCGCCCACATAGGCGCACGCCAGTTCCATCGCCTTGTCCAGCTTGATATCACCAACGATTGTCATCTCGATCGCCGCCTTGTCGGTGATATGCCGCAGCCAGGCCATGCCCGCGTCAGGCGCGAGCTTCTCGATCTGCTCCGGCGTCAGGTCCACCAGTCGAGGATCGGACGCGAGCACGGTTTGCTCCATCGCAGTCACCAGCTGGCCCCCGGGTGTCTTTTTCGTCACCTCCAACTGCTGGATTCGCTGTTGCTTCCAATTGTCAAACGCCGCCTGTTCGATCTTTCCATCAGTCAGCAGCGCGTAAGCCAACTCTAATCCAAAGCCCAGATCGGCCGGCGAGCCGCTGAGCGAAACCGTGAGCGCATCGGTGTCAATGCTCCCGCCAAGCCGAATCTTCCGGCCGGTCATCAGGTCGCGCATTTGTGTCGAGTCGAGTCGCGACGTCGCGGGGTGGTTAAATGCGATCTCCGCCACCTCACTCACCCCATGATTTTCAGCCGTCTCCTCGATCTTCCCGCCCGGCATCACCAGGCTGACCAGCACCTTATCCTTCTCATAGTCCATGAACCGGTGATGTACGACGACGCCGTTGGAGAGGGTCGCGGTCGTAAACTTCAGCTCATCATCTGTTTCCGATGATACGACCTTCCCGGCCTTGGGCTTGGCCGCGAGGAGCGGCTGAGCCTTCGTCGCCTTCGTGGGTGCGGTTGTCTTCTTCGCCCATGCCTCCGAGGCAACCGCAAGGACATCGCTCTTCGAAGGAATCTCCAGGCCGTCCTTCTTCTCCGGCATCGCCAGCGTGTAGGCATAGTCAGCCGACTTGAAATTTGTCACGAATACCTTGTGGATCTCGTCGACCGTCACGTCGCCAAGAATCTTCTTCTTGAGCTCCAACTCCTGCTCGGCGGAAAGGATGGGCTCCATCTGGCCGATCGCCCGGCTGATGCGATTGATCAACATCGAAGCATCCAGCGTCGATTCTCGCTCGACAGCGCGCTCCGCGTTTGAGAGAAACTCCTCTTTCGCCAACTTCAATTCAGCGTCAGTGAATCCGTGCTCGATCGCTCGATTCGTCTCCGTCACCACCTGCGCTAGCATCTTCTGCCAGTCCTCCGGCTGTCCGAATGCAATCGCCGTCGGAAGAATCGCCTCGTGGAACATATCTCTGACAAATAGCCCGGACCCCCGGAACGACGCCTCGCCGCGATCCACCATCTCCCGCAGCCGCCGACCGACGATCCACGTGCCGATGTTTTCAACCTCATTGAATCGATAGTCCTTGACAGTCTTGATCGGCGCCCGCGCCGGCTGGATGGCCGCCATCATCACCTGACACATCACCTGCTCGGGGTCCGTCAGCACGAAGGCCCGCGCCTCCTTGGCCGGCTTGATCCCCGCGCCAGGCGGATCGCGCCGCGCTGCCCGCGCCTTGAACGTACCAAAGTACTTCTTCGCGGTCTTCACCATCTCATCGGCCTTGATATCTCCGATCACGATCAGCGTCATGTTCTCCGGCCGATACCAGGTGTTCCAGTAGTCGACGAACTCTTCGCGAGGAAACTCGGCGATCTGCTCTTCATCGCCGATCACGTCGTGCACCGCGACGCGCGACCCCGCGAACACGCTCTTCATCCACTCCTTTTGAATGCGCTCCATCGCGCTCTTCGACGCTCTCGACTCCTCGAGAATGACCTTTCGCTCGTTGTCGATCTCCTCATCAAGGAGCAGAATCCCGTCGGCGAAGTCACTGAAAATCGTCATCGCCTTTTCGACCGTCTCAGGCTTCGCATCCGGCATGAACAGCTTATAAACCGTCTCCTCGTGATTGGTATGCGCGTTCGAGTCCGCCCCGAAACGCATTCCCAGCTTGTTCATGTATGGAATCAGCTCGCCCGGCTTGAAGTGCTTCGAACCATTGAACGCCATGTGCTCCAGAAAGTGCGCCAGCCCGTTCTGCGACTCCGTTTCATTCAGAGCGCCCGTGTCGACATGCAGGAAGAACGCCGCGCGATCCGGCGGATTCTTATGCTCCCGGATGATGTACGAAAACCCATTGTCGAACTTCCCATAGACATTGTTCGGGTCGCGCGGCAGATCGTCGCCCGCCCGCAGTGTCCCCGCGCCCACCAACAACCAAAGCGAAGCAATGACGAATCTTAATCTCATTAATGGACGCATCGAATGCCCTTTCCAAGGAAGGAAAATACGCTGTCGCCCGCCCGGGCATTCATACGCCCGACAGGTTGTACCTTATCAGTTTAATCGTAAGTCACCCCATCGCATAATCCACACTTACCGACAGTTCTTCGCCAGGGCGACCCGTCACGGCGTGACCGCGTCCATGGGCACCGGCCTACAAAACCGAACTGCAACCGCCGCGCCCATGAAATCAGGCCGGATTCCGGCGATCAGCACCGGTTCAGGATCGCAGCCCCATCAAACAAAACACTCTTCTCAAGTCAGTAATCGAGGCTTGGTTCGAAATGCGGCTCCAGAAGCGCGGCGGCGGTTTGCAAATCAGTCACTGCGACCTGAGAATAGTATACATGAGCGATGCCCCTACCCCTGACGCGGCGGCCGGCCGCGGACCCGACAAGCTGCTTGCGATCGGCGCATACGGCGAAATGGTGGCTGCCTACCGCTATCTCGTTCTTTCCGAAAAAGCACCCAGCGAGAAGCTCCGCGTCGAATTCGCCGCAATGGCCGACGAAGAACAGGAACACAAACAGCGACTGCAGAAGCTCCTCGCCGACATGTACCCCACCGCCGATTTCGTACTGACCGCCGAAGACAAGGAATCCGTCGTAACCGGCCCGCGCCTTCTGGAGATTCGCACGGAAAACGACCTGGTCGAAGCAATGCAGATGATTCTGGAGACGGAGCGAAAAACGGCAAGCTTCTACGGGCATCACAGCAAGCTAATCCCGATTCCGCACTTAAAGTCGCTCTTTCACGAGCTGGCAGAAGAGGGGGCGGAACATTATCAGCGGCTTAAATCCCTGGCTCGCGAGGCCGGTCTGCTTTCGCCATCCAACGACCCGAGTTGATAGTCCCCCCGCGCGACTCAGCGTTTTTGTCTTGGCGATTTTTTCACCCTATACTTCGATAATTCCTTCCGAAAACTCCACGAACGAGAGCGAGCATCCATGAGTCTGACTCAAGAAACCATCACGACAGCCCTTCGGCAAGTCCAGGACCCCGAACTGCACAAAGACCTTGTGACGTTGAATATGGTCAAGAGCATCGCCGTCGACGGGTCCGCCGTACGGCTGGGTATCGAATTAACGACCCCGGCGTGTCCGATGAAGGACCACATTCAAAAGGACATCGAAGCGGCCCTCAAACAGATCGGCGCGACCAAGGTACACATTGAGTGGAGCGCTCAAGTCCGCTCCACCCCCAAACTCGCCGCCCACCTGCCGGGCGTCAAGAACGTCATCGCCGTCGGTGCCGGCAAAGGCGGCGTCGGAAAGTCGACCGTTGCTGTTCTCGCCGCCGTCGGCCTCGCCCGCGAAGGCGCAAAGGTCGGGCTTATGGACGCCGACGTGTACGGCCCATCCATTCCCAAGATGCTGGGGATCGAATTTGAGAAGCCGCGGGTGCGCAATGAGAAGTTACTTCCTCTCGACGCCTGCGGCATCAAGGTCATGTCGATCGGGTTCATGGTCGAGCCCGAGCGAGCGGTAATTTGGCGCGGCCCCATGGTCCACGGCGTTATCAAACAATTCCTGGAACAGGTCGATTGGGGCGAATTGGACTATCTGATCATCGACTTGCCGCCCGGGACCGGCGACGTACCTCTCACCCTCTCGCAGTCGATCCCGATAACCGGTGCGGTCGTCGTCTGCACGCCGCAGGAAGTGGCCCTGCTTGACGCGATCAAAGCCCTGAGGATGTACCAGCAACTCAACGTCGACATCCTCGGCATCGTCGAGAACATGAGCTACTTCCGCGCTCCCGATACAGGCACGGAATACGACATCTTCGGCCGAGGCGGCGCCAAGAAGGCCGCCGAGCGAGTCGGCGTTCCTTTTCTCGGCGAGATTCCAATCAACATCAGCATCCGATTGAGCGGAGACTCAGGCAGCCCCGCGGACGCTTTCGAGAAAGCGGATCAGGCCACGCGCGATGCCATCGTATCCTTCGTTCGCAAAATGGCGGGACAAGTGAGCATCAAGTCAGCAAGCGGCGCTGTCCCACTTGAGCTCAAGATCACCTGACGGAATCATTCACGCCCAGGTGATCGCCTGCTGCTTCCGGCGATCGCATTCTGACTCACGACGCCGCATTACTCGCGCGATTGCAGTCGCTCGATCGCTCGCTCGATTTCCCGGCGGATGTTCTGACTGAGTTCATGCTTCAGCGCCTTCCGAAGGGCAGCCACATCCGCCGGAGCTCCGATGACCCCAAGCGCTCGCACGGCCTCGGTTCGGACACCCTCGGACTCGTCGAAAACCATGAGATGCGAAATCTTCTCGACCGCCGACACGATCGAGTAGTGCTCCGGCGCCACACACGCCGCCACAGCCTGACAAGCGCGGCGTCGCACCGAAGGTTCCGGATCGTCGAGTGCTTTAAGCAAAGCCTCCGTGCTGATGCCGGCAGGACCGGCAGCCGAAAGGCCCGCAAGCGCCATCGCCCGAACGCGCTTGGACTTGTCCTTGAGCAAGCCTTGTACGCGACCAAGATCGTCGGGCCTGTCGCTCAATGCCAGCGCAAAGACGGCGTGCGCGCGAACAACGTCGCTCTTGTCTCGCGCTAGCTGATCGAGCTTCTCAGGGTACTCAGCGGAAAGTTTCTTGAGAATGCCCTGGGTCTTCTCAACGAGATCGTGCTCCCGACTGTTGCGAGCGGACTCCCATGCGAGAAACGTCTCCACGAGCGCTTTCTTAAGTCTCTTCGTCGAAAGACGCTCGCCGGCCCGACCAGGCGATGCCTGTCGCTGAAGCTCGACCACCGCAGGCTGCCATAGGGAATCCGGCCATCGCCCCAGGTATTCATCGCAAATGTGCTCCGCCGCGTTTGCGTCCTTCTTACGAAGCGCATCAAGCGCCCCGGCAAACGCCGTGAGCTGAACTTTGATCAACTCCTGAGCATCTTCATTCAGGAGCCTCATGTCGGTAAGACGACTGGTAAGTCTGATATCATATTCCTCGGCCGCGGAGCCACGCGCGCGCGCAAACGAAACTTTCGCATCAAGCTTCTGAAGGACACGGTCGGGCCGGGACCAGTGGATGATGATCTGCGCCTTCCCGAATTGATACTCGCGCTCCAATGACCCCGTAAAACGGCCTTCGACAAAAACCGTCAACCGCGCATGAACGTCGTCCTTGATCTTCGCCAGATCGACGAATTCAAAAGTCTGCGTCCCCTCAAAGTTGTCGAGCTTCAGATCGCGCTCCCATCGATGCCCGGCATCCAGCTTCTCGACCGGCCAATGAGCGAAGTCGAGGACCATCTGCATGATCGTTCGATTAACCGGATCGGAGAGCGGCGCCTGAATCGGAGCGTCCCGCGCCGTAAGCGTGGCGCTCTGAAGCCGCGTGCTGGGAGGCGGCAGGTTAAACAGCGCCGCGCTCGGGGTCGGCTTGATCTCCTTCTTGTCGCGATAAAGCTTGCGAACCTTCGCGGGCAGGTCGTCCGTCATTTGATAGACCATCACGCTGCCGGGCGTCGACTCGTCGATGTTGCATTGAGTAAGCCATGCCTGCTGAGAATAAACCAGCGTCTCCACGTACTCGGGCTTTTTGATCGTGCGCCGTGTCGTGCGCTTGATCGAGTGCCGCGTGAGATGGCCGGGCAGCAGATTGTTGCGAAAGCTCATTCGCTGCGCGGACTGACCCGGGACCGGCGCCGCCTGTCCGCCGAATATGACGGCCGCAAGTGCGAGCATTCTGGCATTTCGCATGATGAGGCTCCGCAAATCCCCCGATTGCAGGCTCGCCGGTGAGTCGTGTGCAAGGTCCGCGGTGTACCGCCCCACTGGATGACGCTACCTGCTGTTCGTGGCGGCTTCCTCGTCGGGCCATACGAACGGGGCAACGCGCGGGCTCACCATCGGCATCCTCTTATAGATTAGCACAAGCATGAGCAGCCCCGCCAGAAAAGTTCCCGCACTGATGGCCTGAGAGATGGTGACACCCCCCACATCAAGCGGATTATCCTGCCGGATCGACTCGTGAAGCACCCGGGAAACCGAGTAGAGCATCAAAAACCAGGGCAGAACGATCCCATGCCGCCTGCGATAATAGAAGAGCACAGAGAGAATCCAGCATATAAGTGCGGCCGAGACCGTCTCGTAAAGCTGCGTCGGATGAACGGGTTTCGAGCGAAAGCTTTTGGTCAATTCGTTCAATTCCGCCAGCGTAAGTCCGTACTTCTGGCATTGGCCTTCAACCACCCCGATCTTGGTGTTGGCGTGGGCCAAAACGGCCTTGTGGGCCACATCCTCGCGAGCTCGGGCAGCCGCATATTCAGGCGTGTTAACACCCGCGTCGTGAGCGACTTTCAGCGCCTTCAAAGATTCGGCGTGAACCTCTTGCAGGCTCTTTCGCGTTCTGGAATCGTCCGCCACGGCCTCGGCGATGAATTCCTGGGGCAATGGAGAAACTTCGCCCGACCGCTCAATCGAAAAGATCAGCTCCTTGGGAAGCGTGAGCTGCCCGAACTGGAATTGCTGTGCCATAGCCGGACTGCCATAGGGAAACTGCACGGCCCAGGGAAACTCCGCGCGCTCGACGGCCGGGTCGGAATGATCCACGCACACCGATCCCCAGCAGCATCCATTCAAAAAACATCCGATCCGCGTCACGGCGAGCCCCCACGCAAGCGACGGCGCCGCCATGTCCATGTACCACCGGGTGGATGCCTTTGCGATGAAGTGGAGATAAATGACGATCGCCGGAATTGTCAGCAGCGGACCGCCCCAGAACTCCAGGCCGCCGGCGCGAATGTCAAAGATCGCGGCGAACGGGTTGGACTGATTGGCAAAACGAGTGTCCCAGTAGTGCAGCACGAACATCAACCGGGCGCCCGCAACACCGAAAATCAGTGAGATGAAGCCGATGTTCAACACGATGTCGGGATTTGCCTTTGAACGGTCGGCGCGCCGGCAGGCCATCCAGATCGCCGACAAAAAGGCGATCGTCATCATGACGCCATAGCTCTTGACGTCGGCAAGCCAGTCGGGCAAATACGGAATCCTGAACATCGTCGGGTGCATGGGGCGTCCTATGGCAAGTTTACGAGAATGTTATCAATCAACCTGACGCCCGCCAACCGAATGGCCCCGGCGATCATCATGCGCGGCTGCGGCCCGCTCAATTCCGCCAGCGTATCCGGGTCCACGACGCTTAGATAGTCCGTGGAAACATCCGCCGCGCCGGACACGACCGACTTCATCGCGGCGATCACCCGACCCATGGACATCTCCCCGGCCTCGATCCGATCCTTCCCGGAACATAGCGCCTTATAGAGGAGTAAAGCGCCGTCCCGGTCTTCCGGCCGCAATCGGGCATTTCTGCTGGATAGTGCCAATCCATCGGCATCCCGCACCAGTGGACAAACTTGGATCCTCACCGCCATCCGCAGGTCTTCAACCATCCGCCGAATGATAACCGCCTGCTGGGCGTCTTTCTGACCGAAGTAAGCGATGTCGGGCGTCACAATGTTAAACAGCCGGGCAACGACCGTGCAGACTCCTTCAAAGTGCCCCGGCCGATAGGGGCCGCAAAGTGCATCAGCCAGCGGGCCGGGCACAACGCGCGTCTGATCTCCCGGTGGATAAATCTCCATCGTGTCCGGCACAAACAGGAGGCAAACGCCCGCTTCGGCGCAAGCCTTCGCGTCGGCATCAAGAGCCCGCGGATATGCAGTGAAGTCCTCGTTCGGCCCAAACTGCTTTGGATTGACATAAATACTAACGACGACGAAGGGATCGCTGGCTCCGGCGGCTGCGTGAATCAAGCTGACGTGCCCGGCATGCAGCGCCCCCATGGTCGGGACAAAACAGATCGTCCGGCCGGCACGACGCGCATCAGCGACCGCACCTCTTACTTCGGCGACGGTTCGTGCGATGAAGGGAATGCTGGGTGTTCCGATTGTCACGCCGCATGTTTTACTGCCGCTCGCCGACGCCTTCCAGCGTAAGCCGTAAAACTGTCTATTCCTTGAGCAATTCCTGAATCCGCTTCTCGATGTCCTTCATGCCGGACTTCGAGAAACCGACCTCGTCAAAAGCGATGCGGCCCTCTTTGTCGATCAGGAAATTATGCGGAATGGACTTGCCCGAGTAGCTCTCGCGAAGGACGCTTTGGCCGTTCAGCAGCACGGTATACCCCAGCTTTTCCTTGCTGACGTACTCTTTGACCTTCGCCTCCGGCTCATCCCAGGCGTTGACCGCGAGAAGGCGGAAACCGTCCTTCTCATACTTCTCTACAAGTGCCTTGAGGTGCGGAGACTCCGCACGACAGGGCGGTCACCCGACGGCCCAGAAGCAGATCATCACAACGTGGCCCTTGTGCTGGGCCAGGGACACTTTCTGTCCGGACAGATCGGTTAGCTCAAAGTTGGGAGCAACCTTGCCGGGCGTTCTCTGCGATTGGGCACATCCTCCGGCCAGCATGAACCCGAGGCCCGCCGTGAGAATTTTCTGCGCGAACACGTTTGTCTTCATGATTGAGAGTATAATTGTGAGTAAGGCTGAGTCGCAAGCTCTCCCTAAAAAAATGCCCTCGCCTATCCGGATTCGCTCCGGTAGAACCTCCGATTCCAACCATTAACCGCCGCCGCAATCGAGGAACCCCAGGAATGGAGATTCCATTTTCGTTGACTCTCGACCGACATTCCCGTCACAAGCAAGCCACCGTTGCCTCTCGAACGCGACGACGCATGTTGAGCGTCCTCGTGCTCATTCCCCTGGCGACCGGTTGCACCCTGTTGGAGGCAATCCTCGGACTTCTGGGGGGAGGTGGTCCGCCCCCGACCACACAAGTCGGGCTTGAACTCATCGCCGATGGCCTCGTCGCGCCGGTCGGCCTGGTGGCCCCGCCCGATGGCTCAAACAGGTTGTTCGTCATAGATCAAATTGGCAAGATTCGAGTAATCGACTCGTCGGGCAAACTGCTCGACAAGCCCTTTCTCGATCTCGCCGACCGGATGGTCGCCATCAACACCAGCTTCGACGAGCGCGGCCTCCTGGGCCTCGCATTCCATCCTGACTATGCCAATAACGGCCGCCTCTTCGTCTTCTATACCGCGCCGAAACAAGCAGACATTCCCGCCGGGTTCGATTCTGAATCGCACATCTCCGAGTTTGCGGTCCTGCCCGGCGACGCGAATTGCGCCGACTCAACCAGCGAACGCATCGTGCTGCGATTCGGCAAACCGCAGGCCAACCACAACGGCGGACAACTCGCCTTCGGGCCCGACGGATTTTTATATATCGGTGTCGGTGATGGTGGCGCCGCAAACGATGAAGGCACGGGACACAATCTGACCATCGGCAACGGTCAGGACAAAAACTCCCTGCTCGGCAAAATCCTCCGCATCGACGTCAACGGCGCATTGCCGTACCAAGTGCCCCCCTCAAACCCCTTCGTCGCAGACCCCAACGCCCGCGACGAAATCTTCGCCTGGGGCCTGCGAAATCCCTATCGGTTCTCATTTGAATCAACCGGACAGAATCGACTATTCGCCGCCGACGTCGGACAGGCGCTCTTCGAAGAGGTCAACATTGTGACACTCGGTGCAAATTACGGCTGGCGCATTCGAGAGGGCTTCTCTTGTTTCGACCTGGACAATCCCGTCGTCCCCTCTCAGAACTGCGATACCCACGCCGCCGATGGAACGCCCCTCACCGACCCCATCCTGCAATACCCCCACAGCGAACCCGCCGGCGGCCCGCAGGGCTCGGCTGTCATCGGCGGATTTGTCTACCACGGCAACACGCTCCCCCTCGTCGGACAATACATCTTCGGCGACTACAGCAAGGGGCCGCCCTTCGCTGACGGTTCGCTCTTTGCCGCCGAAGAATCCGCCGAGGGCGCCTGGTCGATGCGGGAAGTCGGCGTTCGCGATCGTCCCGATCTTCGATTCGGCAGATTCATTCTCGGCTTCGGGCAGGATGCCGCGGGCGAACTCTACCTCCTGAGTTCCGCGAACCTCGGACCCACCGGCGAAACCGGACAGGTGCATCGGATAATTCCGTGAAGATCAATCAACATCAACCTTTTGGGCTCGCAAAAGGGAGAAACCATGAGATGCTTCGTCGTCACCATCGCCCCCATCCTCATAACCCTGGGGGCTCTCTCCGGATGTGACACAACCATCGTCCCTGGCGGCCTGCCTTCAGACTCTGATACCAACGACAAGGACCCCGGCGTCTCCTTCGCCAACGACATCCAGCCGATCTTCACGACACGCTGCGCCGCCTGCCATCGCGACGGCGGAGCAGCCGCCTTGCCGAATATCGCCATGCGACTCGATCAAGGCCAATCGTTTGCATCTCTCGTGAATCAACCAAGCGGACAAAACGCAGGCGTCACCCTCGTCATCCCGGGCAATTCATCCAACAGCCTGCTGTTCCAAAAAGTAAGCTCGCCCGTCCCCCCAGTCGGCTCGCGCATGCCCCTCTTCTCAAGCCCGCTCGATCAGGCGGAACAAGACCTAATCCGCGACTGGATCGACCAGGGAGCGAAAGACAACTAGCAATCGACGTGACTCAATCGCTAAGTTCTGCCCTTCCCAACCGCCGCCACAAAGCGCCCTATCGCCTCGGCATCCTTGATACCGGGCGAAGATTCGACGCCGCTTGAAGCATCCACCGCCCATGGATGTATACGGCGAATCCCGGCCGCAACATTCGCGGAAGTCAGTCCCCCGGCAAGAATGATCGGCGGGGCGTCATCCAGCGCCCCCGCCTCGCGGGCCCCGGCAACGAGGTCCCAGTCAAAGCGCTTTCCCGTCCCGCCGCGTGCCTCGGGATTGAATGCATCCAGCAGAACGCCGCACACGCCGGCGTCCGCGAACCGGCGCACATCGTCAACGAACGCCTTGTATCGCACCGACATCGCCTTGATCACGCGCAGCCCGCCAAGCTGACCGACCATCGCCGGCGGCTCGTCGCCGTGAAGCTGCACCGTTGAGATTCCCACCTCTGCAGCGATCCTGAGGATCGTCGCCGCCCGTGAATTCACAAAGACCCCGACCGCACTGACGAAGGGCGGCAGCGATGCGACAATCTCCCGCGTCTGCCGCGTCGAAACGCGCCTGGGCGAATCCGCAAAGACAAGACCGATCGCATCCGCGCCCGCCTCGGCGACCGCCATCGCATCTTCAAGTCGCGTGATCCCGCAAATCTTGATTCGCACCATGTGAATCGTCGCCTGATAAATCCGAGCCGCCCGGTTTGCCGTCGGCCGAAGACTCAGCGTACCATGCAGACGATCAGCGGGGAACACGCCCGCTACCCGCGAATTACAAAGGACGCCGTCATGCCCAAGGATTGGGTCATTCCACCACCCGCCGCCCAGCGCGACGACCTCGCCCGAACGCTCCGCATCTCGCCCATCGTCGCCCAGGCCCTGTGCAATCGCGGCGTAACCGATGCCGCCGTCGCCCGGCAGTTTATGAAGCCGCAATTAACCGACATGCTCCCCCCCGAGGCCTTCCCGGCGACCATCCGAGCCGCCGAGCGAATCTGCGACGCCGTGAGCGCCGGAAAAAAGATCGTCATCTTCGGCGATTACGACGTCGACGGCGTCACCGCGGTGTCAATTCTATGGCACTGTCTGACCATCGCCGGGGCTTCTCCCGGCTTCTACATCCCCCATCGCCTCGAAGAGGGCTACGGCATCAGCGCCGACGCAATCGGCAGCCTCGCCGATGACGGCGCCCAACTCATCATCAGCGTCGATTGCGGCATCACCGCGATTGAGCCGGCAAAACTCGCCCGCCGGCGCGGCGTAGATTTGATCATCACCGATCATCACCAACCACACCGCGACGCCAACGGAAACCCCCAACTGCCGGACGCAATGATCGTCCATCCCGGCGTCACCCTGCCCGGCGATCCCGAATACCCCAATCCCCATCTCGCCGGCGCAGGCGTGGCCCTCAAGCTCGCATGGGCGATCGCCCAGCGCGTCAGCGGAGCGGCAAAGGTCCGACCGGACCTGCGCGACTTCCTCGTCGACGCCATCGGCCTGGCCGCCATGGGCACCGTGGCCGACGTCGTCCCGCTCATCAGCGAGAATCGCATCATCGCCCACCACGGCCTCCTCGGCCTCCCCCAGAGCAAGCTGGCGGGCATACAGGCACTGCTCCAGATGTCCGGCGTCACCGGACGCAAACTCGAGGGCTATGATATCGGCTTCAAACTCGGTCCACGCCTCAACGCCATCGGCCGCATGGGTCACGCCCGCCTCGCCGTCGAGATGCTCACCCGCGCTAACCCCGACGAAGCCATGAAGATCGCCCAACACCTCGACCAGCTCAACAAGGACCGCCAATCACTCGAGCGCCGCATCTCCAACGAAGCCCACCAGATGGTCGCCGACACCGGGCAGGATTCAGACGCCGTTCGCGCCATCGTCCTGGCATCCCCCGGCTGGCACGCTGGCGTCATCGGAATCGTCGCCGGCCGCATCGCAGAGTCGTTCGGCAAACCGACCGTCATGATCGCCATCGAAAACGGCACCGGCCAGGGCTCGGCCCGAAGCATAAAAAACTTCCCGCTCGATCGGGCCTTCGCCGACTGCGCCGAACACCTCATCCAGTACGGAGGCCACGCGATGGCGGCAGGTCTGAAGATCGAGGCCGCAAAGGTGGACGCCTTTCGAGATGCCTTCGCCGCCCGCGCAGCCCAGCTCCTCACCTCGCGCGACATGCAGTCCAAACTGACGATCGACGATCAAGTCTCCCTGGGCCAGCTCGATGAACCGCTCGTCCACGACCTGTCGCGGCTCGAGCCGTTCGGCACCGGAAATCCCGCCCCCCTCCTCGCCACCAGCGAACTGGAAATCGTCGGCGAGCCGCGCACCGTCGGCGGCAAGGGCACCCATCTGCAAGTCACGCTGGCCGAGGGACGCAGGCAGTTCAAAGCCATCGCCTTCGGTCAGGCCGCCCTCAAGCCCGCGCTCCTCGATCATCGTCGATGTCGCGTGGCCTTTCGGCCGATCATCAATGAGTGGAACGGCCGACGAACAGTCGAAATGCAGGTCGTGGACTTTCAGTTCGCCCAGGCATGACCGAAAACACTTCTACCGACATTCCCGCCGCGTCGATGGGCTCCCGTCGCTGCGATCTCATCGCCGCGATTCTCATCCTCATCGCGGTCCTCCTCACCGGTGCTCCAGGCATCACCGAAGGCGGCCTCGGCTGGTCTGACGCCCCCAACCACACCTTCGACGGCGTATTCGTATACGAGTTCTTCCGAAACTGGCCCCTCGATCATGCCCGCGAATGGGCGGAACAGTTCTATCTTCGCTATCCCGCACTCGGAATAATCGTCTACTACCCGCCCGGCTTCGCCGTCGTCGAGGCCGGACTCTTCGCAATCTTCGGCGTAAACATCGCAGTCGCACGCGCGACCGTCCTCGTCTTCGCATTCGGCGCAGGCTGGCTCATGTACCTGCTCGGCCGCCGATGGTTCGACCGCCCCACCGGCCTCCTCGCCTCACTGCTTCTCATCACATGTCCGCACGGACTCTTGTGGATGAACGACGTGATGCTCGAGTGGCCGGCGACATTCTGGATTCTCGCCTCCGTCTGGACCTACGAGCAGTACCGACAGGCGCATCGTCCAATCTGGGCCATCGCGCTGGCGGCAGCGATCGTCATGGCATTCATGACCAAGCAGACGGCAGGCTTCATTCTCCCTGTACTGCTCGTCCAGTCGCTCTTGCAACCCGACCGCCGCAAACATCTCCTTAGGCCGTCGCTCATCGCGAGCATCATCGTCGCCTGCGCAATCATCGGCGCATACATCCTCTTCTCGCGAAAGTACACCGCCCTGCCATCGCAACTCTTACGGGTATCGTTCGATTTAACCGGCCTGGCCCATTGGCCGGCGGAAATCCTCGGCTGGCCGCTCGTGCCCATTGCCCTTCTCGGCCTCCTCACTTTCATCATGAAGCCTGACCGCGGCCCCCGCGCACTCCTGCTGCTGTGGTTCGCCGCATGGACCGGCTTCAGTCTCTCCATCGCCGCAAAGGAGCCGCGCTACCTGTTCTTCTCGATTCCTCCGCTGGCGTTCGCCGCCGTCCGATTCGGTTTCGTCTCAGAGTCATCCGAAGGCTCGAAGAACACCCTCTCCTGGTCATCCGCCGCGCCGCGACTCGCGCTCCTGAGCACCCTCGTTTTCGTGCAGGGCGTCCTCGCTCGGTCCCACGACACAGGCCGGTTGCCCGACCACGCCGCCGCCGTGGCGAAACTGGTCGACCTTGGAAACGCCGACCTCGTCCTCATCGACGCGGTTCGCGACGGCCAGTTCATCTTCGACGTCTATCAAAACGCCGCCGCGCGAGACAAAATCATCCCGCTCCGCGCCAGCAAGTTGCTCTACGCAAGGGCCGCCCGCGAAAAATACGACTACCAGCAATTCGTCGACTCGCCCGAGGAAATCGTCGCCCTCTTCAATCGCTACGGCATCCGCTACGCCGTCATCGAGTCTGAATATCCGACAACCCCCTATGCCGACGCCGATCCGCCTCCGCGCAAGATGCTGCGAGAACTATTGGCGCACGATGCCCGATTCGCCCTCGTCGAGTCCTGGCCGATGAAGTGCGGCGATCCCATCTGGGATTCCGTCAAACTGCAACTCTACGAATACCGCGACTGCCCGCCGCGCACCCACAAGAAAATCAAGCTCTCAATCCCCGCCATGAACCGCGAAGTGGAATTGGAGCTTCCCTAGTTCGTTGACGCTGCATCCGCCCAGTTCGTACAATCCGCCGATTGGAAGTATTGGAATCTCTCGCGGAGTCTGTCCATGCCTTTTGAGCGCCCCGAGCGGCTCGCCGTCCTGCCGCCCTATCTATTCATCGACATCGACCGCAAGAAGCGCGCCGCCATCGCCGCCGGAAAAGACGTCATCGACTTCGGCGTCGGCGACCCCGATCGGCCCACACCGAGATTCATCATCGACCGCATGGCCCAGGCCATCTACGACGCGAAGAATCACAAGTATCCCTTCGATACCGGCGTGCCCGAGTTTCGACTCGTTGCCGCCGACTTCTTCAAGAAGCGCTTCGGCGTCACCCTCGACCCGCAAAAGGAAATCATCGCCCTCATCGGCAGCAAGGAAGGCCTCGGCCACCTGCCGCTTGCCGTCATCAACCCCGGCCAGATCGGCCTGATCCCCACGCCCGGCTATCCCGTCTACAACGCGGCGACCATCTTCGCCGGCGGTGTTCCCTACGAGATGCCGCTCCGCGAAGAGAACGGCTTCCTTCCAGACCTCGCCGCGATCCCCGCCGACGTGCTCGATCGAACCGCTCTGATGTTCGTCAACTATCCCAATAACCCGACCGGCGCCGTCGCCCCGTTGGACTTCTACGAGCGATGCGTGCACCTGGCGAAGAAGCACGACTTCATCATCTGCTCCGACGCCCCCTACACCGAGACCTACTTCGACGACAACGACCGCCCGCATTCAATCATGGAAGTCGCCGGCGCGATCGACGTCGCCATCGAAATGCACTCGCTCTCCAAGACCTTCAACATGACCGGCTGGCGAGTCGCCTTCGCCGTCGGCCATCCCGAAGTGCTGGCCTCACTCGCCAAGGTCAAGGGAAACATGGACTCCGGCGTCTTTGGCGCGATCCAGCATGCCGCCATCACCGCCCTGGAAGGCATTGACCGACCCGAGGTCGCCGAGATTCGACGCATCTACAAAGAACGACGCGACGCCCTTGTGCCGATGTTAAATAAGTACGGCTTCGCCACCGAGCTTCCCCGGGCGACCTTTTTCGTCTGGTCGAAGTGTCCGGAAGGATACGCCTCGATGGAGTGCGCTTCGAAATTGCTGGAAGAGGCGGCCATCGTCGCCATACCAGGCATCGGCTTCGGAAAAGCCGCCGACAAATACGTGCGTTTCGCCCTGACAGTAGAGAAGGAAAGAATCGCTGCGGCCCAGTCGCGGCTGGCGGGGATCAAGTGGTAAACGGTCGCAGAAAAAAGCAAAACGCGTACATCGCCCTGGGCTCCAACCTCGGACGCAGAGAACGAAACATCTCCGCTGCGCTCAACGCTCTCGAGACGACCAAGGAAATCGATGTCGCCAAGGTCTCCAGCCTCTTCGAGACCGAGCCGGTCGGCGGGCCGGACGATCAGCCTCGATTCATCAACGCCGCCGCGCACCTTCGCACGACCTTGTCGCCTGAGCGCCTATTAGCCGTCTGCCAGCAGATTGAAGCGTCCCTGGGCCGCAAGCGCGAAGTTCCCTGGGGACCGCGTACCATCGACCTGGACATCCTCATCTTCGGTGACGAAATAAGATCCGAGCCTGAAATGATGATCCCCCATCCCCTCCTCCACGAGCGGCGGTTCGTCCTTGAGCCGCTTGCAGAGATCGCGTCTGACCTCGTGCATCCAACGCTCGATCAGACCATTCAGCAGCTCTACGATGCCCTTCTGGCCGCTTCATAGACCTGCCACGACCGTTCCAGGTCCACGGTGCAAATCGATTGAATCTCATTATTCCCGGTCAAAGGTCGCACGCTCGCGGAACTACTGAGAAATGACCCAGATAGACCCTCGCGTTGGCTTTGGATTGCGTGATATCCGCTGGAGTTTCTCTCTTAGATGGATCGCTCAGTCAACTCTCGCGCCCCTAGGCGACGGAGCGTCTCCTACCTCGCACATAGCTTCTCCCGCCCAATAGGGCCGCAGAGACGATCACAAGCGGCAGAACCCCCATCGCTCCGCACATGCTCTGGAACAACGAGAGCCACGGGAAGAATCCATTACCAAATCCCGGATCGATCGGGCCCGGAAAGTAGTAGCCACAATCCCCGATCGCAAAGCGCGACATCTCATCAGGTGTGAAAAACGCCACGCTTCCCGTGGCCGCCGGCTTGTCACGATCGGTGATATCGACTGTCTGAAAGCCCGCCTGAGACAGTGAAAAGACTCGGCTGCCCACAACCCCCACGCGCTCGACACGGCCATCGTGCTCGAAGAATCCCCTCTGCGAAAGTGCCGCGTCGCTGAAATCGACAAGCTGCACGCCGCTCTTGCACTGCGGAACGTAATAGTCGCGGACAATCCCCTGGCCGTTCGGCCCCCCCAATGGAACAGGATCGCCGGAATACTCATAATGGGTAAACGGAACCGCGATCAGGCCGAGCTCGTCGACGATCTTAAACGCCTTCTCGTCATAGACTGCCTCCGACTCCGTGAAAGAGCCCGGCGGACCCAGAACGACTCGACCGATCTGAGTCGGATTGGTGGGGTCTTCGACGTTGTAATACGCCACGGCCGGCCGCCGCCCGTCGGTGTCATCAATACCAATGGCAATGAGCCGATCGCCCCGCGGCTCGATGTGCGTCGAGAAACCCGGCACTTCAAGCTGACCGCTGACCGAAGGCGCCGTCGGATCGCTCAGATCAACCACGAAAAGCGGATCCACCCGCAGAAACGTGACAACATAGCCCTTTACGCCGTCGAATCGCACCGCCTCCAGTGACTCGCCCTGTATGACTTCGACCTGGCCGAGCGCGACGACGTTGTCGAGATCGGCAAGATCGTAGGTGAATACGCGCACCTTTCGGAAGCCAAATCCCCCCGACTCGGTGGCGATCCGAAATACGCCGCCGAAATCATCCATATAAAAGCGATTGCGAATCGCGCCGGGCACATTGAAGAATCCGCGCACGTCGATCACCCCGGTCGCATCAGTGATGTCCACCAGTTGCACACGGGTCATCGACTGGCCGGAGTTTACATCGTAATTGCGACTCGCGACCGACAGAAGCGACTCGCTTACGTGCATTTCCAGTCCCGCCCCCGCAAACGTCTCGCGCTGAACGGGAACGATGTTGGCCGGGTCGGCCACGTTGATCGACGCGACAAAGCCCTCATCAACATGATCGTCGCCGCTCATGGAATCGAATTCGTAGGGAATCAGGGTTCGTCCGACGACGTAAATCACATTCCCGACGCGCCGACTATCGTTGGCGAAGCCAACGAGGTTGATCTTGCCTTGCAGCGCCGGCGCTGCCGGATTGCTCACGTCAATGATCGCAAGCTGGCTTCCGTCAAAGTCCGGCGCAGGCGGCGGAAACACGTCCGGCGCGATCGACGAACTCGCGCCGATAGGACCGCCCTCGATATAGGGAAAGTAGTAATCCGCACTCAACAGGGCAAAGACCTGCGATCCCACGACATACATCTCGACGCCGCGACCGCGAAGGTCGAACTGCCCGAGAATCGACGGCGCATCAGGATTCGCCACGTCGATGATGATCAGACCTTTGAATCGATTGAGCGCATACACGCGGTCGCCGACGACCTTGACGATGTCGGCATCCTCAATCTCGCGCGCAGCGAGCCCGGCGGCGTCGGCCTCAACCTGCGGCAATGGATTGCCCGCCGGCGCGGAAAAAGTTCCGCCCGTGCCATCGGTTGCAAGTCGCTGCGCATCGCACGCGCCAGTAAGCAGCAATGCGACCGCCGCCGACAGACACAGTCTGATCAAACCGCCAGCAGAATTCCGGAGACTCTGTTCGCAAAACGAAGTTCGGGGAGTCATTTTGTTCGACCCTTGGGCGAGGAGGGACTGTGCAGGCGGGGGTGCAAACCCGAGGCGGGTTGCAAAACCACCACAGGCACCCAATAGCATATCACGTCCGCGCTCCATAACAAGTCGGACCGGAAAAAAGGCCCCTATCGGGTAAACAATCCCCGATAGGTCTTTGATACCGACAGCAACCTGCCTTAGTGTCTTATCCATGCTCCAGCCCTGCATCGAAACGCTTCGCTATTCCGACGGCTACCGCGCCGCGGTGCGATGGTGGCGCCCGCCGGAGCCGCGCGGCGCGGTGCTCTACTTTCACGGGATTCAATCGCACGGCGGATGGTACGAGATGTCCGGCGCCCGACTCGCCGAGGCGGGCTTCACCGTCCTGATGCCCGATCGCCGCGGCAGCGGGCTCAATCAGGCCCAGCGCGGTCACTCGCCGTCGATCGAACGATCGGTGCAGGACGCCGAGGAGAGCCTCAGCGAAGTCCTGCGAATCTCGGGAAAGCCCGCGGCGCATCTCGTGGGCGTCAGTTGGGGCGGCAAGCTCTGTGTAGCGCTGGCCGCGAAATTGCCGGAGCAGGTCGCGACGATGTCCCTGATCGCGCCCGGCCTCTTTCCGAGAGTAGACGTCTCGGCCACGGAGAAGATTCGCATCGCCCTCTCGATCGTCAACGACCGCGAGCGCGCCTACGACATCCCGCTGAACGACGCGCGCATGTTCACCAACAACCCCGAGCGGATTCGCTTCGTCGAGGGCGACCGACTGAAGCTCGCACAGGTCACCGCGGGATTCCTGCTGATCTCGCGGCGACTGGATCGCAGCACGTCGCGGCTGGCCGAGTCGGCCTATCGAAACCCCGTTCATCTGCTGCTCGCGGGACACGACAAGATCATTCACAACGACCGCTCGAGCGACTGGCTGCGCGATCTGCCTTCGCCGGATCGGCAGATCACCATGTACCCCGAGGGGCACCACACCCTGGAATTCGACGCGGACCCGACGGCATTCATCGAGGATTTGTGCGCTTGGATCGCCCAGCGCGCCTGACCGCGCGCGACGGCGATATCCGATCCATCCAAGTCCTGGCGGATATCCGGGGCGTTTTCGCCCTCGCATTCGCTGCTTTGCGCAGATCGGAAACGTCCGTAGAATCAGCGCCGTTTCATTCACCCTGGAGTTGTCATGGCGAAACGCCGCTTTCTCATCACTGCCGCCCTGCCTTATTCGAACGGCCGCCTGCACGTCGGTCACGTGGCCGGGGCCTATTTGCCCGCCGACATCATGGTGCGCTACCTGCGCTCGCGCGGGGACGACGTCCGGTTCATCTGCGGCAGCGATGACAACGGCGTGGCCATTGAGATATCCGCCCGCAAGGAAGGCACGACGCCGGCGGAGCTTTGCAGTCGGTACAACAAGCGGCAGGCGACCGACTTCGAGGGGCTGGGGATTCACTTCGACATCTACGGCGGCACGCACCAGCCGCAGTTCGTCGAGCTGCACAACCAGTTGAGCCAGGATTTCTTCAAGACCATCCACAAGAACGGTCACTTCGTGAAGCGGACGACGGAGCAGCTTTACGACGTCCAGGCGTCCAAGTTTCTGCCGGATCGCTATGTCAACGGGGCCTGCTATCACAAGATGCCCGATGGCAAGCCGTGCGGCAATCCCGCGGCGCTGGGCGACCAGTGCGAGCAGTGCGGCAACAGCATTGACCCGCTCAAGCTGATCAACCCCATCAGCACCATCACCCAGACGACGCCGGAAAAGCGCACCACGACGCACTGGTATCTCCAGTTGGAGAAGTTCCAGGGCATGCTGGCCGACTGGTTCAGCCTGGTGTCGCTCGACTGGCGGCCGATCGTCACCAACTTCGCCCTCGGTTCGATTCGCACCGGCCTGCCCGAGCGGGCCATGACGCGCGACCTGGAGTGGGGCGTGCCTGTTCCGCTGGAAGACCCGGACGCCAAGGGCAAGGTGCTGTACGTCTGGTTCGATGCGCCCATCGGATACGTGAGCTTCACGGCGGCCTTGTGCCAGGAGCGCGACGGCGATTGGCGCAAATACAAGGATTGGTGGCAGAGCCCGGACTGCGAGATCATCCATTTCATCGGCGAGGACAACATTGTCTTTCACGCGCTGATCTGGCCGTCGATGCTGCTGGGCACGCAGTTCACGGCCGCGGAGATCGCCGCGCGCGGCAGCAACTACACCAAGCCGAAGGACGAGGGCTTCTATCAGCTTCCGACGAACGTGGTGGCCAACGCCTTCCTGAACATCAAGTTCCCTGGTCGCGAGGAAGAGAAGATCAGCAAGAGCCGCGGCACCGCCGTCTGGATTGAGGACTATCTTAAATCATTCGATCCTGACCCCCTTCGTTACTACCTGACCATCAACGCGCCCGAGTCGCAGCGGACGGCGTGGAGCTTTGACGAGTTCGTCGAGCGGAACAACGCCGAGTTGATCGCGACACTGGGCAACTTCGTGAATCGCTGGCAGAAGATCGTGACCGAGGACTTCGGCCGCAAGGTGCCCCCGGCGGAAAAATCCGACGCGCTGGAGAAAGAACTGCTCGACATGATCCGCGAGCTGCCCAATGAGGTCGCCGACGAGATCGAATCCACGCGATACAAGGCGGGCCTCGGCCGGGTGATGGAGGCCTTTCGGGCGTGCAACCGGTACATCGACACGCGGGCTCCGTGGACCTCGCGAAAGACGGACATGGCCCTGTGCGCGGCGACGGTGCATACCTGCATCCAGGCGGTGCGCACGCTGGGCGTCCTGCTCGAGCCGTTCCTGCCGTTTGCCAGTGAGAAGATTCGCGTCTCGCTGAATGTGCCGAAGGAGCAATGGACCTGGGCCACGGCGGCTGAACCACTGGCAGTGGGCCACACGCTGGGCCCCGCGCCGGAGGTTTTGTTCCGGAAGCTGGACCCGAAGGAATTCGCGCCAACGGAGTAGGGGCGGAGGCGGGCACCGAAATGAGCCAAGACGGTTCGAAGCGGGCACAAGAAATCTTGGGCAACGTGCTTATGGCGGTTGGCGTCACGGCGTTTGTCATCGCCGGAGGTTCCCTGATTCATTCGCAAATCAACTCCAAGCCCATCAACGGGCTCTTGCTTGCGGCCATGTTTTTTTGCGCCATCTCGAGTTTCGGCATGGTATTCCTTTCCCGCCGCAGCCATTGATTCGTGCATTCTGATTGCCTTGTGTGAGAGACGATTGAAACCCTCGCCGGGCGGCGCAGGCGCGTGCAAATCCAAGGTGACATAAGGTGACACAAGGCCTTCGGAAACTGTGCCAACTCGCGTGGCGGGCACGTGTTGGGGCGCTTCGGGTTTTTGGCGGTTTTTCGTGAAAACGGGCAAGGTGAAACACGACCGGTGTATGCCCGAAAGGGCACGGAAAGTCTCGGGAAAGTTCGTTTGTAAGTCCTTGAAAAACGAGTCGGAAAAGTGACACAGTGAAACGGATGTCAGGCTGACGCTGCGGCGCGGAACGGAATCGATGTCTGACAAGACAACTGGGCGCAAGTTGGCGGTGGGCGTGAACATTTCATAGGAGACTCTTGCTCCGCGCTCGCGCCGGCGAACGCATTTTTTACTCGACCAGAAGGCGAGCGGCCCTGGGTAGTCGCCCAGAGGGCGCGCATTCTTAAGCCCCAACGGGGCGCAGGGTTGTAGCCACGGGTGGAGCATCGCCGAGGCGTCAGCCGTTGGCGATGCGGAACCCGTGGAATGGTTCGGCGAGTATGATAAGCCCCGGAGGGGCGTTGGAAGCTTTCGTTTACCAATAGGTGTCGCATGCCCGGCACGTACTCGCAGGTTCTGTTACACGTCGTCTTCAGCACCAAGCATCGCGAGAAATGGATCAGTGCGCAAATCGCAGAGCGTCTCTACCCGTACATCGGCGGGATTGTTCGCACTGAGAAGGGGACACTGCTCGACGTCGGCGGCATGGAGGATCATGTGCACCTGTACTTGCGCTGGCGGCCGGACGAGTCGATTTCAAATCTGATGCGAGTCGTGAAAGCGCGGTCGTCGAAGTGGGTCCATGAGACTTTTCCGAGACTCGCCGCGTTTGCGTGGCAAGAGGGCTACTCTGCATTTTCGGTCAGCAAGTCGCAGGAGGACACGGTCAAGAAGTACATCTCGAATCAGGCTGAGCATCATCGGCGTGAGGATTTTCGATCGGAGTTACTGCGGTTGCTTACGGCACACGGGATCGAATTCGACGAGCGGTATGTGTGTGATTGATGCTTTGCTGCGGAGTCGAAGAACTCCTCCGCCCCTACCGGGGCGGGTCGCGCTGCGCGATTCTTTCCACGGGTTGCGCTCGGCGGCTAGCGCCGCCTTCGCTCCACCCGTGGCTACAATCCGGCGCCCCTACGGGGCTAAGGGCAGAATTCCCAACGGCATACGAGTGAGATGGAGTCCAGGAGGACATACGTGAAGGATGGGATTCACGTGCTGGGTACCAATAGGAAGTTGAGCGTCATGAGCCGGAGGCGCAAGCGCGGAGCAAGGATGAGTAAATGGAGATCGATCCAACCATGACCCGTGAGGGAGTGCCTGATGTCACCGGCAACGACGATCCCGACTGCAAGGCCTGGACCTCAAACCTGCGGCCTGAACCCTGTCGTCTTCAGCCTCGCATCTCAGGTCGTTTTCACCAAAAACCACCAAAAACTCGCACTGCCCCAACACATGCTCGTCACAGAAGTTGGCACGGTTTCCGCAAGGCTTGTGTCACCTTATGTCACCTTGGGTTTTGCGCGGTTTGGGCGCGGGAAGGCCCCGCCGGGAAGCGAGGACATGGGAAGGGATTCCCATCGGGCCGCGTGCGAGAAGGGATTCACGCACGAGCGGATTCACGCACGAGCGGCAAGCGGCCGGCATGGGCGAGCGGCGGATTAATTACCTTCGCGCTGTGCGCCGCGGGCTGCGCGCGAGGAGCAGGGCGCCGAGGGTCAGGAGGCCGATCGCCGCGGGCTCGGGGACTTTCAGGTAGCGAACGTCGGAGCCGAACTCGACGATGCTCCCGTTGGCCACAGCGGCAAGCTGCTGATCCGACAGGGCCCCGGAGAGCGTCAGTGAGTAGGCGATTGAATTGCTCACCGCGCGCTGCGAGCCGGGGATGTTGGCCAGGAGCGGGCTTGCGGCGATTCCACCGTAGGGGCCGCCGAGGCTGCCGGAGCCGCCGGTGAAGTGGGTGAGGCCCTGGTTGCCGGAGCTGGTGCTGATGACCTGTTTGTAAGTCCCGAGCAGATCGCCGCCGCCTGCATTCGTCCAGGCCCACTCATTGGCCACGCTGGAGCCGGGCGTGAAGCTCGACCATTGCGAGACGCCGACGGAGCCGGGCCCGACGACGGCGGTGTTGCCGGAGAGGATGGAAAAGCCGGTCGGCAGAGACATTCCGAGGGAGACGAGCAGCGACGCGGCGGTGTCGAAGCCAGCCGGCATGCCGGTGCTGGTGTTCTTGAGGAGGATGTTGAGCGTGCTGCCCGACGTTTCGAATGTGGCCATGGCGCCGAGACCATTGAGCGGGTTGGCATTGGAGCCGCCGGCATCGACCGAATATGTGGCGGTGATCATCCCGGCGCGGGCACTGCCGGCGAAGACGAAGCACGACAGAATGAAAATGGGCAGGAACTTGAGGCGCATGATGCGTATCTCCTCTGGGTTGAGAATGCGTATCCCGAATGTCATTTCAGTAGCTGTCGGAGGCGCCGCGTTCATAGCGCAGCGAGGCGCGCCCCTTCCCCCTGTGTGTCCAAGAAATACTAGGCTAGCCCGAATATTTCATCAGGTCGGCGTTGAATAGGAATAGAAAAAGCCTCGAAGCCTTGTAGACTGGGGTTTCTTAAGAACATTCCGGTCCATAGGCAGGGAGGCTTTTTCGTGACAGACTGTAACAGCAAACCGATGTTCTTTTCCAGTCTCGGCCGCAAGAAAATCGTGGCCGATTTCACAGGCGGAACGCTCACCTCAGACGCCGGGGGTCTGCTGCTTCGGGAGGTCGAGCGGCGTCTGGGCCTGGTCGATCAACTGGCCGGGGTCATCAACGACCCGCGTGATCCGGCCCGAATTCAACATGACCAGCGGGTCATGCTGGCCCAGCGCATCTTTGCCATTGCGATGGGCTACGAAGATCTCAACGACCATCAAGCCCTGCGGAGCGATCCCGTGCTGGCGGTCCTGACCGGGCGGCCGCCGAGCGCGGATGAGCCGCTGGCCAGCAGTCCGACCTTGTGCCGGCTGGAGAACCGCGTCACGCGCGGCGACCTGGCACGAATGTCGCGTGTGCTGGTGGAGCAGTTCATCGCGTCCTATGAATCGCCGCCGGAGGAATTGATCCTCGACTTCGACGCGACCGACGATCCGATCCACGGCAACCAGGAAGGCCGCTTCTTCCACGGCTATTACGACCACCACTGCTTCCTACCGCTGTATGTGTTCTGCGGCTCGCGGCTGCTGGTCTCCTACCTGCGGCCCAGCAACATCGACGGGGCCCATCACGCCTGGCCCATCCTGAAGCTGCTGGTGCAGCGCTTGCGACAGGCGTGGCCCGGGGTGCGGATCATCGTCCGCGGGGATTCCGGCTTCTGCCGCCGGCGAATGATGAAATGGTGCGACCGGCACGGCGTCAAGTACGTGCTGGGCCTGGCCCGCAACACCGTCCTGGAGAAAGCGGCCGAGTCCTTCATGCAGGCGGCCGAGGCCCAGTTCGCCACCACGCAGCAGAAGGTGCGGAACTTCCACGAGATCGAGTACGCGGCGCAGACCTGGGATCGCCCGCGCCGCGTGATCGTCAAGGCCGAGCGGCTGGTTCAGGGGCCCAACGTTCGATTCGTGGTGACCAACCTGACCGACCGCACGCCGAACGATATCTACGACGGTCTGTACACGGCCCGCGGCGACATGGAGAACCGCATCAAGGAGCAGCAGCTCGGGCTCTTCGCCGATCGCACCAGTTGCCACGCCTTCCTGGCCAATCAGTTCCGGCTGCTGTTGTCCTCGGCGGCCTACGTCCTGGTGGAAACGCTGCGCCGCACGGCCCTGGCCGGCACCGAACTGGCCGAGGCCCAGGTGAACACCATTCGCCTGAAACTCTTCAAGGTCGCCGCGCGGGTGGTCGTCTCCGTGCGCCGCGTCGTACTGCGACTGTCGAGCAGCTGCCCCCTGCAGGACCTGTGGCGATCCCTGGTTCCACGACTCCGCCTGATCCCGCCCGCCCCATCATGACCCGAAAAACAACCTGATCACCGCTTGGGGGTAAGGGGGCCCTGCGCGCTCCAACCTCCACCTTCGTCCCTCCGCTCACGCACAAAGCCGAAAAACTCCGTCCATCACCATTCGAAGATCACTGATGAAATATGCGGGCTAGAAAATCGGCTCGTGCGGCGAATTCTCCATCAAAACTTTCGACCGGCGGGTGATAACGGCGCGCTTCTCGGACCTGCCGAGACGAAACCGAGAATACAATCGACTTCGAGAGGGGGAGCGTTGTTTTCGGGCGGAATCGGCGCGATCTTTTTTCTCGCAGCGCCGGCCACGCTGATGCGGCAACGAAGGAAAGTGCGCCGCCCCATAATCAGGAGCGGTAGAAAGGGTGGGCAAAGCGCGCCGGCCGGGCGAACGGCCCCAGCGCGAATCGTCGTGCTAGATGAGGTCCTTGAAGAAGATCACCGCGTCGTGCGGGGTCTTGCCGTCGGGGTCGATGGCGAAGCGGGGAATTGTGCCGACGTGGGTCCAGCCGAGCCTTCGATACAGGCGCTCGGCGGCGCCGCCGCGCTTGGCATCGAGGGTGAGGAGGGTGAGGCCGGCGGCGCGGGCGGCGTCTTCGACGGCGTGCATCAGGGCCGTGCCGAGGCCGGCGCGGCGCACGGATTGATCGACGAGCAGCTTGACGACTTCGGCGCGGTGCGGCTGGTTGGGGGCCCAGGCGGGGTGGAGCTGGACGGTGCCGACGATTTGGCCCTCATCGCGGGCAACGAGAAAGACGGCGCGGGGGTGGGCGTCGGAGATCGTCTTTCGCCACCACTCTTCGGCGCTTTCGATCGACAGCGGCGCGAGGAAGCTGACTGCTTCGCCGGATGCGACGGTTTCGGAAAGAAGCCCGGCAAGGGCGCGAAGATCGTCGCCGTTGACCGAGGGCGAGAGTCGCTCGATCGTGTATGGCTGCGGTGGCATGGCTCGTCGTGTCCGCGTCATTAGAAAGTGCCGTTAGTATGGCACCCATTCGTGGCCGGCACATCCATTGGACGGCATAGATCACCAGTGGATCGACCCAACTCGCCGCGAATTGTACTCGGCGGCAATCGGGGGTGCAGCCTCGCGCCTGTTCGGGTACAATGGGGTGCATCGCTGGAGCGAGAATCACTTCCAACGGTAATGTACCCGGGCCACCAGGGAGTTCGCCTTGCCGCGACCACGTGTTTTATTTTGCATGATCTTCATGGCGGCGGCGATCTGCGCGCCGGCGGCAAGGGCCTTCCAGACGCCGGCTGAGTATCCATCCGGTTCGCAGTGCGTCGTCTGCCATCAGAACGTCGAATGGATCCGCGACCCAAGCAGCGAGATGATGCGGCGGATCATGACGATCGGCCGCGATTCCGGCGACCCGGCCGGATGTGTGGTGTGCCACGGCGGCGACCCTCAGGCGACGACGGCCGAGGCGGCGCACGCGGGCAAGAGCTTTTACCCCGACCCGAGCAGCCCGTGGATTAATGCGAACACGTGCGGGCAATGTCACGAGCGTCATGTATCGACGCAGTGGACGAGCCTGATGATGACCGAGGCGGGCAAGATTCAGGGGACGGCATGGGCCTTCGGCGGTTTGGAGGGATACGAGCACAAGTGGGGCAATTACGACGTCACCAACCCGGAGGACCCGCATGCGCGGATCGGGACGGACGTCTATCGGGCGTACATGGAGGCACTGTCGAAGAAGGAGCCGCAGGTCTTTCCGAATGCGCTGACGCAACTGCCTGCCGCGCCGACGGACATGGATCGGCTGGCGTCGAATCCGCAGGAGGCGGCGTTTACGTATATCCGCGATCAGTGCAATCGGTGTCACTGGGCGGTGCAGGGGCGCCAGGTGCGCGGCGACTATCGCGGCATGGGGTGCTCGGCGTGTCACCTGCCGTATGGCGTGGAGGGGTTTTACGAAGGGGCGGACGAGTCGATCCCCAAAGACAAGCCGGGCCATCCGCTGGTGCACAGCATTCAGGCGACGCGCGAGGCAAAGGTCACGATCAACGATCACACATATAGCGGCATCCCTGTTGAGACGTGCGCGGTGTGTCACAATCGCGGGAAGCGGATCGGCGTTTCCTATCAAGGGTTGATGGAGAGCGCGTATTCATCGCCGTACACCGAGGGCGGCGGCGGCCAGCTTCCGCTGCACACCAAGCATTACATCAGCCTTCAGGATGACGTTCACAATCAGAAAGGCATGCTCTGCCAGGATTGTCATACTTCGAACGACGTGCACAGCGACGGGTTTCTCGCGTGTACGAATCTCGCGGCGGTGGAGATTGAGTGCTCGGATTGCCATGGGACGCCGGAGGCGTATCCGTGGGAATTGCCCATCGGATACATGGATGAGTATGACGACCATCCGCCGATCACGGGCCCGCCGCGCGGGACGGCTGCTTCGTTGTATCCGCCGCTCGATCAGGGGACGGTCCATCCGGCGCAGGATGGGTATCTGCTGACGGCGCGGGGCAATCCGCTGCCGGGCTCGGTGCGGAGAGGAAACAGCGTCATCGTTCACACCGCCGCCGGGAAGGACATCGAGCTTAAACCGTTGAAGCTGCTGATGGAGGAGGAGCGGCTTTCGAAAGAGGCGAAGCTTGCCATGCACGGTGTCTCCAAGCATATGCAAAAGATGGAGTGCTATTCGTGCCATGCGACATGGACGCCGCAGTGCTACGGTTGTCACGTCAAGATTGACTACTCCGGCGGGAAGACCGGCTTCGACTGGACGGCGGCGGGGCATCGGCACGGACAGTGCGATCGTAACGGGGCAGGTGAAACGCAATATGAATTGCCGATTCCCGGTGAGACGACTGAGGAGCGGTCTTTCCTTCGGTGGGAGGACCCGGCGCTGGGCGTCAATGGCGAGGGTCGGGTGACGCCGATCGTGCCGGGGTGTCAGGTGGCCGTCACTGTCGTAGGCGAGGATGGCAAGGACATCATTCGGAACAAGATCTTCCGCGCGGAGCCATTTGCCGAGGGGGCGGGCGCTGAGGGGCCGATCGGGGTGGACACGAGCCCGACGCAGCCGCATACGATTCAGAAGCGGGCGCGCACCTGCGAGTCGTGTCACCTGTCGGACAAGGCGCTGGGATACGGCATTGACGGCGGACGGCTGACCAAGCCATGGGACGAGGCGCACTATGTCGATCTGACCACGGCGGACGGGCACGTGCTTTCGAAGAACGCGCGGCCGCAGATTGAGCCGATTGAGGGGCTGGTGGGAGACTGGTCGCGCGTGGTGACGGAGGACGGCCAGCAGATACAGACCGTCGGGCATCACTTCAAGCGGGATCGACCGCTGAACAACGAGGAGCGGGCCAACATGAGCCGGCAGGGGCTGTGTGTTTCGTGTCACACGGAAATTCCCGAGGGCTCGTTGGCGGTCAGTGCGCTGCATCATGCGGGCGAGTTCGTCGGGTTGCTGCCGAAGAATGCGGAGGCGCACTCGACGCTGGTGCATAAGTCGATCCTGACGGCGGCGTGGGCGCAGGTGCTGGCGCCGGTCGCGCTACTTACGGCCGGTATCGTGGTGATCGCCAGGCTTCGACGTCGGCGCAGGCTGCGGACGGCAGCATCGGAGATCAAGGAAGGCTGAACTTCGATTGGCGCGAAAGCTCGCGCCAGTCGCGGACGTTTTTCCTGTCGAGATCGCGGGCCTTGCGATTTACGTTTCGCGCGGCCTCGTCCATCTGGTTTGCGAGCCGGGTCAGCATTTTGGCACCCTGAGGGTATTGCGCGAGGGGCACCTGTCGCCGTACTTCCATGCCGATGCCGCCGAAGAGGTCTTCGATCATTCCCCATTTCGACTTTGATTCGAGAAACTCGTAGGCCGCGAGGAATGAGTCATGGTCTTCCATGTCTTCAAGGAGAAACTGATCGCCGATCGCGGGAGAATTCGGAAGCGACTTCGACGGCGCCGATGTCGTGACGCTGATGGTCAAGGAAATTGGCCGAGGGGATGTGGCAGGCGGCGCTTCCGGCGTTTCAGGGGTTCGGCATGACGAAGCAACCGCTTTTGTGGAGATCGCGAAATACGGCGCGCCGCTCTTGGATGGTTGACATGCTGCTCGCCCTTTTTGAATCAATCCTGGCCCGGAATGGTGCCCTGCTCTCAAGAGCACTTTCTACGAGTCCTTACCCCTTCGGGTTCACCCAGGGCACGTCCGCGACACCGGCGATGCTGTTGGCCCAGCGGGCCCAGGCAAAGAGGAGGTCACTGAGCCGGTTCAGATAAATGATGATCTGCCGGTTGAACTGCACGGTTTCCGCAAGCGTGACGACGCAGCGTTCGGCGCGGCGGCAGACGGTCCGGCAGACGTGGAGCTGCGCCGCGAGCAGGTCTCCGCCGGGCAGAACGAAGCTGGTGAGCGGCGGCGATGCGGCGCAGGCCTCGTCGATCCAGCCTTCCAATCGTTTCGACTCCGCCTCGGTGATATTCGGCACCTTGTCGCGCTTGTTTGCGTCCTCAGGCGTGGCGAGGTCGGCGCCTAGTTGAAACAGCTCGGCCTGAATCAATCGAACGCGATCGGCAAACTTTCGATCGGCGGCGAAGGGCGGGCGCTCGCTCGCCACGGCCGCAACGACGCCGAGGAATGCGTTGAGTTCGTCGATCGAACCATACGCTTCGACGCGGGCATGGTCCTTGGAGACTTCGCTGCCGTCGAAGAGAGAGGTCTTTCCGTCGTCGCCGCGTTTTGTGTAGAGCTTCAAGGCCGGCCTCCGGGTGTTTGCGGGTGGGTGATATTGTGATTCTCCCGCGCGCGGCGCGGGGGGGCAACCCGTTGCGGGACGGGGGCCAAGCTGACTGGGCCGCTGGGCGGTAAAGGCACGCCGACAAGCGATGTCGAGCCGTACGCGGGTTTGGGGCTATGATGTCGAAATTCCTTCACGCGTCTGCGCCGCGCAGTCCCGGAGAGCCTTGGAACATGACGCCGGAATGGCTGGACACCCTGAACCCCGCTCAGCGCGAGGCCGTGACACACGGCGATGGGCCGCTTCTTGTCGTCGCGGGGGCCGGTACGGGGAAGACCAAGACGCTCGCCTGCCGCGTGGCTTATCTCGTTCATCAGGGCGTTTCGCCGGAGCGGATCATGCTGCTCACGTTTACCCGCCGGGCGGCCGCCGAGATGGTCCGCCGGGCCGAGGAGATGACGGGGCAGAACTCCACCGGGTGCGTCTGGGGCGGAACATTTCACGCGGTGGCGAACCGGCTGCTGCGTATTTATGGAAACGCGATGGCGATCCCGGGCGACTTTACGGTGATGGATCAATCCGACGCGGCGGACCTGATGGGGATGATTCGCACCGAGCTCGGCGTGACGAAGAGCGATCGGCGGTTTCCCCGAAAGGAGACGCTGGTCTCGATTTATTCGCGCACGGTCAATTCGCAGGAGAAGCTCGATCGGGTGTTGATGCGGCAGTTTCCGTGGTGCCGTGACGAGATCGAGACGATCGCGAAGATCTTTGAGTCGTACACGCGGCGCAAGCGGGATAGCCACGTCTTCGACTACGACGATTTGCTGCTTGTGTGGAACGCGCTTTGCGATGCGCCCGGGGCGGGCGAGGCGATGGGCGATCGGTTCGATCATGTGCTCGTCGATGAATATCAGGATACGAACGCCATTCAGAGCCAGATTCTGCTGCGACTGAGGCGAACGCGGAAGAACATCATGGTGGTCGGCGATGATGCGCAGTCGATCTACTCGTTTCGCGCGGCGACGGTCCGGAACATTCTGGACTTTCCTGCGCAATTCCCGGGAACGCGGATGGTGACGCTGGAGCAGAATTACCGCTCGACGCAGCCGATCCTCGCGGCATCGAACGCGGTGATGGATCAGGCGAAGGAGCGATTCACGAAGAACCTGCGGTCGGATCGCATCTCGCATCAGAGGCCGGTACTTATCACGTGCCTCGACGAGCAGCGGCAGTGCAAGAGCGTTTGCCGGAAGATACTCATGCATCTTGAGCAGGGTATTCCATTGATGCGGCAGGCGGTCCTGTTTCGCGCGGGGCATCACAGCGATCAGCTTGAAGTCGAGCTGGCGCGGAGGAAAATTCCGTTTCACAAGTTCGGCGGTTTGAAGTTCGTCGAGGCGGCGCACGTCAAGGACATGCTCGCATTTCTGCGGATTCTGGAGAATCCGTTCGATGAGCTGTCGTGGTATCGCATTTTGTTGATGCTCGAAGGCGTCGGGCCGAAGTCGGCGCAGCGGATCATCGGCGAGCTCGGGGTGCGACGAAGCGGCGCGCCGGCGCCTGCCGGGCCATCGCCGCTACTGAGGCTTTTCTTCAAGCCACCGGTCGCGCCGCCATCGGCGCGGGAGCAGTGGGCCGAGCTGCGCGTCGCGCTCGCCGACTGCTGCGGGATCGACCTTGCCGCGCCGCCGCCGGCGGAGAACCTCGACACGGCGATGTCTTCGCGTCGCATCGAACCGCCGCTGGTCAGCCAGATCGAACGGCTTCGCCGATTTTATGAGCCGATTTTTGAGAAGCGTTACGAGAACCCGACGATCCGTTTGCGCGACATCGAGCAATTGGAGCAGATCGCGTCAACCTATCGCTCACGGGCCAGCTTCGTGACTGACTTGACGCTCGATCCGCCGACGAGCACGAGCGATCTTGCCGGTCCGCCGTTTCTGGAGGAGGACTGGTTGACGCTGAGCACGATTCACTCGGCGAAGGGATGCGAGTGGGATGTGGTGCATATCATCCATGCGGCTGACGGCATGATTCCGTCGGACATGGCGCTTTCCGATGAGGCGGGCGAGGAAGAGGAGCGGCGACTGCTGTATGTCGCGATGACGCGGGCCAGGGATTGGCTGTACGTTTATTTCCCGATTCGCTACTACCATCGCAAGCACGCCAGGGGCGATGCGCATAGTCTTGCGCAGCTCTCGCGATACTTGTCGCCGACGGTTCGGCGGTACTTTCAGGAGATGCCCGCGGACGGGGATGTGACGGCCTTCGTTGATGCCCGGGAGCGCGGGCTGACGGACGTGGACGATGCCGTTCAGCGCTTGTGGTCGGACGAGATTTCGTCCTGACAAAGTTGAATGGCTCTTCGGGCGCTACTTCGGCGTGTCGTTTGGACAGGGTGGCGCGGTGGGAATGTCACTGGTCGTTAGGTCGTACATCACCAGCGCTTCGCGTCCATCGGGCAGCTTGAATGACATCAGTTTAGCGCCGGCGACGGGAATATCGGGCCGCTCGACGACGAGCACTCGGGCGCACGGCGATAGCTGCGGGCCGAGGATCGGCAGGTATGCGCTGGGGCGGAAGACGACCTTGCCGATGCGCGTGATACGCTCGATGCCGATGAGCTGCTCGATATCTTTGTCGCCCTTCTGATAGGCGGCGGGGTCCATTTGCGTCCAGAAAAGGTAGAGCATGCCGAGTTGATTCGAGCGATCGGGGGAGAGTAGGACGAGGTCGTAGTCGTCCTGTTTCTCCTTCACTTCAGCAAATGCGTCGGCCCATTCCGATTGAAACGCGGGGGCGGAGCGGATCGGGTACTCGACGAAGAACCGCCGGCAGAAAAGGCCAGTTCCGACGAGCATGAGTCCGACCAGGGCGGTGGTCGCCATGCGCGCGAGCGATTGCGAATGCTTCTGGGCAAATTGAAACAATTGGACCGCACCGAGCGCGGAGATGAGTTCCAGAGCCGGGAGCATTCCTACGCCGCGGAGTGCGTGGCCGCCGTGCCAATTTGTGAAGGCCGCGGGGACGGGGCCGATGAGCAGCCAAGCGAGAAGGAGCCTGCCGAATCGGTCGCCGCGCCAATTTCGGAGAATGTGGATGATCCCCAATGGGAGGAGCGCCATCGCGAGGAAGTGCGCTTGTCCGTAATTGGGCACGGATTGGATTTCCGATTGGTCTCCGTGGAAAAACAGGAACGTCGGCGAGAAATGTGACGCGTAGTTTTTCAGCAAGGATAGTCCGGCGGCGGCGATGGATTGATCGCCTGAGCCGCTGACGACGGCCGCGGCCCTTGCCCACACCTGCTCGGGGGCGTGGATCGTCGCGGCGAGAAACGGCGTTAAGCCGATGAGGAGGCCGCCCGTGACGGCGAAGACACTCACTCGCGCACTCGGCATTTGCAGAAGCTGCCGCGCCTGGCGGCGATAAAGCCAGAGCGTGGCGATCAGCAGGGCTGGAACGACTACTCGCATGGCGTGGTAAGTCCATGTCGTCAGCCCGAAGACGAGCCCGGCGGTGAGCAGGATGAGCAGTTGCCGGGCGCGGCCCGACCCGCGCAAAGACGCGGCGGGCTGAGAGAGATGGGCGGATTGCAGCAGGACGTATCCCAGTAGAAGCAGAGTCGGGCAAGTCCCGGCCTCAAATGCGAGGCGGCTGAGGTGGACGTGCCATGGAGAGATCGCCAGCAGCGCGGCGGCGAGCAGCCCCGCGTTTTCGCCGTAGCGTTTTCGCATGAGCAGATATGCAAGCGGGACGCCCGCGACTCCGATGAGCGCGGCGGGCAGACGCGCCGCTAGAACGCGAAGGCCCAGGACTGCCTCGAACGGAATGATCGTGTAAACGAAGGGGCCGGGGTGGTAGTCGCCGAATGCTCGAAAGAAGATCGGCCAGGCAGCACCGTCGTGATCGCGCCCCGTCTTGAGCAGGCACCACGCGTCGTAGGCGTGGACGGCTTCATCCTGATTGATGCCGGGGGGGACGGCGTCGAGCCGCCAGAGTCGCAGGCCTGCGCCGAGGAGAACGATCGCGACCAGGGCGGCGATGCTTCTGGGGCGCGCGGTGGTTAATGGGGCGGGAATAGTTTCCTTCACCGGTTGCGCGCTCATGCGAGGATTCTACCGCGTATCATCGCGATTCCCCGGTTGCGGCGTCGGCGGGAAGCTGGATCGGCGTTGGGGGTGTGGCGTCGAAGGCGTCACGCGAGATCGGCGCGTTGGCGACGATCTCGTAGTAGGTCGCTTCAAGGAGAATCTTCTCGCTGCCATCGGAACGCAGGCGACCCAGGGTCCAACCGCGAAGTAGAAGCGATTCCTGGTCGATGAGCATTCTCAGGAATCCGTGATTGTCGGGGCCTGGCTCGCGGCGCTCGAAGAAGTAGCAGGGCCTCCCCGCCTGAAAGGTCGCGCCTTTGAGCCGCCATTCGGGAAAGAGGCCGTCAGCGCCGGCGCCGAGGGCCGCGGCGCCTTGATTGAACAGAAGAGGCAGGAGAAACGGCACGCCGTCGGAGATGAGGGTGGCCGCCGTTTCGATGGGGGTGGTGGTGAAGGGCCGATGAGAGGTGTATCTGCCGACGACCGGGCGGTAGGTCCACCACTGCCCACCGAGGACAATGGCCACGTCCATGTCGATCTGGAGTTTGCAGCGCTCGGGTCGGGCAAGCTGCCATGAGATCGGCACTTGACGGTCGGCGCCGCGCCGAAAATCACGAAGCAGTCCGAGGGCGCGCAGACTTGTTGCGCGGCGATGCGCCTCGACGACGCGGGTTAGAAGATCGGCGGAGGTCACGACGGCGCCGGAATCGAGATCGACCTTATCGGGCGCGCGCTGCGGCGCTGCACATCCGGGACATACCAGTTCGGCACAGACGGCCGCAAGGAGAAACAGGCGACTCGGAAGCGAGGCGCTTGCGGACAAGCAAAGGCTCTTCAGCGCGATACTCCGCATGAAGCGTGAAAGACTACCGGCCCCGGTTTGAAGTCACAAGTCGGCCAGTATATTCGGACGTTCGGGAATGGCGACGGATTGAGAATTGGCGGTTGTTTTGGGTTGTCGCTTCCGGCGGAATTGGTCACAATGCACAAGTTCTTCGGCATGCCGTTGCCGCGGCATGGCCGAGCGTGTTGGGTCCGGCCACTGCAATTCATTATTCCAATCGAGCAAGCACTGATGATCGCGTCGAAAGACTTCTCGAAGGTTGAAAAGCAACTGGAGACTTATTTGTCGGAGCGACTGGGCGACGTCACCGTCCGGATCGGCGACAACATTCATTATCCCGGCACCAACATCGTGATCACGTCGCCGATGTTTGCCGGCCTGCTCGCGGAGCAGCGCTATCATCACGTCGTGCGGGCCGTTCCGCCGGATTTCTACGACCGCCATCTTCGACAGGGCCTGATCTGGTTTGAGCTGGCGCCCAACGAGACGGCGAAGGACTACATGAAGATGCCGCGCTGCGAGGACGTTCAGTCGCAGGCGCCGGCCATCGCGGCGATGCTGAAGAAAAAGGGCTTCGCGGGAAGGATGATCGCCCTGCTCGGCCCGCACCCCGAGGATGCATCGACGATTGATTTTTCCTCGACGCGTCAGGTCCTCGCGGAGTGCAAGCTCAGCGCGGCCGACATCGAGAATGCCTGCCTCTACCTGATCTCCGAGGGGGCATTCTGCGACATGCAGGTGCTGATGGATGTGCTGCCGAAGCTGAGCACCGCGCAGGTTTAAGAACGGCCTTGCGCCCCCGCCCTATCGCCCGCTTAAAACCCTGAACCAGAGCCGTTGCCGCCGAATCCGGTGTTGCCGAACAACAACAATTGAATCGGCGCCAGGGCAATGTTGAGCAGAACCTGGAACACCGTCGCCGGGGTGTTGTTGAGCGATGTGGCCAGCACCTGATTGACACCGGTCTGGCACTGTGAGAGCTGAAACAGCGGCGCGGCGGCAAGCACGATGGCGATGCGCCGGGCGATGCGATATCGAGTCAGAAGTCGCTTATTCATAAGGGTACACGGCCTCGGGAGGCTGCCTGCAGCCCGGCGAAAGCGCCAGGCCGCGGCGCACTGCGTAAAAGGTTAGTTCTGGAAGAACGGCTGTCTGTTGCCGCCGAGAAGCGTTTGAAGAATGTCCGCTGACGGGAAGTTCTGCAGCAGGACGGACTGAATGGACCCGACGACGACGCTGAAGCCGGCGCTGGCCAGCGATGTTCCGATCGTCGAGTTCAAAGCGAAGGGATCGCAGGTGCCGGTCGCCTGAAGGAGGGGCAGCGCAGCCACCATGAAGAGCAGCTTCTTGCGCCACCGAAATAATCGCATAGACCTGGAGGACATTTAACTTCTCCCAATATCCGCGAGGGAATTAAGGCGAGCCCGACCAAAAATACAGCCAGAGAACAACCGACACATGCAGGCGATGGTCCCCGGGTTTGTGTCAGGCAGTTTAATATCACCGCCTCGGCGTCGCAACGAGGGGAATGGGACCGCCACGGATCGACGCGGCCGGCGCTGGACAGTAGTGAAACGCGGCGGTCGCCTCCGCATTTCGGGCCAACATGGTATTTATCGGCAATCGAAACCGCCCCGTGCCAGCGAGTCGCGGCTTGCGGGGTCGGCGGGTGATTTTTGGTTACTCTTGTCGGGGTGGGCAGTTACGGCGCGAGCAGTTCGGCGAGGAAGGCGGCGACATCGGCCCCGTCGACGGTCATGTTGGCATCGACATCGCCCGCACACGGCGAGCAGGGGACGCCCAGGCCGAGCAGCAAATCGACGAAAGGGGCCACGTCATCGGTGGTCACCATTTCATCGCAATTCGCATCGGCGCCGGGGCAGCCGGGGACGACATTGGCCGTCAGGGTCAGGACCAGATCGGGCGTCGCGGCCGCTCCGGGGATGTCCTCGTCGGAAAGCTCGATGGTATAGGTGGCCGAGTATCCGCCGAGGGAGGCCGGATCGACGAACGCCATGAACGACTGGCTGGACCCGGCGGGAAGGTTGGCGAATGGGGCGATGTCGGTCGTGAGCACGGCCGTATCGCCGACGCCGTTGACGGCATCGAGGTCGAGCTTGCCGGTCAGGCCGGGCGTGGCCTCTAGATTGTGAATGCTCAGCGCGATGCCCTGCATGCCGCTGCCGAGTGCGACGTTGCCGAAGTCAATCATGAGCGTGTTTGCGTCGGCCGGACTCGCGAAGGAGGCGTTCGCATGATCCAGCACGCGAAGCGTGACATCGGCGGTGTCGTCGCCGTCATCCAGCCCACGGCCGGCCCCCGAGGAGGTGAGATCGGTGTTGTTCACGATCAGGCTGCCCGACTTCACGCCGACGGTCGCGGTCGACGTCGCCAGGCCCACTGAGAGCACGCGGCTTTGAACGCCCTCGATGAATGACTGTCGAAGCCCCGCGTCCGCCGAGGTCGCGGCGCCGGTCAGGGTGATCTCATAGGTGGTCGGATTGCTGCCGGCCTTGTTGAGCGTCACATTCTGCGCGCCGGGCACGGCCGCATTGGGAAACACATCGCCGAGATCGACGATGGCGTTCGAGACGCCGTCCGCAGGTTCCACTACACCGACATAGAGCCGCGAATCATTTGGCGTCGGACCCCAGATGGCCCAGACATATTCGGGATGATCCGTGAATGGGTTGCGGTTGTTTTGGTAGGTCGTGTAGATCGTGTGGTTGCGGATGCGCTCCTCGGTGCTGACCTGATCGCGGAAATGCCAACTGATTAAAGTGGACAACCGACCCATGTTGTTGTTGGTGTTTGTGATCGTGGCGAGGTTGTCGGTTAGTTCCAGGTTGCGCGGAAAGCCGTCGGTGCCGTCGCCCTCGTAGCGCGTGTCCATATAAAACATGGCTCGCGCGAGATCACCCTTCTCCACGTCCCGGGCTTCCCAGGAATCGGCGTCGGTCCGGCACAGCGGCGCTTCGGGGTGCGCCGGGAGCGTACCGCCGTCGTCGTAAAACTTGTTTGCCCGGGCGCTGTTCACATTCTTATCGCAAGGCCGCAGATTATTGAGATCGCCGTAGGCCGGATTGCTGTTGTCGATTCCGTAGCTGTTGGGCCAGAGGTGCTCGGTATTCGCGGAACCAGCCGGGAACTGGGTATTGACGACGCTGACGCCGGAATAGACCAGCAGGACGTTGAGCGAATTGGCGGGGTCCTGATCGAGGACCTTGAGGGGCCCTTCTCGATTGGAATAGGAGATCGACGTGTGCCCGTCGATGATGCTGTTCAGGGCGGCCTTGAGCGGCGCGCCGGTGAGCCCGATGGCCGGGTCGTAGTAATTGCCCGGAGGGTCGTATTGCGCGAACGCAGTCGTACAAAAGCCGAGCAGCGCGATCAGGAATGTCGCGAGCTTGCGGTTGGAAATCGAGATCATCTGGCAATTCACCCTTCTCGCCGGCGTGCGGGAAATGGCCCTACAGTGGTTAATGCACCATGTTAGCAGATCAACGCGTTCGATTCCCCCTGCTAGCCGCTACTTTTCTGATGTTTTCGACCGATATTCGCGGGTCGGCGGGCTCCGTTTGTCAGCACACAGCATCGGCTCGGCGTGATTCGAGGGCTGCTCTACAATTCGCCGCCATGCCCCGCTTGATTGATTCTACGCTCGCCGGACGCGTTCGTCGGAACATGCTTGCATGGTACGACCGGAATCGGCGCGACCTTCCCTGGCGAAAAACGACCGATCCCTATCGCGTCTGGCTGAGCGAGATGATGCTCCAGCAGACGCAGGTCGCGACGGTCATTCCGTACTACGAGCGATTTTGCTCAAACTATCCGACCGTCGATCGGCTCGCCGCGGCAGACCTGCGCGCCGTGCTCAAGCTCTGGGCGGGGCTGGGATACTATGCCCGAGCGAGGAACATGCATCGCGCCGCGAAGATGGTCGTCGAACAATTTGACGGGCGATTTCCGAAGACACGAGATGAACTGAGACTACTCCCGGGCATCGGGCCGTATAGTGCCGCGGCGATTGCATCCATTGCGTTTGGGGAGAAGGCGGCCGTCGTGGATGGAAACGTCAACCGGGCGCTCGCGCGGCTCTTCTGCCTGCGCGGCGACACGGCGACGACAGGCGGCAAGAAGGAGATCGCGCTGTACGCGGATGCGCTGGCCTCCGATCGGCGCTGCGGGGACTTCAACCAGGCCATGATGGAACTGGGGGCGACGATCTGCACGCCCGGCGCGACTGCGAAATGCGATCAATGCCCCATCCGGCGCGACTGCCGGGCGCTGGCCGACGATTGCGTGGCATCTCTGCCGATCAAGAAAAAGAATACCCGCATGAGCCGCGAGACACACGCGGTGGCGGCAATTCGTCGCGGCAGGCGTTGGCTTGTCGTGCAGCGGCCGGAAAGCGGCTTGTGGGGTGGGCTGTGGGAGCTTCCGACGGTGATTGCGGACGGTCAGCCGATCAGGCGCATCGTCCGGCGACTGGCGGCTGACTGGACATCGACGCGCTGTGAACCCGCGGCGACGGCGTTTTGTGATCTCGACCGTCAGCTGACGCACAAGCACATTCGCTTCACCGGATTCGTCTGTGATGCGGAGACGAAGGTTGCGCCAAGGCCTCAAAAAAAGGGGGCGCGGTGGCTGGCTTTCGACCAGCTCCGCGCCCTGCCTATGTCCACTGCCATGCTGGCCGTCGTCGATGCGCTTGAAGCGTCGGAGACAAACGGCCGATCAAATGCGGCTACTTCCCGCCGAGCATCTTCGGGGCATCCGGCCCGCTCGCGGTGAATTGCCGGCCGAGTTCGTCGATGGACTTGGGCGGCGGAATCTGCGGCACTTCCATGCCCATCGACTTGCGGCGCTCGCGGATGTCGTCGGTGGAGATGCCGAACTGGGCGTCGCGCTTCGAGAGCATGGCCTTGTCGATCTGCCCGTCGCCGTTGGCCGACCACATCAGCATCGGCTCGCCCATGGGGAACTTCGTGGTCGGATCGGGCCAGGTGTGCCAGGTCTTGCCCCACGACTTGATGAGTCCCTTGAAGAGGTCGTCGCCCTGCTTGGGCAGGTCGGCGGCGATGAGCTGGCCGGAGATGATCTCGTAGGCATGCGGATGCCAGTACTTCTTCTCCGAAGCGGGCAGCTTCTGATACTGCTCGTCGCTGACGAGATACTCGATGCCAAGCAGCTTCGCGCCGGGCCCCTTACCGTCGTAGATCACGCACTGGTGCATGTCGGCCTGCGGCGAGCAGTAGTGATGGGCCTCGACGGCGAAGGAGGGCCGCTCCTTGGAGATGTGGAACGCGCAGAGATAAAGATGCATTCCGTTGGGCGCGCCCCAGTGATTGGGGTTCTTGGCCATGGCGCCGTCGTGATCGTGACCGGCGTGATCGGCGTCATCGCCATGATCGTGACCTTCGTGCTGGGCCGAGGACCAGCTCGGCCCGCCGAGAATCAGGCCCGCGGCGATGATGACGGCCGAGGCGACAATACTGATTCCAATTCGATTCTTGCTATTGCCTGCCATGCATTCGACTCCTATGTGTTCTAAGTGATTACCTTGCCACAAACCCGAAGAAACGCCATCCTCAAGCAATCGACTACTGAAAACGATACCGCGGCGCTGTCATACTGCAATCAGGGCGGGCATATTTTTGAATTCATGCGATACCGAATTCGCCCGGGGCAGCAGATCAGAAATCCAGGCAAACTCACCCAATTCACAGTGCGCGAAGCGTTTGTGGCCGCCCTAAGTTGAGATGAAATCTGCTGATATGTCGGGAGGCGGGGTTAAGATCCGGCCGTGCCGCTCTTGCCGTCTTACCCCAAATTAGCTTGTCGGCAATTTGTCTTTCGGGCCCCACCGCCGCACTGGGTTGGCGAAGAACTACTTGGTCTGAGCCAGCTCATATCGACGCATAATAAGCATGAGAGAGCATCCGAGAAGGCCGAACCCGGCCATGCTGTAAAGCCAGGCTCCCCAGCCGAACCTATCAATCAGCGTGCCGAGTCCAACGCCCGCAAGGCCGGCGCCGATATATTGCCACGAATCAATGACGCCGGCGGCAAAGCCCGCCATCTTTCGCCCTCCGATGTCCATGGCCGCGGCCGTGCCAAGGATGGAGTGCGTCGCGTTGCAGGTAAACGAGATCAGGATGAGTGCCGTACAAACGGCCCACAGAGAGGTTGCTTGTGCGCCGATGAGTATGATCACGGTCTCCGCCAGGTACAAGGCGGCCGCGACGGGCGCTCGGCGCCCCTTGAACATGAGATCGGAAACATAGCCGGAGGCAATGGACCCGATGGTCGCGACGGCGGGAATCATGAAGGCCGTCCACTGAAAGGGCGCTGAAGTCAAAGAGACGTGTTGTACTTCCTGAAAGTACTTCGGAAACCAGTCGTCAACGCCATATCGAACGACACCGGTACAGAAGTATGCCCATGCAGTAAGCCAGACCATCGGGTTTCGCAAAATGGTGACGAAGATCTCGCGCAGCGGCAGCGGGCCCTCCTGATCTCCGCGATCGTTTGCTTCCTGGGGGATTACTCCGCTGTATCCGGCATCCTCGGGCGTCTCTTTCACCAGCAGCAGCATTACCGTCGTCACAACGATAATCACCAATGCCGGAACAAAAAAGACGACCTGCCAGTTACCCGGCGGCAGGCGATAACTCCAAATCGTGAAACCCGCCAGCAAAAAGGGAGTCACCGTATTGTTTACGAACCTCCCCAGATTGATCATCATGCCGAAGATGCCCGCGAACCGGCCGCGCTCCGCTCGCGCGAACCAGGCGGTGTTCATCTTCACCATGCCGGGAGCGCCGAAGGCCTGTATGTAACCATCGATCGAGCGAAGCACCACGAACCAGGCGAGCGTTCCGAACACCGGGCCAAGAATCTTGTAATACCAGCCCAACCCGAACAACACGTTCATCACGGCAGTGCCGTAGCCTCCGATCGCCATCGAAAGCCTTCCGCCGATTCGGTCGGCGAGCAGTCCATTCCAAAACTGCCCGATCGCGTATGACCAGTTCCGACCCGAATTGATCAAGCCGTATTGTTGATTATCAAAGCCAAACGTATCGCAGAACGACTTCGACGCGATCGAGAGGTTATATCGGTTGAAGTAATAAGAAGCGTACGTCAGCCCGAGAAAGAACCAGTTGCGACCGCGGCGCATGCGAAAACCAGGCGGATGCCGATGAACGTCCTTCGCCCCAGCCGCATTGGTCGGTGCTGAATCCACAATCTACCTCGATGACGAACTCGCGAACGATGACACTCCGCTCGCAATGGGTCGGGCATGTATAACGGCGATCCGATACTCGGGCAAACCCGCGTCTGGGCTCCCTGTCTCGCCCGGGATCGACGCGGTAGAATGGTCGTCCATGCCGACCTTTGAAAAGCACCTCTTTGTCTGCACGAACACCCGGGCCGAGGGGCATCCGCGCGGCTGCTGTTCGGCGAAGGACGCGGGGGCCATTCGCGAAAGGCTCAAGGAGCTGGTCGAGAAACGCGGGCTCAAGAAGAAAATTCGCGTCAACACCGCCGGGTGTCTCGATCAGTGCGAGCACGGCGTGACGATCGTGGTTTATCCCGAAGCGGTCTGGTATGGATTCGTGAAGCCCGGCGACATCGAAGAGATTCTCGAATCGCACCTGGTCGGCGGCAGGCCCGTCGATCGACTGCGCCTGCCGGATGGCTGCATCAATACCGACCGCTGCCCGCACAAATCCGGGGGCACGGTGCAGTTGGGGCTCAAGTAGAAGTGCCTGCGTGGCCGGCCGGAATCAGGGGCTCACTGATTCGACCTGCGCGCCCATGTATTTTGCAATGCGGCGATAGAACTCCTGGGCCACCGCCTGTTCGGCGACGATCACCTCGTCGGCCCCGCTTTGAAGGGCCTTGAGTCCCGAGCTGGTGTATTGCGTGCTGGCGATGATGTAGATATCCGGTCGGATGGTGTTGGCGATTTCCGTTGCCCGAATGGCGGCCGATTCATCCGGAATGGACAGCGCGAGCACCGAGGCGGTCTCGACGCCTGCGCGGCGAAGCACGGCCTCATCGGAAATGTCTCCCTCGATCACCGAAACGCCGATGGTTCGCTGAGCCCTGCAGGTGTCGCTGTTCATTTCAACGACGACAAAGGGCATCTGTCGTTCCTTGAGATATTCGGCAATGAAACGGCCGCCGACGCCGTAGCCCGCAATGATGACGTGGTCTTCCATATCTTCTCGCTCCGGTTCCCTGTGAGACTATTATAGGAAATCGGCATTTCATTTGGGATGTCGGCGGACTTAATCTCGTCTCAGACCTGCATGGTTGCGGCGAATCGCGTTTTTATGGGGCAGAATCTCGGGTATGGACGCGACACCAAGCGGAATCGTGAATCTCTACAAGCCTGCGGGCAGGAGCTCGGCGCATTACGTCTACCGTTTGCGGCCGATCTTCGGGGTTCGCAAGATCGGCCACGCCGGGACGCTGGACCCGTTCGCCGAGGGTGTCCTGCTGGCCTGCGTCGGGAAGGCGACGAAACTGGTCGAACGATTGATGGACCTGCCGAAGGTGTACCGCACGACGCTTCGGCTGGGCGTTACAAACGAAACATTCGACACGGAGCGACCGTTTGAACCAGTTCCCGGCGCGACGCCGCCCACGCGTGAGCAGGTCGATGCCGCGGTTGCCGCGATGACCGGCGAGGTCCTCCAGGTGCCGCCGGTCTATAGCGCCATGCGCGTCGGCGGCGTACTCAGCTACCGGCTTGCCAAGCAGGGACGGCCGGCTGAACTCGCGGCCCGGCTGGTCAGGATCTACGCCATCACCGTCAACCGCTTTGAATATCCGCGACTCGAGCTGACCATCGCCTGCGGCCGCGGCACGTACATTCGGGCCATCGCCCGCGACCTTGGAACGACGCTCGGCTGCGGCGCCGCCTGCGAGCAGCTCGAGCGGGCCAGCGTGGGGCCGTTCAAGTCCAGCCAAGGGCTGCAGATTGAAACGACGACGCCGGACGTTCTTCGCAGATCACTTATGCCCGTCGAGGCGGTTCTTGAATTGCTGGATCGGACGCGCGGCTCGGATATACCGGCTTCGTGATACAATGAACCCCGGCGGGCAATCGCTTAAGGGGTTCAAAATTGCAGTACGCACAATTCCAGCCTGTAGCGCCCCTCGCTCAATTCGTTCGATGCTTCTGGATCATGAGCGACGACAATCCCGCGGCATGCGCCGAACCGGAACACGTCGTCCCCGACGGCTGCATGGAAATGATCGTGCACGTGGGAAATCCATTCTTCGTCAGACGGCCAGGGGGCGGCTTCCAGCAATCGCCGCGTAGCCTCGTGGCCGGACAAATCACGAGTTGCCTTCGCATGTGTCCAACAGGACCGTTTTGGATGATCGGGGCGCGCTTCGAGCCGCATGGGGCGAGGCGATTTTTTGATTTGCCCATGCACGAGATTGTCGACGCAATCGTTCCGCTCTCGTCGCTGATCGGGAGCCAAGCCGGATCACTGGCAGCGAGAATCGGCGAAGCGCCGTCGGCGCGCGAGCGGCTGGAGATCCTTCAGAGCGCCCTTCTCGATCGCCTGGCCGCCGCGGGGCCATCCGACGATCGCGTCGATCAATGCGTTGGCAGGCTGATCGCGGCCGGCGGGAGGATCTCGATTGACGAACTGTGCCGACAGACGTCGATTGGAACTCGACAACTAGAGCGACGATTTCGCGCCGTCGTGGGCATTCCCCCGAAACTCCTGGCCCGCATCATCAGATTCCGCCGAATTTTTGAATTCACCGAGACCGGTTCGCCGGTCAACTGGCTCTCGGCGGCACTGGCCTGCGGGTATTACGATCAGGCCCATTTGATTCGCGATTTTCAAGACCTCGCAGGTCGCAGCCCGACCAGGTTTCTCGCGATGGAGGAAGGGATTGGCAAGCGCCTTGCCTGTTCCGAATTGCCGTCAATGCGTTCGATTTTCTAATGGGTTCTCTGATTGGGTCAATGTGTTTTCGGTCTTGAAACCGGGCCGATGGTCGTCGATTTTCTCCCGATCGCCGGATTCTGCATCCCCCGATGTGACTATCTTAAAAAAGGAATCGGTCCGCCCTGTGTTTTTCTGTGAATTCACAGAAAGGCTCCGCGCTGTGCATATGCAAACGGTCCAAACATTACAAACCGGAACATGTTTTGGCTCTCGTCAATCGTCGTCGCATGCCGCGACGCTACATCATATTTGTCGGACTAAAATTTATTGACGTTTCATTTGACGATTGCTAGCATACTGATGGTCCCATTGAGAGCCTCCTTTCTCAACTCTCCGGCCCGAGAGTCGGGACCCCTAGCCCGCCTCACAGGCGGGCTTTGCTTTTGGTATTCGCCGTTTTTGACCACTTTCAACTGCAATTCGGCGTCGCGTTTTTCCAATACTTATTTCTGCTGGCCGAGTACGCTTCAATCAATGCTCAAAGCGTCCCAAGGGGCTATTTCCTGTCGCTGCTGACAGGGAATTCGGGTGGCCGGACTAAACGGAGGAATCAGATGACCCGCAAAGCACTATTTCCAGTGGTCGCGCTATTTCTAACCCGAATATTTCATCAGGTCGGCGTTGAATAGGAATAGAAAAAGCCTCGAAGCCTTGTAGACTGGGGTTTCGTAAGAACATTCCGGTCCATAGGCAGGGAGGCTTTTTCGTGACAGACTGTAACAGCAAACCGATGTTCTTTTCCAGTCTCGGCCGCAAGAAAATCGTGGCCGATTTCACAGGCGGAACGCTCACCTCAGACGCCGGGGGTCTGCTGCTTCGGGAGGTCGAGCGGCGTCTGGGCCTGGTCGATCAACTGGCCGGGGTCATCAACGACCCGCGTGATCCGGCCCGAATTCAACATGACCAGCGGGTCATGCTGGCCCAGCGCATCTTTGCCATTGCGATGGGCTACGAAGATCTCAACGACCATCAAGCCCTGCGGAGCGATCCCGTGCTGGCGGTCCTGACCGGGCGGCCGCCGAGCGCGGATGAGCCGCTGGCCAGCAGTCCGACCTTGTGCCGGCTGGAGAACCGCGTCACGCGCGGCGACCTGGCACGAATGTCGCGTGTGCTGGTGGAGCAGTTCATCGCGTCCTATGAATCGCCGCCGGAGGAATTGATCCTCGACTTCGACGCGACCGACGATCCGATCCACGGCAACCAGGAAGGCCGCTTCTTCCACGGCTATTACGACCACCACTGCTTCCTACCGCTGTATGTGTTCTGCGGCTCGCGGCTGCTGGTCTCCTACCTGCGGCCCAGCAACATCGACGGGGCCCATCACGCCTGGCCCATCCTGAAGCTGCTGGTGCAGCGCTTGCGACAGGCGTGGCCCGGGGTGCGGATCATCGTCCGCGGGGATTCCGGCTTCTGCCGCCGGCGAATGATGAAATGGTGCGACCGGCACGGCGTCAAGTACGTGCTGGGCCTGGCCCGCAACACCGTCCTGGAGAAAGCGGCCGAGTCCTTCATGCAGGCGGCCGAGGCCCAGTTCGCCACCACGCAGCAGAAGGTGCGGAACTTCCACGAGATCGAGTACGCGGCGCAGACCTGGGATCGCCCGCGCCGCGTGATCGTCAAGGCCGAGCGGCTGGTTCAGGGGCCCAACGTTCGATTCGTGGTGACCAACCTGACCGACCGCACGCCGAACGATATCTACGACGGTCTGTACACGGCCCGCGGCGACATGGAGAACCGCATCAAGGAGCAGCAGCTCGGGCTCTTCGCCGATCGCACCAGTTGCCACGCCTTCCTGGCCAATCAGTTCCGGCTGCTGTTGTCCTCGGCGGCCTACGTCCTGGTGGAAACGCTGCGCCGCACGGCCCTGGCCGGCACCGAACTGGCCGAGGCCCAGGTGAACACCATTCGCCTGAAACTCTTCAAGGTCGCCGCGCGGGTGGTCGTCTCCGTGCGCCGCGTCGTACTGCGACTGTCGAGCAGCTGCCCCCTGCAGGACCTGTGGCGATCCCTGGTTCCACGACTCCGCCTGATCCCGCCCGCCCCATCATGACCCGAAAAACAACCTGATCACCGCTTGGGGGTAAGGGGGCCCTGCGCGCTCCAACCTCCACCTTCGTCCCTCCGCTCACGCACAAAGCCGAAAAACTCCGTCCATCACCATTCGAAGATCACTGATGAAATATGCGGGCTAATCACGCAGGCGGCCTATTTTACGCGCGCTGCGGCATGGAGCGGTGATCCCCTCGACAAGGCTGCCACACCTGTCACCGTCGCGGCCGACCCGCTCGCCGCCCTTTCATGGATGCAGGGCACATGGAGCCGCACACAGAATGACGAGTACCTCGAAGAATCCTGGTCATCGCCGGCCGGGGATTGCATGCAGGGCATGTTTCGGTGGCTCAAGGGTGGTAAATTATGGATGATCGAGTTGATGACCATCACCGTCGAAGACGGGACGCCGGTCTTTCGAATCCGTCATTTCGATCGCCGCCAGACCGCATGGGAAAGCAAAAACGGAGCGATTCCCTATACGCTTAAGAGCAGCTCTGACAGCGAGGTGCGCTTCGAGAACCCCGATCACGAGAAGACGCTGGGGTTCGCCTTCTCCCGGCCGTCGCCCGACGAGTATGAGGTTCGAATTCTGCCCGCGTCCGGCGCCAAGGGCCGGGAAATGGCCTTTCGCTTCAAGCGAAAAGCCGATTGAGAGGGCCCATCGGCTGGCCATCCTTTTCGGCTCCCATCGCGGAAAACTCCAAAGTCCGTCACATTCCGCCGCGAAGTACTATCTTTCTTCATCACCCGGGGTCTATCATTGGGTGAAGTGTGAGGGCGAGCATCGCCCTTTGATTCCCTGCCCCAAGGCCCAGGGAGCGCCCATGATGAAGAGTCGCATCGCGCGAGCGTGTGTATTTATCCCCATCCTGATGAGTGCGCCGCCGCTCATGTCCCAGGTTCGGTCTCCGTCGAACACGCCGCCCGAGCGAAACCCTCGCGTCCACATGATCTCGTCGTCGCCCGATTCGAATCGCGAGCTGTATCTGCTTTCGCCGGGCCATTACGTCTATCCGCCCACGGGGCGCGCGGACGATTGGAGTCCGCACTTCCGCCCGACGCCGGACTACAGCCACTTGCGCCGGCCGCGATTGATCAATCCTCTGCCAAGACACCGGCTGGGCCGCTCGTTCGGCGGCTCTTACGCATACGGCGATAGCTATTACTGGGGCCCCGCCGCCGCCTCGCCCTACTACGGCAACACCGCTGACGCCTACAATCAGGGTCGTTACGACGCCGATCATGAATACGTCTGGTACATCGCTTCACAGCGCGCCGGGCGACTGATCAATCAAAGCGCGGAGTTCTTTGACGAGGGCATCCTGCTCTTCCGCGACGGCCACTACGACAAGGCGGCCGTCAAATGGATCGGCGCGGCCGACACCAACCAAGGCAACGGACCGGCCCGCCTGCACGCGGGGCACGCGATGTTCGCCCTGGGCCGCTATGCCGAAGGCGTCGACATGCTCGCTCGGGCATTCGAACTGTCTCCCACGCTTCGCTACAAGACTTACGACATCCGCGACGAGTACGGCGATCAAAGCGATTTCGATTTGCACCTTGCCAATCTGAGGGCGCGTGTGGCGCAGCGGCCGAATGACGCCGCCGCGATGACCATGCTGGGCTATGTCATGTTCTTTACGGAAGGGTCCCAGGCGGCATTGCCGGCACTCACCCGCGCCGCAGCCCTTGATCCAGACGACTTCTTCGTGCCCAAACTTCTGAATCTGGCGCGGCAGGCGAGCCCCGCGCCGGATACGGAAGTCTCGATCCCGCGAGGAACAAGCCGGCCATCGCAAGGCACTGGCTCACCGACGAGGCATCGAGAATCTTCACCGCCAAGGAGCCGGGCCGGCCCTGCCGTCAAATTTGTGAGCCGCTAGCCGGCCCGTCATAGCGCGAAAAAGCGAAGCGACCGCGTCAGTGGTGATGCGCCGTCTGTGCCTTTAGGGCCGACCCGTTATCATGTCCCCGGGAGCGTCAGGGTTCCTGGTGGGCTCCGCGGTCTTCAAAGCCGTTGAGACGGCGCCTTGCGTCGTCTGGTGGGTTCGATTCCCATCCGCTCCCGTACTGTTCGATCGGTCGTCCCTGGGTCAGGTGCCGATCAGGGCCGTTTCTACTATCCGTCGGGCCGGTGATGCGTGACAATCTGTTCCGTCATGAGTGAGTCATGTCCGCTTTGCGCTCAGCCTGCGCCCTTTGCGCTGGAGGCCTACGACCGCCCCTTCTATTCGTGCACCCAATGCGACCTGATCTTCGTTCCGCAGCATCTGCACCTGAAGATCGACGAGCAGGTAGCGCGTTATGCCATGCACGAGAATACTTTGGAGAACAAGGGCTACGTGGCCCGTTTCGAGCGGCTGATCGACGTGATGAAGACTTATGTACCGCCGGCGCGACGCGTGCTCGACTATGGGTGCGGCCCCGGCCCCGTGCTCGTTGAAATGCTTCGACAGGCCGGTTACGAGGCTGACGGCTACGATCCGCACTTCGCGCCGCAGGCCGACCTCTCGGTCCCCTTTGATGCGATCTTGTCCACCGAGACTTTTGAGCACTTCTCGCTGCCCGGCGAGGAGATTCGGCGCGTCTGCGCCCACCTTCGCCCACAGGGATACCTCATTGTCATGACCGAGTTTCACAGGGGGCTGGCCCACTTCGCGAAATGGCACTATCCGCGCGACCCGACACATGTCGCGTTCTATGCCCAGCGCACGCTGGACCATATCGCGCGCCAGTACAACCTGGCGCTCCGATTCACCGATCAGCGAAACACCGCCGTCTTTCAGCGAAATTCGGCCGATTCAGCAATTCCCCGGTGACCCAAGTTCCCCCATCGCCCGATTCAACTCTCAGGCGTTATCGTATGCGGCATATATGTCCGTAACGCTTCTCATCCTGCAGTTGATGTTCGTGCCCCTGCTGATCGGCATCAATGCCTTTTTCGTGGCGGCGGAGTACGCCGTCGTCACGCTGCGCTCGACCCGCATTGAGGAGCTTCGCCGCGAAGGCGTCGCCGTCGCCCGCGTACTGGCCCGGCTGAAGGATGACATGGGCGGGTCGCTCGCCACCATTCAGGTCTGCATCACCGCCACCAACCTCCTCATCGGGGCCGTCGCCGAGCCGGCCATGACCCAGATCATCCGCCTCATTCTGGCTCCGCTCGGCGCCTACATGCCCGAAACGGCAGGGCGCGTACTCGGCCTCGTCGTGGGGTTCACGCTCGTGACGCTCCTGACCGTTGTCCTCAGCGAACTGCTCCCCAAGGCCCTGACGCTTCAGCACACCGAGCGAATCGGCATGATCGTGGCCCGGCCGATTGCCTTCTTCCGACTGGTCTGCTCGCCGCTCGTGTCCGTCATGAGCTGGATGGGCAACGCCGTCACTCGCACCTTCGGGCTGGGCGACGTCGAGATTGAGGAAGCGGCGCACACCGAAGAAGAACTCGAAATGCTCGTCGACAAGGCCGACGAGGCCGGAGAATTCCACCACGAGCACGGCGACATCCTCCGACGGGCCTTCGACTTCGCGGACCTCAAGGTCGTCCACACCATGATCCCCATGCGCAAGGTACAGGTGCTCGACGCCAACGCCACCGTCAACGAGGCGGTCGGGCAACTTCAAGAATGGCCCTACACGCGCTGGCCGCTGCGCGATCCGTCCACCGGGAAGATCGTCGGCATCCTCAACATCAAGCTCGCCATACACGCCATCGCGCTGCAACTGGGCGACGTCCTGATCCTCCGCGATCTTGCCTCGCCGCCGGCCGCGCTCGACCCGGACATGCCGCTGGTCGACGCCTTGACCTACATGCGAAAGAGCCGGCGGCACATCGTCATGGTCGCGGAAGGTAACGGCCCCGAGCTGGGCATTGTCACCCTGGAGGACATCCTCGAGGCCATCGTCGGCGATATCCCGTCCGAGGCGCAGCGCCCGGACACGCCCCGACCGCCAAGAACGAAGGAGCGGGTCGCATTCAGAAAATGGAGAACAAGATGAATTGTCGACACATGTTGATGGCACTCATGCTCGCGAGCGTTTGCGCAACCGCCCGCGCCGAAAAGGGGGCTCCGCCGGACGACTCCCAATGTTTGAAGACCATGCGCACCGAGGCGGACGCCGCACGGCCGCTTGTCCAATCGCCCCTGGCGAAAGGCTTTCTCGACGCCGCGGCCCGCCTGGCGATTCCTTCCGCACGCGATCTCTATCGCACGGCCGACAAGCGTTACGTCATGCCCGACGAAGCGGCGAAGCTGTCCGACAGGCAGCGGGCCGACCTGACCAAGACTCCCGTCACGGCGCAGATCTATTACCACACCAAATACGGCACGCCGCTGGCCTATGTCCGGCTTCTCGACCTGCTCGGCCAGGCAGGCATCAAGGATGTCAGGGGCAAGCGCGTTCTCGACTACGGCTACGGCACCGTCGGCCATCTGCGCATGCTGGCGAGCATGGGCGCCGATGCCGTCGGCGTCGATGTCGATCCATTCCTCCCCGCCCTCTATTGCAAGGAGGATGACCAGGGAAAGATCGCCGTCGACGGGAAGGATGTCGGCCTAGTGACACTGGTCAACGGTCGCTGGCCCGGCGACGCCGATGCAAGCAAGCGCGTGGGCGGCGGCTACGACCTGATCATCTCCAAGAACACGCTCAAGAACGGCTATCTCCATCCCGAGCGCGAAGTGGACAGCCGCATGCTCATCGATCTCGGTGTGAGCGAGGACAAGTTCGTCGCCAGGCTATATGCCGCGCTCAAGCCGGGCGGATACGTGATGATCTACAACATCTGCCCCGCCCCCGCCCCGGCGGATAAGCCGTACATCCCGTGGGCCGACGGCCGGTGCCCCTTCCCGCGAAAGATGCTGGAATCGGCGGGCTTCAAGATCATCGAGTTCGACCGCGACGACTCCAAGGCCGTCCGCGAGATGGCCCACGCCTTCGGCTGGGACTCGGGGGATTACAAGATGGAATTGGAGACAAACCTCTTCGCGCACTACACGCTGCTGCGAAGACTGGAGTAGCCCTCAGAGAGAATTACGGCTTGAGATTCTTCGAGAAAAACTCCGTCACGCGCTCGGCGAATTCGATGCGGTTGTTCTCCTTGCGGAAGCCGTGGCCTTCGTCGGGGAAGACCAGCATCTCCACCGGCTTGCCCAGCTTTTTCATCTTCGCTTCGAGCTGCTCCGCTTCGTGCAGCGGCACGCGGGGGTCATTTGCGCCGTGCGCGATCATCAGCGGGCAGTTGATCCGATCGACCTTGTAAATCGGCGAGATCGACCTAAGAAACTCCGTGTCCTCCAGCGGGCCGTACTCCGCCTCGCGCAGCTTGCGGCGATAGTCCTTCGTCCGCTCAAGGAATGTCTGCATGTTACAGATGCCGACGATGTTGCACGCCGCCCCGAATATCTCCGGCGCCTCTGTGATCGTCGCCATGACCATGAACCCGCCGTAGCTGCCGCCGAAAGCCGCGATCTGCGACGGCGAGCTGTAGCCCTCGGCCACCAGCCACTTCGCCGCCTCAATGCCGTCCTTCACGCTGCCCATTCGCTTCTTGTAGTTGTCCATCTCCAGATACTTCATGCCATAGCCCGATGAGCCGCGCACGTTCGGCGCGAGCACGCCGAAGCCGCGACTGGCGAAGTAAGAATTCAGGTAATTGAAGTTCGGGCGATACTGCCCCTCCGGGCCGCCGTGATAGCTGACGATAAAAGGAATCCTCGAGCCCTTCTTGTAATCCGGCGGCAGATAAATGAATGCCGGCACCTCGAGCCCGTCAAAAGACTTGTACTTGATCAATTCCGGAAGCGGATACTTCGCAAGATCGATGCCCCGGGTATCGGCCTCGGTCAATGCCACAGGCGAGGCAGTCGGCACGGCCGGCGACCAGCGGTAGATGAGGCCCGGGTTCTGGGCATTGTCGATAGAGTAAAGCATGTCCCCGCCGCAAAACGCGACATTTCCGACGATCCCCTTGGGCATGGCGGGGGTGGGCATCTCCTTGGTGGCGTTTTTCTTGCCGAGCGCGTAGAGCTTGAGCGTGCCGTATCCGTCTTCATTGAGCCCGACGGCCAGCAGGCTGCGATTGTCGTTGAACACGCCGAAGTCCGTCTCGAACTCGGCAAGCTCGGGTAGAAACGGCGAGACTTCTCCCGATTCGAGATCAATCCGCGCCAGCGTGTTCTTGTCGCCTTTGTAGTTGCTGATGGCGATGAAGGCGTCGTTCTTCGCCGTGTAGCCGACAGGCTTGAACGCCCACTCCTCGCCCGCCGGCGTGACTTCGCGGTTCTTGCCGTCGTTGAGATTCACCTCGAAAAGCTGCGAATGCGACGCGGAGTTGTATCGCATGGTCATCAACCGATCGCCCGTGGAATTGAAGTCGACCGGCGACGTGTCGCCGGGCTGGCTTAGCACGCGGCGCGTCGAATTGGAGGCGAGGTCGTACACATACACATAGAAATCCGACGGTGAGATGTCGTTGGCCTTGAAGGCGAATGCCTTCGAGTCGCGCCGCCAGACGACGCTTCCGAACACCACGTCCGGATGGGCGTAGAGCGCTCGCATCCGCCCCGTGCTCGTTTCGAACAAGTAGATGTCAGCCTGCTCGTTTCCGCCGATGGCTGCGCTGATCGCGATCCACTTGCCATCATCGGAGAGCGAATAGCCCTGTACGCCGTCGGGAAAGTCAGTCAGCTTGCGCTCGTCGCCACCCTTTCGGACATAGAGCTGAAAGAGCCCGTCGGGATTGTGGATGAAATAGAATTCGCCGCCGGGCGCGAGATTGCCCGAGCGCGGCCACTTGATCTCCACGAATTGTCTGACGCTCGGAGCCTCCGCGATCGCCGAGTCGACAATTAGCAGCGACCCAAGCGAGCATGCGACAACAAGACTTGCGGCGAAGCGCTTCATTATTCCAACCCTCCAGCGAATGTGTAAAAGATGTCCTCAAGAGGCGTCGCTGACGCGAAGCGGTCCCGAGACCACGAAGGAGGATTAAGTATCCGGTGAATGGTCGCCCAGAGGAACCCCGTTTCGGCGCGGCTGGGTTCTCGGCGGCTGCGAATGGGTGAATGAATCGATGGGCGGGGCGCCGGGGCTAGAGCGGTTTGCGCATTTCTGTAGCGATTCCGCAGTGCGTAAAGTAGCCGATGGCATCGCCGGGCGTCACGGCGGCAATCGCGCGGCCCATCGCCTTGCACAACGGCTCGAAGCTTCGCGCCGCCGCACTTCGCAGGTACTGCTTCACCTTTGACCACATCGGTTCAATCGGATTGAAGTCGGGCGAGTACGGCGGCAGGAACAAAGCGGTGGCGCCGACTTGAGCGATGGCCTCCATCGCGCCCGGGGCGTGGTGCGAGGCCAGGTTGTCCATCACCACGATGTCGTCCGGCTTGAGGGTGGGCGCGAGAACCTGGCGGACATAGGCCGTGAAGGCCGCGCCATCGATCGCCCCGGGCAACAGCATCGGCGCGGTGGGTCCGCTCAGCCGCAGTCCGCAGAGCATCGTCGTGGTCTGCCAACGGCCATTGGGCGCATGGGCCTTGACCCGCTGCCCGCGCGGGGCGCGGCCCCGCAGCCGCGTCAGGTTGGTCTTGGCCGAGCTCTCATCAATAAAAACAAGGCGATCCGGATCGAGGCCGCCCAGCGCCGCCTGCCAGCGCTGCCGCGCCGCCTTCACGTCCGGACGGTTCTGCTCATCCGCAAAGAGCGACTTTTTTTTAGCGACAGCTTCATCTTGTGGAGCGTGCGGCAAAGGTGGCCCAGGGTGACCTCCAGACCCAGCCGGTCGCGCAGTTCGGCCAGGGTCGCATCGGGCTGGGTCTCCACCAGCCTGCGGAGCCGCGCCTTTCGAGCGTCGTTGAGCTTCGGGATCGGTCCGGCCCGATGCGGCAACGGCGCGATGGTGCCGAGCTCACGCCGTCGCTGCTTCAGTCGCCGAACCCAGGCCGGCGACACCTCGAACGACTTCGCAACCCGCGTGGTCCCATGCCCGGCATCGCACGCCGCCAGCACCCGTTTTCGCAGATCCATCGAATAGGCTTCCATGCCAAAGTACTCCTTCGGCAACCAGCCTAACCTCTAGTGCACTATGGCGCTAGAGGGACGCGCAATCTGCTCTAGTCGTCCCGCGAGGCGCCGCTGTGGCATTTGTCGATGTAGGACTGAATCTGGCGAATCTGCCCTTCGATGCTGTGAAGCTCGCGAAGAAGGATGCCCTCGAGGTCTTCCAGAGCGGAGTTGTCCGAGCCTGGTCGGGCCTTGGAGATGTCTGAGATCTCTCGCTTAAGCTCGTCCATTCGGCCGGTCAGTGTATTGAGTTTCTCGTCTGGCGTGTTCATACCCAATCCTACAATCGACCCAGCAGCGCTGAGGTACGGATATCGCCAATAGGCGATTGCCAATTAAGTGAAACGTTTGACTATGGCCGGCCCGTCCCGGCAATCGCAAAATCATAACGGCCGCATCGACCGCCGTCACTCGAAAAGCAGGCGAACAGGACGTCCGAAAACCAAATTGCCGCCCTATCGGGCTCATACCTGCATTTTCGGTCAGACTCGGTCGGTAAGGTGAGAAAAATCGCCCCGGCGATGGAAATTATCGGCCCCTTAACCCTCGAAAGGCCATAAGCTTAGTTTGAGCCGAGCCGGAACCATTCGGCGAGCCGCTTCAGGCCCTCGTCGATGGAAACCTCCGGCCGATACCCGAAGTCCCGGCCGGCCGCCGAAATATCAAACCAGTGTGCCGTCGTCAGTTCATGAACGACGAATCGAGTCAGCCGCGGCTCGCGCCGCATGCCGAGCACGCCGAACACTCCCTCCATCACCGCCGCAATCGACATGGCCGCCCAGATCGGAATCGTCTTCTCAACCGGCGGCTTGCCGGCGGCCGCAAGGATACCGTTGACCAAATCCCAGATACCCCGGGGCTCGCCCTGGCTGATGAAGTAGGCCTTCCCCGCCACCGGCGAGCCGGGCTCCAGCCGATCCGCCGCCAGTATGTGCGCCGATGCTGCGTTATCGATGTAAACGCAATCGACCTTCTTGTTCAGTCCGCCGATGCGCCGCAGAGATGACGCCCGGGCGACGATGCGCGGCACGAGATGATTGTCGCGCGGCCCCCAGATGAGATGAGGCCGTAGGGCGGTCGTCGCCAAGAAGTCATCATTGGCGGCAAGGACAAGCTGCTCGGCGACGGCCTTCGTCCGCGGATACGGGACCGAGTAGTGCCGCGAATACGGCACCGATTCATCCACACCCTCCATGTTTTCACCGGAAAAGACGACACTCGGGGAACTCGTATGAACCAGCCGCCCCACCCCGGACGACCGGCACGCGTCGATGACATTCTGCGTCCCGACCACATTCGGCAGGTGGTATTCCTCGTAGCGCCCCCAGACGCCCGCCTTCGCTGCGACGTGGAAGACAACATCACATCCCCGGCACGCCTTCGAGACAAGATCGGCATCGGTGATGTCGCCGCGCCGGCAGTCCACACCGAGCGCCGCCAGCTCCGGATAATCCCCGCGGGCGAGGATGCGAACACTCTCTCCGCGATCCAGCAGCATCTCGACGATGCGCCGACCGAGAAAGCCGCCCCCGCCCGTGACCAGACAGCACCGGCTCATGAAATCTGCCCCGCGGCCCATTCGGCCAATTGCTCTCGGAATATCTTCGCGTTGTGCCGGATGTCCACCGGAAACTGCGCGTGATACAGCACCGTCTCGATCGGCCGGGTATGTTCGTGGGCGGCCGCCGCGGCGACCAGCTCCGCGGTCAACTTGTCGAGATCGGCCTGCGAATCATCGGCATGCAGTTCAATGCAAATCACCGGCCGCTGATGGGGTCGCTCTCCGACGCCGACCAGCGCCGAGCGAAAGACTCGCGGGTGTTGATTGAAAATCGCCTCGCATGGATCGGTAAACAACGTCCCGGCAGTCGTCACGACGCGGTGCGCCTTGCGCCCACAGAACCAGAGCCGGCCCTGCTTGTCGAAACGACCCACATCGCCCATGCGATGCCAAATCGAGTTACCGTCCACGATCTTCGCCAGCCGGTTGGCCCGCTCGTCGGTGCAATAGCGCCGCGTCACCATCGGGCCCCTCACGATGATCTCCCCAATCTCGCCGGGCGAAGCAGTCTGCGCATCGTCGATTTTTTCAATCGGTCCATCGTCGATGCGAATGATCTGCACATCGGCATCCGGCATCGGCCTGCCCACGCAGGTCCCCTCGCCGCGCGCCGTCCGCGCGGCAGTGGCGCTCAGAATCTCCACATGATCAATCGCCGCAACCGGCAGCGCCTCCGTCGCGCCGTAGGGTGTGTGAATGCGCGCGTCCGAGTCGAGCAACTTCGCAAACCGCTCCAGCGTCGCAGGCGGCACCGGCGCGCCCGCCGAGATGACCCGCCGAATCGTCGGAAGCTTGAGCGACTGCGCTTCGCCGTATCGCCCCACCCTGTCCAGAAGCGCCGGCGAGCCGAACATGTGCGTCACCTTCTGATCGCGAATCGCCCGGGCAATCTTCTCCGGATCGACCCACGCCGGCCGCGTCGGGTCCATATCCGGGATGACCGCCGTCATCCCTAGCGCCGGATCGAACAACGCAAAAAGCGGAAACGTCGGCAGATCGATCTCGCCCGGCTGGATCTTGAAGTAATCGCGCAGGATTCGAGCCTGTGCGTCGAATACCCGATGCTGGAAGAGAACGCCCTTGGGCGGCCCCGTGGAGCCGGTCGTGAAAATGATCGCCGCGGGATCGTCCGGCTGCGTCGTTGCGATCGGGAACGGCCGCCACGGATCGGCGCGAAGCTCATCAAGCGACAAACCGCCCCAGCCCCATCGCCGGCCGACAGTGACACGAATATGGCACGTCTTAAACGCCTCGCGATGCGACAGCCGCAGCAAGTGGGCGAGCGGAATGCCGATAAACGCCTGGGCATCCACGGCTCGCAGGCACTCGACCATGCGCCGCTTACCCATGCCCGGATCAATCAGGACCGGCACGGCGCCGATCTTGTACAGCGCGAACGTCAGTGTGAAAAACTCAACGCCCGGGCGAACCATGACAATGACGCGCATCCCCCGCGTCACGCCCGCGCGACACAGGCCGTGGGCATAGCGGTCCGACTCCTCGTCCAATTCGCGAAACGTGACGTGCGCGTACTCGGCCTGGCCGTCGGCGTGCTGTTTGCGCGTCCAGACGATCGCCCGCTGATCGGGATGGGCCTTGGCCGCCTCGTGCAGGTGGGCCGCGACATTGAGAATGCCGCCGGAGGCAGGCGCAGATGGACCCGGCTCGGTGCGCACCGAGTGGCGGCGCACAAAGTCCTGAACCAGCGGGATCACCTGATCGCCGACATCTTCAAGGACGTAGTGCCCGGCATCGGCGAAAGAGTGTGCCTCCGCGTTGGGAAATCGTCGCTTCCACTCCGCGAGAAAATGCCGGTCGAAGACAAAATCGTGCTCGCCCCAGCAAATCAAAGTCGGCAGGCCCGCCAGCTTGCCGAGATTATCATCGGTCGCCTTGGCTGTCGCATAGGCGGCGTCGCGCGGCCGCAGCGGAATGTCCTGCACGAAGCGCAGCGTGGCAATGCGATGCTCGGGCGTGTCATAGGGTGCGACAAGCCCGGCACTCACCTGCGGCGAGAGCCCCTTCCGCGTGGCCATCCATGTCGCACTGCCGGCGAACGCGTTGAACCTGAGGACCGCGAGTTCGGCGAGACGGCTCTTCTTCCGTAGCAGCTTGAGTCGCCGGGGAAGCCGCTTCCTGGCGGGAAGCAGGAATGCGCCTGTGTTCAAGATGACCAGCCGCGCGATGCGCTCCGGCCGCAGCAGGGCCCATGAGAGCCCAATCATACCACCCCAGTCGTGGACTATCAGTGTGACGTCGCGCTCGATCCCCAGATGCGCGAGCAATGCCCCCAGATCGGCGACCCGCTCATCCAGCGTATACCGGTATCGGGCGTCGTCCGGTTTATCAGAAAGCCCGCAGCCAATGTGATCGGGGGCAATACAGCGATGCGTCGTCCGCAACGACTTGATCAGCTCGCGATAATAAAACGACCACGTCGGGTTTCCGTGGACCATCACCACCGGCGGTCCGGAGCCCTCATCCACGTAATGATAGCGAAGGCCGCTGCGATCGAAGGATCGACTCTCGAAGGGATACAGCGGCTTCCAGTCTGTCTGGTTGTCCATCGGGGGGTTGACGCGGACCAGTAAGATGACAACGGCATTGCCGGGTTGATCAAGCCCCCAAGGCTAATCTCGATGGGTCGCCCAGTCGAGTTCGCAGCGCCGCACGCGTTACTTGTGCAGCAGGCTCATGATCTCGGCGCGCGTCGATGCGTTGTGACAGCATTCGCCGCGCACGGCGGACGTCACCATCACACTGCCCGCCTTCTTCACGCCGCGACAGGTCATGCAACTGTGCACCGCCTCCATCACCACCGCGACCCCTTTGGCGTCGAGTTCGTTGAGCAGAATATCGGCGATCTGCGTGGTGAGGCGTTCCTGCACCTGTGGCCGGTGAGCGAAGGCGTCCACGATCCGCGCCAGCTTGGACAGGCCGATCACCTTGCCGTTCGGCAGATAGGCGATGTGACACTTTCCTTCGAAAGGCAGCAGGTGATGTTCGCACATCGAATGAAAGGTGACATCGCGAAGGACCACCATTTCGTCGTAGCGCTCGTGGAAGAATGTCTTGAGATGATCGCGCGGGTCCTGCCGCAGGCCGGCGAACATCTCGGCATACATCCGCGCCACGCGATTGGGCGTCTGTTTCAATCCTTCGCGATCCGGATTCTCGCCGATCGCCAGCAGTATCTCGCGGACCGCCGCGGCGATGCGCTTCAGGTCCACGTCCTTGCCATGTAGAACGGTTTCGCCCATGGTCGACTCCCATCTATCGCATGAACTCATACAGACCGGCGCCCACCAGGGACATGGCGCCGAATCAGGAATGCGAATATTTTTCTGACGTCGCCAGATCAAATCCCCGGTGATCGGCATTATAGCCCACGCCGCGGTATTCGGCCCGGCACTTGTAGCAGACCGTCGCCCGGCCGACGAACAGGTAGATGACCGCGTCGACCGCCACCAGCGAGCCCAGCGTGGCAAACGTCGCGATGACATTCTCATAGTAGTAGAACACGGACGCCACGATTCCGAAGACGATAACCAGCCCCAGGCCGACCTTCTGCGGGAAGTCTTTGCGAATGAAGAACTCCCTGCCCCCGCACCAGACGCACTGCGAAACAGCATTGCCCACACTCATGTCGCGGACATTCCGCAGCGCATGCTCGTGGCTGCACCTGTCGCACTTCACCATGGCCACATCGTGGTTCTTAATAATATGCAATGGGACGTTCAGCGGGTTTTGGCAGTCGCCGCTCCCGCATCGTCGTCGCGTTTCAAGATTCCCAACAGCCTTGGGCATGTTCGGTACTCCGGTCGGGAATTGTAGTTACTTCATGGCCGCCGCAAAATCTCCCGCCCCTTCTTCGCTAGGTTAACAGAAACTTTCGCGGAAAAAGCGACAGGCTTTTGCCAAAATGCCACCGGTGTCATCGTCATGCCCCGGAGCCCTCGAACGGGATTCGCCGGGGGCCTCCTGTCGCCTGATGAAGAAGGCTCCGATTTCAACCGCCCATCAGCTCAACGACAAACGCCTGCACGTCGCGCCCATCGAGCAGCCCGTCGTCGTTGACATCCAATGGACAGGGGTCGGCGGGAACGACGATTCCCAGCAGCACATTCACCATTGGCGAAATGTCCGCGATGTTGACGACGCCATTTGCGTCAACGTCGCCCTTCATGCACGGGACCGTCGCCGATCTCAAGGCGAGCCCACGAATGTCGGTGAGACTGGAGGCGACCATCAAGACCTCGCCGAAATCGAGCGCGTCCCCGTCGGCGTTCAGATCGCGCACCCGCCAGATTCCTCCCGCCGCGCCCGTTCGGGCAACGAAAGCCCCGTCAGGCGTCGCCGCCAGCGCGCTCGCCGACGACAGCCCTTCGGCGTAAAGCCTGACCTCCGCGAAATCCAGCGCGTCATTGTCGCCGGTCAAATCGTCCAGCAGTTGAAGCGTTCCGTCACCGGGCCGCAGCAGAAGCGACCTCGCCGTGGACTCGGCACAGATAGCCGTGCCCGCGGCGAAGTTTTCCGCGTAGCTGATGTTCTCGGCAAAGTCGAGAAAATCGCCATCGGCGTTACGGTCTTCGAGAATCCGCACCGGCACCTGCAAAGACTGCTGAGCAACGAGCATCGCGCCGTCCGGCCGCAACGCGATCGACTGCGGCGAGGTCAACCCGTTTGCGACAATCATCACTTCAAGCGCATCCAGCGCGTCCCCGTCATGATTGAGGTCGCGCACGGCGTATACGCACCCGCAGCCCGAGTCCGCGACGAACAGTGCGTCATCGCCCGCCGAAACGATGGCGGTCGGACCGGCCGGACCGGCGGGCAGTTCGGCGAAGGCAAGGATTTCCCCAAAATCGAGGGCGTCAAAATCCCCATTCTCGTCGCGCAGGCGAATGATCGTACGCGAGGTTGGGTCCAGGACAAAGACTGATTCCGCCGTTGACGAGATCGCCGCGGCCGTCACAGGTAAACCATCCGCGAACAATCGCGACTCGTTGAAGTCGAAATAGTCCCCGTCGCCGTTGACGTCGACCAAGTAATGCACCTGCCCCGGACGCAGGGCAAAGAGCTCCCCCGCCAATGCGGAGCCCGCCGCCGCGCCGGAGACCATCGCTATCAGGAGAACCGGATACATGCCGCCTCCTCTCGGCGACGCAGTTTACTTACAGCGGCATTCCAGGGCGAGACGATCAGTCCGGGCCGCTGGAGAGCAGCTTGCTGAGCGGTTTCGTCAGTTCGATGCGCTCGAGGATGATCTTCACCAGGGCGACGATCGGCGTTGCCAGGAACATGCCGATGATCCCCCAGATCATGCCGAAGAAGATCAGGCCCAGCAGCACCACCACCGGGTGCAGGTTGAGCGACCTGCCCATCATCCGCGGCTCGACCACATTGCCGATGACGATCTGAATGCCGCCGGGAATCACGATCGCGAAAATCTTCGCGAACGTTCCCAGCTCCGGGTTCAACACGACGACCGGCAGCGGCAGGAGCGTCGCGATCACCGAGCCGATGTTTGGAATGAAGTTCAACAGAAACGTCAGAACGCCGAACGCCAGGGCGAATCGCACGCCGATCACCTTCAGGACGAGGCCGACCAGGATGCCCGTCGCACCGGAGACCAGCACCTTGGTGACGAGATAGCTTTTGATCTGTGTCTCGAGCTGTTCGAGGATGCTCCCGCTCTGGGGCGGCGTGCGTTTGCCGGCCATCATGAAGAGCATGAAGATGAGCACCAGCATGCCGTTGGAAAAGACGGTCATGATCGAGCCAATCAGCGAGCCGGCCAGCTTCTGCACCGACTCGCGCGAGACCGTCACGATCGACTTGAGCTTCTCCGGCTCGATGCCCATTTGCTCCACCGGCAGCCGGGCTGCGATATCGTCGAGCAAATGGGCGAGCTCTCCTTCGTACTCGCCGGCGTGCTGAGACATCTCGCTGACACTGGCCCACACCACGCCCCAGAGCAGAATGACCACCGCCGACCCCAGCAGGACCGTGGTGATCAGCGCCGCCGTGCGGCCGATGCGAAAGTACTTCATCTGAAGATCGATGATCGGCGTCAGGCAATACACCAGGAAGACCGCGAGCACAAACGGGATCAGCACCGGGCTCAGAAAATAGAGCGCCGCCCCCACGGCGAACGCCGTGAGCAGGAGCAGGCAGATGGTTTGTATTCGTCGTTCGGTATCCATGGAGGAAACCAGCGGGCAAGCTTACATGCGCCGGCCCATCATGACTGGTCAGACATTCTCGACAAACAGCGAGCCCTTGCCGCGGGCGCCGCGGACGTTTCGGCGGACGTGTTCGGCGACCTGCGCCGGTTCCGCGATGGACTCGAGGGTCAGGTCCTGATCGGTCTGGTCGCTGCTGACGATCTCCACGCGGCCCGTGTTGACCAGCCGGTCGATGACGCCCTGCCGAAGCCGAACGTCTTCCACGCGGACGAGTTCCAATTGATCGGTGACGCGGGAGAGGATTCCCCGGTTCATGAACAGGCGCTGCGTGGTCAGCCGATAGTGCTGGCCGTAGATGACGAGAAACTGTCGCACGAAGAGGGCCACGCCTGACGCGAAGGCGATGAGCCACGCGGTGCTTCGCAAATTCCAGGGCGACTCCGAGGGCAGCGTTGAACGATGCACAAGAACCAGAAAGACAATGACCGCCACCAACCAGAGAAACCAGGTGCCGTAGTATGCCCGCCACGAGGGCCGGCCCTGCCATACGTCTTTTTCCATCGCCGGGTCGCGGTGCAGGTCGCCGGACTTGGCATCCTTCGCGGCGGCGGTGAGCGGATCGGACCCGGTCGCCGGCGTGCTGGAGGGGCCTGCCGATCCTCTGTTTGAGGGCGTCATCGGGGCGGCCGGCGCGGCGACGGCCCCGGCGGCGAGAGACGCGCCGCAATATTTGCAGAACCGGCTGTCGGCCTCGATGGTGAAATGGCACTTGGGACAGTTCATGGCGCGGGATTGTAACCCTTGCGAGGGCGCGGGGCCAAACAAGTAAAACAGGTCCCGGCGAGCGCTTTGCGAAGGTGACATAAGGCGACGCATAAACGTCAAAACGCCGAAAAGTCAAAACGTCAAAATTCATACATTTCGCTGTGATCATCCCCTCCTCCGACTTGGAATTCCGCGCGCAAGGGCTGCAAAACCGAAGGTGACATAAGGTGACACAAGGCCCTTGGAAATTGTGCCAACACTTGTGGCGGGCACGAGTTGGGGCAGTGCGACTTTTGGGCGGTTTTTGGTGAAAACGGGCAAGGTGAAACACGACTGGTGTATGCCCGAATGGGCACGGAAAATTTCGGGGGAGTTCGTTTGTAAGTCTTTGAAAAATGTGCCGGGAAGGTGACACAGTGAAATGAATGTCAGGCTGGCGCGGCGCGGTGGGACCGTATCGATGTCTGACAAGACAACTGGGCGCAAGTTGGCGGTGTGCGTGAGCATTGCATAGGAGATTCTTGCTCCATGTGCGCGCGGTAGATAGCGAACGCCGCGAGCATCGTCCGCCCTCTGGGCGGCGCGGGAATAATGGAAGGGTTTGGTGGTTGGGCTCGCTAACCAGTGGCTAGAAGCCACTGGCTACCATCGTGCGCCCTACCGGGCGAGGAGCGGGAGCAGGATTAGGATTAAGAGTAGGAGCAACTCGTCCTCTTTGACAGTTGCCGCGAGCTCGATTGGGGGCTTCGGGACGGGCCGCGGGCGGGCCTACTCCACCGTGACGCTCTTTGCCAGGTTGCGGGGCTTGTCCACGTCGCAGCCGCGGAGGACGGCGGCGTGGTAGGCGAGGAGCTGGAGCGGGACGATCGTCACCAGCGGCTGGAGCGGTTCGGGGACGTCTGGCACGTAGAAGACGTGCTCGGCGAGACGGGCGATCTCGGTGTCGCCTTCGGTGGCGACGGCGATGACCCGGCCGCTACGGGCGCGAACCTCTTCGATGTTGCTGATGATCTTTTCGTACTGGCTGTTCTTCGTGGCGATGAAGACGACGGGCATATCCTTGGTGATGAGGGCGATGGGGCCGTGCTTGATCTCGGCGGCGGGCATTCCCTCTGCGTGGATGTAGGAGATTTCCTTGAGCTTCAGGGCGCCTTCGAGTGCGGTGGGATAGTTGTAGCCCCGGCCCAGGTAGAGCCAGTTCTCGGCATCCTTATATCTCTCGGCGACGCGGCGGATTTCCTGGCTCTGGGCGGTGATGCTGCGGATCTTCTCGGGGATCGCCTCCAGGGCCTTCAGGTAGTACAGCAGCTCGGATTGCGACAGGTGCTTGCGCCGGCCCATGTAGAGGGCCATCATGGTGAGGACCAGCACCTGGCCCAGGTAGGCCTTCGTGCTGGCGACGCCGATTTCGGGGCCGACGTGAAGATAGACGCCGGCGTCGCTCTCGCGGGCGATCGTGGACCCCACGGCATTGACGACGCCGAGGGCCAGCGCGCCTTTTTCGCGAGCCTCGCGCAGGGCGGACAGGGTGTCGGCGGTCTCGCCGGACTGGCTGATCGCGACGACGACCGTGCCGGGCTCAATCGTCGGGTTGCGATAGCGGAATTCGGAGGCGTATTCGACTTCGGTCGGGATGCGGGCAAGCTGCTCGAAGAGGTATTCACCGACCAGACCGGCATGCCAGGCCGTGCCGCAGGCGGTGAGGATGAGGCGCTTGGTCTGCACGAGTTCGCGGGTCTGGTTGGCGAGCCCGCCGAGATGGATGCGGCCGTCGGCGACGTTGACGCGGCCGCGCATGCCGTCGGAGAGGCACTCGGGCTGCTCCATGATCTCCTTGAGCATGAAGTGCTCGTGGCCGCCGAGCTCGATGTCTTCGAGGGAGAGCTCCAGCTCCGTCACTTCCTTGGTGACGGGCAGGGCGTCGAGGGTCGTCGTGCGGAAGCCGTCATCCCAGACGACGGCCATCTCGCCGTCGGAGAGATAGATGACCTGGGTCATGTGCTGCACGATGGCGGCGGCGTCGGAGGCGACGACGTACTCGCCGTCGCCGATGCCGAGGATGAGCGGGCTTCCCTTGCGGGCGGCGACGATCTTGCCGGGCTCCTCGGAACAGAGGACGGCGAGGCCGTAGGTGCCGCGGACGTCGCGCAATGCGGCGCGGACCGCCGACTCAATGTCGTCGGTGTAGAAATGCCCGATGAGCTGGGCCAGGACTTCGGTGTCGGTTTCGCTTTTGAACTCGACGCCGCGGTGTTCGAGGTAGGTGCGGAGGGCTTGGTAGTTTTCGATGATGCCGTTGTGGATGAGGGCGATGCGTCCGCTGGCGTCGACATGGGGGTGGGCGTTCAGATCGTTGGGCGCGCCGTGGGTCGCCCATCGCGTATGGCTGATGCCGCAGGTGCCCGGCATGCCATCGGCGCTGAGGGTCGATTCGAGGACGGAGATTCGGCCCGCTTTCTTGCGCACATTGAGGTGGCCGTTGGATTGGATGGCGATGCCGGAGGAGTCGTAGCCGCGGTATTCCAGGCGCTTGAGCCCTTCGAGAAGGATGGGCTGCGCCTGCCTGAAGCCGGTATAACCAACGATTCCGCACATTCGGGCTATCTCCTGAATTGCCGCCGGCGAGGTGAAGACGGGTTAGGGCCCCTCGTCCCCGCGGCTGACTTTCGTTTTCATCGGTCAGCCGCCGGACGGGGCCAAGCTTCCATATTATATGACGATGGCGACCGGGACGCGAAGGGCCCTCACTCCACACCTTGTCATACGGCCGGGGCATTGGCGGAGTTCAGCGGGCTTGTGGGATTGCCTCGGAGCCCCGCTTTCGCCCGATAAGGAGGGCTGCCGGGCTCCCTCGGATTCGAAGAATCGGGGTGGCGGGGTAAAAAAGGGAAAAGGCCAACGACTGGCGCCGGCCTCTTCGCGATGAACGGTGTTGCGTGTGGTTAGTAGCGATCGCGACGACCGCCGCCGCCGCCGCCAGTTCGGTTTTCCTTGGGCTTGGCCTCATTGACCTTGAGGGCGCGACCGGCGTGGTCTTTGCCATCCAGGGCAGCGACGGCCGCCTTGGCCTCGCCTTCCGAGCTCATCTCGACGAAACCGAAGCCCTTGCTGCGGTTTGTGTCGCGATCGATGATGACCTGCGCACTGACGATCGAGCCGTGTGCGGAGAACAACTGCTGAAGATCAGAGTCGTTCACGTCGAAGCCGAGGTTTCCAACATACAATTTCTTGCCCATTTCGTTTCCTTTTTTTGATTGGGCCGATCAATCCGTTCGTTTTGCTTTCAGGATTGATATTGAAAGAGTCCTACATTCCGGACCAAAGAGGAAAGGCGCGAGAGAGAGAAGAATGCAGGAAGCGAGAAGTCGTCAGACTTGACACATTGCCTGAAAGCTCGGTCGTCGAACCAACCAGAGCAAAGTGTAGTGTGAATTCGGCGAGAAGTCCAACAAAAAGGCGCGGCCCCATGGCGGCACGGAGCGAATCGCCGCTAATACGTCGTTTTTGAGTCGGAATCGACGATCTGCGCCGGCGCGCTTCGGCCGTGCCAGACCGGCAGGCCCCTCAGTCGATCCATGAATAATTCGTGCGTTGTCCCATCATCATCGTTGAAATCAAACAGCGCCGACATCGCCACCATCTCGGTATTGGGTTGAAATGCCGTCGCAAGGTGGCGCCGTTTCGCGAAATGTCTGCTCATGGGTTCAAAGAGTTTGCAGGCCCGTTTCCAGCCGAACAGGTGGCAAAGGCCGCCGACGATGTCCCAGGAGACGGCGGCATCGTCGTCGTAATGTACCGCGTTGCCGTCGGCATCCACCGCATCCATGCCCCGGCACCAGTTGCTTTCGACATCAAAAAAGGCGATTAATCGGTCTTTTTCGTCCTGAATCATGCCAATCCGCTTTCGAATCCCCACGGTACCCTGGACCTCATCGACGATCGTACCCAATCGAAAAGCAGCCGTGCTCGGGGGTGGGAATCATGCCGGGGCGGGCGCTCGATGGACCTACAATGAACATTATAGCCGCTCTATCCTGATTTGAGTGGGGCGATTACACTCTCCGGGTCATCGAACCAGTTTCCACACGAGATTTCCCATGCGAATCGTCCTGATCAATCCCATTGCCAGGCGCACTCAGGGTTATCACACCATCGGCAGTAAGATTCCCCAGCTTGCGCTTCAGGTGCTCGCACAACTGGTGCCCGCGGAGCACAGCGTCGATCTGATTGACGAGTTGTTCGGCACCGAGTGTACCGACGAGCGCGTGCGCCGCGGGAACTACGACCTTGTCGGCGTGACCTCCTATACCAGCGGCGCGACGCGGGCCTACGAGATTGCCGAACAGTGTCACCGGGAGGGCATCACCTGCATCATCGGCGGGCCGCACGCCTCGGCCATGCCCGAGGAAGCGATCCGGTTCTTCGACTCGGTAGCGATCGGCGAATGCGACGAGATTTTCGGGAAGATTCTCGCCGACGCCGCCGCGGGCAATCTGCAGAAGTTTTACCACGGCACGCTGCCGGACCTGGAGACGACGGGCTTTGGCCGGGCGCGGCAGGATCTCCAGCCCCTTAACGGCGAGTACGATGTCTCCGCGATTCAGACGTCGCGCGGCTGTCCGGTGGGGTGTGAGTATTGCAGCGTGACGAAGTTCAACGGCGCGCCGATTCGCCGCCGAAGAATGGAGGACGTGATCGACGAGTGGTTCAAGACCACCAAGCCGTTCATGTTCGTGGTCGATGACAATTTCTTCGGGGTCGGCGAGAAACACGCCATCTGGGCGAAGGAACTCCTTCGCAAGATCATCGCGGAAGGCCATCGTCGAAGCCGTGTCGCCGCCGCCCTTAAGCGGGCCCCCGCGGTTCGGCGGCTATTGGGTTTCGCGCCGCGACTGTGGTTCAGCCAGACGACCATCAACATGGGTGACGATCCTGAAGGGTTGGCGCTTTCGAACGAGGCGGGCTGCGTCGGAATGCTCGTCGGATTTGAGACGTTCAACAGCGAAAACCTCAAGGACTTCCACAAGGGCGTCAATCGGAAGAACCTCGAGCGATACCAGACGCTTGTTCGCGGATTTCAGCGCGAGGGAATCTCCGTCTTCGGCGGCTTCATCATCGGGGCCGATGCGGATGACGAGAACACTGTCGCGGCGACCGCCCTGCAGGCCGTGCAGGTCGGCATCGACACGATCCAGATCACCAACCTCACGCCGCTGCCGGGCACCAAGATGTACGACCGTTACGTGGAAGAGGGCCGCATCTTCGCCACGAATTATCCGCAGGACTGGGAGCGCTACACCTTCGTGGAGACGGTTTACAACCCGCGAAACATGACCGCGGAAAAGCTGGACGAAGCGATCTTCGAACTGCGACACCTTGCGGCCCGTGAGAGCTGGGTGTGGAAACGAACGCTTCGCACGCTGTGGCGGACGCGGAGCCTGACGACGGCCGCATTCATCCACGGCATGAACGTGGGCTGGAAGCGCATGGCGAAGATTCAGTCGCCGCGCGACGAGGAGCGCTTCGGCCTGCACATCGACGAGAGCCTGCGCACCACGCGGATCCGCCAGGCGTTTCGCATGTTCCAGAGGAAGTGGGTTCCGACCAGCCTCTCGGTGCAGGGCACGCCGGTTAGTTGAACGGCGCCGTCGCCCGATCTCTAATTCCATAGGGCATTGCAATTTCGGCGTTTACGTCCGTTGGCGCCCTACTGCCGGTTGACTGAATATAAATTATGTCTTGACAATAAGATTTTTCCGTAGTATCTTCTTGGAAACGCCTATGCGGGCGTCTTTCGGAGTCTTCGGATGGCTGAGGCGGCACTTCAACTGGTTCAGGGGGTCGAGCAGGCGGCGGCGCTTTTGCACCCCATTCGCCTCAAGCTGCTGGGGCGGCTCGACGGTGAAAAGTCCGCGAGCTCGCTGGCACGGGAGATGAATCTCCCGCGGCAGAAGCTCAACTATCACCTTCGCGAGCTGGAGAAGGCGGGCTATGTTCAGTACACCGGCGAGCGCAAGCGTGGCAATTGCGTCGAGCGGCTGGTGAAGGCGACGGCGCGGTCTTATCTCATCAGTCCCGAGGCGCTTGGCGATTTGGCAAGCGACCCGAGCCGGATTCCTGATCGCATTTCCGCTTCGTACATGGTGGCTGTCGCGGCGCGAACGATTCGCGATATGGCCGTATTGCAACGGCGCGCTGCCCGAGCGGGGAAGCGACTCGCCACGCTCAATCTTCAGGCCGACGTGCGATTCGCCAGCGCCGCGGATCGCAATGCATTCTCCGAGGAACTGGCGAACTCCGTCGCCCAGCTCGTTGCCAAGTACCATCATGACGATGCGCCGGACGGGCGGTTGTTTCGATTTTTTCTGGGGGCGTATCCCGCCATCACGAAACAGGAAGACGACGCGGGCGACGCCGCTGATGCTTCCGTCAATATGGAGTAAGAATCGTGAGTGAATCAAAAGGCCCCCGATCGATTGAGAAGGAGATTTGCATCCTCGCGCCGGTCGATGTCGTCTGGAAGGCGCTGACCGACGCGGAGGAGCTTACGCGGTGGTTCCCGCTCGAGGCGAAAGTCACGCCGGGCGAAGGCGGGGCCGTTTGGATGTCGTGGAAGAACGAGTTTCAGTTCAACACGCCGATCGCCGTGTGGGAGCCGAACAAGCGACTGCGCCTGATCTACATGGAGCCGGCGCCTGCCGCCAAGCCGGGCGAGCCGGGCATGCCTTTTGAAGTGCCGTTCCAGGTGGCGCTCGACTATCACCTCGAGGACCGGTCGGACGAGACGGTGCTGCGGCTGGTGCACTCGGGGTTTTCGAGCGAGGCGTCGTGGGATGGGCACTATGACGGCACGTCCAGCGGGTGGAACTTTCAACTCGGCGGTCTCAAATTTTATCTGGAGAGGCATCGGGGGACGCCGCGCCGCTGCGTCGTCTGCCGCGCGGCGATCCCGCACATGTCGGTCGCCGATGCGTGGAACAGTATCATGGGGCCGCGGGGGCTCGTGGTGGTGGAGCATCCGGCGCCGCGCGCGGCCCACGAGCGCTATGCAGTGACCACGGCGAGCGGCGACCGATTCGAGGGGATTGTCGATTCGTTTTCTCCGCCCATCGACTTCAGCGCGACCGTGACCAACTGGAACGATGCATGGCTGCGGCTTCACATCGACGACAATGCCCTGTTCTGTCGGCGCGATGTCAATTTGTGGATCTCGATATACGGACTGCCCGAGGAGCACGTGTCGGGCTTGCAGGAACGGCTCGACGGGCTGTTTGCTGAATTGTTTGCGCCGCCGGCGACTTCGGGCGCGTAAGCGCGCGAGCGCCTGTCGGCGATTGGAATGAGTAGTGGTTTTGCGGCGAGCCGGAGAGGTTTTGAGATGATTCGGTTGAAATTGGGAATCGCACCGGCGCTGGTCATTGGCGTGATCGCGGCGGCGCAGTCGCCGGGAAAGGGCCCGGCCGCGGGAAGCCGGGAACGGCCAATCGGAGAGACGAACATGGGCGTCAAGCAAACGCGAACGGTCGAGACGGAACTGGAGATCCATGCGCCGGTCGATGCCGTGTGGAAGGCACTGACGGACGCAAACGAGTTGACGCGATGGTTTCCGCTTCACGCGAAAGTGAAGCCGGGCAAGGGCGGATCGATGTGGGTCTCGTGGGGGCAGCCGTTTGAGGGCGAGTCCACGATTGAGATCTGGGAGCCGGGCCAACATCTGCGAACCGGCTGGCCGTTCACCGCGGCTCCCGACGGCGACCCGCGGCCGCTGGCGGTCGATTACTTCCTCGAGGGGCGCGGCGGCAAGACGTCGCTGCGGCTCGTGCACTCGGGCTTCGGCGTCGGCGCGAAGTGGGACGGCGAGTATGACGGCGTGACGCGCGGCTGGGCCTTTGAGCTGCGCGGCCTGCGGCACTACCTCGAGCACCACGCGGGCAAGGATCGGCGGGCCATCTGGGTGAACAAGCCGACCTCGCTGAGCCCTGCGGAGGCGATCGCGCGCGTCATCGGTCCGGAGGGCCGGGTCATTCGCGGGAGCATTGAAGGGCTCAAGGAAGGCGATGCGTATCGGCTTGAGCTGGTCGGGATGAATCAGCACATCGAGGGCGTCGTTGATATCAACATGCGGCCGCGCTCCTTCGCGGCGACGGTGAAAAACCTGAACAACGCGTACTTCCGCTGCGACATGGAGAACTGCGGCGGGAGCGAGATGGTCTGGGTGTGGTTCTCGACCTACGGGCTCGACGCCGCCACGGCGGACAAGCTGCAGGCGACAATTGAGGCGAACGCGGCGAAGGCGCTGGCGGAGTGAGCAGTGCCGCGGCGCTTTGACGAGCGGCTGCGCGAGAGACAAGAAGCCCGGAAGAAGCAGGCTCGCCCTTTCCGGGAATTTTTTGAAGGCCTGCGGATGCGTGTCCGCGGGCCTTCTTTTTTTTGCTGAGAGTGGCTGAAGGGGGCGAGGACGGCGCGCGGGGGGCGCCTCTTGAGGCGCTGGGGGCGCGTTTTTGAAGGTGACGCGAGGAACAGGCGGTTAATTCAAGTTTTGTAGCGGGGTTCGGGGCGCGCAGCGCATGCGCGGCCCCGAACCATGGTGTACGCTATGAAGGCGCGCGAGACATTGCGAGCACCTTCTTCAGCCCCGACAAGGGGCGACGGAATGTAGCCACGGGTGGAGCGAGAGTGGGCGAAGCCCGCTGAGCGCAACCCGTGGTTAGGGTCGCGCAGCGCGCCCCGCCCCGGCCAGGGGCGGAGGAGGACTTCGATCGCGCATTTCATCAGCGGGCGCATAGATGACGTTCGGATTGATTTATTGCTCACGTCACATGATGTCTGGTATGACGTTCCTGGGGACTTGTGCGTTCGTGCCGAGTTTATGACACCTGCCCCACACTTAATCGCTCCAACGCCCCTTCGGGGCTCATCATGAATAACAATCCCTATCCACGGGTTGCGCATCGCATCGGCTGACGCCTTAGCAATGCTCCACCCGTGGCTACAATCCGACGCCCCATTCGGGGCTCAAATCCCTTAACGAGACTCGCAAGGAGTAGGCCCGGCAATTAGATGCCACAATCCCCATCTTCGATGTCCAGAGCTTCGGCAAGCGCAAGAGCGTTGGCTAAAACAAAAGTGCCATAACGCCGGGAGAGTCGAACAATGGTAGCTGCGCCCTCTTTGGTCCAGTCTGAGCGGAGAACAAGAAGCTCGCGAAGCTTCGATTTCCGCTGGGCATCGCCGAGCTCGGAAACCAACTCGCGATACTCGCCAGTAAGATGCTCGACATGTTCGGCGGTTGAGAGCGATTCCATACTTCCTCCTTGTGGGGATATTGAGAACTAAGCGGCATCAAACACGTTTTCGCGGTGCCAACGCAGGCAATCGGGATCAGGATAGAACCGGGATGGTGGGATTATTTTCTGCCCGTGCCGGGCGATCACCATTTCTTTGGCTGACAGGTCCTTCAGGGCGCGGACTCGCTTGCTTACGCGAAGCGTGAGGTCGTCATTGATAGTCAGCAGCCCAGAGTCAAACAGGCGGTCAAATGTCGCCGACATGCAAACGCCGTTGGTTGGATCGGCGCGGCGCCGCTCGTCCACGCTCCAAGGAACAATGTGCCCTGCAATCAGACACTCTACGAGCGGAAGTCCGGTGACGCAGCATCGATTGTTGTAGCTACTGATGACGGCCTCGCGGAAGAACGCCTGGTGCAATCGCTGTTTGGCGGTGACGAGTCTTTCCGACATGCCACTTGGCAAGGTCAACTCTTCAACCTTTCGCTTGACCGGTTCGCGTTCGCGACGAAGCTTGTGGGCGTTGACGACCAATTTACCCCAATCGCTATGAAACTCGTCCCAGATGGCCCGATCGAGCTTACTTCCATGGGTAAGCCCGGTCACTTTTCGGGCCGCAAGCTCGGGGTCAAAGGCACCAAAGTTTCCCAGCTTACGTGTTACGGAGGCTGGTGTGCGATCAAGGAGGGCGGCGAGCTCACAAATGAGCGGATTGCGGGTGGTGATTCGTCCAAACGGCACACGACAATACAACTCGAATGCGAGAATCAACTGTTCGCGCGTCCAGGGTTTGCCGTCGTTTGCGGGCCGTGCGTTCATCGTGCTACTCGCGCAGCCGAAGTGTCGAAGCAGTGATCAAAAGCAGACTAGGGAACGATCCGCGAACCAATCGTGGCTGCGCGGTCTACTGCCCTTAGGTTCCTCCTAGGCAGACGCACATAGTATGCATAGCTGGGCATCAACGAGCAAATAACCGCCGGTACTCCCTAATTCTTGTTCGTATTTGGCGCGCACGCGGAGCAAGAATGCATAAATGAAGATCAATCCGCTCACGCCCCGCGAGATTTTGCGCGATGAACATTCACAATCAGAGTTCTGGCCCAAGTGACTTTGGGCCTCCCCGCCCTGTTTTTCACCTTTTTCGCGAAGCGCCCCAACACATGCGTGCCGCGCGAGTTGCAAGCGTTCGCCCAAATTTTTTTCGCCTATTGTCACCTGGGTTTTTGTGCGCTTGGAGTGCTCCGCGATTGGGGCCGCGCGCGTCCGCAAGCGGTACCAGAGAATCCGGATGCCCGATCACAATCAAGGCCAATCGCCGGCTCAATCAGTGCCGCGGTCTTTGCGTTTACCCCGGGCCCCTTGGCCTGTTTTTCACCTTTTTCGCGCATCGCCCCAACACGCGACTGCCGCACGAGTTGCGCTCGTTTCGCGAAGGCTTGTGTCACCTTATGTCACCTTGTGTTTTTGCTCGCGCCGCGCCACCCACAAGGGGTGGCGCTACGGTTTCGCGGGCAGGATGCCCGCGCTACCCGGGAGGGGTGGGGCTCGCGGATACGCATGTCAAACGAAGATCGATCGCGGCGGATCAGCCGCGGAGGAGGCGGCTTTGGGCGGGGGCCTGCATGACCTTGGGCATGGCCACGCGGTCGGGCCAGGTCATGATGTCGACGTAGGAGCGGTTCATGTCGATGCGGCCCGACTGGCGATAGAGGGTCTCGAGCAGGATGAGCTTCTGATCGGCGGAGATTTCGGTGCCGACGTCTTCGCCCGGCGGGCGGCCCCACCAGATGCGGCTGCCGGGCAGGTCGGTGGCGAGCTCGATGTGCGGGCGGCTGCGATCGCGCCGGCCGCGATAGTTGCCGACGTGGACACTGGTGATCTGATGGCGGAACGGCCTGCCGTCGAGCAGGGAGACGAGATTGAGGGCGCCGGCCAGATCGTCGCCGGGCCAGGGGGCGCCGATTTCCGGCGGCGAGCCGGTGACGCCTTCGATCACCAGCATGGCCGTCGAGCGGCAGTCGGAGATGTCGTATCTGCCCGGCAGGCGGACGCCTTCGGCGTCGACGAGGTAGCCGACCTTGCGATGCTGGACCCAAGCGGCGGGCATGCGGAAGTGACACTTGATTGTCACCTCGCCGGAGGGATCGATGCGGACGCGATCGACCGACTTGACCCAGCCGATGCCGGGATCGGCGAGGGCGGCGCCGAGGCGCTCGGCGAGGGAGCGGTCGAGCATGCGATCGGTGGATTGCAGATCGAGGGTGCGGGCGAGACTGTCGAGGACGTGGCGGTTTTCCGGCAGGCGCAGCCACGGCGGCAGCTCGACCCACTTGAGACTCAGCGGACGGTCGTAAGCGGCGAAGGCATGGACGCGATTCTCCAGCCGGGAGAGCGACCAGCCGACGGCCAAGGGAATGAGCAGGATGAGGACGAGCTTGATCCACCTTTTGGCGGGCCAGGCGGCGAGCGCGGAATGGACGCGCTCCCATCGCTCCGCCAATGAGGCGAGGACGGGATTAGGAGCGCTTTTGGATTTTTTGGACGATCTGCCCAATGGAACCGTGCCCCGTAAAAAGCGAGCGAGCCGATCGGCCTATCTGGCGAACTTCCGCCGGATCGCCGAATCGATCAAAAACTGGCACATCTGCGGCATCGGAACCCCCGCCCTTGCCGCGGCCTTCGGCAGGAGGGAATGGCTGGTCATGCCGGGGACGACGTTGACCTCAAGGATGTAGGGCTCCATGCGGTCAGTGTCCACGCGCCAATCGACCCGGGAGAAATCCCGGCAGCCCAGGCCGACGTGGGCCTCAAGGCTGAGTTGCTCCATCCGCTCCAGGAGGTCACTGGGCAGGTCGATGTCGAAGACGTACTCCGTATCTTCATCGACATATTTGGCGTCGTAGTTGTAGAAGTCCCGGCGGGTGCGGATCTCGATCGGGGGGAGGGCCTGATCGCCGAGGATGCCGATGGTGATCTCCTTGCCGGGGATGTACTCCTCCACCATGCCGTCGCCATAGGCGGCGAGGACGTCGTCGATGGCCGGGCGGAACTGCTCGAAATCTCGGACGATGTGGCAATGGAGGCTGCTGCCCTCTTTGACGGGCTTCACCACGACGGGCAGGCTCCACGCGGCCATGGCCTCGCGGACGGTGTCGCGGGTGGCGATGTCGTATCGCGGCGTCGGCAGGCCCAACTCGGCGAACTTCTTTTTGGATAGATACTTATTCATCGCCAGGGCGCAGGCGTCGCTGCCGGAGCCGGTGAAGGCGATGTTGCGGCGCTCGAGGATTTCCTGGACATCGCCGTCCTCGCCGAAGCGGCCGTGCAGGGCGATGAAGACGCAATCGACGGTACGGGCGAGGGCGCCGAGGTTTTCGGGGGCAATGTCTTCGAGATAGACACTGTGACCCATCTGCTCCAGGGCGGCGGTGACGGTGCGGCCGCTGGTGAGGCTGACGTCGCGTTCACCGCTGGGGCCTCCGGCGAGGACGGTGACGGCGAGCTTCTGGTTGGTGGCGGCTCGAAGTATCCTGCCGGCGTCGAATCGAATGCTGGTTGCGGCCACGTTGGGACTCCCTTCATTTCAAATATACACCATCGACCTCCGGTCGATGGCGATCAACGCGCCGCGGGCGGCGCGGAATTACCAGATTTTGACTTCCGGCTCCAATCGGATGCCGCACTGATCCTCGACGCGCTGCCCGACGAGGCGGATCAGATTGATGACATCGGAGGCTCGGCCGCCGGGGTCGGCGAGCACGAAGTTGGCATGACGATCGGAGACATAGGCGCTGCCGAGGCGCATGCCCTTGAGGCCGGCGCGGTCGATGATTTCACCGGCGGACCGGCCGTTGGGGTTTCTGAAGATGCAACCGACGCTCTGGGCGCCGAGGGGGGGCTGGGTGTTTTGCTTGTACATCCAGATTTCGCGGAAGCGCAGCTCGAGATCGGCGGGATCGACTTCGTGGAGCTCGAAGACGGCGCTGGTGACGCAGTCGGCGCCGAGGGAGCAGTGGCGATAGCCGAACTCGAGGTCGTCGTGATCGCGGTCGTAGAGCTTTCCGTCGGGGCCTGCGACGCGGACACGCTGGACGACGGCGCCGATTTCGCCGTAGCGGCCGCCGCAATTCATGGCGATGCCGCCGCCGACGGTGCCGGGGATTCCGGCGAGATTCTCGAGGCCAGCGAGGCCGAGGCGGACGGTCTTGCGGATGAGCTTGGTCATGTCTACGCCGCCGCCGGCGAAGACGCGCGAGCCTTCGACGCGCGTGTCAACGAATTCGCCGGCGTCGAGGCGAATGACGACGCCGGTGACGCCTTCATCGGGAACAATAATGTTCGCGCCGAGGCCGAGGAGCCGGACGGGTGTGCCGGAATCGCGGCACCTTCGGATGACGGCGGCGAGCTGGCTTTCAGATTGCGGAGAGATCAGGTACTCGGCGGGTCCGCCGAGGTGAAACCAGGTGAGCGGGGCGAGCGGGACATTCCGCCGGCATACGCTCTCAGGTAAGTCGTCGAACAAGTTCATCGGCGATTTTCCATACGTCTCCGGCGCCCATGGTCATGACGACGTCGCCCGATCGGGCGTGGGTCGCGACATATTCGACGATTTCTTCGTGGCCGGGAAGGTACTTGGCGTCACAGTTGTTGGCGCAGACACGTTCGACGAGGTGGCGGCTGGAGATGGCGTTCTGCTCGGCCTCGCTGTCCCGGACAAAGTAGATGTCGGGGACGAGGAGGTGGTCGGCCTGGCCGAAGCTTCGGGCAAAGTCGTCGAGGAGGAAGCGGGTTCTGGAGTGCTGGTGCGGTTGGAAGATGACCCAGAGCTTTCGGTTGGGGTAGTGCTCGCGGACGGCGCGGAGGGTGACCTGGACCTCGGTGGGGTGGTGGCCGTAGTCGTCGAGGATGAGGATTCCGCCGGCTTCGCCGCGTTTGTAGAGCCGCCGGGCCGCGCCGGCGAACTTCGAGAGTGCCGATGCGATGACACCCGGGGTGACGCCGGCGTGATGGGCGAGGGCGGTCGCGGCGAGGGCATTGGAGATCTGGTGGCGGCCGGGGAGATGATCCAGGGACACGGCGGTAAAAGGGCGACCATCCTTGAGGATCGTGAACTGATAGCAGCCCTCGATGGAACGGATGTCGACGGCGCGCCAGGTGAGCCCATTGGAAGTTCCAAAAGTCTCAACGGGGGCGGCGATGCCTTTGAGGGCGGCTGTGACATTTACGTCTTCGCCGTTGGCGATGACGGCGCCGCCGCCGGGCACGAGCTCGGCCAATCCGCGAAAGGCGGTGATGATGTCGTGAATGTCGTGGAAGTAGTCGAGGTGGTCTTCCTCGATGTTCAGAATCGCAGCGTAGCGCGGGAACAGATTGAGGAATGACCGGTCGTATTCACATGCCTCGGCGACGAAGTGTGCGCCGTCGCCGACGGCGGAGGAGCCGTCGAGCTGGGGGACGTCTGCGCCGACGACGAAGGTCGGATCGGCCTTGGCGTGGCGGAGGATGAAGGCGACGAGTGCGGTGGTGGTGCTCTTGCCGTGGGTGCCGGAAACGGCGATGCCGGTGCGTAGCTTCATGACCTGACCGAGCATCTGGGCGTAGGTCATTATCTGCAGGCCGCGGCGGACGGCTTCGGCGTATTCGGGGTTGTCGCGTTTGACGGCGGCGGAGGCGACGACGATGTTGCAGTCGGAGGGGACGTTGATGGGTGCGTGGCCGACGGCGATGGCAGCGCCGAGTTCTTCGAGACGGCCCTGGGCCTTAAATCCCTGGCGATCCGAGCCGCTGAGCACGGCGCCGCACCTGAGCAGGACGCCGGCGAGGCCGGACATGCCGGAGCCGCCGATGCCGATGAGGTGGACGCGTTTTCCGGCGTAGGGGCCGGACCAGTGCTGGTGCTGAGCGTTACGAAGCTGACGAGAGCCGGAGAGGGTAGAAGTATCCAGGGACATCCGTGAGGGGCCTACAACGCTTGACATGCTGGCCCACCTCCATGTGAGACCGCCCGGGGCTTTGCAGCGGCGAATCAATGTGAATTTCCTTTGCGCTCCGAGACGGGAGCGAAAAAGGGCTGCGCCGCCGCATGCCAGGGACGCCCATCCCCGCCGCCGCCCCCTCGATTCGTCGCATCCTACTCGGATACGCAGCGAAATCGCAAGGAGTTCCGAACCAATTCGCCCAAGAACAGCGATTTCATCCGGCGTTGCGGCGGGCGCCGGCACATGCTTTGGCCCCCGAACACTGGTGCGGTGCAACGTAAGGATATCGGGATGAATTGGATCGATTCTTGAGGCCGTGAGCGAATGCTGCGCGTGGCTTTGAGTAGTTGGGCGGAAGAGCGGAGGCGGGCGCGAAATCAGCCCTGGATCTGGATGCTGGCCAGACCGCTGGGGACGTCGTCGCAGAACTCGAAAATCTTGTCCAAGCCGGTGACCAGAAGGACGCCCCAGGCGCCGGTGTTTATCCCGCAGAGGCGAAGTTCGGCCTTATGTGAATTCATGGACTTTCGGAGCTTTAAGAGCTTGGCGATATTCGAGGAGTTAAGAAAATTGACGCCCCGGAAGTCGAGGACGACATGGGCCTTGGGTCGCTTTTCGACGGCCTCCTGAAGAGCATTTAGGTCGTCGGAAAACAGGGGGTCGTCCTGCAATTCGGCAAGGATAATCTCGTCTGACCAATCCTTAATGGACATGAGGCGTGCTTCTCTGCAAATGAGCGCTTGCTTATCGGGACGGCTGGCCAAACTATCCCCAGCGTCTCCGGCTGTCAACGGCAGGCTAATTTCCGGCGTCTGGGAGCCTCAGGAAGGGTTGAAGACGGCGGATGGTCTTTTCTCCCATGCCGGAAATCGGGTCCAGGTCGGCGGCCGAGCGGAAGATGGGGCCTGAGATGGTCGGGTTGGATTCTCCGTGGACTCGGAACTCGATGATTCGACGGGCCAGTGATTCGCCGATGCCAGGAAGCTGGGATAGCTCGAACCAATGTGCTGTGTTGGGGTCAATGCCCTTTGCGACGAGGGTTTTGTGGGCACCGGGACTGTGGAGCGGCACGCGGAGAGGCATTGCCCCCAGAAGAACGACGCACGCACTGCAGATGAGAATTGAGGCAAGCCGGGCGCGATGGAGGTCGTGGCTGGAGAAGTCGTGCGCCTTGCCCGGCTTGGCGATGTGGTTCATGGCGCAATGCCCCGGATTCGGAACTGGAGAAGAAGTATCACAGCGGGGCTTGCGGGGCAATTGTCTGCGGCCGGGAATGGTGCTGATTGGGGGCCGTGGGGTTCATAATCTGCGCGTCGCTGATGCAATAAGTGCCTGTTAGTTCTAAGCTAACCTTCATACGAATGGCAGGTCTAAACCAACCGATGGCATACATGGGATTCATCAGTGTGGATTGGGCCTGGCGGGGGCATCGCTCTGTTTCGACGGAGGAGGGGTCCTCCGCGAGCCCGCCGTCGGTTGGCGGCTACGATTCCCGTGGAAACCGATTCATGACGCTCATCCAGGAAACGCTTGGTCGCCTCGATTGTTCCGGGCCCGGGGAGCGGGATCGGGTTTGCGGCGCGGGCTCGGCTGAGGGGCGCGGCGCGGCGGAGCCATCGCCGCTGCTGCTTGAAGCGCAGGCGGCCGGGACGGCGCGCGAGAACGCGATAAAGGCCGTGGTGCTGGTGTGCTTGGGCGTGGTCAGCGCGATGGTCATTGCGCGGACGGGGATTTCATGGGGGCGGATCGGTCGATCGTCGAGCACCTTTGGAAGCGCGGCGTGGAGTGCGACACTTGTTTATGGTTCGTTCATGTATGCCGTGCTCATTTGGCGGCTTTGGATGTGGCGACGGTATCGGCCGATGGCGGCTGTTGCGGATGAGGCTCTGCCGAGCGTGACGGTGGTCATGCCGGTGTTTAATGAGGGGGCGCTGGTTGCGGAGGCGATTCGGTCGGTGGTGGCGAGTCGGTACCCTGCCGGGCGACTGGAGCTTGTGGTCGTCGACGACGGCAGCACGGACGATTCATGGTTGCACATCCTGCGCGGTGCGCGGGCGGTGGGCGGCCGAATCAAGGTGACGACTCTGCGGCACGTCACCAACAAGGGCAAGCGACACGCGCTGCACCTGGGCTTTTCGCGGGGGCGGTCCGAGGTGTTCGTGACGGTGGATTCAGACAGTCTTTTGCATCCCGATGCGATTTGCAACGGCGTTTCGGCGCTGGTTCGAGACCGGCGCGTGGGCTGTGTCGCGGGCTGCGTCGAGGTACTGAACCCGCGGACGAGCCTGATTACGCGGTTTCTCAAGTGCAGCTTCAGCTTGTCGTTCAAGTTCGTCCGGGCGTATCAGAACGAGTTTCGCGGGGTGTTTTGCACGCCCGGCGCGCTGTCGTTTTACCGCGCGGCTTTTGTCCGCGAGGTCGCGGATGAGTGGGTGAATCAGCGGTTTCTCGGTCAGGCCTGTACGACGGGCGAGGACCGGGCGATGACGAATCTTTTCCTGCGCGAGGGTTGGCTGACGGCGTACCAGGGAAACTCGAAGGTATTCAGCAAGATGCCGGAGACGTTTGCGGGGATGTGCCGGATGTTTCTGCGATGGGCGCGGAGCAACATTCGCGAGACGGTCGTGCTGTTTGGTTTTCTCTTTCGGCGGTTCCGCGGGGCATTTGTCAATACGTTTCGCCTGAACATGTTACTGGCGACGCTTTCGCTCGTATTGCCGCCGATCTTTGCCGTGGGCAGCATCATGCTGCTTGTGACGAGAGACGGCTATGCGTTGAATCAGTTTCTTGCGGTGATGGTGTACTCATTGAGTGTGGCGGTGATTTATTACCTCAACGAGCGCGACACGGATTGGGTCTGGCTGATCGTGTACGAGCTTGTGTGGGTAAGCTGTTTGTGGTGGATCATACCGTACGCGTTCATTTCGCTCCGCAACACCGGATGGCTGACGCGAAGCGCGGGGCCGGAATCTTGCAAACCATTGCTCGCCGGCCCGGCGACGGCGAACTGACGCCGCCTTATCACGAACTACGACCAATGAGTGATGCGTCGGCGCGGAAGGAAGGAGGCCGCCAGGGCGAGAAGGAGGATCGTCTGCGGTTCCGGCGCGGGCGGATCGAACGCGACATTGAGGCCGCCGTCGGCGTCGATATAGGCGATGGCGGGCCAGCTTGTTCCATAGTCATCGAATGCAAGTGAAGGGCGTCGCGGCCTTCCGCCGGGAGCGTCGAGGGCGACCATCGCGTCGACCAGGCTGGTTTGCCACGAGAGCGCGGGAGTGCGATAGGCGAAGTGCAGCTCCTGGGCGCCGGACATATTGACGCGGCGCTCGTAGGCGATGGCCGGCTGGCCGTCGGAGAGGTCGAATGAGAGCGAAACGTCTTCGAAGCGCTGAGATGTTGAGGAGAAGATTTCGGTGGTGACCATGCCGAAGCCGTTGAACTTTGAATAGAGGAGTTTGGAGGTCTGCGATGTGTTATTGAAGGTGGTGTAGACGAGGGCCGCGCGACCGTCGGCGGGGTCCATCTTGATATCGACGCCGAGTACGCTGTCGGCCGCGATGAGCTGGCCGGATGCCCAAGGGCCGGGGATTGAGGGCTCCGAAGCGATCATGATTGCCTGGCCGCCGCTGGAGAGATTTGCGCGGGCGGCGACCTGCCGGAGGCCTCTGCCATCAGCGATCAAGGCGGCATCAATGATCGACGAGACGCCGGAGATTGTGGTCATGTCCAGGGTGGAGAATGTGCCGCCGGTGTAGCTGATGTCGAAGAAATTGCCGGGCGTGGTTTTCGCGTAGGCGCCGCGGAGGTTTCCAGCGAGGTCGTAGGAAATGGAGAGTGCGGGTGTCACGACGGCGGCATTGACGCCAAAGGCCTGGGCAGCGCCGCCATTGAAGCTGGCGGCGAGATTGCCGTTGTTGTTGATCCAGGCAATGGTCGGTCGTTCGGCACGATCGAATGCCAGGCTGGTTACAAGGGCGATATCCGTGCCGGACGCCACGTCGCGGCTGGTCCAAAGGCCGAGGCCGGCAAACTGCGAATGGCGGACGATGTTAGTTCCGCTGCCGTCGGCGACTTGTGACCAGGATACCGAAGGCGTGCCGTAATGATCGAAGGCGAGCGACGGCGACGAGACGAATGAGCCGACCGGGGCGGTGCCGACGCGCGACTCAAACCATGTGGGCGTTCCACTGACGGCGAGACTCCGGCCTGGGAGGGCGGAAATCAAGAATGTGATGAGGAAGAGGATGGCCGGGAGCGTTCTGTTCACTTGGTTGTTCCTCCTTGGGCAATGATGGCGGCAGAATGCGTCGCAAACCGGAGGGGCACGCCGACTGGAATGCCCGGTTACTCGGCCGATGAGCCGGTGGCGCGCTGTCGCAGTTCGGCCGCTGACTGAAGCAAAGCACCTTTATCAATGGGTTGTCGAGGATTCATTACAAAGACATCGAGTTCGCGATCGTCGTGAATCGTGAAAGGTACGAGGGCTTCGGAGATGATGTCGATGCCGGGGGTTTGGTACCAGGGGGCACGCAGTCGCTTGTTGGTTTTCAAGGTTTCGTAGCCCTCTTTACGGAGGATGATGTCGTAGTCGCCGTACCACGTGAAAGGCACTTTGACGGGGGATTTGCCGACTTCCTGGTCGTTGAGGATGACGGTGGCCCCCTGCGGCTCGGTGTTGATGGAGATGGTACGCTCGACGCAGCCGGGCAGGGCGGCGAGAGTCGCGGCGATTGCGATGCCGCGCAGTCTGCCGCGGACAGAGCGGCGCCGAGATTCAGTCGAAAATGAAATGCGCATCATCCAGACGCTCCCGGGGGCGATGAGCCGAGCAACAGTTTATCGTTGTGAGTCTTGGGGGCAATGGGGGCGGGAAGACGGCGGGCGCCGGCTGCGGCATGCGATTACCGGCATCGCATGCTCAGTGTCAGCGGTATTAATCGTAGATTTTCTGGATCGTGGAGTGGGGGTAGTAGGTCGCGAGGATTTGCCGGTAGCCCATTCCCTGGCGGGCTTTGGTTTCCATGCCGTACTGGCAGAGGCCCATGCCGTGGCCGAAACCCTTGCCATCGGTGAATCGGAAGCCGTCCTTGGTTTTCTCGATTTTGAAGTTGGTCGATTTGAGAAGTCGGCCGCCGATGGAAAGGCGGAAATCCTCGGCGATGAGTGTTTCCTGATCTCCGCCCGATCCGACCAGGTCGATGGTGATGTGTCGGCCGGCGTCGTTCATCTTGTGGGATTTTACATCGACGATCATGCCGAGTCGTTTGAGGGTGGGGTATCGTGCGACGATCTTGCGGGTGAGCTCTGCGCGGCTGATCGTGACGGGATCCCAGCGATAGCGCGGGGCGACGAAGCAGTCGCGACAGACGACGCCGCCGGCCAGTGGGGGGACGTTTGGGTCTCTGGGCTTCACGTTGTTCACGTGTTGTGAAAGGCCGCCACAGCAGGATGAGTAGTAGGTGCAGAAGATGTCCTGTTTTCCGGCGTTGTCATATGAACAGACCTCGCCGCGCGTTTCGTCCACGGCGCGCGCGGACGTGGCGTCCTCCACCGAGACGCCGCTATAGACCTGGCTGCCTTCGTCATCGTAGACATCAAAGGTGGAACCTGCGGGCTTGAATCGCTTGGTGTAGAGGGCGTAGGTTCTGGCGGCGACGCACTGGGCCTTGAAGGACTCGATGTGGAAGTATCGCGGCAATTCGCCGCGCAGCACGCCGCGGAGATACGACTCGATATCCACATGGTTGGTAAATGTGAGGCCGGCGCCGGACCGCTGAACGCGGAGCGCACCGCGGTAGGTTTTATCGTCGATGACGAGGGCGGCGTCGCGCGAGGGGGTGATGAGGATGTCGTCGGAGGCAAAGCGGCGATCGCCCAGTTCGAGGCCGGTTCCCGCGGCGGGTCGAATCGTCGCGCCGTTGATGGGTTGCATGGCCTCGGCGACGGGATTGCCGGTCGAGGTTTCGATCACGGTAAACGGGGCGGTGACCGACATTTTTTTGGAGGGGTGGGGCTTTCGGCCAAAAAGGCGGACGCGGATGAGACGGTCCATGACGACCGGTTCGATCGGCTTTTCTTCCCGAGCGGGGCTGTGCCAGAACGGCGACTCGGTCAAACTCAGACAGCCGACGAAGAGCAGTGTGAACGAGGCGAGGAAGATGCCCAGGGTGGCTGCGGGGCCGGCGCCCTTAATCACGCGGGCAACTCGCCCAAATCTGCGTCGTGAACCGGAAGGAGGTAACAAGTGAGTGGCTCCTTATCGGGGGCGACTTGTTCCAGAAAAGCGACTCACTGAAGGCCGCGTGCTCGACCGGATGATAGGGTCGACTATTCGCGACGGCCGTGAACGGGGATCGGTCATTCATCAGGAATCGGGGCGGAAGCCGAGGCCCATTTCCGTAAGCCTATTGTGAAGCTCCTTGAGCGAGGTCTGGCCGAAGTTTCTGGACTCGAGAAGTTCCTGCTCGGACCGGGAAGCGAGTTCGCCGATGGTGTTGATCCCGAGGCGCTGGAGACATTTTCGCGAGCGCACGGAAAGCTCAAGGGTGTTGACGGAGCGGGAGAGCACTTCGGGGTTTGCATCGGGGAACATCGTTGGATCGGCGGCGGGCATTGCCGGGGCGGCGCCGGGTTTCTGGTCGGCGTTTTGGCCGAGGCTGAGGCCCTTTTGGGCGAGCATGGCCTTGATTTCTCGAAGAGAGGTCTCGCCGAAGTTCTTATACGAGAGAAGGTCGGCTTCGGAGGTGCGCAGCAGGTCTCCGAGGGTGTTGATGTTCATCTTTTTGAGGCAGTTTCGGCTGCGGACCGAGAGCTCGAAGTCGCTGACCGGAATATCCAGAACGGCATCGCGCTTTTCCTGAACCTTGAGCTGGTGCTCGTCAATGTACATGTTGCGCGAGGCGAGGACGTCCTTGTAATAGAGTTGTGCCCGGGCATTGTTGGGGTTGACGGCGAGGACGCGTCGCAGGCAGTCGGCGGCCTTGTCGTATTTGCATTCGTCTTCGAGGATCACGGCGAGATTAATGAGGGCATGGCTATAGACGAAGGGGAGCTCGCTGCAGCGGAAGTAGAGTTCTCTGGCGTTCTGATCGCTTCCATGCAAGTCGAGCAGGTAAGCGAGGCGGAACATCGCATGAGCGTGGTCGCAGTTGATGGCGAGAGCGGCTTCGTACGATTCGATGGCCCCGATGAGCTCGCCTTGTTCCTGACGGATGCGGCCCTTGAGATAATTCCAGTCGGCCGAAGCTGTGCCGTGCGACTTGTTGGCGTCGAGGATGGCGGTGGCGCCGGCTACGTCGCCGGCGAGGAGGAGGCACTCCGCACGGGCGCAATCGCACTCGAGCTTGTCCCATCCCTGGTTCGCGGCCGCGGTGAAGTGCTCCGCAGCCGTTGAAAAGCGGCGAAGGTCGCGATGGGCGACGCCGAGGTGGTAGCTGCGAAGGGCCGAGGGCTTGGCCTTCTCAAGCCAGTCCGCGGCGACGGCGGTATCTCCGACGAGCAGCAGGCAGAGGCCCGCCTTGAGGGCGTTGGCCGCGGAATTCTCTCCGCCGGCTTCTGCGGCGCGCAGGAGGCCACTGAGCATTCCGGCAAATCGATCGACATCGTCGGGCGAACCGAAGGCGGCCTCTTTGAGGGCCGTGTAGCCGGCGGCGTCGAGTTCCGGGAGTTTCAGTAGTGTGCCGAGGTCCATATTGGTTTCAATCATCGAGTGATTTCTCTCCAAGGGCTGATTCTTGACATGAAAAGCGCGGACGGTGACTGCATGAGTGTCGCGCGCGGGTTTCGGGTGTCCGAGGTCGTTTCGTTGCAAATGCCCATACAAGCCGAACCGTGCATTTTAACTAAGATCGACCGCCCTGCAAGCAGCGGTCGATGGGCCTCCCGGAGCCTGCGGGGATCATTCCGCAAGGCTCGCTAATCTGAGGGGGCTTTTTGTCATGCCGAAATGCGAAGTTCCGACGCGAATGGTATGTGATCGGTGATGGCCCGTGCGCGTATCCTACACACGAATATGAGCTTGCGATCCTGATGGCTTCGGCAACAATATCGGCCGCATTTCTCGTTGTTCAGAATCGGTGAAGATGTTATGATTCGGGCGCACGGAGGCTGGATAGGTTCCTATCCATAAGTAACTTCAGGGAAACGAGTTAGGTGTACGATTGTTCCAAATCGACCGATCCCCGGTCGCTCGGCCTATTTGTGCGAGAATCAGTCTAATGGACGAGCTTAGCGAGGTGGTTTGGGCCGACATCCTAGGCCACGTGCGGACTCATCATGCTGCGATTGCGAGGGGATGGTTCAGTCAGCTTTCTCCCGGCACCCTCCACGGCGGCGTCCTGAAAATCATCGCGGCGAACGCTGCGCAACTCAGCTATCTCATCGAACATTGTGTCCGGCCGTTTATCGAGGCCTCGCAGGCGGCGACCGGTAGGCTGGTTTCGGTCGAGTTTGAGGCGGGCAACGGGGAGACCCTGGAATCGGCCGGGCTGCTTCGGCCAGGGGCTCAGGATCAATACACTGCCGCCGGCGATCTGGGCCTGCGGCTTAGCGCGGACAACATTTTTGACAATTACGTGGTCGGCCCGTGCAACCGGATGGCACATGCGAGTTGTCTGTCCGTCAGCCAATCGCCGGGCACGACTTACAATCCGCTTTTTCTTCATGGGGCAGCCGGCCTCGGCAAGACTCACTTGATTCAGGCGATCTGTCACCGAGTTCTCGACCTTGCGCCGGGGACGCAGGTGGTCTATATGTCCTGTGAGACTTTCGTCAATCACTTTATAGACGCGGTTGAGCGGGGGGCTCTCAACAGTTTCCGCTATCGGTATCGCCACGCCGATGTGCTGATGATCGACGATATCCAGTTTCTTGCCGGTCGCGATCGGACGCAGGAAGAGTTTTTCCACACGTTTAACACGCTTTATCAACTTCAGAAGCAGATCGTGCTCTCGGCGGACTCTCCGCCTTCGGAGATTCCGCAGCTCGAAGAGCGGTTGGTCAGTCGGTTCAAGTGGGGGCTGGTTGCCCGGATTGATCCGCCGTGCATGGAGACGCGTGAGGCGATCATTCGCAAGAAGATGCGGATGCGGGGGGTGGACCTTCCGGACGATGTTGTGGCCCACCTGGCGTCGTCGATCAAGACAAACCCGCGGGAGATCGAGGGCGCATTGATCAATCTTCAGAGTCGAGCGCTCACGGAATCACGGGTGATCGACCTTGAGCTTTCGCGTGCCGTACTGGGCGACGACGACGAACGGCGTCCCCGGCGGGTTCGCATACAGGACATCATGGCCCTGGTGACTGAGCGATTCGATGTGAAATTGTCGGACCTACAGGGGCGGCGTCGGAGCCGGTCAATCGCGCTGCCGCGACAGGTTTGCATGTACCTTGGTCGGCGGCTGACGAATCACAGCCTTGAGGAGATTGGTGGGTTCTTTGGTGGGAGGGATCACACCACGGTCCTGCACGCCAACAAGTTGATCACGCGGCGCTGCGAGGAGGAGCCTGAATTCAACAGGCGGATCAGCGAGGTTGAGGAGACGCTGCTTAAGGGCGGGTTCTCCGAGCAACCTTCCGCGAGCCGATCTGTGACAACGCGTGGATAAGCTGCTCTCACCGACCGCGTTGCGGCGGAAGGCTCTTCAAATCGGGCGGAGGGTGTTTCCAAGTGGCGCAAAGTCTGGCGGATTGACAGGGCATTAAACAGCTTGTGCAGATAGACGATTGGGGTGATCGGCTGTATCATCCGTGTTCATCAAAGCCTAAGTAGCGAGACGGCGGATGCGCTCGTTTTTGACAGGGAATACGGTTGATTACTGCGGTATACATTTATTGTTTCTAAGTAAGTAATAGAACCGTCGCGATTCGATCGGACGGTTCGCCGGAAGCAAGCCATGAAGTGTATTTGTGATCGCGTTGCACTGCTTGAAGCACTGTCCGCGACCTCCTCGGTCGCCGCGGCACGAACGCCGAAGCCGATTCTCCAGTGTGTCCGCCTGACCGCCGCGAAGGATGCCCTGACGGTCACGGCTTACGATCAGGAGGTCGGCCTTCGACAACACGTTCGGCAGATCGATGTCACCAAGACCGGTGAGTCGCTTGTCAATTGCGAGCGCCTGCTGGCTATCGTGCGCGAGTCGGCCGATGAGACGCTGGCCTTTGAGACCAAGGACGACATTCTTCATATTCGCGGCGCGGACAGTCATTTTCAGGTGATCGGGCAGAATGCACGCGAGTTTCCGCCGGTACCGGACATGGAGGGGGACGCGGATTTCAGCGTGAAGGTCGGCGTGCTGCGCGAGGCGGTCGGCCAGACGCTCTTCGCCGCGGCGCGGGAGAACACGCGCTACGCGATCAACGGCGTTCTCTGGCAGAAGAAGGGCAAGACCCTGCAACTGATCGCCACCGACGGGCGGCGCCTGGCGATGTCGAGCGTCTCGCTGGAGAAGTCCGTCGGCGAAGAGGTCAGTGCGATTGTGCCGGCCAAGGCGCTGAATCTCCTCTCGAAGCTGCATTTTGCGGCTGACGAGGTTATCCAGGTCAAGCTTTCGACGAATCAGATCATTCTCCGCAGCGATCGGGCGACGATCAGCAGCGTGCTGGTTGAGGGTCACTTCCCGAAATACGAGGACGTGGTTCCCCGCGATAACGACAAGAAAATCTCGCTTAAGACCGATGAATTCATGAGTGCCGTGAAGCGGGCTTCCCTGCTTTCGGGGGTTGAATCGAAGGGAATCCGCATCCATGTGAGCAGCGAGGGGCTGGTGCTTTCCGGCCGGGCCCAGGAACAGGGCGAGGCGACGGTGAAGCTCTCGGGGATTGAGTATGGCGGCCCGGCTCTGGATATCGGGTTCAATCCTGAGTTCCTTGTGGATGCGTTGAAAGTCTGTGGAGAAACCGTGAGTTTTGAGTTGAAGGAGCCTTCGCGGCCCGGCGTGATCCGCAGCGGTCCGGTGTTTTTGTATGTGGTGATGCCAGTCAACCTGTCGTAATCAACATCTGGGCAGGGTGAGTTGGCCCTGGGTTTTGCCGCGGCATCCTGCGGCTTTCTTAGAAACACTCGGAAGTAACTATCCAACGCAAGGGCTCGAGCAGATTGCGCGTCCCTCTCGCGCCATTGTGCACCAGGGTTTAGGCTGGCTGTCGAGGGAGAACTTTGGCATGGAAGCCTGTTCGATGGATTTGCGAAAACGGGTGCTGGCGGCGTGCGATGCCGGGCATGGGACCACGCAGGCGGCGAAGTCGTTCGAGGTGTCGCCGGCGTGGGTTCGGCGGCTGATGGGGACTTGGTCGGAAATGCGAATTCGGACTTTGGGTATGCCACTTGGTTTCGCTTCGTGGGCCTGGGGGGAGGGAATTGCAAGGTGACATAAGGTGACACACGCGTTTTTTTTCGTTTGCAACTCTTGTGGCGGGCATGTGTTGGGGCGGTTCGGGTTTTGGGTGGTTTTTGGGTGGAAACGTCGAAAAGTCGAAACGTCGAAATGGAGGAGAGCCGGGACTTGAGGCGCGGAGGGGCCGAGGTGGATGCAAGGTGTCGAGGGTGAAGGCAGGATCGCCGGCACGCGCGCAAGTGCTGTAATGTTGAAGGCGATGCATAAACGTCGAAACGTCGAAATCAATCCAATTCGCGGCGATCATCCTCTGCTCTGATCTGAGATTTCGTGCAAAAAAGCGCGTAAACCCAAGGTGACATATAGTGACACACGCGATTTTTTTTGTTTGCAACTCTTGTGGCGGGCATGTGTTGGGGCGGTTCGGGTTTTGGGTGGTTTTTGGCGGAAACGTCGAAAAATCGAAAAGTCGAAACGTCGAAATTGTGCGCGGCGGCGGGGTCGCGCGGGGGCAATCGATACGTGACCCCTCCCTGACAGTCGGGGCTCTGAATGGGGCGCGGCGATTCGTTGATTTGCAAGGTGACAATAGGCGAACAAAAAGGGGCCGAGGGACCAAGGGGCTGAGGGGTCCGGGGTGAAGACCAGCTCGCTGATCGCACGCAACTCCTGCAAAGTCGAACGTGACATATAGTGACACACGCGAATTTTTTCGTTTGCAACTCTTGTGGCGGGCATGGGTTGGGGCGGTTCGGGTTTTGGGTGGTTTTTGGCGGAAACGTCGAAAAATCGAAAAGTCGAAACGTCGAAATTGTGCGCGGCGGCGGGGTCGCGCGGGGGCAATCGATACGTGACCCCTCCCTGACAGTCGGGGCTCTGAATGGGGCGCGGCGATTCGATGATTTGCAAGGTGACAATAGGCGAAAAAAGTTTGGGCGGACGCTTGTAAGTCGCGCGGCGGGCATGTGTTGGGGCAGTTCGGGTTTTGGGTGGTTTTTGGTGAAAACGCGCATGGTGAAACGCGACGGGTGTATGCCCGAATGGGCGCGGAAAGTTTCAGGGAAGTTCGTTTGTAAGTCTTTGAAAAGTGTGCCGGGAAGGTGACACAGCGCGGCCGAGGGGTTTGAGTGTTTTGGTTGTGCACGATGCGCTACCTCGCGGGGCAATGGTTGGATTGATCTCCATTTGTGCATTCTTGCTCCGCGTGCGCGCGGGGAATGGTGATCGCGCGCGTGGGAATGCGACCCCGTTGGGGTCAAGATGGATTCTGAGGATGCTTTGGTACAGGGGCGATGCCCCTGCCTACTGAATTTTGGCCCTTCGGGCCGGGGGTTCGATCGGTGCAGAGGCTTTCGAACAAGATGAAACAGCGTTGCGGCGACTAACGCAGGCTGGGGGAGCGCTTGGTCAGGAGCGGCAGCGCGAGCAGCAACGCTGCGGTGGGCTCGGTGATTGAGATTCGGTTGAAGTGCGATTTCACCGGGGACGGTCGCGTGACCTCGGGGGACAGCGGGGGGTTTTCGAGCGCGTTGTACGGCGAAACGGACAATGTGTTTCAAGCCTACTGCGGGGATTTTTCGGGGGACAACCGGGTGACGGTGGACGACGTGGACGCCTATTTCCAGGCGATGATCCGGTCGGCGAGTTGTCCGTAGGCGGTGCAGGCGGTGGGTATGCCCACGGATTGGGATCCGTGGGCTTGGGGTGCTGCGTGGAATGGCAAATCTCCTTGGAAACCAACGGTATCGGGCGGGCGGTATGGAAGTTGCGAGCGGTATAATCCTGATGGGGGCGTCTTGCCGGCCGGCCCATTGTGCGAGGCGAAGTGGGAGTGCGGCGAGCGAATCGGGGAGGATATCCGCATGTTGAAGCAGGCTGGTCTTGTGTCCTCTGTCGTTCTGATTGTCTTCGCCGGTCAAACAGCGCTAGCCGGTCCGGTGCTAGACATCGACCCGGGCCTGATGGGCATCCCACGCGGGGGGGTTATCTTTGAACAACTACCTAATCGGTCAGGCGGCCCCGCAGCTGACACGGATTACATCTCAGGAAATGGGTTGCCCTACTGGCAACTTGAGGCTGACAATATCTTGTTGAGTGAGTCCGCGCTGATTCGCCATATCACCTGGTGGGGATTCTATGGCGGAGACTCCGATCCGAGCCCCGGAGCGGATGATCCACCAACTGGCCCGGAGACAATGCGCATCCGACTTTATTCTGCGCGAGCCGGCGATGGTCTCCCGGACAGCTCGGACATTCTATTCGAGGAATCCTTTCTTAATCCGTCGCGGACAGCAACCGGTCGAAGAATCCTCACGCCGACTGCCCCGGATGAATACCGATTCGAGGCCGACCTCGCGGTGCCCTTCACATTGATCTCGGGGCTTCCCTATTGGTTGGAGGTCGTTCAGTTTGGTGACCAAGCGAGCCTGTTTCGTTGGGAACATGGGACAGGTCTAATCAATGGCCGCGCGTTCAATAATCCTATTGTTCCGAATTGGTACGGCACCGAAGGGAGCTTCGCATTTCAGCTCAGTACGATACCGGAACCGTCATCGTTTGGACTTTTGTTGGCATGCGTCGTCCTGAGCACTTTGTTGGGGCCTGGGGGAAGGAGGGCAACTTCACGATAGACAATTCAGTTCACTAAGGTAAAAAGGGGACATTCTACTTTTCGTAGCCAAGAAGCATTCTGAAGAGAAAAGTAGAATGTCCCCTTTTCCTCCCCATTTAAGTGAAGAAACCCAGTGCCCAATTGAGTCGGATTCTCCCAGCGGATGCACAGTCGTCGAAAGCTCTTCAAGGGCGCTACGGCGAAGAGGTACCCCCGGTCATTGACCGGGGGCTAAGTATTTGTGGGATTACAGTTGGTTGGAACGGTGCAGATTGGTTGCACAATTCAATTCAACTGGAGACACTGGGACGCCAGTAGAACTATTTCTGGCCGGAATCCGCGTTCTTGACCCCGAGAGACGTGACTTGATCGTGAAAATGACCTGACTCGCGTAGTGCACAGGTTGCGTTCCGGCCATCCCTAAGTTCGGTGAGCAACCATGTCGCTCGTCGCGTCAAGGGCAAGCCGCTCAGCGATGGCCCCGGCGCGGTCCAAAGTAGCCGTACATTATTCCCTCGACATGCTAAGTCGTTCGCCGAATTATTCCGCCCGTGGTCGCTTGGGCGTACATCCTCTCCTGCGATGACCGCCGTAGCGCCGTTCAACACGTCGATGGCCCGGAAGGCCAACGATGGTAGCGAGTGGCTTCGAGCCACTGAGCAACGGGCATCCAACCCATTGTTTTATCTTCACCGCCCGGAGGGAGGACGCACCGAGCGATCAAACCTGAATCGCCCGTGCCCTGTTTCGCCTATCGAGCCGCTTTGCGCGCTGTGAGATCATGGCGAAAGCGACAGCTAGCATTGGCATCAGCAATGATGGTTCAGGCACGACATTCAGATAGAAGTGCTCTTCGTCGTAAAAGGCATATGACCCCGTCATGTGGTCATAATCCCAGCCTTCTACCGAAACTTCGAGATCGTACCATCCGGGTAAAACAACGCTGGGAACTGTGACGGTCAGGTTCAGTGTCGTCGGACCGGTCCAGTCGTGACCACCATCTCCGGTACTCGCATAATACTGTGCGCCATCGTTAAGAAAATAATCCGTGTAGAGCGTCCACTCAGATTCATCGAGCGGTACCGGTGCGGGATCGTTCGGAAACTCCTCACCGTACTCCTGTGCAGCAGCCAGTAGCAATTGCGCATCACGCCAAGTCATCGGGTCAGCATTACCGGCCTGATAGTCGGGGTCCGTATGTCCCACATTCTTGAACCCCACAGCCCAGCGACTTGGATTAAACAATGGATTGGGATCGCTCAATTGAATGACAAGCTCAAAGGTCCCGCCCGGCGTTGCTGAATAGGAATCAAGCGGGCCCTCGCCGCGATCAGGGTCGCCAAATTGTCCCACCGGGATAATTGACGAATTCGTTCCTACGACATCCAGCATGGCATCTGTGACAGTGTGCCCGAAGCCATTACTGCTGTGACAGGTGATACACGACTGCCCATAAGAGGGCCGCGCCGAGAGCGGTGTCGTGATGGCCAATGTCAGCAACACTGTAAAGACGGACGCAATGAATCGAATATTTGCCAGCTTACTCATTTTTTCCCACTCCAAGAATTGGCTCGGAAGGTCCGGTACTCGATTTCCGAGACCGGCACGAGCATTGTGATGTGCATTCTATCTAATCAGCAGACCAGAATTCAAGTCAAAGGCGTCGCATTCCATGATGCGAAAATGGCGATTATCACCCATATTGGAACGCCTTCTGTGGGATGTCGCGTGTCCGAAATTAATTAACTGACTTGATGAAGTAAGTAGGCTCAAAGCAGCAGCCGGCATGGCCTCCTCTTCGAGCATGCGGCGTTATGTCAGTACGGTCCATACCGCGAGCCGGTCATCGCCGATTCGCCGCAGATTGAGGCGTTATTCCCTTCGTGATATTATGCCCCGCATATGGTCATCTCTGCAGCCTTCGCGCGAAATCTGTTGCTTGGGTGCGCCCTTTTGAGCATGGCCTCGCAGGCCATGGCTGATGAGACAATCGCGGTGACGGCGATCCGCGATGCCTTTGTTCGCGAACAGGATGCGCCGTCCAACTTCGGTGGGGGTGGGCTGCTTTGTGTTGCGGGCCAGGACAGCGTCAACGAAGTCGAGCAGCCACGAGGTCGATTTGATTCGGTCGTTGTCTTCGACCTGACGTCAGCGGTCGCGTTGTTCGATCTCTCATTCGGCACACAGCAATGGGTGATTACAAATGTCGAGCTCCAGTTAGCTCATGTCGTCGTGCCGGATAATCCGCTTTTTCCGCGTGGGATCGGGAACTTTCAGGTTCTTTGGTTCTCGGAAGACACCTGGACCGAGGGCACGGGTTCACCGAACGCCCCCACCCAGAATGGCGGCGACGAGATGTCGTGGCAATTCCTTCAATCACTACTTGTGACGGCAACCGAAGGCCCGCTAGGTAGCTTTCTTACTTCAGGCGTGACTGGCGTTCATGTATACGAATTGGCTCTCGACACGAATTTCGTAACCGACATCGCCGCCGGCGGCATGGTCAGCCTTCACTTCGTGCCGCAAAGCGCTGACCTGGGGTTTACATTGCGTTCGCGAAATTTCGGCGATTCTGCCCAACGGCCGAAACTTCTGATTACCGCGGCAAGGTTCATCCTGGGCGACCTGAATTGCGACACGATAGTGGACATCCAGGACTTGGAACCCTTTGTTCAGTGCCTGATGGACCCGGTTCTGTATTCCAGTCTTCACCTGGGATGCGAACCCACTCAGGCGGATTTCAACGATGACGGGTCGGTCGATGGGGCGGACATTGCAGGTTTTGCGGAAGCTCTGTTGTCGCCATAACGTACTTACGACCCAGGTCGCATTCTGCGGCTCATATGGCAGAGGAAACCACCCATGAAGGGCATCCGATTCCGTTACATCTTTGTGATGCTGGGCTCCATGGCGCTCCTCGCGCTTTCATCACTGGCTCAATCAACCGCTGAAAATCAGAAGGCCGCGACCCAGCCGGCGAATGATGTCCTTGTCGTGCAAGGAGTGGGCTTGCGGGAGATCAAGATCGACCGCGATGAGTTGGCCGCAATGCCGCGACGTGTGGTTAAGGTCAAAGACCATGATGGCGAGATGTCCTCCTTCGAAGGAGTCATGGTGGGCGACCTCCTGAAGAAGGCCGGCTTCACCTTCGGCCAGCACTTTCGCGGTCCGCGCATGGCCGACTACCTGATTGCTCAGGCCGCCGACGGATACCGTGTCGTGTTTGCGCTTCCAGAATTGGACACCGAGTTCAGCGAGCGAATTGTGATTGTGGCAGACCGTTGTGATGGCAAGCCACTGTCCGAACGGGATGGTCCGTTCCGCATGGTTGTGTCCGACGAGAAGAAGCATGCTCGATGGGTCCGCCAAACGACGAGCCTCACGGTCGCGACGGCGACACCCTGATTCGCCCGGAGACGCCTCGTTTGGAGGCGAAGATTGCACTGATGCCGGCTATCACGTCTCAACGGTCGCGTTTCGCTTCGAGATGTCAGGAGTCCAGGGATACCGCAACCGCGCGGCACGGCTTCACCGTCATCGAATTGTTGGTCGTCTTCGCCATCGTCGCCATCCTCCTCGGCATTCTCATGCCAGCCCTAAGTAGCGCCCGACATGGTTCGATGTCCCTTCGCTGTCAGACGAATCTCCGTCAATGGGCGCAATCCGTCATCATGTATGCCCAGGACAATGACGGGAGCCTCCCGCGGCGCGGACAAGGCGCACAGCCCACCACCAACATTGTTCGGCCGGCAGATTGGTTCAACGCGCTCCCGCCGTTGCTGGGTCTTAAGCCCTATTCGGCATTGGCAAGCGACGGACAACTGCCGAAACCCGGCGATCGCAGTTTGTGGATGTGTCCGAGAGCGACTCCAGCTGCCACTGAACACTATTTTGCCTATGCGATGAATATGTACCTTTCGACATGGCAGAATCCGTTGCCTGACAGGATCGACAAGGTGGCTCCGACCGACAGACAAGTCTTCGTGACCGAGGGGCCAGGAGCCTATTGCTCGGTACTGGCCTCTAGGCAGGCATATTCCCCGGTCGCCCGGCATGATGCTCAGATCAACATCGCGTTTCTGGACGGGCATGTCGCGCGGTTCGCCGCTCAATACGCAGGGTGTGGTGTCGGCGACCAGTTTCATGGTGACGTGCGTTGGGTCGTTCCTAACAGCACTTGGTCCGGACCTAGCGAATAGTGCAGGCGGCCCAGCGCCGTCGAAACCAAATGGGAGGAAGTAATGAATTTCAAAATCAGAGCGTTGACGATTTCCGTGTTTGCATCACTCACGATTGCGCCAGCGTTTGCCGCGCCGCCCTTGACAGTAAGCTCCACACCGGTTGCCGATTCGTTTGTCTCGTCGGCCAACCCGGTCAACAACTATGGCGCAGGTGGCGCGCTGGCGTTGTCAGCAGATGGTTTGCCCAAGGGCTCGTTTGCCAGTTTGATTCGCTTTGACACCGCTGCTGCCACGACCGCATTCGACGCGACATTTGGCGTGGGCCAATGGTCGGTTCAATCGGCGAGCCTGCGGCTTACGGCCACAACCCCTAACAACGCCATCTTCAACAATGCAGATGCCGGGCAATTCAGCGTTAGCTGGATGGAAAGCGATGCCTGGGTTGAAGGGACCGGCACACCCATGGTTCCGACGACGACCGGGGTCACGTTCAATACACTTCCCTCGTTCCTGAGCGCGAACGACGCACCGTTGGGGTCATTCACCTTCGGCGGCGGAATCAGCGGTTCAACGATCTACACGCTGAACCTACCGCTCGGTTTCACAAACGACATCTGGACCGGCGGCTTGCTGAGCATGCGGTTGTTTGCGGAGGATTCATCGGTCAGCTACTTGTTTAATTCTCGCAACTTTGGCACCGTGGCCAACCGCCCGGAACTCTCCATCACTGTAGTCCCAGAGCCCACCTGTATTGCCCTGCTGTTCCCGGTTGTGTTGTTGATCGCAGCCCGACATCGTCGATGACAGATGCAGTCGCATTCTCCCGGATTTGAACCGTTAGGGACTATAGCCGGACCGGCAACACGTCGGGTGCATGCTCGCGGGGTGCTATTGGCTATAGACTGTTCTTCGTGATGGCCGAAGCGCTTCGGGAGGCGACAACCAACCTCATCTGGTGTCGGCAGCCTACACTCCTGCCCAGCCACGACTACGACCAGTTGTCCTTGTTTTTTCGTGCGATCTGATCGCCGATCTGAAACGCCATGTAGGGCTGAGACTCCCATATGCCGCATCTCGCTTGAAATAATCACTCAGGCGGTCTTGCGACGACAACTGGTTGCCTTGGTAAATGACCCGGCTAGAATCAGGCCAGTATGTTCGATTTTTTGCCAATATGTCGAAGTGTCGGAGCACGAGCTGTTGTAGTCACCTTGTCGCTTATTCTCATGGCGAGCCCCCAGTTCCCACCTTCGGATGCCGGCGGAACAGAGGCGAGCGATCGTTCACAGGCCACGTGCACCAGCCACAAAGACCTGCTCGCATTCACGCCCTCGAAGTCAAGTTTCTACGGTGACTCACGTAACCAGGACTGTTTTCAACCGTTCGCTTCACTGGCATCATCGCACCACACTGTGCAGTTGCATTGGCAGGCACATATCTGCGCGGATCATCTGTCCGCCTTCAATATCACTCTCGATCGTTGTGATAAACTCTGCCGTTGGCTGATTTGATTCGCTAACACATCTATCGGTTCCCGTTTATTCAGAAAATCGTGATTGCGGATCAGGCCACGCGCGTTCGTCGTGAATTTCTACGACGCGCACATTGAGAGATTATTTTGCGATGAGAAAATCAAGCCCAGAAACCCAGGAGCGGGCGATCGCCCTAATCAGTGACTTGCTGGACCAAGACAAACCAGCTGATGCCCTCGACGTTATTGCAAGATTCGGAGCAAAGAATGACGAGATACGTAATGCATATGGCGTATGCCTGATGCGTCTCGGTGAACTCGATAAGGCCCTTGAAGTATATCGAAGCTTGTGTATCAGCCAAGGCGTTTGCCTAAAGCCGGATGCGCCGGTCGCGCACCTGATCAACTATGCGACTGACCTTCTGCTTCTACAGAATGTCGCGGGGTGCATCGACATCCTTCGCGAAATCCGTGCGTCGTCTCATCCAGGGGCGGCGCGAGTTCAGTCGGCAGTCGATCAATGGCGTCGGTCGCTGCGATGGTGGCAACGTTTGAGCCTACTGGTCGGCATCGAGCCTGACGTGGCCATTCGCCTTGAATATCCTCCGGGCGTGTTGGTCTAGGCGAATCGGTTATTGATCGGTTCGCCGGTAAGTGCCAGGATTGCAAGCATGCACGATCTTTCACTCATCGCCACGGTGGCTGCTGCGTTCACTTGCGCTTGGCTCCTCGGGCTGATAACGCAGCGGCTTCGGCTATCTCCGATCGTGGGATACCTCCTTGCAGGCGTTCTCATAGGGCCACACACTCCCGGCTTCGTGGGTGACATACACATTGCGCAGCAACTGGCTGAGGTCGGAGTTATTCTCCTCATGTTCGGCGTGGGCCTGCACTTCCATTTGAAAGACCTGCTTGCGGTCAAGGCAGTAGCCATTCCCGGCGCGATCGGACAGAGCCTTATCGCAACCGTGTTCGCCATTGCTGTATTTTCAGCATTTGGTTTTTCATTTACGACCGGCGCCGTCATCGGCATGGCGATGGCGGTCGCAAGCACTGTCGTCCTGATGCGGGTACTCATAGATGCAGACTCGCTTAATTCGCCGGAGGGGCACGTCGCCGTTGGCTGGTTAATCGTCGAAGATATCCTCACGGTCATACTGTTAGTACTTATTCCAGTCCTCGGCAACGGGAATTGGGCCGGGCCGACTTTGAGTACAGTCAGCGAACCGCCGCTTTGGCAGACTCTCGGACTCGCGCTGATAAAGCTATTGGCGTTGGTAGGTATCGTATTGCTGGGAGGGTCGCGACTCGTGCCTTGGGTCCTGGTCCGAGTGGCGAGACTCCGATCGCGCGAACTATTCACGTTGACAGTGCTCGTTTTTTCCATTGCCGTTGCCGCCGGATCCTATTTCTTCTTCGGCGCGTCGATGGCGTTGGGGGCGTTTCTCGCTGGCATGGTCGTGGCGCAATCGCCAGTAAGTCACCAGGCTGCGGCGGATGCCTTGCCCATGAGGGATGCTTTCGCGGTGTTGTTCTTCGTCTCGGTAGGAATGCTCTTTAATCCGGCGTTTATCTTGCAGCAACCATTGATGGTATGCGCTGCGCTCGGAATTGTTCTCCTAGTGAAGCCGCTGGCCGCACTCACCATCGTAGCGATTCTCGGGCATTCGGCGCGCACGGCGTTGACGGTAGCAGTCGGCCTTGCGCAAATCGGAGAGTTTTCCTTCATCCTTTCCGATCTTTCGAGTCGGCATGGACTGATGCCAGAGGCCGGGCACAATGTCCTTGTCGCATCAGCGATAATCTCGATCACCCTGAATCCCATTCTTTTTCGATCGCTGCCCAGGTTTGAATTATGGCTGAAGGCTCGACCCCTGATCTGGCGACTTTTGAACGGCCGCGCTGAAAGGCGAGCCATTGCGATGAACTTGGCCGCCGCCAACTTGGTGGCGCAGCCGACTCAGGCGAGTGCTCGATTGGCGATTGTCATCGGTTACGGACCGGTCGGCCGGTCGGTTCATCGGCTCCTGCGGGAAGCAGGACTTTCTACCGTCGTAATCGACCTGAACATGGACACCGTATCGTCCTTGAATGCTGAGGAACAGATGGCGATCTTCGGTGACGCTTCGCACGAGAGTATCCTCGAACAAGCTGGCGCGAGACACGCCACGTACGTGATCTTGACACTGCCGCATTCATCCGAACGCGCGGCCGTCGTAGCAGCAGCGCGAAGTCTAAATCCGAGTGCGAGAATTCTGGTCCGCGCCAGATACTTACGTGAAAGAGAGTATCTGGAGCAAGCAGGAGCGAACGCCGCTGTTTTTGAAGAGGCGGAAGCGGCGGTTGCCTTGGCGCGACTGGTTCTCGCAGACACGGGGCTTCATCGTAAAGCGGCGGACAAGAAGATAAATGATTTGCGGCTCCGACTCATCATGGAGAATATCTCCAACATACGCACTCAGCGGGTGAGGAGCGTTATGGTGCCGTGGGCGCGAACCCGTTGGCTGCCTCAATCCGCGGATCGGAACACCGTGCTTTCGCAGGTTTCTCAGGAACGATTCTCGCGGTGGCCGGTCGTTGAACTGCGAACGGGACAAGTTGTCGGGTATCTGCTGACCAAGGACTTGGTGGCTCATGCGGCAGATGCGGACTGGTCACCGTTGGTGCGCCCCCTGAAAGCAATCCATCCGGACGAAAATGTTGAAGCCGTCCTGACGCGCATGCAGAACGAGGGCGACTCAGTTTATTTGGTGGAAGACGAGGGACGGCCACTCGGTCTCATTACACAAGAGAATATACTCGAACAGGTAGTCGGTCAGATAGAAGACGAATATCCCCATGAGTCTCCCGTCTCAGTCGCCGATGCGATTGCTCGTGGCGCGATAGTGCTCAACCTTGCCGCCATGTCCCGCGATCAAGTGGTCGCCGAATTGGTCGAGAAAATACCGCTAGAGCGCTTGCCATTCGGTACTATGAAAGATGGAATAAGCCGTTCAGTGCTTGAACGAGAGAAGGAAGTATCCACTGATCTCGGAAATGGAGTGGCGATTCCACACGCGCGGGTTTACGGACTGCAATCGCCCATCGTCGTTTTCGGGCGCTCCCCTTATGGCGTGATGTTCAGCACAACATCTGATGTGCTGGTACGCTTGGTGTTCCTGCTTGTGACACCATCCGAGCAGCCCGAAGCACAGCTGGCCCTGCTTTCGCAACTCGCGACCGTCTGCCGTGAACCGACGAATCGTGAAGCGCTGAACAATGCGTCCTCAGCGACGGATATTCTGTCGATAGTCGATCCGCGCTCGCGAGGAAACATTCAGCAAATCTGAATTTCATCGGCTAGATAATTCGCAATTCTATTGCTATGTGGTCGCGATGCAGGAGTGATTGCGCCGTTTCGATTTGACTGGGCAGGATTGATGATGGGGGCGCGATCTCGCTCGAATCATTAACTTGTGCGGATGCTAATTTCCCAGCTAAGTGGATGATGAACTCTGATAGCGGAGCAGAATGTGAACATTCGTGGGACGTAGTGCGCCTTACTATTGGAAAGTCTTATCTTTGCAAATGGTTACAGCTGGCATTCCGTGTTAGGAACCAAGCAATGCTCATTAACTTTGGTCACGGCTGAGAGGTGGGGCCGGGATTCTGAGTCGGATTAAGAGAGGCCCGAAAATCGCTTACAGTCTTGACCCGCCCATCATCGGGACCGAAATTTTTTCTTAGAGTCCGAAGAGCATTTGTTAGTAATGGATCTGCTTCATTGACGCGGCCGTTTTTGCGAAGGCACTCGCCATAGCGGGCCTCCCAGAATGCCGTTTTCCAGTTGTCCGCAGTATATAACTCCTTTGCCCGATCGTAGGCGGACTTCAACAGGGATTGTGCCTCGTCAAAACGATCAAGCATGGTGAGCGTCCAGCCGTAGTTGCCGGCAATGACGATGAATTGTGAGTGGTTCAGCCCGGCGTATTCTCCAATGGAATCCCACAACTTCTTCTGCACGTCGGACGCGTCCTGCCAGCGCTGCAGCTTGTTATACAAGAGCGACAGATTCAGGGTATAGAGCAGCGTCGAATCGTGCCGCAGGCCGAGGACCTGTTCGGACAGGCCGACAGCGCGTTTGAGCCACTTCTCAGCTTCATCATACTTGTTCAGACTCAAGAGCAGATATCCCAGATTGTTCATGGACGAAATCGTGTTGGGATGATCCTCGCCCAGCCTTCGAAGGCGCGTTTCGCAGACACGGCGCTGAAGTTTCTCCGCGTCATCGTAGCGCCCTTGATTTTCATAGACCACGGCCAAGTTGTTGCAGCAGGTTAGGGTCTCTTCATGTTCCGGCCCGAGCAGTTCCTCTTGGAGGCGAACAAGGCGCTCCAACAGCGGAAGCGCCTCGGTGGGGCGGCCGGTTTCGCGCAGGAGATCGGCAAGATCGTTCAGCTCGCGCAGGGCAATAGGCGAGTGGTCGCCGTGGGTTTGCTCGGCCAGTCGCAGTGATTGGCGGTGCAGTGATTCGGCTTCAGCCGAATTGCCGGATCGCCCGAGTTCACGCGCTAGGTCGCGCTGCGCGGCTAGCGTGTCGAGGTTCGACGGTCCGAGGAATTTGGTCCGCAGGGCTGCCGCGCGTTCGATATGTCGGCGCGCAGGTTCGTGGACCGCCAAGTCGGAGTAGACTTTTCCGAGTGTGAGTCGAATGCTTGCCTCGACGAGCGGATCATTCCGAAAACGCCCCTCGATTCGCTGAGATGCATTGTCCAGTGTCTGCCGGATGGTCAGTTCCCTTCCGCGCGCGTTGGCCGGATCGACGCTGCCGAGCATGTCTTCATTCAAGAACCGAACAGTTTCGGCTGCGACACGGCGCTGGGCCTCGGCACTGCGATACATCATGAACGTCGAGACCATGCCTCCGATCAACAGCACGAAACTAGCCGCGACGCCGCCCACCAATGCTCGATTTCGCCGGGCGAATTTGCGAAGCTGATACAAAGTGCGTGCCGGCCGCGCGATAATCGGTTCGTCATTCAGGAACCGGCGAATGTCCGCGGCCATTTCCGCGGCCGCCGCATACCGGCGCGCCGGCTCCTTTTCCATCGCACGAGCGACAATGGTTTCAACATCGCCGCGGAATTGTCGATCGATACGACTGAGCCGCGACGGATCGTCCTCCCGGATGATTCTTGCCGCCTCGACAATGGGTTGCGCCTTGAGATCGTGAGGCAAACGGCCGGCGAGCAGTTCGTAGAGCACGACGCCGAGCGCGTATACATCGCAGCGCGCGTCGATGGCACGCGGGTCACCCGTAACCTGTTCCGGGCTCATGTAAGCGACGGTGCCAATCATTTGTCCGGTGTTCGTGTGCAGCGTCGTCGTGCGAAGATCGGAATCCGTCAGTCGCGCCACGCCGAAATCGAGGATCTTCGGCTCACCGCGATCGTTGACGAAGATGTTGCCCGGCTTCAAATCGCGGTGGATGACGCCCTGCTCGTGGGCATGTTGAACGGCGTCGCAGACGATGACAAAAAGCCGCAGCCGATCTTTCGTCGAAAGTCGCTTGTCCGCCGCATGGTGGGTGATCGCATTGCCTCGGACCAACTCCATAGCCACGAACGGCAGCATTCCGCCATGAACCGGCGCTGTCCCTGCCTCAAAGACTTGGGCGATGCCGGGGTGCGCAAGCCGACCCAGTGCTTCAGCTTCGAGTTCGAACCGACGGAGCAATTCCGCCGAACCGAACCCCAGCAGTTCGGGCCGGATCACTTTCAGTGCCACGGTACGATGCGGCTGGTCCTGAATCGCCTCGTAAACGCAGCCCATGCCGCCCCGGCCGATGATGCGAACAATCTCGTATCGGCCCAACCGTTCCGGGAGGACCTCGCCGGATTCGGATGGATGGCCCGCGGCACGCGAGACACTGCGGGCAAGTAACTCCCGCCCGACTCCCAGTTGCGCGTCACTCAGGGCGCCGTGATCCAAGGCATCGGAGGCCAGCATCGATTCCACGTTTCGGCGTAGTTCGGCGTCATCTCCGCATGCCTCGGTGACATACGCGGTGCGGTTGGGCTCGAACATTTCAACGGCCTGCTGAAATATTCCGACGACGCGGTTGTATCGTTCGACATCCATCACGAATTCGATTCGCCCAATTCCAATCGCAACCAGGCGCGGGCCGCGCGCCAGTCGAGTTCGACGGTTCGGGTCGAGACGTTAATCAAGTCGGCCACTTCTTCAACGGTAAACCCGGACAGGAAGCGGTATTCGACAATCTGCGCATGCCGCGCGTTGAGCGCCGCGAGCTTCCTCATCGCCGCGTCGAGCGCCTCGATATCCACGTCACAGGTTGAGAGCGGTGTCACAACGGGATTCAACGTTACGCGCGTCCAGTCCCGGCCACGTTTCTCCGCACGCGCCGCCCGGGCATGGTCGGTCAAGACCTGTCGCATCACTTTCGCGGCCAGCGCGAAGAACTGCCTGCGGTCGCGAAAACGCTCGTTGAGTCGGCTTGCCAGACGAAGATACGCCTCGTGGACCAGGGCTGTCGGCTGGAGAGTGTGCTCGGTCCGTTCATTGGAAAACATCGCCGTTGCCATGGACCGAAGCTCGTCGTACACGATCGGCAGGATGTCCTGAACAGCCCGCTGATCTCCCTCGTCCACGCGGGCCAGGATGGCGGTCAGGCTTTGTTCTCGGTCGTCCTGAGAATTCATTGAATTGAACCGCTAAAGCACCGTGGCGCTTCATATTACCGCAAAAACGCAATCGGAAACAGGCATGGCAGCGGAGGGTGCGTAGTTTCTTTGCGCCTTTTTTTTACCATTTCCGCCTGTAAGCGGGGATCGTTGGTCGGCCTCCGCCTTCGGCCATCCTCGAATGTCGATCAGCAAGAGGATCATTGCGATGAACAAACTTACCCATGAGAGAATAGCAGCGCGGGTCAACCGGTTCGATCTGCCGCCACAGGTGCTCTGTTGCGCGTGGTTATGGATGGCCGCGTGTCTTCTTACCAGCAACCCGGCACAGGCCACCGATTGCGACAACAACGGCATCCAGGACAACTGCGACACCTTCATCGGCGGAATCGCACAGGACTTCAACGCGGAGACGGGCAGTTCATCGTACGTTCTTAACGGCAGCGCAATCCGGGATTCGGCCACCGGTGCGATTCGGCTGACCAACAACATCAACAACCTGATGGGCTCGGTAGTATTCACTGATCTCGTTTCCATGCAACGGAACTGGACAGCGACGTTCAAGTACAAGGTTGGAGGCGGCAACGGCGCGGACGGATTCAGCATGGCCATGCTTCCCAATTGCTACTACTCGACGATCGCTAATTTCGGCGAGCACGGCTCGGGGAACTATTCGCTCGCCGTCGCGTTCGATACGTTTCAGAACATGGGAGAACCCAATGGTAACTTCCTCGCGGTCTTTTCCGGAACGACCTATGCCAAGTACACCGATGGAAGTAACGCCGTAAACTCGACCATCCCGACGATCGACAACAATGCATGGCACACGGCCCAGGTCATTTACAGATTCGGCCGCGTGACCGTGTTGATCGATGGCACGCCGTACATCACCGCTGCGGAGATGAGATTCGACACCGTTCAAACCGCCAATGCGTTTATTGCCCCGACCGGATATCTCGCCTTCGGAGCACGGACGGGTGGATCCAACAATCAGCACTGGATCGACGATGTGACGCTAACCGTCGAACAGGGGCCGGACTGCAACTGCAACGCCGCGCCCAACAGCGCCGAAGTGATCCCCTATTCCAATGGCTACTCACTGTACTTCGATCCGAGCGTATTCGGCGCGACTCGGCCTTCGGTGAAATTGCTGGACAACCTGTTCAAGAACACCGGCACGACGTTGACCGTCGAAGGTTGGTTTCGCTGCGGGCGCAACAACCAACTCACCCGCGAATACGGCATCATCATCGGCATGAACAACGGCGACATCACGAGCGATGATAATCCCAGCGGCGTTACGCATTACACGCCGGTGATATATGTGGGCGAGGACGGCAGGCTTCGCGCCAAGTGGTGGAATGGTCAGGGTGATCCCATCACCACGCCGCTTCCGGTTGACGATGACCGTTGGCATCATTTCGCGCTGGCCGGCGCGGTCAATACCCAGTCTCTTTATCTGGATGGCGCGCTGGTCGGCACGCTTGGCGGCGTGATCGATCATCTGGATGAGACGCAGAACTTCATCGGACGCGGAAAGTGGCAGGGTTGGCCCGGCAGTGATCAGGTCGGCGGCGCCAAATCGTTCAATGGGAACATCGACGAAGTCAAGCTCTGGAACATCGCCCTGACCCAGGTGCAGGTTCAGCAGAGCATGTTTACTGAGATGGTCGGGAGCGAATCCGGCCTTGTCGGATACTGGCGATTCGAAGATGGGAGCGGCAACACAGCGACGGACAGCGCCCCGGCCAGCGGCGCATCCAACGGCACGCTTTTTTATAGCCCGGTATGGACTGTGGAGATCGGTGGAACGGACTGTAACGAAAACGGCGTCGAAGACATCTGCGATACCGTTTGTCACGGCATGAGCCACCTGTGCACGACCACCTCCGCCCCGAACTGCTCGGGACTTCCCGGCTGTCTGTCGATGAACGTCTTCACGACTTGCCCATCGCCGTCTGGAATCGGACAGGAGGTTCATTTCTGGGCCCAGTTCTCCCCGGCCGCCCCGACGGTCCTTTCCGGCGAAGTCTGGTGGTACGTGAACAACGAGCGCGTCGCTACGACGCCTGTCTATGTGACAAATCAATCGAACCTCAACTACTTCTCCGAGTACGCCACGACGCTGGCGGAGTACACGCCGGGGACGCTATCAATTCGCGGTGTTTATGTCGGTTGTGAAACTGATGTGAACACGAACCCTATCGTGTTCATCGGAAGCACATCCCACACGCTTCAGGTCGATCCCGCGCCGGACACGCCCTGCGAAGCCGCACAGTGGGTCGGCACGACCACCGTCTCGCCTTCGAATACCGCTGTGTTCGGCGAGCCGGTCATCATCCGCACGACATGGCACGCACCGAATCATGATCTGGACGCCCTCTTGGGCCCGGTGAATTATTTCCGAAGTCCGAATCAGTTGGATGTCTTCAGGCAGGCATTGAAATACAACGTCGGCGAGGACTACAGCGCCACGCTCGTCTCCTCGACCCTCCCGCTGGGGACTTACGACCTCGATGTTGACTACATCGGCCCCGAGGGTGAGATCGTCCAGGATCCGTTCACCTTGAACGTCGTCCCGCCTCCCAACCCGGTCAAGCTTACCATGAGCCCGCCGAATCTCATCATGCGGGAGGGCAATCCGCAGACCCTGCGAGTTTGCGTGTCGCGATTGCCGGGCCTGAGCGGGTCGCCCCCCAGTGGTGACATTCGGCTCGAATGTGAGCAGGCCGAGTACGATCAGACCCTTCCTCTCGAAGGCTCGGGCTGCGCGGAATTCGACGTCGGGTCGTTGTCCGCCGGTTCATATGTATTCGATGCGACCTACGCAGGCGATGCCGCTCACATGAGAAGCATGACCGACACGCGCATGACAGTCGTGCCCACTCCGGCGGTGGGTCCGACGCCCTATGGAAACGAAATCGATGTGATCGCGCTGGTCAATCAGCACGAGCTGCTTCCCGCACACGTAAACGCGGTCGCGCCGGGCGTCACTTTCCAAGTCGCCGTGGGAGCACGGAACGTCGTTGCGCCTCCCGAGGCAGTGGAACCGCTCCTGAACTGCCTCTCCGGACCGCGCCAGGGGGATCCAGCGTTCAGCCCGCTCTGCATTCCCAACGATCTGGATCGCGACTGGGACATCGACATGTCGGATGTCGCCGATCTTCAGCGGCGCACCGCCACGCCGACATCAGAGCCAAGCACCATTGCAAACGTCTATCTGAACGGCGGATGGGTCGCTTCGGCGATGGTGGATGCGCTCGATTCCGTATGCAGCTTTGGGTCGTACAATGTCTCCCCCGGAACCTATGTGCTGGATGTCCGCTTCGAGGGCGACGATAACCACGCTCCGTCATCATCCGCGCCATTGTTGATAGAAGTCTCGTCGAATCCTCCGTCGATTGCCGCCACCGATCAGGCCACCGGTATTCACCCGCCGCAAGGCAGCCCTCAGACGGACCTCGCGCTGCAAGCCCAGCCGACGTTCCCGGTCGCAAGCAAGCCCGTGAGCCTGACAGGGTTTGTGCATTCTCCCAAGCGTGAGGCAATGACGCTGGGCATTCCGGACGGCGTGCTTGTCTTCAAGGATGGTACCGGGATGAAGGCGCCGATCCTCGGCAAGGCTCGCCTGAACGGGAACGCCGGATCGATCAGGTTGCCCGCCGGCCTTTCGAGCGGGCCGCACATTGTTCGCCTGGAATACTACGACGCCGGTGAGACGACGCTGCTCAGCAACATTGAGTATTCCGTGACAGTCTTTACCGGCTCCTCGCTGGTCCTGGCAACGGCCGAGACGAATCCGATCGAAGCAACCAGGCCCAACAAGCTCATCGCGGACGTGTACGACGCCGCCACGCTGAGCGGCGCGGGAGTCGGGGGCGCCATTGACTTCTACAAAGGCGATCAGCTCATCGGCTCGGCCCCCATCGCGAACGGCCGCGCCGAGCTTCCGTGGACTGCGCCGAACGACGAGGGCACGTACTCGATCTCTGCGTTGTTCGCGGGCGGAAACCTGGCACCGGGTGCCGCGAGTTTCCCGTTGGCCGTTATTCCGCCATCCAACATTTATCCGCAGAACATGTACATCATGGCCCGCTTGGCGGCGTTGTCGGAGCAGTTTGGCGATGACAACGGGGACATTCCCGTCATGAGACGGCCCAGCTTTACCGGGATCACGCAGAACTGCGCCGACCAGACGTACGTTGCCGGTTGTCAGGACACGGTCACTTGCATGCCTCCGAATTCCGAGTTGTTCGAGTGCAGCCGGGACCTGGCATCGGTGCTGGCCCAAGAATTCGGGCTGGAGCTGGTCTTGGCGAAATATCGTCTCACCCGCTCCCCCCAGAACGTGACCATCGTCGGTCAGCTCAGCCGCGTGCTGAAGAGAATCGCAGGTGAGTCAGGGCCAGACGGGGATCACCCATTTGAGACGACTTTGCAATTCAAATCCTCTTTTTTCGTGGCCAAAGACGACGATGCTCTCGTTATCTCCATTCGCGGCACGGATGGCCCGGAGAATGTACACGTCAATAACCAGTTTGAGCCGGCACTCTGGTATCTGCGGCAGGGCCCGGAATACGTCGTTGCTCATCCGGGCTGGGGGTACATGACCGACCACTTGTATTATGGTGGATTCGGTGGTTTCGTCGGGCTCAAGAGCGTTATTGAGCAAAACCGCATCGGCCCCAAGGGACCGCGACGACTCTACCTCACCGGACATGACATGGGCGGGTCTCTCGCTCGGATGGTCATGCTCAGGCTGGCGATAGACGGTCTGCGCGACGCGCAAGACAGAGTGTATACCTTCGGGGCGTTTTCAACCGACGCGTACAGTTATTGGATTGGGCTCGGCAAATTTGATGCCGAGCTTTTGGCTCCACTGGACCCCGGCTACCAGATCGGCTACCTCGGATGCCAGGACGTGACATGCCTGTACCAGCACTTCGGCTTGAACGGCTACACTTACACGGTCATGGGAGACCGCGACCGGACGCCCAACAACATGGACGTGCGCACCAAGAAAAAGTGGGATGGGGCGATCAAGCTCAATAACGTCCTGGAGGCCATCGAAGACATGGCCGACGACATCACCGATTATTTGGAAGAACACGCACCCTTCTTGAGCGACTGGGGCGCATCCATTGTCTCGTTCTTTGGCGGAGATTCCAGTGATTCCGCTCCGCTGGACTTGGAGATTCCACGTCCGATCGGATACCACTCCACGTTTTTCAACACCGTCTTTCGAATCAATGCCGACCCGAATGTCCCCGACGAAACATTCTCGTGGTGGACCTATGAATCTCGGTTCAAGTATCACCATTCGGCCGAATACGTTCGCTTCTGTCTCGAACAGCTTCGGAACCTGAACCAGGGGTACTACTTCCCGAACAATAACGTACAAGTTCGACAACCGCTGAACCTCCAGCAATAGGTGGCCGGGGCTCAAGCGCGCACGAGAATCATGAATACGCGGAATCAACTGAACGGGAGCCTTGTGATGAAACCAATTCGAACTCTCATCTTGGTCGCAGCGGTCCTCGTAGTGGTCGTCGCTCCAACTCAGGTAATGGCGCAAACGGTGACGCTCAGCCTCGCCTCTCCCGAAAACGGCGCCACGATCGTCGTCGGGCAGACCATCCATTGGTCCATCGAATTCACCGTGTCGCAGGGCGACAACGAGGGACTGGCCTTGCTGACCGCTGACCTGACCCAAGCGTCTACCAATCCCGTGACCATCGACATCCCGCCGGCCACTGCCGTGCCGCCCGAAATGAACAACTTCGCGCGACCGGCGGGAATCACTAACCCCGGCGGCGTAAACCCTGTGGACGGCTACATGGGCGTTCAACGAGGACCTGGAGGAGCCCAAAATCTGATGCAGATCGGCGGTGCACAAAATACGTTCGGGGTTGCACGGCCGTCTGGCGCCGGCATCGCGGAAAACACTACCGTGAGCGGAGGGATTGGACAGTCCGGCAGTGTGTTGCTCACGAGCGGATCATTCACCGCCCCTGCCGCTTGTGGCGCCTATTCGTTCTCCCTAGCCAACGCGATGGCAAACGTGTTGACCTCCGTCCAATCACCGCCCGCGCAGTCGCTAGTCGCTGAAGCGACAGTGGCCATTGGCACCGGCTCCTTCACCGTCAACATTATCCCAGTCGCCGATCTCAACGCCGACTGCGCCGTCGATCCTGTAGACGCCGAGTTAATGGTCGGTGTTCTGATCGGCACCGTCTCCGATCCGCTGACAGTGTCCGGAGCCGACTTGAACCACGATGGTCAGTTGAATGGCCTGGACGTTCAATCGTTTGTCAACGCCGCTCTGGCGCCTTAGCGCTTCGATGAAGTCGTCACCGACGTGCAAAACGATCTATCATGAGATGTGACGTTACTGTTGGACTTACAACTTTCACGGTTTCACGATCTACTCGTAGGATGCCTTTGCGAAGCAAAGCCAGATGTTCGCTCGAATCGAGCGAATGAACAACGAAGTTTCGGACGACATCTTGATTATGTTGATCCGATGAAGACCGTTAAGGGAAACTGAATGCACACGGACGCCAGTAAAGGTTCTCTGGGCCGCGAATCTGCGTTTTCGACCCCGCCAAGTGGGAATCACCGGGCGCATTGCAACAATTAAATGACAGCAGGAGCTGTTGGCGCGCGAGAACAAAGTTCGCCATGTGGACGAAGAGGGCAGTGGCAGGCTCGGGGCCTCTAGGAAATTTACTGTAACGACAAGTCAGGCTGGCATGACTAGATGACGCATGATTTCTAGCTCTCCTGTTGAATCAGAAACGAATACCAGCGCAGTATCTGCTTGAATTAAAATGGGTTGAGGGTATCAACGCCATCTGTACGTCGGTGTTTGGTGCAGACCCATTTGGAATGGCGGAACAGTAATCTTCTTGGGCCTACGATAAGGAAGTCGCTGAAGCATTGAGTATTTCCAGTAAAATCGCCACTCTTGTCTATCTGCATGTTTTCTTGACAACTTCTCACCGTTTTCGCAGGTCATTATTCGGCTTCGCACTGGGATCCCATGGGGAGCACCCAATTGAAAGCGCCTGCAAGGCGGCTTCTGTTTCCTCGATTGGACACTTGCTGATTTCCAGTAGCCCGACCCCGGCGTCTATGCTTTCCAATAGCAAGCGAATTCTCGGTACTAACGACGGCCCCTGGGTCGGATCGCGTAGCGCCCGTGCATAATACAGTCTTGCGCGTTCAATTACCTCGGCACGGGTTGATTTGTCGTTCATAGGCGGTATCAGTCATTCGTCGTTACCTGCCTTTCAGCATACATATCTGGAGCTCTTAATCAATCGTTTTCTTGCTTGGTCGAGGACTTGGCGCTGAGAAGCACTTCGTAGAATCTCAACATCCGTTGGCGTCCAAGAGGAGATTTGTGCGTAACCACCGAGAAGAGCGATGCGAGGCCCAAGCTGGTCAAGAATCGAGCGATTAGCGACGCCGGGTGTATTGCGCCCTGTATCAATTCAGACGACATTGCAGCGGCGGTAGAAACCACCGCGCTCAATTGCACTCCCTGCAGCGCAGCCCGCATGTGTTTATTGACTGTTTGGTCCTTAATCTCTCGCCGCAGTTGATCAGCCCTGATGTATATTTCATCTAAGTTGTCGCGAAAGGCCTCGTTCGCATCTTTGCCCGCTTCGATTGCCACCTCGGTCTTAACCAGGACTCGCCCCAACGCACTCCTGTACTCCTCAAATTCGTCAGATTGCATGCGGATCGCTACAAACTCGAGATCGGAAACATCGTCGATGGCCGGAAGGTAGAGAGTTTTTAGTAAGCGTGCTCCGGACTCCACCTTCTCACTGGGCCGAACAGATTCCCGCACGAGGTTTACTATTGCAGCATAGACAACGCTGCCCGCGCGATCGATATACGCTAGGTTGCCATTGATGTTGCTAGCATTGATGATATCCATGAATGCACATCTTACGGCGCTTCCAATGGACTGGCGTCTCTCTTTGGCGGATACCGATGGCGAGACGACATATTTCATTGCTTCCGCGTATTCCGGCTGAAGGAGAAGCTCAGTAAGTTCCTCAGTTAATAAGTCATCCTGCATATCGCCGGTCACGGTGAATAAGGGCGCGTATCCCACGACAGAAAACACATGATGCCGCAATAGAACGTGATTATTACGGCACCATTCCAATAGCGATGCGGGATAGCTGTTCGCTTCTTGCCTGTTGCGAGCACAACGGTAATCGACCCCGACGTCGCCCATTGGAATTACGACTTCTCGATGTCCAAGGGCGACTTGCTTCACGGCACGGGTAGTTTGGGGGACTGTCGGATCGTGTGCCGCAATTATTGGGTTGGTAAGCATGTCTAGCATCACTGTGTCGGCTGGAAATGCTTGGGTATTGGCGTTGCGCAAATAATAGTCGATGGCATCCACTAAATCGTCAAGCTGTGACGAAGCGAGTTTTGCAATCGCGCTACGAGACACCGTCTCAATATTTGTTCCAAGGAAATTCTCGAAGACGTCTAGCAGTGACGGACGGTCCACATTCTCATCGTTCTTGAACTTGCCCATTTGATCATTCTATCAGCGGCCTCGAAAAAGTAATGCGAGCGCTCGTCAAGGCAACGTGGTGATTCCTGCGAGCGCAAAATGCGATTGCCGTTGCGCTGTCTTTTCCGGCGACTGCCCATCAATGCGTTGCTATGAGGGTGGCGTAGAGACCAAGCGACAGCGGCCGGTCAACTAAAAAACAAAGCCCGCGGTGAGCGGGCTTCGGGTCCCAAACTCTCGGGCCGGAGAGTTAGAGAAAGGAGGCTCTCAATGGGACCTACGAGTAGTGTAGCAATCTCCGCTGACTGAATCCAGCCCATGGAGCAGTTCCATACTATTAAGTTTCAGCGTGAGAATGCACGAGCTGCCATATCAACAAAAGCAGGCGGGCCCGTCCAGTTGCTGGACGAGCCCGCTTTGTTCAAGAATTCACAAAGTGCAATGTCCGATCAGGGTTTCTGAGCGGGCAATCCTAGCTCCTGTAACTTAGCTACCATCGCCGTAAACTGCTCGTCCATTCCGGCTTCGCAATCCAAGCCCCAGCATTGGGCGATTGCCCAGTCGTAGAATGCCTCCCAGGCCTCTTCTTCCGACCACTCGGATTCCGACATCATGGACTCGCCGCCACCGCCTCCCATGAGGCTCTCTTCTTCGCATTCATCGGGAATGCCGTTGGTGTCGGTGTCCTCGCTGATTTCGGCCTCGATGTCACAGCCGTCGGGAATACCGTTGGAATTGCAGTCACCGCAGGCCGGATCGCTTTCGCAATCGGCGATGTCGCATTCGTCGGGAATTCCGTTGGTATTGCAGTCCAGGCTCCCGAACGGTGGGGCAAGGGCGAGATTGCACTCGTCGGGATAGCCATCCTCGTTGCAGTCCGGGCTAACCCATTCGTCTCCGTCCGGATCGGTGATGTCAACGTCGCAATCATCCGGAACACCGTTGGTGTTGCAGTCATCCTCGCACTCGTCGGGGATGCCGTTGGTGTTACAGTCAGCACTCGTCGTCTCTGAGATATCCCACGCATCCGGAATTCCATTGGTGTTGCAGTCCGGTTCACATTCGTCCGGCACGCCGTTGGTATTCACGTCGTCGCTGGTTTCTTCGGAAATGTCCCATGAGTCGGGGATTCCGTTCCTATTGCAATCATCTTCGCACCCGTCGGGAATTCCGTTGTCATTCACGTCCGTCGCGCAGTCGGACTCGCAGTACCACGGCCCGCCTTCCGCCGTCGAGTTCTCGTCGATTTCGCACTCATCGGGAATACCGTTAGCGTTGCAGTCTAAGCTGTTTCCGAGGAACAGATCATTTTCGTCCGAGATTCCGTTGTCGTTGCAATCGATCGGTTCGTATCTCGGCGTCGCGCAGGTTCCTCCGGTAAGCAGGAGAGTCACGAAGGCGGGCAAGTCTTCAAGCGTGATTGCCGCGTCTTCCACGATGTCAGCAGCGCACATCGAAATAAGGCAAGAGCTGGGAGACATGAGCAGGTTGACGAATCCCTGAATGTCCTTTCCATCGATGTCGGTATCGCCGTTCACGTCCCCCTTGCAGCACGGCACGGCAGGAATCAATGCGAGGTCGCACAGGAAGGGGGTAATGGGTGTCGATTCAGAAGGGCATGTGCCATTGAATTGCACCCGAACCTGCACAAACCGTCCGACAATGCTGACAAGCGAAACGCCGCTGTCGGCCACTTCGGCGTATGGGATGGCGGCAAGATCGGTCTCGCGGTCGGCCGCCCTTACGAAGACTCGCAGTTCATCTTCTCGCGGTCCGCAGACTTCATGGTTCCAGGCGATTCTCGCCCATTCCTGGCCGAAGATGCCGCCGTCATAGACATCCGTCCATACCGCCGTGCCGGTAATCAAGTGAGTCTGCGTACTGGTCATGCCACCCAGAATGTCGATCGGTTCACCTGGATAAGCCGATCCGTTGTTTGCTTCGTCGTCGTTTAAGGGGATTACAAGGTCCGTGTCACCCAAACCGCTATCTGCATCTGGATCGATACGGCGAATCGAGCCATCGTGCTGCTTACGGCACAACACCCAGACCTTGCCGACAGAATCCACGGAAGGGCGCGACGGGGTGGCACTCGCCCTCAAACCCCGGACTCATATCAATGGCATTGACGTAACTGCCGCCGTTGGTCAATCGCGAGACGTTGTCAGACCCCTTGTTGGCGGTCCATACCTGATCATCCACGGTTCGCACGGTCACACTTCCCATCGCCGTGTTGCCGGACCCAAGGCCATACTCCGTTGTCGTGCCGCTTGGAGGACGACCTTGAAGACCTTGTTCACGCCATTGCTGCCGACCCACGGACTCCCTGAGTGTCCATGGCGATGCCGGAAGTTCGGTTGCCCGGACCGGAGATTTCGGTGATTGAAGTGACACTGGTGGAATCCACTTTGATCAACTCGCCGTCATCGGACGTGAGCCAAAGAAAACCGGCGCAGTCGATGGGTCCATCGAACGCTCCGCGATTATAAGGATTCTCATAGAACTCCGTGTTGCTTCCCGTAAGGGGTTGGGCTGAGAATCCGTCGAGCTTCTGGTGCCAGTTCGTGGAATCCAGGCCACCCACCCATACGTCATTGTTTCGATCCACGAGTGCTACTTTGCTTTCAAGGGTCTTGAGGCGTGTATATCTCAGGATGCACTCGTCCTCGGCATTCTCGACGCCGTCTTTGCCATCTCCGGCACCTGGATCGTCCTTGCCGTTGTAGTTCCCCAATCAAGAATATCAGTCAAACCGCTCGACGTACGAATGAGTCCATCGCCGTCCCTGTCTTCACACGTACAGTAATCGAATGGAGGCTGGAGATATCCGCCGTTGGAATCGGATACGCCACTGGCGTTGACACGCGTACCGCCGATTACCATTCCGATCTTCGTGACGGAACCGCCCTCGCTACCCGTAAACGGCGATCCGCTATCTCCATAATTCGTGATCCAAACCGAACCATCCAGATCTACGGTGAGTCCGAGAGGATTTCTTGATACTGGGGAAGGCTGCCGTTATCCGTCGATTTATGGTACACCGGCCCGGTGCGATACTCCCCCTTAATGGCGTCTTGTTCGTTTCCGGTCGATGGCGTTTCGTCGCTTCGGATCAGTAAGACAGTACCGCGTCCGGAACCAGGAACCCAAATGTACGGAAGACATGATGTTTCGTTTGGCGGGTTCTTTTGCAGACCTGTTTCCACGCCCGTCGTACCGAACATGCTGGAGTTGATGAAAATGCCTTCTTCAAAATCCTCGTCGGTCGTCCAGCGGCTTAAGGCGGGGCGATCTCGCATACGTCGGCGGATTCGTTTTCGTCGCAATCGTCGAGCGATTGCCCCGAGTCGTCGATGCAGTCGTGATTACAGTCCTCGAATTCGCAGTCGTCGGGGACGCCGTTCGTATTGCAATCGAAGCTCGTTCCGGAAGCGATGTCGCAATCATCGGGTACGCCGTTGCTGTTGCAGTCCGCGCCGCTGCCGATGGGAGTTACGTCGCAAATGTCCAAGATTCCGTTGTTGTTGCAATCCTTCGATGGGTCGGCGGCGATTTCCACGTCATCTGCCGTGCTGTTGGAATCGCAGTCGGTGGGGCCGCTGAGCGTAAAGGCCGATTCGTGCGCTCCCCGGTCAACCGTCGTGTCCATGATTCGCATACGGCCGTCAATGTCGGTCGAGACGCCGCTTACGTCGCTGTTGTTTCCGGAGTTCACACAACCTGAGCCTGCGGAGCCCAACCTGAGGTTGCCGACAGATGGATTAATGAACACCGGGTCGGTGTCAATGTTGAAGTTCGGCGAGCCGCTGCCGTATGGGATTGATCCGCCGGGAGCATCGTCCTGGATACATGAATACTTCACGTCAGGGCTGTTGCTGTTATCGTTGAACTGCGTCGCGCTGGACGCAGTTCCGTCTTTGTCGTGGTTGGACCACAGGACGATGTTGCGCAAGGTCATGGTGCCGTTCTGCATCCAGATTCCGCCAGCCTGCCATGCGGCGGTGTTTTCGCTTAAGGTGCAGCTACGGAGGGTAAGCGTGCCGAACGAGTTGCTATTGCTGAAGTTGTTGATTGCGCCGCCGTTCTGAGCCGACTCGTTTCCAATGAAGACGCAGTTGGTCAGCGTGGCGAGGCCTCCCTCATTGGAGATCGCTCCGCCGCCCTTGTAGGAATCGATTCCTTCGCCTGGGGCGGCATAGGCGATGTTATCAATGAACCTGCACTCACGAATCTGGACGCCGGGAGAACTTGTATAGTTGAGATTCTCGATTGCTCCTCCGCGCCAGTAAGCGACGTTGCCTTCGAATCGACATCGCTGAATTGTCGGAGCGAATGTTGACACCGAAGGCAGCCAGATGGCCCCGCCTTGTCTGGCGCGGTTGTTCTCGAAGACGCAGTCAATGACCTGTGCGGCGCTGTTTCCCTGAAAATGAATTGCGCCGCCGAACGAATCCGAACTGAAGTTTCTCGGGCCATTGCCGATGAATCGGCAGTTGACGATGGTCGGACCGCTTCCGCTAATGATAACCATGCCAGCTCCGGAGGTTCCAACGCCACCCGTAATAGTGAAGCCGTCTAGGATGATAAGGTCATCGCTCGTCTCATCCCGGATGACGTTTTCGCAATCGTCGGTAGTATCCGGAATGTCGCCGGTCAAAACCGACTTGTAGGTCAGAAAGTCGCGCTGGGCTTTCGCAGTCTCGCCTCCGCCCAGGCGACTTATCCCCTGAAAACCACCGTAGAGCGATAGTTCTGGAATCGATGAGATAAGGGTAAAAGAACTCGTCGGCGATGTTCCAGGCAAGTACGTTCCATCAGCGACCCATATTTCATCGCCGTTTGCTGCGGCGGCGAGGCACGACTGAAGATTATTGAACGCCAGTCCCCACGTGGAACCGTCTCCACCCGAGGAATCTTGGTCAACACGCAATATTTCCGCGTTTGCCGCAGCCGAGAAGAAGGCCAACAACACGACACTGATTCCCAACCTGTAATGCATTCTGGACATTTATTCTTCCTTTCTTCGTTCCCAAACTTGATTTTGATTGACCATGCACAATAGACTTAAGGGTTATTGGAGCAGCGTGAGGCACCATGTTTTGTTGGGGATGCGTTATTCCATACTTGCTCTTGCCCGGATTGCTCAGCACACAGGCTGATGCAAACTCCTTTTCAATTGACAATTGGGTTCTTGACATTCGTGTTGATGATTCCATCGATCGTGTCCGGAGCGTGCTTTTTGGGCCAAGTCCATCGCCGTTTCAGTCATCGCATCAAGTCGTCCGCAGTCCATCGCAGGCGACAAGTTATTACGATTTTTCCTGGACTCCCGATACCGCCTCCTTTCTGGTCGCCGCGTCGCACGTTGCTTTCGACGGAAACGGCGGAACACGTTCTGCCTCGACCGGCAACATCTACCTCACGCCATCCGTCGATCTGCTTCTGACCGCCACCGGCACCTACGCCTACGACCTGCCGGGGTGGGATATGGATGTTCGTTATGCATTTGTGGCCTATGACGGAAGTTTTGGATCAAGGTTCAGTCAGAGCCTTGGTGACTTCACGTTCAAAGGACCCACGAGCGGCAATTTCACGATTTCCAAGAGCGGCATCCTCCCGGCAGGTGAAGTCAGCATTCTCAATTACACGATCTATGTTGACGGATTTGATTCCACCGGCCTCCTCGCCACCGGCTCCGGCGACATTCTGTTCACGCTTCAACCAGTACCCGAACCCTCAACCATAGTTCTGGTTATTGCGACGACTCTTCTTAGCCGTCGCCGTTCCCGAATTCGCATCCGATGCAACAATTCCTAATGCTGGCCAACTAGCCCGCCTTAGCCTCGGGCAGTGGCGCTAGTTGCTTTCAACAATGATCTGTTACCGCATCGCAGGCGCTATCGCATCTCGTACTCAAGTCAACCTGTGATGGTTCATTCTTATTCTCGGGAAAGACATTTCACTTGAGGCATTGCCTGCGCGCGGAATCCGTGACCGGCATGACGTACTCCTATCCAAGGGCGTCATTACCGACAGACCGTCTTCGGCGTGGGCAAGGAGTCGTGCTGAGAGGGATTGGGGACAGCGAGCGTTGGCACTGCCGAACCGCATCTTAATAATCAGAATGAATCAATAGCGACTGGGGGCCCTCAAATGACTCGTCCATTGCCCGCGCGGACGAATGCTCCGATCCAAGTGTAGCCCATAACCAGGAGGCGGCAAGTTAATAATAAGAAAACTGAAGTACGCGCGTGAACTCGGTTGATCGAAGCGCTCATTGCGAATCGCGCACACGATCTGAGCGAATTGGTTGGGAATTAGCCATCGCAAAAGCTGGTGAGAAACGCCTCTGTGCATTGGTCCAACTCGCGTATAATTGACGAGCCGGTCTCGCGTTGCGAGTTCGGCGACAATTTGAATTGACGCGTTGTGCGTCAAGACGCTGCTTTCAGAAAAACCGCCAAATTTCCTTGTAGAGAAGCAGTGCCTTGAGCCGCGCCCCGAGACGGGGCGTCGGCCGGGGTACGTTCTCTACGCCCCTTGGCGGGGGTTTCTGGAGCGGCCTTGGTTCGACGCCCTCTTTGTTTCAGGGTGTGGCCGATGGCTCGAAAACGCCGAAAACCCCTTCAGAATGCGGCTTTGCTGCCGCGCACGCCCAAGCTCGACGACGACATCTGGGCACTCGTCGTCGAAGCACTTGGCCTTTCACCGCAACAGGCTCGCATCGTGGCGCTCATCCTTCAAGGTCATTGCGACAAACAAATCGCGTGCGAACTCGGCAAGAGTGTCGCCACCGTGCGAACGCACCTGGGCCGCATCTTCGAGCGAAACGATCTCGGCGATCGCGGCGAGCTCATCCTGCAAGTCTTCGCCGTCGCGCAGTCGTTCTGGATGTCGCGCTACTGTCATCATCCATGATGACATCACGCACGATGTAAACAGAATTGCCGTATTTTTTCTGCGGTTGGACTTGCGTACTCTTGACGGTGCGAGCGGCGAAGCTATCGGAGCAGCCGCGCACGCCCGGAACATTCCTCGCCCAAGGGAGAATCTCGCATGTCCACCAAGAGTCGCTCGGCGTTCACGCTTATCGAACTGCTCACCGTCATGGCCATCATCACGCTGCTCATCGGCATCCTGACGCCAGCGCTTGGCGCTGCCCGTGACCGGGCACGTCAGACCGGGGTCAAGGCTCAGATCAACGCCATGACCGTCGGCCTGGAGGCCTTCCACGCCGATCAGGGTTTCTATCCGCCGTCGAACGCCGGTCAGTACACCACCGACCCGTACAACACGGCCGGGACGCGCGCCGCACAGTTGGCCGATTGGGGGTTGGCCAATGGAGCGAACGTGCTTCAGGGCGCGAACCTGCTCGTCGATGCACTGGTCGGCCGTGACATGCTGGGGTACGATCCGAATCCCAGCGTCGCAGGTACAACTTACGACCGCTGGAATTCCAACAATGATCGCAGACGCCAATACTACAGCCCCGGCGACGGCGTCAGCACTTCCTCGATCAACAGTCCGCCGAGCGACTTCGGCGGGACCATCCCCAACACCCTCGGCGATCCGCAGCCGACCATCACCGGCAACAATCCGCAGCCGGGCAGTGTGCCGCTCCTGTGCCGAGTCTTTGTCGATCAGTTCGGCTGGCCGCTTCTCTACTACCGCGCCAAGCCTAGTGCCAATGCGAATACACCGATCATTTCGCAGTCAGACACGATGCCTCCGCCCGTCGATCTGAATCTGGTCGGCAACGGCGTTTATGACGGCCTGGATAACGAAGTGTTTACCAGTTACGACCAATTGAGCCCGTACACTCAGCGGCACCGCATCGCCGATGCTACATTTCCATTGGTGACGGCGGATTACGCCGGGCTGGGTGCAATCAACAACAAGATACCGGGGTCAGGCGGGCCCGGGTTCGCCGAGTTCATCCGCTCCCTTCGGGCGTCGACCTACACCTATCCGGCGGCCCCGGCTCCGCAAGTGATCCAGACACCCAGACCTGTCCGAATGGATAGCTTCATCCTGCTCTCGGCGGGCAAGGACGGCTACTACGGCAACCTGGACGATGTCGCCAACTTCTCGGTACTTTCGATGGATCGGTAGCGCCAGTATCAGGAATGGCCATTGGGGCGATGCTGATTCTCTATTCGGTTACCGGCTCATTCTTGAAGTGAGCGCTTCAACTTCTCGAATTCATGAAGACTGCATTACTGCTTGACGGCGATTGTCATCGTGTTAAGACGAAGACCTGTAATCTTCACTTCGACGCGAGCGTGGCCGACTCAAGCTCAATATTCATCATCGATCAAGATCAGTTGTTGAGAGATAGCGGGCTGATCGTATCTCAGCCAACGCGTCGTCTCGCAATTGCAGTTACTGACGAATGGAGCGAGACGCGAATTGGGGAATATCTCTGTTCTACATATGGTGCCACAGCGGAACGCACGCACATGAATCAACTGATTGCCTCGCGTACAGGCCTCGATACTGTTTCACTTGACAGCGGTTTTCTACTTAGATTCCTGAGCGACCCGAACATTGTTCATGCATCGTCGATTAGCGACATTCCTAAGAGAATGCGTCCGATCGAAATCGGTACAACCCCATCGCATTGATCCATGCTGTCAGTCACAGGTCGCCTGATAGGCTTGCAACAGGTTGTCTAGCGCCATTCGGCATTGGTGCTCGTCTACGATTGTTCTATATAGGGCTTGCCTGTTGATTTCACTCATGAGTGGCGGTGGAATAGCATCCTCCGCCGATGTTTTTTGGCCAATTCTTGCCTGCATCAGCGTCAAGTCTGAATCGAAGATTTTTCGGGCATGATGCCCGATGTGAGGATCATCTAAAACTCCCGCGAGCCGATTCAGGCGGCTGATTCGGTTAATGGTAAATGGGTGATCCATGGGGCCGTCGCCGGACAAGAATTCAAATTCTGAGAAGAGTTTGAGTGCAGTCCACACGAAAACAATGAATGCCGGTCTTGCCTCCGGAACTATTGCGTCGTAAGCAAATTGGTCGGCCTCAAATTCCTGCGCCTTTTGAGAGTTCATTGACTCGCTGCATGCCAGAAACGGGAGAGTTTGTTCGTGAAGAGCTGAGTCGCTCTTGTAGTGATTGAGTGCAAGGTGGCCAAGCTCATGAAAGAGAACGAATTGGAGCATTCCGCCGTGCCCCAATGTGGCATCCCGTTGAATATCTGGGTTCAGCTTGTCAACAATCCTGGGAAGTTGTCCGCCGTTTCGTAGGAAATGAATCGGCAGTAACACGGCGCGCACGGCATTTTCCTTGTAAACCCGCTCCGTCATGATGCCCAATTCAGTCAACTTCGGCAGTTGATGACGGAGGGCAGAAATTAGGTAAGAGGCTTCTAGCCTAAATGCCATTGCTTCAAGGAGGCCCTTGAAGATGATAATAGTCTGAGTCTGGGGATCGGCAATCGCATTGCAAATAGGCTCGCGGAAAACCTGTATCTGCGTCTGCTGAAGCATCTCAAAGTATCTTGGTCGTATCATGAATCGAAACGTTTCGATTGTCTGACGGATTGTGCCTGCTACATCCTCGTCCGGAGACAACGGAGAATCACACGCAAGGATGGCATTCACCGTCCGTTCGGTCAGCCCCCGGATGATTCCTGGCGAGTGTGTTGCACAGGTCTCGACCAACGAGCGCAATTGCTTCGCGTTCAATTCAGCTGTCATTCAAGAACTTGTCGATCAAGGGCATCAAGGTATCGCGCTCAATCGAATATGGGTCAAATTCGATTCGCCGACTTGCTTTGGTGACCACAATCTTGACCTTTCCGGCCTTGGAGAATGGAATCTGCGGATGACCACGCTTGCCGGTCGTTTTCCCCCCGACCAATTGCTCGCGCCCCTGAACGACTAGTTCCCAAAGGTAACTCGCCAATAAATTAGCCAAGGTCGCTGCCGGTATGGTTGATACTTGAAGTACGCCTATCCACTCAACGAATCCCTCCCAAAATCCTCTGTGCAGGACTGGTTCTCCCCACTTCACCTCCAATTGCGGCACATCGGGATTAGCAAGCGTATGCTGTTTGAGTTGATCCTCCAACGTCTCGGTTGCGGAATGCTCAATACTTGGCAGACGGTAGAGGCGTACTGAAATGATTATCGACATCTAGACTCACCCGTTTAAGCAAGACCACCTTGCCTCTAAGAAGATAGAACGCTTAAGACCTCGCCTATTGGCCTCGTCGGGAAAGTCTACCACAGCTTTGATCCGCATGACGCGACATATTCGATCAGGAGGGCATAAGCGACTTGGTTTCGCGATAGAGGCATTGTGGGTAATGACCCGAAAACGGCAAGATCTAAGGTCACAGGAACGCATACATATTGGGAGGGGATTCAATCTTACCCGAATCCGCAACCTTTGACGAAGTCTCAGTTTATCGCTCAACGTCAAGAGCGACAAAAACTTCGCGCGTTTCGCCGATGTATTACCTCGCCACGGTTTTTCAACGTCCTTTGGCGCGTTTTGAGGTCAGTTTGATGGCAGGCATGTTCAAGGACTAACGGCAGTCGTACCTTGCGGAATTTCCAATTTGATGATGCTGGGATCGGAAGCCCGAACAATTCTGATTAATGAAACTGGCCATGCTGACGAACCGAGTTTGCCTCCATCAAGACACTGAACCTCTCGCGCTCCGAATACCCAAAAGCCTGCCTGCTCAAGCTGCTGCAATAGGGCATTCAGTCTGAAAACGGCTCGTACACGATCTCCGGCTTCAAGATCTGACGATAGGTCAGCCCAATCTTGCAACTCTTGAAGGAAACCACTGAAGAGTTCGACCTCCTCTGGGGATTCTGGATCGTCGTGATCGAACGAACCAGCACAAGCATTTTCAACGATGGCGATTACGTCTCGGCCTGTCCTCAGACGGAGTAGGTGTTGAGGGACGTTTTCCTGAATCCGTCGAACCCGAACTTGTGGTTCATCGTCAAGGTGAGCCGAAACCCATTCTTCATGCTTAGATCGTAACGATTGAAGCTTCTGGACTGAAAACTTTTGATGTTGGTCGTCGACCATCTTGTGATGGACACGACACAAGAGAATTAGGTTGGATGGATCATCCAATTTCTCAGCGGGGTACTCGGGGTCATAACGCGGACCTTGGGGGCGACCGGAAACAATGTGGCACTCGTCGCCTACAATTGACTCATCGTCTCTCGAACTTGCCGCAATGAGTAGTTCGTGACGGCAAAAGGCGCACCGATTACCTGATCTTCCCCAAAGAATCTTTCGCGTCTTATCCGCAATCGGCATGGCGATGGATCCTTTCTTAGGTAATCGCGCGGTCAGTCATTAGGCCCTCAGCCATATGAGGACACAATTCTAGTGTAATCTCGCACATCGGCCAGAACTAGGTTGATGCTGATCTTGGTGCGGGCGGTCGGAATCGAACCGACAATTCCTTACGGAAACGGGTTTTTGAGACCCGCGCGTCTACCAGTTCCGCCACGCCCGCCCAGGTCGCTCAACCAACAGGAATCAGGTCGGATCGTCAAGTTCTTTCGTATCCGGCTTCGGTTTCCCCTTTTTGGGGCGGCGAACGTTGATAGCCGCTGCGTCTATGGTCGTCCTGATGTGGGCGGCGTAGTACTTTTGGATCATCTCGACGCTGGTGCGGCAGTTCTTGGCGATCTGGTAAATGTCCGCGCCCTCCATAAGCCGGAGGCAGATATACGTGTGGCGTAAGCTGTAGGCCGTGCGGCGGTTGCCGTCGCGGTCGGTTTTCAGGTCAAGCTCGTCGAGGATGTTGTTGAAGAGAATCCGGTGATTACCCGGAAACAGCCGATCTTTCGGCTTCGGATTGTTTCTTTTTTGCAATCGCTCGAACGGCACTACAGCCCCAGATGTGCTTTTGCAGAATCCGAAGCCGCGCTTCCCTCTGACTTCGATTTCGAGAATCGTCTCGCCGGTAGCCTCGTCGTCAACGATGGACACATCGCGGTATTCCAGACGAGCGGCCTCATCAGGACGCAAACCGGTGTTGGCCATGAATAGGACATAGTCGTGTAGTTGCTCGCATGACCAACGCCAGCGATTATTGAGCGGTCGCTTCGACCTCTTTCGGGTCGCCTCGTAGAGTTGGCGGTACTCGTCGGGCGAAAACCATGCCCGGTGTGTAATCTTGCCGGAAGTCTTGTAGGGCGGCGATAGGTCAGGAACGAATTGTATCCAGCCGTGCCGCTGAGCCGTCTTGAGAATCTGCCGCAAGGCCACGATTTCCTGATGAAGTGTGCTGCGCGCCCGGTGGCTTTCCGGTCTTGGATGTCTCGGCGCGATGAATACGGTACTCCTGGACCTTGCCGGGCGTGACTTCGGAAAGGACCATCGGGCCGAAGTACGGCAAAAGGTGAACGCGAATCCTTTCTTTTTGACCCTCGATATACTTCGGGCTACGTTGACCCTGCGTGATAATCTCATATTCACGCTGGAACGCCTCGGCCGCGAAACGAAATGTCTTGCCTCCCTTGATGTCGCCGGATCGGTGTTTGCCCTTGAGACCGAGATACCAGTCCTCGGCGAACTCCTTCGCAAGCGAGAGACTCTCCTCTTTGGTGCTGACGCGCCAGTTCTTGCCAGCAAGATAGGTCGAGCATTGCCAGTAGCGGCTGTTTTCTCGCCTGTAGACGTGGAGTCTTCCTCCATACAACTCGTGCTTTTCCATGCGATAGATTTATTGTCAGACGTGGCTGCCAAAACTGTGAATTGTGTAAGTGTTGTGAAAGGGTATATCACGCCAGAACTGATGTCAATGAATTCATTAACCAACTGATAATCATGAATATTTTCTGGTATGACCAAATACAGATATCCAATTTTGAGTCTTCTTGCATCTGCGGTAAGCATTTGAATTACATATGAAATTCTGAATCAATTTTGTGTATGTGTAAGAACACGTGTAAGAATTGTACGTCGAGGCGCACCGAATCTCTATCCTTTCTGATTCGATTCTGGGTGCCAATCATTTCGCACCTTGGCTCACAAAAAACCTGTCGTCAAGGGGGCTTGTCTGGGCACAAATCTGACTATTGCCCGGAAACAATTTACTTGCGCTCATCTTCACGATATGGCATACTGAAATCAGTTGACCTCACTTGATTAGAGATATGGCAGATATTCGCGTACGTAACCTCGACGAAAAAGTCATTGGCGAGTTCAAGGACCGCGCTAAGCGGCATGGACGGAGCCTGGAGGCTGAGCTGCGTGAATTGCTTACCAGTGAGGCTCTCCGCCCCCGCCGCGAGCTCATTGGGGACCTGAAGGAATTCCGTCGAGCCCTTCGGGCCGAGTATGGCGAATTACCAGACTCGACGCCGATCATTCGCGAAGAACGCGACAGGCACTAATGCTCGTCGTGGACGCCAGCGTAGCGGTGAAATGGCTGTGGCCGGAGCCTGGAGAGGCAGAAGCGGCCAAACTGCTCGACGGCGGAATACGGCTAGTGGCTCCGGCGAACATACGGACGGAGGTTGCGGGAGCAGTCCTTAGGCGCTTCCGCGAGAAGATGCTGACCGAGAATCGGGCACGATCAGCCCTAAGCTATTGGGATCGTGTTCTAAAAAACGAAGTCGTTCGCCTTGTCCCCGTCGAAGACCTATACGATCTGGCCGTAGCCGTCTCATTCCTGTCTCGACATGCCTTAGCTGATTGCCTCTATGTTGCGGCCGGAAGTGACCTGAAAATCCCGTTGATTACCGCTGACGAGTTGCTACATCGCCGTTGCAAGGAGGTCTATGGCAAAATCCAACTGCTTGCGACGCAGATGGCACATTGAAAGTTAGCCATTTCGATAGTGCGATTGTATGAGTCTAGCAGAACTCTTTTGCAAATCTGTCTGGGGTCAGAAGACTTTGGGGGAGCCAGCAACTCCCCAGCATTCAGGCTTTTCTCTGTTCAAACACAGTTTCAGTCATTTCATTTCCGTCTTGGCAGACTCAAGAGGTTTTTCGTTGTAATTCAATGGGCCAGTCATCGCCGTCTACGAATCCCATTACTGGTGGAATTCGCCCGTCCATCAGGAAGAGGTCATGCAATAGGAAAGCAGCGTCAGCCCGAATGATGTACCGCCCCAGGCTTACTTGGGTATCCTGCAATAGTTCCACGCTAGACGCCGGTACAAGGCGCTCCAAACGTCTGGCGATATTCCTCCATTGCCGCGTGGACGGGTTCAAGAGTGCGGCTGGACTCTGGAAACCCGGCGATCAACTCATCACATTCGATTTGGACATCGTCAGATTCGAGAGAAAACAACTCTGATTTTCCAAACGGAGGTTTGAATACCGTAGGTAATTCCCGAGCGGGTCGGTTGCCGAAAAGCAACCTCGCCACGTCAATCATCATGCGCAGGATGTCATCACGATGCTTGACACAATAGCCAGACCACTCCTCTTCCGTTTGCTCTTGCTCATCCATTGATAATGAATCTTACAGCCCGGCCAAGGAATCAGGCAAGGTGAACTTTCCCCGGGAAATTCCTAACAGAGCACTGTTAGGGGAGAAGTCTGGGACCGCTCAATCGCAAATGATCTAATTTTCTACGCTAACGAATGAACGAGTTTCACGGGGAAACTTGGAATCAAAGAGGGACAAAACCCCATTCTGAAACAGTCTCGCAGTCAAGCAGGTATTGCTCGATCGGATGCTCTAAGATTGGTCGAACTACTTGTGCCTCGGCGCGGTGACGCAGTCCTCTCGGGCGCTGGACTACCACGCCCGCGAACGGCTGCGCAGGTGGCACTGTCGCAAGCATGGAGTTGATTCAAGGGGACCGCTCCTGTTCCCCGACCAGCATCTCCACGATGAATTGGGGCTGGTCAAGCTGTGCTTGCGAACCAAGGGCTTCTCGTGGGCGAAAGCGTGATTCCTAATCCGAGTTCCGGATGCGGGAAAACCGCCCGTCCGGCTCGATGAGCGGAGTGTGGAAACGGAACGGCTAACTCGCCGTCTCCGCGCCACACCTCTACTCTGCTTGCTGAAGTCAATCAACTAGGCAAATCATTCCTACATGGCAGCTCAACGACTTCACTCGAGACACGATTGTCTCGATCGTGTCCAAATAACCATTTGTCTGCGAATCTCCTTTGACAGTTTTTCTTGCGCCTAGTTGCCACAACTGGTACATTAAACGTTACAAACAGATAAAGTCATGTGCGATAATTGCGCCGCCATAGCTGAGTCATGGGCGGCTAAGCCATTCTAGTTTGCGAGGATCGATATGGATAATGAGTGATAACCACTTGGGCTCTCCGCTGCATTTAGCTGCTGCGACCGGTGATCCCGGCGAAGTTAGAAAGCTCCTACATGCTGGTTCTGATGTTAACAGCCGCGACTACAACAATCGAACACCTCTTCACATCGCAGCGGCTCACGGCAATACTGCGGCATTAAGGCTCTTACTTAACGCTGGCGCCAACACGCAATTAGAAGATGTAGACGGATTAACTCCCCTGAATCTCGCTGTAGCGCACGGCCACAGGCTGCTTGCCGAACGAATGCAAAAGCATATGTTATCTATTAGACGATCCCGGACTAGTTCTCGATCTCTTTAGAATGTTCCTTTAGCCTGCATTTCAACGTAAAGGACTTGCGGACCGCGCGTATGGTCGCAATGACAAATCGATCCGCCGGTGCGGCCAAAAGCGCTTCGAATGACGGACCATTTGTGCACTCTGAAACAGTTGCATTACTCTCGCCGTCCAATCTGTACTTTACCGCCAAAGCATCGCTCGGTGCTCCCGAGATAGCGACTTGCCACCAGTAATGCCGTATTCCGTAACTTAGGAATGAAGGACTTGTTCCATCCTCGTCCTTCATGCAGGATACTGTCAACCGGATTTGTTCGGCATCGTCTCGATTCGTAATAGATACATCATCGAGAGTACGTCGTAGAATAGAGCGTTTCTTTGAGGTGATGCCCTTCGCAGGAACGAACATGCTATTAGGCCACAGGCGCTGCGCGCGTTCTATGGATGGTAGAGGAGCGCGTTCTCGAAGCCGTTGCCACACGTCCGGAAAACTGGCGAGAAGCGCTGATTGCGTCCCGTGTCTAATAACGACATGATCGACGAACAATCGCTCTTTTCTTCCCCTCATGATGCCTGCGGGAGCTTCGAGGACAACATCGAATCCGAAGCCCTTAGGGTCTACCTTGCGCACTACTCCTGTCCGGTAATTGAGCCCGAGCTTCAACAGCCTGCTAACGATTAGGCGATTATGAATTGCTGTGGACAGTGTGAATGGGCTTCTCTTCGGGCCTACCAACGTGACATGACAATGGCGTTGACGTGCACGAAGTTTTGCGTCAAACCACGTCGGTACCACAAGTGCCTTATATTGGCGCGCTAGATAAGATTCGGCGGCGGCATGGTCGTTTTCGGCCAGTGCATTAGCCGTTTCTTCAATGCCTTTCAATGTCTGTCCGAGCTCTAACATTCCCGGCCCAGACAAGTATTCTTCTATCAACGTCGAATGGTCCAATTCTTTTAACATGGCACGGGCAACATCCGTAAGGCCGCCATCACCGATGCCAGAAATTAGGAAGCGACAATTAGGCTCATAAAGCGGAGTCTGTCCTAGTGTATCTAAACGCCAATATGAAATGCGCGGAGCGAACTCAACAACCGCTTCGAGGCCGAAGCCAACGGCTAGGATTACGACTTGATAAGTCTTTGATCTGGAAGACCGTCTCCACAACCATTCAGCCCTCCACCTGTCTCGAGTACCAGTCTCACGCTGTATCGACAAGTTGCCAATCTCACAATACGGTTCGGGACCGCGCGCGGCTCGATACCCCGCGAGCAATTGTGCGGATACTCGATCAGCAGTATTCGCGGACCAATTCATAATTGGCAGGTTTGCTTCTTTTTGACTCCACTCTGCTCGCAAAGGCCAATCGTACACATGTGGATGCAAGAAACGCGTTGAGCAGCCTCTTTGCATGTGAAGTGGTTGATCCGAATGGTCTAACACATCGACTGTGGCACCCAAATGACGCAGCGCCGCCGCACATGTGAGGCCAGCAGCACCCGCACCAACAACTAACACGCGAGTACGCCGCTCCAGCGCCTTTGAGGCGTGGAGTAAATAGGCTAGGTTTATCGCTCTGGTTTGTTGAGAATACAGAGTCACTCGGCGTTCTAAGCATCCGAGGACAAACAGCTGGTCGAGGCCGGGAACAACAAATGGCAGAAGCAGGTCGCTAAAATTCCGTTCCATCATAGTCTACCGTTTGCGTCGTGCTTCCATGAGAGCAAACTCCGCATCCGTAGCAGCATCATACAGAGCGTCCAAGAATTCGCGAATGAGGTTCTGACCAGAATGTCGCTGCATCGGCCAGATGTAAGGATTCATGATGGCTGCACGCAAGATCTTAACGCCCTCGATCTTATATTCATCCTCGGTTCCAGTAACGTTATTTCGGTCGAGAAAGCGCTTTACGAAGTCATACTCATACTCCGGAAGTGACAGCTCATGATGTGATAGAAAAAAAGGTTGTGCATAGCTGTAGTGCCGATCACCGAGCTCCGTTCTAATTGAAAACCGCTCATAGACCGCATCCGTCATAAAATTCAGCCAGTGTAGAGTAGGAAAGCCCTCTGCCATGACAACAAACGTTACAACATTTGTGTCCGGAGGTGTTGGCGCAACTGGAATGAAACGGAACGGATGCACCCGTGACGAGGAAAGGACAGCAGTTGAGCGACGGATTAACTCATAGAGTTCTCGAGCGGCGAGCAAAGACGATCGAATGATGGCACCATGGTTTGTGATCGTTGGTGGTATTACGCGCGTCGCGAGCCAAAGCGAGGCGGCAGCCGCTCCAGGTCGTGACCCCTCTAGAATAAAGGGAGCTAGGGCCTCTACAACTAATCGGTCTTTGCCTTCGCTTTCTGGTTGGGGAGAGCCGGCTTCAGGAGCTTCGATATAGCGTGGCGGCAGATTAGCATCATCGCGACCGCCGAGTGCAGTAATATACGGCGCCTTTTGGCGAATAAACTGACGGACCTGATTATCACGAAAGGCAACTAAGCCGCCCGGATACACTGCATAACCCATCTTATGAGGATCGCATACAATTGAATCGGCATCGCGCGTGCATAGAAACGATTTAAGTACAGTCTTATCATTCCAAGATAACGTTACGTCTTCTGACCAGCCCTTCCAAGAGAGAGGGACCGTGGCGCTGACATATTGCTGCACTAATCCAAGGATGCGATCGTCATCAAAGGCAAAAACGTTTTCCGGAATTGGAAGCGATGCCTGTCGAAGCTTAGTCACAAGACGCTCGATGTGTTCTGAGATTCCACGGGTTCTCTGCTCTTGCGCTTGTTTTCCGATTTCATGCAGATCGGATAACCAAGCCGCCTCTTCTTTCGGGGAAGCGTTCTTCCGTCTGAATTGTCGAATTGCCGCTGTAACCTTAGCGAGCCATTTAGGATCGCGTTTCTTGATATTCAGGTCCAGGCATTCTGATATCCATAATAGAGCCTCTTCCCAGACCTCATCCTTACTCCAATTAAACAAGCTGCGGATAAACCCACCCCAAGCTGCATCCACATGAAGCCAAAAGCTAGCTCCTCTAGTTTTCTCCAATTCTCGGCGATAGGAAACGATTTCATTTAGCGGATCGACTGCCCCTTCCTCGGTGGTTCCAAGAATGGCAAAGACCATCAAAGGAATCCGGTTGCCGTCCAAAACTTTCTTAAGATTTTCCTTAAGCGATTCCATATCCATCCTAAAACTGTCGTCCATATCGATTTGAACGACACTTGCTGCACCCATCCCAAGAAGGTCAGCAGCCTTTCGCAGACAATAATGAGCAGCGCCTGTTGCTAGGATTACAGGCGGGAACGCTGCGAATATCTCACTACAGCCCCTCGTCACGATATCGCGAGGGCATTCGCGCAACTCGCGCCATGCTTCTTTTGCGGCACGCTTTAAGCTAATGTTCGCTTCGCCCTTGGAACGGAGGAATAACGTATACGTTCGGATATATTGACCAAGAAGTGAAATCGCATGTTCGGGATTTATCAGCAAGAGTTCTAATTCTTCGACTTCTACGATTGACTTGACCTCACCGCCAGCGAGTCGAACCGTAATCTGCAAGTCACAAGCGCGCGATACATGGCGAATTGCAAGAGGAAGATACTTAACCGTTCGCGCTACCCAAATCGCTTCCATTGTCGCAGTTGTGCCATCAAATGTAAGGTGGGACCAACCAAATTTTGGAGGAAGCGCACTTGCGTAGTCCTTCGCCTTTTGATCCTTGGACGGGGCCGGAGGAGCCTGGAAGCCCAGCATTTCCATCGCCGCATTACACGAATCCAATTCCCATTCAACGGTAACCGGAGCTGCTTCTGTGGTTACATTGTTTGGATTGAAGAGCATACCCGCAAAGTAGCCAATCATGGAAGGCATTGATGTGTCGGACAGCATATGGGCCAAATAGCGTGGACTGTAAAATGGGAAATTGCGACGCAAATGGGCCATCATTTGATCGACATGAAGTTCTAACGAGTCTGTCGTGTGCTGGAGTGCACGTTCTATTTGCGGAGTTAATAGTAAGTCATCGCCCGGATAATAATTCGCGCGCCAGTGAACATAATCGCGTAGTATTGTCAGAAGCAGATTCTCGAAAACATTTCTGTTCTCCGCTTTTGGGCCCAAGAATGACGCGAGATAGCCATAGGTTCGCGCGAATTGGTCTGAATTTGTAAATTCCACATCTGCCTCCTTAGAACTGGCCGTCAAAATCGCCAATAACGCAATGAACAAGCTGGCCACGTGAATGGAAGCCGTGCATGTCTGATGTTGTGATCGTGGCGGGAGAGAATGCGCTGGATGTTCGTAGGCAAGTCGATAGTTCGCTCGGTGATCCAGCCCTGCCGATATTCGCCGCAACGCACGGTCATTTTGCAAGGATGGTTTGGTGAATGTCCTGCTTCAGCATCGTCACTACCTACGGCGAGGCCGAGTCGAAGTGACTTCCGAGAAGGACATGTGTGCGACTTCGACACCACCCCAGTAATTGGCCCCTTGCCCCGATTGAGTGGTCCGTCTCTGGGGCCTGGCACGAATGCCGCATCTGCGAGGACTTCGTTCCAGTCGATTCGGCTGCGTTCAGCCTGTGCGGTGTGAAAACGTGCGCCAGATGCCTTTCCGCGCGTCCTGACATAATCATCGCCAACACGTGCTAGGGGTGTGATAGGACTCCGACAAATCGCGCAAGCGTGCTCCGGTGCGCGACGCCCTGATGATTCCCATGAGATCAAGCCAATCATGTGCGCGCGGCCGACGCGTTTGACGTTTGGGCTTTGAGAGAGGGGTGTTGTTATTCTAACCGACTGTTCATTCATGATTCCGACTTTCGCGCTGTTCATCGAGGCGCTTTTGGCAGGAGTCAAGAGTAGACCGTAGGTTCAGGTATTGCGCAAATTTACGCAACAAGGCGTATTGAAACCGCTTCTAGATCAGATTGCGAGAGAATGCAAATGTCCTCAAATGCTATTGTCTAGGGTCCTTACTTGACTGAATTGCTGGTCCTATAATTGGTAATAACCATACTCCCACTGCAAATTTACGGCTTTAACGATGTCCGGCGAGGCCGCGATTTTTTGAGCGGTTGCCGGTGCCGGTCATTCGACCGGCTTCCGCTCGCCGCGAATCCAGTCGGATGCCTTCTGGGCGGCAGCGGCGGCGGTGACGACAAGTTTCTTGTCGCCACGAAGCTGCTTCAGCCAGCCTTGCAGATATGCGGCCTGGTTCTCGATGGTCGCCGGCTGAATGCCCGCATGGGATGTAAGGTACGCGGCAGCCATTTCGGCGACAAGTTCTTCCTTGCCGTAATCCGGCGAACCGAAAGGCTGCGGCTCAGTGTCGAGTTTGCGGTCAAGCCGCTTGCTGTGGCCGGTTGAGTGGGCGAGTTCATGGAAGAGCGTCGAGTAGTACTCTTCGCAGGTGGCAAACCGGCTCGGCTCGGGCAAGCGGACGATGTCGGTTGACGGTCGATAGTACGCCCGCGTCCCGCCATGTTCGATTGGCGGGCCATCGGCGTACCCTTCGACAATCGCTACGGCGGCGTCGATGGGCCGAAAGTCGGTCGGCGTGAACGTCGCGGCATCCGGTGCGGCAATGCCTTCGCATTGGGCGACGTTGAAGACGCGATAATATCGCAGGACGGGGACTTTCGTCGGTTCGCCGGTCTCCTTGTCGGTCGTCTCGTACTGTTTCCAGAAAATGACGAATGACGATTTCTCGCCCTTCTTGACGCTGCCTTTCTTCTGCTTCGCCTGATTGAACGTGAGCCAGTATGCCGATTCGTAGCCGCTCGCCCAAGCGGTGAACGCCAGCAGGAACACGTTTACGCCGCGATACTCCTTGCCGCTTTCCAAGTTCTTCGGCATTCCGGCGGACTGTCTGCCGAGAATGGGAGAACGCCAGGGAACGACGCCCTTCTCCAGCATGGCGATAATCTGGTCGGTGACGTTCTGGTAAATGTCGAATTGCATGGGTGAATCCTCCAATCGGTTATGGCCTTCGGCGGTGAGTGCGAACGACGCACACGCCCGCCTTGCAACCGATAGGTGGCAAGCCCCAGCGACCGCGCGCCGCAGTCACAGGTGGAACCGTCGGAGAAGAGGACTCCTTTGGAGTAGTACCTTGACGGCGAGCACGGTCGCTAGAATGAGGGCTCTGATTTGCAAGGCGGGAGGGTGTTGAGAATGCACCGAAGCCCGCCATGCCCGGCGGGATTCGATTGGCGAATTGAGATTCTGCTTGATGCTGTCGAAGGCGAGTGTGGGTAACTTCAAGGCCTGTTTAAGTAATCCCGGTTTCGTCGGATTACCGGCTCTTGAAGCCGTGTCGATGTTCGCTAATGACTATTCTTGTCGCTTGTCACTCGGCGTGACCAGGACAACAGCGGCGGGTTCCATCCTTGAGTGCCCATTCTTTCCAATAGGGAAGCCGTTCACAAAGGAATTGCTTCCGTTCGCTAGAAATGCTTGGGCTTTGATTTATAGCCTCGTCAAGCGAAATAATATGAGCGGAGATGTCAGCATTCATAGGCCCTATTGTAAAGGTAGGTGGGACTGCAATCGCTCGAAATTTTCCATCGGGGTCCACGTGCGCTGTAATCATGTCAGAAAAGGAGTTGTTCGGAGCAAGTCGGTCAAAAGAGGACAAGTGCTCATCCGCCTGCGAAAGTAGACTTGACCGATGTCGCTGTAAACTCTCATTATCTTCAAACTCCTGCCTACGTCCAAATACGAGCAGGAATCGCAAAGCTCTCGCTTGCATCTGGTGCATTTCTTGAGTCCGGTAAAACCGATTAAATAGCAAGGTATTCTCCGGCACTTGAAACCACGTTTTCCACTGATGTAGCTGATTTCGCGCCTGGTTGAATTCTTGTTTTGGGAGGTCCTTAGATTTCAGTGCCGCCGAAAAGATTCTCTTACTTGGCTTCTCGATTTCTACGAGCGTTAAGTACCATGTTGCACTGTCGCGCAAGACCCACATAAAGTCAGGTTCCTTGCAGGTGATTCCTTGAAGACGCGGCTTGTCGATCAGTGCAAATCTGAACGGCGGCGTGGCCATGCCGAATGAGGGAGAACCAACTCCGATGAGAAACGAGGGATTGTCTCGGAAGAATTTATGGAGTGAGTCTTCAGGGGGATCGGATGAAAGGAGCTGCTTGTAGCGGGTTCCATACTCCGACATGTATTGACTCCAACTCATGGCGGGGGGGCCATCCGTTGCCAACTTGTACGTGACGGGTTCAAAGATCATTTCGAAATCTCAGCCTCCTTGAACAGACGCGAGGCCCAGTCTTACTTGGCCGTTGAAGCCTTGAACGCCATCATTGCATCTGCAATGAGAAATGCGTCGTAGGTAATACGGTAGTATGATCTGCTCACGTATTCGCATAACCCTACGCGTTGAAGCTCTGCGAGCGCGGCGCGAAATCTAGCTGCTTCCCGTGCATTTTCGCTGTCGAGGAGTTCATGGTCGCCGGCCGTGATGACAAGTCCACCGGCAGCTTCGATCACGATGATATCGCCCTGCTTGGAACTCGCGGCGGCGAGCAACATTTCAACCGCTGCCGCGCTAAGTGGAGGATCAATTACCCTGCCTGAAGCGATTGTGAAAGAACGAGGAATCAGTGGGCGGTCAGGGGCAAGCAATCCAGCCCAAGTTCGAAAGTCCTCGGACGAGGGCTGAATACGCTCGCGCGTAGCAGGCACGAGTTTCCCCTCTTGGACCAAACGGCAGACCTGTTCGCGATGCAGCTTGAGTTCGGCGACGGAAAAACGCCTCGTGAATGGTCTTTCCGTATGGACATCGGAATGGCAGGTGATACACAACGCTATTAGGTTGTCCTCGTCGTTAGTTCCACCCTCGCTCCGAAGTAGAATGTGATGCACTTGGAGCATCGTCGGATCGAAACGGCGACAGATGCAGCAACAACGTCCACATTTCGCCAAGATGCGGGCGGCGATGTCGTCAGGGACTCGGTCGGCCATATTAGGGCGTCATGATACGATCCAGCGGCAAGGGTGCAAGGGAACAGGAGGTGCGTGAAAGATGGTGGGAGGAAGCGCTCGTCCGTAAGGCCACATAGCCGAGCGTTGTATCAGGGAAGCGACCGGACTCCTGCGAAGCGCGCCTACACGTCGCCCCTCGTCGGGCTTGTTCCGAAACAAAGGACTTCGCATTGGGCTTCGTAATCCTTGCGGATAATGGCGAGCAGGTCGCCGGCCGGAAACAGCGCGTCACTCTTGGCGAAGCCGATGCCGGCGGGCGGAAGGTAGTCGCATTCTATGGGCCAATAACTTGTGGCTATGTGGATTTGTCCAAGAGGGCGACGATTCCGATGATGGAAATGCGGTCGGTGATCACTTATTACTTTGCCCCAGATTTCCGATACGGACGGTATTCTAGTATGTGCAAGCAGGCTGCCGCGACCGCAATCGAAGCAATCATGCGCGTTTCGTCCGGTGACATTGGGAATCATGAATGGACTCGCCAGATGGCAGTAACAGCTCTGTTGAAACGGAGATGAATGCCGACGTAGTGTCCTGCGCTAATTGTCTTCATGTATTCCATTGCAGCGGGATTGAAGGTGGCGGAAAAATTCGATGTCCTCAATGCAATATGCCCACGTGTGAGCGATATCATCACGATGATTGCAAGAGTGAATCTGTTTTCAGCGTTGAGGCGATTGTGGAACCGCAAACCGCGCAAGTCACAAGATCGCCGAGGCAGCGAAATAATAACGGTAGTGCCAATCTACATGGCAAGACTGGAGGAATGTGGTTTCTTTTGGGTACGCTTGTCTTCTGGTTGATATTGGCAATTGCCGAAAACAGAGGAACGCGATCAGTAACTCGGCACGGCCTTCCACATCAGACAGACGCCTCTGACATACTGAAGAGCTTTGACCTGGACCAAACGAGCGATGGTTACGATTGGGATAAGGCCAAATACGGGGATAGAATGGCCTTGTGTCATAGGTTTGCGGAGAATCTCGCACGCTTCCCGGGCAAGAGAAATGCCTACTGGTACTATGAACTCATTTCTGCATATTATGAGCGGAATCCACAGAAATCACTCCTGACGATCCATGAGGTCGTTTCGTTGGGTGTTACGCTGGATAGCACGCGGTAAGTCTCGCTGATCGCGGACTTAGATTCTGTGATTGTTCGACGGTGGTCTACCATTCTGCTCTCCGGCGATCCGCCGACACGCATACTCGAAATACACCGGGTCTTGCTCGATGCCGACGAATTGCTTGCCTGCAAGAATCGTAGCCACGCCAGTGGTCCCGCTGCCCATGAACGGATCGAGGATGGTGTCGGCCCGGACGGAGTCGCAGAAGTACTGCACCTGCGACAAGGGACGCGGACACGGCACCGGGTTCTGACCGGCGTAGCCATCCCAGGGGCGCAAATCGTCCACATGCCAGTCGCGCGGCAGGTGTTCGCGGAGAAGTGACTTGCCGCTCCAGAAGATGACCGGATCCCAGCTTAGGCAAACACTCTTGCCCGGCCGCTGCGGATAGACCTTGCAGGCGGCAACGATGCGGTAGCCCTTCGGGAAGTACTCGTGCCAGCGGTCGGCCTTGAGCGGGCTTTGCCAGACAAAGCACGGCCCGTCGTTGGTGATGCGGACGAGTTCCGGCACGAGACGCTCCATGAGGGCGTCGTACTTGGATGGGGCATCATCGTAGCTTCGGTATTCAAAACCAATGCCGTAGGGCGGGTCAGTGATGACCGCACCGATGCCGGAGAGCGTTGGCAGGATGTCAAAGCAATCGGCCCGGTACAGCGTGGCATTCCCGATCACGCGCTTCTCGATGGGAAGCGGGGAAGTTGATCGGCGCTGTCTCGGTGCAGCCCGCCGGGTTTGGCGGGCCGCGTAAAACGGATTGACGGTAGTGGTCGCAGTCATAGGGCACCTCCCCGCTCTTCGTCGAGTTCACTGAGGTAGTGGTCGTAGGCCAGCCGGTCGAGCTCGGCAAAGTCTTGGCCGTTCCGATCACTCCAGTGCCGGGCGTCGGCGAGTAGGTCCACGAGATTGTCGGCGTCGGTGTCGCCGGTCTTGTAACGGGCGAGGACTTTGCCGATCCGCGCCGCACGATGTTTGTTGGTGAATTTCATATCAAAAACCTCCTGATAGATTGCGGGGCGGGCGACGTGCGCCCGCCCCGTTTGCTCGGTTAGTCCTTCTTCTCGGTGGCGACGCGAAGGACGATGCGTCCATCCAGCGGCACTGATTCCAACTGAACGTTGAAGCCGTTGCCGTCGGCATGGGCCCAGGCCGAGCCGATGCGAGTCCAGAAGCCCTTGCTTCCTTCGCGGTCGCGGACTTGATAGGCGACGTGGCTGGGGGCCTTCGACGCGGTGGGTTGTTTTTCAGTCTTTGCCATGTGAGTTCTCCTTCTTAAGGTTGTCCGGCCGCGCCCATCGCGGCCTGATGGCACGGGAGAAAAAGCCGCCTACAGCCGGAGTGATCGATAGAGAGCGCCCCAGTCCAGTCTGAAAATTGGGGGCGACCTTTAGGGGGAACCGATTTTCTGACTTGACGGGACCGGCGGCGGCTTTACGTGTCCATCGCACAAGGCCGCAAATGGGGGTGGAAGGCAAACCCAGAAGGAACAAAGAACGAACAGCGAATGACGCAATCCAAGCGCGCCAAGAGAAGGCACTATCAGCCCTGCGCAAAGTCAGACCGCAGGGGGCAAGGCACAGTCAATCGCACCCTCGGCCATGCGCCGCTGTCATCGGCGTGACACGTCCAACATCGAATCCCGTTGGATTCTCAACCGTCCCATGTCGCGACAACGTAGAAGAAGGCGAGAGCCGGCGGGCGTTACGCCGCTAATCCCTGCAATCTCAGGTTGAAGGTTTACATAAATTAACCAATTGGTAAGTGTCGGCGTGGTAAGGTGAAAAATGCTACGCATCATCGAGAACGCCAGCGCCGCCGGGGCCAAGAGCTACTACAGCGCAGCGGACTACTACACCGAGGGCCAGGAACTGGAAGGCCGTTGGCACGGCGAGGCGGCCAACCGGCTGGGACTATCCGGCAAGGTGAACCGCGAGGCGTGGGATGCCCTCTGCGACAATCGTGATCCCAATACCGGACAAACGCTGACGCTTCGGCAGAAGGGCAATCGAAGGATCGGCTACGACTTCAACTTCCATTTACCCAAAAGCGTGTCGGTGCTGTACGGGCTGACGCAGGACGAGCGAATCCTCGAAGCATTCCGGGAGTCGGTGAGGGCAACCATGCAGGACATGGAAGCGGAGATGAAGACCCGTGTACGAAGCGGCGGAAAGAATGAGGACCGAACGACAGGCAACATGGTCTGGGGCGAGTTCGTGCATACCACGGCCAGACCGGTGGACGGGATTCCCGATCCGCACCTGCACGCCCACTGCTTCGTCTTCAACACCACTTGGGATAAAAAGGAAGGCCGCTGGAAGGCCGGGCAATTCGCTGATTTGAAGCGCGATGCGCCCTACTTCGAGGCCGTGTTCCATGCGCGACTGGCGCGGCAGATGGAACTGCTGGGGCTACCCGTAGAGCGAACGAAAAAGGGCTGGGAGCTGGCAGGGACGCCGAAGTCGGTGATTGAAAAGTTCTCGCGGCGGACGGCGCTGATTGAAGAGACCGCAAAGCAAATGGGCATCGTCGATCCGGCGGCCAAGGATGAGCTGGGGGCCAGGACGCGGGAGAGTAAGCGCAAGGACCTCACGTCGGATGAGCTGCGGGCAGAATGGGAATCCCGGCTGACGGAAGATGAGCTGAGTGGGATCGAAGGCATCACCGCCAATCTCGGTGGGCCAGCCATTGCCGAGAATGACCGTCTCTCACCAAGGCGGTTGAACTGGCCATTGACCATTGCCTGGAGCGAAGCTCGGTGGTGCCGGAGCGAAAGATACTGACCGAAGCACTCAAGCGCGCCTTTGGCGCGGCGTCGGTGGAAAGCGTTCACCACAACTTGGAAAAAGAAAACCTCATCATCGGGATGCGCGAAGGACGACGGATGGCCACGACACGGGAAGTGTTGGCGGAAGAGCGCCGCATGATTGGCTTCGCCCGGGAGGGGCGCGGCACCTGCCGGCCGCTGGGTGATGCCTTGTACGCCATCAAGAGAGATTGGCTCAACGACGGCCAGCGCCGGGCGGTGCGCTACCTGCTGACTTCTAAAGACCGGGTGATGTTGATCCGGGGCGCTGCGGGGACGGGCAAGACCTCGATGGCCCAGGAGGCCGTGGAGGCGATAGAGGCAGGCGGCAAACGCGTTTTCATGTTCGCCCCTTCTGCGGATGCCAGTCGTGGCGTCTTGCGCGAGGATGGCTTCGCCCATGCCGACACGGTGGCAAGGCTGCTGTTCGACGAGCGAATGCAATCGGAGGTCCGGGGACAGGTCATCTGGATTGACGAGGCCGGACTCTTGGGCAGCCGCCAGATGACGGAGGTCTTCGACCTGGCCGATCGGCTCACTTCGCGGGTCATCCTCTCCGGCGACCGGAAACAGCATGGTTCGGTGGAGCACGGTGCGGCACTTCGGCTCCTGGAAACCGAAGCCGGTCTCATCCCCGCCGAAATCCGCGACATCAAGCGCCAGCAGGGAGAGTACAGGCAAGCGGTTGAAGCTTTGAGCGAAGGCCGGACGGAGGATGGCTTCCGCGAGCTCGATGAATTGGGCTGGATCAAGGAAGTGCCGACCCTGGATCGGTACAAAACATTGGCCCGGGACTACGTCGCCGCCATTGCCGACGGTAAATCCACGGCGCTGGTGGTATCGCCGACTCACCTGGAGGGAGAATGGGTAACGGACGAGATACGCGCCCAACTGAATGAGTCGGGCGAGCTGAAGGGCCAGGAGCGGCGGGTCATGGTGTTGGAGAACACCAACCTCACCGAGGCCCAGCGCGCCGATTCGGTCAATTACGATGAGGACTGCGTCCTGGTCTTCCATCAAAACGCCAAAGGATTCCAGAAGGGGGAGCGGGTAGCGGCGGGGGCACGTGCAATTCCGATCTCGGAGGCGGCGAAGTTCCAAGTCTTCAAGAGGGATGTCCTCCCGATCGCGCCCGGGGATGTGATTCGGATTACTCGGAATGGCAAGACGTTGGACGGCAAACACCGGCTCAATAACGGCGCGATTTTCCCGGTGAAAAAGTTCGACGCCAACGGCGACATCGTCCTGGCCAACGGCTGGACGGTAGCTCAGGATTACGGGCACCTCTCCCATGGCTATTGCATCACGTCGCACGCGGCGCAGGGCAAGACGGTGGATCACGTCTTCATCGGCCAGTCTTCGCAGTCCTTTCCGGCGTCTTCGCGTGAGCAGTTCTACGTCTCCGCTTCGCGGGGCGCAAAAGCGTCACCGTCTATACCGACGACAAGGAATCGCTGCTCGATGCCGTCGGCCGCTCGGACGACCGGCTGTCGGCGACGGAACTGGTCACAGGGCGCGAACTCCGCGAGCGCGGCGCGACGTTACACAGGCTGGAGCATCTAAAGCCGTCGTCACCACGCCACGACGGGCGAGTGCATCGGGAACGCGAGGCGGTCTATGAACGATAGTCTCATCGATAGATTGGTGAGCCGGGAACTGGCCACCGGGCCGAACGGCCACGAGCGCGACGATGAAACCGACATCGCCGACCTCGGCACGTTCGGGTTCTTGCGGGGCTCGCGCGAGCGGGCGACGATGCTGGAACTTCGCAAAAAAGACGGCAACATATTGGCCGTCGCCTACGGCTACATCGACAAGGCCGAGTTTAATCCCTCCGAAGGCATTACCCTCCACCTCGCCGGCCACAAAATCCGCATCAAGGGCCGAAACCTTAACGTCGAAGCCATGCCGAAGGTCAAACTCTTCGAGGCCATCACCCGCCACCGGGTCCCGTGGCTGCGCGAAGCCGACGAACCTGGACTACTCACCGCCTGCGAAAAGGAGGCTGTAATTGAGTCGATTGAGTGGTAGGTACGGGAATGAAACGACTCGCGAGGCCGGGCTGCGGCGGATGATTATTTGATCGATAAACCGGCGCTGGAGGCAAGCGACGGAAGGGTAGTCGCTAGACCTGTACCGGTCTTTAGCTGATTGGCGGCGGTTAGGATATGCCCGGCGGCTAAAGGAACGTCTAGAATCGCGCGGGATACATCCAGTAACGTTTGGGGGCCGTTTCCCAGGCTCTGAATATCCCCCCTCGGGGAGAACAGCGCATCCGTTGCCTTGTTCCAGCATTCGGTGGCAAGTCCGATTTCTTTGTGGGCCGTGGTAAAGAAAGCTGGAATCCCCGCCCCGACGACGACGCCTAACGGGGCGATTTTGCCAGCCGCAACCAGCGACGAGCCGATTTGCAGCAATTCTGCAATGGTGCTGGCGGGTATGCTTGGGCGAAAATCCATGTTCACAGGATAGCATCGCGAGTCGCGATTGTGTGTGAAGATTCTGTGACAGTTGCGGTTCCCGCCTAATTGCTCGAAAAACCAAGGCGTTAAGGCGTCAGGCCGTCAACTGCCCTTCGACGGGGCGGTGGCTTTTTGGCCTGTGTCCGGGCAGTACGGGTGAAAGACAGCGACGGGGGTTATACTGGGCCGCGTAGGGGTCGGAGAATCGAATAATGAACATTATCAAGAAACAGGCGCGCCGTGCCTTGGCCTTAAGTTGCGCAGTTGGCTTCATGATCTGCGCGGATTCGGGGGCCGTTGAACCCGGAGGCAGAGCGGTGCGCGCGAAGCGCACCAAGGCTCAAAGCCCGACGACCCCCTTGTTGGGTAAGTGGGCCTTGTCCGGCCAAGACGCGTCCGGCAAGAAATGTTCCGCGACACTTGTATTTACGCGACAGAACGGAAATGCGGTACGTGGTTACTTCCGGTGGCGCTTCGGGTCGAGCCAGACTGCATTGGAGTTATTCTCAGGATTTTGCGAGCGATCGTCGGGAACGATTCGCTTGGAAGGATACGAGTTGCAGGGGCATGGGAGATTCGTCGGTTTCCGGTCATATGAGGCGATTTTGAGTGCCTCAAAGGATGAGTTGAGAGAAGGCTCATGGCACATGTTAATGGGCGCACAGGGGACAGGCACATGGTCGGCGCGGTGGGTGGATAAGGTTCCGGACAAGTTGCCGGATTCAGCCTTGGAGAAGGAAAAGGGGGAATGGGCTATTCTTTGCCGAAATCTCTCGGGGGGATTCGTCAAAAAGGGATTAAGTGTCTGGAGGTACCCCTGCCGGAATGCCCTTCGCATTCTAAGCTCGTCGGAGGCAGCTGACATTGTGGCTCTTGCAGAATTGCGCCTAGGCCTCGAGTGCCTTCGGGAAAAGATGCTGAACACGCGGGCAAGCCCGGACGAGCAATCGCTGCGGCGCGCGGCCGAAGTTGGGCGGATGATTGTTGATTTTACTGCCCACCAATTCGGAAGGGACAATGACGCCACCGATCTTGTACGGGATGTGACTGACGAGCACAGTTCGCTCTACAACGAGCAAATGCATCGCGCCCAAGCGATGTGGATGTCGGTGGTGGGGCTTAGCGGCGAATCCCTCGTGCGAAGTCGCGTGATTCAGGCGGCGAGAAAGCGCAGGAAAGGTAGCGAATTTCCTGACAAAGAGATTCGCGCAACGTTTAAGATCGTCAAGCCAGATGACGGGCTGTTGACCGTTAGGAATTGCGCGAAAAAGGATCTGCACCATTGCTTGATCATCACGGAGCTCGCGGTTGATAAGGCGAAAGTTGCTGAGGCTGCGTTACGTCAAGCCAGGGGTGATGCAGCAAATTATCTGCTCGGACCGCTGTTGGGAATTGACGATGCGACGTTGAAGGAAACGGCAAAGCTCCAAGCGGGGTATTGGGCATGGGTGGGTATCGACAAAGGAACGGTAACGTACCTTCACACTTGGAAGGACGGTACGGGCCTTGATGTTGGACTTTCTCCTTTAACATCACTTGCTATCGGTGGTGAGGCAGCAAGTCTTTCCGTTTACAGTGATGAGGGCTGGACCGAAATCTCACTGCCTGTTTCGTCCATGAAAGCAAAAGCTGTGGCCGCGATCAAACCAAAGCCGCGCTCACGTCCAAGACCAAGAACAAGACGATAGGTTTCACTCATTAATGAGTTGAGGGGTGCTTCTGTGTTGGTTCGGGTGGCGAACACCGTCTCATCGGGCGAAGACGCATTCGCATTTAGTTCGCTCTGATTCGGCGTGGCAGACAATGCTGTCTGGGAATCACCCGCTGGAAACAGGTCGACGTTGCGGCTTTGCGGTCGGACGGGGTCACTCTTCATCTGGCCGGACTCGAGATTCGTACCAGAGGCCTGAACCTCAACGTCGGAGTCCATCCGATAGTGCGGCTCATTGAGGTCATCTGCCGCCACCGCGTGCCGTGGCCGTGCGAAGTGGACTGGCCGAAACCTCTGACAGCGAGCAAAAAGGCAGGGGTATTCGAGTCGATTGAGTGATAGGGGCACTCTTCACATCGCGGATTGACACTGCAATTGGCTGTGGCAGAGCCTCGTCTGGCAGCAGTCAAGGCATAGAACTGATTGCGCGGTAGATTCGGTTGTGATATAATCAGGATAGTAGAGGAACGGAAGATGACTGACGATAAAATCGAAAACGTCGCGTCCGAAAAATACGACAAGCATTTGTCGTTGCCGCAAGAGGCGGGAAGCGAAATTGTGGTTCGGGAACAAATTGACCCGGCGTTGATGCAAGAAAAGAATATGCAAGTGCAAATCGAGCACAAAGTAATGGATGTTCCTACGGCCAAGCGAAACGATTCCTCATTAACGCGCGATAAGTATCAGGCAACAGAGCATTCGGTTCCTCAAGGACTGGTAACCGAACAGCTTGATCCGGCGTTGACTCGTGATAAACACCATTCACCGCAACCGCGGCGGGACGTATCGGATTCTCTGGCGAATCTTGTAAAGGACGAACGAGAGGGCGGAGTACAGGCTACCCGTGAAGGAATCAGCGGAGGCGAGAGTGTGAATCTCAATGACATCCTTATTCCGCTTACGACACCCAAAGACGTAACGCAAGTTGTCAAGACCCCGCCCAAGAGTACGCCGGGCCGGTAGCGCGAAGGGGCGGACGCTGCTACTGCCGCCTTTGTTCGTATGTATCCAATACACTTCCAATAAACTCGGCGAGTTGGTACGCATTCGCAACTGATGGGTCTTCTTCGCGTATTCTTGCGATTAGCGCGTCCCTTGCCGTGGCGGATGTCCAGTCATCAGCGGTTAACCTACCGTCGGCCCCCAAAATAATGATGTTTGCAGCGGCAGAAACTGTGAGTTGGCTCTCATTGGGAAACAGGTCAGATATAGCCTTCCGGATAGCGTCGTTTCGTCCCCCTTTCATGAGATCGTGTACGAACGCACCTCCGAGAGAACCGTCATTTGCTCTATTACCCGCCTCATCAAAGAGTAAAGCAAGGACGACCATGCTCAATGCGGACTGTAGTTGCTCCTTACTTGGTCCGGCGCGAACAACCGACAAGTCGCCAGCGATATCACTGGCCCAGCGGAATCCGCTTGCCGGTCGCCAGTTACCTTCGGCTGACCCTGATACCACGTATGATGCGGTCGGGTGCGGAACGCCTGCCTTCCAGGTGACCGACAGACTCTTGGGGTCATCCGGATAAATCCAAGTAAAGCCCGGCAAGGGATGCCATTTGCCGGGCGAATCGCCCGCCTCTAAATTCGGATGATCGGGATCACGTGCGCCTGGTTGCCATTGGACGCTAAGAGAATCCTTCGATGTGAACGCATACCCCGCATCAGCTACCCAAAATCCCTCTTTCTGGCCGGAGCTGATATTGGAATAAGCTGGATGACGATTTCCCGAAACCCAGCGTACTGAAAGATTGTCCGGACTCGCGGAGACCCAAGTGAAACCTGGTGCTGGTGATAGTTTTCCGTCCTCCGATCGTATGACGTTCGGAGGAATGGGTCGTATAGGAGGTGGCGTGGGTACCGATTCTAAAGCAGTTAGTGCCAGCTGGTCTCCTGCCGCCGCTTGGTTCGCCGTGTGAAGAATTGACGATTCAGGGGACGAGTTAAACGTAATCGCCAGAGTCGCAACGATTACGGCGATAGAGATGATGGAAGCGGCGAGCTGGTACTGACGACGAGTGATTTTCGCAGGATTCGACGGATCGGCATTATCTAGGGCGTCGGTAGGTGTAGAGCAATGCTTCGTACGGGAGGTAGTGGAAGAATAAGCTGTAGCTGAAGTCGCATTAATTTCTGATGGATGTCTTGACTTCGCTGTGATGAGTCTTGAATCCGGCTCCGTACCTGCACTCACGCTCATGTTTGAGCCAGGACGTGGAGTAATGCCCTTTCGGATCAATAAGGCAATTGCATCTTCTAGTGAATTTGACTTAACTTTCGCTTTGATGCGCTCCCCTGTTTCGACTTTTATCCCACTAATCTCAAAGATCATGAGCATTACTCCAATTCAGCCCATTTGATTCGGAGTCGAGCAAACAACTTTTTCGGCCCTAATCAAGCCCATTGTTCCAAGTTGGCCGTGAAGGGGTGCAGGCGACGGGATTGTCCCACAGGATACAGAAATACTCAACCATGGAAGTGCATATCGCCTATACACTCATGCTAGGCAATGGGCGGATCGCAAGTATATCCGTGGTAAGTACTTAAGAGTGTCGAAAATACTATCCGTAATTGCGGCGAGACGGAATGGGGTCACAAGGAGAAAAAACGTGACAACACTTCATGCGCGTCTTATACGTTGTATTGGTGCAGGTTGTGCTACCTGTTGGTGAACGCATGATACGGACATCTCGTGGCCAATTCGGGGGTAAACGATAGCGACGCGGACGAGCTTCGGAAGATTGTCCGAAGGATAATCGAAACCGGGCCGAACAACTTCAATGACCGTACCGCCCGCGCGCGGGCGGTCAAATCGCTGATTGCGGCCGAAACGGCCGCGTGTCTTGAACCCTTGCTCAATGCGGAAGCGGATGCGATGCCGCAGAACACGCTCGCCGAAAAGCGCAGGCTGGCAAGTTGGATTAACCATGAACTGCGTCATTTGGGTTTGGCGATTCGCTGCGACCCATCCGGGCTTCCCGGCATTCTTGTGGCGATGCCGGGGCGCGGTGATCGCGAGGAGGCGAGCCGATTCCGGGTCGAAGCCCGCGATGAGGACGGCCGAAGGTTTCAGTCATCGTCGCTGGGGTGGGCTCCGCGACTAGAGCTTGTCGAGGATCCAGCGCGGCGCGAAGGTCGGTCGCGTTTCCGGGAGTAGTGCCACCAGCTGTGCACAGCCATGTGTGGGATTCTATTCAGGATTGGATTCGTCTTGCGGTTCTGGGGGAGACGCCGGAGTCCTGGATTCGCCGATCTCCCATACGACGACTCTCCCCGGTTCGATGGTGGATTGAGCGGCTGGAAGCGCGTTAGCCGCAGCAAATAGGTGCTCACCGTCGCCGCTCCACGCGACTCCCGGATAGATGTCGGTACTTCCCGCCGAAAGCTCCAAACAAAGTTGCCCAACAGCGAAATCCCACAGTCGTACCTCTCCAGGCTGCGTACTTTCGATCCGCAGCAAACCGCTGCCGCTTGCCAAGCGGAGGCCGTTTGGCGAAAACGCAAGTCCGCCGATTTCACGGCGATGACCCTGAAGTGTGGCTATCGACTCCCATTGTTGGCAATCGAATACGTTGATGCGGCGATCCATTCCGCCGGTTGCCAGCCATCGTCCGTCAGTCGAGAAAGCCAGTGAGGTCATTTCGCCTTGGTGATGAGGAAGGGAGTGAGCCTTTGCTATGCGGGTGGCGTCCCAGATTTCCAGATCGCCATTTTCGTAGCCAATCGCAATCAATTCGCCGTTTGGATTCACTGCCAGTGCGGAGTGCTTAGGGATAGATCGCAGGATTTTTTCCCAATCGAGTGAGTCGGCATTGGGCGCAAGGCGGAACGGCGACGTGCCGAATGCAAAACCGTTGGGCAGGAGATTCAATTCGTCGGTCTGGGAATGCTGTTTCAAGAGGCGTTCCGTCTCGCCAGACCGAGTGTCGAAGAGCGCGATCTCGCGCCAATCTGACCGCCCGTATGACGGCCCGTGCACGCCAATGATCTCGTCAACACCCAACTCATACAGAATTGCCAAACGGTTGCCATTTCCATGCATGGCCCGAATACCTCCCTTCTCACAGAATACCGTGCGGGCGGAGCCTGAATCATCTATTGGCCAGACACGCAGATTACCGGTGGCGTCGACTGCGGCGATGAACATCCCGTTTTGACTCATGGTCAAGGCGTGCACACGTGAGCCGCTGCCGACAAACTGCCCCGTCAGATGTCCCCGAGGGATCTCCCAGCGTTGGACCGCAAACGGCCCGGTCGTGATGATTTCATTCTCATCTGCGGAAAAATACGATCTCAGGAATCCAAGCTGGAGATACGAAAGGTTCGAATCTACTGATTCATGCATCACAATTTGATGATGAGGCTCAATGGTGCAGTCCGTCTTCCCATTTGTAGGATTCCAGACAAAGACTTGGCCGTTAAGCCAGCGACCGGTCGGCATGTTGTAAACGCCATAACTCTGGCTAACGAGGCGCGATCCTTCGTTGTCAAACGAAATGCCGGTGACCGGTCCGGTATGCACAGGTCCTCGCGTCGTAATTTCAGCACTTGGAATATCCCAGACCTGAGTCACGCCGTTCTCAAAGCCAATTGCGATCTTGGAATCGCGAGGGTGAAAAGTAGCCGCAGTCACGGATCCATTCTGAACATCCAGGCTGCGGTTGAACATGCCTCGCTTGTGGTTTCTCGCCAAGTCAGTCGAATCAAAACTCGGTATCGACCAGATTTGAAGATCGTTTCCGGGACTGCCAATGAAGCATGTGCTCCCATCGGGCGACAAAGCCAAACAACTGGTTATGAATCCCGTAGGCGACTGGCGGGTGACCGCCCCGGTGGCGGCATCGATGATGATGAGACGATTATTGTCGGTAAGTGCGATGGCACGGCTTCCTTCTGGAAAAAAGGCGAAATCCGTGATGCGATGATCATCATGCTTGGATAACTGAGTACCATCCTCCACGCGGAAAATGGTCAAACGGCCTTCCTGATCGGTGCACGCTATTTTGTCGCCTTCCGCGCTGAGCGCGATCCGATTCCAGATCGTGCCTTTGCGTGTAATGTTGGACGGCGATGGCGAGGCTGCAACGCGGCGCAGGTAGTACCACTCAAATCCCCTAGGGTCATCATCAGTGCCAATGTGGACATACTTGTCGAGTAGCGCGATTGCGACGGGGGTTTCTCCTCTGTTCAGCGCCGTCTGGGCGTCTCGCATGTCGGCGATGTACTCTCGCCGAATCCGGTCGCTGGTAGCTGTCTTTTCGCGGATTTCCGCTGACTGGGCGCGCGTGGCGAAGTGAATAGACGCGGCCGATCCGCCGAACATGGCAAGCGCGGCAATTGCCAAGACGGTGGTAGCGACGGGCCGCCGCGCGCACCATCGTCGAACCCTGAGGATGCGTCCGGGCATCCGCGCGGCAACCTGCTCTCCGGCAACGAATCTCCGAAGATCTGTGGCGAGATGGGCCACAGTGGCGTAGCGGTCGAGCGGTGATTTTTCAAGACATTGCAGACAAACGCGCTCAAGGGCCTGGGGCACGGCAGGATTGAGTTTGGCAGGGAAAACGGGACGGTCCCACGCGATCTGGTGTAGGGTCGCATCACTGCCTACGCCTGCGGTGACAGGAAACGGGGGACGGCCGGTAAGAAGAAAATAAAGCGTCGCGCCTAAGCCGTACACGTCGCATGACGGCGAAATCGGTCCGAGTCGGGGGTCGGCTTGTTCGGGCGGCATGTAATGCGGCGTACCGAGTCGTTGGAGGGATTTGGTCAGTTTCGTTCCCGCGTCAAGCTGCTTGGCCAAGCCGAAGTCCACAACCAATACCCGACCGCCTTCTTCGACGAGAATGTTTTCCGGTTTTATGTCGCGGTGAATGACGCCCGCCTCATTGGCGCTGTGGCAGGCATCGGCTGCATTCGCAACGATACGGGCGGCGAGATTGGGATCAATCGGCTCGGCGCGCGTAAAACGGTGAAGGTCAACGCCTCTCACGTGCTTCATGGCGATAAACGGCCGTCCATTTACTTCGCCGATTTCGTGCACGGGTACGATGCCCGGATGTCGCAACCGGGCGACGATCTGCGCTTCCTTGCGGAAGCGTCTCATCACTTCCGGCTGACCGATGTGCTCGTCACGGAGAATCTTGACGGCGAACGCTCGTTGCGAGTCGTTGCGGGTAGCGTGATACACTTCGCCGAATCCGCCGCCGCCAATGCGACTGCGAAGAGCGTATCTCCCGAACGACCTTGGTCGGTCTGGCAACCCTTCGGTGTCGCTCGAGCCGCTTGATGCCTGTTGGGTGACGGGTATTCTCGCGCGCATGCGGGCTTGGCGTACTTTGACCGCGTTGGCGATCTCCTGGTGAAGCTCGGGCATCGCGGGATAGGCCGAACAGAAGGCTTCGATGTCTGCCGATGTTTGGGACGGTCCGGCGAGAAAGGCGTCTATCAACTGGGAAATCGCAGCGTTTTGTTGGTGGCCCGCCATGACGTGTGCCGCTACTCCGACGAAAAGTTAAGCGATGTGGAACCGAGCGTCTCCCTTAGGACTTCGAGGGCACGGCTAATACGCGAGTTGACCGTCGCTCTTTTTACGCCGAGCGCAGTGGCGATTTGCGACAGGGTCATACCCTTGAGCCGCAATTCGAACATCGCTTGCGTGTCTTCGGGCAGCTTGGCGATGGCGGCATTCAACCGTTCGTAACGCTCCTTTCTACGCTGGAGCTTGCTCGCCGTAGGCCCTTTTTGGGGTGCTGCGTCCATCACGTTACTGGCCAAGTCAAGCAAGGCGAGCTTGCGCTTGCGGCCGAAATGGCGGACGGCGTTGTGAACGACCGTCGCCAGCCATGCTTCGAATTTCTTTTGCGGATTTTGCCTCACTTCCAGCCCCTTGATGAGGCGGAAACACGTCGTCAAGGCATGCTGGACGATCTCGTCGGTATCGGCGTAGCGACGCAACTGGAGCGATGCCGCATGTAGTGCGACTTGGCCCATCCACGGTCGATAGCGACGCAGGAGCTTCTCCAGCGCTTCGCCATTCCCTTGGGTAGCTTGAAGGATGTGGTCTTCCTGATTCATGCCAGAACCTGACTCAAATAAAAAAATCGGCAAAGAATGAGAGCGCGCGGGGTGGTCGCGCACTGGATAAAGAAGACGGCAGTGCCATACGCGGCACCGTGGAATTGTGGTGGCAACGGACATAACGGCCTTGGCGAGAAACGCATCTGTGTCATCGAGAAGTCCGCTTGGCCTCTAGTTCCGGTCAAACGCCAGCATTTGGAGAAGTGTAATGGAAGACAAGGTAGTTCAAAACATGCCAGTGGATACGCTCGCGTCGCGGCCACAGGTGCGGGATGAATTCAGCCAGGAATCGCTGATTGGGCTGGCCCAGACTATTCGGGAAACGGGGGTCCTTCAACCGCTGATGGTCCGCCGTGAAGGGGCTGAGATCATAGTTGTCGAGGGGCATCGGCGACTTCGAGCGGCCAAGATGGCGGGGCTGATCCAGGTGCCGGTCATTATCGACGACCGTGAACTTTCGGAAAGCGAAGTCCTTTACCGGCAACTGGTCACGAATTGTCAGCGGCAAGGGCTGACGCCGCTTGAAAAAGCGCGGGCGATTGACAAGCTCATTCTCGAATCGGGTTGGTCGCCGTCGGAGGCAGCGGTGAAATTGGGTTTGTCACCCTCCACGATTTCCAAGTTATTGGCGATCCTTTCACTGCCATCAGACATCCAGGACCGCGTGGGTAGTCCGGGCCTGGGACTCAGCGCCGCCTATCAAATCTCCCTGGCGGGTAATGCCGAAGCGCAAGCGCGCATGGCTGACGAATTGGCGAGTGGCACACTGACCCGTGACGACGCGGCGGCGCGGACGCGGGTTCGCAAGTCGCGACGCCGGCCGTTGGCGAAGCGCGAGCGCAGCCGGGTCGGACGCAATCGGGTCGCGATTGCGCTGGGGGACAAGCGGGTCGTGACCATCGCCGGGCCGGGTCTGACGCTCACGTCCATAATCGAGTGGATGTCGGGACTCTTGGACCGCCTGCGTGGGGCGGCCGACCAAAACGTGGACTTGTCCGAGGCCGTCAAGCTGGCCTCTGGCGCGTGAAGGAAGGATGGCCATCGTGAAGCTGATTTCAAGACTGATCAAGCTGTTCGTGTTTGAGTTTTTCAGGGGTCTTGTGTTTGGGCTGGCCCGGACGCTTCGCCGCCGCTGAAGCGCGGGACTCTATCGGAGTTTCTCCGAGATTGGAAGGTTTGGCATGTTGGGAACATTGCTGAAATGCATGTCGCGCAAGCGCCCGAAAGTAGATACATGGAACCTGACCGCTCCATTGCTGTCACTGGGGAAGTATGAGTCCATCTCTCGAATGCGGGCCATGTCCGGCGTTTTCATCGCCGGCCAGACCGGCAGCGGAAAATCCACCTCATCGGCTGCTCACCTAGCCCACGCCATGCTGCGGGCGGGGTTCGGTGGGCTGGTCTTGAGCGTCAAGAGCGAGCGCGAGAACTGGGTGCGGCTGTGCAGCGAAGCCGGAAGGCTACGAGACCTCATGATCGTAGATGCCAACTGCAATTGGCGGTTCAACCCGATCGATTTTGAGGCCACTCGACCCGGGGCTGGGGCCGGGCACACTGAGAACATCGTGCATTTGCTCACGACCCTGCTCCAGACAGCGGGCCGTGCCAACGGACGAAGCGACGGACGCGAGGACAGTCACTATTGGATGAACGCCAACAAGCAGCTTCTTCGCAACGCCATCGATTTGGTCATGCTTGCCCACGGGCGCGTGACGGTTCAAGATCTTTATCAGATCGTCATCTCGGCCCCGAGGTCGCCCGAAGAGGTGCGATCACTCGATTGGCGGAAGCAGTCTTACTGCTTCCAGTGCATGGAGCTGGCGGACAAGCGAGAGAAAACACAACGGCAGGCCAACGACTTCGCCCTGGTGGCGGACTATTTCCTGATTGAATATCCCTGCCTCAGCGACAAAACGAGAAGCGTCATTGTTTCGACTTTCACGTCACTGGTCGATTGCCTCCAGCGCGGAATTCTGCGCGATCTCTTCTGCACCGACAACACCATCACACCGAAGGCAGTCGAAGACGGCAAGATCATCCTGGTGGACATCCCGGTCAAGGAATTCGGGCAGGTCGGCTTATTTGCCAACATGATCTGGAAACTCTCGTTCCAGAAATCCATCGAACGCCGCAACATCCAGTCGAGCCCGCGCCCGGTCTTCCTCTGGGCGGACGAGGGCCATCATTTTATTCACAACGAGGATTCGTTGTGGCAGTCCACCTGCCGCAGTTCGCGGGTGGCTTCTGTCCTCATCACTCAGAATATCCCAAACCTCGACGTGGCCCTGGGCGGTGGCGACACCGGCCGTGCAGAAGCTGAGAGCTTGATTGCAAACTTCGGCACGCTTGTTTTTCACTGTAACACCTGCCAGCGGACCAACGATCTGGCGGCGGGACTCATCGGGAAATCGCTGCGTTGTTTTGCCAACGGCAACATGAGCCATCAGGTGGACGACTGGCCGATGGCGACTTTGGGACTGGGAAGCAGTGGCCAAACCAGTGGGGGATTTAGCGAACAGCTTTCGTACACCGTCGAGCCTTCCGAGTTCACTTTGCTCCGCACCGGCGGGCCGCAGAACGGCTGGGAGGCTGACGCCATCGTTATCAAGAGCGGAGAGACATTCAGGAGTACAGGCCGGATTTACATGCCGGTGACGTTTAAGCAACGGATTTAGTCAGTCCAGCGTTCGCAGTGATTTGAAAGACGGCCTTGGGCCGTCCACGCGGAGAGTCCGCGCACGGATTTGGAAGAAAAACAGGAGCTGACCCATGAACATGAATCAAGATCAGAATCAAATCTCATCCGGCCCTATGCAGTTCAAGACTTTCCTGAGCTGGGTCGTCTTCATTGCCGGGGCGCTGGCGACTTCGGTGGAGGTCTTTCTCCATCGCCGCTTCGGCGAGCGCTACCTGGGCCTTCAGGCGGCGGTCGTTCTGCTGATCGTGCCGTTCTATTCCCTCTTCTGGGAGGGTCATGACCCGACGCCGCTGTTGCAGTTCCTCGTGGCCTACGTCGGCATGTGCTTCCTGGCTCGGATCGGCATCATGGCCCGACTGCGCCGGGGCGGGGCGCAGGAACACTCCCGTTACAACGGCTATCCCCGATTGATGGCCATCACGCGCCGAATCAGCGAGCGCACCATCAAATGCGCCGTCGAACCCTTGCTCGTCTTCTTCGTCGGCGTCTTCACCATGCCGACGAGCGAGCCATTGGGCGGCTATCTGATGCTGGCGGCGCTGGGTCTTCTCATCTCAACCCAATTGACGGCGGGCTACGAGCGCATCCGCGCCCTCGACATGTACGACGCCTACATGAATCAAAATGAAGTGGCTCAGGGTTTTCGCGACATGCGCGGCGAGCGCTGGTGATGTTTCCCAACTGAAAGGACTGCGCCATGCGAAAAGACACTGAAGCGCCTCAACCCAAGATAGGCAGCGGACACGCCGGAGCCATGTGGCGTCAGGGCCTCGCGGAGTTACGCGGAGCCTTCTTCAACGAGTCCAACGTGGCGCAGCCGACGCAATACGGCGTCTGGGGAACGCGAACTCCGGGCGAGGTAGCCGAAGCCCGCCGCGCCGATGCGCGCGACGCGGAGGAAGAAAAAGGATCCATTCTCGACGACTGTCTGCGTCGAGCCGGTGCCCGTGACGATTACGGGAGAGATTCCAGGCAACTGGAGAAGGAGTGACTGCCATGATTGAGTTCCTGATGTGGGTGATGTTCCAGGTGGTGACCACCGTGCTGCTGTTCAAGTGGTATGCCGTCAGGCATCCCGCCGAAGCCGCCATGATGGTGGAGAAGTGGAAGGGCATGTTCTCCAGGTCGTGAACGGCCGTCCGTTCGTGCGGGCGGGGCGACACTGCGATAGTCACCCCGCCCGCCTTCTTTTCTGCCGGGAATCCACAGGTGAATCCATGCCTCCACCGACATCCAATGGCGATAATCCTCGCCCCAGTGCGTTGGATGAGGCGGTGCCGCCGGGCAGTCCGGCATGGATCACGCCGGAGCTCATCCGCGAGACCATTCGCGTCTGGCAGCCGCATTATTCGGCCTCTGTGACCCCCGAGGACGCGGTTACAATTCTCATGTGTGTCGGAGAATTGCTGCCGGTATTGGCAGGGGGTTAACCATGAGTAAGAAATTCGTCGCCTGGGCACGCGTAAGTTCGGTCAAGCAAAAGAAGGAAGGCTTTAGCTTAGAGGATCAGGAATCCCGACTTCGTGAATTCGCTGCCCGTCTGGGTGGAGAGATAGAAAAGCTCTTCAAGATCGCCGAGACGGCGAGCAAGCGGGATGAGCGTGGCACCTTCCGCGAGTTCACTGCCTACGTGAAGCGGCATGCCCGATCACTCGACGGAATGCTCTTCGTGAAGGTAGATCGCGCCGCCCGCAACATTCGGGACTGGTCGGATTTGGAGGAACTCGTCGAGAGTACCGGCGTCCCTCTCTTCTTCCCCGATCAACCGACCGGCGAGACCCCGGCCGGTCGCATGCAGCGGCGCATGTCGGCGGTCTTCGCCTCCTATCAGACCGATCAGCAGGGGGCGGACATTCGGGCCGGTCACAAGCGCCGTATCGAGAGCGGCCTGCCGCTGGGCAACCACTTCGGCTACCGCCACGTCCGCGTGAATGGACGGGGGCTCATTGAGCACGATCCGGTCAACGGCCCGAAGATCAAACGTATCTTCGAGCTCTTCGCCTACAAGCCAATGTCGCTGGATATGCTGGTAGATGCCCTGGCACGTCAAGGCATCGTCTATACGGATCGATATCCGAGATTCGCGCGATCCAAGCTGCATCGCATCCTCTTGAACCGGGTCTATGTCGGCGAAGTGAAGTTCCACGGCGAGTGGTATCCGGGCAAGTTCGAGCCCCTCGTGGATCGCAACACGTTCGAGCTGGTCCAGAATCGCTTGGGAAACAAGGTCCAGCACAAGCAGCAAATCACCTTCACCGGAAGCCTCATTTCCTGCGGCCACTGCGGTCACTTCATCACCGGCGAGAAGAAGTTCAAGCAGTCGCCGGATGGCACGATCCGTGATTATTCCTATTACCGCTGTTCACACTACGCCCGGTCCGGCCATCCCAAAGTGCGGCTGACCGAAGCCCAGATAGATCGGCAGTTCCTCGACCTGTTCGGCAAGCTGAGAATCGACGACCCCGAAATCCGGCAGTGGTTCGTCCAGGTAATTCGCGCCCGCGCCCATGCAGGACAGGAACAAAACCGGGAGCATCGCAAGGAACTGGAGCGGCAGCGCGATCAGGTCGAGGCAAAGCTGAGCGCGCTTCTGGAACTGCGGATGGATGGCGAAGTGTCGCCCGACGATTATGCCACCAAGCGCCGCGAGCTTCACGAGCGGCAAAGCGCGATTCGCCTGCAACTCGAAACGACCGATCAGGATGACAAGGAAATCGCAGACCTGGCGGTCAAGGCGTTTGAACTTTCGCAAAGCCTGACCGAGCGGTGGCTTACGGCGGACTATGCATCAAAACGCACGATTCTAGGCATCATGTGCGAAACGGTGCGTTTGAACTCGAGAAATCTCGAAATATCCCTGAGAAAACCCTTCAATGTGCTGTGTGACGAAGAATTCGTCCCACTAACTGGAGGCGGTGGGAATCGAACCCACGTCCCGAAGCACTTTGGAAACGGCCTCTACGTGCGTAGTCGATTGTTTGTTGTCGATGCCCTGGACGCCAATCGACAGGCTTCCGAAGCATCCAGCTCGACTGTGTCTCGCCGGTTAGCGGCCGAGCAGCACGAACCGGCCAGCCTGCTGATTACCGTCGCCCCGCCTAGCAGGCGTTGGCGGATTGACGGGTAGCCGTTTTAGGCTGCCATGCTCAACTGAGGGTTGGCACGTAAAATTTTCGCCAGGTGTTTAACGAGGCCGCCTGACAACCTCGGCACGCCACACATCTCCTCAACTTGCCCGGTCGAAGCCAATTCGCCCCCGGGATAGCGATCAATTAGGATCGCACTGGGATTGTAGTGGGGCGCGGGGGAATCTCAAGTTGGGGGCCATCGTGACGACGGCGTGTCGATGGGGTTCGGAGCGCGCGGTGGTGGAAGGCTCTGCCGCCCGTTCGGGGCTCGATTGAATGCGTTCGTCGTCGTCTACGGGCTCGCGCCCGCGGCTACGAGCTGTCGCCCCCGTTGGGGGCTGAACTTGAGATGGCGCAGACCGGATCGTTTAATACGGGCTGAGCGGGCGATGAGGGCAAGGTGCAATGAGCTCGCCAGAGTGCATTCGGGCTGTCAAGGGCGGGGTGGAGATCGAATTGAAGGTTGTGCCGGGCGCGTCGCGCAGCCGAGTCGTCGGGCTATTGGGTTCTGCGCTGAAGGTGCAGGTGGCCGCGCCGCCGGAGAAGGGGAAGGCGAACGGGGCAGTGGTGAAGCTGATCGCGAAGACGCTGGGCGTCGGCGAGAAGGCGGTGCAGATCGTGAAGGGGGATACTTCGCCGAACAAGCGGATCAGGGTCGCGGGGGTGACACCGGATGCGGCGGCGAAGGCGCTGGGAGTTGGCGCGTAAGTTCGGACGTCGATGGTGGGATGCGTCCGGCAGAGGCGCCGGACGCTACGTACGGCGGGGTTCGTCGGCCCTCCACAGAGAGCGGCCGGTATATAGGGTGGCGGGTGCTACTTCGAGTCTGATGTTTGTGGTGCGGATTTCTGCTTTGGCGGGCCGCCGATGAGTTCGTGGACGATGAGGTTGTTTCGGATGACGAGCCTGCCTTTGAAGTAGGCGATGGTTCCCTTGCCGCCGTTGATCGCCCAGGATTCGGGCTCGATTTGACTGGTGATGATGTTGATGAGGCTTTGGGCGAGTTCTTCCGGGGTGCCTGACTTGAGTTCGAGGGACGGCCTGCCGGAGGACAGGCCTACGCCCGGGGTGCCGCGGCCGGTGGGCGTTCCGGCGTCTCGGGCGGCGAAGTCGGGCACGACGATGAGCAGGTCCTGAATGTCGTAGGTGCGGGTGACCAGGTCTTTGTAGAGGTCGCGCTTGGTGGAGATGATGATGGTGTTGTCGTCGGCCTTTGCGGCGAGCTCGACCTTGTCCAGTCCGGCGGCGAGGTCTTCGAAGACTAGTTCGATGATCTGTCGGACGGTGACGTCGTGAAGCTTGAGGTTGATGAGCTTGTCGACGTCGATGCCGGCGTCCTCGATGACCTTCCAGCGGACGATGACGTTTGCTTTTCCCTGGCGGGCGAGCCACTCGGTGAACTCTTCGAAGGTCATGTCCTTGAAGGTGGCGTTCTTGACGACGGTGCGAAGAGTTTTGAAGGCGAGGCCGCGCGGGGGTTTTTTCTTGACGGACCTGGTTGATGATTTGGAATCGCGGTCGTCGGACTTTGGCGGAGCGGAGAGGAGCGGGGCGGTGAAACCGAGCAGGAGGATGGCGACGAGAAGGCGGGAAGACATCGGACTACCTCCTGACTGGTGACTTTTCCGTGTCGACGGACCAGACACCATTGGGGGAACGAATCAGATCAATGACTTTGCCTCGCCTGCCAGATATCTCAATGCCTTGGCGGTCGATTTGCAAGTTCCAGGGGCCGGATCTCGGAGCGCCGGACGGCAGCTTGTGGAGATTGAGCGTGAGGCGCTGGACGTTGTCGGTATGGACTTCGAGTCGGCGGTTGCCGGTCCATTTGCCGGTGAGGGAGATTTCTTCGGATGGATTGAATGGATCGTGGGAGGCAACCCAGGGGATGGAAGGTTGGCGCGTTTTGTTGGGGAGAGGTGGTTGCGCGTCGGCGTGCGCATTTGGGGGATCGACCTGCGATGATGCGGCGGAGGATTTGGGTGAGCGGGCGGCGGTTGGCGACGAGGGTTTGTCGCGAGCTACTTCGGAGGGTGGACCGTAAGGGGCAGCGCTGCGAGCGATGGACGAGGATTGCTGAGCGGGGTCTGATGAAGGTTCGGGGATCGTTGAAGAATCGTGGTTTGGCGCGCGCGTGTTTGTGGGCTGGGGGGCAGGCGAGTGGGTTGTCACTTCAGATGATCCGGCATTGGGGGCGGCGCATGCGGAGAGGAGAGCCAGCGTGAGGGTTGCTGACGAGCGCAGGATATTGAGCGTACAGATACGCGGCACGACGCGAGCTCCTATCATGACGGCAGGTGATGGACTCCCAGAGATGATATACACTGTGGGGAGCATGAGGTCACAAGAAATGACAAGGGACAACGGGCGAATTCGATCGACGACGATACTTTCGGTGCGCCGCGATGGGACCGTCGCCATGGGTGGGGACGGGCAGGTGACGCTGGGGGATTCGATCGTCAAGTCGGATGCGGTGAAGATTCGTAGACTCTATAAGGGGCAGGTCTTGGCCGGGTTCGCCGGATCGGCGGCGGATGCGTTCGCGCTGCTGGAGCGGTTTGAGGGCAAGCTGGACGAGTTCAAGGGGAATACGAAGCGAGCGGCGATTGAACTGGCCAAGGACTGGCGGACCGACCGGGTGCTGCGGCGGCTGGAGAGCCTGCTGGCGGTCGCGGACGGGCAAACGAGCCTGATCATCGGTGGCAACGGCGACGTGATAGAGCCGACCGATGGGATTCTGGCGATCGGGAGCGGGGGGACCTGTGCCCTGGCGGCAGCGCGGGCACTGGTGGCCCACACGAAGCTTACATCTCAGGAAATCACGGAGGCGGCGCTAGGAATTGCCGGTGAGATCAACATTTACGCGAATCAGCATATCACCGTCGAGACGCTTTGAACTTCGGCATTGTGAATTGTCCCCGGAAGGATTGACTTAACCCCCGATAATTTCTTATTATTAACGTTAACATTCCGCCGGGCGCGGGGTGCCGGGTTGCCGACAGTGGAGGAAGGTACCACTTCGAACCCATCACCACCTCAGAATATGAATTCTCGAGTCGAATTGGCTCGGAAGGGAGTTCGACGATGCGCAGTGTCGTGTTAAGTCTCACGCTGTCCGTGGGGATGCTGGCGAGCATTAGCGATGGCGCGAAGGGCGTGGTGCCCGCCCAGCTCATTGTGAAGGTCGGTGACATCCACGGTGGGCGCACCGTGTCGGCGTTGAATTCACCATTTACGGATGGTAACGGCAAGGTGGGATTCGTCTCATCCTTCAGCGACAGCACGCGGGGGGTATGGCACAGCAGCGGATTCGTTTTCAACAGCAGCGACCTTTTGCCGAACACCGCAACTGGAAGCGAAGGCACGATGGGCGTCAGCAACACCGGCGGGTTCATCTACAGCCCTTCGTATAACGGCGAAGACTCCGTCGTGACACACGGCGGGAAACTTCTGGCCGGCGGTGACACTATCATGAGCCTGCCCGGTCGGTTTAGTACATTCAGCAGTCGGCCGCGGATGCTTCCGGACGGTACGGCATACTGGATCGGCGGCAGTTCGGCGACCTCCGGCGGAAGCTCGTCGAATCGGCATCTGCTCAAGGCGACGGATCCGACCGACCCGATGAGCATTACGGCTGTCATTTCCGGCGGTGATGTCATTGACGGGAAGACGGTTGAAACCGGATCGTCGAATTTTGATTTTGAGATGTCCGACAACGGTTTGCACCTGGTTCAGGTCCTGGACATGGCGACGGGTTCGTCGGCGAACGACATGCATGTATATCGCGATGGCTCGTTGATCCTTCAGGAGGGCACGGCCGTTGGCGACGGAACCAACTGGGAAGGGCTGGATATCGTCGCGATCAATAACCTGGGCGACTGGATCCTCACCGGAGACACGACAGGTGCGACGGCCACCGATGAGTTCGTCGCCTTCAAGGGCGAGATCAAGGTTCGCGAGGGCGACACGCTGGACGGCACCACGATTGCAAGTGGAGCGAGCCTGCGTGCGGCGAGCATCAATAACCTCGGCGGCGTCGTTCACATGTGGGGCTGGGGCAGCGGCGCGACGGCGCAGGAGCATTTGTTCTATGGACTGGGAGACACACTTCAGAATTCGATCCGGCTCCTGAGCGTCGGCGATATTCTTGACACCAATAACGACACGATGGGCGACTGGCTTATCACCGACTTCGAGGCGAGTGCGACGATCGGGCCGGGTCTCGATTTGGCGGATGACGGCTTTGTGCATCTTGAAGTGAGCATGACGCCGGTCGGCGGCGGCGATGAAGTTGAGGCGATTATTCGCCTCGCCGTGCCGGAGCCGGGCAGTCTTTCGCTGCTGGCCCTGGGCGTTCTGGCGATTGCCCGACGCAGAGGGCGGTAATCGGACCGCTGCCCGATTTTTTGTACATCAGAGCCGTCTCGTTGCATCCTGCGGCGAGACGGCTCTTTTTTGTTTGGGAATCCGCAGGCGGGGATGGCCCCTTGTCGTGAGACGGCGATGTGCAACAATCAGGTGAGACTGAATCGGCAGCAATCGACAGCTCCTGACCCCAGTGTTTGAAGACGAGGTGAAGATTGTCGAGACTCGAACAGCTTCAGAATCTGCTTGCGAAGGAACCGGAGGATGCATTCCTGAACTTCGGCCTGGCGATGGAACTGGCCAAGAACAGTCGATTTGACGAGAGCCTTGTTCAGTTTGAGCGCGTCATGCAGTTCGACCCGAACTACATCGCCGCCTATTTTCAGAAGGCCAAGACGCTGCTGACGATGGGGGATGAAGACGCGGCGAAGGCCGAGCTTCGCCGGGGAATTGCGCAGGCTCAGGCATGCGGGGAAATGCACGCCAAGGGCGAGATGGAAGAGCTTCTTAATTCCCTCTAATGTTTCGCACGATTGACGGCGCGAGCCCTTCGTTCGCCACAATCATTCCACGATCGCGCACGCTGCCTGTGTTGCGTTTCAGCGTTTCCCCGCAATAATCTCTTTGTGCTTCTTGCGAGCACGATTTCCGGCGATCCTGCATTTAGGGCGATTTGCAGCCGACTGGCGGTCGACAAGACCCCCCTCGGTGCAAACGGCCTGTGGGGATCTGCTGCGCCTGTTGCGGCCGCGCTAATCAGCGAGAAGACCGGTCGTCCGCTTCTGTATCTGACCGCCCATCCCGATCAAGCCGACGATGCCCGAGACGACATGGAGACGATCCTCGGCCGCCCGGTCGAGCTTTTTCCCGCGTGGGAGACACTGCCCGGCGAAGGAAGCGCGGCCGGGGAGATCAACGCGCAGCGCGCCGGTTTGTGCAGTTTCTTGCTGGAAAGCGCGCGCGGTCGGCGGCGCGAGGTGCGGCCGACGGTCATTGTCGTTCCCATCCAGGCGCTGATGCAGCCGGCGCCGTCGCCGGAGAGTCTTGATGCCCACACGTTGACCCTTCAGACGGGCGAGGCGCGCGAACCCGAGGACGTGGCGGCATTCCTTGCACAGCGAGGATTTGAGCGATTGGATCAGGTTGAGGAGCCGGGCGATTTTGCTTTGCGTGGGGGGATTCTCGACGTCTTTCACAGCCCGGACCTGGACCCGCTGCGAATTGAGTTTTTCGGCGATCAAATCGAGTCCATTCGCCAGTTCGACGTGAGCTCGCAGCGATCATCGCGGACGATGGATGTTGCCCGAGTCACGCTGCCGCCGAGCCCGGGGGCGGCGGCCCCGTCCGAGACGACGACGTTTCTGAATTATCTTGGCGACGATGTGATCGTGGCGATCAGCGAGCCGCTGGAGGTTGTGGAGACGGCGAAATTGATTCTTGATCGACTGGGCAATCCGGTCGGTCACTATCCGATTGAGGCGGTGCTGCGAAAATGCGGGGAGTTTGCACAGGTGCAGCTTTCGCGATTCGCCGTTGCGTCGGTGGGCGATGATCAGACGTTTCGATTTGCATGCGAGAGCCTTCCGACGTTTGAGCCGAAGGCGACCGATGCGGTGACGCAGCTTCTGCAGATGGCCGCGGCGGAGCCGATCGAGGTCTATTGCGACAATGACGGCGAGGTCGATCGGCTGGGCGAGTTGACTCAGCAGGTGCTGGCGTTGGCGGCGAAGGAGGGACTGGCTCCCGCGAAGACGCCGAAGTTCGAGACACAGATCGGGCTGCTTCATACGGGGTTTCGCTGGAAGGTGGGACCCGGCACTACGCAATCGGCCGCGAGCAGTATTGTCGCCGTCCCGCATCACGAGGTCTTCCGACGTTACACGCAGAAGCGCCGATTGCGAAAGGTCTCCGCCGGGCGGCCCATTGAGACATTCCTCGACCTGAGCGACGGCGACTATGTCGTGCATGTCGTTCACGGGATCGCCCGATTCACCGGCATGAAGACGATGCGCAAGGGCGACTCGAAGAAGAGCGAGGAGTTCCTGACGCTTCGCTTCGCGGATGACGCGGTGATGCACGTTCCGGCGTCACAGATCGACCTTGTGCAGAAGTACATCGGGGCGAAGGCGGCGAGGCCGCAACTCTCGAAACTCGGCGGCACGAGGTGGCAGGCGACCAAGGCGAAGGTGGAGGAGGCTGTCGATGAACTGGCGGAAGATCTGCTGCGCATCCAGGCGGTTCGTGAGTCGCAGCCGGGCATCGCCTTCCCGCAGGACACGCATTGGCAGACGGAATTTGAAAACGCCTTTCTTTATACGGAGACGCCGGATCAGGTCACGACGCTGCGGGAGATCAAGGGCGACATGGCACGGGCCCGACCGATGGACCGATTGCTGTGCGGCGACGTGGGATACGGCAAGACGGAGCTGGCCATCCGAGCCGCTTTCAAGGCGGTTGAATTCGGCAAGCAGGTCGCGGTACTGGTGCCGACGACGGTGCTGGCCGAGCAGCACTACCGCACGTTCAGCGAGCGCATGGCCGAGTACCCGTTTGTCGTGGGTTGTTTGAACCGCTTCCGATCCGCGAAGGAACAGAAGGCGATCATCAAGGCTGCCCGGCAGGGGCAGGTGGACATCCTGATCGGCACGCATCGCATTTTGTCGAAGGATGTCGGGTTTACCGATCTTGGCCTCGTTATTGTCGATGAGGAGCAGCGATTCGGCGTGGAGCACAAGGAGCGTCTCAAGCATTTGCGTGCGACAGTGGACGTTCTCACGCTGACCGCCACGCCGATTCCGCGCACGCTGCACATGGCGATGATCGGCCTGCGCGATATTTCCAGCCTATCGACGCCGCCGATGGACCGGCGCTCGATCACGACGAGCGTGTGCGTGTGGAACGACGAGATGATTCGCGAGTCGCTTGTCCGCGAACTGAACCGCGACGGGCAGGTGTACTTCGTCCACAACCGGGTCCATTCCATCAAGTCGATCGCGGCGAAGGTCCAATCCCTCGTTCCCGACGCGCGGATCATCATCGGCCACGGACAGATGCCCGGCGAAGAGCTGGAAGAAGTCATGTTCAAGTTCGTCAGGCGCGATGCGGACATTCTGGTGTGTACCTCGATCATCGAGGCGGGATTGGACATTCCCAACGCGAATACAATGTTCATTGATCGCGCCGACATGTTCGGCCTGGCGGACCTTCATCAGCTCCGCGGTCGCGTCGGGCGATACAAGCATCGGGCTTATTGCTACATGCTGCTGTCGCCGAGTCGGCCGCTGACGAGTACCGCGGCCAAGCGGCTCAAGGCTATCGAGGAATACAGCGAGCTTGGCTCCGGGTTTCGCATTGCCATGCGCGATCTGGAGATCCGCGGCGCAGGGAACATCCTGGGGCCTGAGCAATCGGGCAACATCGCCGCGGTGGGCTACGAGCTTTATTGTCAGGTACTTGAAAAGTCGGTGAGGCGAATGAAGGGCGAGGCGGTGCCGGATCGGGTCGCCGTTCACCTTGAGCTGGATGTTGAGGCGTATATTCCGAAGAGCTACATCGCCTCGGATCGTCAGCGCATGGAGTGCTACAGACGATTCGCCGCCTGTCAGAAGCCGAACGAAGTCGATCAACTCGCGGACGATCTTCGGGACGCATTCGGCGCGTTTCCGGAGGTGGTCGATACGCTGCTGACTCTGGCCGAGATCAAGACGCGCGCCGTTGCGTGGAAGATCAAGTCGATCATCCGTAAGGAGCCGGACCTTATCTTTACGATTGACGGCGAGGTGCGAAGGATTGAGCCGCTTTTCAAGGGAGCCTCCGGATCGATTCGGATTCCCGATGGATACACCATTCACTGGCGGCTGCCGGAAAACTATTTTCACGGGTCGAGCCTGCTAAGGATTCTTGTGAATCTGTTTCGGCGGGCGGATTCGAGTGGAGAGGGGTCGAATCGCCGACCGCCATCGGAGCCGAACCTCCCCGAAATCGTCCGGCCTGAATCGGTGGGAACGGAAAGCCCCAAGAACCCCGCAAGGGGGCCCGCACGCCGAAATCAGCGTTAGCTTCGGTCACCGCATTATTTCGACGATCAAGGACGCATGGGGTCTGCGCCGGGACCGCTTGCGGTTGGAAAATGATCGCGAAAATGAAGATTATCGGTCGCCGGGATTTGGGAGACAGGTGGCGTCGGTGTATGATAGATATGCGTCGAGAAGGGGCCCAATAAGCCTGCTCCCCTGCCGTCCCTCAGTCTCTCCCATACGGTTCGGACTTCTCGGCCTGCACGCGGAAGAAGTGAGAATCGACCTCCGAAATCGACACAAACGCCCTCGCCGATCAGAGAATCGGGCTTGATCTGACCGAGGATCGCATGGCACGGGGATATCAGCGAATGCGCCGGAAATACCCAACGATTCCTGCCGATGGACTTCGTTGCTACGCCGCCCTGCTGATCTGCGCGACGATCGCGTCGACCGGATTTGCTCAGGCGGTCTCGCCGATCGAGTCGACACAGGCCGATTTGCCGAGAGGACCTCAGGCGAGGTCCACGCCGCGCGCTCGCGCGAACCCGCTTCCACGCGGCGTCGATCCGTCGACGGTCTGGTCGATTCCCCTTCAAAACGCGGCGCCGCGCGGCGGCAATACGTGCGAGTTCGACAATGGAATGCCGCTGGATGACTTTGGCGATCCATCGAGCCATTTGAGCGAGCCGCCGGCTGAACCCGCGTGGCAGTTTCTCGCCGGGGCGGCCGATGATTTCACGTTTATTGAGCCGATGCCGGCCGAGCCGAATTGCCGCATCACGACGATCCGCGCGGCGTTTCACATTGACGACCAACTGGGGCTCGCCTCTCCCACGAACACCTGGGACAGCGTCCTCGTCACGGTCTATCCCGACAGCGTGATGAATCTCCCCGCCGGCGCGCCGACGAACATGGGAGGCGTGCTGGGTTCTTACATCCGGACGCTGGAGATCCCGGTCTCGTCGCTGCAAAACGAGACGCTGGTCGGCGTTTGTCGGCCGAGCTACGTGATTGACATCCCGGTCAGCATCGTCGTTCAGAAGAATACGCGGTACTGGCTCTCGATTATCCCGCGATATGCCGCGCCGCCGCAGAGCTTCTGGTGTCTTTCGGAGTCGAATACAGACCTGGATGCGGTGTTCGGCTTTCCCCTCGATCCGATGTTTCCCTTCTGGTCGGCCTTTGGCGGCAATCTCTCCGCCTGCCCGGACGCGCCCCTGCCCGGTGTGAATGTGAATTTGTCATTCTCGCTGACGGCGGTGAGCGAAGCCGACAAGACCGGTGCATGCTGCGACGACGCCGTTCCGGGATGCACTGATGGGGTGAGCGTTGTCGTGTGCCAGCAGTTGACGCAGAGATTCGCTCACAGCCTGAGCTGCGCGGATATGCCCTTCAGTCCGCCGTGCGGGACGACCGCGCCGGGGGCGTGCTGCATGGGCGACGCCGGTTGTTTCGACATGCAGACGCCTGCCCAATGCGAAAGCCTGGGCGGCACCTATGTGCCCGGCGATTGCATGAGCGTGAGTTGCCCAGGTGCGTGTTGTTTAGGCAGCGCCGGGTGCATGGATTCTCAGACGCCCGAAGAATGTGACCTACTTGGCGGAATCTTTCTTGCTGGCGATTGTATGAGCGTTACATGTCCTGGTGCTTGCTGTCTGGCCAATTCCAGCTGCATGGACATGCAATCACTCGAAGAGTGCGGCCTTCTTGGGGGGACTTTTTTTGAAGGCGATTGCTTGAGCGTCACTTGCCCTGGTGCGTGCTGCATGGGCGATGCGGGCTGCATCGACATGCAGACGCCGGCGCAATGCGAAGGCCTGGGCGGCACTTATGTGCCCGGCGATTGCATGAGCGTGAGTTGCCTCGGCGCTTGCTGTCATGTTGATGGTTCGTGCGAAGACCTTTCGGAGAATGACTGCGTGGCGGTCGGCGATGTGTTCGGAGGTCCGGACACGCTGTGCGGCATCTTTGTTTGTCCGCCGCCCGGCGGGGCGTGCACGGTGGACGCGCCGATGGAGGTCTCGGGCAGCGATTCGGCCGTGGATGAGTTGTTCGGCGATTCCGTAGCGATAAGCGGCGATGTGGCCGTGGTCGGCGCTTCGAATCATGTGAGCATCGGCGCCGCTTATGTCTTTCTGCGGTCGATGGGCACATGGTCCGAGGATGCCAAGCTGACGCCGGTGGACGGGGCCATGGGCGACGGATTCGGTGAGGCCGCTGCGCTCGACGGCGACTCGGCGATCATCGGTTCACCGCGGGGACCGGGGGCGGTCGCGGATTCCGGTGCTGCGTATGTGTTTGTGAACTCGATGGGCGGCTGGATGCCGGAGCAGAAGATATTCGACTCGATGGGGACGAATGTGCAGCTCTTCGGGCATGCGGTGTCGATCGACGGCGATAGCGCTCTAATTGGAGCGCCCGGCGATACGGCCGGCGTGGCCGCTGGGGCGGGCGCAGGGTTTGTCTTTACGCGAACGGCGGGCGTTTGGTCACCGCAACAGAAGCTGATCGCGATGGATGCTGAACTGAACGATCAGCTTGGCTGGTCGGCGGACATCAGCGGGGACACCGCGATCCTCGGGGCCATTGGTGAGGATGATGGTGGAAACGGGGCGGGTACTGCGTACGTCTTCACCCGATCGGCCGGCGTGTGGACGCAGGAGATGAAACTGGTTGCATCGGATGCGACCATGGGCATTGCTTTTGGATGGTCGGTCGCTGTCGACGGAGATACGGCCGTCGTCGGCGCCCCGATGAGTACCGGCGGCGGCTCGGCGTATTTCTTTGTTCGCTCGGGCGGAATGTGGACTCAGCAGCAGAAGCTGACCGCTGACGATGGGGCGGCCGGCGATCAGTTTGGCATGTCAGTCGATGTTGATGGAGAAACCGTCATTGTCGGCGCGCCCGGCGATGATGACGGCGGTTCGTCGGCGGGCTCGGCATATGTCTTTGTTCGCACGGCGGGCGTCTGGACGCAGCGACAAAAGCTTGTGGCTAATGATCCGTCGGGTGACGCTGAATTCGGTGAGGTCGGCATCCGCGGCAATTCGATTGTCGTCGGAGCGAAGGGCGGCGGAGTTATGACGCCGGGCTCGGGCTCAGCTTATTTCTTCAACCTCTCGTGCGAGGGGGCTTGCTGCCTGGGCGACGGGATGTGCCTTCTCTTGACGCCGGAAGATTGCGCGATGATGAGCGGTACTCACCTGGGTAATGGGTCTTTGTGCGGGCCGGATTCCTGTCTCTTCTTGACGAGAGGTTGCGCCGGCGACCTGAACAACGATTGCGCGGTGACGGAACTCGATCTGCCGATTTTCGTTGACGCCCTGCTCGGTATGGTTGTGTTATCTCCGGCGGCTGAATGCCGTGCCGATGTGAATGCAGACGGCGATCTGAACGGGCTCGATATTCAGCCGTTTATTGACGCGCTCTTGGCTATGAGCGTCTGCAACTGCTGCCGCGGCGATACGAATCAGGACGGCGTGCTCGACGGTCTGGACCTTCAGGGGCTGGTTGATGCGATCCTGATGCCGCTTGACCCCTGCTCGCTCGACTACGCCAATGCCGACGTCAACGCCGACGATTTCGTCGATCTTGCGGATGTCGATGCCATGGTTGCGAAGCTGATCGCGGGGGAAACCTGCCCGGTCGGGCCATAGGGTTGCAGCGAGAATCAATCTGTTAACTTGACGGAAGATCGCGCCTAACCGATCATACCTCGGTCCATTCGCCGACGTAGCTCAGCGGTAGAGCACGGCTTTCGTAAAGCTGAGGTCGTGGGTTCAAATCCCACCGTCGGCTGTCATTCCTGACAGCTTGTTTACACTTGAAACTCGATCCGAAAACGGGCGGTCACTCGGAAACTTCAGCGACGGGGTCTTTCTCGGTGGAGGCGCTGACGCCCAGCAGCTTGACGTCGCGACAGAGATCATTCTCATCGAAGCGCAAGACACAATAGCGCGCGCCGCGGGAGTTGGTCCAGTTGCGGATGTTGTAAACCCGCATGATCTCGCCGGAGTCGCGGCTGCGCAGCGTGGCGAGAGGCTCTTCCAACTCGGCATCACGGCGGCAATCCTCGGGCGACTTGCCCATGACTTTGGGCTCGATGGCCGCCGCCTTGATGACGTCCTCGACTCCGTCAATGTTGCGCTTGACCCGCGACAGCGCGACAAGCTTGCCCTTTCGCGATTCGACGACCCAGTTTTGCGAATCCAAAAGATCGCCCTTGACCGGGTATGTGATCAACTCGCGATGGGCGTCGTCGGCATAGACCAACGTCTCCTGGCGATCGCCGAACATTTCGTCGGCGGCGGAAACAGGTTGGTCATAGAGCTTTTCCTGTCGCTTTTTCACGTCGGCATCGTTGATGGCATCGCCGATGGCCATGGATGCAAGGCTGGCCGGATGCAATCGACAGCCGGCTGACAGCGCGAGCATCAATCCGAGCGCCAGCAAGCTGGTTTTCCTGATGCCGCACTCGTGCGTTCCCAAGAACATGCTTCGCTCCGCTAAAGGGTCGCCCTGCCTCAGATATGGCTTCGACGGTGATTATGTATGGGCCATTTCGCGAACCGGAGGTGAACTGCTGATTGCGCGTCCGCCTGTGGCTGCGCGGCCGGTCCGGTTTTCCTCGTACCAGCGAATGGTCATGGGGATGCCCTCTTCGTAGCCGACGGTTGAGGTCCATCCCAATTCTTTGCGCGCCTTTTCGGCGGAGAAGAAGGTATCGCGGCCCATGAGCCAGACAGCGTATCGCGTGACGAGCGGGGGTTTCTTGGTCTTGAAGAGGTGACCGAAGCACTCCATGAGAAAGGCGGCGCGATAGGCCACTTTGAACGGCACGCGCTTTGTGACCGGGGGTTCGCCGATCGCCTTGGCGATGAGGTTGAAATATTGTCGCTGGGTCAGCTCGCCGTCGTTGCTGCAGTTGTAGGCCTGGCCAACGGCGCTGGGATTATCCGCGGCGAGAATGCAACCTTCGGCGACGTTTCCGGCGTAGACGACGTTGAGGCGGTTATCGCCGCTGCCGAGCAGCTTCGCCTTGCGATTTCGGATCATCGCCACCAGCCGCGCGATCGTTGCGCGATCGCGAGGCCCGTAGAGCCAGCTCGGGCGGATGACGGAATACTTCACTTTTCCACCGGCATTGTGACGTCGCCAGAGGTCCTCCTCGACGATGACCTTTGCCCGGGTGTAGTAGGACCACTTAAAGAGCTTTTGCCCCAGGGGGGCGGTCTCATCGAGGACGAGGCCCTTCTGGTTGACGTGGCCATAGACGCTGATTGAGCTGACGTGAATCAGCCGGGGGACGCCGGCTCGCTCAGCGGCTTCGAAGAGGTTTTTCGATCCTTCGATGGTCACCTTCACGAAGTCGGGCCAGGGTCCCCAGTCGCCGACGCGGGCCGCGGCGTGATAGATGCATTGGACGCCGTCGCAGGCCTTGAGGACGGACGCCATGTCGGAAAGGTCGCCTTCGACAAGCTCGACGCCCTGGCTGCGAAGCCAGGTGGTGTCGGCGGTGGGCCGGACCAGGGCGCGCACGGGCCGTCCGCGTTTGCGAAGCTGCTCGACGATATGGCTGCCCAGTAGGCCGGTTCCGCCGGTGACGAGATTCATGGTTTGTATCTGCTCCGAAACAAGACGGCCGGCACGGAGGCCGACCCAAACGAGCCTGGGGGGCCAACTGCCCACCGATAGCCCGATGACCGTAGGAGGAGAGCCTGGACCCGTCAAGGACGGCTGATCCTGACGGGCGCGCCACTCTTGGAAACCGGCAGTTAACGCGACACAGCAACGTTTTTTCTTGAGCCTGGCGCCATTTAATTCACAGATGCAATTCGCGATGCCCGGGTGGGGCCGTCGCGATGGTCGATGGCTGGGGCGGCAATTGTAAAGGCAAGCACAGCCGTCACTTCAGACGGCGAGCACGCTATCTCCGAAAGCGTCCCCGAAACTCGTCGGCGGGATATTTCTTTGCGTTCTTTACCATCTTCTCGCGCAGGGCCTCGGAGATGTCGATATCCAGGGCGTTCGCGAAGGAGAGGGCGAAGGCGAGGATGTCGGAGAGTTCTTCGCGGACGAGCTGGAAGTCCTCGGGTGCTTCGCGGATGTCGCGCGTGCGTCCTCCCTCGGCCCACTGGAAGTGCTCCATGAGCTCGGCGGCCTCGATGGCGATGGCCATGGAAAGATTCTTGGGATTGTGGAACTGGTTCCAGTCGCGCTCGTCGACGAACTTTTTCATCATCGCCCGCAGATCGGCGATGGTGGTGGTTTGGTCACTCATGTTAATCCTCCGCGAGACATGGTAGCGGAGATTGGGCGATGTGGAATCGTGGAAGTGTGAAACTTGCCGATGACCGGCGCCTGTGCCACAAGTTTGTTTGCGATAAACGCGATTCAGCAGCTTCTGCCTTAAGCAATGCGATTGCGCGGCCGCAGAATAGCGAAGACGATAAGAAAGGGGGCGATTGACACAGGCTCCGGAATAACGGCAATCCAGGCTTCCGTCTGTCCGCCCGGATTGATTCCGGCACCCGTTATTACGGTTCCATCCGACGATATACCGGTTGCTGAAATGAGCTGCCAGCCCGCCAGGTCAAGGCCGAAATCGATGCTTAGCACAGTCTGCAGCTCACGCATTCCGCGTACCGAGTCCCAAATGAAAGCTGCCGCGCGGCTGTCAGGCGTTGCAAATCCGACGACAAGTGAGCCATCTCCAGAAACCGCGCTTGCCTGACTGCTGGTTCCAAGGCCCGGAAGATCGCCGAGCCCAATCATTCCCGTTGCGCCTGACCAGAAGAACGCCTCTACTCCGTTCGCAGAATTGCTCCTTCCCACGATGGCGTTTCCGTCAGCAGAGACCGCGTAAGCGCGGCTGTCAAAGCTGCCCCCGGGAAGATCACCGAGTCCAGTCATTCCGCCTGACTGCGTCCACCGGAAGGCCTCAAATCGAGAGAATCCGGCCGCTGCGCTCTGTGCTTCTCCTACGATTACCGAACCATTTGACGAGATACCCCATGCGGAACTATCGACGCCGCCACCCGGCAAGTCTCCTAGAATCGTCATTCCAGTAGCCTGCGTCCAACGAACGGCATGGCGGCTGGACAAACTACCCCAGCCAGCGGAAACACTTCCATCAATGGAGGTACCCGTAAGACAACTATCGAATCCAAAACCCGCAAGGTCGCCCAGGCCGATCATTCCTGTAGCCTGGGTCCACCGAAATGCTTCTCGCCCGAGCGACGAGTTTCCACAGCCAACGATGAAAGTGCCGTTCAACGAAGCCGATCGGGCCTCGCTCCTTAAGGTTCCGCCAGCAAGGTCATCTATGCCAACCATGCCAGTCGCTGAAGTCCACCTAAATGCCTGGGAAGTAGATACGGCGAAGTCGGCCATTCCAACAACCGTGCCCCCGTCCGGCGAGATGCCCCAGGCTTGGCTATTAAAGACACCACCCGGCAGATCGCCCAAACCCATGAAGCTCGGCGCAGGAAAAGAAAGGGCGGCCTGAGTAGTGATGCTGATGGTCACGAAAAAGGTGACCACCCACAGAACAAAACCTCGGTTCCATATTCCCATGGCCCAAGAGCCTCCTTAAGCGCCTCAATTGAGACGCTTCTCCCATCATCTTAACAATAACAGCGATTCCCGTTCAACGCGGCGGGGGCACGATTTGGCAGCCAAGGAGGGCTCTTTGCGCCCGGCTGGCGATAACATTCCCAGTGTCATGCGTCCGGCAGGGGCGCCGGACGCTACGAGCTGGCACACTACGCCTTGGTCAGATTGCGGACGATTTCGAAATGCGTTGGTTCGACGGGCATGACTGACAGGCGCTGGCCGCGCTGGAGGACCAGCATTTTCTCAAGACCCTTCGTTTTTCTCAGCGTCGAAAGCGTGACAACTTCGCCGAACTTCTCGACAAACTCGACATCGACCATCATCCAGATGGGGTCATCCTTCGTCGACTTGGGGTCGTAGTGATCGTTCTTCTTGTCGAGGGCGGTGTGGTCGGGGTAGGCCTCGCGCGCGACCCGGGCGACGCCTGCGACGCCGATAGGGTCGGCGCTGGAGTGATAGATCAGCACGCCGTCGCCGAGCTTCATGTCGTCGCGCATGAAGTTGCGGGCCTGATAGTTTCGCACGCCGTCCCAGCAGGTTCGCTTATCACGGGCGAGGTCGTCGATCGAATAGGTCTGCGGCTCGGTTTTGAGCAACCAGTATTTGGCGTCTGCCATCGTTTGATTCGCTATCTCAAGTCCGCGACGCGTTTGGCCAGGGCCTTGCCGGTGGTTTCATCTTGCGCTTCGGCGATCAGGCGGGCGATCGGTTCGGTGTTTGACGGGCGGACATGCACCCAGCCCTCCGGCCAATCGATGCGCACGCCGTCGACATTGCTGATCCGCTGGTCGGCGAAGTTGCGCTGGATGTGATCGAGCCAGTCCCGCGTCTGCTGGGGCGAAAGGTCGTACTTCTGCTTGATCATCGTGTAGCTCGGCATCTCATCGACGATCGCGGCGAGGGGCCGCCAATCCTCGGCAAGCAGGCTCAGCACCATTCCCATGGATGAGAGACTGTCTCTCACAAGCGTGATGCGCGGGTCAATCACGCCGCCGTTGCCCTCGCCGCCGATGACACAGCGATGAGCCGTAATCGCGTCGACCACGTTTGCTTCGCCGACGGCCGTACGATGAACGACGCAGCCCCTGCCCGCCTTCGCCGCGATGTCGTCGATCATCCGCGAGGTCGACAGATTCGTCGCCGCGGCGCCCGGCGTCTTTGAAAAAATGTATTTTGCAGCCAGGGCCAGGGTGTATTCCTCGCCGATGTAGCGGCCGGTGTTGTCGACGATGGCCAGTCGATCGGCGTCCGGGTCCTGGGCGAAGCCGATGTCCGCGCCGCTCGCCTTGACCGCTTCGCACAGGCTGACGAGGTTTTCCGCCGTCGGCTCGGGCGTGTGCGCAAAGCGGCCGTTCGGTTCGGCGTTCATGTGCTCGACCCGGCAGTCCAGCCGCTCCAGCAGCATTCGACCGCTGGCGCCGCCGGCCCCATTGACGCTGTCGAGGACGACGTGGAGCTGTCGACGCCTGATGGCGGCCATGTCGAGTGTGCGCATCACCTTGGCCACATGGCGATCGTTGGTACTTAAGTCGCGTTCCATTCGGCCGATGTTCTCGACATCGGCGAAGCGCGTTCGCTTCGAGCGGTAGATTGAGAAGATTTCTTCGGCGGTCCTGGCGGACGGGGCGCGGCCGGGGGCGACGAGAAACTTGATTCCGTTCCAGACGATCGGATTATGGCTGGCGGTGATGACGATCCCGCCCTTGGCGTTGAGTTCGCTGACCATCAGGGCGACGCCGGGCGTGGTGGCGATGCCAAGTTCGACGACGTTACAGCCGACGGCGAGCAAGCCGCTTTCAACGGCGCCCTTGACCATCTCACCGGACGGCCGGGAGTCCATGCCGAGAACCACGGCGCCGCCGTCGAGAAACGTGCCGAACGCCGCTCCCATGCTCGCGGCGAGCTCGGGCGTCATGGTCTCGCCAATCAGCCCACGGACCCCGGAAACGCTCATCATCAAGGCCATGTCTGATCCTTTGAGGCCTGTACTACGTAATAGCTGTTATTCTAACGTGAGATTCGGTGCGCGCCCCATAGCGCATTCGGGCGGAGGTTCAGCATGAGGGGCAATTGACTACGTCAATCGGCGGGCTGGGTCGTCGGCGCGGGGGTTGCCGCCTTGTCGTCGGCCGGAGCGGATGCAGGTGTCTCAAGCGGAACACTCTCATCGGGCACGGGGTTGTGACCCAGGACGATGCGTCCGCAGACGGGGCAGATGGTGTCACCGCTTTTTCCGAGGGTCTCTTTGAGGACGACGTAATCAGGTGTTTCCTTGCGCTTGCCGTCGGGCGTCCAGAAACACCGCTCGACCGGGTAGCCGGTCTTTTTTTGAGTGAAAGGTGATAGGACAGGCCAATGATCGCCCTCCTTCATCGAGTACTCGAAGACTTTGTTGGTCTCGATGCACATGAAGGTGCCGGGAATCGGCTCAGCCTCGGGAATCGGGGCTGTCGTAAGCGTTTTGTAGGTGAGGTAGCCCGCCGCGCCGAAGAGGGCGAGGAAAACAATGATCCCAAGTCCGCCGCTGAGCGGTCCCGCCGCTGACGGAGAGGATGGACGAGGTTTTGAAGTGTTGGTCACGGAATCGGTGCTGCTGTTCTCAATAGTCAATCTGCACCTATGGGTCTGGATGCCGATTCCATATTATCCGGTCGGGCCGCAATGACCAAACCCTTTTGATGGCGATCCGCATTCATTATTCTTCATAGGGGAGTCTTAACAATCGAAGGGCAGGGACCGGGGCATTACGTCAGACCAAGTCCGCCTGATCCGCACGAATCCATCCATCCTTGCCGTCGGAGAGCTGTATTCGATACCAGTCACGTCCGTCCACGTCCTGCCGCAGTTCGAGCATCTGGAACTCAACGCCTGCCGGGAGCGGTTTCTCGAATTGCGGGTCGTAGTATTCTCCATTGCCCTTTCGGACGACGATATTCTCTGAAATGAGGACGCCCTCACGCCGGGCCGAGGGCCGGATATCCCAGATTGCACTGGCGCCGACGGCGATGGCCAGGACGGCGGTGGTCACCTTGAGCCAGGACAGCGCGGGTATCCGCCGATGGAGAAAGAGCGATCCGAGCGCCAATAGCCAGAATAAGCAATACGCGGCAAGGGCGACGCGGCAACGCGCGGCCGTGGAAGTGGAGAAGTGCCAGAAGAAGAGTGTCTCCACCATGGCGCTGGTCGCCGGTTTTCTGATCCGGACCTCGCAACGCTTGCGGGCGAAGTCCAGGTTTCGCTGGATCTGTGCGTCGCCGGGCATGAGCTTCAGCGCGCGCTTGTAATTCAGGATCGCTCGGCCGACATCGCCGAGGCGCAGGTAGGTGTTGGCGAGGTTGTAGAAGAGTCTTCCATTGCGGACTCCGCCATCGACGAGCGACTCAAACCCTGCGAGCGCGGAATGGTAGAGCGACTGAGCCTCAACCGTACCATGCTGGCCGGTCGCGACGGCAGCCTCGAAATCGGCGAGGGCTTTGCGGAGCACCGCACGTTGATTTGTCGCATCCGCGCCTTGCTGCTGTGCCTGCGCGCGGGGAGGAAGCAGGATGCTGACGACGCAGACCATGAGCAACGTGGCAAGCCGGCGCATGTGTCTCACCTTAAACCTGCCCGATCCAGTTCGCTGACCAGTTGTGCCGCGACAGCCGCTCCATTCCGGACGGCGGAATCACCGCCTCCGTACTGGGCGAATTCGAGATTCTCCAGCGTCTCATCCAGCCGAGAGACGAGGTCATCGTTGATACCTTTTTCCCGAGCCAGCCGAACCGCATCGTTTCGGGTGAGACCGCCGGCGGGAACGTTGCAGCAATCCGCCACGTATCCGAGCAGTGCGGCACGTATGTCACCCGAGGCACTATCACCGTTCGCACTAAGCGCCTTCTTCGCGTTGGCGAGGGCCATGCTTCGACGACGCAGCGCCTGATTTTGGCGATATCTCTCGGATCGACGATGCACGAACCACGTCACCAGATAGGCGGCGGGCATCGCCAACAGGACGATCCACACCAGCGGTCCGAGGCTCGTTGACTGAGACGCGAGGATTTCATCGGGGTTGTCGAAGTTCGCGAGCAACCCCTCGGTTGTTTCAACCAGCGGTGCGAGAACGCCTGCACCGGGTGAGGCGCCGCCCTGGGCCGAGTCGGGCATGGCCAGCCGCTGTGCCGGCCGGACATTGATGGCGATGGGCCGACTCAGGGCTGTCTCAAATCGCTCCGACTTCGGATTGAAATAGCTGAACGGAATGGCCGGAATGACTTTGACGCTCTCGCGAAGCGGCCGGATGGTGAGGACGAACTGCTTACGGTCTCCAACGATCTCGCCGGCAGGGACGTCGCCGGAGACTTCAAAGTCCCTAGTGAGGTTTTCGACCCGATCAAGCTTTGGCGCGGTGAGGCGATCCAGCGAGCCCTGTCCGCGAACCAGCATGGTCAGGGTAATCGGGTCTCCGACGGGGACGTCGGTCGGCTTGGCGTTGGTGATGATGGAGTATTCGCCGATGGCGCCGCTGTAATCCGGCGGGCGGCCTTCAGTGGGGATGGACTTGACGACGAGCTCCGGCATCTTCGGCGCGCCGATGACCTGGCGCGATCGCTCGACGTTGTAGCCGAACAAATTGCGCCCCAGTTGGACGGGGTAGTTGTAGACGAACTCGATTCGTCCGAGGTCCAGCGGTCCGGACTTGTTCGGATAGATGGTGGTCATTACGTCGTAGCGATAGAAATCTCGGGGAACGCCGGAGTCGTCATTTCGGCGGACCTGCTGGACCTGCGGGGCGACGGTTCCATCGGCGAAGACGCCGAGGGATGTCGCGCCATCCTGGAGCTTCCACATGTCGCTGATATTCATCGTACCGAAGCCGGCCTGCTGGAACTGGCGAATGTAGATGCTGAGCGTCAGGTCAACGGGTTGTCCGATGAAGACTGTTTTCTTACCGGCGACGATTTCGCAAAGAACCCAGGGGCCGGAGACGGCGCGGCCGACGCTGATGGTGATCGGGCGTGAGGAGAAGGCCTTGCCCGCTTCCTGATATCTGAACGGCGGAATGACGAGATTGCCGGCGCGCAGAGGTCTGGCCGTGTAGCGATAAGTGTATGTCGATTGCTGCGTCGTCCGACCGTTGATGATGCTGATGTTGTTACTGACGGTTGGCGGATTCGGGCTGATGCGAATATCGAAGTCGCGCGTGTTCGGCGGGGCCGGGGCGCTGGCCTGCTTGGGATTGATGATGCTGACGTAGACTTCAACCACTTCTCCCATTTCGACCTGATCGTTGGTGACTTCGGCGCGGATTTCCTGGCTCCGGGCGGCATCAGCCATGACGACGCCTGTGAACAGGAAGCATGTAATGACGCGGATATGCCTCACGATCACCAGTCCTTATCCACCGGGATGCGGCCGCGCATCCGCATCATCTTTGCCCGGCGAGCCTCGCGTCGATCGCGTTCGGCGTCGCGGGCCTCCTGCAGCATGGGCTCGGCCTCTTCCTCGGACATCTTATTGTCGCTGTCCTTCTGGTCGCCCTTTTGCTCGTCGGCCGACTTCTGATCGCCCTTTTGCTCGCCTTGCTTTTTCTCGTCTTTTGACCCGTTCTGCTGGTCCTGCTGCTCCTGGTCGCCTTGCTTATCGCCTTTTTTTTCGTCCTGGGACTGCTGGTTCTCGTCTCCCTGTTCGTCCTGCTTCTCGTCGCCCTTCTGCTGATCCTGTTTGGAGGGCTGAGATGAAGGTTGCGAGGTCGGCTGGGAGGTCGGAGGCTGCTCGTCGGGCTGAGACGTCGGCTCGTCGTTGGGCCGGGACGATGGCGACTGTTCCTTTTTTTGTTCCTGCTGCTGCTCGAGCCTTTTCTCCAGATAGGCTCGGAGGCGTTCGGCTGCTTCCTTGTTTTTGACGCCATCGGGGTCCTGTTTCGCGATCTGAAGCGCGTCATTGTAAAAGCTGATCGCGCGACCGAGGTCGTTGATGGCGTCGGGCAGATTGTCTTTCTTCTCGATGGCCGCCGCGTGCGCTGCGCGTCCGAGGTTGTATTTGGTCTTTGCTTCCAGGTCGAGGCGGCCCGGCTCAAGTGCGTCCTGGAAGGCCTTTTCCGCCTCCGCGTACTTGCCGAGTCGATACAGGGCGATGCCGCGGTTGTAGGCGATCTCCGGCGTCTCGGGCGAGTCCTTCATCGCCTCGTCATACTTTGCCAGGGCTTCGTCAAAGCGGCCGGCGTCGAGCAATCTGTTGCCGTCGCGGACACTCTCCGCAGCGGCGCGAGCGCCCGCACCCTCGCCGCGCGCGATCGCAGGTGCGCTCAGCAAGACCGCGATCACCGAGACGATCCTCTTTCGATGAATGCAGCGAATCATGCCGTTAATCCTCCATCACGTTCGCGCTGAGTCGACCGCCGCTCGCTGACCATTGTCTCAATCATCAACAGGGCCAGCGCCAGGCCTGCGGGCCAAGCGAAACGCGGCTTCTGGCTCGGAATCTGCTTCTTGCGCAGATCGGCCTCCTGCATGGGCACCAGCTTTTCGGCGTAGATCCATTCGAGCGTACGCTGGGTTGCATTCACCTGGCCGCTGGGATGATACTCGCCGCCGCCGGCCAGCGCGATCGCCTTGAGCGTTTTGGGATCCATTTTCGACCAGACCTGTTGGCCGTCATATACAAGATAGCTTCGCTGTCCGTCCTGCGTCATGGGAACCAGGGCCCCTTTTTCGGCATCGCCGATGCCGATCGCATAAACGGCGATCTGGTCCTCGCGTGCTTTTTTTGCCGCGGCGATGGCTTTCTCTCCGTGGTCCTCGCCGTCGGACATGACGATGATGGCGCGATGGTGTCCCTTGCGGTCTCCCAGAGCCTTGGTCGCCGTCTCGATGGCGTCGCCGATGTTGGTGCCGCCGAGCGGGGCGCTATGGACGCCGACATCGTCCAGGGCCAGTCGATAGAAGTCGAAATCATCCGTCAGCGGACAGATAAGCTCGCTGCGGCCGGCGAAGGCCACCAGGCCGATCATGCCGCCCTGAAGCTTGTCCAGAAGACGCTTGATGTCATCCTTGGCCCGGTTCATGCGCGACATGCCCGCGTCCTCTGCGAGCATGCTCTTGGAAACGTCGAGGCAGACGATGATATCGAGCTGCCGGCGCTGGACTTCCTCGAAGTATGCGCCGTAGCGCGGGCCGATGAGCGCCAGGACGATGGCGATCATGGCGACGAGCACGAGGATTGACTTCGTGAATTGTCGTGCGCGCGAGACATGCGGCGCAAGGAGGCTGAGCAGATTCGCCTCAGCGAAGACCCGAAGCGCCCGGCCCTTCATGGCGAAGCCGTATGCGACGACGGCCCCGCAGCCGAGCACCAGCAGCAACCAGTTCAATTGCTTCAGGTTTTCGATGGCGAACTCGTTCATGGAATCCTTCGCAAACGCGTATTGGCCAGAACGATCTCGAGGGCGAGCAGCAACAGGGCGACGAGCAACGGCGGCGGCAGTTTGACCGGGCCGAGCTCCGCCCATCGGTAGGCAAGCTCCTCATATCGGAAGTAACTTTCCTTATCGATCTTGCTCCGTTCCATCTTGTCGATCTCGGCATAGATCGCCTTTAAGCTCTCGGCGTCCCGGGCACGGAAATACTTTCCGCCGGTCAACTCGGCAACCTTCTGCAATTCCTCTTCATTGACTTCCACGGGTACGCGGCGGGTGCCGAAGAAGCCCATCTGGCGATTCTGGAAATCGGGCGCGGCGCCGATTGTGTATATCTTCACTCCGACGGCGGCGGCAGCTTCCGCCGCCTCGGCGGGCTCATACTTGCCGCGGTTCTGTTCGCCGTCTGTCAGGAGAATGATAGCCCGACTGGTGATCTTGAAATTGTCGTCATCCTCAAAGCGGCGCTGCATTTCGCGGGTTCGCTCGATGGCCAGGAGAAGTGCGTCGCCGATCGCGGTGCCGTCTTCATCGCGCCGGTCGGGGCCGCTTGGCACTTCGACCAACTTCAGCGCATTGAGCAGGTGCTTGTGGTCATGCGTCAGGGGGCACTCGGTATCGGCGTAGTGAGCAAAGACGATGAGGCCGACCAGATCGTTCTCGCGGCCTTTGAGTTCGTCTCCATCTCCGGCGACGAATTGGCGGACGACTCTCTTGACCGCACTAAGCCGCGTTTCGGGTCTTCCTCGCGCATCGACGAAGTCTTGTTCGTCCATGCTGCTCGAACGATCGACCACAAGCTGCAACGCAACGCCCTCGGTGGAGACTTTGGTTTCCTCATCCGCCTTTTGGGGTCGGGCGAGCGAGAGCACAAGCAGGGCGAAGCTCAGCGTGCGCAGTGTCGGCAGGGTATGACGACCGTAACGGGTCAGCACCCCTGCATCACCGGCCAGGCGCGCGGCCCCGGCAAATCGTATAGCCGCCCGACGGCGCGGATTGAGGTATGCCCACCAAATCAGCGGGATGAACGCGGCGAGGACGAGCATCCAGGGATGGGCGAGGCTGATCATGCCGACGCCTCCTGAAACTCGGTCTGAGGCTGGTCTCCACCCGTGCCGTCGGTGCGCTGCGACTCCTGCGGCGCCGCAGTCTGCAACACGAACTGTCGTGCAGTCGTCTGGACCCAGTCGATCTCCGTAGTGTCGGGCTGGTGCTTAGCGTACTTGACCGGGTCACACGCAATGACGAATTGTCGCAGCACATCTTTATGCTGCGGAGCAAGAACGGCGGAACGCTGCAGTTCGCGGACGAACTCTTCGCTGGTCTGCTCGCCGGCCATGAGGCCGAAGCGCAGTTCGATGTACCGCCGCACGATGAAGTTGATGCGGTAGTAGAAGTCCTGGATTTTGCCACGCTCTACGAGCCCCTCGGCCGCGAGCATATCAAGCTGGGCCAGAGCCCACTCGTGTGCGGGGACCTGTGGGGCTGATCGGGCCGTCGGGGCGGACGGTCCGCGACGCAGCCATCGAGATAGCAGCGCGACCACCGCCATCGCGCCAAGAACGCCCAGAATCCAAAAAAGAATGGTGTAGGCCCCGGGAATCGGCAGGCTCGCCGGATCCTTCACGTCCGCGAGGTTCTCTATGACGCGAACTTCGATCGCGGGGGTCTCGACGCTTCCGGACATCTCACCCTGCGAGCCGTCGGCCCGCTCACGGGTGTCGCTGTAATTGATGGTCAAAGATGAAATGGACGAATCACCGGACAGGGCGGGCTCCAGGGTGATCAGCCATGACTGGCGATCGTGCATGTCGTCAGAAGTCGATGACAACTTCGCCACGCTCTTTACGAGGAAGTCACCGAGGACGCCCTTGAGCTCGGGAATCGTCACGTTGACGCCGCGCTCGGACTCGACCGTGAGCGTCAGTTCGACAGGCTGCGGAACAATCACCGTGTCTCGATCGGCCTCGACCGTGACTTTGACCGGTCCGTTCTCGGCGGATCGGCTGACCGGCACGGCCTGTGTCGTCGTGATCGGCTGTTCGCCGCGCGGCGCGGAATCCCGGCAACCACTGAACGCGGCAACGATTGCAATGAGAAAGATGGGGCCTCGCGCGTATTGCATCTTCGGTTAGAGCCTCGCCTCCCGCGCGCGGAAGAATCTCGTCAGCGGCTCGATAAACGACTGTCCGGTCGACAGGTCGATCGAGTCCGCCTTGATCTTCCTGAATTCCCTTTTGCGAGCGGCCGCATCGACGAGTGCGCGCCGTCGGTATTCGCGACGAAACGCGGCGCTGGACGTGTCCACGGTCACGAGGTCGCCGGTCTCACTATCGACCATGTCGATAAAGCGCACTTTCGGTATATCGAACTCGCGAGGGTCGGAGACGGCGATGGGGATAAGATCATGCCGCCTCCGAACAATCTGGAGTTTTCGCTCGTAGCCCTCGTCCTGGAAGTCGCTGATGAGAAACACAACCGCCCGACGCCGGCTCACGCGATGGAAATAGTCCAGCGCTCCGGCGATGTCGGTTCCGCGGCCGGTCGCTTTCAGCGTAAGCAATTCGCGGATCACGCGAAGGACGTGCCGCGTCCCCTTGTCGGGCTTCACATAGCGCTCAATCCTGTCGGAGAAGCCGATGAACCCGACCTTGTCGTTGTTTTTGATGGCGCTGAAGGCCAGGGTAGCGCCGAGCTCCGCCGCGAGCTCGCGTTTGAGCTGACCGACGGTGCCGAATTCCTGCGATCCGGACACGTCGACGAGCAGCATGACGGTGAGCTCGCGCTCCTCGCGAAAGCGTTTGACGAACGGCCGGCCCTGGCGGGCCGTGACGTTCCAGTCGATGCGCCGAATCTCGTCGCCGGGCTGATACTCGCGCACCTCCTCGAACTCCATGCCTTGCCCCTTGAAGGCGGAGTGGTAGTGCCCCGCGAAAAAGTCATTCGCGATATGGCTGGTGCGGATGTGAATCCGGCGGATTTTCTTTAGTAATTCCTTGGGTTCCATAGTATCCAAACGTCGAAACGTCGAAAAGTCGAAACGTCGAAATCAAGACGCCTGCGGCCTGCGAGCCGACCCCATTTTGAGAATCACGTCGATCTGGCGGTTCCTTTTTTGTTCATTTGGTTTCTCTGATTCGATTCTGTGTCTTTCGCACGATTGCCGAGAGTATGCTGACGAGTTCGTCCGCTTCCTCGATGATTGGGCCGAGAGCTTCATCTTCAAGCAATTCGGTATGTGCACACAACTCAAGCCAGTAGTGAGTCTCCGAAGCTTCTTTACGTGCAATACTGCACTTGTAGGCAAAATCGGCGTCGGTCAGGGCGTGGTCGGCCTCACGAATATTCGCCCCAATTGACGTTCCACTACGGATGAGCTGTTTGCCGATTACCCACCCTTTCGTGTTATTGGGAAAATCGTCCAAGAGCCGCACGATCAATCCAGCGAATCTGAACGACCGAACAACCAAATCTCCCTGAATTCGGCCCATTGTTTGACTCTGCCCTTTTTGCTCAATTCTGATGCCTTTTGCGGCACCAATCCCCTCACTTTCGACGTTTCGACTTTTCGACGTTTCCTACGGGACCGGTACATGATCAAGGATTGTCTTGACGACGTCGTCGCTTGTCTGCTCTTCGGCCTCGGCCTCGTAGGTGATGATGACGCGGTGGCGGAGGACTGCCGGGGCGATGTCTTTTACGTCCTGTGGTGTTACGAAGCCGCGGCCTGCGAGAAACGCGCAGGCCTTCGCGCCAAGCGTGAGCATGATCGTCGCACGCGGTGAAGCGCCGTATTGAATCAGGTGTTTGAGGTTCAGGCCGACTGAGTCGGGATCCCGCGTGGCCACGACGAGACTGACGATGTAATCCTTGATCTTGTCGTCAATGTAGATCTCATCGAGGACTTGCCGGGCCTTGGTAATGTCCTGCGCCTGCATGACCGGCTCGATGGACTTCTCGGCATTTGTAAACGCCATCCGATCGAGAATGAGCCGTTCTTCCTTCGGAGTTGGATAGACGACGGTCGTCTTGAGCATGAAGCGGTCGACCTGCGCCTCGGGCAGCGGATACGTTCCCTCCTGCTCGATCGGGTTCTGCGTGGCCATCACCAGAAAAGGCTGCGGCAACGGATAGGTCTGGTCGCCGATGGTCACCTGCCGCTCCTGCATCGCTTCGAGCAGAGCGCTTTGCACCTTGGCCGGGGCGCGGTTGACTTCGTCGGCCAGAATGATGTTCGAGAAGATCGGGCCCTTCTTGACCGTGAATTGACTCGTCTGGGGTTGATAGATCAGCGTGCCGATCAGGTCGGCCGGCAGCAGGTCCGGCGTGAACTGGAGCCGCGAGAAGCCGGTGTTGATGCCTCGCGCCAGGCACGAGACGGTCAGCGTCTTTGCCAGGCCGGGCACGCCTTCGAGGAGAATGTGACCGTTGGCGAGGATGGCGATGAGCATGTGCTCAACCATTTCGTCCTGGCCGACGATGACGCGCGAGACACTCTGGCGAAGCCGGGCGAACGGGTCACTGGCCGCCTTGATGATCGGGCCGATATTTTTGACGTCGAGCTGAGTCACGGTGCGAAACCCTCACTTGTCCAATGGATCAATTGCGCATGTCTGCAGGGGCGGTGGCTCGTCTCAGAGTAGACGGTGCATCCCCGGTGTTTCCTGTCATGACGAGACGGGAATGGTAGAAGCAGGCGGGCGATGCGTCCACCGGCGCGCGGAGGCGGCGCGGACAGGACAGTCTCTATACGTCGAGGCGGCGGGCGGGTTCGCGCGGGAAGACGGCGGTTTTCCGGCCGATCAGCAGAATGATGATGGCCAGAATCGCGGCGGCGATGGACGTTCCGAAATAGACGTTCCATGTGTTGTTGTAGAAGGTCGGATAACTGCGGATGAGATAGAAGTCGAGGAGGTCGGTGCAGAGAAGCCCTACGATGGCGGTGACGAAGGCATAGGGCAGTTGGGTGCGGACGTGCAGCCCCAGGTCGCACTCCGTCGCCATGGCGGAGAGCACCGTCGTGTCGCTGATCGGGGAGCAGTGGTCACCGAAGACGGCCCCGGTGAGTACCGCGCCGATCGTGGCACAAAACAGCGGCATGGCCTGCTCAACGGGCAGCGGTGCGAGCAGGTTCGCGGCGATCGCCACCGCCGTCGGACACATGATTCCCATTGTTCCCCAGCTTGTTCCGGTGGAGAAGGAAACGATCGCCGCTGTCACGAAGATGACGGTTGGGAGCATGGGCACCGAGAAGTGGCCGCTGGCGACTTTAGCCTGAAGGAAAGATGTGGCTGCTTCGCCGAGCTGGAGATCCTGGGTCGCCGTTGAAATGCCCCAAGCGAGGATCAAAACGATCTGCGCACCGAAGATGCGCTGCATGCCGCCGGTCATGCCATCCATGGTTTTGGCGAGCGTCAATTTGCGGGAGAGCACGGACATGACCGCCGCGAGGACTGCCGCGGCAAGGCCGCTGTAGAGCAGGGCCGTGTAGGAGTCGGCCTTGCCGAGCAGGTTCATGATGCTCGTGGAGATGTCGCCGATCGATCCGTAGGCTCGGGCGATGCCTTCCTTGTCGCATCCCTGAGCGCCGGTGACAAACAGCAGCGCGATGGTCATGGCGACCAGCAGGAAGACCGGGAAGAAGCCGAGATACCAATAGCGGCCTTCGTCATCAGTCGACTTTGTATCGACGTCGTCGTCTCCGCCCGATCCAGCGGCCGCCTCCGCCTCCGCTTTTCTCATGGGCCCAAAGTCGCGCCCTGTCACGGCGACGAAGAACACGAAAATCAGAGCGAGCCAGGCATAGGTGCGATAGGGAATCGACGCCCAGAAGGCGGCGGCGCCGTTCATGCCTTCCATGAAGGCGGGCCGATCATCACCGAGCCCCTTGATCGCGCCATCGAGGAAGTCGATCTCGGCGGCCAGCCACGTGCCGATGAACAGGGACGCGACCGGCGCGGCGGTTGAATCGACGATGTAGGCCAGCTTGGCCCGCGAGAGGCGCAGGCGATCGAAGACGGGCCGCATGGCAGGCCCCAGGATGAGTGCGTTCGCATAGTCGTCAAAGAAAATCAGAATGCCGCCGCCCAGGGCGCCGAGTTGTCCGCTGCGGCGCGACTTCATCAGGTGTGTCACCTTGGCGACCATGGCGCGCGTGCCGCCGTTGGCCTCGATGATGCCGATCATGGCGCCGATGAACTGGGTGAAGACGATGACGTGAAGGCGGTTGTAGCCGCTGGAGAGCCGCTTGAGGTCGGTCTGGTCGGCCGGAATGAAGACGCCGAGCAGATAATGGCGAAGCGCGTAGATGACCCAGTTAATCGGATTATGGTCGCCGCTCATCCAGCAGAGCATGGCGGCGGCGGTAAGAATGCCCAGCGCCAGCGAAGGGACGACTTGTTGCGTGATCACGGCGAGCCCGATGGCGACGAGCGCGGGGGCAAGAGACCAGAGGGCGTAGTATTCCTTCGGTTCGCGGATGGCCGGCGCCGATGTCGGCGTGACGGCTGAGACGGTATTGGCGTCGGGCAGGGTTGCAGGAGACGACGTGGTCTGGCTGAAAACGCCGCTCGGCGCGAGGATGATCGCCGCGAGGATTAGGAGCAGGCACCAGGGGAGGATGCGAGGGCCGGTCGCGCGAGTTGGCATCAAGAGCCGGTTCGTCACGGTCGGGCAATCTACCGATGTGGCGCCAAGGGGTCAATCGGCGACTCTCGATCGGGTCAGCGGTTCTTGTCAATTCACGGCCCCGCGGCTAAAAAGACGAGTCGATTGCTCGCGGGTTTCATTGCCCGATTTCCGGGCCCGTAGCTCAATGGTTAGAGCAGGGGACTCATAATCTCCGGGTTCTCGGTTCGAATCCGAGCGGGCCCACTTTTGCACCCACCGCGCTGCGAATATGCCCCGAATATTCGTCACAAGAGCCACGATGAAGAAGAGCACTGTTCCCCGCGAGCCGGTTCGAGGATGCATGAAGCGCGGCATTGAGCGGCGCATGAAGACACGATTACCGTGCAATAACACACGAATCAGGCAGTTTCTCGCGACAATTCCCGGCGTTCCCCGCTCCAATGGTTGAGCGAGGCCACCGATTCAATTAACATAAACAAATGGTGGAGTTCGACGGTTCTCGGACCGCATCGCGGGGGGGCAAATAATCTCCATCTTGTCCCGATTCGCTGCGCAAGCCCCGCACGAAACATTGTCCTTTGATGACGTTAACCGCAGGCAGCCTTTTGATTGTCGCGGATTTCGCCATCAGTAATCCCGCTCGTCACGACATGCACGCCAAGACGGTCATCGTGGGTTGAGCAAAACCGAAGGAGTTCCGCAAAGTGATACGATTCTCTCGAAGCAAGCTACTTGGAACATTGACGATTCTCGCGATTGGCGCGTCGGCATCCTGGTATGTTCGTCCGCTCGCCGATGGCTCCACGGTGTTCGAAAGCACGACGGATAACTCCGTCACAACCGGTGACGACCAGACTGCCGAAGCCCTTTACGCGACGATCTCACATTTGATCGGCCGGCAAACTTATCTCAGTCTTCCGCCGGCTCAGCAGCGGCTTCTGGTCGGAGCCTACGAGCGCGGTCTGGCCAAACAGGTCGCACCGTTCGCTTGTTTCACGCCCGACACGCCGAATGAAGTCATCCAGGCCTTTGATATCGCCCTCGGCGCCGGCCCGCGTGCCCAATTGACCGGCCGATGGTCCTCCACGGCCACCAACGGCGCGGGGCTCACACAGGGAACGCCGACCGCGCTGACCTTTGGATTTGTTCCTGACGGCACGTTCGTCCCGAATCTCATCGGCGTAACCGGCAACAGCAACTTGCACGCCTGGCTCGACGGCATTTATGGCAATCAGGCCACCTGGCAGCCGCTGTTTGAGCAGATGTTTGCCCGCTGGTCGGAGCTGGCCTCGCTTACATACGTTTACGAGCCCAACGATGACGGCAGCAATCTCAATGGTGCAGCAGGCGTACTTGGCGTTCGCGCGGACTTGCGCATCGCGGCGATTACGATCGACGGCAACTCGGGCACGCTTGCCTACAACAACTTCCCCAATGACGGCGACATGGTGCTCGACAGCGCCGACAACTTCTTCAACAACACGACTTCCAACTCGCTCCGGCTTCGTAACACCATCGCTCACGAGCACGGGCACGGCATGGGTCTCTTGCATGTGTGCCCGATCAATCAGACCAAGCTCATGGAACCGTTCATCTCATTGGCCTACGACGGTCCGCAGCATGATGACATTCGCGGCGCGCAGCGCCATTACGGCGATCCCTCGGAGAATGACAACTCTTCCGGTGCCGCGACGGATATCGGTGTGCTCAATTCCGGCTCATCCATCGACGTTGGGGCCATCAGTCCGCCGACGAATGGATCGGTGCTTAGCATCGACGCCAACGGAGAGAGCGATTGGTTCCGCTTCACGACTTCCACGTCTGTGTCCGTCACGGCTACCGCCACGCCCGTCGGCCTGAGTTATGACGACAGTGCTCAGTCTGGGTCATGCGGCGGTGCGGGAAATTGTTGCAGCGGCAACATCATTAACAGCGCGTCGATTGCAGACTTGAACGTTGAGATCATTGATACCAACGGCGCGACGGTTCTCGCAACCGGTAGTTCGCAGCCGATCGGCAGCGCCGAAACCACAAACCAGGCGGCCCTGATCAATCCCGGCAATTACTTCGTTCGCGTCTTTGAGGGCAATGCACCCTCGCAGGCGCAACTGTACCGGCTCACCGTGACTGCCGCTCCGCTCCCGCCGCTTCTCATCTCACTGCCCGACGGCCCTCCGGCGGAGTTAATTCCCGGAATGGTCACTAACTTCTCCGTGAGCATTATTGACGGCAGCGAGACGCTGGTTCCCGGCAGCGGCACGCTTCACTATCGCTACGACGGGGGCACGTTTCTCACCGCGGCGCTTGCACCGGCCGGCGGCAATTTGTTCACGGCCTCGCTTCCTGCCGCTGATTGCGGGGACAATCCCGAGTTCTACGTGACGGCGGATGGAAACCTCGGCGGCATGGTCGCCGAACCAGACAATGCACCTGCCAGTGTCTTTACCGCCCCTGTCGGCGAGACGTTCACTTTCTTTGCCGACGATTTCGAGTCGAATCTTGGATGGACCGTGTCAGGCACGGCGCCGGACGGGCAGTGGGATCGCGGCGTGCCGGTTGGCGGTTGTGACCGAGGAAATCCTGACTTCGACTTCGACGGCTCCGGCTCCTGTTATCTCACTGACAACAGCGCCGCCAATGCGTGCAACAGTGACGTGGACGATGGAACGACGATTCTCACCTCGCCTGTCATGGACGCATCCACCGGCGGCAACCTCAGCTACGCATACTGGCTCAACGACGTGCCTAATGGTCTTCTGACAGCCGAAGACGATCTCGTTGTCGAGCTTGCGACAAATGCCGGCGGCACGAATTGGACGGAGGTTCGGCGTTATGAGACCGCCCTGGGCGCATGGCGAACCGACACCATCGACGTCGCATCGGAGGTCGGCGCCACGGCGACCCTTCGGGTCCGCTTCATCGCGCAGGATCTTGGCACGCAGAATGTCGTCGAGTGCGGCGTGGACGCCGTCAGCCTCACGAACTTCGAATGCATCGCAGTGCCGCTCGATTGCGACACGATCCTGAACGCGGACATGAACTTCGACACTTTCGTCGACGGTCTCGACATTCAGCGATTCGTGGACATTCTCACGGGCGTCGGCCCTCCTCCGACAGACGAGGAGAATTGCGCTGGTGACGTTGGTGCAGTGCCCGACGATGTCATTGGCGAAGACGATCTGTCGAACATCGCCGACTGCGTGCTGTCGGGCGGCTGCCCCTGATCAAGGCCGGCGAATTCGCACTTCTCTGAAGCGCGCGTATCAGTCATTCCACAGCGCGCCGGCATCCGGCCGGTGCGCTGGGATGCACGACTACTTCGATTGTGAGGCCCTCGCCTTGACCGCCGGAAGCGGCCTTCCCTCCGGCGTTTCCACGTGTACGCAGAGCCCCCAGTCGCCGCCGCCCTGCTTTACTTTCACAAGCAGCTCGTTCGTTCCCTTCTTGAGTTTCACGGGAATCCGATCCGACTTCGATGAATAGGCCCGACCGGTGTCGATGCGAAACACTTCCGCGCCGTTCAACCAAACGACGGCTCCGTCATCGCTGCCGAAGCCAAGCGACGCATCCATCTCCTCCGGGCTCTCCAGGTAGGTCAGTGCGTAGCACGCCGCCTCGTACACACGACCGCCGAAGACGTCGTCGAAGTCCATGAAGAACTCGCTCGACAAGTCCTCTCCCGGCTTCACGACGCGTTCGACTTTCTTCCATCCGATTTGATGGCCGTCCTTGCCGACGTATTTCGCCGTGAGGTCGATCTTCTCCTCAGGCGGTAGTTTCATTGACAGGGCCGTCTCGAACGGCGCATCGAACGGGCCGATCACCTGCCACGCGTTGATCGACGGCAGGATCACCGTCTCAATCGGCAATTCCAGCGAAACGCCGGCTCGCCTTAGCGAAATCCTCGCACGCACTACCGCCGTGTTCGCGTCGCCGCCGGATAGCGAGGCCTTCAATACAACCGGGGCACGCTCGGCAATGCCGATGAAACTTTTTTCGGTTTCGCCTTCGACCCTCCACGGCTTGTCGGCCGTCAGCACCGCCGAGCCGTCAAATTCCTCCATCGCGGGAATCGGTTGCAGTGAGCGCAGTGAAAGCTGCACGTCGTAACCGCCGCCTCCCTCCTTCGGGGTGATCGCCAGCTTGTGGTGCAGCCCCAGCAATTGCAGCAGCGCCTTGGTCTCCTCCTCCGGAGTGAGCCCCATCCCACGCACACCGTCCAGGTTGGCCGGCCACGCTTCCTTCCATTGATCGATAACACTGTCCGCCCGGCCACCCATCAGCTTGAAGACCCATTCCTTCATGCCGCAATCATACGGCGTGCCAAGCAAGGCCCCTTTCGTCGTCCGGTTCGCCGCGCACAAGTCGAACATGAGCCCGCGGAATCCGTTGAGCGACGAAGCCGCCCGATGAAGTTCCTCGGACTCGCCGATGACGATCTCAATTCGCCGATTGGTCGGCCTTTCCGGGATGCGAATCGAGGGACCCATGACGATCGGGTTGTACCAGAAAAAGGGTTGATCGCCGCCGACGTCGCCGCTCTTGGCGTTCAACGGCTTGCCGTCGAGCAGCACCTCGTAAATCAGCGGCGAACGGTCGAGTACGTGCACGAGGTACGAACGCTCCTTCGGCTTGCCCTCGTACTCTCCATCGCTTGGTTCGATCGTGATGGTGCGCCGGCCGTTGGTCCACTTCTGCGAAATAAGCGTTCTGGCGCACTTGCCCTCCGCGTAGCCGCTGCTGATTCCGTCGTCCTCGTAGAGTACCCTCTCACTCGAATCACCCGGGAATAGGACAAGCTCCAGTTCATCGGCCGGACCGTCCGCGCGGTGCCGTCCGTGGGGCAGCATCGGGATGATCGCGCCTTCGCGGGCGAATATCGGGATCTGATCCAATGGCACAACCTGCGCCGCGATCGTCGGCCCTTCGTACTGGCGGCCTGTGAACCAGTTGATCCAGCGGCCCGGCGGCAGCCACACCTCGACCATCGCGCATCCGCTCACCAGGTCGGCCGGCTCGGTAATCGGCGCGACAAGCAGATCGTCGCCGAACAGATACTCATTCTTGTGCGCGTAGGATTCCTCCAGCTCCGGCCATTCGTAATAAAGCGGCCGGCAAAGCGGCAGCGACGTGTCGAAGCACTTGCGGGCCATCGTGTAGATGTACGGAATGAGCTGATAGCGCAGGTCGAACGCCTTCTTCATCGCCGAGAAGTACTCCGGGGCAAACTTCCATATCCTCCGCTCTGCCTCGGGATTCTTCGTGGTGTGCGTTCGCAGAATCGGCGACATCGCCCCCCATTGGATCCAACGCGTGTAGAGCTCCGGATCGACCTTGCCCGGCTGGTGCCCGCCGATGTCGTGGCTCCAGTAGTCGTAGCAGACATTCGCCGCGGTCGATGTGAAGTACGGCTGAAACGCCAACGATGGCCAGTTGCAAAACGTGTCGCCCGAGAACCCGATCTGGTAGCGATGATTTCCCAGTCCGCCCCAGCGCGAGAAGATCAGCGGCCGCCGACCGGTCTGCGATGCGCGACGCTCCATGTCCGTCCAGTGCAGGTAGTTCAACCACCAGAGCGGATCGAGCCCTTTGATTTTTGTGTCCGTCCCCTGCTGCCAGTCCATCCACCAGAAGTCGATGCCCATCTTCTCCAGGGGATGGTGCAGGTATTTGAAGTACGCATCGACAAACTTGCGATCTGCACAATCAAATGCGACGCGATCGGTCTTCTCCGGGTCCAGGCCCATCGCCTTGCACATCTCCGGGAACGCCGCCTCGTGCTTGCCCACGCCGTCCGCCGGGTGCAGGTTCAGCGTCACTTTCAATCCTTCGCCGTGGGCCCAATCGAGAAAGCCCTTCGGATCGGGAAAATACTTCGGATTCCATGTGTAGCCGGTCCAGCCGTCGAGGTGCCAATCCATGTCGATGACTAGCACGTCGAGCGGGACATCGAGCGACTTGAAGTCGTTTACCAGCTCTCGCAGTTCGGCATCGGAGTATGCCCAGTAGCGCGACCACCATGCGCCGAAGACGTATTTCGGCGGCAGCGGGACCCGGCCGGCGATGCTTGTGTAATTCGCCAGCGCGCGCTTGTAGTCTCGCCCGTAGGCGAAGAAGTACCAATCGGTCGCGTCCTCGCTGTGTCGCTGGGTCGCCCAGGGCCAATCGCTTTCGTCGAGGACCAAAGTCTTCGAGTCGTCGAGAAACGACCAGCCGTAACGATTAAGTAGCCCGCGATCTATCTCGCACGCACCGGAAACGCCGTCCAGCGTGCGAATCGTTCCCCCGAGGTTGGCACACTGCTCAAACGGCGGCGAACCAACCCACCATTCCTCTGCTCCACCGTCGCCGACGCGCGCGCGGACAATCAGGTTCTCCTTGTTAAACGGCTTGCCGTCACGCCGATACCGGATATCAAATCGATCCGTGCGGATCGCCAGCACCTTCGGGTCCGGCGTCGTTTCCTCCTTCGACTTTCCCGTGGGATCGAGCGCCTCGCCCTCCGACTTTTCAAACTTCACCGTCGGCAGTCGCCGATTGACCACAACCTGCGAGGCCCGATCTTCGAACTTTCCGTCCGGCGACCACTCAAGACGAATCAGGTCAGGCGCGAGAATCGTGAATCGGGCGTTGCCCTCAACAACGATCGACAAAGGATCCGCCTTGGGATTGAGCGTGTCGCCGCGTACCGGCGCTGTAGCCGAATGAACTGCGGCCGCCAGGATCAGCGGCATGACTGTGGAGAAGCGACGGCGCGTTCTTCGCCGTGACTGAGTCCTGTCGACCCAAGTCTCAGGCGGCTTATTGCAGGTGTTGTCGAATGCGAGCGGCCCTCGCTCACGACGAACTGCGGCTCGAATCGATTTGGATGATGGGCACAGGATGGTCAATGAATCTCGCATGGTCGTCGTCTCCTCCGTTTGACGACTATGATTCTATTGCGATTCATCCATTCTCGTAACGCCTCGTCCCAGTCAGGAAACGCGAGCGCCTTGACGAGAGCTTTGCGTCGGCAAAGGCAACCGTGCATCGGGAGCAACGCGAACAAGGCGAGATCAATCAGGGTCGTTTTCGTAGCGCGGCGCTTATGAAAAAGAGCATAGATGAGGCGGCGGATCGGCCGGAATTGCAGGTGTTGTCGAGTCGCTAGCCGGCCTGACCGTGGTAGGAAGGTCCAATCATGCCGGCCTGACAAACGCCGTGCCCGATTGCGATGCTGCTTGTCAACAACGCGGCGCTCGGCTATTTTTTGTTTGAACGGTCCCGTCGAACGGACCCTTTGGGGGAGCGTAGCTCAGTCGGTAGAGCATCGGCCTTTTAAGCCGTGGGTCCTGGGTTCGAGTCCCAGCGCTCCCATTTTTCCTGGAACAATTCTCTTCCGTTCGGCGATAGGACTTTCGCCCAGCGGACCGACGGCGTCGGGGCGAACCCCGCGCCGCGCAAGACCCGGCACGTCTATTTCGGCCTCGAAGTGATCCAGGAATACGAGTGCGGCGGGGCGCAGAGCGTCGGCTCGTGCGGTTCCGCGCTGCTATTGGTCCGCGACTTTGTCTGGGGCGACCCCGAGCGATATCCTGAAGTCGTGGCCATGCAGACGTACACGATCAACTTCCCCGAGCCGGAAGACCCGCCGGTCTCGGTACCGTCGGCAGCCTATCACTATCTGCACGATGTGCTGGGCAGCGTGATCGGCCTCGTCGATGAGACGGGGCTCATGCGGGAGCGGTACACCTATGACCCCTACGGCAAGGTCTTCATCGAGAAGTGGGACGCGGCAGCGAATGGTGGGAGCGGCGCGTGGGCGGCGAGCGAGACAGACTGCGGCTCGTCCACCTGCGGCAAGCTGCCGGTCTCGTCGGTCGGCAACCCGTTCATGTGGACCGGCCACCGCTACGACGCGGCCGTCGGGCTCTACGCCACGCACTTCCGCACCTACTCGCCAACCCTCGGCCGCTGGCTGCAACGCGACCCGATCGAGTACGACGGCGGGTCGATTAACCTTCACGAGTATGTTCTTTCCTCGCCACTGTCTTGGATCGACCCGCTGGGGCTGGAAACGCGTGTGAAAGACGGCCCGTGCGGGCCACCACCAGATGAAGAAGATGAGGAAAAGGAGAAGTGCCTTAGAGCCGCAGAGCAGTCGCGAAAGAACTGCATTAAGGGGGCAATCTCCGGAGATCCCTTAGCATCAACTGTAGAGGATTGCATCGACAACTATAATAAGTTTCGGAAAGCATGTGAGGACGGAACTGCTGGACAACATGACGAGAAGGTAATGCGAGGTTGGGACTATGTGGACTGCGTTGGGCGCTGCATTGACGCTGGGGGCGGCAGCCTTACGGGAGCCGGAATCATGATTCTGGGAAAGAATGCCGGTGGATTTCCAGTTCTCAAGAGCGAAGCTGACAGCTTTCTCAGAGACATGACGGGACGCGGTTCTGGCGGACTTGGTGGTCCCGGCAAATCGGCATGGACGACATCGGGAAGCATTCAATCCACAGTACTTCAAGAGGGTGGACGCAGCTGGAGAAGAGTGATAGGTCGAATCGCCGCGCCTTTGTGGGTCATCGACACTGCGTATACCGTTGGACTTGAAGGCTATTGTGCCGTGGCGTATGGCGCAAATAACAGGGCGTTTTGAAAATCGGAGTATTCCTCAGACCAAGAAAGGGATTCAAACTCTGTGAGTTCGAGCCAAATGTCTGCACTTGTCGGCCTTGGCGGGGTGTTTTTCGCAAGCGCCTTATGGTTGTTTTCTGAAAATGCAGCCCTTCGAGCCATCTGCCTTCCCATTGCTGTAGTTTTTGGCGGTTCGTTGCCAATTACGTGGCGCATCTACCGAAATAGTCCTGCTGCGCGTTTATCCAGCCGCGACGAATTGTCAACTTCAGAGTTCATCCGCCTCTATGGCCAAGGACTCGTGCTACCGGAGGCAGTAATAGAATACTCACTTCGAACAATTGGAGAGGCTTGTCATGTGAAACCGGGCCGACTCCGCCCTACGGATCGGTTTGATTCAGAACTGATGAGCAGTGGTCTCCTGAATGTTGCTGATGAGCCGGAGTTTGTTGGTGAGGCCTTTCGTCGCCTGATAAGAACCGTCGGCGAGGATCAACATCCTCAATTCATCGAATGGCCAGACACGGTGGGGTCGTTTCTCGAAAAGCTATCGGTCGCATATGCGAACAAGGTCTCCGCCCAGAATTCTGGGAGTCGAAACACAGAAAAAGACCAAGGAAAGTAACGCTTAAAATCCGGATCGCAATCCTGAAGTCGTGGTCATGCAGACGTACACGATCTACTTCCCCGATCCGGAGGACCCGCCTGTCTCTATGCCGTCAGGAGCCTATCATTACCTGCACGACGCCCTGGGCAGCGTGATCGGGCTGGTCGACGCCCCCGGCGAATTGGTCGAGCGGTACACCTACGACCCCTACGGCAAGGTGTTCATCGAGAAGTGGGACGCGGCCGTCGGGCTCTACGCCACGCTCTACCGCACGTACTCGCTGACGCTCGGAAAAACGGTCCGCAACCCGCGCACTATGCGAATGAGGCCATCCTAGCGATCAAGTCACGTTTCTCAGGGTCGAAAACACGGATACCGGCCAGGAAAAGTTCTACTGGCGTCCCAGCGCTCCCAGTTCACGTTACACACTTCGAACGCCGTGCATGCAATCAATCGGCGGCAGTCGCGAGTTTTTTACGCACCGGGCTTCTTTGAGGCCTTGTCCTTTGATTGGGTAAGCACTTCTCTCACACGAATGTCCGCGTCTGCCTTGAGACGCTTCAGCACGTCGGGCGCAGCGAGCTCGGGATGCGCGGCGACCATTGCTGCTGCGTACATTCTCACCCACCATCGCGGATGAATGGAGAGTCGCGCGATCTCGGCCTGAGTCGCGTTATCAACGAAATCGCGTTCGACGAAGCCATATCTTCGTTTCCATAAGAGCTCCGCGACGACGTGCTCGGCCCAGAGGATGGGCTTGATCTCATCGGGGTCTCGAAGCTGAAATGCCCTAACCAAGGTCTGCAGGGCGACGCCGGGGTCAGAGTCATACATGAATCGGACGAGGGAGTTTTGCGGCTCTCGTCCGGCCCGCGTGTCGGCCTCGATGATCGCGCGGTAGGCCGAAAAATCCGGCGGACGCGTGGCGGATTGATCCTCCAGGCCGCGGAGCAGACTTTCGACGTTAGACCGTATGGCCTCGTTCTGATTGTCCAGATGCGGTGCGAGCGCAGCTACGATGACCTCCTTGGGCGCGCTCAGTCGCGCGAGGACCCTGCCTACAACTGCATTGCTCTTTGCATCTCCCGGGCGCTTTGCGGAAAACCACATCAACTGCGGGATGAGTCGATCTGCGTCTTCCTCATGGCGGTGAACAAACTGATCCACCCGAGCGTCCAACGTCGCTCGATCCGGCGCGGCAGCCATCTCCGAAAGGGCCGACTGGTACGTATTATCCGGGACGATCTCGATGGGGCGATCTGCGACCGCCTCCACTGCGCGTGGACCGTGCAGAAGGGCGGCTATCGCAATCGCCAGGCCGAGCCACCGTGAAAAGCTTGATGATGTCCTCACGTCACTGAGTTGGATGATGTTGCGTATCATAAAAGGCTCCAGTCTCTACGGTGTCAGGCGGGTCGCCAGATTGCTCTCGATGAAACTGCGTACCTGCACGTAATCGTCCACGAGAAAATGCGTCGCTCCGGCGCCCCACGGCGTCGTCTCCACGTTCAGGCCGCTGGGCGGAGGGTCGGAACTGGGCACAGGGCCGCCATCAAGAAAGAAATCGCTTAGGGTCCCGACTTGGTAGTGGTTGGCGTGATAGGCCGTGCTTGGGGGCCGGCGGCGTTCCTGCGAGACGTCGAAGTCTGAATCGTTCTCGACACCATCGACGTATGACGTCACCTCAATTTCAAACAGCCCGATGCCGGGGCGGTCGTTATCGAGTCGCTCGGCGAGGTCATAGGTGGAACCTCCGCCGTGGCTGTAGCCGAAAATGGAAACCTCATCGACGAGCCTGCTGCCCACCGCGGTGACTACTTCGTTAAGGACGATCCCGGATCCGTTGGGCGAGACGTTGTCCTCGTCATACAAGTGAACGTCGTAACCCCGTCCGTAAAGTGCTGTCGCCACGACGGCGGTGCCATTGTTGGGATCGACCGGCACCGAGGGAACCTGATCCTCACCGCCCAGAGCCATCACGATGCTTTGAAACGTGTGGAATCGAAGTGTATCCAGTGAGTAAGCGCCGCCGAGCGGCTCAAGGCGCAGATCACCTGCGCCGTGCACCGCCGCGGCCCATTCCACCCAGAGCGTCAATGATGTGCCGCCGGTCAGTACGAGTGCATCGGTTGTGTCGTTGGTGAACGCAACCTCCGTGCCGGGGAGCTTTGTGCGCGTGGTCCACAGACGAAGCGCACCATTGGTCCGTCGCAGGACGAGCGAGATTTCGGGCCGGTCGTTTTCGATGAACAGCTCAATCAGATCATCCTCGCCGGATGGATCGCTGTCGCCGGGGGCATTAATGCGGATGCCGGGGCCGGTTGATGCGATCTCCTCGTCGGCCTCGGTGACGGCGGTCTTTGCAAATGGAAAATAACCCGTGCCGTGCTGGGGCCGGTATGCGGTTAACCCGGCAAATGCACATTCGCCGGACTGGCAGGCGCTCCCCTCACCGAGCCAGACGCCGACGCAATTCTGCTCGGTGGTCAGTGCGCACGTTTGAGCATCGCTGCAACAGGCGCCGATCGGCTGCGGCGCCAACAGGCAGTCGATGAACGGTTGAATGTCCCGGCCGTCGACGAACCCGCTTGCGTCAAGGTCTCCGCCGCAGGGCGAACATGCGGACGCCTCCAGCACGAGGGTATCGACGAAGGGCTCGATATCGAGCGTATCGCGGAAGCCGTTGCAATTGGTGTCACAGGCGTCGCACGGCGCCCCAACCGATGACGCGGGGGCGGACACGCCGTCGTCGCCGATCGCGGTCGTATGGGGCGGTTCGTCGATGTGATTGACACCCGGGACCTGCGAATCGTGCGCGACGGCCGCCGAGACCCACAGTATGCCCGCGACGACGGCGGCAAAACGCGGCGATCCACCGAGAATATTGAAATTCATCCCTCCGCTCCTGTGCATGACCGGCTCTATCATAACATCTTTGCGCGAGCGAAGAGCCTGAACACGATTTCTTGCAGGCGACCGGCAGGATCGACACTCCGACATTCGGCAGGATGCGTCTTGGCAACATCTCGACATGCCGCCCCGTACGTCGGGAGTTTTACCCCATCCCGTGCCGCGCCAGGACCGTTACCGACTCGCAGAGTACGGCGAGTTCGTCGTCGCCCGATGGGTAATGGTCATCGAGACGGTCGCCGCCGCCCTCGGTGATGGCCAGGCAATCGGCCAGCCGCCACGTCGCCTTTCCGCGCGACATCTTCATCTGAACCTGCCAGCCCATTGCAGCGAGGTGCGATCGGAGATGATCTCGAATGCTCTGTGCGGCGAGCGCGGCATCGACCTGGACCGCCTCGTCCCAATCAATCGCAGAGGCACTTTGAGCGAGATGCGATTCATCGCCAGCGCCAATCGCCGGCGATTCTTCAGCCCCAAGCGGCATCATAACCCAGGATGCCGGCTCGTCGCGATCCGTGGGGACGAATCGCAGCCCCTCAAACTGCCCTGTGGTCTCCGGCGCGGGCCATCGGGGCAATCCGGTGACCGCGATCGCCGCATTTGTCAGTTCGTACAGTTCCGCCGCTTGCATTCTGACCTCAATCCACGCCACTCGGTGGCGGGAACGCGATTATCGACCAATTCCACCGATTCAGTCGCGATTCCGTGTATTCGGCATCTCCTGCGCCGCATAAAGCAAGTGAAACATCAGAAAACAAGCCTTCCTTGTACGGTCAACCCTCGCGGAGACATAGCTCATGGTCGCTTCGACGACTCGGCAAACCAAGCCCCTGTACCTCGGAATCTGCGTCGTGCTACTTGTCGTCGGCTGCGGGACCACCCCAATGCCGAATCCATTGCCTTCATCCAACCCGGTGCCTGAAACAATCGAGAACACCCTACTCTCTTCCTCGCCCACCGCCCCGGCAGGCTATACCTTCTCCGGCCTGACCGCTTCCCCACAGACCGGAAACGCCTGGCGAAACAGGACCAGCATGACGTTTGCCCGATCATACGCCGGAGCAACTGAGATTGGGGGGAAGATTTATGTCGCCGGCGGCTTCAACGGCCTGACCATGCAGCCCATACTCAATCGGCTTGAAGTTTACGATCCGGCAACAGACCAATGGAACACGCTCGCCAACATGCCGATCGCCCGTTGGGACTGCGACGCTGCCGCGACAAATGGAAGGTTTTATGTAATCGGCGGCAGGATAGCCGGAGGCGTGCCGACCAAGACCGTTGAAGAGTATGACCCCGCGACCAACATGTGGACGACAAAGACGAGCCTGATCGCCGCGAGAGCCGCATCCTCGGCCGTGACAGTTGACAACAAGATATACGTCATCGGCGGCGACGCATCGACCACCATCGAAATGTACGACCCCGTGGCCAACTCCTGGGTGACGAAGATTTCCATAGCGCCACAACTCTCGCCGGCACAGCATGAGTCCGCTGCGGTCAACGGTCGCATCTACAGCGTCGGTGGGTTCTACAACGGCGGCACGTCGTTCGCGGTGAGCGAATACGATCCCGTACTCAATATCTTTACAATCAAGAATCCGATCTCGGCGGCCAAGTACGGGATCAGCGTGGCGGCGCTGGGCGGATTCGTCTATGCCATGGGCGGCGCCAACGGTCCACCCATTTACTACAACCGACTAGAGGCCATCGACGTCGCGTACGACATCGCTTCATTTCGGCCGGGGGCGACGATCACCCGGGCAGGCGCGAATCTCGTCGCCGCAGGCGGCAAGCTCTACGCCATCGGCGGAGTCAACGAAACCGGTGACCTGAACGTCAACGAGGAATACACGCCCGCCCCGGTGCTCTACGTACATAAGAAGAATTAAGGCGGAGGCGAGCTGCCGATCTCACCGCCGCACTCGGGACAATGACCACTGACGTTGCCCGTGAGGTCATAGCCGTAAACACGACAGCACCCAGCAGGATAAGAACTCTCTGACAAGGTCCGTACGAACTTCCGAGCGCTGCGGAAGGTCAGCAACCCAAATCCGATCATCCCAAGGATCCCAGTTATCTCGCAGAATTGCCATGTTCCACTGGGCTCGCCGCGCTTATGCGCGCTCATCGGCCCCTGCTCATAAAACCAAAAGCTGAAATAAATGAATGTCAGCGATAAGAGTGCGCCTAAGGAATACCAGATTCTTCGCCAACGCACTGACATTACTCACCGAGACGTTAGACCAGCACCCCTGCGATGCAGCCGGTCATCCAGCAGGCCATCGCGCCGCCGAGCATGGCCCGGGGGCCTAATTGCACCAGGTCGGCCCTGCGATCCGGGGCCAGTCCGCCGATGCCGCCGATCTGGATGCCGATGCTGCTGAGATTGGCGAACCCACATAGCGAGTAGGTTGCGATCAGCGTCGAGCGCTCGCTCATGCCGCCGTCGCGAATGATCTGCCCCAGGGAGGAATACGCGATGAGTTCGTTCGTCGCCATCGCTTTGCCCAAGAGGCCGCCGAAGGTGCGATAGTCGCCGCCGTCCACGCCCGCGAGAAATGCGACCGGCGAGAAGGCCAGACCCAGCAGCCCGTCGAGGTTAAGTTCCTTGAGCCCCATCGACGCGACGACCGGCTCCATGAATGAGACGTGCCCCAGCGCCGTCAGGGCGATGTCCACGACCTTGATGATCGCCACGAACGCGATGAGCATCGCCAGCACGTTGATGGCTAGCTTCATGCCCTGGCCGGCCCCGGTCGTCGCCGCGTCGATAAAGCTGCGCGTCTCGCGATCCAGCTTCACCTTCACTGTGCCAGCAGTCAGCGGCGTACCTGTCTCCGGAACCATGATCTTGGCCAGCATGAACGCCGCCGGGGCGGACATGAGCGAAGCGGTCATCAGGTGTCGGGCAACCTCCACCATCCTATCGGGATCCTTTTGTCCAAGCATGCCCACATAGACCGCCATCACGCCCGCGGCGACCGTCGCGAACCCGCCGGTCATCATGGCCATGATCTCCGATCGGGTCATGCTGGAGATGTACGGCCGCACCAATAACGGGGCTTCCGTTTGACCGAAGAAGACGTTTGCCGCGCCGGCCAGCGCCTCGGCGCCCGAGACGCCCATTGTTCGGGTCATCAGCCAGGCCATCGCCGAAACGATGCGCTGCAGGATGCCGTAGTGGTAACCGATCGACGAGATGGTCGCGACAATGATGATCGTCGTCATGATCTTGATGCCGACGATTGCTTCCCATGCCACGCTGGGATGATTGCCCGTCAGCGGCCCAAAGACGAAGTCCGCCCCCGCGTCGGCCCCGGCGAGCACGGCTGTCACGACATGGGCGATCGCGTCGAAGAAGGCGCGACCGGGCTCCGTCTTTAAGACCAGGAGCGCCAGGAGCCACTGCAGGGCCATCCCGGCGGCGACCGTCTTGACCGGAAACCGCCGGCGATTCGATGAAAGAAGCCAGGCAATGAAGACCAGGACCCCGATGCCGAATAGCCCGCGTGCAACACCCATGTCACCGGCTCTCCGGAGGACCCGGCAGCGGCGTGAAGTGCTCCGCGCACCGCGGCTCGTAATCCGACAGACCGCCCACCATGTGCAGCGTGTCCACCGGGCTCATGCGCTGGGTGAAGGCCGCCGGTTCGCCACAGACGCGGCAAGGCGAATACTTCGTCACCACTTCGTCGGCCATGTTCATGAGCTGCGGTATCGGGTCGAACGGGCGTCCCCAGGCATCGTTGCTGATCCCGGCGACGAGCACGGATACGCCGCGACCGAGCAGCTCTTTAATCACCGGCACCAACGGTTCTCTGAAGAACTGGCCTTCGTCGATGGCGATCACGTCGGCGTCCGTGGACTGCGCTAAGACCGCCGCGGCGTCCGGAACGGGAATGGCATCAAAGCGGTCCTGCGTATGTGTCACCAGGTGCGTTGCGTCATAGCGATTGTCGATCGAATGCTTAAACGCTTTAACCCGCAGCCCATCCTTGCGCGCCTGCCGCAGCCGGGCAATCAAGTGCTCCGTCTTTCCGGCAAACATCGAGCCGTGGACGATTTCCAGCCGACCTTTGTGCGATTGGGCACTCACGATGGGCGATTGTGCCCGGTAGAGGCATGGGGTTGCAAGGAGCTTTTCCAGGCTATTCGGCGCAATCGAATCGTCTCCCGAAAAGCTTGACGCACTGTTATGCCATGTTAGGATTCCGGTCGGTATGAGCCGCATTGGGCGGCCTCGCGTCAATCAAGCCATCGCCGTAGGGAGAGATTCTCATGACTCGAAGATTGTGTGCCTACATGCTTGCCCTGACACTTAACTTTGCTCTCGTCGGATGCCAGCAGCCCGCCGGAAACATGCAGGATATGTCTGGCCCTCCGCCGCGACCAGCGGAACTCGACAAGCTTGATGCCTGGGTCGGCAATTGGACCGGTACCGGTGAACTCACCATGTACACGCCTGAGGGCGAGCAAAAGATGACGACCACAGGCAATGAAAAGGTCTCTTGGGTTTGCGACAATCGTTTTCTGATGTCCAATTATGAATGGAGCATGGGTGAAGAGAGCAAATACGCAGGCTACTCCTTCATGACCTATGACCCCGATGAAAAAGAGTATCAGTCATGGTCGTTCAGCAATTTCGGATCTGCCGGTCGCAGTGAAATGAAATGGGATGAGGCCGCCGGCCTTTGGCGAATGGAGGGCAAAGAGAAGAAGCCTGACGGATCGGTCTCTATTGGCGAGGGCACCGTCAAGATGTCGGCCGATGGAAGTACAAATGAGTGGACCTACACGGAGTGGGAGAACGCGTGGAAGTTTAAGAAGACGATGGAAGTCAAGGGCACCAGCAAGAAGCAGTAGCTCCTCGGGCCCGATTTTCTACTCCTATCGAAAAACACCAGCAGGCCCACGGGTGCGAATCCGTGGGCTTGTTTTTGCGCTCAGGTCGCACGAAGATGATCCTGTGAACCCCACCGATCTCGAACGCTTCCAACATCTCCTGGCCGCGCGCTACCCGTGCATTCACATTCCCACGCTCGAGGAAGACGACGCCCTTTCCCTGGTCCGCAATGCAGTCGCGAACATGCCCTACGCCCTGCGGTTGTGGTCCATTGTCGGCGGCGTCCGCGACGGCCTCGTCTCCGATCAGCCTCCCATCCCCGAGACCGAGCACCCGGCCGCCGCGCTCTACTATATGACCCGCCAGTCTGAAGTCAGCGTCAACATCATGCTCGACCTCGCCGGTCACCTGCGCGACGAACGCACCCAGCGTCTTTGCCGCGACGCCATCCGTCACTGCCGGGAAACGTCGAGCCATCTGGTTCTTATCGATCATCAGGACGAGCTTCCGCCGATCATCGCGGCACAGGCCTTGCGACTGGAAATAACGCTGCCCGATGAGAAGGAGCTTAAGGACCTCATCCGCGACACCCTTCTGCAGATTAACTTTGAGGGCCGCGTCAACACGCAGATCAGCAAGGGCGCCTATCAGGCGATCATCCGCAACCTCGCCGGTCTCTCCCGCCGACAAGTTCGGCAGATCATCACCGAGACCGTCGCCGAAGACCGTAAATTCGACGAGGCCGACCTGAACACCGTGCTTGCCCGAAAGCGTCAGCTCGTGCATCGCGGCGGCCTGCTCGAATATGTCGAGACCCTCGCCGACATGAAACAGCTCGGCGGCATGAAGCGCCTCAAGGCCTGGCTCGAATCGCGCCGCCATGCCCTTACAGACGAGGCCGCCGCCTATGGCATCTCCGCCCCGCGCGGCGTCCTGATGCTCGGCGTCCAGGGAGCGGGCAAGAGCTACTGCGCGAAGGCGATTGCCACGGCATGGCAGCGACCGCTGCTGCGCATGGATGTCGGCGCGCTGTACGACCGGTACGTCGGCGAATCCGAGCGCCGCCTCCGCGACGCGCTTCATCAGGCCGAGGCGATGGCCCCGATCATTCTATGGATTGACGAAATCGAGAAAGCATTCGCCTCATCCGCCAGTCGCAGCAGCGACGGGGGGCTTTCACAGCGCATGTTCGGCTCGCTATTGACCTGGATGCAGGAGCACACGGCCCCGGTCTTCCTCGTCGCCACGGCCAACGATATCGAGGCGCTGCCGCCGGAGATGCTTCGCAAGGGACGCTTCGACGAGGTGTTCTTTGTCGACCTGCCGTCGGAGCCGACGCGTCGAGAGATTCTCGCCATCCACCTGAGCAAGCGTAAACGCGATCCGGGCAAGTTCGACATCGCGGCCCTCGCCTCCTCGGCCGAGGGCTATAGCGGCGCAGAGATCGAACAGGCCATTCTCTCCGCCCTTCACGACGGCTTCGCGGCCGGCCGGGAGATCGATACCAGCGCGATTCAAAAGGCGATGAAAAGCTCACCGCCGCTGTCAGTGACGATGTCGGAAAGGATGCTCGCCCTCCGCGCCTGGGCCCAGGGTCGCTGCGTTCCGGCGGACTGAGGTCATGACAACTTCGTATCGAATGGTGTGAATCAGCGCCGGCTGGTTCGAATGGTGGCTTTCGGCGCTTCGATGCGATTCTTTGCCCGATCCCAGATCAAGACCGGCCCACGCCACATCATGAACCGGCCGGAGCCCTCCTCCTCGTCCATGATGGTTGCTTCGTAGTTGCTGGCCCCTTCGAGCCGGGTCTCTCCGGAATCGGCGAGATACTGAAGGTGCTCGCCGGTCAGGCTCTTGGTGTCTTCCTTGAGGTGAACCGACTCCTTGGCAATGAGACGTGCCAGATCCGTGGCACGGGCGCCGGCCTGGGACTTGCCCTTCTTCGGCTCCTTCTTCGCGGTCTTGAACTCCAGCAGGAGATTGCCGCATCGCAACGTGGCGATGCGCCCCTTGCCGATGTGCTGAAGCGAGGCGTCGTCAAGGCCCATCGCCGACGCAAGCTCGCCCTGCATCACCATCTCCCGACCGCTGCGGTGGACCATCGAAACATCCTTGTCGAAGACAACAAGGCTGCGGTCCACGAAAAAGTCCATCGAGTTCTGCCAGGTGATCGCCGTCTGGCTGGGTCCGTCGCTTCGCAGGCTGCTCATCATCGGCGCCGCCTCCGCGCTGGCCTGCGACTGCTTCTTTCGCTCTCGCGGATCAAACTGGTAGTCTTCGATCAATAGGGTACCGGCGCTGGGGATGTTCATCTGTTCGGCGACGAGATCGACTGCAATCTGCGGCGCGGCGATCCGAACCCGGGACAAGAGACGACCGCGCAGCCCCAGCCGCGTATCGGGCGCGTACTCCATGCTCAGCGCCTCGGCGCGACCTTCGGCGACCACATAGACCGGCCGCTTCCTCTGGCCTCCGACAGCCGCGAGCGATACTTGATCGTCCCGGCCCCTATCACCGGACACTTCCCCGAACTTGGCAAGGATCCGCTCCTGCGGCAAACCGCAGAGCAGGCGCGTCGCGGTAAACGCCGCGACCACCGGCGTCGAAAAGACCGCCCCGACGTAACCGGCCTCCTCGCGCACGTCCGCCATCAACTTGAAAGGCGAAACCTCGCCGCGCGCCTTGCGCAGCGGAGGCGGTGGAGCATTGCTGAATCGAACCGTCATCTTTTCCGACGTGAGCCGGAAGTTCGGAGTCTGGCTGACGATGTCGCCGAGAAAGACGCCGTAGTTCCTCTCCAATTGGAACTCCATCCGATCCTTCCAGGTCGTCTTCACGGTCGTCGTCTCGCTCAGCTTGCGACCGCTGAAGTCCTCCTTGGTCCGGATGTACGACGAACCGGGGCCCGGCACCACCATCGACTGGCGGGTCATGTCGATGTCGATGCGTTCGCCGTGCAGCGCGACATCCCCAAATCGGGCCCTTGCAGGTCGATCTGCCGAAGCGCCCAGTATCAGCGCCGTGGCAAGCTGGCCGCCTGCGTTCATCGTGGCCTTGAGCGACTCTGCGCGGCTGATTTTCAAATTCTGAGTCGGGTCGATGATGAAGACGTCGCCACCGGCATCGACCGTCTGGATTCCGATTCGTGACTTGGCCGGAGCCGCGGGCCTGCCGTCCTGCGCCGGGCGCGGCTTGCCGGGAATCTGAGCCAACTCGACGTGCATCTTCTGCGCGCGAATCTCTCGATTCGCCTGGCGAGCCAGAACGTCACCGAAACCGTCAACGCTGCGCGGAACGCTTCGTCCGTCAGGCGTCAGCGTCATCGCGACGTCCAGCCGATCGCCCGCAAGCACATCGTCGCCTCGCTCCAGCCGGACCCCGCCCGACATATTGAGGTGCTGGATGTGGTCGGCAACATCCTCGCCGGAGCGGGGCTCGCCAAATGTCGCGGCGACCTCTTCGCCCACGAGTCGATCCTCGCCCTGCTTCATCGAAACGGTTCCGTGGAACCAGGCGCGGCGAAGATACTCTTTTTCCTTGTCTTCCATCGCCCCTGTGTCGGGGTTCATCTGCCGAACGTGTCGCCGACCAATTTCGAGATCGACGCCGCGCGCCCAATCAATGCGAACGGCATCACGCGCCGACTTGGATTTGGCGAGATCGCCGGATGCGTCTGAATCGCCCATCAGGCCGTCCAGCCGGTCGTCTTCCATATGACCGGGCCCTTCGACGCGGCCGAGCCCCCGCTTCTCATCAAAGAAAATCTCGCGTCCGCTCAGCGTGCCGGATCCACCGACATTGATCTGAACGGGCCGCGCATCGGTCGCGGACATCCATACTTGGCGGCGCTCATGCCGGTAGACGAGTTGATCGCAGGTGGCCGTCGCCTTTTTTGGATCGCCGGCCTCGCCGCCGGGCGCGACCTGGTCGCTCATCAGCCTGACCGGATTACCGATCGCGACCGCATCGAAGCGCTGGCCGGTCTGCTCCTCGGCATTCACGCGGATCGGTCGCATCTCCAAAGGGCCGTTCCAGGTCAGGGTGAGTCGAGTCTGATCGTCCTGGCTGAAATCCGCAGGCAAGCCGGCAGTGGTGCGGCCGCTGCTCGTTTCCGACGCGGCGCCGGAGGTATCGCCGTCTTCCGGCTCCACTTTGGCGGCGCCCTGAGGACGCGGGCCGGTGCTGGCCTGCTGGCGCTGTTTGCGACCGAAGTCAAAATTCACTTCGAGGCTGTCAGCTTCAATCTTGCCGATCGTTCGCAACCCGTCTCGCTGCTCCACCACGACGTTGTTGGCGAACACGGCGCGGTAGGTATGCACGCGCGACCGTTCCTTGACGGACTCCGCCTGTGCCAGGGGCGTGCCGTCAACCGCTGACCGCGCCTCCGTGGTCATCTGCTGAACCGCCGCGGTAAGATCGTCCGCGCTCTTCAACTCGCCAACGGGGGTATGCACGGCGGCAGCGGCGGATGGCAGCGACCGGGGCTGATTGGCGGCGACGGCCCCGCCTTCCAGGCGAATCTCCGCGGCGGCCTCGGCGGCCGTGATCGCGGCGATGGACATCGGCTTCATCGCCTCGGCGCGAGGGGCCACCATTTGCCCCTTGCCCTTCAAACCGGATGCGGTCGCTTTCTTGCCTCGCTTCGCGTCGCGCGTCGTGCCGGGCATTCCGAAGTCGATCATCTTGCCGCCGCGCCGCAGAATCATCCGACCGCCCTGCTCGAAGCGCAGCATGTCGATGCGATTATCAACCTGGTCCCACTGAACCGTCAGGCCGCGACAATCTTCAATCCGCGCCTCGGTGCTATCGACCAGGACATCGCCATCGGCAAACAGTTCGGCGCGATCCATGTCAAAGCGCGCCTCGGGCAGAAAGATACTGATGAGGTCGTCAGGGTGAGCAAATCGCTCGGCAAGTTCCGGATTCTCCTCGCGCCACTTTGTCGTTGTGCGGTCAATGACCACCTTCACGTTGCCCCAGAGGCGACCCCGCTTGGGATCGACGCGCGTACTGGTTCGTCGCGTGATGGTTACTTCGGCTTCGTCGGCATTGATGTAGGTGATCTCGCCGCGCGGCATGTAAATCTGGATCGCCAGCTTGTGAAGGTGAAAATCCGTCTCGGTGATCGGCTCCCATTTCTCCGCCTCGAAGATGTACTTGAGCCGGCCGGAAACATCGTCGTAAATTTTCACACGCGTCTGAGCGCCGGGGCTTAAAGGAATGCGCGCGTCCGTCATACCCTGAACCGCGACCTGCGTTGTCGCCGCGGCACGAGTCACAAACTTGTGAACGACGTCGGCGGAATTTCCGGCATCCGGATCGACCGTGGCATGATCGGGGCTGGAGAACACGACATAGGCCGCGACCGCCATCAGAAACGTCGCGCCCATCAGCAGGATTTTTTTCGGTAGTCCTTCTCGCATATTCAATTCCGCCGATCCATTACGTATCCGTAGACGCTCGATCGGCCGACCAACGCTTTGCGACGCTCGACCAGGTTCCATTGCGGCGAAGCAATCGCTCAACCGCCTCTGCGACCGCGCCGGACCCACCGGCTCGCCGCGTGACATACGCAGCGGCTCGCTTCACCAGCGGCACCGCGTTGGCGACGGCGATGGGGTAGCCGCACTTTCGCATCGGCGCGATATCCAGCAGATCATCACCGATGAACGCCGTCTCGGCGGAGGACACTTTCGCCTTTTCGCAGAACGACTCGAACGCCGGCAGCTTGTCGCCGACGCCCTGGGCAATCAACTCAATATCCAACTCAGCCGCACGCGCTGCGACAGCCGCGGACTGCCGGCCGCTGATAATCGCAACGCAACCACCGGCCTGCTGCCATAAACGAATCGCCCCGCCGTCCTGCACGTGGAATTCCTTGATCGCGTTGCCATGCCGATCGTAGGGGAGGCCGCCGCTGGTCATCACGCCGTCAACATCGAGGATCAGCAGCTTGATAGGACGCAAGTGCACCATTCCGTCGTCGGCGAGACGTCTCTCGTTTCGGCCCCCGAAGATCGCCCGCCGGAATCATCCAGCGATGAGGATTCTAGCCCGATTCCACCATCCTCACAACCAACCGCGCCCCGGCGAAAAATCACCCTGAGACGGCCGCCAGGGCCTGATACAGGTCGGCCTTCAAATCCTCCACCGATTCAAGACCTATGCTGATGCGGATCACCCATTTGCTCTTGCCGTCCGACGGATCGGCGACCTCCAGCGGCACGGCGAGGCTCTCATAACCGCCCCAGCTCACGGCGATGCCGAAATACCGCAGCGCATCCACCACGGCGAACGCCGCCTCTCTGCCGGGCGTTTTCAGGGCGAAACTAATGAGCCCGCTGTGGCCGCGCATCTGCTTTCGGGCCAGGGCCGCATGTGGGTGCGACTCCAGTCCCGAGTAGTACACGCGTGCCACGCGCATGTCGCTCTCCAGCAGCCGGGCGATCGCCGCGGTGCTTCGCGAATGACGCTCCATGCGCACGCCAAGGGTCCGCAAGCCGCGCAGCATCAGCCAGCAGGCGAACGGATCGGCCACGCCGCCCAGCAGCTCACCCTCAAGGTTGACAATGGACCTCATGCGCTCCGCCGAGCCGACGACGAGCCCGGCGATCACGTCGCTGTGGCCGCTGATGTATTTCGACGCCGAGTGGACCACCAGATCGACGCCCAGCGTCAGCGGATTCTGATAAACCGGCGTCGCGTTGGAATTGTCGCAGATGGTGGATATCCCGCGCGACCTGGCATGGGCGCAGATAGCCGCGAGGTCCTGCACCTCGAACAAGATGCTGGACGGAGACTCCAGATAGTAGAGCTTGGTATTCGGCCGCGTCGCCGCTTCAAAATCCGACGCTTCCGTCCCACGCACGTAGGTCGTCTCAATCCCGAAGCGCGGCAAATAGTTCGTCAGCAATTTCCGTGTCGGACCATACGCCGTCCCGACACAGACGACATGATCTCCCGACTTCGCGCACGACAAGATCGCCGCGGAAATCGCCGCCATGCCCGAGCCGAATGCCCGAGCGGCCTCGCCCTTCTCCATCGCCGCGATCTTCTCCTCGAGCAGCCGCGCCGTCGGGTTTCCGACGCGCGTGTAATCAAACCGCTGCCGGTCTTCGGACCGCGAGTGAAACGATGCGCTGTCGGGAAAGGTGAAGGTGGACGATTGATAGAGCGGGGGAGCCGCCGCGCCGAGGTTGGTTTCCCGATTCTCCGCATAGTGGACGCAGAGTGTCTCGATGCCTGGATGTTGTCCGTCGCCCACGTCTATACTCCTTGCCGCCGTGCGGATAGTGTTACGCGATTGTCAGGACGCATCGTAATATCGCCTCGCGTCCGATTCAAAGGCGTGCCCGCGACCGGGAGAAAGCCGTCGTCTTATGCTCGTGCTGATCGATAACTACGACTCCTTCACCTACAACCTCGTCCAGCGCTTCGGCGAGATCGGCCTTGAAGACTCCGCCCTGCGCCACGAAATCCGCGTCTATCGAAATGACCAGGTCTCCGTCGAGCGCCTCGCGCAGGACAAGCCCACCCACCTCGTCATCTCACCCGGCCCCTGCACCCCGGCCGAGGGCGGCATCAGCAACGATGCGATCCAGCATTTTTTCAGGAAGATTCCCGTCCTCGGCGTCTGCCTGGGCCACCAGTGCATCGGCCACACCTTCGGCGCAGCCGTCGTTCGCGCGGGGCGGATCATGCACGGCAAGACCAGCCCCATTCATCACGACGGCAGGACCATCTTCGCGGACATGTCGAACCCCTTCACCGCAACGCGCTATCACTCATTAATGGTAGACGTCGCGACGCTGCCGCCCGAGTTTGAAGTGTCCGCCCGAACCGATCAGGGCGAATGCATGGCACTTCGCCACAAGTCCGCGCCACTCGAAGGCGTACAATTCCACCCGGAGAGCTTCCTCACCGACGAAGGCGCCAAGCTGCTGGCGAATTTTCTGCGGATGTGACAAACCGAAAGAGATAAGGCAAACGGATCGGTTCACGGGAAGCGGTACTGCGCGTATCCGAATCGAGACTTATTCTTTCGCCTGATTCAAGACCTTCTCCAGCGAGATGCCGCCGCCGGCGCCTTGCAGCACCGGGTTCAGGTCGTTTCCAGTGGGCAGGTTCTTGAGCAGTTCGCGGAGCTGCTCGGCCATCTTCGGGTCGATCTGTTCCGGCCGAATCTGACCCGTCGTGTTCAACTCGTGAATCGCGTCGCGCAGCGCGGGAATCTTCGCGATTGGATTCGTCCCATCCGTGACGCTCGCCATCGCTCCCATTCGCGATTCCTGCGCCAGCCTGAGCATTGTCGCACCGACCTGGGCGCGCGGCGAACCCTTCGGGGAGACCTTCTCGTCGGTCATCAGCTTCGCGAACGGCTGGAGCGACGTCGAGAACCAGCAAAGACTCAAGACGATCGCCACGCCCTCGGCAAGTCCCAGCGCAGCACCGCCCACTCGATCGACCGCAAGGAGTCCGCCGCGCCGCATAATCACGCGCCTGCGAAAGCTCTTGGTCCCGAAGTGACAAACACACCAAAGCGCCGTGGCCCCGAGAGCGGTCAGGACGAATCCCCCCATGCCGGGAGGGCTGCCCGTGGTCTGGGTGACGAGGTTAGAGGTAAAGGCCTGGATGGAAGGACCAAAGACGACCATGACTACGGCGAACGCGAGCATCACCAGCTTTCGAAACCCGCCGCGCCAAAGCCCGTGCAGCGTGCAGGCGGTGAGCGCCGCCGCGGCGATCTGGCCCAATAGGAGCCCGCGCTGGAGGCTCATGAACAGCATCGCGCCGCCAAGGCCGATGGTCAGGATGCTAGAATAGACCGGAGCGACCGGTGCAAAGGGCGCTTTGGTCGAAGGTCGGGCGGAGCGAATCATCGGGGGGCGAAGCGCGTCGCTGAGCCGTGTTTCCGGTCCCGGGCCGGCCGGCTTCGAGCGAGCAGTGGCATCAACCGGTGGTTTCATGGTGATCACGACGGTTTTCCCCCGAATTAGGATAGGGCGGCCAAGCCGCACGAAAAAGACATACCATCTATCGGTCAGGGTATTCGCCGCCAAAGCCGAATTATTTACGATCGCCGCACAGCGTCGGATAATAGGTGGTCGCACCGTTCGCCGTTTGACCGTCCGGTAGGCAGGCGACCCGTTTCGGACTTTGAGCCGCACAGGGAGAATCACGTGACGCCGGTCAATACCACACGCAGACACGCGACGATCGCCATTGCGGCGGTCTGGGTGCTCGTCTGCGGCGGCCTGGCCTGGGCGACGAAGTCGGCGATTCAGTTGGACCGAATCGAAGCGCACGATGCGATGCGAAAGGCCGATGACATTCGATTCGAGCGCGCCATGGCTCGCATCGAGACCGAAGTCGCCCCGATCGTCTACGCCGAGCGGGCGCGACCCTATTCGCAGTTTCGATCCTTCTACGTCACGACGGGCGCGCGCTTCCGAGGCAATCATCACGATGTCAGTCGCGACATCGAAGTTGTCTCTCCGCTCAAGGACTTCAAGGGACCCGCCTGGCTGCTTTTGCACTTTCAGGTGTCGGTTGCCGAGGGTTGGAGCAGTCCTCAGCTCGGCGACGAGGCCGACTACGCAATGCCCGCCGGCTCGATTCTTCCCGCCCACCGTGCCACCGAGGCGACAGCCGAGAACTGGTTCGCGGCGTTGAGAGAGCGCTACACGCCCGATTCCCTGGAAAAAGTGCTGATAGAAACGCTGATGAACTCCAGTCGCGCCGGCTATGACAAGCCCGTCAGCGAACTGGACGCTTCGGCAGAAGAATCCTCGACGAGTGAGTCGCAGATCGGCACGAGCGAGACGGCTCGACGCGCCGAGCGACTGATGCAGTTGCAGCTTGAAATCCAGCCGGAGTCATCCTGCGAGCCGGAGCTTGTTGCCACTGCCAATCTCGAAACCGGCACCGCCAGGAGTAACTCGCGATTGACCGACACCGGGGCCTGCATCCCCGTCCGCACGCCTTTAATGACGCCGGTCTGGCTCGATCTCACGATGGATGGCGCTCCGCAGCTTGCTTTCGTACGTGCCGCTTCTGTCGAAACGGCCGAGCATTGTACTCTGCAGGGTTGTCTCATCGATTGGGAGCAACTCAAGTCCACGCTGGAAAAGCAGATTGAAGACCTCTACCCGGAGGGACGGCTGGTTCCCGTTCGTCATGAATCCTTGGCCGCAACGGCCAATGAGCGCGGCATGGTGCGGATGCTCAACGCCCGGCTCATTCCCGGCCACCGCATGCCGGTCGTCGCCAGTGGGATTTCCGCAAGCCTTGTGCAGGGCCTCGCCGTCGGATGGACCGCGACGTTGCTGGCCCTCGCGGCGATCACCTACGGCGTCCTGAAGTACCTGGCCCTTGCGGAACGGCGAATGAAATTCGTTGCGGCCGTGACGCACGAGCTGCGCACGCCGCTGACTTCGTTCCAGCTTTACAGCGATTTGCTGAGCGACATGAAAGTGGAAAGCGGAGAGCAGCGACACAAATACGCCGGACTCCTGAAGGCCGAGTCCCGTCGTCTGTCCCGGCTCGTCGAAAACGTGCTGGCCTATTCTCGCGTGGGCGACGCTGCTCCCAAGCTGAATCCGCAAACGACAAGGCCCGAACAGATGCTTGAGGCAGCGCGAGAGGCGACTGCGGAAACGTGCGCCAAATCCGGCAAGCAGCTCATCATCGAAAACCGCTGCGCAAGCGACGCCGTCGTCGACACCGACACCGAGTACGTCGGCCAGATCCTCACCAATCTCATCGAGAACGCCTGCAAGTACAGCGGTGGCAACGGCAATGCCCGCATCTGGCTGACCGCTCGACCCGCTCCGGGCGACGGCATCATCCTGGAAGTCGACGACGAGGGACCGGGCGTATCTCCAAGAGAGCGGCGCGATGTCTTTGAGCCGTTTCGCCGAGGCGGAGGATCGGACGATCGCCGCGCCGGCGGTGTCGGACTGGGGCTGTCGCTTTCACGCTATTGGGCCGAGTGCCTCGGCGGCGCGCTGATGCTGCGTCGAAGCGAGCGTAATGGCTCACACTTCTCCTGCTTCTCGCTCATGCTGCCCGCGCGAGGGCGCATCGGCGAGAGTCGATCTTGAGTGAATTGCCAAGGCGGGTCTTTACGGCCTCACGCACGATCTGCACTTCTTTGCGCATTTCCCGCCGATATGTCGACCCCTGCGCGAACACTCCATATTTCGCGCGCCACGGCCGATAGACTGCTAGGACATTAGCTCACACGAATCGACACTGATCCGAAACACCAGCATGAGTGCAACACCTTCGTATCGCATCGCTCCGCCGCCTCTGCCGCAGCCGGCTCAGGCGCCTTCGACGGCCCATGCCGATTGGCCGCGCCTTCTCCGGCAGTTCGTCGAGTACCTCGTCTCGGAATGCGGCCTGGCGCCGAACACGATCGAGGCCTACCAGCGCGACCTGCGCGAGTTTGTCCACGAACTGGACGCACGGGACATCTGCTCCGTCGCCCGAATAGATACGCTGGTGATTCGCGCGTTTCTCGTTCGCTTGTCCGAGCGCAAGCTCGCGCTTTCGACCATCGCGCGGCACCTTTGCTCGGTCAAGATGTTTCTGCGGTATCTCTTCATCGTCGGGCTGTCCCCGGACGATAAGGGCGCGCTTCTGGAGTCGCCCAAGAAGTGGCGGCGATTGCCCGGCACGCTCGGCAAGCAGCAGGTCGATGCCATGCTCGCAGTGCCGCAGCCGGGAGAGCCCTTCTACGCCCGCGATCGCGCCATCCTCGAACTGCTCTATGCAACGGGAATGCGCGTCTCTGAATTGGCCGGTCTCAATGTCAAGGATGTGAATCTAAAGGTCGGCTACGTGCGCTGCCTCGGCAAGGGCAACAAAGAACGGATCGTGCCGATCAACTCGCACGCCACCGATGCGGTCAGCGAATATCTGCGCTCGCTGCGCGGCATCCTCACCGAGGCCGCGCCGCATGTAGATGCCCTCTTCGTGTCGCGCACCGGACGAGCGATGGATCGGACCAATATCTGGAGACTCGTCAGCCGCTACGCCGGGCTCAGCGGCATCACCGAGCCGGTCGGCCCGCATACGCTGCGCCATTGCTTCGCGACTCACCTGCTCGAGGGCGGAGCAGACCTGCGCATCGTGCAGGAACTGCTCGGCCACGCCGATGTCGCAACCACGCAGGTTTATACCCACGTAGACAGATCGCGTCTGAAGTTCATCCACGAACGTTGCCACCCCCGGCAGTAAGCCCCCGTCACCCGCCGTCGACGAGCAGTCGAAGCGGCCCTTTCAACTGCTTAGTTTTTTCCGAAGCGCCTCGACCTGCGCTTCGAGTTGCTTGATCTGTTTGGCCATGTCCGGAAGCCGGGCCAGATAGGAAAACGACCGCATCGCATCCTTGATGGGAACGGCCGGAGCGCCCGCTACTGATGTGCCCGCGGGAACGTCATTCATGACGCCCGACATGGCAGCGATCTGAGCCTCGTCGCCGATGTGCAGATGTCCCGCGACGCCGACCTTGCCCGCCATGGTCACGTGCCGGCCGACCGTCACCGATCCGGCGATGCCCACCTGGGCGACGAACATGCAATCCTCGCCGATCTTCGCGCCGTGGCCGATGGCGATGAGATTGCTGAACTTCGTCCCGGAGGCGATCACGGTGCGGCCGAGCGTGGCGCGATCGATCGAGCAGTTCGAGCCGATTTCCACGTCGTCGCCGATCTCGACGATGCCGATCTGCGGGATCTTGTGCCATTTACCCTTGACCGGCGCATATCCCAGGCCGTCTTCGCCGATCACGCTTCCGGCGTGAATCGTGACGCGATTGCCCAGGACACTGCCCTCGTAGATCGTCACGTTCGGATACAAAATACAGTCGTCGCCGATTTGGCAATCGCGCGCCACATAAACCCCGGGATACATCACGGCGTTTCGGCCGATCGTGACATTTGCGCCGATGGTCACGTTGTGGCAAATCCCCGCATTTTCGCCGATCTTCGACGTCGGATCGACCACAGCGCGCGGGTCGATGCCTTTTCGCTCGTGCTTGCGATAGCCATGAACGTGAACCATCACGACGGTCACGGCGGCATAGGGGTCCGGCGCGCGAATCACGCACAAACCGCTGGGAATCTCTTGCTCCTTCGAGACAATCACGACGCCTGCTTTGGTCGTCGAGAGGGCCTTTTCGTATTTGGCATTCGAAAGAAAGCTGATTTCCGTCGGGCCGGCTTCGTCCAGGGTCGCGACGCCGGTGATCTCGCGATTCGGATCGCCGACAATCTCGCAGGGCATGTTGAACTGGGCCAGAAGTTCCGCAAGGGCGGTGAGGCGGTGGGGCATCAGAGGCGCGTCCGTTTCATTTCAACCCCTGCCGGGGCATGTCTCATGAGGCGCATCTAAGTATGAAACCGGGCCGTACAGGTGTCAAACAACGCCCGTTGGCGAAGCTCGATTCGACGGGGCGCGAAATGGGCCCTGCGGCTACAATGGCAGAATGCACTGAGGAGCCTGATGGCGGGTTGATACGACTCGCGTCGCGGAGCAATCGATCGCGTGGCAGCACAGCAGATTGTTGTAATTGAGGACGAGACAGCGATTCGAGACGCGGTGGTTCAGGTGCTGCGCAACGCCGGATATGACCCCGTCGACGCCGCCGACGGCGCGGCCGGGCTTGCGGCGGCGAGGCGGCCCGGCGTTTGCCTTGTCCTGCTGGACCTGCTCATGCCGAAGCTCGACGGCATGGGGGTTCTCGCGCAACTTCGTAAGACGCATCCGACCTTGCCGGTCATTATTCTCACGGCGCGCGGGACCGAGGACGAGCGCGTCGCGGGACTCAAGGCCGGCGCCGACGATTACGTGGTCAAGCCATTCTCATCCAAGGAGCTGATCGCCCGAGTCGAGGCGGTATTGCGCAGAAGCCCGGAGCGACCGGAGATTGTTCACCTGCTCAAGGCGGGGAAGGCGACGGTCGACCTGGAGCGCCGAGAGGTGCATGCCGGGGACGAGCCGCGGACTTCGCTTTCGGAGACGGAGTGCGCTGTGTTGTCGCACCTTGCGGCGAATCCCGAACGGGCCATCTCGCGGGAGGAATTGCTCACTCGTCTATGGGGTCTTTCGGGCGGGCAGATTGAGACGCGCACCATTGATATGCACGTCGCCCGGCTTCGGGCGAAGCTCGCTTCGATGGGCGGGGATGACGGCGAGCAGTACATCGTCACGGTTCGCGGCAAGGGATACATGCTGGGGCCGTTGGTCAAGTCGCAATGACGCTCGACATCAAACCGGCTAGAATAGGACGCTGTCCCGCCCCAAGGAGCTGCGCCGTCGGATGAATTCGGGAACCCTTATCGCTGAAGCATGGATCAGCCTCACCAAGAACAAGGTGCGCACGGTCCTGTCCATGCTGGGCATCATCATCGGCGTCGGCGCGGTGATTATTCTCGTCGCGATGGCCCAGGCCACGAAGCTGCGCATTGAAGACGAGATTGCCCGGCTGGGCGACGATTGGATGTTCATCCGTAATTTCAGCGTTCAGGCATCCGGGCTGGCGAAGGCCGACGTTCAGTCGAAGCCGATGCAGACGAAGCACGACGCAGACGCCATCAACGAGCAATGCACACTTGTCCGGGCGGCGACGCCGTCCAATCGCATGACTATGCAGGTCAAGTCGAGCTACGCCAATTACTCGGCCAACGTGCAGGGGGTCTATCCCAATTACCACGACATCCGCCGATGGGAAGTCATCAGCGGCCGGAAGCTGGACGACCGCGACGAAATCGCCAAGCGGCCGGTGTGCGTCATCGGTCTGACCGCCGCGAAGGAACTTTTCGGCTCGATGAATCCGGTCGGCGAGGAGATCACGGTCAAGAGCGGGCGGTTCAAGATTGTCGGCCTGCTGGAATTCAAGGGCATGAGCGACCAGCGGGATAATGACGACGTCATCCTTTTTCCGTTTTCGACCTTCGAGCGGAAGATTGCCGGGGCGGAGGTTTCGCAGACGCTCATCGCGGCCGCGGCGCATGGGGTTGATCCGAAACTGGCGGAAGATCAGATTCGGCGGCTGCTGCGCGAACGGCACCGACTTCGCCCGGGGGACGCGGACGACTTTCGATTGTTCGCGCTGTCCGAGTCTGCACAGGTCAAGGAGGAGTCGAGTGCTTCGTTTTCATGGCTTTTGGGCATGATCGCGGGGGTGTCGCTGGTGGTGGGCGGGATCGGCATCATGAACATCATGCTGGTCAGCGTGACCGAGCGGACGCGGGAGATCGGGCTGCGGATGGCCATTGGTGCGAGCAACGTCGACATCATGATGCAGTTTCTCATCGAGGCCATCGTGCTTTGCACGGTCGGCGGCATTTTGGGGATGTTCGGCGGGTGGGGATTCTCCTTTGTGCTGACTTCGTGGAAGGGCTACGAGACGGCGGTGTCGTATTGGATCGCCGGGATCGCGCTTGGATTCGCCTTTGCCACGGGCGTCTTCTTCGGGTTTTACCCGGCATGGCGGGCGAGCCGGCTGGACCCGATTGAGGCGCTGCGATACGAGTAGCCGCAAGCCACGTCGCTGCTAAATCGAACGGCGAATCAGGCCGATCATCACGCCCTGGATATTCACCGAGTTTGTGTAGATCGGTTCGTACCTGGCGTTGGCCGGTTGGAGGCGGATGCGCCCGCGTTCGCGGTAGAAGCGCTTGAGTGTCGCTTCGCCATCGTCCAGGAGGGCAACCACTGTTTCGCCGTTGATCGGCGTTGTCCGCTGCTCGATGACCACGTAGTCGCCGTCGGCGATCTGATCTTCGATCATGCTGTCGCCGCGGACCTCGAGCAGGTAAACGCCATGCTTGGAGGTGAAGACCTGATCGAGATCGACCACTTCGGGATTCTCAATTGCTTCGATGGGCGAGCCGGCGGCGATGCGGCCGATGAGCTTGAGGCGGCCGGGGCGATCGTCGGGCAGCTCGAGATGGTCAGCCAATTGCAAAGAGCGAGCCTTGTGGCGGTCCTTGGTCAGCAGACCGCGCTCTTCGAGAATGTTGAGATGCTCGAAGACCGTGACCTTTGAGATGCCGAACTCCGCGGCGATCTCGTCGTAGGTCGGGGAATAGCCATTTTTGTGGGTGTAGTCCCGGATGAAGGTCAGAATCTCTGTCTGGCGCGGGGTGGCCGGGCGAGTCGCACGCGACTGGCTGCGACTGCCGGCGCGGCTGCGCGACGACTTTTTCTTTCGACGATTCGGCGACATTTAGTTTCTCCTGATGATGCGGCCAGGCTCGGCCGGCGAGACCCTGTGGCCCGAGGATGAGAACGGGCAGAGGGCCGGCCGGCGGAATCTGGGCCGCGGTCGGGTCATGACGGCCTGGGGCGGACGCGGTGTCTTCCGCCCGCAGGCCGAATCTAGTACGGAGCGATGCCACGGCGGCGCGCATCGCTTCGAGTAAGGTGGCGGAGCTGCGGCTTCCGGGTTGCCAGGCGACCTCATAGTCGCCACCGGGGCCAAACGCACAGAGAGGCAAGACATCGAGAGACGCATCCATTCGCCACGACCCTTCAAGCATAGCCTAACTTCGGCCAAACGTCAACCCTAACACGAGGCGAAGTTCGGTTTTTTTCAGGACCGAGCCTGCCGGGGCGGAATTCTCTCTTCGCGACGGCCCGCCGGAGGCGGTTGTGGGCCATCAAATCCAGGTGACATAAGGTGACACAAGGCCTTGGGGAATCGTGCCAACGATTGTGGCGGGCAGGGGTTGGGGTGGTTCGGGTTTTGGGTGGTTTTTGGAGAAAAAGGCCTGAGACGCGAGACTGTAGGCGATAGGCTGAAGGCTGTAGGAGAAGGCGGCGGGGCAAGGGGCCGAGCGTGATGCAAGGGCGGCGACACTCGACGTGGCGGCGGGACGAGATTGCATTCGAGAGGTGACCCCTCCCTGACAGTCGGGGCTCTGAATGGGGCGCGGCGATTCGATGTTTTGCAAGGTGACAATAGGCGAACAAAAAGGGGCCGAGGGACCAAGGGGCTGAGGGGTCCAGGGTGAAGACCAGCTCGCTGATCGCGCGTAAGTCGTGCAGAATCGAACGTGACATATAGTGACACACGCGATTTTTTTTGTTTGCAACTCTTGTGGCGGGCATGGGTTGGGGCGGTTCGTGATTTTGGTGGTTTTTTGCGCGCACTCGAGTGACTCCTCCGCCCCTGCCGGGGCGGGATTTTCTGCGCGACGCTGACCACGGATTGCGCTGGTCGGGCGGTGCCCGACGACGCTGCATTTGTGGCTACAGGCCGGCGCCCCATTCGGGGCTCGAACGGGTGTGGGCGGGAAGGTTGCGCGGGCTGAGAGATTAATTGTTGGATGAGGGAGGTCTGCGCGAAGAAAAAAGACATGGGAAAGGATTCCCATTTTGGTGGGTGCGAGAAGGGAATCTTGCACCAGCCGCGGCGGAATCTCAGATTTGAGATTTGAGATTTCAGAAAGGGCGCGGGGAGTGAGCAGAGTCGAAGGTGACAATAGGCGAAAAAAGGGGCCGAGGGATCGAGGGGCCAAGGCGTCGAGGGTGAAGACAAGCGAGCCAATCGCGCGCAAGTCGTGCAAAATCGAAGGTGACAAATAGTGACACACGCGATTTTTTTCGCTTGCAACTCTTGTGGCGGGCATGTGTTGGGGCGGTTCGGGTTTTGGGTGGTTTTTGGTGAAAATGGCCTGAGACATGCGGCCTGGGGCTTGAGGCGCGGCGGCGGCGAAGCGCTTGGGGATCACCTGGCTAATGGGGTTTTGATCTTGCACGATGCGCTACCTCGCGGGGCAATGGTTGATTTGATCTCCATTGATGCATTCTTGCTCCGCGTGCGCGCCTGGCGGCGCGAGGAGGGCCGCAGCCTTTTTGGGTGTCGGTTGAGAATACACACTGCGCAAGGCATCCACGGGGGTTCTGGGAATCGCGCAAAGGAGTGGAGATATTCCGTGGCGAAGCGGGTTGTCGGTTTTCAATGTTCGGTTTCGCGGAATCGGCACGGAGTGGCGACGGCCCTCAGATACGTCACCGTGATTCGGCACAGGGCCTGCCGATAATCGCGGCTTCCAGATCGATGTCAGTCAATGGAATCAGCCTGATTCGCTTGACTTTTTTTTGGGACTTGGGATAGATTGTAGTTAGTGCGAGTGGAGCGGGTCGATCCACAAAGGAGGGCTTTCGCACGAGCCTCAAGCCTCAAGCGGAAGGGTGCGCGTTCGCATGTTGAAGCAAGCTAGTTTTGTTTCGTCCGTAGTTCTGTTTGTCTTCGCCGGTCAAATGGCGCTGGCCGGTCCGGTGCTGGACATTGACCCGGACCTGATGGGACTTCCACGCAGCGGGATCGTTGTCGATCGTCAGCCGTTTCCTACGGGTGGACCAGGAAGCGACACTAGTTTTTTCGATGTTGCCACGCCGCTCACGTCGCAGTTGTCAGCGGACGACTTTATGATCGATTCAGCTACCACAATTAGACATGTCACATGGTGGGGGTTTTACGGCGGGACGTTTACGAACCCGGCTGAACAGCCGCCCGCGACACAGACAATGCGGATTCGGTTTTACGGCGCCCGGGCTCTGGACAATTTGCCCGGATCGGTCCTCTTCGAAGAAAGCGTCATAGATCCTCCGTACGCTTGGACTGGGCGACAGATTTTGACGGGCGCCACTCCCAACGAATACAGGTTTGATGTGAACCTTACGATCCCCGCACAGCTCAACTCGTCAACGCTGTACTGGTTGGAGATCGTGCAGGTTGGGTCACAGCAAAGCGTTTATCGCTGGGAATATTCAGTTTCTGGTCGCGACGGATTTGCATTCCAGAACGATGCAACGGTCGATTGGGTTCACACACAGAATACGGCTGCCAATCTCGCTTTTCAGCTCTCGACGATTCCGGAACCGAGTACTGCTGCACTGATGTTAGTTCTTTGTTGTTGCTTCTCGTGTCGCGGGGGGAGAAAGGGGGCCCAGCGATGGGTCGGCAATCGAACCGGGGAGGATATCCGCATGTTGAGGCAGGCTAGTGTCGCGTCGTGTGTGATCGTGGTTGTCTTCGCCGGTCAAATGGCGTCGGCAGGTCCGGTGCTGGATATTGATCCGGACCTCATGGGCCTTCCGCGAGGGGGGATTGTCGTAGATCAGCAGCCGAATCTAACTGGTGGCCAGGGTTCAGATACGTCTTTCATTAACGGAGTCGGTGTTCCGTTTTGGCAATTGCTCGCGGACAACATACGGCTCGGTCAATCTGCGACCATCAGGCAAATCACCTGGTGGGGATTTTACGGTGGCGATTTCGATGAGGCACCGGATGCTCATGATCCTCCGACAGGCCCGGAGTCATTTCGCGTTCGCCTTTACGCCCCTCGCACTAGCGATGATCTGCCTGATAGCTCGAACATACTCTTTGGAGAGACAATCCTCAATCCTCCCAGGGCCAGCACGGGGCGCACGTTGTTGCTGCCAGGAATCCCAGACGAGTATCGTTATCAGGCGGAACTAAGCGCACCATTCCTTCTAGATGCGGATTTGCTTTACTGGTTAGAGGTTGTGCAGCTCGGAGACTTGGACAGCCATTTTCGGTGGGAGCGTGGAACGGGCCTTCAATTGGGTTTTTACTATTTGAATCCGGTTGTTTCGGACTGGACATCTTCGCCGGGTAGTTTCGCGTTCGAACTATCGACAATTCCGGAACCCGGAACTGGGGGTCTTCTTTTGATATGTGTTCCGATTGCGGTCCGTTTGTTGGGGCATGGGGGGAGGAGGGTACCTCCACGATAGACATTCCAGCCTGCTGATACTTTTCGCATCACATATGTGGCTTGCGCAAGCGACATAACGTGGCGTAGGCGCCAAGTCAAAACGTTCGACTTTTGCAAGGGAGGAAAACCATGTCAACTCTTTGCGCAGATTCCGCGCGCTCCAGAATTCCAGGGTCGTTGTTCCCTTCCGTTCTCCTGATCACGCTCATCATTCCCGTGACCTCAAACACCAATGCTCAGTGCCCCGACCCTGTCCCTGCGACACCGATCGAAGCCCAGGTTGATATTCTGTCCGACGGCGTATGCGTGGCCATGCGCGAGAGCGGAGAATTCGTGGTTGCGTACGCTCGCGCGCGACCGCAATACCGCGAAATCCGCGTTCAGCGGTTCTGCAAGTCCGGGGAGATACTTGGCTCGCTCGGGGGTACTCAGCGAACCCGGACACCATGAATGGCCGTCCATCGCGTCCAGTCGAACCGGGCATTATTCCGTCGCATGGATCGGTGTTGACGGGGCGATTTTCGGCGAGGTAAAGCTGTTTCTGACCGAGAACCAGTTTGATTTTGACGATTTCGAATCGATCATACCTGTGGAGAGCCCGCCATCATCTGCCAGTGGGGGCGGGGATGAATTCCCCTCGGCCGGGGCGTCGGATGCATTGATCGACCAGGCCACCGCGGCATGGGCGAATAACGATGAGAACCCCGGGCTTCACTTCGGCATCGACGGCGCCCAGACCGCCACAATCAGAAACTGCGACGTGACGACCTGTGGGGCGAGGGTCAACCAGTGGCTGCCCTGCGTATCGACGCGATCTGAAGATGGGGCGTTCGCAATTGCATTTGCCTACGATGAAGACCCTACTCTCGCAGACTCATTCCTGAATATCGCGTTGGTTCTTTTTGATGAGACTGGAGCTGTTCTGGAACAGCTTGCCGGACCAGACAGAAATGACCCCGACAAGTGGGTCAACAATCCATTGGTCGAGGATATTTCCACTGAGGATGAGTCAAACCAAGTGTCCCCGGCGGTCTCATTTGTCGGCAATGACATCGTTGTCGCGTGGGCCGGGCCCCGACTCGTCGCCTGCACCGGCGATCCTAACTTCCACATCTATGCCCGGCGGTTCAAGTTTGATGATAGCGCCCAGCCCGGCCAGCGATTGCGCGATCCCGCCGACGGCGAGGGTCGGTCGGGCGTGTTCGTCGTGGACACGGACGCAAACTCGGTCATCAACAATCCTCTCATTGCTCGCCCGGCCCTGGCACTCACGCTGGCCACGGACTCCAACGCAGGGCGGTTCGTGGTGGCATGGAACACGTTAAACAACCCCGAAGCACGGACGGAGATTCACGCCCAATATTTTGACAACCTGGGCCAGCCGCGCGGAAGTGAGCTTCGTGTGAATCAGGACACGAGTCCGACACTAAGTGGAAATGCACGATACCTTCAGCGCAGCGGAGGGCACACCATCGCGTACGGGGCCGAAGATCAACTTGTCGCCACGTGGGCGCACGAGAACACTTCAGGCGTACCTGTCGTATCCTACACCGTCCTCCCGCCGAATTACGCCCGGACGACGATTCCCGCCTGCGGCGTCTGCGAGATGAACCCGGAAATGTGCGACCCGTGCCTCAAGGGTGACGCCGACAACGACTGCCTCGTCAACCTTTACGACATCGCCCCGTTCGTCGACGCCCTGTTGTTCGGCGACTTCACCTGCGCCGACATCCTCGATGTGTGCCGGGTGGACATGAACAACGACGCGAGAATCAACGGGCTGGACATCCAGTGCTTCGTCAATACGCTGGTCGGCAACGAGTGCACGCTTCCCACCTTGCGGATCATCGACTGCAATCTGAACGGCATCCCCGACGACGAGGACATCGCCGCGCAGACCAGCAGCGACGTGAACAGCAACGGCGTGCCGGACGAGTGTGAGCCGGACTGCAACGAAAACGATGTGCCCGACGAATGGGATATCGCCCAGGCGACCAGCTACGACTGCGACACCGACGGCATCCCCGATGAGTGCGCGAAGGACTGTAACGACAACGGCATCGCCGATTCCTGTGACGTGGACCCGGCCGACCCGGACGGGAACTCGATGGTCAGCGCCGACTGCAACTTGAACGGCTACCCGGACGAGTGCGAGCCGGACTGCAACACGAACGGCGTGCCGGACGACTGCGACATGGACCCGACCGACCCGGTTGGGGACGAGTGGGTGAGCCCGGACTGCAACGGGAATGAGTACCCGGATGAGTGCGAACTGGCGCTCCCGCCGCCGTTTGGAAGCAGCGATTGCAATACCAACGGGATTCCGGATGAGTGCGACATTGCCGACTGCGAGAGCGACCCGGCCTGCGATGACTGCAACGAGAATGGAATCCCCGACGCGTGCGACATCGCCGCTGAGATCAGCGAGGATGTCAATACCAATGGCATCCCCGACGAGTGCGAGGGCGAAAGCCTGATGGGAGGCGGCGGTGAGTCGATGATGTCGTCGATGAGCGGTGAAGGGGATACGGGCGAGACGCCCATGCCACCCGATGAAGAGGCCGCGTGGGAGGCGTTCTACGAGTGGTCAATCGCTCAATGCTGGGGACCGAACTGCGAGAGCAGCACCGACGCCCAATTCGCGGCAATGATCGCCAAGCTGAGCGAACTCGGCCTGCCGACGGCGGCGGTCGGGCCGTAGGGAGGCAACAGCACTTCGCAAGTCAATGAGCCAACCCAAGGGGCTTCGGAGAGCAATTTCCGGAGCCCCTTCCATATAAACCCATGCACGCCCTCTTGACTCGCACCGCTTCATAGATGCTCATTGTGCGCGCCGACGCCTGAGACGGGAGGAGGAGTATGTTGCGTTCGCGGGTCGACGCTATAAGGTAGGAAGTTGACGCGTGATCCAGTTAATGCAAATCCTGCAGACGTTCCAGAGGCCCGCCGCGCGGTGGGGGATGCTGTTCGGGCTCGCCATCGTCGTGGGAGCGCTTGGCGGTCTTTCCGCGACGGGGCTTCACTGGGCGATTGAGCAGGGGTCCCATCTCGTCATAGACCGGTACGTGCAGGGTGTCGGCAGTGCGGCGGTGATGCATTTTCGGTGGCCGTCGCTCCTGTTTCCCGCGCTGGGCGGTCTCATTTCGGGTCTGGTCGTGCAGGCGATCTTCAAGCTGCCGTTCGGCCACGGGACGAATTTGTACGTCAGGGCCTTTCATCGCAATCTCGGCGATCTCCCGCTGAAGGAGCCGATCGTGAAGGGGGCCGCGGTGGCCGGGGTTTTGTCATGCGGCGGATCGACGGGTCCGGAGGGCCCTATCGCCGCGCTGACTGCGGCCCTTGGTTCGGCCATCGGCCGAATCTTTCGGCTGAAGGCCCGCGAGAGGCGCATTTTGCTGGTCGCCGGTTGCAGCGCCGGGGTGGGGGCGATCTTTCGATGCCCACTAGGCGGGGCGCTTTTTGCGACGAGCGTACTATACCGCGAGGAAGAGTTTGAGGCGGAGGCGATCGTTCCGGCCTTTGTTGCATCGGTCATCGGCTATTCCACCTTCATCGAGTTCATGGGACAGCAAACCTATCTTCTCGATCGGCGACACCTTGCATTCGGTTCGGCCATGGAGTTGATTCCCTATGCCGTACTCGGGCCGTTGTGCGGCATCGTAAGCGTGTTTTTCAGCGAGTGTCTGCATGTCATTGAAAAGCGGCTTCGTCCCCTGGTGCGCGGGGTGCCTGCGTGGCTGGTTCCCTGCATCGGCGGCCTCGGGACCGGGCTGATCGCGTGCGCTCTGCCGCAGGTCATGGATGGCCGATACGAGTTCATTGAGAACGCGATGAACGGATTTGCCGGCTCGAACCACGGAGATTGGTGGTGGGTTGGACTGTTTGGCGCTGTGGTGGTGGGCAAGTGCGTGGCGTCGGCGCTGACCGTCGGCAGCGGAGCGAGCGGCGGGGTGATTGGCCCGGGCGTGTTCATCGGCGGCACGGTGGGCGCTTTTCTTGGAGCAACGCTTAACGCGGTCTACCCCGAGATACTTGTGTCGCATCCGCAACTTCGAGAGGCACTGATCCCGGTGGGTATGGGCGGGGTTCTTGCGGCGGGCATGCGCACGCCGCTGGCGGCGATCGTGATGGTCAGCGAGATGACGGGCAGCTACGGGCTGATCGTCCCGTTGATGCTGGTCTGCATGAGCTCGTATGTCGTGGGGCGATTCCGTGGGCTGAATACCGAGCAAGTGCGCAGCTCCGCGGAGTCGCCCGTCCATGCCGGCGCTGCGATCGTTCATCTTCTTGAGTCGTGGAGCGTCAAAGAGATCATGGAGCCCTGCTGGGAAGAAACGGTCGGTCCGGAGGCCACCGTCGAGGAGCTCGTGAAGAGAATTCGCCCGGGAACGCGGCCGGTCTTCGCGGTGGCCAAGAACGGAGTTCTCGAGGGGATCATCTCGGTGACGGATATTCATCGCATGGTCGAACTGCCCGGTATGGCGGAAACGGTCATCGCCGCCGACATCATGACGGAGGACCTGGTGACGGTGTCTCCGGAGGAAAATGTATATGAGGCGCTGGAGTCGTTTCGCGCGAGCAATCACGATGTTCTGCCGGTCGTGTCCGTGGACGGCCGCCACGCCTGGTTGGGAATGCTCAAGCGCGAGCACGTTTTTGACGCGCTGCGCAAGAGCCTGGCCAATGTTCAGACCGCCATGTTCCGCGAGCACACGGGACTCGCGGCGATTGAGAGCGAGGGTCAGATTCAGCAGTTGGTGATGGGGGTCACGCCGATGCGCAAGGATGTCATTCAGCGATTGCTGGTGCCGATGGACGCGATCGGGAAGTCGATCCGCGAAGCGGATTTTCGTCGCAGCTACGGCGCACAGATCATCGGGGTCGAGCAGCCGGACGGGACGATCCAGTGCCCTCCGCCGCTGGACGAGCCGCTTCGGACGGGCCAGCGGTTACTGGCCATCGTTCATCCGGCGGAGGTTGCGCCGTCTGAGGCGCGCACCGATGGTTAAGGTGTGTCGGGTGGGGATGCCGTGATCGAAGCTCGATGGCTCGTTCGTCAGGCGACGGGTGATTCGCCGATCTGGAAATCGGTCTGCATTTTCGCGGGACTTGGTACCCGGGCGGAGGCGGCGGAAGCGTGATCCGGGGAAGGCGTCAAGTTATCGCTATTTTCTTTAGGCTGCTCGGGAGCGTATTCCGGAACGACCTCTGAGAGGCGTTCCTTCAGTTCGGCGAGAGACAGTCGGTCGGCATCGGCGACGAGGCGGTCGATCATCTCGCAGACGCGGGGCCAGTCTTCCTTGCGGTTTCGCCAGACGTAGATCTTTTCGTGCCTGGTCGGGCTGATGTCCTCGCCTTTGACGCTCAACTCTTCATAAAGCTTCTCACCGGGGCGCACACCGGAGAAGACAATTTCGATGTCCTCGCCGGGCCGCAGTCCGCTGAGGGTGATCATTTCGCGGGCGAGATCGACGATCTTCACCGGCTCCCCCATGTCGAGCACGAAGATGTCGCCGTCGCTGCCCATCACGCCTGCCTGAAGGACGAGCAGACTTGCCTCGGGGATGGTCATGAAGTAGCGAGTCATGGCCGGGTCGGTCACGGTGACCGGTCCGCCGGCGGCGATCTGCCTGGCAAAAATGGGTACGACGCTTCCCGAGGAGCCGAGGACATTTCCGAATCGGACGGTCATGTATTGCGTGACCGCTCCCTGGCGGAGCTGTTGGATGTACATCTCGGCGACGCGTTTGGAACAGCCCATGACGCTCGTCGGATTGACCGCCTTGTCGGTTGAAATCATCACAAAGCGAAGCACGCCGTGGCGCTTGGCGGCGTCGGCGACGGTGCGCGTGCCGAGGATGTTGTTCTTGATTGCCTCGCCGACATTTGATTCCATGAGCGGGACGTGCTTGTGGGCGGCGGCATGGAAGATGACGGCGGGGCGCTCGGATGCAAGAATGGCGTCAACGCGGTTGGCGTCGCAGATGTCGGCGACGTAGCATTCGCGGCGGACGTCCGGGGCCAGGGCTCCCAGCTCGCGGTCTATCTCGAACAGGTTGTTTTCGGCCTGCTCGACCAACACGAGCTTGCGTGGTTTGTAGCGAAGGATTTGTCGGCAGATTTCGGAACCGATCGAGCCGCCGGCGCCGGTGACGAGTACGAGTTGGCCGGCGAGGTATTCACGAATCTTGGCCTCATCCAGCGCGACCTGTTCGCGTCCGAGCAGGTCCTTGATGTCCACGTCGCGAATCTGATTGAAAGTGACGCGGCCTTCGATCACCTGGGCCATGGCCGGAATGGTACGGAAGCGGACGTTCTGGCCCTGCAGGGACTCGACGATCTGCCTGAGCCGCCGCTGCGGCGCGCTGGGCATCGCAAAGAAAAGCTCCTCGACGTCTTCGCTGCGGCAGATGTCCTTGGCCTCGTCGATGCGTCCCAGAACGGGCACGCCGTGGATCTGAGCGCCGTGTTTGGCGGTGTCGTCGTCGAGGAAGCCGGCGACTCGATATCGCTCGACCGGCATGCGAAGCAATTCCCGCAGGAGGGCCTCACCGGTGTCACCGGCGCCGAGGATCAGGCAGGTTCGCTGACCGCCGGAATCAACGGGCCTGAGTTCTTCGTGGTAGAGGCGAAAGAGAATCCTCGCTCCGCAGACCGTTGCAATCGTCATGCCCCAATCAAGGAGAAATGTTGACTGAGGGAAGGATGAGACATTGAGATCCGGATTCAATCTGGAATTCCAGACGTAGAGAAAGCCCTCGCCGTACCAGCGAATGTGCAGGTTCTCAAGGACGTAAAACACGACCACAAAAATGAACGTGCTGAAATGGGTGGCCTTGACGATGGAGAGCATGTCCCTCATGCCCACATAGCGCCACGATCCGCGAAACAACTGCATCCGAGCGAACACGGCCATCTTGATGACCACAACGATGGGCAGGAGAGGCAGGAAAAAGGGGCGGACCCAGAGGTCAAAACTCTTGAAGTTATAGGCGAGGCCAAAAGCACAGAAGTAGGCGAGGATGAATAAGAACAGATGCGACACAATCGTGAGCACGCCGCGAGAAACGGGCGAGAAGCCGCGTGGGCGATGGTCGGAATGAAGGGTCTTCAATTGCATGCTTCAAGGGCGGCAGCCCTAGCTTTTCCCAGTCTGCCGCATTCTCCCCCGTCGGATTCATCCCAATCGGCACAGGCTCTGACGCCAGCATCCCGGGCCGCCAGGAATGATGTCGGTTCAATGATAGGATAACGTCAGTGTCAGTCAGCCAAGCGAAGGCTTTAAGCTGCTTATCGGGCGATCCCCTCATCACCACCGCCGGCCGGAGCCGATCGGGCTTCGTCAATAAACCGGCCAAAGCGGATGACCGCTTCGACCAGGTCCTTGTTCATGGTCGCCATGGAAGGATCGGCGAGTAATTTGGTCATGTATTGCTGTGCGGATATCAAATCACCGTCCAGCCAGGAGCAATATGCCAGGAGGAGGGCGGGACCGAAGATGTCGGTGCTTTGGGATTCCACGACGCCGAGCACGTTCATTGTGCGCTCAAGTTTCATCGGGTCGGGGTAGAATTTGGAAATATCCACCTTCAGCCCCTCGGGGCTTTCGGCTCTCTTGAAGGCCATAATGAGGCTGAAGCGGGCGCGATTCATGTCGCGCTGCTCAAGGGCACAAAAGACGTCGGCGATATATGCCCGGGCGGAGTCGCGATGAATCTCGCGATCCATCTGAAAATTGCTCTTTGCCTTTGCGAATTCACCCGCGGCGAAGTAGGCGACGCCGATCTCGTAGTAGTCATCCGCCCGGCGACTTAATTGTTGCTCGTAAAGATCGAGAAAATCCGAGGTGACGGCCTCGCCGCCCTTGAGACGGGACGCGGGGCTGCCGGCGATGTTCATGGGAAGCGATTCACTGGAGATCTCGGAAGAGGCGTCCCCGATGCCATAGTAATCCTGTCCGAGCATGTTTCGGGTGATGTTCGATCGCGGGCTCAGGAGGTTGCGCTGGTCGAGCATGATTTCGACCAGGGTTGGTTGTCGCCGAGCGAGGCCTTGAAGCTGTCGAGCTCGGTACCGGGGGTTGGTCGCCGCCAACAGAGCACGAATCTGGTCCTGTCGCGTCGATACGCCGATATAGCGGCTGTCACGGGCGGAGGAGCTGCGTGCCGGCCTCTGGGCAGTCTGGCTTTGCACCTGTGGCGCTCTCGCACTTTGTCGCCTTGCGGTTCCTCTGCGGCGCGAAGCCTGGCCGAATGAATCGGGGGTCATCGCTAGAACCAGGGCCAATGATGTAAGAAGTATCGAGGTAGAACGCATTTTCAGTGGCTCCTCCCTGATAAGTAGGAGGGGAACTTGTAATGATATCGGTCGAATTTGGGGGGGTCAAACGCAGGGGCGGCAGAATCTGCCCCGAAAGCCAATTCTTCGCACCCCGATTCGGCCGCGTAGCGTACAACTTGCGTAGCTCGAACGAGGCACGCCGCCACTACCACGCCTTCGGGCCGATCTCAGCTTAAACTAGCGAGGTCATGGCCCGAATCTCCTTTTTTTCGATTTCGCTCGCGGCGAAGTGCCGGATTCTCTTTGGACTTGCCGTTCTGCTGATTATTGCCTCGGCGCTCTTTGTCCCGTGGCTGAGAATGCAGGACCTCGTGCATGAGGCGAATATTCAGATTGCCCGCCAAATGGGTCGGCTGGCGCTTGCTCGAAGCGATCTCGGCACGGGTAATTGGCTTCGCAAGCAGCAGGCGCTCGATGCCTGGTGGACAACCGGAGCCGATCAACATGGGCTGCAAGGGCCTGCCCCGAGACTGATCCAGTTATCAGACCCCTCGAATCCTCAGCCGCCGCCGTGGGTAGATGCTGAGCTTGAAGAGGCGATCAAGCTTCTCGCCAAGGATCCCGGTCTCGAAGAGGCGCCGGCCATCGCATCATCGGTCGATCGCAATATCGTCTATCGGGTTGTGTTGCCGGTTCGCTCTTTTGGCGGGCATATGCCGCCGGGAACGCTGCTGGGGATCGTCGCGGTCGAGTATCCGTCGCCGGACGCGCGATTCAATTTGCTTGTAAACCTCGGGCTGAGCCTGATGGCCGGGGCGCTTGCGGGTATCCTAGCGGTTCTTGTTTTTTATCTCATCACGCAGAAGCTGATTCTCTCGCCGGTGCGCGAGTTGACGCGCGTGGCGGAAAGCGTGGCGCAGGGCGAACACGGCGTCAGAAGCCAGATCGCGACCGGGGACGAGTTTGAAGACCTGGCCCGGGCGTTTAATGCCATGCTCACGCATCTTCAGTCGTCCGAGATTGAACTGAGGACCATCAATCGCAGTCTTGATACGCGCCTGGGTGAGCTGGCCGAGCGCAACGTCGCGCTGTTTGAGGCGAACAAGATCAAGAGCCAGTTTCTGGCCAACGTGAGCCATGAGCTTCGCACGCCGTTGACGTCGATCATCGGGTTCGCCGAGCTGCTTCGGGAGGCGACGAGCAGCGACGGGGGCCGGATGCTGCGCTACTCGGAGAACATCATGTCCAGCGGCCGGATGCTCCTGGGGATTATCAACGATCTCCTCGACCTGGCGAAGATCGAGGCGGGCAAGATGGAATTGCACCTCGCCGAGGTCAACATGCAGGAGATGTGCAGGAACCTGATCGACTTCATGCGGCCGCTGGCGGACAAGAAGAGCCTGCAGCTTACGACGTCGATCAGCGAAGATGTCCCGGTCATTCATTCCGACCCGGGGCGCATTCAGCAGGTGCTCTACAACCTGCTTTCCAACGCGGTCAAATTCACCCCGGACGGCGGCGTTGTTGAGCTTTCGCTTTCCAACAGCGGCGAGGCGAGCGTGCAGGTCTGCGTCCGCGATACGGGCATCGGGATACCCGAGGCGGAGTTGGCGACGGTCTTTGAGAAATTCAGGCAACTGGACGACTCGATGACCCGCGAGCACAGCGGGACGGGATTGGGGCTGGCAATCAGCAAGGAACTGGTCACGATACTGGGCGGGACGATCAGCGCGACGAGTGAAGTCGGTAAGGGCTCGGTATTTTCGGTCACGCTGCCGATCGCCGGGCGGTTTGAGTCCTCGACGATTTCGACCGAGCCGATTTCCCTAAACGATTGAGGCCGCCGCTTCAACCGATGAAAGGTCATGGCGAACAACGATCCCCCACCGCAGGCCTCGACCACCACGGATGCCAAAGGCTCGAACTCCCGGCTCAATCGGAAGATTCTGCTTGCCTGGGCCAGCGTGATCGTCGCGTTCCTTATTGCGGAGCTGGGCGTGCGCGTTTTGGACATCGGGCCGAAGACGCTTGCGCCACGGAGATTCGAGCCACGCGGCGGCGTTCCGTTCACGTCGATCGACACCATGAACATTTTGCTCCCGGTTTATCAGCCGCGGGCTGTTTTCTCCTCCATTTACGATCCGGCCGGTGATGCAAACGGCGACCTGGGGCCGGACGGCCGCGTGGTGTATCGAATCAACTCGCTCGGGCTACGCGGTGACGCGGTGGTCGTTAAGAAGCCGCCGAATGTCTTCCGCGTGGTTTGTCTTGGCGACTCGATTACCTTCGGCGAGGGTGTTCACGAGGAGCAGACGTACCCGGAATTGCTCCAGCGCATCCTTGCCAAAGAGTTGCCGACGATGACGGTCGAGGTGATTAACGCCGGCGTTCAGGCGTACGGGCTCAGGGAGTGTGTGGCCCTGTTTCTGGCCCGTTGCCGGGCACTGGAGCCTGATGTCGTCACGCTGGGGCTCTTTTTGAACGATGCGATGGACTTTCCGGAGACGATTCGCCTGAACGACGAGTATACGCGTGGCGCAAAGCTGTCGGCCCTTTCGCGATTCTCCAGGGTCATTGAGATCATTGAGCGCAACCGGCGATCCGCGGCGCTTCAGGATGAGTATTTCACGGAGATCCGGCGATCGTTTGACTCGGCGAAGTGGAAGAAGGAATCACCGCTTCTTTCGGTCATGGCGGAGACGAGCCGTACTGATCACTTCAGATTTGTGCCGGTCCTGTTTCCAGTTTTCTGGGATCTGGATGGCGATTATCCGTTCGAAGACGTGCACGAGCGCATTCTTCGAGACGGCGCTGCGAACCATGTCAGCATCATTGATCTGCTGGACTCGTACCGCGGCATTCCCGCCGAATCGCTCTGGGTGCACATCACGGACCATCATCCCAATGCGAAGGCGCAGCGCATCGCCGCCGAACGAATCGCCCGGGCGATTCTCAGCGTGCCCGACGACGTCGAGGGCAACGGCTCGCGGACGGCGCAGAATTCGCCTTAGCGCAGAAACATGCGCGCATCATGACGAAGGGCCGATAGCGTCGCGCCGGCAAGTTCGAGCCCACAATAATTCCGCTAACTTTTCACCCCAGCACTTCATCTAAATGATAGGCACGCGGAACCACGGAAGGCGACGCTTTATCGGCACCTGGATCGGACAGCGCATTTTTTTCCGTTTTCAGCACTGAAAAGCTTGGGTTTGTCCGATCGCAGGGTTGTATAATTAGGTGACTCCCCGTCGAAAGGAGCCCATCATGGCATCACTGGATCTGCGAAGGATTCTGGCCGGTTGGAACTACGAAGCCAACCAAATCACGGTCCGTAAGATCACCGGAGACGATGGAACCGTGAAGGTGCAGATGCGTCTGGACCTTGGGCTGCTGCAGATGGAAGTCAGCGGGCGGCCGGACGGCACTCGGCCACACGGCTGCGATTCTCTGCTCGAATATCACGAAAAGCAGCTTGAGGCTCACACCGAGAAGAACGGAACCGAGCTGGGCTTTGAGCTCAGTCCCGCCGATTGTCAGGCGCTGCGCGAGGAATCGCTGCAGTACTACCATCGATATCTGGCCGAGTTCGTGCTTGAGGACTTCGAGGGCGTTGAGCGAGATACGGCGCGCAACGTGCGCGTGATCGACCTGTGCCACGATCATGCCCGCGAGGAGAGCGATCGAACGGCCCTTGAGCAGTACAGGCCCTACCTGATCATGATGAATACCCGGGCGCAGGTTCACCTCGCCCTGCGCCGCGGTTCCTTTAAGACCGCGATGGCGCGCGTCTCGGCCGGACTTTCGCAGATTCAGGAGCTTCTGACCGAGACGGGCCAGGAAGACATGTTCGAAGAGCTGACCGAAGTGACGATCCTCACGGCCCTGCGAAACGAGATCGCGGCGCGATTGCCCGCGGACCCACTGGCCAAGCTGGAAAGCGAGCTCAGCAAGGCGGTCGATGAGGAACGGTATGAGGACGCCGCCGTGCTGCGGAACCGCATGGAGGCCATGAAGGCCCGCCATGTTGGAAGCTCGGCTCGTCGGCGTAAGAAATAGCTTCCCGGGCAACTGGATCGAGTATTACTTTCGATACTTGTGCGGCTGCCAGGTCCCCCATTTCGACTCGAAATACCGCTTGTTACGCTCGAAGAGTTCCTTGCGCCTCGCGTCTGCCATCGTGTTGAATGAGGCGGATAGATGGTGATGCACGAAGACGTCTTCGGCGCAGGCGAGCGTATATCCCTTCTTTCTCGCGCGCATGGAGTAGTCGTCGTCCTCAAAGAAGCCCATCCCGTATTTCTCATCCAACTCTCCGATATCCTCCCAGACGCGCTTGCGCAGCATGACGCAGAAGAACGCCGCGCCGGCGAGGGCGAGCCGGAGTTTCGTGTATTTCGACGTATAGGCCTTTGCCGCGACGGCCATTTCCGCCATCGTCGTGTATTCGAGGTCGATCTTCGCTTCGTTTCCAATGTTGTTGGTGACCGGATTGAGAAGCCCGAGGTTCGGCTCGGCGGCGAAGTGGACGAGCAAGTCTGCAAGCCAGCCGGACGTGACGTAGGTGTCGTTGTTGAGGAAGACGAGAAACTCGCCCGTGGCCTGGCTGGCTCCCTGATTGTTTCCGGCGGCGAACCCGACATTCGTCTGATTGAGGGTGAGTCGCACGTAAGGACGATCCCTGGCGAAGTCCTCCAGGAACTTCGGCGTGCCGTCCGTGGAGGCGTTATCGATCAGGATCAGTTCCCAGTTCGGATACCTGGTGAATCGCTCCAGACTGGCCAGACACCTTTGGGTGAATTCAAGCTGATTGAAGGTCAGCACGATCACGCTCACCTTGGGGAAGAGGGTGTCCAATGCTTCGGAGAGAACTTCGCCGCGTTTCGCCCAAGTGTTTTCACGGGCGAAGGCACGCCGCGCTTCGACGCGCGCGGGCGCGTTATCGGTCAACGCCTTGCGCAAACCGGCGACGAACGCCTCGGCGGTCGCCGCGGTTTCGATGACATCCTTCATCAGAACCAGCTCCGGCAGCTCGACGGATACGACAGGCTTGCCGGCGCTGAGGTACTCATAGACCTTGACCGGGTTTGTTGCGAGGGTCAGCTCGTTGACCTGGAAGGGAATCATGCAGACGTCAAAACCGTGGAGGTAGCCGGGCAACTCGGTGTAGGGAACCTCTCCGAACAGCCTGACATTGGGAAGCCCCTGAATCGGGGATAGATTCGCACCGTAGGTCGATCCTACGAGGACGAAGTCGCACTCCGGCATCTGCCTGGCCGCCTGGGCCACGAGCTCCGCGTCAAACCATTCAGAAATGGCGCCGTAATAGCCGATCACCGGGCGGGTCTTCTCGAACGCGAGCTTGGCGGGCGGGGTGCAGAAGTGATCGTATTGGCCTGCGTTGCGGACGAGCAGCGGATTCGCCGAGGAAGCTTTCACCATATCGAACAATTTCGCCGATGAGGCGACGACCAGATCCGCGGAGCTGAGCAGGCGGACCTCCTGGCTGAGGACATTGCTGTTGTTATTGGAGAAGCCGGCGTGGTGATCCATGCAGTCGTAAACGACGCGATGGTTGGTCAATCGCCTGCAGACCGGGGCCCAGAATGGATGATCCACCACGCTGACCGCGGCGCCGATGGAGAAGCGGGTTCGAAGCAGCTCGATGCCGCCTACCACGCTATCGAGCTGCGCAGGGTCGAGCGACTCGCTGTAGATGACCGGCGGCTTACCGGAACAAGGCAGCGAAACCGTGAACACATTCGGCGCCACCAGGCGTACGACAGGCTCGTAGGCCTCGCTGGATGAAAACGTCGTTCGGAAGTAATAGACACGATGGCCGCGCTCGGCGAACTGGAGGGCCAGTTGCTGCGGACGCTGGTGGCGAAACTCCCAGTCGATCACCGGGAAGACGAAGACGTCGTAGGGCTTCGGCCCGCCGCCGGCCATATCCGGCTCGGCTTCCACGATGGTTGCGGAATGGATGGCGTCCAGATGGCGCCGCCACTCAAGGTAGCGCAGGTAGCGTCCGGATTGGGGCTGAAGCCGCCCCAATACCTTGTAGAAGATCGCCTTACACTGCTCCTGTGCGCGCCGGGGAAGGAGGGATGAAAAGGACCGAGCCAGGGCCCATGCGAAATCGATGAATGAGTAGACGGGGTTGCGACGGCGCGCCTCCAACTGGCGCATCTGCTCCCGATAAATCGCCTCGCTATGCGCCGCGCGCTGGGCGAGCAGTTGGAGATCGGCGGATCTTGAGGCCAACTGGACCGCGCGATCGCGATCCTGGCGGACCTGCGTCAGTTCGTCTCGGACGAGGACCATCTCGGCTCTTTCACGACGAATTGCTACGCGCTCCGGCTCGATCTCGGCAAGCTGCCGGTCCGCGGCGAGGCGCAGGGCCAGCGAATCGGCGATGGCCGCCGTGAACTCGGACTGCGAGAAGGTTTCCTGAAACGAGCTGAGCGACCACGATGCTGAAGCGATTCGGTCGTCCTTCTGAACGGAGCCGAGGGCGGCGACCAGGTATCCCCGCTGGACCTGGGAAACCACCCTGGAGCGGTGCACGGCGAGAATCTGGCTCTTCAATGCCGGATCGATGCCGGTCATGTTTTCGATCATGCCCTCGGTCCAGCTTTCGCCGAGGAAGGCGTGTCCGAGGAACTTGAGTCCGGCTGCTTCGAAGGCCGCGGAGAGATCCGCCATCGGCACCTCCTTGCCGAAGGGCCAGTCGGCCTTGCTGGCGCGCTGAATTCGCCAGAGCCAATACCAGTAGCACAGACGATTGGGGACCATGGCCAGAACGAATCGTCCGCTGCGTTGCGCCATGGCTCGAATGAAGGCAACCTGCTCATCAAAGGTATAGTGTTCGAGCACGCCGGCGTTGAAGACGAGGTCGTACTCACCGTTTGCGGGGGCGAAGACGTCGCCCTGAACGAAGTCGGCTCTGAGATGCTCGCGGTCGAAGAGGCGCTTGGCGTAGTTGAGCGCCTCCTGGGAGAAATCGAGCAGGCTTACCCGATGAACACCTGAACGGGCAATCGCCAGGCTTTGCCAGCCGCCGCCGCATCCCGCCTCGAGAACGCTGCCGCCCGAGGGCAGCAGCTCGGTGATCATTCCGGCGAAAGCGTCATTGAATTGCCGGGTCGCGGCATCTTCATCGACCAGCGGCAACGACGCGTAGTAGCTGTCCCACTTCGCCTGTTCGAGCTCGATATCCGATTGATCGGGAGCGGCTTGTCCAACCTTCTGTCGTGTCTCCGGCACCATCGTGTTCTCTGTCATCTTTGTGGGTTCCATTGCTCACCGAACGCACGGCAATGATCGAGCACCACTATGCGAGGGACGACTCGGTGGACGGGCACGAGGAAAGCTCAGGTACGCAGCCTGATGATTTTTATCCTACAAGCCCGGCTACAGGCTGGCAAGAAACCGGGGGTGCCGGATCGCGTCAAATGCGGCGTTGCGAGTGGGCACCGCCGGACGTTGCGGAATCGCCCCGCCGCGCATAGAAGTTGACGCGCATGCTGCTTCGGCTCGCCTTGTACTTTGCGCTTGCCCTGGCCTTCCAGTGTGAGACGGCGATTGTCACCCCGCGCGCCGATTCCGCGGCGTGGCTCTTCATGGCCCAGCGACAGCAGTCGGGCGAGATGCCGGGTAGAGACCTGTGGGATAACAAGCTCCCGCCGATCTACCTCGTCGGCCGTGCGGCGGTGGCGACGGGGCATCCGCAGATCTTTCTGTGGTTGCTTGAGGCGGCGCTGACCGCTGCCGGGGCCGTGGCGATTGCGCGAGTGGTTGATCAATCAAAGGCGAACCTCAAGCAATCAACTCGTCCGGGCACAATTGCCGGTGCGATTCTTTGCGTGGCCTCGGGGGCGGTTTCCTACCACGCCGGTGGTTACATGACCGAGACCTATGCCATGCCGCTGGCTGCGATCGCCGCATGGTGCACTCTCCATACACTCGAACCGAGGAGATCGTATTTCTTCAGCGTGCTGTCCGGCGCACTGTGGACACTGGCCGTTTCGTTTCGGCTGCCCTTGGGCCTCGCCGCGGTCGGGGTCGCGGGTTTTTCGATCATCCCCTCCGTGGATCACAGCCGGCGCCTGTTTCGGGTTGGGTGCCACACCATCGGCATTGCCGCCGGCTTGCTCGTCGTCTTTGCGCACCCGATCATTGCCGGATACCTTCCGGCGTGCATTGACGCCGCTCTACTCTGGCCACTCGGCATCGGGCACGTTAGAACACCCGGCCCTTTGGCGCCTGGGACGGCCGACCGGCTGGGGGACTGGGCTCAGGATATGTTCAAGCTGGGCTGGCTTCACGCCGCGGCGGTCGCGGGGCTGGTCATGGGATGGCGCGGAGGCGGGCGAACCTCCCAGGTCGGCGCGATCTGGTATCTCGCCGCGCTGCTCTCGGCCGCATGGGGCTGGGCGAGCTATGCGCACTATCAGTACGTCGCTCTCGCCCCGGCGTGCCTGGCCATCGGGCTTTTGATCATCGAATTGAGGCCTTCGCCTGGCCGATTCATGGCTCGGGCATTGATCGCAGTCACGGTCGCGATCGTCGGCTTTCAGGTCGTGCGTGAGACGGCGGGAAATCGTTTCGCGCAGGAGGACGCCGACAAACGGGCGGCGTATGAGTACGCACGGTCGCAACCTTTGCGCGGGGATGCTGTGTTTATTTGGGCATGGGGCAGAAACGCCGACATCCTTTATAAGCTTAATCGCCCAACCGGCGTGCGGCACTTCATGGCCCATGCGTATCTCGATATGGACGTGACGCTTTTTGACGAGTTTGTGACGGAGTTCATCCATGCGCCGCCCGCATGGATCCTTGAGGACACGCGTCGGAAGAAGCCGTCGCTCAGCGGGACGGCTGACTCGTTGATTGAGTCACGCGTCCCGTCTTTGAGGACGCTACGAGAGTTCGTGGCGACGGGGTATACACGCGTTGCCGCTTTCGGGTCGTGGTCAATTCATCGGCTGAATCGACAAGCGGCAGACGTGCCCGCGACACAATCGACTCGGCCGTGATAACATCCTCGTTCGATGGCTCAATCGGCAAACGCCCACACCCTTGCTGCGATCGACCAACTCAAGTCCACCCTGCGGGGCGAGGTGCGCGATGACCGGCTCGCGCGGGCGCTCTATTCGACCGATGCCAGCATCTATGAAATCGTTCCGGACGCGGTTGTCTTTCCGGCGTCGGTTGAGGACGTGCAACACGCCGTGCGCATTTGCAGTGAGCATCGTGTGCCGATCACGCCGCGCGGGGCGGGGACGGGTCTTGCCGGGGGGGCGGTTAATCGGGGGGTGCAGCTCGATTGCTCTCGCCATCTGAATCGCATCCTTGAGATTGATCCGGCACGGCGGACCGCGATGGTCGAACCGGGGGTGGTACTCGATGAGCTTAATGCCGCGCTGCGGCCGCACGGTCTGCAGTTCGCGCCGGACGTGGCGACGAGCAGTCGAGCCACGATCGGTGGAATGATCGCCAACAATTCCTGCGGCGCGCACTCGGTCATGTATGGCCGGACGGTGGATCATGTTCGCGGATTGGATGTCGTACTCTCTGACGGCTCGCGGCAACGCTGGGGGCAGTTCGATGTTGCGGCCGATGCTCCGCGAAACGAACTGGCCGCGCAGTGCGAGGCGGCGCTCTTGCGGGTTTGCGAGAACGAGCGTGAAGAAATCGCCGCGCGATTCCCGAAGGTGATGCGGCGAAACGGCGGATACGCCCTTGACCGGCTTTGCACCGCGAACGGGCGGATCAATCCCGAGTCGATCATCTGCGGCAGCGAGGGGACGCTGGTGATTGTCGTTGGCGCGGTATTGAATCTTGTGCCGCTGGCCCGGCATCGCGGGATCGTCGTCGCTCACTTCGCCGAACTGCTTGACGCCCTCGCCGCAACGCCCGTTGCACTGGAGCACGGCCCCGCCGCGGTCGAGCTGCTCGACAAGCTGATCCTCGACGCCGCGAGGGAGAACCCGGTAATGCGACGGCGGCCGTGGCTGATCGAGGGGGACCCGCGCGGGATTCTTGTCATTGAGCTTTACGACGACGATGCCGAACGGCTGGCAACGCGGCTTCATGCGTTGGCGGGAGATTTCAAGTCCCGCGGATTGGGATATGCCTGGCCGGTTCTGGCGGACACGGCCCTTCAGGATGAAGTCTGGTACGTTCGCAAGAGCGGGCTGGGACTGCTGATGTCCAAGCCGGGCGATCGCCAGACGTATGACTTCGTCGAGGACACGGCGGTCGATCCGGGTCGGCTGCGCGATTACATCGCGCGATTCATGACGGTGCTGTCCGAGGAGGGCGTGACGGAGGCGAGCTATTACGCCCACGCCAGCGTCGGCTGCCTGCACGTCAAGCCGGTGCTGAATCTCAAGAGCGCGGGCGACATCGCACGAATGCATCGCATTGCCGACCGAATCAGCTCGCTGGCGCTGGAGTTCGGCGGCACGATGACCGGCGAGCACGGCGACGGCATTTTACGTTCGTGCTGGCTGGAGAAGATGTACGGTCCGCGGATCGTGAAGGCTTTTCGCGCCGTGAAGGCGGCGTTTGATCCGCACAACATTCTGAACCCCGGCAAGATCGTTGATCCGCTGCCGATGCTGGAAAACTTTCGATACGGGCCCGCGTACCGGGCGGAGAATCCGCTGACGGTTCTCGATTTCTCCGCGCATGGCGGCATGTCGGGCCTTGCCGAGATGTGCAGCGGCGTCGGTCAGTGTCGCCAGAGGCTCGTCGGCGTGATGTGTCCGTCGTACATGGCCACCGGTGATGAGCAGCACACGACCCGCGCCCGGGCCAATGCCCTGCGGCTGGCACTTTCCAATCGCGACATACTCGACGGGCTGGCGGATCCGGCGCTTGACGAGGTGATGGACCTTTGCCTGTCGTGCAAGGCGTGCAAGACGGAGTGCCCAACCGGCGTGGACATGGCGCGACTCAAGTCGGAGTGGCAGCATCATCGTCATGAGAGGTCCGGCGCGCCGCTGGGCAGCCGGCTTGTGGCCCGCGCGGCGGACTTTGCTGCGTGGGGCTATCGCTTCGCGGGCATGGCGAACAAACTCGGCGAGACTCGATTTGTGCGCGATCTTGTCGAGGCGGTCGCCGGTTTTGACGCACGCATTCGTCCGCCGAAGTTTGCGCGGGAGTCGTTTCGTGACTGGTTCGCGCGGCACTCGCATCGCAGGACGCAAAGGCCCGGAGCGCGGCGCGTCGCGTATTTCGTGGATACGTGGACGAACTACTTCATGCCGCAGGTGGGCATCGCGGCCGTGCGGATCCTCGAACATCTGGACTGCGAAGTGGTAGTCCCGCCGACGGTGTGCTGCGGCAGGCCTGCGATCAGCAAGGGAATGCTCCTTCATGCGAAGAAACTCGCCGAGCGGAACGTCGCCGTGCTTTCGCCGCTTGTCGAGCAGAACATTCCAATTGTCGGCACGGAGCCGAGCTGCATTCTGACGTTTATGGATGAGGCGCCGCAACTGGTCCGCGGATCGAAGGCGGATCGACTCGGCGCCGGCGCGATGATGCTTGAGACGTTTCTTGCCCGGGAATACGCGGATCGACTGAAGGGATTTGGAATGGGCAGCCCGATTCTTTATCACGGTCACTGCCACCAGAAGGCGCTGGTGGGAACCGGTGACGTCGTGACCGTTCTAAAGGCGGTGTGCGGCGCGGGCGCGACGGAGCTGAATACCGGGTGTTGCGGGATGGCGGGCTCATTTGGACACGAGAAGGATCACTACGAAGTGGCCCGGGCAGTCGGCGAACAGCGGCTTTTTCCGGCGGTCAGAAACCGCGGCCACGCGGAGATTGCCGTGTCGGGCTTTTCATGCCGCGAGCAAATCTCTCACCACACCGATGCACGTCCGCGACACGTGATCGAGGTCATCGCCGACAGAATGCTGAACGGTTAGATGCCGAACCGATTCTTCGTCCGGCCGGCTGGCGAGAACTCGCCAAAGAGGCGGAGTCGTTTGCCGTCAGATGACCTTTACTTCTTCGCGCAGAATGCGGACCAGTTCCTTGGCCATGTCGGCGGGTTCGCCGGTCAGCTTGCGGCCCGGCGGTCGCGGAGGCGGGGGAGAGAACTCGCCCATCCAGGTGCCGACGGCTTCCTTGGAGAAGTCCGCGGGCGACAGGCCCAGGGCGGCCAGGTTTTTAGTGTCGATGGGCCGCTTCTTCGCCTTCATGAGTCCCGGGAGCGAAGGATATCGCGGCTCGCAGAGGCCCTTGTCCACGGTGAGGAGCGCGGGAAGCTTTACAGTCACGACCTCCTCTGCGCCTTCGATGCGGCGACGAACGGTGCACGACTTGAAATCGGCAGCCCACTCAATTGCGATGACGGCGCCGACGTGGGGCCAGCCGAGACTCTCGGCCAGGGCCGGGCCGACCTGCCCGCTGTCATAGTCGATGGCATGCTTGCCGGCGATGATGACCTCAAATCCGCCGTCCTTGATCGCCGCGGCGATGACCCGGGCGGTCGCCAATTCGTCGATGCCGTTGAGCGCGTCGTCGCAAACGTGGATGGCATGATCGACGCCCATGGCGAAGGCCGTCCGCAGGACGTCCGCGTGGGCCGCCGGGCCGACGGTCAGGGCGGTGATTTCGGCGCTTGCCCCCGCGTTCTTTTCCTTGAACTGAAGCGACGCCTCGACCGCGAACTCGCAGAACGGGTTCATCACGAACTTGACGCCGGCGGTCTCAATGCCGCTGCCGTCCGACTTGACCTTGATGGCCGTCGTCGATTCGGGAACACACTTTACGAGCGTCAATATCTTCATGAGTCACCTGCGAATGAGTGAATGACTTAGCTCTACCTATACGCGCTGAGCCTGCTTCGCGCGCGGCTTCGGCACGTGGGCCAATATGGCGTCGGCCAGATCGGAAATACCCTGACCGTGACTGGCGACGGTTTGAACGATGGGGCGCCCCGTGCCCAGAGTTTCGCGCACCTGCGCGTCGAGGACACCCGCCCCCGGAAGATCGGCCTTGTTGATTACGAAAATGTCTGCCACTTCGGTAATGCCGGCCTTTTCAAGCTGCAAATCGTCGCCCGTGCCGGGGATCATCAGCAGCACCAGCGGATTCGCCAGTTGATAGACGGAGACGTCGTTCTGACCCGCGCCGACCGTCTCGACAAAGATCACGTCCACCTTCGAGGCGCTGATGGCCTTCACCATGCCTGCCGTAGTCGGGGCGAGGCCGCCGAGCTGGCCGCGACTGGCGGCAGATCGGAGAAACACACCGGCATCGCCGGCGTTCAGTGTCATTCGGGCGCGATCGCCGAGCAGGGCCCCACCGGTGAGCGGGCTCGCCGGATCGACCGCCACTACCGCGACCTGCTTATCGCGCTGGCGGAACTCCTTGAGCAATCGACCGATCAGCGTGCTCTTGCCGGCGCCCGGCGGGCCGGTCATTCCGACAATCAGTGCGCCGTCCGGCACGTCGGCAAAGCGGCGCGCAACATCGTCGGGCTTTGCGTCGTTTTCGATCCAGGTGAGCAATCGGCCCAGGGCCACGCGATCGCCGCCGCGCGCCGCCGAGATCCACTTATCGACAGCGCCGCTCGCCGTGAGCTTGGCACGCGCTGCGCGGGCCTGCGATGCGATGCCTTCGATGACCGAGACAATCGAATCCATCGACGCCTCGGTCTCCAGGACGGCCGCACAGCCGGCATCCTTCATGACCTGCACGTCGTCGGGCGGAATGATCCCGCCGATGACAACCGGCAGATCGGATCGACCGCGGGCCTTTAATTCTTCAATGATCATGGGAACGAGAGTCAGATGGGCGGCACTGTGGAAGCTCACGCCGAGAACGTCAACGTCCTCTTCGATCGCCGCCTTCGCCGCGCCGGCGGGCGTCTGCCACAGGCCGGTATAGATGACCTCCATCCCGGAATCACGCAGGCCGCGCGCCAACACCTTGACCCCGCGGTCGTGTCCATCAAGACCCACTTTGGTCAAGAGCATCCTCTTCGGCAACGTCTGCATGGCAAACCTGGTGTTGAAATCGAGTCATGAACCGTCGGAATGAGCCACGTAATTTCGCCGTGTTCGCCGACTCGCGGCTATTCTGATGGAGATTGCGGTGAATCGCAAGCTGCGGGGTCCACGAGGCGTTCGCAACGTCTATCGTGCGCCGACCGTGGGGCGGCCCGATACGCCCCGCTCCCGGGGAACAGGCGGATGGGTGCGGAGCACGTCCTCGCACAATGCGCGCAGCGGCTCGGCCACACTCCACGCCTGCCAGGGGCAACCGCCGGGCGTGTGCGGATAATCCGCGTCGGCGACTTCGCTCACGCCGCCGATTCCCGCCTCACCGATGTGCGAGAGGAGGCCGTTGAGAAACGTTTTTGCCGTCTCGAGTGCCGCGGGCGAGTCACTCGACGCCTTGACGAAGGCTGATACGAAAGGTCCGAGCAGCCAGGGCCAGACCGTGCCCTGATGATACGCGGCGTCGCGCGCGTGCACGTCGCCCGCGTAATGTGGACAGTAACCCGGGGAGCCGGGGGCCAGCGTGCGGAGACCGACGGGCGTCAGCAACTTCTCGCGGCAAATGTCCACGACCGCCTTCCATCGCGACGCATCGAGAATCGGATAGGCCAAGCTGATCGCCATGAGTTGATTGGGACGAATGGCGCCGTCCACTTCGCCGGCGCGACCTTCCACGTCGACGACGTCGAAGAGACAGCCCGTCTGGTCGTTCCAGAATCTTGAATTGAAGGATGCCTTCGCCCGCTGGGCGAGTTCTTCCCACTGCCGTGCGCGATCCATCTTGCCCAGTCGCGTGGCGAACGATGCGCCGAACTGCAATGCGTTGTACCACAGGGCGTTGATCTCGACGGGCTTGCCGATGCGCGGGGTGACTGCGTAGTCCGGCAGCTTGGCGTCCATCCAGGTCAATGCGTATCCCTGCTCACCGGCGGCGAGCAGTCCGTCTTCGCAACAGTGAATGCCGTGCCGCGTACCCTTTTCATGCGCGTCAATGATCTGGGCGACGACATCGAACAGGCTGTCCGCGAGGAGGCTCCAGTCGCCGGTGTAGGCCAGGTAGCGCCCGATCGAATGGATGTACCAGAGCGTGGCGTCCGCGGTGTTGTACGCCGGGGCCTCGCCCCAGTCAGGGAAGCGATTCGGGATCATGCCGCCGTCGACGTACTTGGCGAATGTCTCGATGATTCGCCGCGCTTCGGCATGTCGGCCGGTCACGAGGCACAGACCGGGCAGCGAGATGAAAGTGTCGCGGCCCCAATCTCCAAACCAGGGAAAGCCCGCCATGATGGTTTTGTAGGTGCCGTCTCGCGTCGCGAGGTAGTCCCCGCTGGATCGCAACAAGGCCTCGAGCAGCGGGTCGGCCTCCACGTCGGCGGGAAGCTGAACCTTAGTGCGGGCGGCGGCCTCGACGAATGCCGATTCGTGCGCCCGCCAGGTCTTCTGCTCGGTTGATGCGGCGAAGATCAGTGAATCTGCGCCGCCGGGCTCGAGCGTCTGGGTGATCACGCCGGGCATGAATAGGTCCTGCGCCGAGTCGTAGCCGCGCGCGGCGGAGGTGGGCAGCACAAAGTGGTAATACCAGTCGGCGCGCGAGCGGAACGTACCGCTGTGCGACAGGTACCACGTCGGGCGATCCTTTGCCCAAGAGAACGCGAGCATGTCGCCGCGATCCTCGACGGTCGGCGGTCCCATCTCCTGATAGTTGGTGAGCACGTGAAAATGCCGGCTGGTGCAGAGCGGCCGCACCGAGAACTGGACCGGACGATTGCCCTCGACGACCCGATAGCGGACGAACGTCGTGTCCTCACCGTAGCCCATGCACAGGGTCTGCTCGATGACCGCCGAACCGGCACGCCATCGCCACGTCGGATAGGGCAGGGTGGTGAACGATTCGAGCAGCCGGTAGCCCTGTGGGTGGACGGCCTCGTAGTAATGATTCGTGCCAAGCTCGTAAGTGAGCCCGTCGACGAGGACCGTGGCGTCCAGCTTGGCGAGCACGACGAACCGCTCGACCGGCGGATTGACGGCGGCGACGAGCAGCCCGTGATATCGACGGGTGAGCATCTGATTGATGGAGGCCATGGCGAAACCGCCGCGGCCGTTAGTCACCAGCCATTCAAGCGTGCGCCCCTCTTCCAGATTGTTGCATCGTGGTGGGGAAACGCGGTACATGTCGCCGTTCAATTGGACCTCCTTCAATCGCACCCGCGAGGACGGTCATCCCCAGCGCCGACCCATCGCCCCCCCGATGACTCTCGATTCATCGCGGATTTCCAGAGAGCATGACGGCGTCAGCTTGCTCTGGAGCTTGTCGAACTCATTAAACCGTAACCCGCGAGCGTACGAATCGCAACCAAACCGACTCCGGGAGCACGGCATTGGTACCGCCATTGCTGCCTCTCAAGTTCACCTAATGCACGGTTGCCGGTTGACTTGCGGTCGATACGAGCGACGTCATGCCCGGACGGCTGGGCCCGGCGCGCTTGAGCGCCCCGACCAACATTTCTGCCGTGATGAGCTCGGGGAGGATTTCGGGCTTCTCAGTATCGAAGGGCCGGTACACGACAAAAACCGGAACGCCGCCGCGCTCGAAGCGCTTCAGGTCCTCGGTGATCTCCGGCACCGGCAGGGTGTAGTCCGCGGTGTAGGGAATGATGTCGAGTTCCTTCATCGCGGCGATGACTTCCGGGCGCTCGATGGCGGTCTTGAGCATGGTCTTGCAGTTCGCGCACCAGTCGGCGGTGTAGTCGACAAAGATCGTGTACCCGTTACGCACGTCGGTCAGCGCGCGGTCTCGCCTGTAGCGCTGCCAGGGGATGCCGCGCGACCAATCAAGTTCGACCCTGGAAAATTCGCCGGTTGAGCCGCCGACTCGGCGATAGAGCTCTCCGTCCGCAGCGAGGTCGGCGGCGTAGAGCTGTTTTTCGGCGAGGGCCTCGATCGTCGTGGCGAATCGAAATGGGATGACCCAACCGATCACCAAAATGCCGATGCTCAGTGCGTAGAGCCTTGCTTTTCTGATGGCCGAATCGTCGTATCGAATCTTGCCCTTGACCCAGGCCGCTATCGCCACGAACAAGAGAAAGATCATCGACAGGAGCAAACCGTCGCCGCCGATCTGATTTCGCAGGGGATTGATGATCCAGATCACCGTTCCCAGCAGGAGAAAGCCCATCAGATACTCGAACGTTCCCATCCACGGGCCGGGCCGGGGAACGAACTTGAGCCATGCCGGGTTCGCGGCCAGCACCACGAAAGGCGCGGCCATGCCAATGCCCACGGAGAAGAAAATAAATGCGCCCTGCACGGACGAAAACCTACTCGCAGCGCCCAGGGCTGCACTGAGGAAAGGCGCCGTACATGCGGTGCCGAGAAAGGTAGCGAGCAGGCCTGTCGAAAACGCGGAGAGCAACCCCTCGCCCTCGGCCTTTTCCCCCAACCTGTTGATCACGCGCGGGGTGAAGACCGCCCATACGCCGAACAGGCTCAACGAAAAGGCGGTCACAATCGCCGCCAGCCCGATGACCACATGCGGACGTTGAAACTGCTCGCCCCATTGCAACTTGCTATTGGTCTGCCAGTAGATGAACGCAAGCGCGCCGAAGAACACCAGGATCCCCGCCGAGTAGGTCATGCCGAGCCAGAAGATGCGCGCGCGATCTTCTTGGGCCTGTCGGACGAAGGAGAGAATTTTCAGCGAGATCACCGGCAGGACGCAGGGCATGAGATTCAATATCAGTCCCCCGATCAGTGCCACGATGATCGCACCCATGTATCCGAAGCTGAGCAGCCAGGTTTGCATTCTTGTGAGGACGTTGACCGAGTCAGACTCGGTCGCGTCGGACGACTGCGCCGTCGGTTGACCGGGCGTTTGATCGGTCGCGATTGAACCGGCGGGTGTAGCCGAGGCGCCGGTATCGGGCGCGGCAGACGCGGTCGCCTTTGCCCCGCCTTCCATCTGTACGGGAATCTCCACGCTTACGCGCTGCGGCGGATAGCATGTTCCGGAGTCGGTGCAGATTTGATATTGCAGGACGCCGCGAATCGTGCGCGGCGCATTGTCCGCGTCTTCGGCGACGGTCAACGGCGCACTGATTTCCACGCGGCCGTCGTACTCGCTGAGCTTGCCGAGAATCTTGTCCTCGCGCACGTGACCCTTGGGATAAGTGATTTCGCCGTATTCGAGTCCGGCGGTTGATTCCAGGAAGAGGATCGTCGGGATCATTTCCTCCTGGGCGGGCTTGTTCGACTGCATGTGGTGCTTCGAGTCTACGTCGATGATGAAACTCGCCGTCGCCGTGTCCGAAGGCTTCAGCGTCTCTTTACTGAGCTTGCCGGTGATCTTGACGTGCTTGGCCTTGTTGCCCGGCTCGGGAAGCGCCTGCTGTGCCTGCTTGAATATTTTCGCGTTCGCCGGGCGAGGAGCGGCACCTTTCTCAGCGACCGGCAGCGTCAGCACCACCTCGGCTTCTCCGGGGATGCACTCTTTCTTGCATGCGAGCCAGCTTACTTTCGCGTTCAACGAGACGTCTTTGCCGGTTTGGATATCCGCGGGCACCGTGACTGTCGTCAAAAAGAGCGACTCGCCTTCGAGGATGTATGTCGTCTCTTCGAGGTCTTTGTCGAAGTGGGCTGACGGTACGGGGTACTGGGTCGGTCCGGCCTTGAACCCGTCGGGCAGGCGCCATTCAATCGACGTCGGCATACCCGTGCCCGCGGGATTCTGCCAATAGATGTGCCACTCCTTATCGGGCTTTACCGAGATGAGGAGATTCAGCTCACCGCCGGGGACAATGGCTTCGCGATCGGCCATGGCCCGGACGGCCACGTTTGCGTCGCGAACCTGCTTGCTGACCGGCTGGGCCCAAGCCTGGCCGCCGAGCAAGGCCGGCGTCATCACCGCGATGATTGCGAGAAGCAGATTTCGGCCAAACCATGTCCCGGCCTGGCCGCAGTCGGATATCGGGTCTTTGCAGCTCATCTCACCTAAACCTCATTCCCGAAAACTCTTATGATGATTCGGCGATACATCGGGTTTCGCTGTTGGTTGGATATTACTCGCCCAATCCTGTTAAACGCGGCCGGGCTCCGCCGTAAACGGTTATTTTGACGATAGTTCCAGTCACGAACCCCTGCAGAATCCTTGACGACACCTAACCGTTTCTTATACTACGGCGAAGTGTGATCGGGTAAGTATGCCCGATGAGCGAATGTAGCGCTAGTTTTTTTGCTTGTCGGATGGCGACGGCGCCAGGGGACCCCTTGGGGTGTCCGGCCGCGACGTTCGGCAGGAATAAGGAGATAAACTTCCCCGCGGTGGTTGAGGAGCCATGGGTGCGGTGAGAAGTCTTGCGGAATTGCTGACGCACGGACCTCGGCGCGAGCGCCATAAGTCAAATCGGCGACCGATGATAGGCGATCGAATTGACTTTTAGTACTTTTCGACGGTGGGCCGGTAGTGGTGTCGACGAAATCGTTCACCCGCACACAAAGAGACCGATTACGGCTTTGAGTGCCAGAAATGGTGACTGAGGAACGAAAGAGAATCCAGACCCTTCGTATATCCATATCCTCCGGGCCAGGTCTGGATTTGAGCGTCGACCAGCAGTGACACGTCCGCTTTTCGGTGGTGTCACGGCAGGTTAAGCAGTTCATCGAGCTTTCGAGTCTCCCCTTTTTCTACCTCTCCATTCGCAGTTTCAGACTACGTCCGTCCTGTGGCTTCGATGGGTCTGAGAGGCCCGATCGGCCATCGGCGTCGATCGCCCCGGCGAACCAGGGCTAGGCATTTTAGTGTAACACATGGAACTTAACGGGCTATTGAGAGTGCGTCCCAACCCCGAAAGCGGCGCCGGCTTTCCGCTGGTGGACTTTCGGGGCCTCGGACGCCCTCGAGGAAAGGCAGTGAATCATGGGATCTCTGTTAATCGCAGAGGTCTCGACCGGCATGGCGGTGCTTTTTGCGGTCCTGGCCCTTGCGGCCGGCAGTGGGATTGTCGTCCTGCTCCAGACGCTCAAGGGAAAGACCATCAAGAACGCCGCCGAGCAGGAAGCCAAGAGGATGACCCGCGAGGCCGCTACCAAGGCCCAGGAGATCACCCGCTCGGCTGAAGTCGAGGCCAAGGCAACGTTTCTAAGTCGTCAGGAAGAGTTCGAGAAGCAGGCCAACGTCACCCGCAACGAGATTCGAGAGGCGGAAAAGCGACTCGACAAACGCGAAGACCAGCTTGAAAGGCAGATCGACACTCTCAATATCAAAGAACGGAACATCGAGAAGGCCGAGCTGGCGATCAAGGAAAAGCGGGCCGACACGGACAAGAAATCGGCGGAAATCGATGAGATTCTCGCCAGACGCCGGGCCGATCTGCTCAAGGCCGCCCAGCTCACCATGGACGAGGCGCGCAAGGCCCTGCTCCAGCAGCTCGAGCACGAGCTCGAGCAGGAATGCGCCGAGCTGATTCAGAAGCGCGTCACCGAGGCTCAGGACGAGGCTGAGGAGAAGTCACGCGAGATCGTCATCACCGCCATTCAGCGGTATGCCGCCGGTCATACTTCGGCCTCGACGGTCAGCACCATCGATATCCCCAGCGACGAGATGAAGGGCCGCATCATCGGGCGAGAAGGCCGAAACATCCGCGCTTTTGAAAAGGCCAGCGGCGTGGACATCATCGTGGACGACACGCCTGGCGTCATTGAGGTCACCTGTTTCGACCCGGTGAAGCGCGAAGTCGCCAAGCAGGCACTGAACAAGCTCATCCATGACGGCCGCATCCACCCCACGCGCATCGAGGAAGTCGTGGCTGAGGTGCAGGCCAACATGGAAAAGGAGCTGATGGAGATCGGCAAGAAGGCCGCCGTGGAGTCGAACGTCCAGGGCATGCACAAGAAGCTGATCGACCTGCTCGGCAGGCTGAACTTCCGCACGAGTTACGGGCAAAACGTCCTCCGCCATTCCATCGAGGTCGCCTATCTCTGCCAGATCATGGCGGATGAGCTCAAGCTCGACGGCGCCCTGGCTCGGCGGTGCGGACTGCTGCACGACATCGGCAAGGCGGTCGATCACGAGATCGAAGGCGGTCACCCGGCCATCGGCGAAGAGATTGCCCGCAAGCTCGGCGAGCGTCCTGAGGTGCTTAATGCCATCGCCGGTCACCACGGCGATGTCCCCGCGACCAGCCCCTATACGCCGCTCGTTGCCGCCGCCGACGCCATCAGCGCGGCCCGGCCGGGAAGCCGGCGCGAAGCGCTGGAGCGCTACATCAAGCGGCTGGAGCAACTCGAAGGGATCGCCCTCGGGTTCCACGGCGTCCGACAGGCCTACGCCATCCAGGCGGGCCGCGAGGTGCGCGTCATCGTTGATGCCAACAACGTCGATGACGCCAACGCCATGCGCATCGCCCGGGAGGTCGCCCAGAAGATCGAGGCTGAAATGACTTACCCCGGCGAGATAAAGGTCACGCTGCTGCGGGAGGTTCGCGCCGTCGAATACGCCCGGTGATGCCGGCGCCCGCGTTCAAGTGTACGAACGCCCAACCTGCGAATCGGGCCGCCCGCCGGCAGGCGGCCCATTCGAGCGGGTAAGCCTGCGTTTTTGCGGACCCCATTTTTACACGGCTTTCGGGCCCGTGGGTTGTCGGGGTCTGAAGTACAATCTAATATGATTTCATCAGTTCCGGGGTGGGCCTCTCGCTGAGTTCTCACTTTCTAAGGAGGGCGGCATGACAGTCCCTCGCAGCGCGGTTCTCGTTGCTTTCGTCATTGCATTGTGTGGTCTGTTTGGGATTGCCTCCGTGCAGATGCTCGTCGCCGCGCCGCCCAAGTCAGGCGACAAGAAGACGAAGTCGCGATCGTCCCGATCCAAATCAAGCAAGAAAAAGTCGGGCGACAGGCCGTTCAAGAAGGGCCCGCGCGAAAAGGAATTCGCCGACGCCGTGGGCGAGGAGTATCGCGTCAAGCCCACGGATCATTTCATCGTCCTGACCAACGCGGACGAGGCCATCGTCAAGGACTTCCTTCCCCGGCTCGAGAAGACCTACGATTCAGTCCACCGATTTGTCGATCAGGTCGGCGTGAAGATCAAGTATCCGAAGGAGAAGCTCCCGGTTCTCTTTTGTCACGACTTCGATGAGTACAGCGCCCGCTGCAAGCAGTTCACGGGGCAGCCCGCACCGGGCGAGGCAGCCGGGCTCTATTGGCGCGAGCCGCTGAACTTTTCGCTTTTCTACGACATGTCGCAGGTGTCATTCATCAAGGAGACGACGGCCAAGGCTGAACAGCTCAAGCAAGACGCCGCCAGGACGCCCGACCGAAATGCCAAACAGGCCAAGCTCCGCGAGGCCAACTGGTACATCAATCGCATCGCCATTTACCAGCAGGAGCAGAATCGCTCGGTCGTTCAGCACGAAGTCGCCCACCAGCTCTTGTTCAATCTTCAATTCCACAAGGCCGATGTCGACAACCCGCAGTGGTTCGTCGAGGGAATGGCCACGCTCTTTGAGCCGCCGCCGGGCAAGACCGGCGCGGGCTTCAACGTCATCAACCAGAGCCGCCTCGGCGAAATCCGCGATGCCCTCGTGGTCATGAAGACGGATGATCTGAAGAACCTCATCTCCAGAACGCGCACCGGAATGCTTTCGAGCCAGGGGTATGCCCAGTCGTGGGCCCTTTGCTATTATCTGGTAAAGCGAAAGAGCAAAGAGCTGCCCAAGTACGTGGAGCTCATCAAGAAGCGACCGGTGGATAAGGTGTTGTCGGCCAAGGAAAACCTGGCGGACTTCGAGAAGTGCTTTGGGAAGGTGAACGACATGTTCACCAAGAAGTTTACGAACTACATCACGAAGCTGCCCTTCATGCCGCCGCAGTGAACCATCGCCGCAGCGCGATGACCCCCCGAGTTCCACGGGGCATGACCAGTTCCATGCCTTGCCGCGAACCAGACTGGAAATGAATCATGAATTCGTCAAAGTCAGCCAAGCTCGCCTGGATGCCGTGGCTTCTGGCAATCGCGCTCGCCCTCTCCTGGCCCTGCGCTGTCGCATTTGCGGAATTCGACGGCCCGGCGAAGAAGAAGCGGTCGAAGCGTCATGCGGATATGTCGGAGATCAAGCCGGACGAGGCCGCCGAGAAGAAGGACCTCGCATCGCTCGGCGAGGGTTTCAAACTGAAGCGCACGAATCACTACTCCGTGCTCTTCGACACCAGCGAAAAGGACGTCAAGGAGTTTTCGTCGGCGATCGAGAAGACCTATCGCTCGTGCGTCAATTACACCCGGCGGCTCGGCTTCGATGCTCATCCGCCCAAGCGCAAGCTCATCATCTATTATTTCGAGCAGCACCAGGACTACTCCGACTTCTCCGTAAAGCTCGGCAACGGCCCGCGCGATCAGAACACGCCGGGCGTCTTCTTCCCGCCCCTTAACCGGAGCATGTTCTACAACTTCAAGAATCAGGAGTCGTTCAAGAAGGCCCGCGAGGATGCCGAGGCGAAAATCAAGGAGCTACGGGAGCAGCTTCGCCAGCCAGGCGTTTCTCCGGAGCAGCGCAAGGACATCGGCAAGCAGATCGCCGAGGCCCGGAAGCAAGCCAATCGAAGCAGCTCGGTCGGCGGCGATGTGAGCGAGTCCATCGTTCAGCATGAAGTTGCCCATCAGGTGCTGTGGAACATCGGGTTTCACAATCCCAAGGGTTTTCTGGCGAATCCGCGTTGGTTCGTCGAAGGCACGGCCATGATGTTCGAGCCGATCAGCACCGGGGCCAGCGCGAATTTCGGCGCGGTCAACGCTGAGCGTCTCAAGGGCTATCGAACCCTTCTGGCCGACAACCGTCTTATCCCGGTGCGCGATTTTGTTTCAACCGCCGACTATTTCGGTCCTCAGATCGATATCGCCTACCCGCAGAGTTGGGCCCTGGTGCATTACCTGAACCGGACGAAGCGCGGCAAGTTGAAGCAGTACGTCGAGGCGATCAACAAACGACCCGGCGACTACGAACCGACTCCCGAAAAAGAGATCGCCGAGTTTGAGAAGGCCTTCGGCACGATTGATAAGAAGTGGGTCGATACCTGGCAGGATTGGATGAAGCGCGTTCGCTGAGTCCGCCGATTACTCTTCACGTTGATCGTTTCTCATCCGCGGCGTCACAGGTTTCCGAACAATCGGTCAAGTGCGTCGGCGATGCTGTCGCTGTCGCGCTCGCTTTCACTCTCCGTGCTCCCGCCTGCGAAGGGATTGAAGCTCAGTGCCCGCTCGACTTCGACCTCGGCACGGAAGCTGAAGATGCCGCCGGTCAGCCGGACTCGTATCGTGTCGCCGCAGCTGAAATCCTTGTCGCGCTCCAGCCGTCGAATGTTCCCAACACCGCCGATCGGCAGTCCGCTCGACTCAAACGACGCCCCCTCGAAGATAATCACCTCGATGTCGTCGCTGCACGATATCGTCGTGCTCTCCGTTTGATTGGCCGCGACCACACCGTCCTGGCCCACACCGTTCACCGAGTCGCTGCCGCTGGTGATCTCCTCGATCAGGTTGGTCGCGCTGCTGGTGCTGAGGCGGGGCGTCGCCTTATAAGCCGTCGCGTTTTCGACAACGATGGTCACACCACCGGCGAACAGGTTGAGCAGACCCGCCGGCAGGTCCGCCGTGCAGCCCGCTGAAAGCAATACGCCGAGGACTATTCCGCCTCTCAACATCGAGCGTCCGATTCTTGCCATGACGACCTCCTGCGCGGCCGCTCTTCGCGGCTTGGGCCCATAGAATCTGAGTGCCTGTGCATCGGTTCGATCGGCTGCCCGCCTCATGATTCGATCTTGAACAGGGGTCGTTTTGCTCGTGTACCGGCCCGGCCGGGCTTCTCGTCACCAATTGTCCGCTCAATCGGCACGATCGTGACGACCGATAAGTCTATGACAGAACACGGGATAGGAATTGCTGTGAACCGTCGCGGTGGACATTCACGTCCCCAGCGATAAAGTTAGAGTGCGACGACAGTCGGGTTCGCCCTCCTGTCTTCATCCTCCTCGCGCGTTCTAATTGAGGACCCGACCATGCTCCACAGGAAATCGCTGCGGGCGACGCTTTTCATCTTCGCCGCGGTCGCCGGAACTGCCTCGGTCCCCACACATGCCGGCGTGACGGGCGTGGCCGGACAAGCCACGACGCAGGTCACTCAGTTTCTTGGGCCGCTCCCGGTGCAATCCGATTTTGGCCTGGAGATCATCCCGCTTACCAAGTCCGAGCCGCCGCTGCTGGCTCGGGCGCGCGTGGATCGATTGATCAATACCGAAGAGGTCTCGGCCGCCGGACAGGGTCTGGCCATTCTCTTTGCGCCCAATCTCAGCGGCGTCGGCAATCCCAACGATATCGGAATCGACGTCGGCGCGTTCACCGATGACACGGATATGCTCACGCACTGGGTGTCGAGCGCGACCGTTCAATCCAAGCGCACGCTTGTCCTCAGCGCCGGCGAAATCGGTCAGCAGCCCGGCATCAACGCCGGTCGCGCACGCAGTCGCGTGCTGCTGTCTGGCATCATGATGCTCACGTCCAGCAATCCGACGCGCGACATGAGCAGTGCCGAGGTTTCACTGGCGCTCAATCTCATTCGGACGCAGGAAGGTCGTGCGCCGCAGACCGCGCTGGCCGGTGAAGTCGCGCTGGTCGGCGGACCGAACGGCGCCATCACCGTCGAGCGTCGCACCGGGGTCTTTGCGAACACCGTTCTTCCGGTCATAGACTTCGGGCAGGCGGTGCCCGATACGCCGCTCGTTCGCGCCATTCTCTTCACCGGCGTCGATCTCCCGTTTGAGTACGACATGACGCTGAACCAGCCGTTTAACCTTGATCTGTCGGTCACGGCCACGGTCAAGACGACGCCCGCCGGTGTCGGCGGCCTGGCAGTGTTCGGCACGCCCCAGGAGGGACTGACCGCGATCTTCGATCGAATCAAAAAGGACGATCGCGGCGCGAAGCTGGCCGAAGCGATCACGGCCCGGGTCGACACGACCGGTCAACTCTATGTACAGAATTCCAATCCTCTTGCCCTGCTCCTGCCGTCGTGCGGCGCAATGACTGCCGTGCCTCTGGCAATGACCTGCGTCGGCTTTGCGGCGCTCGTTGGAGCAAGGAGACGATCCAGGTGCAGATCGCGGTCCAACAAGCCCTTGTGATCGGCGCGGCCTCGCCCCCGTCGCAGGCCGTCATCTGGGGGCTCGTCGTCATTGCGGCGATCGTCATACTTGGAGCGGGCGTCTGGTTCGTTCGCCGCCGGCTCTTCAACAATCGGGATTCCGACGATGCGGGGGCAGTCTGGTCGCTGCAGCATTTGCGCGATTTGAGGGCATCCGGCCAGATCACCGAGCAGGAGTTCGATTCGCTCAAGGCCGGCGTCATCGAATCGGCAAAAAAAAGCCGCTCAACCGGCGAGCAGCCCTCGGCCTAGCGCAACGACGGCGCGGCCGGGATTGAGGTCAAGACGGCCTCCGGGCAGGGTCGATATCTTGCCTGCCGTGCATTACAATTCATTGCCTTACCATAGGCGGGTGACGCACGGCGGCACCGAGCAACGCACCATGGCCAACCAATAAGGATTCTGCCCTTGAAGAATGGATCGAAGGGAAACGGCGGTTCCGGCGACAACACCACGCGCGGCGGGATGTCCGCCAGCGGAAACATCAGGCGACGCAAGTCGAGCACGTGTAGTTTCTGCGGAAAGACGCACCGCGAGGTCGGGCCCATGGTCGAAGGACCGGGCGACGCCTTCATTTGTTCCAACTGCGTCGATCTGTGCCACAACATCATCAAACAGGAGAAGCGCCGCGCCGGTGGCGTCAAGCCGCTCTTCCATAAGATCCCGACGCCGCTTGAGATCAAGAGCTTCCTCGATCAGTACGTCGTCGGCCAGGATCATGCCAAGCGCGCGCTCGCCGTCGCCGTCCACAATCACTACAAGCGCCTCGGCTACACCGATCGCGCCGAAATCGACGACGTCGAAATCGAGAAGAGCAACATCCTGCTCATCGGCCCCACCGGTTCAGGCAAGACGCTTCTGGCCAAGAGTCTCGCCCGCATTCTCGATGTCCCCCTTTCGATCGGCGATGCGACGACGTTGACCGAGGCCGGCTACGTCGGTGAAGACGTCGAGAACGTGCTTCTGCGACTTCTTCAGTGCGCCGACTTCGATCTCGAAACAGCTCAGCGCGGCATCGTTTACATCGACGAGATAGATAAAATCGCCCGAAGCGCCGGCAACGTCAGCATCACGCGCGACGTCTCCGGCGAAGGCGTGCAGCAGGCGCTGCTCAAGATGCTCGAGGGCACGGTCGCGAATATCCCGCCCCAGGGCGGTCGAAAGCACCCCGAGCAGCAATACATTCAGATGGACACGTCGCACATCCTCTTCATCTGCGGCGGCACCTTCTCGGGAATTGAGGAGACCATCAAGCGCCGCGTCGGCGGTAAGTGCATCGGCTTCGCCACCGAGGATGTCGGCGAACAGGACGCCATCGACGCCCGGACGGAGCTTTTGGCCCAGGTGGCCCCGGAAGACCTCGTTGAATACGGCATGATTCCCGAGTTCGTCGGTCGTTTGCCGATCGTTTCGACCCTCGGCCCGCTGAACGAAGACGCCCTGGTGAAGATTCTCACCGAACCGAAAAATGCCCTGGTCCGGCAGTATTGCAAGATGTTTGAAATCTCCGGGAGCATCCTGGAGTTCACCGACTTGGCCCTCCACGAGATATCCCGCCGCGCGCTGGAGCGCAAGACGGGCGCTCGCGCACTTCGCGGCGTCGTCGAAGACCTCATGCTGGACATCATGTTCAACTTGCCCGAGCCGGGCATGGAAGGCCGCTACGTCATCACCGACGCCGTCGTACGGGGTGAGTCATCCGCCCGAATGGAAGAGACCAAGCTCCGCAAGGAATCCGCCTGATTCGCAGGCCGTCAGCCCGCGGCGAATGCCGGACCCCCAGAATCATTGAGGTCGAACGTTACGGCGCGGCAACGGGCGCCGCCGGCGCGGCGGCCTGTTGGGATTTCGCTTCCTCGCTCTCCTTCAGTGCCGCTTCAAAGACGCGCTCCAGGATCCGCTCCTCGCGGCGATACCAACGCGGCACGAATCGCTGATTCACGAAAATGAAGGGAATGCTGGTGAGGCCGAGGGCTTTTCCGGTCTCGCAGTCAAACTTGATTCCCTGGGCGACTTCGGGGCTGTCCATCTTGGCGAAGAGCGGATCGGCCAGGAATCCCATGCCCTCGACGGCGGCGCGCAGGTTGGCGTCTGTATAGTTGGCCTGATTCTTCATCAGCCATTCGTGCACCTTCCAGAACCCGTCGCTCCCGTAAACCATGCCCGCCGCCTCGGCCGCCTGCGACATGCGGCACGCGTTTTCGTGACGAGTGAGCTGGCTCTTCGGATTGCACTTCTGGTTCACCGGGTAGTGGCGAAACACGTATTGCGCGTCCTTGCGTCCCGAGACGTACTTGCGAATGATCTCATCCGCCATCGCCGTATTCGGTTCCTGATAGTCTCCCCACATCACAACGTGCAACGCGGGAGCCTGCTGAACGCCCATGGGCCAGGACTGAATATCGTCGCCGGGCAACAGCATCGGGCCTTCCTTCCAGTCGTTGACATACTTCTCCATCGCGGGCGGCGGCTGATCGAGTTCGGAAGTGCTCGGAGTCGGATTGGTGGCCAAGACGTCCGTCACGGCTCGGCTCAGGGCCTCGAAGGCAAAAACGCCCTTTAACTCCTTGCCGTTGATGAAGATCATCGGCGTGTAATGCAGACCCAGCCAGAGGGCTTCCTGAATGTCCTGCTGCACCAGGTTCAGCGTCGTCTGGCCGCTCATGATGTCGATGAACTGACCGCGGTCATATCCAAACCGGTTCAGCGTCTCATTTAGCTGTTCGCTGGTGAATGCCCCACCGGTATCGAACAGATGCTTATGCATCTCCCAGAAACCCTCGGGGCCGCGGAGGATGCCGGCCGTCTCCGCCGCACGCGCCGCCCAGCAGGCATTGGGGTGAAGCGTCTCGCTCACGCCCTTATTGCAGTCCTTGCAAAACGGAAAATGCTTGATCGTGACCGACACATCGCTTCGCGCGTTCATAATCTTCAAGAGGTCCGTCTCGCTGCGCTTGCAATCGGGGCACTGATAATCGGTGATCATCACGATGCGCACCGCGGCCACTTCCGGTCCCCAGCGATAGCGCCCGGCAAATCCGCCCTTCCACGGACGCTCCACCACGGCCGTTTCAGAGATGGACGTCGTTCCGGTGTCCTCGACCGGCGCGGGCTGCGAGGCCGACTGAATGATCTCCTGCGTAGACTCCGCGAGTTGTGTTTCCTGACGAGTCTCTTCGGCCTTCTTGCCGCGCCACTCGGTCGCCCCCAGCGCCGCTGAGCCGAGAAGAAAAACCACCGCCATCGTTCCGACCGGACGCCAGGCGGCCGCCTGTCCCGGCCGAACGCGACAGTTTTCAATCACCAGCCAGAACAACAGATTCGACGCATGCGTCGCGATGCAATACCAGCAAAGATGCTTCTCGACGAGAAGCACGATCAGATACATCAGTGAGAGCAGTACGCCGAACCGAACGACCAGCTTCAGCGGCGCCGAAACACCCGACGACTTGCTCGAAAGCCAGGTCACCAGCAGCCCCAGGAAATATGCGAGCCCCACGAACGAGATCGGCCACGTCGTCCCCGGTAACTTGCCCCATGGACTCGCCGCGGCTTGATCGCAGGCGCCGCCCGGCCGACAACCCGGAAGACTCAGGGCATTCAAATGATTGGCCACCAAAACGCCGGTGACGCCGACGGCCACCAGAAGCAGCACGGCGCCGGTGATAAACGCACCACCGGAGATGCCGTCGCCCTCGACGTTACGCGGAGCGCTTGGGGCAGTTCGCGGCGCGCCTTCTGGCTTTTTGCTCGGTGTCTGTTGACGGGATCGTCCCTTCTTCGCCATGACGAATCTCCCAATGGCATGCCGGATAGTCAGGGGATGCAGGTCCAAGTGAACTCTTATTACCGATGAATATAACAGTATTTGCGCGCGCGGGCCACTTCGCCGGCGGCTGACACGTCCAGTAATCCTTCTGATGGGATGCCGAGTGGCCGACTTCCTCGACGGTTCGGGGCAGTTACAATTGCTTTACGAAGTCCGGCTCCGGCAAGGGTGCGATTCCTGTCCCGACTCAAGACATCGCCGCCCCGTTTCCGTCTATTCCTGAAGCGTTTCGATCTCAAAATTGGTTTCATTGGCCTGTCGACAATCCTAGAATAGGGTAAGCAGCAGAGTGGGACAGGCGGCCGCTCGAAGTCGTGCGGGCCCTCAAAAAGGGAACGCTCGATCTTCGGGAGGAAAGTCCGAACTGGACAGGGCACGGTGATGGCTAACGGCCACCGGCAGCAATGCCAGGGAAAGTGCCACAGAAAAGACACCGCCCAAGGCCGACGATTGTGGAGTCATCGGAGCAATTCCTGCTCCTTCGGCTCTTGCGAGAGTCGGTCCGGCAAGGGTGAAATGGTGCGGTAAGAGCGCACCGCACGTCCGGTGACGGGCGTGGCAGGGTAAACCCCACCGCCAGCAAGCCCACGTAAGCAGTGAGGAGATTTCGGCGCACCCGGACCTCTGGGACCCAGGCGTCGAAGGTCTCGCGGAACGGCCCGTTCCGTGCGATGGCTGACTTGGCTCCTCCTCGTCAGTTGCGCGTCATTGCGGGTAGGGTGCTAGAGCCGATGGGTAACCGTCGGCCCAGAGAAATGGTCGCCGCCCAGTGTATTGGCCTTCGCGGCCCATCCACAGGGCACAGAATTCGGCTTACGGACCACTCTGCTGCTTTCTTTTTTCCTTTTACGCATTACTTCTTAGCCACGCTTCCGCGGACCGGAATGTCCGGCACGAATTGCCGGCACGCAGGTTGGCGTGGGGATCGAGGAGTGCCCCAATTTGCTTCCACAAGGGTGTATCGCATAATAGGATACCGAGCCCGGGGTCGAACTCGCCGGCCCCAAAAGGGTATTCCTTTGATTCATCGTGAAAGTCGATCAGCCTGAGTCGCATGAATGGGTGTACGGCTACCTCGCCCGCAATGCTCCCTCGCGTTGATCAAGGTTGGTCGATTTGATTCGACGGTTCGGACATAACCCGTGCCTGTCCCCAGGATTCCGGGAGGCAGTTGATCGGCGGCCTGAAGGACGCCGGCTCCCTGAAGAAGGCGAGGATGGGCCAACGGACTCCCAGAGGAATTAAGATCATGAGTCACCGAAAGCAGTTTCAGGTTGTTTGCTTCATGGCATGGGCCGCACTGACGGCGACGAGTTCGGCATGGGCTGCGCCGGAGAACACCACCGCCGACGCGGTCATCGGACAGACGACTTTCACCACAAACCTGGCGAATCAGGGCGGCGCCAACGGAACCGCGGCGACCATGAACGGCAACCGCGGCCTCACGGTCGACAACGTGTCCGGCAGGCTCTGGGTCGCCGATACCTCCAACAATCGAGTTCTCGGCTTCGTCAATGCGGCCGCCTTCATTAACGGCGAATCGGCGGACGTTGTGATCGGTCAGGCCGATTTCACCGGAATCCAAAGCAACCGGGGTGGTGCGAATCCCGCTCAGAACACAATCAGCGGTCCGCGGGGCGTCGCCGTCGACTCAGCCAGTCGGCTCTATGTGGCCGACACCGACAACAAGCGAATTCTCCGCTTCGACCCGCCTTTCACCAACGGCATGAACGCCGTGCAGGTCTTCGGCCAGGCGGGCAGCTTCACCACCGCCAATCAGGCCGCGATGAATGCCGCGACCGCCGACAATCTCGGCAACCCTGAAGGCGTCGCCGTTGATGCCAACGACAATCTATATCTCGCCGATCGCTTCTTAAGTCGCGTCCTGCGATACAACACCCCCGCCGCGGGCGCCGGCGATACCACCGCCGACCTGGTCATCGGCCAGCCGAACTTCACCAGCGGCGACTCGAATCAGGGCGGCACCCCGGCCGCAAACACCATCAATCGCGCCAGCGGATGCGCCCTGGATGCCGCGGGCAATCTCTACGTCTGCGACGAGTTCAACAACCGCGTCCTGCTCTACCTGGCCCCGTTGCAGAATGGTCAGGTCGCCGCACGCGTGTACGGGCAGCCGAGTTTCACCACCGATACGGCAAACAACGGCGGCGTCAGCGCGACGAGCCTGAGCACGCCGGTCAGTGTCTGTGTCGATCCAGTGAGCGGCAACATGTACATCGCCGACTCCGTGAATATGCGAATCCTGGAGTTTACCAATCCGCTGACCGACTCCACGGCAGACCGCGTCTTCGGTCAGCAGGGTGACTTCACCACCAATACCGTCAACAAGGGCGGCATCAGCGCCGATAGCATCAACGATGTGGGCGGCGTGGTCGCTGATTCGGCGGGCAATCTGTACGCCGGAGACCGCTTGAACAGCCGCGTCCTGCGATACAATGTTGCTCCGGCGCCTCCCGGCGGCGGTGACGGCGGTAACGGCGGCGGCGGTGACGGAGGCGGCGGCGGTATGGGCGGCGATGGGGCGATGATGCCGTGCGGTCTCTGCGGAACCGGCACGACCATGTTGATGCCGATCATGCTCACTGCCTGGATTGCCCTGCGGCGAACGAATCGCCGTCGTAATCGCTGATTTGTGTCACAACCGACCCGGCCCTTGTCGGAACAGCATTCCGGCAAGGGCCGGTCTCGATTTTTGATTTGCCTGTCAAAGCTGCAATTTCCTCGAATAATCCGCCGAGATTCCGCGCCCCTCTCGTCCGCCATATAATCTCCCCGTGATCAGACCAGGCACTCGCAGGACGTTTTTCTTAATTGCTTCGGTGGCTGTCGGCGCGCTTGCCGTCTGGCGCGCGGGGCCGACGAATTCGCTGCGCTATGAATACAATCTGGCGCTCCCGCCGCTGCCCAGCACCATCCGACCTTCGATGCTGCTGACGCCGATCCTCGCCCTCGGACGCGCTCCTTTGGTCGATTACCTCTGGATTCGGGCGACCAAGCTCAAGGAGGAAGGGCACTTCTTCGATGCCTATCAGCTTTCGGAAATGATCTGCGAACTTCAACCCAAGTTCGCCCCGGTCTGGGCGTTTCAGGGTTGGAACATGGCCTACAACATTTCCGTGACGCTCAAGTCGCCGGAGGAGCGATGGCGATGGGTGCGCAACGGCTACGAACTCATTCGTGACAGAGGCATCCCGCTCAATCCGACCAACACCCAGCTCTACCGCGAACTGGCGTGGATTCTCTTCCACAAGGTCGGCGACACGATGGACGAGTGGCACTCGTACTACAAACTCCAGTTCGCCCTCATCGTGGAAGACATCCTGGGACAGCCGCCGGATGACTACGTTCGACCGGGCCGGGTGCGCGGCGACTTCTATCGGGACTACGACTTTCAGTCGCTGGCCGATGCGCCGCAGAACTTCGACACACTGCTCAAGGAGCGGCCGGATGTTGCAGTTTTTATTGAGACATTGAAGGGCTTTGAATTCGATTCGTCCGTAAGCGGCGTCTATCTCGGGCTGCTCAAGGGTCTTCGCGACGGCACGCTTCAGATTCCCAACACGCCCGAGGGGATGAAGGAAACGCGGTTGGCCGCATTGCGAAAGCTCATGGAGGACCCGAAAACCGAGTCCGCGCGGAAGGCGGTCGAGAACTTCTGGCGTGCGCATCGGCTACGAAGTGAACTCAAGCTCGATCCGGCGCGGATCGTGGAATTGCAGAAGGGACTTGGCGTCACGCTCGATTTTCGGCTGGCCCAGACACACGCCCTTTACTGGGCCAATATGGGAATCGAAAAGGGACTCGAAACGCATAGTCTGGTGGACATACACAGACTCAACACCACCCGAATCGAGTTCTTCTGTCTTCAGAAAATGTTCTACGGCGGTCGTATGGCGATGAGCCGCCAGGCCGATCTGGGGGAGCCGCCGAACTTCGGACCCGACATCCGCATGGCGCCTGTCTTGTTTGAGGCTTATCAGCGGGATTCCAAGGAGTATCTCCGGGAAGAAAACCAGGGGACGCCGATCTCGATCAACTTCATGACCGGTTTCGTCGGTTTCGCACGCAATGCCATCCTTCGTTACAGCGAATTGGGCATGGACGACAAGGGGCGGGAGATGTTCGACTTCCTCCGCAAGTATTACGACGATCCGATGTACGCGGGGGGATACAACAAGTTCCTCGAAAAGCAGTTCATCGAGGACAAGAAGAATCTGGACCTCGTCAAGGCCACGGCGCGCATTGAGAATCTGATTCTCGGCGGGCTCAAGCAATATGCCTACGACGAAGACGAGGAAGCCGTGCGGTATTTCAACCGTGCCAAACAGGTCTACGACGTGTATCGGCGCGACCTGACGTCCAAGCGCCTCGACATTCCGCGCAAGTTCCCGGAGATCATCAAGGATGTGGCCGAGCGGATCGGTCCGCAGATGTACCCGGGCACTTACAACATCATCCGACGAAAGCTCGGCATGCCCCCGATTGAGGACCTCGCTGCCACGAGCCGGCCCGCGAGCCGATGACGTCCGGTCTAATCTTCAAAGAAAGATTGCGGTAGCTCGACGTGGTCGCCTGCCTGAATGCCGTGGGCGGCGAACTGGCCCGCGCGCGTTTCCAATGCAAATCTGGCCGGCTCGATCGACGGATATCCCATTTCGTTGAGCGGCTCCATCGTGTAGGTCTTAACGATGGTCCCGTCCGAGCGGATGTAAGCGATGTCGAGGGGGATGATCGTGTTGCGCATCCAGAAGTTCAGATGCATGTCGGAGCTGAAGACGAAGATCATCCCCTGGTCTTCGGGCAGCTCTTCCTCGGTGACATTCATCAATCCGAGCTGCCGGGTGTGGTCCTGATCGGCGATGTAGGCGGCGTACGACGTGCGGCCGGTGATGGAGATGGTGACCTTCTGCAACGCGGCGAGATTGTTCTTCTCGGTGGAGTTGCGCGGGATCTGATCGCAACCCGAGACGAGCATGGCCCACGCGGAAAAGGCGAGAGCCGCGCGGGCGATGAGATTTCGTCGGGGCCTTTGCACGGTTACTCCATCTCCGCCGGGTTGACCAGGTTCTTTCCGGGCTCCAGAGGCTCAACGGTCACGATGAACTCTTTCGGCTCCTCGATGGCGAAGCGCGAGGCGGCGGGGGCCTCGTTGGTGTCGACGTCGTTGAAGTCCACCTCGATCCGGTTCCCGTCCTTAACCCGTTCGGTCACGATGCGGACGGGGAGGCCGCTGCGCTTGTTGATGTAAATCTCCACGCGCGTGTAGCGGGATGCCAGGTCGGTATTGGGAATCGGCACGCAGTTGAGATGCCGACTTTGGAGTGGATCACCTAGTGTGAACGGCTGAAGCTTGACTTTGAAGCTCCGCAGGATGTCATCCCGCTTCTGTCCGAAGGGCAATGGAAACGGCCCGTGGCCGATGCGGAAGGGATCGGTCTTCTCACTTTCGCGGGCGATCTCGCGCTTGATGATCTTCTTGGAACGGTCATTCCGCTCGGTGAGCCATCGGCCGTCGAAGGCGAAATACTCGCCTGACTCGCTGACCACGCCGTCGGCGATTTTCTTTTTGAAGTGAACGAGGAACTTTGAATTCGGCTCGCCCCGGGTGAAGAGCAGGTCGCCTTCCTTGATATGCCGGGACTCGACGGGCTCTCTCATCACGTATTCATAGTGGAGCTTGCACTTGAGGCCCTTGATGGCCGCGCCCTGCGACTCGAGACGATCGAGAATCTCGTCGGTCTCCTTATCGCCGGAGGAAAGTTTCTCGGCAGCGTCGGCCTCGGAGACCTGTGCCGGAGCGCTTGACGTGGGCACGCCCTCGTCGGCGAATGAGCACGCCGCTGAAAAAAGGGGGAGAAACGCCGCAAGGAATCGATGGATGTTCAACTGTCTCTCCTGCCCATGATCCGTCCGGGACTACGGCCCAGCATCGCCGGGATGAAGTAGATTAGGCCTTCCAAACGCGAATCGCCAGAGTGACATAAGGTGACACACGGGCTCGCGGACGCTTGTAACCGTTGTGGCGGGCACGTGTTGGGGCGAGTGGCATTTTGGGTGGTTTTACGTGAAACAGGGCTGGAGCCGGTCCGCACCGGCGACGTCGGATTACTGGGCCGTGGGATTTTCAATCGTGAAGTCATCGCAATCTGTACTCTTGCTCAACGACCGCGCCGTTTTCAAGCGTCGCGGCGCTGCCCAGCGCCTTGTCAGGCCATTCCAAGTAGGCTCAGCAACTCTCCCAGCTTTCGAATCACATGATTCGCCTCGCCGGACCACTCGGGCAGGGGGCCCGTCTCGCTCCACATGAGGACCGTCGTCGCGCCGGCGGCGTTTCCGCAGAGGATGTCGTAGTGAAAGTCGCCGATGACCCAGGCATCGGAGGGCTTGCCGCCGAGGGTGCCGCAGATTTCGTGGACCGGCTGCGGCGATGGTTTGCAGACGCCGTCCTCGCGCGTGCGGATCAGGTCGAAGGCAATCCCATGCCGATCCTGAAACGCCCTTACAGATACGCGAGAATTCCGCGTCATGAGCGCAACAGGAAATCCGAATCTTCTGATGGCGGCGACCACATCCTTTGCGCCGGGCTGCAGGATGCTCGACGCGGCGGCATCGGCCTCGTGGCGATGAACAATTTCCTCGGCCCGTGCCCTTTGCGCCGGGGACATGGTCTCCAACTCTTCGAGCAGCGATCCCTTGGTGATGCCGATTTCGGCGCGCATGCGGTCGAAGTCGAGGGCGGGGACGGTGAGGGTGCCGTCCATGTCGAAGATGATGACGCGGGATCGGGAATGCATGGGCAAATGATAGCCCATGCATCGATCCTCCGCGAACCGAGATGATCGCCCGCGCGGGCGGTCGGAAAGCGAGTGACCGAGTCGACGCCACTATGAAATGTCCTTTTGCGGCAAACCCCGGCGCGCAGCGAGAGTGAATGATCGCGTGCGAGGCTTGACATGGCGGGCGTGGGTATTATGTTGCCACTGTCGCAGAGGCTGGAAAGGAGGCAAGCCGCATGTTTCCCGCCCTTGTTAGCTACCTCATTCTCGGTTTGGCATCAGGCGACGCGCTTCATCAGCAGGCGAGCCAACGCGCCAGTACCAAGCGTTCGGAAAACAACGATGCAATTCGCCGTGATCTCGCCGAAAGGGTCGCCGGGACCCTGAAGAGTGCGCGCTCGCTGGTCATGGAAGTCGAAATACGCGCCGAACCCCATCGCTTGCGAGTCCTCACGGAGATGGCGCCGGCCCTCCTGAGAACCCGAGTCTACGACCTCAGCAATACGGAAAGCTGCGATCTCGACCGTCCGGACACCGCGTTTCTGTTCAAGAACGGTGTGATGAGTGAGTATCGTGCGGTTTGGCGCCCGGAAAACGGGCTTCCGTTGAAGAGTGTTCTGCTGCAGTACCCCGCCGTATTCGCGGTTCAGGAGAACTCCGGTGAGTCTTGGACGCCGGATCCGAACGGGAGCCAACATGCCATTCTCGGACACCCGACTGATTGCCTGATCGGGTCGTACATTCAGTCTTGGGTCGGACCGTTTTCGGAAAAAGCCGGCTACTTCGCGGGGGTGATTGGCGAGGGCGAAATCTCGCCGATCCACGAGCGAATATCCGACTCTGACTGTATCGTTGTTACGAAAAAACAAGAGATGGGTAACTACATACGGATTGATCGATACTACTTCGACAAAGACAAGATGCTGCCGCGTCGATGGCAAACGCTGGAACGCGAGGGTGAGGGGGAACCCAAAGTGACGCGTGTCAGGGACTTTGTGAAGATCCACATTGACGAGCAGACCCTGGATTCTCGCACTTTGAGTCTCCCATTCGTCGGGACACGCCAACAGGAAGCGCTCAGCGATTCGGAAGAATGAGGTCATCGTCCGGTCGAGTCAGAAAGAAGGTTGACCCTGCCGATTCGGGCAGGTTCATGCTGAAGTTCGTTGTGGATTTGACGAGGAATAGTGAGTCAATTGTTAAAGGAGGTCTACGTGAATATCACAAGACTGATCATGTCATGTCTGGTTACGGCGTTTGTTCTCGCTGGGCCCAGTGCATTGGCGATTGATCAAACGACTTAGCTGCAGCAGAAGATTCTCGTTGTTACCGATGGAGAAGAGTATTGGAAGCAGTTTGACGCCCTTCATTCTCCCGGCGTGGATATGTGGAGCGTCCTGGATAGAACGCAGGACTATACGCTGTGGAGCGACAAGCTTGGGAGCGATGCCTTCGCGGTTCGCTGGCGCTCCGCAGCCGGGTCGACTGAACTCGTGAAGAACGGCGTTGTTGTTGCCGATGTCGTGTGCGGGTCCGACCAGCAGAATCGTCCTACCTTTGCAGGGGCCTTTGATTCGCAAGGCAATCCTCAGATATCGGGACACCTGGATTACGACTCGGAAAACGAACTCGTAATCCTCCAAATTACGGTCGACGCAGCATCACACCGAGCAGCAATCGCGGTTTCCGCTGACGCCTTGACGATAGTGAGCTCCGCCAATAACTCGTGTGTCTGCTTCGGTCTCCCCGGCGGCACCACAGCTACGTGCAGTACGACGGCGTGCGACGAAGGAATCAGTTGTGGAACCGCCGGAAACGGCACGAACAAGGCTTGCAGATGGAAAGCCGGATCACGAGTGGTCGAGGAGGTTGTCGCTACTCCCGCACCGGACCCCGGCGGATGAGCGGCTTGCAACGCCGGTTGAATATCGACCCTGGAGGCCGCGTCCTTCAGGGTCGTTCTTTCGTCCAAGTCTTTGATTCAGTCCCCGATTCGTGCCTCATGCATAGCTGTGCAGGCCGACGATGTAGAAGTTCACGAAGCACCAATTGAAGGCCATCATCAGGCAGCCGGCGACACTGAGCCACGCGGTCCACAGGCCCTTGTTCTTGGTCACGAATCGCATGTGAATGAGAATGGCGTAGACGATCCACGTGTTGAGCGCGAAGACTTCCTTCGGGTCCCATCCCCAGGGGCGGCCCCAGGAGTAGTCTGCCCAGACGGCGCCGAGGATGGTGCCGACGAAGAGCATGACGAAGACCATGTTCAGAATGATGAGATGGCTCCAGTCGACATGCTGCAACCACATGGGTAGGCCGGTCGGCGAGGACTTGTCCCCGGGAAGGGCGCCGGCGAGGATGGGCTTTTCCAATGCCAGGTCGTGGAACGACCCTGAGACGCCGACGGCCGCGAGGCGGGGATTCGCGCCGATTGGACTTGCCGCGCCGCGAATGACTCGACCCGCGATATTGCCGAGAGTCCAAACACCGCCGACGCCGATCATCACCCAGCCCATGCCGAGCGAGAATCCGTGATTGCCGATGGCGAGCGTCAGACAGGCGAGGAACAAGCCCGTGACGGCGGCAATGAGGCGATGCGACGTGTCCGGGCGAACGACAATCAGCAGGAGCGCGAGCGAGCCGATCGCGGCTACCCAGAAGGCGGTGGTGGCGGTGGAACTCTTCACGTATTCGCCGGACGGGTCAAGCCCCTTGACGAAGACGAAGTTGAGCATGGCCAGCACGATGCCGCCGAAGAGGGCGACGACCGCGCCGAACTCCGCGGACTTGGTTGCGGCGCGATGGTGGTAGTAGCTGAAGAGATAGACCACCGCGATGATGGCGGCGACGAAGATGAGGGCATACGACGAGATGATCAGGACCGTGTGAATGCGCAGCATGAGGTCATCGAGGATGCCCATGATGGTCGTGATCGTTCCGCCGCCGGGGACCACAAAGCCCGCAAGCATCATCGCGACGAAACCGGTGGCGTGAGCGCCGATGAGCGCGACGCGGGTTCGATATTTGAGCTCAACGAGAAGGGCGATGGCGATGCCGATCCATGCCGAGCCGACGATGGCCTCAAACATGTTGGCCACGGGGATGCGGCCGAGGATATACCATCGCAGACCAATCCCAAAGGCGTGAACGCCCATCGCAATCATCAGAAACGCTATGGAAATGACCCACGGCTTGCGCCAGCCGGTGACCAGCGCCGGAATGCTGAAGATCAGGCCCGCCATGTAGAACCAGTAGCCCCAGGTGAATTTGCCCCAGGAGTAATAACTGGCTTCGGCGGCGCGCTGCGACTCCGCGGGATAGACGCCCTCTCCGGCCATGGTCGGCAGGAACTCAGCGAGCTGGTCGATGCTCGCCTGCACCTTCGCCGCATCGCCTTCCTTCCAGGCGCTCCAGACCTTCGCCCAGGCCTGCACGCCGCGCACGGCCTGTTCGGTGGTCACGCCGGGAATCGGCGCACCGATGGAATCGGCCGAGCGGCCGGCCTTGGCGAGCAGATCGGGCGGGAGATTCGCCTGAAGCTCGGCGATGGTGTGCCACATGGCGTCGCGCGCCTCGTTCGGGGCCGGCACAATCCGGAGCATTTCTTCCATGTGGCGAAAGACGGCCTCGGTTCCGCGGACGCGGCGCATGGCCGAAACCATCGGGGCCATCGGCTCAAGCTCGATGATTCGCTGGGCGACGACGGGGTCGTCGAACTCGCGCGGGGTCATGTAGCCGGTCTGCTGGATGCGCTGCCGCGCCGCCTCGGGCATGTGGGCCGAGAGATGGATCTGAACGCCTTTGTCCTTGATGCGAAGGACCGGCGAGTCGGCATAAGCATCGCGATTGAAGAGCCACTCCATCATCGTGGCCATGGGCGAGAGGCCGGGGAAATGCTCCTTGCCGTACATTTCGTGAATCGCCTCGCGGGCGAAGGAGTCGAGCGTCTTGTAGCGCCCGGCGTCCTGCACGGCGATGAGCCGGGCGTGTGACCAGTCGATTTGCGCGTCGATCGCGGCGGCCTTCTCTGAGGCGGCGAATGCGACCTCGTCGCCCGATGCCGGGGCCGCGATGGCTGCGATCATCAGGCAAAGTGAACATCCAAGGGCAAATAGACGCTTAGGTTGCATATCGATCCTCTCGATCAGATTCATTTGTCTTGCGGGCAATCCGGCAGCAGGTGCGGTCGGCTTCATACGTGCACCTCTTCCTCGGGATGGCTGACGACGGCTTCCATCCTGTCGGTCGCAAAATGACCGTTACCGCCGCGGGAAGCTGCGGCCCGGTCGTCATCATCTTTCGATTCCCTCGGTGCGCCATTCTTGCGGCGACCGCGAATCAACACGGGCTTCACATAGAACGCGTAGAAGCAGCCGAGCGGAATGAGCGTGCAGCCGATCAGCATCGTCCAGATTCCGTTTCGGTTTCCGACGCCGAGAATCGTGTAGCTCCAGTGGTCAGGGGCCGCCCCGCTCTGGAAGAGGGTCCATCGGCCGGCGCCGCAAGTCTGATTGGTATAGACGGCGGCGGGGCGCGGCGCTGCGTCTTCGCCGGTGCTGACCCAGAAATCGCTCCGCCAGGATTCGACGTTCTGGCGTCCCGGGAAAAACTTGACGCTGAGCTTGCCGGGGATGAGCGCGGCGCCGAGGGAGCGCGGCAGCCTGGAGAAGATGACTTCGTAGTCGCTCTCGTCTCCCGGCACGCGGAGTTGAATCGGTCGAGCGTCGGTATGCGGGTATTGACTGAACACGCACCAGCGCGTCACGGTGTCGCCCTTGCCGTCCTTGGGCGTGAACTTCAGTCGCACGGCGGAAACGGATCGCGCGGCGAGGTTGGGTCGGCGGCGCTCCAGCGGCTCGATGATCGGCTGTTCGACGCTGGCAGCGCGATCGAGAAGCTTGGCGATCTTTAGATCGACCGGCGTGTTCATGATCGACACGCGCTGCGACTTGCCCAGCTCGACATCCGACACGGTCGCGGCGCCTGTTTGATCGAAGACGGCGATCCTGGGCGTGAGCTTCGGTCCGCCGACGATCGTCACCCAGCCGTTCTCGGCGGTTCGATACTTGAGGATGAGATTGGGGTCGTAAGGGCCCTCGCGGTGGCGAACGCCCTGCTCGTCGATGTCCTGCGAGAGCGCGGGATAGCGCTGGATGACGGTTCGATTGTAGGACTTCTCACCGTTGGTCACGTCGACCGACGCCATCGGCGAACTCGCTCCCTCGAAACCGGGCGTCATCAGCGGCCAGTTTGGTTGTAGGTCTTTGATGGATAATTCGTAGGGCGTGCCTTCGATCTTGATGCTCTGGCCACGAATGATCGCCATTGTCTTCGACACCGGCGGGTCGATCACCTGAACAAACAGCTCGTGGGTGGAGGCCATCGGCTTGAGATAGGCGGCCTGCTCGGCTTCGTCGGCAGCCCAGCGATATTCGACGGGAATTCCGCGCGACATCATCGACTTGGCAGGTTGCAAAGCGAAGAGCGGCTCGGAGATGGATGCCTCGCCGACGGCCAGGCGGACTTCGGCCGCCGGATTCTGCGGACCGGTCGATGACTCCACGGCGGTCGAATCGAACCGCGAGATGTACGGGACATAACCCGTCACGCGAACCGAGAACGGCAATTCACCGGCGTCGAGCTCGATCGGCATTCGCCAATGCTCGAACCATTGCGTCGGAATCGTCGCGCTGCCGATGGTCAGATTCGGCGTGGTTCGCTTCGAGGGCACTTCGCGACCTTCGGTGTCCTTCAGGACGTAACCCTCGTCGAGGTAGCGCTCGCGGAAGAACGGCAAACCTTTGATCGGCATGACCGTTGGTCGATCGGCACCGGCCTTTCTGACGAAGAGCGCCGCTGTTTCGTTGTCATAGAAAGTCTTGACCGGCTCGGCGGGCTGCAATTGAACAACGAGCCGCCCCCCGGCCAGGTCGCCGGCGGAGCCATTGTCGATTCTGAACTGCTTCTCCTCGGCGCCGAGGGCGGCGGTGATGACGGCGCTGGAGACGATGCCGGCGGAGTCGCGGGCGACATCCACGACTTCGACCCGTGCCGAGCCGCCGAAGGCCGGCATGGTGGTTTCCCACTTCTGGCCTTTCTCGGCGAGCACTTCGGCGATCACGCGTTGCTGGGAACCGGCGATGCTGACAACCTGAACCTTCGGAGAAATCATCAGCGCGTCGCCCTCAATCTTGGTGGAGAAGTAGACGATGGAGCCGATCACCAGAAGGAGTAGCCCGGTGTGGACGGTCAAGACGCCGGCATTAAACCGATTGAATGCGATCCTGGTGAGGGTGGCTGTGATGATGGAGATGCCGAGCACGACGATCAGGCCGAAGAACAACCAGTGACGGAAGATTTCCATCTCCGTCATTTCCAGCGCCCCGCGCACCTGCGGCAGGGCTGACGCCACGCAGGCATAGACGAGGATGACCAACATCATGCTCACGCCGAAGCGGATATTGGCAAGCAGGCGGATGACCGGATTACCAAGCCAACCGGAGAGCGGGGGGTGCATGTGAGGACCTTTCTATCCTGAATGGGATCGGGCGAGAATGCATCTGGCCTTTGGGGCGAGTGCATGGCAGCTTGAGGGGGTATCGCCAACGCCCGAACACCGTTCCTCCCGTCAATTGTATAAGAATAAGGCAACATTCGTGCCATTTCAGGTGAATCGCGTTCGTACGCCGGTTTTCCGCCCGTTGTGAGGGATGTGGCGGCCATCACGCCTGGGACGTTTCCACCAGGGCTCGGAAACTTATGCGATCCCCCGTCCGGATCGGATTACCCCGCACCGGTCGGCGGAATCATTCGCGGCCCCGATGCCGGACGAAGGGGGTCATGGCATTGGCCAAGTCCTCCGTGTCGATCCGCGAAAACCGCAGTATCACGGTGAAGAGATCGCCATCCTTTCGGTGCATGAGTCGCGGCGTCAGGGCGTTATCCGGCATGGCGGCCAGAACCTCCGGCTCCATCGCATTTCCGTAGTCGGCCGCGATGTCGGTCCACAAGTACCGCCACTCGCCAAACGGGCCGAGATGTAATTCGATTGCATCGGGCCCGACGCGCATGCCGACGTGTTTGGGCCAGCAGGCGAGAATGAGCCAGCGCATGGCAGTATAGAAGAGCCAGGCCGACAGGGCCCCGAGCAGGACCATCACGACGACCATCGCAAAGAACGAGGCGCTGTCGGTCAGCCTGAGCAATCGCCAGTCGGGGCGAACGATCGACATCAGACCGACCATCACCGCCACGACCATCAGTCGCCAGAGTGCGCGCATCATCGCCGCGGAGCGCTCCACGGGAATGTCAAATGAGACGGGATCGTCGTGCATGGGAAGGGTTATTGTCGTCTTTGCGCCGTAATTAGGCAAACAGGCCGCGCAAGGCGTTACTGCGTTAACTGGTGCGGTGGATTTGTATATCGCGAGGAGCGGAGAAGACGGACGCTATGGATGGGTGGCTCCGGCGGCCGCGTGTGGCTCCTTGGGCTCGCGATGCTTTGGGTGGTCCACGACGAGCGGGGCCGACTTGACGACTTGCTCGATCGCGGCCGCGGCATCCAGCGCGTCGCGGTTCTTCTTCCGTAGGTTGTGATAGTACTCGTAGAGGCCCCAAGCGATCAGCGCGAGGACAAACACGCCCCCGATGACGTAGCTGGCGACGCGGGTGCCGCCCAGGATGCCGTCGATGTGGGCACTGAACTTGTAGCCCGCCCATACCCACAAGGGAACCGAGATCAATGCGGCGCAGGAGTCGATCAGGAAGAACTTCCAGAAGGGAACCCGGCACACGCCGGCGGTGAGATACAGAACTGATCGCAGACCGGGCATGAATCTCGCCGCGAAGAGAATCTTGATGCCGTGGTTGGCATAGAGGGTGCGCGCCCGTTCGAGCAGCCAGGGCTTGGCGATTCTCTTGAGCCAGCGATGCTCGACGATTTGCGTGCCGTATTTGCGGCCCATACTGAAGATGAGCGAGTCGCCCACCATGACGCCGGCCAGGCCGGTCAGGATCATCAGGTATAGATCGGCGCTGCCGCGGTAGGCCAGCCAGCCAGCGGCGAGGAGCGGAATGTCCTCAGGCAGCGGAACTCCCAGGCCGGCGATAAAGAGAATCGCGAACAGGCCGATGTACGAGAACTGCGAGAGGAATGTAAAGAATACCGAGTCCACGCCTGACTTACTCCATGTCCGGCCGCCGCCGCACTAATGCTCCATCGACCCGGCCCGCGCCACCGGGTCCGCGGCGGAATCACCCTGGGTCTCGGCCGGCGAGAGTGCCATGCGCGCGGCATCCGCGACGCGGGGCTCGGCGTCGGCCGACAACATTTCCAGCCAGGCCTTGCGGTATGGGCCGCCGACGGCCTGTACATATCCGACAATCCAGACTCGGCGGTCAACGCTCAGCTCGCCGAGACGACGCTGCATTTCAGCGAGGCCCGGGGCGCCCTGTCGCAATAAGCCGGCACAGGCCTCGTCGATGACGCTCTGCGATACCTCGCCCGACTCGGCGCCCTGAAGGCTCTTGCCGAGGACCTCCGCCGCGTATTCGGGCGGCTCAAGCTCGGCAAGGGCCGCGATGGCCTCACCGGCGATGTGCTCCCGGCGATCTCGCCGTAATTCAAACAACGCCTTCTCGATGCTCTTATGAGAAATAAACACCTTGGAGATTTCGATCATGGCCGAAAGCTGCTCGTCCGATCGGGCATTCGCCAGGCCCCGGCGCAGCTCCGGAAGTACATGCTGGGCCACCTTGGGGCGGTCCTTCAACTCCGCGGCCCGCTCGGCGAGCTCTTCGGGCGTTCGATTTTCGAGCGAGCTGATGAAGCTGCGGACGCGCGTGGTGAGCTGATATCGCTGGTAAATCTTGTAAGTCAGAAACACGGCTGAGCCGAGGATCGAGACGGTTAACAGGCACGCTGAGAGCGAAACGAGAACGTGCCCCCATACGCGGCCGCGCGGGGCTTCGACGAGCGGAGGTGTGCCTGGGCTGGATGAATTCAATTCAATCGGCTCCGGAAGTCTGCGGCTCGTAAGCGGATCGCCATCATGCAGAATCGCGTTCGACCCCCAGCTTCCCGGTTACGCGCTCGAAGTCGTCGAGCGCGTAGTATTCTATCGTGATTTTTCCCGTGTGCCGACGCCGCCCTTCCTTGATGGTGACGCGCGTTCCGAGCGCGTCCGTTAACTTGCGTTCCATGTCGGCGACGGCGGGCCTTACCTTGACCTCTTTCGAGGGCTTATTTGCGACCTTGTTTGTCGCGTTATTCACCGCGGCTTCGGTCTGCCTTACCGACCACCCCTCGCGGACGATTCTGCCCGCCAAGGATTGCTGATGTTTTATATCCGAAATACCCAAGAGTGCCTTGGCGTGGCCCATGGAGAGGCCTCCCCCTGCCACGAGTGCGAGCACCTCGGGATCCAAGCCGAGTAATCGCATGTAATTGGAAACGGTCGCCCGATCCTCGCCCATTCGGGCAGCAATCTCGTCATGGGAGAGCTTGTGCTGAATGTTGAGATTCCGGTAGGCGATGGCTCGTTCCACGGGATTCAGGTTCTCGCGTTGGATGTTTTCGATGAGAGCGAGCTCGAGGAGATCCTCATCCTTGACCGGCCGAACGATAGCCGGGATTGACTCCAGACCTGCCATCTGGGCGGCACGGAATCGCCGCTCGCCGGCGATGAGCTCAAAGCCGGACTCCGTAGGTCGTAGGGCGATCGGCTGAAGCGTTCCCCGTCGTCGCATGGACTCCGCCAGCGCTTCGAGGGCCTGCTGATCGAACGCGCGGCGTGGCTGGGAGGGGTTCGGTCGAATGGACGACAGGGGGATCATGGCGAGCCGCTGGTGCCCGGCAATCGGAGTGTGTGGGGCCGGCGTCGGCGCCGGAAGACCCTGGACTGCCTGCGCGTCTGCGGGAGACGTGGAGATAATGGAAGCGATTCCCCTACCCAGTCGTTTTGTATCCTTGGACATATTGCCCTCCCTGGCGCTCAAGCGATAGGATTTCGAAGCGTTTGAGACACGGATTCCTGCGTAGAGTAGCTGTGATCGGGTTGATTGGCAACGATGTTCCACGTGGAACGTGCGATTCTCTATGCCTTTGATGGCATGGGGGGAGTAGGCCCTGGCGACTCTAAGGGTGCCGCATGAGTCGCCGACCATCTCGTTGTGGCCGACGATCACTGACTCCAGTCGGAGCCATTCCGCGGCCCCGCCTAGTGCCCAAGGTGACTACATAGGTGGACAAGAACAACGTTCCACGTGGAACATGACGTATTATAGTCCGATAATGTATTTACGATGCATAATATCCGCATTAAACGCCAGGGGGAGCCCGACGGCTACAGGCTCGAATCCGCCGATGGGAATGAATGCCATGCCGCCATCGACAAATCTTTCCACCGCATCGAAGTCCCGGCTTCTGCGTACAAGCCTGGCGGAGGCATGACGGATGATCTTTCACCCGAGAAACTCACGCGCTCGACGGAACATCCTCGGGATACAGCGATGCCTTCTTCTGCTCTTGGCATTGGGCCTTTTGAGTTCGGCGGGCTGTGACGATCCCAATTCTCGCCGTCGCATTCAACGCAGATGGGAAAAGGTCAACGTGACGGCGAACCAGATTGGCCAGCGCGAGGTTGACGGCTCGCAGCGGGTGGAAGAGGACATGAAGACCCTGCGAAAGTGGTGGAGGAAGGATTGCGAGCGGTTCAATCGCAAGGCGCCGACGGTCGGGGACTACATCTGGTAATCGCCGGCTTGAAACCAGCATCCTTCTCCAGATACTCGCATAAGCACCTATATTTGATAACGTTAGGCTCAAACACGCCTCGGCCGGCCAAGCCCTTTCACCAGGGCTCGCGCTGGCGGCCTCGACCGGCTGAATCGAGGCGGTTCCGCAGCTTGTCTGGCCGGGGGGAACCGGTTAATGTATTGGGCTCGCCATCATGGCCCCGGCGAAGAGCGGAGAAGTTTGATGCCCAAAATGAAGCGACACAAGGGACTTGCCAAGCGGGTGAAGATCACCGCCAACGGCAAGGTGAAATATCGGAAGTCCAACATGGGCCACCTGATGAGCGGCAAGAGCGGTGATCGCCGGCGCTCGCTGCGGTCCAAGGGAATTCTGAACAACCCGAAGCTGAGCGCGAAGATCATTCGCGCCCTTCAGGCCTGACGCAGACATAGAGATATCTTTTCCGCGCGAGATTCGACGCGAGGAGTTTGAGAGATGCCAAAGACACGAACGCACGTCGCTCACCACAAGCGCGTGAAGCGGACGCTCAAGGCCGCCAAGGGTTATTACGGCGGACGCAGCAAGTTGCTTCGATCGGCCCGGGACACCGTTCTTCGCGCCGGCGTGTATGCCTTCCGAGATCGTCGGGCGCGCAAGCGGGATTTCCGCTCGCTGTGGATCACGCGCATCACCGGTGCGTGCCGGACGCGCGGCATCAGCTACAGCCGCTTCATCAACGGCCTGAAGATCGCGAATGTCGATCTAAATCGAAAGATGCTCAGCGAGATCGCCATACACGACGCGGCGGCCTTTGACATGCTTGTCGAACTGGCTCGCAGCAAGCTGAAGATAGCGGCGTAATTCTTAGGAATTTCGCTTAGATTTCGTATCATTCAAGCCCCGGGCGTTTGCCTGGGGCTTTTTGTTGGAACGCGTCATGCGACGAGGGCCGGAGACCGGCGGACTAAAGGAGACAACGATTTGAATTCGCTGGGCGTGATCTTCGACATGGATGGCGTGCTCGTCGACAGCGCGGCCGCGCACTTCGAGAGCTGGCAGCGGCTGGCGCAAGAGCGCGGCGCCGGGCCGATCAGAGAGGCGCAGTTCAAGGCGACGTTCGGCGGGCGCAATTCCGAGATCATTGCCGAATGGTTCGGCGAGGCTGACGCCACTCGGTCGAAAGCGCTCGGCGATCGAAAAGAATCGCTGTATCGCGAGATCATCCGTCACGATGTACGACCGATGCCCGATGCGAAGGAGTTGATTGATCACCTGGCCGCCGAAGGCATCGCGATGGCGATCGGCTCTTCGGGCCCGCCGGAGAATGTCCGGATGATCTGCGAGGCGATGGGGTTGACCGATGTGTTTCGGGCGATCATCACCGGCGCTGACGTTGCCCGTGGCAAGCCCGATCCGGAGGTCTTCCTGCGTGCGGCCGAGGGGATGTCGCTTGCGCCCGCTCAATGCGTGGTGATCGAAGACGCGCCGCTGGGGATCGAGGCGGCTCGTCGGGCGGGGATGAGGTGCATCGGCCTGACGAGTTCGCACGCGGCCGACGTTTTGGCCGGGGCGGATCTGATTGTCGGGTCGCTCGGGCAGGTCACTTCCGAGGGGCTGAGGAGGCTTATCGGGTCCCGCGCGTAGTTACCCGATTCGCGCGGCCGCCGCGGCGCGGTGGTAATATTTCCCAATTCTCTGCGGTCGGCACATCTCCTGAAATTCTTAGATAGTCTCAATCATTTGTTGAACAACGGGTTACGACTGATCCGCGTAATACCCGCAGCGGGACGATTGCGCGGCACAGTGGGTGCTTACCCAGATTCAGGAGAGCCGCGAGGCACTCCGGCGGGGGTGGCCAAGCGGTAATCCTGTGGGGTCCACTCGTGCGTCGGCCAAGAGCCCGGGCTGGCGTATGGGGACCCCGCAGTTTTTTTTACCCACTCAAAATGTGTTCGACATGATTCGCCGGAAGATCAGTCCAGCGTGAAGGACGCACCCCGTTCGGGCATTTCGACGTTTTTGAAGCCGTCGGCGCGCATCGTCTGTCGAAGGATCTCCATCTGGTCCGGCTCGCCGTGGACGAGGAAGGCCGTCTTGCACTTGGCGGCCAGCGGCTTGGTCAGTCGCTGCAACTCATCGCGATCGGCATGCGCCGAGAAGCCGTTGAGCGCCACGACCTCTGCCCGAAGCCGCAGTTTTTTCCCGAAGATGTTGACGTGCGTATTCTTCTCGACGATTCGCCGGCCGAGGGTGTGGGCCGCCTGGAAACCGACGATGAGCACCGTGTTCTTGGGGCTTTGAATGTTGTTGCGCAGGTGATGGACGATGCGGCCGTTTTCGCACATGCCGCTGGCGGAGATGATGACGCACGGCGCCCTGCGCTTGTTGAGGCGCATGCTCTCTTCGACGTCGCGGATGAACGTGCAGCAGCCGGCGCCGAGGATGTCGCCGTTCCGCTGCATGAACTTTCGCACTTCGGCATCAAACAACTCGGGATGCAGGCGGAAGATCTCCGTCGCGTTCACCGAGAGAGGGCTATCGACGAAGACCGGGAGCTTGGGAATCTTCCCCTCGACCTGCAATCGGTGGATGGTGTAGACAATGACCTGGGTTCGTCCGACGCTGAAGGCGGGAATGATGACCTTTCCACCTCGCTTCACGGTAGCGTTGACAACGTCAGACATTTCACCGGGCAGGTCGGCGGCGGGCGGATGGCGACGGCCGCCATAGGTCGATTCGCAGATGAGGTAGTCGCATTCCGGGAGCGGCGCGGGGTCTCGCAAGATCGGCAGGCCGAATCGGCCCACGTCGCCGGTGAAGACGAGACGTCGCGCCTGCTTGCCGTCGCCGGGCGAGAACTCCAATTCCAAGGAGGCGGAACCGAGCATGTGGCCGGCCTCGTGATAACGGGCCCTGAGTCGCTTGATGATCCAGAATGGCTTTTCAAGCGGCACGGCGTGAAAGAGGCGCAGCGTGGCGGCAACGTCGTCGTCATCGTAGAGCGGCTCAACGGGCGGCTCACCGACTTTGGCGCGTTTCTTGCTGTGGTAGCGCGCGTCTTCAACCTGAATGTGTGCGGAGTCGGCGAGGAGCAGGGCGCACAGGTCGCGCGTGGCGGCCGTCGCGTAGATGGTGCCGGTGAAACCGCGTTTGACGAGAAGCGGCAGACGCCCGCAGTGGTCGATGTGGGCATGGGACAAGATGACCGAGTGAAGCTTCGACGGGTCGATGGGGAATTCCTGGTTCTTCTCCAATGACTCGGAGCGCCTGCCCTGGAAGAGGCCGCAGTCGAGCAGGATGTGCTTGCCCTCGACGTTGAGAAGGTGACACGATCCTGTCACTTCGCGGGCCGCGCCGTGGAACGTCACATCAAACATGGGCTTGCACCTCTTGGGGCTGTCGGCGAATCGGCGAGCCTAGCGGCCGGGGGCGGCCGGGGCGCTCGTCGGTGGCCGGATCAGCCTGCCATAGTACTCGGCCATCGCGGGGAGGCGGTCAAAATGTTTCGGGCGAGTTTCGGGCGGGGCTTTTGACAGCAGGGCGTACGCCTCGCGGGCCAGCTCGAAGAGTTGGTGATTGAGATTGTCGGTCGTCCATTTTTCCGGCGGGAGGCTGGCGAAGATGCGAAGATCGAGGAAGCGATCCTCGCCGGCGACGACCTGGAGCAGCGCTGAGAGCCGCCAGAGCGGGCGCAGGCTTTCAGGATACTCGGTGGGCACGACCTCGCCGCCGACGTATCCCCAGTCGGGGTGCTGATCGGCGAGGTCTTCGTGATTGATGCCGAGAACGGCGTAGCGCTCGGCGTTGCGGATGGCGTCGAAGGCCTCGCGCCAGTTTTCGGGCTGGTGCTGCGCGAGCATGGCGGCGAGTTGGCACCAGGCGTCTGTCTCGGCTTCGTGGGCGCGGCGATATGGGTGCGACTCGCGCTCCAGGCGGCGGTAGCAATGCGCGGCGAGGCGCTGGTCTTCGATGGCGCCGGGCCAGTCGCCGGACTGACCCTTCACAAACGCCGAAACGCGGAGGAGTTCGACAAGCGTGCCGGAAAGCTCTTCATCGTCACCGCTAACTGCCGCGACGATGCGAGCGCGCTGGAGCAGTTCTTGATTCGCGGGCGATTGAAACTCGCCGAGGTGATCGGCGAAGACGGATTGAATGTGCTCGTCGAAGGCCCCTGCGCGAAGGGCATGCTCAAGGCAATCCAGATAGACGGCAGGGTCGTTGCGGAGCGAGGCGTAGAGGGCATTGGCCACGGGGTTGAAGGGTTTCTGTTTTGGGGACAATGTCGCGTCTAGCACCTGGCGCGCTTGCTCGGCGTCACCGGACTTAATGAGAGCGTGCGCGTATTGTTCCGCGACGTCGGAATAGACGGGGAAGACCTGCCACAGTCGCCCCCAGGCATCCGCACTTGTTCTCCATGCTGCGTGGGACGAAATATCACGGCTGGCGATCTCGGTGGTAAACGCGGCGTTTCGATAGCGGGTCTCGAACTCCTTTTCGAAGGTGAGGTTCATCTCCAAAAGATGGTATTGGCGGTTGGGGGCGCCGGTTCGGCTCGTGGCAATTGACATCACGCCGGCACCGAGCCAAAGACAATAGAGGCCCCAGAAGACGCCAGAGATTGATTGGATCAAGTTTCGGGCGGGCACGGAACTGTTTGCCGATTTCGTGTGCGCTGTATTTGAATTCGCCTGACCCATTGAAGTACTGAGGGGCTTTGATACACACAGCAGTCCGACCAGCGTCCAATACCACGCGGGCATGATCGGGCCGCGCATCGTGACGCTGGCGGTTTCGGTGACGCAGATGGCGATGAGCCCTGCGGCGAGGGGGTAGATGAGGAGCTTGTCTTCCGTGGATTTGGCGCGGCGGAGTGCCAGGGCGATGACGCCGAGCGGGAGGGCGAGGTAGAGAATCGCCGCGGGGACGCCGAGTTCCACCGCCGCCTGCACCCATTCATTGTGGGCCGTCGGGTCGTAGCCTCCGTGATAGACGTGCGGGCTGACGGCGCGGAGCGGAGCGATCTTGTTGGTCATGGCGACGATGAACATGTCGGGACCGACGCCGAGGAACGGATGCTCGCGGATCAGCTCCCAGGATTTTTCGAGATAGGTGAGTCGAAGCTGGACGGGGCCGGAGCGGACGCGATCGGGATTGGTCGCCTCGCGCACGACGTAGGCGACGCCGCCGGAGACGGCCACGATGGCAGCGAGGATGCCGGCGGTGATTCTTGCCCTGGTGGGCTTGGCGCGAATGAGCGCGACTGTGCCGACGATCACGAGGGCGGCGATGAGTCCGATGGCGGAGGAGCGCCGACCGGTGTTGATGAGGGCGGCGATGAATGCCAGCAGGACGACACCGGCGAAGATGGCGTCGCTGAGATTCCTTCGGGTCATGAGTCGGGCGGCGGCCCAAACGACGGCGATCGCCGCCCAGCAACCGGCGAGCGCGGCAGTGATGGTGATGGGGCCGATGGGCCAGGAGATGTGGGCGTAACCGACATCGCGGGCCCGGGCGAAGGCGAGCAGGATGGCAGCGGCGGCGACGGCGAGCAGGGAGAGTATGGCGGCGCGCGTCATCTGCGGTGTGAAGAATCGGGCGATGAGCATCGCCCAGACGGCACCGAGGACGAATCGTACAAACCAACCCGCGCTGAATTCAGAATTGTCGCATACGGCCATCGAGATGGCAGACAGGATGCCGACGCCGAAGGTGCAGAAAAGGAGCCAGCGCATGGCGGGTCCGGCCTTGAATGACTCGCCGGCGGATGAGGATGCGGACTTTTCTTCACTCGACCCCTTGGCCCCTGGACCCCTTGGACCCTCGTCACCCATCCATCGCGCCGCGGCGACGAATAGCATCATCATCCCCAGCGCGAAGATCAAAACGACATCGCGGACGTCGGCGATGCCGAGGGTGGGAATGGGAACGGTGAGCAGGTCGGCGATGGCCGCGAGCCACGGCGACCAGTTTCCCCCGGCCGCGGCGGTCTGCGGGTCCATGGGCCCGGCGCCGCTATAGAGGCAGGTCGTGCCGGCGCAGGCGAGGACGACAATCACGACCATCGCGATGGACAGGCGGCGGGGCATGGTTGAATTGAAACGTCGATGCGGGGAAAAGTCGAAGAGAGGGACCAGCGGCTTGGAATCTGGGGCGCTCGACAGCGGCGCGTAAAAAAGGAGAAACGCAGGCTGTTAAGAGCCCGCGCTTCCCACTCTCCCCTCCAAGAAGACCGTACCGCCGAAGAGCGAATTCGTTGGCACGCTTGTCGGTGGATCCCCCGATGGGTTCGCCCTTCCCCCCCGAGTCAGGCGAACCTGAGTCCCGTTCCCCAACAGGACTCAAGGAATCTTGTTTGAAGGATCACCGCACCCCCGTTTGAGGCTTCTTGTCGGGATGATTACTGGTTTCTCGAACCGTATCTCAATCAAACTCGCAGGTATCCGGGCCGGGCGAGTCAGGCTTCGGGCTCTTCGAGCATCTTGCGGAGGTAGTCGTTCTCCCGCCGCGTTGCTTCCAGATCGAAGAGCAGATATTTGATGGACAGTCGCAGATAGTCGATGGAATCGTGAAGACTGGCGACCGTCGCTTTGAGCTTTTCGTGGCGTGCCCTAGTCTGGTCGGCGAGGACTTCGAGCTTCGATCGCTCGGCGTCGGGCAGGGTTCCAATCTCCGAGACAAGTTCGGTGAGTTTCTGTTGGAAGGTGGTCTCGTCCATTGCTTCAACCCGCCTTTCGCAGTTGCCTTCGCAGTTCTGCCGCCGAGCCACCTCGGCGTCCCCTCGTGCCGGGCATCGCCTCGGCGTCGTTCGCTGCGGGGATAAAAGGCAATCGCCGTTCCCGATGTGCCGCGCGTTGAAAACGAGCAAAATTCGCGCGCAAACGCTTGTCGGAACTTCGATTATGATCGCAGCGGAGTTACCGGACGCGCTGTGGCGAATGTCCGTCTGTAGTGGCGGGTTGAGGCCGTGCATCGTTTGCGTTGATAGCGCGGGGTTTTTGATGTTTCGTTTGCGGGACAGCGAGCGATTCGCAGCGCGCAACCGCTCGGTTTGGAGGGTCCGTCGATACGGCGTAAACTCTGCCTTTTTGCGCATAACGACCGCGCCCCATCCTGCTTTGTAGTCCGATGCAGGGTGAGGCAATGACGAAGACTATTACCTATGGATGCTCCTCACACCTATCCGCCGAGGGCCCTTCGAGAGAAGTGGCAGAAGTACTGGGACGAGAACCAGACCTTTCGCACGGCGAACCCCGGCGAAGCGGACTTCGACGCCTCGCGGCCCAAGGCATATATCCTTGATTTCTTCCCTTACCCCAGCGGGTCGGGCCTGCACGTCGGACATCCCGAGGGATACACCGCGACGGACATCCTTGCCCGATATCGGCGGATGCGCGGGTACAACGTCCTGCACACGATGGGCTGGGATGCCTTCGGACTGCCCGCCGAGCAGCACGCCATCGAGACCGGCGAGCATCCGGCGGTCACGACGAATCGCAACATCGATACGTTTCGCCGCCAGCTCAAGATGCTGGGCTTCTCGTACGACTGGCGGCGCGAGCTGTCCACGACCGACACCGGTTACTACAAGTGGACGCAGTGGATCTTCCTGAGAATCTTCAATAGCTGGTACGACGCCGAGAAGAAGAAGGCCCGGCCGATTGCCGAGCTGCCGATTCCGGCGGATGTGAAGTCGCGCGGCGAGAAGGCAGTCCGCGCGTACGTCGATGGGCAGCGGCTGGCGTTCATCGCCGAGGTGCCGGTCAACTGGTGCCCGGCGCTGGGCACGGTGCTGGCCAATGAGGAAGTGACCAACGAAGGCCGCAGCGAGCGCGGCAATCACCCGGTCTTCAAGCGGCCGCTGAAGCAGTGGATGCTGCGGATCACGAAGTACGGCGACCGGCTCATCGAGGACCTCGAGGAACTCGACTGGCCCGAGTCGGTGAAGATCATGCAGCGCAACTGGATCGGCCGCAGCGAGGGCGCGCAGGTCAGGTTCCGCATCGACGGCCGCGATGACGTATTGGAGATCTACACGACTCGGCCGGACACGCTGTTCGGCGCGACGTACATGGTCCTCGCCCCGGAGCATCCGTTCGTCACGAAGATCACGGCTGCGGATCGCCGCGCCGAGGTGGAGGGCTATTGCCGCGAAGCCGCGAACCGCACCGAGCTCGACCGCACGGCCGACGCCAAGAAAAAGACCGGCGTGTTCACCGGCGCGTACGCGATCAATCCGGTCTTTCCGGCGGGCGACGCGCGCGGGCGCATTCCGATCTGGGTCGCGGACTATGTGATGATGAGCTACGGCACCGGGGCGATCATGGCGGTGCCGGGCCAGGATCAGCGCGACTGGGATTTTGCCAAAGCCTTCAACCTGCCGATCATTCGGACCGTTCAGCCGCCCGCGGATTTCGACGGCGAGGCGTATCTCGGCGAAGGCGTTGCGATCAACAGTGAATTTCTCAACGGCCTCGAGGTCGATGCCGCCAAGCAGAAGATCATCGCCTGGCTGGAAGAAAAGGGCGTCGGTGTTCGGGCGATCAACTACAAGCTGCGCGACTGGCTATTCTCCCGCCAGCGATACTGGGGCGAGCCGATTCCGATTCTGCACGGGCCGGACGGCGAACTGATGCCGCTCGATGAATCAGAACTGCCGCTCACGCTGCCGGAAATGGAGGATTTCCGCCCGACGACGCGCGAGGGCAATGACGCGAGCACGCCGGAGCCGCCGCTGGGCCGCGCGAAGGAGTGGGCGACGGTCACGCGCGACGGAAAGACGTACAAACGTGAATTGAATACGATGCCGCAATGGGCCGGTTCGTGCTGGTACTACCTTCGCTTTTGCGAGCCGTGGAACGAGGCGCGATTTGTCGGCGCGGAGGCCGAGCGCTACTGGATGCTGTCGAAGCGCAAGGACGGCAAGCCGCACGTCGGCGGGATCGATCTGTATCTCGGCGGCGCGGAGCACGCAGTGCTGCATCTGCTCTACGCCAGATTCTGGCACAAGGTGCTCTACGACCTCGGCGAAGTGTCAACGGTCGAGCCGTTCGGCAAGCTGTTCAATCAGGGGATGATCCGCGCGTTTTCCTATCGAGACAGCCGCGGCATCCCGGTCGGTTACGACGAGATCGACTTCCGCGAGGAGGGGGCGATTCGCAAGACAGACGGCGAGAAGCTCGTCGGCACGGTTGAGAAAATGTCGAAGAGCCTGAAGAACGTCATCAACCCTGAAGAGGTGGTGGATGAATACGGCGCGGATTCGCTGCGGCTGTACGAGATGTTCATGGGCCCGCTGGAGGCGAGCAAGCCGTGGAACCCGCGCGACGTGCCCGGCGTGTTTCGGTTTCTGCAGCGGTCGTGGCGACTGATCGTGGACGAGAACACCGGCGCGCTCGCCGCAACGGTGATCGGCGACAAGCCGCTCGCATCGTTTGACGCCCTGGAGCGCACGCTGCACAAGACCATTCAGAAGACGACGCAGGACCTCGACCGCATGGCCTTCAACACTGCGATCAGCGCGATGATGGAGTTCGTCAACGAGGCCTATCGGGCCAAGGGTCTGCACAAGTCGCAGGCCGAGCGATTTGTCATGCTGCTCTCCGTCTTCGCGCCGCACATCGGTGAGGAGCTTTGGCAGCGCCTGCGCGGCAAAGAGTGGCGCGGCAGCATGTCAAAGGAACCGTGGCCGACCTGGGACGACAATTACGTCGTGGAGAACGAGGTTGAGATTCCGGTGCAGATCAACGGCAAGGTCGTGGCGAAGATTCTCATTGCCCGCGACGCCGACGAGCCGACGGTGAAGAGCGTTGCGCTTGCCAACGACAAGGTCAAGGATCGCATCGGCGCGGGCCAGATCGCCAAGTGCATCTTCGTTCCCGGGCGGATGCTCAATCTCGTCGTGAAATAAGCCGGAAAATCGATCGCACTCGAAAGAATCCACCGGGATGACGGAGGGGATCTACGACATTTCCACCAGCGCCTGTCGCAAGAGCGGCAGCAGGATTTCGTGATGACCGGTGACGTGAAGCCCGCGCCCCTTCTGCACCGGGCGGCCGATGACGTTTTCGCTGGGGCGATAGTGGCGGATCATGTCGAGATTCGCCGTGGTGATGTCGTCGAGGTTGGCGCCGAGGTTTCTCGCCACGGACACCGCCTTCAAGAACACTTCCGGTAGCAGGACTGCCGAGCCGACATTCACCCACACGCCCGCCGGCGCGCCGCCCTTCGCGCCTGCCATGTCGGCGACGACGGCGCAGATCAGTCGGAAGTCAATCGTGCTTCGGGCCGCCAGGTCGCTGTCGCAGACGGATTGATGAACGTGAATTGTGTCGGTCCCCAAGGCGACGTGCACGCTTGCAGGCATTCCCAGCCGAGCCGCGGTGGCGAGCAGGCTCAGCTTCGCGTTCGGCGGATTGGTCTGCGTCAGGTGCGCGCCCAGCGCCGCGCCCAGCCCCGCTTCCTTCGGCGCCGCGGCCAGGGCATCAGCGAAGAACTTCGGCGTCTCCTGCACCATGCCGAAGCTGCCGTCCTTGATGGTGTCGGCGACCTCTTCGCTGGTCTGACCGAAGATCGCGACCTCAATATCGTGAATCGCCGTCGCTCCGTTCATCGCCAGCGCCGTGACGAGCCCGCGCTCCATGAGGTCGCAGATGATCGGCGAGCAGCCGACTTTAACGACGTGAGCGCCGAGCGCGAAGACGACGGGCCGATCGGCGCGGCGGGCTTCGACAACGGCCGTGACGAGTTTCTTCAGTGAGTTCGTGGCGAGATACGGCGGGAGACTCTCCCAGAAGTCGCGAAAGCTCGCGCCCTTGTCGGGAAGGCCCGCCGTCGCGTGGGCGTCGAACTTGTGGGCCCGATCGGAGATCGAGTAGGTGCGCAGGGCGGCCAAGTCGACGGGTTGATATTTTTTGCGTGCCATAGGCTTGGCTCCGCGACCGCCGCGTGGCGATCACGGCCCACATCCTAACCGTGGCCCGAGCCTCAGGCCACCGCCAGCCCGCTGCCGAGTCTCGCAAGCTCCTCCTCGTCGGCCGGATGATCCCAGCCCAGCCGGCGCTCCCGCGACATCGTGCGGAGCCGGGCGAACACCGTATCCTTCTCCAGCCGCTGGGCCACCAATTCGCGGAAGCGATCTTCGCAGCGCGTGACGCGGCCGATGGAAGAGCCCGTCCGGCCGGCGACCTGTCGAATCGACGTGCGGGCCGACTCCTCGGGGATCTCCCAACGCTCGCTCATGCAGGCTTCGAGGAGCGATTGATAGTCCGCTCGTCCGAAGGGTGAGGCCTTCATCTCGCGCAGTGCGTCGCGCATCGCCGAGTCGAGTCGATCGCGCGCCAGGTCGCCGATCGAAACGCGAGCGGCGCCGGACGGCTCATCGCCTGCTCGCCACTGCGATCTACTGCCCATCGATCGCCGCAGTCGGGTAGTCGGCTCGTTCAGGCTTTCGACCGATGGCGGGGCATCGGGCCGATGACGGTCTTCATCTGGCACGGCCCTTCGCCGGCGATGCAGCGACTGGCCGGCGGCGCGGCGCTGGGTGATGAACGGCACGCGGACGAGGGAGTCGTTCTCCTGAGCGTAGCGCCGCATGGCGAATCGAATGCGCGCGACGGCGTAGGCCCCGAATGGCCCGTGCTGCCGCGGATCGTGTGTGCGCAGGGCCTCGGCCAGCGCGACCGACCCTTCCTGAAAGAGCTCCTCGTGCGACCGGCCGATCTTCCCGCGGCGCGCCAGGCGATCGAAATGGCGGATGGTCCAATGGACCAGCGGCAGATTCCGACGGACGATCTCCTGCTGGGCGAGGCTTAGGGAGGTGAGCGGAATCTGAGTTTCAGTCGGCAGCTTCATGGCGCCTCCTAACAAGGACGAAGGGATGGACCGGCGACTCGGCACCGGCGGCCCCAAGCCGCCACCGGCAAGATCAGCCTACACTATTATACCTAACAAAAACCGAATTTCTGGCTCGAATGGAGAAATGACAGGCTGTGCGTATCCCATGGTCGCGCAACCCTTTGCTGGCACGATGGCTGTGTTACTATAATGGCGGGCGACAGTTTTGGAGATACACGCCGTTTGGAACGGGCCGGGGGCATGCTTGATATTCAGGGTAATCTGCTTACGATATCCAGGCAGGCACGCCAACTAAGGAGGAAATCAGGATGATATTGATGATTGTTCCCCGCACGAGAATCGGCAGGCCCTTGTCGTTGGCCCTGGCATTGACTTGTTTATTGTCGGCTTCACAGGTCGCACTGTCTTCGCCTCCCTATTGGAGGAACGATACTCGCACTGCTACGTCGAGATATGAACATGCGATGGCATATGACTCCCTGAGACATCGACTTGTGATGTTCGGCGGTAGTCGAAAATATGACAATTACACGAACGATACGTGGGAGCGTGATGGCACCGTCTGGACTTGCCGTGGAGGAGGAGGGCCAGCTGCCCGTGAAGGGCACGCCATGGCGTTTGACGCCGCCCGTGGCCGCGTTGTGCTATTCGGTGGGGAAATCGGATTCCAGAGAAGTCGAGAAACGTGGGAATGGGACGGTTTTGCCTGGGTACTCAAGTCGAACACCGGTCCGAATAGACGCCGAGACTCCGCCATGGCGTTCGATCCATTGCGTGGAAGAGTAGTTCTTTTTGGCGGGCAGGACAGCAGTTACTTCTCAGACACATGGGAGTGGAACGGTACATCGTGGATACAGATTGCCACGAGCGGTCCCAGTGGCCGGAAAAATCATGCGCTGACGTATGACCCTGCTACAGACACAGTGTTACTCTTCGGCGGTTACAACGGAGTCGATCGAGGTGACACCTGGCAATTGGAAGGAACGTCGTGGACGCAGGTTGCTACCACGGGTCCTTCACCTCAGAGCGGACATGTCATGGCAGGGGATATTGCTCACGGGAAAACACTGCTCCTGGGGAGTCAAAGCGGCACTGATAGCCAATCCGAAACCTGGATTTGGAACGGTTCGGTGTGGGAGTTTGCAGCGATCGGCGGTCCACCAGCACGAACAGCTTCCGCGATGGCATACGATCCGGATCGGGCTCGCGTGGTCGTTTTTGGTGGCCTCTCGCTGAACTCCTCAACACAGGATCTGGATGAAACCTGGGAATGGGACGGTTCGCTATGGACTCAGTTTGCCGGCGCTGGTCGGACGGCGAGATACGAACATTCGATGGTATATGACTCTGCGAGGTCTAAACTCGTACTCTTTGGGGGTACCGAAAAATCGCTATCAAGTGCTCGCCGGGATACTTTGGAATCTTCCAAAGATGGCTGGGAACTGCGATCTCTCATCGGGCCATCGGCACGTTGGGGACAATCGGTAGCCGTTTTGGGTTCGCAGGGCAAGACGCTGTTGTTTGGAGGAAAGGACGTAACCGGGACTTGCCTTGGAGATACATGGGAATGGAATGGCACAAACTGGAATCAGAGAATCGTTACCGGGCCATCGTGCCGTGATCACGCTGCCATGACTTACGACCCCCTTCGCGATCGAGTTGTTCTGTTTGGTGGAATACTCATTTCCGGAGGCGCGTCAGGCGAGACGTGGGAGTGGGACGGGAATAATTGGGCGATGGTGTCGTCAACCGGACCCCATTCTCGCTCAGGTCACACACTGATTTTTGATGAGACGCGAGGTACCGTGCTTCTATTCGGTGGAAAGGTTGGGACATCGTACAACGGCGAAACCTGGGAGTGGGACGGCTCAACCTGGAGTTTACTTTCTTCAGGTGGACCTCCTGCGCGCGCGTACCATGCGATGGTCTATGACAATGCCCGAAACAAGGCGGTACTGTTCGGCGGGTTTAGTTTCTCATCAGGAACTGGGACATTCTACGCAGATACCTGGGAATGGGATGGACTGACATGGCTCCAACGCTCCAGTGGTGGGCCGATAGGGCGCTATGGCCACGCGATGGCGTTTGATGAGCAGGCAGGTGAGACTGTCCTGTACGGCGGCGTGTATTCTAACAATATCCAAGGTTCTCCAGTGATCCCATTGGGTGATGAGTGGAGATGGAACGGCACTGAGTGGGTTCAGGAATCGACAAGGTCCAGGGGCCCGAGTCCACGGTCCGCTGCAGCATTTGCTTACGACTCTCTTCGTGACAGAGCGATACTGTTCGGTGGATGGACTGTTCAGTCGAACCTCACAAGCCTCGGAGAGACATGGGAATTGTCGAATCAAGAATGGACATTACTCTCCAACGCGGGACCCGGCCCTCTCGGCGGCAGCGCAATGGCATACGATCCGGCAAGAGATAGGATGGTGATGTTCGGAGGCGCAGAGAGTCTGGGCTCGCCAGTGCGAAAAACATGGGAATGGGATGGGAATTCATGGTCGCTTGTGAGCACGGCTGGACCACCTGCCCTTTATTACTCGACGATGATCTTCGATGACGTCGCCAATCGCTTGATCCTTTTCGGCGGCCTCGGTTCGGGCGGAGCCCGAAACGGGGAAACCTGGGCATGGGATGGAATTTCTTGGACTTTGTTAGCAAGTACGGGACCAAGCCCGAGATACGGACATCGAATGGCATATGATCAGGCGAGATCGCGTATCGTCCTGTTCGGTGGATTTCATTCGGGTAGCAGCTATTTTTCCGACACATGGGAGTGGGATGGAGTGAGCTGGACTCAAGTGGTGGCAAGCGGCCCAAGCGGCCGATCAAGTCATGCAATGTCCTACGACTCGCGGCGTGGTGCGACAATTCTTTTCGGTGGATACGCAGTCATTTCTTCAGTTGAGCAATTCTACAACGATACCTGGGAATGGAACGGAAGCACATGGACACAATTGCCGATTCAAGCCCCAAGTGCTCGTGGGAGTCATTCCATGCTCTATGACTCACACTGCGGGCACGTCAACGTCTTCGGCGGCAGCCGAAAGGGCGGAACCGTTTACGAGGACTTGAACGATTTGTGGACTCTGATTATTCCCATTCTTGACGCGGACCTCGACGGCAGCGGCGTAGCCGACGGCAACGACATCATGTACTTAATGCACGCAATCGCTGGGGGCTCAACAGACAATAACGATCTCGATCACGCTGATTTCGATATGAACGGCATTATTGGCGTCGGCGATATCCAAGGCTTCGTCAACAAGATCATCAGCGAGTAGATTGCAGCCGCAGTAGCAATTCCAGTTGCACACTGGTTGTCCTACTTTTCCTTCAACTCCAGCGCCCCGGCCCAATCATCGTCCGGGGGGAAGGTCTTGAATTCCTGGCAGGCGTCGATGTAGCGGCTGGCACCCGCGTCGTCGAAGCGGCGGGCGAGCATGCGCGTGAAGTGCACGATGCACTCGTCCCACTTGCGACTCTTGTACAGCTCCACGCCGGCCTCGAAGCGCTCGATGTATTCCTTCTGCTCCGGCGTGAGCTGACCGCGGCGGCAGACGACTTCATAGACCGGCACTGTCTTGGCCTTGCCCTTGACCTGAAGCTCGGCGAGGTATCGAAAATCGTAACTGTCGCGGACCAGCTCGCGCGTGGGACCGCTGACCATGATGCTGGTGCCGAAGACCTTGTTCGCCGGCTCCAGCCTCGCGGCAAGATTCACCACGTCGCCGATGACGGTGTAGTCGGCCTTGAGTTCCGAGCCCATGTCGCCGTTCATGGCGAATCCGCTGGCCAGGCCGGTGCGCATACTCAGCGTATCGAAGACTCGCGACGCCGAATCGTTCTTGCGCTCGACCTTTAACTTCTCCAGCTCCTCCATGGCGTTTAGGGCCGTTTCCACCGCCGCATGGGCGTGCTCCTTCATGGGGTCCACCGAGGCATTGAAGAACGCCATGATGCCGTCGCCCATGAACTTGTTCAGCAGGCCGCGCCGCGCCCAGATAACTTCGCTCATGCGGTGAAGGTAGGTATTGAGCACGTGCTGGATCGTCTCCGCAGTCTCCGCCTCGCTTAGCGAAGTAAAGCCGGCAAGGTCGGAGAAGAAGCATGTCACCTCTCGCTTCTGAACGGTCTTGAAGGCCTGGGCCGCCTGCGGGTTCTCGGCGATCTTCGCGGCGATGGCGGGAGCGGTGTATTGACCGAGCTGCTTGGCGAAGAGCCGCTTTTCGCGCTCGGCGGTCAGTTGGCGATAAAGCGTGACGAAGGCCCACGAGACGAAGAGACAGATCTCCGGTCCGGCGAGCGGCGCCCAGATGTCCATGCGGCGGAAAAGGGCTTCGCAGTTGAGACCGGCGTAGGCCACCATCAGGCCGATTGTCGAAATCAGCGCGGCGCGCGGTGCAAGCGTGGCGGTCGCAAGGCTGACGAGCGCTCCGCCGAGCAGGCAGATGGCGACGCCCAGCCAATGCGGCGCGATATGGATCGGGCGATTCTGCACGATGGCGTTGAAGACGTTGGCGTGGCACATGACCCCGTTGGTGCGGCCGTCGATGGGCGTAGTCACGATGTCGCCCTGCGCCGTCGCGGCGAAGCCGAGGAAGACGATCTTGTCGGCGAGACGCTCGGAAAGCTCTGCCTGCACGGCGACGATGGACTGCCGCAGCGATTCGTTCGCGCCCTCCAGCGCGGCGATGTCCTGATCGATCACACGAGCCGCGTCGCGAAAGCGCTTTGCGTCGGCGGCAAGCAGCGGGTCGGCCGCGATCTCCGCCTCGGGAATCTCCGCCAGGTCGGCAACGGACATCTTGATGAATGAGACCGCATTCTTCTGCTCGGACTGAAGCGCCTCGAGCAGCTTCGCCGCCTCGGCCTCCATCGCGGCGATTTCCTCTTCCGGCAGGTCGCGCCGCAGCCGCGCCATCCTCGCCTTGCGCGCCAGTTCGAGCTGCCGGTTCACTTTCAGGCGATAAGGGCTATCAGCCGCTCGTGCCGTACCGCCGTCACCCGTTTCTCCCGACTCGATGACCAGTTCACCCTTCGATGCCGCGACGATCTCGGCAAGTTTGTAGTTGATGGCCGTCTCGTTGTCGGCCAGCTCGCGCTGGGCTTCGATGATGGTCATCAACTTGGCCGCCGTGATGTGCGGCATGTCCTTGCCGGTTCGCCACTGGGTGCCCGTGCCGGTCCAGTGAATGATCAGTCCGCCGTTGCCGTCCAGCGGAAGCGTGATGGCGTTGGGCGCGGCCCCCAGTTGCAGGTTACCATTTTCATTCACTCGCGCCGGGCTTTCCGCCGCGTCGCTCAGGCCCATTACCTGTGCCGCCGCCGAAAGGCCCAGGTGCATGACGCCTTCACCGCCGCCGACGTCCATGAGCACCGGCACGCGGCGCACGGGCCCGTCCTCGTCGGCGTGGAAGTTGACCGCCGCGACGTGCATGGAGGCCTTGGCGAGCGGTGCAATCAGGGGCGTCACCTCGGCACTGACGAAAATCGGTCCGCCTTCCTTCAGGGGGATGGCCGCCTTCTGCATCGTGGCGAGGCGCGACTGGTACCAGTCGAACGCGGCGAGGACGTCTGCCCGATCGGCGGTGCGGCGATTCATCTGAGCGCCCAGCGTGGCGCGAAGCACGTCATCCAGCGCCGGCGGCCGTCCGGTCTCCTGGGCGAACGATTTCCAGCTCTTGGCGACCCAATGCCGCGCGGCCAGTCGCTTCGTCCCGGCGATGACCCGGGATATCTCCGTCGTCGGTCTGCCGATTCGTCCGGCAAGCCCTTCGACGGTCAGCGTAAAATCGCGGTCCAGCTCTTCAAGGATGCGCGTGCGGAGAAATTCCCGTTCGACCGCCATGCGCGTGGCGACGTCGCGCCTCAGGCCCAGGTCGCCGATCGCGTGATCGACATCCCAGGCGTCGTGCTCCTTTCGCCAGTGCTGCAATCTCAGCGCAAGCGGCGGAGCATCGTTCGGTGCGCGCGGGTCGAACTCGGCCGACATGATGACGTTGCCGGCCCGGCGGATTGCGTCGGCCAACTCCAGATCGCCGAAGACCTTGTTCTCCTCGGAGATCGCGCCGACGGCCTGCACATCTTCGCCGGGCAGGCCCTGCAGGGTGGGGTCATCGTAGTAGATGGTTTCGCGCTCGGAGAAGAGGAAGTCCACCATGATGAGCTTCGGCTGGAACTCGGACAGAGTGCGGACGAGGCTGGCCATCTGACGCCGCTTCCACGGCCACCGGCCGAAACGCTCAACGGCGCTGTCGTCGATGTCGACATGCACGATGCGCGGGTCGGCCTTGAGCGAATTGAAGTTTCGCATGCGCCAGTCGAAGGTCAGCAGCTCCGACTTGCGATCGCCCGGCGCGGAGAAAAAGTAGGCCGTCACCGTGGTCGTCACGGTGAGGCCGATGAGCAGGCCCAGAAACTGCTGGAGTCGTCGTCGATTGCTGAACATTTGTACCGGGCAGGTAGCCTATCCGGTGGACGGAGAAATGAGAATCGTCGGGAGTGTGAACAATTCGTGATTCCCTGAATCCGCGGGGCGAAGTCGCAGGCCGCGCAAAACCTGAGCAGGCCGTTGCCATCAGGAGATCGGCAGGCGCTTTCTCGATTTGCCGGCGAGTCTTGCGGGGACGGTCGGCAACCTGATGCGCAGCCTGCGGTATTGCGCCTTCATGAATTGCAGGGCAAGGTAGGTGTGACACCGATCGACGCGCGGGTTCTTCTCGGTCGGGCAGGAGCAGCCAATGAAGACGTCTTCGGCGGCGGCCAAAGCGGCGAGCTCGTCGAAGGGCCGGCGATCCTCGCGGAAGCGCTGCGCGATGAGTTTGCGGTACTCAGCGGCGAACTTCTTCCACGCCGCATCGGTGCCGACGGCGAGGAAGGCCGCGGCCATCTCCTTGGTGGGGCGAAGAACATGCCGCGTGCGAAACCGCGAATCCTGCCGAACGCCGACCGGCAGAGGATCACTCGGCGGACGCCTGCCGCGATAAATTTTGTAGCGAGCGAGCAATTGAGCCACTCCGGCTTCACAGCGGTCGGGCATTTAATCGTCGGACCAGAGCCACGACTTCCAACAACTTGCTCGTCGGGACAAAGCCCATGGTCTCAACGATGTCGCTTTGCTTGATCGTCACCAGCCAGTCACAGACCGCTGCGCTTCGCTTGACCAGGCCGGTAGATGTACGAATCGGCGGTCGCGCCCACGGAAGTTCCACCATGTTCTGCGGCGTCGGAGTTACGAAGGAACTGGTCACCGCCACCGCCACTAACGGGGAATCCAGAATGATCTCGCTTGTCGATGTGAGGATGACCGCCGGGCACACTTTGACGTTGCCACGGGGATCGGTCACGCGAACGCGAACGACATCGCCCTGTTTGCTCAACGAATTGCTCTCGTTCGATTATTCGTTACCAACGGCGAAGGGATCGTCGTCCTCGTCAAACCATGCCTGAGGGGGCTGGTTCCTGGGGTCCGCCGCCCAGACAAGGAGGTCCGACGCGGCAGGCGTCGACTCAGCGAGCCGCTTCGAGAGGTCGGCGATTCCTGTGCGCTGCGTGCGGACAGTCGGATGCCACTCCATGACATTGCTGGAAACTTCGTCGGTTGTCGCAGGCGTACTATTCCCCGTCATTTCCTTGTCCGCCTTTTTCTGTGGTTTCAATGGCCGTTACTAACAGCGGCCGTTGCTGCAAGATTTCCTCGTCAGCCTTAATCATGACCCAATATTTTCCCGGCTGCTCAAGAATAATGTCTCGCAATCGAATGTGCATGTCCTGAACAGCAAGCGGATCGCTAAAGCGCGCCGGCCCTTCCATCGTTAACACCTCGAGGCCGGATTGCTCGTGCTCGATGCAGAGTTTCAAATTGTAACTGCCCTGTCCGTTCGTCAACGTCACGAGGACGGACATTCGGGGGTGCCGACAAGGAAACACCCGCGATCGAATCTGGTTAAACGTCCCGACAAGAATGAGGTTCTTCGTCTCCTCGTCCCTGTAGATCTCGTTGCAGATCACGATCGAGATGCACTGCAATCTCTCAGGATTGGGTTCCGACACGCAGCATCCTTAAACAAATCCCAAAAAACCGCTTCGCCCTAATTCTAGATTATCGACATCCCAATGACAACGAATTCGTAGGTCGCCGTTATTCGGACCCGACCGCCCGATTCCCAGAACCAGCAACACGGGTTGATTGGGCGAACTGCTGTCCGCACTCCGGGCAGATGCCGCTGACGTTGCCGGTGAGGTCGTAGCTACAGTTAAGGCAATGGTCGGCGTCTTCATAGCTGATCTTCCACCTGATCAATGGGTACGCGACCCTTGCCGTAGTGTAGGAAATAAGCATTGCAACGAATAAGACGGTGATGACGCGCATGGTTTCCGGAAAATGCAATGTTTCGCGCATGAAATCATCGAGACTACCCGGCGAGAAAATGGCATCGATCAACTCAAATAAGAATGGCATTGCAAAAAGAGTCGCAACGCAGATGATTGCCGCGACGATCTTGGAAGTCACGTTTCCCAAGCGGTCGCGGACGACCGTTCGAAATGTCCGGCCTTTCCACCGATAGCGGATGAAGGCTCGACGCCACGAAAGCACAGCACATAGACCAAAGACTGCGCTCGGCATCACAATGGGTATAATGCATGTCCGAAGTGTACTTGACTGCGTTGTCACGGATGAATACGAAGGAATCCAGTCTGATCGACCTGTCTTGAAGACCCACCAACTCCACACGGGGCTGTTGCTTATTGAAAAACCTTGAAGCGAGCTGTTCCCGGGAGCGGAGAGGATTGGCAGCCCCAGCACTAACTGTCCGTCTTCGATTGCCCAAACCCGATACAGGGCGAGTCCCTGGTAAGGACTGGGTAAACCTTTAAGATTGGCAGGCGAAGCAGCCATCGTGCAAAAGGAGAAAGAGCGGAGGTAGCTACATGCCCAGGTTCCGATGGTGACGAGAAAAAGGAGCGTGGCAAGCCAGAACCAGATCCCGAAGATTGGCCTGTTTCGCTGCACTGGTTTTCTCCCGCTAAGAAACGCAATGCGGGCAAATCGTTCTGGTCACGGGATGCTGAATCGTCAAGAGCTTGAACCTCGCAGAAACAAATCGACGAGCAGTAGCCTTGATGGGTGCGTAAATCCCTATTGCGGCAGCGTATCGTCCTCCTCATCCTCATCATCCGTGTACTTCCACGCATCCGCCTCGTCCACGTCGTCGATCTCGTGTTCCATCTGCCGGAACATCTTTTCCTGTAGCGGCTGGATGCGCTTGTACATGGCCAGTGTCGCCTCGTAGGCACTGACCATCCGGTCGAGCTTCTGCGACACCTCCGTCAGCCGCAGCATCTGCCATTTCACCAGGCACTCCGGCTCCTTGATGGTGCCGAAGGGGTCGCATGTGAATTTCATCTGCCCGTCGGGCCCGCGGGAGAAGTGCTCGCAGTCGGTGCATTGGATCATATCGGTTCGCCCCTTTCGGAGAAAATGCCGCGAAGCGCCATCCTGTCGGGCCGTTGACGAGCACGGTCAGGAGCAGGCGCCCGCCCCCTTCCGGTCCACCTAAGGATATCCTCAACCGGCGGAATCGGCACGTTTTGCCGGTTTTTTAGCGGGTTAGCGTGGTGTGTCGGGGCTGTGGCGGCGGTCGCATCAGCCGATGAATCGCTGATCCGCCCCCATAATCCGCAATCCGGGCCCGTTCTCGACACATTAAGTCTTTAGAATACGAGGTTATGCACGAGCCGAGCACGAGCCAGGGTCAGGATCGCTCGCAGCCCGAGCGCGGCAGCGCGCGGGACCGGTTTACCTCGTATTATCGCGAATCGTTCCGAGTGCTTTGGTTCACGGCCGTCGGTATCGTGGGGGATCGGTCGCTGGCCGAAGACGTCGTTCAGGAAGCGGCGATCATCGGTCTCGAAAAGTTTTCCCAGTTTCAGGACGGCACCAGCTTCCCGGCCTGGATGGGTCAAATCGTGCGTCACGTCGCATTGAACAGCATGAGGAAGGAAAACCGCCGGCGCACAAGCCCCCTGGATTCCGACGGCGAGGTTCAATCGCCGATCGGCAGTTCCAAGAACCAGCCCAATGCGAGCGACCCGGCCGCCGACCGGCAGCGGCTCGAAAGCGCGCAGCGCGGTGAGCTTGCGCCCGACCAGGGAGATTTTGACGATCGCGTGGTCCAGGCACTGGGCGAATTGACCCCGGCCGCTCGGGCATGTCTGCTGCTGCGGACGGTCGAACAAATGGAATACCGGGAAATCTCAGGAATACTGGGAATCCCCGAGGGCACGGCGATGAGCCACGTTCATCGCAGTCGTCAATTGCTCCGGGCCAGCTTGGGTAAGGTCAGCCGACCAGGAACGACCGCAGCCAATCCCGACGGCATGCCTCGTGCAACGAGTGAGGAAGCATGAGCGAGCAGGACAAAAAGAAACAGATCGCGAAATGGGTCAACGCCCATGCCGACGGCCTGCTGACGCCGGAGCAGCAGGCGCAGTTCGACCGCGCGCTCGCGTCCAACGCCTACCTTCGCAACGAGGTCGCCAAGCAGGCACGCATCGATGAATCGCTCAAACGCCGGTTCGCCGCCCCTTCCGCCGACGAGGTTCTGCGTCGGGCACTGGGCGAGAACCAGACCGCCGCGCCTGCGAAGAAGGCGAAGAAAGCGCCCAAAGCGCCGCGTCGCGACTGGTCGCCGATGGCGAAGTACGCGTCGCTCGCCGCCGCGGTCCTGCTCATGGCCGGAGCCGGTTCGTGGTATTGGCTCTACCAGCCGGACATCGGCGGCCAGACTCCGGTGGCCCGATCGTCGGGTGCGCCGCCGGTCGGCCCCCAATCGCGCGACTTAAAAGGGGTCTATGACGAGACAGTCGCCTCGGGCTTCACGCCCAAGTGGGTCTGCAAGACGGACAAGCAGTTCTTCCTGACGACCTACAACCGCTTCGGCCGGGGGCTCTTGCTCGCCGGCCTGCCGCCGGACATCAAGGCCCTAGGCTGGTCCTACGGCGTGGCCATCTCTCCTAAGACGGCCTATCTCCTTGCCGACGTGCGTGGTCATAAAGTGGTCGTGTTTATTGACGAGGCCACCTACGACGGCAAACAAAGGTCCCCGGCCGATTGCAGTCTCTACATGCATTACCGTCGGATTGACGACCTCATCCTCTACGAAATCTCCGATCTCGATCAGCCCGCCATGCTCGAGTATTTCTACTCCAAAGACATTCCCGAAGAGTGGAAATCCTCGGTCCTTCGCCCGTGAAAAACCCCTTGTTTCAGCGGTCACCCACCCCCAAAACTTGCACTTGACATTTTGGACCGGCTCGTTTTCCATTATTCTCCAGTTAGAGGGCTATGCAGGCGATCCTTCCTCGGAGCATCCTTTCCTAATGACCCGGCCGCTCGGCCGACGGATTCCCTGAGATATTTTCGCGGCAGCCGCTCTTAGCCTGAGGCCAAACCCATGGAATACACTGACAAGACCCTGATCTGTGTCGATTGTGAAGGCGAGTTCATCCACTCGGCCGACGATCAGGCCCGATACGCCGAGCGCGGGTTCACCAATGAGCCCAAGCGCTGCCGGCCTTGTCGGGACAAGCGGAAGAAGATGGGCGGCGGCGCGAACGGCCCTCGTGGCGGCGGCGGCGGTGGCGGAGGTCGAGGCGGTTTCGGCGGCGGAGGCGGCGGCATGCGCTCCGGTCCTCGCGAGCTGTTCAAGGCCACATGCTCGGAATGCGGCGTCGAGACGGAAGTCCCCTTCCAGCCCAAAGAGGGACGGCCGGTCTACTGCCGCGACTGCTATCGCTCGAAGAAGCCCGGCGGCCCGTCAGATGGCCCTCGCCACGCTGAATTCGACTGAGAATCAATCTGATCCTTTAGCTTTGATCTGATATCGCCGGTTGGGCCGAGCGGCGGGCTATCGATGCGCGCCGTCGGCGATCGCATATCTGACGCGAAGACACGCGGCGAGCAGGGCCTCCAACTCATCGAGCGGATAGACCGTCGCCGGGTCGGACTTCGCGTCTTCCGGCCGGTCATGCACTTCAAGAAAAAGCGCATCGGCGCCCGCGGCCATCGAGGTCTTGGCGAGAAGCGGCACGTACTGTCGCAGACCGCCGGATTGATGCCCCTGTCCGCCGGGAATCTGGCAACTGTGCGTCGCGTCAAAGATGACAGGGGCAAAGGCCTGCATGATCGGGATGCAGGTGAAATCATTCACCAATCGGCCATAACCGAAGAACGTGCCCCGGTCGGTGAGCAAAACGCGATCGTTCCCCTCGCCGCGGACCTTGGCCGCAGCCTGCCCCATCTGGTCCGGGGCCATGAATTGGCCCTTCTTGATATTCACGGCCCGGTGCGTTCGCGCGGCGGAGACGATGAGGTCGGTCTGCCGACAAAGGAACGCGGGGATCTGAAGGATGTCCGCCACCTCGGCAGCCGGCGCTGCCTGATCCGCGGTGTGAATGTCTGTGACAATCGGCACGCCGATTCGCTTCTTCACCTCATCCAGCGTGCGCAGGCCCTCTTCGATGCCCGGTCCGCGAAAGCCGCTGGCGCTGGTGCGATTGGCCTTGTCGAAGCTGCACTTGAAGACGTAGTGGATGCCGAGTTTCTTGCAGATGCCGGCCACCTTGTCGGCGACCATCAGGCAGTGTTCGGTCGATTCGATGATGCAGGGCCCGGCCAACAGGGCAAGTGGCTGGCCGCGACCGATCTTGAAGGAACCAATTTCTACTTCCGGGGGCGTCATCGGGGTCTCGATTTTTGTTGACCTGAAAAGTACCGAGACATCATCCTAGTCGGTTCGAATAAGCCGGGAAAGGTTCGCTAGACCATGGGCGGCCGTCGCGGCTTGATCGATCCGTCGGCATTGTAATTGGCGATTTCCGGGGCCGACAGCCCAACCAGATGGGAAGCCTCGTTCAGGCAGGCGAGCGTGCTGACGCCGTTATAAAAGCGCAGCGCGGAGATCGTCGCGTTATCGATGACATAGCGAAAACTCGGGCACGTCCCCTCGGCCAGCCAGCCATGCACCAGTCGGGACGACGGGCTGCCATGACTGATGAGGACAACCGCCGCATCGCTTTCCCCCCACCGGGCCTTGAGATGATCGGCGAGTGAGCGCATCCTTCCGTCCAGCTCGTCCGACGACTCATCGTGTGCCGGCCAGACCCATTGGCCGTCGTAATCCGGGCAGAGTTCCAGCGACGAATGGTTCTTCAGAATATCGTCGAGTTCGCCGAGTTCACTTTCGACGCGCTGTCCGTGTGGCAAGTGGTAACACTCGTGCAATTCGGGACGGAGTCTCACTCGAATATTTCCGGCGGCCGCGATCGGCAGCGCCGTCGCCAGGCACCGCTCGAACGGGCTGCTGTAAACGGCTGCGAGATTTGCGGCGGACAGTCGGCGCACCAGACGTTCGACCTGCTGAAATCCAAGCGGCGTCAACGCCGGGTTAAGGCTCTTGCTCTTTCGGGCGTTGGTCAGCGACTCGGCATGGCGAACGAGATAAACAAGCATGACGACTCCGGTAAATCCATAAGGCTGCGGCGAATCATAACCGGGCAGCCGCACGACCACCGGCCACAATTCGCCCCGGCAGGGGATCAATCCGAACTCCCCGAAACACCCGCGAAATCGCATTCGCCGCAGCCGTGGAAATAGTCGCACTTGCGGCCCCAATTCCCAGATACCGTACTAAGCCCGGGGATCGTGCCTTATTAGTGGCCCCCCCGCAGCAACTTTGACATGACCGGCACCGTGCACCTAAAATCCCCAGTTGCTTAGAGATACCGACATGGCCACTGGCTCCGCGGCCCACTCTGACTGAATACCGCCTACATCGAGCAAAGCATTCATGGGCGATACCTCGCTTCCGTACCAAATCCTGTTGATCATGCACCTGTGCATCTGCCTGACGCTCGCGGTGTACGGCGTTCATCGCTATTGCCTGGTCTATCTTTACTACAAGTACAGCCGGAATACGCCGCGGCAGACCGCCTGCTTCCTTCAAAGGCCGCGCGTCACCATCCAACTGCCCATGTTCAATGAGCAGTTCGTCGCCCAACGGGTCATCGAGGCCGCCTGCCGGATCGAGTACCCCCGGGACCGGCTCGAAATCCAGGTGCTCGACGACTCGACCGACGAGACGGTGGAGATCGCCCGATCGACCTGCGACCGCATGCGCGCCGCCGGCCACAACGTCGTGTTTCTTCACAGAAGCGACCGAACCGGTTTCAAAGCCGGCGCACTGGCCGAGGGTCTCAAGGTCGCAACAGGCGAGTTCGTCCTCATCTTTGATGCCGATTTTCTCCCGCCGCACGACGTGCTCGATCACCTGATCGACTACTTTGTCGATTCCAAAATCGGCATGGTGCAGGCCCGATGGGAACATCTCAATCGGGACCAGTCCCTTCTCACCAAGAGCCAGGCGATCTTTCTCGACGGCCATTTTGTCATCGAACACGCCGCGCGAAACCGCTCCGGGCGTTTCATGAGTTTCAACGGCACCGCGGGCATGTGGCGGAAAACCTGCATCGAAGAGGCCGGCGGCTGGCAGCATGACACGCTGACCGAAGACCTCGACCTCTCCTATCGGGCTCAGATGAAGGGGTGGAAGTTTCTCTATCTGCCCGAGATCACCACCCCAGCGGAATTGCCGCCGGAGATGAACGCCTTCAAGAGCCAGCAGCACCGTTGGGCCAAGGGCGGGGCGCAGACTTGTCGCAAGCTCCTGCCGAGCATCTTGAAATCGCGCCTGCCCTGGCGGATCAAGGTCGAGGCGTTCTTCCATCTGACGAGCTGGGTCAGCTATTTCCTCATTCTCCTGCTGACGCTGTCGCTTCTCCCGGCCCTTTATTTCAAGACTCACGTTTTCGCGGATAACGAGCTCATGCGGCTCGTCTTCGATATCTCGCTGGTGCTCATCGCCACTTGCTCGGCCAGCACCTTCTACGTCGCCAGCCAGCGCGAGGTCTTCCGCACCTGGGGCGAGAGCCTCAAGTACCTGCCGTTCCTGATGAGTCTCGGCGTCGGCGTGGCTTTGAACAATGCCCGGGCGGCGTTTGAGGGCTTCTTCGGCAAGTCGGGCGAGTTCGTCCGCACGCCGAAGTTCGGCGTCGCCGGCCAGAGTGGCAACGCGTGGCTGAAGCAAAGCGGCAAGCAGCGCCTCGACGCCAAGCGCATCCAGGCATGGTGCGAACTGGCCATGGGCCTCTACATGTCCGCCTGCGTGGCCTACACCGTCTATCAGAAGATGTGGGTCGGCCTGTTCTTCATGTGCCTCTTCACCGTCGGATACCTCTACGTCGCAGGCCTCACGTTCTGGGGTCAGTACCACGCCTCGCGACCGGTGCCGCAGACACCGGAGCAGGACGCCGTCGTCACCGCGAACGTCGTGGCAACCAAGTAACCCCCTTTCATCAAGCGAAACATCCTTCACCGCGATACTCAAGCGCACGAACGCGGTCGCCATATGAGAGCGCGAATACGCTTCGAGAAGTGAACCAAAGGGGGCACATCCGGCAGGCGAATGCCTAACCCCTGCGTCATCGTGTTCGCGTGAATCGTCGCGCAGGCCGTTTGAAGCGGCCACGGACGATGTGTTATGTCAGCCGTCATAAGTGCGCCGTTGCCGTGAGGAGCGAAGAGGCAGTATCGCTCCGTGAGCCAATGATCCAGCGATCCCGGGCGAGCGTTGACGGCCGGACCACAAGGCGAGTACTCAGCCGCAAAGTCAGCGTCTGGGTGACCGTGTTCGACGCGCTCAGACGTGAATGAGAATCCATTCGCTGTCCTATGAACCGACATGCGAGCTTTCCGATACGGCAGATGAAACCAGCATCGGGCAATGCAATTCATCATTGCGTAAGGCGCATCTAACGTAAGAAAAAGTACGCCGGGGCGTCCGCGATACCGCACGTAAGTTCTGATGTTCAACTCCGCGAAGCGCGATACAAACGGCAGCGGAGGCATCCCGCGCAGCCGAATTCCGCTCATCCAGAACGGGACAACTCCTATCCAGGCCTCATTCTCATACAGGTCAATTTCAAGCGGCTCGCGAACGTGTAGACACAATGCATCAATGTCGACCGGCCAGTGAAAAAACGCGAGATCGTGCCATACTTGCGACATGATCCACGCTCGACTCGGCAGCGGCCATGGGCGATGAGACGACGCCGCGAGGAGGTCGGCCGGTGTTTCAAGCGGAGTCGGCGTCCTCGTTGCAATCCGAAGAATTCTGATATCGTCCGTCGGGCTTTGTACGTCGTTCGTTGCGAGTTCCATAACATAGCCCAAATTGCCGGTCCCCCATTCGGATTCTGACTCAATGCCGCTAAAAGGGAAATCCGCACATTGAGATTTGAAAGTGCCAAAATCCTTGAAAACAAGCTCGACAAAAAGCGTCTCATCGGGATGGATGCCCATCGCTGACTGCTTGCGAAGCCGGTCGCCGAGCCTGAGAATAAGGCTTCTCACGTCGCTTCCGAACTTGTTGCGGGGCGAGGCGCGGATAGGCAGCCGAAAACGGCAACACTTGTAAATGTCATGATCCTTGTCACCGGTTCATCTGGTCTTGTCGGGCGTGAACTCGTCCGGCAGTTGCTCGACGCGAAGGAGGCCGTGCGCGGTCTCGACATCGTAGATGTCCCGCGTGCGGGCTTCGATCATGTCCGCGGCGACCTGCTCGATCCTTCGGCGTGCCGAAATGCCGTTACCGGCGCCGACGTCGTCATTCACACCGCCGCCCTTCAGCATCACAGCGGTCTGCCGCGATGGGGCCGGCGCAAATTCTTCTCGGCAAACATTGAGACGACGCGCAACATCGTCGAGGCCGCCGCGTCCGCAGGCGTCCGTCACCTCGTCTTTCTCTCCAGCGACATGGTCTACGGCGAGCCGCGCGGTGCGCCTTTCGTTGAGACCGATCGACCCAGCCCGATCGGGCCCTATGGCTGGAGCAAAGTCGAGTCCGAGCGCATCTGCGAATCCGCTCGCGCCCGCGCCATGTGCGTCACCATCCTTCGACCGCGCCTCATCGTCGGCCCGGGCCGGCTCGGCGTTTTGCAGAAGCTCTTCGACCGCATCCGCGCGGGCCAAACCGTGCCGATCCTTGGCGACGGCGATCATCGCTATCAGATGGTCTCAGTCGCAGACGTGGCGGCGGCCTGTATCGCGGCGGTGCGCCGGCCGATGAACGAAACATTCAACCTCGGATCGGCCCATCCGCCGAGCGTGCGAGAACTCCTGACCCACGTCATCCGCCTTGCGGGTTCGGACTCGCGGCTCGTCTCGCTTCCAAGAGCTGCCGCCCGGGCGGCACTGTGGACCTTGCACGCGTTTCGCGTCTCGCCGCTCGCCCCGGAGCAGTTTCGCATCGCCGACATCGACTACGTCCTAGATACGACGAAGGCGCGCGACACGCTGGGCTGGCAGGCGAAGCTGGAAGACGCCGACATGCTCTGGAGCGCATACGAAACCTACGTCGCCGGTATCAGCGATACACGCATCACAAGGCAGGAAGACAGTGCGACCTTAAGCGCCGCGCCCTCGCGCTCGGCCGTTTGACGAAGCCTCGCCGCGATGCAAAGTTGCCGGAGCCCTGCCGGTTCACTATATTGCCGCACGCGCCTGATCTCGCCGCTGACAGAAGGCCAAGTCCCCGAAAATGACCACCCAATTGCCGCGTCCCGCACCAAACCCGCCGACCGATGCCGACGCGCCGGCCGCCGGCGCGTGGTATCTCATTCGCGGCACGCTCACGCTGGCGATCGTCACCGCCATCCTGCACGGCTTCTCACTGTTCGACGGAACGATCCTCGACGACTACTGGCACCAGAAGGGTCTGCGCGAGCACGGATGGTCGTTCGGCGAACTACTCAAGACCCTGATCATCGCGCCGGGCGATTTCATCCACGCGTGGTGGCAGACGCAGGATGTCCGCTGGGATTACCTGCGCCCGTTCTTCATCATCTGCATGAAGACGCTGTACGTCATCGTCGGCAAGGGCGACCCCACGGCGCTTCACGCCTTCAGCATCGCCCTGCACTTCGTCTCCGCCCTGCTCATCTGGCGGCTGGCGTGGCTGCTCACGCGCAACCAGACGTGGAGCCTCGTCGGGGCACTGCTCTTCGTCGTCTATCCGCACACGGTCGTGACAGTCGCGTGGCCCTCCTCGCAGAATGTCGTCATACAAACGGCGCTGCTCCTGGGCACATTGCTCTGCTACATCCGCGCTTCCGGGCTGACGATCGCCCCCGACTCTCAGAGTCTGACGTCGCCGGTCAATCCCGCGCCGCTTCGCAAGGGCCCGCTGGTTGCGGTCATGTTGCTGTGGCTGCTGGCGATCTTCACGCGCGAAAACGCCATCCTCATGCCCGCGATATTCGTGTCATTCGATCTGGCCTTCGGCGGTCTGCGTCACGCGTGGGCGCGGCGTTGGTTCTACGCCGCATGCTTCGCTGTCGGCTGCGCGTTCATGTTGTGGCGACAAGGACTCGGCATTCACCCATTGCCCGAGGTCTATTGCCGCAGGCCCGCCGGCGACTGGGGCGAGTATCTGCCGTGGCTCGTCGCCAAGTTTCTCCACTACATCTGCGCCAGCGTCTGGCTCGCCCCCATGACCGTCGGCCCGACGGGGCGATTCAACCCCTGGACCGAGGCGCCGGGCGACTGCGCGCTGATGCTGGTAATCGTCGGCGGATTGGCGGTGTTTTATTTTCTCGCATCGAGAAATGCGCGCGGCTGGTGGATCTGGCCGCTCTGGATCGCCCTGTTCATCGTGCCCGTCGCCGCGGTGATCGCCACGCCGCACTCAGGCTACATGAGCGCCGTCGGCTTCGCCCTGGCGGCAGCGGTTGGAACCTCGGCGGCCATCCGAACGCAATCGCGCCGCATCGCCCGCACCGCCGTCGGACTCACCTTCTTCTACGCCGCGAGCATGGGATTCATGGCGGGCGTGAATCGCCTGCAATGGTTCGGGACCGACGCCGCGGAGAAATACACGCCGAACTGGGTCATGGTCGATCCGCCGGATCAATCGACGACGGACGTCTTCTTCATCAACCTGCCGTTCGTGAATGTCTACTGCAAGCCGAACCTGACGGCGCGACTGGGCCCGTGGTTCGACGAAGTGAACCTCCACGCCCTCACCTACGCCCCGCGGCCGTTTTCAATGGGCCGCGATTATCTCCCCGAGTCGCTCGTCCCGACCCTGCGCACAACGATCGAGCAACAGGACGCCCACAGCTTTACGCTCGCCATCGAGGGCCAGCCCTACTTTTCGCGCCTGCTCGGACGATTCCTGCTGGAGGCCTTTCGCGGAAAAGAACTTTTCGAGCCCGGCCAGGTCGTGCCGGGAGATTTGTTCGACACGACGATCCTCTCGGCCGACGAGCAGGGCGTCTGGAAACTGCGCTTCACCTTCACGCGCCGTCTCGACGATCCGGCGCTGCGCTTCTACATGGTCACGAGCGGCTGCGGCGCGGCGCGCATCCGATTCACCGATGTGTCCGCTCAAAAGGCCGACGCGATCTGGTCGCCGCCGACATTGATCGACGCGGCCTCCATGGTCGAGGCCGGCCACTCCGGTGCCGCCGAAATGTTATTCTCCGCCGCCGGCTCCACAGATGTCGAATTGTCATCGCAGGCCGGCCACCTCGTTCAACCCGTCGCATATTTCATGTCAACCGTGCTCGGCGGACCCTATCAGTCGGAGCTTGCGACGAAGAATCTGACGGCGGAGCAATGGCGATCGTTCGCCGAGTGGTGGCGCACCCGCGTCGACGATCGGGCGTTGGCCATGACCTGGCTGCACCGAAACGACTTCGACGAGATGATCTACCTGCGCAGCGAGGCGGACTGGGATCGCTTCGTCGCCAGCTTTGCGGTTGACACGGACCTGTATCTGACCGGAAAACCCTTTCCCGGACCCCGAGGGCACTGACGCGTGTTCGCCGACGGCATCGCCAAAACGACAAGACGTACTCTCCACCTCGCGGTGCTGCTGTGCCTCTCCGCGCCCGGCTGCTTCAACGAGCACTCCCATCCGCTTCAAACCGGCGACGTGACGCGCCTGAAGTCCACCGACCATTCGGAGCCCCGTTCGCTGACCGCCCGACCCTGGCTCCGTGAAGCGAATCGACAATTCAAACATCTCCTCCCGTCGGGCAAAGACACCGCGATCCTCACCGAAGACCTTCTCGATTCCGACGGAATGCCGATCGACGTCCTCGGTCGCTACGGCTACCGCTTCGAGCAGATGGACAGCCTCATTCATAATTTCGACGGCATGTCCAACTCCGCCCAGGCAACCGGCGACAACTTCGTCGCGGGCCATTCCACGCCGCCCTGGCCCGGCTTTGAGCAGGTGTGGATTCCGATCAACGACAAGCTCTCGCTTTCCGGGCGTCTCGGTTTCGCAATGAAGGACGGCAAGCCGATCGACACAAACTGCGTCGTCATCCTCCCCGGCATCTTCGGCCACAACGACATCTCCCGCACGCGCGACCTGGCCGCGGGCCTCGTCGCATCCGGCATTCATGCGCTGGCTCTCGAAATGCGCGGCAATGGAGACACGGAAAACCGATACCCCGATGTGTACTATACCTTTGGCGCGCTGGAGTCAGGCGATCTTCTGGTCGTCTCCGAGTGGCTCCAGACGAAGCCCCACGTGCAGCGTATCGGCCTCGTCGGCTTCTGCTGGGGCGCCAATCAAGCCCTGATCACGGCATGGTTCGACAGTCGCCTCGAAAACGACCCGAGTATTTCCGCGAAAATGGCGCCGCACTTGCGACCCGTCTCTGCCAGGCAGCACTTTGAAGCGGGCGTCATGGTGTTCTCGCCGGTGCTGCGCTTTGAGGAAGTGATCGAGAGTCTGAAGAAGCCGCAGCAGATGCTCGTGCACCCCGTGTTCTGCTCCCTACAAGGCACGGTGGAGAACCGCTTCCGCCAAAAAAATCACGAAAAGACGCACGTATTCAAGCCCGGCGATTCGCCCAGAAGCCTGCGCGAGCTGATCGATTGCGAATTCGCCCGATCGGAGATGAGCTATCCCGAAGCCCCCGACGACACGATGGACTTCTTTCGCATGCTGCCCTTCCGCGACCTTCCAGACAACGGCAAGCTGACGCGCACGCCGGTCCCGGTCGTCATCGTCCATGCCGCCGATGATCCGCTCGCCAACGCCAACGACGTCGCGGAGCTCATCCTGCGAACACCGAATCCCAACGTCGCAGCGATCGTCCTTGCCGGCGGAGGTCACGTCGGCTTCGCGCCATTCGCTCGCAAATACTTCTATAGTCTCATCGTGAACTTCTTTGACCCGCAGACCGGCCCGGCGGCAGCGACCCTTCCGCCGTCCATCGCCCCGAAGGAATAAGCGTGAAGCGGCTCTGGATACTGCTGTTCCCGACAATCTTCGGGCTGATCCTCTTCATATCCGCCGGGCGAATCGATCTTCCCTTCTTCTGGATCACGCTCGCCGTACTCACGCTCACCATGTCGCTCGGCATGGGCGGCATCGATGCAGACTTGATGAAAGAACGAAAGCGCCCCGGCCCCGGCGGCGTCGACCGAATGCTGCGCTGGCGCGCTATGCCGTTCATGCTGGCACAATTGATCGTCGCGGGGCTCGACGCGGGACGCTTTAACTGGTCAGGAGAGTTTCCACCGTGGCTTCAGGCGTTGGGCGTGATGATCTGCTGCACGGGCATGCTCATCTCCGGCTGGGCCATGCGCGTCAATCGCTTCTTCTCGCCGGTCGTGCGCATTCAATCAGAACGCGGCCATCATCTCATCACCGACGGCCCCTATCGACTCATTCGACATCCCGGATATCTGGGAACCCTGCTCGGTTCGCCGGGGATGAGCATTGCCCTCGGTTCGTGGTGGTCCATGCTCGCGCTGATCCCCCTGAGCATGCTTCTATTCCGCCGCCTGCTCATCGAAGACCGCTATCTCAAGGAGCATCTCGACGGATACGCGCAGTACGCCGAGCGAGTCCGCTTCCGTCTCATCCCCGGCATCTGGTAGCGCGAACCTGATCGAAAGTGACTTACTCCATCTTCCAATCGGGAATGCGACCCGGCGTCCACGGCGCGCCCGCCGCTTCCAGCTTCGCCTCAATGCCCGCGAGGTCGTCTTCGATGAGCACTCGCAGACCCGCCAGCACCGGCGCAAATTCCTCACCGGCATAGCGATACGCGTCGAGCTGCGTCTTCGTCGGCGGGCTGGTGACAAACCACTGGCCATAGACAAGCGTCGAGACACGGTCGCTGATCGACGGCGGTGTCGGTTCCTCGCGGCTGCCCAGCGTCGAGTCGCCGTTCAGCTTCGTGAGTAGATCGGTCAGCCGCTTCTGGATCGAATCGAGATCGGCCACCGCCGCCGGATCGGCGTTCGGCGTGTCGATTAGCGCCTTTCGCAAATGGGCGATGCGCGTCTCGGCCTCTCCGGCGATGCGCTGCGCACCGGTCACCGCGCGATGCAGTCGAGCCGACTTCGCCTGGAAGGCCAGCACCTCGTCGCGGTCCTTCGCGGCAAACGTGGCAATGTCCAGCGGCGTGACCTTGAAGGTCTGCGGCTCAGCCATTTCGGTCCAAGCGCCGTCAACTTCCTTCGCCAGCGTCACCGTGTATTCGCCCGGCGTCGCCAGGTAGCCGACCGGATCGACGTCCCAGTCGGCCCGCTCCTCGGTGGAGCGAAGAACAGTCGGCGTCGTCGAAGGATAGCGCAGGTTCCACGTCGCACGATGGATGCCCTTGTCTCGGGACCCTGCCACGCGTGCAACCGTCTGGCCCTCCGAATTCTTCACCGTGAGCATCACCTGCGGCTCGCGCTCGGTGTCCTCGGCGCGAAGCTCCTCAATCGGCGGAACGCGCGGCGACTCGCCGGCCTCGATGGCCTTCTTCTCCGCCTCCTTGCGCCGCTCCTTGCGCGTCGTCAGCTTCTCCTTGAGGTAAAAAGAAAACGTCGCGCCGAACGGCGGATTCGGTGCGGTGTAATACGAGGTGCCCATCCAGCCGCGACCGCTGCGACCCGAGAACCGGCTCGTCTCGATGTAGCGCAGCGCATCCTTCGCCGGAAACAGCACCGCGTCCGATTCGAACAGCTTCTCGTCCGCCTGCCGCAGCGCGGCATAGTCATCGAGGATATAGAAGCCCCGCCCGAAGGTCGCCAGCACCAGATCATTCTCGCGCCGCTGAATGTCGATGTCTCGCACCGCAATCGTGGGCATCCCGCCCGTCAGTTTGATCCAGTGCGCCCCGCCGTCGACCGTGAAGTACACACCGAACTCCGTGCCCGCGAACAGCAGATCGGGCTTCTCGTGGTCCTCCGCGATGCTGTAAACGATCTCGCGTTCCGGCAGATCGCCGACGATCGACTCCCACGTCTGACCGCGATCGGCGCTCCGCAAGGCATACGGCTTGAAGTCGCCGTTCTTGTGATTGTCAAAGGACGCATAAACCGTGTCCTCGCCGTGTCGCGAGGCGATCAGGCAACTGACATAAGTGACATCCGGAATCGTCGGGAACACGGAAATCTTTCGCCAGTTCTTGCCCGCGTCCTCGGTCACCTGCACCAGTCCGTCGTCCGTCCCGACGTAGATCAGGTCCTCGACCAGCGGCGACTCAGTCATCGCTACGCAGTTGCCGTAGATCGACGTCGACCGATGCAGCGCCACCGCATCGACGCTCTGCACCTTGCCGAACACCTTGAGCTTGCGCCGATCCAGCTTGCGCGTCAGGTCGTCGCTGATGCAGGTCCAGCTATCGCCCTGATCGTCGGAGCGGAACACCTTCTGCGCCGCAAAGTACAGCCGCTTGCGATTGTGGGGGCTGATGATCAGCGGGCTGTCCCAGTTCCACTTCAGCGGGTCTTCGCCCGGCGCCTCGCGCGGCTTGATGTCGACAATCTCTCCGCTCCGCCGATCGTGGCGCACCAATCCGCCGTGCTGCCACTGGCTATAGACAATGTTGGGGTCTTCCGGGTCAATCGCCGGCTCAAAGCCGTCGCCCCCCACCGTGCTGAACCATTCCTCATTGGCGATCCCTGCCGGGCTCTTCGTCCTCGAAGGGCCGCCGAGCGTATTGTTGTCCTGCGTCCCGCCATAGACGTAATAAAACGGCGCGCCGTTATCGACGGCCACGCGATAGAACTGCGTGATCGGCAGGTTCCCCTTGTGCGTCCAGTTGGCGGCGCGGTCGAAGCTCTCGTAGATGCCGCCGTCGCAGCCGACGAGCAGGTAGTTCGTGTCGTTCGGGTCAATGTAAAGCGCGTGATCGTCAACGTGGCGATTCTTGTTCGGCACACGGGAGAACGTCTTGCCCCCGTCGTTCGTCACCTGCATGAAGGTGTCGAGCGAGTAAACGCGGTCCGCGTTCTTCGGGTCACAGACCAGTTCGTGATAATACTGCGGGCTGCTGGCGTTGTAGTCGCACATCTTCGCCCACGTCTCGCCGCGATCGGTCGAGCGAAAGAAGCCGCCCTCCTTGTCCTGCGCCTCGATGATCGCATAAACGATGTCCGGGTTCGCCGGGCTCACCGCCACGCCGATGCGGCCCTTGTCGCCCGCCGGGATGCCGCTGGTGATCTTCCGCCAGGTCTTGCCCGCGTCGGTCGACTTGTGGATGCCGGACTCCGGCCCGCCGTTCACCAGCGTCCACACGTGTCGCCGGCGCTGATAGGCCGAGGCATACAGCACGTCGGGGTCCCGCGGATCGAAGTGGACCTCGTTCACGCCCGTATCGTCGCTGATGTGCAGAACGCGCTCCCAGGTCTTTCCGCCGTCGATTGTCTTGTAGAGCCCGCGCTCGCCGCCGCTTCGCCATAGCGGCCCCTGCGCCGCGACATACACCACATTGCTGTCGCGCGGGTCGATGATGATCTTGCCGATGTGCTCGGACTCCTTGAGGCCGAGGTTCTCCCACGACTTGCCCCCGTCGCGCGTGCGATAAACGCCGTCGCCGAACGACACGCTGCGCTGGCTGTTGTTCTCGCCGGAGCCGACCCATACCACGTTCGGGTTGTTCGGGTCCATCGCCAGGCAGCCGATCGAGTACGACCCCTCCTTGTCGAACACCGGCTCGTAGGTGTTGCCCGCGTTGTCCGTTTTCCAAACGCCGCCGGAACAGACCGCCACGAAATAGCGCGCCCGATTGTTCGGGTCCACCGCGAAGTCGCCGACACGGCCGGACATCATCGCCGGGCCGATACAGCGCAGCGACAATCCGGCGAAGGTCTCGGAAGTCATAAACTTCGGCTTCTCGTCAGCGCTCGCGTCGGCCGGCTGGCTGGCCGGTGCGGTGGTCGTGCTGATTTGCGGAAGCGCGGCGATGATGCAAAGCGCCAGGAATTGGAGCATGTCGATATCCCTCTTGTTAAACGAACGCGGCTCGCAGCGGTCCACCCACCCCCGCAGGCAGGATAGCTGTCACACAGTATCGGCCCTTACCCGACCGAATTAAAGACCCGCTCGACCACTCCGCTCGAAAAACCCCGCTCCAAAGAGATGAGACGTGGTTATCAGACCATTAGCCCGCCGAAGTGACACAACTAAATGCGATGAAAATCACTCAACGCCGGAAACGGCACCGGCAACACGGATGTGTCCGACTGCTGAACAGCCCGAACGCCTCAAAGGCGACAGGCACCGACATCGCCAATGGGTACGACGGTTCCACAGCCCGAAGGGCTGAAAGTTAGTAGGCAGTGGCAACGCCGCTGTACACGAAGCCCATCTAGAAACCTCGACCCCAACGGGGTCGCATCACTCCCCCGCCGCGAACGTACCCGAGCTCAAGAGACGCGCCCCATCGGCGCGAGCGCGGAGCAAGTGTGCATGAATGGAAACGAGTTCGGCAATGTCCAGCAGCCAAGCAATAGGGAATCCTGAGGAAACCGATCCGGCCCACCGGCCCCTGGATCTGGTGTCTCAGAGCCGAATCACCAAAAACCCCCCGATTTTCGAACCACCGCAACACATGCCCGCCACGCGAGTTGCAAGCGTCCGCCAAAACTTTTTTCGCCTATTGTCACCTTCGATTCTGCACGACTTACGCGCGTCCCGCGCCCCTGACGGACGCATGACACACGAGCCCTCCGGAATGAACCCACGCACACTCGCTGCCCAAAGTTTTGACGTTTTGACTTTTTGGCGTTTTGACGTTTCCACCAGGAAACCACCTAAAACGTGCATCGCCCCAACTCGTGCCCGCCACATGTGTTGGCACAATCCCCGCGAGGCTTGTGTCACCTTATGTCACCTTCGAATTTGCACTCAATCCAGGCCCCCGAAACCCCCGGAAGCCGCGACGCAACATCCTCCCGAAGGGTATGATTTCAGCATGTCTCAGAACCACTCCAATTCCCGGTGCGATTCCGTTTGCCTGCGAAATGTCGAGCCCGCCGACCTGCCCGCCCTCTGCGAGCACCAGCTCGATCCCGAGTCGAATCACATGGCCGTGGCCAATCCGCGCGACGTCGAGGCGTTTCACGCACACTGGACGAAAATCATCAACGACCCCTCCGTCGTCGCGAAGGCGATCCTCGCCGACGGCGAGATGGTCGGCTATGTCTCGTGTTTCAACATCGAGGAGAAAAAGTTCGTCGGCTACTGGCTCGCCCGGCCTCACTGGGGCCGCGGCATCGCGTCCCGGGCCATGGCCCTGCTGCTCGAGCAGGTCACGACTCGGCCGCTCCACGCCCGAATCGCGAAATCAAACGCCGCCTCGCTCCGCGTCCTCGAAAAATGCGGCTTCCAGATCACCGGCTACGAACAAACCCCCGCCACCGAACGCTACCCAGCATGCGAGGAGGCGATTCTGATTATGGAATAGGACGGGTACAGATCAATTCCGACTCGCGCGAAAGTGCTCAGGTTTTTGCGTGGGCGGCGGTAAGAGGAAATGTCAAACGCGAGGACGTGGATTCATCGAAGGAGGAGGCTATATCGGAGAAGGAGGATCGAATTGTCCGCCGCCGTCGGGCATTCCGCCGGTCGTTTCATCATCTTGATCGACCCGCCCTTGCCGGCCCAATGGGTTCCATGCCTGAACGTCTGCTTGAGCAATCGGAAATGCAAAGTCGTTCGGCGCGATGACCCAGTCCGGCAATTCGACCGGCCGAAGCGGGTACTCAGCCATGCGATCGCCCATCGATCGCGAGCGTCGGCGGCCGCCGTACGAGCGGTGCGACCATTTTCGCCAGGCGTAGTCCGTTGCGTACGATGTCAGACGCTCAACATCGCGCGGACGGCAACAATCGGCATATGCACGGTTCGCCTTGCGACCGCGGCGGCAGGGGCACGGCGACGCCGGAGCAATCTCGCACAGACGGTGATAGTACGGCTGCAGAGCCACGGCCCTCGGCGACCAGCGCCGAAGAAGCAGCCAGACCGCGCAGCAGAACATCACTACGACAATCGCGCAAAGCGCGAACTCGACCGTCAGCAGGGGGCCGTCGTTCATCGGAATAATGATATCACGCGTAAAGGCCCGCGACTTTTTGGTAACAGAGGAGAAATAGCAAGCTCGCCGAAAGGTGTAAACCGGCTCGCTGATCTGTCTATGACGTCACGCCTGCGGCGCGATCTGCTGCTGAAGCTCGCCGAGTCGTTCGTCGACCAGCTTCTTCGTTCTTGCCTCGATCGTCAGATTCAATTCGCCGTTCGCTTCCGGCGATCGAAGGTTGAACCACCAATCGGGATAGCGAACGGTGACGCCGTCCAGGTATTCAATCTCCGCCTCCTGATGAGCCGCCGCGATGGTCCGCATTGTCTGCTCGGGATCGTCGCACGGCACGCGAACCTCGCCCGAGGTGCGATACTTCGCCAGCGGCCGAATCAACTCGCTGAGCTTTCGGCCCGACTCGATGAGAAGATTGATGACGCAAGCCGCCCCCAAAAGGGCGTTCTCGCAGAAAGAGGCATCGCGGAAGAAGTGCCGCCCGGACAGGTCGGCCCCGAAGACCGCCTGACGATCGGTCATCGTCTTCTTGATGAAGACATGGCCGACGCGCTCGCGCGCCAGAACCCCGCCGGCCCGCTGAATCTCCTCGACCGCCGCCGAACTGAATCGATGGTCGAAAACCACGCAGGCCCCCGGCTCGCGCTCAATAAATCGCCGGGCAATCAACGCGGCCAGCAGATCCGGCGGCACGGGCAGCCCTCGTTCGTCGACGACCTCGCACCGATCCGCGTCTCCGTCAAACCGCAGGCCGAAATCCGCGTGAAGTTCCTTGACCGCCTTGCGCAATTCTGGAGTGACCGAGCCGCTGTACGCATTCGGCGCGGCCGTCGCGCCGTCGCGCGGTTCGTTCAGCTTGACCGTGGTCACGCCCTGAAGATGACCGAGCGTCTCGTCGAACCAGTGCCCGCCCACACCGCCGCCGACATCGACCACGATCTTCAGCGGCCGCGGAAGCGCCGGAGCGCTCGGCACCGAGCGCAGGATGAAGTCGCGATAGCGCCCGGTCAGATCGAGCGAGGTGAGCAGCGCATCGACGCCCGTGCGATGCGGCGGAACGCGAACGGCCATGTCTCGAATGCTGTACAGGCCCGTCTCCGAGGCGATGGGAAAGGCCTTGGCCGCGCAGATCTTGAAGCCGTTGTAATCGGCCGAGTGCCGGCCGCCGGTCACCTGAATGCCGCCGCAGCCGCCGAAGTGAACCACGGCGAAGTAAAGCTGCGGCGTATCGACAACGCCGATGCGCACAACGTCGATGCCGGTGGACTGGATGCCGGCGATGAGCGACTTCTCCAGTTCTTCACTGTGTGGGCGATTGTCGCGGCCGACGACGAGCGAGCGAGTGCTGGGGTTGGCGCGGTCGAATCCGCGCAGGCGACCGTGGAGGTACTGTCCGCAGGCGTGACCGATGCGCCACGCCGCGTCATCAGAAAGCGGAAACGGGTGGATGCCGAGGATGTCGTGAGGCCTGAAGAGCGATTCGATGATGGCGACAGACTTCGCCCGGCTCTGGGGCGAGGACGGCGAGGGCGTCCGATTTTCATCGTCGTTGAACTGACAGCCCGGACACTTTGGGTAATGCGCATGGCGGCGGCCGCGACAGATCGCATTGGATAACTTGATCTGCTCCTCCCCGGGACAATAGCGATAGTAGTCCACAAGTGGTTGGGCGCCGCTCATGGGGAGCCATCTTACACGGCGAGTCGCCTTGAGACCATGAATAGCGGGACGATTCGCTTAACCGGCGCTGGCTCAAGACGCCTCGGCACGACCCGTTTCGCCGTCCCGATCCTTTTGCGAGAACGCCTCGATCCGGGTAATATTCATCGGAGATTCCGCTTGTTTGCCAGACTTCTGCGCGATCTCACATCTGCACATCCCGGAGGATCGACACCATGACGCAAGCTGTGAATGACTCAAAAACTCCCGAATCCGCGAAATACCCGCCGCCCGAGGCCTTTGCCAAACAGGCCCACATCAAGAGCATGGACGAGTATCACCGGCTGTACGAGCAATCCATCAAGGATCCCGAAGCCTTCTGGGAAGAAGTGGCCGGCGCCTCGCACTTCTTCAAGAAGTGGGATCGCGTCCTGAAGTGGGAGCCGCCGTTTTCGCAGTGGTTCGTGGGGGGGACAACAAACGTCGCGTACAATTGCCTCGATCTGCAGATCGAGCGTGGCCGCGGCGATCACCCGGCGATTCTCTGGGAAGGCGAGCCGTGCGACGAAAAGGGCCAGCCCCGCGAAGTGCGCACCTACACATACCGCGAGTTGCTGCGAGAGGTGAGCCGTTTCGCCAACGGTCTCAAGTCGCTCGGCGTCAAGAAGGGCGACCGGGTGACGATCTACATGCCGATGATCCCCGAGCTGCCGATTGCGCTATTGGCCTGCGCCCGGATCGGCGCGCCGCATTCGGTGATCTTCGGCGGGTTCTCAGCTCAGGCGATCGTCGATCGTCTGGCCGACGCGGAATCGCATTACATCATCACCGCCGACGGCGGCTGGCGGCGCGGCTCGGTCGTTCCGCTCAAGGCCAACACCGACGAAGCCTGCGCCATGACCGACCTCGTGAAAAAGGTCGTCGTTTGTAAGCGATGCAACAACGATATCTCCATGAAGGCCGGCCGCGACGTCTGGTGGGAAGACGTCGTCAAGGATGCGTCCGACAACTGTCCGGCCGAGCAGCTTGATTCCGAGCACATGCTCTTCCTGCTCTACACGAGCGGCAGCACCGGCAAGCCCAAGGGCATTCTTCATACCACCGCCGGGTACATGGTGTACATCGCCTATACCACGAAAATGATCTTCGATCTGAAGCCGGACGACGTTTACTGGTGTACGGCCGACATCGGCTGGGTCACCGGCCACAGCTACATCGTTTACGGCCCGCTACAAAACGGCGTCACCACCGTCATGTATGAAGGCGCGCCGAATTATCCCGAGTGGGATCGCTTTTGGGCCGTCATCGCCCGGCACAAGGTCACGAAGTTCTACACCGCGCCGACCGCGATTCGCGCGTTCATGAGGCAGGGCGCCGAGTTCCCGAAGCGGCACAATCTGTCTTCGCTCAAATTGCTCGGCACCGTCGGCGAACCAATCAATCCTGCTGCCTGGGAATGGTACAGCAGCCACATCGGCGGCGGCCGGTGTCCGATCGTTGACACCTGGTGGCAGACGGAAACCGGCGGCATTCTCATCTCGCCTCTGCCCGGCGCGACACCGGCCAAGCCCGGCTCGGCCACGTTGCCGCTCTTCGGAATCGAACCGGCCATCATGACCAAGGAGGGCGACCTGCAGAAGGGCCCGGCAAGCGGGATGCTAGTCATCCGCAAGCCCTGGCCGGGTATGCTCCGCGGCATTTACGGCGATGAGGAGCGCTACAAGAAGCAGTATTGGTCGGAGTTCCCGGGCTTCTATTTCACAGGCGACGGCGCTCGACGTGACGAAGACGGTTACTACTGGATCACCGGCCGCGTCGATGATGTCATCAAAGTCTCGGGGCATCGACTTGGAAGCGCCGAAGTGGAATCGGCGTTGGTGTCACACCCGAAGATCGCCGAGGCAGCCGTCGTAGGATTCCCTGATGAAATCACAGGCGAGGCCATTGCCGCCTTTGTCGTCGTCAGGCAAGGCGTCGTGCCGGATAGCGAGCTTGAGGCCGAACTGAAAAAACACGTCGCCGGACAGGTGGGGGCCCTCGCGAGGCCGAAGTCCATCCGCTTTACGGATGCCCTTCCGAAGACACGCAGCGGAAAAATCATGCGGCGACTTTTACGGGAGTTGGCGACCAAGGGCCGCGTAGAGGGCGATACGACCACTCTGGAGGACTTTTCTACCATCGCAACATTGAACTCTGACGAGGGATAGGCCCTTCTCTACCGGGCGATTTGTGGTATAATGCCGAGCGTTCGTGACGGGTCTGATAACCCGTCGCAATGACGACCGGCAATTGGGTACCGGCGATCGGCTGTTCGGTTCAGCGGCCAACCCGACAGGGGGTCGCAAGCGATTGGATCATGAATCATTCGCAAGTCTCGCGGCGCGGCGAAACTTGCGATGACTAAGAGTAAGCCGATCGAGTATTTCGGTTCCCACTGATTGTTTTTGTCCAGATACCTCGCCTTTGAATCAGGCAGGGCCTAATCGCGCCGCATAGATTAAGGGATTGAGATCATGGCGATGGAATCAGCCTGCAAGCTTGAAGTCGGACGGGAGCATTACGAGGGCCGCGTCCGCATGTCGGGCGACCACATCGACTTTGCGGGCTCGACGAAATTCCGCTTTCGAATCAGCGAAATGCGCGACCCGGATCGTGCCAACCAGAGCATCGTATTCAACTTTCACGGTAATCCCGTGAACATCGAGCTTTCTAGCCTTCGCGCCGCGGAGAACTGGATCGCCTATATCCTCCATCCTCAAACACTGGCGGACAAACTGGGCGTCAAAGAAGGCCAGACCATCCGCGTCATGAATCTGGAGGACGATGACCTGCTGACCTCCCTCCAGAGCAAGAATACCAAGATGGCCTCGCGAGCCACGTCGCGCTGCGATCTGGTCATGCTCGGCGTCGAGCGATCGGCGGAGCTCCGCCAGCTCGAAGACATCAGCGAGTCGCTCCGGCCCAAGGGCGCCATCTGGGTCGTCCTCCCGAAGACGGGTCGCCTCGTCACCAAGGCCAACGTCTCCGCCGCCGCGCGAGAGGCCGGTCTGAATCAGGTAGACGTCGTCGATTACTCCGAGACGATGTCCGCCTTCAAGATCGTTCGCCCTAATACTCCCAAAAAGCGCTCCGGCGGTAACGGCAACGGTCACGATGCCGCCCCGCGTCAGGCCGCGGCAAGCTAACTCTCTTTTTCGTCACAATCCTGTCGTACAATGACCCCGAAAGTGTTGATCACTTGCTCGGCCGTTCGGGCATGCGCGGAGGTTTTTATGCCATCTTGCGAATCATGGGTTAGGTCCGGGGAAGAAAGGGGATCTTCGCATGACTGTCGCTAATGCGCTGACGCGATTCTCCAACCGGGTGCAGGACTACATTCGCTATCGACCGGGCTATCCGCAGGCGGTGATGGATTGCCTTCGCGATGAGTTCGGCCTTCGGCCGCAGCAGGTCGTCGCCGACATCGGCAGCGGGACCGGCATCTCAACGGGCCTGCTGCTGGATAACGGTCATCGTGTGATCGCAGTCGAGCCGAACGCGGACATGCGCGCCGCCGCGGAGACGCGGTACGGATCAAACGGAGCCTTTCAAAGCGTGGCAGCGCCTGCGGAGGCCACGACGCTGCCGGATGCGAGCGTTGACTGGATCGTCGCCGCCCAGGCATTCCACTGGTTTGACGTTGAGAAGTGTCGGGTCGAGTTTCGCCGGATTTTGAAGCGCGGCGGATTCGTCGCGCTGTTGTGGAACGACCGCCGAGACGACACGCCATTTCTCAAGGGGTACGACGCACTCCTCAAAGAGTACGCCATCGACTACGAAGCGATTGACCACCGCCACGCCGAAAGCGACGGGCGAATCGAGCGCCTCTTTGCTCCGCACGCACCGTCTCGTCGGGTCTTCCCGAATCACCAGGACTTTGACTTTGACGGACTTCGCGGTCGCGTGCTGTCGTCGTCGTACATGCCGACGGCGGAGCATCCTCAGTTCAATGAAATGATCCAGGCGCTGCGAGAGCTTTATGATCGGCACCAGACAGGCGACCGAATTCGGTTTGCTTATGACACGAAATTGTTCGTCGGGCCGGCGGGCGACTGAGTTCGCGGGTTATTCGCCGATATCGTCGCTGCTGGCCGTCTTGCGCGGATTGGCGGGCGCTTGAGCATCGTCGCCGGTTGAGGCCTCAGGGGATGCCTCGGAAGGCGGCGGAGCGGCCTCACGCTGTGCGCCGGATTCCATCAGGCTTTTGCGCTGCGTCAGATCGACGACCTTGCCGGCAACGGCGATGGGGACGCGAGCCGACGGGCTGAAGGTCCGGCCTGCCGTGCGGATGCCGACGAAACGACCGATGAGGTGCTCGGGGTTTTCGTCGACCGATCGCGGAATGTCGACATAGGCGACGGTGGAGTCCGTCGCGGGATCGACCAGCCTGAATCTGCGGTTTTCGGGACCAAATGCCAGGCTCCGCCGCAACTCACCCTCGAGGTCGTAGGTTTCGAGAATGGCCTCGGTTCGCTTGCGCATGATTCGCATGCGTTCGGCGTCCATGCCGGCGCGGTACTGCGCAAGATCGTTTTCCATCGGCTTGAGAGCCACGTGCTGTTCGCGCAGCGACATGCGATTCTTAAGCTGGCGCACGCGAATCTTCGCCACTTCCGCCGGAATGTATTCGGATGTCTGAGCGGCGATTTCCTCGTAGCGCTTGACGAGCGAAGTCGTATCCTGCTCCTCAAGGGGCTTGCTCAGCAGGCTGACGAGCTCGCTTTCGCACATGGTCAGCATGGCCTCATATCGAGCGGAGCCGGGCTCAACCTTTCCAGCCGGGGCGGCGGTCTGCTTTGAGGGTACCGGCTCAAGGACCGGCTTTTTCGTGTCGGCCGCGAGCTTCTGCGCGGGCGGCTTGGTTCCGGCGGCAACCGGCGGCTTTGTGCCATCGGCGGTTGCGGGCTCGACGGCGCCGGACGCGCCAGGTGTCGTGCCGCTGGCACTCGTGTTGGTAGCCTGAGCAAGACTCGGATCCTTTACGGCTGCGTCCCCGGCGGCATCGTCGATCGGCGGCGGAATCGTGACGGAATCCGGCGAAGCACCCTGCGCAACCTGATCTCCGGTGGGAGACGGCTCCAGCGCATCCGTCTTTGCATCACCGGCAGTTGCGGGGGCCGGGGGCTCTGACTTTGCAGACGACGCATCGGCGGTCGGCGCGGGCGGAGGGCTGTTCGACAGGTATCGTTCCACCATACCGGTCGAGAGCTTTGCCTCGATCGGCTTTACATACTGCTTGGAAATGTAGAGCGTGGCACCGGGCGGAGGCGAGATTTTGAAGAACCCCTGCGCCTCGCCGAGAATCTCGACGGTCGAGCCCTTGTTCAGCACGACCTGAGTCGCACTTTTCCGCTGCTCGATTGCGCTGCCGGCCCTGACGTAGACCTTGTCCTGCTTGACCGTGCCGACCTTGTCACCGGGCTTGCGATCCACCATTGCCATGTCGATGTAGCTGAAGCTGCTCTGGGGCGGGGTGATCTGATACCAGCCGAACTTGTCACCGAGTACGAGGATTCGATCGCCGGCGTTCAGCTTCATCGTCGGGTACCAATTGGCACCCGCTCCGCTGCGAACGTAGACGTTGGAACCGCTGACCTCACCTTCCCAGGGAAAGCCCGGCGTCTGGCCGTGGGCCTCGGCGGCGGAAATGAGCAGAATTCCCGTGACTGAAAACGCGATAAGTTTCGCAGCTACCGAAGGCATGATTCAACCTCCCTGTTAACCCCCGCCGCGATGCGCGAGGCGATCCGTTTACGATGATATTCAATGGAAAAAGGTATTTCGCGGCACCCCAAATGTCAATCCGGCGGGATGAATTGGGCGGCTATCATTGTCCGGCAACTGCACTTGGCGGGCTAACACCCGATTCGGATGAGCGCCGAAATGCCCTTTGCGCCGCTTTGACCGTGTGAAATCCCCGATTCGCACGATTCTTGACAATGCCCCCCCGCAGCCGTATGAATCCCTCCGGCGATTCGGTCCCTCAACGCTTTATGGATGAAGCAGGCCGGTCCGCCGACCCCCCTCGCATGGGTCAGTCGTCCGGCATCTTCACCGAATTGCCCGGAAAACTGAGTCCGGTCCTAACCATCAATCGGGAATTGTTGTCTCTTGCAAGGAGTATTTGCGATGAAGCGAGCCGCAGGGCTAGTCGGAATGTGTCTGGTAGGGGTGCTGGCAGTTGGTTGTGGTCCGAAGACCCCGAAGGCTACGGTGGCCTTCAGCCAGTTTATTGAGCCGAAGTCGCCCCTCAGCTCCCAGTACATGCAGATTGCGGTGATGAACGCCAATATGGAAGGCAGCAGCGACGAGGTCGATCAGACGAAATGGGCCGGCATGACGGCCGACATGATGCAGCACTATCTCGAGCAGGCCTCGGAAAAGTACAACATTCCCATCAAGCTGGTCGATCGCGAGCATCTGAAGATCGCCATGGGCGAAAAAGACCTCGCCGCGGCGGGCATTACCGACAGCGGAGACGAAGTAGCCGCATCGCAGGTCAAGGGGGCCAGCGCCATTCTCACAAGCAAGGTCACGGTCAAGATTGACAAGCAGGTCGGCAAGCAGCGCAGCATTGATGCCATGAGCGTCTTCGCCAGTGCCTGGGGCGGGGGTGGCGGCATCAGCACCGAAGAGGTCGATGAGGAGGCCCGCAACATCACCGTCACCTGCCAGTTCCAGCTCAAGGATCCCGCGACGAACGACATCGTCGTATCGCATAGCGCCATGCCCTCGCAGGAATATGCCAAGACGTCATCGAGCTTCTTCTTCGGCTCCAGCAAGACCGAGGCCGACATGTCCCCGCGCGACAAGGTCATCGGGGCGATGATCGAGAAGCACGCCCAGGACTTTCTCGCCAAGTTCGTGCCGGTCGAGACGTTTACCGAGGTCACGGTTGAGCCGTCCAAGAATGAGAACAGCATCGCCGGCGTTCGCTCTTTGGTGATGGACGAATATGAGTCAGCCCTGGCCAAGTTCAAGGCCGCGATCAGCGAGGACCAAAACGACGACGAGTCGCTTTTCGGCGCGGGCGTGGCCTGCGAGAAGCTCAAGCGCTACGACGAGGCCAGAAAGTACTACAAGCTGGCCCAGTCGCTGGACACCGAAAACGCGAATTACAACGCCGCCGTTGCGCGCATCGGCCGAATGGGCTGATGATGCATTCGTCATAATGAAAGTGTCGAGGCAGTCAACACATTTGGAGGATTTACGATGACATCATCGAAAAAACACATCCTGCTTTTTGCCGCCATGGCGATGGCGATTCCGACCATCGCATTCGCCCAGGACGCGCAGAAGGATGCCCAGAACAAGCTGCTCGCCAAGCGCGCCGCCGAGGCGGACGCCTATCGCAAGCTCGGCGAGACGATTCAGGGACTACAGATCACCTCGGAGACCTACGTCCGCGATTTCGTCGCGGAATCCGACACGATTCGCACCGAGTTTGACGGTTTCGTTCGCGGCGTGCGCTTCGGCAAGCCGCAGTGGGACTCCGAGGGAGTGTGCATGATCGAGGCCGAAGTAACGGTCGCCAAGGTCATCGAAGAACTCAAGTCGATTCACAAGCGACACTACAAGGGAAACACGCTGAAGAGCTCGGACTTCGAGCAGATCACCCGCCACGTGCAGAAGAGTGTGATCAAGGCGGTCGGCATGGGCGCTCCGCGACCCGACCTTCCTCCCGATGTGCCCGGCGGTGACATTGCCATGCCCACGGGCATCACGGCTCCGGATCCGGTCATTCCCGCCTTGTGGAAGGCTGTCCCCGCTCAGGAGCGACTGATGGCCCAGCGCGCCGCCGAAGTGGACGCCAAGCGCAAGCTACTGGAGCGCATCAAGGGTCTTCGCGTCAACAGCGAGACCCGCGTGCGCGACTTCGTGGCCGAGTCCGACGTGATCGACACCGAGGCCCAGGGCACCCTGGTCGGTTCGCAGATCGTCGGCAGGCCCTACTTCCACGATGACGATCTCATCGTCGAGGTCACCGTGCAGGTGCCGATTGAGTCGGTCATTACCACCATCAAGACCCTCCACAAGCGTCACTACAAGGGCGACCGCGTCACCGGCATGGATATCGAAAACATCACCCAGACGCTCAAGAGCCAGACATTTGAGGCCGTCGGCATGGGCGTCCCCCGGCCGCAGGCCATCAAGGTGGTCGTGGCTGCGACGAAGATGGATATCCCCGATTGGGCGGCCATGCCCATTCGCGCTGAGGGCAACGGTGTCCCGCCCGGCGACAAGGCCGGCACGCCTCAGGGCAAGTTGATGGCCGCACGCGCTGCCGAGCTGGACGCCAAGCGCCGCCTCGCCGAAGAGGTCATGGGCTTCCAGATCGACTCCAGCACGACGGTGCGCGACTTCGTCACCGAGCGCGATGAGATCAACACCCAGTTGATGGGCTACATCCAGGGCGCCTATGTGAAGTCGACCAAGTATGACAGTGAGGGCACGGCGACCGTCGTCGTGGAGATGCCTGCCATGCAGATTTGGGAGATCATTCACACGTACATCCGCGTCAAGCGAATGTAATCATTTGAAATCAACGGTCCGCGCCGACGGCGATGGTCTGTCGGCGCGGACCGCCTATATGAAAGGATGCAACATGCTTCGGAAAATGCTCAGCGTTATGTTTGTTTTTGCGTCGGCTTACGTCGTCAGTGGCTGCGCCGAGGACGAGCACACGGTTTCGCAAGAGACCCAGTCGCAGACTGAGTCCGAGCCGCGCGACGTCGATCAAGGTACGATGATTGTCGAGTAAGCGACTAGACGGCATGTACATCAGACAAGCTTGTAAACATCAAAAGCCCGGGGCGACGACGCTCCGGGCTTCTCTATTTTCCATGTCTCCCATTGCCCGATTTGCCCGAGTCGCACTGCTGGCAGCCACTATCTTTTCCGCATCCGCGTCGACCTTCGCCTGTCGCAACGATCAGGCGATCATCGACCGCCACCAGGAGGCCCTCGACGCTGACGACGAATAGGCTTTTGCTCGAAGGGAAACGGTCTGGTCGCAGCGGACGCGGTACTTCGATCCTCCACGGCTTGAATCGCAGGGCGTCGCCGTGCTATTCTGAACCAACGACTGTGCCCACCGCCATTGCCGATGGGGTCGCAATGGCCCTGCCAAACCTGGGTCCCAACGGGTCATCAAGTCATGCACCTTCGTCGATGCATCCTGCAATTCAACTTGCCGCGTGGTTGCTGCCTTGCGGCGTTGATCATGCTCGCGATCGGGCCTGCCCGCGCACACTCCGCGCAGATTGACTCAGTCTGGTCCGGCGGCGCTGGCATCTGGCATCTGTCAGGCAACTGGAGCCCGGCGACGATTCCGACGAACAGCGCGATGGATACGTACAATGTTCTGATCGACAACTCTGATACCGGCAATTTGTCGATCGTCTCGCTCAATCTCAGCGCCGCCATCGATAACCTGACGCTCGACCTCGGCGACACGCTGATGATCGACAACTCGCGCATTCTGACAGTTGTCGGCGGCATCGGCCGAGGCACCATTCTCAATTCCGGCCACATCATGCTTAACTCGACTGGAAGTTTGTCCGGCATTACCGCAAGTGCCGGGCCCGTGACCTTCTCCGGGGGCGGAACCCTGATGATGTCGGGGAACATCAACAACCGCCTCATCGGAACGTCCGGCGGCTCGTTTGTGAATTTGGACAATTTCATTCAGGGCGCGGGCTTGATTGGCGTAGGCGTCACCGACTTTTTCAACGCTTGGACGATTCAGGCCGACGAGGCGGCAGGGATTATCATTGATCCAGCCGTTAGTCCGTTTGTGAACACCGGCACGCTGCGCGCCGCCAACGGAGCGACCCTCCGACTTCAACAGGGCTCGTTCGCAAACGACGGTGGGCTCATCGAGGCGTTGAACGCGTCGCGGGTCGATCTGACGACGGCGACGGTCACCGGCGGCACGATCTCCACCACCGGTTCGGGGCTCGTTCGCGCCGTCGCCAGTTCAACCAACGTTCTGGCGCAAGGCGTCACGCCGGTCACGAATCTCGGCAACATCGAAGTGACGAATGGCGCGAGTATTCGACTCGTCGGTACGACCTTTCAAAACGCGGGCGACATCTCGCTTGTTTCTTCAGGATTCGCGACCGATCTGGCGGCCGATGGCGGAGTCGTCAATCTGACCGGAGGGGGCGAAGTGGTCATGGGCGACAACGCCAGCAACCGCATCGTCGGCGCCGGCGGTGGTTCGCTCGTCAACGTCGACAACACCATTCGCGGAGCCGGTCAGGTTTGTGCCAACACGATGGACATGACCAACCAGGCGGATGTGATCGCGGACCAGCCGAGCGCGCTGACGATTGATCCAGCGGCAACTTTCACCAACCTCGGAACGCTTGCAGCACAGGGCGGCGGCACGCTGCGATTGAGCGGCGGGCTCTTTGCCAATGAGGCCGGGCTCATCGAGTCGCGGGCGGGCTCGCTCGTCGAACTAAGCGGCGCGACGATCAGCGGTGGATCGCTGCAAGCCGTTGATGGCGGCGTGGTTCGCGTGATCGCCAATTCGAGCTTGAACGGAGATGTGAGCCCCCTTTCCATCGCATGCGCCGTCGAGATGCCTAATAGCGTTGACATCATCCTCCGTGGGTCCATTCAGAACGGCGGGTCGCTCAATCTCAACGCCACCGGCTCGTTCACGGATGTTCAGGCGGCTGACGGCGTGGTGACGCTTTCCGGCGGCGGAATCATCAACATGGCCAACTCGAGCGCTGCCCGAATCATCGGCGTTACCGGCGGCTCGCTGATCAACGAGGATAACACGATCCGCGGCTCCGGGGCGATCGGCTCCAATACGTTGAACATGACTAATCAGGGAGAGATTATTGCGGACCAGTCGGTCGCGCTGACGATTGATCCGGCGGCAAGCCCCTTCGTCAATTCCGGCGTCCTGGGTGCGAGCAGCGGCGGCACCTTGAGTCTCGTCAACGGTGCGTTCGACAATCTGGGCGGCCTCATCGAGGCGCAAAACGCCTCCCTCGTCACGCTTGCGGGAGCAACCATTTCCGGCGGTGAGCTGACCACCGGCGGCACCGGCCTCATCCGCGTCACCACGACGGCGACATTCGACGGGACGGTCAACATTCCGACCAACTCGGGCGTCATTGAGTTTCAAAATGATGCGGATGTCATCTTCCTCAGTGCAATTGAGAATTCAGGCACGATACACCTCGCCTCGATCGCCAGCGTGACGGACTTTGAGCTGCACAACGGGCCGGTCGTGCTCACCGGCGGCGGGCAGGTGACCACGTCGAACCTGGCGACCAATCGCATCTTCGGCGTCTCGGGCGGTTCGCTCATCAACGTCGACAACACGATCTCAGGCTCGGGCAACATCGGGGTGGGCATAACGCCGATCATCAATCAGGGCAGCATCATCGCGAATCAATCCGTCGGCCTCGGCGTGAATCCCGACGGCGCCGTCGGTCTTAACAACCAGGGGACGCTGAAAGCAACCAACGCCGCAGCCATGACCATCGGCGCAGGGCCGTTCACCACGTCGGGCAGCGTCATCGTCGATCCCGGCGCAAACCTGTCTCGATCCGGCGCCTTCACCCAGACGGCGGGCTCGACGATCGTCAACGGCTCGCTCAGCGCGACAGGGCCGATCCAGATTCAAGGCGGCTCACTCTCGGGCAGCGGTACCGTCACGGGTCCCGTCACTGTCAGCGGCACGACGGCACCCGGCACATCGGCCGGTCAGCTCAGCATCAGCGGGACATACACGCAGCAATCGACCGGAACGCTGGCGATCGAGATCGGCGGACCGATGCCCGGCACCCAGCACGATCGACTCGCCGTCAGCAGCGCGGCAACCCTGGGCGGTACACTAACCATCGGCTTTATCAACGGCTACACACCGACGATCGGGCAGACTTTCACCGTTATGACCTATCCATCGCGCACGGACACATTCGCGAACGTTGTCGTCCCATGCCCAGGCGGTTTCGGTGTTGCCGTCAACGTCCTGGCGACATCGGTGCGCGTGGATATCGTCGCGCCGACGAACAATCTCGGCGACATGAACTGCGACTGCGCCGTGAGCTTTGACGACGTGGTGCCCTTCGTCCTGGCCCTGGTCGACGCGGCGGCCTATGCGGGGCAGCAGCCGCTGTGCTCGATCAACAACGCGGATATCAACATGGATACGACTGTTGACGGCAGTGACATTGCCGGGTTTGTCGATTTGCTCCTACCATGATCGCTGTCGCGCCGTCGCGAAGCACGTCGCAGGCAATCTGCAATCAATTGCCAATCAGTGCGTAAAACGTGCATAGGGGGCTTGCATCAAGCAGTCCTTCGCCGGAGAGTATCCCAATAAGGGCAAGCGATTTCCTGAGGAGTGACCGCGTGAACTCAGCTTCCATGCCGACGAACATTATGGAACTCCTCCACTGCATGCACGATGCCGAGGCGTCGGACCTTCACCTCGTGCCTGGCTATCGTCCCATGTACCGCGTGCATGGCGACCTGCGCCCCGCGGGCGAGACAGTTCTCGCGCCAGGTAGCGCGCTGGAGGCCGTTCGTGCCGTTTCATCTTCTGAAACAGCGGACCGGCTGGGCAATACCAACGATCTCGATTTCGCACTCTCGCTGCCCGGTCCGAGCGGCCTTTCGCGCTTTCGCGTCAACGTGTTCGCCAGTCGCGGCGACTTCGGCGCCTGTTTCCGCGCCATTCCGGAGAAGATACCCTCGCTGGGCGAGCTTGGCTTTCCCATCGAGCTGGCGGAAAAGATCACGCGGCTCAACAACGGCCTGGTCCTCGTCACAGGAATCACCGGCAGCGGCAAGACGACGACGCTGGCGGCGCTGATTCAGTTGATCAACGAGCGCGGCGGCTCGCGCATCATCACCATTGAAGAGCCCATCGAATATGTTTACCCGCAGACCGACGGCAGCGTGGTGACCCAGCGCGAGGTCGGGACGGATATTTCCAGCTTCTTCGACGGCCTGCGTTACGGCCTTCGGCAGGACCCGGACGTGCTGCTCGTCGGCGAGATTCGAGATCGCGAGACGGCGCAGCTTGCCCTTTCGGCGGCCGAGACCGGGCACCTGATCTTCGCCACCATGCACACCACCGACGCCAAGGGTGCAGTGACGCGACTCGTGGATCTGTTCCCGCCGGAGCAGCACGACGACATCCGTACTCAGCTCTCGATGAGCCTGCGATATGTCATCGCCCAACATCTGCTCCAGACCGGTTCGGGTGGCCGGCGCGTGCTGGCGATGGAAGTGATGTTTTCGAATTTCCCGGTCCGCAGCGCCATTCGCCAGGGCAAGATTGAAAACTTGGAGTCCGCCATTCAAAGCGGTCGAAAGGACGGCATGTACAGCCTGGACGCTGACCTTCGCCGACTTGTCACCGCGAACCAACTACCCATTGAGGTGGCCCGCTCGTTCGCCAAGGACCCGGAAGAATTCGGGGCCTGATGTGGCCGCGGTCAATTGTGGCTTTCAATCTCTCTATTGACTTGGACTACGGCGAATTAGGTCCCGGCTATCGCCGGAGGAGCGCAACTGCGCACACCCCAACGCTCGCTGCAGTAACGATGCGCCCACTGCCCATCGTCGCTGGCATCCGCGAAAATATTCTTCGAGGGCAGATCTGGTTGTCCGAAGCCCCCCTATAACACGGGGGCGGGGCTTGCCTGGACGACGATTTGGACCAAGTTGTCGTTCGTCGTGCGGGTGATGGTTGATGCGGTGAATCGATCCCTTTTAGGGAATATGCGACGGACGAAACTCTTCACTTTGTTCGTCATGTCTTCTTTCACGGCAGCGAACAGGTTCGCGTGAAAGCCCCCTTGCAAACGGGAAACTCGAGGCGCGGGGACGGGGGCTGCCTGGGTTCGATGCTCGATTCTTAGCAGCGCGGGCTGTTGAAGAATGCCCAGCGTTCGCGTGAGCCAAGTCCAGCACGCGAGCCCCAGGAGGCCGCCACCCTGAAGCCAGAGCACGGGGCGTGACGGTTTAGCTTCCTTGTTGATACGTTTGTACAAATCGCGGGCCATCGCGCGGGTCTCACGGGTCGGCCCCATGAGCATTGCAGGGACGAGCGTCGGGAGCGCCTCGCGGACACCGTTCCAAAGCCGCTCTGCACGTGCACGCAGGAGTGGCGACGTCGAATCGCGGAGGCTCATATAGCCCTCGAACCAGGCGCTGACGAGGCGCATCATCGAAGGGCCAAGCGTCTGGAACTCCCTGCGGTAAAGCTCACGCTGAAGCCCCTCAAGTTCCCGGGCCGTGAAATTCGCATGTTTGAAGTGCATCGCGAATCCATCCCAGCGGCGAAGATCGGGCGCCTTCTGATACTGCGGGAGATAGCGATCTTCCGCCAATACCTGTGCGTGAAACGGCGTACCCGGGAAGGCGAAGTAAATGAGAATCTGCGTCATGGCAGGGCGAAGTTGCATGAGCCGCCCGAATTCGAGCATGACCTGCTTGCGATCCTGATAAGGGAATCCAATGATCATGGAAGACAGGATGGAGATGCCGCGCGAGCGCAGTGAATCATAAATCTCTTCGACGGGCCTCCCCTTGAGCTTGCCGAATCCGGACTCGACACCCTCGAAGCCGGTCCAGATCGTGTCGAAGCCCATCTCGGCGATCTCGTCGGGCGTGAACTGTGAGAGGCCGCGTATGCTGCCGAATCCCATCAGGCTCAGGGGCTCGCCGCCGGCGCGCACGCATTCCAGGAATTCACGGGCCCGCTCCTTGAAGAGGAAGAAATCCTCGTCGATGAAGATGAATCCTCGGAGGTCGTCGCCCTTTTCTCTCGCCGTTCGCTGCATCCCGCGCAGCGCTTCGTAGATATCGCGGCCGGATTTGAGGAAGGGAACGTACTTCCGCTTGAAGAAATGCGATGTGCAGCAGAAGTCGCAACCGTTTGGACATCCCAGCCCCGCCGTCAGGTGACCGACCACGTTCGACGGCTGAAACGAAAAAACGCGCACCGCCGGGATGGGCGCATAGGGATGCGACACGGGCTGATCGCCCGCCTCGCCCAGAAGACGGCGCATGAAGCCGATCCCCTCCTCGCGGCAGACGTGGTCGCAATAAGGCTTGAGCAAATCGTCAGGGAGGACTGTGCCGTAACCGCCGAGGATGATGCTAGTGTCAGGGGCGTGTTTGCGGATCAGTTCCACCATGCGCCGCACCTTATGGAAGGTCGCCACGACGAAATTGATGCCGACATAGTCGTAGGCGTGCGCTCTTAGCTCGCGAATGAATTCACGTTCTGATGGATAGTGCAGCACGGTTGCTGGCGCCGCGATGTTTTCGGCGATGTAGTCGATCGCCCAACAGCGAATGACTTGCCGAAAGCTGAAAAGCCCCTGAGCACGGGTAACCTGGGCATTGAACAATTCGGCGCCGACGGAATCCCCCTCGCCCGGCCCCCCGAAGGGACGACAGACGGTTGAGAGCAGTAGTTTTGACATGAATGAGACTCACCTGACAAGGTAAACATCGTTTGAATACGAATCCGCCGACCGCCCGAACATCGCGAGAAGCAGACTTCCACTCGGGCACATCCGCCGGGAGGACGACAAGGAAGGTCGCTCTGGGCTGACATATTCATACATCTAGATGGAGATGTCAAGAAACATCCCAACCTCGGACAGAAAACAGATCCGATGTTTGAAGCGCAAGCTCTTAATACGGCCCATGCTATGGAAGGCGGTTCACCTGGGACAAAAAGTCTCAGGCCGTGCTCATGTATCCCTCATCCGGACAATAGATCGCCGAAAGGGCCGCGAGCGATCAATTTGATGACGTGATGGTCGATGGCGTTCGGCAGGGTTTCGCAAACTCCGCGGGATTGATTGGGATGCCGGATGAGGTCGCAGTCGTCACATCGTGCCGAAGAGGAGATCCTTGCGGAATGACTGTGCGAAAATCCCGTGCAGTCGGGCGAGGACGTAGTTGCCGTAGAAATAGAACGCCATCACGACGCCCCACGCCACGAGCGCCAGTGCAACCTGTAGCATGTTGCCCTGGCCGGCCCCTTTCATCATCTCGCCGATCTGCGGAATGAACCAGTCGAAGACGATCGCCAGAAAAGCCGAGGCGAACAAGATGCCGTACACCGACAGGAGCAATACAAGAAAGATGTAGTGAACGTGCGTACGGCCGATTGACTTGAACACCCTTATCGGATTGATCGCCTGGCCCACCGAACCGAGTCCGAAGCCCAGGAGGTTCATCGGCACGCCGAAGGAAATGACCAGCATGCCGATGAAAAAGGGAGTGCCGGCGGCGGTGAATATCTCAAGGACTTCGCCTTTTTGAATCTCGGCGACGAGATCGCCGGGGTAGGTGACGAAGAGAATTCCCGTTGTCGCCACGGCATAGTAGGAGAGGAGCACGAAGTATCCGACGAAGCTCTTGCCCCAGGCAGCGGGAGTCCAGCCTAGATTCGGCGGGGCCTGAGTACCGATGACGGTCGCGCGGATCGTGTCCAGAAAGGCGTGCAGGGCCACGGCGGTGTAGAAAAGCACCTCCAGGCCGAAGATGGCCGCGAGGATCCACTGGATTCCCGACAAATCCTGCTCCTTCAGGTCAGCGCCCGGCAGGCCGACATTTCCCTGTGCCATCACATAAGTCAACGCGGTCATGATTGCCACTGGCGCGAGAGCCGCAGCGATGGCGATGCCCGCGGCAGAGCCGAGCCCGGCCAGCGCGGGAATCGGATAAGTGACGGCGGTGGCAAAATCTCCATAGAAGGCGGCCGCACCGCCGCGCGATGCCTTGACCTTGACGAGCGTCTCTCCTTTGACCAGAGCGGGTATGGATTGCCAGCAATGGGAGCAGAGGATGTCGGCGTAGGGGTCCTTTACCTCGGTGGGCTTATTGCAATTGGGGCAGACCCGCACCTTGGCACTGGATTTTTTCTTGGCCTCTTTTTGGGCGGCGACGATCCGGCTCGCTTCGGCCAATTCCCGCTCGTCCATTTCTGTTGACGCGCGTTCGAGGCCGGCGAGACCTTCGAGGTCCAGCTTTGATGCTTCCATCGCGGCGCCGGTGCCGGCCGTCAGCTTGGGAACGGAAAAGGCCCGGCTGCAGGCGGGGCAGCGAATCGCCTTGCCCGCGTACTTGTCGGGGATAGTCAGCTTTTTTTGACATCGCGGACAACGTAACTTCATGGGAGGCTAGACCTTGGAGACGACCTTTTAACGGGCATGATTTGTGTTCATCCTAAGGGAAAGCACGCGGCGCAGCAAAAAGCTCATGCGGACACTGATGCCCAGTCAGGGCCCAAGCGGCGATCAATCAAGGTCGGAGTTTTCTCGGTCGTTCGTGTCGGAGTAGTACCGTCCGACGACTTCGCCATTGTGAATGACAAGCGTTACGGGACTATTCAGGTAACGAGTCGTGGGCCAACAGGTGACGTGCAGGTCGCCGTCTTCAACGGGTGTTGCGCACATTCTCCACTGCGGGGGGAGCATCGAGCGTGATCGCAGATAATCTCGAGACTTCTCAATCGCTGATATCGCTTGCTTCGGTAGCTCGTGCGGCGATGGCTCCGCTTCAGACGTGCGACACCAGCAGGGCTCAGACTCCGTCTTGACGGTCACGATGGCGACGCGGCCCGAGCACTCCAGGATTCCGGCCTTCTCCGGGACCATTTGCGCTACGGCAAGGCCGGGGCTTTCGGCGGGCCGAGGTGCGGCGTCAAGCGGAATTCGCATCCGCTCGTTTGCACGGCAGCCGAAACCCACGATTCCGCAGGCGCCGACCATGCACAGGATCACGAAGCGACACAGGTGATTGCTATCCATTTTCGGCCCATCGATTCAACGGGGCTGCCGCGCATGTATTTCCAAGGCGATTTTTCTATCCTACCGCCTGGTGGCCCGGCCCGTACAACAGATTCTGGACCCGTCCGCGGGATTTATACGTCACCATTGCCAGCTTGGTGCTCGCATCCGATCATCATCGCATATCATGGGGTTGCGTTACCGCCCATACGGAGCCTGAATCGTGACTCAGCTTGACCAGACCGTTAAAGGATTTCTTCAATCCCTCAGTTCCAAAGCCGCCACGCCCGGAGGAGGGAGTGCCAGCGCCTTGGTCGGGGCGGTCGGTGCGGCGCTCTGTGGGATGATAGGGCGCCTCAACGACAAGAAGGACGGCGCGCCGGGTCCTCTTCATGATACGCTCGGCGAGGCGGACCGGTTGCTCGCACGCCTGGGCGAATTGATCGACGAAGACGTCTTGGCATTTGAAGCACTGGCCGCCTCGTGGAAATTGTCGGACGACAGCCCCGAGAACGCAGCCGCAAAGGAATCGGCGGCGATCGCGGCGACACAATCTCCGTTGGAGATCATGGAACAGGCCGTGGCCGTCATGCGCCTGGCCGTAAGCGGGCTGGAGAAGTCCAAGAAGAATTGTCTGTCGGACGCCGGCGTCGCGGGGTTGATGGCACATGCGGCGCTGGAGGGCGCGCGGCTCAACGTGGCGATCAACCTGCCGGGGATCAAGGATGCGGTGGCAAGGTATTCACTGCGAACACGATCGGGCGCGCTTCGAGATGAAGCGGCCGCCTTACGCAAGCGGATCGACGCGCTGATTGACGCCAGCTATGGATGAGCGAGGGGTCGGCGTTTTATCGCCGCGTGGGCATCAGTTTTTGCTCCAGACCACAGTGACGCAGCGCCAGGCTCTTGGCAAGCTGGTCGATGTCGTCAGTGACACTTGGTCCGGCCTGATTGATGATGCTACGCGCAATTTCCGGTGTCATTTTCAGATTCCATTCATCACGAAGCGTCTCACCCGCTCGCGGCATGACGTTTTGCTTGTCGATCACCCCACGGACACTGCCAACCAACACTGACCATTGATCATTTGGAACATGGTCGATTCTTTCGCTGGATGGGCCAAGCCCGCGATACCAGTTTCCGAAAAGTCCCAGTCGTTTGACATCCGCAGGCTTCGCCGTATGCGCGATGACCCTGCGACCCATTCTGGGATCGGGCGCAAACATGCACCCCGCGAAGACGACGTCAGGCTCTCTGAGCTCGATCGGATACATATTCCCGGCAATGACGCAGTTCGTAACCAAACAGAATCCGCCTTCAAGCTTCGGCGTGCGGTAGGTCACGTTGGAAAAAACGCAGCGGTCGATCCGGGCCAGGTTGTCTATATGAGCTATTCGGTCTTTACTGGTCCATATCAAAAGGCCCTGCCCATAGACGCCTACCGGCATTGAAAACAAGCAGCGCTCGTAGTTAATGCGCCGGGTGCTCAAGCCTCCGCAGCCGGCCATATCGTCGGCGCAAATTGCGAAGCTGCACCGCGAGACCGTCACGTCCTGGCAATCGGAGATCACCAGACCTCGACCGTCCATGCCGTCCGACTTCATGATCTCGCGGGCAATCGTTGCGAAGTCATCACCGCCATGATGACGATGGGCGAAGTTCTCATGACGAATTAAACTGCAGTTTATGTAAGCAAGCTGATCGCCGACCAGATAGGTCGGGCCCGGCTTGCTGATGAGGGAAAACCGATTGACGTTCTTAACGGCCAGCGCCGTGGACAGGCGGATCGTCCAGCCTTCGGGCGGCGTCTCAATCGTGACGGTCTGACCGTCAGCGGCGTTCTCAAGCGCCTGCCTGAATACGGCCTCGGGCGGCATCCTGAGAATGACGTCTTGGGCTGAGCGTGACGGCGGAGGAGGCAGAAAACAAAACGAACACGCAGCAAGAATTTGTAAGCAGGAGAACAGCGTGTACACCCGGGGCATTATCGAATCGGGCATGATCTCCCGCAAGCCGTGACACGTAGTCAAACCAGCCGCATTGGAAGAATATGTTGGGACCGACAAAATCAGTAGAATTGGGTGGAATGACGGAAAGGCGCGCGTGAGACGATGGATTCTCGTCCGACATCAACTTCGGTCGGCCTCTTTGGCGGGAGCTTCGATCCCATTCACTTCGGCCACCTCATCTCCGCGCGAAGCATTGCCGAGCAGCTTGGATTGGAGCGGATCGTGCTGATTCCGTCGGCACGGCCGCCGCACAAACTGGGCGGGGTTAAGACGGCGCCGGAGCACCGGCTGGCAATGGCAAAGCTGGCCGTGGACGGCGATTCGCTATTTGACGTATCCGACATTGAGCTTCACCGCGAGGGTCCGAGCTATACATTCGACACGGTCGGGCAATTTCGACAATTACTTGGCGATAATGTGAAACTCTGTTGGCTGATCGGCGGCGATACGCTTCCGGAACTGCCGACGTGGTATCGGGTGCGTGAGTTGGTTCAGTTCGTGCGGATCGTGACCGCCACCCGGCCGTCGTGGAGCCCGCCGGCGGCTTCCGTTCTGGAGCCGGCAGTTGGTCCAGACGCTGCCGCGGCGCTTTTGAAGGACTGCATTCTGACACCGAGGATAGATATCAGCGCCACAGACATCCGCGCCCGAGTCCGAGATGGGCGCAGCACACGATACCTGCTTCCTGAGCCCGTGAGGTCCTATATTGAGCGCAACGAGCTATACCGGCCGTAACATTTAAGGGGGAGGAGAATCTCTTCGTAACCTTCTTTCTGGCAGTTCATTAGAGATTGGTAGATATGCACCCCAAGTCGCAGTTGCGGCGTATAAACAATTTGACCGGTCAGTGGTCTTAGGCTAGGCTATTTATTGGAGAGGTCTGTATTTGCCGCCCGGACCCGTAAAGGTCGCAAGGACGGCTGGCCATGGCGTGGGGCCGTGCAACCCTCTTCGCCGGGAGCAAGGGAAAGCCCCCCGGCAGCACTGGGAGTTCCGTTTGCGCCGTTGGAATGCGGTGAACTTGGTTAACGCCCGGAAGACACGGGACCGATGATGATGAAAGAGGCGTCGTCCGCAGATTCGGACGACCGGGCCTGTGGGCCCTGTGCGAGGCGGCAGCCCGCATCCGCTTCGAGCCAATGAAAGGTATCTGGTAAGCGCTTCATGCCCAGAGATCCCAAGCAGTTTACGCAGCGTCGAATTCAGTTGGTTGTCGGTGCTGCATTGGCAGGCATCCTGTACCTGCAATTCTCGCTGACCGAGGAGAATGAGGTCGTGGTTGGTCCGCGCTCTCCCATTGTCATGGCGGCGACGATCACCCAGGATCCATTTGAGACGCTGATTCGCACCCGGCCGCTGGAAGCGCTGATCCGTTCCCGGCAGGAACACGCGAAGCAGGTACCGGATTACAAGTGCACGATGGTTAAGCAGGAGCTGCTCCCTTCCGGCATGAGCGAAGAACAGGAGATTGACGTCCTTTTCCGTCAGGAGCCTTACAGCGTCGTTCTGACATGGCGCCGCAATCCCGGCCTTGCCGAGCGGGTGGTTTATGTGAAGGACCGGTGGATCGACGAGGACGCCGACAGCCCCGAGGAACGCGACCTGGCTGTGTGCCAGCCCGGCCCCATCGCCCGATTGCTGGTCAAAAGTCTCAAGCAACCGATTCACGGCAAGCTGGCCAGAAAGACTTCCCGGCGCTTCATTGATGAGTTCGGCTTTACGCGAGCGCTGGACCTGCTCATCAAGTATTGCGAGATCGCCCACGAGAGCGGCGATTTGAAGCTCGTCTATTGCGGCGAGACGCGGTTTGATGGACGGCCCGTCTGGGTTGTTCGTCGCACGCTTCCCTACACGGGTCCCGATGGCCTTTATCCCGACCGAACGGCGGAAGTTTTTATCGATAAGGAATACCGCGTTCCGGTCGCCGTTTACTGCTACTCGGATGACGCCAAGGAAACCCACAACTTGCTTGGCAAGTACGAGTATCGAAACATTCGGATGCGTGCCGGGCTCTCCGAATCCGATTTCGATCCCAAGACCTACGGTATGTAGGCCCCCCACCGCATGCTGATTTCATTTTGAAAACAGATTTGAGGAGCAGTGATGCTTCCGCCTTCGTTGCGCGCCCGTGGCTACCCGCGCCTGTGAGCTGAGCGTTGGCTCAATTTGCGTAGGGGCCGACATGCTCGAACGGGTTCGATTGCAGAAGCTTTGGAAGGAAGATCGCCGCGACACCCATGATGAGAGAGATGAGGCCGATCAGGCCGAGAGCGAGCTTGGTCGTGGCGCTTAATCCGGCGAAGGGCTTGTCGATAAGTACGAGCACCGCAATTGTCGCCTTCACCGGAGCGAGGGCGATTGCCTTTGTCATGCCGAAGATGAGCCTGGGAAATCTGCGCCAACCGACGGATCGGACCACGATTGGCGCGGGCTGGTCCACGGTTGTACCGATGGCCTGCTCCGGAGTCTTGGGTTGATCGGAGACTTTCGCGGCGGGGGAATCCGGCGGTTCGAGAACGATGGTCGCTCTTGCCTTTTGCCTCGCAGGGGCAACGGACTTTTTCTCCGCGGTCGCCGCGAGCTCGATTAAAGGTCGGTCTGCCGGGAATCGCTCGTTCGACTCTTCCTTGATGAGTGTCGGCTTTTTGGTTGACGGTGCATCGCCGCCCGTTAGCTTGCCTTCGCCCTTGATTACCAGCTCATTGCCCTTCTCTGAATCTGAGGGCTTTTCCTCGTCAACGGTCGCGTCGGGGACTTCCACGAGATGGGAGTCGTCCCCCGTCTGTCGCTTCAGCTTTTCAACGTGGGCTGCGGTCTCCTCCAAAGCGGCGAGGGCGTCCGGTTTGTCGGGGAACGGAGTGGCATGAAGCTCTTTTGGCTCGCGCTGCTCGTCGGCAACGCCGACTCCGGACGAGATGTCGGCGACCAGGGACTCGGCCTGATTCAGAAGGCGCTCCAACTCCTCGGCGCCGACCGAGATGGGTGAATCGTCAGGAGATGGTGTTTGCTCTTTGGGGTCCATTTTTCTTCGCGCGGACAAGTATCGTTCGACACGGCCGGCAGTTTCTTATCGGCCCCATGATTAAGAACGCTCAAGGCGTTTGGGATTGCGCATCTTGTGCCGGACGAGGGCTAAGTGGAATATGGCTGTATGGCCACGCGCAGATTCCATGTGACAGACGTGACGCCGGGGCGAATCAGGGTACAAGGGGCCCAGGCTGCGCACGGGCTGAAAGCATTGCGGTTGGGAATCGGCGATGAAGTCGTCGTTTTTGACGGCAACGGGGCCGAGGCCACGGGCAGGATCACTGAGATCGACCGGGAGGCCTTTGAAATTGAGGTGACATGCCGAGGTGCCCCTACGGACCAGCAACGGCTTTGCCTGACCATCGCGACCGCGATCCCCAAGGGCGAACGGGCCGATTGGATGATCGAAAAGTGCGCGGAACTCGGCGTCAGGCGGCTCATTCCCCTCGCATGCCAGCGAAGCCAGGTTCGCCCGGGGGCCGCGAAGCTGGAACGCTGGCGGCGCAAGGCGGTGGAGGCGGCAAAGCAATCGCGACAATCCACGGTGATGGAGATCGGACAGGAATGTCCGATTGGGGAGTTCGCGGCTCAACTGTCGAGTTCGTCGCTCCTACTTTTCGGAGACGGCGGCGCGGTACAATCCATGATTGATGTGCTGTCGAACCGTGCTGCGGAGGATGACTGTATCACCTGCATCGGGCCAGAGGGCGGGTTTGACGACGATGAACGGGAGTTGCTACGGTCGCAGGGAAGCATTCCGGTCCGCCTCGGCGGGACAGTCCTGCGAGTAGAGACGGCGGCGGTGGCGGCGGCGGCGATCTGGGCGAGTTGGGCGCGTTGACGACGATATGGCACAAAGCCTGAAAACCCGAACGATCTTTCGGAGCGCGACGACCTATGTCGGTGACGTGCGGTGCCGTCCGACCGACGGCGGATGCAGCTGCGAGGAAGTGTCGCACGTGGACGACTTCGCCTTTGTGCGGCGCGGTATGTTCATCAAACATGTAGGTAAGCGGGGATGCACCGCGAATCCCAATCACGTCGTTTTTTTCAACCGTGATGAGCCGTATCGCGTGAGCCACCCGATCAGGGGCGGCGATGATTGCAGCGTTTTTTCGATTCGGCGGGACGTCCTGGCCTCGATCGTCGCCGAATTCGATCCGTCGGCGCCGGATCGTCGGTCATTGCTGTTTAGGTCGGCAGATGCCGGCTGCGATGCCGCGCTGCATATGCGCCACCTGAGGCTGCTGAGCGAGATCGAGCGAGGTAATCTGACGGATATCGCGGTCGAAGAGCAGGTACTCCTATTGGCGCGCGAAGTGATGCGACAGTCGTCGAGCCGCTCATCGCAGCGATGCCGAGCCGTGCGAACTGAAACCCGCCGATCGCGCGCCGATTGCGTTGAGGAGGCTAAGCGCGTCATTTCCGCCGATTTCCGAACGCCGCTGTCTCTGGACGAGCTATCGCGCCGGGTTCACGCATCGCCCTATCACCTGTGTCGCATCTTCCGCGACGTCACTGGGCGGTCGATCCACGCCTACCGCAACGATCTTCGACTGCGATTCGCCCTGGACCGTCTGGCCGAGGGTGAGCAAGACCTGACAAGGCTGGCGCTGGAACTGGGCTTCGCCGACCACGGACATTTTTCGACTGCATTTCGCAGGACATTCGCCATTTCGCCCTCTCAATTTCGACTGATCGCCTCGCGGAAGGCGGTGCGCGAAATGAGCAGGAATCTACAAGTCTCCTGATCCGCTTTCTTCTATCTTTGGGTCATACCGGTGCGGGACCTGCGTTCATGTGGACCAGGAGATTCCGCACGCCGCGAAACACTTTTGAGGTGCCGCGATGAGCAAGGCTGCGTCGAAAGAGAAGTGTCCGGTCTGCGACTATGACCTCGATGAGTCGGCGATCAAAGCCAAGGTGCAAGGCCGCGAGATTCGTGTGTGCTGCGAAGAATGCCGCAAGGCGCTGCAGGCGTCGCCGGAGAAATATGCTCGTGGCAAATAACCATTGTCGCCAGGCGGTGGGCCGTGCCCGGGCACTTGCGATTCTTAACACCGCAGTAATCGTTGTTGCATGCGCCTCGTCCGGCTGCGCGATCAATGGACAACCCGGCGTTGACGAAGGTGGAAAACCCATGACAAAGCAGTGCGATGCCACGGACGAGAAGGAAATCGTTGCCCACATTCACGGGCTTTTTCAGGCATACATCAAGAAGGATCGCGAGACCATTCGACACGGGCACACCGCCGACTGGCGCGGATTTCAGACTCGCAGCACAAGAATCGTGCGGGGAATCGAAGAGTACATGCAGGCCGCCGACCGCATACTCGAAACGATGGAAGGCATTCGCTACGAATTGCACGACGTGGAAGTGCATATCTATGGCGACGTCGCGGTGGTCTATTACGTGGCGAGTTACTGGGTCCGCGGCAAGGACGGCAACGAACAACTCGTCCCCCTGCGCTCGGTGGACATCTATCGCCGCGAATCCGGGGGATGGAACCAGTGCGGCTCGAACATCAGCTTTGTTCCGCCTCCGGTCGAATCCTGAGCCAAATCTGTGTGCCCACCTTTTCATGGAATAGAGCAGCTAGTCGCCGACCTCTTCGAGCAGCGGGATGCAGATCGGGCGGCAGGCGACGGCTTCGAGGTTGGCCATGGCGTCGAGTGCTTGCGACATGGCGGCCTGGCGGGCTGGGCGCGTGGTGATGATGACGGGAACCGAGCCGTTACCCAGAGCCGCGTCCGGCTCGTGCTGAATGAGCGATGCGATGCTGATGCCCTCCGCGCCGAGAACGGTGGCGACTTTCCCGACGCTGCCGGGGCGATCGCGAAGGCTGATGCGCAGGTAATAGGCCGAGATGTTTTCTCCGGGGGAGCTATAAACGGCCGCAGGCGTCTGGTCAGGCAGGACGGTTAGTTGATCGAACGTCCGCCTGGCGTTGCCCAATGCGACGTCGACAATGTCGGAAACGACGGCGCTGGCCGTCGGTGCGCCGCCGGCGCCACGACCGTAGAGCATGACGTGCCCGACGGCATCGCCATAAAGACTGATCGCGTTAAAGGGGCCGGACACACTCGCCAGCGGATGCGCGTGTCGCACAAATGTCGGCCTTACAGAGAGATCAATTCCGTCGCCGATTCGTCGGGCAATGGCGAGGAGCTTGCACGCGTAGCCAAGTTCCCTGCCGGATGTGAGGTCGAGCAGCTCGATGTCGGAGATGCCTGCGACGGCGATTCGATCGAGATCGCACGACTGGCGCATAGCGATGGACGCAAGAATGGACAGCTTGTGCGCCGAATCAATGCCGTCGACGTCCAGTGTCGGATCCGCCTCTGCATAGCCGAGTCGCTGAGCCTCGTCGAGGGCGTGGGGATAGCTCGCGCTGTTATCAAGCATCCGCGTCAGGATGTAATTGCACGTGCCGTTCAGGATTCCGTACACCGCATCAATGCGGTTGCCGATGAGGCCGCGACGAACTGATTCGATCAGCGGAATCCCTCCGGCGACCGACGCCTCGAACGCGACGCACTGATTGCCAAGGCGCGCCGCGGAGAAGACCTCGCGGCCGTGCATGGCGAGCAGAGCCTTGTTGGCAGTCACGACGCTCTTGCCGGCGGCCAGCGCCGCAAGGGTCACGCGCTTGGCTTCGTCCGTTCCGCCCATCAACTCGACCATGATTTCTGACTTGGGATCGGTCAATGGCGCAGAGGCATCGGCAGTGATCATTGCCGAGGGGATCGTCACGCCGCGCTTCTTTGCCGGGTCGCGGACGACGACGTGGCGAATCTCGAATTTCAGGCCGGTGCGGCCCGCCAGGCTTCCGTCTGCGTCGAGCAGAATGCGGACCACCTGCTCGCCGACGGTTCCACATCCAATCAAACTGATTCCGACTACCCGCGACATTTCGGCTCCTGTATTGGCGAGGCTATCTTCGGCGGAGAGGCCCGACTTGTGGAGGTCCATGATCGGTTTGGGGTCGGCCGTTTTTGCCGGGACACGTCGTACCCTTTTGGGCGACGTCTGAGGGCAGGGCATAGCCTGATCTAATCCCAGCAAGCGCATTATCTTAAATGTCAGTGGTTCCCATAAAGTTGACGGGGCGAATGGCCGATAACGGGTATGTTGGTTGCGCACAGTGCAGCGCTCGCCGCCGGTCGGCTGCAGGAGGCGTTCATGATTGAGAGACCCGAAAAACTGAAAGCCCGCGACGCTGAGGTCGTGCCGGAAGCGTTTGAGGATGACCACTTTGACGACGACGCGACCGCGTCCGAGGCGAGCGCCCCGAAACACGATCTGCCGCAGCTCAAGCTCCGCCGCGCTGACCACGACGACGAAGACATCCCGTCCGATGACTCGGAAATGGATGAAATCTCCGATTCGGATGATGCGATCGACGAGAACGATCGCTGGCCGTGGGACCACGACCTCGCCGAAGTGGCCGTAGATGACGATGACCAGTCGTCTGATGAAGAATCCGAGATCGATTCATTTGACGACGACGAAATCGCAGGCTCGAACCCTCTAATGTCTCAGCAGGACGAAGATCACGTCGCCATGTCGGCCGTCGCGGCCGATCTGGAGGACCACGCCGCGATAGAGGATCTGATTCTCTCGATGCCGATCGTGCAGACGCCGATCGAGGAGTCGCTGGCCGCCTTCGCCCGGGGACTGGAATCCGACGGCGACGACACCCCAGAATTGATTGAGACGTCGTTACAGGCGACAGGCCCGACACCCGCGGTCATCATTGAAGCCGCATCATCGACCAACGTAGCCAATGAATCAGGCTCTCGGGGGCGGTCCACCACCGTCGAGAGCGGCCTCGCCGGATCAACCGCTGTGCAACCCACTGTAACACCCAAGCGCATCGGAAGCGGCGAACTCGTTCCCGTACGACTGACTTGGCGACCGGGCGATCCATTCGGCGATACCGGCGAGTCGGGTGTGCGCCGATTTCGCTGGGACTTGATGCTGACCTCGGCAGGGGTCACGGCGGCTTGCGGTCTGGCGTGCATCTGGTTGTTGCGGACGCTGCTTGCCTAATAGCAACCGACGAGCGGGGCCCGGCCCGAGCCCTGACACTTGATGAACATCTATCTGGACTCTCAGCCGCTCGCCACCAAAAGCCTGGACAGTCATGCAACGGTACACGCCGCTCTGGAGGCGGCCAAGCACCAGCTCACCAGCACTGACCTGATGGTCTTCGGCGTGAAGTGCGACGATCAGGAAGTCTCGCCCGAAGACCTTGAAAAAGTCCTCAGTATGCCCGCTGCGCGGTTCTCTCGCGTTGAATTTATTTCCGGCCATCCCAGTGAAGTGGTGCTTTCCGCCCTTCGGCAAACGCGGCTTTCTCTGGCCGATTCGTTCACCGGCGTGAAGCAGGCGTCGGAGTGTTTGTCGAAAGGACGAGTTGCGGAGGCGTTCGGAGCACTGGTACGATGCCTCACGGTCTGGGGCCAGGCGCATGAAGCGGTCGTGCATGGCATGGCTCTCTGCGGGATTGATGCCGAACGGCTGATCATCTCCGGCCGGCCGCTACTCGACTGGCTGCAGGGGTTGGCCGAACAGCTTCGCGGCCTAAAGGGGGCTATTGAGTCGCGCGACCACGTCCTGCTCGGCGACATTTTGCAATACGAGCTGGACGATACCCTCCGGGGCTGGGAAGTGATGCTGGACGGTATCATCTCCCACGTCGAGCAGGGATTCAGCTCGCCCCCGTCGAAGCGACCCGAAGCGGCGGTATCGCCCTAGCGAATTCCACGAGTCCACTTCTCACCATTCCAGCCGCATTTCACGTTTTCCATCCTCGCGGATTATGCTCAACAACAATGAGTTCCATCGCGAATCGTGATCGATGGCTGGCGCAGTCCGACGCCGAGTTGCTCGCGCAGTGCGAAGTGGACACCTATCGCGCCAGCGGGCCGGGCGGCCAGAAGCGCAACAAGACCAGCTCAGCCGTGCGGCTGCGGCATGGCCCCAGCGGTCAACTGGTCATCGCCGAGGAGAGCCGATCGCAGCATGAGAACAAGGCCAAGGCGCTGCGGCGTCTGCGCAAGGCGATTGCGCTGTCGATTCGCATTGAGCTGCCGACCGATTGGAGACCGCCGGAGGTGGTCGCGAAGTATCTCACGGGCGCCGGTCGATTGGAGATATCCACGAAGAACGAAGATTACCCGCCGCTTATTGCCGCGGTCCTCGATGTCGTCGCGGCGTGCAAAGGCCAGATGCGCGAATCCGCCGAACAGTTCGGCATTACAACTGCTCAGTTATCGCGGTTCATTCAGCGTGACGGTAAGCTGATGGATGCGGTGAATCAGATTCGCAAAAGCCAGGGGTTGAAGGCGGTCGTCGGATCGCCTTGAAATGATAAGCCCCGACTCCTACATCAAGCGCTTGCCCGCTGAGCAGGACAGGATCAATTATTGCAGCCGCCTCTCGCGCGTTTCCTCCTGCGTCGCGGCCACGACCCACCATGCCATTTTCTGGCGATAGCTTGGCGGCTGCGCCTCAAAGAAGTCCCATGCGACCCAATTCTTCTTGAACACCTTGATACTCGCCGCATCCAGGGCCGCCTGGCGCGATTGGTACGTATAGCTGATCGATTCCGGAACGGGTCGTGCATTGAACGCGACTCGCCCGTCGGCGGTCATTCTTCCGGCGACCTCCAGATCTGCGACCATGCGAATATTCACCGCGCTGCATGCGCTCCTGGGCCTTCTTGTGGTTTGCCTTCAGCCATGCTCGAAATGCGGCAGGCGAGGTGAAGAATCGGGGCCTGGCACTCATATTTCGTATCTTAACGAGTGCGGGCGAGTTAGAGCCGAAGGCGGCTCCTCGGGCCGACGTTACCGATTGCCCGGCGGACTGTACAATTCCGCTAAGGAAGCAACGCATGAATCGAATTAGCCATATCTCCTGTCTGTTGACGGCGCTGACGGCCTCGGGGCTTTCGACTTCTTGCGCGAATGATAAATCGCCGGGAGTTATCGAATCTGTCGCTTCGTCATCACCCGCGAGCGCTCAGCCGCCTTCGATAGCCGACGAGCAGCCTCGCGACTATCCCGGGCTGCACAATGTCGTTGCCTATCATGAGGACTGCTATTCCGGCAGCGTCCCAGAAGGCGACGCAGGATTCGACACGCTGGCCTCGCTCGGAGTGAAGACGATCATCAGCGTGGACGGCGCGGAACCGGAGCTTACCCCCGCGAAGGCACGGGGGATTCGCTACATCCACCTGCCGATTGGATACAACGGCTTCGACGACGAACGAAAGTTGCAGCTCGTGCGCGCCACGCGCGACGCGATGCGAGTCGGTCCGGTCTATCTGCATTGCCATCACGGGAGACATCGCAGCGCCGGCGCTGCCGGAACCATCTGTGTAAGTCTGGGCTGGGCCACCCCCTCGAAGATGGTCGAGCGGATGAAAGTCTCTGGGACATCGCCGAATTATCGCGGGCTGTACGCCTGCACTCGCCGTGCGACCGTCATTCCTGCCAGCGCGATCGACGCAGTCCCGCCGGACTTCCCAGAGGTGTCGCACCCGGCGGGCTTTGTGAAGGCAATGATCGAGCTCGACGAAGTCAACGAGCGGCTCAAGTTGATCGAGAAGGCGAATTGGCGAGTTCCCGACAGCCATCCCGATCTTGTGCCCGCCGCCGAGGCGGGACAGATGGCCGATCTGTTTCGACTACTGGCCGAAGGGGACCGGGCAAAAAGCAGACCCTCAGGCTTCGCCGCCGAGCTGCGTAACAATGAGTCGCTCGCGGTGGCGCTTGAAGGAATGCTTGCGGGCGGCGATAAGGACGGGAAGAAGCTCTCCACCCAATTTGCACGCATCGCGGAAGGCTGCAACCACTGCCACGTCAAGTACCGCGATTAGGCCCCCAATCGATTGATCGCCATTCTGCATGACCTGCTTTGCGGGGTCTGAATCGACCCCTTATCATGCCAGCCTGACAACCAGCTTATCAGCGAGGACATCATGACCAAGGACATCTTCGTCTTTATAGAGCAACGAGGGGGCGTCGTATTGCCTGCCGCGATGCAGGCCATCACCGCCGCGACGCAGCTTGCGGGAAAGACCGGCGGCAAAGTCGTCGCGGGGATCATCGGCCACAGCCTCGGCGCGGTCGCGGACAAGCTCGACGGCACCGGCATCGCGACGACCTACGTCGCCGATGCGGACGCGCTGGCCAATTACAACGCCCTGAAGTATTCGCGAACCCTGGCCGGGATGATTCAGAAGGCCGATCCACAGATCGTCCTGATGGCGGCATCGTTCATGGGTCGTGACATCGCCCCGCGCGTCGCCGTGCGACTTAACGCCGGTCTTGCGACGGACTGCACCGAGCTGGACGTCGAAGGCTCCGGCGCGCTGGTCGTACGCCGGCCGATTTACAATGGCAAGGCATCGTCGCGCGTCCACTTCTCGCCAACGAAATTGCAGATCGCGTCGGTTCGACCGAACACATTTGCATCGCCGGCAGGCGGTGGGGCGAAGGCGGAGCGCGTGGAGTTTCCATTTGTCGCGGACCCGACGGATGATCGGCAGGTCACAAAGGAAATTGCCCGAACCGGCGGCAACGAGAAAGACGTCTCCGAGGCGGCGATCGTCGTCTCCGGCGGCCGCAGCCTCAAGAGCGAGGAGAACTTCAAGATCATTTACGACCTGGCCCACGCGCTGGACGGTGCGGTCGGCGCCAGCCGCGCCGCCTGCGACGCAGGCTATCAGTCGCACTCCCGGCAGGTCGGCCTGACCGGCAAGACCGTAACCCCGCAGCTCTACATTGCCTGCGGCATCAGCGGGGCGATCCAGCACCTCGCCGGAATGCGCGGCAGCCGCTGCATCGTCGCCATCAACACCGACGCCGAGGCCCCGATCTTCAAGGTGGCCGATTACGGCGTGGTCGCCGACCTGTTCAACTTCGTGCCGCTGCTGACGGAGGAAGTGAAGAAGGTTCGCGCACATTGAGTCGGTCAACCGGATGTTCAAAGATCAGCCGGCTGAACGCATGCGGGAGATGCACTTCTGTTCTTGTCGTCTGTTAATCGCCGTGCTCCTGATGAACTCCATTCTTAGAGGCGATTTATGAACCCAACGGTCATGACGCTGCTCCTCGTCGGAGCCTGGGGGCTTTTTGGCTGGCAGATGCTCCGTCGCTGGCGATTGATGACGCTCGGCCCGGGCGAGAATCGCTTCGACCAGATCGGCGAGCGCGTCAAACGCACCTGGCAATACGCCTTCGCCCAGAAGCGCATGCGTCGCTACTGGTGGGCGGGCATTGCCCATCAGGTCATCTTCACCGGCTTCGTCGTGCTGCTGCTGCGGACGCTTGTTTTGTGGGGCCGCGGCTACAGTGAAGGTTTCGATCTCTGGGTGCTCGGGACGGATCAACCGCTCGGCAAAGTCTATTCGGTTCTCAAGGACTTCTTTGCCGTGTTGGTCATCGCGGGTACGCTGGTCTTCTTCTATTACCGGCTCGTCACCAAACCCGCCCGTCTCTCAAAGGGCTTCGAGGGCATTCTCATCCTGATCATCATCGCCGTGATGATGCTGGCTGATATCACTTATGACGGCGCGAACATCGTGCAACATGCCAGGGCCGAAGGCGCAGCGGTTGTATTTCAGGCCGTTGAGCCCGCCGGTTCGGTCGCGGCGTTCGCCTTAAGCGGCGCCAGCGATAATGCGCTCAATGTCTTTCGCCACATCGGATTCTGGACGCATGGCACGTTGGTGCTGCTGTTCCTGAATCTACTTCCCATTTCCAAGCACTTCCACGTCGTTACCGGCATTCCCAATGTCTTCTTTCAAAGCCTCGCCCCGCGCGGCCGGTTGCCGAACGTGCCTGACATCGAGGGCATGTTGGAACGCGAGGAAACGCTGGGCCTCAAGCGCATCGAGCAGTTGCCATGGAAGGCGGTCATGGACCTGTACACCTGCACCGAGTGCGGGCGGTGTACCGATCATTGCCCGGCGAACATCACCGGCAAGCTGCTTTCACCGAAGCAGCTCACGCTCGATCTGCGCGATTATCTGTACAAGAACGAAAAGGCTCTTGTGGGGGCCAAGGGTAAGGCGCAGCCCGACACGGACGGCGGAAATGGCTCGCTGGTCGATCTCGTGCCCGATGTCATCAAGCCGGAAGTTCTTTGGGCCTGCACCACCTGCGGCGCGTGCGAAACGGAGTGCCCGGTGTTTATTACGTATGTCGACAAGATCGTCGACATGCGCCGCAACCTGGTGATGGAAAAGTCCGAGTTTCCGGCCGAACTTCAAAACGCCTTCCGGGGCATGGAGACGAATTCCAACCCGTGGAGCTTCCCGGCATCTGACCGCGCCGCGTGGACCGAAGGCCTCGATGTGCCGCGCATGGCGGAGAAGCCCGACGCCGATGTGCTCTTCTGGGTCGGCTGCTCGGCATCGTTTGACGACCGTGCTCGTCGCATTGCCAGGGCGATGGCACAACTACTGACGACCGCCGGCGTCAATTACGCCATTCTCGCCGAGGAGGAGTGCTGCACCGGCGACCCGGCCCGCCGCGCGGGCAACGAGTTTCTCTTCCAGATGATGGCCCAGACCAATGCCGAGACTCTCAACAACTACAAGCCCAAGACGATCGTCACCACGTGCCCGCACTGTTTCAACACGCTGGCCAACGAGTACCCCGATTTCGGCGCGAAGTTCAAGGTTGTGCACCATTCGGAGTTTCTCTCGCAGCTCGTCGCCGAGGGCAAGCTCAAGCCGAAGAACCGAATCGATGCAAAGGTTGCTTATCACGACTCATGCTATCTTGGCCGCTACAACGAGATTTACGAGCCACCGCGCGAGACACTCCGCGCCATTCCCGGCCTGACTGTGCTGGAGCCGACGGCAACGCGCGATCGCGGCATGTGCTGCGGGGCGGGCGGCGCGCAGATGTTCAAGGAAGAGGAGCGCGCCCGCGAAGGCGTGATCGGCGAGCGAGTCAATGAGAAGCGGACCGATCAACTCCTGGAGACGCAGCCGGACATGGTCGCGTCGAGCTGCCCGTTCTGTCAGCGCATGCTCATCGACGGATTGGCCAGCCGTGGACGTGATTCCGTGAAGGAATTGGACATCGCGGAGCTGCTTTGGCAATCGGTCGGAGAGGCCGTCGCCTGATTTCCTGCCGTCTCGCCCCGTTCAAGTCAGCCTTTTCCTGTTTCACCCCCGCCTGAATATCGCCCGGGTGTCCAAGGCCCAGGCCACAACCTCCTGCCAATAAATTACTTAGAGCGGATTGCGCGTTCCTCTAGCGCCATAGTGCACTAGGGGTTAGGCTCATTGCCAAAGGAGTACTTTGGCATGGAAGCCTATTCGATGGATTTGCGCAGGCGGGTGCTGGCAGCGTGCGATGCCGGGCACGGGACTACTCCGGTTGCAAAGTCGTTCGATGTGTCGCCAGCCTGGGTTCGACGACTCAAGCAGCGGCGTCGCGAGTTGGGGACGATCGCGCCGCTTCCGCATCGCACGGGACCGATCCCCCGACTAAATGAATCTCGGAAAGAGCGACTCCGCAAGCTGGTGGAGGCGCAACCTGATGCGACGTTGGCGGAACTCCGCGACCGGCTGGGCCTGAAGATCACCCTGGGACATCTCTGCCGCTCGCTCCGCAAGATGAAGCTGTCGCTAAAAAAAAGTCGCTCTTCGCGGATGAGCAGAACCGCCCGGATGTGAGAATTCAGCGTGAACACTGGCGTCGGCAATTAGGAGGCCTCGATCCCGATCGCCTTGTATTCATTGACGAAAGTTCAGCGAAGACCAATCTGACGCGCCTGCGCGGCCGAGCGCTGCGCGGTCAGCGGGTCAAAGCCCACGCCCCTTATGGACGATGGCAAACCACGACCATGCTCTGCGGATTGCGCCTTCGCGGCGCCATTGCCCCGATGATCTTGTCCGGTGCCATCGACAGCGCCTCATTCACCGAATACGTCCGCCAGGTTCTGGCTCCGGCCCTGCAGCCCGGCGACATTGTGGTCATGGACAATCTGGCATCTCATCAGGCCGTCGGTGCACACGAAGCCATCGCTGCCGTCGGCGCGCACGTGGCATTCCTGCCCCCGTACTCGCCCGACTTCAACCCGATCGAGATGATGTGGTCAAAGGCCAAACAGATTCTGCGCACCGCGGCCGCCAGAAACTTTGAGGAACTATGCACCGGAATGGCAAAGGCCATCGCCGCGATCAGCCCCTCAGATGCATTGGGCTACTTCACGCACTGCGGAGTCGCTACAGAAAAGCGCAAAACGCTCTAGGAGGCACATAGTCCGCAGCTGGGCCGAAACGGCAGGCGAAGGGGCCGAAAATGCGTACCCGTTAAAGTTTTTTGGAAGGGCCAGCCGATTGCTTCTTTACGCATGTATCCTAACTTACCCAAACTATCTATTACGCCCACTGTGAACAGCAGCGAATAGCTGAGCAGAACCATATCGGACGCTTGTCGTCGAGGGTAGCAAATCGGCTCCATTGGATGTGGAGATTGCCCCAAACGGGCGAAACGGAAAAACGCGGACGTGCTCGCCGGAGGCGGGGCGTCGGGTCACGAGAGGCCCGGGCACGCAAATCAAAAACGGAGACGCTCGCATGTCGATGTCGAACCTTCTAAATCAGTATCTGGATCCCCTCCTTCGCGGCAAACGGCACGACTGCCGGGAAATCGTGAAAAGCGCCCTTCGAGACGGTATCGAACCGCGCAAGCTCTATCAGGACCTCATCTGGCCGGCGATGGAACACGTCAATCAGATGTATCGCGATGACCGCATCAACATGGCCGCCGAACACATGGCGACGCGGATCAACAGAACCGTGGCGGATCACCTTCAGTCGCGCCTGGATCGCAAACCCGATCTCGGTCGCTGCATCCTCATTGCCTGCGCGGCGGATGAGCCGGAAGAGCTCAGCGCACAGATGTGTGCCGATCTGTTCGAAGCTGACGGATGGCAGGTATTCTTCCTGGGCGGGGGCGTGCCTGAAGACGAAGTGACGACGCTGGCCGGCCAGATTCAGCCGGACATTCTCTTGATCTTTGGCAGTCGGCCGACCGACGCGCCAGGCGTTCGGGCCCTGATTGACACGGTGCGCGAGATCAATGCGTGCCCGAAGATGAACATCATGGTATCGGGCGGCGTCTTCAATCGTGCCGCCGGTCTCTGGAAGGAAGTAAAGGCGGACCTTTTTGCGGAGACCGCGGGCGAAGCGCTGGAGCTGGCGCGTGCGGCCGAACCGCGTACGCCGGAAATTCGCGTGTTAGGCGCACCGAAGAAGCGCCGTCGTCGCCGCCGGCCGCCGCTTCTGGTGCAGACTGAGGGCGAGTGCTAAGTCAGTCTGATTGCATGGACCTATTTTGAGCCGGTCGGAGACCGGTACGAAGACCTGTTCGAGAGGACCGCCACCTTGGGCACTCTCGAACAATAGACCGCGAGCAACCCGTCGATCGGGACAAGATCGGCGGGTTGCTCTATTTCGCACAGCACGCTTTATGGCCGTGTCAACCCTGGGAATGTGTCAATCATCCGGCCCTGAAGGAAGCACTAGAGATCACTCTTCGAGCGTAACACAGAGCTCAGCAAGCATCCGCAAAGACCAAATCCGAACCTATTTGGCCATACCCTGATAAGAATTGGGGGCGTACTTCGCTACTTGGTTGATCGCAATTGAACGGCCACGCGAAAATGGATACGATCGTTTGATCGTCTACCATCGTGGCCGACCAGATTCGCGGAACGCTTCGTCCCACTGATCAACCGGCCAACTGATGCGCCCGAGCCGCAGACAATAAGGGGCCTCGGCGGATCCATGCGCCAAAAAAAGCCACCGGGCCACCTCACTTACTCAGAGGAAGTCCTACTATGCGTTCAGTTCGAGCCTTTTCTTCAAGCATCCTCCTGTTTCTAACAGTCGCTCCATCCGCGCAGGCCACGTTTCACCTGATGCAGATTGAACAGGTGATCGGCGGCGTAGACGGCGACACGACCGCTCAGGCGATCCAGCTTCGCATGCGCTCGGCAAACCAGGGGAGCGTTTCCGAGGCAAGCCTGGTGGTGCGGGACGAAAACGGCGCCAACCCCGTGGTGCTCATCGATTTCCTGACCAATGTCTTGTTTGAAGCAGGCGGCGACCGCGTTCTCATATGCACGGACAATTTTCGCGCGCTGTGTCGTCCGAACGCCGTGAGCGACTTCACCATGACCGCCATTCCGGCGAGCTACCTCGACGCCGGCACTCTGACCTTCGAGGAGAAATCCACGGGAAATGTTGTCTGGCGACTGAGTTGGGGCGGTGCAAACTACATGGGCCCGACAACAGGTACGGATGACAACGACGCCAACAGTGACTTCGGCGTATTCGGGGGCGATCTTCCCAGCACGACTTTACAGGCCCTTCGGTTTGGCGGGGCGTTTAGCGCGCTCAGTACAAACAATGCCACGGACTATGCCTTGACCGGCACTGCCGCCGACTTCACGAACAATCGCGGTTGCCTATTCACGGTGAATGCCGCGGGCCCCTGCACCGGCGGTGACGTGGACAACGACATGCTGATGGACGACTGTGATGCCTGCATAGATTCCGATCATGACGGTCTGGGCGATCCCGGTTTTCCAGATAATTGCTGTGACCTGGACGGTTGCCCGATGGACCCGGACAAGGGGACGCCTGGGGCGTGCGGTTGCGGAGTGCCGGATACCGACGATGACGGCGATGGCGTACCCAATTGCATTGATGCATGCCCGGGGACTCCCGCAGGCGAGGCGCGCGATGCAGTCGGGTGCGGCTGCTCGCAGCAATCCGCCGACGATGACGGGGATGGAACCAGGAATTGCGAAGACGCCTGCCCAGCCGATCCCGCCAAGACCTCCACAGGCCAATGCGGCTGCGGTGTCGCGGATACGGACTCGGACAATGACGGAACCCCTGATTGCAATGACGGCTGTCCCAGCGATCCGAACAAGATCGCGCCCGGCACGGCGGGCTGCGGCGCGGTCGATCCGATTGGAGGTGGTCAATCGAATCCGACGGCCAATTGCGGCGCCATGGGTGGCGCGGCGGGGGCATGTGGTTCCGGCGTGATGATGGCTGCACCTATACTGCTGCTGGCGATTCGTCGGCGTGGGCGCTCATGAGAGGCAAGCAGCAGTCCCCAACTGATAGCCATAACATGCGTATTGACAAGTGTTTGCGCTAATAGAGCGGCGTGGCGCGATCACTGGTCGATAATGATCTTGAAATAGGACCAATAAGGTACTATATTCATGCGCATCGGGTTGGGTGTCGCAGTCCCGATCTAACGGTTGAACTCAAATGTTTGCGCTGACCAAAAAGACGGACTACGCCATCATCGCCTTGTCGGAAATGGCGCGAAGGCCCGGCGAAATCGTCAATGCACGCGAGATCGCCGAGAGATTCAGCGTGCCCGCGGCGCTGTTGGTTAAAGTGTTGAAGTCGCTCGCTCATGGGGAACTCATTCGATCGAATCGAGGCGTCAAAGGCGGATATGCCCTCGCGTTGCCCGCCCATCGCATTAGCTTGGCGTCTATCATTTCAATCATCGAAGGTCCGGCAAAGTTTGTACAATGTGCAACAGACCCTGAACCGGGCGAGTCTCCCTGCGAGCTGGCGAAGAGCTGTCCAGTGACACGTCCGATGCGGAAGATTCACGAACGACTAACCGAGCTACTGGAACAAGTAACGCTCGCGGAGTTGGCATTCGACAACGGCAACACGATACATCCCGTGGCCGTATCGGTCGAGGGCCATGCCTTGAGCCTGGAGCAAGTACAATGAAACTGCCTATCTACATGGATTACAACGCGACAACGCCGGTTGATCCGCGCGTACTGGATGCGATGCTGCCGTATTTCCAGGACAAGTTCGGGAATTCCGCCAGCCGGAACCACGAATTTGGCTGGGTCGCCGAGGAAGCGGTCGAGAAGGCGCGCGATCAGGTCGGCGCCGCGATCGGGGCATCGGGAAAGGAAATCATCTGGACCAGCGGTGCGACCGAGTCGAACAACATCGCCATCAAAGGCGTGGCGGGTATGTACCGCGATAAGGGCAACCACATCATCAGCCAGGTGATCGAGCACAAGGCGGTGATCGATCCCTGCAAGTACCTGGAGCAGAACGGATACGACGTCACCTTCCTCCCGGTGGACAAGCACGGCATGGTGCACCCGGAACAGGTGCGCGAGGCCATGACGGATAAGACGATCCTCGTCTCCATCATGCACGGCAACAACGAAATCGGGACCATCAACCCGATCAAAGATATCGGCGCGGTCTGCAAGGATCGGGAAGTCATTTTCCACGTTGACGCCTGTCAGACCTTCGCCAAGCAGCCCATCGACGTGGAAGAAATGGGTATCGACCTGCTCTCCGCGTCGGGGCACAAGATCTACGGCCCCAAGGGCATGGGCGCACTCTATGTTCGCCGCAAGCGACCGCGCGTGCGATGCGAGCCCATCGTCCATGGTGGAGGACACGAGCGTGGCATGCGCAGCGGCACGCTGAATGTGCCGGGTATCGTGGGCATGGGAAGGGCCGCCGAGCTTTGCGTGGAGTTGCGGGTGGATGAATTGCCCCGCGTCGCTTCGTTGCGCAACCGCCTGAAGGACGGCCTGTTTGCACGGCTTCCGGAAATTTTCCTCAATGGTCATCCGACCGAGCGAATTCCGAATAACCTGAATATCAGCTTCCTGTACGTCGAAGGCGAGTCACTTATGATGGGGTTCAGCGACATCGCCGTTTCGAGTGGATCGGCCTGCACCAGCGCCTCACTGGAGCCGAGTTACGTCCTCAAGGCCCTGGGCCTGGGCGACGATCTGGCCCACAGCTCCATCCGATTCTCGATCGGCCGGTTCACGACGGAGCAGGAGATCGACTACACGATCGAGCGCGTTTGTGTCGCGGTCGAGAAGCTGCGTGAGATGAGCCCGCTCTTTGAGATGGCACAGGAAGGCATTGACCTGAGCAAGGTGCAGTGGGCGGCACATTAGCCAGCCCTGAAGATTTAGAATTGATCCGGGGGCATGAGTCAGCATAGAAGGTTGCCTGAGCAACCAGGAGAAATTAGTCATGGCATATAGTTCAAAAGTCGTCGATCACTACGAGCATCCGCGAAATGTCGGATCGCTGGACAAGAGCGACGCCCATGTTGGGACCGGCATTGTCGGCGCACCTGAGTGCGGCGACGTGATGAAGCTGCAGATCAAGTGCGACGAGAAAGGCCGCATCGTGGACGCAAAGTTCAAGACCTTCGGCTGTGGCTCGGCGATCGCTTCCAGCTCGCTGGCGACGGAGTGGGTCAAGGGCAAGACCGTCGACGAGGCCCTGCAGATCAAGAACACCGAAATCGTGAAAGAGCTTTCGCTGCCGCCGGTCAAGATTCATTGCAGCGTCCTGGCGGAGGATGCCATCCGCGCGGCAATCAATGACTACAAACAGAAGCAGGGCGCCGCAACACAGGTTGCCTCCAGCGCCCACTAGGAATCGTTGGGACGAATCAGAACTTTGCAGGCTTGCCCGATCGGCGTTGGCGCTGGTCGGCAGTTGATTGAAGGAGATAATGGTCCATGGCAGTTGAACTTACAGAACGAGCCGCATCGGAAGTAAAGACGATCATCGAGCAGCAGAGCCTCGACCCGGCGAAGACCTACCTTCGCGTCGGAGTCAAAGGCGGCGGCTGCAGCGGTTTCTCCTACACGCTCGACCTCACCGAACACGTCTCGGAGAGCGACGAGCAATGGGACATCCACGGGATCAAGGTAGTTTGCGATTCGAAGAGCAACATCTACCTGACCGGAACCGCCGTTGATTTCAAGGACGAAGTCATGGGCCGCGGATTCGTCTTTAACAATCCGAATGCGTCCCATACCTGCGGCTGCGGAAGCAGCTTCAGCGCGTAATGAAGTGATCCGAGAGAGAGGATGAGTCGCCCGCGGCGATTGTGCCGCGGCGCGAACCACGGCCCGCCTGGAGGAATCCGCTGGCACGACGGCGGGCGCCGGCGGGCCGCGGCATTGAGAGATTTCGTACGCATCGACATGACGACACGATCTCAGTCCGCCGTACCAACGAAATGCCTGACCTGCGAAATGCTGGCACAGGCGCCGCTGGCATGCACCGATTGCCACCAACTACTGAATCACGTTCAGGGCGCAGACTATTTTGAGCTCTTCGGAGTGCCGCGACAATTCGATCTGGACGCGGCCGAACTCAACCGACGGTACCTCGCCATCAGCAGCAACATCCATCCCGACAAATTCGCCACCGCCGGCAACGAAATGCAGTCGTTTGCCCTCCGCGCTTCCGCGGCGATCAACAAGGCATTCAACGTGCTGGCTAGCCCACGGCAGCGGGCGGAGTATTTGCTGGAGACAGCGGGCGGTAAATCGGCCGCAGACGACAAGCGCGTCCCGCCCGACCTTTTGACCAGCGTCATGGCGCTCCGCGAAGAGATCGACGAGGCAAAGAGCGATGGTGACACCGCCGCACTGGATAGATTGCGGGCGACCATTTCGCGACGCCGGGACGAGGCGGACCGAAAAATCGCCGAGTTATCCGCCGAGTTGACGGGTTCGTCGGACGAATCAAAAGAAGAGCTTCGGATGCATTTGAATGCCGCCAAGTACATCGACAATTTGTTGGCTCAATTGGCATGACGACAGACGACATCATTCTTGGCATCGACCTCGGCACGACTTTCAGCCTCGTGGCCTTTGCCGATGCTCGCGGTCCACAGGTGATCCGCGATGCAAACGGCGACGGCCGATTGCCCTCGGTGCTCAGCTTTTCACCGGACGGCAAGGTGACGATCGGTTGGGATGCCCGCCGACATGCCGTTGAAAACCCACGGCATACCGTCTACTCGGTGAAGCGATTGATGGGGCTGGGCATCGACGACTTGCAAAAAGACCTTCCCTATCTGGCCTATCACGTTGTGGCCGGAGAACGCGAGACGATCAAGATCGACCTCGATGGAGAGTTGCTGAGTCCGCAGGAGATCTCCGCCCTCATCCTTCGTGAACTCAAGCAACGGGCCGAGCGACACTTTGGCCGCCCTATCCTGCGCGCGGTCGTCACCGTTCCGGCGTATTTCGACGACTCTCAACGGCAGGCCACGCGCGACGCCGGACGGCTGGCGGGCCTCGACGTTGTGCGAATCGTGAATGAACCGACAGCCGCAGCGCTGGCCTATGGCATCGGGTTGCGTTCGCTGCCGTCCGAAAAGCCGCGCAAGACGAACCTGCCGATCGGCGACAAGTCAAAATGCACCGGCGAGACAGAGGCCGGCTCAAATGAGTCGGGCTCGCGCGGCTCCACGGTCGCCGTGTACGATTTGGGCGGTGGGACGTTCGACGTGAGCATCCTGCGGCTCACCGGAGATATCCTCGAAGTCATTTCGACACATGGCGACACCCATCTGGGCGGCGACGATTTCGACCGGCAGATTGTGATGCTCGTCCAGCGTGAAGTCGCCGAAAAGTACAAAGTCGAAATCGACTCACCGGCCACGCGTCAGGCCTTGCGAACATTCGCCGAAGAAGTAAAGAATCGCCTGAGCGTCCAGGAGTCGGCCGCCATCGAACTCGACCTGGGCCAGGGGAGACTCTATCAGCGAACCATCACGCGGGATGAGTTTGAATCGCTCGCCTCCGGACTTGTCGACCGGACACTGGAAAGCTGCAGGAAGGCGCTTGCGGACGCGAAGCTCGAATCAACCCAACTCGATCAGATCGTCCTTGTGGGGGGCGCCACACGGATTCCGCTCGTCCGTCGCAAAGTGGGCCAGTTCTTCAACAGGGAGCCTTACACCGCGCTCAATCCCGACGAGGTAGTGGCCCTGGGCGCTGCCGTGCAGGGGCAGATTCTCGCCGGCAAACGGACCGACGCCCTGCTTCTCGATGTCACCCCGTTGTCCCTTGGTATCGAGACCATGGGCGGCGCGATGGGCAAGCTCATCATGCGAAACACGCGCATCCCCTGCCAGGCGACGGAGAAGTTCACGACCTTCGTCGATGGCCAGACCAGCGTGAAGATCAACGTTCTGCAGGGCGAGCGCGAGTTGGCATCGGATTGCCGCAGCCTGGCGACGTTCGACCTGACCGGAATCCCTCCGATGCCGGCGGGAATCCCCAAGCTCGAAGTGCAGTTTCTCATCGACGCCAACGGCATTCTCATCGTCACGGCCCGGGAACAGCGAAGCGGCAAAGAGTCGTCGATACAGGTCATCCCTGCCCATGGCCTGACACAGAGCGAGGTTTGCAGAATCGAGCAGGAGTCGGTTCGATTCGCGCGGGAGGACATGCAGGCCCATCGGCTGATTGACCTGCGTAATCAGGTCGAGTTTGACATTCACAAGACCGAGCAAATGCTCGCGGCATACGGATCGGCCTTGCCGGCGGAGGAGCGCACAGCCCTGGTCGAAGGCATTCGCGTCTTGCGCGCCCTGGCTGCCAGGACCGACGACGCCGAAAAGCTGCATCAGGCCCTGGACGCCTTCGGCAAGCAGACCCTGAGCCTGGCGAACATCGCCCTCCGCGAATCACTGCGCGACATCGATCAAGTAGACAACCAAGAAGCAACGACATCACGGAGCTAAGACATGGGCGGCCAGAATCCATATATCAAAGATACGGACGCAAAGACCGTCCAGAAGTATACCCTGACGATTATCGACGAACAGGGCACCGAGCATGTTCTGGAGATTGACCCGGCGAAGATTCCTTTCGAGGATCATGGGCTTCCCGGCAGCATTCTCGATATCTGCATGGGCCATCACATCGAGCTGGATCATGCCTGCGGCGGCGTTTGCGCATGCAGCACCTGTCACGTTCACGTGCTCGAAGGTCTCGACAGTTGCAATGAGACCACGGAGGACGAGGACGACGAACTTGAAGAGGCGTATGACCTCAAGCCCAACAGTCGCCTGGGTTGCCAGTGCGTCCCGAGCGGCACGAAGAACGTTAAGGTGAGAATTCCGAGCTGGAATCGAAACCTCGCCCGCGAACCGCACGGCGCTGAAGGCATGACGACGAAAAGGGATGAGTAACGATGCCGCGCAAACTGACCTGGCTGGATTCCGAGGACATCGGCATCCTCCTTCACGAGAAGATGCCCACGACGGACCCCCTGACCGCACGGTTCACCGACCTGCGTGAATGGGTGATCGCCCTGCCGGATTTCGGAGATGACCCCCATGCCTCGAACGAGGCCAAGCTGGAGGCCATCCAAATGGCATGGCTGGAAGAATTCCGCGAAGCAAATGAAGAGTAAGCGCGACATCGCGCCAACGCTTCGCTGAATCAGCGGAGTTCCTGTCTACTTTTGCGGGGTTGCGGGCGCCGAAGTTGATTCAGACGGCTTCGCTTCGGCCTTGGCGCGCTTTAACCATTCCAAGAACTGCTCTGGAGCCGGAACGGGATTGACATAAATCGGCGTGCCGACGCGCTTCCCCTGCGGAGTGGCCATCACGCATACCTGGGGCCGCTGCACGCCGAATCGCTTGCAGAACTCGGGAAAAAGGCCGAATTCCACCTCGACATTCACCGTGCCGGTAAGCTCGCTCTTGACCGCGCTGTTGTCGAACACTTCCAGGCGCATATTGCGGTGCTGACTGGAGTCCCAGACTTTGAAGTAAAGCAGGAGCGGCTTACCTGTCTGGGCTGCCTGTCGCTCGCCAAACTCCGGGTCGATGTACCAGACCGGACCGCACCCGACGCATGCGTATAGGAAGAGCGGCGCAAAGTTTGAAAGGACTCTTGTCATTCGACGGCGAAGCCCGTGCGGCCTTAATTTCGCTTTGGCGACCATCGCATTGCGAGGTCCATCGAAAGTCGATTCATCCATGATGATTATGCAGATCCTCCTGACGGTGCGGACGCGCCCGAACCACCTCTGCCGCGACGGCGACGGCCACCGCGTCGACCGCGGTTCTGCCCTTGGCGCTCCACGGCCGAAGCCGGCTTTGATGTTGCGGCCGGACGTCCGGTGTTGGCCGCCTCACTGGAAGACCCCGATCCATTTCTGGCAATGGCGGCCAATGGGACATCACGACCTCGCCGGTCGGTACATGATATCCTGACGTCATCGACTGCCAATGCGGAATCCGCGTGGATGCGAATCAGCTGGCCGTGCTCGCGCTCGATATCCGTCAACTGGTGCCGCTTGCGATTTAGCAGATCGTTCGCCACGGCCGTCGCCACGACCACATCCACGCTGGACACGTCCTCCATCTGGCTCGCCAGACGAATCGACCGCATGACATCGAGCGACACGCTGTCCGGCGCCTTGACGCGGCCACTGCCCGTGCAGCGCGGGCACTCGTGGTACATATTCTTCGCAAAGGACGGCCGCTGACGCTGTCGCGTCATCTCCAGGATTCCGAATCGCGAGATGCGCAAGAGCTTGGCGCGTTCTTTGTGTTTCCTCAGAGCCTCGGTCAGTTTCATCTCGATTTGCCGACGATGGCGCTCCTGAAGCATGTCGATGAAATCGCAAATGATCAGGCCGCCGAGGTCGCGCAGTCGCAATTGCCGGGCAATTTCATCGGCCGCCTCCAGGTTCACCCGGAACGCGGTCTCTTCCGCGTTCTCGGGCACACGGAATCGACCGGAATTCACGTCGATGGCGACAAGGGCCTCCGTTTGCTCGATGACCAGGGACCCGCCGCATTGCAGCGGCACCGTCTTGGAATAGAGCTTGTCAATCTCGGTCTCGATTCCGTAGCGATGGAACAACGGCTCAGGCTCGGAATACAGCGTAACCATGTCCTGAGTCCGGGGACTGGCAATTCGCAGAAACTCGCGGACTCGCTGAGCGACCGTCTCGTCGTCGATGATGATCTTATGGAGGCTCGCGTCATAGACGTCGCGAACCGTGCGGATCACCAGATCGGACTCTGTATAGAGTGTCGCCGGGGCAGGCTCCTTCTTGATGCGCAGCTGGACCTTTTCCCATAACCGCGACAAGTAGTTCAAATCGCGCTGAAGATCTCGCTTGTTTCTCCCGATGCCCGCCGTGCGAACGATGAACCCCATGTCCTTCGGCAGCGAAAGCTGATTAAGGGCCTCTCGCAGCGTCCGTCGTTGCTCCTCGTCTTCGATCTTGCGCGAAACGCCGAGCTGCTCCATGTTCGGCATCATCACAAGGAACCGGCCCGGTAGCGAAATATAGGTGGACAGCGTCGGCCCCTTCGTTCCCACGCCTTCCTTGATGACCTGCACGAGAACTTCCTGGCCGCGCTTGAGGCATGCCTGGATCGGCGGACGGTGGCGTCGCGGCGTCTTGCGCCCGACTAATTCCAATTCGCCCTCGTTGCCCGGAAAGTAGTTGGGATGCAGATCGCTGATGTGCAGAAAGCCATGCGCCGGCCGGCCGAAGTCCACGAAGGCCGCCTGAATTGAGGGCTCGACGTTGGTCACCTTGCCCTTGTAGATGTTTCCGACATTTGAGATCGAAGCGGCGCGCTCGATGTAGAGTTCGTCAAGTCGCCCGTCGTTAAGCAGCGCGATCCTGACTTCATCAGGATCGGATACGTTGATGAGCATTTCGCGACGCGTCGAATCCGACGGATCAACAGCGACGTCATCGCCGTCCAGCAGAATATCGTCCTCTTCGCGATCGTCTGCCGGCACTAATTCGCGCTGCGGCGCGGGCTCGGACTTGACGGTCGCAGGCTGTCGAGATCGCGGTGACTCCTCGTCTCGTGGAGGCGACTCTGACTCCGCTGAGCGGGCAGCGTCTCGGCCGCGCCCCGATCCGCGACGCCTTCGAGGCCGCCGACCCGAACGGGCGTCACGCTCCTCTTCAACGGGCTTGGCAGCGGCGGCCTCGGAATCGCCCGATATCGTGATCGGGCCCGCTTCCTCCTGGCCGCTTGTCGTTTCACCGTTGGTGTCACGCTCGCTATTTCTGTCGCTCAAGTCCGCATTATCTTCAATATGAGTGACGGCGGGATTGGATGACGGGTACTCCTCAACGACGATGGTGCGCGACTGTTCTCCTTCGGGGAGCAAGTCAACCACGGCGACGGCCGGAGCCGCGTGTGGTTCGTAAAGTCGTTCTTCGACCTCGAAGATACCGGCGTCGAAGCCGGACTCGGCGCTCGGCGCCGCGGCCCTGGCAGCCTTTGACGGCCCAGGGTCAGCCACGGTGACTGCGGACTCCACCTTCTCGATTTTCTTGTCGTGAGGCGGACTCGCAGACTTGGTCGCCGCCTTGGCCCGGGATTTGGCCGCGGCCGGTTTCTTGGCGGACGTCGATGCGCCCGTCTTCTTTTTAGCCTTTGATGTTTGTCGTATGTTTTTCAAAACTGGCGTCTCCGGGAGGGATCCCGAAGGATTGCGGTGCCCGGCGCGATCACGGTTCGTATTTAACCGATTCGCGCGTCAGCCGGTGCAAGTGCAAGCAACTTGGCAGGCCGAGCAGGTCGAGAATCTCACCCACTCGGGATGTCCCGGTGCCCGTCACAATCTGTGTCCAGCGAAGCATGCCGCCGCTCACGTCGATCGACCGTATGTACGGTCGGATGTCGACCTTCTTGGCCGGATTCCTGCTGTCGGCGGCGTGCCGCTCGACGATCATTGAATCCGAGGCCAGGAAAGACCGCGCACGGGCGAGAACTGTCTCGCATGCGTCGTCGGTCATGGGCATGGTGTAGGTAGCTTCGCAGGGAAGGCGTCGGTCAGAATCTTCGACAGGCTCGGCATCAAGCAGGGCCAGGCCCCGCGGCATATGCGGAGAGAGTCGAGATAAGGCCGTCGATGGCTCCGTGGGCTCGGTCAGCGTGATCACCAGAAGTTCGTCGCGGGATGCTACTCCCACCGGCCGCGGCAATGCGATGCTTAATTTCGGGCGCTGATTGAACCCCTCGGAATACCGCAGGGGAAAGTCGGCCCGAATCATCGCTCGCTCAAAGAGCCGCAACGAATCGTGGTGCGAGATGAACCGAAGGTCACCTTCGACAGAATACCGAATCGCCAAACGATTGCGCAATCCGTTAGCGATCCCTCACAAATACAGTGGTTCCCAAAGGCCCAGGCGTCACACGACGCCGGCGTCGGGAATCGAAATCATTTCACTCGCGTGTCAAGCAAGTGGCGGAAATGCAGCCAAAACCGTCGATCTCTGCATTTCCGCCAATTGCCGGGGCGAACTAAAGGTCTCCCCAGACCTTTCGAGTCTCGACTCTAAGGTAGTTTAGCACCTCACGCTCGCTTTCAAAGGACAAAACTCGTCGCTTCACCCTCTCCGCATCGGCCATCGTAATGCATCGAATAATGTTCTTCACGACAGGAATGTGGCCGGCAGCCATCGAAAGCGTGCGTAACCCCAGTCCCAGCAATAAGATAGTAAACAGCGGGTCGCCCGCCATTTCCCCGCAAATGCTCACCTTTGCGTTAAATCGACTACCGTCGCGCACCACGCCGCGAATCAGGCGAATGATCGAGGGATCGGCCGGGGTGTATAGCTGAGCGACACGCTCGTTGCCGCGATCGACGGCGAGCGTGTACTGAATCAGGTCATTCGTGCCGATGCTGAGAAAATCGGTTTCCCGGGCCAACTCGCGGGCACAGATCGCCGCCGCCGGCGTCTCCACCATGACACCTACCGGCAAGGGACGCGTGAACTCATATCCGCTCTCTTCTAACTCTTCCTTCACGAGATTAAGGACAAACTTCGCCTGGCGAAGCTCCATGATGCGGGAGATCAACGGAAACATGACCCGCACATCGCCCAGAAGGCTGGCACGCGCGATGGCGCGCAATTGCGCGCGAAACATCGTGAGATGCTGCAAGCTGTATCGAATTGAACGCAGTCCCAGAAACGGATTCTTCTCCGGCTCCCAGGCGCCGCCGGTATGACACTTATCCCCGCCGAGGTCCATCGTGCGAATCACGAGGGGGCGACATCCCACCGCATCGATTGCCGACTTGTAAACCTGATACTGCGTTTCCTCGTCGGGCACCGGTCCGTCATGAAGAAACAGGAACTCCGTTCGGAAGAGCCCGATGCCCGTGGCCCCCTGCTCGAGGCAGACCGCAACTTCAGAGGGAAACTCGATGTTGCCGAGCAGCTCGATCGTGTGTCCATCGAGCGTTTGGGCCGGCAGACCGCGCAGCTCGCCGAGCGTCGCCTTGACCTCGAGAAGGTGGGCCGCCTGCGTGTCGTATTCCGCACGCTGGGACGAGTCAGGATTGATGACGACGACGCCGTGCAATCCGTCCACGACAAGCGTATCTCCGCTCGACACATGAGCGGTGATATCCTCAAGTCCGACAACGGCGGGCAGCCCGAGGCCGGCAGCGAGGATCGCCGTGTGCGACGTGGACCCTCCGGCATCGGTGGCAAAACCGAGCACTTTCTTGGTCTTTTCGAGCATCACCACCTGTGAAGGGGTGAGATCGTGGGCGACGACGATGACCGGCGATTCCAGCGCCGACAACTCTTGCCGCGCTTCACCGCCGACGTGATGCAGCAGACGTCTCTCGATGTCGAGCACATCCTTGCCGCGCTCCTGCAGGAACGGGCTCGCCATCTCCTGAAACCGTCTTCGATATTTCCGCATGAAGACGCTGATCGCGTAGGAGGCGCTGTATCGGCGCGATTCGACCTGCTGCGAGATTTCTTTGCGAGGTTTCTGGTCGTTCAACCAGCGCTCGTGAAATCCGAAGATGTCCGCCAGGTCATTCCCGGCACGCTTGGACAACTCCTGTCGCTCGTTGGCGATTTCCTCGGCGGCTGCGGTGAAGGCCCGATTGACCAGATCCAGTTCGCGCGGAATCTGCTCCGCTGAAACGGTCCGGCGAGGCACGCGCGTTTCGGCAGTGTCGAGAACCAGCGCATCCGCCACGACGACTCCGGCGGATACGCCAATGCCACGCTTTAGCGCCATGTCGCCTCCGGAAAAACGACGCGCGCATCACGGCCCCGTTGTATGAACCCTGCAAATATCATTCTTCGCCGAATTTTGAATTGACGAGATCGGCCAGGGCCTGCACGGCCTCCCTGGCGTCCGGACCCTGAGCGCAAATTCCGAAGACCGTTCCCTTTACACCTTCCAGAAGCATCATTTCCATCGGACTCTTGCCATCGACCGATCTCCCATCGGAGCGCTTGAGCACCCGAATCGAACTCTGGAAAGTCGAAGCCAGATCGACAAAACGCATGACCGGCCGGGCATGCAAGCCCTGTGCGTTCGAGATCGTGACCTCGATCTCCGCCTGTCCATTTGCTTCCGTCATGCCATTCGTCCATGTGTCTAATCAACCGGTTTCCAGACCGGACGACGCGCGAGGTTGAGAGCTTGTGATGCCATTCAAACTGGGCAAATGATCAACTCTTTACCGCGACACGGCCCCGTCGCCTGTTAACGCGCCATCGAAACAGCAACGCCCCATCGAACCAACGAACAAACTCCGAGGCCCGCGACGTATGCCGTGCGCGTCAACCCGCGGGCATCTCATCGGCCTCTTTGATCAACTCCCAAATAGCACTCGCGGTCTCCGCCTGCCGGAGAAATCTCCTGAAGTTGTCCCGCTGCAAATGCCTGAAGATGCTCTCCATGGCCTGAAGGTGGCCGTCAGGATTATCCGGGGGCGAAAGCAATACCACGACCGTGTAAACCGGGGCGCGATCCAGCGCGGAGAAATCGAGGCCCGCCGGAATTCGCCCGATCGTGGACATGATCTTGGGCACCAGCGCGTGCTTGACGTGGGGTACGGCGACACCCTTGCCGAAGCCGGTGCTGCCCTGGTTTTCTCGCTGAATCACCGCCTTGGCGATCGTCTCCGCGCTTTGAGCAGACACGCCGGACGCATCGCAGACGCTCTTGACCAGTTCACGAATCACACCGTTTCGATCGGTGGCCTGCAATTCAGGCACGATCGCACCTTGCACGACAAAGTCCGTGAGCTTCATGGTCTTGATTCCTCGTGGTACATGCGGAACGGGGCTGCCTGGCAGCCGCTATTCTATGCGGTCCGCTTCAGGATGCTTATGGTTGCGGTGCTTTTCCTTGTGTCGCGTCAACTGACGCTCCAATTCCCGTGCGGTTGTGTCGAATGCGGCGAACGCATCTTCGTGTATTTCCTTGGCGACAAACGTGGCATGATGATCGGCTCGCGCAATGATCTCGCATTTCAGCTTCGACGCCTCGGCGGCGAACACCACTTCAACAGTCTGAACACGATCGTAGTAGCGCTCAAATTTCGAGGCCTTCTCTTCCACGTACTCGCGGAGCGACGCAGGAATCTCCGTATGTAGGCCGGATACTGTAATCTGCATGTAAGTTACCCCACGATAAGGAATTCCCTACGAAATCGATCATGGCGCTCGCGGGCGAATCCCCGACGTGCCTCAAGACTCGCCTCACAGCATAAAACAAGATGCAGCATATATTTATGGCACACAAATCGCAGACGACTCGAAGTCTAGGCGTTCCCTTCCTGCCGGTCAACCCCGGCGCTCGGGCTCATCACTACAGGTTCGCCCTGTCCTGCCCTTGCCAAAACCGCTGCAGAGACGCTCGCGGCGCCCGCCGACTTGAGCGCCTTGGCCGCTTCGCGGAGTGTGGCGCCGGTGGTCATTACGTCATCCACCAGACAGATGTGCCGGCCGGCGATGCGCGATCCTCGCCCGATCATCATGGCATCCTCAATCTCCTTCGCTCTCTGAGCCGCCGTGACGCCCGACCGCTCGTGAAACGGCCGTACTTCCTTGCGCATGACAAGGAGCGCCTCGACGACTCCGCCAAAATGCGCAACCGCCGAGCGCGCCAACAATGCCGTCGGCTGATAGCCCAGTTGCCACTTTCGCGTCCAGTGCGATGGGATAGGCGTCCAGCAATCAATCGCCGGCGGACTCATCGCCCCCTGAATCGACTTGGCCAGCAACGAACCCAGAAAATGATCCATCGTGAACGATCGCTTGAATCGGAGGATCAACGCCTTCAGCGGCCCGGCATACGTTCCGACTCGAACGAACGAGTGAAATCGCCCCCGGGTAAGCCCGGTAACGCATCGTGTGCATCGTGCATCATGCAGAAGATACGCCCCCCTGCTCTCTCCACAGTGCCGGCAATAGGGTACGTCAATGACCGCGGTAAGCTCCGCGGCGCATGCGGCGCACAGGTCACGCTCGTCAAGCCCGATGGAATGATCGCAGGCAGCGCACACCCGGGGAAGCACGAGGTCTCCAATTGCAGCCGCCGCCCGGGAAAGACTCGCAAGCGCTGTCACGCTTCAACCCTCGTTGGAACCAGCCTATTCCGGATTCTGCCCCGGCGCGTCGTCATCGCCTCCGGTCGGCAACTCTCCGCCGGCATCCGAAGGCTGTTCTGCAACGTCTCGCGCGGCAGCGGATGCATCTTCGTCGGCCTCCTCCGACGCGATGCGCGCCACCGACACCACCTTGTCGCCCTCGTCCGGCTTCATCAGCTTGACGCCCTGTGTGGCGCGGCCGATCTCGCGAAGCTGGGAGACCTCGGTGCGAAGCATGATCCCCTGAGCGGATATGAGCATGAGTTCATCGGCATCGGTCACAGCGCGAAGCGCCACAACGTCGCCGTTCCGCTCATTCGCCCGGATATTGATGACGCCGCTTCCTCCGCGCTTCTGAAGTCGATAGGCGTCGATGTCGGTTCGCTTGCCGAATCCGTTCTCGCAGACCGTCAACAGGCTCATCTCGGGGCGGATCACGGCCATATCGACAACTTCGTCGTCTCGATCGAGGCTGATGCCGCGCACGCCGCCCGCCGCGCGACCCATCGCCCGCACGTCGGTGTGCATGAAGCGAATCGACATGCCCTTGCGTGTTCCAAGCACCACCTGGTCGTCCTCGCCCACGAGTTGCACACGGATCAACGAGTCCGCCGGATCGAGACCGATGGCGATAATCCCGCTCGGTCGAGGTCGGGAGAAAGCGCCCAGCGCGGTCTTCTTGACCGTGCCTTGTGCCGTGGCGAAGAGGACGAATTTCTCCTCGAACTGCGATACCGGAAGAACGGCGGTCACCGTCTCGCTGTCCTGAAGCCTGAGCAGGTTGGCGATCGATCGCCCGCGCGCGGTCCGGGCCATCTCCGGGATGTCATAGACCTTCAGCCAATAAACGCGCCCGCGCGTCGTAAAGAAGAGCAGGTAGTTATGCGTGCTGGCGACGAAGACATGCTCAAGGAAATCGCCTTCCTTGGTGTCGCTCGCCCGAATGCCGCGGCCGCCGCGACCCTGGCTGCGGTATGTGTCCGTGCTGACGCGCTTAATGTAGCCTTGGTGAGAAATCGTCACGATGACCGGAAGGTCTTCGATCAATTCCTCCATGCAGAACTCGCCGACGGCGGCGGTGATCTCTGTGCGTCGCGGATCCGCGTACTTCGCCTTCATCTCGTGAATGTCTTCGCGAAGAATATCCAATACCCGCGCAGGCTCCGCGAGGATCGCCGCGTAACCGTCGATTTCGGCGACGAGTCCGACGTATTCCTTTGCCAGCTTTTCCACCTCGAGGCCTGTCAACCTTTGCAGTTGCATCGAGAGGATCGCCTGGGCCTGGACGCCGGTCAGGAACTGATCAGCGGCCCCCGCCTTCCTGGCGAACTGCTGAGGCAGCAGCTTGTAGAGCGCTGCCGAATCCGCGAGCCGAAGCGGTCGCGCCATGAGGCTCTGTTTCGCGGCATCGGGATTTGCCGACTTGCGGATCAGTTGAATGATGGCGTCGATGTCACCCACCGCGAGGATCAGGCCCTCAAGAATATGGGCCCGTTGCCGCGCCTTGCGAAGCAGAAAGCGCGTTCTCCGCGTCACGATGTCCTTGCGGTGATCGAGGTAATACTCCATCAACTGCTTGATGGACAACGTCTGGGGCTGCTTGCCGACCAGCGCGATATTCGTGACCGCGAAATTCGTCTGAAGCGGCGTGTACTGGTAGAGCTTATTAAGCACCACGTCGCCGCTCACCCCCGACTTGCATTCGACAACCAGCCGAATGGCGTGCTTGCGGTCGGACTCGTCCCGCACGTCGGAGACTTCCGGCAGACGGCCGTCCTTGACGCACTGGGCGATTTTCTCGGTGATCGTGTTCTTCAGGATGTTGAACGGAATCTCATCAACGACGATGCGCGTTCGATCGCCTTTCATCTCCTCAAAGTGCGTCTTGGCACGCAATGTCATCGAGCCGCGCCCGCGCGTATAGGCATCGATAATGCCCTGACGACCGCAGATCATCGCCCCGGTGGGGAAGTCCGGTCCCGGAACGTGCTTCATCAATTCCTGAATGGATATCGCGGGATTCTCGATGAGCGCGATGAGCCCATCGCAAATCTCGCCGAGGTTGTGCGGCGGCATGCTCGTCGCCATGCCGACGGCGATGCCCATGCTGCCGTTAACAAGGAGATTCGGAAACTTCGACGGAAGCACCACCGGCTCGGTCGTCGTTTCGTCATAGTTGGGAACGAAGTCGGTGGTCTCCTTGTCGATGTCCTCCAGCATCTCCATGGTCGGCGATGCCATGCGCGCTTCCGTATACCGCATGGCGGCCGGCGGATCGCCGTCGATTGAGCCGAAGTTACCCTGACCGTCGATCAATGGGTACCGCATGGCAAACGGCTGCGCCATACGCACCAGCGTGGGATAGACCACGGCCTCGCCGTGCGGGTGATAATTGCCGGAAGTGTCGCCCGAGATCTTGGCGCATTTTCGATGGGCCGTGCGCGGCCCCAGCTTCAGGTCGTGCATCGCCACCAGAATGCGCCGCTGCGAGGGCTTAAGACCGTCGCGGACATCAGGAAGAGCGCGCGCCACGATGACGCTCATCGCGTAGCGCAAATAGGAATCCTGCATCTCCTCGACAATCGGCAGGTTTCGCGATGGATTAGGCAATGCGGCCGGCGGATCAGGCTGGTTTTGGTCGGTCATCCGTTTCTTCGACTCCGTCAGGATTACCGGGCAAAAATCATGCCGCCCGGACAGGGGGAATTGTAGTGCAATTCAAGCACCCTGACGAGCATGGCACGCCCCCGCAGAATCGATAAAAAAGGCGAACCACGGAGCCGGAAAGCAGGGTAGGGGGCTGGCAATAAAGAAGACCGTCAGCGCGCCCCGGGGCCGGCGAGTTCGGCGACAAACAACATGCACTCGGCGAGTAGCTGTTCCTCGTTGCAACCTTTGGTAACAAGCTGTGAAATCCGGGCGACAATCGCGCTGCCGACAATGGCGCCGTCGGCAAACGTACAAACTTCGCGAACCTGATCGGCAGTTCCGATGCCGAAACCGACCAGAACCGGCCGCTGGGTCCGCTGGCGAATGTCCTCCAAATGACCGCGCAGGTCGGGGGGTAGCTTTCCTCTCGCCCCGGTCGTGCCCTGCACCGAGACGTAGTAGAGAAATCCGCCGGCAAGACGGGCGATGCGATCCTGCCGATCGGGCGGGGTTGTCGGTGCGACGAGCATCGCGACGCGAAGCCCGGCGGCGTGAACGCGCTCGACAATCGCGGGGGCCTCTTCGAGGGAGATGTCGGGAATGATGAGTCCGTCGATGCCCGCGGCCGCTGCCCTCGCGATAAATTCGTCCGCTCCGATGCGATAAATGATGGAGGCGGAAACCATCCCGAGGATGGGGTAACTCACATCGCGCCTGACGGAGGCGATCAAAGCGAAGATATCGTCCACGCGCGTTCCGGCGGCGAGGCTGTGAGTGAAAGCCTCCTGAATCACCGGGCCGTCTGCAATCGGGTCGGAGAAGGGAAATCCGATCTCGACGCCGCGAATCGGGAGCGATTCGAGACCTCGAAGGAGGGACGCAGTAAATGCAACACTCGGATAGCCCGCGGGGATGAACGGCCAGAGGCCGGAAGGCTGTGCCGCCAGGGTGGCATCAATTCGATTGACCGGATTAGTGCTCAACGCTCTTCCCCCTGAGCCGGGCGACCTCGACGCAGTCCTTGTCGCCACGGCCCGAGAGACTAACGACAATCATCTTGTCCCGCCCTAGCTTCGGCGCAAGTTTGACGACGTGAGCGATGGCATGGGCCGTCTCCAGCGCGGGAATGATGCCCTCGGTGCGACTGAGCAACTCAAAAGCCGCAAGCGCCTCATCGTCCGTGGCACTGACGTATTCAGCACGGCCGGTAGCGGACCAGTAAGCGTGCTCGGGGCCGACGCCGGGATAGTCCAGTCCCGCCGAGACGGAGTGGACCGGGAGCGTCTGCCCGTCGTCATCCTGAAGCACAATCGTGTGCATGCCGTGAAGCACGCCGGGGCGGCCCTTGGAAATCGTGGCGCTGTGCCGTCTGTCGAGACCTTCGCCGGCCGCTTCGACGCCGATAAGACGGACGCCGACGTCGTTTATGAATGGGTGGAATATTCCGGCGGCGTTGCTGCCTCCTCCGACGCAGGCAACCACGGCATCCGGCAGGCGACCCGAAAGCGCCAGGGCCTGTTGTCGGGCCTCGCGACCGATGACAGATTGGAGGTCGCGGACGATCAGAGGAAATGGGTGGGGACCCATCACAGAACCGATCACATAGTGGGTGGTGCTAACGGAAGCGATCCAGTCGCGTAGTGCCTCGTTAATGGCATCCTTGAGGGTGCGCTGGCCGCTTTCCACCGGAACGACGCGCGCGCCCATGAGCTCCATGCGATAGACATTCAGACGCTGACGCCGGACATCCTCCGCCCCCATGTACACCACACACTCGAGTCCAAAGACGCAGGCGGCTGTTGCCGTGGCCACGCCGTGCTGGCCCGCACCGGTCTCGGCAATGATGCGCCGCTTGCCCATTCGCTTGGCAAGAATGGCCTGACCCAGCGTATTGTTGATCTTGTGCGCCCCGGTATGGTTGAGATCCTCGCGCTTCAGGTAGATGGCCGCGCCGCCGAGTTGCTCACTGAGCCTCGCCGCGTGATAGAGCGGGCTCGGACGGCCCACGTAATTCTGCAGGTATCCGTCCAATTCCGCCCAGAATGCTGCGTCATGCCGAGCGGTCGCATAGGCCTGCTCAAGGTCGGTCAGTGCCGACATGAGCGATTCCGGAACGAACTGCCCGCCGAAATTGCCGAACCGCCCGGAGGCGTCGGGAATAGTCTTCTGCGGGTCGAAAGAGGTCATAAACGGCTCCCAGGGGCTCGAAAATCCATCATAAGACGCATCCGGTGGACGGCCAAATCGCCCAATTGAAGATTGTTCTCTCGCCTGCAGTAGGCCGATACAATATCCCTATGGCAACACGTCCCTTTGAAACGGCGGGATCACTCAAGTCCCCAATGGTTCGACAGATATCGGTCTTTCTCGAAGACCGTGTCGGGGCACTGATGCGTCTCTTCAAGGCATTCGAAGGATCGGACGTCCGGGTTGTGGCGATGTCGGTCGTTCACGCAATCGACTGCGCCATTATCCGGGTCATCTGCGACCAGCATGACGCCGCCGTCGAGATCCTTGAAAAGCGCGGCTTCCCCCTGAGTCAGACCGAGCTGCTAGTTGTTGAAGTGCCGCACGGCCACGGATTGATGTCCATCTGCTCCGCCCTGCTCGCCGGCGAGGTCAACATCGACTATGCCTACCCGCTGCTGGTGCGCCCGGCAGGCCGCGCTGCCCTGGCCATCCACACAGACAGCGTTGAGACCGCGGTCCAGGTTTTTCGCCTGCGCAAGTTTCAACTCATGTCCGAAGACGACCTCGGCCCCGGCCCGGTCCGCTGAATCAACCGTCCCACTAATCAGCCCGAAACCCCGCTGCAGGAAATGCAGTGACGAGCCTGCGCCTGGACGATCGGGCTGTTTCCCTTCGACGTACGCCCCGTCCCGCATTAGAATCCAACGCTTAACCCGCTGCACCCGGGCGATTAGCTCAGTTGGTTAGAGCACCTCGTTTACACCGAGGGGGTCGGGGGTTCGAGTCCCTCATCGCCCAGTGCCCACCCATTTTCATTCTCGGCTCGAATAAGAGCGCTTTTGCCGGATTCACATTTCAAGCCGGCTTTCGAAATACCCTGTACAGGGCCGGAACACACAGGAGATTCATCAGCGTGGATGTGACGAGGCCGCCGGTGATGACGACGGCGAGCGGGTACTCAATCTCGTGGCCCGGTCTGTCGCCTGCAATAACCAAAGGGGCGAGGCCGAGACCCGTGGACAGCGCGGTCATCAGAATCGGAGACAAGCGCTCTTCCGCACCGCGCAGCAGGAAGGATGCGCTCATGCACTCGCCTTCCTCGCGGAGCAGATGCTCGTAGTGGCTGACCATCATGATGCCATTTCGCCCGGCGATGCCGATCACCGTGACAAAACCCACGAGCGAGCCGAGTGACAGCACCCCTCCGGTAAGAAACGCGGCGGCCACGCCTCCAACGAGCGAGAAGGCAAGCGTAAGCAGGATCAGCCCCGTTAGGCGCACGGACTGGAATTCCACGTAAAGCAGAACAACGATTCCGGCGAAAGCCGCGAATGAGAAAACCAGCAATCGGCGCTGGGACGCCTGGCGGGCCTCAAACTCACCCAGAAACTCCGGGTGGTATTCGCGATCGAAACTCAGGGACCGCACCTTTGCCTCCACATCCCGCGCGACGCTTCCCAAATCACGGCCCTTTGCATTGCAGGTAATGTCGATGCGACGCGACGCTGACTCGCGCTTGATTTCGTTAGGTGCTGGAACAATCGCAATATCCGCAACGTCGCCCAGTCGCGTATGCCCGCTGCGGGGCAGGTCGATCAACAAGTCTCCTAGCCCGTTTGGGTCGGCCCGCAGTCTTAGATCCCCGAGGACCGCGACGTCGAAGACTTTTTGTCCCTCGAAGATTTCGCCGACTTTGACGCCTTGCAGTAGCGTCGTGGCAGCGCGGCGGACATCGCCCGCGGTCAGGCCGAACAGAGTCGCGGCGTCCGGCTTGAGTCGAACCAGAATCTGAGGCACAAGCGTTTGCGTCTCGACGTGAAGGTCAGTCACACCCGGAACCTCCGCCATAACCCTTTGGACTTCCTGCGCCTTGTCTCGAAGGATAGCGAGATCCGGACCAAACAACCGAACCACGATGCTCGCGCTCGAACCGGTCAGGACTTCTTTGATCCTCTCCTTCAGATATGTCAGCACATCTCGGTAAATGCCGGGGTACTCGTCGATGACCGCCTGAATCCGCGCCAAGGTCGCGGCAAAGTCCGCTTCCGGCTCAACGCTGATCCAGAGTTCGCAGAAATTTGGGCCGACGACTTCATCGGCGACCTCAGCGCGGCCCAGGTGCGCGCCGAAATTTCGTACGCCGGGAATGGCGCGTAGCTCTCGGCTTACGTTGATGGTGGAACGGGCCAACGCGTCGAGGGAAGTGCCCGGCTTTTCGACCCAATGCATCAGAAAATCGGTCTCTTGAAAACTCGGCAGGAATTCCTCGCCGAGGAGCGGAATGCTTAGTGCCGTCGCCAGGAGAATCGCCGCGACGCTCCAGCCAATTCGGGCGGGCCTGAAGAGCAATCTCGGGAGGAGATTCCTGTATTTCTCTTTGAGCCATCGAACCAGTCGGGAATCTTCCGCGACATGATTGGCTCCCGGGAGCAAGAAATAGGAAAGTGCCGGCGTCACCGTTAGGGCAACCAACAGAGACACGAGGATGGCGAGGATGTACGAAACCGCCAGCGGCCGAAAGAATGTGCCCGCCAGCCCCTCAAGGAAAAAGATGGGAACGAATACGAGGATAACGATCATGCTTGCGAACACGACCGCGCTTCGCACCTCAAGAGATGCACGCAGAACGACGCGGAAGCTCGACACCGGCGAGCCGGCAAGGGCGTTAAGCCGCAGACGCCGCGCGATGTTCTCGACGTCAATGATGGCGTCATCGACAACTTCGCCGACGGCGATGACAAGGCCGGCGAGCGTCATGACGTTGATCGTCCCGCCTCGCCAATAGAGAACGAGAATAGCCCCCAGGATGGACAGTGGAATGGCGACCAGGCTGATGACGGCGGTGCGCCAGTTAAACAAGAAGATCACAAGAATGATGGCGACAAGCAGCGCGCCCAGGAGCATGGCGTCCGTCAGATTATCAATCGAGCGCTCGATGAAAGTCGCCGGGCGGAAGATGGTGGAATCGATTTCGACGTCGCTCAGACCGGGGCGCAAGGCATCGAGCGCTGTCTCAACTTTTCGTGTTACTTCAAGCGTATTGCCCCAGGGCTGCTTCTCGACGATGAGCAGCAAACCCGGGCCGTCGTTGATCACCGCATCGCCGATGGGCACCGGATGCCCCTCAACCACCTCAGCGACGTCCCCCAGCCGGAGTATCCCCTGATCGGACTCGATAACCACCGCGCGTGCGAGTTCTTCGACAGTCTGAACAGCAGCAGCATGACGAATGGGAATCCGCTGGACCGGCGTATCGACGAAGCCACCCGCGGAAACCACCGTTGCATCACCGGCGGCGCGGACCACCTGATCCAACGAAACGCCGTGAAGTCGCAGGCGATCCGGATCCACGCGCACCTGTAACTGGCGGTCGCGCTGACCCCAGATGGCGACATTCGCGACGCCGGGGACGGCCATCAGATGCGGTCGAATCGACCACTTGGCGAGGGTGGTGAGCTCCACCTGAGAGAGCTTCTTCGACGACATCCCAATCTTCAGCACGCGGCTTAGCGATGACAACGGAGAGAGCATGACCGGCGGCCTGGCGACGGCGGGAAGCCGAGGAGCCTCAATCGCCAGGCGCTCCTGAACGAGTTGGCGGGCCTCCATGAGATCGACGTCTTCCTCCAGGTACAGGACGATGGAGGCAAGGCCGAGCACGGACTTCGAGCGCAGTGTCGTCAGCCACGGCGTGGCGTTCAGGACACTCTCAAGCGGAACCGTGATCAGGCTTTCGACTTCCTCAGTGGACAATCCAGGCGCTTCCACCTGGATTTCGATTCGTGGGGGCGCAAATTCCGGAAAAACGTCCAGCGGAACGACGGTGGCCGCGCGAAATCCGGCGACCACGCTGACCGCGGCCAGTGCAATGACCACTACGCGAAGCTGCAACGACGTCTTGACGATCCACGAAAGCATGATTCGGATGCGTGGCGCGCCGGCGGGCCTCGCAACTCCCTGTTGGTACTAGTGCCCCGCTCCGCCAAACTCAATGCCGAACAATTCGGACGAGCCCTCTACCACAATCCGAGATTTCTCCTGGAGTCCCTTGGCCAGCACCGCGAGGTCTCCGTCGACGCGGTCAACGGCGACGCGCAGTCGTGTAAAGGCGCCCGGCTCCACTTCTCGATAAACCCATTGCCCACCGTGGATATCGTGCACCACCGAGGCCCAGGGGACGACGAGCAGATCTGTTTTTGCGGTTGTTGGAATGTCCAATCTCAACCGTTGCCCCGGGAATAATGAAAGGGTGGGATTCTCGATTTCGTAATACCAATCCACGGTTGCGGTTGATGGATTCGCGGTCATCGGCGATGACAAGGGCTTCGCCAACAATGTGTAATTCTTTGAGTCGCCAAGGACGAATACCCGTGCCGCGTCGACTCCTTCAAGGGATGCCACGTCTCCAACGTAGACCGGCACTTTGATCCACAGCGGGTCGAGCGACGCAATTTCGCACAACGGAGCACCGGCGGCCACAGCTTGGCCGGCCGCAACGTAGATTTTCTGGAGTACGCCGTCGAATTGGGGCGAAATCGGCAGCGCAACGCCTGTTGCTGCATCCTCAAGGTCACTGAAAGTACGCTCCAGAACACTCAGCCGAGTTTGTGCGGCGTCCAGATTCGACTTCGCTAGACGGTGTCCGGCTTTGGCCTCATCAAGCGAACGAACCGATCCTGCGTTTTCCCTCAAGAGGCGCTCGGCTCGCTCCTGCGCAATCGCAGCGGCATCCAGCCTGACCAGGGCCGCCTCCACTTCGCCCCGAGCCTGGGCCATTGCCGTCTCGAGGTCCGCCTGGACTCGGGCCAGCGCGATTCGATCGGCGGGATTGAGGACCTCCCGATCTCCCCTGATGGATGGAAGCAATTCAAATAGGATTTCACCGGCTGAAACACTGATTCCGGGCCCGGGCCAGGTACGCGAGGACGTAGCTGTAATCGTTCCGGGAAAAGGTGATGAAAGGGTGATCGATCGCCCCTCCGGAATCACGGTCGTGCCGCCATACGTGCGGAATTGTTGAACGCTTTCGCGCACAACTTCAATCGTCCTGATCGCGAGGTGCTTGCGCGCATCATCGGAGAGCGTGACGGTCGTCAAGGCCGTTTCCGGCCTTGGGTTCTTGACGTCGACCCGCTTGACCGAGGCATGATCGCCGTCATTCGACGACGACGAATCGCAGCCGACGGCCATTGATGTCAGGCTCAGGGCAAACAAAATACAACGCAGGGCCTTGGTCATGAGTGTTCCGATTTCAAAAGAGCGACGCAGCAAGGATCTGCCTGCCAAAGTCAAGAAAGAACCCCAGGAAGCTCTGGACGAACATCACGAATAACTGGAATAACTGATCAAGGGGACTAGTCATTGCCACTGGAATCCTCCTCATGGTTGGATACATCTGCTTCAGGTGCGGACGGGCCGCGAGCCGCTTCAAATCGGCCACCCAGAGCTCCCGTCAGTTCCGCGATCGCCGTTCGGTAGTCTCGCAGTGCGTCGGCTGACAGCCGTTTCTGCATAAACTCAGCTTCCTGAGCATCGAGCAGGACGAGGACGCTCTCCTCACCGTTCTCGTACCGGCTCTCAGCGCTTTTCAGGTTTCCTTCCACCTGGGGCAGAATCTCATCCCTGAAAGAACTGACCAGTTCCGCCGCGATGCGGGCGTTATTGGCGGCCGTTCGAACTTCGGTCACAACCGAATCCAGGAGCTGCTCGCGCTCCTTTGAGATGCGCTGAAGGGTAAATCCTGCCTTGGCGATCTGGGCCTGATTCTGGTCCCAGATGGGAAGCGTCAGTTGAATCGTCGGACCGAGCATGCTGTCAATGATTTGCCGCCGCGCAAGATCGCGCTGGCCCTTTGACTCGATGGTCGGCGCCGTCGGCGCCCCCGCCGCAATCGACGCCCTGGCGGTATCCGCAAGGACCTTGCGTCCCGGTAGCGCGCGGCGCTCCGTTCGTTCGCCCTGCAGCCCAATCTCCAGACTGGGAAAAATCTTGAGAATCTGCAGGTCGATGTCGCGCTCGGCCGAGGCGACTCGGGCATCCGCCCACTGAATGTCGAATCGATTCGCCATCGCAGTCGCGATGAGGTTATCTTCCGGGGCGATGACTGGATCAACCGAATCAATTTCGCCGCTCAGGTTCCAGGAATCAGGCCAACGGGCAAGGCCGAGAATCTGGGCGAGGGCAAGACGGGAGTTCTGCAAATCGCGGGTCGCGCGACGGGACTCGTTCTCAGTATCGAGAACCTGTGTCCGGATCAGCCCTGCTTCCAGCGGATTTGCCTCTCCGGCCCGAAGCCGTGCGTCGGCCAGCGCGAGGGATTGGCGCGCCCGCTCTGAGTTCTGCCGGGCGATCTCTTCGAGTTGAGCGCGCCAAAACACATCGAAGCATGCGGACTTCGTGCGCGCGGCGATGCGCACAGCCTCATCGAGAACGGAAAACACCGTTTGCTGAAGCTGGGCCTCGGCAATCTGCTTTCGAACAGGAATCTGCCAAAGGTCTACCAGTTGTTGCGCAAATCCCAGGGTCAATTCGCTCCGCCCTCCGCCGTCTGGAAAGCGCGCGCCGATGACCAGTGATGGATTCGTGAGCAGCCGGGACTGAACGACATCCGCCTGTGAAGCGCCGATTGATTGAAAAAGGGCCTGAAAGGCGCGGTTGTTGAGCATGGCCATGCTGACGGCTTCCTCAATGGTCAGCCCGTCCGCAAGGAATGATCGCACTTTGTCGTCGACGAGCGATTCACCGGTCGGGTTATAGACTTCCTGCACGCCGAGTCGATTCTTGATTTCCGAACCCGCCTGCTCAAAGTTCGAAGCAGGATCCACACGGGCGCAACCCGTTCCAATCGCGGCGACAACTACCGCAGCAGCCATCAGACCCGACAAACACCCGCGTTCACCGAGAGGTGATCTTCGTCGTGAGTATCTCACAATCGCGACAACTTTCTTGAATGGAAAAAACATGTGGAAGACGACTGCGTTCCTCTCTCCCTGTCAGCGGCGCCCCAGGTGCGGAAGCCCGTCAATGGCGATTGTGTAGAAGATGTCCGCGCCCCAGTCGCCATTGACGCCTGCACCTCCCAGCGGTCCGAATGCACGGCAATGGTCGATTGTCCCGCTACCGTCCGGCACACGGAACACACGACCACGAATGCCGCGAGACACAGCGCAGCTCTTTGTCTCAGGCTCACAGGAGTCGTCATTCGAACCGTGAACCGCTCTTGGCCGATACCGGGCATTGTTCACGCCGGTTTGAACTCCAACCAACGCTTAAGTTCAACAGGCCCTCGACGTTATCGATCCGGCTAGTCGTCGTCGTGTTCTTCACCGTGTTCATCGTCCCGATCGTGCGTTCGGCCGTCCGGGGAGTAGAGCACTTCATGCCGGCGATCGCCATTGCGAAACTTGACCTCGTACATGATGTAGGTCTTCTTCTCGACATAGACCTTGGCGTCCTTGCCCGCGGCCTGCGTGGCCTTGTCCTGAACGGCCTTCGGAATCGCGTCAAAGGGCACGGCCTCTTCCAGCTCGACCAGATCACCCGACGCTGTCACCAGTGCGTCAACGTTTCCGTGCGGGCCCTTCCACGACCCCTCATAAAATGTTCCTCCGTACTCTTTCTCCTCCGCGAATTCCGTGAGCTTGGCGTCACCCGCGAGTTTCTTCAGCGCTGCAAGCGCCGCGGCCGGAACCTCGGATTCCTTGACTTGTCGCTCGCTCTCCTCGTGCGGACCCATCGCGCGCACCAGACTCACACTCGCAGCACCAAGTGTGACCACCGCAATCGTCGTGATGATTGTTCGCTTCGTCGTCATGCCTGTCTCCCTGTAAAGAGTGTTCTCTTCTCTAACCGATCCGATGAGCCTCATTGCTACAAGGCACATCAGGCTCGGATCGTACAGTGCGGCGGTTTCCACACTAGTTCAGGTTCATTACAAACCTGAAAGAAATACCCGATTGGGTGTGCGGAACGCACGTCGGCGTCTTGGCGAACCAGTGCCTGACGGGCTAAGCTAACCTCAGAAGACGGATTCAAGAGGAATTCGCGCTCCGTTCACTATTGTCCAAGGTCACAAACTCATGCGCGCACTGGTTGTCGAAGATGAGCCCGGAGTGGCGACATTCATCGAGGGATGTTTGCGCGAGTCGTCTATTGCGGTCGACGTGGCCGCGGACGGACAAACCGGTTTTCAATTGGGGACGGAAAATCCTTACGACATTATCGTCCTGGACCTGATGCTTCCGATTCGCGATGGATTCAGCGTCGTGCGCGGCCTGCGCGCCGAGGGCGTTCAAACTCCTGTCATTTGCCTCACGGCGCGTGACGCGGTGGACGATCGCGTCCGAGGGCTGGACTGCGGCGCAGACGACTATCTGGTCAAACCGTTTAGTCCCGCCGAACTGCTCGCCCGGATTCGCGCACTGGTTCGACGGACCTCGGCCGTTCCGACCAACCCCATTCGCGTCGGCGATCTGGTGGTTGATGTCGTCGCCCGTCACGTGGAGAGAGCCGGCCGTCGTATAGACCTGTCATCCAAGGAATTCGCACTCTTGGAGTATCTCGCCCGCAACACGGGACATGTGCTTACGCGGTACATGATCCTCGAAAAAGTCTGGGACATGAACCAGGACCCGCTCACCAATGTGGTCGACGTCCAGATGACTCGTCTGCGAAAAAAGATCGATTACGGGTTTGATTCGCCGCTGATTCATACGATTCGCGGTGTCGGCTTTGTACTTCGCGCGGAATAGGAGTTCGCTTTGCCCCGAAGTGTCCGCACACGCATCACGATGTTTGCGACGGCAGTCACCTTGACGGTGTGCCTGATGGTCTGCGCGGCGCTTTACACCGGCCTTCACATTTCTCTGCATCGAGAGGTGGACGCATTTCTGCGCGGTGAAGTTCAGGAATTCAAGGCCGTCCTCATTCACGAGGACGATGACGACCTGCAAGAGGTGGAGCGCGAGATCCGCGCGGAGCTGGGGAGCCGGCTGGGAACCGACCTGACCTTTCGGCTCCTCGATTCGACGGGCCGCCTCTTGATCACCAGCGACCCCGACGACGCCTTTGCAAACCCATGGACCCTTCAGCCCATGGATCCTGCTGACACCCCAATCGTGGCGTTTCAGACGATTCCACCTTCGCCCGGATCTTCATCGGTTCGCTTCTGCAGCGAACACGTGAACTTACCCGGCAGGGGGGATATGGTGATTCAGGTGGCCTACCGGCTCGATCGCGTGGATCAGTCGCTTTCGGTCTGTCGCCTGGTCTGTGCCGGGGCAATGGTCCTTGCCGCTTTATTCTCAATCATCGGCGGGCGCGCCGTGGCCCGGCGAAGCCTGCGGCCGGTCGCAGACCTGACGCGAACGGCAAAGCATATCAGTGCTCGGCGACTGTCGACGAGGCTGCCCCGATCCGGCGCGAACGACGAGCTGGACGCCCTGGCCGACACGTTGAACGAAATGCTGCAGCGCGTTGAACGGAGCTTTCGACAGATTCAGCAATTCACTGCGGACGCCGCGCACGAGCTGCGAACGCCGTTGACCGCCCTCAAGGGAAATGCGGAGCTTGCGCTCACTCAATCGCGTTCGGAGGCGCAGCTTCGCGCCGTCATCGAACAGAGTCTTACCTATTACCGAGTCCTGGCCCGTGTCACCGATGATCTATTGCTTCTCGCGAGACTCGACGCGGGACAGGAGACGCTGCAATTCGAGCGACTCAATTTGTCAGAGATTGTAGAGGATGTCGTCGACCTGTATCGCCCGTTGGCCTACGAGAAACGCATCGAGATCGCGGTCCAATCATCGGCGGATACACAGGTCCACGCGGATCAGGGAAAAATCCGCCGGCTCATCAGCAATCTGCTCGACAACGCAATCAAGTACATGGGCGACGAGGGCTCGATCGACGTCTGCGTTCAACGCCAAAACGGCGTCGTAACCACCTGCATCGCCGATACGGGCCCGGGCATTGCAGAAGATGAGCTCCCCCACGTCTTTGAGCGGTTCTACCGAATTGACAGGTCCAGGACAGGCGACGGCGGGGCGGATTCGCGAAGCGTCGGCCTCGGGCTGGCCATCTGTCGATCCGTCGTCGATGCCCATGGCGGTGACATTTCGATATCGAGCGAATTAGGCAGGGGCACGCAGGTCACCGTCGTACTCAAGACAGATGATGTAAACGGAACAGCCTGACTTTGGCAGCCGAAGTCTATCGCGCATGCCCTCGAATCGAAGGCGCGGGATCGGGCTCAGTTCTCCGCCTCAACTTGCGTTACGGCGTCATCAAGCGAAGTACTCGATGACTGGCTCTTGATCTCCGCAAGTCGATTCAGCATACGGTCGTACTTGGCGGAGGAACTCTCCAGGGGATTGGCGCTGGTATCTGCCGCCCGGGCCCGGGGCGCTGGCGATGTTGGATCATCCGAACATCGCCAAGGTACTCGACGCGGGCGTGACCGATACCGGCCGCCCCTACTTCGTGACGGAATTGTGCGCGGGCGATCGGATCGCGGATTATTGTGATGCGCGTCAGCTCACGATTCCGGCGCGCCGCAACAAGCCTGGCACAGAGCAATAGCCGCGGAGGAATCGAGTCGGTCGTCGCGGCCCATGAATCTACCGCCGCGGGCGGGCCGGGCATGGACGATGCCGAGCAGCGTAGCGCCCGGCTGCTCGTCCAGCTTTACAACTCATGGGAGATGGCAGACCCGGGAAAAGGCCACGCCGCACAGCGCGAGCTCTGGAATGCCAGACTCGATTCCGAGTCGTCAAAGGTCAACGGAACAAACGAACGCCGTTAAACGACATCCGGAGTGAACCGCCTTCACTAGAGCGGACAGTCATCACCGCCGATGATCATATCCACAAACGCATCAAGGTCGGCGATGCTCGCGGAGCCCTGCGCGGAGATATCCGCGCAGCCGCAGTCGCCATGCGCAACTCCCAGCACGCAGTCCAGATACCCCTGAATGTCGAGGCCGTTGCGCTGGCCGTCAACGAAGCAGTCCCCGGCGCACGCCCCGGGCACGCGAACCGTCGCGGCAACAGAGTCCGGCGAACCGGTCCGAAAGAGCCCGATCGTAGCTTCGCCGCTCACCGGACCGACATCGGCATCGAACCAGAAGTTGTACATGGTTCCGAATCGCAGGGCGTTGCTGTTTGCGTTCTGCGCGAAGGTCTGCGGGCTGTTCCATTTGACGTCATTGGTATTGACGTTGAAGGGCCAATCGGTGTTGTCAAACGGCTCGCCGGAGTGGTAGTCCACATCATGGAACCCCACGTTGGCAATCGTTGTCCCGGTCGGGAAGGGCACTGACAGCGACCCGGCGCTGCGGTGCGAATTCAGATTGTAAATGGCATAGTCATAGCGCCACATCCCGTTGCCGAGCGGCGTCACCTTGCTGGCCACATGAAACCGCCCTTCGGATGGCACGTCGACGGTTGTCAATTCGACGGATTCGTCAGGATTGCCGATTCCCAGACCGTGATCCCGCCAGGCCATGATCGCCGGCTCGCCGACGTGCATCGGCCCAGTGGGAAAAATCTGGAAAGAAAGCTCGACGGTGAATTGCTTGTAAGAGGCGTTGTTCAAGGCATTGCCCGCGATGGCATCGGCGGCTGCGACGTAAACCCCCTCCGAAAAATAAAGCGCCCCGGCGTTCTGATTCGGATCAATATCACTGGTCGATATCTGAAGCCGCTTGTAGATCACATTGCCGCTGCCGCCGGAGGGCCCGGGATACTGACCATTGAAGGCATTGCATGCCGAGCGCGGTCCAAGAATGCCCTGTCCACCGTTGTAACTCGGTCCATAGATATCGCGACAACCCGCGCCAAGCTGGCTCCCGCCGCTGCCGTTACAGGGCAGGCCACAACCGCTGCCGGCTGCCGCGACCGTGGCATTCTTCAGCCAGGACATCCCGATCTGCTCGAGCCGTCCGTCCGCCAGCTTGTAGGCGTTCATGCCGAGCAGCGGCGAGGTTGAGTTCCACGGAAGATTCGTATCGCCGAGGTTGCAGGTATAACTGCCCAGTGAATACGCGTGGATTCCACCGGAAGAGCCCCAATAATGGATGCCCTGCGTATCGGAATAAACAACGTCGACACCGCCGACCGAACCGCCGGGATTAAAAGTCGCCGTCAATGTGAACGTGCCGGTCGCGCCGCCATACCCGGCGACACGAACGTAATAGGTCTGCCCCATGAGCACGCCAACCGTCGTTGTCGATCGCAGGTCGCCGCATGCATCGTCATCACAGCCGAGTTCGGCCCCGCCGCAGGATGCAAAAACCGACAACGTGGTGTCCCAACTTGCCGAGCCGCATAAGCTGAAAGTCGCGAGCCCGTCTTCGCCCGGAATGAAGTAGTACCACACATCATTGACGTCGCCGGATCCGGCGCAACTGCTGAGATCGGTGCCGCTCGCGCCGACGCTCGTCCCGGCGATCGGCGTATCTACAAAGATCTCGATGGCATTGGCGCACTCGTCATTGGCCGGCTGGGCCTGCACAGTGGACGTGGGGATCGCCAGCAATGCGATCGCGATCGTGATGCGAAATGACAGAATTCCAATGTTACGGGGGGCTCGGGGCATGAAACTCACTCCAATGAACGATGACACGGTCCGACGGCCGACCCTGTGCGAAGGAACCTGCCGGCGCCGGGGCCGCCTTGTCTTGAATCGACAGGTTCGGCTGGTTGACAGACTGCCGAACACGCACGAGCAAGTGGCCCGTGCGACCCCGAAGAATCAAGCGAGACGGTTTATCGGGAGTTCATTCTATGTGATCGGCATACCTCAAGACAACGATTGAATGGCCGATCATCTATCGAATCTTAAAATCGTGCATCAATGCACAATTGGCTTTGACGCCTCGCCATCTGCCGGTAATCTATGCCGATTCTTGATCGCCGAAGTCGTGAATCGCATCCATTCGCCATCTGGAGCATGTCAAACATGACGCGACCCAAAGAGCAGTGGGCCAGTCGTCTGGGAGTCATTCTCGCCGTCTCGGGCTCTGCCGTCGGACTGGGAAATTTTCTCCGGTTCCCCGGAAACGCCGCGCTCAATGGCGGCGGGGCGTTCATGATCCCTTATTTCATCGCCCTGCTGGTGCTCGGTATTCCCATCTGCTGGATCGAGTGGGCCATGGCGCGACGCGGCGGTCTGGCCGGATACAACTCGTGTCCCGGCGTTTTCAGCATCATCTGGCCCAATCGTTCGAGCAAGTATCTCGGCTCACTGGGCCTCCTCATCCCACTCATCATTTACATGTACTACGTCTACGTCGAGTCGTGGTGCCTGGGTTATTGCTATCTCTACGCGACCATGCCTTCGGACTTCGCGGCGTGCGGCAAGGACCCTGCATTATTCAGTTCCTATTTCAAAAAATTCGTCGGCCAGGATCAGGACGGCCTCATGATGGCGGGGGGGCTGCATACCAGCGTCGTCTTCTGGATCATTGTCTTCTCAATCAACTTCGCCCTCATCTATCGCGGATTAACCAAAGGCATCGAGTCGTTCTGCAAGTACGCGATGCCTGCCATGAGCATCTGCGCGATCATCGTCCTTGTCCGCGTCCTCACCCTCGGAACGCCCGATCCCGCGAGGCCCGACCAGAATGTGGTCAAGGGTCTGGCCTTCATGTGGGAACCAAACATGGAGAAGCTCCTGCAGTTTGATACCTGGCTGGCAGCGGCGGGGCAGATTTTCTTCAGCCTCTCTGTCGGTTTCGGTGTCATCATCAATTACGCCAGTTATCTGTCCAGGAAGGACGATCTGATTCTCTCAGGACTGACCGCGACTTCGACCAACGAGTTCTTCGAAGTGTGTCTCGGCGGATTGATCACCATCCCCGCCGCATTTGTTTTCCTCGGTGCGACCGGCATCGCCGATTCGATCAACTCGACCTTCTCGCTGGGTTTCCACACGCTCCCAGTCGTCTTCGCCCACATGCCGCTGGGCCGGCTCTTTGGATTCCTGTGGTTCTTCATGCTCTTCCTCGCGGCAATCACCAGCTCGCTCTCCATGCTCCAGCCCGTGGCGGCGTTTCTGGAGGAAGCATTCAATATCGGTCGCCGCTCGGCCGTCGTGATTCTTGGCGTGCTCACTGCGGCAGGCGGCCTCTTCGTCATCTATTTCAGCAAGGGCCTCGGCGCGGTGGACGCCATCGACTTCTGGGTTGGAACGCTGGCCATCTTCATCCTCGCGATGATTCAGGTCTTCATGTTCTCCTTCAAGTACGGTGTTGATCAGGGACTCAAGGAGGCCCATGAAGGCGCCCACATGCGCATCCCCCGAGTCTTCTATTTCATCATCAAGTATGTAACGCCGACCTATTTGCTCATTATTTTCGTCGGCTGGTGCTATCAATCCCTGCCGAAACGATTCTCGCAGCTCCGGGCCGGCGGTGTCGAGCTCTACTCCGTCATCATGATCCTGATCGCCCTGGTTATTCTCCTCGGCATGATCTACTTCGCGGGCAAGCGCTGGAAAAAACGAGGCCCCGTGCCGACACATGTCCCAATCCCCGGTGGCTTCCCCACCGCAGAAATGGAAAAAGGTGCGCGATGAACGCCTACGGCTGGCTCATCATGTGCGTCTCGATCGGTTTCGTCCTGTCCCTTGCGTCATGGTGCTATTACAAAGTGCTGACCCTGCCTCCGCTTGAAGAGGGCGAGCAGTTGTAGCACCCGCCTTGTGACGCTTCGAGAGCGGCGCGTCCGAGCGAGCTTTGAATAGATCGGGCGATCCCGCGGCAATGGTGCCCAGGCCCATTCGTATATTGCACTCCTCAGAACAGAATCTTCTCTTTGAGGTGCCGACTCCGCGCCCGCCCGCACAACGGTACAATGCCCCATATGGTCTCGAATGGGACCCGGAGCACGCCCATGCAGCAGCGGTTCATTTTTTGGTGCCATCCCTGGGATCTCGAAGACGAAGGCATCGACGCGACCCTGGCCCGACTGGCCGGCGATATCGGCGTGGACACTCTCAGCGTCACCGCGGTTCATCCCGGGATCTATCAGGTGCGCCCTCGCCCGCTGGGCGACCGGTGGACCTTTCAGTCAGGCGCGGCTGCACACTTCCAGCCCGATGCAAAGCGCTACGGCTCCTCGCGGATTCGACCGCACGCCGCCGCATGGATGAAAAATCGAAACCCCCTCGAGCGCATCGCCAAGGCCGCCGAACGCGAGCGACTTCGCCTCCGTGTTCGCGTCTCCCTGCTCAATGGAGAGGAACTCGTCGAGAGACACGCCCACGCCGCCTGCGTCAATCTATTCGGCGATCCCAGCCGCGATAGGCTCTGCCCCTCCCATCCCGATGTCCGCGAATACGTCGCGGGCCTCGTCGAAGACCTCTGGACCAACTACGGCCTCGACGCCATCGAGCTCGACGGCCTCGATTGGGGACATGACAGCCGAATCACTATTAGCGACGACGTACACCATGATGAGTTGCTCGGTCAATTTAGCTCGTGGTGCTTCTGCGCATCCTGCCGACAAAGGGCAGCCGAATCATCCATCGACGCCGAAGCCGTTCGCCTCGCCGCCGTAGACCATTGGCGTCTGACAGCGAGCATCGAGATTGATTCCCAGGACCGCGATTGGGAGACATCGGAGGCGCACACCCTTGTCTCGCGCTATCTGAATCAGCGCCCGGCAACGATCACTTCTCTCATCCAGTTGATCCGTACCCGATCGCCGGCGGCATTGCGATATCACCTTGGTCCGACATCGGGCACGGTCGGCGCCGGCGCCGCCAGGGAATGCGGCGCCTGGGTTCAACACTGCGGCGGCGCCGACGCCGCAAAAGAGCTTCAGCCCGCCGGCGCGATCGGCGCGCCGTCGAATTGCGACATCTTGATTCCCCTCTCCCGTGCGACAATCAAAGACGGCCCATCTCTGGTCGCGCTCGTACACCAGCTCTCTCAGGTCGGATACGCGGGAATCGGCTTCGACAGCTACGGCCTCACGCCCGAGCCGTGCCTCGATTGGGTCCGCCAGGCCGTTCGCTATGCTCGCCGCGAACCAGGCGCCTCGTCGTAACCCCCCCAAAAAAAACAGCGAGCAGGCGGCCTTATGGGCTGCCTGCTCGTTGCAGAGTTATCGTGATAGTGACCTTCGATCGAGACGCCGCTGAGCGCGTCGCAGCGGTCAGGAGCGCGGATGACTGTTGTCGTAATCCCGCTTCAGTTGGGCTGTGGTCACGTGCGTATAGACCTGGGTGGTGCTGATCGACTGGTGTCCGAGCAGCTCCTGAACGCTTCGCAGGTCGGCGCCGTTGTTCAGCATGTGGGTCGCGAAGGTGTGGCGGATCGTGTGGGGGCTGATCGACGGATCAAGACCGCACATGATCAGATACTTATCGAGCTTGCGGCGAACGCTTCTCGTGGAGAGGCGCTGGCCGTGTTTGTTGACGAAGAGAGGCTGCTGATCGAACGTCGCGTTCCGCGGATCGCGCGATCGCATATCCACGTACTTGCGAATGGCAATCAGCGCCGTCGGGCCGATCGGAGCGATTCGCTCCTTGCGCCCCTTGCCGCGAATCCGCAGGCACTGCCCGGGGGCATCGACGTCGGAGATATTGAGTGCGACCAGCTCGCTCACGCGAACGCCGGTCGAGTACAGCGTCTCGAGCATCGCCCGATCCCGCGCTCCCAGGAGCGTCGAATCGTCCGGCGTCGAGAGCAGCTTCTGCATCTGCGTCACGTCGAGGAACTTCGGCAGGCGCTTTTCCTGCTTCGGAGTCCGGATCGTGGCGACCGGGTTCTGCGTGACGAAGTTTCGCCGCAGGCAGAACTTGTAGAAGCTTCGCAGCGTGGCGAGCTTCCGCGCAGAAGTCGCCTTCGAGTACTCCCGCTCGTGCAGGAATGAAAGGAAGGAGCGAATCTGATTCGCGTCGGCCCCCAGCAGCTTCTCGCGAAGCAACTGAAGCTGACCGGCGTTCTGCGTCGACACCGGGGCCGTTGCCACCGCGGTCGAGCCGCCGCCGCCATAGCCGCCGACCGACGGGCTCTTGCGCGTTTGCACAGAAGCCTGTGCTGCCGCATCAGGCCCGCCCAGTAGAAACTGGCCGAACTGATACAGATCAGCGGCATAACACTTTCCCGTGTGGGGCGAGAAGTGGCGCTCGAAGCGCAGGTAGTTTAGAAAATCTGTCACGAGTGGATGTTCTTGGCTCATGATCACGAAACTCTTTTCGGCGAAGTCACGTTCTGTTTCTCTGCAACCTGGCTCAGGCACACACCTGGCCTCCCCACCAAATCACAGCCTTATTCGGCGACGGCCCGGTCTTAAGAGGCCCTTCACCGCTGCGGACCCACCATCCGCAAGGCAACTGCCGTATCGGGCGTTTCAAGTCCGGAGTTCATCTAGTTCCAGTTCTAATCTTCGACCCATCTGATAACTCAGCACGGCGGCGTCAAACCAGTCGAATTCGCTGGTCTTGTCGCTCGCCAGGCTCGCAAATGCCGCGATCACGTCGGCCTCGCCACCGGGCTGGTAGCGGAAAAGAAACCGGTGCCGACCTTTGACCAGCGAAAGTTGCCGAACAGAGCCGTTCATATCGGGTGCTCCATGGATTCTAGGCCCGCTAACTCGGTCCTGAGGCATCGCTGCTGAGCCAGGAGCCGGGTAACGGCGTTATGCCAGACGAATCGGATATAGAGAGTCTGTACTTTCAGGTATTGTTGGTAGCCCATCTGAAGATCTTCTTTGCGGTCGTCGGCATAGGCCTTTACCGCGTCAACCACGTATGCGTGATTGGCGTTGTAAATGACCTGAACCTCGCCCGTGGGCCGCCGCGGATCATCCAGATCGCTGACCATCGATGTCGGCCTCGCCTCCCGGGCAATCGTCGATGGGTCCATTCCCACCGAAACCGGCCGGCGAACCGAATAAATCTGCATCGCCACACCGAGGATCGGCGTGTAAGCGTCGTACTCCGTGATTCCCGCCACGATGATTGCATCGGCGCCGACCGCCTCGGCGATTGCCAGGGCGTCTTCCGTCGATTCAATCTGAGTACGACCCCGAGCCGCCAGCGCCGCCACCACTCGACTCACCGGCAGAACGGTCGCGCCATCCACATAAGTTAGTTCTGACGCCAACAAGTCCGCGAGCTTGATCGGATCGAGCGTGAGTTCGCCGCTGAAGTTGAGAATCGGAGCGACGCAAAACGTCGTCGGTTCAATCAGCGCCGTATGCACCCGCACCTTCTCCTCCGAGTGCGTACACGAGACAAGCGCCACGCAAGACATCGCCGCCGGTCCCATGAACCGGAAGCGACCACGACGCGAAGCCCATCTATCCACACGACTCAGTCGCATGATGCCCACAATCCTCGCTAGTCGACCGTCTCGATGACCTGCGCCGCCTTTCGGCTGCCGGTCAGCGCCGGGGGTGTTTCAAAGCCCGACGGCCGGAACGGCCGAAGGCTCCAGATCGTCTCCGTTTTGTTTCGTCGCGCAGTAAAGAAGATGCGCCCGTCAGACGACCACGACGGAGAGTAATGCTCGCCCGTGCCACTGGTCAGTCGCTGAAGGCCCCGGCCATCTACGTCAACGACGCCGATGTCCGACCGCCCTCGACGAACGGCCTGTCCCGCTTCATTCCGGGAGTCCGGAGAGTGAACCCAGGCAAATGCGATACGCGTCCCGTCGGGCGACCAGCAGGGGGCGATGAACGCCGCATCCGTACTGCTCGCCACTTCCGTCGGGAATAACGCCTCGTTTTCCTGTATCTGAATGGTCCAGATGCTGAACCATCGGCTGCCGCGCGCCCGTGCCCGCTGATAGGCAATGGCGTCACCCTTCGGGGACCATGAAGGAAAAAGCCCTTCCCCGATCAGCCGCTTCACGCCAGGGTTGTCCACGTCACAGATCCAAAGCTCGCCCTGCCCCTCCTGCGGATGCACGCGGCAATAAACAATCTGCTTGCCGTCCGGCGACCAGCTCGGATGCAGCTCAGGCATCGGGTTATTCGTCACCTGCCGCGGATTACGTCCGTCAGCGTCAAGCAGCCAGATGTCCCAGTGACCGGCGCGATCACTTGCAAAGGCAATCTGCTTGCCATCCGGCGAATAGACCGGCTGGGCGTCAGATGCGTTCTCGTCGGAGATCTGCGTGATCGTCGCCCCCTGCGCCGGCTTGGTATAAAGATGACTGTGCGGAGAATGTCGCGTCGAGGCAAAGACGATCGTGCTCGCCGACGCGTCCAGGGCCGGGTCAAAGTCCGCGCCTTCGCTGGGCGGCGTGTGCTGCTGGAGATTCGTCGCCGCCTTCGCCTGAAATGCCACATCGCGTGCCGGATTGCCCTGCCCAAACAGCATCAGGTCACGGTTGGCGTCGCTTTCGGTCCATGATCCCTCCGCTCCAGCTGACTCTGGCCCGTATTCTCGCTCGTCAGTTGACGCCGGCACCGTGCGCGATGCGGTCCGCTCCCAACCCGTCGTGCACGACAAGGCCACACAAAGACAAACACCAGCCGCGAGGATCGCACCGAAGCTTTTGAACCACTTCATAAGACAGGCTCCGATTCAAGCGCCGGATCTACCGGTCGCCACCTGCCATGCCCACGATGGCTCGCGGCACGGCGCTGGACGCCGCCCTCGTCACTGGCTCGCCCGTTCGTAAGACAGAGCGAAGTTGGGACACCCGAACGAGGGCAGGTCTGTCCGATAAGTCAACTTCCATCTATCGACGATGAAACCCCCACACCTTGAGCATCAACTCCGCTCATTATCGTCCACAAATACTTATAAATAATGAAGTTGTGGCGATACATAATCGGTTGCGCACGCGGCATTTCCTGCGCCCAACCGGCAGATTCTGCCGATCGTTTGAGTCAGGCGAAACTGCGGCCCTCGTAGCTATGATTTGAGCCCCTGAGCGCAAGCTCTGCCCTGTGAATCCTGCCGCTTGGACAAATCCCTCAGTCGGCCGCGCGAACTCTTCCGGCTGCGTCCACTCCCGATTGAACCGACCTCGCTTGGTCGCCCGATACATCCGACCACCACAGTTTCACGTCACTTCAGGTGGACAAAATCGGCGTTGATCGTCAACTGCTGCTTGCGAAATCCCCGCCTCAGACGCGCTTGCCAATGCCCGGCTTCCCGCTACCCTAGTGCCCCTTGGCGTCGCAAAGCGCGGAGGTGGTCTCGATGGCCCCGGCGATTCCAAGTCTCGGCAGGCCCACTGGTTGAGTGGCCGGGGTAATCGAGGGTGGTCCGTCGGAACCTTCAGCAGGCACAATGCAATACCAAAGCGCTCTAGCACTCGGCGTCCTGATCCCCCTGATCAGCTTCGCCGTCCTCGCCTTCACCGGCCACAAGTTCGGAAAACCGAAGGCGTCCTACGTCGCCCTTCTGGCCATCGGCCTCAGTTGCGCCCTCAGCACCTACGTCCTCGTCGGCTGGTTGGGAACCTCCACCGAGATTCGCGCGAAATTGTCCGCCGAGGCCTACCGATTCAATTGGGGACGCATCGGCGATATTCCAATCCTCATCGGCGTCAAGCTCGATTCACTCACCGTGATCATGTACTTCATGGTCACTTTCATCGCCTTCTGGATTCACTTCTTCTCGATCGGCTACATGGAAGGCCACAGCGATGAAGTGGATCACGTCAGTAAGTACCACCGCTTCTTCACCTACCTGTCGCTCTTCTGCTTCTCCATGCTCGGGCTGGTGATTTCCAGCAGCCTCCTGTTCCTCTTTATCTTCTGGGAACTGGTAGGCCTCTGCTCGTACCTGCTCATCGGCTTCTACTTCGATAGGAAGTACGCCTCCAACGCCGCGATGAAGGCCTTCATCACCAACCGCGTCGGCGACTTCGGCTTCATCATCGGCCTCGCCATGGTCGTCCTCTACCTGAACACCTTCGACCTCGATCAGGCAGCGAAAAACTTCGCGACCGATTTCCATTCGAATACAGGCATCTTTGCCGCATCGATCAATCTGTTCGGCTGGCATGTCTCCGGCATGACGCTGGCGACCCTCATGGGCATCTGCCTCTTCTGTGGCGCGATGGGCAAGAGCGCCCAGTTCCCGCTGCACGTGTGGCTCCCCGACGCCATGGCCGGCCCCACGCCCGTCTCCGCCCTGATCCACGCCGCAACCATGGTCGCCGCCGGCGTCTACCTCGTTGCCCGAGTCTTCCGGCTGCTCACGCCGGACGCCCAGTTCTTCGTCGCCGTCATCGGCTGCATCACCCTCACCATTACCGCCCTCATCGCAATGGTGCAGACCGACATCAAAAAGGTGCTGGCCTACTCCACCCTCAGTCAGCTCGGCTACATGATCTTCGGCATGGGCGTCGGTGCCTGGGTCGCGGCACTCTTCCACCTCATGACTCACGCCTTCTTCAAGGCCATGCTCTTCCTCGGCTCCGGCCAGGTCATCGAAGGCTGCCACCACGAACAGGACATGCGCAAGATGGGCGGCCTCCGAAAGAAGATGCCCGTCACCTGCTGGACCTTCTTCATCGGCGTCCTCGCCATCGCCGGCTTCGGCATCCCCAAGACCGACTACGGCCTCGGAGGATTCTTCAGCAAAGACGAAATCCTCGCCGTCGCCTACGAACGCACCTTCAATCTCCCCTCATTGAAATCAAGCGACGCCGCGGCAGACGACGCCGGCGAACACGCAAATGCAAGTGACCATGAAGGAAGCGATCCCATCAGGCTCGCATCCGCGCTCACGTCACCCGCCGCAACGCTGTCAATCGTCCAATCTCAACTGGCTTCCACCGATGAACACGGCGACGGCGACGGCCACGGCCACGCCGATGCACACGGAACCGGCACCCCCGAAAAACTGAAGATCGCCGCGACGTTGCCCGTCATTCCGCGATGGATGTTCGCCCTGCCGATCATCATCGCCTACATCACCCCGTTCTACATGATGCGGTGCTGGTGGATGACCTTCTGCGGCAAGCCGCGCGATCATCACGTGTACGACCACGCCCACGAAAACTGGAAGATGTTCCTCCCCCTCGCCGTCCTCGCGGCCGGCACGGTCTTTTGCAGCTACAGCACCTTCCGCCCGCTTATTCACGAAGCCGCCGGCATGGCGACAGACTCGGCCGCCATCGTCGCCATCGACGGTGAAGCCCACGGCTTGAAGGATGCGCCTTCAATCAATGTTGCCGGACACGATGGAAATGTGACCACAACGGCGACGAATCTCACCCTAGATCACTCCCCCGGAAAGAACCCCCACGACTGGCTCGCCTACGGCGTCGGTCTCTCATGGCTCATCGGCATGGGCATCGCCGTCATCATCTACCGCAACGGCCTCGCCTTCGCCGACAAACTCAAGCGGGCATTCGGGCCGATTCACACAGCCCTCGAAAACAAGCTCTACTTCGATCACTTTTACGACAACGTCCTCGTCGCCGGCACGCGTGGCATCGGCTACGTCTGCGGCTGGTTCGACAAGCTGTTTGTTGACGGCGCGGTCAACGGCGTCGCCTGGCTCGGCCGCGTCACTGGCAGCATTACCGGCCGCCAGCTCGACATGCCCGTCCAGCGCGGCGATTGGGGAATCATCGATGCCGTCGCCAATGGCCTCGCCGCCACCATGCTCGATGTCGGCACGCAGATCCGCCGGCCCCAAAGCGGCCGCATTCGCATGTATGTTTGTCTGACGGCCGGCGCGGCGGCGATCGCCCTGCTGGCCGTTTTGTATTTCGACCAGCTCGCCGCGGGCTACTACTGGGTCATGACCCGAACCTCGGCGCTGGCGCAGGGATGAAAAAGAATTGGGAATTGAAAATGTAAGTTCGAGAATGAATGACCCGCGGCGTCGGCCGGCGTGTCGTCCGTTCTAAATGAATCATTCTCAATTCCACATTCTCTCGGAGCATTCACCGTGTCTCACATTCTCGACTGGATCGTCTTCCTGCCTCTCATCGGGGCCGTCGTCGTCCTCATGGCGCCGGCGCACATGGCGAGGTCCCTCACCTGGGTCTTCACCTTCGGCGTGTTTCTGTTGTCGTGCGCCCTCTTCGGACCCTTCCTCCCCGGCGGTGCAGGCTACAGCGCCGATTACGGCACGATGCAGTTTCAGCACATCGTCCCCTGGATTCAGGTCGGAAATTTCAACATCAACTACCACATCGGTATCGACGGCCTCTCCTTCCCCCTGATCATCCTGACAACCCTCGTCACCTGGCTCTCCGCATGGGCAAGCTGGAACTTCGATCACTGGAAGGTTAACCGCGGCCCCAAGGGCTTCTTTTCGCTGTTCCTCCTGCTTGAGACCGGCGTCCTCGGCACGTTCGTCGCGATGGACTTCTTTCTCTTCTACATCTTCTGGGAAGTCATGCTCCTGCCGATGTATTTCCTCATCGGCGTATGGGGCGGCCCCCGGAAGGAATACGCCGCCATCAAATTCTTCATCTATACCTTCGCCGGCTCCGTGTTGATGCTCGTCGCTCTGCTGGCGATGTACTACACCAGCGCCGACGCCCTCGGCACGCCCGCAGGCACCTTCAGCCTCATCGAGTACGTCACCAACCCCGCCATCGCGGAGATGTTCAACAGCGGCTCCACCAAGTTCCTCTCCTGGACCTTCGGCCCGGCGATGTTCGTCATGCTGTTCATCGCCTTCATGATTAAGGTCCCCGTCTTCCCGTTCCACACCTGGCTGCCGGACGCCCATGTCGAAGCTCCGACGCCGATCTCCATGATCCTGGCCGGCATTCTGCTGAAACTCGGCGCCTACGGCTTCCTCCGCGTGTGCTACCCGATCTTCCCCGAGGCGGCCACTCAGCTTGCCTGGTACATCGCCCTGCTCGGGGTAATCAATATCATCTACGGCGCATTATGTTGCCTCGCCCAGACCGACTTTAAGCGCCTCGTCGCTTACAGCTCCATCAGCCACATGGGCTACGTCGTCCTCGGCATCGCCATCATGACCAAAACCGGTTTTCAGGGGGCGATGTTCCAGGTATTGGCCCACGGCATCAGCAGCCCGATGTGCTTCTTTTTGGTCGGCATCATTTACGACCGCGCCCATCATCGCGATCTCAATCGCTTCGGCGGATTGTGGCTCGCCATGCCGCGATATGGCTCACTGGCCACCCTCGGCTTCTTCGCCTCGCTCGGTCTGCCGGGCCTGTGCGGCTTCATCGGCGAGATTTGGGTGCTCCTCGGCGCCTTCAATGCCCCCTTTACCTGGGCCAAGCCGATGGCGGTTGTCGCGGCTTTCGGCGTTGTCCTCACTGCCGCCTACATCCTTTGGATGATCCAGCGCGTCTATCTCGGCAAGAAGAAGGAAGAGTACGCCGACTACCCCGATGCCACCGCCCGCGAAACGGCGATCCTCTTTCCCATGGCCGTACTGGTGATCTTCATGGGCATCCTGCCCAGCTACACATTTGACCTGATGAACGGCACGCTGGACAAGGTGGTTGCGATCTTCAATCACTCCACCGCCGTCGCCCTGGGAGGCTGACTTGTTCATGTCCGACGCACTCATTGCCAACATCTGGCTCCCCAGCGGCGAAGAGCTCGCGCGCCTGGCGCCGATCTGGTGCCTCGTCGGCACGATTGTTGCTGTCCTGCTCGGAGCCCTTCTGGTCGGTCGGAATTGGCGCGTCGCCGGCGGTATCGCCTTCGCCGGCGCAGTCATCACTGCCTTCATCAGCTTTCGTCAGTTCGCCGTCGCGCCGTCCAATTGGTCCGGTTTCGCCCCCGACGACGCCGCCCCCATGCTCATCGGCGATCAGTTCTCCAGCTTCTTTACCTTCCTCATCGGCGTCTTTCTCGCAATGATCGTCGGCATGTGGTTTCTCGGTCAGGATGCCGATCTGCCCGAACGCGACGCGCGCCGTGCCGACGCCACGGAGTTCTTCGTCCTCCTCGTCGGCAGCGCCTTCGGCATGGTCATGATGGTCAGCACCACCAACCTGCTCATGATCATCCTCGCCATCGAAGCGGCCTCGCTGCCCTCCTACGGCCTCGCCGGCTTCCGCAAGAAAAACAAGCTCGCCGCCGAAGCCTCCATCAAGTATGTGCTCTTCGGCGCCGTCACCAGCGCCATCATGATCTACGGCACATCCCTGCTCTACGGCCATTACCACACCCTCGACCTTGCCGTCATCGGCCGCGAGATTCAGCGCCAAGGCCCCTCCGTCCTCATGGGTGTTTCGCTGTTTGCATTCATGGTCGGCGTCGCCTTCAAGGTCTCCGCCGTCCCGTTCCACTTCTGGTGCCCCGACGTCTTCGAAGGCGCTTCCATCGAAGTCACCACATGGCTGAGCGTCGTCAGCAAAGCCGCGGGGCTCGGCCTCCTCCTCCGCATCATCACCGTCCTCACCGCCGGTCTCGAATCCGGCCAGGCCCTGCAATACGTCACCATGGCCATTGCCATCATGGCGGCGCTCACCTGCACCTGGGGCAACTTCTCCGCCTTCCGCCAGACCAACATGAAGCGCCTCCTGGCCTTCAGCTCCATCGCCCACGCCGGCTACATGCTCATGGCCGTCGCCATCATCTGGAAGCCCTCAGCCGACATGACCACCCACCCGGCCTTCAGCGCCATCGTCGCCTACATCAGCGTCTATTCCCTGATGAACCTTGGCGCCTTCGGCATCATCGCCATGGTCTACTGGGCCACCGGCAGTGAATCGATCGACGCCTTCAACGGCCTCGCCCGGCGAAATGTCCTCCTCACCATCCTGATGGGCGTTTGCCTCTTCAGCTTCGTCGGCATCCCGCCGATGGGCGGCTTCATCATTAAGTGGTGGCTCCTCGCCGCGCTGTGGGAAGGCAAGCTCACCTGGCTCATCTTTGTTGCCGTCTTCAACTCAGTCATCAGTCTTTACTATTACGCCCGCATCGCCGTCGCCATGGTCTTCCGCGATGACGGCCAGGCGCCTGTTCGCGCCCCGCTTGTCGGTCAGGTCGTCGCCCTCGCCTGCGCCGTCGGCATCCTGCTCACCGGCACGCTCTGGGCCGGCAATCTGAAAGAGTTTTCCGACAACCGCTCGCGCGATTTGTTCGCGGTAACGAAGTCCTCAGCGACGCCAACCGTTGCCGAAGCGCCGAGCAGTGAACCGTAATCAGAGAATCGATCGACGGCACTCTGTTTTGAATTCGTGGCGTTTAGTTTTTTTTGACTTCTTGACGTTTCCCATGGAACGAGCCGTTCAAACACTCAACCGCCTTCTCGCCGCCGAGTACGGCAATCTCGTACAGCGACTCGACGAGGCCGACCCGTTCGTCACCTGGCCCGCCGCCGAGGATCGCGCCGAAGTCCGCCGGATGTTCGACGACAGCAAGCAACATCAGAGAGAGCTGATTCAGGCGATCATCCGCCTCCGCGGCGCGCCCGTCCCGCCGACCTACCCAACGAGCGTCGGCGGCGTTCATTACCTCAAGTTGTCCTTCCTCATGCCCCAGGTCGTCGCCGGCGTCCGCGATCTGGTGAAGACTTATGAGCAGGCAGGTACGACCGGCGACCGCGAGGCCGACGACCTGGTCGCCCGAATCCTCGCCGATCACCAGCGCAACCTTGCCAGCCTCCAGCGCCTGCACTCCAACTTGCTCCAGCCAAGCTGAGTCGCAGGATTTCTCCTCGCCCTTGAGTCGCATCAACTTCGCTTGTAGCTTTTGTGCCTGCATGAATGTCATCGCCCATGGGATTGACCTGATCGAGTGCGACCGGATCGCACACATCCTGCGCGACCATCCCGATCGATTCCTGGACCGAATCCTCACCCCCGCTGAGCGCGCCTACTGTCAGCGCATGAAAAACCCCGTGCCCCACGTCGCCGGACGCTTCGCCGCCAAGGAGGCCATATTGAAAGTCCTCGGCACCGGCTGGCGCGGCCCCATCTCCTGGACCGACATCGAAGTCCTCAACGATCAGTCCGGCCGGCCCCACGTCACCCTCTCCGGCCCGACCGCCGAAATCGCCGCCAAACTCGGCATCGACCGGATACTCATCTCCATCACCCACACCGACAACTACGGCGCAGCCTCCGCCATTGGCCTGAGTTCCCCGGCGCATCCTCCGTAAGGGCCCGTTATTCCGGCGAGACCATCTGATCGCGGTGTTATGGCATGGGGGGCCGGTTGTCTCTATAATCCGCGCGGATCGAATGCAAAGGCCACCGGCCGCATGATTTGGAGAAAATCGAAGGAAACGCCTTATGGTCGCCCCCGTTATGTCGTCCCGGCCCCCCAGGGGCAGTGCCCGGGACTACTTCCAGAATATCTACGACACCGTCCGCACGATTGCCATCGGAATGCGGATCACCCTTAAGTACTGCTTTGCCCGAACGATTACCCTCCAATATCCCGACATGGCCCCCGCCATCCAGCCGCGCTACCGCGGCTTCCACTGGTTCGAGGCCGAAAAGTGCATTGCCTGCGATCAGTGCGCCAAGGCATGCCCGGTCGACTGCATCTACATCGAGAAAGGCGGCCCACGCAAGATAGATAAGGAGACGGGCATAGCGGTCGGCGGCGCCCTGGAGCGATACGCGATCGACTATTCCAAGTGTATGTTTTGTGCCCTGTGCTGCGACCCCTGCCCGACTGACTGCATTCACATGGGCGACAATCACGATCTCTCGGCCTACACCCGCGAGGACATGATCGTGGAGTTCACCGATCTGGCGAAGGACGGCAAGCAGACGCCGGAGCCCTATTGGATGCAGCAGGAGCGGATGCCGGAATGGGTCGCCGCGCAGAAGCAGCGCTGGGATGAGCGTGCTATGCCCGTTCGCGATGAAATGTTAAAAGCACTGAAACCGTCGTCGGCGACGAAGAAGCCGGAAAAGGCCGAGAAGTCCGAGGCGGAGACAGAAAAAGCCTGAACATGGCCTGTCGCCGGCGAGAATCCGGCGGCGCATTTGTACGAGTGGAGTTTGCAAGATGTCCAGCGGACAGGATTTGGTCGTCGGCCTGCTGCTTTTCACGGTGGCCGGCATCGCGATGTCGCTCGGCGCCCTTGTCTTCGGGAGCTTCGTGCGGACCAAGCTGCCTCACCCGGAAAAGGGAGCCCCCTACGAATGCGGCGAACCGACCATCGGAACGAGCTGGGTCCAGTTCGACCTGCGGTTCTACGTGGTCGCGCTGGTGTTCCTGATATTCGATATCGAAGTGGCGCTGTTCTACGCCTGGGCGGTGGTCTATGCCGAGTCCGGAGTCGCCGCCCTTTGGGACATGCTGTTCTTCTTCGGCGTTATCGTGGTCGGCTACCTCTACCTGTGGCGCTTCGGCTATCTCGACTGGGTGCGGGCAACCGGCCTTTACGATGCGCGACCGGCACGGGACAAGGCGCGCGACCCCCTGGGCCGCGCGGCGCGGCAGTGGTCATAAATGAGATTCCTCCAGGCAAGATGGAGGCGGTGATATGAGCTGGATCGAAAACAGATTTGAAGAGGGGTTGATCGTCACGTCGCTGGACTGGGCGATCAACTGGGGTCGGCGCTCGAGCATCTGGCCGTTGACGTTCGGCCTCGCCTGCTGCGCCATCGAGATGATGGCCGTCGGCGCCAGCCGCTTCGACCTCGATCGCTTCGGGGCCGGCGCCTTTCGGGCAACCCCACGCCAGGCCGACCTGATGATCGTCGCCGGCACTGTCACCTTCAAAATGGCCAGCCGCGTCAAGCGGCTCTACAACCAGATGCCCGAGCCCAAGTACGTCATCGCCATGGGCGCCTGCACCATCGGCGGCGGACCCTACTTCAAGCACGGCTATCACGTCGTCAAGGGCGTGGACCTCGTCGTGCCGGTGGACATCTATGTGCCCGGCTGCCCCCCGCGGCCCGAGGCCCTCATCGAAGGCATCATGCGTCTGCAGGACAAGATTAGAAACACCACCATCGCCCGGGATCGGTGGTCCGTCGCGAAGGACGAGGCACTGGGCGCCGCGCCGGTCGCGGTTTGATTCATTCCGAATGAGAGCGATATGTCACCAGAGGAAATCGTCACAATATTGAAGGAGGCGCTCGGCGAGCGAATCGTCGGCGCCGAGTTCCAGACTGCACACCCGCGCGTCGAGGTAAAGTCGGAAGCGTGGCGCGACGTCGCGGCGTTTCTAAAAGATGACAAACGCCTGGGGTTCAACTTCCTGCGGTGCATCTCTGCAGTCGACATGCTCGAAGACGACCAGTTCATCGCGGTCTACGACCTCGATGCCCTGGACGGCGCGCCGCACAGCAAAAACCTATGGACCCGTCGACACACGATGGCCGTTCACGTTCGCGTCCCACGTGAGAATCCACATATTCCCTCCGTGGCCGACGTATGGAACGCCGCCGATTGGCACGAGCGCGAAGCATTCGACATGATGGGCATCGTCTTCGACGGCCACCCCGACTCAGTCGAAGGCCCGGACGGCCAGCACCCCCGGCGCATCCTCTGCCCGGACGACTGGGAAGGCTTCCCCCTTCGCAAGGATTACGTGTTCCCGATGGAATACCACGGGATCCCCGCGGTGACGGAATACGGCCAAACCCGGCCGGTGCATTGAGACGTCATGGGACATCAGGCGACGACATCCCGGACGTCACGCGGCGCGATGCGAATCGGACCGGAGGATCATGGCCGCGCATTTTCGCTTGCCGAATGGAGTCGGTCGATCGAGACCCCGGGATACATTTACGAAATCATCGATGGAGCGCTGGTTGTGTCACCGAATCCCGCGCCGAGCCATGACTATTGGGTTCAGATCGTCGAAGAAGAACTCCGCGCTTACGCCGCGGAAAACCCAAAGTCGATCAACTGGATCACCGAGCGCTGTGACGTGGTGGTGCCGGGCAGGGCGGGCGAAACGCGCCCGCAGCCTGACCTCGCGGCGTTTCGCAACTATCCAAGGCAGCCGCCCAAGAGCTGGGACGAAGTCTGTCCGATCGTCGTAGTCGAGGTAATTTCCGCGCGGCGCGGGGCAAAGGACATTACTCGTAATCGGCATCTTTACTGGCTGGCCGGCGGAATACGCGAGTACTGGGTAATCGATCCGTCCAAGAGCCAGAGGCGACCGACGCTCATCGCGCACGTCCGCGGGCGCGGTTCAAAGGAATGGCGGCGATCGATCGTCCCCTTTGATAAGAACTACGAGAGCCCCACCCTGGGCGGCTTCGCACTGAATCTGCAACAGGCAAGCAAGAGGTAATATAGGACATGGCAGAAATCGTTCTCGAAGCCCGGCCGGATATCAACGCCGATCTCACCTCGGACAAGATCGTGCAGGACGACCTGCAGACCGAGGAAATGCTCGTCAACATGGGGCCGCAGCACCCGGCGACCCACGGCGTGCTGCGCGTCGTCCTCCGCACCGACGGCGAGATGGTCCTCGAGGCCGTCCCGCATATCGGCTACCTCCACCGCTGCGCCGAAAAGATCGGCGAAAACCTCGCCCCGTACCAGTACATCCCCTACACCGATCGCATGGACTACCTCGCGGGGATGAACGACAACCTCGCCTTTTCCCTTGCGGTCGAGAAGCTCGCCGGACTCGAGGTCTCGGAGCGCGCCCGATACATCCGCGTCATCTTCGCCGAGCTCAACCGAATCGCATCGCACCTCGTCTCCATGGGCACCTACGGACTCGACATCGGCGCGTTCACGCCGTTTCTCTATGCCTTCCGCGAGCGTGAGATGATCCTCGACCTGTTTGAGTCGGCCTGCGGCGCGCGGCTGACTTACAGCTACATCACCATCGGCGGCGTCCATGATGACCTGCCGGAGAGGTTCATCGACATCACCAGCGAGTTTCTCGATTACTTCGAGCCCAAGATCGACGAATACAACGGCCTCCTTTCATTCAACCACATCTTCGTAAAACGCACGGCCAATATCGGCGTGATCTCGCCGCAGGATGCCCTCGACTGGGGCCTGACCGGCCCGGTGCTGCGCGGCAGCGGCATTCGCTGGGACCTGCGCAAGGTGCAGAAGGATCTCGGCTACGACGAGTTCGATTTCGATATTCCCATCGGCGAGGGGCTCAAGGGCACGGTCGGCGACTGCTGGGACCGCTACTACGTCCGCATCCTGGAAATGAAGGAGTCTGTGAAGATTCTGCGCCAGGCCCTGGCCAGGGTCGGCAGCGCCAAGGGCGACGCACTGGACAAGCGCGGCAAGACAGTCAAGCTGCCGGCGGATGAGATCTATTACGAACTGGAGAATCCACGCGGCCAGCTCGGCTTCTACGTCCAGGGCAACGGCTCAACCATCCCCGCTCGCGTCAAAGCTCGTGGCCCTTCCTTCTGCAACCTGTCCATCACCAGTCACGTCTGCACAAATTGCCTCCTGGCCGACGTGGCCGCGATCATCGGCAGCATCGACGTCGTCATGGGCGAGGTGGATCGGTAAGCCCCCCGCCGTCTCCGCCGATTTTCAGCTAAGCTCCAATTCGGCCTGTTTTGATCGCGCGTTTGTGGAGCCCGGCAGCAGTTCCGTGGGGAAAGTCACTTAAGCGCCGGCTGCCGAATTCAGACGACCACAGTATCGGGAATCAATCATGAGCGATGACCAAAAAGCTCTCACGATTCGGCGCATCCAGGACTATCGCGTCAGTGCCATCCTTCGGACCGATGATGCCCAAACGGCCAAGGACGCCATGAACGCCGCCGTCGACGGCGGCTTCCGGATGATCGAGTTCACCCTCACCACCCCCGGCGCGATCGAACTGATCCAGGAGTTTTCCGCTCGGCAAGACCTTCTCGTCGGCGCAGGTACCGTCCTGACCGTCGAACAGGCCCGTACGGCGACAAAAGCCGGTGCAAAGTTCCTCGTCTCGCCCGTATTCGACCCGCAAATCGTCGCCGAAGCTCGTTCCCTCGACGCCGTCAGCATCCCCGGCGCCTTCACGCCGACAGAAATGTTCGCCGCCCACAAATCCGGCGCCGACTTCGTCAAGCTCTTCCCGTCACCCGGCGACGTCGCCCAATTCGTCAGCGCCGTGCTCGCGCCCATGCCGTTCCTCCGCATCTTCCCAACAGCCGGAGTAACCGCGGACAATTTCCTCGCCGTCCTGGCAAGCGGCGCGGCAGGCGTCGGTTTCGTCAAGAGCTTGTTTGATCCGGCTGAGTTGTCCGCGAAGAACTACAGCGCCATTCAGGCTCGCGCCAGGCGAATCATCGGCATGTTGTAGTCGTCACACACTTGGGCCGTCGTCCGGCCCGCCGAGAAACGAATCTTCCACCGGCGGCGGCGCATCCTCTACCACGACCGTAAATGCCAATAGATCGCCGACGCGCTGCCGATTGCGGCTCAACATGCCCATCATCATGATGGTGATGATCCATCCGGAAGGCCCGATGCCCACCATGAGAATTCGGCACACGTTGCGAAGCATGACCTGCCGCGGCGTCGCGGCATTGCCGTCAATCCCGAGGACCCGGCAACCAAAAAGCATCTTTCCCGGCGTCGCCCGCGTGAACAATTCCCACACCCAGCACCAGACGCCGTAGATCAGAACCGCCGAATACTGAATCGGCATCAGCTTCGCCTCCACCGAAGGCTGTTCGATGACCCGCTGTATCTCCTCCCACGACATGCCCGACGACAATTCCGGAACCGCCTTCACCATCCACGGCACGGCGATCAACGCCGCCGGCGCGACATCAATCATCGTCGCCATGATCCGTCGCCACACCGCCGCGATCTGCATCCCCTGCGGCACCGTCGCCGGCAGGGCCAATTGCTGTCGGCGCGTCCACATGACAAACGTCAGTACCGCCAGCCCCACCATCAATGCGATCGTTTCCTGAATCGTCCCCCGCGGCGAAACCTCCGGCCGCGCCATCGATAGCGGCTCAAACCGAACCGGCTCGCTGCCGTCGATCTCGGTCGACGCGAATTCAACCCCGCCGTCCGCCGACGCCCTCGCCATGATGATCCGCTCACGGGCAAACCCGACGTCGTAGCGACCGGAATCGATCTCCAGAAACTCCAGATTCTCCCGCAAAGTCGCGCCGACCCGCCATTCGCCATCCTCTCTCGCCGACAGCAGCTTAACTTCGCATCGTTCCTCAGTTCGCCCAACGGCGACAACAAGCACCGCGCCGGCCGACCCATACCCCGCCCATGCCCCCTGGATTTTTCCCGCACTGGGTACGCCGATCGTTTCCCCCCACGCCGTGCCGTTGTATTCGACAAAGCTGATCGCCTCATCGAGCTCGGAGAACAAACCCACGCGCCCCGAGCGCGCACAAAGCCAGGCGCGGTTCGCCTTTGTCAGGCTGGTTGGACCATCGAGGCGCGACCACGCCCCGTTGTGGAGCTTCAGGAGACAATACGCCGTCGTCGGCATGGGGGTCGCCGCCGCCGCAACCGGTTCGAGCAGGTCATCGGTATCGTCCTCCGAGGAATCGCGCGACGTAACGCTCGGCTCCGGCGGAATCGACGCTGTCGTCACCAACGCATAGACCACCGGCTCAATCGCATCGCCACACCAGGCCGCCGGAGCCCGCTGCGATTGCGACAGCCACTTCGGCCCGGGAGCCAGCGGCCTCTCGGCGAAGTAATCGACCTGCGTCAGGTCGGCGTACAGCACGCGAAGCGCGCCGTGCCCGTCAGCAGCCACACAGAGCGGATTTCCGGAAATCGGCGGTAGTAACTGCGAAAGCGATGGTGGGCCTGCGTCTGGACCGGTCCGGCCCTTCCATATCTGCACCAGCGGCAACGCCTTCCCCGTTGCATCAGACGCACCCATCACCCAGATATATTCGTCGCTGCCTGAAACCAGAACCCGGGACGCAGACCACGTCTCGCCCCGAACAAGTCCCGTGGCCGAGAGAAGCAATAAGATGGCAAGCGCGGGGCGTGTATTCATTGGTCGGATTATTCGGGCACCGGCGTGCGGGGTCAATCAGCCTGACTGTCCGGCGGCGCAGTTTCGGCCGTCTCACAATCCGCATCAACCTGAACCACCCGATCGATTCCAGCGGGAAGTGCGGTCGGATTCGGCATGTTAAACGCTTTCGGGCTCACTTCATCATCGCGCCGCGGCTGATAGGCCGCGACCGACATCGTAAGTTTCGCCCCATCCTGGGCCCACATCATGCTGACGTCGTACGGCAGCATCGGCCCTCCCTCCCAGGCCGTCTTGTAATTTGTCAGATACGCGCTCATGACATCCCGCCCCAGTTCGTCTCGAAAGACAACCAGCCGAACGAGATGCGGCGGATCGCGATCGACGTAGTAACGTCGATACTCCGCCCGTGGGGCTGCCCGATGATAGGTCAATACATCGTACGCTGCCCGCGAATCGCGGATCGGGCCGTACAACCCCTCCGATTCGCCCGGCAATCCGCCCACCAACAGCGCCGAGACAAGCTGATCGGGCCGCACCGGCATCTTCCCACAACAAGGCATACCCGCATTGCGATGATGCCCCCAGTGCATGGAATGAATCTCCGGCTCAATCCACACCCAGAACGTCTCTTCATTGGAGCCGATCTGCATCACCTGCTCGCCGAGGCCCGGCCGTAGATCCATGCGAAAGTTCCGCGGGCGCTTGAAGAGTAGCGAGCCGTCGAAGTTAAACGAGTGTTCTTTTCCTTCGCGGTCCTTGTAATGCCCCGTCGCGCTCACGCTGCTGGACCATAGCGCCTGATCGAGTCGGGCAGCATTTGAATTGATTGTCTCGATGATCTCATCCGTCGTACGAAGTACACGCGGCGGACCTTCTTCAAAACGCGGCGTCTCGCGCGGCGGACAACCGGCAACTCCGGAAAGAATGAAAATAGAAATAAGACACCGGCAAATCCGCCGGCAAAGTAGCAGGGGGGCATGAGCCGTCCGGATCAATCGCGGCGTCATGCCGGCGACTCCTCGATCTCCTCGCTGGCCGCGGCCTCTTCAGTCGGCGCAGTCGATTCGACGGGCTCGTCAACGTCATCAGGAACGAAGCCCGCGAGAATCGCCCCAAGCTGGCCCGTAAGGTCCTCGATCTCGTCGTCGTTCAATCGCGGGTTGAGCACCTTGTGCGCCGACTTGTCGCGCATCAGGCGCATCTCCCAATGCTCGACGTCGCCCTCGCGAATCGTCCGATCATACTTGAGCAGCCGCTTGCGAAGCAGTATGAGCGAGAGCACAAATCTGAATCGGAGCTTCGACGCATCGTCGCTGTCGGCCAGCCGGGTGAAAAAGTTGATAAGCAGATCGTCATCGACAAAGGTCCGCTTCGGCTCTTCCTTCCGCGGCATGCGCGTCTTGAAAAAGCACAAAGCTCCCTCTGGAGGTCCCGCCCACTGATCTTCGCAATAGTCCTTGCGCTCAAAACTCTCTCCGGCCGCGAACAACGCTGAGTAGAAGTTCTCTCCCTCGACGAATGTTCGGCCGGTCACGCTGCACTGTCCGACGGGCCTGGATACTTCAAAATCAGTCATGAAAAATCTGCGTCCTTGCGATGGTGTAGATTCTTACGATCAAGAGTGATTCTTGTTCTGATGATCCCGGCCTATCGAGCCGAGTTTCCGCTGCATCGCCTCGACCACCTGCGGCGGGATCAGCCGGGTCAGATTCGCGCTGTCCAATCCGCCGAGTTCGCAAATCTGGCGGATGAGGGTGCCGCTGATCAGCGCCGTTGTGTCCGTCGTGAACAGGAACACCGTCTCAATATCCCCCGCGATCATGTTCACGTTCGCCTGCCGCAGCTCGTTGCGCAGGTCGTCACTGTCGCGGATGCCCTTGACGATCACGTCGGCCCCCTTGCGCCGCACATAGTCCATCGTCAGGCCCTTGTACGACTCCACCTCGACATCGGCGTATCCGCCGACCAGCTCGCGCAGGAGGCTCACGCGCTCCTTGTCGGTAAAAAGAGGCTGCTTCTCTGGATTCCGACCCACCGCCACGATCGTCTTGGAAAAAAGCCGGCGGCTGCGATTGATGATGTCCAGATGCCCGAAAGTAGGGGGGTCGAACGTCCCCGCGAACACCGCCGTCTTATGTGTGTTGTTCGCCATGGAGCCGTTCCGAATTACCCGCCGATCTGGTCTGCAATTCTCTTGACGTTTTGACTCTCTAGCGTTTTGACGTTTCTACTCGTATCGTAACGCTTCAACCGGATCGAGGCGAGACGCCTTCCACGCCGGATAGATGCCGCTCACGATGCCGACGCTCGTGGCCATCGCCAGCGCCATCCCGATCGCCCACGCCGTTGTGATCGTCTCGAACACCCGTGTCAGGTTCTCAATCGTCGTCGCCAGACCCCATCCCACCAGGACGCCCAGCGCTCCGCCCAGAAATGAAACAATGCTCGCCTCAACGAGAAACTGCCAAAGCACGTCGCCGCGCTGCGCGCCCATCGCCATGCGAACGCCAATCTCCCGTGTCCGCTCCGTCACCGCCACCAGCATGATGTTCATGATGCCGATGCCGCCGACCGCGAGGCTGATCCCGGCGATCGAACCGAGCACGATCCCGATGATCGTCTGAAATGTCGCGAACTGCTGCACGAATTCCTTTTGCGCCTGCACCTGGAAGTCGTCCTGCTGACCGGCCCGAATCTTGTGCCGCTGACGAAGGAGTTTTTTCGTCTCCTCCTTGGCCCTCTCAATATCCTCGTCCGCCGGGCTGATAGCCTCGGCCATGATCATGTTCACGCTCTTAAGGCCCCACAATTTGTCCATCGCCGTCGTGATCGGAATGATCACCTGCTGGTCCACATCCGTGAATGCGACGTTGCCCTTCTCTTCCATGACGCCGATGACCGTGAAGGTCCGTGAGCCCAGCGTCCCGTTGATCTTGATCTTCTCATCGAGGGCCGGTCGGCCGCCGAAAAGGTCCCGTTTGATCTTCCACCCAAGAACCGCCACCAGCGACGCGGATTGTACGTCCGTATCAGAGATGAACTCTCCCTCGCCGGCCTTATGACTGTTAATCTCAGTGTATTCAGGCGTCGTCCCGAGGATCGAGGCGGTGGTGTTCTTCGAGAAATACTTCACCAGCGCTGAGTTCCCAACCTGCGGCATCACAATCCGCACCGACGGACACTCCTTGGGAATCGCCGCGGCGTCGTCCAGCTTGAGCGACTCGAAGTTGCCAACCATCCGGCCGCTGCGCCGCTCGATGTTCGGCGAGATGAACAGCTTGTTCGAACCCATCGAGGCAAACCCCGTCTCGATCCGCGCGCTCATCCCCTGCAAAATGGCCATCGCCGCCACGACGGCCGCGACCCCGATGATCACCCCGAGCGTCGCCAGAATCGTCCGCAGCGGATGAACCGTCAGGCTGCGAAGCGCCATCATGAAAATGCGAAGGAAAAACATCGGCTATACCCCCGCCGGCCGGGCCATCGGCGGCGGCGAACGCTCAGGCGCGCGCTCGCCTTCACCGGTCAACTCTTCCGTCAGCGCCGCATCGACGAATCGATCCTCGTACTTCAGCCCGTCCCGCATCCGTATCACGCGCCGCGCCTGAAGCGCAACTGACATCTCATGCGTCACGAGAATCACCGTCACCCCGCTGCGGTTCAGCTCGTGAAAGATATTCATGATCTGCTTGCCGGTGCGGCTGTCGAGATTGCCCGTCGGCTCGTCGGCGAGAATGATCTTCGGCTCGTTCACAATCGCCCGGGCAATGGCCACGCGCTGCCGCTCGCCGCCGGATAGTTCACTGGGGGCATGAGAAGCGCGCTTCGAAAGCCCGACGCGCTCAAGCGCACGCATCGATGCCTCATTCACCCGCGTCTTTCGTGCATAGAAAAGCGGAACCGCGACATTGTCCAATGCGCTGGTTCGTTGAATCAGGTTGAAAGTCTGAAATACGAAGCCGATCTTCTGGTTGCGAATCACCGCAAGCTGCCGATCGGTCATCGAGCTGACCAGTTCGCCGTCCAGCCAGTATTCGCCGCTCGTCGGCCGGTCGAGGCACCCCAAAAGGTGCATCAACGTGCTCTTCCCGCTGCCCGATGCGCCGGTGATCGAGATGAACTCCCCCTCATCCACGCTCAGATCCAGCCCGTCCAGCGCGCGCACAATCGTGTCGCCCATCTCGTAGTGCTTGCTGAACTTGTTAATTTGGATCAAAGATCCCATGAATTCTCGTCCGCCGGCGCTTAGCCGTCCGTACCCCATGCCGACCACCGCCGTCCCGAGGGCGATGCAGACATTGATTATAAGTGCCCGGGCCTATCCCGCCACGATTCCCAAAATATCCTCGGAATCTGATACGGCTTGATCGCTCGGCTGCTGCGATAAAATCAGAACGTCGTGCCGAACGAAAAGCTGAAGATCTGCTCGTCGTCGTCGCTGTCGCTGGAAATCGGGAAGGCAAGGTCAAACGCCAGCGGGATCGGGCCGAAGTACTTGATATACACACGAACGCCCGCACCCACCGCCGCCCGCCACGACTGTATACCGAAGTCCTTCTCGACAGTACCCATGTCCAGAAACGTCACGCCGCGAAGCGTCTCGCCGGCGATGGGGAAAGTGTACTCTGTCGTCGTCGCCAGCATGAAGTCGCCGCCGACGCGGTCATTTCGGATGCCGTCGCGCGGGCTGATCCCTCGAAACTCAAATCCGCGAATCGAGCCGATGCCGCCGCCGTAAAATCGCTCGAACACCGGTGCGTTGCCGAATATCTGTCCGATGTTCGCGCCGAAGTGCAGGATGTGCTTGCGATTAAACGTATCCTTGTGCAGCGTGAAGTAGTGATCGTACTCGCCGATGACCTTTGAAAAGGTCCACTCGCCGCCAAAGACGCCCGCCTGCTCCCACGATCCCTTGAGCCGGGTCCCCTTGCTCGGCAGCCACGCGCTGTCCGTCTTGTCGCGAATCAGCGTGCCCTTAAGTGAAGTCAGCCAGCCGCTTCCCTCGGCGTCCTGAATGTCCTTGGCCGCGAGGAATTTCACGTCGTCGATGTCGATGTGCTCGAACCGAGTGGCGATCTCCGCTGCCCAGTCCTTGAGGATGCCCTCGCGAAAACGCTTGTCCAGGCTCTGGTAAAAGCCGATGCGCTGCTCATCGTATTCGTCACGGCCGCGCTCAAAAACATACGCACCCAGGCCGAGTCCCAGGTCCTTGTCCATCAAATACGGCTCGCGAAAGTCGATCCTCGCGCGATTCAACTCCGTGCCGGGCTCTAGCTGCAACCGAAGCGTTTGCCCCGCCCCGCGGAACGACTTGCCCTTGAAGAACTCCGAGCCGCCGCGCGGCCAGTCGAACAAATCGAAGTTCCGCTGCTCGATCGAAATCGAACCGACAAGCCCGCTGTTGCTCGTCACGCCGACGCCGAACAGGATCGTCGTCGTGTCCGCCTCGGTCACATCCACCAGCGCATCGCGAACGCCCGGCGCCTCCCCCTGCGGCGTTATGGTCGCCTCGGAAAAAAGTCGCGTCTCCTGCAAGCGCTGCTCGGCCGCCTTCGTCTCGACCGTGTTGTACAACTGCTCCGGGAAGAATCGCAGCTCGCGCCGTACGACCTTGTCCTTCGTCTTCTGATTGCCGCGAATAACGATTCGACCGAAAGTAAATTGCCCCCCCTCGTTGATCGTATAGTTCAGGTTGACGAACCCCTCTTCCTCATCGAAGACGTGCGTCGTCGTCACCTCGGTATAGATGTAGCCGCTGGTCCCGTAGTGATCGAGAATTCGCTCTCGGTCAGACTTCAGCACGTCCGCGTCGATCGGCCTGCCCACGTTCGACGAAATCAACGCCAGCAGCACTTCCTCCGTCGCCACCACATTCCCCGCAAACGTAACCGACTTGATGATGTGCTGGATGCCCTCGTCGATCTGAAAAATGACCGTCAGGTCCGACTGGTTCTCCGCCAGCTCAATGCGATATCCGACCTGAGCATTCAAATACCCCCGATCAATGTAGTATTTCTTCAGCGTCGCCGCGTCGCGACTGGCGGTCTCATCGTCGAATGCCCCCGTCCGAAACAGCCAGATATACGTCGTCGTCTCGATCTTCGATCGAAGCGTGATGCCGTTGTATGCGTTGTTCCCCTCGAAGAGAATCTTGCGAATCTTGACCCGCGGCCCCTCGGTGATGCGAAACAAGACGCGATTCTCGCCCTCGAGAATCTCCTTGTCCGCCTCAACACTGACGTGGTAATAGCCGCCTTCCTTGTACTTCCGCTCGATCGCCTGCTGAGCCTGCGAAAGCAGATACTCGCTCACCGGCGACCCCGTCGAAAGCTCAATCTCCTTCAGCAGCTCCGAAGTTTTGTACTTCTCATTCCCGACAAAATCGACGCTCGTCACGAACGGCCGCTCGTTCAGCACGAAAACAAGAACCAGCTTCCCGTCCTCCTCGCGCGCCTCTGCGTAAGGGTTGCCCTCAAACTTCCCAGTCCCCGCCAGTCGGGCACAAGCCGACGCGATCTCCTCGCGATTCCAGACGCTCCCCACCGCGATCCGCGCCACACCCTGCAGATAGGCCGCGTCCGTGCTGACCGCCCCTTCGTAAATAACCTGCTCAATAACCCGGCCCTCGGTCTGGACCGGCTGGCCCACCGGCTGCGCCTCAGGCCCGAGCTGCAACAAACCCATCATCGAGACGACCGCGATCGCCGTGCAGACCGCAATCGCCAGCGACCGCGTCCCACCTGAGAGAAGGTTTGTACCGCTCACGCTCGCCACCCGAGCCCCTTTGCTCAGCGATAGTTAATGCTGGTCAAGCATGCCGCGACACAAGCCCAATATGCCTGTGGAACCCAAGAGAGCAGGACCTGACCAACGCCGATCGTTCGACCGCGCCACGGCCGCGTTCGTCGCGGAATATAACCTCCGATTGCGCAGGCGGAAAGGAGGCCAAACGTACGATTTCAACCCCGATTTGACCGTCGCCTCGGCCCACCGGCCAGTGTCCGGCCACTATAATCCAGCCCATCGCCGGAACGTCCCCCGGCAACCAACCCCGCCCGGCGACATCCCGGAGGACGCCGTGTTCCGCATTCTCTTCCTTGCCTTCATCGTCGTGCCCCTCCTCGACCTCTTCGTCCTGCTCAAAATCGGGGGCCTCCTGGGCTTCTGGCCCACCGTCGGCCTCGTCCTCCTGTCCGGTGCCGTCGGCGCAGCGCTTGCCCGCTGGCAGGGCCTTAGCACCATCGCGAAAATTCAGTCCGAACTCACCGCCGGCCGCCTCCCCGCTGCCGAGCTCGCCGACGGCGCCATGATCCTCGTCGCCGCCGCCCTCCTCCTCACCCCCGGCTTCCTCACCGACTGCTTCGGAATCCTCCTGCTGATCCCGCCCGCCCGGCGCCTCCTCGCGACGATCCTCACCAGATACTTTCGAACCCGAATCGTCGTCTCCCACGTCTCATTCAACTCAGCCGGCCCAAATGTCACCACCGTCGGCGCCATGCCCGACATCTTCGAAGTCGGCGCCGAATCACCCGGAAAGATAAAGTACGTCAAAAACGAAGCCCCCGACGGCCGCCCCGGCAGCGAATAGTTCGGTATTCAACAAGAGAATGGATCGCGTATTCTATTCTCGTCGACGCGCGCCGCCGCCCATTTAGCCGCCGCTCTTGAGCGGCACATCTCGCCCAAGAAAACTCTCGGAGCAACAAGCCCATGCAAAAAACCAACCTCGCCGAAAAGCTCACCCGAATCCGCGACTGCTGGTCCCCGCACATCGTCGGCGAACTCAACGGCCAGCACGTCAAGCTCGCCAAGCTCCACGGCGAATTCGTCTGGCACCACCACGAGCACGAGGACGAGCTCTTCCTCGTCATCAAGGGCCGCCTCCGCATGGAGCTCGAGGGCAGCGACATCACGCTCGAAGAAGGCGAGTTCCTCATCGTCCCCGCCGGAGTCGAACACCGCCCCGTCGCCGAAGATGAGTGCCACGTCCTGCTCTTCGAGCCCGCCGGCACCCTCAACACCGGCAACGTCACCAACGACCGAACCGTGCCGAACCCGAAATCCATCTAGCCCGCATATTTCATCAGTGATCTTCGAATGGTGATGGACGGAGTTTTTCGGCTTTGTGCGTGAGCGGAGGGATGAAGGTGGAGGTTGGGGCGCGCAGAGCCCCCTTACCCCCAAGCGGTGATCAGGTTGTTTTTCGGGTCATGATGGGGCGGGCGGGATCAGGCGGAGTCGTGGAACCAGGGATCGCCACAGGTCCTGCAGGGGGCAGCTGCTCGACAGTCGCAGTACGACGCGGCGCACGGAGACGACCACCCGCGCGGCGACCTTGAAGAGTTTCAGGCGAATGGTGTTCACCTGGGCCTCGGCCAGTTCGGTGCCGGCCAGGGCCGTGCGGCGCAGCGTTTCCACCAGGACGTAGGCCGCCGAGGACAACAGCAGCCGGAACTGATTGGCCAGGAAGGCGTGGCAACTGGTGCGATCGGCGAAGAGCCCGAGCTGCTGCTCCTTGATGCGGTTCTCCATGTCGCCGCGGGCCGTGTACAGACCGTCGTAGATATCGTTCGGCGTGCGGTCGGTCAGGTTGGTCACCACGAATCGAACGTTGGGCCCCTGAACCAGCCGCTCGGCCTTGACGATCACGCGGCGCGGGCGATCCCAGGTCTGCGCCGCGTACTCGATCTCGTGGAAGTTCCGCACCTTCTGCTGCGTGGTGGCGAACTGGGCCTCGGCCGCCTGCATGAAGGACTCGGCCGCTTTCTCCAGGACGGTGTTGCGGGCCAGGCCCAGCACGTACTTGACGCCGTGCCGGTCGCACCATTTCATCATTCGCCGGCGGCAGAAGCCGGAATCCCCGCGGACGATGATCCGCACCCCGGGCCACGCCTGTCGCAAGCGCTGCACCAGCAGCTTCAGGATGGGCCAGGCGTGATGGGCCCCGTCGATGTTGCTGGGCCGCAGGTAGGAGACCAGCAGCCGCGAGCCGCAGAACACATACAGCGGTAGGAAGCAGTGGTGGTCGTAATAGCCGTGGAAGAAGCGGCCTTCCTGGTTGCCGTGGATCGGATCGTCGGTCGCGTCGAAGTCGAGGATCAATTCCTCCGGCGGCGATTCATAGGACGCGATGAACTGCTCCACCAGCACACGCGACATTCGTGCCAGGTCGCCGCGCGTGACGCGGTTCTCCAGCCGGCACAAGGTCGGACTGCTGGCCAGCGGCTCATCCGCGCTCGGCGGCCGCCCGGTCAGGACCGCCAGCACGGGATCGCTCCGCAGGGCTTGATGGTCGTTGAGATCTTCGTAGCCCATCGCAATGGCAAAGATGCGCTGGGCCAGCATGACCCGCTGGTCATGTTGAATTCGGGCCGGATCACGCGGGTCGTTGATGACCCCGGCCAGTTGATCGACCAGGCCCAGACGCCGCTCGACCTCCCGAAGCAGCAGACCCCCGGCGTCTGAGGTGAGCGTTCCGCCTGTGAAATCGGCCACGATTTTCTTGCGGCCGAGACTGGAAAAGAACATCGGTTTGCTGTTACAGTCTGTCACGAAAAAGCCTCCCTGCCTATGGACCGGAATGTTCTTACGAAACCCCAGTCTACAAGGCTTCGAGGCTTTTTCTATTCCTATTCAACGCCGACCTGATGAAATATTCGGGCTAGCCCGCCGCACCCCCCGAATAAACACTAGCGAACGATCTCGCATCTGAGTATTCCGGCGCAAAAAAATTCCCAGAGGCTGATCGAAGGAGGGTACCTTCGAGCAAACCTCTGGGGAGCCGACAGGGGGTGCCCCCTGCGGAGGAAGGTCTATCTGGTCACGGAATCTGCCCGATCCCGGCCGACGCACCCATTTACAAGGCAAAATGCGTGCCACGCCGCAACCGCTTTCCTATTCGGCAGCCGCTTTCCCCCGGGTCCCACGACGCCTGACCCGCGTCCTGACCCTACCAATAATAGGTTTGCCCGACGTGAATTCTCCAACAAACTCAGGCAAATTCAGCGAATTATCCCGATCCGCCCCCGATCCCCGACACCCCCGCGAAAAAACTCACCGACCTCATGATTCCGGCGCCCAAATGGTTTTATCCACAGCCCCCGAAGGCTCATCCTTTGTGCCTTTTGCCCCGCCCAACGTGCAGATTGGCACAGCCTCACCCGCCTCTCAAACGCCCCGCCCGGCCCCATGCGCCGCCCGCCATGCCTCCCGTTATAGTAATCCCGCCATGCGCAAGCACTACATCATCGACACCAACATCCTCCTCCACGACCCCAACTCCGTCCTCCAGTTCGCCGACAACGACGTCATCATCCCCATCGAAGTCATCATCGAGATCGACCGCTTCAAACACGAGATCACCAGCCGCGGCCAGAACGCCCGCGAGGTCTCACGCATTCTTGATCAACTCCGCCAGTCGCAAAGCCTCGCCAAAGGCGTTCAGCTTCCTTCCGGCGGCACCCTCCGCGTCCACTGCGGCCACGACCACGGCGCCTCGCCCAAGAATGCCTACGCCGACGCTGAAATCCTCCGCATCGCCCGCGAGATTCAGGACGCCGACCCCAACCGCCCCGTCGTCATCGTCACCAAGGACATCAATCTCCGCATCCGCGCCGACGCCCTCGGCCTGCTCGCCGAAGACTACACCACCGACCGCGTCGGCCTCAAAGACCTCTACACCGGCCGCATCGAAGTCGTCGAGTCCGGCGAGTTCGTCCAGGAGTTCGCCCGCGCCGGCCTGGCCCCCATCCCGCCGGGCCTCAGTCGATATCCCAACGAATACGTCCTGCTCAAGAGCAACAACGGAACCAGCATGTCGCTGCTCAGCCGCATCGACGCAGGCTGCGAAAACCTGGTCCGCATCATCGACCCCAAGAAACCCATCTGCGGCATCCGCCCGCGCAACAAAGAGCAGTACTTCGCATTCGACGCCCTCCTCAACGACGCCATCAAGCTCGTCACCATCATGGGCAAAGCAGGCACCGGAAAAACCCTCCTCGCCATGGCCGCCGGTCTCCATCAGGTGCTGCACATGAAGTCTTATCGCGGCCTGCTGGTGACACGACCCATGACACCCGTCGGCAAGTCGATGGGGGCCCTGCCCGGCACCATCGAAGAAAAGCTGGCCCCCTGGCTCAAGCCCATCAGCGACACCCTGGAAACGCTTATCGACGCCGCCGGCGCCATCGCCGGCCGCAAGGACGCGCGCGAACTCTGGGCAAACGGAACCGTCGACGTCCAGCCGCTCTCCTACATTCGCGGCCGCAGCATCCCCAAACAGTTCCTCATCGTCGACGAAGCCCAGAATCTCACCCCGCTGGAAGTAAAGACCATCATCACCCGCGTCGGCGACGGAACAAAGGTTGTCATGACCGGCGATGCCTACCAGATCGACAATCCCTACGTGGACAGCTCCAGCAACGGCTTCAACTACGTGGTGGACCGCTTCCGCGCCGAGCCTCTTGCGGCGCACATCGAATTGTCAAAGGGCGAAAGAAGCCCGCTTGCAGAACTCGCCGCGAATCTGCTCTAAATGAGCTGGTGCGGTGCGTGCGGAGAGATAAATGAAGTTCGAGCGCTCCACGAATAACCCCATGCATGGCGTTCTCGGCATCATCCAGCATGAAGACTGCCTGTTGATGATCCAGCGCTCGGCCAACGTCCGCGCCCCGCTTGCATGGTGCTTCCCCGGCGGCCAGATTGAAAAGGGTGAATCCCAGGAAGAAGCCCTCATCCGCGAGATGCGCGAAGAAATCCTCGTCGAAGTCACGCCCGGCAAGCTGCTCATGACCCAAACCAAGTACAACGGCGCCTTGATCCTCCACTGCTGGTCAGCGAAGATTCAGACCGGTCAACCGATGCCCAATCCCCGCGAAATCGCCGAGATTCGATGGTTGAAGCCCGCGCAGGTAAGGGCCCTCCAGGGCGTCCTCCCGGGAACCACCGATATCCTCGATGCGATCGGGTTATGACCGAATGGTTGAGAAGAGACCGCTCAATGAGCGCTGAGGCGGATAGCTGCGATCCGCCTGCGGAGCCTCGGGAGTTTGCTTCGTATCATCCGACGCCCGAATGGCGCACGGCCGCGCGACGCCCAGCGCATCAGCCGCCGGAGCAAACAACTCCGCCCCCGACTGCGCCGGCGCGATGATCGGCTCAAACAGCCCGACGACATCCTCATACTCATCAAGCGCCTGTTGAAGCAGTTGCGCCGTCTGATCCTCGGAAACGTCGAAACACTTCGAGAAGATTTTCGAAACCGACGGTGCACTCGATTCGACTTCGCCCTCCGCGCCAAGCGGCAGCGTGCCGATCAGATAGCCGATCTGCCACAGCCGCACACCAAGGTCGTTTGACGTAGAAATCGGCGGATTCGTGTGATGACGCCCGATCGCATCCGTCACAAACGACGGCAGCCCCCAGCCGCTCAACACTTCCAGCCCCAGATGAATGTGATTCCGATTGAAGGCCTGCCACTCCAGCAGCGCAAGCCGTATCGACGAGCCGCTGCTCCGCTCGACCATATCGAGATAGCTCTCCGGTCGCGCCGCCGCAAAGAAAACCGTCCCAATGTCCTGCATCGCCGTCGCAATAAAAGCCGGCCCCGCCAGCCGCGCATCGCAATGCATCGCCAGCGCCCGAGCCAGTGCCCCACGAGCCATCGCCGTGTACCAAAGCCGATCGAATCCTGCGACGTGTCCGACAATCGGACTCAGCGCCCGCCCCATCGCAAACGCCAGCGCCAGCGCCTTCGTGCGATCGTTGCCCATGCGCACCGTGGCGGAATCAATGTTCATCGCGGCAATGCCCGCACCGTACTGAATCGTGTTGGCCACCGTCATGAATCGCGCCGCAAGCGTCTCGTCGCGGGCAATAACTTCGGCCGTCGCAGCGGGACCGCAAAGCGGCTCCTGGTAAAACCGATGCGCCATCGTGGATATTCGCGCACGCCCCAGCATCAGGGCCTGCGAAATCAACTCGTTAATGGATCGATCCGTCGAACTGACGGCAGAAAGCGTTGTGCTCTGATACATGCTTGCGCACTCCTGTTGCGTGCAGCCCCACAGGGCCGACTCAGGCGGGCTGCGGAAGGGAGGCCTCAATCACCCGAACTGCGCGGGCAACGTCGAACGGCTTCGCCAGTGCGGCGTCGTAGCCTTCCTGCCGCAGAATCTCTTCGTCCCCCGGTCGCGATGAACCCGTCAATGCAATCATCTTGATCCCGGAACAGGCCGGCAGCGATCGCATCGTCCGAATCGCCTCTCGCCCGCCGATTCCAGGCACCTCGACATCCATGAGCAACACGTGCGGCTTGAACGTCTGCGTCGCGGCCCCCGCCTCAAAAGCCGTCCGCGCCAGCCGAACTTCATAATTCGCCTCGCGCTCCAGACCATCCGAAAGCAGATCCGCCACGTCCCGGTCCGCCTCGACGACCAGCACGCGCGTCATTCCCGTATCAAGTCCATTCAGCGGAATCTCGTGATCGCGCATGAATCGAACAAGCTGATCCAGCGGGATGCGTCGATCCTTGCTGCCCGGTATGCGATAGCCCCGAAGCTTGCCCGTATCAAACCACTTGGAGACCGTCCGCGGCGCGACGTTGCAGATCTTCGCCACTTCTCCGGTCGTCAGGACATCTTTGGGACGGGCCATGGCTGGCACTCTCATTATGGTGCGAACAACAGTATCAACGCTCGGCCACGCACGAATTGTGCGGCCGCCGTGCTGTCGCCCCTGCCGCCGTCTCGACGAACCTCGCCTCGCGCAACAAAGCGCGGACAGATCCGATCGAGTGCTTCCGTCCCCTTGATCGGCTCGTTAAACCTTCAACTGAGCAAAATCGTTCGAGATGATGCAGCCGTTACAGGGACTCGGCGCATCAAATCTTTACAACTCGTGGATATCGGGCGATGGGAGAGGAAGAAACGCCCGGCTCGGCGACGGCTCGGGGGGCCGCGCGAGTTGACTCATTGTAGGAACGGTCATCTCCCCGGGCAAGCAGTTGATGTCGCGAGTTCTGTTGCAATGTGATCGCAGCGGCCCCGGGCCGATGGACAGCGCCGAGTTCTGATCTTGATGATGGATAATCAATGAGCAATCGCAGCCCGACCGACATTCACGAAAGCTGATTCATTGCGCACCGCCAGACTGGGAGTCGGCCACGGCGCCGATTCGCCCACGGCCACCTGTGCCGAAACAAGTCCGGGGCAGATCGCCAGCGCCTCTTCGGGCAGCCGGTCGAGCATCGCCACCGCCGACTCCGCGATGTCCGGATCGAACTGAATGCCACGCCATCGCTGCAATTCGGCGATCGCCTCCTCAACCCCGATCGCCTTCTTATATGTGCGCGGCGAGAGCATGGCGTCGATGCTGTCTGCGACCTGCAGGATTCTCGCACCGAAAGGAATCGCCTTACCCGCCAGACCCGCGGGATATCCGCAGCCGTTGAACCATTCATGATGATGCAGAACGAGCGGAAGCTCCCTTTCCAAGAAGCCCATCCGCCGCAAAATCTCCACCCCTCGGGCAGGATGCAGCTTGATGATCTCGAACTCATTCGGCGTGAGCCGCCCCGGCTTCAACAGGATCGCGTCGGGAACGGCGATCTTCCCGATGTCGTGCAGCAGCGCCGCGATCACCAGCACCTCCACCTCGGTGGACCCCAGCCCCGCCGCCGTCGCCAAGTGCTCCGCATAAATCGCCACCTGCGACGAATGACGCTCCGTGTGCGGGTCTTTCGCTTCCAGCGCCGCAACCAAGGCCATCACGCTTTCCAGGTGCGACTGTCGCAATCGTAGTCGCAGCCGTCTAATCTCTTGCTTCAACGGAACGGTTTGAGATGTCTGTATGGGCCCCCAAGATACTCCGGGACCCAATGCGGGTTTCCCGAATGTGCCAGGCTGTCCGCCCCCGGAAAGATGAACGTGTGTCTGCGAATCAGTAGCGGACATCACAACCCCCCGCATCCTCCCGTGACGCACCAGGTCTTCCCCCGACAATTCCCACCCACCGTTCGCGATAACATGAGTCCGATCTTCCGCCGCGTGGCAGGACCAACCGTACACCGCATCATCGGAGCGCGCACCACCGCTCTTGAGGGTGTGAAGGGTTTTTCCCAGTATTGGCGGGCACTTTTTTATGGCCCGCAAATCCGCCCCATTTCCGGCGGCTCAGCCTCCAACAAGCCCCGCCGCAATTGCAAATCCAACCCAGGTCCGGAACAATGCCGCTCCGATCGCGCTGACGGAGATTGACTCATAAAGATGCCCGACCAACGAATCGTCATCGGCCTCAATAGCGGAACAAGCGCCGACGGCGTTGATGCCGTCGCCTGCAAACTGACCGGCCGAGGCGCCGCCATGCGCGTCAGTGTGCTGGGCCACACCTCTCGCCCCTACCCGCCGGCTCTTCGCAAGCGAATCCTCGCCGTCATGGCCCCGGCACAAACCCGGACCGAGGAACTCTGCCGCCTCGAAGTCGAAATCGGACGCGCCTTCGCCGACGCCGCCCACGCCCTCGTGCGCCGGCTCCGTCTCAAGCGCGTCGATCTCATCGGCTCACACGGCCAAACCGTCTGCCACCTCCCGCCCACCACCGGCAAGAAAAGAAAATCCGCCGGCTACGTGCCCTCCACCATGCAGATCGGCGACCCCACCATCATCGCCGAGAAACTCCGCTGCCCCGTCGTCCACCACTTCCGCCAGGCCGACATGGCCGTCGGCGGCCAAGGCGCGCCCCTCGTCCCCTGGACCGACTTCGTCCTCTTTCGCGACAAGCGCAAAAACCGAATCATCCAAAACATCGGCGGCATCGCCAACCTCACCTACCTCCCAGCCGCCTGCGACGTAACCGACGTCGTCGCATTCGACACCGGCCCCGGAAATCTCCTCATCGACGGCATGACCCGCATCGCGACGAAGGGCCGCGAACAGTTCGATCGCGGAGGCCGCCGCGCCGCCAAAGGCCGCGTCCACCCCGAACTCTTTCACCACTTGATGCGTCATCCCTTCCTGCTCGCCGCCCCGCCCAAGAGCTGCGGCAGAGAACAGTTCGGCGAGTCCTACATCGCCGATCTCCGCAAACGCTTCGCCCGACTTCGCCTTCTCCCCAACGACTGGATCGCCACCGTCACCCACTTCTCCGCCGCCTGCATGATCCTGGGATACGCATGGCTCTGCGATGCCCGGCGCACCGAATACCCGCCGATGGATGAAATCATCCTCTGCGGCGGCGGCGCGAAAAACACGACGCTCGTCCGAATGCTCTCCCGCTGTCTCCACGCCGCGGGCCGCCGCATCCCCGTTACGTCAATGAATGCCCTCGGCATCTCCACCCAGGCCAAAGAAGGCGTCTCTTTCGCTATGCTCGCCGCTGCAAGAATCGACGGCGTTCCCGCGAACCTGCCGCGCGTCACTGGCGCAAAGAACCCGGTCCTGCTCGGCGACATCTGCGATCTGGGATTGAAATGAAACGCACCCCAAAAAAACCATCCGACGACCGCGGCCACCTGCTCACCGAGCGGCAAAACGAAAAGTCCCGCCGACTCGATGCCATCTCCCTCTCCGCCGCCTTCGACCTCATGAACGCCGAAGACGCCTCCATCCCCTGCGCCGTCGCCAAAGCCAAGCCCGCCATCACCCGCGCCGTCGAGCTGGTGTCACACGCATGGCAGCATGGTGGCCGGCTCATCTACGTCGGCGCCGGCACCAGCGGCCGCCTCGGCGTCCTCGACGCCTCAGAGTGCCCCCCGACCTTTCGCAGCGATCCCAAAATGGTGCGCGGCATCATCGCCGGCGGAAAGAAGGCCCTCTGGCGTAGCGTCGAAGGCGCCGAAGACGATCGCCGCGCCGCCGTCCGCGACCTGCGGCTCCTCGCCCCATCGTCCAAGGACGTCGTCATGGGCATCGCCACCGGCGGCACAACGCCCTACGTTCACGAAGCCCTGGCCCTCGCCCGGCGCCGCGGCGCCAAGACCATCTTCTTCGCCTGCGTGCCGAAGTCTCAGGCCCGCGCCGTCTGCGACGTGGACATCCGTGTACTCACCGGCCCGGAAATCCTCTCCGGCTCCACACGCCTCAAAGCCGGCACCGCGACCAAGCTCGTCCTCAACACAATCACAACCCTCGGCATGGTCCGCCTCGGCAAGACCTACGGCAATCTCATGGTCGACCTCAACAGCTACGCCTGCCGAAAGCTCACCGAGCGCGCCACCCGCGTCATCGCCGCCGCCACCGGTCTCACCAAACCCGCCGCCGCCGAACTGCTCCACCGCGCCCGAGGCCGCGCCAAAACCGCCATCGTCATGCACCGGCGCAATCTAACCTTCACCGCCGCCGAAGCCCTGCTCCTAAAGCACAAGGGCCGCGTCCGCGCAGCCCTCGAGTCTCCGTTACAACCGTGATACTGAGGGGGCAACCCTGATGCGGTTCTCATCCCGGCATTGCAATCCTACCCAACCGGGTAGCATGGGCCTCCGGCCCGTGCGCGAGTCTCCGTTACAACCGTGATACTGAGGGGGCAACCCTGATGCGATTTTCATCCCGGCATTGCAGTCCTACCCAACCGGGTAGCATGGGCCTCCGGCCCGTGCGGATGGAATAAACTTGTACGAATGAAGAATGCGACATTCGTGCGAAAATCGCGCAAGGTTAATAGTGCGCCCACCCGCGACACACCTCGCTGCAGTCCACCCAGAAATCGAAATGTAGTGAGCAGTCTACTTGCGGAAGTTCCCCAGCACTTCAACCGTCGCGCTCTCCGGCAGCTCCGCCACCCGCACGAGCACACTCCGCTGCTTGCGATCGAAAAACCATCCCGCTCGCGCTCTCGTCATCCGCCCCACTGTCGGGCACGCCGTCAGCGGCCGCCCATCAACAGTCACCGCGTCCGGACACTTTGATATGCCCGCGAACCTCAGCAGATACGACTTCGGTATAAACTGCGCCGAGCCCTCCCGCCAGATCACGCGGAACGATGTGCCCCCATCCGACGGCCCCGTCGCATACTGCTCCAGCAGAAACTCCCCCTGCTCGTATCCGTACGAAATCCCGTCGTCGTTGTAAAACCACCCGCGACCGCTGCCGGGAAAGATATTCAGCGTCAATTCCTTGATCGCCTTCTCCTCGGAATACTGCCGAACCTCGCGCGTCGGAATGATCGCCCCCGCCCGAGCGAAAATGGGAATCGTTCGCAAATGCACCGGCCGCTCGAACTCGACGCCACCCTCCCGTACCGCGCCGCTGTCGAAGTCGTACCATTCCCCCGCCGGCAGCGTCACCTTCCGCGTCGTCGCCCCCTCGTGCACCACCGGCGCGACGAACAACTGCCGCCCAAACATGAATTCGTGCTCGCAGCGATGCGCCTTTGGATGACTCGGGAAATCCAGAAGCACCGGCCGCAATAGCGGCAGCCCGGTCCGCGAGGCATGATGCATCTCGGTATAAACGTAAGGCAGCAGCCGATACCGCAGCTCGATCGCCTCGCGATTGTGCTTCTCCGCCTTCTTACCGAAGCTCCACGGGTCCTGCTCCTTGCCGCCCGCCGTATGCACGCGCATCAGCGGATAAAACACGCCAAGCTGCAGCCACCGCGTAAACAGCTCCGCCGACGGATATCCGCGAAACCCGCCGATGTCCGCCCCGCAAAGCGTCACGCCCGACAAACTCATGTTCAAAAGCATCGGCACACTCATGCGCAAATGCTCCCAGCTTGAAAGATTGTCGCCCGTCCACACCGCCGCATATCGCTGCACGCCGCTGTATCCGGCTCGCGTCAAGACAAACGGCCGCTCCTTCGGCCGCGTTCGCTTCATCCCGTCAAACGTCGCCCGCGCCATCTGCATGCCATAGACATTATGCACCGCCCGATGATCCGTCGGCGCCCCGTCATTATCGTGTCGCACCGTCAGAGGGATCGTCCCGTCCGCGAACGTAAAATCGGCCGGCTCATTCATGTCGTTCCAGATGCCGCCGACCCCGTCCTTCAAGAAGTTCGCGTACAGATCGGCCCACCACCGCCGAGTCGCCCCGCGCGTATAGTCCGGCCACACAGACTCACCGGGCCACACCTTGCCGACATAAAGCTCGCCGTCAGCGGCCCGGACGAAGTGATCGCCCGCCACCCCGCTGTCATAAACCGAGTATCCCTTCTCACACTTGATCCCCGGATCGATGATGCCCACCAGCTTGAACCCCTTCGAGGTCAACTGCTCCGTGAGCTTCCGCGGATTCGAAAATCGCTTGGGGTGCCATGTAAACGAGCGAAACTCGTCCATGTAATCAATGTCGATGTATATCGTGTCGCACGGAATCTTCCGCTTCCGAAACTGTCGGGCAATCTCCTTCACCCGTGCCGCCGAGTCATAGCTCCACCGGCACTGCTGATAACCCAGCGACCATCGCGGCGGCAGCGGCATCGCCCCCACCAGCGACGCATAGCGCTGCACCACGTCCGCCGGCGCCGGCCCCGCGATGAAGTAATAATTCATCTCCCCGGTGTCCGCGCCAAAGCAATAGGCGTCCCGCGAGGTCTTCCCGAAATCAAAAAATGATCGACAGGCATTATCGAAGAAAAGCCCGTGCGCCCGGCCGTTATTCAGCACCAGCGCAAACGGATGCGTCTGATACAGCGGATCGGTCCACGGATCGTGCTCCGCCGCGTCGTGATTCCAGTTCACCAGCGCCGTCCCGCGCTTGTCCATCGGCGAGCCCTTCTCGCCAAGCCCGAAGAAGTGATCCTCTTCACCAAGCTGTTTCCAGCAGCGAATCTCGTCGCCCGCCCACGCCATCCCCCTGGTCGGGCAGTCCCCCAAAATCACCGCGCCGTCGAGATGGTGAAAGGAGATGCGACAGGGCGACCGGCTGATGCGCACACGAAGCGTATTCGTGACCATCTCCATCGCGTCGCCGTTCTCTTCAAGCCCCCAATGAGGCCGCGCGCCGCTCTCGTCCGTAATCACCGCCCAGGAATGATCTCGGCCGAACTCGCCCTCCGGCGCCAGCCGGACGCGAACGATCTCGTCCGTGATCGGCGAAATCAAAACGCGGCTCTCATCGCATTCGATCAATAGGCCGCCGTTCTCCTGCCGGTAAGACGTCACATCCCCCAGCGATCGCCAGCCCCGCATCGCTCGGCTCAGAAGGCCCGTTTCGCCGCCGTTGTTGTTGCTCATGGTTCCCATCCAGCGGGCCGTCTATTGAAACCGCTCATTTACCCGGCCCGGTTCATCTGCAAATCGTATTGGCACGCTTCCCGGCTCAGAGATTCAGCGTGCACGTTGCCCCACGCAAATCCTGTCGCCTCCCTCCGATCCACTCAGAGTGCCCCGTAGGAGGGGTCAGCACGGGGCGCAAACCAAGTCGGCCCACCGGCCAACGCCAAAGGCCCTGACAGTCGGGTAAAACCTTTTTCCATGATAACCAACCCGGTTTTCAGGGTCAAATCCAGGGCCCTTCCCTGCCCACCAACGCCGCTCGTTCCCATGAAAAATCCGCGCGAACGATGAGCAAGTATAGTTGCAAGCTATGAGTATCAAGCTATGAGTTTCTCCATTGCAATGCCATCCACCAACCCGCATCCCAAGACCGCGATGGGCCCCGAAGCGGCCCACCGTCTTGCATCGATTGCCGCGCGAGCTCCGAGGCGGCTTGCCGTTTGGCGATGGATCACCAGCCCCGCCGCATTTTTCGCGCAAAACGCCCATCGCCCCAACCCGCGACCGCCACGCGAGTTGGCACAATCCCCACAGGGCTTGTGTCACCTTATGTCACCTTGCAAAACGAGCGTTTGTACCGCCGAAAACCGCGGAACAGAATTGTCAAAGATTGCCGCGCTTCTGCTGCTCTTCCTCAATGGAGACGAACAGGGCCTTGAAATTGCCGATGCCGAATCCGCGAGAACCGTGCCTCTCGATCACCTCGTAAAACAGCGTCGGTCGATCCTCCACCGGCCGCGTGAAAATTTGCAGCAGGTATCCCTCCTCGTCGCGATCCGCAAGGATGCCCAGCTCGCGAATCTCCTTGTAATCCTGGTCGATCTTCCCCACCCGGCCGGGAAGCGCGTCGTAATACGTATCCGGAACTCGAAGGAACTGAACCCCGTTGTCCCGCAAGGCTCGGACCGTCTTGCAAATGTCCCCGGTATTCAGCGCGATGTGTTGCACGCCCGGAGTACGGTAATAATCAAGGTATTCCTCGATTTGGCTCTTCTTCTTGCCCTCCGCCGGCTCATTGATCGGGAACTTGATCCGCCCGGTCCCGTTCTGCATCACCTTGCTCATCAAGGCGCTGTATTCGGTGCTGATGTCGTCATCCGAAAAGTGAGCCAGCTGAGTGAAACCAAGGATATTGGCATAGAAATTCACCCAGTGATTCATTGCCCCGAGTTCGACATTGCCGACCACATGATCGACCGCCGCAAGTCCCGTCCCCTTCGCCTTCGGAGCGCTGAACGGAACAAATCCCGGCGCGAAAATCCCCTTGTAGTTCTTCCGCTCGACAAACGTGTGAACCGTCTCGCCGTATGTGCGGATCGTCGCCGACCGCAACGGTCCGTGCTCGTCCTTCGCAGTCTCCGGCGGGCTGACAATCGTCGCCCCGCGCTGGCGAACCGCCTCAAACGCCGAGTCCACATCGTTCACCGTGAAGGCGACCACCTTCACCCCATCCCCGTGAAGCTGGCAATGACGGGCAATCTCGTGATCCGGCGTCAGCGCCGAGCTCAGCACGATGCGAATCTTGCCCTGCTCGATCAAATAGCTGGTCTTGACCCGGTCGCCCGTCTCCAAACCGCGATACGCGACGATGTCAAAACCGAACATGCATCGGTAATAGTGCGCCGCCTGGTGCGCGTTCCCGACGTAAAACTCGATATGGTCGATCCCCTGCAGCGGCAGAAAGTCCTCACCGGCGGCTTGCGAAGTGGCGGCCGATCTGGAAGCGGGTGTCGCAGATGTAGCCATGAAAGTGCCTTTCAATGCGGATGTTTCAGGACTTGTCACATTATAACGTGGAATGGCCCGATTCGAGTAGTGCGCCGCGTCCCCGCAATGCCCGCGTCAGTCGGGGAGATTCGACCCTCACGGCTGCGCCGGCATGTCCCGAAGCGCCGCCTCAACCGCATCGCAAATCTGCTCCAGTTCCGTACTCTTCGATTCGCGTGCCTGTCGAACGAATGCTGTGTAGGCCCGGCTGGCCTGCGCCGTCATTCCCGCCTCGCGATAAAGCTCTCCCAGGAAGAACAGCCCCCGTATCACTGCCGGGTCCAGGCTGCCCCCCATCTGCTCCTCAATCGAGGCCAGCTCGCGAATCGCCTCGTCCGCATTTCCGCGATTCCGCTCCAGCACCGCAATGTTAATCGTGTACGTCTCATTCAAATAGGGCAGCAACTTTCGCCCCTCATCAAACAGGACGATCGCCTCGCTGACTCTGCCCTGCTGTTGAAGACAGGATGCCAGATTCTCCCGCGCCACGTTCTCCTTCGGCAACGCGGTAAGGATGCGCCGCAACAACCGCTCCGCCTCGATGAAACGCTTCTCCGCCACCGCAAGCATGCCAAGCGCCAGATTGGATGTCCACAGGTCCGGGTTCAACGCCAGCGATCGCTCCAGCTCGCTTCGCGCCTGCGACAACTTGCCCGCCTGCCGAAGCGCTTCGCCATATTGCGCCGAGGCATGCGCCGACGTGGGATCCGTCTTCACCGCCTGCTCCCACAAGGCGACCTCATTGGCCCACGTCGGGTTCTGCTGATACGTCAGGACCGCCAGCCCCGCCGCCAGTACACCCGCAATCGTCATCCCCAGGCCACGCGCGCTGCCCTTTCCGATCCGCCGCATTGCGTCGTAAATGAGTTGAGCGATTATCAATATCGCGCCGCACAGGGGCAGATACAAATAGCGATCGTTTACGATCTTCTCCGGAAGAAAGACGCGCACATCGAGAGCCAGCAGAATGGAAATCAAAAACCAGATGAGCCCGACACGATATGCCCTATCCTTCGGCAACACATACAGCACGCCGCGGGCCATCACCGCCAGCGCAACCACCGGCGCCCAAAAATTCACCCAGTTCATATTTTCGCTGCTGACCACCCGCAACCCATACGCCATTCCCAACGGATACGGCCATATCGTTTTCTGAAGGTAAAAGCACAGAACGGACGGAACTGTGGCCAGCGCGCCCGCCCATCCCGGCGCGCCCGGCGGCAGCCGACGCATGGTCCCGAGAATCGAATACCGCACGGCAACAAAAGCGATCATCACCATCGCGAACAGCGCCGCATGCCGCGCCGCGCGACCCCAGTTTACCCGCGCCCGCGATCCGCCGCGCGGCATGGTCGCCCACTCCGTGAGAAAGATGATCGCCGGATATACAACCATCCCCTCCTTGCTGAGCAAACTCATCGCATACAAGCCGAGCGCGGGAATCACCCACACGCCGCCGAGCCGTCTCCATCGCAGATAGCAGATGTAGCTGCCGAAGATAAACCCCGACATGAGCATATTGGGAATTCCCGACGCCCAGGCCACCGACTCGACCAGCGTCGGATGCACGGCAAACAGCCACACCGTCATCAACCGCACGACCGGCCGAATCCGAAGCTCCTTCAGCATGAAGTAAAGCAGGACAACCACCGCGAGATGCGCCGCAAGATTGGCGACATGCCAGCCGATCACCTTGAGACCGAACACCTGGTAATTCGCCGCCATCCACGTGACAAAAAGCGGCCGCCAGTAATTACTCCACGCCTGCCCCCGATCGCCCTTGAACGCCCACACGTCCGACGTGATCGCCTTCAGAAACAACGAGGGCTGCTGAATCAACGGGTTCTTGACGATCTCGAACTGATCGTCATAGACGAATTCGCCTCGCAGCGAGTTGGAGTAGGCGGCGATCGTCAGGAGACAGGCAACGCTGAGGGCAAACACGCCCCAGCGGCGTTCGACGAGCTGCCGCGAATGACTCGGCGCGCTCACAAGTGCTGGGTCAGGAATTTCGCCCAAGTGCCCCGTCATGCGCGCGTCTGCGGCGGAAGTCCAAAGAGCGCGCGCAAAACCGACATCGCGTCGCGCTCGAGAAGCGCGCCGATCGACCCGAGTGCCGCGTACTCAATCGGCAATGGCCGAGCCATCGGGGCCAGGGTGAGATAAGTCCCGGTCTGCCGCGCAGCCTCAATCTCTCGGCTGTCGGGACCGGCAAGGAGATAAGCGGCGGTGGCCACGATCGCCACGGCGGTCAACAGCCACACCCGCGACTGAAGATGGAACAACCAGTTGGCCGCCATCGCTCCAACCAGAAATCCCAGGGCGATGGCGAAATAAATCTGACCCTTGAAAAGAGGATTCTCATCGCCGCCCAGTGCGTAGGAAGTAACCGTCCATCCAACGAGCGAAACAACGGCAATGGCGCCCAGGCCCTGTCGCACATCAGGGGCGCGATCGACCGGCGTCACGGCGGCGGCGTTCGCGCCGCTGTCAAACCAACTGTCCACCCAGCGACCGACGACGAATCCGACGGCGATCAGCGCCAGCCACAACCACGTCTCCGCGACCAGCGCGGTGGCCGGAAACGGATCAACCGCGCCAGGCCCTGCGCTGAGCCGGCGAAGAACAAGCATGTCGAGCTGAGTACCCCGCATGGCCATCGCGGCAAGGCCGACGGCGATGGCCAGCGCCCCGCGCTCAGCGGAGCCTGCCCCGCATATGGCCACTGCCAGGCCACTCGCTACGACACCCAGAGCGAGAAGCTCTGCCATGGCGATGACACCCTGGTCCACACTGATAAGGGTAATCGGGGAAAGTGGATCGGCGGACTTCGCGGCCCAGAATCCGACGTACAAAAAAACGACGACCGCGAAACCCATTCCCGCGAAAAAGCGCAATCGATGTATCAATGCCTGTCCGTCGCTCATCTGTCCCGTATCCCCAGGCTCCATCATCGTCATTGCCGATGCCTGCGTCATGCTCGCTGCCCTGTCCCGATCGTCGTCGGGTATTTCTCGATGATCTTGGCCAGCCGCTCCCGCTTGGAGGGCTCCAGCTTACACATCGGCAGTCGGAACTCCTCAGCCATCATTCCCCTCATGGCCAAGGCCGTCTTGATCGGGATCGGATTGATATCGAGCCTCAGCAAATCGCGAAACACCGGATACAGCTTCTGGTGCAGCGATTGGGCGGTCTTCCAGTCGCCCGCCAGCGCCGCCGTCGTCAACGCCGAGGTCTCCTTCGGCAGCAGGTTGCCCACGACGCTCACCACGCCGACCGCACCGACCACCATCATCGGAAGCGTCAACGGATCGTCGCCGCTCAGGATGGCAATGTCGCTCGCGCCGGCCAGTTCGCTCACCCCATCCACGGAGCCGGTCGCGTGCTTGACCGCGACGATGTTCTTGTGATCCGCGTGCAGTCGGGCAATCGTCTCTACGGAAATCTCAACGCCCGTCCGACTGGGAATGTTGTACAGCATGATCGGCAGCGCCACGGCCTCGGCGACAAACGAAAAATGCTCGTAGAGACCGCGCTGATTGGGCTTGTTGTAGTAAGGCGAAACCAGCATGATGCCGCTCGCGCCCGCCTTCGCTGCCGCCTGCGATTGAATGACCGTCTTCTCGGTGCAATTCGCGCCGGTCCCGGCGATCACCGGCACGCGGCCTTTGGCCCGTTTGACCACCGCGGAAATGACCTTGAGCTGCTCATCCGCGGACAGCGTGGGCGACTCGCCCGTCGTCCCGCACGGCACAAGTCCGTTCACGCCGCCGTCGATGACGTAATCAACCAGTTCATCCAGCGCCGGCCAGTCGATCTCGCCGTCGCGAAACGGCGTCACCAGCGCAACAATGCATCCGCGAAACATGTCTCTCATCTTTCACTCACAATCGATGGGTTCGGTGCGTCGATCGGCGGTCAGCCGGCTGTGCGGCCTTACGGATTGAAACGGTCCAGAATGTCCTTCATTTCTCGAACCGCCGATCGCAGGCCGACAAACACCGCCCGAGCGATGATGCTATGGCCAATGTTGAATTCAGAAAAGCCCGGAACCGCGGCGACGGCCGTGACATTCCGATAAGTCAGGCCGTGCCCCCCGTGAACCTCCAGGCCGCAGGCATGCCCGGTCTTCACGCCCTCGTTCAGTGTGCCCAGGGCCTCTTTGATTGCCTCATCACCCTTCGCATGGGCGAAAGCACCCGTCCAAAGCTCGATGGCGTCAAACCCAAGCTCGGCTGATTTCTCGATCTGCGCCTTCACCGGTTCGACGAAAGCGCTGAGGATGATCCCCTCGTCTTTGAGGCGCTTCACGACCTCTCCCACTCGAGCAGCGTGGCGAACGACATCAAGCCCGCCCTCGGTGGTCACCTCTTCGCGCTTTTCCGGCACCAGGGTGCATTGGGTCGGCCGCGTGCGCACGGCGATCTCGACCACGTCAGCCGCCATCGCCATTTCCATGTTGAGCTTGGTGACGACGACTTCCTTCAGAAGCGGGACGTCGCGGTCGATGATGTGCCGGCGATCCTCGCGCAGATGAAACGTGATGCACGCCGCCCCGCCAAGCTGCGCCTCGGCCGCGGCCCAGACAGGGTCCGGCTCATCCGTACGCCGTGCCTGACGAACGGTAGCGACATGATCGATGTTGACGCCGAGGATAGGCATGGTTCTCCCGACGAAGGCGCTTCAGGCAACCGCCGTGCGGACATCGGCGCGTTCGTGAAATAATTATAGATGGGCTTGGTGGCGGGGCAAGCGACGAGCGCGCTAGTCTGCTTAACTGCGGTGCTGTGCATCGCGAGCGGCGAGATTCCTTGCGGCAATTACCCACAGACCTGTCCCCTGGTTCGAATGTGCTACACATGTGACACCTTTTGACAAAGCAGACTGAAGAACCGTGCCAGGAAATGCGACTCGATCCGAAAACTGCCCCGGACGTGACCATGCCCTCCGACCCTGTTTCCGCCGTTACCACATGCCTTCGCTCGGTTTATAATGTCCCCGTGTTCGCCGGATTCCGTTGTACAAAGGCCCGCCTTCCCGGCAGGCTCGGCAAATGTGATATCGTCTGTCGCTCATACGGGAATCCCCAGGCAGGAAAGTCTATGCAAACCAATTTCAGTTCCGTCGTCTCGAGCGTCATTTGTCCTCTCCTCTCGCTGCTGATGTCAGCGGGGTCGGTCGCCGCGGTTGAAATCCCCTCCGCCATGCCCGGGGTTGACAAGAAAATCGCCGCCTCCCTCCCCGGCTGGCTCGACCTGTACAAAACCTGTCACGAGAACCCAGAGCTGTCCTCACACGAGAAGCAGTCCGCCGCGCGGCTCGCCGGTCTCTTCCGCGACGCCGGCTACGAAGTTACCGAGAACATCGGCGGCTACGGCGTCGTCGGAGTGATGAAGAACGGCAACGGCCCGACCGTACTTATCCGCGGCGACATGGACGCCCTCCCCATCACTGAGGAGACCGGCCTGCCGTTCGCCAGCAAAGTGAAAGTTGAGCTGGGCGATGGCTCCCACGTCGGCGTGATGCACGCCTGCGGCCACGACATGCATCAGACCGTCCTTGCCGCCACTGCCCAGACGCTTGCCGCAATGAAGGACAAGTGGAAGGGCACCGTCCTGCTCGTCGCCCAACCCGCCGAAGAGATCGGCCAGGGTGCCCGGCTGATGATCGAGGACGGCCTCTTTAAGCGGTTCCCCATGCCCGACAAGTGCATCGCCTTGCATGTCTCGCACGAGCTTGCAACCGGCGCCATCGGCTACACCTCCGGCTGGGTCTGGGCCAACGTCGACTCCGTCGACATCACCGTTCACGGCAAAGGCGGCCATGGCGCCTATCCACACGCCTCCATCGATCCGATCGTTACGGCCTGTCAGATCGTGAGCGCACTGCAAACCATCATCAGCCGCCGCATTAATCCGCTCGATCAGGCGGTTATCACAGTCGGCTCGATCCACGCCGGCACCAAGCACAACATCATTCCCGCGACGGCAGTCATGCAGATCACCGTCCGCACCTTCACCGACGAAGTCCGCAAGGAGGTGCTCGACTCCATCAAGCGCATCGCCATCAACACAGCTCGTGCGATGGGCTGCCCGAAAGATCCCGATGTGGTTGTCCTCGACAAGGACTTCACCCCCGCCGCCTACAACGACCCCGACCTGACCGCCCATGCCGTCAACCTTTTTGAAAAATTGATCGGCAAGGACAACGTCCACGAGCGCCCGCCGAGCATGGGCGGCGAGGATTTCGGCCTCTTCGCCAAGACCGCCGGCGTTCCGGGTTTCATGTTTGTTCTCGGCGTGGTCGATGAGGCCCGATTCGAGGCTTCAAAGAAGCCGGGAGGCGAAGCGCTTCCGACCGTGCACTCCTCCAAGTTTCGCACGGAACCCGAGCCTACGCTCCGCACCGGAGTCCGCTGTATGACGGGTCTCGCGTTGTCGCTCCTGAATGGGCAATGAGCGACCGTTCAGCGCGGAACCAGAATGGCTAAACCGATCTTGATGTGATGAGTTGATGGCCCGCGGATGGCCTGTCCACGCTGCGGGCCTCGACCGAGTGGCGTAAAAATACAGCACCGATTCACACAGCTAACGGATATCCCGTCAGGTGCGTGAATCGGGCTCGTGAAGTCTTCAGGCGTAAACGGAAATCGGTTGCGTGGCCGGAAGCACGACAACCTTAGGAGCCCGCTTGGAGCTGACCTTTGACTTTGTCTTGGCGGCAGCCGGCTTGCCGGCCGGTGTGCCGTCGACTGCAAAAAACGAGCCGAGATCGCGAAGTCGCTTGTAGCGCCGCTTCAGGAGCGTGTCGGTTCGGACCCGCTTCAAATCACGAAGGCTGTCCACGATGTATTTTTCAAGGCTTGCAGCTGTGGCGACTGGATCGCGATGGGCGCCGCCAAGTGGCTCGCCGATGACATCGTCGACAAGCTTGAGTCTCTTCAAATCCTTGCTGGTGAACTTCAAAGCCGCGGCCGCCGTCTGAGCGTGTTCGGCGGACTTCCAAAGGATCGCTGCGCAGCCCTCTGGTGAAATGACGGAGTAATAGGAATGCTCGAACATGGCGACTCGATCGCCGACGCCGATGCCAAGTGCCCCGCCGGAGCCGCCCTCGCCAATGACCACGCAGACGATCGGCACCTTCAAGCGGGCCATCTCCATCAAGTTCACCGCGATGGCGTAGGCGATGCCGCGCTCCTCGGCGCCAATGCCGGGATATGCCCCCGCCGTATCAATCAGACAAACGACCGGAAGGCCGAACTTCTCCGCTAGCTTCATTTTCAATAGTGCTTTGCGGTACCCCTCAGGATGGGCCATTCCGAAACAGTTTTCGATTCGCTCCTTGGTGTCCTTGCCCTTGTTGTGGCCGATGAACATGGCCTTGTGAGGGCCGATTCGGCCCAGGCCGGTGATCAGAGCCTTGTCGTCCCGGAAGTTCTTGTCGCCGTGCAGCTCGACGAAGTCGCGCACCATAAGCCGGAGGTAATCCGGGGTGAGCGGCCGCTTCGGGTGGCGGGCGATCTGCACGGTCTCCCATGCGGAAAGCTCGGTATATAACCTGCGCTTGGCGGTCAAGAGCTCCGAGCGGACAGTGCGAATCATGTCCGACAAGTCCCGTCCGGTCGCGGCCTGTGTGGCCTCCAGCTCCTCAATCTGCTTTTCAATCCTCGCCAGGGGGCGTTCGAACTCAAGATACCCGCCCCCATTTAGGCCATTTGATCCATTACTGATCGTACTCATGCATTTCCTCTAGATTGATCGATCGCCGTTGCGAAGTGTGCCCGCACGATTAACCATGCGAACCGGGTCTTAACGTTAGTAGGGCGATCGCGTTGTCCATCGAGCCGTTCGGGCAAGCTCCTTCATGCTGCCTTAATGTGGCCTCCCGCGCGAAGTCCACAGAGCCCGACATTTCCTGACTGCTCACGTTTGCGGATATAGCCGGCCAATGTTGCCGGCCGAACTGTCCGGAGCAGTCACTCCGACGCAATAGGCTAGCCGTCTGTTCCTCGAACGACAAGTACTAATTGACGCCTCAACTCCCACGCTATAAGCTCGGCAAGATAGCGAAAATTCTTAATGCTGCATAAGATACTTCAGGACAATATCTTACGTCAGCATGTTTTCGAACCCTTTCCAGCGGACCCCGGCTTATGGGACTATGGCGCTTTAAGGTTTCCCCTGCCCCCGATCGAGCGGACCCGCTTGGCGCGAGCACTCTCCAGATGCTGCGCGAGTTCAGCATTCGCTCAGTTCAGGCCGTTCGGTCGGCAAAACTCTTCCTCATCGAGTTCGACGGACTGGATCATTTAAGTGAGACCAAGGCAGCCCGGCGCATCGCCGACGAACTCCTGACGGACCCCGTCATCGAAACCTGTTCCTTGCTCCTCAGGGGTGATCAAATTCCCGAGGCCGAAGGGGCCTTGTCCATCGAAGTTCACCTGAAGCCCGGCGTCATGGACTCGGTGGCCCAGTCCACTGCCTTCGCCCTGGCGGATATGGGGATTACGGCGTCAAGCGTAAGAACCGCTCACCGCTTCGAGCTTTTGCCGATCCCGGATGACGCCGAACTAAGGCGCATACCCCGGCTCCTGGGGAATGACTGCATTGAAGACGTCATCGTTGGCTCGCGGCCGATCGAGCCGCCACCGTCACCCCCGATATACCGGTTTGCCCTCCGTCATATTGAGATGACCCCCCTCGCCGAGGCCGAGCTTCTCAAGCTGAGCAGAGAAGGACACCTATTCCTGTCGCTGCCCGAGATGCTCGCGATCCAGTCACATTTCAAGGCATGCGGTCGAGAGCCCACCGACATCGAACTGGAAACCCTGGCCCAGACCTGGTCGGAGCATTGCGTACACAAGACGCTCAAGAGCCCGATCCTGTATCGGGGCGAGCCGATGCCTTCGATCCACCCGCTCCAATCGGACACACCTCGCCGCGAGATTCGCTACGCCAACCTGCTCAAGGACACCATTGCCAGAGCAACGGCGGAACTGATGGCCGAAGGGCGGGGACCGCATTGCCTGTCCGTCTTCAAGGACAACGCGGGCATCATCGCCTTCGACGACGATTGGGCCGTCGCCATTAAGGTGGAAACACATAACCATCCATCAGCCATCGAGCCTTACGGCGGCGCCGCGACGGGCGTCGGCGGCGTCATCCGCGATGTCCTCGGCTGCGGTCTCGGCGCCAAGCCCATTGCCAATACCGACGTCTTCTGCGTCGCGCAGCCCAATTGGCCGGTGGACTCGGTACCCAAGGGCGTCATTCACCCGCGCACGGTGCTTCGGGGCATCACCGCCGGTGTGCGCGACTACGGCAACTGCATGGGCATTCCAACCGTCAACGGAGCGGTGCGGTTTGATCCGCGATACCTCGGGAACCCACTGGTCTTCTGCGGCTGCGTCGGCGTCATCCCGCGTGATCGCATTGAGAAACAGGTGAAACCGGGCGACGCGATTGTCGTCATTGGCGGCCGCACCGGCCGCGACGGCATTCACGGCGCAACCTTCAGCAGCGCCGAACTGACCGACACGCACGAGGACGAATTCTCCCACGCCGTGCAGATCGGCAGCCCTATTGAAGAGAAAAAAGTCCTCGACCTCATCGTGCGGGCACGCGACTACAACGACGGGGGGGTTCGACGATGTTTGTTCTCCTCGATCACCGATTGCGGCGCCGGCGGGCTTTCGTCTGCGATCGGTGAGATGGCCGAGGGCCTTGGCGCCGAGGTCGATCTGGAAAAGGTGCCCCTTAAATATGCCGGGCTGCGATACGACGAAATCTGGATCAGCGAGTCGCAGGAGCGGATGGTGCTGGCGGTATCACCGGGCGACGTGGACAAACTCCTGGCCCTGGCAGAAGCGGAAGAAGTCGAAGCCACGGCAATCGGCCGCTTCACCGAAAACGGACGCCTTACGATTCGATATTGCGGTCACGTCGTCGGCGAGCTCGACTTGCGATTCCTTCATGAGGGCTTGCCCAAGAGTGAGCTCATCGCCGAATGGGAAAAGCCCGATCCTGCGGCCGGCGCATCGACCGCATCGGTTTCCGATCCTGTCGCCATAGGGGCCGAGCTGCTTCGCCGCCTGGCACAACTGAACATCGCCTCCAAGCACTGGCTCATCCATCAATATGATCACGAAGTGCAATCGCGAACGTCTGTGCGCCCACTCGTTGCAAGGCACGAAGGGCCGTCGGACGCCGCGGTCATTCGTCCGCGATTGGACTCCGACGCCGCAGTGGCAATCGGCTGCGGACTCAATCCGGATTTGTCCGCAACCGATCCGTATTGGATGGCGATCGCGTCCATCGATGAGGCGCTGCGCAATGTCGTCTGCGTCGGCGGCGATCCGGCACGCACGGCGATCCTGGACAATTTCTGCTGGCCCCGTGTCGATAACCCAATCAACCTCGGAGCACTGGTTCGCGCATGCCAGGCCTGCTACGACATGGCCTCTGCGTACGGCCTGCCCTTTATCAGCGGTAAGGACTCGCTGAATAACGAATTCGCATTGGATCCGGCGGATGTTGAATTGGTCCGGACCGCGGCCGCGTTGCTCGACGAAGCGGCCCCCGATTCCGATCACGTCATCGTGGACGGTCGCGTTGCCATCCCGTATACGCTGCTGATCTCCGCCTTATCCATCGTCGATGATGTGAAACGCTGCACGACGTCTGATCTCAAGTCAGGCGGGACGCAAGTCTACCTGCTGGGTCGCCCGATGCGGCTCGGTGATTCGCCCGCCAGCCTGCCGCCTTTTGACGCGGCCACGGCGCTTCGGACTCACCTATCCGTCGCCCGACTGATCCGCGACGGCGTGGCCCTGGCGGTTCACGATGTGAGCGACGGCGGGCCGCTGACGGCGCTCGCCGAGATGTGCTTCGGCGGCTGGCGGGAATGCACGCTAAACACCAACGGCCTGCCGGCGGAGCAACACTTCGTCGAAGCCCCCGCCATGTATCTCGTGCAGGTATCCGACGCACGCACCGGAGATTTCGATCGAATCACCGCAGATATCGAAACGCGGCATTACGCGACCGTGAAATGCGAGGAAATTCCCGAGCCCGCCCTGGTGATGGACGTGGATAACGAAGGACATCGTCTGCCGCTCGATGACCTCTATCACGCTTGGCGACATCCGCTCGACTGGTAACGCGAACGCAGCGCTTCGAAAGACGGCCGCCCAGGCAAATACTCCTCACTGAATCCGCGGCGGCACGTCAATCGCGGATCAAGATGAGCCGGCTGTTCTGGCAGCGGGCAGGAGGTGCGTCATGCTCTCGTTGAGGTCATTCCACATCTTCTTCATCGTGGTCGTCGTGGTCGCCGCGGACCTCTTCGCCGCCTGGGCGATCCGCGACTACACGACCTCGCACGACATGCTCACCCTGTTACTCGGGATTGTCGCCATCATTGGAAGCCTGGGCCTGGTCGCCTACGGCATCTGGTTCGTCAACAAGATGAATCGCGCGAACATTCAGTAATCGAGGGCAAGCTCGATACGGCCTTCAACCTGAAGCCGGGCACATCCGCCGCCCCTCCGATCGGCGGATGCACCGGCAATAGTCGTGGAGTGGAACCTGCTATTTCTTTGTGTAGGTGATTTCGAGGCTCTGGAATTCCTTGCCATCAGGGCCGAAATCGTACACGTCGAAGCGCATCTCGGTATCGCTGACCATGCGCATTACGGACCGATTTGCCGACTTCTTCCCGGTCATTGGGTCAATGAACTCGCCTTTGTATTGGAAGGTCTTACCTGAAGCGTCACAGGTTCCGTGCGAAATAAACGGAGCCGTGCTCATCGAGTCAACCCACACATCCGTATACTGTTTCGTTATGTTGTCGTAGCCGGTAATACTAATGCCTTGAAATGGGCCCATCGCGGCCGAATTACCGTCATAGTTCAGCATCACATAGCGACCGCCCATGATTGACTTCCACGTGGCCGTGCCTTGTCCCTCGTTCGGCTTGTCGTCCGGTCTCATCCAGAACTTCGCCTTCGCCGACCATGTGCCGACCAGTTTCATCAGGTGCTTGTGGTGCTCGCCCGGGGATGTTGCCTTTATCCGCGCCTCCATCATCTTCTGTTCCTCCGGGCTCATCTTTGGCTGATCGCCCTTTTCTTCCGAGACGACCCGCGTTGTCACCGTCGCCGTCACCGCGACCAGCGCCATCGCCGCCAATGCGATACGCCAGCGAGCCCCTTGTGTTGTCCGCTTGAATTCCGTCATGACCATACCCTTTCGAAATGACTAACCGCCGCCATGCGTCTGCCCCGACCCACGCGGCCGGTCGCCATTAACAGCGCATCGCGATCAAGCCGCTTCCCCCCACACGAAGCGGCCACGGTCATTCAGACCAAACAATAACCAAACATTGACGGGGTTGTCAAGCGCGTTTTCGATAGCGGTCTGGCGGGCATTTTCTGCGATCGGTTGGCCCGTGGCGCGCTGGGTTGGCGTCGATTGGGCGCGACAAGCAAATCGGCGATTCCTGCGCCTCACCCCTGGGGCGCGCGGCCTACTCGCACTCCGAACCCTGAGCAAGCGAAGCGGATAAGCGCCCGTCGCCCTCGACTAAAAGGGGCCGAATCAAAGCAAGCGCAGGTAAGTGTTTCGGTGAATCCTCCCCAATTCGAAACCGATGTATACCCTCAAGGTCCGCATAGATTACCTATTCCGGAGAATCCAACCGTGTTCACTCTCCTCGCTGAGACCGCTTCGCACACAGAGCATGCAACACACGTACCTGGTCTGGCCTGGGTCGCGCCATTCGTTGCCCTGCTCTTGTGCATCGCCGTCCTGCCGCTCATCCACAAGACTGAACATTGGTGGCATCACAACAAGAACAAGCTCATCGTTGCTCTGGCCCTCGGATTGGTCACGCTCGCCTATTACCAGTTTCGCGGCTACGGCTTCGGCCACGGCGAACACGCCGCCTCGCCGGGCTTTTCAACGGTTCTGTCGGTCCTCGACCATGCCGTCCTCGCCGAGTTTATCCCATTCATATCGCTGCTCTTTAGTCTGTACGTCATCTCCGGCGGCATCTGCGTCAAGGGAGACATCCCCGCGCATCCCATGACGAACGTCGCCTTCCTCGCCATCGGCGGCGTTATCGCCAGCCTCGTTGGAACAACCGGCGCGTCGATGCTCCTGATACGTCCGCTCCTGGCGACGAACTCCGAGCGCAAGCATATTGTTCACACGGTCATTTTCTTCATCTTCATCGTAAGCAATGTCGGGGGCTGTTTGCTGCCCATCGGCGATCCGCCGCTGTTTCTCGGATTCCTCAAGGGCGTGCCGTTTCTCTGGACCCTTAACCTCTGGAAGGAATGGGCCGTCTGCCTCGGCGCCCTGCTGGTCATCTACTACTTCTGGGACATGGCGGCCTATCGCAAAGAAGAGAAGCGCGACATTCAGCGCGACGAAACCCAGGTCCAGAAGATTCGCATCGAGGGAAAGATCAACTTCCTCTTCCTCGGTGGCGTCGTTCTTGCCACGGCTCTGCTCGACAGCAGCAAGCCGGTCCCCGGCACGAACTACACGCCCTTTCCCTTCCTTCGCGAGATCGTCCAGAACGCATTTGTGTTGCTCTCTCTTGTGATGACGGGCAAAAGCGTGCGCAAGGACAACAACTTCAGCTACACCGCCATCCTCGAAGTTGCGTGTCTCTTCATTGGCATCTTCATCTGCATGCAGGTGCCGATCGAAATCCTGAATGCCAAGGGCGCCAGCCTCGGCATCGATACGCCGACCAAGTTCTTCTGGGCCACGGGAATGCTCTCCAGTTTCCTCGATAACGCCCCGACCTATGTTGTCTTCTTCGAAACCGCCAATGCCCTGACCCACGTCCACGAGCCGGGCACAACAATCCAGCTCATCACCGGGCAGATCATTCAGCTCGACCATCTCGTGGCAATTTCCATCGGCGCGGTTTTCATGGGAGCGAACACCTACATCGGCAACGGCCCGAACTTCATGGTCAAGTCCATCGCCGAACACGCCGGCGTGAAAATGCCCAGCTTCTTCGGCTACATGGCCTATAGTTGCTGCATCCTCATGCCGCTGTTCATTGCGCTCACTTTCATCTTTCTCTGATTCGGGGCACGCCGCGGCGCGCCGTCGATGGAAGCGAAAATCGCCACAAGCGGGGCGGCAGTCCGCCTTCATGCCCGTCCCACGATTCTTGCAAACGCACAATCCCCGTGCCTGCGGGCACAAAAACGGCGGTGGGGCGTGTTTCCACCTCTGTTTTGGTTGTTTAGTGTCCGTGCCGGGGATACGATAAGTATCTTTGGATTCGGAGGTTGGAAAGTGTTTGATCGACTGCCCACGCGCATTGGGGTCGGGGCGTTTGTGCTCCTGAACTTCTGTCAGATTGCGGCTGCCGCGGGCCCGGACGTCATCGTCGGCGAACTCCAAGTGATCATGCGCTGGGGACGTGTCGGGGGCATCACCGGCTACTCTTTCGGCACGGTCTCGTGCAACATTGGCGACACCCCCCTCCTCTGGATCGCGGAGACAAATCAGCACCCGGTCATCGCCCAGAACATGTATCGATTGAAGGGCGGCCAATTCGAGCAGATCGGCATGGCATGGCTCAAGCACGCCTTCGCCTCCACGAATGAATCCGGCGTTTGCGCTACCTGCCAGGATCCCGGCACGAGTGATCTTTTGGGCGTAGGATGTAATGATCCCTACGGGGCCGGGCTCAACGGAAACCAGATCATCCTCGGGCCCCGTTCGGAGGTGAACGCGGCAACCGGGGCATTTCCATATCCCTTCACGAATTACCCACACACTTTGATCATCGATAAGCGCCTTCAGGTGCGCGACGAAGACATCAATCCGGCACTCAACGCTGGCGCCCTTTATTTCGTCGAGGGGCACTACGTCACGCCCGACGACGCCGCCGCCGCGGGCAACGACAATAACAACGCGTCGTATCGCCGGTTTACCGTCAACGAAAACTCGACCAACGTCTTTGCCTGCACGATGACGGACACGACCGAGCGAGAGAAGTTCGGCATCCAGGCGTGGCAGGACTTCGATCCGACGGTCACGCTTGTCAACATCGACATTCCCGGCGACGGACGGCTGATACTTGGGGCGAAGGTCACCGACCTGGGCACTGGCTTCTGGAACTACGAATACGCGCTCTTCAACGCCAACTCCGATCGCAGCGTCGGCTCGTTTTCGATTCCGCTCGATCCCGGCGCGGCGGTTCCATCGTCGGCCTTTCACGATGTCAGTTACCACAGCGGCGAGACCTATGACCCGACCGATTGGCCGGCCGGTATTGCGGGCGGCGCGATCACCTGGCAGACGACCGCGCATGGCGTGAATGCGAACGCAAACGCGCTGCGATGGTCCACCCTCTACAACTTCCGCCTCGTCACCAATGCCCCGCCGATACCAAACAGCCAGATCACCCTCGGCCTGTTTAAGCCCGGCGCACCGGCGTCGGTCGTCGTCATTGCGCCCGGCCCCGTGGATGCCCCGGTCGATTGCAACATGAACGCCATCCCCGACGCGGTCGAGATTCAGATGAATCCGGCGCTGGACTGCGACTCCAACGGAAATCTCGACGAATGCGATCCCGATTGCGACAACAACGGCACGGCCGACGCCTGCGAGATCATTCTGAATCCGCTCTTGGACTGCAATGTCGATGGGATTCTTGACGTGTGCGAGATTCCCGTCGGCAGCCCGGCGCCGGGCGGACCTTTCTTCTGCGTCTCCGACTGCGACCCGGATTGCAACGTCAACGGCACTCCGGACAGTTGCGACATTGCCGAGATGACCAGTGCCGATTGCAACGCCAACGGCGTGCCCGACGAATGCGACATCGCCGCGATGACCAGCAACGATTGCAACGCCAACGGCGTGCCCGACGAATGCGAGATCGCCGTCGGCAGCCCCGCGCCCGGCGGGCCGTTCTTCTGCACGAGCGGCTGCGACCCGGATTGCAACGGCAACGGCGTGCCGGATGAATGCGATATCTCCAGTGGCTTCGACGGCGACTGCGACACAAACATGATCCCCGATAGCTGCGACATCGCCGGCAATCCCGGCATCGACTGCAACGCCAATGGCGTGATCGATGCATGCGGCGAAACGGATTGCAACGGCAACTCCATCCCGGACGACTGCGAGCATCCGGCCTGCCCCGGCATTCTCGTCGGCGACATGGATTGCAGCGGCGTCGTGGACCCCGGCGACATTCCCGCCTTTGTTCAGCAGGTGCTGTCCGGCTGGCTCTCCTGTCAGGCCGATATGAACGCCGATGGGAACGTGGACGGCCTCGACGTGCAGGATTTCGTTTCCGCGATGTGACACCCCGGACCCGATGTCGAGAAGATCGATGGGGGGACTTTCCGCACGTTGCCGCCCGTGCCCCCGCCCGATCCTGCTTGGCCGATCAATTACACATCGGTACGCTCTCTTCCTTTGACGTTCCCAGACAATCACGACAGCAACTTGAGGACAGCTTTGATCAAGCCAACCCCCGAAGCGAATGACGTTGCCGCCGCAGGGCCGGCTATTCATGCCGAGACTCCAACGGCCGCGCCGGTCGGCAAGTGGCATTTGCATCGACGGTTGTACGATTGGGTTCTTCATTGGGCCCATACGCCGCACGGGGCCATTGCTCTTTTCCTGCTGGCCTTCGCCGAGTCCAGCTTTTTTCCCGTCCCACCGGATGTTCTGCTGATCGCCCTGGTGCTGGGCGCCCGGCAGAAGTGGTGGAGGTTCGCCGCGACCTGCACCGTCGCCAGCGTTTTCGGCGGAATCGGCGGATATCTCATCGGTTTGGGACTCATGGACACGGTGGGGCAGAAGATCATCGCGTTTTACCATGCCGAAAAATATTACGAGCAGGTGACCGGCTGGTATCAGCAGTACGACTACTGGATCGTCTTTATCGCCGCCTTCACGCCGATCCCGTATAAGGTTTTCACCATTGCCTCGGGCGCCTTTCACATGAACGTGATCGGTTTCGCGCTTGTCTCGGTCGTCGGCCGGGGCATGAGGTTTTTCATTGTTGCCGCGCTGCTTTATAAATTCGGCCCGCCGATGCAGCGGTTTATTGATAAATATTTCAATCTGCTTTGTCTCACGTTTGTCATTCTCCTTGTCGGTGGATTCGCGGTTATCAAGCTGTTTTGACGCCGATCCTGGCCACAGGGACGACGAAAACCCAAGGTGACATAAGGTGACACAAGCAGTCCCCGGGCGATGGCAACTACTGTGGCGGTCATGTGTTGGGGCTGTTCGAGTTTTTGGCGGTTTTTGGTGAAATCGAAGCCCCGCGTGCTCATCGTTCGTTCCCTTCGGGACGGCCGCCGTTCTTTGCATCTCAACAAAGTCCCTCATCTCTAAATCCTTGCTCGGTGTTCGCGCCGATTGGGGGTCTGGCAGGTCGCCACATGCTCTCAACGACGGCCAGGCTGGAATGAGACGCCGCGCCACCCACAAGGGGTGGCGCTACGGCCGGAAGCGTTTTTTTCAATGGAAAATGCCGTTTTTCGCGATTCGCGGCAGAAACTGTGTCGGCTTGTGTACCTCCTGTGTCTCCGGCATGTGCCGGTTAACCAAGTGCTCAATAACACGGGAGATCGAACGATGAACATGCGAAGTGAAAACAGAAACGGGAAGCGACTCAAGTCGGGGTTCACGACGGCTCTTGCGGCCCTCGTTGTTCAAGTGGCCCTCGCTCGAACGGAAGCGGTCGCCGCCGACAGCGCAAACGGCCCGACGATGGAGGCCAGGATTGTCGAAGCTCAGGCGATTACCGAGCAGTTCGACGCCGGATCGGAGACGGTTGAAGTGCTGGTCAACCTGAGGTTGCCGGCGACGAATCGAAGCAATGCCGTACTGGGCGCGGCCGGCGATTTCGCGGCGCAGCGCACGACGGTCGCGGCCGCTCAGACGACGCTGATGACGAGAATGGCGCCCGGCGAATTCATGCTGCATCACAATATGGAGAACCAGGCGACGATGTGGGTCTCCGTCACGCGTGCGGGCTTGGAATCGCTGCGGAACGATCCGAGCGTTGAGTCGGTTGAGCCGGTTCGCATTCTCGAAGCGCACGACGTACAGGGACTTGCCCTGATGAATGCCGCGGCTACACGCGCCACTCACGGTGGGGCGGGCGTGGCCATCGCCGTCTGCGATACGGGCATCGACTACACGCACCCGCAACTTGGTAACGGCGGCTTTCCGAATGCCAAGGTGCTCGGCGGTTTCGATTTTGGCGATAACGATGCCGACCCCCGGCCCAATGGTGAGAGCCACGGCACGGCGTGCGCGGGCATCGCGGCCGGTGACGTCGCCAACATCGGCGACTACAACGGCGGCGTCGCGCCGCAGGCCAAGCTCTATGCCTTGAAGATATCCACGGGCAACACGGGCAGCGCCACGGATGCCGCGATGATCGCCGCCTGGGACTGGTGCGTGACGCATCGCAACGACAATCCAAACTTCCCGATCAAGGTGATCAGCACCAGCTTCGGCGGCGGCCGGGCCCTTGGAAATTGCGATGCGGACGTCCCGGCGATGGCCACCGCGGCGCAGAACGCGATGGCGGCGGGCATCACGCTGCTGGTTTCTTCGGGCAATGAGGGTTACTGCGACGCGATGGGCTGGCCGGCCTGCATCAGCGGAGTTTTGTCGGTGGGCGCGGTGTATGACGCGAACGTCGGCGACGGGATGGCCTTTGTCGTGGCACCGGAGTCCTGCACGCCTGACAAGCGGAGTGACGCCAACAGCCCGACGGGCTACATCGGCGTTGACATGACGACGGCGGCCGACCAGGTGACGTGCTACTCGAACACGTCGAGCGGCCTGACGCTGTTTGCCCCCTCGCACATGGCGTTCACGACTTCGATCCGCGGCACGGGTAATGACGCCACGCGAAACTTCGAGACTGATTTCGGCGGAACGTCCGCAGCCTGCCCTTACGCAGCCGGCGCGGTGGCGGCGCTGCAGTCCGCGGCGAAGGCGACGACGGGACAGTTCCTTACGCCGGCGCAGGTGAAGCAGATGCTCACCTCGACGGGCGACAACGTCACCGACCACAAGGCCAACATCACGAAGCCGCGGGTCAACCTCGGAAACGCCATCGCCGGATTGTCGGGCGGCACGCCGAATCCGAACCCGAATCCGACGCCTGAGCCGGCGCCGAACCCCGTCGACGACGCGTACGAGCCGAACAACACCGTTGAGCAGGCGGCACAGATTCAGGCCGGGACGTTTGATCTGAAGTGCCTCGATAGTGACATCTTCAAGCTGCGAACGAGCACGGGACGGTTGACGGTCTCGATCCAGGGCTCGACGGGCGACCTCGATCTCTACGTCGTCCTGACCAAGAATGGCCAGACAGTGGTTGCCAAGTCCGAGACGGAATCGTCGAACGAGTTCGTGGAGGTGCAGGTCACCGACGGCGACCAGTTCATCGAGGTTGTTCCCTACCAGGGGCAGACCAGCGACTACCGCATGACCGTGAGCTTTGTCCCCGAGAATGCCCGCGTGGTCCCTGAGCCGCCGTCTTCGGAGATTCCATGCAGCTCGGGCATGTGCGGCGTCGGATGCCAAGCCAGTCTCATGGCACTGGCGGTCGGCTTCATGGGTCAGCGGCGAATGCGGGTTCGCCGCAAGGGCCTGCGAACCTGGTCCCCCCGGTCGGCGGCAGTTGATTCCGCAGGCGGGCAGAATTAGGCTATTGGTTCCAGTTCATTGGCTCGACAGGCTTGGCCACGTTTGGTATGACGCATTGTGTGATCGCACCCGACGTGCGGACTGTCGGACAGCACGACACTACTAGGAGAATTCGATGACAAGAGTAAAGACGATGAAACCCCTGAAGTGCATTGCCATGGTGGTTGTCGCGGCACCGTTCATCCTCGGGACGACCTGTCCGCTTTTTCCCGGAACCGGTACGCTGCTGAATCAGCAACTGCCGGCAAACCTGGGCGCGACCGGTGAGAACGACATTTGCGCTACAGCCGCCTCGGCGCTGCAGACGACGTTCCAGGCGGATGCCAACAAGGCAGTCACCGCGACGGTCACGGGCCCGGCATCAAACAGTCGCCCGCAGATTCGCATTCTGGACAACAATAACCAGCCCGTGGCGAACAGCGGGACTGGCCCGACCTCCAAGACGACGACGGCGACATTTACGCCGTCGGCTTCACTGACCTTCACGCTGCAGGTGTTTGAGTGCGCCGGCGCGGTCGCGGGCAACTACGACATTCAGGTCGTGCAGGCGCCGTTCTGATGACGACCGCGAAAGCGTAAGAGAGTCACATGAGTCTCAACGACGCCGCTCCTGACCGGGGCGGCGTTTTTTTGCGCACGACTCAATTGCGATGATGTCTCAGGTTCTCTTGAATTGTCTCTCGAGGTCGCGGGTGGAGAGTTGAAGCGTTGTCGGGCGGCCGTGGGGGCAGTTGCTGGATCGATCGACGACGTGCCGCTGATCGAGAAGGGTGAGCATTTCTTCCTGGGTGAGCGGGTCGCCGGCTTTGACCGCGGCTTTGCAGGCCATCATGTCGAGGGCGGCGTGGAGCAGTGTCTCGCGGGCATCGTGGCCCGGCGCGTCGGCGCCGGAGTCGATGCGGTCCTGGTCGGCCAGCTTGTCGAGCAGGTCGCGCACGAAGTCGGCGGGGTCGATCTCGCCCAGGAGGGCCGGGAGACACTGCACGGCGAGCGATTTGGGCCCAAAGGGAGAGACTTCAACGCCGATGCGCGAAAGCAGCTCTGCATGATCTTCGGCGGCCTGCACCTGGGCCGGGGATGCGTCGAAGGCGGGGGGGATGAGCAGGCGCTGGCTTTCCAGTGAGCCGGCAAGGATGCGCTCGCGAAACCGCTCGTAGAGAATCCGCTCGTGCAGGGCGTGCTGATCGATGATGACGATGCCTTCTTCGGTCTGGGCGACGAGGTAGGTATTGTGAACCTGGATGACCTGCGAACCGGCGGCGGCATCGGGCGGCGCGCCGGCGGAGAGATGGTCCTGCGGCGCCGCGGTTTCGAGGGAAGCGGGATCATTGGAAGGATGCGCAGGTGGGGCGGCAAGGCCGGACGGGATCGGTGACGACAAGCCATCGCGACTGGCCGGGGGCGCATTGCCGGACGCCGGGTCGTGCAATCTGCTGGTCGACGAACTGCGAAGCGACGGCCGGACGCTCTGGCTGGGGAACCTCGGCGGCACGAACCCCAGCCGGGCCTGGGTGGGGTCGACGGATTTGAGATAGTCGGCCAGCGCCTGGCGACTTCGCGCCTGATGCTCTCCACCGGGGGGGCCCAAGGCCGGGCGGTCGAAGCCGAGTTGCGGCGTCAGGTCGTGCGACAAGAGCGTCTCACGCAGGACGGCGAGTACCTGCGACTGGATCAGTCCGGCGTCGCGCCAGCGGACCTCAATCTTTGTCGGATGTACGTTCACGTCGTAGGCGTCGGGCGGGGTGGTCAGGAAGATGAACACCACCGGGTAGCGACTGTGTTCGACGAGGCCGCGAAACGCCTCGCGCACGGCGAAGGTAATCCGGCGATCGGTGATGTAGCGGCCGTTGAGGAAGAGATATTGCCACTTAGAAGAGGCGCGAGACTGGGCCGGGGGGGCGATCAGGGCCTCGATGCGAACGCCGCGCTCGTTCCGATCGATGGGCAAGAGACACGCGGCGAGTTCTGTGCCGTAGAAATCGCCGATGCGCTCGCGGCGATGCGTCGTGACCGGAAGGGTGCGCGATGAGCGGCCGTTGTGCGAGAGGCTAAAGGCCACTTCGGGATGGGCCAGGGCCAGCCGGGCAAGCTGCTCGGTGGCGTGGGAAAACTCGGTCGGGCCCTGCTTGAGGAACTTTCGCCGGGCGGGGACGTTGTAGAACAGGTTGCGGATTTCGATGGTCGTGCCGGTCGGCGCGGCGCAGGCCCGGGGGCCCTGAACCTGGCCGTCGGTAGCGATCAGCTCGCAGCCTTCAGTCTGCCCCTCTGGACGGCTGACGATGCGCAGGTGGCTGACGGAGGCGATGGACGCGAGCGCCTCGCCGCGAAAGCCGAGGGTGTTTATGGCGAAGAGGTCGTCGCTGGTGGAAATCTTGCTGGTGGCGTGGGGGGCTATGGCCAGGGGGAGGTCTTCGGGCGACATGCCGCGGCCGTTGTCGGTGACGCGGATGAGGCCGACGCCGCCGTCTTCGAGGGCGACGTCGATGCGCGTGGCGCCGGCGTCGAGGGAATTCTCCAAGAGTTCCTTCACGACGGAGGCAGGGCGCTCGATCACCTCGCCGGCGGCGATCTTGTTGACGAGGGATGGGTCGAGTTTGCGGATGTGCGGCATGGCGTCCGTGCTGGGTGGTAGGATACTCACATACGAAGGGCACTATTGTGCGTCGTCGAACAAATACCGTCAAAGCGAGTATTAACGACGACGTGGCGGTCATTCGGCCCGCAGCGTTTAAGGCCCGACGCTCGCGAAAAAGGATTTCACATGCCAACGAAGATACTGCCGGTTCTCTTTTTGATCTTCGCTACGGCCGGAACAGCCGGCGTGGAAGAGCCGCTCAAGATCGTGGCCGGGCCGATGTTTTCCGTGGTGGACACGACACATCTAGCCGTCTGGGTGCAAACCAATCGGCCTGAGAGATTGGTGTTTTCAATGAATCGAGTATCGCGAGATGCGGCGAAGCTGTTGGCCGAGAATCTTAGCAGGGAGATTCATACTTCAGCCGAACGACGAAATATCGCTTGCGTGATCGTGCCGATTCCGCCTCCGGGGGAGTATGAATTCAGCTTCAGCGCAGGGACGAAGCCCCCGGATGAGTTCAAGATGATCCTGGATGCCCGCTTCAGGCTAAGGACGCCTCCGCTGTATGGCGAATCCGGCCGTTACACGATTGCCTTTGGCTCCTGTTCGCATCAGGAGAAGTTTGGCGAGCATCAGCCGATCTGGGATGCGATCGTGAGGAAGAAGCCGGATTGCTTTCTCTTTATCGGCGACAACATTTATCTGCCGAACAGGCTCGAGGAGTTCCCCGGGAAGCGCGACGGGGTGCTCAAGCTCTATTGCGATCGTTACGACCACCAGCGGCAGATGCCCGAGATGCAGGTACTGTTGCGTTCGACGATCTCTTTCGCACTTTGGGACGACCACGACTTCGGCGGGAACAACAGCGACCGGACATGGCCGTGGAAGGGTGTCGCCTTCGAGGCACTAAATCTCTACTTTCCCAACAACTACGGCCTGCCGGATGCGAAGGGATGCTTTTACAGATTTGCATGGGGCGATATCGATGTCTTCATGACGGACGACCGTACGTTTCGCGATCCGAATGATGACCCGAATCGCAAGACATTTCTCGGCGAGAAGCAGCTTGCATGGCTGAAGGACGGCCTTGCTCAGTCGAAGGCGAGCTTCAAGTTGATTGTGTGCGGCAATCAGATACTTGCTGACACGCATCCGCACGAGTCGTGGGGCGTGCAGTTTCGCCCGGAGCGGGATGCGTTTCTGGACTGGCTCTGGGAGAAGAAGATCACAGGCGTGATCTTTTTGTCGGGCGATCGTCACTTCGCCGAATTGACGCGAAAGCGCGCCCCCAAGGGCAGGGGCGGCGACCTATGGGATCTGACGAGTTCTCCGCTGGCGAATGAGGTGTACAAGGACGGCCCGACGTTTGAAAGCGCTGATCGCGTCGCGGCCTACAGCGACGGCGTGAATTTCGGCGTCCTGGACTTTGACACGACCGGCAAGCATCGTCACGTTGTTCTGTGCGTTATGGATGTCAATGGCAAAGAAGTGATTCGCCGGCGTGTTGAACTCCCGTAGCTCGACTGATGTTCGGGTTCACGCCGCAGATCGAAAAGCGGATTCGGCGATCCGTGGTTAGATGCCGAGCAGCAAGTCAACGAAGCCCGCGATGTCGGCGGTGCTCACCAGGCAGTCGTTGTTCAAATCGGCGGCGGGCCTGCCTTGACGATCGACGGGCGTACCAGCCGGCGTGCCGGTACAGAGATCGATGTTATTCGGGACGCCGTCGGAGTCGGAGTCCGCGATGTTGAATCGATAAGCCGCACCGCAGTCGATCGGGCTCGGCGGGGGATTGTCGAACAATCCCGAAATCAAGATGTCTCCGCGACCGTCGCCGGATGCGTCGGTCAGCCCGGCAAGGGCGAAGCCGAAAGCGCCGGCGGGATCCGGCTGAGGAGAAGCCAGTTCCGCGATGAGCGAACCGGTTGCACCCGAGAAGACATATGCGCGACCGCGCCCATCGGGACTTGGGTTGCCGCCTTCCTGGCTTGCACCGACGATGACGTCTCCGCGACCGTCCCCGTCGATATCGGCAACGCCTGCGACCGCGTTACCAAATGTTCCGAACTCCAGTTCGATGGGCGAAGTGAGTTCATGAAGCACCAACCCGGAAGCGCCGGAGAAAATGTATGCCCTGCCGGCGAAATCCGGGCTCGACCCGGAGGATTCCTGTGATGCACCGACGATGATGTCGCCCACTTCGTCGCCATTGACATCCGGGACGCCGCTGACCGAACCACCGAAGTTTCCCAACGGCTGCTCGTTGCCTGAAACCAGGGTTCTCAACAACTCGCCGTTCGAGCCGGAAAATACATAGGCTCTTCCCGCCAGGATGGGGCCCTGCGGCGGATCGCCCGGCGCGCCGACAAGAATGTCTTCAACGCCGTCGGTGTTGATATCGGGGACGCGGGCAACGGCCACGCCAAAGTATCCCGCCACGGTTTGATTCGGGGAGGACAGCGTGAACAGCAGCAAGCCGGTCGCACCGGAAAAAACATGGACCCGCCCTGCGTCACTGGGACTGCCCGACGCGGATTCGTGCCATGCGCCGACGACGACGTCTCCGCTGTCGTCGCCGTTGATATCGGAGATGCCGGTCACGCTGTAACCGAACAGGGCGCCTTGTGACCCGATCGGTGAGACCAGTGTCTTCAGGAGCATGCCGGTGGCGCCGGAGATGAGGTAGGCGCGACCCGAGTCCGGCATGGAGCCGCCCGGATTTTCGAGCGGCGCGCCGATGATTACGTCACCGCGACCATCACCGTCAACATCCGGTACGCCGCCGACTCCCCACCCGAATCGACCATCGGACTCCTGGTTGGGTGAAGCGAATGTGCGGAGCAGTTCGCCCGACTTTCCTGAATAGAGGTGCGCGCGGCCGGCGTCATTGGGAGCGCCCACGGGGTTTTCGAGCTTTGCGCCGACAAGAAGATCGGTGAGGCCGTCACCGTCGGCGTCCGGCACGCCGGAAACACTAATGCCGAAGTAGCCTGAAGATTCCGGTGCGGGCGAAATCAGTTGAAGCGTGGTGGAGACCGCGGGGGCCGGCGTTGAAAGAATTTGTTCGACAAATCCGCTGAGATCCAAGCCGTCCAGCGCGCAGTCCATGTTGAAATCAGCAGCCGGCCGACCGTGGGCATCGACGACAACACCGGAGGGGGTGAAGGGGCAGACATCGATTTCATCGGGGACGCCATCCCCATCGGTATCCACCGCCAACACGGGCCGGGCGAAGGCGAAACAAACGACCATAAGACTGGAAAGAAAGACACGCATGTGCACCCACCCGCGTTGAAGAGAACGTCGACCCGAATTGGAGGGCTTCAGTATAGCCCAAATTGGAATTGTACCTCCTTCAAACGGCGCAATTCAAGGAAGGCCGGGCCGAAGATGGGCGACTTATCGGGGATGCGCCATTGATTTTGCCTCCGACGACGTCACCCGAAGGAGTAATTGGTTGCTTCGCGGCTCAAAAATGTGTATGTTCAGGGGGATCACTTCAGCCGTTTTAGGAATGGGAAAATGGCTCGCCGCCGAAAGCCTGAGCTCGGTCAAAGCCCGAAGTCCACGGGTTCCGCTGGGGAATGCCCGGATGTGCTGAGCCATTCCCAACAGGATTCCGCACGAAAGGGAGGCGAGGTCTCTCGACGGACATTTCTTGGTGTGACCGCCGCAGCCATTATCACCGGGGAAATTGAGACCGCGCGCTCCGCCGAATCCATCAATGTCGGCAGTGTCCCACAACTCGGCGGCGCAACGGATGGCGCTCCAAGGGGTCCGGTCGATGACGCCACGCATCGGGCCGACAAGTCTTACACGATCCGGGCCAAGGCCGCGTGGGCGGAGCGCGACACCGCGATTCCGACGCAGTCATCGAACGGCGACGAGGCCCTCTATTCGAGAAAGATCGCTAATTACACAAAAGGCCTTCCGCACAATGCGCGCGGCGAGGTGAGTACGACGGCGTACAACGCGCTGCTCACCGCGCTGGCCAGCGGCAAGCCGTCAGATTTTGAGGCGATTCCGCTCGGATGTTCGACACCGAGCTTCCGCCGCAAGCTGGTGAATCCGCAATGCGGCCTCGCGTTCGACCTCCAGGGCGCCGACACGCACGCCCTGGCGCAGCCGCCGGCGCCCGCTTTCGACAGCGCCGAAATCGCGGCCGAGATCATCGAGAACTATTGGATGGCTCTGTGTCGTGACGTGCCGTTCGGGCAGTACGACAGCAATCCGCTCACGCTTCAGGCATGTGCCGAACTTTCGGGCCTCAGCGACTTTCGCGGGCCTAAAATTGGCAACCAGGTGACACCGCAGACACTTTTCCGAGGTCTGACGCCCGGCGACCTGACCGGGCCTTACATCTCGCAGTTCATGTATAAGCCCTGCCCGTTCGGCGCGAATTACATCGAGCAGCGCATTCGAACCCACGTGGCGGGCCTGAGTTTCATGACGCAGTACGCCCAGTGGCTGAGCGTTCAAAACGGATGTGTGCCGTCGCAGGCGGAGCCGTTCGAGAACGTGCGACGATTCATTCATAACGGCCGCGACATCGGCCAGTGGGTGCATGTCGACGTGCTGTTTCAGGCGTATTTTCAGGCGTGCCTGATTCTTCTAACGCCGGTGGGGACGGGAACGGATCCGCTTTCCAGCGGGATCGGTGCGCCGCTCAGTCCGGGTAATCCTTACCTGACATCGCAAACACAGGAGGGCTTCGCCACATTTGGCGAGCCCTTCATTAAGTCGCTGATGTGCGAAGTCGCAACGCGCGCGCTAAAGACGGTCTGGTATCAGAAGTGGTTCGTTCATCGGCGGCTTAGGCCGGAGGTATTCGGGGCCAGGATTCACAACCATTTGATTGGACTGGCGAGCTATCCGATTCATCCTGAAGCACTCAATTCGGCGGCCATACAGCAATCGTTCGGCCAGCATGGATCATATCTCCTGCCAATGGAGTTTCCGGAGGGATCGCCACTGCATCCGGCGTACGGCGCAGGCCATGCGACTGTCGCCGGGGCCTGCATCACGATTCTTAAGGCGATGTTCGACGAAAACTTCGTCATATCGAACCCCGTGATGCCGGACCCCAATGACCCGACGCAGCTTGTCGCGTTCAACGGGCCGGCCCTGACGGTCGGTGGAGAACTCAACAAGCTGGCGAGCAACATCGCCATCGGCCGGAACATCGCAGGTGTGCATTGGCGGTCGGATGCGACCGAATCGCTGAAGCTGGGTGAAGAGGTTGCGATTCGCATCCTTCAGAACCAGGCGGGATGCTACAACGAGAATTTCGGTGGATTCGCATTTACCAGATTCGACGGCACGACAATCACGGTCTGACATCCCCCCTCCAACAGCAGAAACCATTCGGACGCTGCCGTCTCGACGGGCCGGCAGGATGCTATCTGCCGGGCACGCGCATGGGGTCGCGGGGATCGATGGAACGGGCGGGGGAGAGCATGGCGGTGAATTCGGCGGCGTTGGGGGCGTCCTTGATTGCGCGGGCCGGAACGCCGACGACGGTGGTCATCGGGTCGACATCCTGAATGACGACGGCGCCGGCGCCGACGATGGCCTCGAAGCCGACGCGGACATTCTGCACGACGGTCGCGCCGATGCCGATGTGGGCGCCGGCCTCCACGACGACGTGGCCGGCGAGTCGAACGCCGGGACAGATGTGGACGCTGGTGCCGATCATCGATTCGTGATCGACGATGCAACCGGTATTGAGGATGACATAGTCGCCGATCTGGCAGTGGGCGCAGACGAGCGCGCCGGCAGCGATGACGACGCCTTTTCCGACCGAAGCGTTGGAGGCGAGCTGGGCCGAGGGGTGAATCGCGCTGACGAGTTCTAAATCGCCCTGCTCAACGGCATCGCCGAGGGCTCGGCGCACGCCGTTGTCGCCGACGGCAACGACGGCTCCGCGAACGCCGTGGCTGCGTACGTCGGCGAGGCTTTCGATGCCGCCCAGGACCGGCAGGCCGTCCACGCGGCGGCCGTGCAGGGCTTTGTTGTTGTCGAGGAACCCGACGGGCTTGAATTTCTTGCCCTGCTGGAGGATGTCGAGGACCACGCGTCCGTGGCCGCCACCACCAAGAATGACGACATCCATCACGATACCTTCTCCCAACGGGACAACCCGAGTGAGTATTTCCCCAGAAAGGCTATCGGCGCGTACGGACAGACCGCTGAACTCCGCCGGGGCCGCGGGAAGAAATCGTGTGCGGCAGGTCTTGCGCGAACCTGTTTGAGGGGTTTCCTGCTGTATCAGGATTGGCGTGGCGGACAACGGCATTGACCCATGCTCCCGGGAACCTCGAAGGCGCGTGGTTATCGGCCGAAGCGGTCGATTTGGGCAGGTTGGCGGCCGGAGTTGCCGACCTGGGCGGTGGGCGGAAATGCAAATCCCGCGGCGTGTATTTGGTGCGCTTCCGGTCGAGGAGTGACGATAACAGCGAACGAGAAGAACTGATTCTCGGTCTGCCACGGAAGGAACCGGCATGCGTCCTTTGTCACGGACAACTCAGCGATGGATACGAACGGCTCAACTGCCCGGCAACGTGGGCGGCGGGTCAAGCAGCGGCATCACTCGATTATCGAGTGCCGGAGAGTCGGCACTGATGCGAGCTTCGCGTGGTCGCGGCTATGCCCCCAATCGCCGCTGCGCGGTCCTGTTGATTGCGGTGTTCGCCGCGACGGGCTGCAAGCCGGGCGGCGAAAGCGCCCGGTGGCTTCAGAACGGCCTCGTCGACCCGACACAAGTCGGTCAGTTCCTAGAGCCAAAGCGCAACGAGATTCGCGCGTCGCTGAGTATTCTGGAGGAGCCGACCGGCATTCAGGATGCACAGGAGCCTCAGGCGGAAGACCTGATCGTGGAGTATCGCGAACATGTCATTCAGCCGGGCGACGGGCTGAACATCACGGTGTTTGAGTTGCTGGTGCCGGGACAGGCGACGAATCAGCAGGTCCTGGTCAGTTCGTCCGGCTATGAATCGCTCCCGACAATTGGGCGAGTGCGAATGGCGGGCCTGACCATCAGTGGACTGGAGTTGGAACTGAAGGAGTTGTTGCGAGAAGCTCAAATCCTGCCGGACCCCGAGGTGCAGGTTGCATTGCTGAGCACCCGGGCAACACGATTCTCGATCATCGGCAGCGTTTCGCGGCCCGGCAGTTACGAGTTGCCGCAGCCGGACTACAGGTTGTTATCGGCGCTGGCCGACGCGGGCGGCGTACCGCCCCAAGTGCAAACGATCTACGTATTCCGTCGGGGAGCCCTGGACGAACTTCGGGACGGCGAAATGGGAGGGGGCGCCGCGCCACAGTCACAACCGACCCGGTCGGACAGCATGGAGCCCACGCCGTTCATGCTCAGTGACACGGCATCGGGACCTTCTTCTTCGCCCGCCAGTGGGCCGGCCGTCAGCCCCTGGGCCTCGTCTGAGCCCGAGTCGATGACGCCGGTTTCGACACAGGAAGGCAAGATCGATGAGATCGACATTCTCGAGGGAGGTCCGACGACCTCGCCCGAAGCGATCATTTGGGACCCGCAGCAGGGTTGGATCATCAAGCCGGCGGAAGACGCGGCCAGCGAGCCGGTCATTGTTGAGGACAGGCCGAATCGAGACGCGCCCGATCCGCTGACGCAGGAACTGGCCCAGCCGGTTCGGATCATTGAGGTGCCAATCAAGGACCTGTTGGCGGGCGATCCCCGTTACAACCTGGTCATTAGGCCTTATGATCTCATCAGCGTTCCGCCGGGTTCGGTGGGCGAGTACTACATGATGGGCAATGTCGCCCGAGCCGGAGCCTATGACATCACCGGGCGTCGGTTGACCGTGAAGGAAGCCGTTGCCGCCGCGGGTGGTTTCGGGCCGCTCGCCTGGCCGTCTCGCGCGGACCTCGTGCGTCGCGTCAGTCAGGATGAAGAACAAATCATTCAGTTGGATCTCGATGCCATCTTCGCGGGAACCGCTCCGGACTTTTATCTTAAACCCAATGACATTCTCAATGTCGGTACAACCCCCGCAGCCGTGTTCCTGGCAGTTCTGCGGAATGCCTTCCGCTTCAGCTATGGGTTTGGGTTTGTCTATGATCGAAACTTCGCTGACGCGGACACATTTCAGGCCAAGGAACAGGTTCGGCAGCGTCGCACCCAGGAAGCGGCTCTGCGCGGCATCCCGCTTCAGTAGCCGAAGCGGGCCGGAGCGGTTCCACCGATTATGGGAGGCCGACGCGCGTGCATAGGACTTCCCTGGACTCGCCCCAGACCGAGAGTAGAGCGCCCGGGCGGGCTTCCGTTGCGGGCCGACGCCGAGGCCAGCCGCAGCGCGTGGACCCCGGTTGGTTTCAGATTCTGGGGACATCCGGACTGGTCGTGATCGTGGTGATCTGCGCCTTGATGGGGTGGCTTTACAAGCCCCAATGGCAGCGGCTGTTTCGGATGTGGCAGAACCCCGACTGGTCTCATGGGTATCTGATCCCGATCTTCTGTCTTTACATGATTCACGTCCGAAAGGCGGCAATCCTCGCGGCGCCGAAAAAGGGCTCGCTGGCGGGCCTGGGCGTCATTTTGCTCGGGATCGCGACCTACGCCTACTTCATCTATGTGAAGATCGGTTATCCGCAGGACCTGTCGATGCTGCTGGTCGCGATGGGCCTGGTCTTGCTCATGTGCGGTTGGAGAATACTGAAACTCACCCTGTTTCCCATCTGCTTCTTTGCGCTGGCGATTCCTCCGCCGGACCGGATTTACAAGGGTTTTACGCAGCCGCTTCAGCAGGGGGCCGCCTGGCTGGCGACCAAGATGCTGAATCTTTTTCCCGGTGCTGAAGTCGAACAAGCCGGCATCAATATTGCGTACTACATAAGGGGCGGCAATCAGGGCATGTTTACGGTGGCGGGGGCATGCAGCGGCATGCGGTCGCTGCTGGCCTTCGTGGCCCTGGGACTGGTGATGGCCTATTTCACGCCGCGCCCAACCTGGCACCGTGTGGCCATGGCGGTATGCGTGGTTCCGGTTGCGTTGGCCTGCAACGTACTGCGAGTGATTATCACGGGGGCGTTTCAAATGTATGGATACGGTAATCTGGCCGCGGGAACCCCTCACACGGTTCTCGGATTGGTGATGTTCGCCGTCGGTTTCGCGATCTACGGCGCCATTCTGTGGACTCTCGATCATTTGATGGTTGAGGATCCCGACGCCGAAGATGCTTCCGGAGTGCCTGCCTGATGGCCTGGGGAACACGAGACAAGATCAATGTCGGACTGGGTCTTGCGGTTCTCGGCGCGAGCGCCGCGTTCATGCAGGCCGCGCAGTCCAAGGGCTGGTTGAGCCTGGTGAAGCAGCGCCTGCCGATCTTGAAGCCGATCAAGGATCTTGATCGGTCGAAACTCGAGCCATTCATGGTCGTCAGTTCCCAGGAGTTTCCCGCGGAGGTGATCGAGGAACTCGGCACGGATGAGTATTTCAACTGGATGCTGAAGGAGCCGTCGAGGTCGCCGTATAAGGGGAGGGCCATCAACCTGACGGTGACCTACTACACGGGGGTCGTCGATCAGGTGCCGCACGTCCCTGAAGAGTGCATGGTGCAGGGCGCCTATACCCAGGCCGGCGATGACATCATGCAGATGGAGCTTCCGGCGCTGGGCGAGTCCATCGAGGTCCGCCGGCTTCAGTTTTATCCGCCGCGCGATGTGACAGTTAAGACCTACGTCTATTACACCTTTTGCGTCAATGGCGACTATATGGCCACGCGCATGGCAGTACGGTCGCGGATGACAAAGTTCGCGGACACGCACCTCTATTATTCGAAAGTCGAGGTTGCGTTCAAGGGACGGCCGGACGCCGACCTCAAGGAACTGGACTCGCGGGCGCGAGAGGTACTGGACCGTGTTCTCAGCGAATTGCGGTCATCGCATTTCCCGCCCAAGGGCTGGGAACAGGGCGGCCCCCCGGCTGGATCAAGCTCATCGGCGTCCTCGCCCCGGAATCCGTGACAACCTGTATAATCTGAACCACTCCGCCGCGGCGCATTCGCGCGGAGGTGGTTCGCTTGATTGCCGTCAGACTATCAATCGGAAGGCTTGGTCATTATGGCGAAGAAACTGAATCGGAACCTGGTTGGCATCCTCACACTGGTCGGAATGGTGCTGCTTGCCGTCGGCGGGTTTGCACTGCTGGCGAGCCTCCCGGGTCAGGATCCGAAGGTCTATGAAGCGGAAGCGGAAAAGCTCCGCAGCGAAGGCAAGTTTGAGATGGCCGCTGACACGCTGGTCCGGGCCTACCAGCGCGATCCGGCGAAGAACCCAGAATATCTCGTGAAAGGCGCCAAGTGCGTGCTGGAAGAGGGCAAGATCGGCAAGGCACGGGCGATGCTCCGCGATGCGCTTCAGCGCGATCCCAACTTGAAATCCGCCCTGGAAGTCACCGCGGACCTTGAGTTCGAAATCGCCCAGAGATTCGGCTCCAGTGCCCAATGGAATCGCGTTCTGACGTCATCCAAGAAGCTGGCTGCGGCCGATGCGAATTCGGCCCTGGCGCAACACGCGATGGGCATGGCGTATCTCGCACTGCAAGGCGAAGACTCCCGGCACCGCGAGGAGGGTGTCGCGGCGCTTAAGAAGGCGCTCGAGCTCGACCCGACGAACGCGAAAGCCGTGGATACCCTTGCCAAGCAGTGGTGGAACGAATCCGAGACTGCGAAGCGGGCCGGCAAACTGGACGAGTCGGACGCGCTGGTCGTCGCTCGAGACACGTTGATCGCGGACACGATTGAAAAGTGCCGCGCCGCGGCGCCGGAGAAAGTAACGGAACTGCGTCAGTTGCAGTGCATTTTCAAGATTGTCTCGAAGAAAGTCGACGAGGGCATTCGCGACCTCGAGGAAATCGTCAAGTCTGAGGTGAAAGGCGTTGACGCCCATCGACTCTTGGGCGGCATCTACATGGGCGTCCTCGGTGACGCGGTGAAGCAAGATCTGGCCAAAGCCGAGGCGCTCTATCTAGAGGCGTTGAGCATTGAGCCGGATAACGGCGATGTCTATCTGGAGCTGGCTCGGGTCTATCGCCAGCAACGCGAAAAATCCAAAGACCCCGAAGAGCAGAAGAAGCTTCGCGAGAAGGAACTCGGCCTTTACAAAAAGGGACTGGAAGTCGTTACGCGGACGACCGATTTCCGAAAGCTCAAGAATAACGTTGCCCGGGCACAGTTCTATTCTGAGTTGGTGCTCGGCGCCCTCGGTGATGCCGATCAGAGCCCGGACGAGGAGGCGCGAGAAAAGGGGATTGCGTCCGCAGAATCCTGGCTGGCGCGGATGAAAGAGGAGATCGATCCGGGCCAACTGGAAGTCAGGTTCCTCGTGGCCAACATCCTCAACATGAAGGGTGAGATTGTCGAAGCGACCAAGGAGGCTGAAGCCGCGGAGCGAGCCGCCGGGTCGCGCGGCCACCTGGGACTCCAAGTGTTGCTGGGAGAAGTGTATTCACGGCAGCAGCAATGGGGGGCGGCCGAAAGCGCCATCAAGAAGGCGCTGACCATGAACCCCGATTCCCCGGGCCTCATTCTGCGGCTCGCACAGTTGTATCTTCAGCAGAACAAGGCGAACGATGCCCTGACCCTGCTTAAGCCCATGGACTCGGGCCAGCGCGGCCAGTTTCTCCGAACGAACCCGGCGGCCGCGCGCCTGCGAGCCGATGCGCTGCGCCAGTTGGGCCAATATGAGCAAGCCTTGGCGGAGAGCGCGCGATCGGGTACCGGCAGCATCGCGGACGAGGTTCGAGAAGCCCAACTCTTGATCCTCAGCGAGAAGACGGCCGAAGCGGAAAAGAAGCTCAAGACGCTGCTGGCATCCGCTCCAACTGATATTGGCGTCTTGCGAACACTTTGCGGGCTCTATCGGGACACGAACCGGCTGGATGAGGCGACTGCGGTGGCGAAGGCCGCGCTTCAGAAGGAGCCGGATAATCGGCAGCTTAAGATTCTGGAAATCGACCTCCTTCCGGGAGGTAGTAGTGACGAGCGTAAGGCCCGAACGTTGAAGGTCATCAACGAGGAGAAGGATGAATTCGTAAAGGCCCTGTCGCTTCACGACTTTTACAATAGCGACAATAACGAATCAGAGGCCCGAAAGTATTTGGATGAGGCCGAGCGGCTTCGGCCGGACCATTCGGCGGTCATTGAGCGACAATTCCGGCTTGCGGTCATGGCCAAGGACTGGAGTCGCGCGGAGAAGTATGCCGCGAAGAGCGGCTCGCTGAATATCGACGGCACCGAGGGGCTGCTTTCACAGGGCCGGCTGGCTCTGGCGAAAGGCGCGAGTCTTGAGGAAGAAGGCAAGGCGGACCAGGCCAAGGAGCAGTTCGAGCGGGCCATCGACCTGATTCGCAGCGGTCTCCAGAAGTATTCGAGTAATTCCCTGGCATGGACGGTTCTCGCCGACGCCTACCAGGCCGCCGGTCGCGGCACCGAGGCGAAGGGCGTGCTTCTTGAAGCTCTCAAGATGGATCCGACGAACGGCTTTGCCAATCGCGCATTGGCGGAGTTGAGCATCCGAGAGGGCAACGAGGCTGAAGCGCAAAAGTACCTGATGGCCGCGAGTCGCACGCTTCCGAACGATGTTTTTGTTCAGCGTCAGCTTCAGATTCTCAAAGAGAAAGAGAATCCGCGCGAGGGCATCAAGTCGCGCGAGAAGATCCTGCAGGAGAACCCTCACGATCTGCAGAACCTCGTTCTCCTGGCCAGGCTGTATGCGCTCCCGGAGGTAGCCAAATTTGACAAGGCCGCCGAGGTCTATCGGATGGCCCTGACGGAGTCCAAGAACGACCTGGCAATGGCGTTTGAGTTTGCTAATTTCCTGGGGCGAAGCGATGTGAAGCGTCCATCGGAGGGCGATCAAATCCTCGGGGACTTAATGGGCAAGGAGCAGGACAAGGCGAAAAAGGCACAGATCGCCATCTACCTCGGACGGTTCTACGAGAACCAGAAAGTTCTCGCGACGGCCGACCGGCATTTCCGACTTGCCGTCAGCCTCGATCCGTCGGCGACGATTCTGCAGTCGGCCGGCGAGTACTACGCAAGGACAAGCCGATTTAGAGATTCGACTGAATACTACGTCCGCGCCCTTAAGCAGTTGGACTCGGAAGGCTCCGCCCAGGCGGAACAGGTCCGATCCAAGATCATTGCGCTCTGTCTGGCGGTCGGCGACCTCGAGCGGGCACGAACCGCCATCGACGAGTTCCTGACAAAGTACCCGAACAACGATCAGGGCATGATCTTCGAAGGCGCCTATCACCGGATCGCCGGTGACGTTCAGCAGGCGCGTCAATCGTTCGACGCCCACATTGAGAGGAATCCCGATAACGCCGTCGCACTGTGGCAACGAGGAGAGTTGTTTCGCCTGATGGGGGGCTGGCAGAAGGCAATCAGCGACCTTACCAAGGCCAAGACAATCAGTCCCAACGGATTCAGCTTCCAGCATCGCATTTCGCTGGCCGACGTGCTCATGGAGACCGGCAAGGCGGAGCTCGCCGTTTCCGAGTTACGAACCATTCTCGATGAAAACCCGGACGAAGAGGCCGTCGCCGAGGCGCTGATCGATCTTTACATCCGCATCGGCCCCTCGCGCTATCCCGATGCCGAAACACTGATCTTCACCTTCGCCCAGAAGCGACCGCGTGACGAGAAGTGGCAGATGATTCTCGGCCGGCTTTATGAAAAGGCGAGGAATGACGCCAAGGCCATCGCGGCGTACGAAAAGGCGGCGGAGTTGAGTCATTACGGCCGAGCATCGGTTGAGGCCTTGTTCCGGCTGTGCCGGTCGTCGAACCAGCCCAAGGTCATCAAGGACTACGCCGCCCAGAAGCTGTCGTCGCGACTGCTCAACACCATGCCTGGGGCGCTGTCGACGGTCGCCTGGGCGTATCTCCAGTCCGGCGAACAAGACAAGGCCATTGAGTATTACGACATGGCGCTTGCGGCGGCGGCCAACGAATTTGACGTATACACCTCCGTCGTCATGGAGATGGTCCAGTCGGCCGGCCGGGAAGAGTGCCTGAAGCGTCAGCAGAAGAGAGTCGAGGCTGATCCTCAGAACATCGAGCAGCTCAAGCTCCTCGTGCAGCTTCTGCACATCAACGACAAGGTCGATGATGCGATCGCGGTCACCGAGCAGATCGAGAAGCTGGCCGCCCGCAATGAGGACATCCTGTTCGCCCGACTGGCCCAGGGCATGCTCTCTCAGCGGGCCGGAAAGCTGGATGCGGCGCTGGCCAAGTACGAAGAGGCCCTCAAACTCGATCCGAACAATGCCCTCGCGCTCAACAACCTCGCGGCCCTTTTGTGTGAGGAAATGAATCGATGCGCCGAGGGGCTCCCCTACGCCGTTCGTGCCCGGAAGATCCGGCCTAACGATCCCAACGTCCTGGATACGCTGGGATGGGCCCTGGTCCTCAACGATCGTCTGGGGGAGGCCCTGGGGGTCTTCCTGCGCAGCCTGGAGGTGAATCGGGAGCACGTCATCACTCTTTACCACCTGGGGCTGCTGCATGAGCGCAGAAATGAGTACGACGAGGCGCAAAGACGGCTTGAACAGGCAAAAAAGGCAGCGGAATCCCAAGGATCGTCCGTATATCTACCGAAAATAGTGAAGGCGCTCGAAGACATCGCCGCCAAGGGAAAATAGCCGCGTAACTCGATCGGAAGGCCGAGTTTAGCCCACGAAAGCGACGTCTTCCCGGCGTTCCCCTGGTCTTTGAAAACGCGCCACATTGCTTCCTGCTCGTGAACTCGACCGTGCAAGGACGAGTATTAGGAGGTATACACTTGCAAGGGGACAAGGCTTTGGCCAAGGCCGTGAGCACGCTCGAATGACGACTCTAACATCAGCACCAAGCAGTCTGCCCAGCCAGGGACCGGGAATGGAGCCCTATGTCCTTCCGGCCATGGCGGGCCCGCCGGCGACCGGCGGCGCCTTCACCGGCGCCGAGATATATCGCGTCATTCGCCAGCGGCTGGTGATGATTCTCTTTCTTTGGTTGTTCTTCATTACCGCGACGGCAGTCGGGACATATGTCTGGATTCGATATTGGCCTGTCTATAAGGCCATGGCCCTGGTCCGGGTCCAGTCGATTACGCCCGCCAATCCGCTCGAGCCGCTCAAGCCTCAGGAGGCGCGCGAGGACGAGGTCACTCGACTTCTTCAGGATCAGGCGCTTCAGGTCATGAGTCCGGAGGTATTGGACAATGTGATTGCGGATCCTCTGATTCGCGAGACGACCTGGTTTAAGGAGGCGGAGAAAAAGAAAGCCGAGAAGGACGAGGACCCCTTCGACCTGCTCAGCGACATCGTCAAGGCGGACCCGGTTCCCGAATCGAACCTGCTTTCGATTTCAGTCTCATGGAAGGTGCCGTCCGAAACGCCAAAACTTGTCAATACCGTCGTCGACAAGTACATGGCGGTCATCGAGAACGCCCAGAAGAACAAGATCAGAAAAGCCAGCGACACCCTTGGTGTTGAAGTCACCCGTGCCAAGCGTGACTACGACCAGAAGCAGGCCGACCTCGATAGTTTTCGCAGCAATGTGGAAAGCACCGGCACGGGCCGTGACGAGCTCAAGGAGAAAGTGCTCACCCTCACGGCCATCGAGACGGAGCTTGCCATGGACATGGATGGCAAGCGGACGATCTACGAGCAGTTCGAGAAGGCGAACCCTGAGGATCTTCCCATCACGCCCGACCTGCAGGCGATCCTGAACAGCGACCCGACCATTGTCCAGCTCGATAATCTGGCACGCGCCGCAGATGCAGACCTGAGCACGGTCCTTTCCCGATTCGGCCCGAAGCATCGAGTTGTTCAACAGCAGCAGGCGGCCCGCGACGCGGCCATGGACCGGGCCGCCGAAGAGCGCCGGATGAAGACGCTCCAGTATCAGGTCAATCAACTGGACCAGGCTCGCACGAACTACCTTGAGGCCCAGGCGCAGTTGCTTGCGATTCGCGAGCGCCTCAACGGGGCCCAGGCGGAACTCCTCGACAAGGACCAGAAGTACGCGTCTTACCTTCGACTGGAGGAGGAAACCAAGACCCTCAAGGAAAACTACCTGCGCCTGGTAGAGCAGCAGCAATTCGTGGTCATGACACTGAATCAGGACCACACCGTCCAGATTACTCCGTTGGGGCAGGCCAAAGTACCCAATCGCCGATCAAGCCCCAAATGGGAGATTCTCCTTCCGATTGGAATTATCTTCGGCTTGGGCCTGAGCGTCGGATTCGCGCTCCTGCTCGAAATGGCCGACAAGTCCGTCCGAACGCCGCGCGATGTACAGCGCCAGTCGATGACTGTGCTGGCCACGATTCCGGCGGTTGAAGATGACGAAGTTGAGATTTCCCGGGTAGAGACCGCGAGCCTGGACGCCCCGCAGTCCATCACCGCCGAGGCGTTCCGAACCCTTCGGGCCAATCTCTTCTTCTGCGCCCCGCCCGAACAGCAGGCGACTCTGCTCGTCACCAGCCCCAGCGGCGGCAACGGCAAGACGACCGTCGCCGTGAATCTGGCGATCTCCATCGCACTTTCCGGTCGTCGCGTGTTAATTGTTGATGCGAACTTCCGAAGGCCCTGTCTGCCACGCATTTTCCCGGACATGCGTCCCGACGGATTGAGCAACATTCTCATCGGGCAATCCCACCTGGACGATTGCGTCATGGCCACCTCGGTACCGGGCCTGGATGTTCTGGGCGCCGGGCCGCTGCCGCCGAATCCCGCGGAGCTCCTGGGCAGCACCTATCTGCGCGACATGCTGGCGGATGCGCGCGCCCGGTACGATCAGGTGATCTTCGATGGGCCGCCGGTTCTACTGGTCAGCGATGCGATGGTGCTGTCGGCCGCTGTAGATGGCGTGCTGCTCATCTGCCAGTATCGCTCGACGTCGCGCGGCGCTTTACAGCGAACCCAGCAGCAGCTTGAGGCCATCAACGCGAGAATCTTCGGCGCCGTGTTGAATCGCGTGGAGACGCGGGCCGGCGGATACTTCCGCGAGGCCTATCGCGAATTCTACGAATACAGCGAGATGCCCGAGGAATCGGGAGGCCAAGCCAAGCAGCTTGACGCGGAGGCCGCCGACCAGTTGCAGACCGGTGAAGGGGCTTCCGAAGGGGAAGCGCCTCGGGAAGGCGACGATCAGAACCTCCTTGCCACGGACACCGATGGCAAGGACGCCGAAGGCAGGGACGCCGATGCCACGGAGACGCCCCAGGACACCACCGACGAGGCCCATCCGGCGGACGATGCGCCGATCGATGTGGACGCAGAGATCGCCAGCATTGGCGGCGAGTCCATCCTTGCCGACGAAGACCTTATCCTGGACGACGATACGCCGTTCATCGACAATGAAACCACCCCTGAAGACCCCCATCGCACCTGACCGTTTCCCGCCACGGCTCCTCGACGTATTCTATTGACCGGTTCGCCAGGCGACGGAGGTTCAGGTGCGCAAAGATCCGATCGTACTCGCCCAAGACATGCTCAAAGAACAGGCCGAGGCCTTGGCCGAACTCGGCAGCTTGATCGGTGAGCCGCTGCGCGAGGCCGTCGAGTTGATCCTGGCGACGCGCGATCAAGTCGTCCTCACCGGACTCGGAAAGAGCGGCCTAATCGCCCGGAAAATCGCCGCCACGCTCGCCAGCACCGGCACGCCGGCCATCTTCATGCATCCGGTGGAGGGGGTTCACGGCGACCTCGGCGCCGTCGGCCCCAACGCCGTCCTGGTGGCGCTTTCAAAGAGCGGCCATACCGACGAACTGGTTCGATTCGTCGGGCACTTTCGGCGGCTGGGGGGAAAAGTCATCGCCGTCTGCGAATCCAACGGCTGCCCGCTGGTTGAGCTTGCGGACGTATTTCTGGCCATCCCGGCGCGCTGCGAGGCCGGCCCCCTGGCACTGGCTCCGACGACCAGCACCCTGCTGATGCTCGCCCTCGGCGACGCCTTGGCGATGGCCCTCTTGGATGCCCGCGGTTTTTCGGCGGAAGCTTTTGCCAAGTTTCACCCGGACGGAAGCCTGGGACGCCGCCTGCTGCTCCGGGTCGCGGATTTGATGCATCGCGATACTGAAATGCCCTGCGTGTCGGACTCGGCCAAGTTCAACGAGCTCCTACTGGAGATGACCGGCAAACGCCTGGGCATGACGTGCATCGTGAATGCGGCCGGCCATCTGCTGGGCGTGTTCACCGACGGCGATCTTCGCCGATTGCTCACGCGGTCTGAATCTCCCGGCAAATTGTCCGCCCTGGAGGCGTGGAAAGGCAGTCGTCGCGATCCATCGGAGCCGGCGGTTCGCTGCTCCACGATTTCTTCGTCGATTCTGGCGGTTGACGCGCTGCGGATGATGCGCGAGAGCGAAATCACGGTGCTGGTTGTTTCCGACGACGGCAACGTGCCGATAGGAATCGTGCGGCTACAGGATCTGGTGAAAGCGGGCCTGAGCTGATTTAGCGGAGCGGCAGGCGGCATGAGATTGCGCAATAGCACCGGCATTTGCTCGAAGCGGCTCGCGGAAATATTTGCCGAGGCCGTGGGCGATTGGCCGACCGGCAACATCGACGTGGCGGTTCGCCACAGCAGGGGGTCTGAGTTCTCCGGAAGCTGCTACTATTCGCCGCCTCGCATCTACATCAACCTGGGCCGGGACAACCGCTATCCCTACCATATTCGCACGCACATTGCCCGGGCCAGCTCCAATGCACGCTGCTGGTGGCGCGAGTTATACACGGTGGAACTGGCCGACGCCTCTCAACTTGCACTGTTCATCTTTCTGCATGAGTTTTATCACTGGCTGGTTCGACAGGCTCGCCGCAACAGCCGGCAGAAGGAGGCGCGTTGCGATCGGTTTGCGACGAGGCACCTCGTCGATGTGCATGGCTGCAAGGTCCGCGACGCGCGTGGGCAGATTGTAAGCCGGCATGCCTGGGATTTTCAGGACCTGGAGGGCTTCGTCGCGGCGGCGAAGCGGAAGACTGGGCATGGCGTCCATGCGGCCCCCTATCCTCACCCGTTGCAATCCGCTTCGCGCCCCATTGCGCGAGATGATCAATTCCTTTTATTCTCCTGAATTCGCCCGCTCGGCGCGCGAGGGCTCCCCGTCGTCGCTCAACTGTTTGATCCGTTCGTCGCAGTCGCGGAGCGCCTCATCGGTTCGGCTGATCGCCGCTTCGCTCGCCGGCGGAAGCCGTCCGCTCGATTTCAATTCGTCGAGAATGCGCTTCGACTTTTCGAAATCCAATCGCGCGGCCTGCCAGTGCGCAAGTCGCGACTCCGCCGAAAGGCCCGGCGCCTCGCCCATGAGGGCCCGGACATCGCCGACATCGTAGTGGCAGGTGGACAAGTCAAGGGTGAACTGCACGTCCTGTTGTTCTTTTTCCTGCAGGCCCTGGATCAACTCCAGCGCCGACTTTGATGATTCCATGGCCTCGTCGGCGTTGCCCTGTGCCTTGTAAATCGCGCAAAGCCGCTGGTGGGCCAGCGCCAGGTCGCGCTGGACGACAACATAGTTCGGGTCGGCGTCGGCCACCTTCTCGATCAGATCGCGATATTTGAGGAAATGGGCCAGAGCCTTGTCGTATTCCTTTTTCTCCTGAAAGACGTCGCCGATCATGAACTCGGCAACCGCCAGATTGCGCTTGGCGTGAAAATCCGCGGGGTCGATCTCCGCCTGGGCCGATCGCAGCGAGAGTACTTCCTCGTAGTAAGGCAGCGCGTCGTCGGGCTTGCCCAGTTTGATCTGAATGATTCCCTGGCTCCGCAGCAGGTTCGAGAGGCTGTTCACGATGCGGACGTTTTCGGGATCGGCGGCAATGATCTGCCGGGCAATTCGCTCGCCCTCCTTGAAGTGGGCGGACGCCTGGTCGTATTGCTTCATGACCAGCCGCAGCTCGCCCATGCTGCCGTTGATCATCGCCAGATTCGTGAGGATGCCGATATCCGAGGGCTTTTGCGCCAGAAGATTCTGGGTGTACTCCAGATACTTGGCGTGATTCTCAATGGCCTCGTCGAGTTGCCCCATGGAGGCCTGCAAACGGCCCAGGTTCACATATGCGCCCGCCAGCCCACGCTTGTACTTCGCGCTGGCCGGGTCCTGCGCAACGAGCTTCTTGGCGATTTCAAGATGCTTTTTTGTATGATCCAATGCGTCCTGCGATCGTCCGACCCGACGCAGGGCTATGCTGACCAGTTCGTGAGCCGCCCCCAGCGCCGACGTAGACTCAGGATCGTCGGGCCGCAGCGCGCAGAGTTTCTCGACGATGCGCAGGGACTTTTCCTGACTTTCGAGCGACCCTTTTGTATCGCCGAGATTTGACAGGCTCGCCATACCCTGGACGGACGCGAGCCGGCTGTATCCCTCGGCCAATCCCTTCAGCAGGCCGACATCGTCTCCGGCCTCGCTTGCCAGCTTGTCGAGATATTCAATGCCGGTGCGCACGATCTGCTCGCGGGCCTTCGTCGCGCCCGGCAGGGCCTGAACCTCGTCGTAAAGGTCGAACAATACGGTGCGGGCGAGCGACTGGACCTCCTGGAATCGCCGCTCGGCGCGCTGGCGTTCGAGATTCTCGGCGTCGCGGGCCTCTTGCGCCTCAATCAGGCGCGCCTCGGCGAGCCGGCGCTGACTCGATTCGCGGACGGCGAACCATGCCATGCCGATGACACCCAGGACCAGGGCGAGGAGCGTCGCGGCGCTGCCGGCCACCATCGCCTTGTTGCGCTTGGCGAATTTCTGGAATTGATAGGCGGCACTGGCGCGGCGGGCGATGATGGGCTCATCTCGAAGGAATCGCCGAAGGTCGCCGGCCAGCTCCGCCGCCGACTGGTATCGCCGGTCCCTGTCCTTCTCCATGGCCCGCTGGACGATCGTCTCGATGTCGCCCCGAAATGTCGTGCTGATCGAACTTAGACGCGATGGCTCCTCCTCGCGGATGATCCTCACCGCATCGGGGATTGCGCGATTGCGGACTTCGAGAGGGAGCTTGCCGGCGAGCAGCTCGTAGAGAATGACGCCCAGAGCGTACACGTCCGAGCGCATGTCCAACTGCGACGGATCACCGGCGACCTGTTCCGGGCTCATGTACGGCACGGTTCCGATCAACTGGCCGACGTCGGTCTGCAATGTGACGGCGTGAATGTCCGAATCGGTCGCCCGGGCAACGCCGAAGTCGAGAATCTTGGGCTGGCCGATCGCCTCATTGCGCGTGCCGGCCGACGTTGCGCCCGACTTGCTGACCGGAGTCTCCGCGGCCCCGACGAGAATGTTCGCCGGCTTCAGGTCGCGATGAATGACCCCGCGCTGGTGGGCATGGTGAACGGCATCGGCGATCCGCGCGAGCATCTCGATTCGTTCGCGCGTCCCGAGATGGCAGGCGTTGACATGCTCCAGCAGCGGGCGCCCATGGATAAGCTCCATGGCAAGATAAGGCTGCGTGACCGTGAAGCCGGAGGCGGTTTGCACCTCGGAGACGCCCGCTTCATAGACATGGGCGATGCCGGGATGCTGGAGGTGGCCGAGGATTTCGGCTTCAAGCTGAAAGCGGCGCAGCACCTGGCGCGAACCCAGACCCGGGGCGATGACCTTCAGGGCGACGGTTCTGCCGGGGTTTTCCTGGCGCGCCTCGTAAACGACGCCCATGCCGCCTTCGCCGATTTTCTGAATGATCTCGTAGCGGCCGATGCGCCTGGGGAGTTCGTCGGCTTGCGCGGCCGTCGACGACTCGACCCGGAGAGCCGGCGTTTCCAGGAAGCTCTTGGTTCCGTCGGCGTCGCTGCGAAGGAGACCCTCGACGAAGGCGCGGAGCTCTTCATCGCCTGCGCACTGCGCCGCGAGCGCCGATGCCCGATCAGGTACAGGCAGCGTGACAACCGCCTGAAAAATCTCTTCGGCTCGTGAAAATTTCTCGCCGCTCAGCATGGGCTCATTTCCGGGGCCCGGAGTCTGTTTCCGATAGTTGGGAGTGCAGCAGTGCTTTGACGAATCGCCAATCCCGCTCCGCGGTGGGAACGGAGATCCCCAGGGCCGCCGCCGCCTCTTCCGTTGTCAGGCCGGCGAAGAATCGAAGATTGACGAGCTGCGCCTTTCGCGGGTCGCGCTTCTCCAGTTCCTTGAGGGCCTCGTCGAGCGCGAGAATGTCTTCCGAAGGCTCGGCGATCGCCAGTTCTCCGGGATCCACGGCGACGCGGTCGAATTCCCCTCCGCGCTTCAGGCTGGCTTTTCTTCGCACCTGCTCAACGAGAATCTGGCGCATGGCTTGTGCAGCAGCCGCGAAGAAGTGGCCGCGACTGTTCCACGACGGCGCATCGCTGCCGACCATGCGCATGTACGCCTCATGCACCAGCGCGGTCGGCTGAAGGGTGTTGCCCGGTGGCGTTTTCGTCATACGAGATTGGGCCAGCTTGCGAAGCTCGGCATAGACCAATGGCAGCAGTTCCGAAGAAGCGCGCGGATCGCCCGCGCTGACCTGCTTCAGCATCTGCGTGACCAGTCCGGCCTGCTCATCCGCCATGATCTGCGGTTCTCCGTCTGGATTATCTTAGCTCATCGTACGGCCGGAGGGATATTTCCCGACCCAATCCAAGAATCGGGCAACGTCGAGCGCCGGTTTCACGCACGACACTTCGGGTATACCATGGGTAACTGCATCGCATGGGCGGGGGACGGCGATTCGTCCCAGCCCGGCAACATCGGAAGGAGCAAAATAGAGATGGCCCAATCCATCGAGTCCCTTCAGCCTTCTCTCGTATGGCAGATTTTCGCGGGGATGGCCGCGGTTCCGCGACCCTCCAAGCAGGAGGAGCGCATCCGTGCGCACGTCAAACAATTTGCCGAGTCGAAGGGCCTCAAGGTCCGCGAAGAGCAGATCGGCAACCTTATCATCGACGTGCCCGCAACGAAGGGGCACGAGTCCGCTCCGATCACAGTCCTTCAGGGCCACCTCGACATGGTCTGCGAGAAGAACAGCGGGACCGCCCACGACTTCGACAAAGAGGGCATCAAGCTGCTGATCGACAAGGAGCCGAAGACCGGCGAACCGATCGTCCGCGCGGACGGCACGACCCTTGGCGCGGACAACGGCATGGGCGTTGCGCTGGCACTGGCCGCCGCGCTCGATCCCGCCGTCGTTCACGGGCCGCTTGAGATTCTGCTCACCATCGACGAAGAGGCCGGAATGAGCGGGGCCAAGGCCCTGACGCCGCAATCGTTCAAAGGCCGGCGGATGATCAACCTCGATTCCGAGGAGGATGACGCGATCTACATCGGCTGCGCGGGTGGATGCGATACCAATCTTACGTGGCGGCTGGGCCTGTCCGCCAAGGGCGAGTCCGCTGAATCTTGTCGCGTGATCGTTGAGGGGCTTCGCGGCGGGCACTCCGGCGGGGACATCCACGAGGGCCGCGGCAATGCCATCAAGCTGCTGGGGCGCGTGTTGTCGCGGATCGGCTCTGACGGCTTGCGCATCGCGTCGATCGTCGGGGGGAGCAAGCGAAACGCGATCCCGCGCGAGGCGCACGCCGAACTTCTCGGGCCCGGCGGCATGACAGCACAGCTTCAAAAGGCCGCCTCGGCGATCGAGCAGGAGGCGAAGGCTGATTCGTTCGAGCCGCAGGTTCGCATTCGCGTGGAGAAGGCGGAGATCGACAAGGCTGCGAGCGCCGAGCAATCCGCCGCGCTGCTTGCCGCCATCGCCGCCCTTCCGAGCGGGGTCCTCGGAATGCACCCCAAGGTGCCCGAACTGGTGCAGACGTCGAACAATGTCTCGACCATCGAAACGAAGTCCGCCGGCGGCTCGATCGATGTCGTGATCGGTTGCCTGTCCCGCAGCTCATCTAACTCGCGCCTGGATGAGACAAAGCGGCAACTCGCCGCGATCGGTTTTCTGGCGGGTGCGACGATTGAAATCGGCAATGAGTATCCGGGATGGGAGCCTGACCTGGACTCGCCGACGCTTGCCAAGTGCAAGGGCGTCTACGAACGGCTGTTTGGCCATCCGCCGAAGGTGCTCGCGATTCACGCGGGCCTGGAATGCGGCATCATCGGGCAGCGCGTCGGGAAGATGGACATGGTCTCTTTCGGACCGCACATCACCGGCGCGCACAGCCCGGACGAACTGGTATATGTAAACTCCGTCGCCAAGTCATGGAAGTACCTCCAGGCGGTGTTGGCGGAATTAGCCTGAAACTTATCCACGCGAGCCAAGCGAGGAATCAACGCGATGAGAGGGTCCGTAATCGAAAGCGTCCTTCGCCGGTCCATCGGAATCCCCTTTTTTCTTCTCGCCGCCGTCACGCTCGGCTGCTCACAGGGAAGCTGGACGCAATGGGGCGGACCCAACCGAGACTTCTCTGTCGGCGCCGCACCGATCGCGGATAAGTGGCCGGAGGGCGGGCCGCAGAAGCTGTGGTCTCGCGAGTTGGGAGACGGTTTCAGCACCATTGTTTCCGACGGTCGAACGCTTTTCGCGATGTATCGCGGCGAGCAGGATCAGGAATGCATCGCGGCCCTGGATGCCGCCAGCGGCAAGACCCTTTGGGAGCACAAGTACGCTGCGCCGTTTATCGAGTTTGAAGTCGATGAGATCGACAAGGAAACCGGCAAGAAGCGAATCGAAAAGCAGGTGACCAAATTCGGCACCGGCCCCAATTCGACGCCACTGCTCGTGGGCGGCCGCCTCTTTACGCTGGGCTACACCGGCATCTTCACGTGCCTCGACGCGGCCACCGGCAAGGTGAACTGGTCGCACGATCTCTACAAAGACATGGGCGCGACTTACCTGCGATTCGGCTGGGCCACCAGTCCCCTCGCATACGGCGATAACGTGATTGTGCTGACGGGCGGCAAGGGACACGGCGTCACGTCATTCAAGCAGGCAACCGGCGAAGTCGCATGGCAGGATCGCGCCGCGCCCGGGCCGAAGTGCATCAACGCGGATGGGCGGCTCATCGTGCTGGACGACGACGGGAACCTGATGCTCATTGCCGCCAATCTGGAGGGAATGAGCGTGCTGAGCCAGACCAAGCTATTGGAAAGCCCAAGCTGGACCGCGCCGACACTGGTCGGCTCGAAGCTCTATCTTCGAGATCGGAAAGTCATCATGGCGATGGACTTGAGCTGAGTGGTAGCGCGCTAATTCGGTCCGTGCATGTATTCGTGAAGCCAGCGGATCGTTTCTTCCTGCTCCTTCAGCTCTCGGGCAAGGATGTCGCCGCTGGAAATGATGCCGATCAGCTTGCCGTCATTCACGACGGGCAGGTGCCGCATCTTGTTGTTGGTCATCGCTGCTCGGCAGGACTCGATCGGCGTGTCCGGCGAGCAAACCGCGACCTTCTTGGTCATCACCTCGAATACTTTGATGTCGGAGGGATCCTTCTTCTCCGCGACGACGCGGTTGAGCAGGTCGCGCTCGGTGAAGATGCCGATGATGTTCCCGTCGTGCAAGACCACCAACGCGCCGATCCGGCGTGCGTGCATCAGCTCCGCTGCGTCCTGCGCCGTGGCGTCGCGATCAATGGTCGCGACCCCGCCCTGCTTTTGCTCGATGATGTGTCGGACCAGGGACATGAGGGGGCCCTCGCTCTGGGACAACGAGTTAATTCAGATGCATTATAGCCAACGAATTTGAAAAGCCAGCGTTAATCGGCGGCTGATTCGGAGGCGATTGATCGGCTATCTCGGCATCGCCGGGCCATGGGTCTCAGCGCTGTCGACGCCCGTCGGCGAGTGGATCGGCAGCTTGACCCGAATCAGCGTGCCTTCTCCCGGGGCCGATTGCACTTCGATCTTGCCGCCGTGCTCGTCGACGATCTTCTTGGCGACCGCCAGCCCCAGCCCTGTTCCGCCGTGCCCCTTGGTTGAGTAGAACGCCTCAAATATTTTCGAGGCAGCGTCCTTCGGTATTCCGGGCCCGTTGTCGCCGATGGTGAGCGTGACTTGATCCGCCGCGGTATCGACCGATGTGCGGACGGTGACGGCGCCGCTGCCTCGCTCGACCGCGTCGATGGCGTTGACGACGATATTCAGCGCGACTTGATGAATGCCGTCTTCATCCATGAGCACCGGCGGGACGTGGTCCGACAGCTCGGCCTTCAGCATGACGCTCTTGTCCGATGCCCGGCGCTCGACCAGATTGAGAACGTCCTCGACGATCGTATTCAACTGGATCGGCGCGAGTCGCGGCACTCGGCGCTTGGCGAAGGCGAGCATGTTGACCGACAGGCCGTAGATCTTGTCGAGGTTCCGCCGGACAACCTGCCACCCTTCGTCGACGGTGTCCCAGTTCTTGGATTGGAGCCCGGTCCGCAACGCGTCGCTTCCGCCCATCATGCCCTGAAGAATGTTCTTGATGTAATGAGACAGCGCCGCCACGGTTTCGCCGACGGCGGCCAGTCGCTCCGTCCGCATTCGCTGATCGACCAGCCGCACGTCTTCGATCGCCAGTCCGCCCATCTGACCGATGGCCGCCACGAGGCGGAGCTGCTCTTCGGTGTAGATGTGCGTAGCCATCGCCGATTCGAGATAAATAATCCCCAGCGCCGTCTCACGGGCCACAAGCGGCACGCAGATGACCGAGTGCAGTCCGACGCCGGAGGCGACCTCGTCTTTTTCGCCCTCCTTGAAGCGGGGGTCGGTCGTCGTGTTGGAGCAAAGGATGCCCTCGCGCCGATCGACGACGTGGCTGATGATCATTCGGTTCGGTCGCATCTTTCCGGCAGCCTGGCCTTCACGCTGTCGCATGACCTGGGTGTCGAACTTGCCGGTGCGCTCGTCGCGGATCAACACCAGTGCCCGATCGCCGGGCACCTCTTCAAAAAGGAGGTCGAGAATGCGCTCGACGAGTTGCTGGGGCGATAGAATGGCCCCGACGGCATGGAGCAGCGCGGACATCACCCGCCACGAGCGAACCGCCTCCGCAGCGGCCGGCGAAGCGAGAATCATGCTGTCGTCCGCCGTTGTGACGGAGCCGATGATCGACGCGTCGGTCAGATTGCGGTCCGCCTCCAGATCGACAAGGTCGGACATCAGCGGGCTCTTGGCCTCGCCGGACAGGGCGGTTTCCTCGGTGGAGTCCCAGATCATCAATGTTGAGCCGAGCCGGATCTGATCGCCGTGCTTGAGCCGCGTCGGGCGCTCCAGTCGTTTTCCGTTGAGGTAGGTTCCGTTCGCGCTGCGGCTGTCCTCGATGGTCCAGCCACGACCGGCGGGCCGGACCTCGGCATGCTTGCGGGAGACGGTGTAGTCAGTCAGCGGCATCTCCGGGCTGGCCCGGCCCAGTTGTAGCGGCTGAGACTCAACCAGGTTTTGCCGCAGCCCCTTGTCAGGGCCCTGAAGAACAAGCAGATGGGGCACAATTCTCCCTCTTCGCCGCAGCCCCGGGGGCGCGATCCGGCGGCGAATCGAAGACGTAAATAGCAGCATCGACGCCGATCCGAGGTGTTCGGCGACACACTGGCGGCACTTGAGCCTCGTCGACGCAATCGCGAATCCCAAAACGACGCTTGAGGGCGTTTTAGTCTACGCATTCAGCGAATTGTCGTCAAACAAAGGCTCGTGCAAGTTGCGGCGAAATCGAGGCTTGCGCCTGATCGCCCCCGCCGGGTCGGTTGCTCGGTCGCACCAAATGACCTATCATGGGTCTCCTGAAGGCGGCCCTTATCGGCCTTCCCCGGCACGATGTTTATCGCCTCGACGCAACACCCAATCGAGTTTTCGGCACATGCCCCGAATTGACAAGAACGAACAGGCCCGGCTCCTTGAGGCGATTCACGCGCACGACTTCCTCCATCGCATTGTGCGGACCATCGAGCACCTGCATCGGGTAGTCTTTCACGCGGAGAAGCTGGACCCGATGTTCGTCCGCGCTTCGGCGGAGGAAATCCTCTCAGCCGATATCTATACGCGCCACCACGGTCAGATAGACGGCGTGTACTTCGCCCTCCGCAAGGCCGAGGACGGCGGCCGCACATGGGCGCAGGCGATCGCGGAGTACGCCGCCTACATCCACAACTACTACACCATGCCGCTCGGCGTCGTCATGCGCCGCGATTTATTCGGAGACGCATGCCATTTTGTTACTCCGGCGGCGGGCAAGGAGTCGGCCCTGAACCGGTCGGCCGAGCCGTCATCCAAAGCAACGGCGGCGCGGTCGTAGGGCCACAGCCCTCGTCAGGGGAATCAAAGCGGGCCTCTGAAATGTCGATGACTTCGCCATTGCACTCCGACGGGACGCCCGGGGCACCTGTCGGAGTCTCGCGGTTGATCTCGACGGCCGGTCAACCGGCGCTCGGCCCAGGTTCCGTGCCCCAGTTCATTTTTGTCGGGGCATGCGCATTCGGCATCGCATGGCTCAGCTTCTCATTGATCATCAACTCGGCCTTTGGTCGCGCGGATAACGGTGACTATGGGCGATTTATGGCCCCCTTCGCCGACAAGCCCTACGGTTTTATTGCGAACTGGCCGCCGCCGGATCAACGGTTGCAGGAGGATCGGTTCTTTCAATGGTGGATTCCCTACTGGGATCCGGCAAAGATCGAAGATGCGCGGTACTTCGGCAGCACGGTCCTGTTCTGGCTCGGCGGTAAATTCCTGAGCCGAATCCTATTGGGTGACGATGTTGTCAGCCTTCGCATGTCCGGCGCGATTGCTTGTTTGGTATTGATGGGTGCATATGGCCTCGTACTTTGGAGCGCCCGAAAATCGGCCTGTTCGGGGAGGCTGCTGATGAGTGTGGTGCCCATGATCCTCGCGTCGGCATTGGTGCTTTCGGAGGTTTGTTACGGCAGCTTCATAAACTCGTACTTCCAGGAGGGAGGCTCATTCGTATTCCTGGTGTGCCTGTTCTCGGCGTCCGTTTTCGTCTGCGGAGGATCGATTCGTTTTGAGAGGATGCCGATCCTCGCGGCGGCGGCGTGTCTGTTCGCCACGGCGAAGGTACAGCATGGGTTTGTGGGCCCACTGCTGCTGGTGCTTATCGTTGTCCACGCCTTCCGGATTCGTCCGCGCGGCCGGTACGAACGGGCGGGGCTGGCGGTTTCCATCTGTGTTATCGTCGGGGCGATGCCGGCCACATTCTGGCTCAACGGCCACCGACCATCTCGCCGCAACAACGCCTATCACTCGCTCTATTTTGGCATTCTCGGGCATTGCCATGATCCGACAGCGCAGCTAAGGGCCGAAGGCCTGCCTGAGGAAAGCGTCGCACTGATCGGCCTTCCGGCCTACAGCAACGAGGCGGGCGTGCTCATCGGCCAACTGGGCGCACGTCTGGCTCACAGGTCCACGTTTCGCATCTCGATGCGTGAGCCGACGGCGCTGATCAGTCTGCTGCGCGAGGCGGCGATGCACGCGGGAAATATCGAGATGGATTATCTCGGCATGCGTGCCCAGGGTGCGGTGGACTATCGATCCATCCCCTCCGGCATACACGTCTGGAGCCGATTGCGCCGCGCCGTGATCCCACGAGGCGATGGGCTTCTGCTCCTACTGGGAATTCTGATCGTCGGATTTGGTGTGTCATGTATTGTTCCGAAGCGCCTGTCGATTAGGTCCTGGGCATTTCTTGGCCTGCTATTCACCCTGATCTCAGGGTTGGAACTGTGCGCGTCAACGCTCGGCGACGGACTTTACGAAATCGACCGGCACCTGTTCGCCTCGAATCTCGCACTGGACCTTACCCTGTGTATATGCCCAACGCTCGTGATGATCACCGTTCTGGGCAGACGGGATGAGGCTACCTCCAACGTGAACGCAACGAGGTGATTGCCGCCCTGCATCCTCCGGTCTGCCGCGCCATCCGCTATCGCCGCTTCAGCAGTCGCAGCGCGGCGAAAGCCCGGGGCAGCAAGGCCTCGAAATGCCTGGCACATTCGGAGCGATGGACGATCTCGGCCTGTGGGGCGGAAATTGCGCTAACCGAACTTGGGGCTGATTCCCAGACTCTTACGGATGACCGTGAGCTGCCCGGCGTGCAAGCCTTCGTGCCATGCCATCGTCGAAAGCAGCGTCGCCCTGTTTGGAGCGAAGGTCTTCAGGTCCTCGGGCAGCGCCATGCGAGCGTCCGCCTCATTCATCGAATCGACCCACTGGAGAAATCGCTGGCGGTTCTCGTCCAGCACCTGCTTGACTTCCGACACCGGCGGATAGTCCGACACATTGGGCGTCGGGGTCGACTTCATGAAGAAGATGCCGTTCCACGTTTCAAATCGATTGAGCGGCTTTCCTCCGATTTTGTTCATGAAGAATTCGTCGGTGCAGGCCAGATGGCCCAGGATCCACAAGGCGTGATTGGCCCCGGGGACCGGCTGGTGGCAAACCTTGTTATCAGGAATATCTTCGAAGAGACCGTGTGTGGCTTTTCGGGCGAATTCAAGGGCGGCAATTCCTGACTCAAAAAGTGCGTGGGCCATATCGTGCGGGTCCTTTCCGGCTCGCTTGCTCGCAGCCTTCAATAAATGATACCGTCAATCCGATGATTGAAGCCGTTTCCAATCAACGCGGAATGGCGACGGGTGAGTATAGGCGCCGGCCCTTCGCGGTCGCCCGGCGTTGCCGCGACACCGTCCCGGCCGGATAATTCCAGCCCGATGAGCGGTGTTGAGATACGCGAGGCCGACGAATCCGATTTGCCGGAGGTGCTTCGGCTTTATGCCCTGCCGGACTTCGACGACGGCCATGCCCTGCGCCTTCAGGACGCCGTCGAGCGGTTGCGGCAGATGCGGAGCTATCCGGATTACCGCCTGTATGTCGCGCTCATCGATGGCCGGATCGTCGGCACCTTCACATTGCTCATCGCCGAGAAAATTCTGCACATGGGGGCCAAGGCTGCGATCGTGGATGACGTGATCGTGGACACCCTATGCCGGGGCCGCGCGATCGGAAAGGCCATGATGGCGGCGGCAATGGACATGGCCAGGGCCCGGGGCTGTTACAAGCTGGCCTTGTCGACGAACGCGAAGCGGATTGAGGCGCATAGATTCTACGAGTCTCTGGGTTTCGCCAGGCACGGCTACAGCTACGTCATAGAACTCGCGAACAGTTCGTGACGTGAATAGGGTAAACGGTCCGTAGGCGAATCAGGCGATCGAGGTATTGCGATGCCAGTGACGAGGGTGTTCTCAAAGGCGGTTTGGGAGGGCAGGGTCGGCTACTGCAGGGCCATCCGCGCCGACCATCATATTTACGTCACCGGCACGGCGCCGATTGGACCCGATGGCGCCGTCTTCGCGCCGGGCGATGCGTACGCTCAGGCCGCGCGTTGTTTTGAGATCATCAAAAAGGCGCTCGCCGACCTTGGCGCAACTCCGGCGAACCTCGTTCGCACGCGCATGTTCGTCACCGATATCTCCCGCTGGGAAGAGTTCGGCCGGGCCCATCGAGATTTCTGCGGCGACCATCCGCCTGCGACGACGATGGTCGAAGTGAAGTCACTGATCGATCCCGCCATGCTGATTGAGATCGAGGCCGACGCCGTAGTCCCGCGCGATTAGGCCGCGAGGCAGCCGCGTTATTTCCGGGCGGCACCTCTTGCGCCTCCGCACCCGATACCGATATCCGCGGGGCGCTGATCGAACCGGGGCCGATCAATGGTCTATAACAAACATCGCCGCACGATCGGGCCGATTGTGTGGACGTGGGTGATTCACCGGAAACATGGCACGGCCTGGTTGAGGGATTGGATGGGCTCGGCGCGGACGCCTGGCTGGGGGCCGGCTGCGCGATTCTCATTTCCTCCATTGTCGCCGCGATGACCTTGCTGCAATTCCAAGCGCTCAAGCAATGCCGTCGACGGCTGGACGAACTGGAAGAGCGAGACGCGATGCGCGCCGCCCGCGACACCGGGCCGACGATTCAGGAGTTCTGCCGACAGATCATGTGCGCACTGGGCACAGAGACGCCGGAGGCGGTGTCCGACCGGCTTTCCGAGGCCGACCCCGCGCGGTTTGCCCGTGTTCTCGCGGTCTATACCCGGGCCCAGCGAAGGCGGCTTGTGACGCTTTATCAGCAGGCCGAAAACCTGCGCGAAGCCCTGAGCGCGGAGGAGTCCCGTCACACCGAAGAGCGGAGCGACAAAGTTCGCGATCTGGACCTGCGGATCGAGCGTGCGGCACGTCAAACCGCGGAATTGGATGCGGCGTGCGGTCGCGCGACCAGGCTGCTGGACCAATTCGAAATGAGCCCCACCGCAGTCGCGAAGAATAAGAAGCCAGGGGTGGCCGGCAGCCTCGCCCCGGCCCCGTCCGGATGCGCCGCCACGACCGACTAGCCTCACATCCGGCCCTTGTGGGCCCACTTCCCTTTCGCGGGGCTTCGCTTGTATAATCCGTGCATGGGCCATGCTTCGTCCGAAGCCTGCCGAAGCGCCGCCCCACTTTGAGGCCGTCATCGAAAGGAGTATGGGCGTATGCGAAGACACCTAGCAATGCTCTCGATCCTCGCCGCCGGGCTGACCGCACCGGTTATGGCGGGCGTGCAGATCGGCGACAAATCGCCGGCGGTCTCCGCCGGGTCGTGGTACAACCTGCCCAAGGGAATCAAGAGCCTGACTCCCGCCCACCTCAAGGGGCAGATCGTCATGGTCGAATTCTGGGCCACATGGTGAGGGCCTTGCCGTTCAGGCATTCCGCATCTGGTTCAGATGCAAAAGAAATTCGAAGACAAGGGTGTCATACTGGTCGCCCTTTCATATGAGGCCTCAAGCGCCGTAGCGCCTTATGTCTCTCAGCACAAGATCCCTTACATCGTCGGCAGCGACGCAAAGGCCACGCGCGACGCCTTTGGCATTCAGGGATACCCCACTGCTTTTCTCGTGGATCCGGACGGCAAGATTGCATGGATCGGGCATCCGATGGAGGCTGACAAGGCCATCGAAGATCTGCTCAAGAAGAAGAAGCCGCGCGGAGCGGGACTGCTGGCCGAAGAGGCGGGCAAACTGGCCCTCGCCAAGGCGGGCAAGCTCTATAAGCAGAAGAAATACGCCAAGGCCCTGAAGGCGTACCAGAAGATTGTCAAGGATTATAAGGGTACAAAGGTCGCCAAGACCGCGAAGGCCAAGGTCAAGTCGATCAAGGGCAGCACCGCCGTCATGGCGAGCATTCGCGCCGAAGAAGCGGATCGGAATGCGAGTCGCTGGCTGGACATGGCCCGCGTATTAGCCAAGAACGGCGCGGAAAACGACGCCATGCGTTACTACGAAAAGATCGTCTCGAAATACCCGGAATCCGAGCACGCCGACACGGCCCGCCGGGAAATGGAAAAGCTCCGCGGTAGTTGAGAGCGGGTTGCCGGTTTAGGACGGCTTTCGCGCCATGCGACACATGCGGATCAGTTCGCGGGTGGTCTTCGCCATGGAGGCTGGGGGCGTATCGGCCGCAAGGAGCGATTCGACATCCTGGGCCAGTTTTGAGATCGGCTCGAATCCGTAGCTGCCGGCCTGGCCCTTGAGGCTTCGCACGATTCGTTTCATCGCGTCGGTCTCGCCTTTCGCCGTTGCCTTTTCCAATTCAGAAACCAACGGCGCCAAACCGTCCACGAACTGATTGATCAACTCAAGCATCTCTTCATTGTCGGCCATCGTACTGAAGAGCGGTTCGTCTTCGATTTCCACAAGTGCCTGAGTCAAAGACTCACGCGTCACGGGCTTGGCAAGATACTGATCGAAACCCGCCTGGAGCAGGCGCTCACGGTCGCCCTCGGCACTGAGTGCGGTTAGTGCAATGGTGTTTCCGCCATATCCGCTTTCCCGCAATTGCTTGATGGCGGCGACCCCGTCGAGCTTCGGCATTTCGATGTCCATGAGAATCACGTCGAAGGCGCCCGCCCCAACCGCCGCGATCGCTTCTTCGCCGTTCTCCGCCTCGGTGATTTCGACATTCAGTTGCTTGAGGTGCACCCCCACCAGTTTTCGCATGCCGGCGTCGTCGTCCACCATCAGGATGCGCTTGGGGGTGGTGTTGCAGCAGAAACTGGAAATGTCGATGGCGTGCTTGAACTGCATGCAGACCAGGTGGATACCGCCCTCGACGTACTCGCACCGGACGACGGTCCCATCGACAAATTGCCAACTGTTGCGCGTCGTGACGAGTTGCACCCGGCCCTTGGTCCCCACGTGGATAAATCCGTGGTAAAGAAACGCCATTCCGCCGCGGCTCAGGTCTCCCACGGGGGCCTTTATGGACATCACGGTTCCGCTGGGTTGAGTCAGTTCGATCAAACACGTCTTGTGAAATGAGAATCGCTCGTGGGCGCGGCGATCCGCGTCGGCGCTGTTGGCCCGAAGATCATCCAGCTTGCTCAGGATGCGCTTCGCGGTTGCGTCGTCGATTCGTACGTTGACGGCCTTCGCTGCAGCTTGTTGGCTCGACATATCGTTGCTCAACTCTCGGCCCTGGCGCTCCGGTTACGACGCTGCCGCGGCAGCCACCTTGGACAGGGTTTGTTTAATTTTCTCCGCGAGCGTATCCGCGGTGAACGGCTTGACGACATAGTTGTTCACGCCTGCCTTCACGGCCTCGATGACCCGCGACTTTTCCGCCTCCGTGGTCACCATGATGATGGGCAGGTTCTTGTCGGCTTCGCGGACTTTTTTGATCAGGGCGATGCCGTCCATGTTGGGCATGTTCCAATCCATCAGAATCAGCCCCGGCCGCTCCTTCGAAAGGAAGTTGAGCGCTTCTACGCCGTCCGAGGCTTCCAGAATGTCAACGTAGCCCAGCGATTTGAGCGTGTTCTTCTGGATGTTCCGAATGGTCCGCGAATCGTCGACCAATAAGATTTTCATGCGCCGGCTCCTGCTGTGGCCCGGACGGCAGAACCGGCCGGGGATGAGACGGTGGCCAGGGCGATCTCGACTTCGAATCGGCCGAACTCCGTCTCACAAGGGATAGTGATAAATGGCGACGCCTTCGATTGAGGCTCCGCGTGGTTGCTGCCGACGACGACGCTCGGCAGCGAGATTTTTGTGTTGTAACCCACGAAACCCTTTCTGGCGTTACCCGCGACCATGTTTGCCAACTCGCCGATCGCATCGGTGAAATCGGGGTGCTGAGTCGTCAAATCAGCCCCCGCGAATTTCGACGCCGCCTGCTCGGCAACGGACCCGGGGAAACTCAAAACCACACACCCCTGCACGTCGCCGGATAGTCCGATGATGCCTGACACTTCCGCCGAGGGGCCGCCATTCTGCTTTAGAACCGGCCTTCCGACCTCGACATCCGCATGAACCATCGTCTTGAAGACATTGACGATCGATCCAACGAAGGCATTTACGAACCTGACATCCATGGGCGGCTTCCCCCTGGCACGAGCGCAGCCCGGGCATTTGCGTCGCGATGCCGGAGGGCGAAAAGGCGCTCTTCTACATGGACTTTCGGGCCGCGAGACCTCTTACTGAAGTTCTGGATGTCCCGAGCGTTACGGAAGGCCCTGGTGGGTCGTCGCGAACCGCGCCCTCGCATCTCGGGCGAGTGTATCGGACGCGCTGGATTGATTGGGACGCTGCCACATGGCCGGAAATGTGCGGCCGAGAAAATTGGGGATTAGTGAACCGGTCGCGGGAACTGGTCGTCGAGCGGCTGAACCGGCAGATCGAAATACGCCCGCAATCGCGCGGGAACAACTTCGCGTCGAATTTCTGCCCTCTCAAGGCCTTGAAGATGGTGATATGTGTTCCAGAATAAATGAACTTTGTGATTAAGCGCGCGATCGCGAATGAACCCGAACATTCCCGACAGCGCCTTGGCCGCGTAGGTGCCGTCAGTAATGACGCCCTCCAGCGCATGAAGTTCCGCCGCGGCCCTCGCGGCCTCCGGCGTAAACTCGCCATAGCCTTTGCCCAAATCCCGGCCGACAATCTCAACGCCTTCTGAATTTAGTCGCGCACTGGGGATCGTCGGGTCGTATCGGCGCAACCGCCGCAGGGTCCGCCGCGCAAGCCGCAATGTTCTGCCGCGCGTGCAGTACCAACGATGCGATACCACGATCCCTACGACCCTGGCCCGCAGGCCCGCCAGCTTGCAGCCCAGGACCAATCCCGCCGCCGTACCCAGGCTTCCCATGGGCACATAAATAAAATCCGGTTCAGACATTTCGTCGCGCTCGATCTGCCGTTGAAGTTCGAACGCCGCATTTACGTGGCCGATGCACGCAAGACTGTTCGTTCCGCCCGGCGCGATGTAGTACGGCGGCTTGCCGGCTCGCCGATTCAGCGGTCGAAGCCGTTCGAAAACAAGTCGTGGCAATGCCGACGCGTAATCCGCGAGGACATACCGCGCACCGGATGAAAGCCCAAGCCCCAGATTCGCGCAAACGTAGCAGGCTCGCGGCTGGTCAACGACGACCGCCGTCGTGTCGATGCCCAGTTGTTTCGCATGATACGCCGTTCGGGCGATGTGATGACTTCCCACGGAACTGAGCGTCACAATGCGCGTCGCTCCACGAGCTACCATGTCGGCCAGGAGGAACTCGAGCCCGCGCAGCTTGTTGCCGCCGACGATGGGGTGGCTCAGGTCCTCGCGCTTGATGAAAAGTTGTGAAAGCCCGTGAGCCGCGCCCAATCGCTCGGCCCTTTGTATCGGCGTCGGCCACGATGCGATGGATCGCCACGGCACCGATTCCGCCAGGCGAGGAAACGCTTCAAAAATCGGCAGCGTCTTGTCTGTCTCGCTCTTCAGCATCTTTGATTCACGCGCTCGGCGACCCGTTCCGCGAGGGCCGCGATGGTCATGGAGGGCGGACGCCCGATCGGCGTCGGCAACAGGCTTCCATCGGCGACAAACAGGCCTGGACAGCCAAACACCTCCCCGTGCGAATCTGTCACGCCTTGTTCGGGAGAATCCGCCATCGCCGCCCCGCCCAATGGATGCACCGTGACGGCGAACCGGTCGAGAAACCATCTCGGCGGCATAACAAGTCGCCCGCCCGTTGCCGCCGCAAGCTCGCGCAGTCTCTCTTGTGCCCGATCACTGAAGACCGATTGCACCCGCTCATGTCTGATGCAGGCGAATCCGCCATTGAGTTTTCTGATGATCTGATGTTCCGTCTCGTCGAACCCCATCACGCCGAAGGCCCAATGCCCATCGCGCCCGGCGCCGACCGCCGGGCTCAGCCATCCCAGGACACGATCTAACATCGGCGGCAGCGGCAATCGCCCGAGCTCCATCACATAGAGCCGGTCGCTGTCCCAGTGATCGATCCATGCAGTCGTCGGGGGCCCGTCGTCCGCCGGCGCGCCATCGAGAGGATTCACAAGTACGCCGCCCAGGTCGCCATTGGTGAAGAAGCGACGCCCCAAAAGATCACTCAACCCCGCCAGTGACCGCAGCTCATCTCGGCACTTAAAGAGCAGGCGAATCGTCCCCAGTGTGCCGGCCGCGATGACCACTTGCCGCGCGCGAATCGCACCGGGGATTGTTCCCGCGTCACTGCGATTCAAATACTCAATGCGATAGCCGTCGCCCTCCGAGATGATCGAGCTCGCCTCATGCATCGAGCGAACTTCCGCGCCGGCCTGCTGGGCCTTTGCAAGATAGGTCGCATCGAGCGTCCGCTTCGGGGCCAATGTCCCGCCGCGAAGCCAGGAGACAATTCGTTTTCTCGTGTCGAGTTCGTCACCCCGCGCGGCGGGGGCGGCGCTTTCGCTTTGCCAGCGAATCGAGAGCGGCAGCCGCGTCACCTTCGATCCGATCGCCGCGCCGATCCGCTCGAGTGTCGTCGTGCGCGGCAATGCAATCGGCACAGGCGCCGGGTCAATGATCCGCTCAACCCGATCGAAATAGCCCGCCAATTTTGCCGCGTTGATGTCGCTTGGCCAGCCGCGGTCGAAGATTTCATCCGGCGCGCGAACGGTGACGGCCGTATAGACATGCGACCCGCCGCCCACGGCGCATCCAGCCAGGCAAAGCAGTCCGGCGATCTTCGGGACTTCGACCAGCCCGGTCCGGTGGGTCGAATGAACCAGCGGCAAAAGACCGTCGGCGATCGCCGCGTAGGCGTTTTCGTCCATTCGGCGGCCGCGCTCCAGCACGATCACCCGCTGTCGTGCCTCCGCCGCACGCAGCGCGCAGACCGATCCGCCGAAGCCCGAGCCGATGATCGCCAAATCGCAGTCAAACCGATTCACGACTAAACGTTATAGCCACAATTCGGCGGAGCCGGTGCAACCGCAATCCCACGCGGATTTCCGGATTACCCATTCTCAGCCGTTGATTGCCCATTCATAATCATTGTCATGGTCATCGACGTCCATTGCCATGCCGGCCTCTCCGCACGCCGGGTTGACTCGTCCATCCCGCGATTCTCATTCGAGGCCCATGGCGCGGAAGGCTCGCCCGGTTATGACAGCTTTCTGTCTCCCCGGCTGCTGCGTCGTCCGGCGTGGTTCTTCGTCAAGCGGTGGATGAAGATTGACCCGGCCCTGCCGCGCGGTGACGCCCTCGATCAGCGGATCGAGGCAGTCAACGAAATGCACTGGTCGAACATGCCGAGCGTCGATCGGCTGGTGCTGCTCGCCTTCGATGAATATCGCACCGACGAGGGCCAGGCCCTGGGCGCCGCCGAAAAAGGGGAGCGCCGCGGCAGCGATCTGTACACTTCAAACAGTCTCGTCAAAGCGATGTGCGTTGCCCGACCGGACCGCTACATGTTCGGCGCTTCGATCCATCCCTATCGCCCAGGAGCGATTGAGATGCTCGCGGAAGTCGCGGCGGCCGGGGCCGTTCTCATCAAGTGGCTGCCCATTCACCAGAACATCCGCGCTGAAGACCCCCGCACCGTCGCGTTTCTTCGGGCTGCCGCGCGACTGAACGTCCCGATGTTGATTCACTACGGCGGCGAGATGTCGCTCTCCCGGCAGCACATGGAGTTTGAGCATCCGGGGCCCATGCTCGACACACTGCGTGCCCTTCGCCGCGAGGACGCATTGCCCTGCGTGATCGTCGCTCACGCGGCGACCCCCTCCTTCCCATGGCAAAGTTCCGCCGGGTTTCATGCGCTTATGTCCGCGCTGCTGGGGGAATTCTCCGCGGAGCCGATCTATGCGGATATCTCCGCCCTCGCGGCATTTGGCCGGACCGGCTGGCTCCGCCGTCTTGCGGCCAGCCCCCAGGCCCACCGGAAGCTCGTATGGGGCAGCGACTATCCCATCCCCGTGCTCACATGGCCATTTTGGCGCGTACTGGATCGGGACACGCGCCGTCGCATTGCCGCGATCCCCTCGTGGATTGAAAAGGACCTTCAACTCAAGCGGGCCCTGGGATTCGACGATGGCGTATTTAACCGGGCAGCCCAACTTCTGGCCCGGCACTAGAATCCCCATGATCCGTTCCCCTCGCCGAAGTGTGAAATTTCGAAGAGTTGGGCAGTTGTAAGGAGTCTCAAAGACCCTAAAAAAAAACGTGACAAGCCCTCGGACACGCGATATAATACCATCAGTAGTCGCGTTTCTTGGGGCATAATCCGCTTTTCGCACACAGTTCGCGGTCCTCAACAGACACGAAATTTCCAAGGGATATGATCATTTCGGGCTTGGGCAAGCAGTTTACGCTCAAGCGATTCCTGAGCCTTTTGTTAATCGGGCACCCAGATGTGCCTCCGAATAAGCGTCCATCGGGACGAGAATGTGTGCCGGTTTAGGAGTTGATCGGAGATCGTCTCACGGCTCACAAGAATAGTAGATCGGGATCCGGCAAACCGATCGTCGGCTTGGCCGGCGGAATCGGCTCAGGCAAGAGTAGTGTTGCCAAAATCCTGAGCGAACTCGGCGCGGCGGTGATCGATTCCGACGAGCTGAGTCATCGCGAGCTTAACCATCCTGATGTTCAAGAGACACTGGTGCAATGGTGGGGCGGCCAGATTTTGGCCGCAGATGGTACCGTAGATCGAAAGAAGATTGGGGCCATCGTCTTTGCTGATCCGACGCAGCGCCACAGATTAGAGGCGCTGATTCACCCTCGCATCGACGTGCGACGTCAATGCCTCATCGAGGCCTACGAGGCGCAACCGCGCATCAATATGATTGTCCTGGACAGTCCGCTGCTTTACGAGTCCGACCTTGATCTCACCTGCGACGCGGTGATATTTGTGGATACCCCGCTGGAAGATCGCATCGCCCGGACCAGGCAGACTCGGCACTGGCCGGACGGAGAGCTGCAAAGAAGAGAAAAACTTCACCAACCCCTGGACATGAAGCGAGCCAGGGCCGATTATATTTGTAAGAACAACTCCAGCCTCGCGGACCTGCGGTTGCAGGTCGAACGCATTCACGATCAAATCGTATCGGAGTCGAGTCCCAGTCAGCCATAGGCCGCCAACCGACAGGTCGGATACACATTTGCCCCGCGATCAGTCGGTCCCAAAACCATCAGTTAATTTTTCAATAGTCTGTTTTTCAAAAGATACACGCTCAATAGGTACACAACACATGCTACATGACCATTCTCGAATCGGAGGCCACAATCATGCCTAAACCACAAGGCAAACGACCCTACCAGCAGAAGACCCGACGACCGGCGCCCGCGGCAGCGGCAAGGCGGCCCCGAGTAGATGATAATGACGATGACGAAGTCATTGTCGTTTCCCCCGATACCGACGATTTCGGCGCAGGCGTCGAGGACGAGGCCCCGGTTTCCGCCCCAGTCGCCGCCCCCGTCGCGGCGCCCATCGCCGCCTCCGCCACAGCCGAGCAGGAACACCGCTCGTCGCCGCCGCCGGCCGGCTTCGACAAGGAAACCCACGATCGCTACGAAAAGATCAAGCGCGGCGATCTGCACATCACCGACCTCCAGCGCATGGGCATCCCCGAGCTTCACGAAGTCGCCAAGGAAGAGGGCGTCGTTGATTATGCCGCCCTGAAGAAGCAGGAGCTCATCTTCAAGATCCTCAAGGAGCGCATCAACAAGAACGGCCTCATGTACGGCGAGGGCGTTCTCGAAATCCTCCCCGACGGCTTCGGCTTCCTCCGCAGCCCCGAATACAACTACATCCCCTGCCCCGACGACATCTACATCAGCCCCTCGCAGATTCGACGCTTCGGCCTGCGCAGCGGCCACATCATCGCCGGGCAGATTCGTCCCCCCAAGGAGTCGGAAAAATACTTCGCCCTCCTCCGCGTCGAGGCCATCTGCTTCGAGGAGCCCGACAAGGTTACCGAGAAGGCCGTCTTCGAAGACCTGACGCCGCATCACCCGAATCGGCGCATCGTCCTGGAAACGAGCCCCGACGAAATCAATATGCGCGTCATTGACATCGCCACGCCGATCGGCTTCGGCCAGCGCATGCTCATCGTCGCTCCGCCGCGCACCGGCAAGACCGTGCTGTTGCAGAAGATGGCCAACGCCATCACCACCAACCATCCCGACGCCTACGTCATCATCCTTCTCGTCGATGAGCGGCCCGAGGAAGTGACGGAAATGCAGCGGCACACCAAGGCCGAGGTCGTCTCGTCGACCTTCGACGAGCCCGCCAGCCGGCACGTACAGGTCGCCGAAATGGTCATTGAAAAGG